>NZ_JBKHVF010000001.1:0-4172439 GCF_051447875.1 Roseovarius sp. MS2
GTAAAGCTCGGCACCGCCAAACTCGAGGAGGAACTCGACCGCGTCTGCCTCGCCGAGGGCCTCGACGTAGGGGCGGATCTGGACCGGGGTAAAAACCTCGCCCTCTGTCATGGTTGGGTCTTCTTGGCGTCGCCGCCCCGGGGGCTGCGTATGACGCCGGGTGACGGTCACAACGCATCCGCCCTCGATCCTGTAGACGAATCCGCCGCTGATCACGCCGCAGGCTCCGGCCTCGAGACCCTCCTCCACCACGCGCCCGATCTCGCGGCGCACCGCGTCGATATCCACGCCCTTGACCCGCTCGAGATAGCGGATCACGGCATGGTCAGAGGCGGGGTGGCGCGGCTTTTTCACCGGCGGTGATCCTCCCAATCGAAGTCGATGTTCTGGCGCTGGCCCCAAGATTTGAGCGCCTGAATGACGTCGTCGATCTGCTGCCACTCGCGCAGCATGTCGACGTCGGCCGGGACCGATCCCCAGACGCCTCCGAACCGGGCGCGAATGAACTTGTTGAGCCCGGCGCGGGAGGGATCGCGCAGCGCGCCCGACTGGCCGAGCTTGCGCCAAAGCACATGGATCATGCGCAGATCGGCGCGCGGTGCAGGCTTGTGGCGCGGATTGCGGGGTTTGTCCTCGAACCCGGCCTGCTTCAGCCGGTTGACGATCAGCTTCAACTCGCCGTCGTTCATGTCGCGCAACGACGTCTTGCCGGTGACGCTGACCTGCAAGTCGCGGCGCGCGTCCTCGTCGAGGCCCAGCTGGCGGCAGGCGGCGAAGATCAGCTGTTGCAGCGCGCGGTTCATGCGGCGGCCCCCCGTGAGAGGGGCCGCGCGGGGTCACTGGCGCGGTTGGAAGTCTTGCAGCGCCTCGCTTGCAGGTTCCAGCCGGTCATAGATGAGGCGCAGCAGGTATTCCAAGCCGCGCCGGTCAACCGGCTCGTCGGCCATGGTGAGCAGGCTGACCACGCCCCAGAGGGCCGTGGTGACCTCGTGCACCTCGTCGCGGGGATCAGGCATTGTCGAACAGCCCGGCTGCATGCCCGTGGGCAGATGCGGGATGAGACCCTGCGCCAGCATCTCGCGCGCCGCCTGCTCCAATTTGAACCGGCTGTAATTCGTGTCCCGCCAGAGCTGGTCGAAGCTCAGACCGGCGTCGACGTAGACCTTTATCCGATTGTAAATCGGCTTCTTCTGAAAGACGTCGCTGCGCAACTTGAGCAACATGCGCTTTGCGTCCGAAATCGCCTGCTCTTCCATCGCGACAATGGCGCGGACGATCTGCACCGAAACTGCATCCGCGACCGGCGTTTTCAAAACCCCAGACAGTGCCAACGCCCCGGCCTTCGTGAAGCCGATCAGAACACCACGGTTCACGCGGCTTGGTCCGCCAAAATGACGGACCAAAACCTGCACTTCGCCCTCGCGAAGCTCGAACCAGAAATCGTCGGGAAACCGGTTGGGGTTGCGCCTGAATTGCCGAACAACATTGTCCGGGGTCGTTTGATAGAAACCCGCCATATGGTGCGACGTCCAGAACTGCGGGCGTCCCGGCAAGAGCAAGGCCTTGTCCTGAATGTCCAGAATGGTCGGTATTCGGCTGTCGTGGGAAGTCATTTTTGATCGTTCCTTCGGTTACGGGGGCACACAGCCCCCGGGTGTTAGCTCGACTGCCGAAGGACAGCCTCCCCACGTCTTTAGGCGTGAGCCCTGGACATGCACGCGGGGCACCCGGAGAAGGATCGTCTCATGTGATGAGACGCCGTGTCGGGGCGTAACCGCCTTCGGTATCGAGGCCCGGGCGAGAGCTACTTCGCTTTCGGACGAGATCAGAATGCAGCGGTTCGCTGAAATTGTCAAATTGTATGGCGGCGACACCGCGTGTAGGCTCGCCGAAACGGAGGAGTTCAAATGATCAGAGCATTCACAATCCTGCTGATAGCCGTGGCGGCACCTGTCAAAGCTGACATAACCGACAGCGCCGCCTCCAAGTATCTCGACGCAAGCTGCGTAGCATTTCTGACGTTCTTGCGCGATCCGGGCCTGCTGAAAGGTGACGCAGTTCTGTTCTACGCTGGCCTGAAGCGGGGCATCGAGTTTAAAGACCGGAGCCAACCGCCTCTTGTCGAGAGATACGCGCGCAGTTGCACTAGCAATCCCACCGCCAATGTCGGGACCGTTTTGAACTGGGCCGTGCAGCAGGCCGAGTGACGCGGCGGAACTACCCATCCCCTCAGACCTTCGCCAGATCGAGAACCACCGTCTGCCACGGGGCCTCTGTGTTTGGCCGGTGCTTGACGCGGACGTAAGTCGCCTTGCCCACCACGCGCATGGCGTCGCGGATGGCGTCCATTGCCCGGTTCCACCGCGCGTCGGCGATGTCGAGCCGCAGGAGCATGAAGATCTCGGCGCGGTTGATTTGACCTTCCTTGTCGGTGTTGAAGGCGCGCGTCACGATGGCCTGAATTTCCGGGCGGCTGTCGGCGGACCATTCATTGAGGCACTCGTCGATCAGGCCCTTGGCGATCTGCAACTCGGGGCCGAAGTCCACCCGGTCCTGCACTTGGACCTGCACCTGAAAGAGCCCGTCATAGGTGGTCAGCGTCTTGTTGCCCTTGGCCCCGCCGACGCTGGTCCCATACTCCTGCGCGAGGATGGCCCCGAAATCCGAGATGTCGTCGAAAGTGTGTTCCTTGAACCGGCGGAGCTGGTCGCTGAGCGCCAGCGCATACCCAGCGATCTTGCGCACCTGTTCGTCTTGCAACTGGTCCTGCGGACGGACGAGATCAAGCGGCACTTCGCGGCCCTTGGCGTCGACCATTTTGCGGCGGCCGTTCTCCTCGATGATGCCTGACGGCACCGGATGGGGGGTGAATTCAGACATTTTACTCTCCTGTTGAAGGGGGTGTTTCGAATTGCTCGCGCTCGAAGGCATAGGCCTGCACGACGGCCATCCGCAGCGTGTCTCGAAGGCTGCAACGCGGCATCACGTCCAAAGACCGATGCAGCATCCATGATCCGAGTTTGAACCGGGCAAGGAGGTAGAAATCCAGCACCGCTACTCTCCTGTTGAAGGGGGTGTTGAAAGGAGGCTTGGACCCACGCCATGGAGCGCGCAGACGGCGGCCATGGCGGCGATCTCGTCCATCGAGCAAAGCGTGCTACCGCGCGGGCCAAGGAGATCCACCTTGGCCACGCCCGAGGCCGCAAGGCGCAGCATCTCGTCGGGACTCCAGCGGGCGATTTCGGGGGCGTTCATACTTCGGTCTCCTTGTCATCGAGAATGGCGTCGATCAAACCGTCGCGGATCACGACGTCGAGGATGCGGACGGCGAGCGCCTTGGTTTCCATCCCGCGCGCGATGGCATGCGGCTCGAGGGCGGCGCGGACCTCAGCGTTGAGCCGGGTCAACTGTGCGCCCTGAGGCCCGCAAGGCTTCCCAAGCCGAACCGGCGGGAACGAGATCCCGTGACGGCGCAGGTAGTGCAGCACGGAGTGGACGCGCTGCGTCGTGACCCCGAGGCGGCGCGCGATCTCTGAGGCGGGCACCGCCTGCGCCGCAAGCTCCCTCACCGGCGCATCGAGGCTGTCGTCATGCCGCGTCATCGTCGGCCCCCTTGTGGATGGGGCACCGATTGCAGGCGCGGTACATGGTGACGGTCTGCGAGTTCACATTCTCGAAGTTTGCCGCCTTGCCGCGCCACTTGCGGCAGACCTGTTTGCCGATCTCGCCCAAGGCGGGGCAGTCGACCACCGCGCGCATGAAATGCCCCCGCACAAGGTCCTCGACGATGCTGGTGTCGGCGGGGTAGCGGTTGCGCAGGATGTTCGACACAAGCGTTGCGCTGCGTTCCAACTTGAGCGCGACCTTGTTTTGGCTGGTCTCGTCGCAGGCCCGCGCCAAGGCGGCCACCCAATCCGGCATGGCCTCGCCCCAGAATTCCCGGGCGGTGTCACGCGCGCTCACGCGGCACCCCCGATCAGGTATCCAAGCACAAGGTAGACGACGGACATGAGTTGCAGTGCGACGCCGATGAAGGTCTTGATTTGCCAAGGGTCTCCGCGCTCGTATCGGCGCGCGCCCTCCTGCAAGAACTTTCCGGAGGCAAAGATCATCATTACGGTCGCAAGCCACCCCAAAAATGGGAGGGATACAGAGATCATACCGCACCGCCTTTCGCGGGGGCAAAGGCCCCGGTGTTGGGATCGAGAACCCCCGCGAGGCGGACGGCTTTCGGCGGGAAAGGCCCGCTGTCCTCGATCAACTGATAGATCGCCTCACGGCGTCCAATGATCGCCGTTTGCCTCACTTTCAGATGGCCGGACCCCAGCAGCTGACGGCAGTAGGCGCGGGCCTTCTCGACGGAGACCTCGACCCCGCCTGCGTTGGCATGCGCGGCCAAATCCGTCGGGCCGAACTGGACCAACCGCCGCATCGCGCGCCACATATTGCCCTCGGGGGTCGGGACGCCGTCTTGCACCTCGGGCGCGGCCAAACTCGCCGCGTTCAACTCGACGCTCCGGAATATCTTGCGGTGCATGTCCTTGCGGATGCATTTCACGAGGCCCGCGCGCTCCCAGCGGCGCACGAACTTCTGCGCGGTGTCGTCATGCACCCCAAGAGCCGCGATATCGGTCCAGTGGAATTCCTGCATGCCTTTGACACGGTCCCAAGTGTGGCGTTCCATTGTGCTGCGGAAAGGCTTCATTCGCGCGTCTCCTTCGCGATCTTCGCCAGAGGTACGACCGTGTCCTCCCGCTTCTCAGGCCGGGCCACCGGGCGGAAATCGTCGACCCGACGCACCGCCGGAGGCTGGCCGGTGTCAAAAACGCGGTTACCCCAAAGCTCGAGGTCGGCCAGACGCCGCCCCCGGCCCATGGCCAGTTCCTTGGCGCGCGCCAGATTGGTGGATACCCGGCGGATCGAGCCACCCGAGGCGGCCACGATGGCACCAAGCAGGTCGGGGGCCACGTCGACGCCAGCCGCGTAGATCGGGGCGAGTTTCTCCGCGTCCGTGAGGTTGCAGGCGAGCGCCGGTTCCCACGCGAGTTGGCGGTTGTGGATGTTCTCCCAACGGGTCAGATCCTGCGGCAGCTTTTCCTCGCCGACCAGAATGACCGGGGCCTGACTGCTCTCGTAGATATCGCGCGCCAACTCGACCATCCGCTTGCGCAGGAGGTATTGCGCGTCGTCGATGATCAGAGGGCGGTCGCTGCGGGCAAGCTGTGCGCCAATGGCGTCGACCATGGCGGCCACCCCGCGTTGGGGCGGCAGGCCGATTTCGCGCAGGATTGCTTGCGCCAGATAGGTCGGCGTCCAGCAGTCTTTGACCTGGACAACATGGGCCTGATACTCATTGGCCGCGACGGTCACGGCGGTGGTCTTGCCCCAGCCGGAGGGGCCATAGAACGTGGCCATCCCGGGCAGGCCAAAGGCGCGGGTCTGCACACGTTCGACAAGGCCAATCAGGGCCGCGACGTTTCGCAGGGGCGCAATGGAAGGTGTCATACTGCTCTCCTTTTCTTGTTACTCTTGGGCACCGAAATGGCGCGCCATGCGCAGCTGGGCGCGGAAGTCAGAACTCTGCTGGTAGTCGGCCAGCCAGTCGGCTTGTGCCTGCGTCAGCGCCTCACCCTCATCTCGCGCGCGCTCTAGGGCACAGGCGCGGGCGAACACGGCGGCAGGGTCTTCGTCGACCGGGTCGACGGGCCGGGCGCGATGCTCTTCGAGCCGCATAACCCGGGCCTCAATCTCGGCCAGATGCTCGATTTCCTCGGCGCTTTGGGCGCGCCGTTGCCGCTTGGGCGCGGCCTTATGTGGCGTGGCGAGTTGATGCACCTGCGCCTCAGGCAGCGGTTCGTCTGCCGCCAAACCTGACGCCGCGCGCACCCGGGCCGCGACCTCTGCCGCAGACAGTTCGCGCGCCGCTTTGGCTTCGGCCTTTTGTGCCTTGGCCCACGCCCCACGCTTGCGCGCATGGTCGCGTGCGGCCTCGACGTCGAAGAACTTCGCCGCCTCGGTACAGGCGGCGTGGCCAAGATAGTGGCCCGCCAGATTGTAGACTTCCAGCCCCGCCGTGAGATCATCCGCGTCGAACCGCGCAACCACCTTTTCGCCCGCGATCCGGTACATCCACTCGGACCAGTATTCCGTGTCGTAGAGCTTCAGAGCGCCATTGCCGGTCTTGGCCCGCACGCCTTCGGCCCGCAGGAGCCAGAGGCGCAGCTGCT
Source organism: Roseovarius sp. MS2 (assembly GCF_051447875.1). Classification (NCBI taxonomy): domain Bacteria; kingdom Pseudomonadati; phylum Pseudomonadota; class Alphaproteobacteria; order Rhodobacterales; family Roseobacteraceae; genus Roseovarius; species Roseovarius sp. MS2. Next base: position 6,228 of record NZ_JBKHVF010000001.1, read on the forward strand.
CGTCGGTCGCGCGTTTGATTGTCGCCTTGGCGTAGCCCTCGTTGAACACCTCGTTGAACGACCGTCCCATGGCCACTTCGCTGCGCCGCCCCGGGCGGGCGTTGTGATGTGCGAGTTCTTCCTCGAGGACGAGACGGAACTCGTCGAGCGGGATGGCGCGGGTGCCGTAATCCTCCGGTTTGGCCTCCGGCTTGTTGCCGGTATAGGCCCCATCAAAGGCGGGATGCTTGGCCACCCGGTCGCAGAGATCACGGAATGCGCGCTCGATAGGTTTGGATTGCCCCGAATAGGGCGTGGCCCAATGGATATCGACGCCCAAAAGGGGCAGAAGGCCGGGGATATCCTCATCGGTGATCTTGAAGCGAAACCGTGTGGGCGTGCCTCCTGTCATCGCCTTGGCGGCGAATTCCCGGCCATTGTCGATGAGAACCGATTGCGGGATGCCATAGGTCCGGATCAGATCGCCGGTGACCAATTGCACCGTATGGCTATTTGCCGTCGGCGATAGCCGCCACGCCAAAAGCTTGCCGGAATAGACGTCCGACCAGACCATCATCTGCGGTCGCACGGGCTTGTCGTAGCCCGGCCAACTCACAAAGACGTCGAACTTGTGATAATCGCCCTGCACACATTCCAGCGGGACCATGAAAGCCTTGCTGCGCACCTGCGCGGGATAGAGACGGCGGAGCGCTTCCTCGCCTTTGCGCAGGTAGATTTCTGTTGGGGCCGAGACGCTGGCCTTGAGCCAACGGCGCACCTGATGCAGGGGCGGCACGGTGCTGTTGCGGCGCTCGGAGGTCCAGACACGCACGGCGCGGTCATAGCAACTGGTGAGTGAGGGCTGCGACAGGCGCAGCCAATCGCTGCGCACCAGCGCCAGAAAGTCGGGGGCGATATCGCCCCGCTGGGTGGGAGCACGCCGTACCGCGCGCCCGTCGATCAGGTAAGCCAGACGGTCAGCGCGCGCGACGCCCTCGACCAGCCCGAGATAATTCCAGAGAGATTTCTCCGACCGCCCCAGCTTGCGCGCCACCTCGCGCACAGCGGCCGAGCGGGTCAGCCCGGCTCCTTCCAGCAGTTCGACTTCGGCAATTGCCCCAAGCCGCGCCCCGGCCTCGGCGCGCGCCTTGTCGCCCGCCGCCGCATAGCGCTCCCATGCCGCGCCTGTGCCCGGCTTATCCGCCGGGGCCGCGACAAGACCGGCGCTAAGCCGCATCCGGGCGCGCAGTGGCAAGATGCTCCAGTGATACTCGAACCCGCCGCCCCGCCCTTTGCGACGCCGCGCCTTCCCCGGATGCCGCGCCCATGCCTCGCGCTCGGCCATCAGCTGCACGGCGCGCACGGTTTCCGGCAGGTCGGGCAGCCCGGCCTCGGCCAACTCTGCGGCATTCCACCACTCTTGCGCGGGGGCTGGCCCAGTCATGCTGCGCCCCCTTGCTCAAGCTCGCTGAACAGCGCCGCAACCTCCGCGCCGCGCTCCTCTAGGAAAGCCATGCGCGCGCCCTTGCCCGCCCGGTCCCATGCGTCCAAGAGGCGCGCGAGGGTAGCGTCTTTGGGGCTGGCAGCGGCGGGGGCCTCACCGCGCGCAGCGCGATAGGCTTTGCGGGCGGCTTTGGCGCTCTTTACCGTGCCAGCCGACAGCGCCCCAACCACGTCGTAGCGCTCAACCGTCTCCTCGATCTTGCCGATCTCGATCAGATCAGAGAGCGCGATGGGCTTGGGCGCGCGGCGCAACAGCTGGTAATCCCGGGGGTCGAGCTTTGACCCGGCGGCCATGATCTTGTAGACTTGACGCGGGGTGATACCACGCTTTTCGGCGATGCTCAGTGCCAGTGAACTAAAGTTCAGTTCGAACCAACGCGCCGCCGCCCCGGCCATCCCCTGTTTCATTTCCGGGTGTAGCTTCTGGACCGCCTCACGCCGCCGCGCGAGGAAATAGGCCTCGTCGAGCGTGCTCATATCGGCCCCGGCAAGGTTGCCGTCGATCTCGAACATTGCCGCCTCGGCGTCCGAGCAGCGCACCACGTCGCAGGGGATCGTTTCGGCCCCAAGTTCGCGCATCGCGGTCAGCCGGTGCGCGCCGTCGAGCACATAGTCGCCGTCCTTCTTGCGACGCACCGTGATCCGGCCCACAAACCCATTCTCGCGGATCGCTTCGACCAATGTAGCAACGCCGCTTGGCGAAACCTCGCGCAGGCGGCCTTCGATCCCGATTTCAGACACGGGCAATTCGGTTATTGTGGTGAGACGTTCAATCATTCTGGGGCCTTCGTCATTGTGTACCGGCAGATCAGCCGGTCAGCTTTGCGTTCGCGGGTGCAGAGGATTTCTGCGCCGTTGGCGCGCAGCTCGGAAATGCAGCTATTCACCGCCACCACATGCGCCCGCCGCACGATCTCGCGCGTGGTATGCGGGCGGCCATCCTTCAGGACGGCAAGCACCCGTTGCAGGCGGGGCGAGGTGAGCGGCGCGTGATGCATCAGCCCACCATCTGGGCGTCAAGCCCGGCGCAATTGGCGCGGCAGTCGCCGCACATGCGATGCCCCGGTCCCGTCGACCAGAACTCAGTGCCGCAGGTCAGGCAGGGGCGGTTGCGGGCATGCTTGGCCTTGGCCGCCTCGTCTTCCATGCGGTCTTGGGCGCGCAGGGCGACATCGCGGTTGCTGAATGCGCCGGAGACGCGATCCTTGCCACGGAAAACGGCATAGCCGTGGCCCCATTTTTTAACATGCAGGCACATCCCGTTCACCCACCAAAACTGGCGACGCCAAAGAGCACGGCGAACAGCGCCAGCGCCCCCACCACATCGCCGATGACAGAAAAAACGCCCCGGCCGGAGCAAGCAGACTGGGCACGGCCGGAGCGCAGGAACCGCGCGCCATACAGGCAAGCACGCGCGCGGAGACGAAACTTATGGGCAAGGCGGCGGATCATCGGGCACGCTCCCGAACAAACGCTTCCCTGCGGATCGACAGGTGATGGTCCTCGGCCAAGCGGCTCAGGCGCATCAGCGGCAACGCGCAACACGGCTCGTCGATATCGCGCACCAATTGCAGCGCCAGCGCCACGCGCTGCACCTGCGGTATGGCCGCAATCTCGGCCTGCAACTGGCCCGCATCGGGAATGAGATCGGAAAGCCGCATCACATTAAATCCTGTGTTGAAGGGGGTGTTTCAGGGGCGGCACCTTGGCGCAGCACCGCGACAGACAGGCCCGTGGCAACCACGGCCCAGAAGACCAGGGCAAAGGCAAAGGCCAGAACGAAGCCGGTTCCGGACATGGGGCGCGGGCTCATGCGGCGTCCTCCTGTTTGCTGGATGGGCGGGGGATGTCGCGGGGCCATTCGAGGTCCCGGTCCCAGTTTTCATCGAACCATGCGAGCAGCGCCGCCGCGCGCTTGACCGTGCACCCGCTACCGGCCGCAAGACTTCCGAAGAACTTGCCGTCATTCGCGGCGTAGGTTGAGACCGTCGATAGGGAGAGCCCCCTGTGCGACGCGAGGGCCCTCGCCAGCGCTAGTAACTGAAGTTCATTCATGCTCGCCTCCGTAACGTTACCGATTAAACTAGTGGTAACTTTACCGATATGCAAGCGGGTATTTTTTCGGTAAAGTCACCGAATCATGAACACCCTCGAACAATCATTTGCCGACATCGTTCGGCAGCGGCTAGAAGAGCTTGATAAACGGGCATTTACCGTAGAGCAGGAGCGTGGCTTGCCACGCGACGCGATCAGGAATGTTCTCCGAAGTGAGAAGCAAGACGGCCCAACTTTAAACCGTGCTCGCGAGATAGCCGAAGCCCTCGACCTCGATTTCTATATCGGCCCAAAACGCGAGACCGGCACGGTGTACACCACTCAGATCGACCACGAAGACTTCGCCGCGATCCCGCGCGTGGACGCGCGGCTAGCGGCAGGGGCTGGGGCAATGAACGGCGACGTGAGCTTGCAAGGCGCGCTGGCCTTTCGCCTGGACTGGCTCCGCGAGCGGGGCATCGCACCTGCGCAGGCCTGCCTATTGACGGTCGCGGGCGACAGCATGTCAACCACCCTGCACGACGGCGACTTGGTCATGATCGACGAGCGCCGCACCTCGGTACGCAACCGCCACGTCTACGCGTTCGTCGACGTCGACGGCAGCGCCCGCGTCAAGCGCGTGGAACACGTGCCCGGCCAGCTGGTCATCTTGACCTCCGATAACCCCGCACACCCCACTGAAACGCGGCACGGCGACGACATGAACCGCCTCCGTATACTGGGCGAGATTGTCTGGTCGGCGCATGAATGGTAAGGCAAAGACAACATTACTTAGGAGCTCAAAATGGCTGCTTTAAGGTACGCTGCATACGCATGTTTCGCGGCGTCATTTCTCTGCATTGTTGCGTTTTTTGTCAGCGAAGAAGTCTTCTTCATTGTACCTGCAGTATCCGTCTCTATTGTCGGGGTGCTGTTTCTGGCCTTTGACCGAGCCTTATCCATACTTGTCGATATCCGCGACGCGCTCATCGCGCCAAGTTCACTAAACCCGGCGCTGGATGAAATCCCAAGCTCGGTCTCCGGAAGCCTAGAGCATGCAGGAGGGTTAGAGCCTAATACGGCGGCGAATATTTCGGCTGACCTCGCCGATTTGTCGCGGCGTCTAGACGCGGCGCGTGGGCGCGGCCAAGCGTGAAATCACTTCGCAGTTAGCGCTTCGGATTAGGGTATGGTGAAAACACCATACCCTTTGTTTTTAAAGCGATATTCTCTTTCTGCGAAGTCAAAACCGAACTGCGCGCGCTACTTCGCAGTTCCGGACCCTTCGAGAGCCTCGATGTCGCCCTCTAAACGCCCCTGAAAGAGCCGTTTAAACCCTGTTTTAATGGGGTTTGGGCGCTTTTGAGCGCGTCCGTCGCCCGCCTTCCTCGTCGGCCCCGTTTTCGCTCTTTTGGGCGAATTTGCCCGTTTACTGCAAACTTCGCGCGCCCCGCCCTTGCCCGCCCAGCCCGCCCGCAAAACCCCTTATTTCATTGGCCTATCCGGCAAAGTCCGGCGTCAGTTTGGTTCTTCCGGCATCACTGTAAACTAAGGTGTAACCCTACAGTGGCCAAGGATTTTTCCGGCCTGCCCGCTTGGATCGTCAAGGCCGTTGGCGGCACCACGACCCATTGGGCCGGGGCTTCGATCCGCTTTCAGGACCATGAATGGAAGGCCAAGACCAATTACGGACCGGTGCAAGGGGCAAACCTGCTCGACTGGCCCATCGACGGGGCCGAAATGGAACCCTGGTATGATCTGGCCGAAAAAAAGCTGGGCGTGACCCAAACCAACAATCTGGCCGGACTGCCCGGCAACAATAACTACAAAGTGTTCGAAGCAGGCGCCAAGGCGCTTGGCTATAAGGAAGTGCACACCGGACGCATGGCCATCAACTCTGAGGAATATGACGGGCGCATGGCCTGCCAGCAGACAGGGTTCTGCTTTCAGGGCTGCAAATGGGGTGCAAAATGGTCCGCAGCCTATACCGATATTCCGCGCGGCGAGGCCACTGGCAATCTCGAGGTGCGCTCGAAGGCGCATGTCGCACGCATCCTGCATGATGACAGCGGCAAGGTGACGGGTGTCGAGTATTTCGACGAAGCGGGCAACCTTCAGATGCAAAAGGCGCGTGCCGTTTGCGTCGCGGGCAACTCGTTCGAATCTCCGCGCCTGCTCTTGAATTCCGCCTCGTCGATGTTCCCCGATGGGCTGGCCAATTCCTCGGGTCAGGTGGGGCGCAACTACATGCGCCACATGACCGGATCGGTCTACGGCGTGTTCGACAAGCCGGTGAAGATGTGGCGCGGCACGACCATGGCAGGCATCATTCAGGACGAATCGCGCCACGATCCTTCGCGCGGCTTCGTCGGTGGCTACGAGCTGGAAACGCTGGCCCTAGGCTTGCCCTTCATGGCGGCGTTCCTCGATCCCGGTTCCTGGGGCCGCGAATTCACCACTGCCCTCGACGCATACGAGAACATGGCGGGGATGTGGATCGTCGGCGAGGATATGCCGCAGGAAACCAACCGCGTCACCCTCAACCATGACGTCAAGGATCAATGGGGCTTGCCGGTGGCAAACGTGCATTTCTCCGATCACCCCAATGACATCGCGATGCGCAACCACGCCTACAAACAAGGCGCTGCGGTCTACGAGGCGGTCGGGGCCACCCGCACCTTCCCGACGCCGCCCTACCCCTCGACCCATAATCTTGGGACCAACCGCATGTCGGAAAATCCACGCGACGGGGTGGTGAACAAATGGGGTCAAACCCACGACATTCCCAACCTCTTCGTCTCGGATGGCTCGCAATTCACCACTGGCGCGGCAGAAAATCCGACGCTGACGATCGTGGCATTGGCCATCCGGCAGGCGGATCACATCGCAGGTGAGATGTCACGCGGCAACCTTTAAAGGACGCCCCGTCCCTCCCCCGGCACCTCAACTCTCCCCGAGTGTGCCGGGGGATATGGGCCAGTTTGGCCGTTAGTCTGACTTGAAATCCGCAGCAATGCGCAACTCGCGCAGGGGGCGGACAAGGGCGATACAATCGGCATAGATCGGATCGGCCTTATACGCGGCAAGGGCCGCCTCATCCGCGAATTCTGCATAGACCACCAGATCCACCTGAGCGCCCGCGATCACATCGCTTTGAAGATTGCGCCCCACTTCGAAATGCGACGAATGCGGTATCTGCGCCAGCATCATCAGGCCTGTGCGAATACGGTCGATATCGTCCGGGTTGGTGGCGGAAAAGAATACAATATGGCGGATCATGTCTCAGTCTTTCGAGCGGGAGGCTTTTTCTGCAAGGCCAGAGGTGCCCTGACGACGGGCAAGTTCAGCCATGACATCAGATAGGGCGACGTCGCGCGATTGCAGCATCACCAGCAAGTGAAAGAGCACATCCGCCGCCTCAGAGGTCAGACGCGCGCGGTCGCCTTTGACCGCTTCAATGATCGCCTCAATGGCCTCTTCGCCGAATTTCTCGGCGCATTTTTCCGGGCCTTTGGCCAAGAGTTTGGCGGTCCAACTGCTTTCGGGATCGGCGGCAGCGCGCGCGGCGATGATACGGGCAAGATCGTCGAGGGTCATGCCGCCAGCCTCATGGGAATGCCTGCGGCAGCCATATGTGCCTTGGCCTCGGCAATCGTGTAGGTGCCGAAGTGAAAGATCGAGGCGGCAAGCACCGCCGAGGCATGCCCCTCTGTGACGCCCTCTACCAGATGATCAAGCGTGCCCACACCGCCACTTGCGATCACGGGAATATCCACCGCATCGGCAATGGCCCGAGTGAGCGGCAGGTTGAACCCGGCGCGCGTGCCATCGCGGTCCATTGAGGTCAGCAAGATTTCCCCTGCCCCTTTGGCCGCGACAAGACGGGCAAATTCCACAGCGTCAATGCCTGTAGGTTTGCGCCCGCCATGGGTGAAAATCTCCCATTTGCCGGGGCTTACGGTCTTGGCGTCGATGGCCACTACAATGCACTGGCTGCCAAACTGATCGGCGGCGCGCGCCACAACATCAGGATCGGCCACAGCGGCAGAATTGAAGCTGACCTTGTCCGCCCCCGCCAGCAAAAGCGCGCGCACATCTTGCGCGCTCCGCACCCCACCGCCGACGGTCAGCGGGATATAACAGGCCTCGGCGGTGCGACGCACCACGTCGAACATGGTGCCGCGATTCTCATGCGTGGCGTGGATATCGAGGAAACACAGCTCATCCGCACCCGCCGCATCATAGGCGCGCGCGGCATCCACCGGGTCGCCCGCATCCCGCAAATCGACAAAGTTTACGCCCTTGACCACACGGCCATCGGCGACATCGAGACAGGGGATGATACGGGTCTTGAGCATATTACCGCTGTTACAGGAATTTCACGCCGTTGTTTATGGGCAAATCAGTTAACATGCCAGAGGATAAGACCCATATTAGCGTTGCAATTGAAGGAGTTTACCATGAAGCGTTTTCTTGTCGCCGCCGCGATGACCCTGACCGCCCTGCCCGCCCTTGCCAGTGACGATGACATCATTAAGGTGAAATCCACCAGCGATGTTGCCACCACCATGGACCGGCTTGAGGCTGCTGTGACGGGGGCCGGGGCCACGGTCTTTGCCCGGGTCGATCACGCAGCGGGCGCGGCCTCTGTGGACCTCGCGCTTGATCCCTCTCAGCTCTTGATCTTCGGCAACCCTAAAATGGGCACTGCGGCGATGCAGGATGACCCGGTAGCGGGGCTTTTCCTGCCGCTGAAGGTGCTGGTTTATCAAAACGCCGCAGGCGAGACATGGCTCGCCTATCATGACCCCGAGGATATGTTCGATGACACGACCATCAACGATGACGCCGCGTATATCAAGATGATGACCGGCGCGCTTGGCAAGCTGACGGCTGCAGCGGCAGGGCAGTAAGCAACCGCTCTGGCTGCGCTCAGCCCCTGAGCGTGGCCAAGGCCGCCCCAAGGTCGAGCGCCCCATCATAAAGCGCGCGGCCCGAAATCGCCCCATCAAGCGCCACGCCACAATCGCGCAAGGCGATCAGATCATCCAGCGACGACACCCCCCCCGAAGCAATCACCGGAATATTGACCGCCCGGGCCAAGGCCGCTGTCGCCTCGATATTGGGCCCCTGCATGGCCCCATCACGGTTGATGTCCGTGTAAATGAGTGCAGACACCCCGGCATCCTCAAAGGATTTCGCCAAATCTGTTGCGTCAACATCGGTCTCTGTGGCCCATCCCTTGGTTGCCACCCGGCCATTCCGCGCGTCGATGCCGACCGCCACATGCCCCGGAAAGGCGCGCGCAGCTTCGCGCACGAGGGTGGGGTTCTCTACCGCCACAGTCCCCAGAATGACGCGCGCCAACCCCTTGTCGAGCCAGGCTTCGATGGTGGCCATATCGCGAATTCCGCCGCCCAGTTGTGCAGGGACCTTGCACCGCGCAAGAATCGCCTCAACCGGGGCCGCATTGACCGGAACCCCGGCAAAAGCGCCGTTGAGGTCCACGAGATGCAGCCACTCGCAGCCCGCCGCGACAAATTCCAACGCCTGCGCCGCCGGATCTTCGTTGAACACCGTGGCAGCGCCCATATCGCCCCGCAAGAGACGCACGGCCTTGCCGTCCTTGAGATCGATAGCAGGGTAGAGGATCATTGCGCCGGGCCTTTCATCTGTAATGTCCGTGCGATTTGGCATGCACAGGCGGGAAATGCAACGCGACCCGACGTCAGACTTGATTTGTGCCGCAGCCGTGGCACAGGGTTTTCGCGGATGTCAGGGAGGATCAGACATGCGTAAACTCGTGATGATGACAGCGGTATTCACGTTGGGTGCCGGAATGGCGATGGCAGAGCCGCTCTTGGGCACATGGCGCACCGCCAAGGATGACAACGGCCATTCTGGCCTGATCGAGGTCGCCCCTTGCGGCGCAAAACTCTGCGGCACGCTGGTCAAATCCTTCGATGAAGCCGGCAAGGAAATGCAGAGCAAGAATATCGGCCGCAAGATCATTTCCGAAACGGCACCCACCGGCGGCGGGGAATACAAGGGCAAGGTCTATTCGCCCGACCGTGACAAGACCTATAATTCCAAGCTACAACTCTCGGGGGATACGCTCTCGGTCAGCGGCTGCGTTCTGGGCATCTGCCGCGATGGCGGCACCTGGCAAAAGGTCAAGTAACGGCCACAAGGCCCGACTTGGGGCAGATGCGGCGCATCTGTCCCGATCATGTCGGCCCGAATACCGACCATCCCGTGCGTGCGGCCAGTTGCTCCATCGCCTCGGTGCCCAGCTTGGAATTGCCATAGTGATTAAGGCCCGGCGACCAGACCGCAATCGCCGCGACACCCGGCACCACCGACAGAATACCACCCCCCACCCCGCTCTTGCCCGGCAGCCCCACGCGGAAGGCGTAGTCGCCCGATCCGTCATAGTGGCCGCAGGTCATCATCAGCGCGTTGATACGGCGGATGCGGGCCTGTGACACCAACCGTGGTGCCCCTGCCCCGCCCACCAGAAAAAGTCCGGCATTGGCCAATTGCGCGCAAGTCATCTCGACCGCGCATTGATGGAAATACGTGCCAAGTGTCAACTCTGGCGGATTTTTCAGATTGCCATGCGACAAAAGGTAATGCGCGAGGGCAAAATTGCGGTGGCCCGTGGCGATTTCAGAACGTGCGACGCGCTCGTTGATATGGATCGCCTCATCCCCCGCCGCCGCGCGAATGAACCGCAAAAGCGCGCCAAGGGTCTCGCGCGGGGTTGCCCCTTGCAGCACCGCATCGGTGGTCACAATTGCGCCTGCATTGATGAACGGATTGCGCGGATAACCCTTTTCCAACTCCAAAAGCAGCATCGAGTCAAACGAATGCCCCGACGGCTCGCGCCCGACGCGCGACCAAAGCCGGTCACCCAGCTTGCCAAGCGCCAAGGCCAGCATGAATACCTTGGACACGGACTGAATCGAAAATGGCACCTGCGCATCGCCCGCCATCACCGTTGGCTGACCGGGGCGCGCAATGGCGATGCCGAACTGGTCTGGATCGACGCCCGCCAACTCCGGGATGTAATCCGCCACCTTGCCTCGGTTTTCAGAGGCGCGGGCAACTTCGGTGATCTCGTCCAGAAGCGGTTGCAGCGGGGGCAATGCCTGCGCCATTCAAGGTTTCCAGCGCAGGAAGTTCGCAATCATGCGCAGGCCGGTTTGCTGGCTTTTCTCTGGGTGAAACTGCGTGCCCACAATCGTATCGCGCCCGACCACGGCCGTGATGGCCCCGGCATAGTCGACATGCGCCAGCAAATGCGCGGGGTCCTCGACCCGGAACTGATAGGAATGCACGAAATAGGCATGATCGCCGGTGCTGATCCCGTCAAAAATCGGATGCGGGTTGTCGATGACCAGATCGTTCCAGCCCATATGCGGCACCTTCAGCGCCGGGTCTGAGGGGGCGATTGCCTCAACCGTTCCGCGGATCCAGTCGAAGCCGGCGGTTTCCTCATATTCAAGCCCGCGCGTGGCCAGCATCTGCATGCCGATGCAAATCCCCATAAAGGGGCGCGCATGGGTGATCACCGCCTCTTCAATGGCCTCGAACACGCCGCGATGGTCATAGAGCGCGCGCCGACAGGCCGGAAAGGCCCCATCCCCCGGCAGCACGATCCGCGTCGCCGCGCGGATCACATCGGGGTCAGAGGTCACGATCACGGCCCCGGCCCCTGTCTCTTGCGCCATACGCTCGAACGCCTTTTGCGCCGAGTGCAGATTGCCGCTCTCGTAGTCAACAATGACGGTGGTCATGGGTTACAGGCTGCCCTTGGTCGAGGGAATCGCATCCGCCTTGCGTGGGTCGGTCTCGACCGCTTCGCGCAGGGCACGGGCCACCGCCTTGAACGCCGCCTCGGCCATATGGTGACTGTTGATCCCGTGCAGCGCATCGACATGCAGGGTAATCCCGCCATGGGTGCTGAGCGCCTGAAAGAATTCGCGCACCAATTCAGTGTCGAAGGTGCCGATTTTGGCCGTGGGCAGGTTCATGTTCCATACCAGATAGGGCCGCCCCGACAAATCAAGCGCAGCCCGCACGAGCGCATCATCCATCGGCAAGAGACAGGCCCCGTAGCGCCGGATGCCACGCTTGTCCCCAAGCGCTTGGCTCAGCGCCTGTCCAAGGGCGATGCCCACATCCTCGACCGTGTGGTGATCGTCGATATGCAGATCGCCCGCACATCGCACGGTCATGTCGATCAGCGAATGCCGCGCGAGTTGATCCAGCATGTGATCAAAGAACCCCACGCCGGTCTGATTGTCATAACGACCGCTGCCGTCGAGATTGATCTCGACGCTGATGTCGGTCTCGGCCGTTTTCCGGGTGAGTGTGGCGCTGCGCATGGGGCCTCCGTCAAGCTTTGGTGGCTCTATACTGCGCCCCGTGGCGCAGGCCAAGCCTCAAGCGCGGATTGTCCCGATCCCCCCGGCGGATCGCTCCAAATTTCTTTAATTTTAAGGAAATTTGGAGCGGGCGAGGCGATTCGAACGCCCGACCCTAACCTTGGCAAGGTTATGCTCTACCCCTGAGCTACGCCCGCATCCTTGGGTGAGGCGTGATCTATAAACTCTGGCGCGCGGCTGCAAGAGGAAAATTCGCGGCACCCGGAAAAATTTTACAATGGCCTCCGCCCGGCGCGGCTGCGACCTAAGTCGGAGCGTCAAAACGCCCTGCCCCCGCGCCGGGCGTGTTAGGGTTTGCGGGCATTTGGGCCGTGGGGGATGGTGGCCCGTCACATCAGGAGAAAGCACATGCCAGCCTATCTTATCGCGCAGGTCAAAATCACCGATGACGCCTGGGTTCCCGACTATGCGGCCCTCACCCATGATATCGCTGCCAAACATGGCGGGCGCTATCTGTCACGCAGTGCCAATATCGAGACGCTGGAAGGCGCGGCACCAGACACCACGCTGATCGCCCTTATCGCGTTCCCCTCGGCTGAGGCCGCTCGCGCCTTTGCGCATGATCCCGACTACGCACCACTGGCGAAGGCGCGGCAGGCGGGCAGCGAAGGGCATTTCTGGGTGATCGACGATACCGATGCCGCAGGCTCGATTCCCTATCTGCCCAAGGGCTGATCTGACCTCACGTTAGAGATCACGCGCCGCGCGGGGCCGCCGCACGGCGCAAGCGGTCGTTGATGGCGCGGCCCAGTCCCACCTCTGGAATCGGAGAGACCGCAATCGGCGCGTCTCGGGCATCAAGCGCGTGAAGATGCCCAAAAAGATTGGCCGCCGCCTCGATCAGATCACCCGAGGGCGAGAGGTTCATGTCGGCATCCACCGCACCGAACCCCAATAAAAGCTCGCCAGCCCGCCGATCTTGGGCATTGAGGCGCACCGGCGCACCGGGCGCGTAATGCGATTGCAGCTGTCCCGGCGCGACCAGCGGATCACCTGCAACGTGACGCGCCAAGGGCATACCCAACGCGGCCTCGATCGCCTCGACCGGCACGCCACCGGGCCGCAACAGGCAGGGTTCGCCTGCAAGACCCACAATGGTCGATTCCACGCCAACGGCACAGGCACCGCCCTCAATCACCGCTTCGATCCGCCCAGATAACCCCGCCAGCACATGCGCGGCCGTGGTCGGGCTGATCCGCCCCGAAGGATTGGCCGAGGGTGCCGCGACCGGACCTCCGAACGTGGTCAGCAGGCCACGCGCGACGGGATGCTCAGGCACGCGAATCGCCAATGTCGGCAGCTCTGCCGTCACAAGAGGCGAAAGGCCGGCATCGGCGCGCAGCGGCAATACAAGGGTCAACGGACCGGGCCAGAAGGCCGAAGCAAGGATTTCCGCCGCATCCGACCAAGTGACATAGCGCCGGGCCGCATCGACACTTTCGACATGCACGATCAGCGGATTGAACCGGGGGCGCCCCTTGGCCTCGAATATCCGCGCCACAGCCCTATCGTCGCGCGCATCGGCACCCAACCCATAGACCGTCTCGGTCGGAAAGGCGACAAGCCCACCGGCAGACCAAATCGCAGAGGCCGTCGCAAATCCGGCGAGGTCCGCTTGCAATATTTCGGTTGCATTTGGCATATACGTCCCCTGACCTGACGCCGCGTTTTGGTTGCCGCCGCCGAACCTTAGGCTAATCTGACAATCAAGGCCGGATCACTACAGGCCTTCGTGACGGATGCCAAGCGACGCCGACGAGATGAAAAGGAAAACGGAACATGCCCTATCGCGCCCCGGTTGATGAGTATCGCTTTCTGTTCGATCACATTGTTGGTCTCTCCCATGTCGTCGACACCGACCGTTTCGCCGAAGCAACGCCCGACATGACCGCCGCGATTCTCTCTGAGGCTGCGCGCCTGTGCGAAGAAGTGCTCTATCCCCTGCAACGCAGTGGTGATCTGCATCCTGCCAAGCTGGAGAATGGGGTGGTGCGCACCTCGCCCGGCTACGCCGATGGCTACCGCGCGATTGCCGATGGCGGCTGGGTGTCGATCAGCGCGCATCCCGATCATGGCGGCATGGGCCTGCCGATGACGGTGACGACCGCCGTAAACGAGATGATGTCTTCTGCCTGCCTCTCGCTGCAACTCAACCCGCTGATGACCCAAGGCCAGATCGAGGCGCTGGAACATCACGCCTCCGACCATCTCAAGGCAACCTACCTGCCCAAGCTGGTCAGCGGCGCGTGGGCGGGAACCATGAACCTGACCGAACCGCAGGCCGGATCGGATGTGGGCGCGCTCCGCTCCAAGGCCGAACCGATGGGCGACGGCACCTATGCCGTGACTGGGCAAAAGATTTACATCTCGTGGGGCGACAACGACTTTACCGAAAACGTCTGCCACCTCGTGCTTGCACGTCTGCCCGATGGCGTGCCGGGAACCAAAGGCATCAGCCTTTTTCTGGTGCCCAAGTTCATTCCAGACGAAAACGGCGCTCCGGGCAAGCGCAACAGCCTCAAGGTAGTCAGCCTTGAGCACAAGATGGGCCTGCACGGCAGCCCGACGGCGGTGATGCAATATGACGGCGCGATCGGATGGTTGGTGGGCGAAGCGCATGACGGCATGCGTGCCATGTTCACCATGATGAACAACGCCCGACTTGGGGTGGGTGGTCAGGGCATCGGCGTTGCCGAAGGTGCCTATCAGCACGCGCTCGCCTATGCGATGGATCGCAAACAGGGTCGTACGCCGGTTCAAGGTGGGTCGGGCAGCATTATCGAGCATGCAGATGTGCGCCGGATGCTGGCCACGATGAAGGCCGACATTTTTGCCGCCCGTGCCATTGCCCTTGCCTGCGCGCAGGCCATCGACATGCAGACCGCCACAGACAAGCCCCATTGGGCGGCGCGCGCAGCGTTTCTTACCCCGATTGCCAAGGCATTTGGCACCGATACCGGCATTGCAGTTGCCGAAATGGGGGTGCAGGTGCATGGCGGCATGGGCTTCATCGAAGAAACCGGGGCCGCGCAATATTCCCGCGATGTGCGCGTTACCGCGATCTACGAGGGCACCAACGGTATTCAGGCGATGGACCTCGCGGCGCGCAAGCTGATGGATGGCGGCGAGGCGGCCTATGCCCTGCTCGACGAGATCGAGGCACAGGCCGAGGCCGCCCGCGCCAGCCTGCCCGAACTGGCAGAACCCGTCTGGCAGGCCGCAGAGAGCCTGCGCGAGGCAGTGGACTGGATGCTTGGTCACCAAGACCTGAACCAGCGATTTGCCGGGGCGGCCCCGTTCCTGCGCGGCTTTGCAAGGGTCTTGGGCGGGCATTTCCACCTCAAGGCCGCCTTGACCGAAGCGGGCGATGGCCCGCGCACGCGTCTGGCGCGTTTCTATATCACGCGGCTATTGCCGGAACACGCCGGTCTCTTGGCCCATGCCACCCAAGGAGCGACCGATCTTTACGCCCTCACGCCCGAGGATTTCGCAGCCTGATGGATGGGGGAACGGTCATAGCTACGCCCTGGGACACGCCCCCCCAAGTGGGTCTGCGACCGAAGTGGCACCCGGTGTCCTTTGGCTGCGCCTGCCGTTGCCGATGGTGCTGGATCACGTCAATATCTACGCGCTGGATGAGGGTGATAGCTGGACCATCGTTGACACCGGCATTCATTCCAAGCGCAGCGTGGCCCTTTGGGAGGACATGCTCGCCGGTCCGCTCCAAGGCCGCCCGGTGCGCCGCGTGATCCTGACCCATCATCATCCCGACCATATCGGCATGGCGGGCTGGTTGATGGAGCGTTTCGGCGCAGAGCTTTGGGCCTCGCGCACGAGTTGGCTGATGGCGCGCATGCTGATCCTTGATGTCGAGGATAGCCCAACGCCGCAGGCCCTCGCCTTTTCACGGGCGGGCGGGATGGACCCCGAAATATACGAGGCCCGCAAGGCCGAGCGCCCCTATAATTTCTCAGACATCTGCGCCCCCATCCCGGTGGGCTATACCCGTATCCAAGAGGGGGATGTGATCCGCGCAGGCGGCTATGATTGGGATGTGCGGATGGGCGGGGGGCATGCCCCTGAACATGTCACGCTGTGGTCGCGGACCGGCAATCTGGTTCTGGCCGGGGATCAAATCCTGCCCGGTATCAGCCCCAATATCGGCGTTTATCCGACCGAGCCAGAGGCCGATCCGCTGGACGACTGGCTGGCAGCCTGCGACCGTCTGGCGGCCCATGCCCATGACGATCACCTCGTCTTGCCCGGACATAAACTGCCCTTTACCGGCCTGCCGTTTCGCATGCGGCAATTGCGGGACAATCACCATGGCGCACTCGACCGGCTGCGCGATTTTCTCAGCACGCCGCACACCGCCGCCGAGTGTTTCCCCCTTCTCTTCAAGCGCCAGATTGACCGGGGCACCTATGGTCTGGCGCTGGTCGAGGCCATTGCGCATCTCAACCACTTGCTGCACGCTGGTGAGGTAACCCGCTGGCGACGCGCAGATGAGGCGTGGCTCTGGCAAATCAAGGATCTCTGACAAGGGGCCGCCCCATGGACCAGACCATCCACACCACCGCCGACGCCGTTGAGGCCGATGCGATGCCGCGCGCGCATGAGGTGCATTCCGACCCGAACCAGCCCTGTATCGAAACAGCCGCTAACTCTCTGACCAATGGTGCAGGCCAGACCAAAAGTGCGGCGCAATGGGCCTATGAACGCCTGATTCTCTATATCCAGAACTTTGAGAAAACACTTGATGAGGCGCATGAGGTGGCCATGGGCTTTGCCGGGAGCGATAGCGGCGTGATCCGCATCGAAGGCATGGGCTATTTCGAGCCGGACATCCTGACGTTTTATGGACAGGATCAGATGGGCATGCGCACGCAACTGATCCAGCATGTCGGACAGCTTAGCGTGATGCTGCGCGCCCTTCCGAAACAGGTCGAGACAGCAGAGCCGAACCGGATCGGATTCCGCCTCGCCCAAGACCTTAACAAAGCCTGAGACCGCGACAGCTTGGGTGGTGACAGGCCCAGCCAAATGGGCTATCCAACGGCGGAATTTGAACGGAAGTCAGCAAGGGACACGCAGAACATGGCCGAGCACAAGCATGGTGAAATGAATATCGACGTTCAGGAAAAGACCTTTGATGGGTTCATCAAGTGGGTGACATATGTCGCCATCGCCTGCATCGTCCTGTTGCTCTTTATCGCTGCGGTCAACGGCTGATCTGGCGGTTCGGCTCCCGCGCTGAGGGTATGTAATGCGGTCATTGGTTCTGGCGCTTGCCGCCTCTCTCACGCTGGCGGGATGTTCGGCGGAATCGGTCTGGGCACCGGATGAAGAGGTGGCGCGCGCCGCCTATCGCCATGACGGCCCGCCGCGCCTGACCCTTTATACGATGATCAACAATGGTAACGGTTCTGGCGCGCATACTTCGCTGATGGTCAACGGATCACAGCGGGTGATTTTTGATCCTGCGGGATCCTTCAACAAGGCCAAGCACCTACCCGAGCGCAATGATGTTCTCTTTGGGATCAATCCTCAGGTCGAGGATGTCTATACCCGCTACCATGCGCGCGAGACCTTTCGGGTGCAGATACAGAAACTCGACGTCTCGCCGGAATTGGCCGAACGCGCGCTGCAACTGGTAAAGGCCAACGGACCGGTGCCGCAGGCACAATGCTCGTTCGCCACGTCACGCATTCTGGCAGAGCTTTTTCCCGGCCAGATTCCCACCTCTTGGTATCCGCGCAAAACCGCCGAGGCCTTTGGCCAAATCCCCGGCGTAACCGAGCAGACGCTGTACGAATACGACAGCGACGACAATTCCAATGTCCTCGCCGCTTGGGACCCGCAGCGCGCCAAGGCACAGTGATCCGCACAAAAGGCTTGGCCTGACTCGTCTCACGCCATGCGATGCGTCCTGAAATGTCCTAGATGATCTTCGCACGAGTGGTCGTAGGGCCAAATCCGCTTGCCTGAGATGTGGCGCTCTCGGCACCATCTCGTGGCAACGCCGCCCGTGGGGATTGGGGCAAAAGACAGCACTATCCCCCTGCCAGATGCAGAGCCGCCGCCCCCCCAAACAGAAAACCCCGCCCGCACAAGGCGGACGGGGCTTTGATTTCGTGGAATTGAGCGAGGGGGTTATTCCGGCTGGCCCCCAGCCATAACCGAGAGACCGCGCAGGATATCAATGGCATAGGCAAGTTGATAATCATCTTCGCGCAGCTTGGCCGCCAGTTCGGCCCGTGCCCGATCTTCTTCGATCTGCTTGATCTCATCCTCGGTCAGGCTGTCATTGTTCAGGCGTCCACGAAGATCGGCCTCAGAGCGGTCGGGACGATTCGTGGTCTCTTCCTCCTCGGTCTGCGGCGCGCGCGGCGGCTGCTCGACAAGAATGTCAGGGCTCACACCAAGTGCCTGAATAGAGCGGCCCGATGGCGTGTAATACCGCGACGTGGTCAAGCGCATTGCGCCGTTCCCCCTCAGCGGCATGACCGTCTGCACCGAGCCTTTGCCAAAGCTCTTGGTGCCCACAACGATAGCCCGGTGATGATCCTGCAACGCACCTGCCACGATTTCTGAAGCGCTCGCAGAACCGCCATTGATCAAAACCACGATCGGCTTGCCATTGGCCAGGTCGCCGGGCGTGGCATTAAAGCGCTCGCCATCCTGCGGGTTGCGGCCTCTTGTGCTTACGATTTCGCCCTTGTCCAGAAACGCATCCGAAACTTTGATC
This sequence comes from Roseovarius sp. MS2, assembly GCF_051447875.1. Taxonomy (NCBI): domain Bacteria; kingdom Pseudomonadati; phylum Pseudomonadota; class Alphaproteobacteria; order Rhodobacterales; family Roseobacteraceae; genus Roseovarius; species Roseovarius sp. MS2. The sequence goes on from NZ_JBKHVF010000001.1 coordinate 24,942, forward strand.
GCCTGCGTAAGCAGGCCGCCCGGATTGTTGCGCAGATCAAGGATGATGCCGCTCACCTCATCTTCGCCGCCCAATTCCTCGATCTTTTCGGCAAGGCCACTTGCAAGATTCGCATAGGTTTGATCGTTGAATGTGGTCACGCGCAGAACAACCGCATCTTGTTCGGCACGCGCGCGCACCGCCGTCAGTTTGATCGTGTCACGGATGATCGAGACGTCAAACGGCTCCGGCGACCCCTCACGCACCACGGTGATAAGGATCTCGCTACCTACCGGCCCGCGCATCAAATCCACCGCCTCGTCAAGCGTCAGACCCAAAACGCTGGCCCCATCGACATGGGTGATAAAATCGCCCGCCTCGATACCCGCCTGATCCGCCGGGGTGCCATCCATGGGCGAGACCACCTTGACGAAGCCGTCCTCTTGCGTGACCTCGATCCCCAAACCGCCGAATTCGCCCCGCGTCTGCACCTGCATGTTCTCGGCATCATCGGGCGAGAGATAGCTGGAATGCGGATCGAGCGAGGTCAACATGCCGTTGATCGCCGCCTCGATAAGCTCCTTGGTTTCAACCTCTTCGACATATTGCGCGCGGATGCGTTCAAAAATATCTCCAAACAGATCAAGCTGTTCGTAGACGTTATTGGTCGTCTCGGCCTCCTGCGCCAACAGCGGGGCGGCCACCTGTGTCGTTACCACGGCGCCGGTCAAAATGCCGGCAGAGGCAGCCATCAGGAATTTTTTCATGTCTCAACCATCCTTATCGGTCTTGAACCACGTGAGCGGGTCCACTGGAGAATTGTCTTGCCGCACCTCAATATAGAGCGTCTGCGTGCGTCTGGCACCCGTATCCTGCACATTGGCGGCAAGTAGCAGATCACCTTCGGTGCCCGCGCCCCCCATAAGCCCCACTGGGCTACCGCCCGGCAGGACCTGCCCTGCCTGACCATAAACAACATCAAGGCCCGCAAACACCAGCAAAATCCCCGCCTGTGGTTCCAGAATGATCACATTTCCGTAGTCAAGCAAAGGACCGCGATAGCGCACGGTCGCGGCACTGGGCGAAGTGACAAGGGCACGCGGGCGCGTGGCCAATAGAATGCCGGGGCGTGCAATCCCGGCGGCGTCTGCCTCGCCCGCGCGGCGCAGGATCACCCCTTCGGCAGGCAGCGGAAGCGCGCCTTTGCGCGCCGTGATATCAGGTAGGCTACCGGGTGCCTCATCTACCGCAATCTCGCTGAGACCACTGGCGAACCCCTCCAGCGTCTCGGTCGAGGCGATCAGCAACGCGGTCCTGACCGGGTCCTCGGTAAAGCGGCGCGGCAGGTCTGTGCGCTCGGCCATGGCGGTGCTGAGCGCGGTGCGCGCCTCTTGCACGCCTTCCAGCCCCTCTTGCAGCTTGTCTGCCGCACTTTGCTGAAGCACACGCAACACGCTCAACTCCTGCACCTTGTCGCGCAGTTCGAGCGCGCGCGCATCCAGCGCCGGTGCAACCTCGGACAGGATCATACCCGCCCGCGCCGTGCCAACCGGCCCCGATGGATGCATCAGCAGCACCGGCACCGGCGCACTGCCCATGCCCGAGAGCACGCCCAGCAACTGGGCAATCTCGGCCTCGCGCGCCTGCAATTCCGCCCCAAGCGCCTGTTCGCGCAGTGACGCCCGGCGCAGCCCGTCGCGCATCGCCTCAAGCCCATCCTCATAGGCCGAAATCACTTGGGTCAGGGCCTTGACCCGGTTCTGTGCGCCCTCTGCCTCAGCCAGGGCCTCGGCGGCAAGGCTGAGCTGTTCACTGGCCGCCCGTGCTGCAGCCGCAGGGTCCTGCGCCAAAGCGGGCGAAAGCGTGCCACAGAGCAGAAATACAGCGCAACAGGTGGGCAAAAACCTCATGTCAGCAGGGTCTCCCCGGTCATTTCCACCGGTTGTTGCAGCCCCATCAGCTGCAACACCGTCGGTGCGAGATCCGCCAACCGCCCCCCCGCACGCAGGCCTGCCCCCTCTGGCCCACCCAACAAAATCACTGGAACGGGGTTGAGCGTGTGGGCGGTATGCGGCCCGCCGGTTTCAGGATCGACCATCACTTCGCAATTGCCGTGATCCGCGGTGACAATCATCGTGCCGCCCACTTCTGCGAGCGCCGCGACAACCTTGCCAAGCCCTCGGTCCACAGCCTCGCAGGCTGCCATAGCCGCCTTGAGATCGCCGGTATGGCCGACCATATCGGGATTGGCGTAGTTCACCACGATCAGATCATAGCGCCCTCGGATCGCCGCGACCAGCCGGGTCGTCACCTCGTCGGCGGACATCTCGGGCTTGAGATCATACGTCGCGACATTGGGCGAGGGGGCCATGTAACGATCCTCGCCCGGCTCCGGTTGCTCTTTGCCCCCGTTCAGGAAAAAGGTCACATGCGGATACTTCTCGGTCTCGGCCAGATGAAACTGGCAAAGCCCGTGTTGCGCCACCCATTCAGCAAGAGTGTTGACGATGTCGCGCGAGGGAAAAACTGTATCGAACCACGCAGTATGCGCCTCGGAATATTCCACCATCCCAAGCAGCGCCGCCCACTGCGGACACTCTCCCCGCTCGAATGCGGCAAAGGCCGGATCGGCAACCGCTTGCAGGATCTCGCGGGAACGGTCAGCGCGAAAGTTGAGACAAAAGAGACCATCGCCATCTCGCGCGCCGGCGTAATCGCCAATCACCGTCGCGGTGATGAATTCGTCGGTCTCGGACCGCGCATAGGCATTGGTGATTGCCATCCGCGGATCGGGGCAGCGCAGGCCGCGCCCTGAAACAATCGCCTCATAGGCTTCTTGAACGCGCGACCAGCGGTTGTCACGGTCCATGGCAAAGTAGCGCCCCGTGACGGTGGCGATACGCACCTCCGGCGGCATCAAGTCGCGCAAGGCCTCCAACTGCACCCGCGCCGATTTCGGGGCCACGTCCCGCCCGTCGGTCAGGGCATGAAGCAGAACCGGCACGCCCGCTTCGGTCAGGGCACGCGCCGCCGCCGCGATGTGATTGAGATGCCCATGCACCCCGCCATCTGACATCAGCCCCAGAAGATGTGCGCGCCCGCCACTCGCCTTCATCTTGGCAATAAAGCCCTGCAAGGCGGTGTTTGAAAAGAAGGATCCATCGTCAATGGACAGGTCGATCTGGCCCAGATCCATCGCCACAACGCGCCCCGCGCCGATATTGGTGTGACCCACCTCGGAATTGCCCATCTGCCCGCGCGGCAGGCCCACATCCGGGCCATGGGTGATCAATGTGGCATGGGGGCACGTGGCCATCAACCGGTCGAAAACAGGCGTCTGCGCCAGATGCGGCGCATTGGCATGGGGGCTGTCGCTCAGCCCCCAACCATCAAGGATGCACAGGACGACGGGTTTCGGCATGCTTTCTCCTGACCTTCGTGTTGCCGCCTTCTAGCCTGTCGGGACCGCAGGGTGAAGGTGCTTTGCAATCGCGCCGCAATCCGGCGGAAACCTGTCGCGCCTCGCGCGGTTCGTCTTCGTGCCGCGCTCTATCAGAGCGCTACGGTCCAACGTCACGCAGGCGGCCCCCTCAGGATGCTTGCGAAGGCGGCGGAATTCCGCTTGAACGGGCCAGCGGACAAGGAAAGGCACAAAATGACAACCTGGATCACCATCTGCGACACCTGCAAACGCGAGGATTGGGACGCCGCCACGCACAGCCGCCCGCATGGCGAAGATCTTGCCGCCCTCGTCGAGCGCGCGGCAGAAGGCCATCCCAACGTCCGCACGCGCCGGGTGGCCTGTCTCATGGGCTGCGGCAAGGGCTGTAACGTCGCCATTCAGAGCGCGGGCAAGCTGGCCTATACCTTGGGCGATTTCACCCCCGAGAGTGACGCCGCCGAAGCGATTGTCGCCTATGCCGCGCTGCATGCCGACAGCGCGACAGGGCAAGTGCCCTACAAACAATGGCCGCAGGGGGTAAAGGGGCATTTCGTAACCCGACACCCCCCTCTGCCCACCGAACCAGAGGTCTAAGACCCATGCACCGGGATCACGGCGGCGGCCTTGACGCGGCGCGGGCAGACTATGGCGGGGCGCGGGCCGATTGGCTTGACCTGTCGACAGGGATCAACCCCTTGCCCTACCCGGTCGAGATCACATCCCCCGAGGCTTGGACCGCCCTGCCCGACCGCGCCGCGCAAGAGGCGCTGACCACGGCCGCACGGGTATTTTGGCAGGTGCCCGATGAGGCGGCGGTGCTGGCCGCGCCCGGTGCCTCTGCTGTGATCGCGCGCCTGCCGGGGCTGCGCCCGCCCGGTTCGGTGCACATCCCCGGCCCCACCTACAATGAACACGCCGCCAGCTTTCGCGCCCATGGCTGGCAGGTGATCGACACCCGCACAACCGATGCGCCCATCGACGCGCGGGTGATCGTGCATCCCAACAACCCCACGGGACAGTTCTACGGGGCGCAAGATCTGACCGCTCCCCTGACGGTGATCGACGAGAGTTTCTGCGACGTGGCCCCGGATCGCACGCTGGTGCGCCATGCGACGACACCGGGCACAATCGTGCTCAAGAGCTTCGGCAAGTTCTGGGGGCTGGCGGGGCTGCGGCTTGGCTTCGCCATCGGCGCACGCGCCGAGGTGGATCAGTTGGCCGACATGCTTGGGCCATGGCCGATCTCTGGCCCGGCACTGGAAATCGGGGCAAAGGCACTCAACGATCCCGACTGGGCGCGCGAAACGCGGGTGCGCCTGAATGAAGAGGCCGCGCACCTCGACGCGCTGATGTGGCGCGCCGGGGCCGAGGCGGTCGGCGGCTGTGCGCTGTTCCGGCTATACCGGGTCAACTCTGCGCAGGCGTGGCACGAGCGGTTGGCGAAACACCGCATCCTCATCCGGGTGTTTCCCTATGCAGAGGATCTGATCCGTCTGGGCTTGCCGGGGCCGGATGGCTGGGCACGGCTCGAGGCGGCGCTGTGATCCTTGTATGGGCAATGCTGCTCGATGCAGCCTTGGGCGAACCACGTTGGCTCTGGGATCGGCTGCCGCATCCGGCGGTTCTGATGGGGCGTGCAGTGGGCTGGTGCGACCGGGTGCTCAACCGCGGCGTGGCGCGGCGCGCGCGGGGTATTGCGGCCATGACCGGGATCGGGGTCTTGGCCCTAGGGCTCGGATGGGCCTTGGCGCAACTTGGCCCTGTGGTCGAGGTCATCGTTGCCGCGATCCTCTTGGCGCAACGCTCGCTTGTGGATCACGTGGCAGCCGTGGCGCGGGGCTTGCGTATTTCCTTGGGCGACGGGCGGCACGCGGTGGCACAGATCGTGGGGCGCGACACGGCGGCGATGCAGCCCTCGGATGTGGCGCGCGGGGCCATCGAATCAGCCGCTGAAAACCTCAGCGACGGGGTCATCGCACCTGCCTTCTGGTTTCTGATCGGGGGGCTGCCGGGGCTCATGCTCTACAAGATCACAAATACCGCCGACAGCATGATCGGCTATCGCACACCGCGACATGAGGCCTTTGGCTGGGCGGCGGCGCGATTCGACGACCTGCTCAATCTGGCACCCGCACGCCTGACGGCCGCGCTGATCCTCGCCACTCACGGGCTCTGGTGGCAATGGGATCAGGTCGCGCGCGAGGCGCGCCAACACCGCTCGCCCAATGCCGGCTGGCCCGAGGCCGCGATGGCGCGGGCCTTGGGCGTGGCCCTGTCCGGCCCCCGCTCTTACCACGGCACGCGCCAAGAGTTTCCCTATGTGAACGCGACCGGGCAACGTGACATCGGCGCGGCAGAGATTGAGGCCGCCTGCGGCGCGCTCTGGCGGGCGTGGAGCGCGGCTCTGGCTTTGGTGGCGGTCTCGACGCTTCTGATCTGACGCCTTAGCCGATCAGCATCTTCAGACCTTGGGTGACATCCGAGCGCACCGCAAGACGCAGGCTCGGCTCATCCCCTGCCTTGAGGGCCGCGATGATCAACCGGTGATAATGCGGCGGGTCTTTGCGCCGCAGGCGGCCATAGAGGGCCCGCATGGTCGGGCCAAGCTGAAGCCATACGGTTTCCGCCATCGCCAACATGGCTGGCGCTTGGGCGCGCAGATAGAGCGTGCGGTGAAATTCCAGATTGCGTCGGATATAGGCCACCGCGTCCTGTCGGGCGATATCCTCAGACACGCGGGCGTTGATGCTCTGGAGACGGTCAATCAGCGCGATATGCGCCCGCGGCAGCGCGCGACTGGCCAGTTCCACCTCGATCAGCGCACGCAGCGCCGCCAGCTCTTCGATCCGTTCGCTGTTGGGTTCCGGCGTAGACACGCGGCCAGAGCTGGACATGGTCAGCGCACCCTCGGCCGAAAGACGGCGCACGGCCTCACGCGCAGGCGTCATCGACACGCCGAACTCTGCGCCAATTCCCCGCAGGGTCAGTGCCTGCCCCGGAGCAATCTCGCCATGCATGATGCGCGACCGCAGACCGCGATAGACGCGGTCATGCGCAGACGGAGACGGATCGGGGCGTGGCGGCAAAAGCATGCGCCCATGTGATCACAAACTGCGCTTAGGTCAATTGCCGAAACGATACCGGTGCAACGCCCCGCCTTCGCGCCGAAGCCAGGCGCGCCGCGTTTCATACTCGGGCATCAGCCGCGCCACTTCGGCCCAGAACGCGGGCGAATGGTTCATCTGCGCCAGATGCGCCACCTCATGCGCCGCCACATAATCCAACACAGCGGGCGGCGCGAGGATCAGCCGCCAAGAATAGCTCAGCGCCCCCGAGGCCGAACAAGACCCCCACCGCGACCGCGTGTCGCGCAGGGTCAGCCGGGTATAGCGCCGCCCCAAAAGGCCCGCGTAATGATCCGAGGCCGCCGCCAGCCGATCCCGCGCCCGCGCTTTGAGCCACCCTTCCAGACGCGCCGCAGCACTTTCTTCTGGCCCCGGCACACAAAGTTGCCCCGGCGCGCGCTGAACACGCCGCCCACTGCCCGGCACGATTCGCAATATCTCGCCCTCAACCGGAAGATCGCAGCCAATGCCCACAACCATCTGCCCCGGCCGCCCCTCCAGATGACCGCGCAGCCAATCAGCCCGCGACCGGGCAAAGGCCAAAGCCTCTGCCTCGCTTACACCGCGCGGAATCGTCAGGGTCACACGCCCGTCCAGCCCCGACACACGCAGCGAAATGCGCCGCGCGCGCGCGCTGTGGCGCAAAGTGAGGGCAACCGGGGGGTTGCCCGTCAGCATGTGATGGCCCATATGCGCTCCTGCTCGGGGTCCGGGTGTCACCGTCAAAGGCTTTGACAGCCATTCAATGTTATGGCAGGGGACGCGGATCGTCGACAAGACCAGAGATTCAAAGGGGATCACCCATGCCCAAGGAAGAATGGGGCGTCAAGCGTATCTGCCCGACAACCGGCAAACGCTTTTACGACCTGAACAAGAACCCGATCGTCAGTCCCTACACCGGCGAGGTGGTGGAACTGTCGTCGCACAAATCGCGCTCGATGGCTCCGGACGCTGAAGATGCGGAAACGAAGAAACTGAAGGCAGGGAGCATCCTTGATGATGATGCGGATCTGCTGGATGATGATGACGTTGATGTCGAGCTGGATGATGATCTGCTCGAGGATGACGAGGACGAGGATGTGTCGCTCGACGACATCGCCGACGTGGCCTCGGACGACAACGATCTTTAATGATCGGAGGGCGGGATTTTCCACTTGATCCCGCCCGCCGCTTTGCTTAGAGAGCGGCGCACGGCCCAATGCGGCCATGGAATTGGGGCCTTAGCTCAGCTGGGAGAGCGCTTGCATGGCATGCAAGAGGTCAGGGGTTCGATCCCCCTAGGCTCCACCAATTCCCCGTCATCCACTGATAGTAGACCGCCTTCGACCAAAAGACCGACCTTGCAGTCGCCGTCTCGGTTTTGGGCCGGACAGCCTCGCCAACGGCGACCACAGGCTCGAGACCCAGAACGTTAGGGTAAGCTTCCCGATTGCGGCAAATTCGGCCCGAGAATCCCTTGACGCGCCTGTGCTTTGAGCCTAAAGACGCCAAATGGAATTCGGGGCGCTGCCTGTGGTGGTGCCCGTTTGTGTTAAGAAGGGCCAGCACGCGCCCTCAGCAAGAACGAGGATGATCTCATGTCGCGCCGCTGTGAACTGACCGGAAAAGGCCCGATGGTTGGCAATAACTCCAGCCACGCCAACAACAAGACACGTCGTCGGTATCTGCCGAACCTCAACGACGTGACCCTGCAATCCGAGACCCTGAATCGCGGCATCAAGCTGCGGATCTCGGCGCATGCTCTGCGCAGCGTCGACCATCGCGGTGGTCTCGATGCGTTTCTCGCCAAAGCCAAGGACGACGAGCTGTCGGCCTCCGCTCTGAAGGTCAAGAAAGAGATTGCCAAGGCGCAGGCTGCAACCGCCTGAACCAAAGCGTAAACTGTTTCGCGAACAGCCCTGCCCAACCGGCGGGGCTGTGCTTTTTTGTCGCTTGCCCATGCCGGGCGCGCAGGCCTATACCTCTGGCCGATGAGACCACTGCACCCGATCCTGGCCTTGGCCCTCTGCCTTGTTCTGGCCCTTACAAGCCAGAGCCTTGCCGTGGCACGCGGCATGGCACAGCCCGTAGGCCAGATTGTGCTCTGCACCGGCACAGGGCCGATCACAGTCGCGGTGGACGCAGAGGGGCAGCCCCTTGCAACGCCCCACCTCTGCCCCGATTGCTTGCCCGGTTTTGCCGTTGTGCTGGACGCGCCCCCTGCCCTTGGCCTGTGGCTGGCGTCAGAGCGGCGGATCAGCACAATCACAGTGGAACGCCATGCTGCGATGCGCAGCCTGCCCCCGAATGTCGCACGGGCACCGCCTGTGGCGGTCTGACAGCCAATTTCAGACCGTAACTCAGACATTCAAGGAGCGACCCATGTCCTTCAAATCCACCCTTCTGGCGGCCTTCGCCACAACCATCCTTGCCGTGCCCGCACTGGCCCAAGAAATCCAAGTGCTTGACACCTACGCCCGCAGCGCCAGCCCCACGGCCAAGACCGGCGCGGCCTTCATGCTGATCGAGAATATCGGCGATGCTGATGACCGCCTGATCGGCGCGGTCTCGCCCGCCGCGCAACGGGTCGAGTTGCACACCCACATCGAAGAGAGCGGCGTGATGAAGATGGTGCATGTCGAAGAAGGCTTTGCCATCACGGCAGGTGAGACGCTGGTGTTGGAACGCGGCGGCGCGCATGTAATGCTGATGGGCCTCACCGAGAGCTTTGAGCAAGGCAAGATCATACCGATAACGCTGGTGTTCGAGAAATCCGGCGAGATCGTAGTCGACGTGCCCGTCGATCTGGCGCGCAAACCAGAAGAGGGCCACGGCAAAGCGCACGGGACCAAACACTAACCGGTTTAGGCCCTCGTAAGGCATCGCAACGCAAATTTCTGATCGCCTTCAAAGTGTTTCGGTTGTTCATTGGAACGCCGAAACACTTTTTTTGCTTGATCAGGCCCTGCCGAACGTCGCTAAAATATCAGCCGACGGCGCGACCAGCCATCTTTTCAAGATGCGCGCGCAGTTGTTCCGCCTCATAGCGCGCCTCGCGCAGACCGTCCATGGTGGCGGCCAGTTCTGCCTCGGTCTGGCTGATCTGATTGGTCAACTCCGCCTCACGCTGTTGCAGATAGGTGATCGCCTGATCGCGGGTTTCTTCGGCCTCGTGCAGTTCTTGCGCCAACCGCTCCAGTTCCCCTACATCCGATCCCGGCACGCGGATAAAGCGATGTACCAGCCAATTGGCGAACCAGCCCATGCAGAACGCCACGAAAAGAACGATGGCGGTTGCGATGATGAATTCGGTTCTATTCATTCGGTTGGCGTATCCTGCGTGGTCTCTTCTGCCTCTGCACCTTCTTCCCCCGGTTCTTCAAGGCTTTCAAGCGCTGTTTGCTCATCTGGCAGTGGCTCGGGGCGGATCAGGCGAAATTCAATACGGCGGTTGGTCTCGCGGCCCTCTTCGGTCTCGTTATCAGCGATGGGCACGCTCTCACCATAGCCCTTGGCGTCAATGCTCGATGTCAGCACGCGGCGCATGCGCAATTCGTCCAGAACCGCGCGCGCACGCGAGAGGCTGAGTTGCGCGTTCATATCCTCGCCACCCTGGCTATCGGTATGGCCGCCGATTTCCATCCGAACCTCGCCGCATTTTTTCAGCACATCGGCAATGTCATCCATGATGGCCGCCCCTTGGGCGTCAATCTTGGCCGATCCCGGCTCAAAGTTGATTTTGCGCTCTGCTTGGATCCCAGCGATTTGCGCCTCGCATTCCTCTGGCGTCGGAAGCCCGGCCACAGGATCGAGGGCCTCTTTATACGTCACGTCGATAGAGTATTGTTCTGCCTCGCCCAGCTTTTCCGCAAGAAACTGCGCGATTTCCGCACTGGCAGTCTTGCGGCCCGTATTTCCCTTAACGCCTATATTATCGGGCGTGACGGTTACGACACCGTTCGACAGATAGGACAAGGCTTCAAGCCCGGTCAGAACGCGGATCGGCCAATCACGCGGCAAACCCTCGGCGACCCGCGCCGTCAGATGCACCGAATCTGACGAAAACCGCGCCTTGGCAAAACTACGCACCGTCTCGCGGCTGGTCTCGCTGCCCACCCGGCCCCGAATCAGAACCTGACCTTCGGGCGACAGAGTGGCCACAAACTCTGGCGCTGCGGGCTGCGCGGCATCGGGCGGCGGCGGCAACGTGGCAGTAAGGGCAAAAACCTCGGGCAGATCGGCCTCAAGTTTGCCCGCCACATCGTCAAAGAGGCTCTGCGCCGTGCCTTCGGGCGCCAAAAGCGCTACATCGGCATCCGAAAACGTAACCGTCCCGCCGCCAAGGTCCGCGACCGCCGCGATGGCCAGTTCTGCCGCCCGCGACCATTGGGGCGAGGGCACACCCATCCCGACCACACAGTCGGCCTTGGTCTGGATGCCAGCCTTGCCCGCAGCGCGCAAAATACCATCGCGCGCCTCTTCGGTATCCGCAGAGCAGGAGTCGAATCGCGCGCCTGTTTCGTCGATGACGAACCGCAGGGTAAACGGCGTGATCACTGGCCGCGGTGCCGAGATTGCGAGCGCCAGGCGCACATCGTCCGGGGCCGTGCGCGCCAGATCCGTCTCGATCCGGCGCTGTGCCTCTGTGCTGTCAACCATGGCCTTGATCTCGACCCTGTCCGCGCTCACGGAAATCTTGGCGCGCGGCAGTTTTCCCAGCGACCGCACCGCATAACGCAGCGCTGCGGGCCATGTCTCTGGATACGGGTAATCTGCGGAATCAAGCAGGTCGGCCACCGGGACGTCATCGGTCACAGACGCGATATCCGCCAAAAGCTTATCTCGGTCCGTGGCCGCAGGCACCAGCCCGATCAAGGAAATGCCGCTATCGTTGCGCAGGATTTCGATGGCAAAGCGCGGCGGCGCGATATCGGCCGCATCCTGCACCAACATCTGGTCGATCACCCGCGCTGCATCAACCACCGTGCCCGCCAGCGACAGCGCCTTGAACCGCAACGCCTCAGAGGGCGCAGTGCCCGCCAGAAAGAGTTGCAGCCCGTCCGTATCGACATCGGCCCAGACCAATCCAACCCGGTCCAACGTGTCACGCACCGCCCGCCGAGAGCTGTCTTCGATGGCGCTCACAGCAAAGCCTGCGGCAACAACCGCAAGCACCGCTGCCCCGACAAAGGTTCCGGCGATCGTAAAGGCAGATGATAAACGCATCGGGCAATAGCCAATTTATGAGTGCTGCCCACGTCTTTAGGCGTGCGGCGACCTGAGTTCAATCACAGCAGACAAGCGACGGCGAAAAACGGCACAGGCAAGAGACCTGCATCGCGATTGGACCGGAAAAGGTGAAGCAAGCGCGCGGTATCGTCCAACCGCAAGCGGCGCATCTGGCCTTGCATATGCCAGCCCATCATCCACGGTCCGCAGAGCGCCACAAGAAGCGCCGTCATCCGGGCGTCCGGCACCGCAAGAATAACCGCCAACGCCATCAAAGAGACAGTCGCCACCAAAAACCACCGCAGCCAGCGCGGGGAATTGTCGCCAAAGAGCCGCGCCGTGGATTTCACCCCGATAAGGGCGTCATCCTCGGCGTCCTGATGGGCATAGATCGTGTCATAAAAGAGCGTCCAGGCGATACCCGCGAGATAAAGGATCACAGCAGGTATCTCGAGGCGTCCGCTATGGGCCGTCCAGGCCAAAAGCGCGCCCCAGTTAAAGGCAAGACCCAGAAAGACCTGCGGCCACCAGGTGAACCGCTTGGCAAAGGGATAGACGGCGACGGGCAAGAGCGAGAGTATGCCAAGCACGATTGCGGCGGTGTTGAACGTCAGCAGAATCCCGAATGCAATCAGCGCCTGCACCGCCATCCAGATCAGCGCGCCGCGCACCGTGACCTGCCCCGAAGGAATAGGCCGCGAGGCCGTGCGCGCGACAGAGCCGTCGATATGCCGGTCGGTGATGTCATTCCAGGTGCAGCCCGCCCCGCGCATAAGAAAGGCACCAAGACCACAGCCGATGAAGATCCACAGATCATGCCACCCCGCCTGCCCATCTGACAGCATCGCCAGCGTCAGCCCCCACCAGCAGGGCAAAAGCAATAGCCATGTGCCAATCGGTCGATCTGCTCGGCTCAGCCGCAAATAGGGGCGCGTCGCCGCAGGGGCCAATCGGTCCACCCAATTGCCCGCATAGGCATCGGCCACCTGTCCCGTGGCCTCTGGCGTCTGGTTCTTTGCGGTCATATGTTGGCCCCATGAAAGCAGCGAAGATCAGGCTTTATGTAGAGCACCCGTTGGGGGAAGGGCAAACCATTCCTCTGACGCAACCACAGGCCCATTACCTCTTTGGGGTGATGCGACAAGGCGTCGGTGATGCTGTGCTGCTCTTTGATGGGCGGCACGGCGAATGGCGCGCCGACGTGATCGAGGCAGGCAAGCGCGGCGGGGTGTTGCAGGTGGCAGAGCAGACAGCCCCTCAGCGCGATCCGCCGGATCTTTGGCTCTTGTTCGCCCCGATCAAAAAGGCGCGGACCGATTTCATCGTCGAAAAAGCCGCCGAGATGGGGGCAGCGCGGATCATCCCTGTTCAGACCGAGTTCACCAATGCCGAACGCATCCGACAGGACCGCCTTCAGGCTCATGCCGTCGAGGCCGCAGAACAATGCGGCGGCACCTTTGTGCCCGAAGTCGGCGATCTGCACCGCCTTGACCGGATGCTTGCAGACTGGCCCAAGGACCGGCAGTTGATGTTTTGCGATGAGGGGCTGGCGGGCCACGCGGCAACGCTTGCCGGTGATTTGCCGCGCGGCGCGCCTTGGGCCATCCTGATCGGCCCCGAGGGCGGGTTTTCAGAGGCCGAGCGCGCGCGCCTCGCGGCGCTGCCGCAGGCGCATGCCGTCAGCCTTGGGCCTCGCATCCTGCGCGCCGATACGGCGGCGGTGGCGGCAATGACGCTCTGGCAACGCGCTTTAGGGGATTGGACATGAGCTTTATTCGCCCGCAAGCGCGCGCTGCTCTCTGGCGCTGGCGCGAAGTGCTCAGCGGTGTCGGGCTAGCAGCACTTGGGCTTTGGTGGGGGATTGGCAGCTATGGCCTTTTGCAATGGCTGGGCTACGCGCTTTTGATCCTTGCCGGGGCAGTACTGGTGATGGGGCTGCAACGCGCGCGATTTCGCGCAGGCGCGGGCGGCCCCGGCGTGGTGCAGGTGGACGAGGGGCAAGTCGCCTATTTCGGGCCTCTGACGGGGGGCGTGGTGGCCATTCGCGATCTTGATGCGCTCACGCTCGATCCCACAGGCAAGCCGCCACATTGGGTGCTAAGCATAGATGGCGCGCCCGCGCTGCATATCCCGCTCAACGCCGAAGGGGCCGAAGCGCTCTTTGACGCCTTCGCCGCCCTGCCCGGCCTGCGCACCGAACATATGCTGGCGCAGATGCGCCGCCTACCCGATCACCCAACCGTGATTTGGCAGAACCCGCAAAGCGCGGTCTCGCACCTTAGGCTGCATTGACAGTCCGTGTGTTTGCCGCCAACTGTGTCGCCCGAGACAATGCCCTGATCAGGAGGCCCGAATATGTCTATCCCACAATCCGGCGGCGGGCCGATCGAACGCCATGAGCAACTTGCAGAATATCTGGCAAGTGGTTGCAAACCCAAGCAAGATTGGCGCATTGGCACCGAGCATGAAAAGTTCGGCTATTGCAAGGACACGCTGCGTCCCATTCCCTACGAGGGGCCGCGCAGCGTATTGGCGGTGCTTGAAGGCCTGCGCGATGTGCATGGCTGGTCGCCCGTAGAAGAGGGCGGCAAGCTCATCGGCTTGGAAAAGGACGGGGCGAATGTCAGCCTCGAGCCGGGCGGTCAACTAGAGCTTTCGGGTGCGCCGATTGAGACCATTCACCAAACCTGCGACGAGGTGAACGACCACCTGCGCGAGGTCAAAGACATCGCCGACAAGGTGGGCGTGGGCTTTATCGGCCTGGGTGCTGCCCCGATCTGGATGCATGACGACATGCCGCTCATGCCCAAGGGCCGCTACAAGCTGATGGACAGCTATATGCAGAAAGTCGGCACCATGGGTCGCACCATGATGCGCCGCACCTGCACCGTGCAGGTCAATCTCGATTTCTCCTCGGAACCCGACATGGTGCAGAAACTGCGCGTGGCGCTGGCCTTGCAGCCGGTGGCAACAGCCCTTTTCGCCAATTCGCCGTTTTTCGAGGGCAAGCCCAATGGGCACAAAAGCTGGCGCGCCCGCGTCTGGCGCGATCTTGATCCCGCGCGCACCGGCATGTTGCCCTTTGTGTTCGAAGAGGGTTTCGGGTTTGAGGCCTATGCCGATTACGCGCTCGATGTGCCGATGTATTTCGTCTATCGCGACGGCAAGTATATCGACGCTCTGGGGCAGTCGTTCCGCGATTTCCTGCGCGGTGAGCTTCCTGCCCTGCCCGGCGAGAAACCAACGCTGAGCGATTGGGCGGATCACCTGACCACCACTTTCCCCGAGGCGCGGATCAAGAAATTCATGGAGATGCGCGGGGCCGATGGTGGCCCGTGGCGCAGGCTCTGTGCGCTGCCTGCCTTCTGGGTGGGGTTGATGTATGACCAATCCGCACTTGATGCGGCATGGGACGTCTGCAAGGGCTGGGATGCCGAGACGCGCGATGCGCTGCGGGTGGCGGCTAGTGTGGACGGGCTTCAGGCGCGGGTGGGCGACATCCACATGCACGAACTGGCCCGCGAGGTTCTCAACATCTCTGAGGCGGGCCTTAAGGCGCGCGCGCGGTCGGGCGGCGGCGGCATGATCCCCGACGAGACGCATTTCCTCAATGCGCTGCGCGAAAGCGTCGAGACCGGCAAGGCCCCGGCGGATGAATTGCTCGACCGGTATAATAGCGATTGGGCGGGTGATCTTAGCCGGATTTACGCTGACTACAGCTATTAACCGCCTGTTCAGGCCGGCAGCGGGTTGCCCGTTCTGGTCCGGGTGCGCATCAGGATCAGAACCATGATCCCGATGTTGAGGAAATTCCAAGCAATGCCGTTGAGAAACGCCATGTGATAGCTGCCGGTCAGGTCATAAATCCAGCCCGACATCCAGCCGCCAATCGCCATCCCGGCGATGGTTGCCATCATCACAAATCCCACGCGCCGCCCAGCCTCGGCACTGGGCATATACTCTCGCACGATCACCGCATAGCTGGGCACAATGCCGCCCTGCGCCAAGCCAAAGACAAGGCTGACGACATAAAGCGAGGTCAGCCCGCCCGAGGGCAGGTAGAGGAACAGCGCCAGACATTGCAGCGCCGAACCGATCAAAAGCGTGCGCACGCCCCCCAACCGATCCGCAAGCAGGCCTGAGACCAGACGCGATGCAACCCCGCCCAAAAGCATGAGCGACAGCATCTGTGACCCCACGGCAGGGCCATAACCCAGATCAACGCAATAGCTTACGATATGGACCTGCGGCATCGACATCGCCACGCAGCAGCCCACCCCGGCAAGGCCCAGAAGCAAGGCCAGAGTGCGCGGCGACAGCCCCGTCGCCCCAGCACGGGCCGAAGACAGGCTGTCAGCATGGGCGCGCGCCGCCAAAGGCACCCGGCGTCGCAACAACAGCGCAAGCGGGATCACCCCTGCCACCGTGACGACCGCCAGCACCATATAAACCGCCCGCCACCCCTGCTCTGCCAGAATACCGGCAAGGATCACCGGCCAAATTGCCCCTGACAGGTAATTGCCGCTGGCGGTGATCGCCACAGCAATCCCGCGCCGCTTTAGAAACCAGAGCGAGACATCAGCAATCAGCGGCCCGAAACTGGCGGCAGATCCAAAACCGATCATGAATTGAAGCGTCGAGAGCAACAAAACCGTGGGACTCATCGCAGCCAGGGCCGTCGCAGTGGAGATCAGAAGCGCTGACCCGATCAGCGCCGCCGTGACACCAAAACGGTCCACCACCCGCCCGATACCAAGGTTGCCCAGCGCAAACCCCACCATGGTCAGCGTATAGGGCATAGAGGCCGCCGCGCGGTCGACGCCAAACTCGGCCTGCATGGCGGGCATGACCACGATGATGGACCACATACCGGCATTGCCGATCATGGCAATGGCCAAAGACACGCCAAGGCGTGTCCAGGCATAGCGGCTGTCGAGAAGGGCGGTATCGGCGTTCATGGCGCGACGATAGGACGGCGCGCAGAGACTGACCAGATGGAAAAGAGCGGCCTTCAACGGGTTGTGATGGGGCGGCATTTTGCTGCAATCTCTATCCCGTGCTTGGCCCGGCGCGCGCGACAGGC
The DNA here is from genome assembly GCF_051447875.1 of Roseovarius sp. MS2. Classification (NCBI taxonomy): domain Bacteria; kingdom Pseudomonadati; phylum Pseudomonadota; class Alphaproteobacteria; order Rhodobacterales; family Roseobacteraceae; genus Roseovarius; species Roseovarius sp. MS2. The sequence goes on from NZ_JBKHVF010000001.1 coordinate 41,779, forward strand.
TAACACTTGCCGCAAAAAGGAGGGCTCAGCCCATGTCGACCGCCAAGACCCAAACCGGGACCCAGATCGAAACCCCGACCGAGATTGCCCGCGACGTCATCCGGATCGAGGCCGAGGCTCTCAGCGCCCTCCACGCGGACCTGCCCATCGACTTCGATGCAGTGGTGACGCGCCTTCTTGAGGTCAAGGGTCGGGTCATCGTCTCTGGCATGGGGAAATCTGGCCATATCGCCGCCAAGATCGCCGCAACCATGGCCAGCACCGGCACGCCGGCGCAATATGTCCATCCGGGCGAGGCAAGCCATGGCGATCTGGGCATGATCACACGGGAAGATGCGCTGATCCTGATCTCCAACTCTGGCGAAACCCGGGAACTGGCCGATATCATTGCCCATAGCCGCCGCTTTGCGATCCCTCTCATCGCCATAACCAAAAAACCCGACAGCACCCTTGGACAACAGGCCGATTTCCGTCTGACCCTGCCCAATGCCCCCGAGGCCTGCGCCATCGGCATGGCCCCCACCACCAGCACCACCTGCACGCTGGCCTTGGGCGATGCTCTGGCTGTGGCGATGATGCGGCTGCGGGGCTTTGAGCGCGAGAATTTTCTGGCCTTTCACCCCGGCGGCACGCTGGGCGCACAGCTTTTGCGCGTCTCTTCGGTCATGCACAGCGGCGCGGCGCTGCCCGTGGTCAGCGCCGAGACCCCGATGGGCGAAACCTTGATCGAGATGACGGCCAAGGGCTTTGGCGTGGCGGCCGTGGTCGAGGAAGGTCGGCTAATGGCGGTGATCACCGATGGCGATTTGCGCCGCAACCTGTCGGACCTCATGGCACGCACTGCCGGAGAGGTAGCCACCCGCAACCCCCGCAGCATCCTGCCCGAGGCGCTCTTGTCCGAGGCTTTGGGCGTGATGAACACCCACAAAATCAGCGCGCTCTTTGCCGTGGACGAGAGCGGGCAATTGCGCGGCCTCGTTCATATCCATGACATTCTGCGCGCCGGGGTGGCGTGAAACCCACTCAGGCGCTCAGAAAGCTCGCATAGGGGATGTAACGCACCGGATCACCCGGCTGAATGGTCACCGCACCGTCAGGCAATTCCACCAGACCTTCAGCCCAGCTTAGGCCACTGATCCGCCCTGATCCTTCCGAGGCGAAAACCTCTGCCCGCCCCTCGCGGATCCGCGCGCGCAGATATTCACGGCGGCCCGGTTTCTTGCGCTTCTCAAAACCGGCGGGCACGTGAAATCCCTGCGGCACAGACCAGCCCGCTCCGGACAAGAGCCGCAACGCAGGCCGCGCAAAGATCAACGCACAGACAAGGGCCGCTACCGGATTGCCCGGCAGGCCAAAGACCGGCACGCCCCGCCAGAGGCCAAGCGCCAAGGGCCGCCCCGGTTTCAGGGCGATACGCCATTCGGCCATGGCCCCCGCCTCATTCAACAAGGCCGATACGTGATCCTCATCCCCCGACGACGCGCCGCCAGAGGTGAGAATGGCATCCGAATTTTCCGCCGCACGATCCAACGCGACGCGAAGCGCTGCGCGATCATCGGCAATACGCCCCAGATCAAGCGGCGCATAGCCCATCTGCCCTACAAGGCCCAAAAGCATAGGACGGTTCGCATCATAGATCTGGCCGGGTCGGGCGGGATGACCGGCCTCTACCAGTTCATCGCCGGTGGAAATGACCGCGACGCGCAGCTGTTCATGCACTGGCAGATCCGCCACGCCCACAGCGGCGCAAAGCGCCAGATCGGCAGGGCTAATCACACGGCCCGGCGCAAGTACCGGCGCATCTGCCGCCACATCCTCGCCCGCGCGGCGTGTATTGGCACCGGGCTTTAGCCCCGCACGAAACGCGATACGCCCCGCGCCCAAGGTCACATCCTCTTGCAGGATCACGGTATCAACGCCCTCAGGCAGCGCAGCCCCCGTCAGCACGCGCACCGCATGGCCAGAGGGCACGCTGCCGGGATAGGGCACACCAGCGGCGGCGCGCCCCTCAACGAGCGGCAGCGTTTGATCGCCAGCGGTCAGGCTGGCATGGGCAAAGCCATAGCCATCCACGGCGGTATTCGCCTCGGGCGGGTTGGCGCGCAGCGCGGTGACGGGTGCGGCCAGAACGCGGCCCAAGGCCTGAGCGAGCGGCGCGCGGGTCTGGCCCACCACGGGACGCAGCCGGTCTTGCAAAAGCGCCAATGCGTCATCGACCGGCGTCCAATCCACGCCCGCAGGCAGTGCAAAACAATCATTCCGCAGGGGCGGCGGCTTGAGCACGTCGTCACATGCGGCAATCAACGCCGCCTCATATCCCAAACCCAGAATCCAGCCTTCCTCCGGCGCATCCACCGCCAGCATTTCGGCCAGTTGCTCCTGAGGCAAACGCGCCAATGCGCGCGCCATCAGCCGTACCTGATGCGCATCCCGGATCTCGCCCAAGGGTTTGACAGCGGCATTGATCAGCCCCGGCCAGATTTCGACCAGCGCCACGGGCTTGTCCAACACCTCGAACGGCCAGACAGACACTTGCCCGTAAAACCTGCGTCTGAGCCGGTTAAGCACCGGCAGCCCGGTCAGAACCTGCCCACCCACGGCCCCCGCGCCCCCCATCTGCCAGCAGGTGAAGGCCCCCGGTGCCCGCGCCTCGGCTGCCCGCCGCTCGGTCATGCCATGCCCTGCCCGCGTATCCTTGCGCGGCAAACCGGCAATCTCACGCTTCAACCCGTTGAACCAGAATGGCCCCACGCCGGGAAAGCGCCCGTTGATCTCGCCCGCCACATCAAAGCGGTTATTGCCGCCCGGTGCATCCTCGATCACCGTTTCCAGCCAGTCCCAGACGGCAAAGGGATTGTCGCAGCCAGTCAAACCTCGGGCAAACCCCGCCGGAAAGCCAAAGGGAAAATCCACTCCGATCAACAGCCTGCGCCCCGCCGCAAGCTCTGCCGCAATCAGGGCCACTAGCGCCGCCTCGGCCTCGGCCCGGTTGCGCAGATACATCGGGGCCTCATCCACCCCGTCGCGTGTCACCCCCAGCCAGATCGCATCCCGACACGGGCGCGCCCCGGTGTCGTTGCCGCCCGACCAATCCAGCATCGCAAACGTGTCAAACCGGTTCACAACGCCACCTCCGCCAAGATGAAATCGGCAATTGCCTTGGTGTCGTTAAGGTCGAACAGAGGCCGGTCGATCGTCAACGCCGTATCGCTCGCCACGGCGCGGATGGTGGGATCATCGGTGGCAATCAGCGGATTGCCGGTTTCGGCGCGAAACGCCTCGACCTTGGGATGGCGATCACGCTTGTAGCCCTCGACCAACACCAGATCGACAGGGGACAGTTTCTGCAAAAGCGCTTCAAGCGTCGGTTCGCCCTCTTCGCGCAGTTCATGCATCAGGGCAAAGCGGTTACGCGAGGCCAAGAGCACCTCGGTCGCGCCCGCCACGCGGTGGCGGTGACTGTCCTTGCCCGGTTGGTCCACGTCAAAGGTATGATGCGCGTGTTTCACAGTGGAAACCGTATAGCCGCGCCCCGTGATCTCGGCCACCAGCCGCTCCATCAGCCCGGTCTTGCCCGCGTTCTTCCAGCCGGTGACGCCATAAATCCTCATGCTGATAGTCTCCTGCGTGCCGCGTCCAGATCCTCGGGCGTATTGACGTTGAAAAAGGGATCGAGCGCGTCGTCAAATACCGCCTCGCGCCCGTCATGTTTGTCGGTCCAGAGCACCACCTTGCGCAGCCCGTCCAACAGCGCCGCGCGCAGATCATGCCGCAGCGCCGTGGGCCAGAGGCCAAAGGTGGGATGGCGGATCAAACCGCTGCCGCTCATGGATTTGGTCTCGGTGTCACCACGTGGGGTGGCGGCAAGAACGAGGGGACGCGCCATGCCCTCTCCCGTCTGTGCCAAATGCGCGACCAGGTCGGTCGGGAAAAACGGCGTATCGGCGGCGACGGTCACGATTGAATCGGCCCCCTGCCCCGCAGCCCAATCAAGACCGGCCAGAACGCCCACCAGCGGCCCGGCGAAACCGGGAATGGGATCGGGCAGCACCGGCAGGCCAAAGGCCGCAAAGCGGGCGGGCTCGCCATTTGCATTCAGCGCCATCGCCCCCACCTGTGGGGCCAGACGGTCGATCACATGCGCAAGGATCGGGCGCTCATCAAGGGCCAACAGCCCCTTGTCGCCGCCGCCCATGCGCGTGGCCTGCCCGCCGGCAAGGATAACACCAAGGGGCTCGGTCATTCGTCGGCCCCTTTGCGGCGGTGTTTTTTCTCCTCATCGCCCGCGCTCTCGGGGTCCGCATCCCGCAACAGGCGGTCATCCCCCGCAAGACAGACAAAGCGCTTGCCGCGCATCCGGCCAATCAGCGTCAGCCCCACCTGACGTGCGATTTCCACGCCCCATGCGGTAAAGCCAGAGCGAGAGGCAAGCACCGGAATGCCCATCATCGCGGTCTTGATCACCATTTCCGAGGTCAAACGCCCGGTGGTGTAAAGCAGTTTATCCCCCGCATCGACACCCTCGCTCAGCATCCAGCCCGCGATCTTGTCCACGGCGTTGTGGCGGCCCACATCCTCCATATAGACCAGCGGGCGGTTGCCTTGGCAAAGCACGGTGCCGTGAATCGCCCCCGCCTCAAGGTAAAGCGAGGGGGTGCGGTTGATCACACTGGCCAAGGCATAAAGATCCGAGGTCTTGACCGTCACGGCAGGCAGGGTCACGCCCTCCAACCCCTCCATCATATCGCCAAAGACCGTGCCCACGGCACAGCCGCTGGTGCGGGTCTTTTTCTTGAGCTTTTCCTCGTAACTGGTCTGGCCATCGGTGCGCACGACGACGGTGTCCAACTCTTCGTCGTAATCCACGCCCAAGACCGTCTCTTGCGGCCCCAGCATCCCCTGATTGCGCAGGAACCCAAGCGCCAGATATTCAGGGTAATCGCCAATCGTCATGGCAGTCACGATTTCCTGCGCATTGAGGAAAATCGTCAAGGGGCGCTCCTCGACCACCGAAATCTGCGTGCGGTTGCCCTCGTGATCCATGCCCTCGACCGCGCGCGTAAGGCGCGGGGCGGCAGGATCGGGCGCGATGAGATAAGACAGGAGGTCCTCGGTCGTGGCCAATTGCATCTCCTTCTGGCATTGGATAGGCGGTGTCAGGGCACGGGGGCAACTTAGGGGGCAAGCGGTGCATAGGCAAACCACCAATTCGACCTATTGGCAAGGCGTGCGCGACGGTGCGCCCTTCATTCTCGTGATCGTGCCCTTCTCGTTGCTCTTTGGCGTGGTCGCGACCGAGGCTGGATTGAACGTGTTTGAAACGCTCAGCTTTTCGGTTCTGGTGATCGCAGGCGCGGCGCAATTCACCGCGTTGCAACTGCTCAGTGATGGCGCGCCCACCGCGATTGCGCTCATTTCCGCCTTGGCGGTCAATCTGCGGATGGCGATGTATTCGGCCTCTCTCACACCCTATATCGGCGGGGCGAGTTTGGGGCAGCGGGCGCTGGCCGCCTATTTCACCGTCGATCAAAGCTATACCTGCGCCATCGTCGCCTTTGAAAAAAACCCCGGTTGGTCAATTCCCCAAAGGCTCGCGTATTTCTTTGGCGTGGTCACGCCGATTTGCCCGCTTTGGTATATCTTCACGCTGGTGGGGGCGCTGGTTGGCACCTCGATCCCCGAGGGGCTGGCGCTTGATTTTGCGCTGCCGATCACCTTTCTGGCGATGATCGCGCCAATGCTGCGCACGCCGGCGCATCTGGCGGCGGCGTTTGTATCCGTCACACTGGCGCTGGTCTTTGCGTTCCTGCCCTATAACCTTGGGCTTCTGGTCGCCGGCGTTGCGGGCATGATGACCGGCGCGCAAGTCGAGCTGATGCTCGAGCGGCGCAAGGAGGCGCGGTTGCCATGATCGACAAAACAAGCCTCTGGACCGTGATCGTGCTTTTGGGTCTGGGCAGCTTTGGGCTGCGCTTTGTCTTTACCGGGCTGATCGGCGACCGACCCCTGCCCGCGTGGCTGCTCCGGCATCTGCGCTATACGGCCGTCGCGGTGTTGCCCGGATTGGTGGCCCCGCTGGTGGTCTGGCCTGCGGCGACGGGTGGCACGCTTGATGCCCCGCGCATGGCGGCGGCGCTGGTGACGTTGATCGCGGGCTATCTGCTGCGCAATGTGATCGTGGCGATTCTCTTGGGCGCGGTCACGCTTTATGGCGGGCTTGCCCTGATGGGGCAGATGTAAAGGCAAACGCCCTCAGGCGAAAATCTGCGCCGCATGCTCGGCCATGTAAATCCGCAACCATGGCGTATAGCGCGTGGGATGCATGCGGATCGCGGCGTTCAGCGCATTCAGCGAGATCCAGCGCGTCTCCATCACCTCATCCGGGTTCGGGGCAAGCGCACAGCGCGCAGGCAGGCGGCACATGAACATATCCACCACCTCATGCTCGGTCAGACCACCGCCCACATCGGCGCGGTATTCGACCTGATCGCGATGGGTGAGCGAGAGGCCGGTGATGCCCAACTCTTCGGACAGCCTGCGATGCGCGCAGGCCAGCGGATCTTCGCCCCAATGCGGATGGGTGCAGCAGGTATTGGCCCACAGACCGGGCGTATGATATTTGCCAAGCGCGCGGCGCTGAATCAAAAGATCCTCACCCGCCATGACAAAGACCGACACCGCCTTGTGCCGCAAGCCGCGCTGATGCGCCTCGAGCTTGTCCACGGCAACCAGATCACCGCCGATCCATGTCGGGATGAGCGCTGTCATGTTCGGGTCGCGGACACCAGCCGCGTCAGATGGGCGAGATTCTTCAACCCGATCTTGAGATGTGCCATGGGTCGCGCCTTGACCAGTTTCTTGTTCATATAGGCCTCGAATGTCAGCCGCTGCACGTCGATGTCATGGCAGAGCGAGACAAAGCGCTCGCGCCGCTCGTCGGACCTATAATAGGCATTTTGCATCGACGCCAGAACCCGGAACACCGTTTTATGCTCGCGCATGAAAAGCTGTCGCGCAAGTTTGAGATCGCGCACCCGCCCCGAGGCAAGGCAAGCACTCGCCGCCGTCGCGGCCACCCGACCGCCGACCATGGCATAGTAAATCCCCTCACCCGAAGACGGCGCAACCACGCCCGCCGCATCGCCCGCCAAGACCACATCGCGGCCATTATCCCAGCAGTCCAACGGCTTGAGCGGAATCGGCGCGCCCTCGCGGCGGATTGTCGTGCAGTCCGTAAGGCCAGAGGCCGCGCGCAAATCGGCGGTGGCCTGTTTCAAATCGACATCCTTGATCATGCTGCCCATGCCAACGCTCGCGGATTTGCCATGCGGAAACACCCAGCCGTAGAAATCCGGCGAAATCGCCCCGTCATAGATCACATCACAGCGCTTGGGATCATAGGCGGCGGTGGCCTCCGGCGCCTCGATGATCTCGTGATAGGCGATGACATAGGGGATGCGCTCGGCCCCCGGCACCTCGTCCCGCGCCACGCTGGAGCGCGCGCCATCGGCCCCGATGATCAGCCGCGTGGGCAGGCTGCGTGCGTTACCCGTAACCTTGTCGCGGTAGATCACCGCCGGTGTCGGCCCGCTGCGATCAATTCGCAGATAGGTGCCCGTGGCGCGCACAGCCCCGGCCTGTGCCGCACGAACACGCAGGAACTCGTCGAAATGCTCGCGATCCACCATGCCGACAAAGCCGTTTTCAATCGGAATATCCACGTGCCGCCCGGTGGGCGAGATCATGCGCGCGGTGGTGATCTTGGCCACGATCTGCGCGTCAGGCAGGTTGAAATCGGCAATCAGGCGCGGCGGGATGGCCCCGCCGCAGGGCTTGATCCGCCCGGCACGGTCCAAAAGCGCCACCTTATAACCCGAGCGGGCCAGATCCTCGGCTGCAGTGGCCCCAGACGGACCGCCCCCGATTACAACTACGTCAAACATGGTCATTCCCCCGGAACAAGCGTCGCGCCGCGGTCGCGGCCATGATCAATCACCCTGAGCGCCATCAGCGCCGAGAGTACGAAAAGTCCGGCCTCAAAGAAAAAGACCGTGCCGAACGCCGTAGCATCCGTATCAGACAATAGGCGCATCACATCGACCGAGGCCGCGCCCATCAGCCCACCGAAACCTGCGGCCATCGCTTGTGCTGCGCCCCAGAGACCCATCCGCGTGCCTTCGCGCGCCTCGCGCCCCTGCCCCGCCAGCGCCATCATCGCGCCAATCGCGCCCACCGCGAACATGCCGTTGAAGAACCCGAGCACGACGACGATCGGGACGAATGCCGCCGCCGCGCCCGAGGCCCCGAGCAGCGCAATCGCTGCAAGCGCCGAAGCCGAACCCAAACAGCCCCCCACCACCCAATGCCGGATCGAACCAAGCCGAAGCCCCGTGGCGGCAACCCCGACGGTCAGCATGCCAAGGAACACCCCGCCATTCTGCGCACCGCTGAGCTGCGTGGATTGGCCGGGGGTGAAATGAAACACCAACCCGGCATAGGGTTCCAAGATGAGTTCCTGCATGAAATAAGCTGTCATCGACAGGAAGACGAAAATCGTAAAAAGCCGCGCCTCGCGCTCGGCCCAGATTTCGGCCAAACCTTCACGAAACCGCAGCGGCGCATCAGCACGGGCAGGCTGCGCCCCAACGCGCGCCTCGATGCCGTGAATGGCAAGCGCGGTCAGCACCACCGCGCCCAGTGCCACAACGCCCACGATTTCCAGCAACAAGGCCGGGGTATAGGGGTCGAGAAAGGCACCCACCGTGGTTGCGGTTACGGCGATGCCGCCGATCATCATCAGCCAGGTGATCGTGGCCGCCGCCGCCCGCCGCCGCGGGGCTGTGGCCGTGGCCAAAAGCGCCAAAAGCGAGGTGCCCGACGCGCCGACACCCAGCCCGATAAGGGCATAGGCAAGAATAGACAGGCCCAGACCAAGGCCAAATTGGCTTTCCATGATCACCACCGCAAGCGCCGCGAGATACCCACCCGAGGCCAGGACCGCCATTCCCCCGATGATCCAGCGGGTGCGATGCCCGCTCGTATCCGAGAGATACCCCCAATTGGGCCGCGTGATCTGAATGCCGTAATGCAGCGCCACCAAAAGACCCGGCAGCACCGCAGGCAGCGCCAGTTCCACCACCATCAGGCGGTTGAGCGTCGAGGTGGTCAGCACCACCACCGCGCCAAGGCACATCTGCACCAGACCCATACGGAAAATCTGCAACCAACTCAGCGTCATGGCGCGCCTCCGATCATGCGCAGGGCAAAGGCCGCGATCATCATTCCGGTGACATAGGCCATCACGCCTGTTCCGTTATACCAAGGCGCACGGCCCTTGGGATCAGAGAGAAGAATACGCATTGCCCAAAACTGGCCAAGCAAAAGCACGGCGATTGCGGCAGCATGCCACGGGCGGCCCCAGGCCAACAAAAGGCCGATCACCGCCAGTTGCGGCAGGGCCATCACGATACAGGCCACGCGCGCCGCCCGTTCCGGGCCAAGCGTGACGGGCAAGGAATTGACGCCCGTCTGGCGGTCGCCCTCCAATGCCTTGAAATCATTGAGTGTCATGATGCCATGCGCGCCAATGGCATAGAGCGCAGCAATCACGATAACCGGCCCGCTGGGCGCGCCTGCGGCCAACACCGCCGCGCCCGTGAACCACGGCAGCCCCTCATAGCACAGCCCGACAAGGCCCGGCCCCCAGATACCCGACCGCTTGAGGCGCACCGGCTCTGCCGAATAGGCCCAAGCCGCCAGCACGCCAAACACCGTCGCGCCAAAGCCCCAAGGCCCGAGGAACGCCCCCATCCCCAGCGCCAGCGCCGACATCGCCAGCGCCACCCACAGCCCCCAACGCCCCGGCACCCGGCCAGAGGGAATCGGGCGATGCGGTTCGTTGATCGCATCCACATGCCGGTCACACCAGTCATTCGCCGCCTGGCTCATGCCACAGACAACCGGCCCCGCCAGCACCATGCCCAGGATCACCAGACCCCAGTTATTCAAAGGAGAAACGCCCGAAGAGATCACACCGCACAGGTAGGCCCAAATGGGCGGAAACCATGTGATCGGCTTGATCAAAGTCAGCAGGGCCCGAGGCTCTGGCAGGCGGCGCACGATGTGTAAGGACTCTGTGACACTCATAGTGTCAATTAAACTATACAATCCATCGCGAGGGAAGAGGATTCTCGAATGCAGGCGCGCAAATCGGCCTATTCATCATCCTGTGCGTTGATCAACCCGAACTTGCGCAGCTTGACATAGAGGCTCTGCCGCGACAGGCCCAGCATTTCGGCGGCGGCGACCCGGTTGTTGTTGGTCAGGCGCACAGCGGTTTCGATGCACATCTTTTCGACCACGTCCGAAGTGGCAGATACCAATTCCTTGAGCGAGGCTGTCCCGACAAGGTCCATCACATTGCGCATCGCTTCTTCGCTGACCACGGCCGAGGCTTCTTCGACATTGGGCAGATCGCGGGGGCTGGTATCGCGAATGATCAGGCCAACACCCAGATCAGCATTGCGCCCACGCAGGCGTGCGGCGGAAATATCCACGGACGTGCGCGTGCCAACGATGCTCTGGACCTGTGCGGCATAGCTGCGCATCCGGCCTGTCTTGCGGGTGTTATCCAGAATAAGCTTGAGATCGACACTGCCCCGCGACAGGAAATCCGCCATCGAACGGCCCTGCACATCCCGCAATTGCGCGGCATCGGACAGCACCAAAAAGCCCTCGTTCGCATCCCGAACCAAACCATTGGCATCCAGCAGCACGATTGCATCGCTCGCCGCTTCAAAGAGCGCCGTCAGCGATTGCGCAGACTCAGGGCGCGCCGCCTCTTCATCCTCGACCGGTGCCATGCGGCACAGCATCAGCACCTCGCCCGAGGCGCGAAAGAAATCCGGGCTCAGCTGCACCAGCCGCCCATTGCGCCGCGCCACAGCCTCTACCCCGGTGATTTCATCCGAGGCCGCCGCAGCGCGCAACTGATCCATGAACCCGCCCCGCCGCTGCCCTTCAAAGGCCTGCGCAAAAGCATTGCCCGCCAGCACATCCCGCTTGGACCCAAGCAACAGCGCCCCGGCGGAATTGATGTCACGAATGCGGCCCTGATCCGGCTCGACCAGAACCAGCGGCGTCTCGGACGCCTCTAGCACCACCCGGTAACAGGTCTCAATGCCGCGAAACTTTTCAAGCTCTCGCTCGCGCGCCATCTGCTCGCGCACCAGACGCTGCTGAATTTCCGCCAGCGGCTGCATATCGCGCCCCAGCAAAAGAACGCCACCACTGTCCGGATCACGATGCAACGTGTAGCGCACCGGGAATTCCCAATTGGCATTGTCTCGGTGATTCATCTCCAGCGGGCGCGGCAGGGCATCAGGATCAGCCCGCATCTCTAACAGACGGGCATCAAACTTGGTGCGGCTTTCAACCGTGAGGAAATTGCGGAAATCCCGCCCAACCCAATGCTCCAGACTGCCCAATTCAGGCAGGTCCGGGCTAACCGATATGGCGACCACAAGAGATTTGTCGTCAAGCATGACCGCGATGTCAGAGGCTTGCTCGATCAAGCGATCAACGCTCGATGATCCGGGCAATCCACCCGTTAGGGGCCGCTCAGACGTCCTGTTCTGCTTCGTCACGCTGCTATCCCAACTCTCGCGCGCAGGGCGCGCGGATTACGTATTCGCGTCGATTGATAACGGATCAACCACGGATGCAAGACCGCACAGCTCAATTGCTTCTCGTGCTGTCCGTACTGCAAAATCCGCGCCAGTCCGCTTTTCAACTTCTCTCGGCTTGTCCACCAACCGCCCTCCGATAACGATGGGCGGACAGCTGTCCAAATTAGAACGTAGGTAATCTATCAATTCCGTCAATTGTTCAAGCGTTTTCAGACTTCCCGCCGTGATACCGGCCATGGCGAACCTGCCAGACCCAAGCAGATGTTTCAGCTCCTCAACCTCCAGCCCGATGGCCATGTGGACCCAAATACCATGTCGGCGGAACTGATCCGCCGCGACAAAAGCGCCAATCGAGTGATCCTCAAAGGTTGGCACAATCATCAACACCGACTGACCAAGCGGAATACTGCGATCCATCCAGCCGCCCAGATCGGCCGCGTCCCGCGACCGGAACAGCGCCTGAAGCCGGGCCGCCCCAACAGTCACATCGACAAAGCTTGCCTTGTCCTGCACCCACATCTCTCCAAGAAAGCGCGCGGCGTCGGGAACATAAGTCTGATAGATCTCATTTGAGGAAATCCCGTTGGCCACCATCGAGGCGATGACCCGCTGATGCGCCGCTTCGGATTCGTCCGTAAGCGCGGCGCACAGCCGTGCAATCCACTCACCGCGGCTCTTGGGAATATCTCCGCCCTGCTTGTCGAGCGCCACCTTTCGCAAGGCGGATTCGACAAGAAACCGTATTCCTGATGCTTGCGGACCAGACCCGCTGTCGTCGGGTTCCCTCATGCGTTGCCCTCCCAGGCGACCCTACTATCCCGCGATCCTCTGCGTTTCACTATACTGCGAATCGCGCACGGGACAAAAGGGCGGCGCGTTTTCTGCTCCGTATACCTAGTGTGCGGGCGCAGAGGTCAAATGTCAAATTATCCTGACAGACCAAGGCAACAAATCTGCCCCGCGCGCGGAATCCATGCGTATCGGGGTAAAATTAGGCAAACCACACGCAGAATGGGCGATCAACCGCCTAAAAAAGCCGCTGAAGCCGCGCCGCAAAGCCGCCGCACGACACGCGTCCAGATTTCATTACAAGTTAACCGCGCCCAAAAGTGTAAATTATAATTGACACATTTAGCCCTCAGGTCGTAGCATCAGGACAGGCCAGAGACACGGGACCGGAGGGGATATGGCGCGGCAGGCGCATCATCAACAAGCGACCGGAGCGCTCTACACCGCCGCAGAGCGCGCGCGCCGCGATGCCACGGTCTGGACGCTTGTGCAGGGCATTCTCGCACCCGTGCAATTTCTTGTCTTTCTCATCTCGCTCGGCCTTGTGCTGCGTTACCTCATCACGGGTGACGGTTTCGCCGCGGCCACCTGGTCAATCGTAATCAAGACCGGCGTTCTTTATCTCATCATGGTCACGGGCGCCGTCTGGGAAAAGGTCGTGTTCGGCCAATACCTCTTTGCGCCTGCGTTCTTCTGGGAAGATGTGTTCAGCTTTGGCGTCATCGCCCTGCACACCGCCTATCTGTGGGCGCTCTGGACCCATGCCCTGACCCCTCACGCGCTGATGGGTCTCGCACTGGCGGCCTATGCGGCTTATGTCATCAACGCCGGACAATTCCTGTGGAAACTGCGCATGGCGCGCCTTCAAGCAGGAGAGGCGGCATGAGCTTTGACACCCCCCCAAGCACTGGCTGTCGCGAAGCCCCTGTTTTGCGTGAACGCGGTCAGCACGAGGTGTTTTGTGGTCTGACCGGCATCATCTGGCTGCATCGCAAAATGCAGGATGCCTTTTTTCTGGTGGTCGGCTCGCGCACCTGCGCGCATCTGCTGCAATCCGCCGCCGGCGTGATGATCTTTGCCGAGCCACGTTTCGGCACTGCCATTCTGGAAGAAACCGATCTTGCCGGTCTCGCCGATGCTCAGGTCGAACTTGAGCGCGAGGTTGGCCGCCTCATCGCGCGGCGTCCTGACATTCGCCAACTTTTCCTCGTCGGCTCTTGCCCCTCCGAGGTGATCAAGCTGGATCTCGCCCGCGCCGCCGAAAAGCTGAGCGTGCAGCACGCCCCACATGTGCGCGTGCTCAACTATTCCGGCTCAGGCATCGAGACCACCTTTACCCAAGGCGAGGATGCCTGTCTGGCCTCCATGGTGCCTTCCCTGCCCGAAACCGACGCACGCCAGTTGATGCTGGTGGGGGCCCTGCCCGATGTGGTCGAGGATCAGGCCCGTGATCTGCTGGCCCAGATGGGCATCACCGATGTGGCAATCCTGCCCGCGCGCCGGGCGGATGATCCGCTCAGCGTGGGATCAAACACTGTTTTTGCCCTGTTGCAACCGTTCCTTGGCGATACGCTGGCCGCATTAGAGCGGCGCGGCGCGCGGCACCTGCCCGCCCCTTTCCCCTTTGGCGCTGAGGGCACGACCGGCTGGTTGCGCGCCGTGGCCAATGAGTTTGGCGTCGATGACGCCACATTCGAGCGTGTCACCGCCGCCCCCCGCGCCCGCGCAACCCGCGCCGTGGCCCAGGCCGCCGAGAGCCTGAGCGGCAAGTCGATTTTCTTCTTTCCCGACAGCCAGCTGGAAATTCCACTGGCCCGGTTCCTGACCCGCGAATGCGGCATGCGCGCCATCGAAGTGGGCACGCCCTTCCTGCACAAGAACATCCTCGGCCCCGATCTCGATCTGCTCGAGGCAGGCCCGCAACTGACCGAAGGGCAGGATGTGGAACGGCAACTTGACCGCTGCCGCGCGGCACAGCCCGATCTGACCGTCTGCGGTCTGGGCCTTGCCAACCCGCTCGAGGCCGAGGGGCTTGCCACCAAATGGGCCATCGAACTGGTCTTTACCCCGGTGCATTTCTACGAACAGGCGGGCGATCTGGCGGGGCTCTTCTCACGCCCGATGCGCCGCCGTGCGGCCCTAAAACTGGGGGCGGCATCATGAAGCTCACCCTCTGGACCTATGAAGGCCCGCCGCATGTCGGCGCGATGCGTGTCGCCACCGCGATGAAGGGGCTGCATTACGTGCTCCACGCACCGCAGGGCGATACCTATGCCGACCTGCTTTTTACCATGATCGAGCGGCGCAATCACCGCCCCCCCGTGACCTACACCACCTTTCAGGCGCGCGACCTTGGGGCCGATACCGCCAATCTCTTCAAGACCGCCTGTCAGGCAGCCTATGACCGGTTCAAGCCCGAGGCGATGATTGTCGGCGCGTCCTGCACCGCAGAATTGATTCAGGACGACCCCGGCGGCATGGCCGAGATGATGGGCCTGCCCGTCCCGGTCATCGCGCTGGAACTGCCCAGCTATCAGCGCAAGGAAAACTTCGGCGCAGATGAAACCTTTTTCCAGATCACCCGCGCCTTGGCCAAGCCGGTCGAGAAAACCGCGCAGGTCAGCTGCAATCTGATCGGCCCGACCGCCCTTGGATTTCGGCACCGGGATGACATCACCGAACTGACCGGCATGCTGGCCGATATGGGCATTTCGGTGAATGTTTGCGCGCCCTATGGGGCCACGCCGTCTGACATCACCCGGCTGGGGGCCGCGCATTTCAACGTGCTGATGTACCCAGAGACGGGCGAGAGCGCCTGCCGCTGGATGGAGCGGGAACTGGGCCTGCCCTTTACCAAAACCGTTCCCATCGGCGTTGGCGCCACCCGCGATTTCATTCGCGAAGTCAGCGTCTTGGCCAATGTTCCTCAGGCAATGGATGAAGAGCGTTTGCGCCTGCCTTGGTATTCGGCCAGCGTCGACAGCACCTATCTTACGGGCAAGCGCGTGTTCATCTTTGGCGATGGCACCCATGCCGCCGCCGCCGCCCGCATCGCCCGCGACGAAATGGGGTTCGAGGTGGTGGGCCTTGGCTGCTACAACCGCGAAATGGCGCGGCCCATTCGCGCGCTGGCCAAAGAATACGGTCTGACCGCGCTGATCACGGACGACTATCTTGAGGTTGAGGCCGCGATCGAGGCCGCCGCGCCCGAGATGATCCTCGGCACCCAGATGGAGCGGATGATCGGCAAGCGGCTGGGCATTCCCTGCGCCGTGATCTCGGCCCCCGTCCATGTTCAGGATTTCCCGGCGCGCTATTCCCCCCAGATGGGGATCGAAGGCGCAAATGTGATCTTTGATACTTGGGTGCATCCGCTGGTGATGGGGCTGGAAGAGCATCTTTTGCATATGTTCCGCGACGATTTCGAATTCCACGATGCCGCCGGTGCCAGCCACCATGGCGGACAGCACACAGCCAAAGCCCCGGCAGAGACCCCGACCCCGACAGACACACCTGCCAAAACATCCGACGTGGTGGTCTGGCTGGCCGACGCCGAACGCGAACTCAAGAAGATCCCCTTCTTCGTGCGCGGCAAGGCCCGGCGCAACACCGAGATTTTCGCCTCGCAAAAGGGGCTGAACGAAATCGGCATCGACACGCTTTACGAGGCAAAGGCCCATTATGCGCGATGACGTGATCCCCCCGGCCGCAACGGCCCCCTACCGCGTCGTGATCCTGACGCTGGATGCCCATGCGGCGGGTGCCTGCGCCCGCGTGGCAGAGCGGATGGCGGCCGAATTCCCCGGTCTCACGCTCAAGGTGCATGCCGCTGCCGAATGGGGCGAAAACCCCACAGCACTCGAGGCAGCCCGTGCCGATATCGCGCGCGGCGACCTGATCCTCATCAGCCTGCTGTTTCTCGAAGATCACATCCGGGCAATCCTCCCCGACCTTCAGGCGCGGCGCGATCACTGTGACGCGATGATCGGCATCATTGCCGATGCCCAGATCGTGAAACTGACCCGCATGGGCACGCTCGATATGGCCGCCCCCGAAACCGGCGCACGCAAGCTGATCAAGCGGCTGCGCGGCACGGACAAGCCGTCGGCAGAATCGGGCGAGAAAAAGATGAAGATGCTGCGGCGCTTGCCGCGCATCCTGAAATACATCCCCGGCAAGGCGCAGGACCTGCGCGCGTGGTTTCTGGTCATGCAATATTGGCTGGGAACATCAGACGACAATATCGAAGCGATGCTGCGGTTCCTGATGTCGCGCTATGGCCACGAGGCCCGCTTTCGCGCGCTGCGCGCCCCGGCCCCGCAGGATTATCCCGAAGTGGGCCTTTACCATCCCGACCTGCCCGAGCGCATCACGACCGACCTCGCCCGCCTGCCCGCACCGCAAGAAACCACCGGCACTGTCGGCCTCTTGGTTATGCGCAGCTATGTTCTGTCGGGCGATCACGCCCATTATGACGCCGTGATCCGCGCGTTCGAGGCGCGCGGCCTCAAGGTGATCCCGGCCTTTGCTTCGGGTCTCGATGGCCGCCCGGCGGTCGAGCGGTTCTTCGAGGGGCGTGTCGACACGCTTGTCTCTCTGACCGGGTTCAGCCTTGTGGGCGGCCCCGCGTATAATGACAGCGCGGCGGCGGTTGATGTGCTCAGCCGCCTTGATGTGCCTTACGTCGCCGCCCATCCGCTCGAATTTCAGACCCTTGCACAATGGGCCGGATCGGCGGGCGGATTGGGCCCGATCGAGACGACGATGCTGGTGGCCCTGCCCGAAATCGACGGTGCCACAAATCCCACTGTCTTTGCCGGGCGCCATGGCGATACGGCCTGCGACGGCTGCGCGCGGCGCTGCACCGGTGATGGGGCCAAGGCGATGGCCCCCTGCCCCGAACGGATCGAGGTTCTGGCGGCGCGGGTCGCGCGGCTGGCGCATCTGCGCCGGCAAGAGGTGGCAACGCGCCGCGTGGGCATCGTGCTCTTTGGGTTTCCGCCCAATGCCGGTGCGGCAGGCACGGCGGCCTATCTCGATGTCTTTCAATCGCTGCACAACATGCTGCACGCCATGACCGCGCGCGGCTATGACCTGACCCCGCCCGCAACCGTCGAAGAGCTGCGCCGTGCCGTATTAGAGGGCAGCGCCCGCCAATATGGACAAGAGGCCAATATCGCGGCCCATGTCAGCGCCGACGATATCGTGGCCGGCACACCCTGGCTGCGCGAGATCGAGGCGCAATGGGGTGCTGCCCCCGGCAAGGTGCAATCGGACGGGCGTGGGGTGTTCATCCTTGGGGCGGAATTCGGCAATGTCTTTGTCGGGCTGCAACCGGCTTTTGGCTATGAGGGCGACCCGATGCGCCTGCTGTTCGAGCATGGCTTTGCCCCGACACATGCTTTCGCGCAATTCTACCTCTGGCTCAAGAACCGCTTTAACGCCGATGTTCTCTTGCATTTTGGCATGCATGGCGCGCTGGAATTCATGCCGGGCAAACAGGCCGGACCGGGCGCTGCCTGCTGGCCGGACCGCCTGATTGGCGACATGCCCAATGTCTACCTCTACCCGTCCAACAACCCGTCCGAGGCGAGCCTTGCCAAGCGCCGCTCCGGGGCCGTGACCGTCACACATCTGACCCCGCCGCTGGCGACCTCTGGCCTTTACAAGGGTCTTGCGGAACTCAAGGACAGCCTCAAGCGCTGGCGTGAAATGGCGGGCGATGCGCCCGAGCGCGAGGAATTGCGCGCCCTCATCGCCGAACAAGCCGTCACCGTCGACATGGGCGGGCGCGAGCCCGACACGCTCTGGCTCAAACTGCTTGAAACCGAAGACGCGTTGATCCCCGAAGGCCTGCACGTGCTGGGCCGCCCCATGAGCGCCGAAGCGCGCGCCGGGTATCTTGCGATCATGGACGGCACTGATGCCGAAACACGGGCGCGGGTCGATGCGCTCTTGCAGCAGGAAACCGAAATTGCGGCGCTCTTGCGGGCGCTTGGCGGGCACTTTACCCCGCCCGTCCCCGGCGGCGACTTGATCCGCTCGGCAGATATCCTGCCCACGGGCCGCAATATCCACGCCTTCGATCCCTTCCGCATGCCGACCGAATTCGCCTGCCGCGATGGCGCGCGCCAAGCGGCACGTCTGCTGGAAACGCACAAGAGCCTGCCACGCTCCATCGCGCTGGTGCTCTGGGGATCAGACAATATCAAGGCCGATGGCGCGCCCATGGCCCAAGCCTTGGCGCTGATGGGGGCCAAGCCGCGGTTTGATTCCTTTGGCCGCCTCTCGGGCGCAGACCTCATCCCGCTTGACGTGCTGGGCCGCCCGCGCATCGACGTGATGATGACGCTCTCCGGCATTTTCCGCGATCTGCTGCCGCTTCAGGTGCGGATGCTGGCCGAGGCGGCGCTGGTGGCGGCCGGGGCCGATGAACCCGACGAGATGAACTATATCCGCGCCCATGCCCGCGCACAGATGGCCAAGACCGGCTGCGATCTGGAAACGGCGGCGCTGCGTGTCTTCTCGAATGCCGAAGGCGCCTATGGCTCCAATGTCAATCAACTGGTCGATAGCTCTGCCTTTGACGACGAAGACGAGCTGGCCGATGCCTATCAGGCGCGCAAAGGCTTTGCGTATGGCATCAACGGCAAGGCACAGGCGCAAGGCGCGCTGTTGCAAGCGGCGCTGGAACGGGTCGAAGTGGCCTATCAAAACCTAGAGTCGGTCGAACTGGGTGTCACCACGGTCGACCATTACTTTGACACGCTGGGTGGGATTTCCCGCGCCGTGCGCCGCGCGCGCGGCGGCAAAGAGGCGGCGATCTATATCTCTGATACCACACGCGGCACCGGCACCGTACGCACGCTCGCCGATCAGGTCGCACTGGAAACCCGCGCCCGCTCGCTCAACCCGAAATTCCACGAGGGCCTTTTGCGCCACGGGGCCGAGGGTGTGCGCCAGATCGAGGCGCATGTCACCAATACGATGGGCTGGTCCGCCACCACCGGACAGGTAGAGCCGTGGATCTATCAGCGGATTTCCGAAACCTTTGTTCTGGATGAGGCGATGCGCAAGCGGTTGAGCGATCTCAACCCGGTGGCCTCCTCGCGGATGGCGAACCGCCTGCTTGAGGCACATGACCGCGCCTATTGGCAGACCGACGCCGCAACCCTCGCCGCGCTGCAATCAGCCGCCGCAGCGATGGAAGACCGGATGGAAGGGGTGGCCGCAGAATGACGACTGTTTGTGACTATGACCAGTGTCAGAGTGGGGGCCTGCCCCCACACCCCCGGAGTATTTCGGGGCCGATGAAACACAACATCACGGCGCAAGCCGATTGGAGGACCATATGAGCCCGCGCGACGACATTCCCAACTTGAGGGGACAGGACGGCGAGGGATCGGTGCAAGTGCATCAGGACGCCGATATGAAAATCGAAGGCGCCAAGGTCTTTTCGGTCTATGGCAAAGGCGGGATCGGCAAATCGACCACCTCGTCCAACCTTTCGGCGGCCTTTGCCGCCATGGGCAAACGGGTGTTGCAAATTGGCTGTGACCCCAAGCATGACAGCACCTTTACCCTGACAGGCCAGTTGCAGCCCACGGTGATCGACATTCTCAAGAGTGTGGATTTCCACGCCGAAGAATTGCGCCCCGAGGATTTCGTGACTGTGGGCTGGGGCGGCGTGAAATGCGTCGAGGCTGGCGGCCCGCCTGCGGGCACCGGCTGTGGTGGCTATGTGGTCGGCCAGACGGTCAAACTTCTGAAGCAGCATCACATGCTCGATGATGCCGATGTGGTGATCTTTGACGTGCTGGGGGATGTGGTCTGCGGTGGCTTTGCCGCCCCGCTGCAACATGCCGACCGGGCGCTGATCGTCACCGCCAATGATTTCGACAGCATCTATGCGATGAACCGGATCATCGCGGCCGTGCAGGCCAAATCCGCCAATTACAAGGTGCGGCTGGCGGGCTGCGTCGCCAACAGATCCAAGGACACCGACGAGGTGGATCGCTATTGCGACGTGGTGGGCTTTAACCGGATTGCCCATATGCCCGATATCGACGCCATCCGCCGCTCGCGCCTCAAGAAAAAGACACTGTTCGAGATGGAGCTGGATGAAGAGGTGCAGATGGTGCGCGATATCTACACCGGGCTCGCACAACATCTTTGGAATGGCACCGATCCGCTGGCCCCCGCGCCGATGGAAGACCGGGACATCTTTGAATTGCTAGGGTTCGATTGATGCGAGACTTCAGCGCACCTCCGGCCCTTGGGACCCCACAAGATGACTGGGCGCAGACGCGCGACCGGGTCGAAACCTATTTCGACCGTACCGCGACCCAGGTCTGGGAGCGGCTGACGAGTGATGCGCCGGTGTCAAAGATCCGCCAGACCGTCCGCGTGGGCCGTGACCGGATGCGCGCGCAGATGCTGGCGCGCCTGCCGCAAGACATGCGCGGGCTGCGCGTGCTCGATGCGGGCTGTGGTGCCGGACAAATGACAGCAGAGCTGGCCGCGCGCGGGGCCGAGGTGATGGCGGTGGATATTTCCCCCGCCCTCATCGACGTGGCGCGGCGGCGCTTGCCAGAGGCGCTCGCCCCGCTGGTCAGCTTTCACGCAGGCGATATGCTCGATCCTGCCCTTGGCCGGTTTGATCACGTCATGGCGATGGACAGCCTGATTTATTACACCGAATCCGACCTCGCGCGCGCGCTTGATGCGCTGGCCGCGCGCACCACCGCAACGGTGGTCTTTACCGTAGCGCCGCGCACGCCGCTTTTGATGGCGATGTGGCGCATGGGCAAACTTTTCCCGCGCGCCGACCGCTCGCCCAGCATGGTGCCCCATTCCGCCAAACGGCTACAACGGGCGCTGCGCTATGCCGGCAGCACCGCCACCCTGCGTCCGCTGACCCGCGTGACCTCAGGCTTTTACATCTCTCAGGCGATGGAGGTTCACAGATGAGCACGCGCCGCCCCTCCCCCTGATGGCGTTGACCACGCGCTGGCTGCCCTTTGCCGATGCGGCAAGCGAGGGTCTGCCACTTGGGCAACTGTTGCGCCTGTCGCTCTTTCAGGTGTCGGTGGGGATGGCGACGGTGCTTCTGTTGGGCACCCTCAACCGGGTGATGATCGTGGAACTCTCCGTGCCGGCCCTTGTGGTTGCGGCGATGATCGCCCTGCCGGTGCTGATCGCGCCGTTCCGGGCCCTGATGGGATTCCGGTCAGACACACACCGCTCCGCCTTGGGGTGGAAGCGTATCCCCTATCTCTGGTTCGGCTCGCTCTGGCAGATGGGCGGCCTTGCCGTCATGCCCTTCGCGCTTTTGGTTCTGTCGGGCCAACAAGAGGTGGGGCCGACATGGGCAGGCGAGGTGCTGGCGGCGCTGGCCTTCCTGATGACCGGCCTTGGCCTGCATATGACCCAGACCGCCGGTCTGGCCTTGGCCAGCGACCGCGCAACCGATGAAACGCGGCCCCGCGTCGTGGCGCTGCTCTACGTCATGTTCCTGTTGGGCATGGCGATTTCGGCCATTGTGATCGGCTGGCTCTTGCGGGATTTCGCACCTTTCACACTGGTGCGCGTGGTGCAGGGGGCGGCCTTGGCAGGCATCCTGCTCAACCTTGTGGCACTCTGGAAACAGGAAAAACTCAATCCCATGAGCCGGGAAGAGCGCGAGGCCCCGCGCCCCGAATTCCGCGCCGCTTGGGCGGATCTTATGGCGGGGGGCACAGCGGGGCGGCTGCTGGCGGTCGTATTCCTTGGCACCATGGCCTTTAACATGCAGGACGTGCTGCTCGAACCCTATGGCGGCGAAGTTCTGGGGCTGTCGGTCTCCTCCACCACGATGCTCACCTCGGTCTGGGCGATTGGCGCACTCTTGGGCTTTGGTCTTGCGGGCCGCGCGCTCTTGCGGGGGGCAAATGCCTACCGGATGGCGGGTACGGGCCTTTTGGTCGGGATCGTCGCGTTTTCAACCGTGATCTTTGCGGCGCCGATGCAGGCGCCTGCCCTGTTTTTCGCCGGGGCTGGCCTGATTGGTCTTGGCGGCGGGCTTTTCGCAGTCTCGACGCTTACGGCGGCCATGGCGCTGGCCGCAGGCGGCGTTGCCGGGCATGGCCTGGCGCTTGGGGCCTGGGGGGCCGCACAGGCCACCGCGGCGGGTCTCTCGATTGCCATCGGCGGCGGCGTGCGCGACGTGGTCAATCATCTCGCCCTTTCTGGTCAGATGGGCGAGGCGCTCAGCACGCCCGCCACTGGCTATTCCGTCGTCTATCACGGGGAAATTGCCCTTTTGTTCATTACCCTTGCCGTCCTTGGCCCGCTGGTGCGGTTCAAACAGGCCGGCAGCACAACTCACTCCGGGGGCGGCCGCATCGGGCTGGCCGATTTCCCCACATGACCTGCGATCGCTCGAAAGGAGTCTGATATGACCGAGCCGTTCTTTGGAAATTTTGATCTCGCAAGCCTCTCACTCTGGCTGTTTTACGGATTCTTTGCCCTGCTGATTTTCTACATTCAGCGCGAAAACATGCGCGAGGGCTATCCGCTCGAGGATGACGATGGCAAGCTGTCGGCCAATCAGGGCCTGTTTCCGCTGCCAAGCGACAAGACCTTCAAGCTGCCGCATGGCCGGGGTGAATTGACAGTACCCTCGGGCCAAAACCCCGAGCGTACCGATCTGGCGCTGGAAAAGACCGCGGCTGGCAATGGCTTCCCCTTTGCGCCCACCGGCAATCCGATGGTTGATGGGGTTGGTCCCGCCTCTTGGGCACCGCGCCGCGATGTGCCGGAACTGGACGGCCACGGCCATCCCAAAATCGTGCCGATGGCCGCAACCGAGCATTTCGTGGTGGCCGCAGGGCGTGATCCGCGTGGCCTGCCGGTGATGGCCGGTGATGGCGAAATCGTCGGCAAGATCAGCGACATGTGGATCGACGAGCCCGAGCAACTGGTCCGTTACCTGGAAATCGAGCTGGCCGCACCGCATGGCGAGGGCAAGCGTCTGGTGCCGATCACCTTTGCCCGGATCAAGTCGGACCGCGTCAACGTCCGCTCGATCTTTGGCCCGCATTTCGCAGGCGTTCCGCAACATGCCTCACCGCGACAGGTCACCCTGCTCGAGGAAGACAAGATCAGCGGCTATTACGGCGGCGGCACACTCTATGCCAGCACCGCGCGGCAAGAGCCACTGCTGGGATAAGAAGGAGCCAAGACCATGAGCCACGACGATTTTGCCGTTGAACCCGTAAGGGGCCTGCCCGAAACCCCGCCCGAGGGCGAGCGTATCCTCTGGCAGGGAGCGCCCGATTGGTGGCGGTTGAGCGTCGAGGCGCTCAGCCTGCCATGGGTGGCAGGCTATTTCGTCGTGCTCGCGGTCTGGCGGTTCATCACCATGATGGACCAGATGCCACTTGTCACAGCCATCGCGGCCGCCCTGCCGCTGGTGATCATGGGGATCGTGGTCTGCCTTATGCTGATGCTGGTCGGCTATATTCAGGCCCGCGCCACGGTCTACACGATCACCAACCGCCGCGTGGCCATGCGCATCGGCGCGGCGCTCACAGTCACGCTCAACCTGCCCTATACGCAGGTCGGGCGCGCCGATCTCAAACTGACCAAAGGCGGAACCGGCACCATCGTGCTCGACCTCATGGGCGACACGCGCCTCAGCTACCTCGTGTGCTGGCCGCATGTGCGCCCTTGGGTCATGCGCCGCACCCAACCTGCGCTGCGCTGCATCCCAGAGGCGGCCAAGGTCGCGCATCTTCTGGCCGAGGCGGCAGAGACCCGCGTTGCCACACCCAAAATCGCCCGCAGCGCCCCGCAGCACGCCCTCGCGGCAGAATGAACAGGAGCGGATAAGATGACCGATACAAGCGCCCCCCGTTACAAGGCCCCAGCAGATCGCGAACTTGTGCCGCGCGTGATGATCCGCGCGATGCTGGGTCTGGTGCTGGCGGTGCTGGCGCTGGTCACTTATGCGCGCCTCACCGATGCTCCGCTGGTCGCCACCCCGCCGGACAGCGAAATCGTGCTGGAGCGCCATGTGTTCCTCAGCGGCGATATGAGCGGTGCCGCCAAGGTTCTCGATGCCAATGGCGCACTGATCGCCACGCTCTCGCCCGAAGAGGGCGGCTTTATCGCCGGCGTATCGCGCGTTCTCGACCGCGAGCGCGCCAAGCATGGCGTGCCCCTCACCGGCCCTGTCACCATCATCGCCCGCAAGGATGGCCGCCTCTCGGTCTACGACCCCTCGACCGGATGGGGTGCCGATCTGATGGGCTTTGGCCAGACCAATTCGATGGCTTTCACCAAACTTTTGACCCGCTAGGAAAGGATCACCACAATGGGACTTCTGACACGCGAAGTTGAACGCGCCCCCTGCACGGTCGAAATCAGCCACTGTTTCGATAGCTTGCACGCGCATGTGCGTTTCAACAACGGCACCACCGTCTATCCCGGCGACAGCGTCAAGGTGCATGGCCCCGAAATCATGGCCCCCTACGGCATGGTCGTGAGTGAGGATCGCGAGGCCACCATCATCCGCGCCAGCGCCCTCGAACGTCTCTGGACCCGCTGGACCGGCGATTTCGAAGTGATGGAACTCTGTGAATTCTCCTTTTCCGACGAGGTGACGCTATGAATATCGCCGTCAAACATTCCGCCGACGCCACCACCGTCGAAGAGGGCCTGGCCATTCAAGAGGCGAATGCCAAGTTCGACAGCAAGGCCGCCACAGAACTGGCAATGCAGAACACCCTGCTCACACCGCGCTTTTACACCACCGATTTCGATGAGCTTGACGCGGTCGACGTCTCTTCGGTGCGCGAAGACTGGGACAAACTGATTGATCAGATGGAGGCCGAC
The DNA here is from genome assembly GCF_051447875.1 of Roseovarius sp. MS2. Lineage (NCBI taxonomy): Bacteria > Pseudomonadati > Pseudomonadota > Alphaproteobacteria > Rhodobacterales > Roseobacteraceae > Roseovarius > Roseovarius sp. MS2. The sequence continues at coordinate 67,131 of NZ_JBKHVF010000001.1, forward strand.
CCCAACAAGGGCCACTTCAAGAAAAACGAAGATTGGGACCATGTCGATTGGGACGGGATGGAGCCGAAGCTCAAGAAAGAATTCATCGACTTTCTGGTCTCAAGCTGCACCGCCGAATTCTCGGGCTGCGTGCTCTACAAAGAGATGAAGCGGCGCGGCAACAACAAGGACATCACCCAGCTCTTTCAACTCATGGCGCGCGACGAGGCCCGGCATGCCGGCTTCATCAACGACGCGCTGCGCGAAGCGGGCGTGGCGGTGAACCTCGGGTTCCTGACCCAGCAAAAGAAATACACCTATTTCCGGCCCAAGTTCATCTATTACGCCACCTATCTGAGCGAAAAGATCGGCTATGCCCGCTATATCACGATCTTTCGCCATCTCGAGGCGCATCCCGAACACCGCTTTCATCCGATTTTCAAATGGTTTCAGGAATGGTGCAACGACGAGTTCAGCCATGGCGAGGCCTTTGCGCTTCTGATGAAGACCGACCCCAAACTGACCTCCGGCAAGAATGTGCTGTGGATCAAGTTCTTCCTGACGGCGGTCTATGCGACCATGTATGTGCGCGACCATCAGCGGCCCGCGTTTCATAACGCGCTTGGCGTTGATCCCGATTGGTATGCGCATGAGGTCTTCACCAAGACATCCGACATCAGCAAACAGATCTTCCCGATCACCCTCGATATCGAGCATCCGCGCTGGCAAACCGGGTTGGTGAAGCTGCAAAAGGCGAATGCCGATCTGGCAGTGGCCCGCACGCAGGGCGGCCTGAGCGGGCGCTTGCGGTCGCTGGGCGCACAGATGCGCGCGGCGGCGGCCTTTGTCGGGCTCTACACCATTCCGGCGAAAAAGCACGCCTTGCCCGCTTCGACCCGGATGGAACCGGCCTATTGACCCAAGTGGGGGGCCAGCCCCCCATGCCCCCGAGGTATTTAAAGCCAGATGAAAGGACAGTCGTGACAAGCCCCTGGATCGCAGCGCTGATGGCGGTTTTTCTCTGGTGGTTCGCCACCGGGGCGATCCTCATTGTCGTGCGGCTCTGCGAACGGCGGGGGGCTGCGGCACGGCGGCGGGCGGTGCTGATGGCGCTGCCCGTACTCGCACTGGGTATCTGGGGCTACGAGACGACCTTGGGGCAAACCGGCACCGGCGCGGCCTGTGGGGCATTCCTGGCGGCATTGGCGATCTGGGGTTGGATCGAGCTCAGCTTTCTCACCGGGGCGATCACCGGACCCAACCAGCGCCCCTGCCCCGCGCATATCGTCGGGTGGGAGCGGTTCATCCGCGCCTGGGGCACGGTCGCCTATCACGAAATGCTGCTGACGGGCGTGCTGATCCTGCTCTGGCTCTATGCCACCGATGCGGTCAACACCGTTGGTCTCTGGACCTTCAGCATCCTCTATTTCGCCCGGATCAGCGCCAAGCTGAACCTCTATTTCGGCGTGCCCAAGATCAATACCGAATTCCTGCCTGCGCAACTGGCGCATCTGGCCAGCCATTTCCGCATGGCCCCCGTGGGCTGGTTCTTTCCACTCACGGTCTCGGCGCTTAGCTTTGCCGTGGCCTGCTGGCTCGAGCGGCTGTGGTCCGCGCCCACACCCGAGACAGCCGTTGGCTTTGCCCTGCTGGCGGCTATCACGGCGCTGGCCCTTCTCGAACACTGGTTGATGGTGCTGCCATTGCCGGATGCGAAACTCTGGCGCTGGATGCTGCCCGCGCCCAAACCCACACCTGAAAAATCAAGACCGGAGGGACATCATGGATTTTGATGCCATGTTCACGGCGCAACTCGACGCGCTGAAAAAGGAAGGCAATTACCGCATTTTCGCAGAGCTGGAGCGGCAATGCGGCGCCTTTCCCAAGGCCAAGAGCCATGATGCAGACGCACCCGAAGAGGTCACGGTCTGGTGTTCCAACGACTATCTCGGCATGGGACAGCATCCCGTGGTCCGCCAAGCGATGAAAGACGCGATCGACGCCTGCGGCACCGGCGCGGGCGGCACGCGCAACATCTCAGGCACAGCCCATCACCATCTGGTGCTGGAGCGCGAATTGGCCGATCTGCATGGCAAAGAGGCGGCGCTGCTCTTTACCTCGGGCTATGTCTCGAACTGGGCCGCGCTCTCGACCCTTGGCGCGCGCCTGCCCGATGCGGTGATCCTGTCGGACGAGTTGAACCACGCCAGCATGATCGAAGGCATCCGCCACAGCCGCGCCAAAAAAGTGATCTGGCGGCATAACGACCCCGAGGATCTGGATCGCAAACTGGCCGCCCTGCCCGCCAATGCGCCCAAGATCGTCGCCTTCGAGAGCGTCTATTCCATGGATGGTGACATCAGCCCGATGGAAGAAATCGTCGAAGTGGCCGAGAAACATGGCGCGATGACCTATCTTGACGAGGTGCATGCCGTCGGCCTCTACGGCCCGCGCGGTGGTGGCGTGTCCGAGGAACGCGGCCTTGCGCATCGGATCACCCTGATCGAAGGCACACTGGGCAAGGCCTATGGCTGCATGGGCGGCTATGTCACCGGCTCTGCCGCGATGTGCGACTTTATCCGCTCTTTCGCCAGCGGCTTTATCTTTACCACGGCCCTGCCCCCGGCAGTAGCTGCGGCGGCGACGGCCAGCATCCGCCACCTCAAGGAATCGCAAACAGAGCGGCAGGCGCAGCGCGCGCAAGTGGCGCGGTTGCGCAGCTTGCTGGACCGGGTGGGCATTCCGCATCTGGACAATGACAGCCATATCATCCCGGTGATGATCAAGGACCCGGTCAAATGCCGGATGCTGGCTGACATCCTGATGCGCGACTATGGCATTTATGTGCAGCCCATCAACTATCCCACAGTGCCCAAGGGAACCGAACGCCTGCGCTTTACCCCCGGCCCGCTGCATACCGACGCCGATCTCGACCACCTCGTGCGGGCCCTGACCGTGCTCTGGAAGCAATGCGCCCTGGCGCATGCCGTGGCGTGATATTTCTGGCCGTCAAACGCATAGCGCACGCGGTGTGACAACCGCGTGATCTGCCCGCCCCGCTGATTGACCTGACATCAAGACCGCCCACCTAATAACGGGAAAGCGGAGGCGAGGAGGTCTCAGCATGCGCAACCTTTGCGCGACTTTGATTCTTGGGCTTTTGATTCCTGGGCTGTCGGGACTTGGCACCGCGACGCTCGCCGCCGATGCACAGCGGGGCGAGGCGCTTTTCAAGGATTGCCGGGCCTGCCATTCAATCATCGACGAGACAGAAACGCCGGTGGTGCGCGGTGGGCGCACCGGCCCCAATCTCTATGGCGTGATCGGGCGGCACGCGGGCAGCGTGCCGGGCTTCAATTATTCCCGCTCGATGGTGGCGGCGGGTACATCCGGCCTACGCTGGAACGAAGAGGGCTTCGTAAGCTACATCCGCGATGCCACGGCATTTTTGCGCACCTACCTTGATGATCCGCAGGCACGCGGCAAGATGGCCTATCAATTGCGCGATGTGCAAATGGCACAGGATGTCTGGGCCTATCTTCAGACCGTCACGCGCCCGCCTGCGCCGTAGATTCAGCGCACCTGCCGCAATGGCACCACTTCCGCCCGCCCTGCCACAGCGGCACGGATCGAATGGGCAATATCCGTGGCCGACAGGCCCGCATCGGCATACATATCTGCAGGGTCCGCCTGATCTATGAACCGATCCGGCAAGCAGAGCGTGCGCAGGATCAGCCCCTTGTCAAACGCGCCACGCCGCGCCAACTCGTGCAGAACCATGCTGCCAAAGCCCCCCATCGCCCCCTGTTCCACCGTGATGAGCGCACGGTGATGACTGACAAGCTGCATCAAGAGGTCTGTGTCGAGCGGTTTGGCAAAGCGGGCATCGGCCACGGTCACGGTAATCCCGTCATCCGCCACCATATCGGCCGCGACCTGACATTCAAAAAGATGCGCGCCAAAGCTGAGGATCGCCACATCGGTGCCCTCCTCGATGACGCGGCCCTTGCCAATGGCCAGCGGCTTGCCCCGTTCTGGCAGCGCAACGCCCGTGCCGGATCCACGCGGATAGCGAAAGGCAATCGGCCCTGCATCATGCGCGGCAGCAGTGGCGACCATATGGACCAGTTCCGCTTCATCGGCCGCCGCCATCAGGGTCATGCCCGGCAGATTGCCGAGATACCCGATGTCGAACGCGCCCGCATGGGTGGCACCATCGGCCCCCACCAGCCCCGCGCGGTCAATGGCAAATCGCACCGGCAGCCCTTGCAGGGCCACATCATGCACAACCTGATCATAGGCGCGTTGCAGGAAGGTAGAGTAGATCGTGCAAAACGGCTTCAATCCGCTTGCCGCCATCCCGGCGGCAAAGGTCACAGCGTGTTGCTCGGCAATGCCTACATCGAACACCCGCGCCGGAAACCGCTCGGCCATTTTGGTCAGGCCGGTGCCATCAGGCATCGCGGCGGTCACGGCAACGATGCGATCATCGCGCGCCGCTTCATCGACCAGCGCTTGTCCGAATACGCCCGTGTAGGACGGCGCACCGGGTTTCGATTTCGCCTGAGCGCCGGTGGCCGGGTCGAATTTCGACACGCCATGGCCCTTGTCCGCCGCCCCCTCAGCCGGGGCATAGCCCTTACCCTTGACGGTGCAGACATGGATCAGAACCGGCCCGGTCGCCCGCGTGCGCGCAGCGCGCAGCACCGAGAGAAGTTGCCCCATGTCATGGCCATCAATCGGCCCGACATATTGAAATCCCAGCTCTTCAAACAGCGTGCCAGAGCCCGTGAGCCCCGTCACCAATTGCCGCGCGCGCTTGGCGCTTTCCCGCAACGGCGTCGGCAGTGCCGCCTCGAACCCTTCGGCGAGAGACGCCATACGCGCCAGAGGCTCGCTGGCATACATGCGGCTGAGATAGGACGACATCGCCCCAACCGGCGGCGCGATACTCATTTCGTTGTCGTTGAGAATGACAAACAACCGCCGGCCCTCGGCCCCAGCGTTGTTAAGCGCCTCATAGGCCATGCCGGCGCTGATTGATCCGTCACCAATCACGGCAATCGCATCGCCCGTCGCCTGCCCCATGTCGCGCCCGACAGCAAAGCCAAGCGCGGCACTGATCGAGGTCGAGGAATGCGCCGCGCCAAACGGATCGTAGATCGACTCGCTGCGCTTGGTGAACCCCGACAGCCCATCCTTTTGCCGCAGCGTGCGGATACGGTCGCGGCGGCCGGTCAAAATCTTGTGGGGATAGCATTGATGGCCCACGTCCCAGATCAGCTTGTCCATCGGCGTGCTGAACACCGCATGAATGGCCACTGTCAATTCGACCACGCCCAGAGATGATCCCAGATGCCCGCCGGTTTCCGACACGGCGGAAATCACCTCGGCGCGCAATTCATCGGCAAGGGCGGCCAATTGCCGGTCCGGCATCTGGCGCAGATCCGATGGCCCGGCGATACGGTCCAGAAGCGGTGTGTTGGGTCTGGTGTGGGTCATGGCGGCCTCCTCCCCGGTGGCTCTGATGCCACCCGCGCGAGGGGCGGCAAAGGGCAACGGGGGCGCATCATAGCGCCCCCGTGCAGTGTCAGTTGCTGTAATCCGGCTCGCCGCTTGTCGTGGCAAGCTCGGGCCAGTCGCCGATCACATTGGTGCCTTGCAGAGGCTGCTGGTATCCCTTGTGACAGGTCTTGCAGGCGGCCTTGGGCGCGTCAGCATAGACAGGTCCCAGCCGGTTTTCGGGCAAGAGGCCCTCAAGCGGCACGAGATAGGTATTGTTCAACTCCAACACCATTTCGATCCCGAGGATTTCCGTGCCCCACTGCGGCGTGACCTGCGCCCCATCATAGAAGGCGCGGGAATTGTGGCAGAACACACAGTTCACCCCAAGCGAATTGCTGACATAATTCATCAGCGAATAGGTCCGCTCGGCCTGCTGGATACCCGGATAATCATCCGTGCCCGGCACACCCGCCACACGGGATTCAAGATCATGCACCTTGATGCTCTCGCCATCGAGCAGGTATTTCTCCAGCGCGTCCGAGGGCAACGAGGTGTATTGCGACTGCACGGTCACCCGGTTCTGATTGGCCGACCAACCCTCGACGGCCTCATTGACCGGGCTGATCTTGTACCAGATGTCCGAGGGCACCGGCTGACCACGGTGACAGGTGTAACAGGTCACACCCACCTCCTTGTTGGCGTTGACGTGACCGGACCATTCCTCGTTGAGGTTCTGGGTCATGCCGATCATGACATGGCCCACAGAGGTTTGGTAATTGTCCGGGCTCTCGAAAAGATCGGGAATTCCGGTCCAGACACGCATCGCGGTCAGCAAGCGGTCATAGTTCTCAACCGTGAGGTTTTCCAACCCCGGCGGCACGTTCTCACGGGCCTCACCGGCGGTCTGCTCGCCCCCTTGTGGCACAACGGGTGCCGAGGTTGAGGCAAGGAAGCTCTCGATCGAGGGATCGGGCTTGGCCAGATCCACCTTGAACTCGGGCACCGACATGCCCGTGCCGCGTGGGCCGGTCTGCATACTCTCGGTGGCATAGGGCTGGCCCCATGTCACCAAGAGAGCTGCCACAAAGACCGCGCCGCCCACTGTGCCGATGGCCACCGCCGGACCAAAGATATTGGTCGGATTGTCACGGTTCCATTTGTCAAACCATTTGGGAAACATGGCTTACTCTCCTTTTCCGATAAAGGCCTCGTAAGAGCCATAAGCCTCGTAGCCATAAGACCCGTCGTACATCGGCGCAAAGTTGTGCTCTTGTGCCCAGATGAACCAGTTGTCCACGACCGTGCCGGTCAGCAGGATGCCGATACCACCCGTGATCGGGGTGAGAACCGCAAACCACCAGGCCCAGCGGTGAATCCCCTCCATCGTCGCGTTGAACCCCATGGTCCAGCGCCAGAAGAGGGCCGCACGCTCAGACGCCGTGCCGCGGTCGACGATCTGTTCCAACTCCCGGTCGCCGCCAAAGCGGGTCACAGCCAGAATGGTCGCCCCGTGCATCGCAAACAGCAGCACCGAGCCATAGAGGAACACGATCGAGAGACAGTGGAACGGGTTGTAGTAGAGGTTGCCGTAGCGGATCGAGAACGCCGTGGTCCAGTCAAGGTGCGGGAAGATACCGTAAGGCACCGCCTCGGACCAAGACCCCATCAGGATCGGCCGGAAGAGGCCCAGCACCAGAAAGAGCCAGATGGCAGAGGCAAAGGCCCAGGCGACATGTTTGCCCATCTTGTGGCTTGCGGCCAGTTGATAGGTGCGCAACCACCAGGCACAGACCGCCACCAGCAGAAAGAACGAGCTGATGATATACCAACCGCCATCATTGAGCGGCGGCATCGACAGCCCATGCTCCGGCCCCGGCGGCTCCAGCGCCAGCCAGAAGAGTTGGCGCAGAAACTCGGGCAAAGACCAGCCCACCTGCGCCAGCATATTGAGGCCGACGATAAAGAACCACATGAATCCGCTGATCAGGCTGACCACACCCAGCATGCCGAGGTTGATCGGCCCGATCTGCGCGTTGCCAAGCCAACCGACGAGGGTCGAGAAGAAGGGCTTGCCGGCGCGTTCGGCCGTCAGCCGCCCGCCGGTGTCGTCCATGCCCATCTCGGGCGTGCCCTGCACCTGAACTTGGGTGAAAATGTTCTGATATTCAATCATGGTTCACATCCCTACCTGAGAGGGCCAGATCGGCAGGTCGAGCCACCAGTTCCACCACTCGGGCCAGCCTTTGGTCCAGACCGGGCCGGAAATGATGATACAGACCGCCGAAAAGAAGACCGCATTGATCGCCAGAAGAAAGCCAACGCGGTGGATGCCCAGCGTGCCGACAGAATAGCCAATGAAGTCGCGAAAGAAGGTGTCCTCGTGATCGGGCGTCTTCATCTCTTCGCCCTTCTCGGGGTTGGCCGCCGACAGGATCAGGCCGCCATGCAGCGCCAGAGCAAAGGTGGTGGTAAAGAACAGAGTCACCGCCAGCATATGCGCCGGATTGTAGTGGAAGTGCAGATAGGCATATCCGGTATTCGAGACCCAATCGAGGTGACTGAAGATCCCATATGGAAACCCGTGCCCCCAGGCCCCCATCAGAAGCGGGCGAAAGATCACCAGCGTCACATAGGCCAGGATCGCGAAACTAAAGGCAAAGGGCACATGATAGCCCATCCCCAGTTTGCGACAGATTTCCACCTCGCGCAGCGCCCAGCTGATAAAGGCCCCGGTGGCGCAGAAGGTGATGATTTGCCACAACCCTCCCTCCATCAGCGGTGCCAGACCAAGACCGTAGCTCAGGTCAGGTGGCGCGATGTTGATGAGCCATGGGTTGAACGTCCCCTGTTGCGACGCTCCCCAGAAAATCAGGATCGTGCCAAGGGCTGCGAAAAATGCGGTCGTGACCCCGAAGAAGCCGACATAGAAGGGCCCGACCCAAAAATCGAACAGATCGCCGCCAATCAGCGTTCCTCCGCGGACACGGTACTTTCTTTCAAAACTGAGCAAAGCCATCTCGTGGTCCCCGCGTTGTCCGGCCGTCGCGGGTGCCCGCTCAGCCGTTTCGTTTCGTTAGGTAGCCGCGGGCGGCGTTGGCCCCGCCCGCAGCGATCATTGGGACAGTGAAATCACTGACCATACTTGGCAGCGGCGATTTCAAACCAGTTGAAACCGTCGGTGCTGAGCAGCACGAGATGGATCATCGCGGCCAGAAGGAACAGGAACGCGCCCTGCGCCACGAAAACGCGGCGGGGGTCGAAAATGAGCCAGATCTTGTAGAACTTTGCCATGTCTATCCCCTATCCTTAAAACCACGGGAACCAGATGAAGGTTGCAATGTGTGCAACCACTGCAAGTGCCGTGAACAGCCAAAGGCCACTCATGTACACAGAATGCAGCTCCTGGGCCTGCTCGTCGGTGAGACCTGTGAACGACAGGTCAGATTTATCAGCCATGAACTTTCCTCCGGAACGTTATGCTGACGTCGCGTGCCCCGCGACCGGGTCCTTCGGGGCCTGCATGGCCCCGCAGGGTTCTGTCCGCCCCATCATGGAGCAGGCAGCTCGTGATCTCGGCCTATCAGGCCGAGAAAATCAGTGGCGTTGTGCGATCCGCCTCGGCCCAGGCACGCGCCAAGGGTCCGCGCAGATCAAGCGTGCGATACTGCACCACTTCGCGCATCCAGCGCAGAGTGGCGAAGGGCAGCGCCAACGCAAAAATCAGAGCAAAATAGAGCTGAAACTCCAGACCACGGCGGCGCGCCTGACGGCTGCGCACTCGGGGCGGGTTTGATGTCATGTCAGTCATCGTCTCAGTCCTCCTCTCGAACTGGAACCCCGGTCATACGGGGGGAAATCGCTTGAACGGTTTGCAACACGACCCGTTCGTCGCCCTGCCGCAACGCCGCGTCTTCGGCGGCATCGCGCAATGTCTTGGCCGCGGAAATCCGCGTCAGTACCGGATGTTCGGCCACGATCCGCTCCAACTCGCGGGCGGCATCGGCATCCCATGGGAAATCCCGGCGCAGCGGTGTGGGCGTAGCCTGCACAGCGTCCATTTCGGTGGCCAACGGCAGGATGTGAAAGAGCGCATCAAAAAGCCCGTTGCACACTTCCTGCAAAAGCCACGTGGCCCCGGCATAGCCCATCACTGGCGTCCCTGTGGCGCGCCGGATGGCCGCCCCCGGAAAGCTCATGGGCAGGAATACCGGCTGCGGGCCAAATCCGGCGCGCGTCTCGGCCAGATAGATCTTTTCGTTGATCGACCCCATCAGGATAAGCGGCCGCTTGGTATGAACCAGACTGCGCACTTCCTCGTTGTTGGTCTTCTTGCCCGCACAGCGCGCCACCGCAAAGGCGCAGGGCAGGCCAAGATCGCCCTCAAGATAAAGCCGGATACCTCGGGCATAGGTCTCGTTCGCCACGATCCCGAAATTCGCGGTGGCAAAGAAATCCTGCGTCACAGAGCGCCACAGATCCCAGACCGGCTTTAGCGTCGAATGTTTCTCACGTTCGATGAATGGTTCCGGGTCAAGCCCCAGCATCTCGCCCAGCTTGCGCAGGAACAGCGTCGTGCTCTCTACGCCAATGGGCGCTTGCAGATAGGGCTTGCCCAGAACCTCGGCCAAACCCCGGCCAAACTCGCGATACATAACGACATTGACGTCGGCGTTGACCAGATTGCGCATCTCGGCCAGATGCGCGCCCAAGGGCATCACCATATTCACCTCGGCCCCGATCCCCTCGACCAGACGCCGGATTTCGTGCAGGTCCGACGGCATGTTGAACGTGCCATACATCGGCCCAAGGATATTGACGCGGGGGGCGGCCCCCTCCTCACGCGGCTTTTCGGGGGCATCCGCCCCTTGGTCATGCCGAATTCGGTGAAAATCCACGTCATCGCCCGATCCGCCGACTGCCATTGATCCTCGTCAATGGTGCGCGGCAAAAAGCGTTGAATATTCGTGCCTTGCGGCGTCACACCGCCGCCGATCATCTCGGCGATCGAGCCGGTCACAACCACCGCAGGCAGCGCCGGATCAAGCGTGCCCCAGGCGCGCTTCATCGCCTCTTCGGTGCCAGACCCCATCTCGCCTTCGCCCAAGCCCGTCACCACGATGGGCAACTCATGCGGCGGCAGCGCGTCGGTGTAATGCAGCACAGAGGTCACCGGCAGGTTCTCGCAGCCCACGGGGCCGTCGATCACCACCTGCAATCCCTTGACGGCGCAGAAGGCATAGACCGCCCCCCAATACCCGCCCGCGCGATCATGATCCTGAATAAGCATCAGATCATCTCCTGCGCTTTGGCGGCACGCGCCTGTTTATCGAGCTTTTTCTGATGCTGCGCGCGGAAATCGGGGCGCAGATTTGGGCTGCCTTCCCAGATACCGGCGGTGTCGCCTTCGCCCACCCCGGCAAAGAACTCGCGCATGCTGTCCATACGGGCCTTGTTGCCCATGGCCGCATTGACCACCTCGGCCAGGCTTCCCGCCCCCGCCGGGCCCATCAAGGGCCGCGCCGAGATAAGATTGGTGAAATAAAGCGATGGAATGCCCTTGGCCTTGGCCTTTTGCACAACGGGCGTTGTGCCAATCGCCAAATCAGGCTGAACCGCTTCCATCGCCGCGCAGTCATCTTCCAGCGAGGCGCGGAATTTGACCTTGACGCCCTTGGACACCAGCCATTCAGCATCCGCCGCCGACCACGGTGTTTTGGGGCAGGCCGTGCCGACATAAGGCACATGCGCTCCGCTTTCGATCAACAACCGCGCCACCAGCAATTCGCTGCCTTCATAACCCGAAAGGGTGATCGTGCCCTTGATCGGCGCATTGGCCAGAGCCCCTTTGATCGCGGGCAAAAAGGCGTTCTGCGCCGCCGCAACCTTCTCTGACGAGAGACCAAAGGCATCGCCAATACCCGCCAACCACGCGGCGGTGCCATCATGGCCCACCGGTGCCGAACCCACGATGGGGCGGCCTGCGGCCTCGAATTCGCGGATTGCAGCGGTATAGAACGGATGGATCGCCGCCACCGCGCCGCAATCCAGCGCGGCATAAAGCTCGCGCCATTCGCGGCAGGGCACGACCGGCCCGGCGGCAAGGCCCATGGGTGCCAGCATCGCGCCGATCATCATCGGGTCCGCCGGAAACATCTCGCCCAGCAATGTCACGGTCGGGCGATCAGACTTGCCGCCCGCAGGGGCCGCGACCGGCCCCGCCATCACTTCTTTGCGGGCGTAATTCAGCATCGCCCCCGCCAACACATCCTTAGCCTCGGCATGGGTCGGGATACCGAACCCGGGCACATCAATGCCCACAATCCGCACACCGTTGATTTCACTGGGCAACAGGCGCAGCGGCACGCCGCTTGCCGTCGGCACACAGAGGTTGGTCACGACAATGGCATCGAACCGCTCCGGATCAGCCATTTCATGCACGCTCTCGCGGATGTCTTCGAATAGCTTGCCGGTAACAAGTGTCTCGGAATTGAACGGCACATAGCCCACCGAGCGGCGCGCGCCGTAGAAATGCGACACGAAAGTCAGACCATAGACGCAGCAGGCCGAGCCAGACAGCACCGTCGCCACCCGCTTCATCCGCAGGCCCACGCGCAAGCTGCCAAAGGCCGGGCACATGCTCTGCGGCTGGTCATGCGGCCCTTTGGGATAATCGCGGGCGTATTGATCCAGCAATTCCGATTGCCCCGCCAGACGCGCAGCCTTTTCCATCTCTGCCCCGGAATGGCAGCCGCCCGCCAGGTCAGGCGCGGTCTCAACGGCGGTGCCGGTGATCACGCGGGCCTCTGCGGCCCCGTCATATGTGACTTCATCGCTCATGACACCCGCCTTTGGGGGGATGCGTGCTCATCCCGGTTGGTCATCTGCTGAACGGCCTGAATATCGGCCAAGAGGCGGCGCAATTGATCGGGGCGCGCGCGCGCCAGCAGGCGCTGCACCTCGGCCAATGTCTCGCGGCGGGGTTCCTCACGCATCGTCATAAACCACCTCCAAAGAGGCTTTGGGCGCTGCGTATTTGCCGCGCATATCCTCATCTGTCGCCGGTTCCAGCACATAGTCGCCGCCCGTGTCCTTGCTGTCGAACAGCGCCAAAAGCCCGTCCTGATCCAGCGGATTGGGTCGCACCGGCGGCGCAACAGAGACCGCATCGGCCAGCTCGGCAAAAAGATCGCCCCACTGGCTCGCCGCCGTGCCAACGATCTGATAATTCGCGGATTTCTTGCGCAGATCGTCATCCTGCGGGATCGCGGCCAGCACCGGGATATTCACCGATTTGGCAAAGGCTTGTGCCTCGCCAGAGTGGTCATCCTTGTTGATGACCAAACCCGCCACACCGACATTGCCGCCCAATTTGCGGAAGTATTCCACCGCCGAGCAGACATTGTTCGCCACATAAAGTGACTGCAGATCGTTTGACGCCACCAGAATGACCTTTTGCGCCATGTCCCGCGCAATCGGCAAACCGAACCCGCCACACACCACGTCTCCAAGGAAATCCAACAAGACATAGTCGAAATCCCAGTCATGGAATCCGAGCTTTTCGAGAAGCTCAAACCCGTGAATGATCCCGCGTCCGCCACAGCCCCGGCCCACTTCTGGTCCGCCCAATTCCATCGCGAACACGCCGCCGCGCTTGAAACAAACATCGCCGATCTTGACCGGCTCGCCTGCCAGATTCTTGCGGGTCGAGGTCTCGATGATCGTGGGGCACGCTTTGCCGCCAAAAAGCAGGCTGGTGGTATCGGATTTCGGATCGCACCCGATCAGCAACACGCGCTTGCCCATCTCGGCCATCATGTGGCTCAGATTGGCCAGCGTAAAGGATTTGCCGATGCCGCCCTTGCCGTAAATCGCGATGATCTGCGTCTTGGACTTGGGTTCGCCTTGCGGAATTTCGAGGGTGGGCTCTTCATGCGCCTCGTCGCGCAGCCGCTGGTCGAAATCCTTGAGATTCGGTACTTCGTCCTTCATGCCGCGTCCTTCCAGTTGAGTATCATTTTCAGGCAATCGGGATCGCTGAACGCGGTCCGATAGGCCTGCGGCGCGGCATTTGCCGATGCCTGATGTGTGATCAGCCCACTCAGGCTAAGCACACCCGATTCGACGAGCGCGCGGGTCGCGGTCAGGTCGTCATGGACCCATTCCGCCGCCACGCGCAGCCGCGCTTCCTTCATGAACGCCATGGGAAAGGCAAAGCTGAGCGCCTGGGGATAGAACCCCGCCAGCACCACCTCGCCACCCTTGGCCAGACGCCCGATCAGCGTATTCAGGATCGCGGGATCGCCCGAGGCATCGTAAATCGCGCGGTAGTCGCGGCGCGTGTCCGTATCGGGATGGATCACCGAATAGCCCTGCGCCCCGGTGCTGCGCCCCGCCTGCGTTTCCCAGACGGTCGGCGCAGGTGCGCCCGCCGCAATGGTCAAACGCGCCAACAAGCGCCCCAGAACGCCGTGCCCTACGATGAGGTCCGGCACTGCCTTGTCCAGCCCTGCCATCGCATGCCGCGCCGTCGCCGCCAGCGCCAAAAGCGCGCCCTCGGCCCCGAAACCCGCATCGATTCGGCACACCCGCGACGCCTTGGTCACAAGCCGCGCAGAGGCACCACCAAAGAGACCAAAGGCCCCCTCGTAGCAATCAGCACCGGGCACGAACACATGATCGCCGGGCTTATAACCGGTGCCGGGTGCGGCCTCGACCACCTCACCGGCAGCCTCGTAACCGGGCACCAGCGGATAGCCCATACCGGGAAACGGCGGCATCTGACCGGACCAGAACAGTTTTTCCGTGCCGGTGGAAATGCCCGAATGGGTCACGTCAACCACCAGATCTCCGGCCCCCGGCGCTTTGAGCGTCAGGCTATCAACCGAGAGGTCTTCTGGTCCTCTGAGATGAACGGCGCGGGTTTCGATGGTGGCCTCCTGTCCGTTGTCTGACACTGTCAGATTTTGGATTCCCCTTGTCTGTAAGTGTAACGGGACAGGCCAAAGTGTCAACTCTTCTTTACACTGTCAGAATTATTTTCGTCAGCCGTTCTTTACACAGCTCAAAGCACTGGTAACGAAGGGGCGCGGGCTGCGCGGGATGCGAATATCCGCAAACCCCGCCGCGCGGCACAGCTCGGCAATACGCGCCGCAGAGCGCGCGCGCCCAGTGCCCATCGCCATGGTATAAAAGGCAAAATAGACGTCACCCGCCCGCTCGGGGCTGGCACCACCGGCCATCGGTTCTGCCACAATCAGCCGCCCACCGGGGGGCAAGGCAGCATGCACCTTGGCCAAAAGCGCCGTCACCGTGGCGTCGTCATGGTCATAAAGAACCCGGATGAGCGAGATGGTATCAGCCCCCTCAGGCAGCGGATCACTGCGAAAAGAGCCTGGAAAAAGTGTCAACCGCCCAGTTAGACCAGCCTGTGTCAATCGCCCCTGCGCCGCAGGAATAACCTCTGGCAGATCAAAAAGGCTGAGACGCAGATCGGGATAGCGGGCGGCAACCGCAGCCAGAAACGCCCCGCTCCCGCCACCAATATCCAGCAGATGCCTGCTCTCGCGAAAGGGCACCATCCGCAGCACATCCTGCGCCACAAGCCCCTGAGACTGCGCCATAAGATCGGAATAGCGCCGCGCGACCTCTGGCTCCATCTCGGCCGCTGCGCCGAATACATAGGGCCAGAACCGCGCCAATTCCGTGTCGCCCTGCCCGCGCAACAGCGCCACAGGATCGGCCATATCGGCGTAAAAGGCGCTGTGGTGACGAATCATCGCCTCCAGCCCCGGCACCCCGAGAATCGCCGCGCCCTTGCGAGCCAGCGCAAAACGCCCGTCGCGCCGCCGCTTGAAAAGCTCCAAGGCAGCACCCGCCTGAAGCAGAATCGCCATGCGGTCTTCGGCCATGCCGGCCCGTCGAGCAAGGACAGTTGGTGCCTCCGGCCCGTCGGCCAGATGATGCAATAGATCCAGCTCAACGATCGCTGAGAGCACCTGCGATTGCACGAAGCCTTGAACAATATCGAAAATCTCGGCCCCGTCGCGCCGCGCAATGCCGCGCGTCAGGGGAAAGCCGCTGGCCCACTGCTGAAAGCGCGGATTGGCGATCAGCCGTGTCACCCAACCACCGCGCCGCCGCTCTCGGCGCTCGGGCAAATCGCCCGCCACGGTCATGTCAGGCCCGCATGCGCGCAGGCAGCACCGAGATAATGCGCTCGGCCTGCATCTGCACCATCTTGGCCAGCCGCGCCTCGCCGGGACAGGACGGAATCGACGAAATCGCCCCTGCCAGAATATCCTTGAGCCGCGTCACAGCCCCGGCCACACCCAATTCCGATACGGCATTGGGCCGCCCGTGCAGATCATCCTGCCCCACCGGCTTGCCCAAGGTTTCGGCATCCAAAAGCGCATCGCGCAGATCATCCGCCACCTGAAACGCGGCGCCAATGCGCGCGCCCAGTTCATACCACGGCTCGGGCTCGTGCCCCGCCGCGATGGCCCCCATCTGCGTGGCGGCAATAAAAAGCGCGCCGGTCTTAGAACGGTGATAGGCCTCCAGATCAACGGTCGGCTCACTCTCCCAACCCTGCCCGGCACAAATGCCGTTTGGCATGCCACTGCGCCGCGCCAGCGCCAGAATCAGCGCATTGGCACGTGCCGCATCGCACTCTGCCACTCGGGCAAGAATTTCAAACGACATGATGATAAGCGCATCACCCGCCAGCACCGCCAGCGGTTCGGAATAGGCGCGATGCACCGAAGGCTTGCCGCGCCGCAAATCGGCATCATCGAAACAGGGCAAATCGTCATGCACAAGGCTTGCACAATGCATGATTTCCAGCGCGGCAGCGGCGGCATCGCTCAATTCAGGGCGATCATCGCCGCAGGCCAGCGCCACAGACATGAGAATCGTCGGACGTATGCGCGCGCCGCCGGGGCTGGTGGAATAATCGAGGGCATCCGCCAATCGGGCCGGGGTCTGCCCCGCCTGCCCCCGCGCAATTGCCTGCGCTATGGCCGCTTCAATGCGGGTCTCAATGGGCATGGCCGCTCCTTTTTCGAGGGATGTATCATTATTCTGACACACCATGTGTAAATCATACTGGACACATTGCTCGCGCGAGTCAACAATCGCGTTATGAAATCAGACACGCCCCCTCTGAAAACGCGCGACAGGGTTGTGATTGTCGGCGCCGGGATCGCGGGGCTGGCTGCGGCACTGCGCCTTGCGCATGCGGGGCTTGCCGTCACCGTGCTGGAACGCCACGCAGGCCCCGGCGGCAAAATGCGTGCCCTGCCCTCGGATGCGGGGCCCGTCGATGCCGGACCCACCGTTCTGACGATGCGGGCGGTGTTCGACGCGCTCTTTGCAAGTGTCGGCGCGCGTCTTGAGGATCACATTGACCTCGTACGCCAAGACGTCCTCGCCCGGCATTTCTGGCCCGATGGCAGCCGCCTAGACCTTTTCGCCGACGAAACCCGCAGCCGCGCCGCGATCCATGATTTCGCGGGCAACAAATCCGCCCGGCAGTTCACGAAGTTTTGCGCCCGTGCCCGTCGCCTCTTTTCGGCCTTCGACGCACCGATGATGCAGGCGGCATCACCCTCTGCACTGGGCCTCGCGGCAACTGTCGCCCGACAACCGGCCCTGCTTCACGCCATGTCCCCACTCTCAACCCTGGCACAAAGCCTTGCGCGCCAGTTCGATGATCCCCGCCTGAGACAGCTCTTTGGCCGCTATGCCACCTATGTCGGCGGCTCGCCCTACCAATCCCCCGCCCTTCTGTCGCTCATCTGGCAGGCCGAGGCCGCTGGCGTTTGGGTGGTGCGGGGCGGCATGCACCGCCTTGCGCAAAGCCTCGAGGCGCTGGCCCGCGCCCATGGCGCAGACTTTCACTACGGCGCTCATGTCGCGCGGATCGAGACCGAGGGCGCACAGATCCGCGGTGTTACCCTTGGCGATGGCACGCGGCTTGCGGCGGATTACATCGTGTTCAACGGCGATCCGCGCGCCCTTGCCCTTGGTGCTCTTGGGCCCACCACAACCTCGGTTGCCTCCCAAACGCTGAAACTGCCGCGCAGCCTGTCGGCGCAGGTCTGGGCCTTTGCCGCCACGCCCTCGGGCCTTGATCTGGCACATCACAACGTGTTCTTCGCCACGGATGCCCGCAGCGAATTCGATGATTTGAACGCCGGGCGCTGCCCGCGCGACCCTACGATCTATATCTGCGCACAGGATCGTGGCCTCTCGGAACACCCGCCCCACCGCGAGCGGTTCGAGATCATTCTCAACGCGCCACCACTCGATGGCCTCACCCAAACAGCCGAGGATTTCGCCTCATGTCACACCCGGACCTTTCAGACCCTCGCGGGTTTTGGCCTGCGCTTCAGTCCCTTGCCGGGCGAGGGGGCGCTGACGACACCGGCGCGCTTCGACCGGATGTTTCCCGCCTCTCTCGGATCGCTCTACGGGCAGAGCCCGCACGGCATGACGGCGGGCCTGAAACGGCCCACGGCGCGCACACCGATCCGGGGGCTCTACCTCGCGGGGGGCGGGGCCCATCCGGGGGCAGGGGTGCCGATGGCCACGCTCTCCGCCCGGCACGCGGCAGAGGCGATCTTGAGCGACCGAACTTTGACCTCGACGTGCCCTCAAACGGCTACGCCTGGTGGTATATCGACGGCCTGAGCGATGATGGCGGGCGCGCCGTCAGCGTGATTGCCTTTATCGGTTCGGTGTTCTCGCCGTGGTATGCATGGTCAGGCCGCCGCAACCCGGCCAATCACGTCTGCATCAACGTCGCCACCTACGGCCCCGGTGGCCGCTTTACCATGACCGACCGGGGCACATCGGCCCTGCGCCAGAGCCGCGATTGCCTGACCGTCGGCCCCTCCTCGGTGCGCTGGGAAGATGGCTGCCTGATCATCGAGATCAATGAAATCTCCTCGCCCCCTCTCATTTCGCGCGTGCGCGGGCGCATCACCGTGACCCCAACGGCGCTCACACAAGTGGAACTCCCGCTCACCCCCGAGGGCACCCATATCTGGCGGCCCTTTGGCCCCACCTCGACGATCGAGGTCGATCTCGACGCGCCCGGCTGGCAATGGACGGGCCATGGCTATTTCGATGCCAATTTCGGCACCCGCGCTCTGGAACAGGATTTCAGATACTGGACATGGGGGCGCTACCCGGTGCGGGGCGGCTCAACCTGCTTTTATGACGCGGTGCGGATGGATGGCTCATCGCTCGCTGCGGCGGTGCATTTCGATGCAGACGGGCAGGCGCAGACCATCCCCCTGCCGCCCAAAGCCAAGATGCGCCGCAGTCTCTGGCAAGTGGCGCGCGATACCCGCGCCGATGCCGGGTATCAGCCACATCAGGTGAAACCCATGCTCGACGCGCCGTTTTACAGCCGCTCAGCGGTCAAAACTCAGCTCGATGGCGAAGAAACCGTGGGCGTGCATGAGGCGCTCGACCTCACCCGCTTTCGCATGGGCCTGCTCAAGCCCATGCTCGCGGTGCGCGTGCCCCGCCGTGCGCGGTGGCATTTCAACGACGCGCCCTGATCCGGGCGCGTCAGCGTTACTGCTTTAGATGTGGATCACCCGATCATAGGCATCGAGCACACTTTCATGCATCATCTCGCTCAGCGTGGGATGCGGGAAGACCGTGTTCATCAGGTCTTCTTCGGTGGTCTCCAACTGACGGCCCACCACATAGCCTTGGATCAACTCTGTCACCTCGGCACCCACCATATGCGCGCCCAAAAGCTCCCCCGTCTTGGCATCGAACACCGTCTTGATCATGCCCTCCGGCTCGCCCAGCGCAATCGCCTTGCCGTTGCCGATGAACGGGAAACGGCCCACTTTGACAGCATAGCCCTTTTCCTTGGCCTTGGCTTCCGTCAGGCCAACGCTTGCCACCTGCGGATGGCAATAGGTGCAGCCCGCGATGCTCTCGGGCTTCACCGGATGCGGATGCCCGCCTGCGATCAATTCGGCGACCATAACGCCCTCATGGCTGGCCTTGTGCGCCAGCCACGGCGCGCCCGCGATATCGCCGATGGCATAAAGGCCCTCCACCCCGGTGCGGCAATACTCATCCGTCACCACATGGGTGCGGTCGATCTTGACGCCCAACGCCTCTAGGCCCAGCCCCTCGACATTGCCGACAATTCCCACAGCGGAAATTACCGTGTCAAACTCGTGCTTTTCAACCTTGCCGCCCATCTCGATATGCGCGGTCACGGTGCCCTTGCCCCGATCCAATTGCTTGACCATGGCCTTTTCCATGATCTTCATCTTTTGCTTGGTAAACGCCTTTTTGGCGAAAGCAGAAATCTCGGCATCCTCCACCGGCAGAATACGGTCCATCACCTCGACCACGGTCGTATCAGCGCCCAAGGTATTGTAGAAACTGGCAAACTCGATCCCAATGGCCCCCGACCCAATCACCAAAAGCTTTTTGGGCATGCGGGATGGCACCAGCGCGTGCTTATAGGTCCATACCAGATCACCGTCGGCCTCTAGCCCCGGCAATTCACGGGCCCGCGCGCCAGTGGCCAGAATGATGTGCTTGGCCTCCAGCTCTTCGACGCCCTTCTCGGTCTTGACGCTGACCTTACCCTTGGCGGGCAAACTCGCAGCCCCCATCACCACCGTGACCTTGTTTTTCTTCATCAGATGTGCGACGCCGCCGCTCAGCTGCTTGGCCACCCCCCGCGAACGTTTGACCACCGCATCAAGATCATAGCCGATCCCCTCGGCCTTCAGGCCAAACTCCTTGGCGCGGTGCATCAGGTGAAACACCTCGGACGAACGCAGCATCGCCTTGGTCGGGATACAGCCCCAGTTCAGGCAAATGCCGCCCATATGCTCGCGCTCGACAATCGCCACCTTGAGGCCCAGTTGCGCGCCCCGGATTGCGGCCACATAGCCGCCCGGACCCGCCCCGATTACAATCATATCATAGGTAGTCGACGCCATGTGGCCCTCCGTTTCCAAATTTAGTTTGCCATTAAACTATTTTACACCAAATCGCAACGCGACATGATTGACCGATTGAACAAACAATCGCCCCGCGCGTTTTTCCAACAATTCGGAACACAGTAAAAGGGCAGATCACGCCGCCTGCATGATCCGCCGCAAGGTGCCGCCATAGCCACCCTCAGACTCGAACGCCCGTTCAGACGCCGTGGATGGCCGCGCCAACGCAGCATTGCGATAGGGAAAACGACCAAATTGCCGGATCACCTCGCGATGCGCCCGCGCATGCGTCAGGTTCTCGGCCCCGTGCTCGGGCATACGCTCGCACATCAGGCGCACACAGCGTTCCTGATCACAGAGGTTTTCGGAATGCATAAGCGGCAGGTAAAAGAACTGCCGCGCCGGTTCGTCGACCCGCATATCCCATCCGCGGTTGATGGCCGCCTTGCCCGCCGCCAGCGCCTGTTGGTCGGTGGCAAAGGCCCGCGCGTCATCCCGGAACATATTGCGCGGAAACTGATCGGTCAGGATCACATAGGCCAGCATGCCATTGGGATAGGTCAGCCAAAGACCGCACGCCCCCTCTCGGGCATTCTCCCATGCCGCCAAAAACCGCTCCCGCACTTCGGCATCCAGCGCCTCGGATGTCTTGTACCACCCCGCCGGTCCGACCTCATCAAGCCAGAACCGCAGCACGTCGTCGGGTGTGACCATAGGGGGACTCCTCAATATCCTATGACGTTTTTAAGACGGTAACGGGATTTTAGCCCGTTCCACAGTAACATAATGCTACAGAAAGGATATAATTTCCCGATTTCAATCCTCTTTCGCCTCTTGCGCGCTCTCAATGGCATATTCTTGCGCAAATTCTACCGCCATCGGCGAAGAAGACGGCGAAACCGGCATATACCGGTCGGTTTCGCGCACCGTCGGGGCTTTGCGCTGCGTCATCCGATAGATGGCATAGGCGACCATCGCAAACATCAGTATCGCGATATATAGAAAATAGCCCCCCGGCCCTATCACCCCCATCATCCAGCCAACCATCAGCGGTCCGGCAATCGCCCCCAAGCCGTTGATGAACACCATGCCACCGGCCGCCGCCGCCATATCCTCATGCGCGAGAAAGTCGTTGGTATAGGCAATCAGCAGCGAATAAAGCGGGTTCGACGTGCCCCCGACGATAAAGGCCGCCAGCATCAGAAACCAGAAATTCTCCCCCAGCAGCATACCGACCACCGCGCCGATACCCGTGCCCAGCGATACCGCCGCAATCAGCTTGCGCCGGTCCATCCGGTCAGACAGCCACCCAAGCGGATATTGCGCCACCACCGCAGCCACGTAAAACGACGCGACAAAAGCCGAGATTTGCCCCACGCTCAGCCCCGCTTCGGCACCGTAAACCGCCGCCATCCCGAATTGCGCCGCAAAGACCCCCCCGGTCAGCAGCATCCCGACACAGCCCAGAGGCGAGATTTTCATGATCTGCCTGAGCGAGAGCGGCTTGGTCGTGCCAAATGCAGGTGTCGGGCTGACCGAAAGAAGAATGGGCGCAAAGGCCAGCGACACCAGAACCGACGGGATGACGAACAGAACATAGCCCGACGGGTCCGCCAGCACCATCAACCCCTGCGCCGACACGATGCCGATCATCTGCACGATCATATAGAGCGATAGCGCCTTGCCACGCGTGGCATTGGTTGCGGAATTGTTCAGCCAGCTTTCGGCGGTCACATACACGCCAGAAAAGCAGAATCCGATCAACACCCGCCCAATCGACCAGGCCCAAGGCTCTGTAATCGTGGGATAAAGGATCAGAACCGCCGAAATCATCGAGCCAAGGGCCGCAAAGACCCGCACATGCCCGACCCGGCGGATCATATCCGGCGCCATCCGCGACCCAAACAGAAAGCCCACGAAATAAGACGACATGACCACCGACATCTCGTAGGTCGAAAACCCTTCAAGAGCGCCCCGAACCCCCAGAAGCGTGCCCTGCATGCCATTGCCAACCTGCAACAACATCATGCCCAGCAAGAGGGCCCACGCCCCCGACAGCACCTGAAACATCGCGCTCTCCTTATTCTTCGGGACCAGCCTAACAGATGCAAGACGGTGCGGCACCCCAAAGACGACTTACTCTGTCCCTTGCGCGCCCCGCCTGTCAGCCTTTGCCGCAGGGATCAATAGCGACGCATCCCCATAAGAGAAAAAGCGATAGCGCGCCGCCACCGCATGGGCATAGATCCGCCGGATCGTATCCTGCCCCATCAGCGCGGACACCAGCATCATCAATGTCGACTTCGGCAGGTGAAAATTGGTCATCAAGGCATCGGCAACGCGGAATTCAAAACCGGGATAGATGAAAATATCCGTATCCCCTGACCAGGCCGCGATTTCGCCAGTGGCCCGCGCCGCCGTCTCGATCAATCGCAGCGCGGTGGTGCCCACCGGAATGATGCGCCCGCCCGCCGCGCGCGTCGCGGCCATCTCGGCGGCAGCCTTGGCACTGACTTCGCCCCATTCGGCATGCATCCGGTGGGTGGTCACATCCTCGACCTTGACCGGCAAAAACGTCCCCGCCCCCACATGCAGCGTGACATGGCTAAACCCCACGCCCAGCGCCGCCAGTTCCGCAAGCAGCGCCTCATCAAAGTGCAACGAGGCCGTCGGTGCCGCCACCGCCCCCGGTGCCCGTGCCCAAACAGTCTGATAATCCACCTTGTCCTGTTCATCCGCAGGTCGGCGCGCGGCAATATAGGGCGGCAGCGGCATTGCCCCGGCCTCTGCCAGCGCCGCATCGAAATCGTCGCCCACAAGGTTGAACCGCAGCCGCCCCTGCCCCTCTTCCTTGGCCAAAAGCACCGCCGAGAGTCGCCCGGAAAACACAATCTCCTCGCCCTCGCTCACCTTTTTCAACGGCTTGATCAGCGCACCCCAGCTGCCATCCGCCCCCGGCTCCAGCAGCGTGACCTCGATCTTCGCCGCCGTGTCCCCCTGCGCGCCAGAGCGATGGCGCAAACCCGACAGCCGCGCCGGGATCACCCGCGTGTCATTCAGGACCAACCGATCACCGGGCCGCAGCCAGCGCCCCAGATCAGCCACCCCCGCATCGGTGATCCCCTCACCCTCGGCCACCAGCAACCGCGCCGCACGTCGGGGCCTTGCGGGGCGCGTGGCAATCAGCGCCTCCGGCAGGTCAAAATCAAAATCCGATAGCTTCATCTGTCCTGTCTTCGGTGAATGTCCTGCGCCTCGCGCTCTTGCGGCTTTTCGACCTGACCCGAGGTGGCTGCCCGCCCCGTGCCCACCGTGGGCGCAGGCCGCCGGAACATCTCGCGCAGGAATCCCGGCGCAAGCGCCGACAACGGATTGACCGACACCGCCGGGTCCGAAGATGGCCCCTTGAGCGTATAGTTCATCCCGATAAGCCCCTCACCGGGCCGGGTAAAGGCCTCTCCGATGCCATTGAGCAGATAGACGGGCGAGACCACGCCTTGCATATCCATCTGCTTCTCGGCCAGACCATAATAGCCATCCATCGAAATTCCGACCGAGGCCCCCACCGCACTGCCCTCCAACAGGATCAGCCGCTCCGGCGTCAGCCGAAACCGCGCATCGACCCGACCAAAATGCAGCCCCTGCCCATAGAACTGCTCCAAAAGCCCAACCACACTGACCGTATTCAGCAGCGCCGCCAGCGCCGGGGCTTCCTTTATGCGAACCTGATCAATGCCCAATACCCCGTCATAGCTCCCGGGTTCCGGCGCGGGCGTCAGCACCAGTTCGAGCGCTCCCTCGCGCGCTTGCCGCAACAACCCCGCCGCCTTGAGAACGCCACCGGCATCGTCAGATCTGATCCGAAAGGCACTGCGCCCCCCCACCGGCACCACCTGCCCGCTGATCGGCGCGATATCATTCAAAAGCCCCGTAAAGCTTCCACTTGCGCCGCCTGTGGTATCCAGATCGGCGCTAAACCGGGTCAACGCCAACCCTTCCGAGATTTGCAACCGCTCCAACCGCAAGGCAATCGGCACCCCACCGCCGCCGCCGCCGTCACGCGCGCCAGTGCCCGCACCGCCCAGCGATGTCTGCCGCAGATCAACCGTTCCGCCCGTCACCTCGACACGCGGTGCCACGCCCACCCCACGCCCGACCAGCGCCACCGGCGCATCAAGCCATCCGCCCAGCGTGACCCGGCTGAACTCGGCCCGGTCCAGCCCGCCGCCTGCGTTCAGGCTCACCCGCCCGCGCGCCTCTAACCCGGCACCGCTCAGGCCCAGCGCCGTGATCTCGGGCACAGAACCCAGACGGCCCGTCACATCCAGCCGCCCAAGCTGCGCCTCTCCCAATGCCCAATCCAGTTGCGGCAACCGCAAACCGACGCCCGCCAGATCGGAACTCAGCGCAAACTCCGGCGCCTGTCCCTTGGCAAAGCCGATTTCCATCACCCCCTGCCCGGCCCCCGTCACACTGCCCGGCGGCAGCCCGATCTTGAACTCCTCCAGAAACCGCTGCGACAGCTCGATCTGCCCGCGCACGCGGCTTTCGCCTTGCGGGTTGCCACCAATCGCGATCTCCCAACTGCCCCGCACCGGCACGTCGCCAACCTGCGCCGCGCCGCCAATCTCCAAACCTGTGTTACTCGCCTCGATCTCCAGCGTCTCCGCCGCAAGCCGCCGCCCCTTGAGCAGCGTGTCGCTTTGCACAGCGCTCAATGTGCCGGTCACGTCAAAGGCCACCTCTTCCGCCGTCAGTTGCTTTTTCAAGAGGAACACCAACTGCCCCCCCAACTCGGCTTGCCCCTCGGCGACCGTCACCGGCTGCCCGGCCTTTTGCAAAAACCGGAAGGGCGGCGAATCAAGCAGCGACAGCGCCGCCGTGATCGTGCTTCGGCTTTGCAGCATAACCTCAGCCGGGCTTTCCTTGACGCGCACATCCGGGATGATGAAACTGGTCCCCGCAACATTCAGGAACCCGCCCTCTTCCGCTTCGACATGCCCGCGCTCGGCATGAATGACAAAGCGATGGTCATAAAGCGACGCCCGCCCAGAGGCCCCGGAAAGGGCCGGCACGTCACGGATATAGACCGTCTCCAGATCCGCGAAATCAAACCCAATGTAGAATTCGGGCCGATGGTTTGGCCGCAACTGCAAGGCCAGTTGGATATCTCGCAGATCCGCCGTCTTCACGTTCTGATCAATCCAGTTACGGGTATTGGCCAGCGCCGCACGTGGCCAGAGCGCCATCAGACGTTCTGGGGCCAACCCGTCCATTTCCCCCTCAAACGAGATATCCCACCCCGCCTCGCTGCCCCGCGCTTCGCCACGCGCCCGCAGATACTGACCCTGATCGCTCAGGGTCAACGCGCCTAGGGTCAGCACGAATGGATCAAGCCGCAATCGCAGCGCCACCTGCGCCTCTTCGAACCGGATCGGTTCGGGATAAAGATCGGCGGGGTCCGCGACCACATCGCTCACCCGGATCTGTGCCTGCAATTCGCGCGGCCACCCGGCCTCCATCCCCACCAGCCGCGCCGTGCCCTCGGCCCGCGCCTGCCCCCAGGCGCTATCGACCGACAATTCGGTAAACCGGATTTCCTGCACCATGGGATCATAGGTGAAATAGCTGCGCGCCGAGCGAAACTTGATCGGGGCCGTGGCGGCTGTAGGCTGAAGCACACCCGCCCCAATCTGCAACGTGGCGTTGAGCGGGCCCAGCCGCCCCTCGGCGTCCACCTCCGCCCGCAGCGCCCCGGAAATGGGCGCTTGCAACGCCCCCAGCCACGCCAGCGCTGGCGACTGTCCGGCAATGTCACCTGCGGGCATATCCTCAAAAGTAGCGCCAAACTCTGCCACCTTGCTGCCAATCCGGCCCGTGTAGTTCACCGCCAGCGTTGTTGCATAATCGCGCGCCCCCAAAAGCGCCACGTCGCCCCGCAAGGTCAGATCATCGCCTGCGCGCGTCAACTCCAACCGCCCGCCATCCGCACTCCAGGCGCGGCCCGCGCGCGCATCCTCATAGCGCAGCGTCAGGTTATCCGCCGTCACACGGGACAGCGCATCCAGTTGCGGTCGGGCAAAGAGCGCATCCATCTGCTCATTGAATGTCCCGTTCTGCCCCGTGCCCTCGAACATGATCGCGAACTCGCCCGACGCCATCCGCCGCAGCCCCAAACGCGCCCCCGACAGATGCACCGCCTTGGGCTGCACCTCGCCGCGCAAAAGCGGCGCGGGCGCCACCGTGACCGCAAGCGATCCCAGCGTGACCAGCGGCACCCCGTCCAGATTGGCCAGCACCACATCGCGCAGCGCCACACGCGGCACCAGATCCTCACCTACCACCAAAGACATCTCGCCAAAACGAAGGGCATACCCCGGCACGCTTGCATCAATCCGCGTGGCGATGCGTTCCTGCAACCAACCGGGCGCGCGCAGGCTTGCGCCTATGCTCATCGCCACACCTAGGCCCAGAACCACAACCAGCACCGCGCAGGAAAAGAAAAACTGCATGACATGCCGCAGCGCACGCCGACCCTGACGCCGCGTGCGGGGGCGCGCGGTCGGGTTTGCGACAGGCTCTGACGTTTCCGCCGCGCCCTGCTCTTGTGTTGGCTGCGTGCTCATCCTATCCGTTCGGGCGCGTCTTGCGCCTCTCTTCTGCCCCGTGGCTTTATTCTGGTCTCTTGCGTCCTAATATGGAATTCACAATTTTTCATCCCAGAGGATACCCCATGCCCGATACATCCGAAATGGCCCCCGATTTCACCCTGCCGCGCACCGGGGGCGAAAGTACTACGCTCTCGGCCCTGCGTCCCGGCGCAGTTGTCCTGTTTTTCTATCCCCGCGATGACACTTCGGGCTGCACAAAAGAGGCGGTGGCCTTTTCCACCCTCAAGGATCAGTTCGACGCCGCTGGTGTGACGGTCATGGGCATCTCCAAAGACAGCCTCGCAAGCCACGAAAAATTCGCATCGAAACATGCGCTTACTGTGCCTCTCCTGTCTGACGAACATACGGATGTTTGCGAAGCCTACGGCGTCTGGGCGGAAAAGAGCATGTATGGCAAGAAATACTTTGGCATCGAACGCTCGACCTTCCTGATTGATGGCGAGGGTCGCATCGCGCGTGTCTGGCGCAAGGTCAAGGTGCCCGGCCACGCCGAAGAGGTGCTGGACGCGGTCAAGGCCCTGTGACCCCCCAAACCCTGACAGACATGGCCGTCGCGGTGCTCTCTACCCACGACGGCCGCACCAAAACGGCGCTGTCGCGCGCTCATGCCGCCACATGGTTCGCCGCGCGCGCGGCAGGGCACGACATTCCTTTGGGGCGTGCGCAACCGCCCCTGCGTCCTGCCCGGCCCGCCAAGCCCGAACTGCTCGACCCGCGCGACGTGCCGCGCCGCCGCCCCGGTTCGGTGCAGGGCCGCATCGCGCTTCTTCATGCCGTGGCCCATATCGAACTCAACGCCGTCGATCTGCATTGGGATATCATCGCACGCTTTGCAGATATCCCAATGCCGCTTGGCTTTTACGATGATTGGGTCAAATCCGCTGATGAGGAATCCAAGCATTTCAACATGATATGCGACTGTCTTGAAGCGATGGGCAGCCATTATGGCGCTCTGCCCGCCCATGCAGGCATGTGGCGCGCCGCCGAAGATACGGCGCAGGATTTCATGGGTCGGCTTGCCGTCGTGCCCATGGTGCTCGAGGCGCGTGGCCTTGATGTCACCCCCGGCATGATCGAAGTGTTCGACCGCGCAGGAGAGTCCGCCGCCGTCGCCGCCATGCAGGTGATCTATGCCGAAGAGGTGCATCACGTCGCCTATGGCTCCAAATGGTTCCACTTTCTGTGCGGTCGCCATGACCTCGACCCCAAGACCACCTTCCACGACCTCGTACGCCGCTACTTCCACGGCGCGCTGAAACCGCCCTTTAACAAGGAAAAACGGGCCGAAGCAGGCATTCCACCCGATTTTTACTGGCCTTTAAGCGAGGCTGGCTCAATTCAAGGTTGAAATTCAGGCCGCAGTATCGGCGAATTTCCGCCACTCGGGCAAGAAACAGCCCAGCCTCGCCCCCTGATTGGTCAAAAATCTTGCCCAAAGCCCGACCGCTGGCTAATCACGGTTCATTACGGTGCCTGCAATCAATGCGGCATCCTTCAGGACTACGGCAGGGGCAACAGGGACAATGAGCGCGTGAGAACAAGACTTGCGATAAAAATCCATGCGATCCTTGAAAGGTATTTTCCCGAACGTCGGGTCTTTTTGCGATCCGACAATGATACGCGGTTCATTCGCCTGCGCCCCTCAACACAGCTTTTCGCCTTTCTCGGGGCCTCGGCGATCATAGCTTGGTCAATTATCGCCACCTCTATCCTCGTGATGGACAATATCGGGGCCGGCAACTTCCGCGAACAGGCCAAGCGCGATCAGCGCACCTATGAAAACCGCCTCAACGCCCTGTCCTCCGAACGCGACAAGCGCGCGCAAGAGGCGATTGCCGCACAAGAGCGGTTCTCTTCCGCGCTCGAACAGATTTCGCTGATGCAGTCCGAATTGCTGGCGTCCGAAACCCGCCGCCGCGAATTGGAAACCGGCATCGAGGTGATCCAATCCACCCTGCGCCGCACCATGTCAGAGCGCGAAGAAGCGCGCGACGAGGTCGAGCAATTGGCTCTCTCCCTCGAGACAGAAGGCGGCACCGGCGTCGGGCCGACGGCCGACGCAGGCTCTGATGCCACCGTCGATTTCCTGACTGCCGCACTCGAGGATGCCGCAGAGGAACGCGATACAACCATCGCCAATGCCCAGGATGCCCTCCTCAAAGCCGAAGAGATGGCTTTGGAACTGGACCTGCTCAAGGATCAGAACGACCAGATCTTCAGCCAGCTAGAGGATGCGATGGCGATCTCTGTCGAACCGCTCGACAAGATGTTTCGTGCCGCAGGGCTGAACACCGATTCTTTGCTTGATACTGTGCGCCGGGGCTATTCCGGCCAAGGCGGCCCGCTGATGCCGCTGTCCTTCTCTACCCGTGGCGAAGAACCCTCCGTCGATGCCGAGCGCGCAAACCGCATCCTTGGCCGGATGGACGAGCTGAACCTCTACCCCATTGCCGCGCAAAAGGCGCCCTTTGCCCTGCCCGTCAAAAGCGCATTCCGCTACACATCGGGCTATGGCATGCGCTGGGGCCGGATGCACCAAGGCACCGATTTCGCCGCCCCTCATGGCACGCCGATCTATTCCACCGCCGATGGCGTCGTGACCCATGCGGGCTGGCTGTCGGGCTATGGCCGCCTGATCAAGATCCAGCACGCCTTTGGCATCGAAACCCGCTACGCGCATCTGTCGCAAATCCGTGTCAACGTCGGGCAAAGGGTCTCGCGCGGGGAACGGATTGGTGATATGGGCAACTCTGGACGTTCTACGGGCACACATCTACACTACGAGGTCCGCGTCGGCGACAAGTCCGTCAACCCCATGATATATATCAAGGCTGCAAACAATGTTTTCTAAGAGCAAAATCAACGAACCCGCGCAAAAGCCTGCAGAGGCCAAACCGGCTGCCTCCGAGAACCGGCTCGATTCGGCGCGGCCTGACGCGCTGAATACGGAATTCAAGGCCTCCGCCCCCAAGGCCAAGCCGCCCGCCTCTGTGCTGTCCTCGGACCTGCACGTGACCGGCAACCTCAAGACCACCGGCGATATTCAGGTCGAGGGATCTATCGAGGGCGATATCCGCGCGCATCTGCTGACCGTGGGCGAAGGCGCCACCATCAAGGGCGAAGTGATCGCAGATGACGTGGTGATCAACGGTCGTATCGTGGGCCGCGTGCGTGGCCTCAAGGTGCGCCTGACCTCGACCGCCCGCGTCGAGGGGGACATCATCCACAAGACCATCGCCATCGAAAGCGGCGCGCATTTCGAAGGCTCGGTGCAGCGTCAGGACGATCCTCTGACCGGCAACAAGAACGCCCCCAAGCCCGCGGCCCCCGCCGCCGCAGCCCCCGCGGCACCCAAGCCCGCCGAAGGCTAAGCCAGGCACAGAACCAAAAAGGCGGCGTGGCCCCGTGCCATCGCCGCCTTTTTCATGCCCATTGCCCTGCCTCTATGGCGTGTTGCGCCCCATCGCCCCCCCCGTCCCGGGCTTGACCCGGGACCTCTCAGAGGCAGCGTCGTAGCCCCGGCTCGGGGACCGGGGCGATATGCCCCCGATCAGACGCAACGTGCCTTACGGCTCGCGCAGCGCCTGTTGGCTCTTGTAGAGCGGTTTCAGCAAGTACTGCAGCACGGTCTTTTCGCCCGTGTGCAACTCCACCTCGGCCTGCATACCGGGCCTGATCTCTATCCCCGCCTGCCGGGGTGTCAGCGCGCTCATATCCACCCGCAGCGATACTTTGTAATGCGGATCACCATCCGCCTCACGCGCCCGCTCATCCTTGAACGTATCGGCGGAAATGAAATCCACCCGGCCCTTTAGCGTGCCATAAATCGTATAGTCATAGGCGGTCAGTTTGATCGTCGCCTCCTGCCCGCGCCGGATATTGGCGATATTGCGTGGCTCGACCCGTGCCTCGACAAACATCTCTTCATCCAGCGGGATGATCTCCAGAATCTCTTCGCCGGGGCGCACCACACCGCCAATCGTCGTCACGCTCAGATTGTTGACCACCCCGCGCAATGGGCTCAGCAGCACCGTCCGGTTCAACTGATCCTGACTGGCCCGCAAATTCTGGCGCAGCGTCGCCAATTCCTTGAGGGTCTCGGAATAGGCCTCTGCCCGCTCCAACTCGGCTTGGGTGATGATCTCATCATAGCGTTTCTCGGCATCCGCATGCGCCTTGCGGGCGCGCGTAACCTCAATCAGCGCAACGATCTTTTTCTCCAGCAATCCTTCCAACAGCCGCTTTTCCTCGGCGGATTGCTGCATCACGCGCTTGGCCCCTTCGCTGCGCTTGACGAAATCCTCTTGCCGCGCCTTCAAAAGCGCGCGCTCCGAGGCGACCATTTCCCCCGCCTGCCCCGCCAGCCCGTCGGGCACCGTAAAATCGAACTGCCCCGCCAATTCCGCCTCAAGCCGCAGTTGCCGCACCTCAAGCCCCGCGATCTGGTCCTGGAGATCCGCCACTTCGGAATTGAACCGCGTATCGTGCAGCCGCGCCAGAACATCGCCGCGCGCCACCACATCCCCCTCCTGCACCAGCAATTCCGCCAGAATACCCCCTTCAAGATTCTGGATGATCTGCGGCCGCGAGGTGGAAATAAACTCGCCCGGCGCGCGCACGATCTCGTCGATCCAGGCAAACGCCGCCCAGAGGATGAAAATCCACACGCTCGCCGCACAAAGCCAAACCATCAGGCTCGGCCCGCGCAAGCTCCCGTTCAATTCCGCCAGAATGCTGGCCGTACTGCGCGCGCCAACGTCGCTCATCTCATGCCCCTCCCGGCCCGGTGCCTGCCGCCTGCGCCAGATGCGCCAGCACCTGATCGCGCGGCCCGTCCACCGCCATCCGCCCGGCTTGCAGAATAAGTGTCCGGCTTGTCAGGCTCAGGATCGGCATCCGGTGCGTCGCGATCACCGCCGTGCGCCCCTTCAGCCATGTCTCCAACCGGCTGACCAGCGTGCGCTCCAGCGTCTGATCCAGCGCCGCCGTCGGCTCGTCCAACAGGCACACCGCCGGGTCCTGCAACCATAGCCGCGCCCAGCCAATGCTCTGCCGCTGCCCTTGGCTCAGCCCTTGACCGCCGTCCAGTATCTCTAGGTCCAACCCCTTGGGATGCCCGCGCACAAAGGGCCCCAAACCGGCAAAATCCAGCGCCTGCATCAACCGCGCGTCATCGCGCTCCAGCAAGGTCAAGTTCAGGTTCTCGCGCAGGCTGCCGGTGAACAGCCGCACATCCTGTCCCAGATAGCCGATCATCCGCCGCAAATCGCGCGGCGCGATCTGCCCCATATCGGTGCCATCCAGCATCAATCGCCCCCGGCTTGGGGCATAAAGGCCCGACAAGAGCTTGAGAAAGGTCGATTTTCCAGACCCGTTGGTGCCCAGCACCGCCACCACCTGACCGGGTTGAATGATCAACCCCGGAATATCCAGCACCGGCGCACCGCCTGCGTCATAGGCAAACTGCACCTCGCGCAGCTCATAGGCGCCGGTCAACGCCGTGCGCCGCAAATAGCTGCGCCCCTCGCCCTCGTCCTGATCCGCCAGCGCAATCGCATCCAGCCCCACCAGCGCCGATTTCACATTGCCCCAGCGTGCCAGCGTGCTCGAAAGCTGCGTCAGCGGCCCCAGTGTGCGGCTGGTCAGAATCCCCACGGCGATGATCGAACCCACAGTAAATTCGCCCGCGAACACCAGATAAGAGCCAAGGATCACCGCCACGATATAGGTCGCCTGCTGCACCGCCTGCGCCCAGAAACTCAGCACTGATCCCAGCCGCCGCTGCTCGCTCGACTTGATCGCCTGAAGCGCCGTCAACTCGCCCCAAATCCGGCGAAACCGGTCCTCGGCGCGCTGCGTCTTGAGCGTATCCAACTCGAATATCGCCTCATGCAACAGCCGCGCCCCCCGCGCGCTCGCCCCCTGCATCTCTTGCGTCAGCCGCATCATCCGGCGTTGCAGCAGGAAACCGGGCAGAACCATGATCACCCCGCCCAGTATCAAGACCCAAACCACATTGCCCGCAATCGACGCCACCAGCGCCAGAAACACCACGATGAACGGCAAATCCGTCAGCGTGCCAATGGTCGAGGCGGTAAAGAATTCACGCACTGATCCGAATTCCCGCATCGCCGAGAATATCTGCGACGGGCTCTTGCTCGCAATCTCGGACCGCATCCCAAGAATACGGTCCATCAGAATTCGCTGCACATTGAGTTCGATCTGCCGCCCGGCCCCGTCCATCAACTGCGCCCGCGCAATTTTCAGCGCGGCTTCCATCACCAGCGCAAGACCAGCCCCCGCCGCCAATACCCACAGCGTCGCCTCGGATTGATGCGGGATCACCCGGTCGTAAACCTGAAGCGCAAAAAGCGCGACCGCCACCGCCAGAATATTGGCCACGAAAGAGCCAAGCGCCACTTCTGCGATATGCCGCCGGAACCCGGCAAACTGGCTCCAGAACCAATGCGGCGCGGCCTCGGGCGCATCATGCGCGCGGCTCAGGCTTTGCACCGGGGCATCGGCCCGCACCACAAGGCCGGTAAAGAACGGCTCGAACTCGGCCAGCGGCACCTCGGCGCGCTGATCGGCGCAGGTGGTGTCGTGGATCGTCAACACGCTGCCCGCCTGTGACAGCACCAGCACGAATTGCCCGCTCGTCATCTGCGCCAGCGCCGGCCATTGATCGGGATGCGGATGCGCCACCGGCTCGACCCGCGCCATCAGCCCCGCCGCCTCCAACCCATCGGCCAGGGCGCGCGGTTGCGGCTGGTCAGTAGGGCCACCCCCCGCCTTGCTGGCGATCATCGCCTCCAGAATATCGCGCTCGACCGCTTCGATACCCAAAAGCGCGGCATAGGCCACCCCCAGTTTCGCCCGCGCCACAACCCGCTCACCAAACCGCGCTGGCGCAGGTTGTGGGCCACTTGCCTCACCCCCGCGCGCGCCGGTCGTGATCGTCAGGGCGACGGGGGCCTTGGTCAAATCCGGCTCCCCTCCGCCAGCACGCCCAAATGCCGCGCCAGTTCCAGCCGCGCCAGCGCCAGCTCGTATTTCAGGGCCAGCGCGCGCGCTTGCCGCTGGGCAAAGGTCTCATAGACACCAACCACATCCATGACATCACGCTGCCCGGCATCGTATTGCGCTTGGAAAAG
Organism: Roseovarius sp. MS2; assembly: GCF_051447875.1. NCBI lineage: Bacteria > Pseudomonadati > Pseudomonadota > Alphaproteobacteria > Rhodobacterales > Roseobacteraceae > Roseovarius > Roseovarius sp. MS2. The sequence goes on from NZ_JBKHVF010000001.1 coordinate 101,427, forward strand.
ATCAAGATTCGCCTTGGCAGTATCGCGCAGCGTGCTTGCCTCGCCCACCTGCCGCGACAGGGCGCTCAACTGCCCCTCCAGCCGCTGCACAACCCGGTTGCTATCCTCATCCGCCTGCGCGCGGCGGCGCTTGGCGGCTTCTTTATCGGCGTCCACCGCCTTCAATTGCGCCCCGGTGCCCAAACCCAGCAATTGTTCGGACCGCAGGTTCAGCCCAAAACTCGTGTCGCCATTGCCAACCGTGCCCCCCGCCGTCAATCCGGGCAAGAAACCCGCCCGCGCCATCACCGCCTCAGCGGTGTCGCGTTCGGCCTCGGCCATGGCGCGCAGAACGTCCAAGGATTGCACAGACCCCGCGTCAACCGGCACCTCCGACAGGCCCGTCACCCCCCAAGGGGCCGCGCCGCCATGGCGTTCAATTCTGCCAGCGCCGTGGCTTCGGCCTCTTGCTGCCCAGCCATCACCTCGCGGATTTCCGCCAGACGCGAGCGCAGGATATTGAGGTCAGACATATCCGATACGCCGCCCTTGACCCGCTCCGACATGATCCATTCAAAATGGCTCATATCCTCCAGCGTGCGCCGTTCCAGCACCAGCCGCTCGCGCGCCTGTGCTGCATCCAGATAGAGCGAGAGCGCCTCGAACACGCGCCCGTTCACATCCTCGGCCAGCGTCACGGCGGCCACCTCGACATCGGCCTTGGCAAAATCGCGCTCCGCCTTTTTGCGGCCGTTGTCGAACAACACCTGCTCGACGATCAACTGGCTGACCAGATCGCTCAGACTGGTCAGGCTGATATTGGGCCCAACGCGCGGCAACCAGTTCTTGGATGCCGCCTCGGCGCGCAACCGCGCACTCAGCAAATCCGCTTCGGCACTGCGGCTATAGGCGGCCAAAACCGATCCAGCGACCTGATCAAAACTGCTGCCCGACGCCAAAACCGATCGGCGCGCCTGCAAATCGCGGATGATCTCGGAACCTGCGGCCTCTTTGGCCCGCGCCACCTCATCCGGGCGAAGGTCTGGCCCTGCGGCGGCGCGTGACACTTCGGCATCGCTACCGTCGTCGCGCCAACACCCTGCAAGCGCCAAACAGACCCCCGCAAGCAAAAAACCCCTCGTTACAGTCCCCATACATAGTCCTCCGACCGTTCCGGCCTTGTCTTTGGAGACGCGCACCCCGGCACGGGCGCGCGTCCCTGTCCGGCATCAGGTGACGATCTGGATATCCTCATCCACCACGACCGTGGCATCATTGCCCAGCGTGTAGATGTCATAGGTCTGACCGTCGATCTGTGTGCGGCCTGCGGCCTCGGCCCCGGTCAGCGTCACGCGGTCATCCGCGCCCCCTTGAACCAGAACCGTATCGCTATTGCCCGAAAGCGCCAGAACCTGTGCTTCGGTCAGGCTCAATTGCGCCTGATCGCCAAACCGCAGATCAATCGTCTCGATGTCAAAGGCGCTAAGATTGGGATTGGCGATGTTCACAACCGATGTGCTGGTCTCATCCAGTACGACATAGGTGCTTGCGGTATTGCCCCCGGTATCTGTGCTCGTCACCACCAATTGCGAGCCATCCGATACCGGTGCCAACTGGCCTGCCCCGTTGAGAAAGAAGTAATCCGTCTCGCCGGTGAATTGGTTGGCCTGCTCACCCAGTGCCAATTCGCGCACATTGCCGCCCGCATCGACCTGATGAATACTCACATCGTCCGCGCTCGTTTCCACCGTGGCATTGCGATAGCCGTCGCCCTGCCGGAAATAGCCCACGATCCCCGGCGTCTCAGGCGCGACCATATCCAGCGTCAGGCTGCTCGTGATCTGACGCGTATTGCCTGCCCCGTCGGTCGCAAAAACCACCATCGGGGCTTGACCATCCTGCCGGGGAATATCCGCAGTGGGCAAGCTCACAGACCAGTTGCCTGCCGCATCGACCACCGCCTGATAGGTCCGACCAAAAACCCGCACCTCGGCGCTTGATCCCGGCTCCACCTGCCCGGTCAGGGTGACACCTGCTGCCGCCTCAGAGATGTTGATGATGTTGTCTGGCGTGACCGGCCCATCCTGGCTCAGCTCATTGACCAAGGTATCGACCCGCACCGTATCGGTGAGGAATGCGATATTGCCCGCCGGATCGGTCACATCGACCCGCAACGCAACGTCGCGCTCGCCGGGTGCAATCTCATTGGGGCCAAAGCGTGCCACCCAATTTCCATTGGCCGCCACCTGCGCCTCGTGCTGCACCCCGTCGATGGTGACAAATACCCGGCTGCCCGGCTCGATCGTGCCGGTGACGTTGAAACCACCCGTCGCGATGTCATTATTGATGACATCGCGCCCATCGGCCCCAATCGCAAGGTTCAGATCGCTGAGGCTAAGGTTGTCGACCTGCGTATCCACGCGCACCGTCGCCTCGACCTCGGTCGGATTGCCTGCCGCATCGACCGTGCGCGCGCTCACCTCGGGCACATGCGTGCCGCGCGTGATCTCGGCGCTTTCATAGCGGCTCTGCCAACGACCTGCGCCATCGGCCTGCACCGTATGCTCAACACCGTCGAGGCTGACAATCACGGTTGCCCCGGCATCAGCCGTGCCGGTGACCAGCACGCCGGCATCCGCCTCGGCCCCATTGATCACGCCGTCGCCACCAATCGCCCCCGCGTTCAGCGTCAAAAGACCGGCCTCAGTATCCACACTGACCGCTTGACGCAATTCGCTAACGTTGCCTGCGGCATCCGTGGCGACCGCCACGATATCACCGGTATAGGTGCCGCCCGCGATCTGCGCGCCGGTGAATGTCGCGGTCCAGCGGCCATCCGCCGCCACCGCCGCATCCACCACCGCCGTGCCAAAGGTCAGGCGCACCGTCGAGCCCGGCTCGACCGTGCCACTCATCGTAAAGCCATCGCCCTGCTCAGCAGCGTTGATCACACCATCGGCCCCACCGGGCGTGCCGGTCATGCCGAAATCGCGCACTTCGGTGTCAACAAGCACCGAACCGCTTACATCGGCGCGATTGCCCGCTGCATCGACAGATACGGCCGTGACCGGCGCATCATAGGTTCCCGCCGCCAGCGCGCTGCCCGCGACAGTGGCCACCCAAGCGCCCGACGCATTGGCAACCACATCCTGCGTCACGCCTGCGAATGTGACGGTCACTGTCGCCCCCGGCGTGGCAGTGCCGGTGATCGCCACCTGCCCGCCCGTTTCGACAAGGTTCACCGTGCCGTCGCCCCCGACCGTATCGGTCGCAAGGCTCAGATCATTGGCCTCGGTATCCACACTCACCGCTTGGCGCAATTCGCTGACGTTGCCTGCGGCATCCGTGGCGACCGCCACGATATCACCGGTATAGGTGCCGCCCGCAATCTGCGCGCCCGTAAAGGTCGCGGTCCAGCGGCCATCCGCCGCCACCACGGCATCCACCACCGCCGTGCCAAAGGTCAGGCGCACCGTCGAGCCCGGCTCGACCGTGCCGCTCATCGTAAAGCCATCGCCCTGCTCAGCGGCGTTGATCACACCATCGGCCCCACCGGGCGCACCGGTCATGCCGAAATCGCGCACTTCAGTGTCAACGCGGAATGTCCCTGTGGTGCTGCTGGCATTGCCCGCCGCATCAACAGTGGTTGCCGTCACCACAGTCTCATATTGCCCACCGGGCAAGGTGCCCGGATCAAATTCTGCTCGCCAGGTGCCATCTTCGCCCACGAGCACATCGCGGGATACACCCTCGACCGTCACCGTGACAGTGGCCCCCGGCGTCGAACTGCCGGTGATTGCCACACCGGCCCCCTCTTCCACCAGATTGACAACACCATCGCCCCCAACCTCAGACGCGTTGATCACAATCGGATGCGGCACCGTATCAATGGCTACAACATCCGTGACCACGGTCGAATTGCCAAACGCATCCGTCGCGGTGATCACCACCGCCACCTCGCGCTCGCCCCCGGGAATATCGGCAGGATCAAACACCACCTCCCACTGACCATCCTCACCGATGACCGTGGTTTCGGTGACACCCTCGATCACAACGGAAATCTCGGCCCCCGGCTCGCCGCTGCCGGTGATCTCGATGCCGTCCTCATAGTCGTCGGCATTGACGATATCGTCGGTCGACACCACACCATCCTCGATCACCACCTCGGGCGGGGTGGTGTCGATCACCACCACCGGCCCTTCTAGCGTGGTCTCGGTGCCGTCAGGCTCTGTGACGACGACAACCACATCATGCTCGCCATCTTCGGGGAAGGTCTCGTCTTCGAACACGACCTCCCATTTCCCGTCTTCGTCAGCCTCAGTGGTGACCGTCTGATCGCCGATGGTCACATCCACCTCGGATCCCGGTTCGGCATCGCCGGTGATTGTGATCTTGGGATCATCCTGATCCCCGCCAATCGTGATCGTGCCATCCTCATTGACCGTGGGCTCGATCCGACCGCGGCCACCGCCACCATCGCCGCCACCGCTACCGGCGACAACCGCTGCCGCAGCCCCCGCAGCCCCGACGCCGCCCAACCCCAAGAGACCACCGCCCCCCAAAAAGGCCGCCCCCAGCATTGACACTTCGTCATCCTCGACCGGCCCCGTCACCTCGTTGCCGCCCAAAAAGATCAGCTCTTCATCCGGGCTCCATTTGGCCCAATTTTCGGTCGGGCCATACTGTGCATAGACCGGCCCATCGCCGCCCTCGCTCAGCGTCACCTCATTGAGATAACCGTCGGCGCTGATGAACAGCCGGCTCACAGGCGCCCCGGTTGCGGAGTAATATCCCTCCAGCACAACCACCCTGCCATCTGACAGGTTGATCACAAGGTTAGAGCCATCTCGGGCATAACCCTGAATGTCCATTTGCCGAAGATTAAGAGAAATTTCTTGTCCGTTGCCCGCCGGAATGATGCTTACGCCATCTTGCCCCGGAATTGACCCACGCTGCGAATTGCCCGCATCTGTGCGAGCGACAAAATCAATCGCTTTCATAACACCACCACTCTGACCTCAGGGTTCGGCACTTTGGTGTGCCGATTTGTTTTATTGTGTCTTAATTATCTTTTTTCCGCCGCAATCGCTAGATGTTTTTGATCCCGCCCCCCCAAAATACGCCGCTTTTCCATAGATATGGACAGACTGAGTCTCTTTGGGCACGCCCCACCACACGGCTGAGACGATCAGAAACCCCACAACACAATCAAACCGGACATAGCGCAGGCTGCTCCAAGACGGGGGGTTGACGGGCCGCGCGGCGATCCACACTGTCGGGCAGTTGTTCATTTTGCCATCACAGGACCCTTCCCCGTGACCACTCAGCTTTCCGATACCGTTGGCCTCCTGCGCGAGTTGATCGCGTTTCCCACGATTTCCGAACTCAGCAATCTCGACATGATCGCCTATCTCGGGCACCGCCTCGAATCCGCAGGCGCGCGCGTCGACATCTTTCACGACGATATCGGCCACAAGGCCAATCTCTTTGCCACCATCGGGCCAGAGGTGGACGGCGGCATCGTGCTGTCAGGCCATTCCGATGTGGTGCCGGTGGCCGAACAGGATTGGGCCTCAGACCCGTTCGAACTGACCGAACACGAGGGACGGCTCTATGGGCGCGGCACCTGCGACATGAAAGGCTTTATCGCGGCGGCCACCGCCATGGCCCCCTATTTCGCAGAGCGGGTGCGCGACCGTCCCATTCACTTTGCCTTCACCTATGACGAGGAAGTCGGCTGTTTCGGTGCGCAGGCCTTGGTCGAAAGCCTGCGCGCCCGCAACCTGCGCCCCGGCGTGGCCATCATCGGCGAACCCACGATGATGCGCGTGATCGAAGGGCACAAGGGCTGCTATGAATACACCACCCATTTCTGCGGTTTGGCCGGGCACGGCTCTGCCCCGGACCGGGGCGTGAACGCGGTGGAATACGCGGTGCGCTACGTCAACCGCCTTCTGGAACTCAAAGAGGCGCTGCGCGCCCGCGCCCCCAAAGACAGCCGCTTCGATCCGCCTTGGACCACAATCAACACCGGCTCGCTCAAGGGCGGCGTGGCGCATAACGTCATCGCCTCCAACGCCACCATTGAATGGGAGATGCGCCCCGTTCAGGCCGCCGATGCCAATTTCGTCAAAGAGGACCTGCGCCGCTATTGCGAAGAAATGCTGCTCCCCCGCATGCGCGAGATTTGCCCCGATGCCAGCGTCGTCACCGAAATCATCGGCGAGGTGGACGGGCTCGAACCCACCGATCTGAACGAAGCCCGCGATATCATGATGGAACTCACCGGCGCCAATGGCGCAGATCTCGTGCCCTTCGGCACCGAGGCGGGGCTGTTCCAAAGCTATGGCATGTCGGCGGTCGTCTGCGGCCCCGGCTCGATTGATCAGGCGCACAAGCCCGACGAATACCTCTCGCTCGACCAACTCCAGCAATGTCTCGACATGTTGGGGCGCTTGGGCGATCGGCTTGGGCGCTGAGGGGCGCTCGTTGATCTGCGCGGCGCGCCGCCGCGCTTAAACCCGCCGAAACGTCAGGTAATGCGGCACGCGCCCTTCGCGCAGCGCCTTTTGCTCGTAGCGCGTCGAAATCCAATCCCCCCAAGGATTGCGCCAATCCGCAGGCCCCTCTGCCAGCCACTCAAAGCCCGCGCGCGGCACTTCCTCTAGGGTCTGGCGCACATAATCGGGAATATCCGTGGCCACACGGAAAATCGCACCCTTTTTCAACACCTTGGCCAGCGGTTCCAGATGCTCTTGCGTCACAAAGCGCCGCCTGTGGTGGCGCGCCTTGGGCCAGGGATCAGGATAAAGCAAAAACGCCCGTGACACCGACGCCTCGGGCAAAACATCAAACATATTGCGGACATCGCCGGGATATACCGCGACATTCTGTGTCTCTGCCGCCCGGATTTTCCCCAAGAGCATCGCCACACCGTTGATGAACGGCTCACAGCCGATGATCCCGACCTGCGGATTTTGCGCGGCCTGATGCACCATATGCTCGCCGCCGCCAAACCCGATCTCAAGCCAGATCTCGCGGTCGCCGAAAAGCGACGGCAAATCAATTTCTTGCCGCTCGGGGTTCACATCCCAATCGACGGCACCCGGTGACAATTTCGCTAGATCTTCGTCCAGATAGGTCTCTTGGCTTGGCCGCAGGGTCTTACCCTTGAAGCGGCCATAAAAATTGCGCCAAGGCGCGCCTGTCGGATGTCTGTCTTGGCTCATACAAACTTAAACTGGCGCGTGAAGATCACGCGCCAGCCCTCTGATCAAACAGCTTTTTTCAGAGCGTCAACCAGATCGGTCCGCTCCCAGCTAAAGCCGCCATCGGCCTCGGGCGCACGCCCGAAATGGCCATAGGCTGCGGTGCGCGCATAGATCGGCCGTGTCAGCGACAGATGCTCACGAATACCGCGCGGCGTCAGGTCCATGCACTGTGCCACGGCCTTTTCAATGGCACTTTCATGCACTTGGCCGGTGCCATGCGTATCGACATAGATCGACAGCGGCTTGGCCACACCAATGGCATAGCTCAGTTGCAGCGTGCAGCGCTGCGCCAGACCGGCCGCGACCACGTTCTTGGCCAGATAGCGCGCGGCATAGGCCGCCGAACGGTCCACCTTAGTCGGATCTTTGCCCGAAAACGCACCACCACCATGCGGGGCCGCGCCACCATAGGTATCCACGATGATCTTGCGCCCCGTCAGGCCCGCATCCCCATCCGGCCCGCCGATCACAAAGGTGCCGGTGGGGTTCACATGCCACTCGGTCTCATCGCTCAGCCAACCTGCAGGCAGAACCTCGCGGATATAGGGCTCTACAATCGCGCGGATGTCATCGCTGGTTTGGCTCTCATCCGCATGCTGCGTTGAAAGCACAAGTTGCGTCACCGCCACCGGGCGACCCCCCTCATAGCGCAACGTCAGCTGCGATTTGGCATCCGGCCCCAGCGTCGGCTGGGCACCGGATTTCCGCACCTCCGCCAACCGCTTGAGGATCGCATGCGAATAAAGGATCGGTGCCGGCATGAATTCCGGTGTTTCATCCACGGCATAGCCAAACATGATGCCCTGATCCCCGGCCCCGTCCCGGTCCACACCCTGCGCGATATGCGCCGATTGCGGATGCAGCAGGTTCTGCAATTTCAGAGTATTCCAATGAAAGGCATCCTGCTCATAGCCGATGTCGCGCACGCAATCGCGCACGATCCCGTCAATCCGGCCCATGAAATCCTTGAGCCGCGACTGATCACTCAGCCCGACCTCACCGCCGACAACCACGCAATTGGTCGTGGCAAAGGTCTCACAGGCGACCCGCGCATTGGCTTCTTCGGTCAGAAATGCATCAAGAATAGCGTCGGAAATCCGGTCACACACTTTATCCGGATGCCCCTCCGAAACGGATTCGGAAGTGAAAAGGTAATTCTGTCTTGACATGAAGTTGCTCCATTTGATGTCACCGCCACGCCAGGAAGCCGTTGTGGGGGATTAGCGTGTGGTTACGCCCCTCTAGAACCTGCGTCAATGCCTATATGCGCGCGGCCCTGCGCCTGTGATCCAACCGCGACAGCCCCAGCAAAACAAGGAAAATTGCCAGCATCGGCGCATCGCCCAGCCGCGCATAAACCGTGGGCGGCAAAGGTGGCGGCAGCGCCGCATCGCGCCACCCCGCCTCGCCCAAGGGCAAAGACTCAGTCACCCGCCCGGCTGCGTCAATCATTGCCGAAACGCCGGTGTTGGCCACCCGGATCATCGGCAGGCCAAATTCCACACTGCGCAACCGCGCCTGCGCAAGATGCTGATAGGGGCCAGAAAACTTGCCAAACCACGCGTCATTGGTGATGAGCAGGATGAAATCCGCCCGCCCCGGTGCCGCCCGCAAATCCTGCGCGAAAACCCCCTCGTAGCAGATCAGCGGCAGCGCGCGCCCCAGCGCACCCATCTCGATCACCTGTGCCCCCGGACCAGACGAGAACCCCTGCCCGTCCTTAGAGGCCATCCCGTGAATACCCCACTGCGCCAAGACATCCCCATAGGGCATGTATTCGCCAAACGGCACCAGATGATGCTTGTCATAAACCGCCGCCACACTGCCCCCGGCCTCAACCAGCGCCAGCGTGTTGAAAAGACGCAGCTCCTCGCGGCGTTGCAGGCCGACCACCACCGGCACGCCCCCCGCCGCGTCCGAGATCACCTCGAGTGTGCGCGCGGCATTCTCGAGCATCACCGGCACCGCCGTTTCCGGCCACACGATCAGATCGGGCCGCCCATCGCCCGCCGCCGAAAACGCCAACTGGCGGTCAAAGAAGCCTTGGATCTTTTCGGGGTCCCATTTCTCATGCTGCGGCGCGTTGGGCTGGATCAACCGCACTATCGCGGCCTCTGGCCCGGCCCCCGCGTCAGGCGTCAGCATCGCTCCGAGAGGCCACAAAAGCGCCATAGCCCCCAAGGCAGCAAATCCTGCCCGCGCGCCCGTCAGTGCCATCCACAAGGCCACCGCCGCCAGCAGCACCAGCGCCGTCAACCCAAGCGATCCAAGGTACGAGGCCCAATGCAAAAGTGGCGTGTCGATCAACACATGCCCCGGCTGCGCCCAAGGAAACCCCGTCAGCACATATCCCCGCGCCAGTTCGACCAGCCCCAGACCCCCGACAAACCCCAAGGCACCGCCGCCCAAGGAACGCCCAAGCCCAAGGGCCGCCGCCGCAAACAGCGCAAGCCCCCCGGATAATCCCAACAGGGCAAAAGGGGCCATCCAGCCATGCCGCGCCACATCGACCAAAAACGGCTCGATGATCCAGTTGAGCGAAAGAAGAAAATAGCCGGTGCCAAAGGCCCAGCCGATCCATGCCGCCTGCCGTCCACCCGCAGCGCGCAAGAACACCCCGTACAGCAGCGCAAAGGCCAGAATGCTCAGCGGCCATGCCCCGACCGGCGCCTGCCCCAACGCGGCCACGGCCCCCAGCGCCCCCAACACCAGAACACGCCCGCGCCACGACAGGCCCGCAACCCGATCAATCAGGGCCGCGGCCCGGCCTGTTTCAGGCATTCTTTGCCTCGGGCAGACGCACGCGAACACGTTTGATGCGCCGCGGGTCGGCCTCCATCACCTCGATCACCGGCCCGGCGGGATGCTCGATCACCTCGCCACGCACCGGCACCCGGCCAAGCAACATAAAGACCAAACCACCCAGCGTGTCGATTTCTTCCTCATCGACTTCGTCCGCCTCGGTCAGAGACATCCCAATCTCGGCCTCGAAATCCTCAAGCGGGGTCTTGGCAAGGGCCACGTAACAGCCGGGTTTTTCCTGCGTCCAGTAATGATCTTCGTCGATGTCGTGCTCATCCTCGATCTCGCCCACCACCTGTTCGATCAGGTCCTCGATGGTCACAAGACCGTCCACCCCGCCATATTCGTCGATCACCAGCGCCATATGCCGCCGCTCGGCCTGCATTTTCTGCAAAAGCACACCAATCGGCATCGACGGCGGCACAAAAAGCAGAGGGCGCAGCATATCCTCGAGCTTGAATTCCTCAGTCTCGCCGTTGAACCCATGCTTCAGCGCAAAATCCTTGAGATGCAGCATGCCGATGGGCGAATCCAAGGTTCCCTCATAGACCGGAAGACGCGACATGCCGCTGTCACGAAACACATGCACAAGGTCTTCTTTGGAAATCGAATTGGGCACCGACACGATATCGGCCTTTGGAATGGCCACATCCTCGACCGCCATATGCCGCAGATTGCCCATGCCCGGCACGCCGTTGGCTTGCGCCGGATGCTCATCCTCAGCCGCTTCGGCCTCATCAGTCGTGGAAAAAACCCCAAGGATCCGGCGAAAAAACCCGCCTGATTCCTCTGTTTCCTTGTCATCGTCAGGCTGCGCGCTCTGCGCTGCCATAGACGATCCGTCGATACTCTCGCCCATCCATCTCTTTCCAGGTGACGGGGCACAGGGCCCCAGCACGGTTAATATGGGTCACTGACCCCAAGTTTGCCAAGTATCTCCACCTCAGTTGTTTCCATGAGAGTGGCATCTTGGTCACGCACGTGATCATAGCCTAGTAAATGTAACACCGCATGAACGATCAGATGCGTCACATGGTCCGCCAGCGGTTTTTCGCCCTCTGCCGCCTCACGCACACAGGTGTCCCAGGCAATCGCGATATCCCCCAGCTCCGGATCGGGGCTAGGCATGGGGGGCGCAGGGCGTACCCCCGGCACCTCCGCCGCCCTCTCTTCGCTGGGCCAACTCAGCACATTGGTCGGCTGCGGCTTGTCGCGGAAATCCTCGTTCAGCACAGCAATCCGCGCATCATCACAGGCCAGAATGCTGATTTCCCAATCCTCGGGGTCCATCGCCAGATGCTCCAGCGTGGCTCTTGCGGCGCGTTCGGCCAAATCCTCCAGCGCCGCCGCCTGCCAGCGGTCGTCCTCGATCACCACATCGCACAGCATGGCGCCTTAACCTTCCGCCTCATAGGCCTCGATGATCGCGGCCACCAGCGGATGCCGCACCACATCCTTGGACGTGAAGTAATTGAAACTGATCTGCGGAATCCGCGTCAACAGCCGCTCCGCATCGGCAAGCCCCGAGGGAACACCGCGCGGCAGGTCGATTTGCGTGCGGTCGCCAGTGATCACCATCCGGCTGCCTTCGCCCAAGCGCGTCAGGAACATCTTCATCTGCATCGAGGTCGCATTCTGCGCCTCATCCAGCACCACAAAGGCATTCGACAGCGTGCGCCCGCGCATGAACGCCAAGGGCGCAATCTCGATCTTTTTCTCTTCGATCAGCTTTTGCACCTGCTTGGCGGGCAGAAAATCGTTCAGCGCATCATAAAGCGGCTGCATATAGGGATCGACCTTGTCCTTCATATCCCCTGGCAAATAGCCCAGCTTTTCACCCGCCTCGACCGCCGGGCGGCTCAGGATGATGCGGTCCACATGCCCCTCGATGAACATATTGACCCCCACAGCCACCGCCAGATAGGTCTTGCCGGTGCCCGCAGGCCCGATGCCAAACGCCAGCTCATGCGCAAACAACGACCGCACATAAGATTTCTGCGCCTCGGTGCGCGGCTCCACATATTTCTTGCGGGTCTTGATCTCGACCGGGCCGCTTTTGAACATCTCAAGCTGATCACCCGCATGTGCGCCAGTCTCGACCTCCGATCCGCCCATGCGCAATTCGCGGTCCACATCGCCGCTCTCAACCGCACGCCCACTCTCCAGCCGGGAATACAGCGCCTGCAACACGCCCGAGGCTTCACGCACCGGTCCATCCTCGCCCAAAACCGACAAGTGATTGCCGCGCCGGACAATCTGCACCGCCAGCTTACGCTCGATTTCGGCTAGGTTTCGATCATATTCGCCGCAGAGGTCAATCAGCAGCATGTTGTCGGGGAATTCGATCACGGACTCTTGCAAAGTGCCCAGATCGGCGGCGGGGGGCGGCGCGTTGTTACCCAAGCATATCTCCCACGGGGTCAGAGGTTCCCCTTTACAGTGCCAAGATGCCGCCGCCTGCGCAAGCAGCCAGCCACGATTCCGTGAAAACCGGCGAAAAAAATGCGGGCCACACCGGGCCCGCACATTGGTTCAGCATATCGGGCAAGCCCGATCAAATCGGATCGCCGATCAGACTTGTCGAGCCACCTTTGAAATTGCCCGTCGCCACGGTCGGCGGGGCGACACCCGAACAGACCGGCTTGCCGAACTTGTCCAAACGCTGCGACAGATACCCCTCGACGCCATCGTCGATGATCCAATGGTCACAGCCGTTGGGATCAACCCAAATGCCGGCCTGCATCTGGCTCAGATGCCCGCGGTCAAAGATATTGCGGTCCACCGTCTTGTCCGGCCCCGCGTCACAGGCAGCCAACATCCCGACGATAGGCAGGGCGAGTGCTAATTTATAGGTTTTCATTGCACAGCCCCCTCAGCGCCAGCACAGGATTTCGACACGGCGATTCTGCGCCATGCCCTCGGCGGTGTTGTTCGACGCCTTGGGCACCCGCTCGCCATAGCCGCGGACATCCGCGATGCTTGCGCCGCTGCTGCGGGCAACCGCAGCAACAGAATTCGCCCGCCGCAGCGACAGGTCCATGTTGTACTCATCCGATGCGCGGCTGTCGGTATGGCCAACGATGGTATAGGATACCGCCCCGGCCTGCTGGAAAAACTCTCGCAGGCGCTGCTGCCCAGAGGCGTGGATACGCGCGCTGTCCGTTGCAAAAAGCTGGTCGGTGTTGACAACGCCGCAGAGATTGACCTCGCGACACACCGGAATACCTTGGCGCGTCACATGCGGGCTCATATAGCCCTCAGCCCCGTCATCCATCACCCAATGTTCGCACCCATCGGGGTCCACCCAGATAGTTGGAATATACCGCTCACCGACGACAGTCCGCTGTTGCTGCGCGGATGCGCCACTCGCCATCACCGCGACACCAAGAGCAATGGCACTCGCCCCCCGCATGACCGCGTGAAGCGTATTCGAAATCCTTTTCGTCACGACCCCAGTCCTTTTATTGCCCCCCGGATAGAAGCCGAAAGAAAGGCCCCCAACCACTTAATCATGTCAAATAGTATCAAGTCTTCGCTTAAAGTGAAGCAAATTTCACCACATATTGTGTCCCTTAAGGAAACAATGCCACGCTCTGGCCACAATTCACCCAAAGCATACGAAAATCGCCTAAGAATCAAGAGGACAGCAAACGCCCGGCCAATGAATTGGGGCCGCTCTCGATGATCTCGACCTGACGCAGATCGCCAATCGCGACATCCCCCGTGACATGCACCGCATGCAAATGATCCGACTTGCCCACCATTTGCCCCGGCATCCGCCCCGCCTTTTCAAAGAGCACCCCAACCCTGCGCCCGACCATCGCATCTTGTGCGGCGCGCTGCTGGCGGGTGATCAGCTCTTGCAAACGATAGAGCCTCTCGGTTTTGACCTCTTCGGGCACCTGCGGACGCTCGGCAGCGGGCGTGCCGGGACGGGTGGAATATTTGAACGAAAACGCAGACCCATAGTTGACCGCCTCGATCAACTCCATCGTCGCCTGAAAATCGGCATCCGTTTCCTCGGGAAACCCGACGATGAAATCCCCCGACAACAGGATATCAGGCCGCGCCGCGCGGATGCGCTCGATCAGCCGCAGATAGCTTTCGGCGGTATGGCTGCGGTTCATCCGCTTAAGGATACGGTCAGACCCGGATTGCACCGGCAAATGCAGATAGGGCATCAGCTTCGCGCACTCCCCATGCGCGGCAATCAGATCATCATCCATGTCATTAGGATGGCTTGTCGTGAACCGTATACGCTCCAGCCCGTCAATCTCGCTCAAGGCCCAGACAAGCCGCGCAAGGCCCCAATCGCCCCCCTCACCGGCCCCGTGGTAGGCATTGACGTTCTGACCCAAAAGCGTGATCTCGCGCACGCCGCGCTCGACCAGATCACGCGCCTCCTCCAGCACGCGGCTCGCCGGGCGGCTTACCTCGGCCCCGCGCGTATACGGCACCACGCAAAACGCGCAGAACTTGTCGCAACCTTCCTGCACCGTCAAAAACGCTGTTGGCCCGCGCCGCGCCTTTGGCCGGTGCCGCAACGTGTCAAACTTATCCTCAATCGGAAACTCGGTATCGAGCGCCTTTTCCCCAGCGCGCACCCGCGCCTCCATCTCGGGCAGACGGTGATAGCTCTGCGGCCCCACCACCAGATCGACCAGCGGCTGACGGCGCATGATCTCTTCACCCTCGGCCTGTGCCACGCAGCCCGTTACCCCGATCTTCAAATCGGGCTTGTCCAGCTTGAGTTGTTTCATCCGCCCCAGTTCGGAATAGACCTTTTCCGCCGCCTTCTCGCGGATATGACAGGTGTTGAGCAGGATCATATCGGCCTCAGCCGGATCTTGCGTCTCGACATACCCAGACCCGCCCATGGCCTCGGCCATACGCTCGCTGTCATAGACATTCATCTGACAGCCATAGGTCTTGATATAGAGCTTTTTCACATCCGCCATGCGCCCGGCCTCCGCCCTTGGGTTCAAGATGTCTGACTACATCAGGGGAGAGGGCACTTGCAATGCCTCTGCGTTTGGCGGATTCTGCATCCAAAACCAAGGGTAAAGCCGCGCATGACCGCCCCCGATCTCAAGACCTTTCTCGCCAACCCCGGCAAGGCGCTGGCCAAGGGGCCCATCGCCATGGTCTTTGCCGAGGATGAAAGCGAACTCAACTCCACCTTGCGTCACCATCTCGACACCGGCTTTGCCGCCGTGCTGCTCTTTGCCCCCGACAATTTCGCCTTGGCCCGCGACGTGGCCGAGGCACCCGGCCTCAGCCGGATTCGCCATGATCTGTCCTCCGGCGATAGCCTGACCGAGGCCGTGAATGCGGTCATCGCCGCCGCCCCCGGCCTTTGGATGTATTACTGCTACAACGCCGAATACCTGTTCTACCCCTTCTGCGAGACCCGCACCGTGGGTGAAATGCTGGCCTTTCACACCGAAGAACGCCGCGATGCGATGCTGACCTATGTGATCGACCTCTACGCCGGCGATCTGGATCGCTATCCCGATGCCGTGTCCCTTGAGGCCGCGCATATGGACAAGTCCGGCTATTACGCCCTCGCCCGTCCCGACCCCGAGAACCACAACCACCCCAGAGAACGGCAGCTTGATTTCTACGGCGGCCTGCGCTGGCGCTACGAGGAACACATCCCCGCCAAACGCCGCAAGATCGACCGCATCGCGATTTTCCGCGCCAAACCGGAACTAAGCTTGCGCGAGGATCACACCTTCTCGGACGAGGAATACAACACCTACGCCTGCCCGTGGCACCACAACCTTACCAGCGCCATCGTGTCCTTTCGTACCGCCAAGGCGCTCAAGCGCAACCCCGGCTCGACCTTTGACATCCACAGCTTCAAATGGCGCAACTCCATCCCGTTCGAATGGCATTCGCGCCAATTGCTCGATCTGGGGCTGATGGAACCGGGACAATGGTTCTAAGCACGGCTAAAAGCGAACGCACCTATTCAAAGCGTTCTGGTCATTCAACGATCCACCAGAACGCTTTACTCTGTCGCCCTCAGCAACAGCGCGGTGAGCGGCGCAAGCCCGGCATCCTTGGCCACGTCCACGCCGCCATCCACACCGGCCAGCAGGGCACGAACGGCCTCGTTGCCGTCCATCACGCCCTGCGCCTGCGCCACCAGACGCTGCATCCCGTCATGCACCCCCGGTGCCAGCGCCCGCTCTTGCCATATCGCCAACAGCCCACAAATCCCCAAGGAGACCCCTGCCACCCATGTCCAGCGCCGCGCGCGGCGCGCACGGGCGGCGGTTTTGCTTTCGGCGGGATCGGCAAAATGGCGGATATGTGTCATGCCCGCTACCTTCCAAATCCACATGGCAAGACTGTGGCAAGAATTCGGCCAGACCCGGGAATAAACCCCGCAGCCCAGCGTTCACCTGACATCCCGGATCACTGCGATCCGGGAATAGGAACGCAACCGCGCCCATGAGCGGCGCTTAAAAATGGACCAGCACCATGGCTCGACTGACAGGAACCGACAGCGCCGACCGCTTGGTCGGCACCGCCTTTGCGGATCAAATCACCGGCCTTGACGGCAACGATACGATCTTTGGCGGCGGGGGCAATGACGCCATCAATGGCAATGACGACGGCGACCGCCTCGACGGTGGTGCAGGCAATGACACCATCGCGGGCGGCAAGGGCGAAGACACGCTCTTGGGCGGCCTCGGCAATGACCGCCTCACCGATGAAAGCGGCGATGACAGGCTCTTTGGTGGGGATGGCGACGACACGCTCGATGCAGGCGAAGGCAACGACCGCCTCGATGGCGGCACCGGCAATGACCGGATGTTCGGCGGCGAAGGCAATGACACCATGAACGGTGGCACCGGAAATGACGTGATGCACGGCGGTTCCGGCGACGATGTGATGAACGCCGGGGCCGGCGCGGATCGCCTCTTTGGCGGCGAAGGCAATGATGTGATGCGTGGCGGCGGTGGCCGTGACGTGCTCTCGGGTGGCGAGGGCAATGATTTCATCGACGGTGGCCACGGCAATGACCTGATGACCGGCGGCGTGGGGGCCGATACTTTCGTCTTCAAATTCGGGCGCGATGTCATCACCGATTTTGAGCCCGGCGATGATCAGATCGACCTCACCGGCATCAGCGGCCTCAACGATTTCGATGATGTGCTCAGCGCCGCCCGCATCTCGGGCAGCGATGTCGTGCTCGACTTCGGCGCGCATGAACTCACCCTGCGCAATTTCAGCCTGTCACAGCTCGACTCGGATGATTTCATCCTGTGACGCCTTGCGCGCTCCCGCCACCGGCGGGGGCGTGCCCCCGATCAGAGGTTCTCGGCCTGCGGCATCCCCAGCACGTGATAGCCGCCATCAACATGGATGACCTCACCGCTGGTGCAGGCCCCCGCATCGGACGCCAGATAAACCGCCGTGCCACCAATAGCCTCGAGCGTCGCATTGGCGCGCATCGGCGCATTCAGCTCGGTATGGCGAAACGTCTTGCGCGCGCCGCCAATCGCGGCCCCTGCCAGCGTTTTCATCGGTCCGGGGCTGATCGCGTTGACGCGGATCCCATCCGGCCCCAGATCATTCGCCAAATAGCGCGTCGCCGATTCCAGCGCCGCCTTGGCAACGCCCATCACGTTGTAATTCGGCACAACCTTGTTCGACCCTTGATAGGTCAGGGTCAGCAGACAGCCGCCCTGATCCTTCATCATCGGATAGGCCCGCCGTGCCACCTCGATAAGAGAATAGGCCGAGATTTCCAGCGAATGCTTGAAATTGGCGCGGCTGGTGTTCAGGAACCGCCCGGTCAATTCCGACTTGTCGGAATAAGCCACCGCATGCACCACGAAATCAATCGTCGGCCACCGCCCCGCCAGCGCCCCAAAGGCCGCATCAAGCGAGGCATCATCGGTCACATCGACATCGAGCAGCAGGTCAGAGCCAACGCTCGCCGCCAAGGGCTCCACCCGCTTGGCGAAATTCTCGCCCTGATAGGAAAAGGCCAGCTCCGCCCCCGCCGCATGCATCGCCCGTGCAATGCCCCAAGCGATAGAGCGGTCATTGGCCACCCCCATGATCAGGCCGCGCTTGCCCTGCATCGCAATCGTCATCTCATCTCACCCGTGAAATTTGCTCAGCAACATCGAGCCATTGGTGCCGCCAAAACCAAAGGAATTCGTCATCACCGTATCCAGCCCGGCCTTGTCCACCCGCACCGTTGCAATCTCGGCCGGATCAAGGGCCGGATCGAGCGTCTCAACATTGATCGACGGGGCAATGAAATCGTTTTCCAGCATCAAAAGGCAGTAGATCGCCTCTTGCGCGCCGGTGGCCCCTTGGGAATGCCCTGTCATCGACTTGGTGGAACTGATCGGCGGGGTGCTGCCCTGCCCAAAGACCCGGCGCACCGCCTCAACCTCGCCCACATCGCCGACAGGCGTCGAGGTGCCATGCGCGTTGATATAGCTCACGCGGCGTCCCTCAGGCAGTGTCGCCACCGCCAACCGCATCGCGCGCTCGCCGCCCTCGCCCGAAGGTGCCACCATATCGGCCCCATCCGACGTCGCGCCATAGCCCGTCACTTCGGCATAGATCTTGGCCCCGCGCGCCTTCGCCCGCTCCAACTCTTCCAGCACGACAATACCGCCCCCCGCCGAGATCACGAACCCGTCGCGCCCCACGTCAAAGGCCCGGCTCGCAGTCTCGGGCGTGTCATTGTACTTGGACGACATCGCGCCCATCGCATCAAAGAGGCACGACAGCGACCAATCCAATTCCTCTCCACCACCTGCAAACATCACATCCTGCTTGCCAAACATGATCTGCTCTGCAGCATGGCCGATACAATGCAGGCTTGTGGAACAGGCCGAGGTGATCGAATAGTTCAGACCCTTGATCTTGTAGGACGTCGCCAGATTGGCCGAAATCGTCGAACACATGGTCTTGGGCACAGCAAACGGCCCGATCCGCTTGGTCGATCCGGTGTCCAACGCCACCTGATGCGCCGCCAGCATGGCACTGGTGGACGGCCCGCCCGATCCCGCAACAACCCCGGTGCGTGGGTTGATCACGTCTTTTTCCTCAAGCCCCGCATCCGCAATGGCCTGCGCCATGGCGATATGCGCATAGGCCGCCCCGCCCCCCATGAACCGCAACGCGCGCTTGTCCACATGCTCGGTCACATCGAGCTTGATCGCCCCGGCCACCCGGCTGCGAAAGCCATGCTCGGCCATAGCCTCATTCGCGGTGATGCCCGAGCGCCCCTCTCGGAGCGATGCCAGAACCTCTTGGGCGTTGTTGCCAATGCTGGAGACGATCCCCAGACCTGTGACGACGACACGACGCATGGGTGCCTCCCTCTGCTTTGTTACAGCCTCTGTAAGACAGCGTGACTTGAGGGGCAAGCGGTTAGCGGGACGATCCGCGCAACACCGCGCGCACTGGTCACCCTTTGCGCAGAAGCCCGGCCAGATATGCAAGCGCGGGCTTCATAGGTTAACGCCCCCACGCCCGCAAAGGTTAAGCCTCCGACAACCGCCCGCCCGCGCAACGCGCAAGACGCGGGCGCGACCTTACATAATCCCCTGACAAACCTTACAGAGATTACACGCGCCAGATGCCCGCACAGGGCCTGATCCGGGGCCTCGCATATTCAGCGCATTCGCCTATTTGCGGAAAACTGCCTCGCCCTGCTCGTCGATAACCTGCTTGGCCTTGCGCACGCAAAACGCCCGCGCCTCATCAAGGCTGGCAATGGTATCGGCCCGCAAAAGCTGGTGAACTTTCACCTCGCCCGCGATGTCCTTTTCAATCCGCGCCGCCACGCGGTATCCCCCGTCTGCCGCCTGTGGCGCGGGGAAGATACGGAAATCCTTATATATTTCCGGCTGCGCCTCAGGCTCTGCTTTGGGCTTGCCCCCAAACAATCGCGACAGGATCGACATACGGCCTCCAGATTATGCACCGTAGGGTGCGCATTCATTGCGCACCCCATAACCCCCTGTTTTCAAACGTAGGCTTTCACCCAGCTCATTGATCCAGAAAACTCCGCAGCTTGCGGCTCCGGCTCGGATGCTTCAGCTTGCGCAGCGCTTTGGCTTCGATCTGCCGGATACGTTCGCGGGTGACAGAGAACTGTTGCCCCACCTCTTCCAGCGTATGATCGGTGTTCATGCCGATACCAAACCGCATCCGCAACACCCGCTCTTCGCGCGGTGTGAGCGATGACAGAACCCGTGTCGTGGTTTCCTTGAGGTTGTCCTGAATAGCGCTATCCAACGGAAGAATAACGTTTTTATCCTCAATGAAATCACCAAGCTGGCTGTCTTCCTCGTCGCCGATCGGGGTCTCGAGCGAAATCGGCTCCTTGGCGATCTTCATCACCTTGCGGACCTTTTCCAGCGGCATTTGCAGCTTTTCGGCCAGTTCCTCGGGCGTCGGTTCGCGGCCAATCTCGTGCAGCATCTGACGACCCGTGCGCACCAGCTTGTTGATCGTCTCGATCATATGCACCGGAATCCGGATGGTGCGCGCCTGATCCGCAATGCTCCGCGTGATCGCTTGACGGATCCACCAAGTCGCATAGGTGCTGAATTTATAGCCCCGGCGATACTCGAACTTATCCACCGCCTTCATCAGGCCGATATTGCCTTCCTGAATAAGATCAAGGAATTGCAGGCCACGGTTGGTGTATTTCTTGGCAATCGAAATCACCAGACGCAGGTTGGCTTCGACCATTTCCTTCTTGGCTTGGCGCGCCTCTTTCTCGCCCTTCTGCACTTGCTGCACGATGCGGCGGAATTCGGAAATGTCCAAACCCACATACTGCCCCACCTGCGCCATGTCGGCGCGCAGCTCGGCTACCTTTTCAGGGCTGCGCTCAATGAACATCTGCCAGCCGCGCCCGGCCTTGCGGGCCATATCGTCCAACCAGTTGGGATCAAGCTCGCGACCGCGATATTCTTCAATGAATTCAGAACGGTTGATACGCGCCTGATCGGCCAGTTTGACCATGGCACTGTCGATCTGCATGATCCGGCGGTTGATGCCGTAAAGCTGATCAATCAGCGCCTCGATCCGGTTGTTGTGCAGATGCAGCTCGTTAACCAGCTCGACAATCTCGCTGCGCAGGGTCTGATAGGTGGCTTCCTGCTCGCGGCTGAACGATCCACCCTCGTTCAGCGTGGCCGAAATCCGGCTATCCTGCATCTCGCTCAGCTTGGCATAATCCGCCGCAATCCGGTCCAGCGTATCCAGAACGCGCGGCTTGAGCGCGGCTTCCATCGCCGCAAGGCTCATATTGGCCTGTTCGTCGTCCTCGTCATCGTCGTCGGAATGGATCGGATTGCCATCGGCATCCAGATCAGGCTCGCTGTCATCACGCCCCATACCGCCGGGGGCGCTGGTCACATTGGCAGCCCCCACCACCGGCTCGGCGTCTTCGTCGCCCAATTGCGTGCCAAACGTGGCCTCAAGGTCGATCACATCGCGCAACAGGATGTCTTCACCCAAAAGTTCGTCGCGCCAGATGGTAATCGCCTGAAAGGTCAGCGGGCTTTCGCAAAGACCTGCGATCATTGTGTTGCGCCCGGCTTCGATCCGCTTGGCGATGGCAATCTCGCCCTCGCGGCTCAAAAGCTCGACAGATCCCATCTCGCGCAGATACATCCGCACCGGGTCATCTGTACGGTCGAGCTTTTCTTCCTTGCCCGAGCCAAGGGTGATCTCGCCCCGTCGCCCAATCTCGGCAACGGCAGTCGAACGCCCCTCTTCCTCTTCCGCATCCTCGGCCTCGATGATGTTGATCCCCATTTCCGAGAGCATCGACATCACGTCTTCGATCTGTTCCGACGACACCTGATCCGGGGGCAAAACCTCATTCAGCTGGTCATAGGTGATAAAGCCCTTTTCCCGCGCCTCCGCGATCATCCGCTTGACCGCCGCCTGGCTCATGTCGAGCGAAACCTCGGCTTCGGCTTCCTCTGGCTTATCGTCGTCGGTATCTTTGGCGGCCATGAATGACTCCTCGGCTATGGGCGGGGCGGGTGATTCGGTTGACCCGAATCAATAGCGTGTTCTGTTGATTCGCACACCCGTCTACCCTGATTTATTCGGCGCTTCCTTACGAAAACAATCATCGTCCCGGTTTAGAAAAGGTTATCTTGTCGAGCAAGGCGTCGAACTGTTGTTTCTCATCTCGTTTGATCCGCGCGCCATTTTCGCCCAAATCATATTCCGCCCGGTCCTCTTGCTGGCTGCGCACAGCACGATTTCGCGCCTCGGCAGCCTGCCCCAGACGATACGTCAGTGACTCGTCTACAAGCCCCTCAATGTCCTCGGTCGCCTCGGACAGCTCTGCCATCCAGCCACGTTGGGCCGTCAGTTTGGCAAATTCTTCGGTCAGGGTCAGGATGGCAAGCTCCTCATCTCCGGGGCGCCGCACCGGCGGGATGAGCGCGACATGGGGCAAAGTCATCAGCTTTTCAAGGGGTGCCGATCCGATCTCGGCCTCAATCCGGGCGCGCAAGCCCTCGGCACCGCTTACCGCATGGCGCAGGATCAAGTCCCGCAGCCGGGCCAAATCAGGGTCTCGACACTCAAGCCTTTCAAGACCCGCTTCGAACCGCGCGGCCACGGACGGGCAAGAGATGAGCGTCGCCAGAACCACCGCCTCGCGCAGATGCACCGTGCCATCCCCGCCCGCAGCCACCAAGAGCGAGGATTTGGTCGCCGCCCGCGCCGGTTCCGGCGGTGGCCATTTGCCGCCACGGGCACGGGGCGTAAAACCGGTGCTCCGGCGCGGATTGAACAACTGCCACCGCAGGTCCTTGATCGCCTGCCCGTAATGGCTGCGAATCGACGGGTCGCGAATCAACATGATCTTTTCACGCAGCACCTTGTCGAGCGCCGCCCTACGCTCGGGGCTGTCATAATCGCGCCCTTCGGTCTCGCGCTGCCACAAAAGCTGCACCATCGGCAGCGCCGCATCAATCCGCCCCTGCACCGCGCCCGCCCCCTCGGACCGCAAGAGGTCGTCTGGGTCTTTGCCCTCGGGCATCAACGCAAACCGCAGCGATTTGCCCGCCTCCAAAAGCGGAAGCGCCAGATCAATCACCCGGTAGGCCGCGCGCAGCCCCGCCGTATCGCCATCAAGAGCAATCACCGGCTCTGGGCTGATCCGCCACATAAGCTGCAACTGATGCTCGGTCACAGCCGTGCCCAAGGGGGCCACCGCCGCACCAAATCCCGCCGCCACAAGGGCGATCACATCCATATAGCCCTCGGCCACGATCAGCGTCTGGCCCTTGCCCGATGCCTCCCGCGCAGGCCCGTGATTGTAGAGCGTATGGGATTTGTCAAAAAGCTCGGTTTCCGGCGAATTCAGATACTTGGCCGGGTCACTCGGGTCCATTGCCCGCCCGCCAAAGGCGATGCAGCGCCCGCGCGCATCGCGAATGGGAAACATGATCCGGTTGCGAAACGTGTCATAGGGCTTGCCGCCCTTCTGGCTGTCCTTGGCCAGACCGCAGGCAAGGATCAAGTCGGGCGGCACGCCCTTGCCCGTCAGATGCTCCCACAGCCCCTGCCAGCCATCGGGCGCAAAGCCTATGTCGAATTGCGCCTGCGTCGCCTCAGCCAGCTTGCGACCCTTGAGATAGTCACGCGCCGCCGCCCCGGCCCCGCTGCGCAGGTGCAGGACAAAAAATTTGACCGCCTGCTCCATAACCTCAATCAACTGCCCGCGCCGATCCGCCTTTGCCTGCGCCTGCGGATCGCGCTCGGGCATCGGCATGCCCGCCTCTGCCGCAAGGATTTTCACCGCTTCCATGAAATCGACATTCTCGGTCTCACGGACAAAGGCAATCGCATCGCCCTTGGCGTGACAGCCAAAGCAATAGTAAAACCCCTTGCGGTCATCCACATGAAAAGACGCGGTTTTTTCTTGGTGGAACGGGCAAGGTGCCCACATATCGCCCTTGCCTGGATTTGACTTGCGATTGTCCCACGTCACTTTGCGCCCAACCACATGGGAGAGCGACAGGCGGTTTTGCAACTCGTCTAAAAATCCGGGGGGCAGGCTCATGCCCCTATATTGGGCGCGCGCCGCTCAGAGTCCAGAGGTCAGAGGTGTTACTGTGCCTCGCATTGCGTGACATAGCTGCCCGCCACATCCTCGGCCAATTGCGCCTCGTCCAGCGAATAGACCCAATCGACCAAAGGCTGCACCGCAGGCGCGTAGACGGCCATATCACCCGTCATTTCGGCTGTGATCGTGGTGATCGTAGCGGGGGCATCCTCACCCGCTTTGCGCGCGTCAACGGCGCTCGCCACGATTTCACCCGTGGGCGCACAGATCGGGTTTTCGGCCATGGCCATGGCAGGCATCAGGCTTAGGGCGGCACTCAGCATCAGGCGCATTGGCGATCCTCTCTTTCAGACCCCGCTCTCATAAGCCAGTTTCTCGGCCCTGTCAGCGCCTCAGACGGGGGAATTTTGTCGCGCCGCGACCCGACGCATGGCGATTTCCGCCTCATGCACCAGTGTCGCCGCCATCGAGCGGAACACCATAATCTGCCAAAGCTGTGGCCCCAACCGGCTGATCGACCCGGCCATATGCGCCACATCCGTGCGCGCCGTATGGCCCGGCGCAAAGACTGCATCGCGCAGATCAAGCGGGCAGAGCCGCGCCAGAACCTCGGCCGCCTGTCGCCCCTCCAATTGCACGACCGCCCAGCCATCCGACTGATCCGTCAGCGCCGCATGCGCCGCCAACCCGGCCTCAGGCTCCGGACCGATCAAAAGCGCCATGTCGCGCCCAAACCACAGGGCGCGCGCCTGCGTATCCCCTGTCAGACGCCCCGGTTCCGGCCAAGCGACACCATGCGCCGCCTGCATCGCCGCAGACAGCGCCGCCACGCAGCCCCGGTAGGGTGCCAGCGATGTCATCCGCACCGGCCTTATCTCGGTCAGGCTCAGATCGCCCACCGACACCGGCAAAAGCCCCGCGCAGGGGGTCTGAGCCTTTAAGTCAGCCACGCAACCGCCCTCCTTCTGGATCAAACGCCACAAGGGGCGTCACTTCGCAAATCGTCTCGGACTTGCGCAAATGATCCACCACGCGCACCCGGTCGCCCATCCGCTCTGGTCCGCGCTGCAGAAACCCGATGCCGATCACATGCCCCAACGTGGGCGAATAGCACGCGCTCGTGACATAGCCCCGATCCTGCGTGCGAACCGCTTCGGCGCCCTCGTCAAAAATATGCGCGCCGGCCAGCAATTCCTTGACCGCGCCCACCGGCTTCAATCCCACCATACGCTCACGCTCCGGGTCCGTCAGACCCGGGCGTGCGGCCGCCGCCTTGCCGATGAAATCCTTCTTGGCGCTCATCATCCCCTGCATCCCGATGTCATAGGCGGTGACGCGGCCATGGATTTCGGCATGGGTGATAAACCCCTTCTCGATCCGCAACACATTAAGCGCCTCCAGCCCGTAAGCCCCGCCGCCCATCTCTTCGGCGCGCGCCACCAAGGCCGCAAAGAGCGCCGCCCCATAGCGCGCAGGCACCGCGATTTCATAGGCATGCTCCCCCGAGAACGAGATCCGAAACAGCCGCCCCGCAACCCCACCAATCCGCGCCGTCCCACAGGCCATATAGGGAAACCCCGCCTCGTCAATCGGCGCGTCCAGCATGCCATTCAGCAGGGCGCGCGATTTTGGCCCGGCCACCGCGAATTGCGCCCATTGCTCTGTCACGGAAACAAGGCGCACATCCCAGTCAGGCCGCAACACCTGCGAGACGAATTCCAGATGCCGCATCACCTGCCCCGCCGCAGCCGTCGTGGTGGTCATCACGAAATGGGTCTCTGCCATGCGCGCGCAGGTGCCGTCGTCCATCACATGCCCATCCTCGCGCAGCATGAGACCATAACGCACACGGCCCACCTTCAGCGTCGAGAACATATTGGTATAGACGAAATCAAGAAACCGTGCCGCATCAGCGCCTTGCACGTCGATCTTGCCTAGGGTGGACACATCGCAGATCCCGACCGCGCTGCGCACCATCGCCACTTCTCGGTCGCAAGATTGCCGCCAGGTATTCTCGCCTTTCTGCGGGAAATAGCTGGGCCGATACCAGAGCCCCGCCTCGATCATCGGCGCATTGCGCGCCACGCTTTCGGCATGCGAGGTGGTGCGCCGTTCGGGGGCAAAGCCTTTGCCCTTCCCCCCTGCCCCCAAGGCCGCGATCGGAACCGGCACATAGGGCGGACGAAAGGTGGTGGTGCCAGTCTCGGCAATACCGCGCCCCGTCGCCTCGGCCAGCACCGCCAGAGCCGCCACATTCGAGTTTTTGCCCTGATCGGGGGCCATACCCTGCGTCGTGTAGCGCTTCATATGCTCGACCGAGCGGAAATTTTCGGCCGCCGCCTGCACCACATCCTTGACCGTCACATCATTCTGGAAATCAAGCCAGGCACGCCCCTTTCCCGGCACATGCCAGAGCGGAAAGATGTCATAGGCCGCGTCACCTGCCATGGGTGCGGCCAGATCCGGCACGCTGTATCCAAGATCCTGCGCGGCGCGCGCCCCCTCAGCCAATCCGCTCTCCAGACAGGCGCGGGTGGAAAACGCCCCCGCTGCCGCCCCCGCCGCACACAGCCCCGGCACGGCATTCGCAGGCGGCAGAAACGCCTGTCGGGCCGCGTCCCACTCGGGCCGCGCGCCCATGTGGCAGGCCAGATGCACCGTCGGGTTCCACCCGCCCGAAATCGCAAGACAATCCGCAGCGATCCGATCCTCACCCCGCTGCGTGGCAATCGTCACCGCCTCAAGCCCACGCCGCCCGCTCGTGCCACAGACCTGCGCGCCGGGATAAAACGGCACGTCCAGAGCAGAGCGCGCATAGGGCCGCGCGTCGATCAATGCCGCCACATGCACCCCCGCCGCCTGCAAATCAGAGACGGTGAGATGCGCGCTGTCATTGTTGCCAAAGACCACAGTGCTCTGGCCCGGTGCCACGCCCCAGCGGTTGACATAGGCACGCACCGCCCCTGCCATCATCACACCGGGCCGGTCATTGTTGGGAAAGGCAATGGCCCGTTCCAATGCGCCCGCCGCCAACACCGCGCGCCGCGCCACGATCCGCCAAAAACACCCCTTGGGCGCATGGGGCCGAGTGGCCAGATCAGGTGCCAACCGCTCAAGCGCGCCATAGGTGCCGCCATCATACACGCCGGTAACCGCCGTGCGCGTCATGATCCGCACATTGGGCATGGCCGCAAGCTCTGCCGCGATCTCTTCTACCCAATCCACAGCGGGCAGCCCGTCAACCTCTTCCGTCTCGGCCAAGAGACGCCCACCAAGCCGCGTGTCCTCTTCGGCAAGGATCACATCCGCCCCCGCCTCTGCCGCAGCCCGCGCCGCCATCAGGCCCGCAGGACCGCCGCCGATCACCAGAACATCACAATGGGCGTAGGCGCGCTCATAACTGTCCTCTGCCGCATCCCCCGACAACGCGCCCAGACCCGCCGCACGGCGGATCACAGGCTCATAAACCCGCTCCCAAAACGCACGCGGCCACATGAATGTCTTGTAATAGAACCCCGCCCCAAGGAATGGCGCAAAAAGATCGTTGGCCGCCAGAACATCCAGCCCCAGCGTCGGCCAACGGTTCTGGCTACGCGCCTCCAGACCCTCATGCAACTCGACCGTGGTCGCCCGCAAATTGGGCCTTTGTGCCGCCCCCCGCCCAACCGTCACAAGGGCATTGGGTTCTTCGCTGCCAGCGGTCATCACCCCGCGCGGGCGGTGATACTTGAAGGACCGCGCCACCATCCGCACCCCGTTGGCCAAAAGCGCCGAGGCCAACGTATCCCCCGCGAACCCTTCATAGCGGTGCCCGTCGAATTGAAATTGCACCCGGCGCGTGCGGTCGATCAGGCCCTTGTCCTCGATCCTCATGCGCCCAACTCCGCCGCTAACGCCACGCCAAGCACCGCATGCGAAACCGTGTCGCGCGTCACGATCAGCCAGGCCCCGCACCCCTGCTCATGCTGCCACAGATCGCGCGTCACACCCGCCGGATTGTCGCGGTTGTGAATGTAATCGTCCCACTCCGGGCTCCAGACTTCATCCTCGGGGCGCACGAGCGCGGCACCTTGATAATAGAATTCGCGACGATCCCGCTCGCCACAGATCGGACAGCCCAGCCTCATTTCGCGCGCGCTTTCATCGTTCCAAGAATACTCAAGATTTCGCCCTCTCTGCGCTGCTCAATGCAGGTTGTGCTGCGCCCCGGTGCCTTCTTCGTCCATCAGCCCCCGGCCCGTGCGGAACCGGTCCAGCCTGAATCCCGTAGCCGCCGGATGTGGGCGGTCGGTGGCGATAAGATGCGCCATCGCATCCCCCGAACCGGGCACCGCCTTGAACCCGCCATAGCACCACCCACAATTGAGATAGAGCCCCTCGATCCCCGCGTGATCAATGATGGGTGAACCATCGGGCGACATATCCATGATCCCGCCCCAACTGCGCAGCAGGCTTGCATTGCCGATCATCGGCATCAAGGTCATGCCCGCCTCCATCACATGCTCGACAATCGGCAGATTGCCCCGCGCGGCGTAAGAGGCATACATGTCCAGATCCCCGCCAAAGACCAGCCCCCCCTTGTCGGATTGGCTGATATAGAAATGTCCCATGCCAAAGCTGATGACATGGTCGATGCAGGGCTTTAGCCCTTCTGTGACAAAGGCCTGAAGAACATGGCTCTCGATGGGCAGGCGCATCCCCGCCATTGCCGCCACTTGGCTGGATCGTCCAGCCACCACAATCGCCAGCTTCTTGGCACGAATAGCCCCGCGTGTTGTCTGAACGCCGCGCACCTGACCATTCTCGATGTCGATGCCCGTCACTTCACAATTCTGGATAAGGTCCACGCCCCGCGTGCTGGCCCCCCGTGCATAGCCCCAAGCCACCGCATCATGCCGTGCCGTGCCTGCGCGCCGCTGCAACAGGCCGCCATGGATCGGAAACCGCGCCTGATCATAATCGAGATACGGCACCATGCGTTTCAGCTGCGCCACGCTCAGCAATTCGGCATCATCGCCCTGATTGATCATCGCATTGCCGCGCCGGGCAATGGCGTCGCGCTGCCCGTCCGAGTGAAACAGCACGATCTGCCCGCGCTGGCTGTGCATCACGTTGTAATTCAGGTCCTCTTCCAGACCCTCCCACAGCTTGAGGGAATGGCTGTAGAACTCCGAATTGCCCGGCAGGAAATAATTGGCGCGCACGATGGTGGTGTTGCGCCCCACGCTGCCGCCGCCCAGATAGCCCTTTTCCAGCACCGCCACATTGGTGATGCCATGCCGCTTGGCCAGATAATAGGCGGTCGCCAGACCATGCCCCCCGCCGCCGATGATCACCACGTCATACGCGGGTTTGGGCGTCGCATCGCGCCAATGCGCCTGCCAGCCCTTGTTGCCGGTCAGCCCTTCCTTCAAAACCCGCAGGCCGGAAAACCGCATGCCACTCCCCTTGCGCCATTTTCTGCGCCAATCTGGCGCGACTGAACCAACTTCACCCATCAATAGCAATGGCAGAGCCGAAGCTCTGCTATCTTTCCCGCCATTTTCAGGCCCATGCGCGACCCGAGCGTGTCAGAGCCCCATCGCGCGATAGCTCGCCGCGACCTTGGCGATGGACACGAGATAGGCCGCCGTGCGCAGGTCCGTCACGTCCTGACGACTGTGCCAGACCTCGCGCATCGACTGATACGCGGTGCGCATCGTGTCATCGAGACCCGAGCGCACCAGTTCCAACTCGCCCGCACCCTTGAGGTATTTCTGCTTGAAATCGGGCGACATTTCCCAAGCATCCCCCAAACCCCGGTTGAGCCGCTGCAATTCCGTCACCAAGAGTTGATGCCGCGCCTCCTCTTGTCGCCGCCCGATCCGGCCAAAGCGGATATGGCTCAGGTTCTTGACCCATTCGAAATAAGACACCGTGACACCGCCTGCATTGGCGTACATATCCGGAATGATGACCGTGCCTTTCTGGCGCAGGATGTCATCGGCCCCCGCCGTGATCGGCCCATTCGCCGCCTCAATGATCAGGGATGCCTTGATCTGTGTGGCATTGCTCAGGTTGATCACCCCTTCCATCGCTGCGGGGATCAGAATGTCACAGGCCTGTTCCAGAACCTTGGCACCCTCCTTGACAAATTGCCCCTCGGGATAGCCCTCCACACCGCCATGCCGTGCGATCCAGTTGCGCACCGCTTCGACATTCAGCCCCTTCGCATCAACCAAAGCACCATCACGCTCGATGATCCCGGTGATCAGACAACCATCCTCTTCGCTCAGAAACTTGGCCGCGTGATAGCCCACGTTGCCAAGCCCCTGCACGACCACCCGCTTGCCATCCAGCGTGCCCGACAGCTTCGCCGCCGCGATATCCTCGGGATGACGAAAGAATTCGTGCAGCGCATATTGCACACCCCGCCCCGTCGCCTCGACCCGGCCTTGAATCCCGCCCGCATTGATCGGCTTGCCGGTCACGCAGGCGCGGTAATTGATGTCCGTGGTATTCATGCGCTTATATTGATCCGCGATCCATGCCATCTCGCGCTCGCCCGTGCCCATGTCGGGGGCAGGCACGTTTTGCGCCGGGTTGATCAGGTCGCGCTTGATCAGCTCATAGGCAAAGCGCCGGGTGATCAACTCCAGCTCATGCTCTTCCCACTGGCGCGGATCAAGCCGCAACCCCCCCTTGGAGCCGCCAAACGGGGCCTCTACCAGCGCGCATTTATAGGTCATCAGCGCGGCCAAGGCCTCGACCTCGTCCTGATTGACGCCCATGGCATAGCGGATCCCGCCCTTGACCGGTTCCATATGTTCGGAATGAACGCTGCGATAGCCGGTAAAGGTGTGGATCTGTCCGCGCAAACGCACGCCAAAGCGCACGGTATAGGTGGCATTGCAAACGCGGATCTTTTCCTCGAGCCCCGGCGGTAGATCCATCAGCGCCACCGCGCGATTGAACATCAGATCCACACTTTCGCGAAAGCTCGGTTCCTTGCTGGCGTTCATTCGTCCTCTCCCTGTTGCAGCCCGGCTCTGTCGACTGGCCCAAGTAGCGCGCAGCCCCGGTGCATTCGTATGCTACCCGATGAAAGCCGTTTGTCTACCCGCCGCCAGCGCGCCCCTTGGCGGATTCGGGCCACCTTGGGTGTTTGTCGCCAAAGGTCATACAATCGAGCGCCAGCTTTTACATTGTTGATTTTGATTGATTAACTTCTGCATTTTCGTCCGAAACCCGCCACAATTCAGCCATAGAGAATAAGGATAAAGCCAGATGGTGCAGTGCGGGGTTGGGGAAATGCTCCGTCACAATGAGGTGTTTACATGCTTTGGAATGGCAAGACGTCGGGTCGGGGGGCACGGTCGAACTTGCGCGAGACGACGCGCGCAGCAGAATATGCGGAACGGTTCGCCAAGGATGAAGAGGGCACCGTAACGGTACTCGCATTTGCGATTTTCGTTATGTTCCTCGTCATGGGCGGTATCGGCATTGATATGATGCGTCAGGAAATGGCGCGCGCCAGCCTTCAGGCTACGCTGGATCGGGCCGTTCTGGCTGGGGCCACAGCGGTCAACAACGCCACGGCCAGGGCCGTGATCGAGGATTACTTCGCCAAATCAGGTCAGTCCGACTATCTCGCGGCGCAGGAAGCCGGCGATATCGACATTCGTCTCAACTCGTCCAAGGTTACGGCACGGGCGACCCAAACGCTTGACACCTACCTGATGCGCCTTGCCGGGGTGGACACGCTGACCTCAGCGGGCAACTCTACCGCAGAGGTGACGATCCCCAAGCTGGAAATCGCCATGGCGCTCGACGTCTCGGGCTCCATGATTGGCGCTCGTATCGACGCATTGAAACCCGCCGCCATCGAATTTGTCGACTCCATTCTCGACAGCACGGAACCGAATGATGCGGTGATCTCAGTGGTCCCGTTCAGCTGGGGCGTGACCCCGTCCAAGGAAATCTACGAGGCGCTGACCGTCAACGAAACTCACAAGTATTCATCGTGCCTAGAGTTGAATGACTCGCATTTCACCGACACCACGATTGATCCGAACACAGCCTATAATCAGCTGATCTATACCTCCCGCGAGGGCGTAACCTTTGGCGATCTTACGACAACACCACTGGGCGACTTCCTCGATACCTATAACCAGACGTGCTATACGCAGGATTATTTCAACATCCT
The DNA here is from genome assembly GCF_051447875.1 of Roseovarius sp. MS2. Taxonomy (NCBI): domain Bacteria; kingdom Pseudomonadati; phylum Pseudomonadota; class Alphaproteobacteria; order Rhodobacterales; family Roseobacteraceae; genus Roseovarius; species Roseovarius sp. MS2. The sequence continues at coordinate 133,753 of NZ_JBKHVF010000001.1, forward strand.
GCCCTACGCCACCACCAAAACAGCGCTGCACGACAAGATCAATGGGCTACAGGCGGGCGGCAGTACCTCGAACGACGAAGGCGTGAAATGGGCCGCAGCTTTGCTGGACCCGGCCTTCCAGCCCGTTGTCACAAGCCTCCAGCAACCGATCCAGGTGCCTCAGGATGACGGCACCATCCTGACCTACTCCTTGGTTGAACCCGCGCTCAGCGACATGCCCGCCGTCTTCAACGAAAGCGAAACGCTCAAGGTGATCGTGCTCATGGGCGACGGGGCGAATGACAATTCGTATAGCTTCAGCAGCACCTATCGCGGGGCGAACTCGGACCTGTTCAAGCTGACATACGAGCAAATGCAGTTCCTTTACCTCCAGCGGAACTATGACAATCGCCGTTGGTATGGGTCAGAGTATCAGCAATACTGCAGCTACAGCGGCTATACATGCATCTATGAGCCGACAGGCGAGGAACAGGTGTCCTATTTCCTGCGCCGCCCCTCGGACAGCCGCATGTTCAACGTCACCGATGGCGGTTCCGTAACGTGGTCCACCTTTAACAACTACAACTCAAACACCCTGCCCGGTTTCATTTCCAGCGAGCGTCTGAGCTGGGAAACCGCTTGGGGCCTCATGTCGCCGCGCTTTTATGGCAACACGACTGGCAACTGGGGACCGTGGAACAACTTCCTAAACAATCCGATTAACCGCTCGAAGAAAGATGAACGTCTCGACGACATCTGCCGCGAGGCCAAATCCGAAGGTATCGTGATCTATACTATCGCCTTTGAGATGGGCAGTCAGCCAACGGGGGCCGACAAGATCAAGAAATGCGCCTCGTCGGTCAATCATCACTACAATGCGACAACCGTCAATATTGCCAGTGCCTTCAGCGCCATCGCGGCGAATGTGAAACAGTTGAGGTTGACCCAATGACCCGCGTGTTCAAAAACTTCCTACGCCGTTTCCGGCAGGACGATACCGGCACCGCTTCGCTCGAATTCGTTCTGGTGGCCCCGTTCTTCATCGGCATCATGATCTTTTCGATCGAAATGGGGTTTGTGACCATGCGCGCCACCTTGCTCGAGCGCGGGCTGGATATGGCGGTGCGCGAGGTGCGCCTAGGCACCGGAACGGCACCGCAGCATGATGACATCAAACAGATCATCTGCACCAACGCGATCATGATCAACGATTGCGAAAACAACCTGCGCCTGGAAATGCGCCCCGCAGATATCCGCAACTTCAATGGGCTGGATGCAGAGGCCGATTGCACGGATCAGGCAGAGCCCGCCAAGCCGGTGCGCGAATTCGTGCCCGGCCAGCAAAACGCGCTCATGCTCTTGCGCGCCTGCCTCAAGTTCCGGCCGCTGTTCCCTGCGGGGATGCTCGGCAGCCGCCTTGTCCCAGACGGCGACAGCCAAGCGTCCCTCGTCGCCACGACTGCCTTTGTTCAGGAGCCAATCTGATGACCCTGCGCCCTGCTCTCAAACTGCTGCGCCGGTTTTGGAAACAAGAAACCGGAACCGCCGCCATGGAAACGGTCGTGATGTTCCCCTTCCTGTTCATGGGGCTCACCTTCAGCTACGAATATTTCGACATGTTCCGCTATCAGAGCGTCCGAGAAAAAGCGACCTACACGGTTGCCGACATGCTCTCGCGCGAAACCTCTGAGGTGAACGAGGCCTATATCGACAACGTCAAAGTCCTGTTCGACATCATGACCAATGATGACGGGAACAATCAGGTGCGTGTCACCGTGGTTCGCTACCACGTCGACGCCACCAACAACATTGACGAGTTCGAACTGCGCTGGTCCGAAGTGCGCGGCTCGGGCGATCTCAACCCTCTGAGCGCGGATGATGTGCGCAACGCCCATGCGACGCTACCGCAAATGCTGAATGGCCAAGAAATCATCTTGGTCGAGACATCCTCGGATTATGACCTGGTCTTCTCCACCGGGTTCACCGATGGCACCAATATCAAAACACGGATGTTCGTGCCGCTGCGCTTTGCGTCGCAACTGTGCTTCGAGGGTGTCTGTACCGCCGCTTAATCCTGCGACTGCCGGGTGATCAACTCTTGAATTTGCTCGGCCATGTACTTGGCTGGCGTGCCAGCGGTTACTCCGCCCACGCCAACACTGCGCCCAACACGCCACCAAAGCCCCGGTTGCCAAACAGCCGGGGCTTTTTCCGTCAGCAGGATGCGAAAGCCGTTCGACGGCTTGAACGCAAACACGCCCCGATCCACCGATCTAATCTGTGCCGCTGGCGCGATCATCCGGCCCGTGTTGTCGCGCAATCCATCGCGCGTCAGCACCAGCCATTGCGCCGTAGCCCGCCACATCCGCTCGGCCAGAAAAACGCACGTGCCCCCGAACCCGACCATGAACACCTGCCAGCCAAGGCTCGGGGATTGGACAAGTGACAGATAAAGCAGCGTCAGCCCCAGGCCCGCAACCGAACCGACACCCAGAATCCGCCGCCCCGCCGACGCCCCTAATGCCGCCAAAACCTCTTCATCCTGCATGCGATCTCTCCCTTTGCGCCTGCCTTTACCCCGGATCGTCCCCCATGGCGAGAGGGGCACCGCGCAAAACGCACAGGCGCCGTTCAGCCATGAACAGACAGCACCATTTCACCAGCGCCTACGCTGCCTATATGCTGTCTCAAAGGAGATTTACCATGTCCATAAGACCTGTTTTGGAACAACGTCAGGCCATTCCCACACGAGAGGGGGCGGGCGTAGACCTTCACCGCGCGTTCGGCTTTCAGGACCCAACCGAACTTGACCCGTTCCTTTTGTTCGACGACTTCCGCAATGACGATCCCGCACGCTATACGGCGGGCTTTCCCTGGCATCCGCATCGCGGCATCGAAACGATCACCTACGTCCTTGCAGGCGAGGTCGCGCATGGTGACAGCTTGGGCAATCAGGGCAGCTTGGGCGCAGGCGATGTGCAATGGATGACTGCCGGATCGGGCATCCTGCATCAGGAAATGCCACGCGGCAACGCGCAGGGTCAGATGCACGGCTTCCAACTCTGGGCCAACCTGCCCGCCGCACAAAAGATGACCGCCCCCCGCTACCAAGACGTGCAATCGGCGGACATCCCCGAGATCATCGACGATGACGGCACGCGCGTGCGCGTGATCGTGGGGGAGTTCTGGGGGCGGCGCGGCCCTGTGGACGGCATCGCCGCCGATCCGCAATACCTCGATATCTCGGTCCCTGCAGGAGTGAAAAAGACCTTTCCGGTCGACACGTACCGGCGCAGCTTTGCCTATGTGTTCGAGGGGGCCGGTGCCTTTGCCGATGCCTCAAAACCCACCGGAGTCTTGCTGGAAAAGGAAGTTGCCGGTCAAGAGATCCACATCCGCGACTTCTCTGGCGACCGTACGTTGATCCGTTTTGGCAGCGGCGATAGCGTGACAGTGCAAGCAGGCGAAAAAGGCGTGCGGTTCCTGCTCATTTCCGGTGCACCGATCCAAGAACCGGTCGCGTGGCACGGCCCGATCGTGATGAACACCAAGGACGAGTTGCGTCAAGCGATGCGAGAATTGCGAGAGGGCAGTTTCATCAAGTGAAGCAGCGGGGCAGGCAGGGACTTAAGAGCGCGACTGGCCTGTTGCTGGGCATCAACCAACATCCGCGCAGCTCAACGTTTAGGGCAAACGTCCTCTCTCTGCTCATCTCTCGCAAAAGGCACCCGGAGGCCAATTTTGCCCCTCACCCTTCCACCGACCGCCGCACGATATCCCAATAAACCGCCTCCACCTCTGCAAGCGACAGACGCCCCTGCGCGCGATACCAGGTATTGACCCCGGTCAGCATCGCAATCAACGCCATGCTGGCGATCCGTGGCTCGGCAACAACCATCGTGCCCGCCTCCGCCCCATGCCGCAACACCGCTTCAAGCCGCGTCTCATAATCCCGCCGCAGCCCCTCGATCACCGCAAAATTCGCAGGCTCAAGGTTGCGCAATTCCATATAGGACACAAAGACCGCATCCGCCCGGCTGGTGTTGAAACGAATGTGAAACCGCGTGAACGCCTCCAGCGCCGCCATCGCATCGCCCTGAGGCTCCGCACGATCCCAAGCGGCCAGCAACTCTTCCATATGGCCGCGCATCAGATCAAACAGCAGCGTCTGCTTGTCGGGCGTGTAATTATAGAGCGCGCCCGCCTGCACCCCCACCGCCGCTGCGATCTGCCGCATCGAGACCGCCGCATAGCCATGCCGCGCAAAAAGCCGCAACGCCGCCTCGCGCACACGCGGGCCTGTAATATCGGAATGAGAGCCTTGGGTTCGTGCCATGACATCGGGTTTAACTGAACACGCGTTCAAATCAAAGCCCGGCTTGCCCTTTGCCCCCAAAGAATGGCAAGACAAGCACACCCTCCGGCACAAAGGACACCGGCCCCGATGACACCGGCCCTCATGGCTCTGCGCTTGCCCCTTTTGATCCTGATCACCGGCCTCGTGACGGGATGCAGCGATATCCTGCCGCTCGACCGCTCTGTCGATAAACGCACGCGGGATGCGGCCTATCCCGATCTGATCCCGGCCGAAAACATCCGCGCCAAGGCAACCACACCTCAGATCACGCCCGACACCGCCGACAATCTCGATCAGCGCAGCGCCGGGTTGCGCGCCCGTGCGGCGCGGCTCAAGGGTGGCGTGGTCGATCCCGGCACGCAAGAGCGCCTGCAAACCGGCGTGCGCGAGTGAAAACCAACGTCCATCCCCTGCAAGCCGCGTTGCAAGGGACCACCGAACCCGCTACATCGCGGCAAAATCCCTGAACAGTGACAATCGGAGAACCCCATGAACACACCCCTGCGCCTTGGCATCGCCGGATTGGGCACGGTTGGCACGGGTGTCGTGCGGATCATCCGGCAAAAGGCCAATCTTTTGGCCGCCCGCGCAGGCCGCCCCGTGGTGATCACTGCTGTCTCAGCCCGCACAAGGGACAAGGATCGTGGCGTCACCCTTAGCGATTACGCATGGGAAGACGATCCCGTCGCTTTGGCCAAACGTGCCGATGTGGATGTGTTTGTCGAACTGATGGGCGGCTCTGACGGCCCGGCCAAGGCCGCAACCGAGGCGGCGATTGCTGCTGGCAAGGATATCGTGACCGCCAACAAGGCCATGCTCGCCCTCCACGGTCAGGCACTGGCAGTGGCCGCAGAGGCCGCAGGCCGCGTGATCCGGTTCGAGGCGGCTGTCGCCGGTGGCATCCCTGTCATCAAGGCGCTGACCGAAGGTCTGGCAGGCAATGACATCACCCGCGTCATGGGCGTGATGAACGGCACCTGCAACTATATCCTGACCCGCATGCAATCGGCAGGCCTGCCCTATGCCCAAGTCTTCGACGAGGCCGCCAAACTGGGCTATCTCGAGGCAGATCCGACACTCGACGTGGGCGGCATCGACGCCGGTCACAAGCTGGCGCTGCTCGCGTCTATCGCCTTTGGCTGTCAGGTGAATTTCGACGGTGTCACGCTGGAGGGGATCGAAAAGATCACCATCGAGGATATCCGCCACGCCGCCGATATGGGCTATCGCATCAAACTGCTGGGCGTGGCCCAGATGACAGGGCGCGGCCTTGAACAGCGCATGTCGCCCTGCCTCGTGCCCGATACCAGCCCGCTTGGACAGCTTGAAGGCGGCACCAATATGGTTGTGCTGGAAGGCGACAATGTCGAACAGATCGTGCTGCGCGGTCCCGGTGCAGGCATGGGCCCCACGGCGAGCGCGGTGATGGGCGATGTGATGGACATCGCGCGCGGCGCCCGCCTGCCCACCTTTGGCCAACCCGCCGCCAGCCTTGCGCAGTGCCAGACCGCGACCAGCGCCACCCCCGCCCCCTATTACATGCGCATGTCGCTGATCGACAAACCGGGTGCCTTGGCCAAGGTTGCGACCCTTCTGGGCGAGGCCGGTATTTCCATCGACCGGATGCGCCAGTATCGCCACGATGCCACCACAGCGCCCGTGCTGATCGTCACCCACAAGACGACGCGCGACGCGCTCGACACGGCCCTGACCGGCATCAGCCGTCTGGATGTTCTCCACGGAGAGCCGGTCGCACTGCGCATCGAAACCGTCTGACATAGCCACGCCCGCCAGACTTGTGCGCCAGAGCGCGCGGCGCTAATGCTGATTTGACCTGATTTACAAGGACCATCCCATGACCTCCGATACCGCTTTCAACGATCGCATGCTTTCGCTCGGCCTCGCGCGCGTGGCCGAACAGGCCGCCCTCGCCTGCGCCGACCTGATCGGACGCGGCGATGAAAAGGCTGCCGATCAGGCCGCCGTGAACGCCATGCGCGAACAGCTCAACATCCTTGCCATCAAGGGTGTCGTGGTCATCGGCGAGGGCGAGCGCGACGAGGCCCCGATGCTTTTCATCGGCGAGGAAGTGGGCACCGGCGACGGCCCCGGCGTCGATATCGCCCTTGATCCGCTCGAAGGCACCACCCTGACCGCCAAGGCCATGCCCAATGCCCTGACCGTCATCGCCATGGCCCCGCGCGGCACGCTTCTGCATGCGCCCGACACCTATATGGACAAGCTGGCCATTGGGCCGGGATATCCTGAGAATGTCGTCTCCCTCGCCATGAGCCCACGGGAGCGCGTCGAGGCGCTGGCCGCCGCGCGTGGCTGCCGCCCCTCCGAAATCACTGTTTGCGTGCTGGAACGGCCCCGCCATCAGGAAATGATCGACGAATTGCGCAGCACCGGCGCTGCCGTGTTTCTGATCCCCGATGGCGATGTCGCAGGCGTGATCCATTGCGCCGAGGCTGACCGCACCGGCATTGATATGTATATGGGCACCGGCGGCGCACCCGAAGGCGTGCTCGCGGCCTCTGCGCTCAAATGCATGGGCGGGCAGATGTGGGGACGCCTTGTGTTCCGCAACGAAGATGAACGCGCCCGCGCCGCCAAGGCCGGGATCACCGATTTCGACCGCATCTATTCGCGCGACGAGATGGTGACATCGGACGTGATCTTTGCAGCCACCGGCGTCACCGACGGCTCGATCCTGTCGGGCGTCAAACGCCGCCCCGGCTATGTCGAAACGGAAACCCTGCTGATGCGCTCGCGCACGGGATCCGTGCGGCGCATGACCTATCGCAGCAAGCGGGACTAAGCGCGGCACAGGGGAAGGGGGCGCTGCCCCCGTCCCGGACCAAGTCCGGGACTCCCCCGAGGTATTTTGGGCCAGATGAGGAAGAGGAGGCGCGCATGCAATCGGCCTTTCTCGGAGTTGAGAGCTCGTTGACAAGTCGCCGATGGGTCGGTCCGGGCGTTGAGGCCGACCGACTGGCCGAGGCCATGGCACAGGCCACCGCCCTGCCCCGCCCCCTGTGTCAGACATTGGCGCGCCTTGGCGTGCCAGAGGACGCAGCCGAGGCCTATCTCGCCCCGACCCTGCGGGATCTTCTGCCCGACCCGCGCGCGTTGCGCGACATGGAACGGGCCACCGCGCGGTTTCTCAAGGCGCTGCGTGGCGAGGAACGCATCGCCATCTTCGCCGATTACGATGTCGATGGTGGCACCTCTGCCGCTCTGCTGATCGACTGGCTGCGCCAGATGCGCGCGCCCAGCCCCACGCTCTATATCCCCGACCGGATAGATGAGGGATATGGGCCAAACGTGCCCGCCATGTCCGATCTGGCCGCGCGCCACGATCTTATTGTCTGCGTCGATTGCGGCACCCTCAGCCATGAGGCGATTGCCGCAGCGACAGGCGCGGATGTGGTGGTGCTCGATCACCACTTGGGCGGGGAAACCCTCCCGCCCGCCCATGCCGTGGTCAATCCCAACCGTCAGGACGAGAGCGGTGATCTGGCGCATCTTTGCGCCGCCGGTGTCGTGTTCCTGATGCTGGTCGAGGCCGGGCGACAATTGCGCGACAGCGGCACCCAAGGGCCGGACCTGATGGCGATGCTCGATCTGGTGGCGCTGGCCACCGTGGCCGATGTAGCGCCTCTGATTGGCGTCAACCGCGCCTTTGTGCGTCAAGGGCTGCGCGTTATGGCTGCGCGCGCGCGTCCCGGTTTGGTGGCGCTGGCGGATGTGGCGCGGATGGACACCGCCCCAAACGCCTATCACCTAGGCTTTCTGCTCGGGCCGCGCGTCAACGCAGGCGGGCGGATCGGCAAGGCGGACTTGGGCGCGCGCCTTCTGGCCTGTGACAATCCCGCCGAGGCGCGCGCCATGGCCGAACGTCTTGACCAGCTCAACACCGAACGCCGCGAGGTCGAGGCGCAGGTGCGCGATGCCGCCCTCGCCCAAGCCGAGGCGCGAGGCCTGGACGCGCCGCTTGTCTGGGCCGCAGGCGAGGGTTGGCATCCCGGTGTCGTGGGCATCGTCGCCAGCCGTCTCAAGGAACGCGCCAACCGCCCCGCCATCGTGATCGGGTTGGAAGGCGACGAGGGCAAAGGCTCGGGGCGCTCGGTCTCGGGCGTTGATCTGGGGGCCGCCATTCAGCGGTTGGCCAGCGAGGGCCTCTTGATCAAAGGCGGCGGGCACAAGATGGCGGCGGGTCTCACCGTCGCGCGTGAGCGGCTAGAGGCGGCCATGGCGCGCCTTTCAGAGTTGCTTGCCAAACAGGGCGCAGGCGTGGGCGGTGCCGCCGATCTGCGGCTCGACGGTCTCTTGATGCCCGGTGCCGCAACGGTCGAGCTTGTGGAACAGATCGAGGCCGCAGGCCCCTTTGGCGCAGGTGCGCCCGGCCCCCGTTATGTCTTTCCCGACTGCCAGATCACTTTTGCCAAGGCGCTGAGCGGCGCACATCTCAAGTTGCGCTTCGGGGATGGCATGGGGGCAAGCCTTGACGCCATCGCATTTGGGGCGCTTGACGGCCCGTTGGGGCCTGCGCTCCTGAACCATGGCGGCGCGCGATTCCACCTCGCCGGGCGGCTCGATCTCAACAGTTGGGGCGGTCGGCAAACCGTGCAACTGCGCCTGGAAGACGCCGCCCCAGCCTGAGGCGCGCGAGGCCTGACCGTTCCGGCCCTCGGCGGATAAATTTCTGAATGGGGCGCAAAGTTTTTGCAAAATCCCTCTTGCACCCCCCGCCGCTTTTGCCTAGTTACGCGACACGCCAAGGAATGGCCCGTTCGTCTATCGGTTAGGACGTCAGGTTTTCAACCTGAAAAGAGGGGTTCGACTCCCCTACGGGCTGCCACTTTTCCTGATAATTGTTAAAGTCGTGATGCGTGATCGCAGTGCGCTCTTGTCGGAGATATTCCCACCCGAAAGACCTTATGCCCCCGTCGCGCCCCATTCCCCGCCCCCCTTCTGCCCTGATCGCTGCGGCCCTCCCCGAGGTGGCACCGGGGCGGCGCGTGACCGTGGCGGGGCTGGTTCTGGTGCGTCAACGCCCCGGCACCGCGCGCGGCGTGGTCTTTGTCACGCTCGAGGATGAGACCGGCACCATCAATGTCGTGATCTGGCGCAAGGTGTTTGACCGATTTCGCCGCGCGGTGATCGCCGGGCGCATGCTGCGTGTGACCGGGCGCGTCGAGCGGCAATCCGGCGTGACCCATCTCGTCGCCGAAGAGATCGAGGATATCTCGGCGCTGCTTGACCTTCTGGCCGATCCCGAAACCCCGCTTTCCCCGCCAGATCAAACAGGCTAGGCTCGCCTCGATCATCGCCCGCGAGACGCCCGCCCATGCTGCTGCCCCGCCTGTTCTGCCTTGCGCTGGCCCTCGCCCTCGCCGCGTGTCAGCCCGTGCCCTCTGGGCCAGAGCGCTCCAACGTCGGGGCCGAAGCGCCGCCGGGCGCGCCCCCGGGCACCTGCTGGGGCAAAAAAGACACCCCCGCCGTTATCGAAACTGTCACCGAACAGGTGCAGCTTACCCCAGCGGAAACCGATGCATCTGGCCAGACCCTGCGCCCTGCCGCCTATGCAACCGTGACCCGTCAGGCGATTCTGCGCGAACGCGTCACCACTTGGTATGAAACCCCCTGCGCCGATCTCTTGACGCCCGAGTTCATTGCCTCGGTGCAGCGCGCCCTTGCGGCGCGCGGCCTCTACACCGGGCAGATCACCGCGCGGTTTGACGCCCGCACCCGCGCCGCCATCGCCCGCTATCAAGCGCCATTGGGCCTTGAGAGCGATACGCTCTCGCTGGATAGCGCCCGCCGCCTTGGGTTGGTGGCCACGCCAATCAGCGACTGATCCTGCTCCGCCTTTGGCATTGGGGTTACGCTTGCGGCATTGACCCTCACCCATGCCCCTCCCGGATCAGACGGAGCGCAAGCTCGCCATAGGCCCGCGCCGCCGGGCTGTCGCCCGCAGCCACCGGGCATCCCGCATCCCCCGCGAGCCGCGTCTCAAGATCAATCGGCAAAGCCGCCAAGAGCGGCAGGCCAAGCCCCTCCGCCTCGTGCTTCACCCCGCCATGACCAAAGACATGCGCCTCATGCCCGCAGTCGGGGCAGGTAAAGAACGACATATTCTCGATCATGCCCAATATCGGCACCTCGAGCGTGCGGAACATATCCATCGCCTTGCGCGCATCAAGGAGCGCCACATCCTGTGGTGTCGAGACGATGATCGCCCCATCAGGCCGCGCGCGTTGGCTGAGTGTCAGTTGCACATCGCCCGTGCCCGGCGGCAGATCGACGATGAGCGCATCCAGATCGCCCCAATCAACCTGCGCCAACATCTGCTGCAAGGCCCCCATCAACATCGGCCCCCGCCATATCACCGCCTTGGCCGGATCGAGCATCAGCCCGATCGACATCACCTTGACGCCATGCGCCTCAAGCGGCGTAATCCGCGTGCCATCAGGGCTTGCAGGGCGCGCGCTCAGCCCCATCATGCGGGGCTGACTTGGCCCATGAATATCGGCATCAAGCAGGCCCACGCGCCGCCCCTGTCGCGCCAGCGCTACCGCCAGATTGGCCGCCACGGTTGATTTGCCCACGCCACCCTTGCCGCTGGCCACCGCCAGCAACGCGCCAATGCCCTCGGGCCTAATAGAGGCATTGCCGCCCTTGGGATGCTGCCCCAGCTTGAGCACAGGCGGGGCCGCCTGCGCCGTCAGCACGACCCGCGCCCGGACAACCCCCGGCAGGCTCAGGGCCGCGCGCTCGGCGGCGGCGCGCAAGGGTTCCATCATCCGCGCCATCTCGGGGCTTGGGGCCTCGATGACAAAGCGCACCTCACCGGCCTCTTCGGTCAGCGCCCGCACCATGTCTCGGGAGATGAGATCACCGCCATCCGGCAATTCCAAATGCCGCAACCGCGCTTCAAGTTCGCTGCGAAAATCGTTCATCTTCGGTCCTTTGGTCCTGGGTTGGTCCTCAGCCACCATCACGGCGACAGCAGCAAGTCTTCACATAACGCCTAAAAAATGCCGCATTTGCTTAACCTTAGGTCACTTTTAGCTTATGCATTTGCTGCATAGCAGCATTGCTTATCAGGGGTATTGTGCACGCGCAGCAAAGGCGTATCTTACTCTCAACAAATGGCGAAACGAACCCCGCCGAACCTGAATACAATCAAATCCGCAAGGACCCGAAAATGCCGACGACGCTTAACACCAGCCGCTCCGCCACCGCCGTCCTCGGCGAAGACCTGAGCGCGGCTGTCTATGCTGCAATGCAGCGCTTTGTGAATTATCGCACCTATCGCCGCACGGTCAATGAGCTGTCGCAACTTAGCGCGCATGACCTCGCCGATCTGGGCCTGCACCGTAGCGAAATCCGCCGCGTTGCGCATGAAACAGTTTACGGCCACCGGTCGTACTAAAGGATCAGATACCCCCTCCTCCTCCCTGGGGTATCTGTTACGGTCACGGGCATCTTTCCTCCTCCCTGATGCTCGGGGCCGTCAAATCGGGACTGAACAAGTCCCTTCGTTTTGCGAATGGCCCTCTCCTCCTCCCTGGGCCGGACGTATAGGAAACGGCGGCACCCCTCCTCCTCCCTGGTGCCGCCGTTTTTTATTGCGCGGATGCAAGACAGGGCAAACTTTTCACTAGTCGCACGAACCGCCCCGCGCGGCTCACCCCTCCGGTAGCCGCACGGCAAGGCTTAGTGCTGCACGCGCGCGCCCGCGCCGCATCGTGCCTGCCAGATACGCCCGGCTCGCCTCTTGCAAGATTCCGACAAAGGCCCGCGCCGCGTCGCTTTCTGCCGCCACGGCTTCGGGGCAGTCCAACGCCGCCCGCGCCACTTGCGCCGTGACAGGCCCTTCAACCGAACACGCCCAGGTCAAAAACCCGATCCGCGCCACTTGCTCGGCCTGACGCCCGATGGCCGGATCACGCTCCAGCCCATTCATGATTCTTAGGAAACTCATTCTGCTCTTCTCCCCGACCGCACCCCGGGTCGGATGGGGCGAGAGCAGCAGGGGCCATGGCACGACAGAGACGAGGCGCGCACGCCCGCACCGCACCCCGCGATTCGACGATCCGCCAAGGCTGGTTTCCGGGCTTGGGCGGCAGGCCAAATGGCCCTCGCATCTCGGCACCTTCCCGGACAAATTGCCCAGTGGCCTATCGCCGAAATGCCCTCCCTTACCGTTGCGGGGGCAGCGCCGGAGTTACACCGGCTTCCCAATTCTCCGCCCCAAAGGGCGGCACCCTGACAGGATCAGCCTAGCCGCGCAGGCCCCCGATCTGCAAGTCTGAAACCGACGCCGCCCGCGCCGCTCACGCCAGAACGCGATACCGCGCCGCGTAGCTCACAGGAAAATTCACCGACCGCGCGATAAAGCAGAACGCATGCACCTGCCCATGCAACGCATCAACCCGCCCAAGATCGGTTCCCGCCGGCACCGCAATCCGGGGCCGCAGCGTGGCGCGCAGAAACCGGCTGGCCCCGGTGCTATCCGTCTCACCCACCGCCAGCGGATCATCCTCATAGGCTTGCACGGCAATGCCCGCATCGCTCGCCAGATGCAAAAACCACAGCATATGACAGGCGCTGAGCGCGGCAATCAGCATATCCTCGGGATTATGCAGACCGGGATTTCCGCCAAGCAGCGGGTCGTTCGAGCAGTGTATCACGGGCTTGCCCGGCGTCTCGACATTCCAGGTCCGGTCATAGCCCTTGTAATGCCGCGTCCCGTCGCCCCGGTTGCCGGTCCAGACGACGCGGGCAGTATAATCATGCTCCGTCACCTTGACCCCTCCCGCGCCTTAGGGGCAAAAAATATCGTTGAAGAGGGCGAACAGCATCAGCGACAAGATGAGCGTCAGACCAACAGTCATCAGCACCCGCAACGCCCGCTCGCTCGGCGGGCGGCCCGAAACGGCCTCATAGGCGTAAAACACCAAATGCCCGCCATCCAGAACCGGCACCGGAAAGAGATTAAGCAGACCAACCGCCGTTGACAGCACCGCAATGAACCAGATGAAACTTTCCGCGCCTTGGCTGGCCATCGCCCCCGAAACCTGCGCGATGCCAATCGGCCCGGACATGTTGCAACTGCTGATCGCCCCGGTGATCATGTGATAAAGGCCCGACAGCGAACTTTGGATGATGTCGCCGGTCTGGCCGACCGCATCCCCCACCGCTTCAATCAGCCCAAGCCGCTCGGTCGCAGGCTCAAACGCCATGCCGCCCGCGATCCCGATTCGCCATTCGGTGCGAAACCCGCCCTCAGGCTGCGGTTCGTCCACCCGGCGCGGGGTAATCGTGACCTCGTGGCTTTCGTCGCCCTCGCGCCACACTGTCAGCGCCAGCGGTGCCCCATTAGACCCCTCGACCACAACCTTCAGCTCTTCAAAGGCCACAATCGGCGTGCCATTGATCGCCGTAATCACATCACCCGCTTCCAAATCCGCCGCAAAGGCCGCAGATTGCGGTGCCAGCCCGCTGATCAACGGCGGCATAAGCTGCGGGCCCATCGCCTCGATCTCGCGTCCCGCGCGCTCAACCGTGTAGCGCAACAGCGCCTCGCGCGGCAGCGCGTCGATCATATCATCATAGACCTCGCCCGCAGCAACATCAGGCAGGGGCATACCCTCGACGCTCAGCACCCGGTCGCCCGGCTCCAGCGTGATCCCCGCAACCGGCAGCGGCTTCAATGCGCCCACGGTCAGCGGGTCGGCGGTCTTGCCCCCGGTCATCATCACAGCGCTGAAAATGATGATCGACAGAATGAAATTGAACACCGGCCCCGCCGCCACGGTCGCCGTGCGCGCCCAAAGCGGAGCACCATGCATCGTCTGGCGCAGCCGTTCAGGCGGCAGCGCCGCCATCGCCGCGCCGTCCTTGCCGCTCGCCGCATCGGCATCACCCAGAAACTTGACGAACCCGCCAAAGGGCAAAGCCGCGATCTGCCAGCGCGTCCCATGCCGATCCATCCGCGAAAACAGCACCGGGCCAAACCCCAAAGAGAAGACTTCGGCCTTGATCCCTGACCAGCGCCCAACGATGTAATGGCCATATTCATGCACCGCCACGATCACGGACAACGCCACAACAAAGGCCAACAGGGTCAGGAACAGATTGCCGAATTGCGGCAGAGAGGTCAGAATTTCCACGCTTTATCCTTGGGTTCTTCGCTGAGAGACGACCAGATCGGCCTGCTTCCTAGCCAGATGGTCCATATGCGCCACCACATCAAGGGTCATCTCGGAATTCCGCGCCTCTGGCGCATCCTGCAAGGCGGTCAAAACCTCCTCAACCACGATGTTCATATCTGTAAAGCTGATCCGCCCCGCGATAAAGTGATCCAGCGCCCGCTCCTTGGCCGCATTGAACACCGCCCCCGAAAGGCCCCGCGCCTGCATCACCTCGCGCGCCAGCCGCAGCGCGGGATAGCGCTCGGGGTCTGGCGGGCGAAATTCCAGCATGCCAATCGCCGCCAAATCCAGCGCCTCCACCGGCAGCGCCTGTCGCTGCGGCCAGTTCAGCGCATAGCCAATGGCATGGCGCATATCCGGCGGCCCGACATGCGCCATAAGCGCACCATCGCAGAACCCCACCAACGCATGCACCAGCGATTGCGGATGAATAAGCACCTCAATCTGATCGGGGGCAAAGCCAAAAAATTCGCGCGCCTCGATCATCTCCATCGCCTTGTTGAACATCGAAGCGGAATCAATGGTGATCCTCTGCCCCATGGCCCAATTGGGATGGCTCGACGCCTCAGCCACGGTGGCCCCCGCCAGCCGCTCCAGCGGCCAATCGCGAAAGGCCCCGCCCGAAGCGGTGATGATCACCCGGCTCACGGCGGCCGCATCCTCGCCCACAAGCGCCTGAAATATCGCGGAATGTTCGCTATCCACGGGCAGAATATTGGCACGGTTGGCACGCGCGGTGCGCATCATCAGCGCCCCCGCCGTCACCAGCGATTCCTTGTTGGCCAAGGCCAGCGTCGCGCCCTGCTCCAGCGCCGCCAAACCGGGGGCCAGCCCTGCGGCCCCCACGATGGCCGACATCACCCATTGCGCCGGTCGGCTGGCCGCCTCATTCAACGCCGCCTTGCCCGCCGCCGCCTCAACCTTGCTCCCTTTGAGCGCCTCGCGCAGCGACACCAGCAGATCGTCATGCGCCGTCACCGCCACCTCGGCCCCGAGGTCTATGGCATCGCGCGCCAGCTTGTCGATGTGATGCCCCCCCGTCAGCGCCACCACCTGATAGGCCCCCGGCGCGCGCCGGATCAGGTCAATCGTGTTCTGCCCGACAGAGCCGGTTGCCCCTAAAATGGAAATACGTTTCATGCCACCCCCGGCAAGAGGCCCAGCGCCCACAAGATCACCACGACCAACGCCGCGCCCAGCATCGCATCAAACCGGTCCAGCACGCCGCCGTGACCGGGAATAAGGTTGGAACTGTCCTTGATCCCGCGCAACCGCTTGACCGCACTTTCTGCAATATCGCCCATCTGCCCGGCAAACCCCACCAGCACCGACAGCGGCACCAGCGCAAGCCCCGCCCCGGTCGGCGCGGCGAATATCGCCCCGATCACCGCCGCACCAAACCAGCCCGCAATCGTGCCTGACCATGTTTTCTTGGGGCTGATGCGCGGCCAGAACTTGGGCCCACCCAGCATGCGCCCGGCAAAATAGCCCGCAACGTCAGAGATGACCACCACCGCCACCAGCCATAACACCCAGATCAGCCCCGCCTCGGCGCGCAGCGTGCCCATGGCGTAGCACCCCAACAGGGCCCAAATCGCAAGCGCAAAGAACGGCCCGCGCTCGCGCTCGACCGAACTTGCGGCAACCACGACCGCAGCCAAAAGGATCGGCAACACCATGATCCCCGGCAACCACAGCGCCAGTGCCACCGCCACAGCCGCCAGCACGCCCGAGCGCAGCGCGTCAGGGGCCGCGAACATGCGCGCCGCTTCCCAGATCATCGCGCCCGCCAGCACACAGACCAGCGCGGCAAAGGGCAGACCGCCCAACCAGATTTCAATTGCGCCCACAACGATCAGCAAGATACCCGACACAAGGCGCGGCCACAGGTCCGCCCAGCGCGCCGCCCCGCTCATGCAGGCACAGCCCCAAAGCGGCGATCCCGCGCGCCATATTGCGACAGCAACCGGGCGAACACATCCGGCGTGAAATCTGGCCAGAGCGTGTCGATGAATTCATATTCCGCATAGGCCGATTGCCACAGCAGGAAATTGGAAATCCGCGCCTCGCCGCTGGTCCGGATCACCAGATCAGGATCGGGCAGCACGCAGGTATCCAAGTAGCGGGGCAAGGTTTCCTCGTCGACATCCTCGGGGCGCAACCGCCCTTCGGCCACATCAATCGCCAACCGCTTGGTGGCGCGCGACACCTCATCGCGCCCCCCGTAATTCAGCGCGATGGTCAGGTTGGTGCCCGTGCAATGCGCGGTCATCGCCTCGGCCTCATCCATCAGCCCGCGCAGCTTGGCATCCAGCCGGGGCCGGTCGCCGATGAAACGCACCTGCACATTCTCGCGCACGAATTCCTGCATTTCCTTCATGATGTAGCGACGAAAGAGGCTCATCAGCCCCGCCACCTCGGTCTGGGTCCGTTTCCAGTTCTCGGTGGAAAAGGCAAAGATCGTCAGATACTTGACGCCCAAACCGGGGCAGGATTGCACGATCTCGCGCACCCGGCGTGCACCGGCATGATGACCAAAGAGACGCGGCCGCCCACGCTTTTGCGCCCAACGCCCGTTGCCATCCATAATGATCGCCACATGGCGCGGCCCCTCGGCCGGCGCGGATATTCCTGCCATGGGCGCACTTTTTGCCATCAGACCTGCATGATCTCCGCTTGCTTACCCTCCAGCAATTCATCGACATGCTTGATGAAACGGTCGGTCAGAGATTGCACCTCGGATTCCCAGAATTTCTGATCATCCTCCGACATGCCATCGCCTTTGGCCTTCTTGATCTGATCCATCCCGTCGCGGCGCACATTGCGCACAGCAACCCGGGCATGCTCGGCATATTGCGCCGCCACTTTGGTCAGCTCTTTGCGCCGCTGTTCGTTCAGCTCAGGAATCGGCAGCATGATAATGGTGCCGTTAAGCTGCGGATTGATGCCCAAACCACTCTCGCGAATGGCTTTTTCCACCTTACCGACAAGGCCCTTGTCCCAGACATTGACCGTCACCATGCGCGGTTCGGGCACGTTGACCGTGCCCACCTGATTGATCGGGGTTTTCTGGCCATAGGCATCGACCATGATCGGCTCCAGCATCGAGGCCGAGGCGCGACCGGTGCGCAACGAGGCAAACTCGGTTTTGAGCGCGCCAATCGCACCCTCCATCCGGCGCTCCAGATCACCTGTGTCGATTTCGATATCATCCGCCATATTGTCTTGGTCCTTCTTGCGGCTCTTGCGTCTAAGCCTTGTTTTGCCTCAACCGTGCACGGTTGTATAGGTGCCCTCACCGGCCAGAATGCCCTTGAACCCGCCCGGTTCGTCAAGCGAGAAGACGATAATCGGCAAGTTATTGTCCCGCGCCAGCGCAATCGCCGAGGCATCCATCACCCCCAGATGCTGCGCCAGCACCTCGTCATAGGTCACACGCTCGAACCGCTTGGCATCCGGATATTTGATCGGGTCCTTGTCATAGACCCCATCCACCTTGGTCCCCTTAAAGATCGCCTCACAGGCCATTTCATTGGCCCGCAGCGTTGCCGCCGTATCGGTGGTGAAATAGGGGTTGCCGGTTCCAGCGGCAAAAATGCACACGCGCTTTTTCTCCAGATGCCGCACGGCACGGCGGCGGATATAGGGCTCTGCCACCTCATCCATGCGAATGGCGCTGATCACCCGGCAAAACACGCCCATTTTCTCCAGCGCGCTCTGCATGGCCAGCGCGTTCATCACTGTGGCCAGCATGCCCATGTAATCCGCCGTCGTGCGCTCCATCCCCTGAGCGCTGCCTTGCAAGCCGCGAAAAATGTTACCGCCGCCAATCACCATGCAGATCTCAACCCCCAGATCATGCACAATCTTGACCTCGCGCGCGATCCGCTCAACCGTTGGGGGATGCAACCCGTAGCCCAGATCCCCCATCAGCGCCTCCCCGGAAATCTTGAGCATCACACGGGTGAATTTGGCTCTCTCCGGGGTGGTCATCGGCATTCTCCGTTCGGTCGTGTCAATCTCGCGCAAAATGTCGCAAATGCCGCCCATGTGCAATCGCTGATCACCCCGTTTCGCGGGGAAAAGGCGGCAAACCGCCTCGCCAAACCGCGCGATTGGCGCTAACCGGGGCCTATGAGCCTGCCCGTTGAGATCCACCCTGACCGCCCCGTCTTGATCGCTGGCCCCACCGCCAGCGGCAAATCGGCGCTCGCGATGCATATCGCGCGCACCCAAGGTGGCGTCATCGTCAACGCCGACGCCCTGCAAGTCTATGAAAACTGGCGCATTCTCAGCGCCAGGCCCAGCGCCGAGGACACAGCAACCGTTCCCCACCGCCTGTACGGGCATATCGGCGCGCAGGACGACTATTCCACCGGCCATTGGCTGCGCGAGGTGGCGGCGATCCTCCAGACGCCAGAACGCGCGATCATCATCGGCGGCACCGGCCTCTATTTCAGCGCGTTGACCGAAGGTCTGGCCGAGATTCCCCCAACCCCACCCGCTTTGCGCGCCGAGGCCGATCACCTCATGGCCACACAAGGGCTATCCACACTCCTTGCCGCCCTTGATCCCACGACCCTTGCGCGCATCGACACCCGCAATCCCATGCGCGTCCAGCGCGCGTGGGAGGTGCAGCGCGCCACAGGTCGCGGGCTGGCCGCATGGCAGGATGACACGCCGCCACCCCTTCTGCCACTCTCCGGCTGCACCCCGCTTTTGATCACCGCCAACAAGGATTGGCTAAATGCCCGCATCGCCCGCCGGTTTGACGCCATGCTCGCCGCCGGGGCGCTGGACGAGGTGCGCGCCAATCTGCCCCTCTGGAACCCTGCCCTGCCCTCGATGAAGGCCATCGGCGCGCCCGAACTCATCGCGCATTTACGCGGCGAAATGACGCTCGATCAGGCGCGCGAGGCCGCCACCATCGCCACCCGCCAATATGCCAAACGCCAGCGCACATGGTTCCGCGCGCGGATGCAGGCATGGCAGCCGATAGAGGCCGAAACGCTCACCGCCTGAAACGCTCGCATTTCGTGCAAGCATTTCGCATTTCGTGCAGCGAACCACGATTTTCAGGACTTGTGAGGCGACAAATCGCCCCTGCCCTCTCCAATTCCGCCCAAGGCCGCCCGGCCCCGTCTTTGGGAGGAGACCACATGATTTCAGCCGCATTCGAGTATCACCGCCCCGGTGATCTGCCCGCCGCCCTCGCCCTCTTGCAACAACACGGCGACGAGGCCCGTGTTATCGCAGGCGGTCACAGCCTCATCCCGATGATGAAGCTGCGCATGGCCGAGGTGCCGCACCTCATCGACTTGCAAGCGATCGACGCGCTGCGCGGGATCACCATGGATGGCAGCCGCATCACCCTTGGGGCCATGGTCACGCAGGCCGAAATCATCGCTCATGCCGGTCTGACCACCCACGCGCCCATCCTGCGCGAGGCGGCGCTTCAGATTGCTGATCCGCAGGTGCGCGCCATGGGCACGCTCGGCGGCAACGTCGCAAATGGCGATCCCGGCAACGACATGCCCGGCCTGATGCAATGCCTGAACGCCACATTCCACGTCACCGGCCCCGAGGGCAGCCGCACCATCCCCGCACGGGAATTCTACGAGAGCGCCTATCTGACCGCCCGCGAGGATGACGAAATCCTGACCGCAGTCAGCTTTGACGCGCCCACCGGCGGGCAGGCCTATGAGAAACAGAAACGCAAGATCGGCGATTACGCCACCGCCGCCGCCGCCGTGATCCTCACCCGCTCGGGCGATCACTGCACCGCCGCGTCCATCGCCATGACCAACCTCTCCGATACGCCCATCTGGGCCGAGGCAGCAGGCAATGCCCTCATCGGCACCGCCTGCGGCGAAGATGCCGTCATCGCCGCAATCACCGCGATGCAAACCGCCATCGACCCGTCAGAGGACAATCGCGGACCGGTCGAATTCAAACGCCACGCGGCAGGCATCATCCTTGCCCGCGCCATCGCCCGCGCTTGGTCGCGCGCCTGAGGAAACGCACCCATGTCCAAGAAAATGCAGATCACCCTCACCGTGAACGGCACCCGCCATGAATTGCTGGCAGAACCACGCGAGCTTTTGATCCATGTCCTGCGCGAACGCCTCAATATCACAGGCCCGCATATCGGCTGCGAAACCTCGCATTGCGGCGCCTGCACCGTGATTATGGGCGACCGGTCGATCAAATCCTGCACCGTCTTCGCCGCTCAGGCAGACGGGGCCAGCATCACCACCATCGAAGGGCTCGGAAGCCCCGATGCGCTCCACCCGCTGCAAGAGGCGTTTCGCGAGCATCACGGGTTGCAATGCGGCTTTTGCACGCCGGGTATGATCACCCGCGCGGCACAACTGCTTAAGGAAAACCCCGACCCCACCGAAGAAGAGGTGCGCTTCGGCATGGCGGGCAATCTCTGCCGCTGCACCGGCTATCAAAACATCGTCAAATCGGTGCTCGCCGCCGCTGCCACACTCAATTCCTCCAAGGAGGCCGCAGAATGAACGATCTGACGCCAGACCGCGACGACCGCACCGCCAAGCTCAAGGGCATCGGCTGCGCCCGCAAGCGCGTCGAAGATGCGCGCTTTACCCAAGGCAAGGGCAATTATGTCGATGACATCAAGATGCCCGGCATGCTCTTTGGCGATTTCGTCCGTTCGCCCTATGCCCATGCCCGCGTGAAATCCATCGACACCTCCGCCGCCATGGCGCTTGACGGCGTGGTGGCTGTGCTGACGGCCAAGGATCTCGAACCGCTCGGCCTGCATTGGATGCCCACCCTTGCGGGCGACAAACAGATGGTGCTTGCCGATGGCAAAGTGCTCTTTCAAGGACAAGAAGTGGCCTTTGTCGTCGCCCGCGACCGTTACGTTGCCGCCGACGCTGTGGAACTGGTCGACGTCGAGTATGAGGAACTCCCCGTCATCACCGACCCGTTCGAGGCGCTCAACTCCGACACAGTGCTGCGCGAGGATCTCGCCCCCGGTGCCGATGGTGCCCACGGCCCCCGCCGCCACCCCAACCATATTTTCCTGTGGGAACAGGGCGATAAATCCACCACCGAAGAGGTGATCGCCTCCGCCGATGTGGTGGCCGAGGAAATGATCTATTACCACCGCACCCACCCCTGCCCACTGGAAACCTGCGGCTGCGTCGCCTCCATGGACAAGGTGAATGGCAAGCTCACGCTCTATGGCACCTTTCAGGCCCCGCATGTGGTGCGCACCGTGGCCTCCTTGCTGTCGGGCATCGACGAACACAACATCCGCGTGGTGTCGCCCGACATCGGCGGCGGCTTTGGCAACAAGGTCGGCGTTTATCCCGGCTATGTCTGCTCGATCGTCGCCACCATCGTCACCGGCCTGCCGGTGAAATGGGTCGAGGATCGGATGGAAAACCTGATGGCCACCGCCTTCGCCCGCGACTACTGGATGAAGGGCAAGATCGCGGCCACCAAAGAGGGCAAGATCACCGGCCTCTGGTGCCATGTCACCGCCGATCACGGCGCGTTCGACGCCTGCGCCGATCCAACCAAATTCCCGGCCGGATTCTTTCACATCTGCACCGGCAGCTATGACATCCCCGTGGCCTACGTGGGCGTCGATGGCGTCTATACCAACAAGGCCCCGGGCGGCGTCGCCTATCGCTGCTCCTTCCGCGTGACCGAGGCCGCGTATTTCATAGAGCGCATGATCGAAATACTGGCCATTGAACTCGGCATGGACGCGGCAGAACTCCGCCGCATCAACTTCATCCGCGCCGATCAATTCCCCTATCACTCGGCGCTTGGCTGGGAATATGACAGCGGCGATTACCACACCGCCTGGGACAAGGCGCTCGAGGCTGTGGATTACGCCGGGCTGCGCGCCGAACAGGCCGAACGCATCGAGGCCTTCAAACGCGGCGAAACCCGCAAACTGATTGGCATTGGCCTCACGCATTTCACCGAAATCGTGGGGGCCGGCCCGGTCAAGAATTGCGACATCCTTGGGATGGGCATGTTCGACAGCTGCGAAATCCGCATCCACCCCACCGGATCGGCCATCGCCCGCCTTGGCACCATCTCTCAGGGTCAAGGCCACGCCACCACCTTTGCCCAGATCCTCGCCACCGAAATCGGCATCCCGGCGGACAAGATCACGGTGGAAGAAGGCGACACCGACACCGCGCCCTACGGCCTTGGCACCTATGGCAGCCGCTCTACCCCCGTGGCAGGGGCCGCCACCGCGCTCGCCGGTCGCAAAATCCGCGCCAAGGCGCAGATGATCGCGGCCTATCTGCTAGAGGTCCATGACGATGACGTCGAATTCGACATCGACCGCTTCGCCGTCAAAGGCGCGCCGGAACGGTTCAAGACCATGGCCGAGATTGCCTATGCCGCCTATCATCAGGCCATTCCCGGCGTCGAGCCGGGGCTCGAAGCGGTCAGCTACTACGATCCGCCCAACATGACCTATCCCTTCGGGGCCTATATCTGCGTGATGGAAATCGACGTCGACACCGGCGAGACCCAAATCCGCCAGTTCTACGCGCTCGACGATTGCGGCACCCGCATCAACCCGATGGTGATCGAAGGCCAAGTGCATGGCGGCCTGACAGAGGCGCTCGCCATCGCCATGGGACAGGAAATTGCCTATGACGAGATGGGCAATGTCAAAACCGGCACGCTGATGGATTTCTTTATCCCCACCGCGTGGGAAACGCCGCATTACACCACAGATCATACGGAAACCCCCTCGCCACACCACCCCATCGGGGCCAAGGGCGTGGGTGAAAGCCCGAATGTCGGCGGTGTTCCGGCCTTTTCAAACGCCGTGCATGATGCGCTGCGCCCCTTTGGCCTGCGTCAAAGCCATATGCCGCATGATCATTGGCGCATCTGGCGCGCAGCCCATGACCTCGGGCTGCATGGCTGAGGACGGGACCGGGGGCCAGCCCCCGGACCCCCGGAGTATTTGCACCAAAAAGAAACAGGGAGACTGCATGCAAGGCTGGCGCGATCTGCAACAGGGCATGACAGATCATGGCTATATCGCAGGTGACGATTTGGCCATGGCGCTGCATATCGCCCTGTCACTGGAACGGCCCCTCCTGCTGGAAGGGGCTGCAGGCGTCGGCAAGACCGAGGTGGCGCGCGTGTTGGCTGCGATGAAATCCGCGCGCCTGATCCGCCTGCAATGCTACGAAGGGCTCGACGCCGCCCAAGCCATCTATGAATGGAACTACCCCCGCCAACTCCTCGCCATCCGCGCCGCCTCAGAGGGCGGCGAGACCGGCGCAGGCGTGGAAGCGCGAATTTTCTCTGATGATTACCTCTTGGAGCGGCCCCTCTTGCAGGCCATCCGGCAGGCAGAATCGCCGGTCCTGCTGATCGACGAGATCGACCGCGCCGACGAGGAATTCGAGGCCTATCTTCTTGAAATCCTGTCCGAGTTCCAGATCACCATCCCCGAAATGGGCACTCTTACCGCCACCGCGCGCCCGATGGTGATCCTCACCGCCAATGGCACCCGTGACCTTTCGGATGCGCTGCGCAGGCGGTGCATTTATGCCCATGTCGATTACCCGGACCGCACCGCAGAGCTTGCAATATTGCAAAGCCGCTGTCCGCAGATCGACCAGCACCTCACCCGCCAGATCGTCAGCTTCGTGCAGGCCCTCCGCCGCGAGGACCTTGAGAAAACTCCCGGCATCGCCGAAACCCTCGATTTCGCCGCGGCTCTTGCGGGCCTTGGCATCAACGATCTGACCCATGATCCGGTGATCTTGCAAGCCGCGCTTGCGACCCTGCTCAAGACCCAAACAGACCGCGCCAATATCACTACAGAAGTGGCGCAGCGCCTCGCAGGGCAGGCCGCATGAGCCGCGTCACCCGCTTTGCCGCCCGCGATCCGGGGCCATCCGCACGTATCGCAGGCTTCATCGCCCATCTGCGCGCCAATGGCCTGAGGTTGGGCGTGGGCGAGACACAAACAGCCCTTACAGCCCTCAGCCATATCAACGCGGCCAACCCCGACGAGACCCGCCGCGCCCTCAAATCAGTTTGCGCCAGCACCGCCGATGAGGTGGCCCAGTTCGACGCGCTCTTTGACAGCTATTGGCTGAGCGCAGGCCGCGTGCGCGAGAAATTCGCCCCGTCAGAGCGCAGCGGCAATGCCAATAGCCGCAACAGCCGCGATGCCAGCGGTGAAAACAGCACCGCGCGCGGGCAAATCCACGCCCCCGACGATGGCAGGGGTGCGGCCCATGGCGACGGCACCGGCACGCTCATCGCCAGCCGCACCGCCAGCCTGATGCATCACGACATGCGCAAACTGGTCAGCCCGCAGGATATTGCCGAGGCTGAATCCATCGCCCGCCGCCTTGCGCAATCCCTCGCCTACCGCCGGTCCCGCCGCCGCCGGGCCGCCCATCGGGGCGATCAGATCCACTTTCGCCGCCTCATCCGCGCCAGCCTTGCCACCGGGGGCGAACCCCTGACACTCCCGCGCAAGAAACGCCCGGATCGTCAGATGCGGATCGTCGCCCTCTGCGATGTCTCCGGCTCGATGACGATCTATGCGCGGGTGTTTTTGGCCTTTCTCACCGGCCTTGTTCGCGCTGATGACGCCACGGATGCCTGGCTCTTTCATACCCGCCTTGTGCGTATTTCGGACGCGCTGCGCGATCCTGACCCACTGCGCGCCCTCAACCGCCTGTCGCTTCTGGCCGATGGCTTTGGCGGCGGGTCCAAGATTGGCGCATCGCTGGCAGATTTCGCCCGTGGCCCCGCGCGGCACGGCGTCAATTCCCGCACGGTCGTGGTGATCCTGTCGGACGGCTATGACACTGACGCGCCCGCAGCCCTGACCGAGGCCCTCATCCGCCTGCGCAAACGAGGTGGGCGAATCATTTGGCTCAACCCCTTGAAAGGTTATGCAGATTACGCGCCCGTCACCGCCGCCATGGCCGCTGCCCTGCCGCATCTCGATCTCTTTGCCGCCGCCACGACGCTGAACGATCTGGCGGCCCTCGGCCCGCAGCTGGAGCGCCTGACATGATCTCTGACACGCTCAACACCGCCACCCACCGCCTGAACGCCACCCGCACCCCCTATGCCATTGCCACGGTGATCCGCACCGTGGGGGCCACTGCCGCCAAACCCGGCGCACGCGCGCTGATCCTCGCCGATGGCACCATATCAGAGGGCTGGATTGGTGGCGGCTGCGTGCGGGGTGCGGTGGCCCGCGCCGCCCAAAGCGCCCTCGCCGAAGGCACGCCGCGCCTCATTTCCATTCAGCCTGACGAAGACCTGACCGCGCAGGGCCTGACCCCCGGCGAACACCATCAGGGCCGCGACATCGCCCGCAACGGCTGTCCCAGCAAGGGCGCGATGGAGATTTTCGTGGAACCGGTCCTGCCCCGCCCCGAACTTGTGATCCTTGGTGCCTCACCTGTGGCGCTTGCCCTCGCCACGCTTGCGCAGCCCTTCGGGTTTGACATCACCACACCCGATACCCAGCCCGATTCTGGCCCCCTGCCCGCCGCCAACCATGCGCGGATGGTGGTCATCGCCACCCAAGGGGCCGGCGATCTCGACGCCCTGCGCACGGCACTGGCCTCTGACGCCGACTATATCGGCTTTGTCGCCAGCCGCCGCAAATTCACAACCCTCGCCGCGCGGCTTGAGGCCACGCCAGAGACGCTGGCGCGCGTCCATTCCCCGGCGGGCCTTGCGATCAACGCTGTCACCCCCGAGGAAATCGCGCTCTCAATTCTGGCCCAGATCGTCCAGCACCGCCGCCAAGGCCAGCGCCAAACCTGACATTCCCCTAAATATCAAGGAGACCCCCATGGACCTCGCCGATGAAATCACGCTCAATGCGCCCAAATCCCGCGTCTATGCCGCGCTCAACGATCCCGAGATTCTGCGCCAGAGCATTCCGGGATGCGAGGAACTGATCAAACATTCCGATACAGAATTAGAGGCCCGCGTCGTGCTCAAGATCGGCCCGGTCAAGGCACGCTTTACCGGTACGGTCAGGCTCGACACCTCGGGTGCGCCAGATGCGTTTTCATTGACGGGCCAAGGCAATGGCGGCGCTGCGGGCCATGCCAAGGGCGGCGCGGATGTGACGCTGACCGAAGAAAACGGCGTCACCACCCTGCGCTATAATGCCCGCGCCGACATCGGCGGCAAGCTCGCGCAATTGGGCAGCCGCCTCATTCAAAGCACGGCGAAAAAGCTCGCCGCGCAGTTTTTCACCAATTTTCAAGAGGTGGTCGCCCCGGCAGAGGTTTAGAGCCCCGCCAGAAACGCCGCAATACCAGCCTCCGCAACCTCGCGGTCCTGCATCGGCGTGCCCGAACTCACGCCGATGCCACCCACAACATCGCCCTCCACAACCACGGGCAGGCCGCCGCCCACCACCATCAACCGCCCGCCAATGGCCGCCGCGATGCCATAGGCGGGCATGCCGGGTTGGCTCAACTCGCCATACTCATGCGTCGCTTTCTTGGCTCCGGCGGCGGTAAAGGCCTTGTCGATCGCAATGGTGATCGACGTAACCTTGCCCCCGTCCATCCGCTCAAACGCCACCAGATTGCCGCCCTCGTCGGTGATGGCGATACACATCGGCACGCCGATCTCCGCCGCCTTGGCGCGCGCGCCCGCCAAGAGCACCCCAGCGTCCGCCAGATCGAGCCTTTTTACCGTCAGCATAAACCGTTCCCCCTATGCCGCTTTGACCCCGCGCCGCGCCGCATGCAACAGCGGCTCTGTATAGCCCGAGGGCTGCTTGGCCCCTTCAAAAATCAGATCCCGCGCCGCCTTGAACGCCGCCCCATCGAAATCGGGGGCCATCGGGCGATAGGCCGGGTCCTGCGCGTTCTGCGCATCCACCTTGGGTGCCATACGCCGCAGCGAGGCGTCAATCTCTTCCGCTGTGCATATCCCGTGGATCAGCCAATTGGCCAGATACTGCGACGAAATCCGCAAAGTCGCGCGATCCTCCATCAGCGCCACATCGTTGATGTCCGGCACCTTGGAACAGCCGATCCCCTGATCGACCCAACGCACGACATAGCCCAGAATCGACTGACAGGAATTGTCCAGCTCGCGCCGTACTTCTTCGCCCGATAGGTTGCGCCCCACCATCAGCGGCGGCGTCAGCAGATCAGCCCGCGCCGCGCAATCCCGGCCCTTGAGCGCCGCTTGCAGCCCGGCCACATCCACCTGATGGTAATGCGTGGCATGCAGCGTCGCCGCTGTGGGCGACGGCACCCAAGCCGTATTCGCCCCAGCCTTGGGATGCCCGATCTTGACCTCCAGCATATCGGCCATCGCATCGGGCTTGGCCCACATGCCCTTGCCGATTTGCCCGCGCCCGGTCATGCCGGCTGCAAGGCCCGCATCGACATTCCCGGCCTCATAGGCCGCAAGCCAGATAGCCTTTTGCATCTCGCCCTTGGGAATGACCGGCCCCGCCTGCATCGAGGTGTGAATCTCGTCGCCGGTCCGATCAAGGAACCCGGTGTTGATGAACACACAGCGATCCTTGACCGCCTTGATACAGGCCATAAGGTTCGCCGAGGTCCGCCGCTCCTCATCCATCACGCCCAGCTTGACAGTATTTTGCGGCAGGCCCAGCACCTCTTCGACCCGCCCATAGAGCGTATCGACAAAGGCGCATTCCTCTGGCCCATGCAGCTTGGGGATCACCACATAGACCGATCCAGCCCGCGAATTGCCCTCTGCACCGCGCGCCAGATCATGCATCGCCGCCGCAACCGTCACGGCGGCATCCAGCATCACCTCGGGCGTCTCCTTGCCATCGAGCAGCACCGCATCAGTGGTCATCAAAAGCCCGACATTGCGCACCAGCATCAGCGCACGTCCTGGATGCACCACCTCGTTCCCCTGCGGATCAAGATAGGTCACATCCGGGTTCAGCGCCCGGGTGAGCAGACGCCCGCCCTTCTCGAACCGCTCTTGCAGGTCGCCACGCATCAGACCCAGCCAATTGCCATAGACCACGCATTTATCGTCAGCATCCACCGCCGCGACCGAATCCTCGCAATCCTGTATCGCGGTCAGCGCGCTTTCGATCCGCACATCCGAAATTCCCGCCGGATCATCGCGGCCAATGGCCGACGCCCGGTCAATCACGATCTCGATCATCAGCCCATTGACCCGCAACATCACGTTGCCGCCCGCCGTAGTGCCTGCAAACTGCCCTGCATCAGCCAACCCCGTGACGTGCCCGCCCACGGTAACACGCAACGCGCCGTCCACCTCCAACGCCGCGACATCCGCCCAGGACCCGGCGGCCAAGGGGGCCACCTTGTCCAGATGCGCCCGCGCCCAGGCAATCACTTGGCTGCCCCGCGCAGCATCATAGCCCGGCCCCTCTGCCCGGCCCGCAATTGCATCCGTGCCATAAAGCGCATCATAAAGACTGCCCCAACGCGCATTGGCGGCATTGAGCGCAAACCGCGCATTCATCACCGGCACCACCAATTGCGGCCCCGCAACCTGTGCAATCTCGGCATCCACATTCTGCGTGCCCAGCTCAAACGCCTCAGGTTCCGGCACCAGATAGCCGATCTCGGTCAGAAATTCGCGATACGCGTCACCATCAAACTGCTGCCCGCGCCGCGCGCGGTGCCAGCCGTCAATCTGCACCTGCAGCTCCCGCCGCTTGGCCAAAAGGGCCGCGTTCTTGGGCGCAAGATCCCGCAACAGCGCGGCATAGCCGGACCAGAACTGATCAGCACTCAGCCCAAGCAGCACCTCATCTTCGATCAAACGGGCCAGCGGTGCGGCCACGCTCAGGCCGTGACGGTCAACATAGGTGGTCATGGTATCGCTCCAGTATTTCAGGAAATCATCGGGTTTTGCAGCTACTTCAGTGCTGCGGGACTTGTAAGAACGGGAAAAATGTTTTCCATTGTATGGAAAGGTATACCGAACATGACCGATCCCCAATCCCAAGGCGTCCAGTCTGTCGCCCGCGCCCTGCGCCTGCTGCACCTGCTCAGCCAGCAGGACGAAGGCGCGCGCGTGTCGGATTTGGCCCGGCTGGCCGGTCTTGCGGTCTCGACCACGCACCGCCTGCTGACCACGCTCGAATTGCAGCACTTCGCACAATTCGATTCAGAGCGCGCGCTGTGGCATGTCGGACGGGGCGCGTTTTCCGTTGGCACCGCCTTTGCCCGGCGGCATAATTTCGTCACCCCGGCCCTGCCGCTCTTGCGCCACCTGCGCGATGCCACGCGCGAGACCGCCAATCTCGGCATTCTCGATCAGGACGAGCTTGTGACCCTCTCACAGGTCGAAAGCCGCGAAATCATGCGCGCCATCTCGCCCCCCGGCGGGCGCGTGCCCGCCTTTTGCTCTGGCATGGGCAAGGCGATTCTCGCCACATGGCCCGATGCCGATATCGCCGAGTTCGTGGCCCGCACCGGGTTTCACCCGATGACCAAACGCTCACACCGCAGCCTGACCACAGCCATGGTCGATATCAAACGCATCCGCGCCCAAGGCTTTGCACTTGATGACGAGGAGCATGTGACGGGCTTACGCTGCTTGGCCGCCGTGGTCTGGTCGCCACAGGCCGAAGCAGTCTGCGCCATCTCGGTCTCGGGTCTGGCCGCACGTCTGCCTGATGCCCGGCTCGACACCGTCGGGCGTCAAGTGGCCGAGGCCGCAGCCGAACTCACCCAGCGCATCGGCGGGCAAAAACCGGACTGACCCCGTCAGAACAGGCTGCCTTGCCCCGCAGGCGGGGTTTTGGGCTTGGGCTTGGGCGCAGCGGCGGGCGACCCCGACACATCAAGCACGCCATCGGCAAATTCAATCTGCAGCGCCGCCGCCCCTGCTGCGGCCGCCCGTGTCGTCATCACGGCCCCATCGCCACGCACCACCGCATAGCCACGGCTCAGCGTGGCCTTGTAGCCCAGCGTCTCGCGCAACCGCTCCAGCGCCGCCAGCCGATCCTGCCAGCCCCGCACCTGCCGCCCCGCCACATCCGACAACCGCGCCGAGACCTGATCCAAATCGCGCCGCTTCTGCGCAATATCGCGGTTGAGCGCATGCACATTCAGCCGCGCCGCCGTCGCCTGCAACCGCCGCCGATCCCCTTCAACCGCCCGCCGCAACAGCGCCGGGCGCAACGCCCCCGCCGTCTCTGACAGATGAACCCGTCGCACCTGCACCGACCGGATCAGCGCCGCAGGCAGGCGCTCGCCCAAGGCATCCAGCCGCTGCCGCGGCCCATCCAGCAAAACCTCGGCCCGTGGCAAGGCCCGCGCCAGATCGCGCAACCGCTGACCGCGCAAACGCACCCCTTGGCTCAGCGCATGGCTCAGCCGCGCGCCCTGCCCCTCAACCCAGGCCAAAAGGTCCATCCGCACCGGCACCGCCAATTCCGCCGCCGCCGTCGGCGTCGGCGCGCGCTTGTCCGAGGCGAAATCAATCAGCGTGGTGTCCGTCTCATGGCCCACGGCGGAAATCAGCGGAATCGCACTTTCCGCCGCCGCGCGCACCACGATTTCCTCGTTGAACCCCCGCAGATCCTCGACCGATCCACCACCGCGCGCCACGATGATCAAATCAGGGAGCGGCAGCGCGCCCCCCGGCGTCATCGCATTGAACCCCCGGATCGCCCGCGCCACCTCCGGCGCACATTTGTCACCCTGCACGGCGACGGGCCAAATCAGCACCTTGCGCGGAAACCGATCCCGCAGCCGGTGCAGAATATCGCGGATCACCGCGCCCGAGGGCGATGTGACAACCCCGATGATCTCCGGCAGATAGGGCAGCGCCTGCTTGCGCTCAGGCGCGAACAGCCCTTCCGCCGCCAGCGCCGCCTTGCGTTTTTCCAACATCGCCATCAGCGCGCCCATGCCCGCTGGCTTCATATCCTCGATGATGATCTGATAGCGCGATTGACCGGGGAAGGTGGTCAAACGGCCCGTGGCCACCACCTCCATCCCCTCTTCGGGCTGCACCGCAAGGCGCGTGGCCACACCTTTCCAGATGATCCCAGCCAACACCGCCGAATCGTCCTTGAGGTCCAGATAGATATGCCCCGACCGTGGCCGCGAAATACGGCCCAATTCGCCGCGCACCCGCACATGCGAAAACTCGCCCTCGATCATCCGCTTGATCGCCCCCGACAGGTCCGAGACGGAAAACTCCGGGGCATTACCGCCCTCTTGGGGATCGTCGATCAGATCGGACATGCGCGCGCCCCTCCTGCCTTGTGTCTGCCTGCCCACCACCTTAGAACGCAGGCCAACCAAGGCCAAGCAGGAGTTGCCGCCATGAATATTCTCATCCTCGGATCAGGCGGGCGGGAACATGCGCTTGGCTGGGCAGTACTGCAAAACCCCAAATGCGACCGGCTGATCGTGGCCCCCGGCAACGCGGGCATTGCAGAAATCGCCGAATGTGCCGCACTCGATATCCTCGACGGCGGCGCGATTGCGGGCTTCTGCGAGGCCGAGGCCATTGATTTCGTCATCATCGGCCCCGAGGCCCCGCTTGCCGCCGGTGTCGCCGACCGCCTGCGCGAGGCGGGATTGCTGGTCTTTGGCCCCTCCGCCGCCGCCGCCCGGCTTGAGGCGTCCAAGAGCTTTACCAAAGCCATCTGCGACGCGGCAAACGCGCCCACCGCCGCCTATGCCCATTTCACCGACCTTGCCGCTGCCCGCGCCTATGTCACGGCGCAAGGGGCCCCCATCGTGGTCAAGGCCGACGGTCTGGCCGCTGGCAAAGGCGTGATCGTGGCCATGACCGAGGATGAGGCCCTCGCCGCGCTGGAGGATATGTTCGGCGGCGAATTCGGGCAGGCCGGGGCCGAAGTGGTGATCGAGGAGTTCATGGAGGGCGAAGAGGCCAGCTTTTTCGTCCTTTGCGACGGCGAGACGGCGCTCCCCATCGGCACCGCCCAAGATCACAAACGCGTGGGCGAGGGCGACACCGGCCCCAACACCGGCGGCATGGGGGCCTATTCCCCTGCGCCCGTGATGACCGACGCCGTGACCCAACAGGCGCTCGATCAAATCGTCCGCCCCACCTTGGCCGAAATGGCACGGCGCGGCACGCCCTACCAAGGCGTGCTCTTTGTCGGGCTGATGATCAAGGACGGCACACCGCGCCTTGTCGAATACAACTGCCGCTTTGGCGATCCCGAATGTCAGGTGCTGATGATGCGCTTGGGCGCGCAGGCGCTCGACCTGCTGCTCGCCACCGCCGAAGGACGACTGGGCGATATTTCGGTCAACTGGGCCGAAGATCACGCCCTGACGGTCGTTCTGGCCGCACGCGGCTATCCCGGCACCTATGAAAAAGGCAGCGTCATCAAAGGGCTAGAGACCTGCCCCGAGGACAGCTTTCACATGGTCTTTCATGCAGGCACCACCCGCGCAGAGGGGCAAATCACCGCCACAGGCGGCCGCGTTCTGGCCGCCACAGCCCGTGGCACCACCCTGCAAGAGGCGGCAGAGCGCGCCTATGCCATGGTGGACCAGATCGACTGGCCCGAGGGGTTTTGCCGCCGCGACATCGGCTGGCGCGCGCTCTGAACTGCGCCCTGCGTGGGGGCCAGCCCCCACACCCCCGAGGTATTTTTGGCCAGATGAACCTCAGCCGCAGGCCATCGCCTGTGCGAACCCCTCTTGGGTGGCCATGATCCCCAAGGGCCGCGCCGTCAGGTCAGCGCCGTCAAACGCCACCGCCACAACCTCGCGAAATCCGGCATCCGCGACGATGATCTCAGGCCCTAGACCACAGTCGCGCAACCCGCCCCAGATCACCTCATCCCCGATCCGGTGATTGGTCACGCCCTTCAGGCTCGCAACCTGCGTCAAGCCCCCCGGTGCCCAACTCCAGACGCGCAGGGTCTTGCCCAGATGCGGCGTCTCGACATAGGCGATATCGGTGATCCCGTCGCCATTCAGATCGGCAATCGCAGCAGGCGCCAGCCAGCGAAACCGTGTCCCGATGTGGGGCGTGGCGGCGGATTTCACCAAGTGCCCGCGCCGCAGACTGTAAATCGCCAGCTGCGCGCCCTGCGTGGGGCTGGATTCCACAACCACCACATCAATCTGCCCATCGCCATCGGCATCCACCAGACGCGGGGCGATATCCTCGAACACATGGCTGGGTTCCGGCCCCTGCCGCAGGTCATACCGGATTTCCATTCCAGAGGCATCGCGCACCGCCAACACACGGCGCTCGTGTATCTGCCCCATGATCCGATGCGGATAACTGTCATCAGGGCCTTCAAAGCGCGCAGCGGCGATGCTGCCACCGCCGCTTGTCACCCAAGGTTCGGCCAGAACTGGCCCCGCAAGCAGCAGCGCCCCGAAGACCGCCGCCGCGCCGCGCATCTCAGATTTGTTTTTCCGGCATCTGCACCACCAAACCATCCAGCGCCTCCGTCACCTTGAGCTGACAGGTCAGACGCGAGCGCGCCGGGTCCGGCTGATAGGCGAAATCGAGCATGTCCTCTTCCATGTCATCCTTGGCAGGCAGTTTGCCCACCCAAGCCGGATCGACATAGACATGACAGGTGGAACAGGCGCAGGCCCCGCCGCAATCGGCCTCGATGCCGGGGATATTGTTGTCGCGTGCGCCTTCCATCACGGTCAGGCCATTGGCCACCTCGACCTCATGCCGGGTGCCATTATGCTCGATATAGGTGATTTTAGCCATGTCTGGGCTCACTCCGTTGCGTCGCTATCGCCCATCTACCTAATCGCGCCACCGGCCCGAGACCAGCCCAATTTGCGCCACCTCGGCAAAAGATTACACTACGTCTTGCCGCGCCGCGCCGCCCGCCAGCGCCCGATAAGCGAGCTATCGGGCTTGGCCTCGGGCGCAGATCCAAGCATCTCTTGCGACACACGCTCTGCGAGGATCGCAACCGCCCGCTCCGAAAGCGGCACCCAGGCCCCCACCGGCTCTGGCGGATCAAAGGGCACCTGCCCGGCAAGAAACTCTTGCGCGAGCGCCGCATTGGACGCCGCGCAGCGCTCCAAAAGGTCGCGCCGCGCCTCAGGGCTCAGGATCTCTTGCGCCGCGCCGGTCTGCGCCCGCTCTGGCATCTGCGCCATGAACTGCGCCAAAAGCGGCGCAATCTCTGGCCCGCTCAGCCCCCGCGCAAGGAGGGCGGCCTTGATGTGCCGCGCAGCCTCGATCATCGCCGCAGGCGGGCTCACATTCTGCGGAGCTAGTCCCAATGCCCCCTCGGGCGGGGCCACGCCGATGATCTCCAAAAACCGCCGCACGGCAAAATCCTGTGGCTGCGACGGGTTGAGCGGCACAACGGTCATCGCCTCGCGCCCCACTTGCGCCGCCCATGCCCCCAAAAGCCGATGATAGTCCAGCGTCCCCCGCGACAGCCGCCGCTCCAGCAGGTGCTCAAAGCTGCCAGCCCAGTCGCTCCGCCCCTTCACATGCTGCTTGAAATCG
Source organism: Roseovarius sp. MS2 (assembly GCF_051447875.1). Lineage (NCBI taxonomy): Bacteria > Pseudomonadati > Pseudomonadota > Alphaproteobacteria > Rhodobacterales > Roseobacteraceae > Roseovarius > Roseovarius sp. MS2. Next base: position 168,793 of record NZ_JBKHVF010000001.1, read on the forward strand.
CTCTCGATCCACAGATCCTGCCGCTTGAGATAGACCACCACGCGAAGCTCGTAGCCCAACCGCTGCACCGCATCGCGCAACGGCACGAACCTGTCTTGACGCCAAAGGTCAAACAAAACCTCGCTGCTCAGCACAACATCGCGCCCCGAGCGCAGGAAATAGCCCAGATGCGCCGCCATCCGCGCGCTATCCTGTGCCACACCAAAGGCCGCCAATTGCGCCGCATTGCCCTGATTGCGCGTGCGGTCCTCGGGATGATGCTCATAGACCTGCCCCTGCGCCGCCAGCCACGTGGCACCCTCCGCCAGAAAGCTCTGGATCGTGGTCGTCGCACATTTCGGCATGCCGATATGAAAGGTGACAATGGGCATGATCGCGCCTGTGATCCATGTTCAAAGCGTGTCAGCCCATAAAAGAGCGACATACCCCTCTTATACCACGGGTTTGCACGCGCAACACTGCGCACTCTTTGCAAAAATTTGGGAATAATCCTCGGCAAGCGCCGTTCTTTTGACATGGTCCTGACGCCAACGCGCCCCCGGCGGGCAGTGGAGTGAAGGCCGGAATGCAAAACTTGTAACGGAGTCCCGCCAATGAAAACCATCCTCACACTCGTCACCGCCCTCACGCTCGGCCTCACCGGCATCGCTCAGGCGGATGTGTCGAAAACGATCGGCCGCGCCAGCCAGATCAAGGTCGGCAAATCCAGCGTCATGCCCCCCGTCAGCCATCAGGGCCAATGGTGGACGCATCCCTCGGGCTGCGAATATTCGCGCACCGGGCGGCCCGGCGAAACCGTCTGGTATCTGATCATCAACACCGCCCGGCCCGGTTGCCCAGCCTATATTTCGGTGACCGGTCGCGGCGATGTTTACTAAGCCGGCACCGACAGAACCGGCGTCATATGGATCAACGTGGGGCGGTCCGCGCGCAGCGCCGCCTGCACCGCCTCTTGCAACGCCGCCACGCTTTGCGGGGCCTCGGCATGGGCGCCATAGGCCCGCGCCAGCGCGCAGAAATCGGGGTTATGCGCCTTGACCGCATTGGGCGCGATCTGCGCCCGCACCATGCTGTCCTCGATCTCTTTCAGCTTGGTATTGTCCCAGACCAGAATTGGCAGGGCCAGCCCCTGCTCTACCGCCGTGCCCAGTTCCTGCACCGTATACTGAAACCCGTAATCGCCCGCGATGGCGACGGTGGGTTTGCCCCGCCGCGCCATCGCGCCGCCAATCGCCGCAGGCAGCGCATAGCCGAGCGTGCCAAAGCCTGTGGGATGATGCCAATGACCGGGCCGCGCCATCGGCCAGACCTCTTTGGCGACATAGGCGAATTGCGTCATGTCGGAATAGATCATCGTGTCCTCGGGCAAGGCTGCGCGCAGGGCATCGCAAATGCTGGCAATCCCCGGCCGCTCCGCGTCGCTCTCAGCCCGCCAGCGCGCCCGCGCGGCAGTGATCTCTTCGGGCCGCCAACCGCCGCGTGACGGCAAATCCTGCGCCAAGAGCCCCCGCGCCAACGCCCCGGCCTCTGCCAAAACCCGGCGATCACCGGCCACTGCACCACCCAGAACATCCGAGTCCATATCCACCCGGATCAGCGGCGCACGATGCCCCAACTCTGCCCGCCACAGATCGTTTTGCGACAACTCGCTGCCCACCACCAGCACCAGATCGGCCTCGCCGATCACCGTCGCGCTATCAGGCCGCGCCAGATAGGCCCCGAAATCAAGCGGGGCCGCCGCCCCCATGATCCCGCGCCCGGCATAGGTGGTAAAGGTTGCCGCCCCCAACCGCGTCGCAATCTCGCGCCAGGCCTCGGCACTCTGCGCAGCCCCGCCGCCCAAGATCATCAACGGCTTGCGCGCAGCCCGCAACGCCTCGGCCACCTCCGCCACCACCTCGGTGGCGATTTCCGGCACATCCACCAATGGCAGGGCCGCAGGCGCCGCCTCGGCCATCCCTTCCAGCGTCGCAATCGGCACCTGAATATGCCGGGGCCGCCCGCGCCGCGTGGCAAATTCCACAAGCGCGCGGTCAATCAACCGATAGGCACTGGCCGCATCGCGCGCCTCAACGCTCCATTCTGTAACACAGCCCGCCGCCGCGCGCTGATCGCGCATCTGGTGCAACTGCCCCTGCTGCGCTGCTGTCTCATCCAGACAGGACGACAGCACCAGCACCGGCACACTGTCCGACCACGCCTGCCCGAGCGGCGTCAGGATATTGCACAGCCCCGGCCCGGTGATCACATAGGCCACCCCCGGCTGGCCCGTGGCCCGCGCATAGCCATCCGCCATGAACCCGGCCCCCTGCTCATGCCGCGCCAACACATGCGTGATGCCGGCCTCTTCGATCCCGCGATACATCTCTTGGTTATGCACCCCCGGAATGCCAAAAATCACCGCGACCCCGCGCGATTTCAGCATATGGCTGATCTGCGCCCCCAAAGGCGCTTGGGCGCGGAACTCGTCGGATTTCTCAGCCATCTCAGGCTCCTTTTCAGATCAGGGTGTCATGGACGCCAGAACGACGGCAGGATAAGAACGATCACGGCCAGAATCTCCAACCGCCCCATCAGCATGGCAAGGATCATCAGCGCCTTGGCCGAATCCGGAAACGCAATAAGCGACCCGGTCGGCCCAACACTGGGACCAAAGGCAGGCCCCACATTGAAAATCGCCGTCCAGGCCCCCGTGACGGATTCCATCAGCGTCAGCCCCGTCAACTCCAGCGCGACCGAGAAAAACCCGAGCGACAGAATATAGACGGTGAATAGCAGCATCACCGATTGCAGCACCTCATCCTCAACCCGCCGCCCCTCATGGCGCAGGATCATCACGCTCGACGGGTTGAAAATCCGCCGCGCCTGTTGGCCCATCGCCCGCATCATCAGCTGGTAGCGGAAAATCTTGATCGAACAGCCCGTAGACCCGGTGCAGCCGCCAATCGCCCCCACCACGATCAGCACGACAAAGGGGAACGTGCCCCAGGCGGTCACATCGCCATCGCCATAGCCGGTGCCGGTAAAGATCGAGACGATATTGAAAAGACGCAGGCGCAGGCTTTCTTCCGTAAACTGCCCGTTCATCACAAAATCATAGCCCACCACCATGGCGACGGCGTAGAAAATCCAGCGCAGATAGGTGCGCACCTGCGTATCGCGATAAAGCGGCAAAAGGTTGCCCTGCACCCCCTGCATCATCCGCACAAAAGGCAGGCTGGCCAACACCATGAACAGCACACAGGCATATTGAGGCCCACCGGGAAAGGCCGCAAACGAGCTATCCATGCTGGAAAATCCACCCGTCGACACGGTGGTCAGCGCATGCACCGTCGCGTCAAACGCCCCCATCCCAAGCGCAAGATAGGTCAGCGTGCAGGTTGCGGTCAGCAAGAGATAAATGTTCAACACACCCTTCGAGATATCGATGGTGCGCGGCAGGGCCTTGCCAAAGGTGTCGAACCCTTCGGCACGGAAAAATTGCATCCCCCCAACCCGCATTTCGGGCAGGAACACCAAGGCCACGATCACAATCCCCAGACCGCCCAACCATTGCAAGATGCCCCGCCACAGCAAAAGCCCCTTGGGCAGGGTATCCAGCCCTTCAATCACCGTCGCGCCGGTCGTGGTCACGCCTGACATCGCTTCAAAATAGGCGTCGATGAACTCCAGATCGGTCTCGCCAAGCATGAATGGCAACGCCCCGAACAGCGGCAGCGCCACCCAGACCAGCGTGGTCAGCAAAAACGCCTGTTGGATCGTCAACGGCTGGCCCATCGAATTCTTGCACGACAGCGCCACCAATCCGCCCGCGATGCAGGTCACGATCAAGCTCTCGGCAAACACAGGCCAATGCTCGCGCCCCTCGGCAATATCCACCAAGAGCGGCAGCGCCATGGTCAGGCCCATGGCCATGACCATCAGGCCAACGAGATATCCCACGGGTCGCATATCGAACATGAGGCGCAGAGTTGGCGCTTGCCGCCGAAACTGTCAAGCTGGATCAATGCCCGCGCGCGGCACTCACTCGGGTAAAAGGTCCTCAAAGACAAAGCTGGGAATATCGGCGCGCGTCAGCCCCATCGCCGCCAATTCAGACTCAGACAGGCTCTCGAGATGCGCCACGCTCGCCAATCTCGGGCGCGCCAGAATATAGCCATTCATCCCGGCGGCACGCTCCGCAAGGAAGAGGTCCATATCCCGCCGCCAATTGGCGGGCATGAAGCGGGTCGTCAGGTCGGTTTCGGCCATTTGGGTTCCCTTTCCCGGATCGGACAGGTCCCCTCCCTGAAGGTATCATAGCGCGAATCCGGTCGGAAATCGCCCATCACCGGACAGCTGCCGCAAAGTGTTGCCGCATTGCAGCAATCGCACAGCCCCGGCCCGTAACAGCCCCCGATCCCTTCAACACCTCACGTAATAGTTAAGTTCAATTACATTGGATTCATGCAAATGTCCGCGTGGATGACCGCCGTGTCTCATCATTTAAAGGGAGAGAATTTAGAATGAACCGCCTGCTTTTCGCCGCCGCGACCCTGATGGCCAGCCTCAGCTTTGCGCAAACCGCCCATGCCGCCGAATGTACCGTCGCGGTGGATGACCCCTTCGCGCTCGAGGCCGCCGCGATCGAGGAAATCTACGCCTGCATCAAGGACGAGATGGTCGCAGGCTACACCAAAGAGGGCGATGCCGTGGCAGGTGCCTATCGCGATTGGACCGTAACATCGAGCCGCCCCGCCGTGGCCGGTGCCCATGGCAACCGCCTGCTTTACACCTTCGCCAATGACATCGCCGCCGAGCAATACCTGAAATATGCAGACGAAGGCGTCATCATGCCCGTCGGGTCTGTGCTGGCCAAGGAAAGCATCACCATCAGCGCCAAGAAAAAAGCCGCCGTGACAGGCCCGCTCTTTATCATGACCAAGGGCGAAGCCGGCAGCGCGCCAGAGACCGCCGATTGGGTCTATGCCGGCATTCAGCCGGACGGCAAGCCGATGAAATTCAAGCAAAGCTTCTGCCATGACTGCCACGTCGCATGGGAGGCACAAGACATGATGGCCTATCCGCTGGAAGAGGTCCGGCTGGCAAACTAAGCACCCTGTCAGAAAATTGGCCCGGTCCCTGCTTGGGGGCCGGGCTTTTGTTTGCAAATCCCTCATCTCTGCGTCATTAAACCCGGATGACCCAGCAGATGCGCGCCCTTCTTGTTCACCTTTTCACCGCCACCGGCGCCGTGTTTGCCATGCTGGCGATGCTGGCGGCGGTTGATCACAAATGGGAATTGATGTTCCTGTGGCTCGTGGTGGCCTTTGCGGTGGATGGTATCGACGGTCCATTGGCACGCAAATACGATGTTCAACAACATGCCCCCGAATTTGATGGCGTGCTGCTTGATCTCATCATCGACTATCTCACCTACGTCTTTATCCCGGCCTTCGCGCTCTTCAAATCAGACCTGCTGCCGGGCTGGACGGGCTGGCTTGCCATCATCGTCATCACTTTTGCCAGCGCGATGTATTTCGCCGACACACGGATGAAAACCAAGGACAATTCCTTTTCCGGCTTTCCCGGCTGCTGGAACATGCTGGTTCTGGTGCTCTTCGCGCTCGAGCCGAATTTCTGGATCATCCTCGGTCTGGTGGTGGTGCTGGCGGTGGCGATGTTCCTGCCGCTCAAATTCGTGCACCCCGTCCGCACCGAACGCTGGCGCTGGCTGACCCTGCCGATGGCCTTGGCTTGGACCTTTTTCGCAGGCTGGGCCGCGTGGGTGCATTTCGATCCCCAAAGCTGGGCACATTGGGGGCTTGTCGTCACCAGCATCTACCTGCTCTTTGCGGGCATCGTGCAACAGCTTTTGCCGCGCAAGGGCGATCTCGACCGGCTTTGACGCGCAGGTCGCGGCTGGCCTTGGGCCCCCTACATCGTATCCAGACAATGCCGCCGAAACGCCCGCTTGAGCAGGTCCAATTCCTCGCGCAAGAGCGCCATTTCAGCACGGATGTCATAGCTCAGCACATCCCCCGACAATAGCGCGAAACTGTCCAGAACCTCACCACTCCGCCGATCCCGGATGACAAAGGTCTGCACCCCATCCGCGATCTTTTCCACCGGCACCGGCACCCGCACCACCCAGAGCTTTTCCTCAGGCTTGGCCGTTACCGCAACCCCCGCCACCGGCTCTTGCTGATGCGTGACCTCGATCTCGGGCGCGGCCTCGGCCTCGCCCGCCCGCGTCAAAACACCTTCCCAAACCCCTTCAAACAGGCGCGTCTTGGTCAATGTCCACTCGTTCATCGCCGCACTCCCCTATAGCGCCGCGCGCGGACGGCGACTGAACGTCACATCCCGCAACACAAGCTGGCTCATCTGCGGATTCTCGAAAATCAGGTCGATCCACGCCCGCTCCACCCGCTTTTCATTCAGGTTGGAATAGGCCAGATCGAACTCAACCATGATTTCCTCTGCATTCAGCGGCAATTCCCGCACGATCTGTTCGGTGTTCGGCCCATGTTTGATATTGAGCCGCGCAAAGATTTCCAGCGGCTTTTCCAGCTCTACGATCGTATCCATCCGCAACAGATGCCGCTTGGTCAGCCCGTTCACCGCCTGCTGCGGGAAATCCAGCACCACCGACAGAAACGATCCGTCAAACGCAAACACATCCATCCGCAAGCCGTAAGGCGCCAGATCCGCCTCGCGGCTGTTGCGCAATTGGCGCAAACACAGCTCCGACCGGGCGCAATCGTGAAACAGCGTCACCTCGCGGCCCAGCATAGACTTGGACCGAACCGAGGCCATACCCGGCACCGGCAGCGGCTCGCGCCACAATTCGGGCCGCCATGCCCAATCGGTGCCATGCGGGCGGGAAAACGAATTTGACCCGATCATCGGCAGCGCCAGCCGGTTATCGGAAATCGAGATCACCTCGTTCAGCGAATACATCAGCTTGCGCGCCCGCGCCCGCGCGCGCCGCAACTCCGCCAATCCCATCATCGGGGCATTGCGCGCAGTCTGACGCCATTTGCGCAGGCTGTGGCGATGCGTCAACACGTCCAGTAATTTCATGCAGAGCGCACCCTTGCCACTATTCGCACGCGCGGTCGTGCCGCAATGCTACGTCCCAAATCCTTGCATAGCATTAATTCAAAAGAGGAAACAATCCATCCCAAAGATCAGGATTTCGGGCTTGCCGCCCGCATCGCCCGCGCCAAGGCTTGCAACAGCGCCTGCCCGTCAGACCCAGACACGCCCTGCCCCGCAGGTCCATAAACCGCCAACCCCACCAGATGCCCGTTGATCACCAGCCCCGCGCGCCAATGCACCGGGTCACCCCCCGGCAACGCGGCATCGCCGCCCTGCATCACCTGAACCAGCGCCAGCCCCTCATCGTCCTGCGCCACCCGCACCTTGGCCGGAGCCAAGGCCCGCGCCATGGCCTGTGCATCGGGCTTTTGGGTCGACGCCGCACGGGCCAGCACCGAAACCGTCATCACCGCTGGATCAGCATAGACGCCCCCGGTCTGGCCTAGGCTCACACAGCTGGCCATCAGCGCAAAACTGCCCGACGCCCCGCGCCGCACACTGGCGGCATCCACACAATAGCCACGGGGGCCCGTGACCACCACATCACCGTCATAAAACGCCACAGCCGCTATAGCCTGCGGCTTTTTCTCCACAGGCACGGCCAGACAGCCCGCAAGGGCCATCATCCCCAGCCCCAGCAGGGTCCGGAACGCATGCGCCCGGACCCTACCTTGCTTAGAGGTCCATATAGACATGCCGCTCGAACGCTGCGCCGGGATGGGTCACAGCGCCTTTATAGGTCTCGCCCACCAATTGCGCATATTTCCACAGCGCCCCGCTGGTATAGATCGTCTCGCGCGGCCCGCCCCAAGCGTCCTTGCGCTTGGCCAGTTCCTCGTCGCTCAGATCAACCGACAATTCCCCCTTGATCGCGTCAATCGTGATCATGTCGCCCGTGGCAATCAAGGCAATCGGGCCACCATGCGCGGCCTCTGGCCCAACATGGCCCACACAGAACCCGCGTGTCGCCCCAGAGAACCGCCCGTCGGTGATCAGCGCCACCTTCTTGCCCATACCTTGACCACTCAGCGCCGCTGTGGTCGACAGCATCTCGCGCATGCCGGGGCCGCCTGCCGGGCCTTCATTGCGAATGACGATCACCTCGCCCTCTTTATAGGCGCGCGCTTTGACGGCCTCGAATGCGTCTTCTTCACATTCAAACACCCGCGCCGGGCCGGTAAAGACCTGATGCTCGGGCGCAATGCCCGCCACTTTCACAATCGCGCCGGTTGGGGCCAGATTGCCCTTGAGACCGACAACGCCCCCCGTCTTGGTGATCGGCGTTTCAATCGGATAGATGACCTTGCCATCGGCTTCGCGCTCGATCAGGTCCAGCTCCTCGCCGATGCTGCGCCCGCTCGCGGTGATGCAATCCTCATGAATCAGACCGGCCTTGCGCAATTCCTTCATCACAACCGGGATACCGCCCGCATCATAAAGGTCTTTGGCCACATAGGCCCCGCCCGGTTTCAGATCGACGAAATAGGGCGTGTCGCGGAAGATATCGCAGACATCTTCGAGAAAGAAATCAATCCCCGCCTCATGCGCAATCGCAGGCAGGTGCAGACCGGCATTGGTGCTGCCGCCGGTGCAGGCCACAACCCGCGCCGCATTCTGCAACGACTTGAGCGTCACCACGTCCCGCGCCCGGATGTTGCGCTCCAAAAGATGCATCACCGCACGACCAGACGCCTCGGCATATTGATCGCGGCTTTCATAGGGCGCGGGCATCCCCGAGGAATTCATCAACGCCAGACCAATCGCCTCAGAGACACAGGCCATGGTGTTGGCGGTGAACTGCCCGCCACAGGCCCCCGCCGATGGGCAGGCCACCCGCTCCAGCATATCCAGCGCCTTGTCGGACATCTCGTTGTTCTGATGCCGCCCCACCGCCTCGAACATATCCTGCACGGTCAGATCACGGCTGCGGAAATCCGCCGGAATTTCCTCGACCTGCGGGGCCTTGCCCGGCAGGATCGACCCGCCATAAATGAACACCGACGGCACGTTCAACCGCACCATCGCCATCATCATTCCGGGCAGGGATTTGTCACAACCCGCCAAACCAACCAGCGCGTCATAGCAATGTCCGCGCATGGTCAATTCCACCGTATCGGCAATCGCCTCCCGGCTCGCAAGGCTCGACCGCATGCCCTCATGCCCCATCGCAATCCCGTCCGTGACCGTGATCGTGGTAAACTCACGCGGGCTGCCATGCGCCTCTTTCACGCCACCCTTGACCGCCTGCGCCTGACGGTTCAGCGCGATGTTGCAGGGGGCTGCTTCGTTCCAGCAGGTCGCCACGCCCACGAGCGGCTGATGAATCTCCGTCTCGGTCATGCCCATGGCATAGTAATAGGACCGATGCGGCGCGCGCTCGGGCCCTTCGGTCACGTGACGGCTGGGCAGTTTGGCTTTGTCGAACTTGGTCATGAGGGGCCTCCCGAAATTTGCTGAAATCGGTCTAGGCCAGCGACGCGACGGGGGCAAGCCGATTGCAACCCCTCAGCCCTGCCTATAGCGTGCGCCCATGAGATATGACGCCCATGAAATCCTTGTCGGCCCCGCCCGCAGCACCGCCCATCCCGCCCGCCTGCTGGCGGGCATTGCGCTTGGCGTGCCGGTCTTCGTGGCGCTCAGCTTTGGCTATGCCGCGCTGCTCCCTATCCTCTTTGGCCCCGAGGCTTGGGCGCAAATCGCACCGGGAATCGAGACCGCATCAAACCCACAAGGCGTGCTGATCAACCTCTTCGTCTTCGGCCTCTTGATCGTGGCACTTGGTCTGACCCTGCGCATCATCCACCGCCGCAGCCTCTGGAGCATTATCGGCCCCCGCGCCCTAGCCATCCGCCAATTCGCCCGCGCGATGGGCGTCATGTTGCTGCTCTACGGTGCCCTCCTCTTTTTGCCGATGCCCGAAGGGATGGACCCCGTTGCCAATCTCACCCCGGCGCTTTGGCTCATGCTCCTGCCGCTCGCGCTCACCGGCCTCTTCCTTCAGGTCTTTGCCGAAGAACTGGTGTTTCGCGGCTATTTGCAAAGCCAGCTTGCCGCGCGCTTTGCATCGCCTCTTGTATGGATGGTGCTGCCCTCCCTCAGCTTTGCCATTCTGCATTACGATCCCGTCAGCTTTGGCGCCAACGCCTGGGTCGTCGTCGCCTGGGCCGCCACCTTTGGCCTTGCCGCCGCAGACCTGACCGCCCGCGCCGGCACGCTTGGCCCCGCCACAGCGCTGCATTTCGTCAACAATTTCAGCGCCATCATGATCGCGGCCCCGCGCGGGCAATTCGACGGGCTGGCGCTCTACGCCTACCCCTTCACCCTCGACAATGCCGAGGCCCTCTGGGCCATGATGCCGCTCGACCTGCTGATCCTCGTCTGCGGCTGGCTCGCCATTCGCCTCAGCTTGCGCCGCTGATTGCATTTCACCCGCGCCCCGCTTATGTGAGGGCGCAATCGTCACCAGAGGGACCTGACCCGATGAACTGGATCACCAATTACGTGCGCCCGCGGATCAACTCGATCTTCTCGCGCCGCGAAATCCCCGAAAACCTCTGGACCAAATGCGACGAATGCGGAACCATGCTGTTCCACCGCGAACTCTCGGACAATCTCAACGTCTGCACCAACTGCGGCCACCACATGGGCATCACCCCGCGCGCCCGCTTCGTGGGGCTTTTTGACGGCGGCATCTTCTCCGAGGTGGACGTGCCCGCCCCCACCCCCGACCCGCTGCATTTCCGCGACCAAAAGAAATACCCCGACCGCCTGCGCGCCGCCCAAAAGGCCACCGGCGAGAAAGAGGCGATGCTCGTCGCCACCGGCGAAATGGGCCGTACGCCCATCGTGGCCGCCGCACAGGATTTCAGCTTCATGGCGGGGTCCATGGGCATGTATGTGGGCAATGCCATCATCGCCGCCGCCGAAACAGCCGTTAAGCTCAAGCGCCCGCTCATCCTCTTTTCCGCCGCTGGTGGCGCGCGCATGCAAGAGGGGATTCTCAGCCTCATGCAAATGCCCCGCACCACCGTCGCCGTGCAGATGCTGAAAGAGGCGAACCTGCCCTATATCGTCGTGCTGACCCACCCCACCACCGGCGGCGTCACCGCATCCTATGCGATGCTGGGCGATGTCCAGATTGCCGAACCGGGCGCGCTCATCTGCTTTGCCGGTCCGCGCGTCATCGAACAAACCATCCGCGAGAAACTGCCCGAGGGCTTTCAGCGCGCCGAATACCTGCTGGATCACGGCATGCTCGACCGCGTGACCCCCCGCACCCAATTGCGCGACGAGTTGATCACAATCACCCGCATGCTCATGGGCCCGCCCCCCGCGATCAAGGGCGACCTGCCCGCGCCCACGCCCGATGCCAAACCGCAGGACGCCACCCAGAAATGACCGCTCCCACATCTGACGCCATCCTTGCCCGGATGATGGCGCTGCACCCCAAGATCATCGACCTCACGCTCGATCGCGTCTGGCGTTTGCTCGATGCTTTGGGCAATCCCCAGAACGATTTGCCGCCCGTGATCCATATCGCAGGCACCAATGGCAAAGGCAGCACTCAGGCGATGATCCGTGCAGGGCTCGAGGCGGCGGGCAAGACCGTGCATGCCTATACCTCGCCCCATCTCGCGCGCTTTCACGAACGCATCCGCCTTGCAGGCAACTTGATCACCGAAGAGCACCTGACCGCCGTCTTGGATGAATGCTACGCCGCCAATGGCAGCGATGCGATCACCTATTTCGAGATCACCACCTGCGCCGCCCTTCTCGCCATGGCCCGAACACCCGCCGACTATACCTTGCTTGAGGTGGGTCTTGGCGGGCGGCTTGACGCCACCAATGTGATCGACCAACCGGCGCTCACCGTGATCACGCCCATTTCCATCGACCACGAACAATATCTGGGCGACACGCTGGCCAAAATCGCGGGCGAAAAGGCCGGGATCATCAAGCGCCGCGTGCCCTGCGTCGTCGGCCCGCAACCGGATGAGGCTCTGGAGGTGATCGAGGCCGTCGCCGCCCGCCACGGCGCGCCTCTCTTGGCCCACGGCCAGCACTGGCACGTCACCCAAGAACGCGGCCGCCTGATCTATCAGGACGAAACTGGCTTGCTTGATCTGCCCCTGCCCAATCTTCCCGGCGCGCATCAAATCGAGAATGCCGGTGCCGCCCTTGCCGCCCTGCGCCATTTGACCATGGGCGATGCCGCCTTTGAGGCCGCCGTTACGCGTGCGTTCTGGCCTGCCCGCATGCAACGCCTGCAAACCGGCCCGCTGACCGATGCCGCCCCGCACGCCGAGGTGTGGCTGGACGGGGGCCACAACCCCGCCGCCGGGCAGGCGCTCGCCCGGCATCTGGCCAGCCTGCCCGCACGCCCGACCTATCTGATCTGCGGCATGCTCAACACCAAGGACATCGCGGGCTATCTCACACCGCTGGCCGCCCATGCCACCGCCCTCACCGCCCTGTCCATTCCCGGCGAGGCCAACACCCTACCCGCCGAAGTAACGGCAGAGGCCGCCCGCGCCGCAGGCCTTCCCGCCAGCACCGCCGATACCGCCCTTGCCGCTGTCACCGACATCGTGAAAATCTGCCCCGAGGCGCGAATTTTGATCTGCGGGTCGCTCTATCTCGCTGGCGGAATTCTGCGCGAGAACAGCTAGGCGCTTTTTGGCAAAGCGGAACGAACCAGACACACGCAAAAAGCTTACAAAATCCATGTAACAACCTTACAGATTGTAAGGTTGCCCCCTCCCTGCGACGCCGCGACAGAAATCGGCGCATTTAACGGCTTTTCGGGCCGTTTTGGGCTATTTCCGAATCACCCCATATTGACGAAATCGTGAAATTCAGACTAGATATAGGCAATAAAAACCGGCTTTCGTGCCTGCCGGGCTGCATAATCATCAAGGGGGGAAGCGCCGTGCACTATCACGTCACTGGCCAAGCAGAGCTAGGCTATGGCTGCTGCCCATCCCGGACCAGCCTTTCCCAATGTATTGATTTTAGTGAGGTTTTCATATGTTGCGTGCGACACTGATCGCGGCGGGTTTTGTCGCCATCACCCTTGCGTTGATCCTCATTCAACCCGGAAAACCGCGCACTTTGGCGGACCTGCCCCCCGTGACCGACAGCGATGTCACCCGCGCAGCGCCAGACCTCTCAACGCTCGCCGCGCCCGCCTTGGCCCCTGAGCCATTGGTAAACGGCACGACCGTTGCCACGCGTCCGGCGCTACCAGACCCCACACCCACCCCCGCTGCCGCGCCTCAGGCTTCCATGCCGGTTGGGCCAGCGCTTGAATCCATGGTGCTTGGGGCCCTGCAACAAGGCCAGTCCGAAACCTACATTGACGCGCTCGTGAATGACGCCGCGAAGAAGGGCAAGGTCGAGGTTCCCCAAGGTCTTGTGACCGCCGAAGGCCGGGTTGATACGGCCCTCCTGCTCAGCGCCCTGTCACAGCCCGCCCGCCCTCGCGTGCCAAATAGCTACACCGTGGCCACGGGCGACAGTCTCGCCTCTATCGCCTATCGTTTTTATGGTGATTTCGGGCGGCAGGCTGATATCCTCGCCGCCAACGCAGACACAATGCAACCGACTGATCGCTTGCGCGTGGGTCAGGTTCTCAACCTTCCAACACCCTGACCTTACAGGGTTTCACAGTTACGATGGCAGGAATGATCGAGGGGCCGAACCAACGGCCCCCTTTCATTTTTAGGCGCTCAGTTTATCCGCGACCATCCTTTGGCGATCCCATCACCACATAAGACGTGATCGCATTGACCTGTGGCAAGGTGCCCAGAACATCGGTGTGAAACCGTTTGTAGGCCACCAGATCCGCCACTTCGACCCGCAGGATATACTCCACCGCGCCGGTGATGTTGTGACATTCCACCACCTCGGGTGCCCGGCCCATTGCCTGCTCAAACGCCACCTGACTGGCCTTGGTATGGCTGTTCAAACCGACCGTGACATAGGCCAGAAATCCGATGCCAAGCGCGCCCCGATCCAGCACGGCACGATAGCCTGCAATCACCCCGCGCCGCTCTAGGTCTTGCACCCGCCGCAAGCAGGCCGAAGCCGACAGCCCCACCCGCTCGGCCAGCTCCAGATTGCTGATCCGACCATCGCGCGTTAACTCTTGCAATATACGTTCGCTTATTTTGTCCATGGCCGAATTATATTGCATATGTCTGTTATGATCACAACAAACGCAATTCCATGCCTGCTGTTATCGCATAGGATTGCAGACATGACACTCGATTTGCTCACCGCCCTCGCCACTTTCGCCTTTGTCACGGTCATGACTCCGGGACCGAACAATCTCATGCTCATGGCATCGGGGACAAACTTCGGTTTTTCCCGCTCAATTCCCCATATGTTGGGGGTCGGTTTGGGCTTTCCGCTAATGCTGGCCTTTGTGGGCCTTGGCGTGATGCAGGTCTTTGACCTATGGCCGCTCAGCTACACCCTGCTCAAGATCGGTTCCGTCGCCTATCTCGTCTATCTGGCGTGGAAAATCGCCAACGCCGCCCCGCCCCGCGACGCAGAAGCGTCTGGTAAGCCATTAACTTTCCTACAATCTGCGGCGTTTCAATGGGTCAATCCAAAGGCGTGGAGCATGGCTCTTTCGGCCATCACCCTCTATGCTACTGGCCGTGATCTGGCCTCGGTTCTCTGGGTGGCAGGGGTATATGTTGCGGTATCCATGGTCAGCACCACAAGCTGGACCCTGCTCGGCCAACAACTCCGCCGCCTCCTAAAGAACCAAACTCGCCTACGCATCTTCAATTGGATCATGGCCAGCCTGCTGATCGCAACCCTTATCCCCGTCCTTTGGCCCACCTGACCGGGTTGTGATTGCAAATCACCGCTCTTGCAGCCATATAACGCCACGGCAACCGTGGAGACAGCATTGCGATGACCAACTACCTCGATTTCGAAAAGCCGCTGGCCGAGATTGAAGGCAAGGCCGAAGAGCTGCGCGCCATTGCGCGCGGAAATGCCGAAATGAACGTCGAGGCAGAGGCTGCAGCACTGGATGCCAAGGCTGCCGAAATGTTGCGCGATCTTTATAAGACGTTGACTCCATGGCGAAAATGTCAGGTGGCCCGTCACCCTGACCGCCCGCATTGCCGCGATTATGTCGAGGCGCTGTTTTCCGATTACACCCCGCTGGCCGGCGACCGCGCCTTTGGCGAGGATCACGCGGTCATGGGTGGTCTTGCCCGGCTCAACGGAAATCCCGTGATGGTGATCGGCCATGAGAAAGGCAATGATACCAAAAGCCGGATTGCTCGTAATTTCGGCATGGCCCGCCCCGAGGGCTATCGCAAGGCCGTCCGCCTGATGCAGATGGCCGACCGTTTCGGCCTTCCGGTTGTCACGCTGGTGGACACCCCTGGCGCCTATCCCGGCAAAGGGGCAGAGGAACGCGGCCAAAGCGAAGCGATTGCCCGCGCCACTGAAACCTGCCTTGCCATCGGTGTGCCGTTGGTCAGTGTGATCATCGGTGAGGGTGGATCAGGCGGTGCCGTGGCCTTTGCCTCGGCCAACCGTGTGGCGATGCTGGAACATTCCGTTTATTCCGTCATCTCCCCCGAGGGTTGCGCCTCAATCCTGTGGAAAGATTCCGAGAAAATGCGCGAGGCTGCCGAAGCACTTCGCCTGACGGCACAGGATCTGACACGACTGGGCGTTGCGGATCGGGTGATTGACGAACCTTTGGGCGGCGCGCATCGCGATCCCGCCCGCACCATCGCCGCCGTGGGTAAGACAATCGAAGCCATGCTCAGCGAGTTGGCGAAAAAGGATCGCGCCGCCCTTATAAAGGATCGGCGCGAAAAATTCCTGCGAATGGGAACCAAAGGGCTCGCGGCCTGAGCCGCGAGCACTGATCTATTCTCAAGCAGCGTCGCGCCGATTGGCCTTGAGCCGTGCATTAACGGTGTCAACGATCCCAGAAAATTCAGCGCAATCAAGACCTTGCTGATCGGCAATCAGCTTGACCAGCATATCCACGCGCTCAATCCGGTCTGCCCCACCTTCAATCGCACGCGCGGCTGAGGACGGCTTGAGCAAGCCATTGGCAGCACTGGCATATTTGGTAAAGGGCACGGCGTCGTCCGCCTCTGCACCCAAGCGGCGCACAACCTCGTCGACCGTGCTATAGATCTTTTCCGACAGCGCCACGTCACCATGCACCGCCTCTTTGATCGGCCGCGCCCCTTCGGGCAGCACGCAGCGATAGTTGCCCGTAAGAAGCATGCTCCACTTGGCAAAAGGCACATAGATCGAGTCGAACACGCGCAGCTTGACCGGCACATCTTTCCCTTCAACCGTCACCGCATCAATCGCCGCCTCAAGGTCGCGCAAGATGCGGTTATGGGCTTCATCCTCAAAAATCGCGGCTTTAAAATTGGTGGGCAAACCAACATGCAGGGTGTTGGCACCATCCTCTGCGACGCGGTAGGCCTGCGGATCTGGGCTGCAAAGTGTTACAGTGCCCGGTTTGAACGCAGCCCATGCCCGCGGGCAGGTGTAAGCTGCCTCAAGTTTCGAGGTATCCAGCCCCGGCACCCGACGCAAATAGGGCAGCGGCGGCATGTTCATGATCGAGAGGCACGGCGTGCCCGCAGCCGCGATCCGGCCCAACAGATCAACAATATTGTCAGCACAATACTGCGGTTCTGACATGGCAAGCGCCACCATATCATAATCGGCAGGATTCACATCCTCAGGTGTCAAGGCATTCAATTTGCCCGGAAGGTCATGGGAGCGGAACGAACGGTGCTCTGCCTCATCTCGCAGTTTGATACGCACATCCGTGCCCTCTGAATTGATGAGGTCAGCGGTGGACTGACGACAGACGAGCGTCACATCCTGCCCGGCCATCAATAGCTTGGTGCCAAGCAAAGAGCCATAAGAGGCCCCTAGGATAACGATACGATATGCCATGATAGTCCTTTCGAAAGAATCTTGCGCGTGTAGGTGATGAATTTACTATACAGGAGCCCCGCGATTTCACTACGAAATTTATGTCAATGTGTGTACAGTAAACTTTACAATGCGAAAATCTGTAATGTTGTAAGGTTTCTCTATGGCAAAGACCCTCATTGGTCCTCGTCTGCGGCAGTTGCGGCGCGAACGTGGGCAAACTCAGGCCGATATGGCGCGCAAATTGGACGTCAGCCCGTCCTACATCAACCTACTGGAAAACAACCAGCGTAGCCTTTCCGTCCAGATGCTGATGTCGATTGCCGATGCCTATGCGGTAGACTGGCGTGACCTGACCCGAGACGAGACCGCAAGACGGGTGGCGGATCTGCGCCATGCTGTGCGCGATCCAGTATTTGCCTTAGACCGCCCAGACCTGCAGGAATTGCGCGGTGCCGTCGATCACGCCCCCCGGCTTGTCGATCTTTTTCTTGAACTGCATGGCGCCTATCGCACCGCGCTGGAAAAGATCCTGAGCCTCGCCGGAGAGAACGCCGCCGATGAACTCTTGCGCAGTTCGCCCGAGACCGTGATCCACAACTTCTTCCGCGACCACGAAAACCACTTTCCCGAGTTGGAACGCGCCGCTGAGAGCGCGCGCGAAGGTGACTTTTCTTCGCCCGAAGATCGCTATTTCGACCTGCGCGAACGCCTGAGAACACGCCATGGCATCAGCGTACGCATTCGACGGATCGGAGAGATGGGCGACGCGCTGCGCTACTACGATGAGGCAACGGGCGTTGTGCATCTGTCACAGGCGCTTGATACCTCCAACCGTGCCTTTCAGCTGGCGCATGTGCTCTGCCTTGTCGCCTATCCTGACGTATTGTTAGGGGTCGTGGACCGCAGCGGGCTTGGCTCGCAGCATGCATTGGCGCGGCTCCGGGTGGAATTGGCCAATTACTTTGCCGCCGCGTTTCTCATGCCCTATGACGCCTTTCTGCGTGAGGCTGAGTTGGCCGCTTATGACATCGACCGCGTTGCCGCCGTGTTCAGTACCTCGTTTGAACAGGTCTGTCAGCGCCTGACCACTCTGCAGCGTGAGGGCGCGCGTGGTGTGCCGTTCTTCTTCTTGCGGATCGACAAGGCTGGAAATGTTACCAAACGGTTCAATTCCACCTCGTTCCACTTGGCGGAATATGGCGGCTCCTGCCCGGTCTGGAATATTCACACGGCGTTTTACCAACCCGGCGTGATGATGCCGCAATTCGTCGAAATGCCCGATGGCGCGCGCTATTTCACGGTCAGCCGCACGGTGCACCGCCCCGTTTTCAGTGAGGAAACGCAAGACCGCCGCTTGACACTTGCCCTTGGATGCGAGGCGAAATACGCGCACCGCCTGCGCTATGCATCGAGCTACAATTTCGACGACCCCAAGCTCTACGCGCCTATCGGCCTAAATTGCAACCTTTGTCCGCGTCAGGCCTGTTCGCAGCGCGCACATCAGCCCTTGTTGATGGAATTGCCGATTGACGAGAACCGGCGCGGCAGCACCCGGTATGAAAGCTGAAAGGGGGGCCGATTGGCCCCCCTTTCCATTTTACTCGATAGGTCTTTATTCGGCCGGCTTGGCCCGGCGCGGGCGCAAGTATTTGAACGCAGGCATCAGGATCAGGATGATTGCGATGATCATGATCGGTGCCGAAATCGGACGGGTGAAGAAAATCGAGGGATCACCCGAAGACAACAGCAGCGATTGGCGCAGCGTCGGTTCGGCAATCGGACCCAGCACGATGGCCAGAACCGCAGGAGCCACCGGATAGTCGAACTTGCGCAGGAAGAACGCGCCAAAGCCGAAGATCAGCAGCAGCCAGATGTCGAACATATCCTGCATCGCCGCATAGCCGCCAACGACCGACAACACAAAGATGAGTGGTGCCAGCACAGTAAAGGGCATGCGCAGCATCCAGATAAAGAGCGGGATGAAGGCAAGGTTCACGATCAGGGCAAACAGGTTGGACACATAGAACGATCCAATCAGACCCCAGACGAAATCCGACTGCTCCACAAAGAGGCGCGGACCAGGTGTCAGACCCCAGATGACCATCCCGCCGAGCAGAATGGCCGTGGTCGGAGACCCTGGGATACCCAAGGTCAACATCGGCAGCATGGACCCGGTCGAAGCAGAATTGTTTGCCGCTTCAGGGGCGGCCACACCACCAACATGGCCCTTGCCGAATTCGTCCGGGCGTTTCGAGAGCATCTTGGTCACGCCATAGGACATGAGCGACGCCGGGGTTGCCCCTGCAGCGGGAAGCACGCCAACAAAGAAGCCAAGGAACGAACCGACAGATATGCCTTTCCACCCCCGTTTGATGGTCGTGCCACTATCCTCAATGATCCCTTTAACCGAGATCTTTGCTTCGGTATTGGTCACTTCCCCGCGTGTCGATTCAATCGTCCAGATCATCTCGCCGATGCCATAGACACCGATGGCCAGAACCAGAAAGCTGATACCGCCCAGAAACCCGTTCATGTCGAGCAGGATCAAACGCGGCGCACCGGAAATCTGGTCAAAGCCCACTGTTGCCAGCACGAGGCCAAAGCAGATCGAAAACACCGTCTTGGGGATATCGTCGCCGCCGAGGCCCACGAATGTGGCAAAGGCCAAAAGCATCAGCGCAAAGATTTCTGGCGGACCAAAGCTGAGCGCCACCGTTGCCAAGAGCGGGGCAAAACCGGTGAAGAGAACAACAGATACCGTTCCCCCGACGAAAGACGCGATCGCTGCCGCCACGAGGGCAAGACGCGCCTTGCCTTGAAGGGCCAGTGGTCGTCCGTCAAAGGTGGTGGCGACCGCCGTCGAGGCCCCGGGAATACCCAAGGTAATCGACGAAATCGCCCCCCCATACATGGCGCCATAGTAGATGGCGGCCAAGAAGATGATTGCTGATCCCGGCGGGACAAGAAAGGTGATCGGCAACAGAATTGCCACACCATTCACCGAACCCAAACCCGGCATTGCGCCGATAAAGAGCCCGAGAGTCACGCCAACAAAGATGAGCAAAAGGTTAAGAGGTTGCAATGCGACAAATATGCCGTCGCCAAGTAGAGATAGAATTTCCATGGGTTTGGTCGCCCTTTTTGTCAGCTAGGCCGTGACCGGCTCAGTAGATGATTTCGTAGAGGACATTGAACACCGGCTCGGTGAATCCCATGCCTGTTGGCATCGAGATTTGCATCAGCCCTTCGAAGAAGAAGAACAGTCCGAGCGGGAACATCACGACCATCATGCTGGTCAGAAACCAGCCATGTCGGCCGAGGACTTTGAGGTAGTAAATCATGAAGATCGCAACCGCGCCATACATCGACACAATGTCGATCAGGGCAACAAAGCCTATGATACCGCCCCCTACGAGCAACAATGTCTTGAGCCCGTAAGAGTCGAGAACCGGTTCGTCCGACTGGGATTGCGGAGACGTGCCCCGCACCCAGTTCAGGGCGATAAAACCGGTCGAGATCAGCATGCCAAGCGACAGCCAGAATGGCCAGAAGCCGCCCTGTGGTCCGGTTCCGGCGACAAAGCCGATCCCGTTCGCCGATGACTTGTACATCAGATAGATGGAGAGGAGGGCCAGCACGCCCGCCGTCACTAGTTCGCCAACCCGCATGGCCAGCCCTCCTTGTTTTCAGTTTCGGTTCAGATCACTTCATGCCTTCAAGCAGCTTGGTGTGGTTTTCCACCTGCAACTGCCAGTAAGCACGCTGCTCGTCGGCGTTCATCCACAGCGGCGAGAGAGATTCAGCTTCCAGGTAACCCTGCCACTCTTCCGAGTTGAAGATGTCCTCAAACAGCTTTTGGTAATAGGCTGCAGCCTCGTCCGACATCCCCGGCGCGCCCACGACGGCCCGCTGGTTGTAGTAGCTGAAGTCTTGGCCTTTTTCCTTGAGCGTCGGAATGCCCGGATAGGCGCTCATCTGCTCGTCCGAAAACACCAGAAGCGGACGTACATCGCCCGACTGGAAGAAACCGCGCGCTTCAGCCGGGTTGTTCACAGTCGCCATGATCTGCTTGCCTGCAAGGGCCGCCGCAACCGCGCCACCACCGTCGAAGGGAATATACTTCGTCTTGAGGTCAAACGCGTTGTTCATGTAGGCGAAAACGATGCTGTCTTCCTGCCCCGTTCCGGTGCCGCCAGTGACATACTCGCCATCCGCCGCCTTGACCGCATCAAGCCACTGCTCGAAGGTCTCGATGCCGCTGTCCTTGTGGACCCAGAGGGCGAAAGGATCAACGCCCATCATCGCAATCGGCGTAAAGGTCTGGATGTCGATGCCCAGCTCTGGCTGACGGATCGGCGTAGAGAAGAACGAGTTCAGCGTCACCAGAATTGTGTGATCCGGATCGTTGGTAGAATTGAGCCAGATCAGCGACTCTGCACCAGAACCGCCACCCTTGTTGTTGGGGATGAGCGGACGGTTTGTCATGTCCTTCTTTTCAGCCACAGACTGAATAAAGCGGGCGATCTGGTCTGCACCACCACCCGGACCCGCCATGATGACAAAGTCGATGGGCTTGCGCGGCTGCCATTCGGCCATGGCGGCTGGGGCAGAGAGCCCGAGCGCGGCGATGCCGACTGCTAACGTCTTTAGAATATTCATGTCTTCCTCCCGTTGATGGCCTGTTTGTTTGGCCAGATGCGTTAGAGGTTCTGACATGCCCTTGACCCTCCTCGGCCATGTTTTTTGGGGCTTATCCGAACCAGATTTTAGTTTGCTGTCGTCCTCCCTTTTCTGTCCAGAACTTTTCCGACCCGCTTGCTCGCGGCCTCAATGCACCATGACGACGGGGATTTTCGCTTCCGCGACAATCGTTGCGGAATTGCCGCCCAAGAGCGACTCCCGCTCATAACTCTCATGATAGGCACCCATGATCAGCATGTTTGCCCCTACTTCGGTGCATTTTTCCAAAAGCGTCCGGCCAACGTTTCCGCTGCGCTCAAAGGTGTTAATCTGCGATGTTATCCCCCGCTGCGCGAGATAATGGCGGAATTCCTCGGGCGTGGCGGTGTGATCGATTCGGCCCCCGGTCAGGATCGTCACCTGGTCCGCACCCTCGATGAGTGGCATCGCCATGGCCACCGCCCGCGAGGCCTCGAGTGAGCCGTTCCAGCCAATCGCCACATGGCTGCCGATATCCGGGGCCACTACCTCGGTTTCGGGACACACAAGAACTGGGCGCCCAGACGTGAAGAGTGCCGATTTCAATGTGTTATACCCAAGGTTCTCTTCTTGGCTCGGCTTCGCCACACAGATTAGATCGGCCAGACGTCCGTAGTGGCGCACCACCTCGACTTGCTTGCCCTCGTATTCGCGAAAGGCAGCCGTGGCCTTGCCGATAGCGCGCGGCTCTACGCTGATGCCGTGACGCTTGGCATCCTCAAGAAACTTGTCGCGCATATAGCCTTGCTCGTAATCCGCCCGTTTCTGGCTGGCTTCTTCCAACTGCTTTCGCAGGAACGCGGGGATCACCACGCCATAGGGCATCATATCTTCGGCCTTGGGGTGACAATGAACCACCCGCACATGGGCGTCATAGCGCTTGGCGAGGGCTGCGGCATGGGCAAACAGGATCGGCCCCCGCCCGTCTTCGCGAACCGGCATCATGATGGTGTGAAGTGTGCTCTTGCCCATGATCAATAGAACCCGTTGGGAACGCCTGCGGCGTTGGTGGATAGGAACCGCGCCAAAGGCATGTCGCCCGAAATCGGCGCGGTCACGATGGTGCAGCCTGTCAGACCTTGACCCGTAGGGCTATCGGCAATCTGCCTTGGCCCTCCTGTGGTGGCGTGGGAATGGTCTAAATCAGCCATGATGCGCTCCCATTGCTCTGGTGTCGAAATCAGCTTCCGAGGGTGGCCCCCGGTGCAAGCCCGACCGAAGCCGCCCAATCACTTGCGGGCATCTTGGCTCCGCCTGCCGGTCGCACCCGCTTGATCAGGATACGCCCGCCCACGCATTGCACCGCAACGCCCGCATCAGACACGTCACGCACGCGGCCCGAAATCCCGTCTCCCGCCACGATCGCGCAGTCGTAAACATCAACCTCTGCGCCATTCAGCGTGGTCCAGGCCCCTGGTGCCGGATTGGTTCCACGAATGAGGTCATAGACCTGTTTTACCGGCCGGTGCCATTCGATCCGCGCATGGGTGCGCGTGCAGCGGCGCTCGTACGTGGCCTGATCTTCGTCGGGCACGATGCGCGGCGGATTACCTGCCCGAAAGAGATCACAGACCGTCAGTACGCTGTCGACAGCATGCGGATAGATCTTTTTGAAATAGAGGTCGATCACCGTGTCATCGGGCCCGATCTCGCATTCCCACTGCAAAAGGCTGTCGCCCTCGTCCAACCCATCCGACGGGTAGAACCACGAATAGCCAGACTTGGTGGACCCCATGATGATGGGCCAGTTGACGGCAGACGGCCCACGATGCAGCGGCAACAAAGAGGGGTGAAAGCAGATCGAGCCATGGGTCGGCGTATCGCGCGCAGCCTCAGGGACAAAGACATTCACAAAGGCCATGACCATCAGGTCCGCCTTATGCCCCGCCAACACCTCAAGCGAGGCAGGATCATCGAAATTGGCAGGCTGGTGGACCGGCAGGCCCTTTTCCAGCGCAAGCTCCTTGATCGGATCGACAGGTTTTCCATCCCGATCAGGTTCGCAATAGACCGCGACGACTTCGTCTGTCCCGGTGTCGAGCAATTTGGCCAGCACATCTTTGCCAAAGGCCTGTTGCCCCATCACTATAAGTCGCATTCGCTCCTCCCGTTTGTGCGGTTGGCCGGTCTACGCCGGCCTTACCGACACCTATTCGTTATTCTGCAGCCTGCTTGGCTGTGCCAACGGCACCGGACTCCATGATCCGCGCCAGATCCTCGCCGGAATAGCCCAGCACATCCTTCAGGATTTCCGCCGTATGTTCCCCAAGAAGGGGCGACCGCGTAACCTCGACCGGGCTATCGCTCAGCTTGATCGGGCAACCGACGCTGGTGTAGCGGCCCCGCGTCGGGTGATCGACCTCGACGATGGTGCCGGTCTTGCGCAGGCCCTCATCCTCCATGATTTCCTTGGTCGACAGGATCGGACCCACGGGGATGTCATGCGGGTTGCAGATGTCCATCACCTCGAACTTCGTCTTGGTCATGGTCCATTCTTCAATGCGCGCAAAAATCGCATCCAGCTTGTCCAGCCGCTCTGCCGGTGTGGCATAACCGGGCGCATCTTTCCAATCAGGCTCGCCGATCACGTCGCAGACCTTTTCCCAGACAGCCGCCTGAGTGATGAAATAGGTATAGGCGTTGGGATCGGTCTCCCATCCTTTACATTTCAGGATGCGGCCCGGCTGACCACCGCCTGAATCGTTGCCCGCGCGCGGCGTCGAGTCGCCAAACGGGATACCTGCGCCATATTGCGAATACTCGGTCAGGGGACCAACAGAGAGGCGCTGTTGATCGCGCAGCTTGACGCGGCAGAGGTTGATCACCCCGTCCTGCATCGGCGCCAGCACCTTTTGCCCCCGACCCGAACGCTCGCGCTGATAGAGCGCGGTCACGATGCCAAGTGCCAGATGCAGGCCGGTGCCACTGTCGCCAATCTGTGCGCCGGTCACAAGCGGCGGACCATCGAGGAAGCCAGTGGTCGAGGCCGCACCGCCTGCGCATTGCGCGACGTTTTCGTAGACCTTGCAATCCTCGTATTTGCCGGGGCCAAACCCTTTGACCGAGGCCATGATGATCCGCGGATTGATTTCCTGAATCCGCTCCCAGCTAAAGCCCATACGGTCAAGAGCACCCGGCGCGAAATTCTCAACCAGCACGTCGCAAGTCTCGACAAGGCGCGTCAACACCTCTTTACCTGCCTCATTCTTGGGGTTGAGCTCGATCGAGCGCTTATTGTGGTTGAGCATTGTGAAATAGAGGCTATCCGCCCCCGGCACGTCCACGAGCTGCTTGCGCGTGGCATCACCAACACCGGGGCGCTCCACCTTGATCACATCCGCGCCGAACCATGCCAACAATTGCGTGCAGGTCGGGCCTGATTGCACATGGGTAAAGTCGAGGATCTTGACGCCTTCAAGAGCTTTCATTGAGTTCTCCATCTTCTGAGTCACGTGGGCCTAGTGCCCACGCCCCAGTTTCGTTTTCATTCAGTCTTTACGCGCCTGCGGATAGAGGCGTTGCGCCACCACAGATTGCGGGTTGAGATTGCCGATATTGCCACTTTCCTTGCCCGCTGCCGGGTCAATGATTGCATTGATCAGCGTCGGCTTGCCACTGTCGAGCGCCTCATAAACCGCCTTGCGCAGTTCATCCGGCGAGCGCGCGATGACACCGACGCCACCGAAAGCCTCGATCATCAGGTCATAGCGCGATCCTTTGACAAAAACCGTGGTCGCGGGATCATCGCCGCCGCCCCAATTTTCGCCATCACCGCGATAGATACCGTCATTGTTGAACACGACCGTGCAAATCGGCAGATTGTAGCGGCAGACCGTTTCGATCTCCATTCCGCAGAAGCCAAAGGCGCTGTCGCCCTCAACCGCCAGCACACGCTTGCCGGTCTCGATGGCGGCCGCAATGGCCGAACCCAAGCCGATCCCCATCACACCCCAGGTGCCCACGTCGATCCGGTGACGCGGCTTGTGGATGTTGACGATCGAGCGACACATATCGAGCGTATTGGCCCCCTCGTTGACAAGGATCGTATCGGGATTGTCGTTGATCGCGTCTTTGATCACACCGAGCGCGCCGTGATAATCCATCGGATCATTGTTGTTGCGCAGACGTGCGTCCATTTTCTCCATATTGGCCGTGGCCTTGGAGTTTACCGCATCAAGCCACTCTTTCGGTGGGGCGATCCCAGCCCCGTCCATCGCCTTGAGCAGCGCCTCACAGCACGATCCGACATCCCCCACGATGGGGGCTGCAATCTCGACGTTCGAGTCCATCTCTTCGGCCTCGATATCCATCTGGACAAAGCGTTTGGCCCCCGGTTCGCCCCACTGCTTGCCCTTACCGTGGCTGAGCAGCCAGTTGATCCGCGCGCCCATCATGATGACCACATCAGAATCTTTAAGCACCATCGAACGCGCCGCCGCGGCACATTGCGGATGGGTGTCAGGCAACAGACCCTTGGCCATCGACATCGGCAGGAAAGGATAGCCAGACTTTTCAACAAGCTCGCGGATCAGATCATCACACTGATCATAGGCCGCGCCCTTGCCCAGCACGATCAGCGGGCGCTTCGCGGTCTTCATAACTTCGATGGCGCGATCAATTGCGGATTTCGCCGGGATTTGCCGCTGCGCTGGCTCGATCACCTTGACAAGCGAGCGCGCGCCCTCAGCCGCATCCATCACCTGCCCCAGCATCGCGCCGGGAATGTCGAGATAGACCCCACCGGGCCGACCGGAAATGGCCGACCGGATGGCACGGGCCACAGCAATGCCGATGTCCTGGGCATAGGTCAGACGATAGGACGCCTTGCAGAATGGCCGCGCCATGGCCAATTGGTCCATTTCCTCGTAGTCGCCTTGGGCAAGGTCCACGATCTCGCGCTCGGACGAGCCGGAAATCAGGATCATCGGCCAGCAATTCGTGGTCGCATTCGCAAGAGCGGTCAGCCCGTTCATGAAACCGGGGGCAGACACTGTCATGCATACGCCGGGCATCTTCGTGAGGAACCCCGCAACCGACGCGGCATAGCCCGCATGCTGCTCATGCCGAAAGGAAATCACCCGCATTCCCTGTGCCTGCGCATAGCGGCCAAGGTCGGTGATCGGGATGCCGGGGACGTTATAGATCGTCTCAATCCCGTTGAGTTTGAGTGCATCAATCAGCAGGTGAAACCCATCTGTGAGATTTTCGATATCCCCTTCAGGTGCCTTGCTATGTGCTACGTGTGCGCTGGCGACTGCCATGGTTTCCCTCCCGTTTCAAATCTGTCTCACCCCGTCTATGCTGCCGGGTGTGAGGATGATGTTCAGCCCGTGTTCGCCGCAGCGTTGCGGGTTAATTCCAGCCGGCCCCAAGTTCTGCGAAGGTGCTGATGCAACTGCATCGTATGCTCCCGCACCCGTTCAGCGGCCTCCTCGGCATCGCGACGCTCCAACGCCTCGATGATTTCAGCATGATCGACAACCGATCGCTTGACGCGATCACCCTCCCACATAGACCGAAGCCGCACCGCTTGGATGTGCAGAAACAGCCCCTCCGCCATAGTCTTGAGCAGGCCACAATGCGAAATTTCCAAGATGTGCATGTGGAACTTTAGGTTGTCGTCAGAATATTCAGCGATCCGCGTCGCGGAGAGCTCGTCATTGTATTTCGAGGCGATCTTGCGCAGTGTCGCAATCTCTGTGTCACTCGCATTATCAACCGCAAGCCGTGCCGCCATACTTTCAAGCGCCGCCCAGGCCACGATCATCTCCAGGATCTCTTCCAGACTCTTGCGCTGAACAAACACACCTTTGCGCGGGACGACCGTCACCAGCCCATCAGACTCAAGTCGCGCAATCGCGTCCCGTAGCGGGGTGCGCGAAATATTCAGTTGCTCCGCCAACGAACGCTCGTCCAACCGCAGTTCTGCGTTCTGATCGTAGATATCCATCTCTAGGATCGCCTCGCGCAGACGGTCGTAAACATGATCCTTGAGCGTGAATTTCGACGCGATCGGGCGTAGCTTCATGTTATCCCTCCAATGCGCCCGCGCCCTTCGGCGGCCATGCTCATTTCTGTGGTATACCATAGACCAGCATATCAGGTCGGGCAAATCATTTTTCCAAGATTCGTCGCCGCAGGTGCAGCATGACTCACCGGAAATGACCATGACAGCCTTGTTTATCAAGCAGAATTCAGGCGTGCGGACCTAACGGTCATCGACGACGGCTCAATCCTAACGAAGCAGTGATAAATATCTGATTATATTTGTTTTTTGTTAATTTTATTGCAATCTAGAGAGGAAGCCCACTCTCACCGAATCACATCGCGCGTGTCGCACTGCAGCATCGCATCGCACAATGAAACCGCTTCACCGGGTCTTGCATTGTCTTAGCTTGAAACCTGCGGATCACGCCTGAAAATTGCTGGGTTGCTGGGTAAAATCATCTGTGGTATTTGGAATACCACAAGAATGAACACCACATTTGTGGATGACATCAGGGGGACGATCATGCTTATCCGTGCCGCCGACAGCGCGCTTGTGATCATTGATATGCAAGAGCGGCTCGTCCCCGCCATGCAGGCTCCGGCGCGGACGATTCGCAATGCGCGCACTCTCATGGCCTGCGCGCAAGAAATGGCTGTACCCGTGGTGATGACCGAGCAGTATCCGTCAGGTCTTGGTCGCACCGTCCCGGATCTCAAACCGGGGCCAGATGCCGTCGTCCTCAGCAAAATGCATTTTTCCTGTATGGAAGACACCCATTTTGCAGCGCATTTCCGCGCTCTTGGCCGCAAACAAGCCGTGCTTGCGGGAATGGAGGCGCATGTCTGCGTGCTGCAAACCGCCGCAAGCCTGATCGAAGAGGGATTTGAGGTTTTTGTTGTCTCAGATGCCACCGCCTCACGCACGTTGGAGAGTGAACATGCTTGCATCGCGCGGCTCAGCGCAGCGGGTGCAGGTATCGCCACCACGGAAATGGTCGTGTTCGAATGGCTGGGCCAGGCTGGAACACCGGCCTTCAAGAAACTGTTGCCACTGATCAAATGACGGCCGCGGTCGTATTATCCAAGGGAGGAAGAGCGTGAACATCCATGAATATCAGGCAAAGGCCTTGTTGCGCAGTTATGGCGCACCGGTCAGTGAGGGCCGGGTCGTCTTGCGCGGCGAAGAGGCCAAGACCGCCGCTGGCGCGCTCGATGGCCCCGTCTGGGTGGTCAAAGCGCAGATCCACGCCGGTGGCCGTGGCAAGGGCAAGTTCAAAGAGGCGGGTGCCGGTGAAAAAGGCGGCGTGCGCATTGCCAAGTCTGTGAACGAGGCGGCCGAAGAGGCCAAGCGCATGCTGGGCCGTACACTTGTCACGCATCAGACCGGACCTGAGGGCAAACAAGTCAACCGCATTTACATCGAAAACGGCTCGGCCATCGCGCGCGAACTCTATCTTGCCCTGCTGATCGACCGCCAGACCAGCCGCATCAGCTTTGTGTGCTCGACCGAGGGCGGCATGGATATCGAAGAGGTCGCCGCAGAAACGCCTGAGAAAATCCTCAGCTTCGCTGTCGATCCCGCCACCGGCTACATGCCCTATCATGGACGACGCATCGCCTTTGCGCTTGGTTTGACCGGCGGTCAGGTTAAACAATGCGTATCTTTGATGGGCCTGCTCTACCGTGCCTTTGTCGAAAAAGACATGGAGATGCTCGAGATCAACCCGTTGATCGTTACCACCGACGGCAATCTGATGGTGCTCGACGCCAAACTTGGCTTTGACGGCAACGCGATCTACCGCCACGCCGATATCGCCGAACTTCGCGATACCTCGGAAGAAGACCCCAAGGAACTGGAAGCGTCGAAATACGACCTCAACTACATCGCGCTCGATGGCGAGATTGGCTGCATGGTCAATGGCGCGGGTCTGGCGATGGCGACGATGGATATCATCAAGCTCTACGGCGCCGAGCCCGCCAATTTCCTCGACGTGGGCGGCGGGGCGACCAAGGAAAAGGTCACCGAAGCCTTCAAGATCATCACCTCTGATCCGCAAGTGAAGGGCATCCTCGTCAATATCTTTGGCGGCATCATGCGCTGCGATGTGATCGCCGAGGGCGTGGTGGCTGCGGTCAAAGAGGTGGGGCTGAAAGTGCCGCTCGTCGTCCGTCTCGAAGGCACCAATGTCGAAAAGGGCAAGGAGATCATCAACACCTCCGGCCTCGACGTCATCGCCGCCGATGATCTGAAGGACGGCGCGCAGAAGATCGTCAAGGCCGTCAAGGGGTGAGCGCCGGTCCGGGGCCTTGGCCCCGGCAAACGCTCCGGTGGAGCGTTTGAGGCGCGAACGGGCGGAGCCCCGGATCATCCGACCATACCATAACGCGGCCCCGCCGCAGAACTCAGGAGCCAAACAAAATGGCAGTCCTCGTCGACAAACATACCCGCGTGATCTGTCAGGGCCTTACCGGCTCGCAGGGCACATTTCACTCTGAGCAGGCCATCGCTTATGGCACCCAGATGGTCGGCGGCGTGACCCCCGGCAAGGGTGGCACGACGCATCTCGACCTGCCCGTGTTCAACTCGGTGCATGAGGCCAAGCATGTGACAGAGGCCAACGCGAGCGTCATCTACGTGCCGCCGCCCTTTGCTGCGGATTCCATTCTCGAGGCGATTGATGCCGAGATGGAATTGATCGTCTGCATTACCGAAGGCATCCCGGTTTTGGACATGATGCGCGTCAAGCGCGCGCTCGAAGGGTCGAAATCGCGCCTCATCGGCCCGAACTGCCCCGGCATCATCACGCCCGACGCCTGCAAGATCGGCATCATGCCCGGCCATATCCACCGGCGCGGCAGCGTCGGCGTGGTCAGCCGCTCGGGCACGCTGACCTATGAGGCGGTCAAGCAGACCTCGGATGTGGGCCTTGGCCAGTCGACTTGCGTCGGCATCGGCGGCGACCCGATCAAGGGCACCGAACATATCGACGTGCTGGAATGGTTCCTGGCCGATGACGAAACGCAGTCGATCATCATGATCGGCGAAATCGGCGGTAGCGCGGAAGAAGAGGCGGCGCAGTTCCTGAAAGACGAAGCCAAACGCGGGCGTAAAAAACCTGTCGCAGGCTTTATCGCCGGGCGCACAGCCCCGCCGGGCCGCCGCATGGGCCACGCCGGCGCCATCGTCGCGGGCGGCAAAGGCGACGCCGAGAGCAAGATCGAAGCCATGAAATCCGCCGGCATCACCGTGGCCGAAAGCCCCGCTGGCCTCGGCGAGGCCGTGCTCAAGGCGATTGGCTGAATCACTTAAGACCGGTAACAATGAGAGCGCATGCACAACGTGAAGGGAATTCACCATGCCGCTACCGCTCTCATTGTTCCGTCTAATTGCATTATTGGTTCTGGGCCTCGCCAATATGGCGATGGCCCAGTCCCCCGGGCCTCTGAACGGTCAGATGTTTGGCGCAGGCAACCGCGCTCTCGTGGTCGTGGTTCACGGCGATGTCAGCAAGGGCGGGCCAGCCACCTATCATTATGATTTCGCGGAACAGGTCGCAAAGCAAGGCAAAGGGACCAGTGTCTTTGCCCTCATAAGGCCCGGATACACGGGTGAAAAGGGTCAGAAATCCCCCGGCTCCAACAACGGGCGCAGCGATCACTACACCAAGCAGAATAATGCACTGGTGGCACAGACAATCCAGAATCTTGCAAAAACCGTCGGAGCATCAAAGGTAATCGGCGTAGGCCATTCAGGCGGGGCCGCGCAACTTGGGGCGATCGCCGGTCTGTATCCGGGTCTGTTAGACAGCGTGATTCTTGTCTCCTGCCCCTGCAACATTCCTGCATGGCGCGCCAAACGTGGCAAATCCGCTTGGAAAAACAGCCTCTCTCCTTCTGACTATGTCGGTTCCATCGCGCGTGGCACTCGTATTTTTGCGGTCGTGGGCGATAAGGACACGAATACCTACCCTGAATTCTCAGAAGCATTCGTCACCGCCGCCAAGGCGCGTGGACTTCCCGCCGCATATGTTCCTGTCAAAGGGGCAAGCCATGGCTTTGATGGGTTGCAACGCACCGTAGAACAGTTGACCTTGCAAGAAATTGCCAAATGAGCAGGGCAAGCGCATTGTAGAACGGCACGAGGAAAGATCCTGGCCGAAACCGCCTGCCGGTCCCCAGAATGGAATGGCATCCGTTGACTAGATCTGGCACCTGGTATACCAAGAACCATAGCCGAACAGGAGGCACATCCCATGTTTCTCGCCGAATATCAGTCTAAAGAGCTGCTCGCGCAATATGGCGTGCTTGCCCCCGACGGGCGTCCCGCGCGTAGCCCGGACGAAGCGCAACGCCTGTGCAAGGAAATTGACGCGCGAAAATACGTGGTGAAGGCCCAGATTGGCGCAGGTGGGCGCGGGCTTGCTGGGGGTATCCGCTTTGCCGCTACGCCCTCTGCGGTGGCTGACGAGGCGCGCCGCCTACTTGGATCGACCCTGGTAACAGACCAGACCGGACCGGCAGGAGAGACCGTAACCCTCGTGCAGATCGAGGCGGCGATTGACATCGCACAAAGCTGTTTCGTCGCCATCGCCTTTGATCCGGAAACAGGGCAGCCCATGCTTTTGGCCTCGGGTGCGGGCGGGGTGGAATTCGAGCAGCGCGCCCGCATGGACGAGGACACGGCTCAAAGCTGCCCGCTACCTTCGGATAGCCCCGAGGCGCGCGCCAAGATTGCAACCTTTCTGACTGGTGTGGGGATCAGCGAAGCGCAAGACGCGGCCATCGACGCGATCTTTGCCGCCCGCCTCGCCTTTACCGAAAACGACATGACACTTATCGAAATCAATCCCTTTGCCCGAACGACCGATGGCCGCTGGATGGCCGTGGATGCCAAGGTTGCGATTGATCCAAACGCCGGCTTTCGCCGCCCCGAATTCGCCTCCATGGTCGCGGATCGTCCCGCGCCAGCGGATGAGTTGGCCGCGCAGAAACATAATATCAACCTTGTACGGCTGGAGGGAAACATTGGCGTTGTTGCCAATGGCGCGGGGCTTGGCCTTGCTACCAATGACATGATCACAGACGCTGGCGGCAAGGCTGCAAACTTCATGGATATCCGCACGACCGCGAGCAGTATGGATGTGGCGCGCGGGGTCGAGATACTTCTCGCCGATGATCGAGTATCGGCGATCCTGCTCACCATCCACGGCGGCGGCATGACCTCTGCCGATACGGTAGCCGAAGGCGTAAACTTTGCCTATGCTAAAGCCACGCGGAAGCTGCCGGTGATCGCCTATATCTCGGGGAAACATGCCGATTGGGGCCACCGCATCCTGCGCGAACGCAAAGTGCCGGTTGAGAGCTGCGACACGCTGTCGGCTGCGGTTGGACGGGTAGTAGAGCTGGCAGGCCAGAGGAGGGCACGCTGATGGCGATCTTTGTCAATTCCGAAACACGGCTCATTGTTCAGGGCATGACCGGGCGCTCCGGCACCTTCTACACCGATGAGGCGACGCGCTATGGCACCACCTGCGTGGGCGGCGTGCGCCCCGGCAAGGGCGGTGCGCGGCATCTGGGCCTGCCGCTTTTCAACACCGTGCGCGAGGCGGTTGAAGCGACACAGGCCAACGCCAGCCTCGTGATCGTGCCCGCACCTCAGGCTGGCCCCGCGATGATCGAGGCGATCGAGGCCGGGGTCAGCGTAGTCGTCTGCGTGACAGAGCGCGTGCCACAACATGACATGAGCCGCGTCAAACAGGCGCTTGCGGGCACCGATACCATATTGATTGGCCCAAACTCGCAGGGCATCCTGACGCCGGGCCAATGCAAAATCGGCGTCATGCCGACGGTGAATGCAATGCCGGGCCATATCGGTATTGCCTCACGTTCGGCCTCGCTTACCTCGGAAATCCTTGCGCAATGTAGCAAGGCGGGGCTTGGACAATCGACCACCGTGGGCATTGGGGGTGACACATTGCATGGCGTGGGCTTTGTCGACTGTCTTAAGGCATTTCGCGACGATCCAGAGACCGAGGCTGTCGTTATGATCGGCGAGATTGGCGGGCGCGGCGAAGAAGAGGCCGCCGCCTATCTCGAAGCGGTGGACTATGGCAAGCCCGTCGTTGCCCTTGTGGTCGGACGCCATGCGCCGCGCGGGCGGCGGATGGGCCATGCTGGCACGCTTTCGGTTCTGGGCGGTGGCACGGCGGCGGATAAGATCGCGCGTCTGCGCGGTGCCGGGGTCGAGATTGCAACCCATGCCGATGACGTGGTGGCCGCCGTAGCACGCGCGAGCGCCAAGACACCGCAAAAGGCGGCTGCCCG
Organism: Roseovarius sp. MS2; assembly: GCF_051447875.1. NCBI lineage: Bacteria > Pseudomonadati > Pseudomonadota > Alphaproteobacteria > Rhodobacterales > Roseobacteraceae > Roseovarius > Roseovarius sp. MS2. Next base: position 202,852 of record NZ_JBKHVF010000001.1, read on the forward strand.
ATGAGCGCCTTGCCCGAAACCATGCGCGTTATCGAAATGGCCGCCCCCGGTGGCCCCGAGGTTCTGATCCCCGGCACGCGCGCCCTGCCCGGCTGCGGCACAGGCGAGGTTCTGATCCGCGTCACCGCCGCTGGCGTCAACGGTCCGGACCTTGTGCAGCGACGCGGGCATTACCCTCCACCCAAGGGCGCGTCGGACCTCCTTGGCCTTGAGGTTTCTGGCGAAGTGGTTGCTTGTGGCGAGGGTGTCACCAACTGGCACCCCGGAGACCGCATCTGCGCCCTGACCAACGGCGGGGGCTACGCCGAATTTGTGGCGGTCGACGCGAGCCATTGCCTGCCCATCCCGAACGGCGTGGACGAGGTCGAGGCCGCAGGCCTGCCCGAGACCTTTTTTACCGTCTGGAGCAATGTGTTTCTGGGGCACAATCTGCCCAAGGACGGCGTTTTCCTTGTGCATGGCGGAGCAGGTGGGATCGGCTCAACCGCAGTTCAGTTGGGCAAGGCTATGGGCCTCACGGTGCTGACGACGATTGGCGATGACGCAGCGGCGCAATTCGTGACCGAATTGGGCGCAGACCGAGCCATCAATTTCCGCACCGAGGATTTCGTCGCTCTCACTCGCGAGGCTGGCGGGGCCGACATCATCCTCGATATCATAGGCGGAGATTATGTAGCGCGAAACATCAAAGCCGCGCGGCACGATGCCCGGATCATCCAATTGGCATTCAACATGGGCTCAAAGGTCGAGATTGATTTGATGCCTGTGATGCTCAAACGCCTGAGCTATACCGGCTCTACTCTGCGCTCGCGCCCCGAAGGCTTCAAGACGCAAGTGGCCGAAGCCCTGCACGAGACGGTTTGGCCCCTCTTCGCTGCTCAGAAGCTGCGCCCGGTAACGCACCGCGTCCTGCCGATGGCCGAGGCGGCAGAAGCGCATCGGTTGATGGAGGCCGCCGAACACCACGGCAAGATCCTCCTGCGGATGTGAAGAGACGCACCAAACCGAAATGAAACAAAAAAGCCGCCCAAATGGGCGGCTTTTTCATTTGGCTTGAAACGATAATCAGTTCGCCTGACGACGCAGGAAGGCTGGGATTTCGATCTGCTCGTCCTCGTCATGGGCACGCGCCGGGGCCTGCTGGGGCTGTGCGCCGCCCATGGTTGGCTGTTGGCGGCTCGGGCGCGCGACAGGCTGCGCACGTTCTGGCTCGGCAGAATGGCCGGTCATGCGGTTTATGAGCGAGTTGATGCCAAAGCGCGGACGCTCTTCTGCGGCCCGTGCCTCGGGCTCGGGGCGGCGCTGTTGAGGCTGTACCGGGGCACGACCGACAGCCGCCTGCAACCGTTGGAGCGCCTCGGGCGAGGGGGTGCCGGGGGCCGGTGCACGCGGCGCAAGGTAGGCTTCGAGCTCGTCTTCATCGTCATAGGTGTTGCGCGCAAACTCTTCGACGCGCGGCTGATAGGCAGGCGGCGGAAGATCGTCTTCTGCGATTTCCTCTTCGAAAATATCTTCCATCTGATCTTCGGCGGCTGCGCGCTGCGTCTCCATCGCGGCAAAGAGCGACGGCTCCGGCTCTGCCACACGCGCGGCGACCGGTGCAGGCTCGGGCTTGGCCACCGGGGCAGCCTCGGCGCTGACATGCTGCTTGAGCGGCTGCGCCATCGAGCGGCGCGGTACTGGCAGATCGGCCGCTACCTGGCTTACGTCGATGCCCGTTGCCACAACGCTGACACGGATCGAGCCTTCCATAGACGGATCAAGTGTCGAGCCCACGATGATATTGGCATCCGGGTCCACTTCCTCGCGGATACGGTTGGCGGCTTCGTCCAACTCGAACAGCGTGAGGTCATGCCCACCCGTGATGTTGATCAACACACCCTTGGCGCCCCGCAGGCTGATTTCATCCAAGAGCGGGTTGGCAATCGCCTTTTCGGCGGCTTGGATGGCGCGATCTTCGCCGCTATCCTCGCCTGTGCCCATCATCGCCTTGCCCATCTCGTCCATCACCGCGCGCACGTCGGCGAAATCGAGGTTGATGAGGCCCGGACGCACCATCAGGTCTGTCACACCCTTGACGCCCTGATAGAGCACGTCATCGGCCATGCTGAACGCTTCGGTGAAGGTCGTCTTTTCGTTCGCCAGACGGAACAGGTTTTGGTTGGGGATGATGATCAATGTATCGACCATCTTTTGCAGCGCCTCAACGCCTTCTTCTGCCTGACGCATCCGCTTGGCGCCTTCGAACTGGAACGGCTTGGTGACAACACCCACCGTCAGCACGCCCAATTCCCGCGCGGCCTGCGCGATGATCGGTGCAGCACCGGTTCCGGTTCCGCCGCCCATGCCCGCAGTGATAAAGCACATGTGCGCGCCAGCCAGATGATCAACGATCTGCTCGATGCTCTCTTCAGCGGCGGCGGCCCCGACAGAAGCCCGTGCGCCTGCACCCAGACCCTCTGTCACCTTCACACCCAGTTGGATGCGGCTCTCTGCGTTGCTCTGGCTCAGGGCCTGCGCATCTGTGTTGGCCACCACGAAATCCACACCATCGAGACGCTTTTCGATCATGTTGTTCACGGCGTTGCCACCCGCCCCACCCACACCGAAAACGGTGATACGGGGCTTCAGCTCGTCATGTCCGGGCATAGTGAGGTTGAGTGTCATAGCTTGTCCGCCTGTCCTGATGCCCACATTCGCGGGCTGTTTTCCGCCTGATTGCGCCCATTCTTACCGATGGTTAGCCCAATCGTCACCTAAAAAACACGTTTTGACCACTAAATATGGTCATATTTCCAGCCTTTTTCGCGGGATTTCGCCGACTACGCCATATCTTGCGATCACCAGTTGTCCCGAAACCATTTCATTGCCCGCTTGAGCGACCGCGCCGGATAGCGATCCACCGGAATCTCGAAATCCCACCATTCGTCTTGCGGATTGGCCGCAAAGAGACACATGCCCACGGCACTGGCAAACCCTGCACCGGTTGCCGCTTGCGGCAGACCATGCACCCGCAAAGGCCGCCCAAGCCGCACCTGCTGTCCCAATATCTTGCTGGCCAGCCCGTCAAGGCCGGGGATCTGGCTACCGCCGCCGGTCAGCACGATCTGCTGGCTTGGCAGGTGATCGAACCCGGCCGCATCAAGCCGTGCGCGCACCTCTTCGAGAATTTCCTCGACCCGAGGGCGCATAATGCCGATCAATTCGGCCCGGCTTACGCGGCGGCGATCATGCTCGTAATCGCCGGTATCACCACCGATATCGATCATCTCGCGGTCGTCCATTCCAGTGGCAACCACTCCGCCATAAAAGGTCTTAATTCTCTCGGCGGTGGCCTGCGGCACTTGGAGGCCCATGGAAATGTCGTTGGTGACGTGGTCGCCACCCATCCGCACACTGTCGGCGTAGATCATATGCTTCTTCATGAAAATGGACACGCCCGAGGTGCCGCCACCCAGATCAATACAGGCCGCGCCCAACTCCTGCTCGTCCTCGACCAAAGCGGCAATGCCCGACACATAGGCAGAGCTGGCAACCCCTGCGAGTTCCAGATCGCAGCGCTTGACACAATAGGCAAGGTTCTGGATCGCCGCACCATCAACGGTCAGCATATGCATATCGGTGGCCAGCACCTGCCCCATCTGCCCACGCGGATCAATCAATCCACTGCGGTGATCCAAGGCGAAATTGACCGGCTGCGCATGCAGCACCTCACGCCCCTCGCCGAAATCTGGCACATCACAGGCGCTCAGAACGCGGCTGATGTCCTGCTCGCTGACGGTATGGCCCTCAAGCTCGACCTGCCCCGCCAACCCATAGCTGCGCGGCCCTGCGCCCGAAAAACAGGCAATGACGTGATCAACACGAATGTTGGCCATCTTTTGCGCCGCCTGAACGGCGGTGCGAATGGCGCGCTCGGTCTCGGCCATGGCGTCGATCTCGCCAAAGCGCACCCCGCGCGACCGTGTCGTGGCCGCACCGATCACCCGAAAGCCAGCTTGTCCCGCCATCCGGCCGATGCCTTCGGCCTCGTGCAGCCGCTCGGTGCCGTCAAAGCGCAATACAAGGCAGGCTATCTTGGAGGTGCCCACATCCAAGACAGCGACCACCCCCCGCTGCATCGCCGCCTTGCGCATGTTGCGCATCGCCCGTTGGGATTCGTAGAGCTCGATCATGGTTCAGTTCGTCCCCAAACTCATCTGTGTTATGGTCCACCAGTCTTCCATGGCATTCTCGTTTAGGCGGATTGTCGGGCGTGCGGCAATGCGCATGTCGACCGAGGCCAGATCACGCCCCAGCATGTCCTGCGCCCCGTGCAGCACGATCACACGCTCCAAAGCGCGCACCGCCCCAGTTTCGGGCAACAGGATGCGTTTGCCATCCGCCAGCACCAGATCCCACCGCCGCTCTCCCATCCGCACAAGACCGCGCAGGTCCATGCCAAGCGGAACAGCCGCCCGTAGAAGTTCAATCGCCTCAGCCACCTGATCCGGGGCTCCATCGCCCGCCACCACCGGCAGGTCAGCACGCTCGGCGCGGGCTTTGACCACGCCGATCACCTGCCCTTCGATGTCGATCACATTGAGCGCGTCGCGCGTTTTCCAAAGAGCGACCGGAACCCGCTCGGTGATTTCGGCGACCAGAACACCGCCCTGACGGATGCGTACTTCGGCGCGCGCGACCGCCGGCAGCTCTTCGATCATCACGCGGATATCATCGAGCACAAGGTCAAACGAGCTCGCGGGCAGGTCATAGGGGAAAATCTCGCGGATATCCTCCTGAACGCTGGTGCTCGCGCCCTCGACCGATAGCAGATTGACCATGAACTCGGGGCGGGTTTCGATCTGGTGGCGGATTTCGGCAACCTGCTCGACAAGGGCGGTGCGCCGCGTCTCGCTGCTGAGATATCCGCCGGCGATCCCCGCCACCACCAGTATCGGCAAGCCAAACCGGATCAGACGCCGATAGAGCGGCGTCAGCATCAGGCGCTGAAGACGGTAGGACATGCGCGACGGCGCAGGATCAGCGCGCGGAATTACCGGTTGCATGACGCATCCTCCACCATCCAGCGACACAACTCGGGAAAGGTAATGCCGACCGCTTGTGCCTGTTCCGGGACGAGCGACGTGGGGGTCATTCCCGGCTGCGTGTTGGTTTCCAACAGGATCAACCCATCACGCCCACGCGCCGCGTCCCAACGAAAATCCGTGCGGCTGACCCCGCGACACCCCAGCACCGCATGCGCCCGCAGCGCATAATCCAGACAGGCATCAAAAATCTCTTGCGGAATTTCAGCGGGCACCACATGGCGCGACCCACCAGGTTTGTATTTGGCGTCGTAGTCATACCAGCCATCAGTCAGAATATCCGTCACGGTCAGGGCACGGTCGCCCATCACCGTCGTGGTCAATTCGCGCCCCGGCGCATAGGCCTCGACCATCACCACCTCGGGCATGTCATCGGACAGGGCGGGTGGATTGTTGGCGCCCGCCTCAACCAGATAGATGCCGACGGAAGAGCCCTCGTTACATGGTTTCACCACATAGGGCGGGGGCATGACATGGCGCGTGCGCACCTCATCGCGCCGCGCCAGCACACTCTCGACCACCGGCAGGCCAGCCGCGCGATAGGCCGCCTTGGTGCGTTCCTTGTCCATGGCAAGTGCTGAGGACAGCACGCCCGAATGGGTGTAAGGCAGGCGCAACCATTCCAGCATCCCCTGCACGCACCCATCCTCGCCCCAACGCCCATGCAGGGCATTGAATACCACGTCCGGCTTTATCGCTTGTAAACATGTGCAGAGGTCGGCCGCGGCATCCACCTCAACCACCTCAAACCCTGCTTCCCGCAATGCGACGGCGCACTCACGCCCTGAAGAGAGCGACACGTCCCTCTCCGCTGAGGGGCCGCCCATGATCACCGCCACTTTCGGGGTTGTTCTGCTCGAACCAACCACCATGTGCCTCAATGTCCCGGGCTGGTTCACCAGCCCTGTTGTCGATTTGTTTTTGTTAGTCTGCCTGTGGGCTTGCGCCCGGAGCCGGTTCGCCGACCCTCATGATTTCCCACTCTAACTCTATTCCACGCATTTGAAAAACCTTTTTTCGCACCTCTTCGCCAAGACCTTCCAGATCGGCGGCAGACGCCCCGCCGGTGTTGATCAGGAAGTTGGGATGCATCTCGCTCATCTGCGCCCCACCGCGCCGTGTGCCGCGCAATCCCGCCTCGTCGATCACTTTCCACGCCTTCAGATCATGCACGTCATCCGCCCTCCCGGTCGAGGAAAATCCCGCCGGATTGCGAAAAGTACTGCCTGCGCTGCGCTCTTTCGTCGGCTGCGTGGCGTCACGCTTGGCGATTTGGTCGGCCATTTTGGCCTCCAGCGCCGACGGATCGCCCAAGCCCCCCTCAAAGGTTGCCTCTACGATCACCCACCCGTCAGGAACAGCGCTGTGCCGATAGGCGAAGTGCAGCGCATCATGCGCGAGGGTCACCACCTCGCCGCCCCGTGTCACGGCTTTCGCCTCAACCAGATGATCTGCCACATAGGCCCCGTAACAGCCCGCATTCATCCGCACCGCGCCACCGATGCTCCCCGGGATGGTGCGCAAGAACGTCAGATCAACGCCCGCCTTGGCCGCCCGCCGTGCCACATGCGCATCAAGGGCAGCAGCCCCGGCTATCACGCGACTGCCCTCAACACGAATACCATTGAACCCGCGCCCCAACCGGATAACCACCGCATGCACCCCGCCATCGCGCACAATCAGGTTGCTGCCCACGCCCATGGGAAACACCGGCAGGCTGAGGTCAAGCCCCGCAAGAAACCCTACCAAATCGTCAAGATCTGCTGGTTGAAACAACCAATCCGCAGGCCCGCCCACACGCAGCCAGGTCAGGTCAGCCAAGGGCCGGTCGGGCGTCAGCGCGCCCCGTGTCTGTGGCATCGTCATCATGACAGCGCTTCTGCCTTTTGCCGCGCCCAAGGTAAAGCCCTGCGCATTCCCTACCCCAGTTTCCGCCGCATCCACCGCCCAAGGTAGATCACCGGCCATCGCAGCACGCTCATCCCGCCAACCATGACAAATAGGCCAACCCACGGCCCATTCTGCCACGTGACAAAGCCAAGGATCGGCACACCAAGGGCCATCAGCACATAGGCCCGCCGCCAGTAATTGTTGCGGCTAGGCAGCATCGCCAGCACATTCGCAGCGACTGCCCAACAACACGCCAGAACCAAAGAGAGCGTCATCCCAACCCTTCAAGGCGTGCTGGCAATCCATTCGCCCAAGCACTGATCGTGCCCGCGCCAAGACAGACAACCATATCCCCCGATCCCGCCTGCTCACGCACCAGACGCTCCAAATCGTCTTCGTCGCGGATGGCACGGGCGTGGCGGTGGCCGTGGCGGATCAGCCCCGCCACCAGATCATCGCGACTGGCCCCGGGAATGGGGTCTTCGCCCGCAGCATAGACCTCGGCGATGGCCACCACATCGGCTTCGTTGAAACAACCGCAGAAATCATCAAAAAGGCTCGAAAGCCGGGTGTACCTATGCGGTTGATGTACCGCGATAACCCGCCCCGTCGTGGCCTGCCGCGCCGCACGCAGCACAGCGGCAATCTCGACCGGGTGATGGCCGTAATCGTCGATGATGGTCACGCCGTTCACTTCGCCCACACGGGTAAAGCGCCGGTTGACGCCTCCGAAACTTGCCAAAGCGGTGCGAATTTCATCGCCTTTCATCCCCAGATGCCGCGCCACTGCAACCGCGCTCAGCGCGTTGCTGACATTGTGATCGCCGGGCATTGGAAGGGTGCAGCCTTCGATCATCCGCCCCTCAGCCTGAAGCGCCACGTCGAAATGCGCGACACCCTTTTCGTAATGCAGATTGACCGCCCGCACATCGGCCTGCGCGTTGAACCCATAGGTCCTCACGCGGCGGTCGGTGATGCGGCCCACAAGGGCCTGCACTTCGGGGTGATCGGTGCAACAGACCGCCAGCCCATAAAAAGGAATATTGCTGACAAAGTCGTAAAAGCCTTGCCGCAACCGCTCGATATTGCCCCAATGCTCCATATGTTCGGGGTCGATATTGGTTACGATGGCGATGGTCGCCGGCAGGCGGTTAAAGGTGCCGTCACTCTCGTCGGCCTCGACCACCATCCATTCGCCCTGCCCCATACGCGCATTGCTGCCATAGGCATGGATGATGCCGCCATTGACGACCGTGGGATCAATTCCGCCCTTGACCAAAAGCTCTGCAACCAGCGTTGTCGTCGTGGTCTTGCCATGGGTGCCCGCCACCGCAATGTTGGATTTGAGCCGCATCAGTTCGGCCAGCATCTCGGCGCGGCGCACGACGGGCAGGCCGCGCTTGCGCGCCTCGTCTAATTCAGGATTGCCGGGCTTGATGGCAGATGAGATGACCACCACCGCAGCACCCTCGAGGTTTTCGGCGCGCTGCCCCTCAAAGACCGTAGCCCCCATGCCCGCCAACCGCACGGTGATCGGCGTGGATTTGAGGTCAGACCCCTGAACCTGGTAGCCATGATTGATCAACACTTCGGCAATGCCCGACATCCCGATACCGCCGATCCCGACAAAATGGATGGGGCCGATATCAGTCGGAAGCTTGGTGGCTGCATTCATTGCTTTTGCCCTTTATTCGCAAGGTCTTCGACCATATCGGCCAGATGTTGGGGGGCGTCCGGCATGCCACAACTCAACGCCGCCTGCGCCATCATCGACGCGCCGGTCGGATCGCCCAGTACAGCACCGATCTGCTCGCGCAGCACCGTTTCAGTCAAGCGGCTTTCGGGGATCACGATTGCCCCACCCGCCGCCGCCAGACCACGAGCATTGGCGGCCTGATGGTCGCCAGCGGCAGCAGCATAAGGAATGAGGATCGCAGGCCGCCCGATGATCGAAACATCAGCGATGCTCGACGCGCCCGCCCGGCTGATCACCAATTGTGCCTCGGTCATGCGGCGAGGCACATCGCGGAAAAATGGCTGCACATCGGCATCAATCCCCGCCCCGGCATAAAACCGCGCCACGCGGTCCATATCTTCCTCGCGCGCCTGATGGCTGACCCGGACATTGCGCAAGATCGCCTCCGGCAGGGCTGCGACAGCGGCTGGCACCATATCGCTGAGGATACGCGCCCCTTGTGAGCCACCAATCACCAGCACCGACATTGGATAATCGCCCGGCGCGATATAGCCCGCGCCCGCCCGCTCCAACACCGCGGCCCGCACCGGATTGCCCACATGCACCGCCTGCGTGCCCTCAGGCAGGGTGGTGGGCCAAGTGCCACAGGCAACAACATCGACCCGGCGCGCAAAGAACCGGTTGACCCGACCAAGCACCCCATTTTGTTCATGCACCATACGCGGACGGCGCAGCAGCCACGCCGCCGTGAGCGCCGGAATGCTTGGGTAGCCGCCAAATCCCACGACCACGTCCGGTTTGTCCTGCATTATCCGCAGGCTTGCCCCCAACACGCCGCCCGCGATGTGAAACGGTGCCAGCAGTTTGTTGAGCAGGCCGCCGCGCGCGAAGGTGGCGCTTGCCACCTGCTCAATTTCGACCGAATGAGGAAAGCCGCCAACATAGCGCGCACCGCGTGCATCCGTGCTCAATCGTACCCGCCAACCACGCCGCAGCATCACCTCGGCCAGGGCCTGCGCGGGAAACATATGTCCACCCGTGCCGCCCGCAGCGATGATCAACAGCGGCTGTCGCGCAGTCATGAGCGCCCCCGCAGGATATCCCCGATCTGTCCCTGAGGCCGCGTTCGGGTAAAGGCCAAAAGCATACCCACGGCAATCCCGCCCGCCACCACCGACGAACCGCCATAGCTGACAAAGGGTAGGGTCATGCCCTTGGCTGGCAGAAGGCGCACGGCGACGCCCATGTTGATCATCGCCTGTGCCCCGAACATCACCACAAGGCCGGTGCCCGCAAGGCGGATGAAGGGATCACGTTCCCGCATCAGGCGCAAAAGCGAGCGCACCACGACACTGGCATAAAGCGCAATGATGCAGAGCACCAGAACCAGCCCGTATTCTTCGGCGGCGACCGCGATGATGAAATCCGTATGCGCGTCCGGCAGGCTCCATTTGACCTGCCCTTCCCCCACGCCCACGCCAAAGAAACCGCCTTCGCGGATCGCATTGGTGGCAAAGCCAAGCTGTGTGGTCGGGTCGACCTCAGGGCTGAGAAACCCGTCAATCCGGCGCGCGAAATGCTCGGAATTGGCATAGGCGAAACTGCCCACGAGCACCACGCCCCCTGCCATCCCCAAAAGCAACGTCACCGGGGCCCCTGCCACGAAATACATCACGCCCCAGCCAAAGAGAACAAGCGCGGCCTGCCCGAAATCGGGCTGCATCGCCAGAAAGGTGAGGATCACGAGGGTCAAAAGAAACGACCAACTCAGACCCGGCGGCCCATTCACCTGCTGGCTTGCCGCCATCATCCAAGCGGCCACGACCACGAAAACGGGCTTGAGAAACTCCGACGGCTGCACCGACGCAAAACCGAGGCTATACCACCGTACCGCCCCCTTGCCAAAGTCTGTCCCCAGAAACGGCAGCGCCATCAGCGCGGCAAAGGCAGCGAGAAACCCTAGAACCGCCATGCGCCGCACCATTTCCGGGCGCATCATCGACACCAGAACCATCACCGCCAGTGCCATGCCTCCGAAGAGCGCCTGACGCTGCACGTAGTAAAACGCGCCAAGCCCATTCTTTTCCGCAAGCGGTGGCGAGGCGGCCAGCCCCAACAACATACCGATACTGAACAGGATCAAGACGCATGTCAGCGACCATTTGTCGATCGTGCGCCACCATTTGGGAATGACGGGCTCTGCGTCCCGCAGGGGCACAGCCCCATAGACCATTTCTGTCATCTGCCTGCCGCCTCATGCATCTTGCGCCCCTTTTCGGGGTCTGACACATATTCTAGCGCTGTTTTCGCCTTAATACCAGAACTATCCCCTTGCCAATCGGCGGCTTTTCGCGTCAGAGCCACGCACATGCGCCACAACTGCAACACGCTCATCCTTGGGGCCGGGGCCGCCGGCATGATGTGCGCGGCTAATGCCGGGCCAAGCACGCTGATCATCGACCATGCGCGCGCACCGGGCGAGAAAATACGTATCTCAGGCGGTGGGCGGTGCAACTTCACCAATCTTGGCACGACACCGGCGAATTTCATCTCGGCCAACCCGCATTTCTGTAAATCCGCCCTCTCGCGCTATACCCAGTGGGATTTTCTTGATCTCATCGCGCGTCACGGCATCGCTTGGCATGAGAAAACCCTTGGCCAGCTTTTTTGCGACGACAAGGCCACACAGATCGTCACGCTGCTGGTCAAGGAACTGCGTCAATCGGAGGCCGATCTTTGGCTTTCAACGCATGTGTCGGACATCAGCCATGACGGCAGCCGGTTTCACGCCACGCTTGACCGCGAAGGGCGGCGCATGACTGTCTCCGCGCGCAACCTCGTGCTGGCAACGGGCGGAAAATCTATCCCCAAGATGGGCGCCACGGGCATGGCCTATGACATTGCACGCCAATTCGGCCACCAGATCACCGAAACGCGCCCGGCACTTGTACCACTCACCTTTTCCGACGCCCCTTTTACCGCACTCTCCGGCACCGCCCTGCCCGTGCGGGCCAGTTGCGACGGGGTCAGCTTTGATGAGGCGGCGCTTTTTACGCATCGCGGGCTGTCGGGCCCCGCCATCCTGCAAATTTCCTCTTACTGGCGCGAGGGGCAGGCGATCACCCTCGATCTCGATCCCAACGCCAGACTTTATGACATGCTCCGCCAGCAGCGTCAGACCACAGGCCGCCGTAATATCACAACCGACCTTGGCCATTACCTACCCGCGAAACTGGTGACGCATCTGGCGGCGAGCTTGGGTCTTGCGGGCAATCTCGCAGATCACTCCGACGCGCGGCTCGCCGAGATCACCGGGGCGTTGCGCGGCTGGCAGATGAAGCCGACCGGCACCGAAGGCTATCGCACCGCCGAAGTCACCTTGGGCGGCATCGACACTAACGGGATTTCGTCAAAATCAATGGAATCCAATCACATGCCCGGCCTCTATGCGATTGGCGAGGCCGTGGATGTCACCGGGTGGCTTGGCGGTTACAATTTTCAATGGGCATGGTCGTCGGGTTGGGCTGCAGGCAAAGCGATCGCTCAAGCCGGGGATGGCTAAGCCCGCACGCAATTCAACGTCAGCCTTCGGGGGCCTGCATTGTCCTTGCGCCGCTTTCATCCAGTTCGCGCGCAGTCAGGACCATGCGCATACCCAATTCGAAATTCCGCTGCATCTGCATCGTCGACAGCAGTTCCTCGACCGGGTTGACGTTGCTGCTCTCCAGCGTGCCCTGCAACACCTCCGCCTGTTGATTGGGCGGCGGCAACACGCCCTCCACGGTTCGGATCTGACCGTCTGCACCTTTGGTCAGCGCAACATCCTCAGGCGGGATCACGGTGGCCAGCACACCGGCCAAGACCGGATCACCCTCAGGATCATCAAGCGGCTGTATGTAGATTTCGCCAATATCCGTGATCCGGATATTGCGATAAGCGGGCACCTGAAGCGGGGCCATATCCGCACCCAGCATCGCATCGCCCGCACCATTGCGCAGCGTGCCATCCGTATCACGCCGCAGATCGCCACGACGGCTGAGCGCCGGATCGCCGGACTCGGGCATCACGTAGAAAAAACCCCGATCCGCAATCGCCACATCCAGTTCCTCGTCGGTGCGGGTGAGCCTGCCCGTTTCCTGCGAGAACCCGGCGGGCCCGGTCTCGACCTGAAAGGCACGAGTGGTCAACCCCTCCATCATGTCGAGGAACCGCACCCCGCCCTCGTTGGGCAGGTCGCGGCGATAACCCGGAACGGTCTGGTTGGCGAGGTTCTGCGCCTGCGCCACCTGACTGTCGCGATTGACGCCCAATGCGTTGAGCGCGGTATAGATCATGCGGTCCATGGTGGTGCCTTGCGTTAGCTGCGGATGTTCAGAACCGTGTCGGCCAAGGTTCCGTTGGTCTCGAGCGCTTTGGCAGAGGCCTGATAGTTCCGTTGCGCCATGATCAAGTTGACCAATTGCTCAGTCAGATCGACATTCGAGCGTTCGACCGAGCCAGCCCTGATCGCACCAAAGCCACTTGTCCCCGGCACACCCAAACGGACGTCACCGGATTCTCGCGAGGCGCGGTAAGTTGCGCTACCGATGCTGCCAAGACCCTGGATATCCGAGAAATTCGCAACAGCAACCTGACCGACTGCAACCGAAGTCTCGGCACCATAGCTGGCCCAAACGGTGCCATCCTGACGCACATCAACCGAGGACAGATCAAGCTGGCGGGTGCCGTTCTGTGACACAGCAATCGCGCCAAACGGGCCCTCAGACACCCGCGAGCCACCAAGAGAAAGCGACAGCGCCTGCTCCCCAAAATCAAAGTTCATCGCCTCAAGACCGCCGGTCTGCGCGCCGCCCGCATCAAAAGACAATGTGGCCAGCGGGTTGGTGGGGGCGGTGATAACGCCGTCGACCACCAGTTGCACCGTATAGGCCAACCCGCCATCCAGCGCGTCGGGCGCATCGGACATCACGAAATAGGCTTGCGCCGGCACGGCACGCCCCGCAGCATCCAGCACCGGGATTTGCGTGGTCGCAGCATAAGTCGTTGGATCCGCTGGATCAAAGGCAGCGGCAGGAATGGCCGCCTGCGCGCCCAGACCACCATTATTGCTCAGCGACAGGTTGAACGATAGATCAACGGCCGTGGTCGCCTGGGGCGTGCCGAACTGCTGCGGGATCTGCAGGCGTTGCGTCTGTGTCGTGGACAGCGTGTCGCCATTCTCTGAGGTCGGGAAGACCGTAAGGAAATGCCCCGCCGCATTGGTCACAAACCCTTCTCGGTTCATGCCAAAGGCACCGGCACGGGTATAGCCCGCATCGGCCCCCGCATCCGGCCCGGTGCGGACCTGAAAGAACCCCGGCCCCTGCAAAGACAAGTCCAGCACATTGCCGGTCGCCGTCAGAGACCCCTGTTTGAAATCTACACCAATCCGGCTGACTTCGGTGCCTGATCCGATCTGTGAGGCAGGGCGGCTGTACGGGCTGGTGGTATAGATATCGGCGAATTCCGCCCGGCTGCCATGAAACCCGAGGGTGCCCACGTTGGCAATATTGTTCGAAGTCACCGAAATGTCGGTCTGCGCGGCGTTCAGCCCGGAAAGTGCAGTGTGAAAGCTCATGAATCTGGTCCTGTCAGGTCGTTGAAGGGTCTGGTGTTGGTTGGGATTAGCGAATATCGGTGATCTCGAGACTGCTACGCAGCCCATAGTCTTCGACCCTGAGGGTCATGTCCTGCCCGCCCTCGGGCATCTGCACCCCCACAACCCGGGCATAAACAAAAGGCTCTGCCGGTGTGTCGCCATCCACCTCGATCGCCACCCGCACCGCACCGCGCGCAGCGACGATCTCAGGCGGCAGGCCGTCCCAGTCAAAGCCCATCAGCCCGGCAGGCTGTGCGCCCATATCTTTTCGGTGGAGTTCCGCGCCCGTCTCGGCGTTGGAATAGATCACTGTGACAGCACTTGCCGCCTCTGGAAGGTCTGCCACACCGTGCACCCCGCCCGACGCATCTGGCCGCGCGAGCGAACCCGGCACCAAAACCTGTTGCCCCAAGAGCGACGAAGCGGTCGCAATCCGATTGCCCCCGATCTGGCTGCCGATATCGCTTAAGGTGGTGTTCACCCGGTCCAACCCCGCCACGGTCGAAAATTGCGCCATCTGTGCGAGGAATTCGCCATTTTCCATTGGCGCGAACGGGTCTTGGTTCTGTAACTGCGCCGTCATCAGCGCCAGAAAATCCTGCTGCCCCAGATCGCCATTGCCTGTCCGTGTTGGGGCGGAATTGGCGGCGGCGGCGGCCGTGAACGTGGCACTTGCGCCGGTTGCTGTATTGACTTCAGGCATTGCAGTGCTCCTTAGCCCTGACCCATCATGACCGTGCGTGCCATCAGCGTGCGCAGGGTCGAGACGGTTTCCAAAACATTCTGATACTGGCGGCTGGCCTCGACCATCTCGACCATTTCCTCGTCTGGATTGACGACGGATTCGTAGACGAAGCCCTCTTCATCGGCCATCGGATGATCGGGGCGGTAGGCACGCACAGGCTCTCGATCAAGCTGCACGACGTCGGTGACATGCGTGGTCGAAAGGCCAGACTGGCCGGTCTGATCGGCATAGATCGTCTCGAACACCGGGCGCAGCGGGCGATAGGCCTCTTCTTTGGTGGTGCTCACCGCCTGCGCATTGGCCATATTGGAGGCCACCGTATTCAAGCGCACCATCTGCGCCGACATGGCAGAGCTGGCGACATCAAAGATATTCTTGATCATCATGGCTTATTCTCCCTTGATCGCCGTGTTCAAACCAGAAATCCGCCGGTTGAGCAGCGTAAGACTGGTTTGGTAACGCAGGCTGTTTTCCGCAAATTCCATCTGCTCCACAGCCAGTTCGACCGTATTGCCATCGAGCGAAGGATTGACCGGAACGCGGTATCCCGCCTGCCCCGCATTTGGACCACTGGTTGCGAAATGGCGGCCGTTGCTGGTGGCGAGGGCACCGCCACCAGTTTCAGCATTCAGCACCGTTTCGAAATCCATGTCGCGCGCCTTGAAGCCCGGAGTCGCCGCATTGGCGATGTTGGAGGCCAGCATCGCGCCACGCTGCTCGCGCAGGTTCAGAGCCGAAGCAAAGAGGCTCAGGTGATCGCGGAACGCATCTGTCATGGCGCGAGATCCTTTCCCGGGTGGTCAGCGCAGTTGGTCCAGTCCTTGCAGGGTGACGTGCATCGTGGATGCTCCGGCCCTGCCCGCATCCCTGCAATTCTGGTGCCAACCCGCCCGAAACCAAGGAACGCCGATGTCAGAGACCGCCGCCCGCCCCGCCATGCGCAAGTCGCTCACCCTGCCCCGAAGCTTTAGTCGTGTGCTGGGGCGTCTGCTGATCCTTCCCGCCACCGAGAGCCTGCCCCTCGCAAACAACGTCTACGCCCAAACCAGCAATCCGGTGCAGCGCGCGCTCGCGATGCGCCTGCGCCTGCGCCTCTTGCAAGAGGCTCTCGATGCCCCGCACAAACCCGTCCCACCGGTCAAAGCCGAACCCGAACCTCTGCCCCCACCGATGCCGGAACCAATGCCGGAGCCAGAGCCAGAACCCGCACCACCCCCAAAACCCGCCAAGACAGCCAAGCTCGTCAGTCTAGATCTGGCAGGCGGCGCTCTTTCCATGATGATGAGCGAATTGGGAAGCGGCGAAGACGCAGAGGATGATTTCTTTGGCGATGACTGAACCCTTCAAAGCCAATATCTTTGGATACCAGCCCTCTCTTTCGCCCCCTCGCAAATACCTTCGCGCGCTTTCTATTTCAGTCAGATCATGGGATTGTGGTTGTACTTCCAAGGCTGCCAGGAGATACGGAAATGAAACAGTTGGCACCACAAATGACAGTGAACGATACGCATCGGTTTGGGCAAGACGCCAATACCCCCCTCCATCTCCCCAGTGGATGGTGGATTGCCCCCATGGTCGGTCTCGGCGTTGTGATGTGGTACTGGATCATTTCCGCACTTCTCTCGGTTTTGGGCTAAGCCTCCCTCCAGAGCTTGCAAAGTGTTGTCGCCCGGTCGCTCTCGCGTCCGGGCGAAACCTTTTTTCCGGGTATTATGTAGAACTTGACCCCGCGCATGTCTGCGCGGGGTCGTTGTTGTTCTTGCCGTTTGTTGCAGCGCCCTGCCGTTATCCGCGCGCCTCGCGGATCAGCCGCAGAATATCCTTGGCTGCCTCAGGAATATTGGTGCCCGGACCAAAGATTGCCTTGACTCCCGCCTTCTTGAGGAAATCGTAATCCTGTTGGGGGATCACCCCGCCGCAGATAACGATAATGTCGCCTGCATCCCGCGCCCTAAGCGCCGCGATCAGTTTCGGTGCCAATGTCTTGTGCCCCGCCGCCTGAGAGCTGATGCCCACCACATGTACGTCATTGTCAATGGCATCCTGCGCCGCCTCTTCTGGCGTCTGAAAGAGCGGGCCCACATCCACATCGAACCCGATATCGGCAAAGGCGGTGGCAATCACCTTGGCACCGCGGTCATGCCCATCTTGCCCCATCTTGACGACAAGCATACGCGGACGGCGCCCCTCAACCTCGGCAAAATCCTCGACGGATTTCTGAATGGCGGCAAAGCCTGCGTCGCCCTCATAGGCGGCACCGTAAACCCCGGCCAAAGTCTTGACCTCGGCGCGATGCCGTCCAAACTCTTTTTCCAGTGCCATGCTGATCTCTCCTACCGTGGCGCGCGCGCGCGCTGCCTCAACCGCTGCGTCGAGCAGATTGCCGCCCTCACGCGCACGGCGCGTCATCTCGTTCAGGGCGGCCTGACAAGCCGTCTCATCGCGTTGCGCGCGAATACGCTCCAACCGGGCGATCTGCGCCTCGCGCACCTTGTCGTTGTCGATATCCAGAATATCGATCGGGTCTTCCTTGTCCTTGCGATACTTGTTGACGCCGACGATCACCTCGTCACCCCGGTCGATCATGGCCTGCCGGGTCGCCGCAGTTTCTTCGATGCGGAGCTTTGGCATGCCGGATTCCACCGCCTTGGTCATGCCCCCCATGGCCTCGACCTCTTCGATCAGGGCCCAGGCCTTTTCGGCCAACTCATGCGTCAGGCTCTCGACGTAGTAAGACCCCGCCAGCGGGTCGACCACCTTGGTGACGCCAGTCTCTTCTTGCAGGATCAACTGCGTATTGCGGGCGATGCGCGCGCTGAAATCTGTAGGCAGGGCAATCGCCTCATCCAGCGCATTGGTGTGCAGCGACTGTGTGCCCCCCAGAACCGCGCTCATCGCCTCGTAGGCGGTGCGCACCACGTTGTTATAGGGATCTTGTTCCTGAAGGCTCACCCCGGATGTCTGGCAATGGGTGCGCAGCATCTTGGATTTCTCGTCCTTGGCACCGAATTCGGTCATGATCCGGTGCCAGAGCAGGCGCGCAGCGCGCAGCTTGGCGACCTCCATAAAAAAGTTCATGCCAATGGCGAAGAAGAACGAAAGACGCGGCGCAAAGCTGTCTACATCCATGCCCGCAGCGATGGCTGCACGCACGTATTCGCGCCCGTCGGCCAGCGTATAGGCCAATTCCTGCACAAGGTTCGCGCCCGCCTCTTGCATGTGATAGCCCGAGATCGAGATCGAGTTGAATTTTGGCATGTGTTGGGCTGTATAGCCGATGATATCCGACACAATCCGCATGCTGGGTGCAGGTGGATAGATATAGGTGTTCCGGACCATGAATTCCTTGAGAATGTCATTCTGAATGGTGCCCGAGAGCAGCGCCCGATCATGGCCTTGCTCTTCTCCGGCGACGATAAAGCTGGCCAAAACCGGGATCACAGCGCCGTTCATCGTCATCGAAACGGAAACCTTGTCGAGCGGGATGCCATCAAAGAGGATTTTCATATCCTCGACGCTGTCAATCGCCACACCTGCCTTGCCGACATCCCCCTCGACGCGGGGATGGTCGCTATCATAGCCGCGATGCGTGGCCAGATCGAAGGCGACCGAGACCCCCTGCTGTCCGGCTGCAAGGTTGCGGCGGTAAAAGGCGTTCGATTCCTCGGCCGTTGAAAACCCGGCATATTGCCGGATCGTCCAGGGGCGGCCTGCGTACATCGTGGCCTTGACGCCGCGCGTAAAGGGCGCTTTCCCGGGGATGCTCCCCATATGCGGCAGCTCCGCCACATCCTCTGCGGTATAAAGCGGTTGAACCGCTATCCCCTCGAGCGTGTTCCACGTCAAGTCTTCGGGTGCGCGCCCCCGCAGCTCAGCCGCCGCGAGTTTACGCCAATCGTCTTTCTTCGTCGCCATTCCGATGTCCTCTTCCAATCTGGCCAGAGGGCAGGTGTTTCCCCGCCTCATCTGATCCGGTTTCTTCTGATAGTCGCGCCACCCCATCTGCCCCGGCAGAAAGCCAGAACAGATCGTCGGCATAGGCCTCTTGCAGGGCCAAACGCTGCGCCCGGTCAAAGGGCTGCCAACGCCCTTCGCCCTCGGGCAATTGTGTCAAATCGCCGCCACGCGCGGCCACAGCACGGCGTAACGCCGCCAGATCCGGCGCGCGGTTGAGCCAGAGCCGCGCCGCCTTGACCGGCACCTCTGCAAGCCCGGTTATCGCGCGCATCCGCCCCTCGGGGCGTCCGGCATGTACTTCATGCGGAAGGATCACGAGGTCGACACCGGGCAGCGCACAGGCCAGATCAGTGATCACCTCGCGCCAATGCCGGTTGACCGTCACCAGCCGGTCAAGGTCATCGACCCCCGGCACACCGTGCCCCCGCGCCACGCCATAGGCCAGCGACGACGCCCACCAACTATCCTGTCCGCGCACGGACAGCGCCACACGCGTGATCCGCCCGTCAAAAGCATGGGCGAACCGCGCCACACGCTCGCCAATGCCGGGATAGAGCCGCGCGTGCCGCAGGTTACGCCGGGTTGAGCCGATCATGTTCTCATCGCTGATCAACACACGGGTCATGCCCTGCGTGCGCGCCTCTTCAAGTCGAAGCGCGATACGCCCACGCGCGCGGTCCAACTGTTGGGTGGCAGTGGCAAGGCCCGATGCCGGGATGACCCCACTCAACACACCGTCCCGTGTCACCTCTGGGCCCCAATAGCACAGGCCTTGCGCTGCCAAAGTACGCGCGTTGGCGCGCATATAGTGTTGAAACGAGGTTGAGGCGGTGCGATGCGCGCCCAGATGCAGGATAATGTCCATGTCAGGTCTGACCTTTCGATTGGCCGCCCCTTGCGACCGCAAACGATTGGTCTCGATCCTGCCCGCCATTCCTGACCATGCGCTTAACTTCGGAAAATTTCCGTGCGCTTGCCATTCACCCTTCGCAATCGTCGTCATCCAGCCTATATCTTGACCGACAGGAGACCCCATGAAAACGATCTTATCCCTTGTTTTGGCTCTCTTTATCGCGCTGCCAGCGACCGCGCAGGACAGCGATACGGGCCCCGCGTCTGCCTCGATCCTCTCGGCAGATACTGTCAATTTGAAGGATTTTCTCTGGCTCAAGCGCCCACTTGTGATTTTTGCCGATACGCCCGCCGATCCGCGATATGTTGAACAGATGGCGTATATCACCCAGCGGCTTGATGTGCTCAATTCGCTTGATGTGGTGGTGATCACCGACACTGATCCTGACGCGCGCTCGGACCTGCGCAAGATGCTGCGCCCTCGTGGATTTGGCCTTGTGCTTATCGGCAAGGACGGGGTGATATACCTGCGCAAGCCCGCGCCCTGGCATGTGCGCGAGATCGTCCGCACCATCGACAAACTGCCAATGCGCCAACAGGAACTGCGGGAGCGTCCGGGCGATAGCTGATGCTCGCACACCATCATCCGGCCCCAATCGCCACAATCAAAAGCCCTGTGGCAGGGTCCATCAGCATGAGCGCGCCCACATGCGCTTCCCATGCCATCACGGCACCCGGCTGACCCAAGATGTGATGAAAGGCGCTCTCGCTTGTCGCTTCCATGCAGGCGCGCGCCTCAAGGCCTGCGCGTCGCATAGCCATACCGATAGGCCGGTCGAAATTGGCCATGGCCACCATGGCCGCATCGGGGGCCAGCCCCGGCGCGATCCAAGCCGCCTGACCACGCGCGGCGAGGGCGCGCGCCATCTCTGACGCTGACCCGACCAAGGGCATCGCCGCCTTGATCCGCCCATCCGTTACGCGATAGAGGCCCACGGCACACTGCATCGTCGCCGCAAATTCCACTGTTTCGCCCAACGCAAACCACGCTGCCAGCCGCCCGCGCTGCGCCGCCTCTGCGTCACGCGCACAAGCGGCAACGACAGCGATAGCAGCAAGGCACGAAAGCAGCCGCAGGTCATGGCGCAGGGTCAGGTGCATTCCCTCACTCGAACTCCATGATCACATCATCCACTGCAAGGCTGTCACCCGGCCCCGCATTCACCTTTGCCACCACGCCCTTACGCTCGGCGCGCAGGATGTTTTCCATCTTCATCGCCTCCACCGTACAGAGTGCCTGCCCCTCCTGCACCTCTTCGCCCGCTGCCACATTGACCTTTACGATCAACCCCGGCATCGGACAGAGCAGCAGCTTGGATGTATCAGGTGGGAGTTTCTCGGGCATTAACGCGGCCAGTTCCGCCTGACGCGGCGTGCGCACATGGACCTTGAGATCGGCGCCCCGCGTGCGGATGCGGAACCCGCCGCTGATTTTGCCGACCTTGAGCACCAGCGCCCGGCCATCCACATCAAGCCGCGCCAGTTGATCGCCGGGTGTCCAGTCGCTTGTGACGCGCAGGGTGTCTCCATCTTCAAAGCGCACGGTCGCCCCCTCACGATCCGCCGCCACCACCACGGCAAAGCTCTTGCCCTGCAAGGACACAACCCAGTCTTCACCGACATGGCGTTCGTGATTGTCCATGCGCCCCGATACCCGCGTACGTCGGATTTCAGCCACCCGATGCATCGCCGCCGTGCTTGCCGCAATCGCGCGCAGCGCCTCTTCCGGCAGTGTTACGCCAGTGAAACCCTCGGGATACTCCTCGGCGATAAAGGCCGTGGTGATATCGCCACTGACAAAGCGCGGATGATCCATCACGGCGCTCAGGAACGGCAGGTTATGCCCAATGCCCTCAACTTCAAAGCTGTCCAGAGCCACGCGCATGCCCTCGATCGCCTCGGCGCGGGTATGGCCCCAAGTGCACAGCTTGGCGATCATCGGATCGTAATACATGCTGATCTCGCCGCCCTCGAACACGCCCGTGTCATTGCGCACCACAGCACCGTCCATCGCCAGCTCCTCGGGCGGCCGATACCGGCTCAGACGACCAATAGATGGCAGGAACCCGCGATATGGGTCTTCGGCATACAGACGGCTCTCCATCGCCCAGCCTGTCAGCTTTACATCCGCTTGTTTGAGGCTCAGCGCCTCGCCATGCGCAACCCGGATCATCTGTTCCACAAGATCGACGCCGGTGATCAATTCCGTCACCGGATGTTCAACCTGGAGGCGCGTGTTCATTTCGAGAAAGTAGAAATTCCTCTGTCCATCCACGATAAACTCCACCGTGCCTGCACTGGCATAACCCACCGCCTGCGCGAGTGCCACGGCCTGCTCACCCATTGCGCGGCGTGTGGCCTCATCAAGAAACGGGCTCGGCGCTTCTTCGATCACCTTCTGGTTCCGGCGCTGAATGCTGCATTCGCGCTCGCCAAGATAGATGCCGTTACCGTGGGTATCGCAGAGCACCTGAATTTCAATATGGCGCGGTTGGGTGACGAATTTTTCGATGAAAATGCGATCATCACCAAAAGAACTCGCCGCCTCGTTCTTGGAACTTTGAAAGCCCTCGCGCGCTTCCTCGTCATTCCAAGCGATCCGCATCCCCTTCCCGCCGCCGCCCGCAGAGGCCTTGATCATGACGGGATAGCCGATTTGATTTGAGATGGTCACCGCCTCTTCGGCATCGGCGATCAGGCCCATATAGCCGGGCACGGTGCTAACGCCTGCCTCTTGCGCGATTTTCTTCGAGGTGATCTTGTCCCCCATCGCCTCAATCGCCTTTACGGGAGGCCCGACAAAGGCCACGCCTGCCGCTTCCAGCGCCTGCGCGAATTTGGGGTTCTCACTCAAAAAGCCATAGCCCGGATGCACCGCCTCTGCCCCGGTGGCCTTGATCGCGGCCATCACCTTGTCGATCACGATATAGCTCTCGGACGCAGGCGCCGGACCGATATGAACCGCCTCGTCGGCCATGCGCACATGCAACGCGTTGCGATCCGCATCGGAATAGATCGCCACCGTCGCAATCCCCATCTTGCGCGCGGTCTTGATCACGCGACAAGCGATCTCGCCCCGGTTGGCAATCAATATCTTCTTGAACATCTTCCGTCCCTTCCTCTCTTATCGGCGCGGCCTTTAGGCGGCGCGCCGGATTTCTTCTGGCACAACAAGAAAACCACCGGCGCGAAACGCACCGGTGGTTTTAAATAACTGGTCTTGGATGGCTGGCAGACCGCTCGCAGAACGGTTCGCGCTCAGATCATCAGCAGCGGCTCGGATAGGCCTGACAAAAGACCACGTTGCCCGCGGCCCCAACTGCGGCACCGGTGATGACGCTGCCGCCAACCACCGCAGTTGTAAGAGCGCCCGCACCGCCGCCGATAAGCGCCTGCTCTGGAACCGTGTCACCACAGGCCACCAAAGCGCCAAGCGCCAAAACACCAAGGGTCGGAGCAAGGCCACGCGGCAGGAGATGTGTTCGAAGTCTTTGCATATGGGATGTCCTCTTGTCAGATCGCATGAAAAATCCACGCCATAGAACGTCACCAAGCGGGCCGCGTCAAAGCGATTGCATCGTCTCCACACACCATCGGCGAACCCCCGCCCATCTGCGCCGGAAACCGCAAGTATCGAATGTTCAACAGAAAAAGAGGGCGATCCATGCACGCCCGTACAGGATCGCCCCCAGGGGGAAGGGCGGCAGGACCGACGCAATGTCAATACCTCTGGGGAAAGGACTCCCGCCACTAAGGTCACTCTGCCTGCATTCGATCCACAGGCCAAACACAGTCTCGCAGCGATACTCGCATGAGCAGAGCTTTGCCGATTTTCAATGCCTCTAGGCAGAACGCCGCGCATCCTGGAGCGCGAGGTCCTCGCCCTGGGGTGATGAGGGCGCGTTAGGGTCACACGAACACCTCGGGAAATGACTCGCGCGCAACATCTAGGTCCAAGACCAAGAGTGCCTCGTAACTTGTGGGATCAAAGGGGTCATCGACCGGCTTCACCTCGCGGCCCAAAAGCCAGCTTAACCGCCCGGCATCAAGATTGCCGCGCTCAAACGGCTCTTCGCCAAAACACTCCCAAATCGCGCGCACAAAAGCCGCGTCTGCCCGTTTATCAGCAGGCTTACGGTCGCGGTAACGCTCACGCGCAACCAAGGGAGTGGCACCTTTGGCGTTCGCACGTCTGATTGTGAATTGAAAGTCCGTGCTTGGTAGACGACCAGGAAAACCGCGATGTTTCAACATGTTGCGCCCTCCGAACCAAAGAGGCGCCATGCGGTATATGGTCTTGTGGGCGGGACGGACCCTTGAGCCCGTCCCGCGCCTAGCCCAATGGGCTTACTTGTACTTGCCGGTCTGAACGGGCTCGGTTGTGATCGGCTCAACCACAACGAACTCTTCTTCGGCAGGCTGTGCGCATGCTGCGACAACGGCAATGAAACCGATTGCGAGAATGCTCTTAAGGCTCTTCGACATGTATTTCTCCTGTCTCTCGTAACTTCATGAAGAGACGCGCAAGGACACGTTGTCCCTGCCCGTCTCAAGGGCGAGGTAAAGGTCGCTTGGGTGCAACCTCGACGCAGCTTATCGGAAATTTCAGGATTTGAACATCTGTCATCACCAATCCCGTGCGGCTGTGTCCCCAAAGCCTCAGTACCTCCAAGGCGTTGATTTCGTGGCGCAAGATTTTGCGTTCTCATTAAAACATCTCCCAGATGCAGGCGCCTTCCTGCGGCCTGTAGGCCTCGAAGACCTGAGTGACATCAGGGTCGAAAACCCCGAATTCCGACGGTCGATCCGCCAATGAAATAACAACCTGTGCGGGCACAGGCCCGGTTACTGCCAATCGCGGCAAGGCGTAGCTCTCGCATAGCCAAACAAGATCGGCCAGCACCGTTTCCAACTCCGCCTCGCTCTCACCAACCCCAGCGAATCCTTCAGCCACAAAACGAAAGCGATAGGTCAGGCCCAGACCCGGACGGTCGGTCAGCACCTCCTGAACTTGCGCCGTCAGTCCCGAGGGTAGCGGCAGCGCCTCCTCCTGCGCTGCCGCCCCTTGGGCAAGAGCCAACCCGAC
Organism: Roseovarius sp. MS2; assembly: GCF_051447875.1. NCBI lineage: Bacteria > Pseudomonadati > Pseudomonadota > Alphaproteobacteria > Rhodobacterales > Roseobacteraceae > Roseovarius > Roseovarius sp. MS2. The sequence goes on from NZ_JBKHVF010000001.1 coordinate 227,863, forward strand.
GCTTAGCGCCACAGCATGTCTCACCCGTCTCCTCACAGCCGCGCCATCCAGCGCGCGCGATTCGCCGCATCCTCTAGCACACGGGCAATCAACGCCTCGCAAGCGGCGCGATCAAACCGCCCGGCCACGGCCCCTCCAGCCCGCACCTGCATCACCGCCCCATCCCGGCACACCTGCACGGCTGGGGCAAAGCCGCGCAGCGATTGCAGCGACCGCCACAGATCTTGCCGCACCAAATGCGCCAGTCTCCGTCGCCCGGTCGTTCCCTCCAGAATGGTCTCCACCGCCAAATCGAAGCGCACAGGCAGTCTCCGCGTCACCGTCAGAGCGCCATCTTCGTCTTCGATCACATGCCAGCGGCTGCGCCCCATCCTGCCCTCCGTGCTTCATCTGGCCCCAATTCTCACCCGTTTCAGAGCGGAATGTTATCGTGCTTTTTCCATGGGTTGCTCAGTTTCTTATTGCGCAGGGATGCAAAGGCACGGCTCACGCGCATGCGTGTACTGCGCGGCTGGATCACCTCGTCGATAAAGCCACGCTCGGCGGCCACAAACGGGTTGGCAAAGCGGGCTTCGTAATCTTTGGTATGCGCCGCGATCCTTTCTGGCGATCCAAGGTCGGCCCGGTGAATGATCTCGGTGGCACCTTTTGCCCCCATGACCGCAATCTCTGCCGTTGGCCAAGCATAATTGAAATCACCACGCAGATGCTTGGAGGCCATCACGTCATAGGCCCCACCATAGGCTTTGCGGGTGATGACAGTCACTTTCGGCACAGTCGCCTCGCCATAGGCAAACAGAAGTTTCGCGCCATGCTTGATTACACCGCCATATTCCTGCCCTGTCCCAGGCAGGAACCCGGGCACATCCACAAGAGTAAGTATCGGAATCTCAAAGGCATCGCAGAACCTGACAAAGCGCGCAGCCTTGCGGCTGCTGTCGATGTCGAGGCAACCGGCCAGCACCATGGGTTGGTTGGCCACGACACCCACGGTCTGCCCTTCAAGACGAATGAACCCAGTGATGATATTCTTGGCGAACTCGGCCTGAATCTCGTAAAAATCCGCCTCATCCGCAACCTTGAGGATCAATTCCTTCATGTCATAGGGCGTATTGGCGTTGTCGGGGATCAGCGTATCGAGGCTTTGCTCAACCCGGCCCGGTTCGTCGAAGAAGGGCCGCACCGGCGGCTTTTCCCGGTTGTTCAACGGCAGAAAATCCAAAAGGCGCCGAACTTCAGCCAAGGCTTCTACATCGTTTTCAAAGGCCCCGTCGGCGACGCTCGACTTGCGTGTATGGGTCGATGCGCCCCCCAGCTCCTCGGCCGTAACCACCTCATTGGTGACGGTTTTGACCACATCAGGGCCAGTCACGAACATGTAGGAACTGTCGCGCACCATGAAAATGAAATCGGTCATAGCCGGGCTATAGACCGCGCCACCCGCGCAAGGGCCCATGATCAGACTGATCTGGGGAACCACACCGCTGGCCATGATGTTGCGTTGAAAAACCTCGGCATAGCCCGCAAGACTTGCAACACCTTCCTGAATCCGTGCGCCACCCGAATCGTTGATACCGATGACAGGCGCGCCATTCTGCATCGCCATATCCATGATCTTGCAGATTTTTTCGGCATGAGTTTCCGACAAAGACCCACCGAACACGGTGAAATCCTGGGAAAAGACGTAAACCATCCGGCCATTGATCGTGCCCCACCCGGTGATGACACCATCGCCGTAGGGCCGCTCTTTCTCCATGCCGAAATCAGTGCAGCGGTGCGCCTTGAACATGTCGAACTCTTCAAAACTGCCCTCGTCGAGCAGCAATTCGACCCGCTCGCGCGCTGTCAGCTTTCCCTTGGCGTGCTGGGCTTCGATACGGCGCTCACCACCGCCCTTCCGGGCTTCGGCGCGCCGATTTTCCAATTCCTGAAGGATGTCTTTCATGGCACTCCCCTTGCGATGTTGCGCGCAGCATAGAGTTTGTGAGGAGTGGCTCAAAGCAGAATCGGGCAAATTTGCAAATCATCGCAAAGCATAATTTGGAAATCTGTAAACTTGCGAATTTTCGCTCTGCCTCATGGACTTCCCCGCGGGTCACTCCTAGCCATGCCGCATGACCCGCGTTCAGACACCCAAGTATCTCGACCGCACCACCCCGCCACATATCACGACACTGATCCTGTTGGCGGGGCTGTCGGCCCTCGCCATGAACATTTTCCTCCCCAGCCTGCCGGGGATGACCGCGTATTTCAACACCGAATACCGGCTGATCCAGTTGTCAGTGGCACTTTATCTTGGGGTCAATGCCGGGCTGCAACTGCTGATGGGGCCGATTTCGGATCGGTGGGGGCGGCGACCGGTGATTCTCTGGGGTCTTGGCCTCTTTCTAGTCGCCACCTTGGGCTGCATCTTTGCTCCGAATATCACGGTGTTTCTGACCTTTCGCATGGTTCAGGCAAGCGTGGTGGTCGCCATGGTGCTATCTCGTGCCATCGTGCGCGACATGGTGCCCCAAGACCGCGCCGCATCGATGATCGGCTACGTCACCATGGGCATGGCGGTGGTACCGATGATCGGCCCGGCCTTTGGCGGGCTCTTGGACGAGGCTTTTGGCTGGCAAGCGAACTTCTGGGCGCTTTTCGTTCTGGGGGCTGCGCTTTTCTTCGTCTGCTGGCGAGATTTGGGCGAGACCGCGCCGCTGTCGGGCCGAACCTTGATGCAGCAGTTCCGTGACTATCCAGCTCTTCTGACCTCGCGCCGGTTCTGGGGATATGCGTTAGCGGCGGGGCTGAGTTCAGGTGCATTCTTTGCCTATCTGGGCGGTGCGCCCTTTGTAGGAGACCGGGTGTTCGGGCTGCCCCCGTCTACGCTCGGTCTATTGTTCGGTGCTCCGGCGATTGGTTATTTCCTTGGCAATTTCGTCTCAGGGCGGTTTTCCACCCGAATTGGCATCAACCGCATGGTGCTTTGGGGCACACTGTTCAATGCAGGCGGCATAGCTCTCAATCTTATGCTGTTCCTTGTGGGCCTTGGCACACCGCTCACGTTCTTTGGGCTCATGACATTCATGGGGCTTGGAAATGGCATGGTCATCCCGAATGCTACTGCTGGTGCCCTTTCGATCCGTCCTGACCTCGCAGGCACAGCAAGCGGCCTGTCGGGCGCGCTGATGATCGGCATCGGGGCAGGTCTCTCGGCGCTCGCCGGAACGATGCTGACCCCCGGCAGTGGGGCCTTTGCCCTGCTGGGGCTGATGCTGTCGACGGCGCTAGCGGCGATTGCGACGATCCTCGCCGTGATCCGCCGCGAACGCAGACTTGGGCTATCAACATAACCGGGCCGGTCGCTGCGGCTCCCTGCAAGACCCGTCGCCAATGCCAAAACTTGATGATCACGCACCCATCTATCGCCAGCTTTCACCTTCTCGTTCCAGCCATCCTACCAGTGTTCAGGGCGTGTGCGCGACCCGAGTGCAACAGTTTTGGTTAGAACGCGGGGCTTCTGCGCGTTTTGATTTCTAACGCCGCTGCGACCCATCGTATAACCGAGGCATTATTTCAGGAGGTTCTGATGATCCATCGCCGCACATTCATGGCCACTGGCCTTGCCGTCTTGGGTACCGCATCCCTTGCCAATGCCTTTGAACTTGACCCGAGATTCCTGCCACAAGAGGTGGCGTTTGATCCCGTCTATCAACCCGGCCAGCTTATTGTGCTGCCGCGCGCGCATTTTCTTTATTTCGTGACAGAACCCGGTCGCGCGCGCCGCTACGGCGTAGGCGTGGGCAAGGCAGGGCTGGAATTCACCGGCACCGCCACCATCGCCGTCAAGAAACAATGGCCAACATGGCGCCCCACCGATGAGATGATTGAGCGTGATCCGCGCACCTATGGCCGCTTCAAGGGCAATGACTATGTTCAGCCCGGCGGTGCTGGCAATCCGCTAGGCTCTCGTGCGCTTTACTTGTTCCAGAATGGTCGTGACACCTATTACCGCATCCACGGAACCACGCAGCCATCGTCGATCGGGCAATCCGTCTCGAATGGCTGCATCCGAATGATCAACGAGCATGTGCAGGATCTTTACGATCGCGTTCCAATCGGTACGGTCGTCACGGTTCTGTAATCTTGATTTTTGCACGGGGAAACTGCATATTTCCCCGTGCGACGCTACAACTATCGACCATCTGTCCTTTTCGGCTCAGTCACTCGATCTTGTATGACTTTGCCGGGTTGCCGCACTCCCGCGGGCAACAGTTACAGAAGGAATCAGTAAGATGGCGACTGGCACCGTGAAATGGTTCAATGCCACCAAAGGATATGGATTCATTGCGCCCGACGGCGGCGGCAAGGATGTCTTTGTACACATCAGCGCGGTTGAGCGCGCAGGCCTGACCGGCCTTGCCGACAACCAAAAGGTCAAGTTTGACATTGAGGCAGGCCGCGACGGCCGCGAGTCGGCATCCAATATCGTTCTCGCCTGAGCGACAGCAGCGACCGACAGAGAGTTATCTCTCCCACCACACATGTATCGCGCCCAACACGGCGCGATACACAGCATCCGGGGTTTTCGCCCCCCCTGCCTTTCCCCTTGAAACCTACCGCCCAAACCATGACATAGGGCGGGCATCAGGAGGCGAACCATGGCGCTCCCCGTCCGGGAACAAATGAAATACTGGGGCGCGGCTACGGCCGTGTTTTTTGTGCTGCTTTGGTTTCTGGGGGATGTGATCTTGCCCTTTGTCCTCGGCGGGGCAATTGCCTATTTCCTTGATCCAGTCGCAGATCGCCTCGAGCGAATGGGCCTAAGCCGTGCAGCGTCGGTCGTGGTCATCACGCTGATCGCCATTCTCGCGTTTGTGGTTATTGTTCTGCTGATCGTGCCAAGCCTCGTCAATCAGGCGGTGGCGCTGTTCAATGTGGCACCGGAACTGGCCCGCGATTTGCACGGCTTTCTCAGCACTCACTTTCCCGCCCTGTTCGAGCCAGACTCGGCGCTGAACAAGACCCTGCTGTCCTTGGGCGAAACCATTCGCGAACGCGGCGGGCAATTGCTGGAAACCTTGCTCAGCTCTGCGGCCTCTATGGTCAACATCTTGATCCTTTTGGTGATTGTTCCCGTTGTGGCCGTTTATCTTCTCTATGATTGGGATAATATGATCGCCGAGATTGATCATCTCTTGCCGCGCGACCATGCGCCGGTGATCCGCAGTCTTGCGGGGCAGATCGACAATACCTTGGCGAGCTTTATTCGCGGGATGGGAACGGTCTGCTTGATCTTAGGGACATATTACGCGGTTGCCCTGATGCTTGTCGGGCTGCAATTTGGCCTTGTGGTGGGGGCGATTGCAGGCCTGATCACCTTTATTCCCTATGTCGGGTCTATCGTCGGCGGCGTGCTTGCGGTGGGTCTTGCCTTGTTCCAGTTCTGGGGGGATTGGGTCAGCGTTGGTCTGGTGGCTGCCGTCTTTGTATCGGGACAGGTGATCGAGGGGAATTTCCTGACACCCAAGCTGGTGGGGTCTTCGGTGGGCCTGCACCCAGTATGGCTCATATTCGCGCTCTCGGCCTTTGGTGCGCTGTTTGGCTTTGTCGGCATGCTGGTTGCGGTACCGGTCGCGGCATCGCTTGGTGTCATTGCCCGCTTTGCTTTGGAACAATACCGCGACAGCCGTCTCTATCGCGGATTGGAAAGCATTGATCGCGAATGATGCCACGCCAACTCAGCTTTGACCTGCCGGTGCGCGCCGCACTGGGGCGTGAGGATTTCTTTGTGTCACCCGCGAATGCCGAAGCTGTGGCTATGATCGAAGGCTGGCAAGGTTGGCCCGGACGCAAACTTATTCTTGCCGGACCTTCGGGGGCGGGCAAGACCCATCTGGCGCATGTCTGGGCGGCCCTGTCCGGAGCTCAGATGATCGCCGCCAAGCACATAGCTCAGGCAGATATCCCGAACTTCGCTAGCCGCCCAATTGTGGTTGAGGATGCCGATCAGATAGCAGGGGATCGCCCCTCCGAAGAGGCGCTTTTCCATCTCCACAATCTCGTATTGGCCGAGGGGCATTCGCTGTTGCTGACAGCGAGGCAGCCACCGAACCTATGGCCGCTCGTATTGCCTGATCTGCAAAGCCGCATGCAGGGCACGATGCTTACCCAACTGCGCGCGCCAGATGATACGCTCTTGGCGGCCGTGCTGACCAAGCTCTTTGCCGACCGCCAGATTGCCCCCAGCCCGGACACGATCCCCTATCTCGCGCGGCGGATGGATCGCTCGTTTGACGCAGCGCGCGAGGTGGTCGCGGCGCTCGATGCGGCAGCACTCGCGGAAGGCCGCGCAATCACCCGTGTACTCGCCTCGCAAGTGCTGGACAAATTGGCGCATTAACGCCACGCTACGTCACCGTTCCGTTACATGTCAGCGCCATAAGGCCCCCATGACCCAAGCAGATTTTCTCAAACATCCCACGCCCGAAACTGTCGAATTGTCCGATCTGGACCTGCACGGACCGGGGCGCTTTTTTAATCGTGAACTCAGTTGGCTAGGGTTCAATTGGCGAGTTCTTGAAGAAGCGCAAAACAGCCGCGTTCCCTTGTTGGAACGGCTGCGGTTTTTGTCGATTTCCGCCACCAATCTTGATGAATTCTACAATGTGCGCGTGGCCGGTCTAAGGGAGTTGGCGCAGGCGGGTAACACAACCCCGGCGGCGGATGGTTTATCGCCGGCAGAGCAGCTTGTGTTGATCAACGAAAACGCCCGCAGGCTGCTCGCATCTCAGCAGCAGACCTACGATACACTCCGCCGCGATTTGGAAGCAGAAAAGATTTCGATCCTCGATCACAGCTCCGTTGAGGAGGGAGATCAGGAGTATCTCGCCGATGTCTTTCTGAACAAGACCTTTCCGGTACTTTCACCCTTGGCGATTGACCCGGCGCATCCCTTCCCGTTCATCCCCAATCTCGGGTATAGTTTGGCGCTTCAACTTGAACGCAAGGCAGACAAACGCCCACTTCAAGCACTCTTGCCCATCCCGCAACAGATCGCCCGGTTCGTCCCCCTGCCCGCGCCCGAGGGCACGTATCGGTTTTTGCCCCTAGAAGAGCTGCTCTTGTTGCATCTTCACAGCCTTTTTCCCGGTTATCGCTACAAGAGCCACTGTGCCTTTCGCGTGTTGCGCGACAGCGATCTAGAAGTCGAGGAAGAGGCCGAAGACCTCGTGCGCGAGTTCGAGGTGGCGTTGAAGCGCCGCCGCCGTGGCGAAGTGGTCCGCATGAAGATTTCGGCCAATGCGCCCGAGGATCTGCGCCGCGTGATCATGCAGGAACTGCATGTCATCCCGGAAGAGGTGGTCGAGGTCGAGGGTATGATCGGTCTGGCTGATCTCAAGGAATTGGTGCTCGACTCGCGCCCCGATCTTTTGTGGCCGCCCTTTACACCGCGCGTGCCCGAACGGGTGCAGGATCACGGCGGCGACATGTTCGCGGCGATCCGGCAAAAAGATATGCTGTTGCACCACCCCTACGAGACCTTTGACATGGTGGTGCGGTTCCTGACGCAGGCGGCGCACGATCCCGATGTTGTCGCGATCAAGCAGACGCTCTATCGCACCTCTCGCAACTCGCCCATTGTCGAGGCGCTCTGCGAGGCGGCGGAGGATGGCAAATCGGTCACCGCGCTTGTCGAACTCAAAGCACGGTTCGACGAAGCGGCGAACATCCGGCAATCCCGGCGGCTGGAACGTGCGGGGGCGCATGTTGTCTATGGGTTTATAGACCTCAAAACCCATGCCAAGATTTCCACCGTCGTGCGCCGCGAGGGCGACAATCTGGTAACCTATACCCATTACGGCACCGGCAATTATCACCCGATCACCGCACGCATTTACACCGATCTTAGCTTTTTCACCTGTGATACCAAACTGGGACGCGACGCGACCAAAGTGTTCAACTACCTCTCGGGCTATGCAGAGCCTGAGGGGCTTGAAAATCTTGCCATTTCGCCGAAATCGCTCAAACCGCGCCTGATGGAACTGATTGATCGCGAAGCAGAACATGCCCGCTCAGGCAAACCGGCTGCGATATGGGCCAAGATGAATTCGCTGATTGAGCCCGATATCATCGACGCGCTCTATGCCGCCTCTGAGGCGGGGGTCAAGATTGACCTCGTGGTGCGTGGCATCTGCGGCTTGCGCCCCGGGATCAAGGGATTGTCCAGCAACATCCGGGTAAAATCCATCATTGGTCGGTTCCTCGAACATTCTCGCATCGTCTGTTTTGGCAATGGCGCGGGACTGCCGTCGAAAAAGGCGCGTGTCTTCATCTCGTCAGCCGACTGGATGGGGCGTAATCTAAATCGCAGGGTGGAAACCCTGGTCGAGATCGAGAACCCGACCGTCAAAGCACAGATCGTCAGTCAGGTCATGGCCGCGAATATGGCGGATGTGGCGCAAAGCTGGGTCATGGCACCCGATGGCAGCTTTTCTCGTCCGCCAGCGATCGAGGGCACGTTTGCATTTAACTGCCATCGCTTCTTTATGGAAAACCCCTCTTTGTCAGGCCGGGGTTCTGCCGGGGCGTCAGATGTGCCCAAGCTGACGCACACGGATGATTGACCCACGCGCGCCTCTGTCGCATAGAGGGGGCGCGAAAGACTGGGACGGACATGGACGGCACCAACGATCCAAAAGAACCCGACGGCGGCCCATTTGGCCGCCCCCTGTTCGATAGCCCAACGGCGCGCGCGCTCAGCCGCGTGGGCGTGGTTGATGTGGGCTCCAACTCCGTGCGCCTTGTGGTCTTTGACGGTGCCGCCCGTAGCCCTGCCTATTTTTACAACGAAAAAATCATGTGCGCCCTTGGCGCAGGCATGTCTGAAAGCGGTCGGCTCAACCCAACGGGGCGCAAGCGCGCCCTAGAGGCGCTCAAGCGGTTCAAGATGCTGGCCGAGGGAATGGACACCGGACCCCTCGTTATCGTCGCCACCGCCGCCGTGCGCGAGGCCAGCGACGGCGCAGAGTTCTGCGCCGATGTCGAGCGGGAAACGGGCCTCAAACTCTGGGTCATCGACGGGCGCGAAGAGGCACGACTATCAGCGCAAGGCGTGCTCTTGGGTTGGCCCGGCTCTTACGGCCTTGTCTGCGACATCGGCGGTTCGTCCATGGAGCTTGCCGAAATCAATGGCGGCACCGTGGGCACTCGGGTGTCGGCACAGCTTGGCCCTCTCAAACTGCGCGACCTCAAGGGCGGCAAGAAAGAACGCCGTGCTTATATTCGCAAGACGCTGACCGCTATGCGCGCTGAACTGGGCGAGCAAAAGAATCGCCTCTTTCTGGTGGGCGGGTCGTGGCGGGCGATTGCCCGAATTGACATGGTGCGGCGCAAATACCCGCTGCATGTGCTGCATGAATACCGCATGACCCCGGCTGACGTGCGCGCGACGATAAAATACATTGAAAAGCTGGACCTCGAAACGCTCCGGGCGCAATCCGGCGTGTCTATGGCGCGGATCGAGCTAGTGCCGCAGGCGATCGAAGTTCTGGGAGAGTTGGTCAAGACCTTCAAGCCGCGTGACATCGCCGTATCGAGCTATGGTATCCGCGAGGGTCTGCTTTACGAGCAGATGCCGCAGATGCTGCGCGACCGTGACCCCCTGATCGAAGCCTGTCGGTTCGCCGAACAAAAGGATGCGCGCCTGCCCGGTTTTGGCAAGGTGATCTATCATTTCATCCTGCCGCTCTTTAAGTCTGCCAAGCCCGAGCGCCGCCGCCTGATCCGCGCGGCCTGCCTCTTGCATGATGTCAGTTGGCGCGCCCATCCCGATTACCGGGCTGAAGTTTGTTTTGACAATGCCACGCGCGCCAATCTGGGCGGGCTCAAACACTCCGAGAGGGTGTATCTGGGCCTTGCCCTTTTGCACCGCTATTCAAACAAACGCGAAGGCAGCCGTTTTGCCGATTTAGACGGTCTGCTTACCGAAAAGGACCGTCACGAAGCCGAAGTTCTCGGCAAGGCCATGCGCTTTGCCGCGATGCTCTGGCTCAAGCGCAATGCCCAACTTGGGGAATTGCGGTGGTTTCCGCAAAAAAAGGTGCTGGAATTACGCCTATCGGCAGAGGCGGTGCCACTCTTTGGCGAAGTGGCGCAGGCGCGTTTTGCCTCGCTCGCCGCAACACTTTCGGCGCGCATCGTGATCAAAACGCCGAAATAGCGCGATCACAGTTCGATTTCACCCTCTGGCGCGGGCGTATCCTGCAAGTCCTGCGGTGATTTGCGACGCAGAAGTATATCACCATTCGGCAGCACTTCGGGCGCATGAAAGGCGCTGAGGTCGCCGATTTCGCCCATCAGGTCGCGCAATGCGGGCCCCATTTCCTCGACGAACTGACGCAGAGCAGGCTCCATCTCTTGGGCGCGCTCACGAAGCCCCTCAAGTGCCGGTCCCATTTCCCGCTGTATTCCCTCGAAAAAAAGGCGCGCCCCCTCTTCCATCAGGGAACGCCCCTCTTCCTCTGCCGCGTCCTGCGCGGCAACAGGCGATACCGCAAGCGCGGATATCAGACAGGCGGTTCGGATCATGTTTAGCGGTCTCATACAGATCATATAATCGCTCCGAGTGTCGAATTTAAGATCACAATTCGAGATCGAGACTGACAGGAAAATGATCCGACGCCATGAGCAGGGCATCGCGCAATTCTTTGTTGTCCCAACAAACCGGATCATCGAACGGATGCCAGATGCGCCAGACCGGCCGGCGCGCCATGAGATCAGGCGAAATCAGGATGTAATCCAGCAATGCCTGCATATACCGACGCTGGTCGCGCAAGTAGAACCTTGCCGAGGTATGGACCACCCCAAACCGCTGAAAAAGCGCGCCGCGCGCATGCGGATCATAGAGCGCGGCGGCTGCGTCTTGCCCTTCGCCCATGATAATCTCGACCGACGAGCGCCCGAAAAGATGCTCGTATTCATCAAGACCCGGACCATCGTTGAGATCCCCCAGCACAATTAGAGAGTCATCCGTTGCAAGATGGGCCTCGATCCTTTGACGCAGCCACACCGCCTGCGCCAATTGCTTGCGGCGATTGGTAATCCCGATGCGGATCGCCTCATCGCGCCCCACGGCACCATGGGGGGCCTTGGATTTGAGATGCGCCCCGATCAGTCGGGTTACCCGACCCGAGATCGTGGTCAATTCCACCTCGAGCGGCGGTTTGGAAAACTCGACCCGATCTGCGCGATCGTCGATGTCTAGGTCAATCCGGAACACCCCGTCAAACCGCGGTGGCATATCCCCGCCCGCTGTCGTCGCACCTTGCGGATCATGCCGCGCACTCAGCACGTCAGGATCATACAGCAGCGCCAGTTCTTGTTGGGTGTCATTGGCAAAGCCGATCAGCGCCCGCCGCGCCCGAAGCTGCATCAGTTTTGCAAAACTCTCCAACGCCTTGACGGTGCTGCGTCGGCCATTGTCATCCGGCGCCTCAACCACCAGCACCGCATCTGCATCCAGAGCGGTAAACACGATCCCGAGCGCGGCAAGCTGGTCGCGGCGTGTCACATTATAGCGCGCGGACCATTTGCCGTCGTCATGGGGTTGGCCCTGATCGTCAAAGAGCGCGTTGAACCATTCAACGTTATAGGTGGCGATCCGCATGAGTGCGGGCCTCGCTGATCTCTTCCCAAGCGCGGTTTATGTCCACCAAACGCCGCTCTGCAAGACGAACAGCCTCTGGTGGCACCCCGCGCGCCTGCATGCGATCGGGGTGGCTCTCTCGCACCAAATCCCGCCAGGCTTTGCGCACGTCTTCCATCGGCATGTCAGGGGTCACCCCCAGAACAGACCATGGGTCGGGCGTGGCATCTGGCACGAACCGCGTCCGCAGCGTGCGAAAAGACGACGCGGGCAGCGCAAAAATCTCGGCCACGCGCGCGAGGAATTCATCCTCTTTCGCGTGATAGACCCCGTCTGCCATGGCAATGTGAAAGAGCCCCTCCATCAGGTCACAGAGCGTTCCGGGCTGGCCTTCGAACATGCGCGCGATGCGACGGGCATAGTCCTCGAAACCGGCCACATCCTGCCGCGCGAGATTGAAGACGCGGGCGGCGTTTCCCTCATCCGCCTCAGCAATCTGGAACACCTCGCGAAACGCCGTGACCTCGTCGCGCGTCACCTGCCCGTCTGCCTTGGCCATCTTGGCCGAGAGTGCGATCACCGCGATGGTAAAGGCCACGCTGCGTTCTGGTGGCGTGCGAAGACGGTCGAAAACAGCACTCAGGCCCTCGCCATTGGCAAGGGCCGATAGGGCTTCGGAGATGCGGACCCAGATCGACATGGGCGTTACCCTAGACCCATTCACCGGCCCTGTCAGTGCAAACCGTCACAGGGTCTTTTGCAAAAGTACCAAATCCATCCAGCGGCCGAATTTCCGCCCCACTTCGGGCATACGCGCCACCTCTGCAAAACCGATAGCCCGGTGAAAGGCGATGGCGCTTACGTTCTCGCCGCTGACCCCTGCGACCAGCACATGCAGCCCTGCTGTGCGCGCCACGTCTTCCAGCCGCGTCATCAGTGCGCGCCCGACACCATGCCCACGTGCCTCGGGTGCCAGAATGACGGTATGCTCGGCGGTATGGGCATAGCCCGGCCCCGACCGGAACGCGCCATAGCTGGCAAAACCCAGCACCGCCCCCGCCTTTTCAACCACCTGAAACGCAGCGCCCCGGCTGGCTATGTCAGCCGCCAATGTCTCGGGTGTCTTTTCCACGGTAGTAAAGGTGACCGAGGTGTCACGAATAAGTGGGTTCCAAAAGGCTAGGATAGGGGCAATGTCGCGCGGCTCTGCCTGTCTGAGGATCATTGCAGCACCCTCACACCATGGGAGGTTTCAATTTCGGCCCGCAGACCAGCGGTGCCCGGCTCGAACACCACGCGCGCATCCCGCACTTGCGCTCCTATCATGTCACGCAATGTCGCCGCCTCTGGATGTGAAACGACCAACCGTCGCAACCGCGCACCCGAGGGCGCAAGCCGGGTCGCCGGATGCATCAAGCCCTGCCACTCGATCAACGCCGGAAAGAGATTGTCCATCGGGAGCACGCCAGTATCCGGCACCGCCATGCGCCACCGCAGATCACCCCGCGCCAGATCCACGGCCTGTCCCGCCCCGGGATATTGGATCAGCGCCGCCTCCAGATCCTCGACCGCGCAAATCCAGTTGTGAAGCCGCGGCGCGCCGCTGAAACGATCCAGATCGAACCAACGCGGATATGCTGGCGCAAGGGCGTCCGGATCAATCGCGATCACTTCAAGGTAAAGACCCTCTTCCAATCCCAACAAGAGGTTATGCGTGCCGAAATGCGCATGTTGGCCACCGGGCTGCAAGCGCAGCCCAAGCGCCGCCTCGACATACGCGCGCCCCGCCTCAAGGCTCTCTGCTGCGACCGCCAGATGATCGAGCTGGATCATGCCACTAGCCCCCAAGCTGCGCATGCACCTGCGCCATGAAATCCTCGCCGCGTTTTTCGAAATTGTCATATTGATCAAAGCTCGCCGCAGCCGGTGCCAAGAGCACCACATCCCCCGGCTCTGCATCGCGGACAGCGCGGGCGACCGCCTCGGACATCGTGGTGCATACCTCGGTATCGACAGCCCCCAACCCAATGGCGAACTGCGCCGCCTCGCGTCCGATCACATAGGCCCGGCGCACATGCGCAAGGCCGGGGGCCAGTCCGCCCAATCCGCCGTCTTTCTCGAGCCCGCCACAGATCCAACGGATATTGTCAAACGCCAAGAGCGCCTTGAGCGCGCTGTCGACATTGGTGGCCTTGCTGTCATTCACAAAGATGACGCCATCTTTTTCCGCAACCCGCTGGCTACGATGCGGCAGACCGGCATAGCTGTGGAATCCCGCCTCGATCACGCGGGGGGCCAGACCCAAGGTTCGACAGGCCGCATAGGCGGCGCAGGCATTCTGATGATTGTGCGATCCGGGCAGGCCCTTGACCTCACGCAGGTCGATCGACCCCACCTGACGCCCATGACGATATTCGCTGAGGAACCCCTTGCGCGCAAACACCGACCATCCAAAACCGCTCAGCTTGCGATCCACCGAAATACGGATAACGCGGTCATCATTCGGCCCCTCGGCCATCTGCCCCGCCAGATAGCGCCCCTCGGCCTCATCGACGCCGATCACCGCCCGGTCCGGCCCTCCTTCGGCAAAAAGCCTGCGTTTGGCGGCAAAATAGCCCCCCAATCCGCCATGACGATCAAGATGGTCTGGCGAAAGATTGGTGAATACTGCCACATCTGGCGTCAGCGCCCGCGCCAGATCAGTCTGATAGCTGCTCAGTTCGAGCACCACAACGCCGCTGTCTTCGGGAGGATCAATGTCCAGCACCCCGCGGCCGATGTTGCCCGCCAGTTGCGCCGCCCGTCCCGCCTCGGTCAACACATGGTGAATGAGGGCCGAAGTGGTGGATTTGCCGTTGCTTCCTGTGACGGCGATCACCTTGGGCGTCACGTCAAAGCCATCCCAATCATCTGTGGCCAACGAGCGAAAAAAGAGCCCGATATCATTGTCTACCGGAACGCCCGCCTCTTGTGCTGCGGCAATGACACGGTTGGGAACGGGATAGAGATGCGGAATGCCGGGACTAACGATCAGCGCCGCCACCCCGTCAAACGCAACGGCACGCGCCAGATCGACGATGGCAAACCCCTCGGCAGCGGCGGTGTCGCGCGCGGTTTCGCTATCGTCCCAGGCCAGCACCTCGGCATGGCCTGCGCGCAGCGCACGGGCCGCCGATAGGCCGGAACGTCCAAGCCCTAGCACCGCAACCTTGGCACCCGCATATCCTCTGACCGGAATCATCCTGCTCTCCCTTGGGGCCTTTGCCCCGCCGTCGCCTCTGGGCGCATATTTGCGCCGGGACCGGGGCAAGATGCAAGCGTTGGCCAGCAGACAAAGATCCCGCGTCAAGCGTCGAGTTCGGCATCCCAATAGAGGTAATCGAGCCAACTGTCGTGCAAGTGGTTCGGGGGGAACTTGCGCCCTTGATTGCGCAACTGCTCTGCCCCCGGCATACGCGGCGGTTTGCGCAGGCTTAGGCCCGATTGGCGCAGGCTTTTGGAGCCTTTGCGCAGGTTGCACGGGCTACAGGCCGCCACAACGTTTTCCCAGCTTGTAACCCCGCCGGACGCGCGTGGCACGACGTGGTCAAAGGTCAATTCGCCCTTGGAGCCGCAATATTGGCACATGAAGTCATCGCGCAGAAATAAATTAAAGCGCGTGAAGGCCACGCGCTTTTGAGGTTTAACGTAGTCTTTCAGCACAATAACCGACGGTATGCGGATCACAGTGCTTGGGCTTCGGACCCAGTGATCGTATTCGGCCACGATATCCACCCGGTCGGACCACGCGGCCTTGACCGCTTCTTGCCAAGTCCAGAGCGACAGCGGGTAATAAGAGAGCGGGCGATAATCCGCGTTCAGCACAAGTGCCGGGAAATGCCGCAAGGATGCAGGCTCTCTTACAAATTCGGTCCTGAAATCGCCGTCCATCTGACTGACTGTCCTCTCACCCCGGTCGTTGGGGGCGCAGGTGCCAGAGCGGGCACCTGACCCCGTCCTCACTTCACTATATATCGTCATTGCACCCTGACAAGTGCGATATGTAGCGCTTCATGACGGGATGTCTAATGGGACAAAGTAACTGTCCGATGACAGGTCGCTCAGGCCGCCTCTTCTGCATCCTCACTGGCCTGCCGTTGCCAGAGCGCGGCGTAGCGCCCCTGCCGTGCCAAGAGGTCTGAATGCGTTCCCTCCTCGACAACAACCCCTTGATCTAGAACGACAATTCTATCCGCATTGGCGACGGTGGACAGGCGGTGCGCAATCATGATCACGGTGCGCCCTTCGGCCGCACGCGCCAAAGCCCCTTGGATCTCCCGCTCGGTCTGAGTGTCGAGCGCGCTTGTCGCCTCGTCCAGCAGCAGGATTGGTGGATTTTTAAGCAAAGTGCGCGCGATTCCCACGCGCTGCTTTTCACCGCCCGAGAGTTTGAGGCCGCGTTCCCCCACTTGCGTCGCGTAACCCTCGGGCAAACTTGCGATAAAATCGTGAATCTGGGCCGCACGCGCGGCCTCTTCGATCTCGGCTTGTGTGGCCCCGGCGCGCCCATATCCGATGTTGTAGCCAACGGTGTCGTTAAAGAGCACCGTGTCCTGCGGCACCACACCGATAGCGGCATGAAGGCTTTCTTGCGTGACATCGCGCACGTCCTGGCCATCGATCAGAACACGCCCCGCCTGGACATCGTAAAAGCGGAAAAGAAGACGCCCGATGGTTGACTTGCCCGATCCAGAGGGCCCAACCACCGCAACCGTCTGCCCCGCCGGAACATCAAGCGTAACGCCCTTTAGGATCGGTCGATTGGTGTCATATCCAAAATCTACCGCCTCTAATCGAACGGCGGCACCTGTTACTTTTAGAACATCTGCACCAGACTTATCCTCAACATCCCCTTGTTGCTCTAACAAATCGAACATTTCGGACATATCGACCAGAGCTTGCCGGATCTCTCGATAGACGGTGCCCAGAAAGTTGAGCGGCATGGTGATCTGGATCATATAGGCGTTGACCATGACAAAGTCGCCGACGGTCATAGAGCCCGATTGAACCCCCACTGCTGCCATGACCATCACGATGACCAACCCGCCCGTAATGATCAGGGATTGCCCAAAGTTGAGAAAGGCCAAGGAGTAAGAGGTCTGAAGCGCAGCTTTCTCATAGCCAGCCATGGCCGCATCGTAGCGGTTGGCCTCGCGGCGTTCTGCACCGAAATATTTGACGGTCTCAAAGTTCAGCAGGCTATCAATCGCCTTTTGGTTGGCGTCGGTATCCTGATCGTTCATTTCTTTGCGCAGGCGGACGCGCCATTCCGTGACCTTGAAGGTGAAGGCGACATAAGTGCCGATCACGGCGACGACCACGACCAGATACCAGATATCGAAAATGACCGCGAGAACGATCCCGATAAGTGCCAGTTCCAGCACCAGAGGTCCGATGGAAAAGAGCAGGAACCGCAGCAGGAACTCGACCCCTTTGACCCCACGCTCGATAATTCGGCTGAGGCCACCCGTCTTGCGCGTGATGTGGTAACGCATTGACATTGAATGGATATGTTGGAACGTCTTGAGGGCAAGCGCGCGGAGGGCGCGCTGTGCGACGCGGGCAAAGATCACATCGCGCAGTTGCTGAAAGCTTACCGTCATGAGGCGCGCCATGCCATATGCGACGGTCAGGCCAACCGCCCCGGCCCCCAACATCCAGGCAGCGGATTGTCCCTCTCCGGCCAGCATGTCGACTGCGGCTTTATAGAAAAACGGGGTTCCGACACCGATCAATTTGGCCACCACCAAAGCCATCAGCGCGAACACCACACGGCGTTTGACCCAAGGCTGATCGGCAGGCCAGAGATAGGGCGCGACACGGCGAATGGTGCGCCAGCCCTTTGCAGGAGCGTCTGATGTCGTAATTCTGGCGTGGCGCATAGGCTGGCCTTTTCAATCCCTTATGGAGAGATAGCCCTGAGGCGGGGAGATTGCCAGAAAGGATTATTGTGGCAAGGCAAAGACTTGGCCGGGGTAGATGAGGTTCGGATCGCGGATGCGGTCGCGATTGGCCTCAAACACGCGGACATAGAGCAGACCTTCGCCATAGGCCTCGCGGGAGATTGCCCAGAGGGTTGAGCCGGGCTGAACGGTGATCGCACGGATTGGTGTGCTCTCTGCGGTTTGGGCGGCGGTCAGCACAGCCTGATCCTCGCGCTTGAAGGGGGTTTCCACCCGCGACGTCACCGCACCTGTGGTGTCAACCTCGTCGACGCGCAGGGTGTAGACACCGGTATCAACCTCGGGCAAGGCAGTTGCCCAATCCCCTGCGGAGGATATTGGAGAGGTCACAACCGGATCATTGTCAATATAAATCCGAACGAATCCAGTACCTTGCGCCCGGCCTGAGAGTTCGACATCGCCATCGGGGGAATAGGTGATCGCGTCGAGCGCGACATTTGACATGACATCGGGCGGCGTTTCCGCAGCGGGGGTTTGCAACACGCGCACACCGGTTTCATCGGTGAGAAGCACAGTTTGACTGGGTTGTGGAGCGTCTTGTGACTCGGCCAGTGGGGGCGAAGAATTCTCTTCGGATGCAACGGCTTGCACCTCGGAGCTTACAGAAGGGGCCGCAACGGGCACCGAAGCCTCGGCGTGGTCAACGGGAGTGGGCGCGATGATGATTTCATCTTGCGACGCAAGCTCTGGCCCCGATGGGTCCGAGCGCGTCCGCAGGGAGAGAACACGCGGTGCGGTGCTGGCGGGCAGATCGAGGAACTGCACGAATTTCCCTGCATTATCAGAGAGAACCGAGCCGATCATGACGTTGTCCAAAAGGATCGAAACCTGTGATCCCGGCTCTGCCTGACCGGCGATGATCATCTGGCCGCCGGGTTCCAACCGGAAGGTGTCGATGGTCGGTGCTTCGGGCATGAGCGGGGTTGGGGCAGGATCAGGCAGCGCGGGGGCTGGGGCCTCGACCGTTTCGACCACGGGAGATGTTTCTGGGGTGGGCGCAGGTTGAGCGCGGAACCAAAGAGCCGCAATAACAGCGCCGACCACGGCCAATCCGCCGAGCCCCATAACCGATCCAGTGCCTAAGCCACCGAATTTGCTCATATTTTTAAAAATCCCCCTCTCGCGGCGCTTTGGCCGGTTGTCCGAGAATAGCAACAAGGCTATCACGGGTCAAAACAACCCTGCATGTGCCCGGAGTGATTTCATGGCCGCGCGTTCTGTCTGTGTCTTTTGCGGCGCACGTCCCGGCCACGACCCTATATATATGCAAGAAGCAAAGGCTGTGGGCCAGATGTTGGCCGCAGAGGGCTGGCGGCTTGTCTATGGCGCGGGGGATGTCGGTTTGATGGGGGCCACGGCGCGCGCGGTTCAGGCCGCAGGCGGTGAAACCTTTGGCGTTATTCCCGCGCATCTGGTGTCTTGGGAGGTCGGCAAGCGGGATCTGACGCAATATATTGTGGTCGAGACCATGCATGAACGCAAGAAGGTGATGTTCATGAATTCTGACGCCATCGTGGTTCTGCCCGGTGGCGCGGGATCGCTGGATGAGTTTTTCGAGGTGCTGACATGGCGTCAGCTTGGATTGCATCAAAAGCCGATTTTCATCTTAAACACAAATGGATACTGGACACCCTTGATGCAGATACTGGATCATGTGGTGAGGCAGGGTTTCGCCGCTGAGAATGTGAAATCCTTTGTCCAGAGCCTTGAAACACCTCAGGATTTAAGGATCGCCCTGCGCGCCGCCCTGTCCTGACGGAGGCTGGCGGTGGTGTAAATCGCCAAAGCAGACCAGATCATGCCAAAGGCAATGGCATGCCAGAAGCTGAACATTTCGCGAAATAAGAGTGTTGCAACAAGGAATTGCAGGCTGGGGTTCATGTATTGAACCAGCCCGACGGTGGCCAATGTGATGCGTTTGGTGGCATAGCTGAACATGATGAGGGGGGACGCGGTGAGGATACCGGAAAAGGCCAAGAGCAGGCTGTCGTGCCAATTGGTGCCAAAGGCCCCGTGCCCGTCAGAGTGGAACCACCACAGAACGCCCAAGGCAATGGGGGACAACAACAGCACCTCGGCAGTGACCGAGACCACGGGGCCGACAGAAAGCCCTTTTTTAACAAGGCCATAGAAACCAAAGCTGGTTGCCAGTATCAGCGCGATCCAAGGCGGGACGCCAAGACCGATGGTCAGCGTGATCACCGCCGTCGCGGCGAGGGCCACGGCAAAAAGCTGAGCCTTTCCAAGGCGTTCGCGAAAGGCGATGGCCCCCAAGAGAACGGCGACGAGCGGGAAGATGTAGTAGCCTAAAGACGCTTCGACCGCTTTGCCGATCTGAATGGAGGTGATGAAAACGAACCAATTGGTCGAGATCATCAGCGCGGCAAAGCCGATCAAAAGCACCGATTTTCGCGCGCCAAGGGTTTGACGCAAAACGGAAATTCTCCCTTGAACCAAGAGCACGAGAGCAAAGAAAATGAAGGACCAGAGGGTGCGATGGGCGAGAATTTCAATGGGGGGGATATGATCGAGCAGCTTGTAATAGATGCCCGAGAGGCCCCAGACACTGCAGGTGGCGACCATCGCCAGAATACCCTTGGTCGCCTCTCGCATGTGATGTCCGTCCTTCAGATCCGTTGCCCGAGTGCTGCCGCATGTGGCGGGTGGGGGCAAGGGCAAACCTCAAGCTCTGTAAGGTTTGTAAGGTGATTTTGTAAGGTCTGGCGGCAGAGTCCGGTTTGCGCGGCCCTGCGCCTTAGAGAACGTTGGGTCTGATCGGAGTCACATCGCCTCGGGGCCTCCACCTCGCCTCGGCGAGGTCCCGGGTCAAGCCCGGGACGAGTGTGTTCTAGATTGAGCGCACCGCCCCCTAACTTCAGTGGGATGTTTAAAAGCGGTTAACATCACGGGCGGGAGCCGCGCGGCACCTTCGGTGCCAGTCGCGCGGGAACGGATGCGTAGCGGTGTTTCAGGACCTTCAAAAGCAAAAGCCCCCCACGACGGAGTGGGGGGCTTTGGCGTAAAACTGAAGGTCGATCACATCCGCGAAGCGACGTTTTCCCAGTTGACCAGATTGTCGAGGAAGTTGGTCAGATAGGCCGGGCGCTTGTTGCGGAAGTCGATGTAGTAGGAATGTTCCCACACGTCGCAGCCCAGGAGCGCTGTCTGGCCGAAGCAGAGCGGGTTGACGCCATTCTCGGTCTTGGTGACCTTGAGTGCGCCATCCGCGTCTTTGACGAGCCAGCACCAGCCCGAGCCGAACTGACCGGCACCGGCGGCGGAAAACACCTCTTTGAATTTGTCGACCGAACCGAAGCTCTCGGTCAGGGCCTTTTCCAATTCGCCGGGCATGCCGGTTTTGGTCGGGCTCATCATTTCCCAGAACTGGTTGTGATTCCAGAGCTGGCTGATGTTGTTGAAGATGCCCGACTGCGCCACGGCGGATTTGTCATAGGTGCCGGTGATGATGTCCTCGAGCGACTTGCCATCCCATTCGGTGCCCGCGATCAGCTTGTTGCCGTTGTCGACATAGGCCTTGTGGTGCAGGTCGTGGTGATATTCGAGGGTTTCAGCAGACATGCCGTGAGCGGCCAGCGCGTCATGGGCATAGGGAAGGTCGGGAAGTTCAAAAGCCATTTGGGCCCCCTGTTTGTTGAGGTTCTCGTTCCGATGCCCCTACATGGTGGGGCGACCCGGCAAAGGTCAACCCCGTATATCGGAGTTTTTCAGTCAGGAAGGCTTGGTCAGGCGTAAAGCCCGACCTCGCCGCCCGGTTGGGCCGAGACCTTGAGAAGTTCAAAGGCGTAGTCTGCGACCGAACGGAAGCAGATCAGGTGGAATGTGCCGGTTTCATCCAGCCAGAAGGCGGCCGGCACTTGTGCCATGCGGGTGCGGCGGAACATGCCGGGGGTGAACGCCTCGGGCGAGAGATCGACCGGGCAGAGCTTGGCCAGAACCTCGCGCGCGCCGCTGCCGGAGATCCGCAGGAAGGTGCGGGCGTCCGAAACGTTAACGGCAAGGAAATGCTGGCCCTTGAGCGCGGCTTCGATCCCGGCGATTCGCGTGCTCACCTCGGCGTAGGGGCACAGAAGCAGAAGTTCGTCGGGTGACATCCAGAGGGCGGCAGTGCCCTTGCCCATCAGCGCCTGACGCTGGGCGGGAACATCGAGGTCGGTGGCGGATTTGACCGCAGCCTTGATCCCGGCGCTGGCAAGATCGCCGCGCAGGGTGATCATGCCGGTCAGGCCCTGATCCGCGATGGTGGCGAGGCCCTGATAGTTGGCCCCCTTGAGGGCGGTCACGGCGTTAGACATTCTGTTTCTCCCCGTCCTTATCGAAGAAAATCGGATCGACGATCTTGGCCTTGATGATGCCGCCGTCCACCTTTGGGAAATCGAGCACATCGCCCATGCGGTCCGGGCCATTATGCACCAGACCCATGGCAATCCCGCGCCCGAGGGTGGGCGAGAAATAGGTCGAGGTGACGCGGCCTTGGGTCATGCGCTGACCATTGGCGTTGTGACCGGGGGCGGTGGCATAGGCCCCATCGGGCAGAACAGAGCCGTCGAGCGTTTCCAGACCCACCAGTTTCCAGCGGTTGGGATCGGCCATATGCGAGCGTTCCTGCGCGCGTTTGCCAAGGTAGTCGTCTTTTTTCTTGGAAATGGCCCAGCCCATGCCCAGGTCTTGCGGGATCACCGTGCCGTCGGTTTCATCGCCGATCATGATGAAACCCTTTTCGGCGCGCATGACGTGCAGGCCTTCGGTGCCATAGGTCGTTACGCTATGCTCTGCCCCGGCCTCTAAGAGTGCATCCCAGAGGGCGCGGCCTTGGCTGGCGGGAACGGCCAATTCATAGCTGAGTTCCCCGAGAAGGAGATGCGATAGGCGCGCACCGGCATGCCCGCGAGCGTAAGATCCGCCCAACCCATGAACGGCAGCGCGTCATTGCTGAGATCATCGGTGGTGAGTTTCGCCAGCGTTTCGCGGCCCTTGGGGCCGACGACGGCGATTTGCGCATATTGCTCGGTGACGTTGGCGGTGTAGACCTTCCAATCCCACCATTCGCATTGCAGCCAATCCTCCATATGCCCGTGGATCGATTCCGCGCCGCCGGTGGTGGTGTGGCAGAGGAAGGTGTCTTCGTCGATGCGGGCAACCACGCCGTCATCCATCAGGAAGCCGTTTTCATTGCACATGAGGCCGTAGCGGCATTTGCCGGGCTTCAGGCTGCTCATGACATTGGTGTAGAGCATGTCGAGGAAGCGGCCTGCGTCCGGCCCTTTGACGATGATCTTGCCCAAGGTGGAGGCATCAAGCAGGCCAAGGCGCGCACGGGTCTGGTTGATCTCGCGGTTGACGGCGTCGCGGTGGGTTTCCTCGCCCTTGGGGAAGCAATAGGGGCGTCGCCACTGGCCGACGGGTTCGAAATGCGCGCCATTGGCCTCGTGCCAGCCATGGATCGGGGTTTTGCGGATCGGTTGGAACACGGCGTCGCGCGCCGCCCCTGCGATGGCCGACAGGGAAATCGGCGTATAGGGCGGGCGGAAGGTGGTGGTGCCGGTCTGCGGGATGGGCTGGCCAAGCGCATCCGAGAGGATCGCCAAGCCGTTGATATTGCTGAGCTTACCCTGATCGGTTGCCATGCCGAGCGTGGTATACCGCTTGGCATGCTCGACGGATTCGTAGCCTTCGCGGGCGGCCAACTGGACGTCGGACACTTTCACATCGTTCTGGTAATCGAGCCAGGATTTCATCCGCAGCTTGATATTGGCGCCTTGGGGCATGAGCCAGACCGCCTCGAGTGCCGCCTCATCTGTGGCGGTGGCGGTGGGGGCCTTGGTGGATTTGGGCTTGTGGCCCATGGCCGCCGCTGCCGTCTTGCCTGCGGTGTCGGCGTCGGTGAGCGTGGCCGCGAGATCAAGGTTGCCGTTGGCCGAGCCTGCGACGACCACAAACGCCTCTCCTTTCGCGCCGCGCGGGGGATTGGCGGGGTCGGGGCGGAAATGCGCCTGCGCGCTATCCCAGAGGAGTTTGCCGCCGCAATGGGACCAGAGATGGACCACCGGCGACCAGCCACCGGACATGGCGACCGCGTCGCATTTGATCTCTTCCAGCACAGCGCCTTCGCCAGCCTGGGCGCAAATGGCGACGCCGGTCACGCGCTTGCCGCCTTTGACCTTGGCGATGCCCTTGCCGTTTTCGACCCGGATACCAAGCGCGCGAGCCTCTGCCGCAAGCGCGCCGCCGCCCGATTGGCGGGCATCAAGGATGGCGGGGATTTCGAGGCCGAATTTCTTGAGCGTGATCGCGGTGCGGTAGGCGTCATCGTTATTGGTGACAACCACGGTGCGGTCACCGATGGAAACGCCGTAATTCACCGCATAATCGCGGATGGCAGAGGCGAGCATCACGCCGGGGATGTCATTGCCTGCAAAGCTGAGCGGGCGTTCAATCGCGCCGGTGGCGGTGATGATCTGGCCTGCGCGGATGCGCCAGAGGCGGTGGCGGGGGGTATCGGTGCTGGGCGCGTGGTCATTCACGCGCTCGTAGCCCAAGAGATAGCCGTGGTCATAGACCCCTGCCCCCATGCAGCGCAGGCGCAGGGTGACATTGGGCATGTCGCGCAGTTTGGCGAGTGTGGCGGTGATCCAGTCCTCGGCGGGCTGGCCGTCAATCTCGCCGCCGTCAACCGGCGCGCGGCCGCCCCAATGGGCGGTTTGTTCCATCAGCATGACCTTGGCCCCGGCCTCGGCTGCGGCAACTGCCGCTTGCAGACCGGCCACGCCGCCGCCGATCACGGCCACGTCGCAGAAGTGATAGAAATGCTCATACCGGTCAGGATCGCCGGGGTTGGTGGCCTTACCCAAGCCTGCCGATTGGCGGATGAACGGCTCGTAGACATGCTTCCAGAAGGGGCGCGGGTGGATGAACATCTTGTAGTAAAAGCCCGCAGGCAGGAAGCGCGCGAGATGCGTGTTGACCGCGCCGATGTCATACTCAAGGCTGGGCCAGTGGTTCTGGCTGGTGCAGGTCAGACCGTCGAAAAGCTCGGTCGTGGTGACGCGCTGGTTGGGCTCCATGCGGGCCCCCTCGCCCAGATGGACGAGCGCGTTGGGTTCTTCGGCCCCGCTTGCCACGATGCCACGCGGGCGGTGGTATTTGAACGAGCGCCCGACCAGCATCTGATCATTGGCCAGAAGCGCCGAGGCGAGTGTATCGCCGGCATGGCCCTTGAGGCGTTTGCCGTTGAAGGTGAAGTGAAGGGCGCGGCCCTTGTCGAGGAGGCGGCCACCCTTGGCCAGACGCGTGCTCATGTCTTAAACCCTCGTGCCCGGTGCGGGCGTGGTGTTGTGAGTATGTTTGGAACGGTGAAGGCTCATGCGAAGTCGCGCCATGTCCAGCCGGGGCGTTTGGCGGTGATCGCATCGCGGATATGCTGGGGCGGCTCGTGGGTCTGGGCGGGATAGCTGCCGTAGACCTCGAGCGTTACGGTATCGCGGGCCATGATGAACCACTTGCCGCAGCCATTGTTATGCCGCCAGCGTTCGAAATGCGCGCCTTTGGGGTTTTCCTTGGCGAACATATAGGTGTGGAAGTCATCGTCCGCCGAGCCGGGGCCAAAGCGCTTGAGATGCGCCTCGCCGCCTTGGTGGAATTCGGTCTCTTCGCCCGTTACGCCGCAGCAGGGGCAGGTGAGGATCAGCATGGTTCAAGTCCTCCTTAGTGGGCAACGCCAGCGGCAACGGATTCATCAATGAACCGGCCCTGATAGAAGCGGTCGAGGCCGAATTCGTCGCAAAGGGGCGAGTGGCCCTTGGCCATCAGTTCGGCAAAGCCCCAGCCGGAGCCGGGGATGGCCTTGAAGCCGCCGGTGCCCCAGCCGCAGTTGATGAAAATGCCATCGACCGGGGTTTTCGACAGAATCGGCGAGCGGTCGCCGGTGACGTCGACGATGCCGCCCCATTGGCGCAGCATCTTGAGGCGGGCGACCATCGGGAAGGTCTCGATGAGCGCGCGCACGGTTTCTTCGATATGGTGGAACGAGCCGCGCTGCGTGTAGTTGTTATAGCCGTCGGTGCCGCCGCCAATAACCATTTCGCCCTTGTCGGATTGCGACATATAGCCGTGCACGGTGTTGGCCATGACGACGCAATCCATGCAGGGTTTGATCGGTTCCGACACCAGCGCCTGAAGGGCGACGGATTCGATGGGGAGGCGGAAGCCCGCCATATCGGCAAGGTGGCCAGAGTGGCCCGCGACGACGATGCCGAGTTTATCGCAGCCGATGTCGCCACGATTGGTGGTCACACCCGTCACGCGGCCATTCTCGCGGGAAATCCCCGTGACTTCGCATTTTTGCAGGATATGCATGCCCATGGCGGAACAGGCGCGGGCATAGCCCCATGCCACCGCATCGTGGCGTGCCGTGCCGCCGCGCGCCTGATAGAGGCCGCCGAGCACCGGATAGCGCGGCCCGTCGAGATTGATGATCGGGACAATCTCTTTGACGCGGGCTGCCGAGATGAATTCGGTCGAGACGCCTTGCAGGGCGTTGGCATGGGCCGTGCGCAGGTAGCCGCGCACCTCGTGTTCGGTCTGGGCCAGCATGATCAGGCCACGGGGGCTGAACATGATGTTATAGTTGAAGTCCTGCGAGAGGGTCTCATACAGGCTGCGCGATTTTTCGTAGATCGCGGCAGAGGGGTCTTGCAGGTAATTCGAGCGGATGATGGTGGTGTTGCGGCCCGTGTTGCCGCCCCCAAGCCAGCCCTTTTCCAGCACCGCGACATTGGTGATGCCGAAATTCTTGCCCAGGTAATAGGCTGTGGCGAGGCCGTGACCCCCGGCGCCGACGATGATGACATCGTATTTCTTTTTTGGCTCGGGCGAGGCCCAAGCGCGCTCCCATCCCATGTGGTAGCGGAGGGCCTCTCGGGCGACGGCAAAGGCGGAATAGTGTTTCATGCGCGCTCTCTGGAGTTGGCGGGATTCGGGCTTGGATGCGACTGGCACCGTAATGCGTCAGCTGGCCGGTTGAAAGGATACTCCGGGCGGCGGAAACGGTATCAATAGCGACATTGCGACATCGGGGCGCGGGCTGGGCGCGCGGATGCGACGGCTTGACCCTTTTTTCCGGGCGCATGGGCGGTTACATGAGAGCAACATAGAAGGAAAAGACATGGGTTTCTGGATCACCGTTGCGGGTTTGGCGATTGGCGTGAGTGCCGTTCTGGGCCTTGTGCTGCTGCGCGGGCGGGTCGGCGAAGCGCCGCCTGCCGCCTATGATTTGCAGGTCTACCGCGATCAGTTGAAAGAGATCGAGCGCGACACCGCGCGCGGCGTGATCGCGGCAGAGGATGCCGAGCGGCTGCGGGCCGAGATTTCGCGCAAGGTGCTGGCGGCGGATGCGCAATTGCGTCAGGGCGGCGAAAGCGGGGGGCAGCCGCGCGGCGCGGGCGTGATCATGGCCGGGGTGATCGTGGCGGTGATCGCGGGCGGCGGTGTTCTGATCTATGACAGGATCGGCGCGCCGGGCTATCAGGATTTGCCGATGGCGGCGCGGATTGCGGCCTCGGATGCGGCGCGGGCGGCGCGGCTGGATCAGGCGGCGGCAGAGGAGCGATTTGGCCCCGGCGAGACCGGGGTGCCCGAGGGCACGAACGAGGATTACATCAAGCTGATCGAGCAGTTGCGCAAGACCGTGGCAGAGCGGCCCGAGGATCAGCAAGGATTGCGGTTCTTGGTGCGCAGCGAGGCGGCGCTGGGCAATCTGGTGGCGGCGCGGCAGGCGCAAGCGCAGTTGATTGCGGTCAAGGGCGAGGCGGCGAGTGCGGCGGATTATGCCATGTTGGCGGATCTGATGATCAATGCCAGCGGCGGCTATGTGTCGTCGGAGGCAGAGACAGCGTTGCGCGCGGCCTTGGAGCGGGATGGGCGAGAGCCGTCATCGCGGTTTTACCTTGGGCTCTACATGATGCAGGTGGATCGGCCCGATGCGGCGTTCCGCCTGTGGGAGGCGCTGCTGAACGAGAGCACGCCAGAGGCCCCTTGGGTGCCCACCATCCGGGCGCAGATCGAGGAATTGGCGGGGCGCGCCGGGGTGCGGTATACGCTGCCGCCCGAGCAGGACGCGCCCAATGCGCCGGGGCCATCGGCGGCGGATATCGCTGCGGCAGAGGATATGGACCCCGAAGCGCAGCAAGAGATGATCCGCGGCATGGTGGCGGGCCTTGCGCAGCGGCTGGCCACCGACGGCGGCACCGAGCAGGATTGGGCGCGGCTGATCAATGCCTATGGCGTGTTGGGGGAACAGGATAAGGCGCAAGAGGTCTGGACCGAGGCGCAGACGGTCTTTGCCGCAGAGCCGGAGCGTTTGGCTGTTGTGCGCGCTGCTGCGGCAAGCGCGGGCGTCGCGGAATGATCCTTGAGGAGATCGCCGCGTTCGCCGCAGCCCTGCCGCAGGGTCGGGCGATCATGGGCCTTGATCTGGGCACCAAGACGATTGGCGTGGCGCTGTCAGACCGGCTCTGGTCGGTGGCAAGCCCGCATGAGACCGTGAAGCGGGTGAAGTTTACCGACGATGCCGCGCGTCTGTTGCAGATCGTGGCGGGGCGCGAGGTGGGCGGGATCATCCTTGGCCTGCCGCGCAATATGGACGGCAGCGAGGGGCCGCGCGCGCAATCCACCCGCGCGTTTGCCCGCAATCTGTCGCGCCTGACAGAGGTGCCGATTGGCTATTGGGATGAGCGGCTGTCGACTGTTGCCGCGGAAAGGGCGCTTTTGGAGGCGGATGCGACACGAAAGCGTCGTATGCAGGTTATCGACAACATCGCGGCGGCCTATATCCTGCAAGGGGTGTTGGACCGGATGGGGCATATGAGGGCAGAGCATGACAGATGAAAGCCCATGGGCACGCAATGAAGTCGAGAGCCCTTGCGTGAAAATCTGTGTGGTGCATCCGCAGGCGCGGATTTGCACGGGATGCCTTCGCTCGATCGACGAGATCACCCGCTGGACCAAAATGGCCCCGGACGAGCGGCGCGCGATCATGGAGGCGCTGCCCGACCGTGCCTCCCTGCTGCGCAAGCGCCGCGGTGGGCGCGCAGCACGGGTTGGAGAGGTTTAACCTTCGCCAGCCATGCCGCCCGCGCAGAGCGGGTTTGCATACTGTGGTATGGAAAAATGCTGCGCCGCAACATAGATTATGTTGCAGACGCGGCATTCTCAGGAGAGCACAGTTATGGCCTATTCGTCCCACAGTAATGTTCCGGCACCGGGGTTTGGGAATGTCGGGCGCTTTGTATTGGCGCCGCTGCGCCTGATCGACGGTTTCTTCAAGTCGGTCGTTGCCGCCAACCGCTTCGCCCATGAGGTTGAAACGCTGTCAATGGCGAGCGATCAGCGGCTTGCAGCCCTGGGTCTTAAGCGCGACACATTGGTGGCTGATCTTGCGGCACGCTCGGACCTGTTCCGCGCCGCTTGAGTTCAGGATCAACGCTGAAAACGAAAACGCCCCGGAAGATTTCCGGGGCGTTTCGCGTTCTGTGCCGGGGCTGACTGCTTAAAGCACGTTACAGCCTATCGAAACCGCACCCGTCCCGGACTTGATCCGGGACCTCGCCGGGTCAGCGCAGAGGCCCCGGCTCTGGGGCCGGGGCGGTGTGAACCTGATCAGACGAAACGTATTTAGTGCGTCCAGACTTGGCGGCGGTTGGTGGCGAAGTTATCGCCATAGCCGCCGGGGCGAATATTGGGTTTGCGGGCCTGCGGTTCCTGAACCACGGCGTCGATGCCATGTTCCTTGGCGTATTGCAGCGCCGCTTCTTTGGTCTCGAAGCGCAGGCGCACTTGGGTTTGCGTATCGGCGTTGGAGGTCCAGCCCATCAGCGGATCAACCTCGCGCGCGGTCTCGGACACGAATTCCAGAACCCAGTGCCGGGTTTTGCCGGTGCCGGATTGCATGGCGGTGCGGGCCGGTTTGTAGATGCGCGCAGACATGGGACTCTCCGTGAGATGATCGCTGGCGTCTTATCCCAAATCGGGCGCGGCGCGGCAAGAGGCGAATGGGCGCAGGTGGCCCGGTCAGAGCGGGGCGCGGAATATGACGAAAGCCCCTGCCGCAATCAGCGAAAAGCCAAGCGCGTGGTTCCAGGTGATCGGTTCCTTGAGGTAGAGCACGGAAAAACCCGCAAAGATCACCAGCGTGATCACCTCTTGCATGGTCTTGAGTTCCGCCGCCGAATAGACGCGGTGCCCAAGCCGGTTGGCGGGCACCGCGAGCATATATTCAATCAGCGCAATGCCCCAGCTTATCAGGATGACAAGCCAGAGGGCGACATGCGGAAACTTGAGGTGCCCATACCACGCGAAGGTCATGAAAATATTGGACAGGCTCAAGAGCACGACCGGTGCCAGCCACAGCCAGAGGCCGTGCATGATCGTCAGTCGCTCGCGTCGTCGTCAGTGCCGCGCACGCCCAAGAGCTGATCCATCTTGACCGAGGGTTGATCGCAGCCAGCCTCGCCCACGATTTTGGCGGGCACGCCTGCAACAGTCTTGCAGGGGGGCACCTCTTGCAGAACGACCGAGCCTGCGGCGATACGGCTGCAATTGCCGACGCGGATATTGCCCAGCACTTTGGCCCCGGCCCCGATCAGGACGCCATTGCCGATCTTGGGGTGACGATCCTCTTCTTCCTTGCCGGTGCCGCCCAAGGTGACGGAATGCAGCATCGAGACATTGTCGCCCACCACGGCGGTTTCCCCGATCACGATGGAATGGGCGTGGTCGATCATGATGCCCTTGCCGATGCGGGCGGCGGGGTGAATATCGACGCCGAACACTTCGGAGGCGCGCATCTGGAAAAAGCGCGCAAGATCACGGCGGCCCGTCGTCCAGAGCCAATGGGCGATGCGATAGGCCTGGATTGCCTGAAAGCCCTTGAAGAAGAGGAGCGGCAAGAGGAACCGGTCGCAGGCCGGATCGCGGTCATTGACGGCCACGATATCGGCGCGGGCGGCAAGGCCGATGGACGGGTCAGACGCCAAAGCCTTGTCGCAAATCTCGCGCAGGATCTGTTCGGGCATCTCGTTGGAGGTGAGCTTGAGGGAAATGCGATAGGCAAGCGCTGATTCGAAGGTGCCGTGATGCAGCACGCTGGAATGGATCAGCCCGCCCAAGAGCGGCTCATCGGCGATGGCGGCCTTGGCCTCTTGGGCGATCTGCCCCCAGACCGGATCGAGTTCGGCCAGCTTTCGTCTTGTATGTGCCATGGGCTATGCTCCTCTGGGTCGTGGGAAGTATAGCAGATAGGCAGGGCGGGTAAAATGCAAAGGGGTGCGGGGAGGTATCACCAAAATGAATGAGACGCAGGCTTGGGCCGGAGGGGGCCGGGTTCTGGTGCTGGGCGGCACCGGCACGATTGGCCGGGCTGCGGTGGCGGCGCTGTTGGCGCGGGGGCATGAGGTGGTCTGTGCCCTGCGACCGGGGGCGAAGGCGGCGGGGTTGCCCGCCGGGGTCACGCTGTGGCGGGGGGAGATTTCGGACCTCGCCCGCGAGGGATTTCACGGTGCCAAGTTCAGAGCGTTGGTGTCTTGCATGGCGTCGCGCAGCGGCTTGCCCGCCGATGCCTGGGCGGTGGATCACGATGCGCATCTTGTGGCGCTCGAGGCGGCGCAGGCGGCGGGGGTGCAGCATATGGTGCTTTTGTCGGCGATCTGTGTGCAAAAGCCGATGCTGGCGTTTCAGGCGGCCAAGCTGGCCTTTGAGGCGCGGCTCATCGCCTCTGGCCTGCGCTATTCGATCGTGCGGCCCACGGCCTATTTCAAATCGCTGTCGGGGCAGATTGCGCGGGTGCAGGCGGGCAAAGCCTTTTTGGTGTTCGGGGATGGGCAGTTGACGGCGTGCAAGCCGATCAGTGACCGGGATCTGGGCGACTATCTGGCGGGCTGTCTGGACGTGCCGGACCGCTGGAACAAGGTGTTGCCGATTGGAGGGCCCGGCCCTGCGATCACCCCGCGCGATCAGGCCGACTGGCTGTTCAAGCGGTTGGGAAAGCCGGTGAGCCTGCGGCAGGTGCCGGTGGGCATGATGGATGCGATCATCGGCGGGCTGTCCTTGGGCGGGCGCGTTCTGCCACGGTTGCGGGCCAAGGCGGAACTGGCGCGGATCGGGCGCTATTACGCTACCGAATCGATGCTGGTCTGGGATGCGGCAGCGGGGGCCTATGACGCCGAGGCCACGCCCGAGACCGGGCAGGACAGGCTATTCGATTACTATGAAGAGGTGATCTCAGGCCGCGCGCGGGTGGATTTGGGGGCGCATGCGGTGTTTTAGGGGGGCGGCTTATACGACAAAACCTCTGCAGTTATCCTAGTGTTAGGCTTGCACCCACGCACACCGCGCGGCACCTTCGGTGCCATGCGCGCGGGGGATTGGGGCCAATGACGGCTCAACCTAATCCCCCGCATGCTGCGGAGCCTCCTCTATTTACGCGCCCTCGTCCGCCGGGCTTGCGTTGAGCAGGCCGTAGCGTTCGGCTCCCAACTGGTCATAGAGGTCGATCTGGGTTTCGAGAAAGTCGATATGGCCCTCTTCATCTGTGATCAGCTCTTCAAAGAGGTTTTTGGACACGTAATCCGCCACGCTTTCGCAATGGCCGCGCGCCTCGATATAGAGGGTGCGGGCGTCGTGTTCGGCGGCAAGATCCGCCTCGAGCGTTTCGCGCAGGTTTTGCCCGATACGCAGCGAGTCGAGTTTTTGCAGGTTGGGATGCCCCCCCAAAAAGATGATCCGTTCGATCAGCTTGTCGGCGTGCTGCATCTCTTCGATGCTTTCGGCGCGGGATTTGGCGGCGATACGGCCATAGCCCCAATCCTCTTGCAGCCGGTAGTGGAGCCAATACTGACTGACAGCGGTCAGTTCACTCCGCAGAGCCTGATTGAGATAGTCGATGACCTTGGCGTCGCCCTTCATGTGGTTCTCCCTGTGTGG
This sequence comes from Roseovarius sp. MS2, assembly GCF_051447875.1. NCBI lineage: Bacteria > Pseudomonadati > Pseudomonadota > Alphaproteobacteria > Rhodobacterales > Roseobacteraceae > Roseovarius > Roseovarius sp. MS2. The sequence continues at coordinate 260,488 of NZ_JBKHVF010000001.1, forward strand.
ATGCGCGGCGGAGGCCGCGCAGGTGCATGGGTATGCTCAGGCTATCGGCCTGACGCATGGTGTCAACAAAGAGCGGCAAACATCCGCCGCAATCGGCACGCTTTCCGAGCGCGCGGTAGATCTTGCCGGGGGTGATCAGCGTCTCGGCATCCGCCGCGCGCATCCAGTCCATCGCGCGGTGAATGTCGGCGTCGGTGATGGCCATGCAATGACAGATGATCATCGGTTCAGTCCCTCTTACGGCTAGTGACGTGTTGCGCTGGCAGGTTCGGGGATGCGCGACTGCGGTGCGCGCAGCGCTGCGCGGTGCAGGCAGAGGCCCAAGCGCGCCGCCGCATCCGTGAGAGGCAGGATGGCGCGCGGTTGCACCAGAATACTGGCCAGAAGAAGCGCATCTTCGCGGTCGCCCAAGGCCGCCTCTTGGACAAAGCGGGCAAAGGCGGCCTCGTCCAGCCCGACACAGGTGCAGTTGGGCGCATGACAGCGCAGCGGGCGGCGGATATGCGGGCCCAACACCTCGGTCAGGTCCTGCAACGCCTCGAACGCGGCGAGCGCCATCGGTTCGGCCATGCGATCACACAGGAGCGCATGGGCGCGCAGCGCGCCGCCCGCGTTCCAAGCGCGCAGCGCGGCCACAGTCAGACCGTTCAGCCCGTCCAACTGTGCCATCTGGTCCACCGGCATCTGGCCGGTCAGGTCGCGCGCGTGTTTCATTTGGTCAGGATCAGCTTGCCCGCGCGGGTGATGCGCAGGGTGTAGATTTGCCCGTCGAGCACGATAAGCGCGGTATTGGCACCATTGGTGAGGGCGCGCGCATCGTGGCAGGGGGCCTCGGCCACCAAAGCGGGATCGGATTTGGTCTGAGCGCGGATCATGCGAAGGCCCTCGCCGGGATGGTATGAAGAAGTGACATGGTGTTTCGGTCCTTTGTTACAGGGTGGCCGGGCTGACCGCAGGACCGGGCTGGCTTGGCCCTTCTTTTCTGACTTAAACAATCAGGTATGTCAATTCCGATTCTTTTCGTAGGCTTTAATCATGCGCCGCGTGCCCGGTTGGCCCCCCCGCTTGGGCTGCAAGATCAAAAGCATAGCTTGAAATTCCCGGCGGGCGGCGTAACTATCGACGGCGATGCGATGGACCGGGAAATGATCAAGTTCACCCTCAGATGCGCGGATAAGCACGAGTTCGACAGTTGGTTTCAATCCGCTGCCGCCTTTGACAAGCTGCAGGGAGCGGGCATGGTGACATGCGCCGTATGTGGCGGCACTGAGGTGCAAAAGGCGTTGATGGCCCCCAGCCTGCATACTGCGCCCGACAAGGCGCCTGCCCCGGCCCCAACCCCCGAAGAACAGGCGCTGGCGCAGCTCAAGCGGCAGATCGAACAGAATTCAGAATATGTTGGCCTTAATTTTGCGCGGGAGGCGCGCGAGATGCATGATGGGCTGGCCCCGGAACGCGCCATTTATGGCGAGGCGAAACCCGAAGAGGCGCGCAAGCTGATCGAGGATGGCGTGCCTGTGGCCCCCCTGCCCTTTGTGCCGCGCCGCAAATCCAACTGACCGAAAGGCCCCACCATGCATATCCTCATCACCGGTGCCAATCGTGGCATCGGGCGCGCCCTCGCCGATCATTACCGCCAAGCGGGCCATGAGGTGACTGCCACGGCGCGCAGACCGTCGGAGGGGGAGGTGGCACTGGATGTGACCGATCCCGCCTCTTGTGCGGCACTTGCCGCGCGGCTGGGCGGTCGGGCGGTGGACCTTTTGATCTGCAATGCGGGCGTATACCTCGACAAGGGGCAGGCATTGGCAGAGGGCTATGCGGCGCAGATGTGGGCCGACACCTTTGCCACCAATGTAACGGGCGTGTTTCTGACCGTGCAGGCGTTTCTGCCGCATCTGCGGGCGGGCAAGGGCGCGAAAATCGCGATCATTTCCAGCCAGATGGCCAGCCATACCCGCGCGCCGGGGGGCAGCTATATCTATCGGGCGTCCAAAGCGGCGGCGCTCAATCTCGGGCGCAATCTGGCCAGTGACCTTGCGGACGATGGCATTGCCGTGGGCATCTATCACCCCGGCTGGGTGCGCACCGAGATGGGCGGCGATTCGGCGGAGATTTCGGTAGAAGAGGCCACGTCCGGGCTTGTGGCACGGTTCGCGGCGCTGGATTTGGCATCAACGGGGTGTTTTCAAACCTGGGACGGGCGCGACCACCCCTATTGAGGCGTCAGGCGGCAAAGACCGTCGTCATATCGGCAAAGCCCTTGAGTTCCACCGGATTGCCCGAAGGATCGCGAAAGAACATCGTCCATTGCTCGCCCGGCTGACCCTCGAACCGCACCGAGGGAGGGAGGACGAAATCGACCGCCGCCGCCGTTAACCGCTCGGCCACGCCGCGCCAGATGTCGAGCGGCAGCACCACACCGAAATGCGGCATCGGCACCATGTGATCGCCGACCTTGCCGGTGGCTTGCGTGGCAAAGGGCGTGCCCAGATGCAGGCTGAGTTGATGGCCGAAGAAATCGAAATCGACCCATGTCTCGGTGGAGCGCCCTTCGATCCCGCCAAGGAGCCCGCCGTAAAAGGCGCGCGCCTCACCCAGATCGGTTACATTGATTGCCAGATGAAAGGGATGTGCCATATCATGTCTCCTCATGCCCGTTGCATGGCACCTAGCGATGCCTTAACCGGGTTTGCAAGGTATATGACGCGGGAGGACGCTGAAATGACATACGGATTCGACACGTTGCAGGTACATGCGGGCGCGCGGCCCGATCCGGCCACGGGCGCGCGGCAGGTGCCGATTTACCAGACCACGGCCTATGTGTTTCGCGATGCCGATCACGCGGCGGCGCTGTTTAACCTGCAAGAGGTGGGGTATATTTATTCGCGCCTGACCAATCCCACGGTCGCTGCGCTGCAAGAGCGGGTGGCCACGCTGGAGGGGGGCGCGGGCGCAGTCTGTTGTTCCTCGGGCCATGCGGCGCAGATCATGGCGCTGTTTCCGCTGATGGGTCCGGGGTTGAATGTTGTGGTCTCGACGCGGCTTTATGGCGGCTCGATCACGCAGTTCAGCCAGACGATCAAGCGGTTTGGCTGGTCGGCCAAGTTTGTTGATTTCGACGATCTCGGGGCCATTGAGGCCGCGATTGACGACAATACCCGCGCGGTGTTCTGCGAATCCATTGCCAATCCGGGCGGCTATATCACCGATCTGGATGCGGTGGCGGCGGTGGCCGACAAGGCGGGTCTGCCGCTTATTGTCGATAACACCTCGGCCACGCCGTATCTCTGCCGTCCGATCGAACATGGGGCGACATTGGTCGTGCATTCGATGACCAAGTTCCTGACCGGCAATGGCACGGTCACGGGCGGTGTGGTGGTTGATTCGGGCAATTTCAATTGGTCCGCGTCGGACAAGTTCCCGTCCCTTTCGGCCCCGGAACCCGCCTATCACGGGCTCAAGTTCCACGAGACCTTTGGCCCCTTGGCGTTCACCTTTCACGGCATTGCCATCGGGCTGCGCGATCTGGGCATGACGCTCAATCCGCAGGCGGCGCATTACACGCTGATGGGGATCGAAACGCTGTCCTTGCGCATGGCGCGGCATGTCGAGAACGCGGAAAAGGTGGCGGCCTGGCTGGAAGGGCATCCGGCGGTTGAGGCTGTGACCTATGCGGGCCTCAGATCTTCGCCCTGGCATGACAGGGTGGCGCGGATTTGCCCCAAGGGGGCGGGCGGGCTGTTCACCGTGGCGCTCAAGGGGGGCTATGGTGCCTGTCTCAAGCTGGTGGATAGCCTTAACCTCTTTAGCCATGTTGCCAATCTGGGTGATACACGGTCGTTGATCATTCATTCCGCCTCGACCACGCATCGGCAGCTTACGCCCGAGCAACAGACCGCCGCCGGGGCCGCGCCCAATGTGGTGCGGATTTCCATCGGAATCGAGGATGCCAAGGACATCATCGCCGATCTGGAGCAGGCGCTGGCCAAGGCGAGTGCATAATCGGCCTTGCGCCGGGGTGCGACCGGATGGTTGGCCTCGGCGCGAAGCTGCTGTAGGATGGGGGGATCGAGAACAAGGACTCCCGCCGATGTCGGACGAGTGTTAAAGCGTTCCCCATGAAACCGAATTTTGCCCTGTCCCTTTCGTTTGAAGGCATCGGCCTTTTGCACCGCGCGGGCAGCGCGGGCTGGCATCTTGTCGGCGATGTGCCGCTTGATGCGGAGGATTTGGCGGGGGAACTGGCGGCGCTTAGGGCCAAGGCGGCGCTGCTTGATCCGTCTGGATTGTCCACCAAGCTGATCATTCCGGACGAGCAGATCAAATATATGGATCTGCCCGCCACAAGCGCGCCGGACGGGGATTATGACCGGGCCGCCGCCGAAGCCTTGGAAGGGGCGACGCCCTATCACATTGATGATCTGGTCTATGACTGGAGCGTGGAGGATGGGCGGCTTTATATCGCCGCCGTGGCAAGCGAGACCTTGGACGAGGCTGAGGCCTTTGCCGCTGAGCATCGGTTCAACCCGGTGAGCTTTGTCGCGCGGCCACAATCAGATCGCTTTGCGGGCGAGCCGTTCTTTGGAGCGGCGGCGCAGGCGCGGGGCGTGGACCGCGACGAGGCACCGGTGCGTATTCTGGGCAGCGCGCGCCTGCCCGAGGCACCACCACCGGTGGAGAGCGTGGCCAGTGCCGCGCCAGTCATCGCGCCTGCGGCGGACGCGGCTGCGGCCACACCCAAGGCCCCGAACACCGCTCCCATGCCTGCTCCTGCCCCTGCGCCGCCCGCGGCCCCTGACAAGCCCGCGGCCCCTGCGCTCAAGGCTGAACCGGACCTGCCGGCGCTGTCGTTTTCCAGCGTCCGGGCCGAGCGGGGAGCGCCGATTGCCGGGGCACCCAAGCTGGAAGGTGCCGCGCGGATCACACCGCTGCCTGATACCGCCCCTGCCCCAGAGTTGCCGCGACCGGGCGCTGCGCCGCTTTTGACCGGCGGGGCCAATCCGGCGCTGACCGATCTGGCCGCCGCAAGCCTTGCGCCCGAAGCGGCAAAGGGGGCGGGCCTGGCCGGGCTGCTCGCGCGCCGGGACAAGACGACGGCCCCTGAGCGGGTTGTGGCCAAGCCTGCGGATGAGGCGGAGCGTCTGACGGTGTTTGGCGCACGCAGCCAACCCTCAGCACGTGGCAAGCCCCGGTTTCTGGGGCTGATCCTGACCGCGCTTTTGCTGCTCTTACTGGTGGGCGTGGCGGCGTGGTCGACGATCTTTGGCGGGAGCGATCCGGCAGAGATTTCGGTTGAGAGCGCGCCTGAAATTGCGCTGACGCCACCGATTGAGGCGGAGGCGGAAGTCGCCGTCGGGGTTGAAGCAGAGACCGTACCGGAGATTACACCCCCGGAACCAGAGGCTGAGCCAGAGGCAGTTGCGACCACGCCACCGCCCCCCGAAGACTTGACGCCGGATGAGATGATGGCGCGCTATGCCGCCACGGGCATCTGGCCATTGGCCCCCGAGCCGCCCGCGCAGGCGGATACCACCGATCTGGATGAGTTTTACCTGACCTCGATTGACGAGGCCGTAAACTTTCAGGATGCCGTGGCGCTGCCCCCGGCATCTGAGACCGTGCTCGACCGTCGCCCCGAGACCCCGGCTGCGCCCGCGCCGCCGGGCACGCAATTCACACGTGATGCACGCGGCTTTGTGCAGGCCACGCCAGAGGGTGCGCTGACGCCTGACGGTATCTTGGTGCGGGCCGGGCCGCCGCCGGTGCGCCCCCCGAGACCCCCACCCGCGCGCTGCCGGTTCCCGGATTAGAGCAAAGCGCCGAGACCGCCGCCGAGGCGGCGCGGCTGGGCGGCATCCGCCCCCGCACCCGCCCCGAGAACCTGATCGAGCAGCAAGAGCGCGGGGCGCTCTCGGGTCTTACACGGTCCGAGCTTGCGTCACTGCGTCCGCGCCTGCGCCCGCAAGCGGTGATTGAGGCGGCAGCAGCGGCGGCGGCCCCGCCGCCCGCCCCAGAGGTGCAGCCCGCCGATATCAGTTCCGCCTCGCTGGCCGCCGCGCTGATCGAGGCCAATCGCGGCTCAGTCGCCGAGAGCCTGCCGCAGGCGGTGGGCACGTCGATCAAGCCCAAGGTGCGGCCACAAGAGCTAGAGCAGGCCGCGCGCGCGCCGCAGCCGGACCGGGCGACGCCGGGCGAGGATGAGGAACCCGAAATCCAGACCGCTGCTGCCGCGCGGGTGGCCCCCAATATTCCCACAACCGCCTCGGTTGCGCGATCGGCCACCGAGGCCAATGCCATCAACCTGCGCAACGTTAATCTGATCGGCGTCTACGGCAGCCCGCAAAGCCGCCGCGCGCTGGTGCGGCTGGCGAATGGTCGGTATCAAAAGGTGCAGGTGGGCGACCGGCTGGATGGGGGGCAGGTTTCAGCCATTGGTGATTCCGAGTTGCGCTATAACAAACGCGGGCGCGATGTGGTGCTGCGCATGCCGAAGGGGTAGGATGATGACCTACGCCCTTATTCGCTGATGGACGGGTTCCTGTTTCAGACCACGGTTTACCTTGCCGCCACTGTGATCGCCGTGCCGATTGCGGCGCGGTTGGGATTTGGATCGGTGCTGGGCTATCTGGCTGCGGGCATCCTGATCGGGCCGGTTTTCGGGCTGGTGGGCGGGCATGAGACCGCAGAATTGCAGCATGTCGCCGAGTTTGGCGTGGTGATGATGCTGTTTCTCATCGGGCTGGAACTGGAACCCCGCGCGCTTTGGAATATGCGGCACCGCTTGCTGGGTCTGGGCGGATTGCAGATCACCGTGACGACGCTGACGGTGATGGTGGCGGGGCTTTACCTTTTGGGGATGGGATGGAGCGTGGCCTTGGCGGTGGGGTTGATCTTTGCGCTCTCCTCCACGGCCATCGTTTTACAAACCCTGTCGGAAAAGGGGTTGATGCAGACGGGGGGCGGACGATCAGCCTTTTCCGTTCTGCTGACGCAGGACATTGCCGTTATCCCGATGCTGGCGTTTTTGCCGCTTTTGGCCCTGCCCAAGACGCCCGAGATGATCATGGGCGAGCTTTTGTCGCGCGGCGCGCCTGAGGCGGGGCATGGCGCGAGCGGGCCGCATGAGGCGGCGCAGAGCTTCATCGCCTCTTTGCCCGGTTGGGGGGCGACACTGGTCACGATTGCGGCGGTGGCGTCGATTGTGCTGGCGGGGGTTTACCTGACCCGGCCGGTATTCCGCTTTATCCATGGCGCGCGGCTGCGCGAGATGTTCACGGCGATTGCCCTGTTGATCGTGGTGGGGATTTCATTCTTGATGACGCTGGTTGGCCTCTCGCCCGCGTTGGGGGCGTTTCTGGCCGGTGTCGTGCTGGCAAATAGCGAATTCCGGCATGAGTTGGAAAGCGATCTGGCCCCCTTCAAAGGGCTGCTGTTGGGGCTGTTTTTCATCACCGTGGGGGCGGGGATCAATTTTACGGTGCTCTTTGGTGCGCCGGTGTTGATCGTGGGACTGGCGCTTGCGGTGATCGTGACCAAAGGGGCAATCCTCTATGTGCTGGGGCGCATTTTTGCGCTGCGCGGACGCGATCTTTGGCTTTTTACGCTGTCGCTGGCGCAGGCGGGCGAATTTGGTTTTGTTCTCGTGGCCTTTTCGGTGCAGCAGCATGTGCTGCCTGCCGGGCTGAGCGAGGTGATCCTGTTGGTGATCGCGCTGACGATGCTGATCACGCCGCTTCTCTTCATTCTTTATGATGTCCTGTCGCGAAACCTGCGCGAGCGGAGCGAGGCACCGGAGGCCGATACGATTGATCAGACCGGGCCGGTGATCATCGCGGGCATCGGGCGTTTTGGACAGGTGGTTAATCGGCTGGTGCGTTCAAGCGGGTTTGAAACCGTTGTGCTGGATCACGACCTTTTGGCCATCGAGCGGATGCGGCGGTTTGGCGTGCGGGGGTTCTTTGGCGATCCGACGCGGCCTGATCTGTTGCATGCGGCGGGGTTGGCGCGGGCGCGGGTCTTGGTCGCGGCGCTGGATGATCCCGAAGCGACGGTGCGGCTTGTGAGCTTTGCCCGGCGCGAACGCCCGGACCTGCATATCATCGCCCGCGCCTATGACCGCACGCATGTGTTCCGGCTGTATCAGGCGGGGGCCAATGACATCGTGCGCGAGATGTTTGACAGCTCGTTGCGCGCGGGGCGCTATGTGCTGGAAAACATGGGGCTGACGGAATTCGAGGCGGCGGAGCTGGAAAAGACATTTTACCAGCATGATCGCCAATCGGTGCGGGAATTGGCGGCGCTGTGGGACCCGGCGCGCCCGACCGTTGAGAATGACGCCTATATCACCCGCGCGCGAGAGCTGGAGGCGGAATTGCAGACCATGCTGCTGTCGCAACTGGAAGAAACGGGCGGCCCGAAAGCGTAAGGCGCAGAATGTTCAGGTGCCGCCCTGTTCCTTGACCATGCCGGTCAGGCGCGGGCCGCCCCAACGGCGGGGGGCAAGGCCACCCACGCTTTCGTGCAGACGCTCGGATGGGTCATGCCCCACTACGCGCGGACCGCGCAGCACAAAGATCTTGCCCCAGCCCACCCATGTGCCGACGGAGGGCGCGTTTGCATCCTGCGGAAAGCGCGTGCGCCAGTCTTGGGGCAATGGCAGCGCGCAGCCCTCTAGCCGCTCGAGCATCCAGACCAGCGGGATATTGGCAAGGGGGCGCGCGGCGTGGATGCCGCAGAGTTGCCCACCCACATCCGAATGACAGCCCCGGAACCAGACCTGTTCGACATGGCCGCCAAAATTGGGCGGACAATCCCAGAGGACGGGCGCATAGGCCTTGCGTGTCTCGTCGAGGGCCAGCGCGTGAAAGCCATTCCGCGTGGTGCGCCCGAGGTGATGATTGTGAAAGCCATGCGCGTCGGCGCGATAGCGCCACAGGATCGGGATGCGCAGGCCCAGCGCCTTGACCGTGTCCCAGACGCCGATCATCTCGACATGGGTGTCGCCGTAGCAATGGGCGCGGGCAAAGGCCTGCGCGGCGCGGCCCGACGGCGTGCAGCGGTAATGGCGAAAGGCCTGATGCACATTGCGTTCGGTCGCCTCTTCGGCGCGCAAAAGGCCGATGCGGTCGATCACCCCCGCCAGCGAGCGCACCGCATAGGCCCCGCGCGAATAGCCCATCAGGAATATCCGGTCGCCGGGCCGGTAGCGATTGGCGAGATAGCCATAGGCGCGGCGAATTTGGCGATTGATACCGCGCCCCATGACGATATCGCCGGTTGCGCGCCAGTCACGCCACTGAATCCCCGCCTCGTAATAGAGCGAGAGATTGGCCCCCGACACCTCGCGCAGCAATTTATAGGTGAGGCCAGCGTTGGTTTCATAGCCCGGTGTCAGGCTCGACATGGTGCCATCGAGGATCAGCACATGATTGACCGGACCGCGCTGGTGACCAAAGGCCGGATGCCCCGCGCTTGGCCCCGGTCGCAGCCAATCCAGAATGCTTTTGGTCCATCCCCGCCATGACATGACGCACCGCCTTTGCCGCCCAAAAGCGCGCCCATGGCATCACGGGCGCGACCGGACCTTAGGGTAAGTTTGCGCAGAAATCCGTTGCGATTCCATGAAATTCGGCGTGAGCCGCGCGTTACAGATGCGCCACGGTCACAACGTCGCGCAGGCCGTAGCCGTTGAAATCGGTACTGAGGCAGCGGGTATAGGCGCCCATGCCTGCGATGAGCAGATAATCGCCCTCGGCCAGATCACCGGGCAAGGGCAGAGGATCAGGCAGCCGGTCAATGCTGTCGCAGGTGGGGCCAAAGACCACGCGCGGGTGCGGCGCGCCGGTGCGCGGCGTGCCGTCGGGGGCCAGAACGGTGATCCGGTCGGGCGCGCCGATGTCGCGGATTTCGGTGAGGCCGCCGTAGACGCCATCGTTGACGAAAATCGCGCCGGTCTCGCGCAGCGCCTTGACGCGCACGGCAAGGCTGAACGCCTCGGCCACCATGGCGCGGCCCGGTTCGCACACCAGCGCCGGGGCATCCGCGCCAAAGACGCGGGCGACCTCGGCCCCGATATGGGTGAAGATTGCGCCAAGGTTCGGCATGGTCCCGGTGCGATGCGACGCAAAGCCGCCGCCCACATTGAGCCGCGCGAGACGCACGCCAGCGCTGCGCGCCACCTCGGCCACAACACCGATATAAGCGCCCCATGCGACCGGGTCGGCGCATTGCGTGCCGGGATGAAAGGTCATTGACGGGGTAAAGCCACGGTCTGCGACCACGCGCAGCAACTCTGCCGCGCGCTCTGGCCCGACGCCGAATTTGGCCCCGAAATCATAGGCAGCCCCCCGCACCGGCAGGGCAAGCCGCACGGTGATTTCGGCATCTGGTGCAATCCGCCCCGTCAGCTTGTCCAATTCGCGCAAGTCGTCGATGGAATAGGACCGCACGCCCATCTGCGCCGCGACCTCGATCTCGGGGACAGAGCGCACGGGGTTGTTGTAATGCAGCACGGCAGCCGGGCAAACGCTGCGCACCGCGCGCATTTCCTCGGGGCTGGCCACGTCAAAGGCGGTGATGCCCGCCGCCACCAGATTGGCCAGCACCTCGGCCCCCGGATTGGCCTTGACCGCATAGGTCACAAGGCCGGGAAACCCGGTCTGAAAGGCCTGTGCGGTGGCTTGCAATTGGTCGGGCGAGAAATAGAGCAACGCCGCGTCGGGGGTTTGGCGCATCAGATGCGCGCGCGGATCGGACCAAGGGGCGGCGTTTTTCATGGGCATACCTCAATCTGCTGCGTGTTTTCTTTGAGTGTGCTGCGAAATCTCGTCGATTCAGGGTGGCGTTTCGTATAGATTGCAGGAAATTTTCGTCGTATTGACGGAGGCACAATGCAAACCGACGAAACTGATCGCGCGCTGATCGCGCTCTTGCAGGAAAACGCCCGCCTGCCGGTGGCGACATTGGCGCGCCGTCTGGGGCTGGCGCGGACCACGGTGCAGGCGCGGCTGGAGCGCTTGGAAAACGCCGGGATCATCACGGGCTATAGCGTGCGGCTGAGCCAGAGCGCCCGCCCGGCGCTGCGCGCCACCGCGCTTGTCAGTATCGAGCCGCGCTCTGGCCCTGCGGTGTTGGCGCGGCTCAAATCCTTGCCTCAGGTGCGGCGGGTGCATACCACCTCGGGGCGGTTCGACCTGATTGTGACGCTGGAGGCCGAGACCACCGAAGCGCTGGATGAAACGCTGGACCGGATCGGCGAGGCCAAGGGCGTGCGCGGATCAGAGAGCCTTATTCACCTGAGCACGAAACTTGACCGGGGCGCGTGAGGCGCGGCGAGGATTTGCGTATTTGCGGAACGGTGAAACCGGGGGCGGGTCGATTTTCCCGCACCGCGCCTTTTCCTTTGCCGTCACATTCGCTAGAGCAGGGCAAACCCTCGATTTTGCAGGATCACGACGTCATGGCGATGGAAAAGACATTCAATGCGGCCGAGGCCGAGACGCGGCTTTATCAGGCGTGGGAGGATGCGGGCGCGTTCCGGGCTGGGGCCAATGCCGCGCCGGGGGCCGAAACATTCAGCATCATGATCCCGCCGCCCAATGTGACGGGCAGCTTGCACATGGGCCATGCGTTCAACAACACCTTGCAGGATATTCTGATCCGCTGGCACCGGATGCGGGGCCATGACACGCTATGGCAACCGGGGCAGGATCACGCCGGCATCGCCACGCAAATGGTGGTCGAGCGCAAGCTGGCCGCCGAGGGCGCGCCCACGCGGCGCGAGATGGGGCGTGAGGAGTTTCTCAAGAAGGTCTGGGAGTGGAAGACGCAATCGGGCGGCACGATCATCAATCAGTTGAAGCGGTTGGGTGCCTCCTGCGATTGGTCGCGCAATGCTTTTACCATGTCGGGCGCGCCGGGCGCGCCTGCGGGCGAAGAGGGCAATTTCCATGACGCGGTGATCAAGGTCTTTGTCGATATGTACAACAAGGGTCTGATCTATCGCGGCAAGCGGCTGGTCAATTGGGACCCGCATTTCGAGACGGCGATTTCCGATCTGGAGGTCGAGAATATTGAGGTGGCGGGCCATATGTGGCATTTCAAATATCCGCTCGCCGGTGGGCAGACTTATGAGTATGTCGAAAAGGACGCCGACGGCAATGTGACCCTGCGCGAGACGCGCGATTACATTTCCATCGCCACGACGCGGCCCGAAACCATGCTGGGCGATGGGGCCGTTGCGGTGCATCCGTCGGATGCGCGCTATGCGCCCATCGTGGGCATGCTTTGCGAAATTCCGGTGGGGCCCAAGGAACATCGCCGTCTCATTCCGATCATCACGGATGAGTATCCCGACCCCAATTTCGGCTCGGGTGCGGTCAAGATCACCGGCGCGCATGATTTCAACGATTATGGCGTGGCCAGCCGCAATGGCATCCCGATGTATCGCCTGATGGACACGCGCGCGCAGATGCGGGCCGATGGCGCGCCCTATGCCGAGTGCGCCGCGCGCGCGCAGGAGATTGCGGAAGGGGCTGCATTTACGGCCGAAGAGATTGATACGCTCAACCTCATCCCCGACCATCTGCGTGGGCTGGACCGGTTCGAGGCACGCAAGCGCGTCGTCGAGGAGATTACGGCCGAAGGGCTGGCGGTGATGGTAGAGGTCCCGGGTCAAGCCCGGGACGCCGAGGACAGCGCCGAACCCGCGCCCGAGATGGTCCCCTTTGTCGAGGCCAAACCGATCATGCAGCCCTTTGGCGACCGCTCCAAGGTGGTGATCGAGCCGATGCTGACCGATCAGTGGTTTGTCGATACCGCCAAAATCGTTGGCCCCGCGCTGGATGCCGTGCGCTCGGGCGAGGTGACGATTCTGCCGGAGAGTGATCGCAAGGTCTATTTCCATTGGCTGGAGAATATCGAGCCTTGGTGCATCTCGCGGCAACTCTGGTGGGGGCATCAGATTCCGGTGTGGTATGGTTTTGACCTGAGCGCGCCAGAGTTCCACGATGACGAGGGTGATGGCACGCTTGATCTGGTAGAGATGCTGCGGCTGTTGAATGAGGGGCATTTGGGGCCGCTGATGGAATGTGGCGCGGATTTTGCGGGGGTCACGGAGGCCTTTCACGGGCGTCTGGCTGGCCTGCCGGTGCCGCTGGCGTCGATGCAGGTGGTCGAGGTCGAGAGCCGCGAGGCCGCCTTGCACCGTTTGGCGAGCGCGCTGGCCGATTACACCGCCACCCAAGACCCGACCCATCTGGTCTATCCGGTCTGGCGTGATCCCGACGTTCTCGACACGTGGTTTTCCTCTGGCCTCTGGCCCATCGGCACGCTGGGCTGGCCCGAGGATACTGCGGAATTGCAGAAATATTTCCCCACTTCGGTTCTGATCACCGGGTTTGACATCATCTTTTTCTGGGTCGCCCGGATGATGATGATGCAATATGCCGTGGTCGGGCAAAAGCCGTTTGCCCATGTCTATGTCCATGCTCTCGTGCGCGACGAGAAGGGCAAGAAAATGTCCAAGAGCCTTGGCAATGTGCTCGATCCGCTCGACCTGATCGAGGATTATGGCACCGATGCCGTGCGGTTCACGCTGACGTCGATGGCGGCCATGGGGCGCGATCTGAAGCTCAGCAAAGAGCGCATTGCGGGCTATCGCAATTTCACCACGAAACTGTGGAATGCCGCGCGCTTTGCCGAGATGAATGGCGCCGTGGGCAGCGCGGGGGCGGTGCCCGCCCCCACCGCGACGGTCAACAAATGGATCATCGGCGAGACCGCCAAGACGCGTGCCGCCGTCGATGAGGCGCTGGAAAATTTCCGCTTCAATGATGCCGCCAACGCGCTTTATGCCTTTGTCTGGGGCACGGTCTGTGACTGGTATGTCGAGTTTTCCAAGCCGCTTTTGCTGGATGGCGATGCCGCGACCAAGGCGGAAACACAGGCGACAATGGCGTGGGTCATTGACCAATGTCTGATCCTTTTGCACCCGATCATGCCCTTTGTGACCGAGGAGCTGTGGGGCACGTTGGGCACGCGCGCGAAGATGCTGGTGCATGGCGATTGGCCGACCTATGGGGCCGAGTTGATCGACGCCGAGGCGGACCGCGAGATGAATTGGGTGATTGCCCTGATCGAGCAAATCCGTTCGGCGCGCGCGCAGATGCATGTGCCTGCGGGGCTTTATGTGCCGTTTTTGGTGACAGAGTTGAACGAGGCCGGGCGCGCGGCCTGGGCGCGCAATGAGGTGATGATCAAGCGTCTGGCGCGGGTTGAGAGCCTGAGCGATGTGGATGCCTTTCCCAAGGGCTGTGTCACCGTGGCGGTAGAGGGCGGCAGCTTTGGCCTGCCATTGGCCGACATCATTGACGTGGCCGAGGAAAAGGCGCGGCTGGAAAAGACGCTGGCCAAGCTGGAAAAGGAATTGGGCGGGCTGCGCGGGCGACTGAACAACCCCAATTTCGTGGCCTCTGCCCCCGAAGAGGTGGTGGACGAGGCGCGCGAGAACCTGGCCCTGCGCGAGGAAGAGGACAGCAAACTGCGCGCAGCCTTGGCACGGTTGGCGGAACTGGGCTGAGCCCCTCACTTGCCGCATGCTTGAGACTGCGGCCCCAAGGCCGCAGTGTCTAACGCGCCAGGCGCGACCTGCAAGAATGTCTAGCGCGGGATCGCGACCTGTCGGGTATGGGGGCGGCCCAGCGCAAAGGCGCGCCGCGCTGTCGAGAGATCACTCAAAGTATCTTTGGAGACCATGCAAAGCCCGCAGGCTAGGTGCATACTGAAGTTGTGCAAGACGTTGCCACACACGCGCGAGGCCAAATCCAAATGCGTAAGTCGCTGAAAATCGTCTACGAATACAGAGGCAGCCGCGCCAGTCTGACGGATGGCGGTCTCTTGAATTACAGTCTCATCGACGCGCGTTCCGGGGGCTGCCGCCCCTGTCGGGCATGTCGATCACCTTCGATATCGCTGCGACGGTCTCTCACAGCCTAACTTCATTTCCACCTCACTTGGTAAAGGGCACACCCATGGAAACTCTGTCTGGACATACGCCGATCAAGGACCCTGCTGTTGGACCCAACCTTCTCGCGCTGGCGCGGGAGCGTCGCGTTGCCGCAGTCGACGGCCATCCGCGGCTGGCTTATGTCGCGCGGTTGCGCGACCATATGGGGCTTCAGCATGAGATCGCCTTTGCGACCTCAACAGAGTTCGAAACCGTCGAGAAGAACACACGAGAGAACGGCCTTTGCGACAAGATCGTAGTGCTGGACATGAATGTGCGCGCGATCAAGCCGCGCCCTCTGGTGTTGTCGCCCTGCCAGCGTATCAAGGCGTATCACGCGCTGGCAATCGCGGCGGAATAAGGCACGCGAGCGCGCGTCGTCGAAGGACGGCGTGCGATGGCAAACCTTGTCGGATCAAACACCGGGTGGGGTGCGTGGCTTGGCGTCAGGCGCGGGACCAGCGGTGCATCACATCGCCGCCCAAGGCGCGGGTTTCTACCAGCCGGTAGCGTTGGGCCTCGTCCAGCCGCGCGAGGCCCAGAGCGCCGACGCCCGGCAGACCTTCGGCACCGATGGCAAATCCTGCGGTAAAGCCCACCAACTCATCCACCAGCCCTGCCGAGAGGAGCGATGCCGCGAGCGCCCCGCCACCTTCGCAGAAGACCCGCGTCAGCCCTTCGGCCCCGAGCGCATGGAGCACCGAGGCTGGATCGACCTGGCCTTGTGTCACCTCGCAGGGCAAGAGGCGTGCGCCAATGCCCTGCCAAGCCTTGACCAGCGCCGGATCGACATGTGGCCCGTGGCAGAGCCAGAGCGGCACATCGCGCGCTGTGCGGGCGAGATTGCTGAGGAGCGGCAGATCAAGGCGGCGCGAGACCACGACCCGCACCGGTTGGCGGCGCGCGCCCATGTCACGCACGGTGAGTTGCGGATCATCTGCACGCGCGGTCCCTGCACCCACCATCACCGCGTCATGACGGGCGCGCAGGCCGTGGACCACGCGCCGCGCCTCTGGCCCGGTGATCCATTGGCTGTGTCCGGCCGCGGTGGCGATGCGGCCATCAAAGCTCGAGGCGAGTTTGAGCGTCACAAGGGGCCGCCCGATTTCGTTGCGCATGAGAAAGCCGGCCAGATCACGCCCGGCCTGTTCTGCCATGACGCCGGTGCGCACCTCGATGCCCGCCGCGCGCAGCATGGCAAAGCCACGACCGGCGACGCGCGGATCATTATCGTCAAACGGGGCCACGACCCGCGCAATGCCCGCCGCAATAAGTGCCTCGGCGCAGGGTGGGGTTTGGCCGTGATGCGCGCAAGGTTCGAGCGAGACATAGGCCGTGGCCCCGCGCGCCAGTTCCCCCGCCTGTGCCAGCGCCTGAGGTTCGGCATGGGGCCGCCCGCCCGGCGAGGTCCAGCCACGCCCGACGATGCGCCCGCCCTGCACGATGACGCAACCCACGGCGGGGTTGGGCGCGCATTGGCCCATCCCCCGCCGCCCCAGCGACAGGGCCAGCGCCATAAAGCGGGCGTCGGCGCCGGTCACGCGTCCGGTTTGGGATTATGGGCCGCGTCCTCGGGCCGCAATTCGCTGACGAAGCGGTCGAAATCATCCGCTTCCTGAAAGTTCTTGTAGACGCTGGCAAAGCGCACATAGGCCACGGTGTCGATCCGTGCGAGGCTTTCCATCACGATCTCGCCCACGGTTTTCGAGGGAATATCGGTCTCGCCCATGCTTTCCAACCGTCGCACGATGCCCGAAATCATCTGTTCGATGCGCTCGGGCTCTATGGGTCGTTTCTGGAGCGCGATGCGGATCGAGCGTTCCAGCTTGTCGCGGTCGAAATCCTCGCGCCGACCATTGGATTTCACAACGACCAGATCGCGCAGTTGCACGCGCTCATAGGTGGTGAAACGACCGCCGCAGCCCGGGCAAAACCTGCGCCTGCGGATCGAGACATGCTCTTCCGCTGGGCGCGAATCCTTGACCTGTGTGTCGATATTTCCGCAAAACGGGCAGCGCATTGGCCGTCCCCCTTTTCTGTCCTTGCCTCTTGGATCATGGGTCTGATGCCCAGTTATCCACAGCCACTATAGGCCAGCCGCAAGGTTTTGGGTAGGGGGGATTTTACTGCCCCAGATCATGGGGACGAAGCGGGATCAAAAGCTGTAATTTACGGTTCCGGCGCGGCATTTAAGATGCGCAATCTCGCCTTTGCCGTCCTGCAACACCACCACGCCGCCAAAGCGGCTGTCGGGTTTGCTGTCGTCGACTGCGTCGAACTTATCGAACCCTGCATAGACCTCGTAAATCACGGCGTTGTTGCGCAGGCGCACCGCCTCCCAGATGGTGCGACCGATGCCGGGCCATGGAACGAGTTCGGCCCCGTCGCCGATGGGGCGTGTCAGCGCCAGCTCTGGCGTGCCGCCTTTGGGGCCAAAGCGGTAACTGACCTCGGTGTCGCTGCGGCAGACGCTGAGCGCCTTGCTGCCTCGCTCCATGTCGCAGGTGATGAAAGCTGTCTGGCCTTCGGGACAGGCGATGGCGGGATAGGCGATGATGCTTACGAGGGCCGCAATCCATCCACGCATTCGCCCTGCCCCTCTGTGTCCGCTCAGTTTTCCGACAGCGCGACCTTCATATCCGTGACCTGATAGATCACCTCGCCATCCGCCTCGACCCTTCCATTGGCCACACCCATGGTCAGGCGCCGTGTCTGCACCGCCTTGGTGAAATCCACATAATAGGTCAGCATCTTGCGGTCGGGCCGCACCATGCCGGTGAGTTTGACCTCGCCCACGCCCAGCGCATAGCCACGCCCCTGCCAGCCACGCCAGCCAAGGTTGAAGCCGGTCAATTGCCAGAGGCCGTCAAGACCCAGACAGCCGGGCATGATCGGGTTGCCGGGAAAATGGCATTTGAAGAACCACAGGTCCGGGGTGATGTCGAACTCTGCCACCACATGCCCCTTGCCATGGGCACCGCCATCACCGGAAATCTCGGTGATGCGATCCATCATCAACATGGGCGGTTCGGGCAACTGGGCATTGCCCGGTCCGAACAACTCGCCTCGGGCACATTTAAGCAGGTCGTCACGGTCGAAGCTGCTTGGATAATCGGCCATGCAGGCGGCCCCCTTCATTGCAAATACCGGTCACTGCCCCCTCTATCATCCTGCAAAAGGCGCATGCAAGCCTGCGACATCACCGCACCTCGAATTGCCCAGTGCAGGAAATTAATTGAAACCACCCCCATGCAGGCCCTATATTGGATGAAACACGGGATGAACGAGACGATGACAGCCTATGACACGATGACCACTGAGGCCGGAACGATTGCCGGAAAATGGCTTTCCGATGCAGGATTGCGGCCCACGCGGCAGCGAATGACGCTGGCCACTTTGCTGATCGGCGATGGCAAACACCGCCATGTGACAGCCGAGAGCCTTTATGCCGACGCGCAAAACAGCGACGAGGCGGTGTCCTTGGCTACGGTCTATAACACGCTGCGCGCCTTTTGCGATGCGGGTCTGCTGCAAGAGGTGACGGTGGATGGCTCGAAGAGCTATTTTGACACCAATACCGTCGATCATCCGCATTTTTACTGGGAAGACGAGAATCGGCTGAGCGACGCCCCGGCGAGCGAGCTGGAAATTGCACGTCTGCCCAAGGCCCCGGACGGGGCCGAGATCACCTCGGTGGATGTGGTGATCCGCCTGCGCCGGACCAAGTGATCCCGCGCAGCATGCGCGCGGTCAGCTATACGCGCTTTGGCGCGGCGCATGATGTTCTGAGCCTGCATGAAACAGACACGCCTGCGCCCGCTGCGGGCGAGGTGCTGGTGCGACTGCATGTCTCGGGGGTGAACCCGTCGGATGCCAAGGCGCGGGCGGGAAGCCGCCCCGGTGTCACGAAACCCGCCTATCCGCGAATCATCCCACATTCGGACGGGGCTGGCGTTGTTGCTGCGGTGGGCGAGGGCGTCAATCCGGGGCGCATCGGGCAGCGCGTTTGGGTCTGGAACGGCCAGTGGCAACGCAGCCATGGCACCGCCGCCGAATTCATCGCCCTGCCTGCGGTGCAAGCCGTGCCTTTGCCGGATGAGGTGTCGTTCGAGGTCGGCGCGACGCTTGGTATTCCCGGCCTCACGGCGGTGCAGACGGTGTTTGGCGGCGGCGATGTGGCGGGACAGACGATCCTGATTTCTGGCGGGGCGGGGGCCGTTGGGCATATGGCCGTGCAATTGGCCCGTGCCGCCGGGGCACAGGTAATCGCCACCTGTTCGGCCCCCGCGATGGAGCGGGTGCGCGCGGCGGGGGCACACCATGTGTTCGACTATGCCGATCCGGATTTGGCGGCACAGATCATGGCGGCGACGGGTGGGCGCGGTATCTCCCGTGCCATCGAGGTGGAGTTTGGCCAAAACGCCGCTTTGCTGGCCGAGGTGATGGCCCCCAACGGCACCATCGCCGCCTATGGATCAGGCAAGGACATGGGCCCGACGCTGCCGTTTGGGCCCTATCTGTTCAAGGCGCTCAAGATCGACATCACGCTGATCTATATCCTGCCATGGCCCGCCCGCGAGGCGGCGATTGCCCGGCTGCATGCCGCACTTGAGGCGGGCACGCTGTGCCCAGAGATTGCAATGCGCCTGCCGCTGACGGATTGCGCCAAAGCGCATGAGGCGGTGATGACACCGGGGCGCGCAGGCGCGGTGTTGCTCGATATCGGCTAAGCGCCCGCCGAGAGGCCGTGGGCGTCAGTCAAGGCCACCATAATTTCCATTTCACATCAGATGCTTGATAGAATTCGGCCCCCGCCCCGGAATATTTCGCGGGGCGGCACGTTTTCACGAAACGAGATCATCAACATCTTGATTATAGGACGAAAAGGAACGGGTCATGACGACACCACACCTCAGCCGGCGCTTTTTTATCGCCGCACTTGCCGGCGGCGCAGTCACGGCGGTCGCCGGATGCGTGCCGGATATGCCGGTGATCCAGCTGCCAGGGGCATCGGCGCAGCTTGGGTTTGGGCTCTGGGCGGGGGTGCCCGGCGCGAAATTCGGGGATCGGATTGATCGCACCGTCGGGGCGCGGCGGATTCAGGGGCCGCGCCGTTGGACCCATCCGGTGACAGGCCAGCGCATGACGATCTATGTGCGCACGAAACGTGAGAAATCCGGCACCAAGACCAGCTATTACACGCTGCGCCCGGATGGCACGGCCCTGGCGCGGGTGCTCGACAAGCGACCGGGCGCGGCCAACAGATATTTCACCGGTGATGGCTTTGTGCCGGTCGGCCCATGGCGCAGCGGCATGACCAAAAGCTACAAGATGGCGCAGCATATGGGCGGCAAGACAACGCGGTTCACGGTGACGATCCGAGTGACCAGAGTGTCCTTTACCTACAAAGGCCGCCCCGGTTCGATGGAGTATATCTGGACCGAGCGGACCCAATCGGGGCGCAAGACCAAGCAGCTGCGTTATATCTACAGCCCTGGCATCGGATTGGCGGATGTGGACAACCTGATGAAATGAGCGCGCGCGCGACCGGGATCAGAGCAGATTGCGCCTGATCGGGGTCACATCGCCCCGGCCTTCGAGCCGGGGCCTCCACGCTGCTGCGGTGAGGTCCCGGGTCAAGCCGGGACGGGTGTGGTTTCGATCAGCGCATCACGCCCCGGAAAACTCCGGTCGCGCCCCTTGGCACTTGGAGGCCTAGCCGATGGCCACCAGTTCGATGGCAAAGGTCAGGTCCTTGCCTGCGAGCGGGTGGTTGGCATCCAGCACGACTTCGGTGTCGGAGACTTCGGCCACCGTCACCGGCAGCACCTGACCCTGCGGCGTCTGCATCTGCAACTGTGTGCCCGGATCAAGCGGGATTTCCGCCGGGATATCGGCGCGGGGCACGGCCTGCCGGGCATTGGGATCCGGCTGGCCATAGGCCATATCGGCGGGCACCTGAACGGTTTTCTTGTCCCCCACGGTCATGCCAGGGATCGCGGCATCAAGGCCGGGGATGATCTGGCCCGAGCCTACGGTGAATTCCAGCGGATCGCGGCCCGCGCTCGAATCAAAGGTGGCACCATCGGCCAGCGTGCCAGTGTAATGAATGCGGACAGTATCGCCCGATTTGACCTGCGTCATGGGATTTCCAATCTGTTGTGAAGGGGGATGGGTTTGCAAGGCCACGCAAGGATTGCGCGGGTGCTTGAGACGACTGTCTGTCAATTTAGGCAAGCTGATCCGGATTTGCAAACCGATGCCCAAACTCTGACGCGGCCGTGGTGTTCGGGGTCTTTCCCCCTCTGACGTTCCGTGACAGTCTGCGCGCAACGAACGAGGGGACACGATGCCGATTACCACCTGCATTTTTGATGCCTATGGCACGCTCTTTGACGTGGCCGCCGCCGCCCGCAATGCCGCGTCCGAGCAGGGACGCGAGGTTTTTGCCCGGCACTGGCCCGCGATTGCCGAGAAATGGCGGCTGAAACAGTTGCAATACACCTGGCTGCGCGCCGTGATGGGGCAACACACCGGGTTTTGGCAGGTCACACAGGACGGGCTGGATTGGGCGCTGGAGGCGGAGGGATTGCAGGGCGACAGCGACTTGCGCGCGCGGCTTTTGCAGCTTTATTGGGAGCTTGAGGCCTATGCCGAAGTGCCCGCCATGCTGGCCGCGCTGAAAGCGGCGGGGATGAAGACCGCCATCCTCTCGAACGGATCGCCGGATATGCTGCAGGGCGCGGTAGACTCTGCCGGGATTGGCGATGTGCTTGATGATGTGCTCTCGGTGGAGAGTGTGGGCATCTTCAAACCGGCGCGGGGGGTCTATGATCTGGTGGGGCAGCGGTTTGGCTCTGCGCCGGATGAGGTGCTTTTTGTATCGTCGAATGGCTGGGATGCGTCTGCGGCGGCAGGCTATGGGTTTACGACCGCTTGGGTCAACCGCGCGGGTGATCCGGTGGATCGCCTGCCCGCCACACCGCGCCACCAATTGCGCGACCTCACGGGCGTCCCCGATCTGGTGCGCGGCTGATGGGGCGGTTTAGCACCTCGGACGGCGTGTCGCTCTATTACTCTGATGAGGGGGCGGGCGCGCCGATCCTGTGCCTTGCGGGGCTGACGCGCAACAGCGCCGATTTCAGCTTTGTCGCGCCGCATCTGGCGGGCTACCGCGTGATTTGCATGGATTATCGCGGGCGCGGGCAATCGGATCATGCGTCCGATTTCATGTCTTACAACATCCTGCGCGAAGGGCAGGATGCGATTGAACTGATGGACCATCTGGGGCTGGAGCGCGTGACGCTGATCGGCACATCGCGCGGCGGGCTGATCGCCATGGCGCTGGCCTATGGGCAGCCTGAACGCCTGCGCGGTGTCGTGCTCAATGACATCGGGCCAGAGGTGGCCCCCATCGGGATCGAGCGGATCATGGAATACGTGGGCAATGAGCCGGCGCAGGCCGATCTGGAGCAGTGCGCCGCCGCGCTTGCCCATGTCCATGCCGCTGGCTTTCCCGATGTGCCGCTGAGTCGCTGGCGGCAACAGGCCGAGCTCATGTTCTATGAGAAACCGGGCGGCGGGCTTGGCCTGCGCTATGACGCGCGGCTGCGCGATGCGCTGGTGGGGCAAGCGGGGGCGGGCGAGGCAGTGGACCTGTGGCAACTTTTCGACGCGCTGCGCGATATTCCCACCGCCGCGATCCGAGGGGCGAATTCCGACCTTCTGAGCCTTGAGACCTTTGAGAAAATGCAGGCGCGTCATCCCGCACTTATCACCGCCACCGTGCCCGACCGGGGCCATGTGCCCTTTCTCGACGAACCGCAATCCCTCGGCGCGATACGCGCCCTATTGGACCTGACAAAATGACCGACATCACGATGATCCGCGCCGCCGCCACCCGTCTTGCGGGCCATGCAAGGCGCACGCCGCTGCTCTCTTCGCCCTTTCTGGACGAGATCGCGGGACGGCGCGTATTCGTGAAACCCGAATGCCTGCAACATACCGGCAGTTTCAAATATCGCGGTGCGCGCTCGGCTGTGTCGGCGCTGGATGAGGGCACCCGCGCGCGGGGCGTGATCGCCTTTTCCAGCGGCAACCATGCGCAGGGTGTGGCGCTGGCGGCGCGGCAATTCGGGGTGCCCAGTGTCATCATCATGCCCGGCGACGCGCCGCGCATGAAAATCGACAACACCCGCGCGCTGGGGGCCGAGGTGGTGCTTTACGACCGTGCGACCGAAGATCGAGACGCCATCGGCGCGGCGCTGAGTTCTGAGCGCGGTCTGACCCTGATCAAACCCTTTGACGAGCCACAGGTGATCGCAGGCCAAGGCACCATCGGGCTGGAGATTGCCGAGGATGCGGCGGCCATGGGCATTACCCGCGCCGATGTGCTGGTTTGCTGCGGCGGTGGCGGTCTGACCTCGGGGATCGCCCTTGCGCTTGAGGCGGATGCGCCGGGGCTGCGCGCGCGCCCTTGTGAGCCGGAAGGCTTTGATGACGTCGCCCGTTCGCTGGCATCGGGCCAGATCGAGCGTAACGCCCGCACCGCGGGCAGTCTCTGCGATGCCATCATCACGCCGCAGCCGGGGAACATCACCTTTCCGATCATGCAGCTGCTGTGCGGTCCGGGATTGGTGGTGAGCGAGGATGAGGCGCTGCACGCGGTGGCGCTGGCCTTTTCCCGGCTTAAACTGGTGGCAGAACCGGGCGGTGCCGTGGCGCTGGCGGCCGCCCTTTTTCGGGCCGATCAGATCGAGGGCGAGGCGGTTTTCGTCACCATTTCTGGCGGCAATGTCGATGCGGATGTATTCTGCGATGCGCTGTCGCGCTTTGCTGTCTGAGCTCTGATCATGGGCCAAACCTGAGCCGCGTCATACTGCGCCGGTATGGAAAACCGGACTTGAACTGACGCAAGGTAAGCTGCAACACTCACCCCAGAAGAACGCCATCATTCACTCCAAAAACATTTTAATGCCACGGACTTGTGGCACAGGAGGATACTATGGCTGTTTTAAATGCTCAGGCAATTTTTCTGATTGTCCTGTCGGCGCTAGGTTATTCGATCGCGACAATTGGACTGAAGATGGGGTCATCCACGATCAGCCTCGCGGCAATCGGCTTGGTTGCGCTTGGCTTTGGGGCGGCGGCACTGTGCGAAATCGAGATCCTGCGCCATGTTGATCTTGGGGTCGTCTATATCTCGATCATCGGTCTGGAAACACTGATCGTGCTCAGCTATGCGTGGTTCATTGGCGAGGCGCTCAGCGTGCGTCAGATCGGTGGTGCGACCATGGTGTTGGCGGGCCTTGCTGTGGTGTCGCACTGACAGAGGGGACCTGCCCCCGCGTCGCGCCCAAGGGACAAGGAGCGACGCGGATGATGTTTGATACAGGCGATGTGACCCTGCATTACCTCAACGAAGGCGACCCCGAAGGCGCGCCCATCGTCTTTGCCCATGCGCTTGGCACCGGCACGTTTCTGTGGGATGCGGTGGTGCCGCTGTTGCCGCCCGGCCTGCGGATCATCCGCTATGATGCGCGCGGGCATGGGCAATCCTCGACCCCGCCTGCCCCCTATTCCATGGGCGCGCTCATCCGCGATGCCGAGCGATTGCTGGATCACTTGCAGGTGCGTGAGGCGATGTTTGTCGGCCTTTCGATTGGCGGGATGGTGGCGCAGGGGCTGGCGGTAAAGCGCCCCGACCTCATTCGGGCGCTGGTGCTGTCCAATACCGGGGCCAAGATCGGCACGCCCACGCTTTGGGCCGAGCGGATCGCCACCGCACGCCGCGCGGGCGGCATGGCAGAGCTGGCGCGCGGATCGTGTGAACGGTGGTTCACGCGCAGCTATCTTAGGGAAAACAGGCACTTGCCATGGTTTGAGCAGCTTTGCCAGCATGATCCGGAGGGCTATGTCGGCTGTGCCGCTGCCATTTCCGGCACGGATTTCTACACGCCCACCTCTGGCCTGCGCCTGCCCACGCTGGGCATTGCGGGGGCCGAGGATGGCTCGACCCCGCCGGATCTTGTGCGCGAGACGGTGAACCTAATCCCCGGCTCAAAATTCGAGCTGATGCGCCGCACCGGGCATG
The DNA here is from genome assembly GCF_051447875.1 of Roseovarius sp. MS2. Lineage (NCBI taxonomy): Bacteria > Pseudomonadati > Pseudomonadota > Alphaproteobacteria > Rhodobacterales > Roseobacteraceae > Roseovarius > Roseovarius sp. MS2. Next base: position 285,588 of record NZ_JBKHVF010000001.1, read on the forward strand.
TGCCCCCGGTGGATCAGCCGCAAGAATACGCGCGGCTGCTGTCAGAGTTTCTGCGCGCCACGGGGCATATCGGCCACGCCTGATAGAAACCCGCTTGCGGTGACACGCGAATCCGGATCACTTGCGCCCAGCATTGGAAGGGAGGCCCCATGCAGACCATCACAGCCGCCGTATGCCATGAATTTGGCGCGCCTCTCGTGATCGAACCGGTGCATCTGCGCGCGCCCGAGGCGGGTGAGGTGCAAGTCGAGGTCAAGGCGGTGGCGATTTGCCACTCGGATATTTCCTATGCAATGGGGGTTGGGGCGGCACCCTGCCCGCCGTTTACGGCCATGAGGCGGCGGGGATTGTGAGCGCGGTTGGCGCGGGTGTCCCCGGCTTTGCGTTGGGCGATCCGGTGGTGGTGACGCTCATCCGCGCCTGCGGGCACTGCGCGCCCTGCGCCACGGGCCGCCCAACGGGATGCGAGACGCCACAAGACGACGGGCACGGCCCGCTTTCGACGCTCTCGGGGGGAAGATTGCATCAGGCCATGGCCTGCGGGGCCTTTGCCACATCTGTTGTGGTGCATCACAGCCAGATCGTGAAAATCCCGCATGGGATCGACATGGCGGCGGCCAGCCTATTGGCCTGCGGGGTGATTACCGGCGTGGGGGCCGTGATCAATGCGGCCAATCTGCGCGCGGGGCAGGATGTGGTGGTGATTGGGGCAGGCGGTGTTGGCCTTAACGCCATTCAGGGCGCACGCATCGCGGGCGCGCGGCGGATCGTGGCGGTGGATATGACCGAGGACAAGCTGGCCGCCGCCCGTGAATTCGGCGCGACCGATGGTGTCTTGGCGACCGAGGAAAAGCCGTGGCGCAGCGCCAAGGCGGCGATGGGACGCGGGGCCGATGCGGTGCTTGTCACCGTGGGCGCGGCCAAGGCCTATGATCTGGCGCCGCGCTATCTGGCCGGGGGTGGCAAGGTGATCATGGTCGGCATGCCCCATACGGGTGCCGCCTCAAGCTATGAAGCCGCGAGTTTCGCCGCGATGGGACAATCCATGGTCGGCTCCAAGATGGGCGAGGCGGTCATTCGCCGCGATATTCCGTGGATGGTCGATCTTTATGGTCAAGGGCGGCTCAAGCTGGACGAGCTGATTTCCCGGCGCTGGCGGTTTGACCAGATCAACGAGGCCATCGCCGATACCAAATCCGGGTCGGCCCGGCGTAATGTGATTGTGTTTGAATGACAGCCTTTCATCTGGCCGCAAATGCCGCGTGCCCCGCTCTTGCGTTTTAACAGGACACAGCCATGAAGCTCAGAGACCTTGATATCATCGTGACCGCACCGCCTGCGCCCGGCTGGGGTGGGCGCTATTGGATTTTGGTCAAGCTGACCACGGATGACGGGATCACCGGCTGGGGCGAATGCTATGCCGCGAGCGTCGGGCCTGAGGCCATGCGCGCGGTGATCGAGGATGTGTTTGCCCGCCACATGGAAGGCGAGAACCCCGAGAATATCGAGCTGATGTTCCGACGCGTCTATTCCTCGGGCTTTACCCAACGCCCGGACCTGACGGCCATCGGGGCCTTTTCGGGGCTGGAGATTGCCTGTTGGGATATTCTGGGCAAGGCGCGGGGGCGGCCTGTCTGGGCGCTTTTGGGCGGCAAGATGAACCCGCGCATTCGCGCCTATACCTATCTTTATCCCCTGCCCCATCATCCGATCACGCCATTCTGGACCTCGGCCGATATGGCCGCCGAAAGTGCGGCGGACTGCGTGGCGCGCGGTTATACGGCAGTCAAGTTCGATCCCGCAGGCCCTTATACGCTGCGCGGCGGGCATATGCCTGCGATGACGGATATATCCCTGTCGGTCGAATTTTGCCGCAAAATCCGGGCGGCAGTGGGCGACAAGGCCGATCTGCTTTTTGGCACCCATGGGCAATTCACGACCGCAGGCGCGATCCGTCTGGGCCAAGCCATCGAGCCTTATTCGCCGCTCTGGTATGAAGAGCCGGTGCCGCCCGACAATGTGGGCGCAATGGCACAGGTCGCGCGCGCGGTGCGCATCCCCGTGGCGACAGGCGAGCGGCTGACCACCAAGGCCGAGTTTGCGCCTGTGCTGCGCGAGGGCGCGGCGGCGATCCTGCAACCGGCCTTGGGCCGTGCAGGCGGTATCTGGGAGATGAAGAAAGTGGCCGCCATGGCCGAGGTCTATAACGCGCAAATGGCACCGCATCTTTATGCCGGGCCGGTGGAATGGGCGGCGAATGTGCATTTTGCCGCGTCCATTCCCAATATCCTGATGTGCGAGAGCATCGAGACCCCTTTCCATGATGCGCTGATCAAGGGCAGCATCCGGGTTGAAGGTGGTTATATCACCCCGCCAGAGGCCCCCGGTCTGGGGATCGAAGTGGATGAGGCGCTGGCGCGCGCCAACCCCTATCACGGCACCGGCCTGCATCTGGAGATGCAGGAAGCCTCCTGCGACTATACCAACGGCAACAGCTTTGCCGGGGGGGCGCCGCACGAAGAGGGCTGACGCTCAGCCCCCCACCTTATCGCCACGTTGCAGGCGCACCGGGATTTCGCGGGCAAGTTTGAGCAGATAGGCCATATAAGGCTTGTCTGCGTCATCGTCGCGGATGGCGGCATAGAGGCGTTTGGTCTTGCCTGTGGCCGTGAGGGGGCGGGTCACGTAATCCGTGCTGGTCTTGACCTCGCGCACCACCCAATCGGGCAGCACGGCGACACCACGATTGGAGGCGACCAGAAGCAGGATCACGGCGGTCAGTTCGACCTGTCGGATGCTTTTGGGTTCGACCTTGGCCGGGGTCAGCAATTCGGTGAAGACATCAAGCCGCGAGCGGTCCACCGGATAGGTAATCAGCACCTCATCGCGAAAATCCGCCGCCTCGACATAGGGTTTCTGCGCCAAAGGATGCTGGCTTGAGGCGACAAAGACCGGCTCGTAATCAAAGAGCGGTTTGAAGCTGATTCCCGGCAGATCCTCGGGGTCGGAGGAGACCACCAAATCCACCTCTTCCTTTTGCAGGGCGGGCAGCGCGTCAAAGGCCAGACCGGGGCGAATATCGACATCGACCTCGCCCCAGGTTTTGCGAAAGCGTTCCAGCACGGGAAAGAGCCATTCGAAACAGGCGTGGCATTCAATCGCGATATGCAGGCGGCCCGCGCTGCCCTCGCGCAGGCCTTCGAATTCCTGTTCCAATGCTTCGATCTCAGGCAGGATTTTTTCGGCCAGCCGCAGCAGGCGCTGACCGGCAGCAGACAGGCGTAAGGGTTTGGAACGTCTCACAAAAAGCTCGACCCCGGTCTGATCCTCAAGCCCTTTGATCTGATGGCTGAGGGCGGATTGGGTGATGTGCAACAGGTCCGCCGCACGTGCCAAACCGCCGGCCTGATGAATGGCACGGATCGTTTTCAGGTGCCGGAACTCGATATGCATTATTAGTGAACCTCATTCAAACCATGAATTTAATGAAGTTGTCTCACATTGCTGCACCTGCAACAAGAGGACAACAGATTTCACTCCTGCACGGGATGACCCAAGATGACAACGCCGCGTATCTCTTTTGAATTCTTCCCGCCCAAGACGCTTGAGGCCTCGTTTCGCCTGTGGGAGACGATCCACGCGCTTGCGCCGCTCGACCCACGGTTTGTGTCCGTGACCTACGGCGCGGGCGGCACCACCCGCGAATTGACCCGCGAGGCGGTGGGCACCTTGCACAAGGCCACGGGCCTGAATGTGGCGGCGCACCTGACCTGCGTCGATGCCAGCCGCGCCGAGACGCTGGAGATTGCCGACCAATTCGCCGCCGCTGGCGTGTCTGAGATTGTCGCCCTGCGCGGCGACCCGCCCAAGGGATCGAACGGGTTTGTGCAGCATCCGGATGGGTTCGCCAATAGCTGCGAGCTGATTTCGGCACTGGCCGATACCGGCAAGTTCACCATCCGTGTTGGTGCCTATCCCGAGAAGCACCCCGAAGCGGCAGATCAACGCGCCGATATCGACTGGCTCAAACGCAAGATTGACGCGGGCGCATCCGAGGCGATCACGCAGTTCTTCTTTGAGGCAGAGACCTTTTTCCGCTTCCGCGATGCCTGTGCGGCGGCAGGGATCAACGCGCCGATCATCCCCGGCATTCTGCCGATTGAAAACTGGGTCGGCGCGCGCAAATTCGCACTGTCCTGCGGCACGCAGGTTCCTGCGTGGCTGGATGAGGCGTTTGACAAGGCCATTCGCGACAACCGGCATGATCTGCTGGCAACCGCACTGGCGACTGAGCTGTGCAGTGACCTGCTGGATGGTGGGGTCGAAGACCTGCATTTCTACACGCTCAATCGCCCGGAATTGACGCGCGATGTGTGCCATGCCTTGGGTGTCACACCCAAAGTGACGCTGCGCGACGTCGCCTGAGCGCTTGCCGAGACAGTCGGCCCCGCCTACCCTGCACCCCGCAGGGACAGGAGGGGCCGATATGCCGTCAACCCACGCCACATCGCTGGACGAATTGCCGGACCTCGCGGCCATTTTGGCCCGAACGGGGCTGGGGTTCATCGAGGATATGATCGCCGGCCGCTTGCCCTGCCCGCCGATTGGGGCGACGCTGGGCTTTCGGCCGATTGAGGCGCGGCAGGGTCATGTGGTGTTCGAGGGGGCAGCACAGTTTGACGCCACCAACCCGATGCGCGGCGTGCATGGTGGCTGGTATGGGGCCATTCTTGACAGTTGCATGGGCTGCGCGGTGATGACGGCGCTCGAGCGTGGCGAGACCTACACAACCCTGGAATACAAGGTGAATATCACCCGCGCCCTGCCGCTTGATGTGCCGGTTCAGGCGATTGGCACGCTTGAACACAAGGGCCGCTCGACCGCCGTGGCGCGCGGCGAATTGCGCGGGCTGAGCGACGGGCGGCTCTATGCCACCGGATCGACCACCTGTTTGGTGATGCGTCCCGACGGCGCATAGATGCTCCGGGCGCAGCACCCCCTTGCGCAGCGCCCTGCCCGCGCGTAAACCGCGCCCGATACTTCGGCTCAGGACTGCACCCATGCCCGTTCTCGTGATGAAATTCGGCGGCACATCGGTCGCCAATATCGACCGCATCCGCCGCGCCGCCAAGCGTGTGGGCCTTGAGGTGGCCAAGGGCTATGACGTGATCGTCATCGTCTCGGCCATGTCGGGCAAGACCAACGAACTGGTCGGCTGGGTCAATGAAATCGCGCCCTTACATGATGCACGCGAATATGACGCCGTGGTCAGCGCGGGCGAGAATGTGACGGCGGGGCTGATGGCGCTTACGTTGCAGGAAATGGACATCCCGGCGCGCAGTTGGCAGGGCTGGCAGGTGCCGCTCAAGACCAATTCCGCGCATTCCGCCGCCCGGATCGAGGAAATCCCGACCGAGAACATCAATGGCCGCTTTGCCCAAGGCATGCGCGTGGCCGTTGTGGCGGGCTTTCAAGGGGTTTCGCCCGAGGGCCGCATCACCACGCTGGGCCGTGGCGGATCGGACACCACCGCCGTGGCCTTTGCCGCCGCCTTTGATGCGGAACGCTGCGATATCTACACCGATGTGGACGGGGTCTATACCACCGATCCGCGCATCACCTCCAAGGCGCGCAAGCTTGATAAGATCGCGTTTGAGGAAATGTTGGAACTGGCCTCGCTGGGGGCCAAGGTGCTGCAAACCCGTTCCGTGGAACTGGCGATGCGGTATAATGTGAAACTGCGGGTGCTCAGCAGTTTCGAGGAACCATCTGATGAGGCCGGCACGCTGGTCTGCGCCGAGGAGGAAATCATGGAATCAAAGGTTGTCAGCGGCATCGCCTATTCCCGCGACGAGGCGAAAATGACCCTCATTTCGGTGGCGGACCGCCCCGGCATCGCGGCCGCCATCTTTGGGCCCCTGTCCGAGGCGGGCGTGAATGTCGATATGATCATCCAGAATATCGCCGAAGAAGGCCGCACGGATATGACCTTTTCTTGCCCCACGGATCAGGTGATCCGCGCCGAGAAGGCGCTACGCGAGGCCAAGGACCGCGGCGACATCAATTATCACGACCTTGTGGCCGATACCAATGTGGCCAAGATTTCGGCAGTGGGCATCGGCATGCGCAGCCAATCGGGTGTTGCCGCCAAGATGTTCAAGACGCTGAGCGATGAAGGAATCAACATCAAGGTGATTGCAACCTCCGAGATCAAGATTTCCGTGCTGATCGACCGGAAATACATGGAACTCGCGGTGCAGGCACTGCATGATGCGTTCGAGTTGGACAAAGCGGCCTGACCCGGCCACAGCATCCCTGCCGCCGGGTCTGGCCAATCCCTGAATCTGCTTGGGGGGATCGCCACCCATGAGCGAACATTTCAAGACCGACAGCCGCCAGATGCTGGGCCGTCTGCGCGCCATCATGGCCGAGGATGCGGGCGGGCAGACGCGGCTTGACCAGATTACCCGCCTCATCGCCGAGGAAATGCGGATCGAGGTGTGCTCGATCTATCTGTTCCGTGACGAGGACACGCTGGAGCTGTGCGCGACAGAGGGTCTCAAGGCCGAGGCCGTGCACCAGACCCGGATGCGTATGGGCGAGGGTCTGGTGGGCCGGGTGGCGCGCACCGGCGAGGTGATCAACACCGACAATGCCCCGGCAGAGCCCGGATTTCGCTACATGCCAGAGACCGGCGAAGAGGCCTATTCGTCGTTTCTGGGTGTGCCGATCCAGCGGCTTGGCGAAAAGCTGGGCGTTCTGGTTGTGCAATCGAAACAGGCACGGCTGTTCTCTGACGAAGAAATCTACGCGGTCGAGGTGGTGGCCATGGTTCTGGCCGAAATGGCCGAACTGGGCGCTTTTGTGGGCGAAGGGGCCGCCATGTCGGCGCGCCACCAGCAAGCGGTGCTGTTTCGCGGTGCCAGCGCGCAGGAAGGCACGGCGCAGGGCCGGGTCTGGCTGCACGAGCCGCGCGTGGTTGTGACCAATCCCATCGCCGATGATCCGGTGCGTGAATTGACACGGCTGAACGAGGCGGTTGAGGCGCTGCGCGTGGGCGTGGACCGCATGCTGAATTCGGCCAATGGCGGCGACAAGGATCAGACCGAAATTCTGGAAGCCTATCGCATGTTCGCCAACTCCAAAGGCTGGATGCGCCGGATGGAGGCCAATATCGATAGCGGTCTTTCAGCAGAGGCTGCGGTGGAAAAGGAGCAATCCGCCGCCCGCGCGCGCATGGGCCAGGTGACGGATGCCTATCTGCGCGAGCGCCTGCATGATCTTGATGACCTTTCCAACCGGCTGTTGCGGATCCTGACCGGGCAGGGCAACGAGACTGGCGCGGACATGCCCGCCGATCCCATTCTGATCGCCCGCAACATCGGCCCGGCAGAGTTGCTCGATTATGGGCGCACCCTGAAGGGGATCGTGCTAGAGGAGGGATCGGTCGGGTCTCATGCCGCGATTGTGGCGCGGGCGTTGGCGATTCCGCTGGTGATCCATGCCAATCGCATCACGACCGAGGCCCTGAACGGCGATCCGATCCTTGTCGATGGTGATCAGGGCATCGTGCATCTGCGCCCCGACGATACGGTCGTGTCAGCCTTTCGCGACAAGATGGCGATGCAGGCCGAGGCGCAGCAGCGCTATGCCTCTATCCGTGACAAACCCGCCGAAACGCTCTGCGGTCAGCGCATCAAGCTCAAGATGAACGCGGGGCTTATGGCCGACCTGCCCAGCCTTGTCGGCTCGGGGGCAGAGGGGGTGGGGCTGTTTCGCACCGAATTGCAGTTCCTGATCCGCAACCACATGCCCAAACGGGCCGAATTATCAGAGCTTTATGCGCGGGTGATGGATGCCGCGGGGGAACAGCGCGTGGTGTTCCGCACGCTTGATATCGGTTCGGACAAGGTGCTGCCCTATATGAAGCCCAATGACGAACCCAACCCGGCGATGGGCTGGCGCGCGATCCGGGTGGGGTTGGACAAGCCGGGGGTGATGCGGATGCAGCTTCAGGCGCTCATTCGCGCCGCCAAGGGGCGACCGCTGACCATCATGTTCCCCTTTGTGGCACAGCGCGACGAGTTCACCGCCGCCCGCGCCGAGATGGACAAGGCCCTGGAGCGCGAGCGTATTCTGGGCCATCCGATCCCTGCGCAGATCGAAGTGGGCGCGATGCTGGAAACCCCATCGCTGGCTTTTGCGCCGGATGACTTTTATTCAGAGGTGGATTTCATCTCGGTGGGTGGCAATGACCTCAAGCAGTTTTTCTTTGCCGCTGACCGTGAAAACGAGCGCGTGCGCCGTCGTTATGACACGCTCAACATCAGCTTTCTCAATTTCCTTGAGGGGATTGTCTATCGGTGTGCCACGCTTGGAACGCCGCTGAGTTTCTGTGGCGAAGATGCGGGCCGCCCGATCGAGGCCGCGTGCCTTGCCGCCATCGGGTTTCGCACGCTCTCGATGCGCCCCGCCTCTATCGGCCCGGTCAAAAGCCTGTTGCGGCGGATCGACCTTGGACAGTTGCGCGAGCTGATCCATGCAGAGCGCGCGCGTGGTGCGCAGACCGTGCGCCCGGCGGTGATGGATTATCTGCGCGACCAGATGTGAGGCGCGCACGGCCCTAGTGACCACCACCCCCGGCCAGGCCCACACCCGACACCAGCGATCCCCAGACCTTGATGCGCAGCCCCACCGCCTTGACCACGCCGGTGGCTGCGATCACATGGCCGAAAAAGCCGGGCAGATTGCTGGTATAGGTCTGAATCATGCAGCCGCTGCCATCGAGCATGATCTTTTCATGCTCGGGATGCGCCAGTTCAAAATAAACCAGGATCGACCCGCGCCGCAGCATTTCGGCGGGGTCCATCAGGCGACCACCGGGCACGATCTGCCCCGTGGAGATGGCCGGTTGCACCGAGACCACCCGCGCCGGAAGGACCGCATCGCGAAATGACAGGCTTATATTGCTGTCGCAGGCGATTTCGGCGGGCATGCCCTCGTAGATCGTGCTGTTGGCAACCTGAGAAAATCCCGCAACGGTGCGCACGGGCGTGCCTTGTGGCCGGTCGGGGATGATCACCATGGCCGGGCTGAGGATCAGGGTCGAGGCGGGGCTGCCCAAGCTCATGGCAAGCTGGGTGACAACACCGCCCGTATAGGCATGCACCTCGGTTTGCGCCAAGGCCACTTGCGCGCTGTGCAGGGCGGCTTCGGCGGCGCGGCGTTGCGCGGGAAGGGTTTGGGAAATATCCGTCTGGGCCAAGGCAACCTGCGCCTCTGCTGCGGCAACCCCAGCCTCGGCAATCGCGACCGAGGATTCCAATTGGCGCACGGCATCACGCGTGCCGACGTTGCGGGTGACAAGCGTCAGCGCGTTATCGAGATCGACGCGCAGCTTGTCGAGCGACGCCTCTGCCTCGGCAACAGAGGCTTGGGCGACCTTGAGCGTCTCGGCGGCCTTGGTCTCGGCCGCGCTGATCTTGGCGAATTCCGCCTCTGCCTGTTCCAGGGCGGCGCGTTGGGCCCGGTCATCGACTTGGAACAAAAGATCGCCCGCTTCGACCCGTTGGCCATTGATGACGTTGATCGCCGTCACAGGCCCGCTGGCCTGTGACACCACGGAAATGGTGCGGAACGGCACGATGCCCGAATAGGATTTGGGGTGGAAATAAAAGATGAGGAGGAAGAGCAAGAAGGCCAGCACCGCCCAGATCAGAACCGCTGTGCGCATGTTCCAGACGGTCATCGCCTCGCCGCGACGCTTGAGCTGGAAATACCGGATAATGACCGGGAAAGAGGTCAGAAGCAGCTCAATCACGTTGGGTGTCTCCTGTCGGCTTGGCCGTATCTTCGGGCGTCTGTGCGCCTGCGCCCCACAGGTTGAAGCGCGCCAAATCTGCCATGAGCGCAATCAGGATGGCACTGATCGGCAACAGGATATTGAAATGCCCGAGCGGAAACAGCTCGTAAAGCAGGGCGACGGTGAGCATCGTCGGGATCGTCTTGGCCAGCGGCGTGCCGTGCGATTGATGTTCGGCCCAGCGATCAAAGGCCGCGTAGAGCGTGACGAGCACATAGATCACTGCGATAAGCAGCCCCAAGGACACCCATGCCAGCGTGTCGCCCTCTCCCGGCGCGGCGAACCATCCCGGAAGCGCAGCGCCGTGTTCCTCTGTAGTTGCCATAGCTGAAATCCATCACGATCAATCGCCATCAGCCTATGGGTTATAGCTGCAATATCAAGGAAATTATGTGCTGCATCCGCCGTGCTGATGCAGGGGCGGATAGATCGGATCAGCTGACGCGGCCCGGTGTGCTTTGGGCCATTGCACGAAACTCGGCGCATAACGCGGAATGGTCGCGACCGGCGTCAATCGCCAGCCGACGGAGCCCGAAATGCACCTGCGCCATATCCTGATAATAGCGGGTGTAGGCATAATTGGTCGCCGCCCCCGCTGCGGCCCCCAAGATCGGCACAGTCTGCGCCGCCAGCTTTTGGCCCAGCACCGCCGCCAGACGCGGCGCCACCCGCGCGATAAGCGCGTTGAGCGCGGGGCCGGTCACAGTCATCCGACTGCCCAGAAAGCCCAGATTGGCCCCATCGTCGCGCTCGAGCGGCCCTGCCGCGCCGAACACCTGCACCGAATCGAACCGCACAGCGGGTTCGGATGGGTCAAACCCGTTTTCCACCGCCACATCCTGAATGGCGCGCAAGAGCACGGTAACCGTGATCGGCAGTTCGGCCAGCGCTGTGGGCAGGCCGCCGATGCCGCCCACCGCCCCCATTGAGGTGGTCAGCGCCCGCGCCATCCAGCCCGGCTGATCGCCCACAACCCCGCGCGAGCGATGCGCCATTTCGGCGGCGCGGCGCAGCGCCTCTTCGGTGGTCTCGTTAAGGCGCGCGCGCAAACTGGGCGGCAAGCGATCCAGCAAGCCCTCGGCGCGCCCACCCACAAGGTTGAGCAGATCAATCACCCCATTGCCCGCCTGCGCATTGCGCGCCACCAGCGCGCGCAAGCGCCGCTCGGTTTCGGTCTCGTCAATCGGTCGGCCCAAAAGCTCCATCCGCGTGCCTCATCCTCGTTGCCTAGGTTGAACTGGCCACGGCAGAGCCTGAATTCAAGCGTCGCGCATCACTTTGCCGGCCACATCCTCCCACGCGCCGGGGCGCAGTTCCAGCCCCAGCACACGCTCTGGGTTGGTGGGGGGCGGCATTTCCACGGCGGTCAGCTTGGTAAATCCAAAGCGGCTATAGTAGGGCGCGTCGCCCACCAAGATCACCCGCTCCCAGCCGAGCGCCGCTGCGCGCTCCAGACTGTCGCGCATGAGCAGCGCGCCCAGCCCCTCGCCCTGATGGGTGGGATGCACGGCAACAGGCCCCAGCAAAAGCGCGCGCGCCGTGCCGATCCGAACAGGCCAATAGCGGATTGCCCCGGCCAAAATCCTGTCATGATCGCGCACCACAAGGCACAGATCGCGCACGGGGGGCACATCATCACGCAGCCGGTAAGACGACAGCGCCTCGCGCCCCGGCGCGAAACACAGGTCATAGAGGGCCTCAACCTCCCAGTAATCAACGGGTTTCTCCGTCTCGAGGGTGAACATGCCGCGCGTTGCCCTTGCCAAAAATCGACTGGCCATGCGCGTAGCACGACGTTACGACAGGCACAAACCCGATGACCAAGGAGAGGCGGATGTTTTACCGACCCGAAGAGGGCCATGGCCTGCCCCATAACCCGTTCAACGCCATCGTGACCCCGCGTCCGATTGGCTGGATCTCGACCCGTGGGGCCGATGGGCAGGACAATCTGGCCCCCTATTCGTTTTTCAATGCGGTCGCCTATGTGCCGCCACAGGTGATGTTCGCCTCGACCAGCGCCAAGCCGGATCGCGGCGATACCAAGGACAGCGTCGCCAATATCCGCGAGACAGGCGTCTTTTGCGTCAATATCGTCAGCGAAGCGTTGCGTGATGCCATGAACCAGACCTCTGGCGCGTGGGGCCGTGAGGTGGATGAATTCACCGATGCCGGGTTGGACAAGGCCACCTGCGAAACCATCGCCTGTTCCCGCGTGGCGGCAAGCCCGGCCAGTCTGGAATGCAAGCTGACGCAGATTGTGCAACTGCCCGGCGAGGCGAATTTCGTGGTCTTTGGCGAGGTGATCGGCGTGCATATGCGCGACGACTGCATGGTCGAGGGCCGGTTTGACGTGACCCGGTTCAATCCGCTGACCCGGCTTGGGTATCAGGATTATTCGGTGATCCGCGAGACATTCAGTTTGAAGCGACCGGGGGAGTAAGCCGCGCGGGCGTGATTGGGGTGAATGTTACCCTACCCCGCTGAAATCGCCGTGCCCAGTTTCGCCGCGCGCCGCCCCATGCTCTCGCGGCCCAGCGTGCGGCAGAGGATCAGCACCGGGATCAGTCCGAACGCCACCAGCACCAGCGATGGCACCGCCGCCTCTGACAACCGCTCATCGGCGGCGAGGCGGTGCGCCTGCACCGCCAGCGTCTGAAAATCAAAGGGGTGCAGGATCAGGGTGGCGGGCAATTCCTTCATCACATCGACAAAGACGATCAAAAGCGCGGTCAGAACCGAGGTGCGCGCCACCGGCAGATGCACCCGTGTCAGCAGTTTTGGCCCCGGCTGCCCCAAAGAGCGGCCAATCGCATCAAGATGCCCCGGCACCGTCGCCATGCCACTGTCATAGGCGTTGAGCGCCGCCGCCATGAACCGCACCATATAGGCCATGATCATGAGCCAGATTGATCCGGTGATCAAAAGCCCGGTGCGGATGCCAAACGTCTCTTGCATGAAGGCGTCGATGGCGTTGTCCAGCCCCGCCATCGGCACCATGAGGCCAACGGCAATGACGCCACCGGGCACGGCATAGCCCAGACCTGCCCCCATCACCAGCCAGCGCGCGCTGCGCCCCGGACGGGTGCGGGCGCGAAACCCCACGAGGATTGCCCCCACCACCGTCAGCACTGCCGCGACACTGGCCAAGAGCACCGAATTGGTCATGAACCCCAGATAGCGCGCCGAAAGGATATTTTGCCCCGAGCCGATGGCCATTTCCCCCAGCATGATCACCGGAATGATGAACCCCAGCAGCACCGGCAGGAAACAGAGAGCAAAAGCCCCCCAGCCCGCCGCACCGCGCAACTGCGGGCGTTCCATCGTCTCGAACCGTGCGCCGCGCCCGGCGGTGCGCGACCGCCCCCGGCTTGCCCGCTCTAACCCGGCCAAGAGCAGCGCGAAACTGAGCAGGCACAGCGCCAGTTGCGCCGCCGCCGCCCGGTCGCCAAGGCTGAACCACGCCTGATAGATGCCGGTGGCAAAGGTCTGGACGTTGAAAAACGCCACGGTGCCGAAATCGGCGATCGTCTCCATAACCGCAAGAAGTGCCCCGCCCGCAATCGCCGGGCGCGCCATCGGCAGGGCCACCCGCCAGAAGGCCTGCATCGGCGAACGCCCCAGCGTGCGCGCCACAAGGAACGCATTGCCCGATTGCTGCCGAAAAGAGGCCCGCGCAAGGAGGTAGACGTAAGGATAGAGCACGATTGTCAGCATCAGGGCCGCCCCGCCAAGGCTGCGCACCTCTGGAAACCAGTAATCGCGCGGCCCCCAACCCGTGATCGCGCGCAAGGCGGTTTGCACCGGGCCGGGATGGTCCAGAAAATGCGTATAGGCATAGGCCATGACATAGGCCGGAAAGGCCAGCGGCAGCGCCAGCGCCACCTCTAAAAGCTGCGCACCGGGAAAGCGGTAGACCGTCACCAGCCAAGCCGTGACCGATCCGATCACCGCCGTGCTGACGCCGACGATGGCGACCAGCGTCAGGGTCGTCGCGGTATAACGCGGCAAGACTGAGGACAGCACATCGCGCCAGGTCTGCAAATCGCCCGCGAAGGCCGCGAGCGCCGCCGCAAGGATAGGCGCCACGCAGAGCACGACGACGACCCAGGCAAGGCGGTGCAAAAGGGTTTCGCTCATGGGCCAAACGCTCCGGTATAATCCGACGGTTTTGATCAGTATTCCGGGGCGGCAGGCGGGTCAAGCCGATGAGGCGATTACGCCCCCGACACGCCCGCCTCGGCAAAGGTGGCCATGCCGGAATGACAGGCGAGCGCCGCTTGCACGATACCCATCGCCAGAACCCCGCCCGAGCCCTCGCCCAGACGCAGGCCGAGCGCCAAAAGCGGCTCTTTGCCCAATGCGTGCAAGAGGCGTGGATGGCCCGGTTCGGCGCTTACATGCCCGGCTATGGCGTGATCAAGCGCACCGGGGCATTCCGCGTGCAGACAGGCGGCGGCGGCGGTGCAGATAAAGCCATCGAGCACGACCGGAACACGCAGCTGCCGCGCCCGCGCCATGGCCCCGGCCATCGCCACCAATTCGCGCCCGCCCAAGCGGCGTAAGACCTCTAGCCCCCCTGCCCCAGAGGCGGCGTTGACCGTGACCGCCCGCGCCACGATCTGTGCCTTGTGCGCCAGTGCCGCATCGGCCAGCCCGGTGCCGCGCCCCGTCCATCCCTCGGCCCCGCCGCCAAACAGCGCCAGCGCAATCGCCGCCGCAGAGGTGGTGTTGCCGATGCCCATCTCGCCCACAACCAAAAGGTCTGTAACCGGGTCCACCGCATCCCAGCCGATGTTAAGCGCGCGCAGCATGTCGTCCTCGGACATGGCCGGGCCAAGGCTGATATCGCCCGTGGGCCGATCCAGATCGAGCGCGACCACATCCATCCGCGCGCCCACTTGCGCCGCCAATTGATTGACCGCCGCCCCGCCCGCCCGAAAATTCGCCACCATCTGCGCGGTGACAGCCGCAGGAAAGGCGGAAATGCCTTGCGCCACCACCCCATGATTGCCTGCAAAGACGATCACTTGTGGGGCTGTCACCCGCGCCCGTGCGTCGCTGCGCCAGCCGCAATACCATTGCGCCAGATCTTCAAGCCGCCCCAGCGCGCCGGGGGGTTTGGTGAGGTCTGCGTCGCGGGCTTGCGCCGCTTGCGTCGCCGCCGCATCGGTGCCGGGGGCCGCACGCAAGAGGGCTGCGAAATCCGAAAGCGAAGAGAAAGGAGACGGCATGCAAAGCCTCATTGATTGTGCTGCGCCCATTCTGTATCGCAGGCAAAGCCCCCGCCCCAGACGAAAAAGGGCACGCCCATGGCAGAAAACGACAAGGCGTTGATCCGCCTCAGAGATATGCCGCTGGCGCTGAGCCTGCTCAGTCGCTTGGCCGTGCCGTTACGGCGGTTTGATCGCGGCGCGCGGGCGGCTTGGGCCTATCCGTTGGCGGGGCTGGTGCTGGGCGGTATGGCGGCCTTGGGTGGGATCGCCGCCCTGGCACTTGGGCTGCCCACGCCGGTTGCGGCGCTTGTGAGCCTGAGCTTGCAGGTGGTTCTGACCGGGGCCATGCACGAAGACGGGTTGGCAGATACTGCCGATGGTCTTTGGGGGGGATGGACGCCGGCGCGACGGCTCGAGATTATGAAAGACAGCCATATCGGCAGCTACGGGGTCATTGCGCTGATCCTGTCACTGGGCGCGCGCGGTGTGGCGCTCTGGCTGC
This sequence comes from Roseovarius sp. MS2, assembly GCF_051447875.1. NCBI lineage: Bacteria > Pseudomonadati > Pseudomonadota > Alphaproteobacteria > Rhodobacterales > Roseobacteraceae > Roseovarius > Roseovarius sp. MS2. Next base: position 301,165 of record NZ_JBKHVF010000001.1, read on the forward strand.
TTTTTGAGGTCAGTCCGGCGCTGGCGACCTCTGCCATTCTGGCCGCTGCCCTGCTGTCACGCGCGATGATGCCCTTGGTCATGTGTGCCCTGCCCCATGCCCGCGCCAGCGGGTTGTCGCAGGCGCAGGGGCGCGCGCCGCTGGCGACGGCGACGGTTGGGCTGGCCCTTGCGGTGGGTCTGGCGCTTGTGCTTGTCGGTGCGGCAGGGCTGAACGCGCTGGTTGCGGCGGCCGTTGCCACCTGCGCCCTTGGCCTGATTGCCCGCGCCAAAATCGGGGGGCAGACCGGCGACATCCTTGGGGCCACGCAACAACTGGCGGAAATCGCGGTGTTGTTCAGCCTTTTGATGTGAGCCATGAAAAAAGCCGCGCCAGAGGACGCGGCCTTTTCCTAACATTCGGGGTTGGGATCACGCCGCGCGCGACACCAGCACCTCATCCACCTTGCGGGCGGCCAGAACTTCATCGCCACCCGACACGGCGGCCACTTCGCGCGTCAAACGCTCGAGTGCGGCCTCATAGAGTTGACGCTCGGAATAGCTCTGCTCGCGCTGATCGTCCGAGCGGTGCAGGTCGCGCACCACCTCGGCAATGGCAATCAGATCGCCAGAGTTGATCTTTTGCTCGTATTCCTGCGCCCGACGCGACCACATGGCACGTTTGACCTTGGCCTTGCCCTTGAGCGTGCTCATTGCCTTGGACACGACATCGGGGCTGGACAGGCCACGCATCCCAATCTCGGTGGCCTTGTTGGTGGGCACACGCAGGGTCATCTTGTCCTTTTCAAAGGAGATCACGAACAGTTCCAGCGTGATGCCGGCGATTTCCTGCTCTTCGATCGAAACGATCTGGCCCACGCCATGGGCGGGGTATACAACGTAATCATCAGGGCGAAATTCGGACTTTTTGGTCTTCGACATTCAGGTCTTCCTCGCAGGGCTGCCAGCTCGGACGCACAAAAACACATGCCAAGGGCCAATGCGGTCCACGGAATATGTGTATCTGTCGCAGAGAAATCCACCCCGGGCAGCAACGCGGGTGAATGGATATCAGGCACATTTGATCTTGTCATGAAACTGTATCACAAAAAACCGCCCAATGAAAGGGCGGTGTTCTGTACGGGCATATTCGCCCCTGCAAATCAACGGCTTATCAGGTTCACAATGTCACGCGCGGCGCTGTTTCACCGGCGAATGCCGCGAATCGGGTCTCAGCCGCCCAGTCCGGGGGCCTCGGAAAAGTATTTCTCAAGCTTGCCCGCCTCGCCGTCGCGCTCTTCGGCTTCGGGCAGCGGATCTTTCTTGGTGATGATCACCGGCCACATTTCCGCATATTTGCGGTTGAACTCGACCCATTTTTCCATGTCCGGCTCGGTATCCGGGCGGATCGCATCGGCGGGGCATTCCGGTTCGCACACGCCACAGTCGATACATTCATCGGGATGAATGACCAGCATGTTCTCGCCTTCGTAAAAGCAGTCGACAGGACAGACCTCGACACAGTCGGTATATTTGCAGGCGATACAGGCGTCGTTCACGATATAGGTCATGGCCGTCTCTCATTCTTGCCGAATTGCGCCTCACCTAATCCAGTGGGCGGGATCAATCAAGCGGTCCTGGTTCATTGAGATCGAGTTTGCGGCGGTCGCGCTTGGTCGGGCGCCCTTTTCCCTCATATTTGGGCGTGGGCGGAACGCTGTCCTGCGTCACCAGGTCGCTGAGATCGTCATAGAGCGCCTGCGCCTCGGGGGCTGGTCCACGCCGTGTGCCAAGGGCGGCGATCCGCACCACCCAGACGCGTGTTGCCTGCGCAAATGTCAGGACATCGCCCGGCCCCACCGCTTGCGCAGGTTTGGTGACACGCGCGCCATTGACGCGCACATGCCCAGCCGAGATTTCCTTGGCCGAGAGGGTGCGCGTCTTGAAAAACCGCGCGTGCCAGAGCCATTTGTCGAGCCGGATTTTGGCGGCGGGCGCGTCCAAAACCTAGCCCTTGGTCCGCAACCCCATCAAGGCCGCAGCGAACGGATTGTCCGGGTCGATCCGATCATTGCGCTTCTCGGGCTTGGCGGCATAGGTTTTGGGCTGATCATCGCGCGGCTCGCGCGGCTTGCCTTTGCCGGGCTTGCCACGGGGCTTGCCGCCTTGGCGCTGCGGGCGGTCGCGTTTCTGCGCCGCGTCGCCATCCCCTTGGGCGGGCTGTCCAGCCTGTGCACCACGCGGGCCACGCCCGCCCTGTGCGGGGCGATCGCCACGTGGGCGATTGGCGCGCGGGGCCCAGGTGAAGGTGTAATAGACCTCGAGTTCGGTCGCCGCGACCTCGGGGCTTTCACCGGGAAGCACCTCTTCGGCCGGGGTCTCGTCGAGCGCGGCGGGAACGACGGTCTCGGCCACCGGCTCTGCGGCGATGGGCGCAACGCCCTCGTCGGGGATCTCGGCCACGATATCCGCGACCGGCGTTTCAGCCTCTGTCGCCGCCGCCGCATCTGCGGGGGCCTCGGCAATGGCCTGATCGACCGGCTTGACCTTGGCGCGTTCGGCACGCTCGGCCTTGTAGCCCAGCCCCTGCATCAGCAGGGCAAACTGCTCGAGCGTCATCCCCGTGATAGAGAGCATATCGGGCTTGGCCTCGAATCCGCCGCGCGTATCTTCGCTGCGCAGCATGTCGGCCAGACGTTCCAGCATGTCGATGCGGATCGCCCGATCCCCGGCAGCGCGATACCCGGCCATCGTGAAATAGCCCTTGGGCGCGTCGCTACGGGCGGGCACGGTCACCAGACCCGGCGGCGGGGCCTCGGGGAATTCATCCATCCCTTGGCTCAGCGACCATAGCACCAGCCGCAACCGCGTCGGTGCAGGCTTGAGCAAGAGCGGCAAAAACACGGTGAACTGGCCAAAGCGGATGCCATGCTTGCGCAAGGCGCCACGCGCGTCTTGATCCAGCCCCTTGACCTCGTCGGCGATTTCACCGCGCGGGATCAGGCCCATCGCCTCGACCATGCGAAAGCCTAAACCGCGCGCCAGACCATTCAGCGTCTCGTCGCGCTGGATGTTCAAGAGCGGTTCAAACAGCGTGGCAATGCGCCGGTCGATATAGTGCTGCAAGCGGCGTTGCACCTTGGCGGCCACATCCGGGCCGGCCTCGTCATCGACAAAGGCCACGATCTGTGGCTTGAGCGGGTCGGCACCGGGCGTCAGCTTGCCCACCGCCTCTTTGCCCCACAAGAGGCCACCCTGTTCGGTAAAGTCGATCTCGGTGTCGGGTGCGTTGTAAAAGCGGTCCGCCTTGAGATGGAAATGCGGGGCAAGTGCCGCGACGCTCGCCTGTTGCAGCGTGCGTGCTTCCTTGCCTGCTGCCGCGCGGTCCTGCATGAAGCGGAACCCTTCGAGCCGTCCGACGAATTCGCCCTCGACGGTCACATCACCTTGATCGTTTACTTCGGCCACCATGGCTTCCTTCTGCTTGAGTCGGCGCAACAGAACCGAGGTGCGCCGATCCACAAATCTCTGGGTCAGCGCGCCGTGCAACGCATCTGACAGGCGGTCTTCTACAGCGCGTGTCGCCCCGCGCCAATGGTTTTCGTCATCCAGCCAGCCTTTTCGCTGTGCGACATAGGTCCAAGTGCGAATATAGGCCAACCTTTTCGACAGTGTGTCGATGTCACCATCGGTGCGGTCGATGCGGGCCACCTGCTGTGCCAGCCAGTCATCAGGCACGCGACCATAGTCGGTCAGGTCGCAATAGATGCGTTCCAAGAGGCTGGCATGTTCGGCGGCGCTGATGCCCCGGAAATCGGGAATGCGGCAGACATCCCACAAGAGTTTCACCGCTGTCCCCCCGATGGCGCGCGGCATCACATCGGGATGTTCGGCCAATGACTTGAGCGCGCCCAGATCATCCGCCTCGCGGGCGCGGGCCAGCAACTCGTGATCGGGGCGCGCCTCGAGACTGGCGATGAGCGCGCCGGTGGTGCCGAATTGCAGACGCGCATTGCGCCATTCCAGCTTGCGGATGGGGGCAAAGCGATGCTCCATGATCGCCTCGGCCAATTCGGGATCAAGATCCGGCGCCTCGCCGGTCACACCAAAGGTGCCGTTGTTCATCCCCCGCCCTGCGCGCCCGGCAATCTGGCCCAATTCATTGGGCTGCAAATAGCGCATGCGCCGCCCGTCGAATTTGCTGAGCGAGGAAAAGGCCACGTGGTTGATATCAAGGTTCAGCCCCATGCCGATGGCATCGGTCGCCACGAGGTAATCGACATCGCCATTCTGATAAAGCTCGACCTGCGCATTGCGCGTGCGCGGGCTGAGCGCGCCCATGACCACCGCAGCGCCCCCTTTTTGGCGGCGCAGCAACTCGGCCATGGCATAGACGTTTTCCACCGAAAAGCCGACAATGGCGCTGCGCGCGGGCATCTTGGCGATCTTGCGCGGGCCGGTATATGTAAGTTGCGACATGCGCGCCCGGCTGAGGAATTCGACCCCCGGCACCAGCGCGGCTATGGTTTGGCGCATCGTGTGGCTGCCCAGAAACTGCGTCTCGCGCAGGCCGCGCATCCGCAGCAGCCGGTCGGTGAACACATGCCCGCGCTCCGGGTCAGCGCAAAGCTGGATTTCATCCACCGCCACGAAATCCGCGCCCATCCCCTCGGGCATCGCCTCGACCGTGCAGACCCAGTATTGCGCACGCTCGGGCACAATCCGCTCTTCGCCAGTGACCAGCGCCACGACAGAGGGGCCGCGCACCGCGACGATCTTGTCATAGACCTCGCGCGCCAAAAGACGCAGCGGCAGGCCGATGATGCCTGTGCGATAGCCCAGCATACGCTCGATAGCGTAATGCGTCTTGCCGGTATTGGTCGGGCCCAGAACCGCGAGGGTTCTTGACTGCTCGGACATCCAGAGCACTCCTTGATGGTGTCAGAGATCCGCGCCGCCCAATTCGCGCGCCACGTTGTCCCGCGCCTTGGTTACGTCCTCGTGATGGGGATGTATAGCCAGCGCGCGCGAAAACGCATCCCGCGCAAGATCGGGCTGTCCCAATTCATCCAGCAACACCCCAAGGCCGTAAATCGCATTGAAGTGGCGTGGCTCCAGCGCCAGCGCACGTTCGATATCATGGAGGGCCAGACCATAGCGCTCTTGCCGGTAAAACGCGACAGAGCGCAGATGCCATGCCTCGGCAAAGTCCGGCGCATGGTCGATGGCCGCGCTCAGATGCGCGATGGCTTCGGCCATATCGCCCGACTCAATTGCGTCTTCGCCGCGCCGCAACAAAAGATCCATTGCTGGCGATCCTGAGCGCGCCAATTCCAGCTCGATTTCGGCGGCAATCTTGCGCGCTTCCCCGGCCTCGGCCTGCGCCAATTGATCAAAGAGCCCGTCAAGCCGCGTCTCCTCTGCCAAGGCAGGTAGGGAAAACGTGACTATCGCTGCAAATGCCGCGACGATACGGTTGAGATTGAAGTTCGCTGCGCCCATAACGAGTCTGAGTTTAGCGCAGATTGTCCGGTTGCACAGCCCCGGCATCGCAAATGTGAAAGGAAGCGCAGATGAGCGACGTAATCACCACAGCCGTGGCCGCCCTGAATGAGAAACTGGGGGGCGAGGGCCTTGAAGGCAGCGCGAAATTCGTGATCGAAGATGAGGGTGCCATCGTGATCGACGCCAATGGCGCGCGCGCCGGCGATGACGACACCGATGTCACGCTGACGGCCAGCCGCGATACGTTCGAATCGATCCTCGCGGGCGATCTCGATCCCGCCGCCGCCTTTATGTCTGGCCGTCTAAGCGTCGATGGCGATATGGGCATGGCGATGAAACTGGGCAGCGTGCTGGCCTGATGCAGGCCGCGCCGCTCTTTGACGATGTGGCCCAAGGGCCAGAGGGCGGTGCCGCATGGTGGATGTCTGCCTCTGACGGAATGCGTCTGCGGATTGGCCTGTGGAATAGGGACGGGGCCCGTGGCACTGTCCTGCTCTTTCCCGGGCGCACCGAATATATCGAGAAATACGGCCGTGCCGCTGCGCATTTCGCCGGGTGCGGGTATGCGACACTGGTCATTGACTGGCGCGGTCAGGGTCTGGCAGACCGGCTGACCACGGATGCCATGGCAGGCCATGTGCATGAATTCGGGGATTATCAGCGGGATGTCGCGGCCATGGTCGAGGCGGCTGAGCGGCTTGATCTGCCGCGCCCTTGGCATCTACTGGCGCATTCCATGGGTGGCTGTATCGGGCTGCGCGCAGTGATGCGGGGGCTAGAGGTGCAAAGCTGCGCCTTCTCGAGCCCGATGTGGGGCATCCACATGGCGCAAGCTCTGCGCCCGGTGGCATGGTCCCTGTCTTGGGGCAGTCGTCAGTTGGGCATGAGCCATCACTACGCCCCCGGTACGGCGGGCGCGCATTACGTGCTGGAAGAGCCATTCGAGAGCAACAAGCTGACCAATGACCGCGAGATGTATGACTATATGGCCCAGCAATTGCGCGCCCACCCCGAGTTGGGGCTGGGTGGGCCCAGCCTGCGCTGGCTGCACGAGGCGTTGAAGGAAACCCGGGATTTGGCGCGCCTGCCCTCTCCTGATCTGCCTTGCCTGACGATTCTGGGCAGCGACGAGCAGATTGTCGATGTGCCCCGTGTGATCGACCGCATGGCGCATTGGCCGGGCGGGCATCTGGAACTGGTCCCCGGCGGGCGGCACGAAACGCTGATGGATACGCCCGACATGCGCGGGCGCCTGCTGCGCCAGCTTTGCGATTTCTATGGCGGCGCGTGGCGCGCGTCGGCTACGGATCGCGCCGCACAGGCGAGCGCTGTTCCCCAAGCCCGCTGATCCGCACCACCATTTCATCGCCCTCGGTCAGATAGCGCGGCGGCTTGCGCCCCATGCCTACACCCGGTGGCGTGCCGGTGGCGATCACATCGCCCGGTTCCAGCGTCATCAGCGCGCTGAGATAGGCCACGATATGCGCCACCGAAAAGATCATGCGCGCCGTCGTGCCGGTCTGCATGCGCGCGCCATTCAGGTCGAGCGAAAGATCAAGCGCCTGCACATCCCCCACGGCATCGGCTGTCACCAGCCAAGGGCCCATCGGCGCAAAGGTGTCACAGCTTTTGCCCTTGGTCCATTGCCCGGCCCGCTCCATCTGAAAGGCGCGCTCGGACAAATCGTTGACGATTGTGTAGCCCGCAACATGGTCCAACGCCTCAGCCTCGGTCACATATTTGGCGCGTCGCCCGATCACCACGCCCAATTCCACCTCCCAATCGCCCTTCTCCGCACCGCGGGGCAGATACACAGGGTCTTGTGGGCCGCAAATTGCCGAGGTCGCCTTGAGAAACACCACCGGCTCTGGCGGGGCGGCAACGCCCACCTCTTCGGCATGGTCGGTATAGTTGAGACCGATGCAAATCAGTTTGCCGACCTGCCCCACCGGCGGCCCGATCCGGGGGGTGCCTGCAACCAAAGGCAGGCTTTCGGGGTCGATCCGGGGCAAATCAGCAAGCACCGCCCCGGCCAAATCGGGCACCACACCCGACAAATCCCGCAAGCGGCCCTGATCGTCCAGAACGCCGGGTTTTTCCTGACCTCTCTCACCAAATCGCGCGAATATCATGTGATCTTCCCCTTTCACCTTGCGCCCCACCCTAGCCAGCCGCGCCCGAATGGCAAGCACCCCGCCCCTTGTGGCCCCCGCCCCCCCGGCCTATGTCTGGGCCATGTCAACAAGAGGTGCTCTCATGCTCAACCTTCCGTTTCCCGTCCGCGATGCCAATGCCAGCTCTGGCAACAGGAACTTGGGACACCTGCCGGAATGGGACCTGAGCGATCTCTACACCTCTGAGAAAGCCCCCGAACTCAAGCGTGATCTGGACTGGCTGCACAGCGCCTGCGCCGAATTCGCCACCGATTACGAGGGCAAGCTGGCCACGCTCGACGCGGCGGGCCTCTTGGAGTGTATCCGCCGCGACGAGGCGATCAGCACCACGGCGGGGCGCATCATGTCTTATGCAGGGCTGCGCTATTACCAGCTTACGACTGATGGGGGGCGGGCGAAATTCATGTCCGATTGCCAAGAAAAGGTGACGAATTCCACCACGCCGCTGGTGTTTTTCTCGCTCGAACTGAACCGGCTCGACGAGGGCGCGCTGACGGCGATGTATGCCGAGAATGCCGATCTTGCCCGCTACAAGCCGGTGCTCGACCGCATCCGCGCGATGAAACCCTATCAGCTGTCGGATGAGCTTGAGAAATTCCTGCATGATCTGGGCGTGGTGGGCGACGCGTGGGAACGGCTCTTTGACGAGACCATCGCCGGGCTGACCTTTACCGTGGATGGCGACGACCTTACTATCGAGGGCACACTCAACCTTCTGACCGAACAGGACCGCTCCAAACGCGAATCCGCGGCGCGCGAATTGGCGCGGGTGTTTGGCGAGAATATCCGCACCTTTGCCCGTGTTCATAACACGCAAGCCAAGGAAAAAGAGGTGATCGACCGCTGGCGCAAGATGCCCACGGCGCAGACCGGGCGGCACCTGAGCAACGATGTCGAGCCCGAGGTGGTCGAGGCGCTGCGCAATGCGGTTGTCGCGGCCTATCCCAAGCTCTCGCATCGCTATTACGAGCTCAAGCGCAAATGGCTGGGGCTGGAGCGCATGCAGGTCTGGGACCGCAACGCGCCCCTGCCGATGGAGGCCACGCGCCTTGTCGATTGGGACGAGGCCCGCGATACGGTGATGGGCGCCTATGCCGCCTTTGATCCGCGCATGGCCGATCTCGCGCAGCCGTTTTTCGAGCGCGGCTGGATCGACGCGGGCGTGAAACCGGGCAAGGCGCCGGGTGCCTTTGCCCATCCCACCGTGACCACGGTGCACCCCTATGTGATGCTGAACTACCTTGGCAAACCGCGCGACGTGATGACGCTTGCCCATGAATTGGGCCACGGCGTGCATCAGCGTCTGGCGGCGGATCAGGGCGAATTGCTGTCCTCGACGCCGCTCACACTGGCCGAAACCGCCAGCGTTTTCGGCGAGATGCTGACCTTCCGCCGCATGCTGGCAGGGGCGCAGACCCAGGCCGAACGCAAGGTGCTGCTCGCGGGCAAGGTTGAGGATATGATCAACACGGTCGTGCGCCAGATCGCCTTCTACGACTTTGAATGCAAGCTCCACGCCGCGCGCCGCGAGGGTGAATTGACCCCCGATGACATCAACGCCCTCTGGATGAGCGTGCAAGCCCAGAGCCTGGGCGAAGCCTTTGATTTCATGGACGGGTATGAAACCTTCTGGGCCTATATCCCGCATTTCATCCACTCGCCCTTCTACGTCTATGCCTATGCCTTTGGCGATGGGTTGGTGAATGCGCTCTATGCCGTCTACGAAGAAAACCCCGACGGCTTTCAAGACAAGTATTTCGATCTGCTCAAGGCGGGCGGCTCCAAGCATCACAAAGAGCTTTTGGCGCCCTTCGGCCTTGATGCCTCGGACCCGGCCTTTTGGGACAAGGGGCTGAGCATGATTTCAGGCATGATCGACGAGTTAGAGGCGATGGAGGGCTAAGCCTCAGGCCTCAGAAATGAGTATTTAAGCCATAAAGAAGCCAAAAGTGGCTTTCATCTGGCCCAAAATACCTCGGGGGGCACGGGGGGCAGAGCCCCCCAACCTTTCACTTCAACTGGCTGTCCTTTGATCCACGCCGGTTGATGCCGCCGCGCGGTTGATGCGCCGCGTCGCGTTCTTGCTGGCAGTCGATGCAGAGCTTGACGCCCGGAATGGCCACGCGCCGCGCCTCGGGGATGGGTTCTTCGCATTCGGCGCACTCGGTCAGGCTGTCGCCCTCTGGCCCACGCCGCGCCTTGAGGCGTGCCAATTCGTCGGAAATCGACGCCTCGATCTGTTCGCTTACCGCGCCGTCGCGCGCCCATCCACCGGCCATGTCGCCTTGCTCCTCTGCCGGGGTCAGTTTACGCCTTGCGCGCGTCCCGTCAATTCCGCGCCGCTCAGGGCAGCAAAACGCGGGGCTTGGGCAGGCTTAGCGTCATATCGCGCACAAACTCGCCGCTGATACCGTTGGTGCCAGCCATGATGCCACGCAAAAAGTCGATGGCGGCAGGCGAGGTCACGGGCACGAAATGGTTGAGGCCAGAGCCATCGGCCAGCGCGGTAAAGTCGATCACCTGAACATCGGGGCGCTGCACCTTGTCGGCGCGGTCGATCATGCCAAGGCGCGGCTTGCGTCCGGTGATAAAGCCCGAGAGTGACAGCGCGCGATCGGCCTTGGTGATGAAAATGAGGAAGGGCTGGGGCAATTCGCCAATCGCCTCGGCCTGCCGGTCGAACACATCGGGATCAATATCGGGCGACATCAGCACCACGCCGCTGATCCGGCGCAGCAAATGGCGGTCTTCGCTTAGGGCAATACTGCGCAGCGCCTCCATCACAAGGCTTGATCCCATGGAATGCGCGAGCAGGAACACCCGGTCGCCCGGCGCATCCGTCAACTGGCGCAACACCTTTTGCAGATCGTCGCGCGCAAAAAGCACCGAGTCGCGGTCGTAGATATAGCCGCGCGGGTCCCCTGCCGAGGGCCAGGAAAACAGCACGCCGGGCATGGCCGTGTCAAAATCAGTCTGGATCTGGGCCAGCCGATACATCGCCTCGGAGAGGGTGTTGTTATAGCCGTGCACGAAGAGCAGCGTCTCGCGTGTTTCGGGATGGGCGCGGCGCATCGCGCGTTGCATGGCCGCCGCCCCGTCATAGACTTCGGTGCCCGTCACCACAAAATCGGTGGCGGCATCAGGCGGGCCATCGGGCCATTCGATCTGCCCCGGCGTGTGGGTCGGGGGCACCGACACATCCGCCCGGAAAAACCGCAGCCCCTCAGGCCGTTCCAGCCCAAAGATCGGCCCGGTCTGATCGAGTTTGCGCCCCGTCGCCACATAAACGGGCTGGATCGTGGCGGCGGGGTTGGGGGCCGCGCGCTCTGCGGTGACGCGCGGGGAACAGGCGGCAAGCAGCAGGATTGCGCCGCCCAGCATCGCGCGCCTGACACACTCTGCCCAGTTTACACCCTGCCCCATACCCTGCCTCACACGCTCATGTTCGGCGTGAGAGATACGCGCAAAGCCGCGCGCCGCCAAGAGACCTTAGGCCGAGGTCAGCATGCCCTTTTCCTGGGCCAAGGCCCGCATCCGCTTTTGCAGCTTTTCAAAGGCCCGCACCTCGATCTGACGAATGCGCTCGCGGCTCACGTCATATTCGGCGCTCAGTTCCTCGAGCGTCACGGTCTCGTCGCTCAGCCGCCGCTGGGTGAGAATGTCGCGCTCGCGCTCGTTGAGCACATCCATCGCCTGCACCAGCAATTCGCGCCGCGCATCCAATTCATCACGCCGCTCGTAATCGCCGGCCTGATCGGCATCCTCATCCTCAAGCCAGTCCTGCCATTGCATAGAGCCTTCGCCCTCGGCCCCGACCGTGGCATTGAGCGAGGCATCCGCACCCGCCATACGCTGGTTCATGCTGATGACTTCGGCCTCGGTCACGCCCAGATCTGTGGCGATCTTTTTGACCACATCGGGCCGCATATCGCCCTCTTCCAATGCGCCGATCTTGGCCTTGGCCTTGCGCAGATTGAAAAACAGCTTCTTCTGCGCCGAGGTGGTGCCCAGTTTCACAAGGCTCCACGAGCGCAGGATATATTCCTGAATGCTGGCACGAATCCACCACATCGCATAGGTCGCCAGACGAAAGCCGCGCTCGGGGTCGAACCGCTTGACCGCCTGCATAAGGCCCACATTCGCCTCGGAAATCACTTCGGCCTGCGGCAGACCGTAACCGCGATAGCCCATGGCGATCTTGGCCGCGAGGCGCAAATGGCTTGTGACCATCTTATGCGCGGCCTCGGTGTCCTGCTCTTCGGCCCAACGCTTGGCCAGCATATATTCTTCTTCCGGCTCCAAAAGCGGGAACTTGCGGATTTCCTGCATATAGCGGTTCAGCCCGCCTTCCGGGGTCGGGGCTGGCAGATTGTTATAATTTCCCACGCTGTCGTCCCTCCTGATGTTTGCATCGTTAACATTCAACTAGGTATGCGCTACTGTCCTTTCAAGACAGCCGTACATGACTATCTTAACGCGCATCTAAGGTGTTTCCGTCGCTGCACCCGTATTGTGACAGGAATTCACAAGATATTGCGCCGCTGTCATGCCCCGCGCAAGGCAGAGAGGAGCGCCAGCATATCCTGAGGCAAGTCCGCCTCGAACCGCAGCGCCGCGCCCGTTCCGGGATGCACAAAGCCCAGAACCGCCGCGTGCAGCGCCTGCCGCGGAAATTCCTGCGCCGCCGCAACACCCGCAGGCAAAAGCGCCTTTTCCTTGAGCTTGCGCCGCCCGCCATAGACCGGATCCCCGATCAACCCATGGCCCGCATAGGCCATATGCACCCGGATCTGATGGGTGCGGCCAGTCTCTAACCAACACTCCATCAGCGCGGCAACGCTGGGCGTTCCGAAGCTTTCGATCACCCGCGCCCGCGTCACCGCATGCCGCCCGCCCTCGAACAGCACCGCCTGCCGCTGCCGGTCGGTTTTGTGGCGCGCAAGGCGGGTGGCGATGCGCAAGATATTGCCGGGTTCAAAGCTGATCCCCCGCAGGCCACGCAGGCGTGGATCGCTTGCCTCGGGCACGCCGTAGACCACGGCGCGATACTGGCGCTCGACGCTATGCGCCTCGAATTGCGCCGCAAGGCCCTGATGCGCGGCATCCGATTTGGCCACCACCAAAAGGCCGCTGGTCTCTTTGTCGATGCGGTGGACAATGCCCGGTCGTTTGGCCCCGCCCACGCCCGAGAGGCTGTCGCCACAGTGATGCAAAAGCGCATTGACCAGCGTGCCCTCGGGGCTGCCGGGGGCGGGATGCACCACCATGCCCGCAGGTTTGTTGACGACGATGAGATCGTCATCCTCATAGACCACCTCTAGCGCGATGGCCTCTGGCGCCATATGGCTCTCGCGCGCCTCGGGCACGACAATCTCGATAAGGTCCCCCGCCTGCACCCGCGCCTTGGCCTCAGACACGACCGCGCCATTGACCCGCACGGCCCCCTCTTCCAGCAGCCGTGCCAGCCGCGTGCGCGACAGCACCGCCGCCTCTGGCACATCGCGGACAAGCGCCTTATCAAGGCGTTGAGGCGGATCATCCCCGATCCGGAAAACAAGCGGGTCCAAGCCCATGAATGACAACTCTCCGCCGGTCAGCCCGGCCACTCTGAAGTTTCTGGCGCGGTTGGTCACGCTGTTGACCGCCACGATGGTTGTCGGCCTCATAGTGATCATCGGCCTCTTTGTCACCCGCTTCTGGGGCGAGGATAGGGGCGCGCTGTCCTTGCCCGACAGCCTGACCCTACCCGAGGGCACCCGTGCCACGGCCTTTACCCAAGGGCCGGACTGGATTGCCATTGTGACCGAGGACAATCGCATCCTGATTTACGATCGCACAGGCAGCACGCTGCGGCAAACCGTGACCATCGAGACGCAGAATTGATACTTTTGAAGATGGTGCCGCACCCCTGACTGGACCAAGGGCGCATTGGACCCACGAAGCTCTCTGATAACAGCCTTTTAAAACTTATTCAGGTCATCCGTGTTGAGTGTCCCTGAGAACTGACCGGGCTGCGCTTAGTCTCCGACCGCGTTTAACGGCTCCAGCAGATCAGCCTTGCTCGGAAGGCTTTCTTTGGAACGAAACAGAATAACCCATTCGGCTGTTCCCTCTGCCTCTAATTGCCCTGAGTCTACGGTCCCGAAGCGCTGAATGAAGAACGCCTTCACAATCTCGGCGGCGCGCGGGGTGCCCGCCGGTTTGCCCAGATAGATAAAATCCTCAACATCAAAGCCCATCCGCGACAGCGTCTCGGATGGGGGCACGGGCGACGTCACCACCCCCCACCGCGTACCGTCAGAGTCGAACTCTTTGATGGCATAGAGGAAATCATATTTGATCTGCTGTACGCTGAACCTCAAAACCGGATCCTTTCAGGTTAATTGGTGCTCACCCGGAACCGAACGTCACCTGCGCCGCCTCGGTGGTCCTGCATCCATTTCTCGACCATCTGATGCCCACGGTGCAGCTCATCTGGCGTCATCTCGGACACCAGACCTTCAAGCATGCTGATCGCGCTGCCCGCGCCGTGCTGAGAGGCCAGCGTCAGCCACAAAAACGCCTGCTGACAATCCTTGGCCACGCCAAACCCATTCCTGTAGCTGAACCCAAGCCGCGCCTGCGCCGGGAAATACCCACTTTCGGCAGCCATCCGGTAATACTTGGCCGCGGTTTCGAGATCTTTGTCCACAACCTTGCCCGCAGACAGAAGCGTGGCCGCATTGAACTGCGCACCGGTGTCACCGGCATCGGCGGCGCGGCACAGCCACATCAGACCAGTGCGCGCATCTTCGGTCACGCCGTCGCCCTGAATATACATCACGCCAAGATTTGTCTGCGCCTGAACACTGCCCATCTCGGCGGCCTTGAGACAGCATTTGAACCCCATCTGCTTGTCAACCGCGACCCCGTCGCCATTCATGTGCATGACTGACAGCCAGAACCAAGCGGTCGCATCGCCCGCTTTGGCACAGTCATAAAAGAGGTCATAGGCAGCCTTGAACTTGCCAGCCTCGTAAAGGGCCACCCCATCCATAAGGGTGTCGCCAAGTTTGCCCGAAGGCTCTTGCAGGGAAAGATCGGTCATATCAGATAATGCTCCACGTTGCGGAAAATCGGGATGTCGCTGTCGACCTGCGGCATCTTCACAAAACGCGAGATGAGCGCGTTATGCGCCCACCACGCGGCGATCTGATCCTGTATCAGATCAACGGCACAGTCTGGGCCCCGGTCGCGTGACGCGCTTGACGGGATGCTATCCTGAAGCGCCTCTGCCCCGGTTCCGGCATGCAACAATTCTTTGTGCCAGAACGCCAGACGTTCGGCATCGAGCGGACAGTCCGAGAGGATCTCTATCCGGAACAGGGTTTTCGTGATCGCCGTGTGCTGAAGCGTGATCGCGCAGGTCTCGGCCCCTTGCGTGAGCAGAATGAGGTTGGGAAAAATCCATTGAACCGCGATCTGCGAACCGTCAGACGCGGCTCTGCGGCCCTGCATGGCACGATCCGAAGACGTCAGCATCTCGTCCACGCGGGCCAACATCTGGCCCGAAAACTTCCAATTGGCGTCAAACTCAAGCCATTGACGATGCGCCCGCACGGCATTGGGCCTCATTACCGGCGCGGGCAGGCTCAGATCACCTGCCAGATCACTGTCGGCACCGCCCGGGTCGATGTTGAGGAACAGCAGATTGCCAAGCTGTGCCACGTGAACCGGATGCAGCCGCTCGGGGCGCAGGCCCAGATATTGGTACTTGATGCGGGTATTGTCCGGCCCCTCTCCTGTGGTAATCGGGCCCCGGTCGCGGCTATAGCCGCAAGAGGTGAACGAACAACTGGTACGCTCACCCTGCTGGCATTGCGTTGGCACCATGCGACACCCGCCATGTTGCGCCATATTGAACCGTGCCTCTAGGCTGCCATCCTCCATCCGTTGAACGTGGACGCCGTGATAGCCAAGGGTAAAGGGCAGGATATCGCCCTCTGCAGGAATTTCATGGACCGTACCGACAGACACCCAGTCTCGGGTCCAGATGGCCTCGTCTTCAAGGTAGAGAAACTGAAGCGAGCGGTAAGCAACCCGAGGCAGACCGATTGCCTCGCCAAAGGGTAGGCGCACCCTGTCGAACACGCTTGGATCGCTTAGGTTCACGCCCTCGTCGCGATAGCCAAGGTCAGGTCTGCGTACCATTGGGGCCTCCGGTTTTTGGGTGGGCTTTCTAAAGGTGGGGCCGGCGCACGCAGCGCCGACCCCCAATTGCGTTACTCTGCCGGGACCAGATCGGGGTTTCCGGCATCGCCATCGGCACGGCCCCGCGCCCGGATCTCGGACTTGGGTGCTGCGGGCAACGGACCATCGACCATGAAGTGATCCAGCACATTCTTGGTCAACTTGGAGATATTGTTGTCGCAGTTGTTCCAAGGCAGTGAGCCGCAATAGGCGATTGACGAGAACGAGAAACATGCGCCCCCATTCGGCGTTTCGTGAAAGGCGATATCGCCGCGAACGCGCGGGTGCGTCGTGCCGTCAAGCCCCTGCTGGTTAAAGCCGAAATCCTCGGTCACCAGAAGATACGCCTCGGTATGACGGCCCGCCGATGTTGCCACCGTCAGCGTGTGGGGGGGCGAGCCGAGGGTGAAATCGACGATGTCGAGTTCAAGACCGGCAGCACCACCGCCCACAAGCCCGAAATTGCCCAGCATTTCGTCATAGTCGATCCCCTCGAACGCCCAGGATACACGGGGGTTGTTGCTTTCCGGGGTTCTTGAGAAATAGCTCGAAACGTCGAACCCTTCTGACGACATGCCCACACCCGCCACCGAATGCAGGTAGCGGCCACGGAAACGCCACATCCCGCCCAGCTCGCCCGTGCCCGCGTGATAGTATTCACCGGGATCGGCGCGCCACGTACGGATGCCGGATTCGCAGCGCCGCATCTCTGTGATGACACCACGCCCTTTGTCCTCGTAGGCGGGATGGAAGGAATGGACCCAATACCAAGCATCCGCGCCCATATACATCAGCCGTCCACCGCGCTGCGTGTAGTTGTGCAGCGCATCAAGCTGGGTTCCCGAGTTATGCTCGGGATGCGATCCGGTGATGATGACATTGTAGTTCTCCAGACGCGCGAGCCCGTCATAGGTGATGTCTTCATCGGTGATGCAGTCGTATTCATACCCCATGGTTTCCAGCCAATAGATCAGATGCAGATCTGCCGGGTATTGCCAGGGGGCCTGGGCGAGGAAGTGGTCATACTTGGGCCGGTTGCTGAGGATCGGGCGCAGGCGGGACGAGAAACAGATGCCGGTGCCGTCGGTATGCGTGTCATAGATCGAGCCACCGTATTCGCGGTGCTCGGCCAGAAACATGTTTTGATGCTGCATGATGGGCACGCGGTAGATGAACAGCTCCGCCGCGCCCGCGTTACAGGCGACATGTTCGTTGGCATAGGCCATATAGCTGATCGTGGGCACCATGAAGGCGATCTTGGACTGCTCCTTGCCGATTTCCGGGACGACCCAGAACGGCACGTAGTCCTCATCGCCGTCAGCCGTCGTCAGCTTGGCCGCGTAAGAGCGGCTCTTGCAATCGGCGGGCACCTGCCATTCGAAATCGACCTCCCAGCGCGCATCGTCGATATCGTCGTCGTGAAAGCTGATTGCCGCGTATTCTTTTGGGGCTTCCTTCCAATCAAAGACGGTGCCGCTCCAGTTGTGGCCGGTCATGCCTCGGGTCGGCAGGTTCACGAAATCGAGGTCCAGGCGATAGGGGCCGAAATCCTTGCCTTTGATCGTGTCGATCCCGTGGGAGAAATCCCACGCCGCAACGATCACCTCTGACAAGGCACCGGTCGGGCCAGAGTTGCGGCGTTCTGTCAGGCCCGATTGCGCGCCCAGTTTCATCGTCTCGATGTCCTGACGCGACAAGGCCTTGGAGCAGATGCGCGGTGCTTCGATTTTGCCGTTGTACTTTCCGGCCAGAACCACACCAGCAGGCACCGAAGACTGCGCGGTCGGATCGTCCGATAGGCATTCGGCATAGGCCGCAACAGCGGCAGGGATCGGCAGATGCTCGATCTTCTCCGAAATCGTCTTGGAGACGGGCTGGATCACCGGATCAAGCGCGTAATGCACCTGCGGCTCGTGATACAGGATCAGCTCGCCGCTTGCCGCGTCATAGGTGGCGGCCACGAAATGCCAGGCGTGATCGCGGACAGGCTCTGGGCTTTCGAGAGTGACGCCGTTCACGCGCACCTCGACATGCCCCTTTGCATTGAGAAACAGGCCGTACCCCTTGCCGCCGCTCCACTTGGTGACCAAGGCCTGTTCGCCATGCTTCCAGTATTTCGGATGCGTCTTGGGCGCGGTCGGCCAGATCCAGCACTGAAGTGTGAAGCTCTCGACGCGCAATTGCTTGCAATCGGCGACATAGCCGTAAGATCCGCTGTGGATCACCTGCTTGCGGCCGGGCACCGTGATGTTCAGCCCCCCGGCACGGCTTTTTCGATAAAGCCGGGACCGCGTGGGTTGGTGTCGCCGTTGATCATCTGGACGATCTCGGCCTTGAATTCCTTGGGGCCGTCGCAATTGATCATGAATTTGATGGTGCCTCCGGGATGCACCCCGAAAGTGTCGGCATAGCCGGCAAGTCGCATAGCTGCAGACATGTTCTTTTCCTCTTATGGCTGTCTCACAGGTGGCCTGACGTCTTGTCAGCCCCCTGCCGTTACGATGGTTTTTTCCTTTGGCCCCTGTCCGGGTGGGATCAGGTCACAGGCCAGTTGTCGTCGCGGTGCTTCCAGCCCTCGCGGTAGTGCTCGGGCATGCCCGCAGTTTCCGGCAGCTCGTCGAGGCGCATCAGAAAGATGGCGTGCTGCGCGTCCTGCTCATCGGTGAAAACACGGTCATCAACAAACTCTGGCGGCACGCCGCGCACACCCGACAGGCGACCGATGCGCCATTCCTTTTCGACCTCTGTGCAGATGATGATCAGCTTGCCCGCCGTGGATTCCCCGCGCATGCGCAGCAAAACCCGCTTTAGCAACGGATCGTCATGGACCCCGCCCGAGACAACCGTCGTATCTCCGGGGGTTTCACATTTCAGGATCGAGAATCCGGCAACGCCTTTCATCGACTCCGTACATTCCAGATGCGCTTTGATCAGCGCCTCTCGCTCCGGTGTTCCCTTCTTTGGAATGGATTCCATTTTTTTCTCCCTTGGTTATGTGTGGCTTTGGTTTTCAAACGGTCATGTGGCGGTCGACCATCTCGTCGGTGAGGTCGGAAATGACGCCGGATTCAACGATGCGCCCGTTGTCCATCATCACGAATTGATCCCCCAGATCGCGGGCCACTTTGATATGCTGTTCGGACAGGATCATGCTGATGCCCATCTTCTTGTTGAGCATGCGCAGCGTCTCTCCGATTTCGGCCACGATATTGGGTTGGATGCCTTCGGTGGGCTCATCCAGCAGAAGAATTTGCGGATCCACTGCCAGCGCGCGCGAAATCGCAAGCTGTTGCTGCTGCCCACCCGATAGCTCACCGGCGCGCCGGTTCAGGTTTTCGGCAAGGTAGGGAAAGAGATCCAGACAGATCTCCGGCACCTTGCCACTCCGATCTGCCTTGGCAAAAGTGCCAAGCAGGATGTTTTCGCGCACCGTAAAGTTGCCAAGGATCTGACGGCCCTGTGGCACATAGCCCAGCCCGTATTTCGCCCGCTCATCGGTGCGCGCCTTTGTCAGGTTGGTGCCCGAGACGGAGAGCGTGCCCGTCATTTTGTCGACAAGACCCATGATCGTGCGCAAAAGGGTGGTCTTGCCCACGCCATTGCGCCCCAAGACACACATGCAGGTGCCCTTGGTCACGCCGAAATCAATATCGCGTAAAATCTGTGTTCGCCCGTAGAACGACGACACCTTTTCCAGTTGCAACAGCATCAGTGTGCATCCTCCGTACCAAGATAGACAGCGCGCACGCGGTCGTCTTTTTCGATTTCCTCGATGCTGCCCTGCGCCAGAAGCGCCCCCATGTGGAGCACGGTGACCACGTCAGCGATCTTGCGCACAAAGCCCATGTCATGCTCGACGAGGATGATCGTATGGGTGCGCTTGAGCTTGTTGAGGATGTCGACCGTCAGCCCGATCTCGTTCTCGGTCATGCCGGCCACGGGTTCGTCGAGTAACAGGATCGCCGGATCCTGCATCAGCACCATGCCGATCTCGAGCCATTGGGTCTCGCCATGTGACAACAGCCCCGCCTCTACATCGAGACGTTTGGTCAAACGCACCTGCTGGGAAATCTCGTCGAGTTTCTCGGCGCATCCCTTGGCCCGCATCGAGAACATGTTGCGCAGCGCGTTCACTTCGCGGCTATAGGCAACCTCAAGGTTTTCACGCACGGACAACCCCTTGAGCACGGCAGGAATCTGGAACTTGCGCCCGATACCTTTGCGCGAAATCTCGTGCTCTCCCTTGCCGGTGATATCATCGCCATTGAGATAGACCTTGCCTGCGTCGGGTTTCTGGCGGCCACTGATCAGGTCGATCATGGTCGTCTTGCCCGCCCCATTCGGACCGACGAGACATTGCAGCGTGTTTTCCGCCACATCGAGGCTGAAGCCGTTGATAACCTTGTTACCGCCAAAACTCTTCTCGATGTTCACGACCTTGAAAAATCCGCCGATCATTTCAACACCTCTTTCCCGTCGCTGAATTCAAGGTTGGCGTGCTCGGCCTCCATCTTCAGCTTGGTGGTCCGCCCAAGAAGCGTTTCGACCAAGCCCGCAAGGCCGCCAGGCAGGAACCGCACCACAAGGATGAACGAGAACCCGAGGATCAGTATCCATGTGCTGAGAAACTGGTCGCCCACATAGCTTTGCGCGCCTTGAACCGTGAAAGCCCCAAACATCGCCCATATCAAAGAGTTGCGGCCCCCAAGCGCGACCCAGATCACAATCGAGATCGAGAACCCAACTTCGAATTGCGCGGGCGAAACATATTGTGTGAGCACCGCAAAGCAGCAGCCTGCGATGGCCGCGATCAAACCCGAGAGGGTGTAGACCAGCGTTTCGTAGATCGCGACATTGTAGCCAAGGAACCGAACACGTTCCGGATCGTCCTTGAGGGCGCGCACGATCAGGCCAAACCTGCTTTGATTGATGAGCTTTGCCGCCACAGTGCATGCCGCCAACAAGGCGAAGACGAACCAATACGCACCGCTTGAATAGGGGTCGATCTCGGTTTGGCCCAGCTTGAGCGAACTAGGCGGCGAAATGCCGTTCACGCCATTGGTGTAGGGTTGCAGATCAACGAAGATGGTCGCAAAGGCGCTGAGCGTTGCCAATGTCATGATCGCAAAGAACGGCCCCGACACGCGCGCCGTGAACATGATCCCACCAAAGATCAGGTAGAACACCGTTGGCACAAAAAGCGCGAGGAAGATGCCTGTCGAGGTGTTCTGGAAAGGCTGCCAGAGCAGCGGCAGGCTATCCAGACCGTTGTTGAGCATGAAAGGCGGGATGGTGCCGTCGGCCTGGGTCTGCATCTGCATGGTCATCGCCATGCAATAGGCACCCAACCCGAACGCTATGCCCTGACCCATGTTCAGGATGCCACCGCTGCCCCAACACAGGCTGATCGACACAGCGAGCATTCCATAGACACCGTAAATCGCAAGCTGATTCAGGAGGAACGCGTCGTTTGATATCAGGGGCACCGCGCCCAGAACCGCGAGAACGGCGATGTAGAAGAGCCATTGCAGCGTCTTGTTGTGATATGCGTTATGGGTCATTTTTATCAGTGCCTGTCATAAGATTGTGGTTTCTCTCAGCGACGCTTGCCGCTTGACGAGATCAGTCCTTGCGGGCGGAATCTCAGGAAAACGACGATCAGCACA
Organism: Roseovarius sp. MS2; assembly: GCF_051447875.1. Classification (NCBI taxonomy): domain Bacteria; kingdom Pseudomonadati; phylum Pseudomonadota; class Alphaproteobacteria; order Rhodobacterales; family Roseobacteraceae; genus Roseovarius; species Roseovarius sp. MS2. Next base: position 322,717 of record NZ_JBKHVF010000001.1, read on the forward strand.
AAGATCAGGAACTTGGCGAAGGTGCTGTTGGTGATGAGCGCGAAGAAGGATTGCAGCTCGCCAATGGCAAGGCTTGCAATGGCGCTTCCCAAAAGCGCGCCGCCGCCGGTCACAACCGTAAGGAAGGCCTCGACAACATAGCCCATGCCCATCGTCGGTAGAACAATGTTCAACGCGCCGAACAGGGCCCCGGCAACACCGGCAAGCCCGGCCCCCAAGGCAAAGGTAAAGGAATAGACCTGCCCCGAGTTGATACCGAAGGACGCGGCGATTTCGCGATTTTGCGTCACGGCTCGGATCTTGATCCCGAAATCCGTCTTGTAAAAGATAAGCCAGACACCCGCCGCAAGCACCAGCGCCATGAAGATGATAAAGACGCGGAACACCCCAAGACTCAGCCCGCCAACTTCGATATTCGACGACAAAAACTGTGGGATTTGGACATATTTCGGGTCACTGCCAAAGATCAGGCGCGTTCCCTGAATAAGCACAAGAGACACCCCCAGGTCGCGAGCAGCGTGTCGAGGGGACGATTGTACAGATACCTTATGAGGGACTTTTCAATCGCAAAGCCGATTGCGCCCACCACGACAAAGGCGACCGGAATACATAGAAAATACGGCACGCCCATAAAGGTTTGCAGCGCATAGACCGTGTAGGCGCCCAGCATGATGAATTCGCCATGCGCCATGTTGATCACACCGGCGGTTCCGTAGATGATCGTCAGCCCAAGCGCCGCAACAAAGAAAATTCCGGCAATGCTCAGCCCGAGAATGAGCGAATTGGCGAAAGCAATAGACGAGATGTCCATTTCGTGCCCCCTGACATGAAGTAAGGATCGGTATGGAAGGCGTGGTAGCGGGTGCGTCCCGCCACCACGGGTCAGCATCAGATAACGTCGGTCCGAACAGTTCCGTCCGGTGCAACAAGACCATTCGCCTTGCACGTTCCGATATCGGGATAGATCGAGTACGGATCAGGAGCGACATGCGCATCCGCCTGCTTGACGATCTTGAAGCTGCCGTCAGACTGACAGATGCCAATCTTGGGAACCAACCAAGTGTTGAAGTTGTCTTCATCCACCCAGGTTTCGCCTTCTGGCGAGATATCCGCGCTCAGCTTTACGCCAGCGCAGGCATCGCGAACGCGGGCCGGTGTAACCTCTTCAAACCCGTGTTCGGCGATGGCCTTTTCCATGGCCGCTTTGAACACATATGCAGAGTTGTAGGTCTCGGACATGTTGTAATGGGTGACACCGTTCTTGCCGTAGGGGCTTGAGAGGAAGCCATCGACGAATTTCTCGTTCGTCGGATTGTCCAGCGCCATGAAATACGGGGCAGACAGGAAGTGACCAGCACCGTATTCCGCGCCCATCGCCTTGGTTTCGATTTCACCTGTTGTCAGCGAGGCAATCGGCATCTTTTCCGCATCGAACCCAGCCTGCTTGAACTGGCGGTGGAAGGCGATGTCAGACGCGCCCACCACGGTCGAGAAAATGAAATCAGGCTGCGCTTCGCGGATCTTGTTCAGAACCGGCCCGAACTCTGAATCCCCAAGCGGGATGTATTCCTCACCCAGCAATTCGCCGCCCGCGTTTTCCAGCCATATTTTCGCATTCTTGTTCGACTCTTTCGGCCAAACATAGTTGGAGCCGACAAAAAAGACCCGCTTGCCGAAGTTTTCGACCATGTAGGGGATCAAGTCTTTGGAGTGCTGGTTGGCCAGCGGACCCGTGCAGACGGTATTCTGCGTGCATTCCGCCCCCTCGTAACAGGTTGGGTAGAACAGCAGGTTGTCACGCTGCATCACGATGGGAAGGATCGCCTTGCGGCTGGCAGAGGTATAGCAGCCGAAAATCGAAATAACCTGATCACGCAGGATAAGTTCGCGCGCCTTTTCAGAGTAGACACTGAAATCGGATTTGGCGTCGATGATCACTGGCTCGATCGGAGAGCCGGCGATGCCGCCTGCCGCGTTGATTTCGTCGATCGCATATTGCATGACCAGCGTCGAGTCCTCCTCTGGCACCGCCAGACCGCCCGTAAGCGAGAACAGAACGCCGACCTTGATCGGCTTACCCTCGGTCAACGTGGCACCCCAAGCGCCACGCGACTTGGGAATCCATATTCCCGGTGCCGCAAGTGCGCCCGCCATTGCCGAAGTCTTCAGAAATTTCCGTCTGCTGAATTTCATCTTCTTGTTCCTCTCTGTGGGTTTTTCTAGCTTGCCGGCTGGTTGTTTTTTTGCCGTGCAATTACAGAAATTTGGCAACCATCCCGAAGTATCGTCAAGCAATTAAAATTAATAAGGGGAATATTTTATTCCTGTTGAGAAAAATTTAGACACGAGTCTTACTGCCCCAAGGGACTGCCTAAATTTGTGAAAAACTGTCTAATTTTAATGCGTTACGTGAACTACATCGGACTGAACTTTAGCGCGAAATACCGAGCCTGCTTGATGCTGATCGGGTGATTCTCTTGCTGCGGTGACAGGCCGCTTTCCAGGTTGCAAAGCTTGCGCGTGGAATGGCCTGCACACCCTACCGACAGGCAGGTCTTTACAGGTGCGAACGGCATTGAAAGGCGGTGCATCCGGGTCATCGTGTCATCCGCAGGTAAAACGCCGAAAGGGTGCTTGGCAGAGTTGCGATGTCGGTGATCTGGACACAGGATTTGCGCCCAAAGATCTCTGACTGGCGCTGACCGGCATCCGGGCCTAGGGCCACGCACACAGCGTCGATCCCTTGACTGCGCATGGTTTGAACAGCGCGTCTTGCATCCGCGACCAGATACTCTGGGTCTGCCACATCAATGTCAGACGGTGCGCCATCAGTGACCAAAAGAACAAGTTTGCGATACCGCGACACGTCTTGCATACGTTGAGAGGCAAAGCGCAGCGCAGCGCCGATGCGCGTTGAATACCCCGGGCGCAGCCCGGCCAGTGCCCGCCCCGTTGCCTCATCCAAAGGCGAGCCGAATGTCTTGATCGGGATCACACGGACATCATGCCGTCCCGCCGAGCTGAATGCCGTGATGGCAAGATCGTCACCCAGTTGCAGCATCGTGCCAGCAAGGATCGCTGCGGCATCGCATTCCATATCCAGAATGCTTATGCCCGGCGCGGCAAGGTCCGCTGTTGATTGTGAAATATCCAGAACAAGATGCACCGCAATCGACCGCTCTGGCGGCAAGATGCAGGCGTAGACCCGATCATCCGGTTGCCGCGCGGCCCGGATGGCGATCACCGCATCAACGGCGGCGTCAAGATCAAGGGTCTCTCCCTCGGCCTGTTGCTTCAGCCTGCGTCTCTTGCCCGCCTCGTTCTTGACGATCACGTGGTTGATGCGCGCAATCGTGGTCCCATGCCGCTGTCGCAGCGCATCCCAGAATCCATGATCCCCGGCGACGGGTTCATAGCTGTTCACCGTCACCCAGTCGTCGCGCTCGATACCCGCGCAATGATCATATTCTGGCAGGCAGGATACCTTGCGCCCCCCTTCAAGGGGCGCGCCGATGATCTTGACTGTGTCCAACCGGGCCTGCGCATCTGGCACAGTCTGCTCTTGCGTGCGGTCCTGCGGTCGGTCGTCAACTTCGCTGTTCCGCGCGGTGTGCAAATCGACTTCGATTTCGTCAGAGGGGGGCGGCGTATCCGGGTCATCCGGCAAGTCCCAAAGACCGAGGTTGTCGTCACGATAGGCGGGCTGAACCACATAGCTCAGCGCATCGAACTGAACGCGGATCTGACCGAGATCATTGCCCAGAATATTGCCGATTTCTCGCGATATGGCCGGATCGTCCAGACGTCCGGACGCGGCATCGAACATCGCAACACCTTTGCGGATCCATCCGTGGGTGGGGCAGGACGCCGGATCAATCAAGGCCCGCGCAAGACCGGCAAAAAGGTTTGGTGCCGTCGCAAGACCGTCAAACCGCGCAGTATGAAACGGCAACCACAAGCGAATGAGGCCCGGCATATCGCGCAAAGCAAGCGCTTCCACCCGCGCATCCTCGATCAACGAGATAACGGCAAGCTGCAGCGGTTTGAGCTGCCCCAATGGAAAGCGCGGCCCGCCATAGGCGGCATGCGCGCCGACATGCGCAAGCGCGGCGCGGTAAAGCTGCTGTTCCTGTCCTTTGAAGCCCGGAAACGACGCAGGCATCCTGATGATACCGTCCGAAAAGCCCGTCCGCCGCGCCCGGCGGTTCGACGCATCTGCAACCGCTTCGCGCAGAACCGGCGCGTGCCGCCAGAGAGCGGTGTGAAAAGACGTAAGCCCGGCCTCAAGGCTTGGGAAATTCGCCTCTCCTGCGTAGCGTTCGAGCAGGCGCTGCGCCTCGGGTGTCTCTAGCCGGAAAAAGCCCAAGGCCTGATCGGTATCGAGCCCGCCCACCATCAGCCCGGTTTCGGTCCAAGCGCAAAACCCTTCTAGGCCAAGACGGTCGAGCAGCAGGTCCGCGCGGTCAAGCACCGCACCGACAGCCTTGGGGCTGCGGCCAAGAACCGAGGCGATCATCCCGCGCCACTGCTGAAAATCGGCCGCATTGCGCAGCTTCACGGCAATCGCGGGACACAGGTCGAGATAGGTCGCCGCAAGGCGGGGCCGCGCCTTGATTGCGATCCGCGAGGCATCCGCAGCAATGGCGATGGCCTGCGCAGATCCCGCATGTTCTGCCACGCGCGGTGCTGCGGATGCAAAGGCGCGCGCGACCCCTGCGCCATATCCTGCGCCGTTCAGGCGATCATAGGCGCGCAGATACACGTCACGGTCGGGGCCAGCAAAGGCCTGACAAATGGCCGGCGTCAGCGCCTCGGCCTTTATCCCGTCAGATACAAGCATCAACAGCCGCCGACAGGGTTGAACGCATCTCGGGATCGTCCGTTATTGGGGTGATCACCGCAAATTTGCAGGCTTGGGTGATGGGAAGCCCCGCAACCATCAAGCGGCCCGCGTGAATGAGCATCCGGGTGGATGCGCCTTCGTCCAGTCCCTTGCCCCGCAGGTTGCGGCTCTTGCCCGCGATCCGCGTCAATCGCTCTGCATCCTGCGGGTTGAGCCCGGATTCAGAGGCGATGATATTCGCCTCGATCGTGGCTGCCGGATAATCGAAATCCAAGGCGCAAAAGCGTTGCTTGGTCGACTCCTTTAGGTCCTTGAGAACGCTCTGGTAGCCGGGGTTATAGGAAATCACCAACTGGAAATCCGGGTGCGCGCGGACCAGTTCACCCTTCTTTTCCAAGGGCAGGATGCGGCGATCATCGGTCAAGGCGTGGATGATGACGGTCGTGTCCTGACGCGCCTCGACGATTTCATCCAGATAACAGATACCGCCTTCGCGAACCGCCTTTGTCAGGGGCCCATCCTGCCAATACGTGCCCTCAGCCCCCAAGAGATAGCGCCCGACGAAATCAGAGGCCGTCATGTCTTCGTGGCATGCCACCGTGACAAGTGGCTTGCCCAGTTTCCACGCCATATGTTCGACAAACCGGGTCTTGCCGCACCCGGTCGGTCCCTTGAGCATCACGGGCAAGCGCATTTGATACGCCGCCTCATAAAGCGCAATCTCATCCGCACTTGGGTGGTACCGGGGCTCTTCGGTCAGGCGGTACGTTTCGAGTGACATGCTGTTTCCATCAAAAAGGGGGGGTCGGCGGACGGTCCGCCGACCAGACTGTCGATTACCGATGCGTTTCCTTGGTTTTCTCGTTCGGGATGCCGTCGATCGGGCATTCCTCTGAGCCGACGGTGGAACGGGTCATGGCCTCGACCATCTCGCGCGTGCCTTCGGGGTCTTCGACCCATTTGCGATAGAAATCATAGGGCATTTCTGCGGTGCCCTTGTCCCCGTCGCCCGAGTTGATCATCCCCGTGTAGCCACGATGCACGAGTTTGAAGAGGTGGTTGTTGGATTGCAGCGTGCGCCGCGCTTCGCGGATCGCCGTGACCGAGAGGGGCGCAAATTGAATGCCCATTTCCTCGGTCCCGCACTCTCCCAACGTGCGCCCGTCAAAGCCGCAGATCGTCGAATGACCAAAGAAGCTGAACACACCATCAAAGCCGGTTGCATTGGCCACGGCGACATAGGTGTTGTTGGCCCAGGCCATGGCCTTGGCCATGGTGATCTGCTGTTCCTTGGCTGGATACATATAGCCCTGACAACGCACGATCAGTTCGGCACCCTTCATCGCGCAATCGCGCCAGATTTCGGGATAATTGCCGTCATCACAGATGATCAGGGAAATCTTGAGCCCTTTGGGGCCTTCGCTGACATAGGTACAATTGCCCGGATACCAGCCCTCGATGGGCACCCAAGGCATGATCTTGCGGTATTTCTGAACGATTTCACCCTTGTTGTTCATCAGGATGAGCGTGTTGTAGGGGGCTTTGTTCGGGTGCTCTTCGTGCCGCTCGCCGGTCAGCGAAAAAACCCCCCAGACATCCGCCGCAATGCAGGCCTGGGCAAAAATCGCCGTCTCCTCGCCCGGGATTGACGCGGCGGTCTCGTACATTTCCGTCTCGTCATACATGACGCCATGAGAGGAATATTCAGGGAAGATCACCAAATCCATGCCCGGCAGGCCGCGCTTCATGCCCTTCAGCATCTCCGCGATCTTGTGGCAGTTCTCGATCACCTCGGCCCGCGTGTGCAGCCGGGGCATTTTATAGTTCACCACCGCGACTCCGACGGAGTCGTGGCTGCTTGCGATATCACCGTGATGCATGGTCTTTGATCCTTCTGATTTCAGGAGTGGCAAATGTGGTGGTTTGGGTCATTTCCGGCGCTCCGCAGGTGGCTGGCCGTCCAGCACGGTCGCGGCGGCCCGCCACAAGGCGGCCATCACTTTGGACAGCGCAGCCCCGTCCGGGGCTAGAAAACGGATAAGGGCAATATCCCGGTCACTGAAGACAGACAGGCCGGCATAAACGCCAGGCACGGTATCTGCCGCACGTTGCATCTGCGCGCCCGCGTCTGCACACCCGACGACAATCATCATCCCCGAACACGCGAACCCACCCGTGCGGGCAGGCCAGTCGGAACCGCATAGATCAAAGCGATCAAGCAGCACCGTCCCCTCGGGGCTGATAAGTTCAACCTCGTTCTCAAGCCTTGAAAACGGTCGTGCATGCCCCTCGGGATCGTGGCTGAGTTGCGCGTCCCCCAGGATCACGCGAGCCTCCCGTCCAAACCTCGCCGTCACACGGTTGCAGAACTTGGCACCGGTCATCAGGATCGCGGGATCGGGCAGGTAATCCAGCCGGGCACCCTCCGCAACATCGAGACAGACCGTTTGCCGGGCCCCCTCTCGTCCGCGCGCGTCATGCACGATGGTCGAGGCCTGTGTCGTGACATGCACCTGCGCCCCCGCATCAAGCCCGATTTCAAGCGACAGGTCATCGCCCGCATAGACCCCACCCGACGACGATTGCAGATAGAGCGTTGCCATTCCCTGCGGGTCACCCGCATGGTAAAAGGGCCGCGTGATGTGAAACGGATGCGGCGTGAACTGGCGCGCAAGAAATGTGCGCCCGCCAAGAGCACGAAACCGAAGCTCCGCCGCAACCGGGCGCGCGCCGAGGCCTATCGCGCCAAGGGCGTTCAAGGCGCGACCCCCCGAAACAGCAGCTCACGCGCCAGCAAGTCGACGATTTCGTCCACGCCTGTGATGCGGGCCCCTTTGCAGCAACAGCCGATCACGGGCGCCTTTGCCCTGATCTCGCGCGCCTCAATCAGGATTTTATCCGCATCAACAAAGACATGCGGCGCAAGGTCCAGCTTGTTGATGACCAAAAGATCGCATTGCAGGATGCCGGGGCCGCGTTTGCGGGGGATATCGTCGCCCTGCCCCACGTCGATGACGAACATCCACCAATCCACCAGATCAAGCGAGAAGGTCGAGGCAAGATTGTCGCCCCCTGACTCGATCAGGATCAGGTCAAGCCCGGGAAATCGGGCCTCTAGATCATCGGCGGCAGCGATGTTGAGCGTCGGGTCCTCGCGGATCACGGTGTGCGGGCAGGCCCCGGCCTCGACGGCAGATACGCGGTCTGGATCTATCAGGCCGCTGGCCTGCAAGCGCCGGGCATCCTCTTTGGTGACAAGGTCATTGGTCACCACGGCCACCTCGATCGCACGCGCCTTAAAGACCGGCATCATCGCCTCGATAAGCGCCGTCTTGCCCGAGCCGACAGGCCCGCCGATCCCGATACGGGCTGGACCGGGATTGTTGCTTTTGCTCAGGGGAATAAACTGGTTCATCGCAGCATATACCTTTGCGTAAGCGGCAGGCTTTCCGCTGGCTCGCAGGTGGCAAGAACGCCATCCACGAACACCTCGAAGGTCGCGGGATCCACGGTGATGTCAGGACAGGCATCGTTGAGGAACATGTCCGATTTGCGCAGCGACCGCGTGCCCTGCGCGGGCAACAACGCCTTGGTCAGGCCCAGCCGCTGTGCCAGACCGCCATCAATGGCGCGGGGGTTCACGAAACAGGCCCCACAGGCTGGCGCGGCCTTGCCGAAAGACCCCCATTGCGGTCGCATCATCAGCGGCTCGCAGGTCATCAGCGAGGCGGCGCTATCCCCCATCGCACCCCATGCGATAAAGCCGCCCTTGACCACCAACTCGGGCTTGATGCCGAAATATCCCGGCTTCCACAGCACGACATCCGCCATCTTGCCCGGCTCAAGCGACCCGATGTGATCGGCAATGCCAAAGGATCGCGCGGCGTTGATCGTGTATTTCGCGATGAACCGTTTGATCCGGTGATTATCGCCTTTTGCTACGGTTTCTTCGGGCAGACGCCCGCGTTGAACCCGCATCTTCGAGGCAAGCTGCCATGTTCGGGTGATAACCTCGTGAATGCGGCCCATCCCCTGACTGTCCGAGCCCAGCATCGAGATGGCACCGATATCGTGCAGCACGTCCTCGGCGGCGATAGTCTGCGCGCGAATGCGGCTTTCGGCAAAGGCCACATCCTCGGGGATCGACGGATTCAGGTGATGGCACACCATCGTCATATCGAGATGTTCGTCGAAGGTGTTGATAGTGAAAGGGTTTGTCGGATTGGTTGACGATGGCAGGCAGTTCGCCCGCCCCGCCACCGTAATGATATCGGGGGCATGGCCGCCGCCCGCGCCCTCGGTGTGATACATGTGGATCGTGCGATCCCCGATGGCCCGCAGCGTATCCTCGACGAACCCGCTTTCATTGAGCGTGTCGGTGTGAATCTGCACCTGAAAATCAAGCGCATCGGCGACTGTCAGGCAGGCATCAATCGCTGCCGGCATGGATCCCCAGTCTTCGTGGATCTTGAGACCCAGACAGCCGTTCTCGATCTGCTCGACCATCGCGTCGGGCTGATGGGCGTTGCCGCGCCCCAAGAACCCGAAATTCATCGGCCAATGCTCGGCGGCCTGCAGCATTTTACCGGTGTTGAACACGCCGCCACAATCAATCCCGACTGTGATCGGCCCCAAGGACCCGCCCAGCATCGTCGTGATACCTGACGACAGCGCATGCTCTACCAGTTGGGCACTGTCGAAATGCACGTGCACGTCAATTGCACCCGCCGTCGCGATCATGCCTTCGGCGTCACGCACGGTGGTGCCAGCCCCCACAATCAGGCGCGGATCGACCCCGTCCATCGTCGCCGGATTGCCTGCCTTGCCAATGGCGACGATCTTGCCGTTCTTGATGCCGATATCGCCTTTGACGATCCCGACGACCGCGTCGATCACCACGACATTGCAAATCAGCATATCGAGCGATCCGCCCGCACTTGTCACGCCCACGGCCATGCCAAGCCCGTCGCGCAGGGTCTTGCCGCCCCCATGCAGGCATTCGTCACCGTAGACCGTGAAATCATGCTCGATCTCGGCCCATAGCTCGGTATCGCCAAGGCGGATCATGTCGCCCGTGGTGGGGCCGAACATCGCCGCATAGTCCGCTCGCGTCATCTTTACCATGATCAGGCCCCCTTGAATCCCGCAGCGCGTGCGCGTTCTAGCGCCGCGATCTTGTTGGCCTCGTTGACCTCGCCATTTGTCAGATTGTTCAGCCCGGTCAGCCGCTTCTCACCGCCAAAGGTGCAAAGGCTGACCTCTTTTTCCTGCCCCGGTTCGAACCGCACGGCTGTGCCCGCCGGAATATTCAGCCGAAAGCCGAAGGCGGCGGCGCGGTCCATGTCCAGCGCCTTGTTGGCTTCGAAGAAATGATAGTGACTGCCAACCTGCACCGGGCGATCCCCGGTGTTGCGCACGGTCAGGGTGATCGTTTCACGCCCGGCATTGAGCTCAATCTCACCCTCCGCGACGCGGAATTCGCCGGGTCTGATCTCGGCATCCGCCACGGGGTTTGCACCGGGGCGGATCGGATCATGAACCGTGACCAGCTTGGTGCCATCTGGAAAGACACCCTCGACCTGTATCATGGGAACAAGATCGGCAACGCCGGGCATCACATCGTCCCGCGTCAGGATTGTCGATCCATAACTGATAAGCTCGGCCACGCTGCGCCCGTCGCGCGCGCCCTCTAGGATTTCGTCGCAAATGATGGCAATTGCCTCTGGCGCGTTCAGGGCCAGGCCACGGTCGCGACGCCGCCGCGCCAGTTGCGCAGCGGTGAAGATCGTCAAGCGTTCAAGTTCGGTCGGTGTCAAAAGCATTCCGTATCCTTGATCCTCATCATGGTCTTTCAGGTCGCAAAAAGGCTGGCATGCGCAGTGGGGCGGCGGACGGCGGCAATCTCGGAGAGGGGTGAAAAACTCCCCGGTTTCTCGGGGCATGGCGTGCTCAGGTCTTTGGCCATCGTTGGCGCGATCTGAGCCAGCAGCGACTGCGCCTCAATGGCTCCTAGCGAGCCAAGGCGCACCGCAGCCGAGGTGAACGCCGTGACCACCCCGTTCAGCGCACCAGCCTGGGCCTGCAAGGGCGACAGCCCCAAGCCGGCGGCCACGACACCTTGCACCACCGGCTCATAGCCCCCCGCATGGCCCCGCATGGCCTGAGCGATGGCCGCGTTGAAGCTGGCAACGAATGGTGTGCCGATACGGCTATGAACGGACAACAAAGAGCGTCCAATCCTGCGCGAGGCGTCCGCCAACCGGTCCGAGGTGTTCTGAACGTGGCACCGCGCATCAATGTCCAAAAGCTGCTGCGGATCATGGGCCGCGTCCATCGCGCAGAGCAGGAAGGGGCGATCAAAGCTGAACCACCGAGGGATGATCTGATGCGTGAGTATCCCGTGAACACCTGTGGCATCGCGCACCTTGCCCTCGTTCGTGAGGGTCTCAAGCCCGGACGAAAACGCGAAGGCCCCCGAAGGAAAGGCGCTATCGGTCGTCTGCAACATCCTGAGCAGAGACAAGGCATCCGTCATGGCACAGCGACCTCAGCGGTGCGCAGGGGGCGGATTTCACCCGACTGAATCATCGGCTCCAGCCGGTCGAGATAGACCCGCCGCTCAGTCTCGACAGCGATCAAAAGCACATCGCCCTCAAAACGCACCCGCCAATGCAGGTTGCCCGCGAAATACCCCAATCTGAGCGCTGTGGCCGCATCCCGCGCCACAAACCGCAGCCAGTCCTCGGTCTCGACGCGCACCACGAGTGCCGCAGAGGCCTTCAATTCCAGAATTGCACCATCAAACAGCTGTTGGCTCCGGGGCAGCGCAATCGCAACCTCGCGCCCCGCATCCGTTAGGCCCCGAAATCGGCGACGCGCCAGATCGGACCGGGACAGGCGCAGGTGGTCAACCGCATGGGCGTGGTCCAACCGGTGCAGATCCTCGCGGAAACCGGGTTGATCGGCCGCACCGATGATGTCGGAGAATATGTTCATAGCATGCGCCCACGACTAGAGACGCACCTGCAATGCAAGCGGTGAAGCATAGCCTTACTCCTGGAAGGTCGGCGTGTTGAAACTCCGTCAAAACCGAGCACGCCGATGCGAAAAGTGAATTTGCCGGTGAAAGCCAGAACAGGATTGTAATGCTCACGCGCAGGCGTTCAGCACATCACGTTGAGGCTCAGATCAGACATAAGACGGCGACCCTGCATTTCATGATGCAGCCTTTTGGAGGTCAGATCCCCTAAGGGGCGGTCAGGCTTGGATACGACACTGCATCCACCGTCATCAACGCGCAGGGTCATAGTAAGATTGCGCGTTCAGCCTTCTTCCGTGTTGGCAAGCACCTATGGTTGCCAACGGTTTAACTATACATCGCTTCGCTTCATTGACAATAGCTCACTCGCGCTGATGATCGCTTGGGCCATGTCATCTATGGAAATACGCTTGGACATTGCCTGTTCTCTAAGCACTCGATGCGCATCACACTCGCTAAGATTGTGCATTTCCATCAAAATCAGCTTGGCCTTGGCCAAAGCCTTCTGACCTCTGATCTTTTGTTCCAGCCGCTCGATCTGTTCTTGATAGGCAAGCTGCTGCTGCCAAATCGCACGCGCGAGGGCAAGATTGGTCAGCACGCCAAAGCTCTTGACGGGCTTTGAGGTGGCAGCCGTCGCATTCAAATCCAGCAACAGTTGCAGCATGGCCGGGTTTTCGTAATTCACCAAACCGATGATGGTCGGCCCCGGCTTCCCGGTTCGCTTCAACATCGCTTTGATTTCTTCATGGTGGTCACAAAACAGACCGATGAACGCCACGTCGATCTGCTCGGCCAGCGTGTTGGGTGGCGGCCATGCCAGGGATTTGCGGCAACCGATCCGGCCAAGTTGGTCAAGAATCATCATGCCATCCTCATCGGGGGGATGCACAACGACAACTTCAATCTCACGAAGGTTTTTTAATCGAAAGATGCTCATGATAGGCTGCTCTTGGCAAAAGCGGCATGTGAAAGGGCAACTGGATCTTCCAGCTGGATAAGATAAGGCGAGGGGATCACCGGCGAAGACGCTTCCCGCACGATCCGGAACTTGCCATCCGCATCGACAATGGCGACCCTAGGCCACAACACCGTGTGATTTGTTGCCGCGTCAACGCGCACCAAGCCCTGCGGGGCCTCTAGTGAGAAGGTCGGCAGAACACGCAACAGATCGTCGCGATCGGTTCCCCCGGCCTGCCGTACGGCCTCTGCGAATAGCTTGACCTGAAAATATGCAGCCTCCGCCTCGGCGCAAAGCGATGCCTCTTCTCCGAAACGCTCCCTGAAGCGCGTGACGAAGCGGCGGTTCACGTCACTGTCGATCACGCTGAAATACGGAGCTGCCTTGATATTGCCCTCTGCCGCACTTCGGCCCATCGCGGCCATCTCAGGTTCGCCCGCAGTAACCGAACAAATGGGCATGATCGTCCTGTCAAAGCCCGCGTTGTCATAAGCCCTGTAGAAATCAACGGCATCCGTTCCGACCAACGTGGAAAACACGATGACAGGCTGGCTTTGCTTGATCCGGTTGATGACGCAGTCGATCTCGTCGCCGGTCGAACCCAATGGGATGTAAACTTCATCCACGACATCCGCGCCGCGATTAGAAAGAAGATCACGCATCAGGCGGTTGATTTCGTATGGAAAAATGTAATTCGAGCCAACAAAGAAAAAGCGGCCGCCATAGGTCTGCGTCATGAAATCGGCGAGCCATTTGGCGCTCTGATTGGGGGTTGCACCAGAATAGATGCATCCCTTCGCGTATTCGAATCCCTCGTAATGTGTCGGGTAGAACAAGGTCGACTTGTGATCGTTCACGGTCTGCAGCACGGCCTTGCGACAAGAGGACATGTAGCAACCAAATAGGGCATCTACCCGCTCCTCGGACAGCAATCGGGCACCTTCTGCCCGGAACGCGGCAGGATTGGATCGCGTGTCACAGCCGGAAAACAAAAGCTCTTCGCCCAGAAGCCCACCATCCTGATTTATCTCTTCAACAGCCAATATGGCCGCTTCTCGCTGCTGGCTTTCAACCACGGACGTCACGCCGGTTCTGGAATAGAGAAAACCGATCTTGACCGGCGTTTTGTCGAGATTCATTGTCTTTCCCCGTGCAGGGGTAACACATCAGCCATCACTGACCGCGTGCCCCATCGCGAAAGTCCTTGTCCGAACCTGATGCTCTTACCCGACGAGCTAAGCACAGCGATTTTGCAAATGACGCAAGCATTTGCGCTTTAAACGGGGCCGAACATGCAATGACTTGTCCGCCGCGCCGAAAAATTAAGCAGCCCCAACAGGATTTGCCTGTTTTTCTGATAGATCGCAGCCTGAGGACATAAACGGCGCGGATACCCTGACGTCAGAGCCGCGTGGCGCAGAACTGAGTGTTCCAGAGGCGGCGGTGCTCGGGGCACCCAGCCGGGCTTCGGGGCCACCTCTCACGTTTTCAACCAAATGCGATGTCTTGAGATCACAGCTACACCTGCGGGCATTGGCGGCGTCAGAACGGCCCAGACCAAAGCCCGCGTGGGAATCACCTGAGGCGCAAGATCAAACGCTCAAGGCGCTCGCCACTACGAGTTCCAAGGGTTGATGTCGAGACCATTCCGTTGGTCTCGAGGGACATTCCCCAAAGATCCCAACATCTAGGCGGCGTACCTGTATAAATTCGTAGATTTTTTGATGGTACCGCCTCCCTGGCTTGAACAGGGGACCTCTGGATCCACAATCCAGCGCTCTAACCAACTGAGCTAAGGCGGCACTGGGGGGCGATTTAGCTTTACCGTCTTCGGAATGCAAGTCTAATGAAAGGCGATGTCCCAGGTTTGTTCCAGTAAATCACAGCCATAGGCCCGCACCGGGCGCGCTTGGGCAATCCGCCACCCATTGCGCGCGTAAAGGGCACAGGCGGCGCGGTGGCTCTCATGGGTGGCCAGCGTCATGCCCGCATAGCCCTTGGCCCGCGCAAAATCCATGCAATGCCCCAGCATCCGCTGACCAAGCCCCCGACCCCGCGCCTCTGGCTCCAAGAGAAAGAGCCGCAGCTTGGCCACATCGGCACTCTGCGCCACGCAGAAGATCGAGCCAAGCCGCCGCCCCCCCGCCTCGGCAATCCAGCCTGCTTCCCGTTCAGGATCGTGCCGCGCCAGATAATCCGTGATGATCTTGGCCACCAGCGGCGCGAATGTGCCGTCAAACCCCGCCTCACGCGCATAAAGCGTCCCATGACGCTCTATCAGCCAAGGGGCATCCTCTGATTGGAACAGGCGCAGCGTGATCGTATCCATACCCCCAGCAAAGCGCCAAGACGCTTGTCAATCAAGGGGGAAAGGGATAGCACGCCCGTTGTTGCAAGGAGAGCGCCATGGGTATCAATTCAGAGAGCGACATCGAGGCCAACCTCCAGATCGGGCCGACCGATCAAGGCATGGTCCGCCTCTATATCGAGGCGCAGGGCATTGACCTTCCGATGGATTTCACGCCCGAAGAGGCCGAGGAAATCGCCCAGGAAATCATCGCCTCCGCTCAGGCCGCGCGCGCCAAGGGCTCATAAGCGCGGATCAAGCAGCGATTGCAGCCGCCGTGCCGCGTGCCGCGCGAATTTCCGCGTAAGCGCGGCGCGACGCGCGCCCGCAAGCCGGGTTTCGGGCCCCATGCGTATGATCTCGGCGCTATAGGCATCAGCCAGAATCAGGCCGGTGCCCTCTGGCAGCAAATCCACCGGAAATTCGGCATCCACCGCCCAGAAATAGCGGTCACACCATTGCAGATAGCCCTGCCATTTGGCATCCGCCATGAAATCGGCACGGCTTGATTTGCACTCGATCACCCAGATCTCACCCTTGGGGCCCAGCGCCATCACATCGACGCGCCGCCCCCGCTCGGGCACAAATTCTACCATCGAATCAAAATCATGGCTGCGCAGGTGGCGGCACACGCCCCGCGCCAGAACCTGCCCCGGTTGCAGCATCTGATCGGTTCCAAAATCCATGACGGGATTATGAACAAACCACGAACGCGCGCAACCCCTTGTCGAAGGGCAAACAAAGGCTTACCTCTGGGGCGTGACGGGTGCTGTTCTTCTCGATAACGGTTGCATTCCAGTGGCCTTAAGCAATTCCGAGGGAATTGGCTCTGTCTGGACCCTGGTCCAGTTACCCGATGCCCACCTGTACATACAGGTCCTCGGGAATCATACCACCGAACGGTTGCTACGGGCCCGTCACACCCCTGATGCAGATCGGAATTGCGCGGCGCTCAGCGCCGCGGTGCCGGGCGACACCGGTCATCCACGCGCACCGGAATCGCCATATATTCCCGCGCCATGACACCCTGACGATGGCCACCGCGCGGCTCGTCGTCATCGTCATCCTTCATCCGCATGATTGCGATGGCGAATTGCACGCCAGCAAAGACGATCCCATTGGCGAACCACAGGACGACAACCGCCAAAAGCCCTTTGTCGGAATGTGTCACCAGATGCCACAGGTTCGCGATATTGAACCACAGCAACATGGCGACAAAGGCTCCCGCGATGCCAAAACCGATGGCGACCTGCGTGATATAAAGGCGGACAAGCTTGGGCATTTGACGACTCCTTTGCTTACAGGCTGAGTCTACGCCTTTGGCACGGGATTACAAGTCAGCGCCCCGCGACCCTTTCACCCTATGGCTTCATTTGGCCGAAAAACTTTTGTGGCGCGCCGGTATTGTGCCAATTCTGCGAGAGCAAAAGCAACGGGCCGGCCTCAATGCGCGCAGCCCGAGGATCAAAACGCCTCGGGCCGTGCCTCGCGCGCCATATGATCCAGAACGGCATTGACGAATTTCGATTCCTTGCCGTCCGGATAGAACGCCTTGGCGACATCGACATATTCCATGATCACCACCTTGGGCGGTGTGTCGGATTGCACCAATTCCGCCCCTGCCGCGCGAAAGAGCGCGCGCAGCGTCGGATCAATCCGGGCGATCGGCCACTTCGCCACTAGGGCGCGGTCGGTCATCTGGTCAATCTTGGCCTGCCAGCTGACCGCATCGTCAAGCAGCTTGCGAAAGAGGTCAACATCGCCCTCGGCCATGTCCACGCCTTCATCCACCTCGGCACCAAAGCGGAAATCGAGAAATTCCTCGCTCACCGTGTCCGAGCTCTGGCCGGAG
The DNA here is from genome assembly GCF_051447875.1 of Roseovarius sp. MS2. NCBI lineage: Bacteria > Pseudomonadati > Pseudomonadota > Alphaproteobacteria > Rhodobacterales > Roseobacteraceae > Roseovarius > Roseovarius sp. MS2. The sequence continues at coordinate 339,759 of NZ_JBKHVF010000001.1, forward strand.
TGTTCCATCTGAAACAGCGCCTGCACCGCATAAAGCCGGGCGGCGGATTTCATCTGGCGCTTGCGGTTGCCAGAGAGAGCGGGATCGGTGGTCATGCGACGGGTTTGCCTTTTGCTGCGCCTGCGATCTGGATGTCATCGGTCGCGGGCTTGAATCCCACGCCCTTGCGCGGGCCGCCCCATTTACGGGCCAAAGCCACCAGATGCAAGGCCGCCGCTGCCGCCCCCGCGCCCTTGTTCATGGCCTTTGGATCGGCGCGCACCTCAGCTTGGGCACGGTTTTCCACCGTGAGGATCCCATTGCCGATGCACAGGCCCTGCAAGCCCAACAGCGTGATACCGCGCGAGCTGTCGTTGCACACCGTGTCGTAATGCGTGGTCTCGCCCCGGATCACACAGCCCAATGCAACATAGCCGTCAAAATTGGCCATACGCTCGGCAATGCCGATGGTGGTGGGGATTTCCAGCGCGCCGGGCACTTCGGCAATCTCAAAGGTGCCGCCTGTCGCCTCGATTTCCGCCGTGGCCCCGGCAATCAGATTGTCGGCGATGTCGCGATAAAACGGTGCCACAACGATCAGGATCTTGACCGGCTTGTCGAATTCCGCGCGCGGCAGGGTGTATTCGTGTTCCGCCATCTTTTTCACTCCTCCGTCAGGGGCCGGGTGCCGGTGATCGAAATCCCATAGGCATCAAGACCCAGATAGCGGGTTTTCGGGCTATCCGTCAGCAGGATCAATTCCCGAATACCCATTGTCGACATGATCTGCGCGCCAAGGCCCGTGTGTTTGATCGTGCGCGGCGCATCCTCATCCTCCATCTCGCCAGCCAGCTTGGGACGGGGTTGACGGAACAGGAACACCGCACCGCGCCCCTCGCGGGCGATGATCTCCATCGCGCGCGGCAGCTTGCCTGTGGGTCCGTGGGCGCGTTTGCTCAGGCCGATGCCCAGCACATCCTCAAGCGCATTAAGCGCATGGGTACGCGCCAGCACGGGCCGCCCATCTGTGATATCGCCCTTGCTCAGGACCACATGCTCGGTTTGGGTGATCTGGTCGGCAAAAATCCGCATGTCCCACGCGCCCCCATGGCTCGAGGTTACAGATTCCCGGCGCATTTCGATGATCAGATTGTCATGCTTGTGGCGATAGGCGATCAGGTCGGAAATGGTGCCGATTTTCAGATCATGCTTGGCGGCAAACTCGATCAGGTCGGGCAGCCGCGCCATAGAGCCGTCTTCCTTCATAATCTCGCAGATCACCCCCGACGGGTTCAGCCCCGCGAGCCGCGCGATATCCACCGCCGCCTCGGTATGGCCCGCGCGCACCAGCACGCCGCCGCGCCGCGCCCGCAAAGGAAAGACATGCCCCGGCGTCGCAATTGCCGCCATGGTGTTTTGCTCGTTGATCGCCGTGGCGATGGTCAGCGCCCGGTCGGCTGCGGAAATGCCGGTGCTTACCCCTTCGCGCGCCTCGATAGAGACGGTAAAGGCTGTCTCGTGGCGCGAAGAATTATTGACCGCCATCAGCGGCAATCCCAGCCGGTCAATCCGCTCGGCCGTCATCGGCAGACAGATCAGGCCACGCCCATGCATCGCCATGAAATTCACCGCCTCAGGCGTGGCAAATTCGGCGGCGATCACCAGATCGCCCTCGTTCTCGCGGTCCTCATGGTCCACGAGAATAAACATGCGGCCCGCGCGCGCCTCTGCGATGATCTCTTCGGTGGGCGCGATGGCATGGCGCAAATCGGCCTCGACGGGGCCGGGTTTCTCGAATGGAACGGTGTCGGACATGGGCGCGCCCTCCGGGGTGTTGCAACCCGGCCCGGATACCGCAGCCGCGCGGCAATGGCCAGAGGGGATCAACCCGTGACCTGCCCACCAAGCAACGCCAACACCCGCGCCAGATCGGCGCGGGGCGGATCAAAGGCCGGATGTTCCAGCACCAGCGCCTTGCCCGTCGGCACAGCCAGATCAAAGGGCGCGACAAGGCTGCCGTCGTCCAAGGCGCTCTGCACAAGGCTTTGATGCCCCATCAACACCCCCGCCCCATGCCGCGCCTCCTCTAACGCGATGGCATAAAGCGAATAGCGCGGCCCGGTGGTGGGCAGGCTGATGCCCGGCAGCCTCGCCCGCGCCCAAAGCGCCCAATCCTCGGACCAGAGCGCATCATGCAACAGCGTTTGCCCCATAAGATCGGCAGGGCTGCGCAAACCTGCGGCCATCTCGGGCGCGCAGACCGGCAGGATCATATCCTGCGCCAGCACCTGTTCGCCCCGCGCCCCCGTCGGGGGCCGGATGAAAAGGCTAAGATCAAAGAGATCCCGCGCCAGATTGGGCGGGTTCTCGATCGCCGAGACGGAAATATGCAACGACGGCAGCGCCGCACGCACCACAGGCAGGCGCGGCGAGAGCCAGAGTTGCGCCACCGATGGCAGCGCCGCGATATGTAACGCGCCATGGCGCGCGGCACTCCGCAGGCCAAACACCGCCGCCCCCATCGCATCAAAGGCCGTGGCAAACCCCGGCAGCGCCTCTGCCCCCAGCGCCGTCAGCCGCACCCCCTGCGAGCGACGCTCGAAAAGGTTCGCGCCAATCCAGGCCTCCAGCGCGCGGATATGCTGCGAAATCGCACCGGGGGTGACGCAAAGCTCTTCAGCGGCATTGGCAAAGCCGCCCAGACGCGCGGCCGCCTCAAAGGCGCGCAACGCATTGAGCGGCGGCCCCTTGGGGCGCGGAGGAGATACAGACATTTTCTCGCCTTAGTTTTTCTACGCTGATATTTACATATTCTCATTTGCGCCGTCCAGACCGCCACGCCATCCTGCCGGAAACCGATCCAGAGGAGACCGCCATGACCCTTGCCCGCCGCCCTTGGGTGCCCCCGCTATGCGAAGACCTGATCCAGACGCTTGCCACCCGCACCGCCACCCAAGACGCAGGCACCATCGCCGCGCGCCTCGAGGCGTTGGCGCAGGACAATCGCCGCATCCACAATGCTGAATGCTTCAACCTCAACCCCGCCACCAATGTGATGAACCCGCGCGCCGAGGCGCTTTTGGCCTCTGGCATCGGGTCGCGCCCGTCGCTGGGCTATCCCGGGGACAAATACGAAATGGGCCTCGAGGCGATCGAGGAAATCGAGGTTATCGCGGCGGAACTCGCCGCCGAGGTGTTTGATGCCCGCTATGCCGAAATCCGCGTGCCGTCGGGGGCCATCGCCAATCTCTACGGTTTCATGGCCACCTGCAAACCCGGCGACACGATCATTGCGCCGCCCGCCAGCGTCGGCGGTCATGTCACCCATCACGGGGCGGGCTGTGCCGGGCTCTACGGGCTGCGTATCCTTGAGGCCCCAGTTCACGCCGATGGCTATACGGTCGATGTCGACGGGCTGCGCGCCTTGGCCAAGGCCGAACACCCCCGGCTCATCACACTCGGCGCGAGCCTCAACCTACAGGAGCACCCCGTGCGCGAGGTGCGCGCGATAGCCGATGACGTCGGCGCGCATCTGCTTTTTGACGCGGCGCATCAATGCGGCATCATCGCAGGTGGCGCATGGAAAAACCCGCTCGATGAGGGCGCGCATCTGATGACGATGAGCACCTACAAAAGCCTCGGGGGGCCTGCCGGGGGCCTCATCGTCACCAACGACACCGCTCTGGCGCAAGCGCTGGATGCCATCGCCTTTCCGGGCATGACCGCCAATTTTGACGCGGCGAAATCGGCGGCTCTGGCGGTGACGCTGCTGGATTGGCGCAGCCATGGCCACGCCTATGCCGCCCAGATGATCGCCGTGGCGCAGGCGCTTGCCACAGCCCTCGAGGCCGAGGGCCTGCCCGTCTTCAAGGCCGGGGGTATCGCCACGGCCTCGCACCAATTCGCCATCGCGGCGGCGGGGTTCGGCGGCGGTCAGGCGGCATCCAAGACGCTGCGCCGCGCGGGCTTTCTTGCCTGTGGAATCGGCCTGCCGATGACACCTGTGGCGGGCGACATGAACGGCCTGCGCATCGGCACGCCGGAACTGGTCCGCTGGGGGGTAACGCCAGAGCATGCGCCGCGCATGGCCGCACTGATCGCGCGGGCGCTGCGCGGCAATGACCCCGATGCGCTGCGCCCAGAGGTCTCAGACTGGCGCCAGAGCTTTGACCGGCTGCATTACATCACCTGAACCGCGTTAGAGCGGGCTGCATCTGATCGGGTTCACATCGCCCCGGCCCCCGAGCCGGGGCCTCTACCCTGCCTCGGCGAGGTCCCGGATCAAGCGCGGAACGGGTGTGGTTTCGATGGGGCGCACCGCGCTCTAATGCAGCTTTTTGCGAATCCGCTGCACCATCCACCACACAAGGGCAATAACCGGCAGGGTGACGGCGGCGGTGACGCTGCCCTTGCTCATGCCCAGCGCCTCAGCCAGCGGATACAGAAGGTAAGAGGCGAGCGACACCGCGTAATAGCTGATCGCCACCACAGACAGGCCTTCAACAGTCTTTTGCAGCCGCAGTTGCAGATCGGCGCGCTTGTCCATGCTCTCCAAAAGCGCCTGATTCTGCGCGCTGCGCTCTACATCCACCCGCGTGCGCAGCAATTCGCCCGCCCGCATCGCCCTATCGGCCATGGCGTCCAGCCGGTCCTTGGTGGCGCGCACGGTGCGCATCGCCGGATCATAGCGGCGCATCATGAATTCCGCGAATGTCTGCCGCCCCTCAAAGCGTTCCTCGCGCAAGACCGCAATCCGTTGGTTCACGATCTGCTCATAGGCCGCCGTCGCGCCAAAGCGGAAGGACGAGCGCGCGACCAGCGCCTCCAACTCGGCTGAAACGCGCAACAGGCTTTGCAACGTTTCCTCCGCTGGCTGGCTGCCACCGGTCATATCGTTGATCAGGCGGCTCAACTGGCTATCGGTGTCGCCCATCTGGCGGCCCATCTCGCTCACGCGGGCAAAGCCCAGCATCGACATCGCCTTGTAGGTCTCGATCTCGCAGAGGCGCTGCACCACGCGGCCAATCCGGCGCGCGCCCGTCGTGGGGGCCACATGCAGCGAAAACCGCAAATGCCCCGCCGGATCAATCCGGAAATCCCCCGCCATCACGGCGGCATCATCCAGCACCCGCGCCACAGCCACGCTCTCGGACACGAACCACTGGTCGATCTCGTCGCGCATCGCCTCGCGGCTCTTCCACGGGGTCACCCGGATCATCGCCGAGGTCACGCGCAGCCCCGGCGCATCCGACAGCCAATCGCTTGGAAAGACCTCGAAATCCGCCGGATCAAACGGCCGCGCACTGACCCCATCGGTAAAGACGGTATAGGTCACCATCTCGGTATGGCTTTCCCATTTCAGACTGTGCCGCCCGATCTGGCCGGAATAATGCGTGGCCCCCGGCTGCGGATGCTTGGCCCCATAGCGATCCAAAAGTGCCACCAGATGCGCCAGATCCGCCGCCCGGTCGCGCTTGGCCGCATCATGCGGTTGCTTGACGGCCAAATAAACGGCGGTGCAAGGGGCCTCAAGCGACGGGAATGGCCGCGCATGCAGCTCATTGGCCATCTCATAGCGCAGCGGGTGGTCCTGAATGGGGGGCATGCGCCGTTCTCCTGATCCTCAGCGCTGCATACCCCGTGCCGCGCCTGCAAAAAAGAGGTTTTTCGTTCAACCCCAATGATTTAGCGGAACACAAGTGTATACTGCCCGCGTTTCGCGCTTCCTCCTTCCCAAATTACTCAAATTCCGACAGTTGCCAAAGGGGAATGCGTCATGCCCCGCAGCCCACGACCGCTGCCTTGACTTGTACAGAATTCTGCGCATATTTACAGCGCAGACAGGGGGGCCAGACATGGATGTGATCACCTATACCGATGCCCGCGCCTCGCTCAAAGAGGTGATGGACCGCGTCATTCACGACCGCACAGAGGTGGTCGTCACCCGCAAGAACCGCGAGGCGGTGGTGATGATCTCGCTCGACGAATACAACGCCATTCAGGAAACCCTCCACCTCCTCAAAAGCCCGGAAAACGCCCGCCGTCTGCACCGCTCGATTGCGCAACTGACCGCCGGGGATGGCATAGCGCGTGACATCGACGGGTGAGGTTGGTCTTTTCCGACGACGCTTGGGAAGATTTTCTCTGGTGGCAATCCACCGGGCGCGACAAGGGGCTGAACCGGGTTATTGATCTGATCAACGCCACCAAGCGCCTGCCGTTCAAGGGCATCGGCAAGCCTGAACCGCTCAAAGGCGATCTCACCGGCTGGTGGTCACGCCGGATCACCGACGAACATCGCTTTGTCTACCGCGTGAGCGGCAAGGGCGAGAGCCAACAGCTCGACATTGCGCAGCTCAGATATCACTACTGACAAACGCAAAAGGGCGCCCCGCAAGGCGCCCTTTTTCTTTTCCACCCAAACGATCAGTCGATCTTGGGCAAGAGGCTCGACAGGCTTGCCTTGGCATCGCCATAGAACATCCGCGTGTTGTCCTTGTAGAAGAGCGGGTTCTCGATCCCCGAATAGCCGGTGCCCTGCCCGCGCTTCGAGACGAACACCTGCTTGGCCTTCCAGCATTCCAGCACCGGCATCCCGGCGATGGGGCTGTTGGGATCGTCTTGCGCCGCCGGGTTCACGATGTCGTTCGAACCGATGACGATGGCCACATCCGTATCCGGGAAATCCTCGTTGATCTCGTCCATTTCCAGCACGATATCATAAGGCACCTTGGCCTCGGCCAAGAGCACATTCATATGCCCCGGCAGACGGCCTGCGACCGGGTGGATGGCAAAGCGCACGTTCTTGCCCTTGGCCCGCAGCTTCGAGGTCAGTTCGGAAACCGCCCCCTGCGCCTGTGCCACCGCCATGCCGTAACCCGGAATGATGATGATGCTGTCGGCCTCGTTAAGAGCCGCCGCGACACCATCGACGTCAATCGCGATCTGCTCGCCCTCAACCGCCATCTGCTCGCCTGCCGGGCCGCCAAAGCCGCCCAGAATGACAGAGATGAACGAGCGGTTCATCGCCTTACACATGATGTAGCTCAGGATCGCCCCCGAAGAACCGACAAGCGCACCGACCACGATCAAAAGGTCATTGCCAAGGCTGAAACCGATCGCCGCCGCCGCCCAGCCCGAGTAGCTGTTGAGCATCGAGACCACCACGGGCATGTCGGCCCCGCCGATCCCCATGATCAGATGATAGCCGATGAAGAACGCCAGAAGCGTCATCACCACCAGCGTCCAGATGCCAGCATCGTTGAAATACATGACCCCCAGAACTACCGACAGGAACGCAGCCCCCGCATTAAGAACATGCCCACCCGGCAGTTTCTTGGCCGCGGTATCGACCTTGCCCGCCAGTTTGCCAAAGGCGATGATCGAGCCGGTAAAGGTCACGGCCCCGATAAAGACGCCCAAGAACACCTCGACCCGCAGGATTGCCACCTCGACGCTGGTTTTCTTGGCCAGCACAGCGGCAAAGCCTTCAAGCCCCTTGCGCGCGGTCTCGTCCATCGCCAGCACGCGGCCCAGTTCGATATCGGCGTTAAAGCCAACAAAGACCGCTGCCAGACCCACAAGGCTGTGCATCGCCGCCACAAGCTGCGGCATCTCGGTCATTTGCACGCGCGTGGCCACCACATAGCCAATCGCACCACCCGCCGCGATCAGCACCAGCGACAAAAGCCAGAGCCCGGCACCGGGGCCGATCAGCGTGGCGACAATCGCCAGCGCCATACCGGCCATGCCATACCACACCGCGCGCTTGGCGCTTTCCTGCCCCGAGAGCCCACCCAGAGAAAGAATGAAGAGGATGGCCGCCACCACATAGGCGGCCGTCGTGAAACCGTAATCCATGATCCTCTACTCCTTATGACTTCTGGAACATGGCGAGCATGCGCCGGGTGACGAGGAAGCCACCGAAAATATTGATCCCGGCCATGAACACCGACAGCGCCGCCAGCAGAATGACAAGGAAAGACCCCGATCCGATCTGCATGAGCGCGCCCAGGATGATGATCGACGAGATCGCGTTGGTGATCGCCATCAGCGGCGTGTGCAGGCTGTGCGACACGTTCCAGATCACCTGGAAGCCCACGAAAACGGCCAGCACAAAGACGATGAAATGCTGCATAAAGCTGGCCGGGGCCACCAGACCCACGGCCAGAAGCAGGGCCGCACCCACCACCAAAAGCGTGACTTGGCTCTTGGTCTGCGCCTTGAACGCCGCCATCTCTGCCGCACGCTTTTGCTCTGCGGTCAGCTCTTTTGGCTTTTCCTTGGGCTTGGCGGCAGCAATCGCCGCAACCTTGGGCGGCGGCGGCGGGAAGGTGACAGCGCCCGCATGAGCGACCGTGGCCCCCCGGATCACGTCATCCTCCATGTTGTGATTGACCTTGCCATCCTTCTCGGGGGTCAGGTCCGTCATCATGTGGCGGATGTTCGTGGCATAGAGCGTCGAGGATTGCGCCGCCATACGGCTGGGGAAATCGGTATAGCCGATGATGGTCACGCCATTCTCGGTGACGATCTTCTCATCCATCACCGTCATCTTGCAGTTGCCGCCCTTTTCAGCGGCAAGGTCCACGATCACAGAACCGGGCTTCATCGCCTTGACCATATCCTCGGTCCAAAGCTCGGGCGCTTCGCGGTTGGGAATGAGGGCGGTGGTGATGACGATATCCATCTCCGGGGCCAGTTCACGGAACTTGGCCAGCTGCGCCTCGCGGAATTCCGGACTGGACACCGAGGCATATCCGCCGGTGGCGGCCCCGTCCTGCTGCTCTTCCTTGAAATCAAGATAGACAAACTGCGCGCCCATGGATTCGACCTGCTCGGCCACTTCGGGCCGCACGTCAAACGCATAGGTAATGGCCCCGAGGCTGGTCGAGGTGCCAATCGCCGCCAGACCGGCAACGCCAGCCCCGACGATCAACACCTTGGCCGGGGGCACCTTGCCCGCCGCCGTGATCTGCCCGGTAAAGAAGCGGCCAAAGTTGTTGCCTGCCTCGATCACCGCGCGGTAACCCGCGATATTGGCCATTGAGGACAGAGCGTCCATCTTCTGCGCGCGGCTGATACGCGGCACCATGTCCATGGCGATGACCGACGCGCCTTTTTCGGCGAGCAGTTTCATCTGCGCCTCATTCTGCGCCGGCCAGAAGAAGGAGATCAGAAGCTGGCCTTCGGTCAGGCGCTTGGCCTCCGTCTCGCTGGGCGGGCGCACCTTGGCTACGATATCGACGGCCTTGTAAAGCGCGGCGGCGGTCTTGATCACCTCGACCCCGGCCGCCTCATAGGCCGCGTCCGAGAACCCGGCCGCGGTGCCAGCACCACTCTCGATGGCGCAGTCATACCCAAGCTTTTGCAGTTGCAGGGCCGAATCGGGCGTCATGGCAACCCGATTCTCACCCTCATGCACTTCCTTTGGCGTTCCGATCTTCAATGCTGTCTCCCCCTTTGGCAGATGACGTGTATTCTTGGCCCCGCAGCGCGGCGTGCCGGTTTCTTTGTCCCGAACGTCGTTATTTCACACTATTTCATGAGTGACGAGATCAAGATTGTCGCGGTTTCTACAACCAACGTCTGGTTTTTTCGCAATAACGGGCAAAATCCATGCGGAACTTGCGTCGCATCCGGTCCTCTTCCGGAATAATAAAGCGTTTTTCTATGACCCAGACGAATATGGGAATCAGTGGCAGCGCCAGAACCGCATCCCAGCGCAGAATAAGCCCTCCGAGAATCAGCGTATCGCCCAGATAGATGGGATTGCGCGAGCGCCGAAAAATTCCCGACTGGATCAGGCGCTCTGGCGTTTCATGCGGCACGATGCTGGTTTTATGGCGGCGAAATTCCAGCGCGGCCATCACCACCAGCAAAATTCCCCCGCCCACCAGCAGCCCGCCCAAAAGACCGGCCCATGTTTCGCCAAGGCTCAGGCCCATGGTGTAATGGCTGGATTGCATCCATGCCACAGCCAGAAACCCGGCAAGCCAGACGGGCGGCATGTCAATCCATTTCAACATGGGTCTCACCCGCCCCTCTCACGGTTGTCTCTTGCTCAAGAGCAGCTACAGTAGCGCGCATGAGGGCGGAGGCAAGATGACAATCGCGGGCAAACATGCATTGGTGACGGGCGGCGGCAGCGGCATCGGCCTTGCTATTGCCCGCGCTCTGGCCGAGGCGGGCGCAGAGGTGACCATCACCGGACGCCGCGCCGGGGTGCTCGAGGCGGTCAGCGGCGCAGGTCTGCATCCCATCGTGATGGACGTCACCCAAGAGGCACAGGTCATCGCGGGCGTGGCAGAGGCGGTCGCCGCGCGCGGCCCGGTGCAGATCTGCATCGCCAATGCCGGCATCGCCGAGGGGCGCGCCCTGCACAAGACCGATGCGGATTTCTGGCGGCAGATCATGGCCACCAATCTTGACGGTGCGTTTTACACCCTGCGCGAATGCCTGACTGGCATGCGCCAGACCGATTGGGGACGGGTCATAGCCATGTCGTCGATTGCAGGCCTCAAAGGGCTTAAGGGCGCGGCGGCTTATACGGCCTCAAAACACGGGATGATCGGCCTCATTCGTGGCTTGAGCGAGGATTACCTGGGCACCGGCCTGACCTTCAACGCAATTTGTCCCGGGTATGTGGACACTGAAATTGTCCACCGCAACGCCACCGCTATTTCTCAGCGCGCAGGCGTCTCAGAAGAGGCGGCGCGCACCCTCATGGTCGAGGCCAACCGCCACAAACGCCTGATTGCGCCCGAGGAAGTGGCACAGGCGGCTCTGTGGCTTTGTGGTCCGGGCTCGTCCAGCATCAATGGCCAGACCATCGAAATTGCGGGCGGTCAGGTCTGATCCGGCCCCCGTTTCTTCTTGGCGAAAGTACTCGAAAACGGCAGCAGCCCCGCCTAATCACTGCCATGATTGATCCGGCTTTAGACACAATCGTCTAAAATTCTCCCGAATGCGCGCCCAATGCCGCCGCACAGGCTGTGTACCCAGTTTGGAAACAACAGGGTGCCAGTATCATGCCAACGACCTTTAATTGGATCTTTTTAGGGACCGAGACGGATTTTCTTGATCCGACCGAAGGCAACAGCAATGCCGAGAACGCAGCCCTTTTCGAAAACCGCACCTACGGCAGCGCATTAAACCCGCTGTATCAACGCATTTCCAGCGTCACAACCATCAACAACGGTGGCGCAGTCGGTGCGCTCGACATGAACAACACCGTCACCAATGACGCCTTTACCACCGACATCGGGGCCGGAACCCAGACCTTTACATTCGATGGGTTGAGCGTTTTCAACGCCACCCTCACCTATGCCAATGGCACAACAGCCGTGGTGACGGCCGTTATTGCACAATCCACCACCGGCGAATTGTTTCTCGCACCCGAAATCAGCTTCAACGCCGATGTCACCGCCTTCGAGGCCGGGCCGATTGTTTCCATCACGCTCGACAGCGTCAACGCAAGCACCAATACCAACCTTGGCGCGGACCGTCTTGCGCAGGCCTGGGATAACGGCGTCGTGGATGGCACCGGCGGCAATGACCTCATCAACGGAAGCTATATCGAACCCATCGCCAACGGCTCTGACCGGGTAGACAATGGCGACGGCGTAAGCGGTCCGGGGTTTAACGACGATGTCATCAATGCAGGCGCGGGCAATGACACCGTGCTCGCGGGCCTTGGCAACGATTCCGTCCTAGGTGGCACCGGCGCCGATAGCCTGAGCGGCGAAAGCGGCAATGACACGCTGCTGGGCCAAGGCGGCAACGACACGCTGATCGGCGGCAATGGCGATGACAGTCTTGAGGGCGGCGCGGGCAATGATGTGCTCTACGGCGATGGTGGCACCGCCACACGCTGGAGCTATGATGTCTACACCCGCGATTTCACCTCGGCCAACGGTCAGGCTTTCACCATCGAAAGCGGCACCTTGGCGGGGTCCGGCACCTCTGCGGGGTTTGATGTCACCGGGCACGGCCAACAGGCCACAGGCCAGGCCGATCCCAATGATTACGGCATCATCTATACCTCCAATCTCATCGCCTCTGCCGATGGGGTCTACCGCTTTGCCACCACGTCAGACGATGGTTCAACCATCCGTATCCTCGACAGCAACGGCGACCCGCTGACCTTTACCAACCAGATCGGCACCACCGGATCATTTCTCGACAACGATTTCCATCAGGCCGCGACAACCCGCTTTGGCGATGTCACGCTAGAGGCGGGCCAAAGCTATACCATCGAGGTGCGCTATTGGGAAAACCTTGGCGGCAACGTGCTGTCGGGCACGGTCACCCTGCCCGGCGGCGCGGTGCAGGACCTGGCCACCAGTGCGCTCATCGTCGGCAGCGACGCGATTGAGGGCAATGATTTTCTCGACGGCGGCGCGGGTGCCGACCTTCTGTTTGGCGAGGGCGGCAATGACACGCTGATCGCGGGCGAGAATGACACGCTGATCGGCGGCGATGGCGATGATCTCTTTGTGATCGAAACCCCGGCCGAGACCGGCACCGGCACGATCACCATCATCGGCGGCGAAGGGGCCGAGACAAACGGCGATACGCTCTTCCTGTCACCCGAGGCGCGCAAGGCCGACATCACGTTTACCAATACCGATGATGCGGCGGGCGGTCTCTCGGGCAGCTTTACCCTCAGCGATGGCACGGTGGTCAATTTCTCGGAAATCGAGAACATCATCTGCTTCACCCCCGGCATCCGCTTGTTGACCCCCCATGGCGAGCGCGCGGTTGAATCCTTGCGCGCGGGCGATCTGGTGATCACCCGCGATCATGGCCCCCAAGCAATCCGTTGGATCGGTCGGCGCACCGTGCCGGGAACCGGTCGCTTTGCGCCCGTGCGCGTGGCAGCCCACGTGCTCGACGGGGGGCGCGCGCCGCTCTTGGTCTCGCCGCAACACCGCTTTCTCTTCACGGGCTACAAGGCCGAGCTGCTGTTTGGCTGTGACGAGGTCTTGATCGCGGCACGGCATATGGTCGATGGCCTGGCCGTCACCCAAGAGGATCAGGCAACCGTGACCTATATCCATGTCATGTTCGACCGACATGAAGTGATCTATGCCGAAGGCGCGGCCACCGAGAGCTTTCATGCAGGCGACATCGGCATATCGGCCATTACGGATCAGGCGCGCGAAGAGATGTTCGCGATCTTCCCAGAGTTGCGCAGCAATCCCAATGCCTATGGCGACACCGCGCGCCCCTGCCTCAAACGGCACGAGGCACGTCTTTTGCAACCCTGCGGATAAGGCCCCTAAATTGTCGCACTTGGGTGCCGTTAAAGTGTCTGAAAAGAGCCCAAGAAACACCAAGCCGCGACATTAACACTTTTCCAAAGGGTAGAGACTATGATCCTCGGGGATGTTGTTCTCAAAGTGTCAGTGCGTGGAGAGTGAGTATTTATGTTTAATTTCAATAGAATAACGCCTGCATTGCCTCTCGCCTCTCGCGGGATGGTCTTGGCATGGACGCGGTCAGGGGCGGCGGGGGTGATTACGCCCGGAAAATCCACCGGCTGAGGTCAGGCGCATCGCACCTCTCCGATTGATCCTTTCCAAACGCTCTTAGCAGCCGCGTACCGCCTTCAAAGACAGCGAGACAGCAGACCATGGCCACGACCTTCGACCTCTTTGTGCTTGGCATCGCCCCACAAATCGACACGATCGAAGGCAACCTCACATCCGAGAACCATGGGGCCCTCGAGGGGCTCGTGTTCGGCAGCACCGCCAATCCGCTGGCGGGGACTGTTGCGACGCTCTCACCCGATATCGACCTGCTGCTCTTTCCTGATTACACCGGCGGGGCCACGTCCAACGCCTATGATTCCAACAACTTCCTGAGCAACGAAGAATTCGTCATCGGCGGCGTGCGCTACACGCATGACGCCACGATGATCTACAACAACACGGTCATCACCTATACCGATGGCACAACGGCGACCGTCAACGCGATCGTCATGCAAGCCACCAACGGCACCCTTTACCTGCTGCCGCCACCCTCTGGCCCAACCGCCTATTCCGACGCACTCGAAGCCAAACCGATCCTCTCGATCACACTCGGCACCGCCGCCCCTACCAATGGCACCGATGTCTATGGCATGACAGCGGATCGCTACGACCTCACGTTCTCGGATTACGTGGTCGAGGGCACGGCCGGCAACGACCTGATCGACGCTGCCTATCTCGGCGACCCTGAAGGCGACCGGATCGACGACACGGACAATCTGGCCGGCACAAACGCTGATCTGGTCACGGCCGGTCTGGGCAATGACACCGTGCGCGCGGGCGCGGGCAACGATACCGTGTTTGGCAGTGACGGCAACGACCTGCTGGATGGTGGCACGGGCAACGATTCGCTCGATGGCGGCAATGGCAACGACACGCTGATCGGGGGGGCCGGGGCGGATACGTTTATCGGCGGCACCGGCCTCGACCTCTTGAGTTACGCCACCTCAGGGGCGGCGGTAAACGTCAACCTGCAAACCAATACCCTTACCGGCGGGGATGCGACCGGGGATGTCATCATCAGCGGTGTGGACGGTATCATCGGCTCGGCCTTTGACGACACGCTTGTGGGCTATGACGACATTTTCGACGGCGGCACCACCACCAACGTGATCGACGGCGGCGCGGGCAACGATTCCATCGACGGGCGCGACGGGGCCGACTCGCTGCTGGGCGGCAGCGGCGACGACACCATCCTCGGCGGCGGCGGAAACGACACGATCTATTACGGGTCCGGCAATGACTCGGTCGAGGGGGGCGCGGGCAACGATTTCATCGACGATGCCTTGGGCTTTGACTCGACCGCCGATGCCAGCACCGTTTCGGGCGGCGATGGCAACGATACGATCTTTGGCTCTTCGGCGGGCGATATTCTCAGCGGCGATGCGGGCAACGATTCCATCGGCGGCGAGAGCGGCAATGACCTGATCGACGGGGGCGCAGGGACCGACACCATCCAAGGTGGCGCGGGCAACGACACGATCCTCACTTCGGGCGGAAACGACAGCCTGCAGGGGGGCGACGGGGCGGATGTGATCCGCGCCACGGCCACTGATCCCTCTGGCGTCTACAGCTTCAACGTCGATGGTGGATTTGGCGGCGTGGACAATGACACGCTCGATCTTTCGGCCCTGATCGCGGATGGCTGGACCATCAGCAGCATGACGCAAAACTCCGAGAATAACGGCAGTCCGGGGTTCAGCGGTCAGATCTTCCTCTCCCGCGGGGCCCAGTCGGCGACAATCAACTATACGGACATCGAAAACATCCTTCTGTCCGACTTTATTGTCGAAGGCACGGCAGGCGGCGACCTGATTGACCTTAACTATACCGGCGACCCCAATGGCGACCGGGTGGACAATACCGACGCCGCCGACGGATCCAATGACGACGAAATCGTCGCGGGCGCGGGCGATGACACGATCCTTGCCGGGTCAGGCAATGACACGGTGCTGGGTGAGGATGGGGCCGACCTCATCCTCGGGGCCGCAGGCGACGATTCGCTTTTGGGCGGTGCCAACAATGACACCATCGCAGGCGGCACCGGGGCCGATACGCTGGATGGCGGCACCGGCAGCAACACGCTGGATTACTCGGGCTCTGCCGGTTCCGTTACCGTCAATCTCGAAACCAACACCGCCTTCGGGTCAGATGCCGATGGCGATGTCATCAGCAATTTCCAGAATGTCATCGGCTCGAACTTCGGCGACACGATCACCCTGTCGAACACCTCCGGGACGATCCTCGCGGGCTCCGGCAATGACGGGCTGGCGGGCGGCTCAGGCGACGATACGATCTTTGGTCAGGACGGGGCCGATACCATTCTCGCCGGCGCGGGCAATGACGTGATCGTTGCGGGCGCAGGCGATGACGAGATTGTTCTTGATGACACGCTGCAAAATGACACGATTTTCGGTGGGGACACCGATGAGGTCCTTGGCGACCTGATCAACTTGTCCTCCATCTCCGACGGATTGCTGGTCTACTACTTCGGCGAAGGAGTCGGCTCCATCGCCGATGACGTCTCGATGACCGAATTCTCTGGAATCGAACGCTTACTAATGGGCACCGGAGACGATACGGTGGTCGGCTCGGACGGGGTCGAGCAGATCATCGGCAATTCCGGCAATGACCTGATCTTTGCTGGCGGCGGCAACGACACGATCTTTTCCGGCTTTGACAATGACTTTGTCGATGGCGGCGCGGGCGACGATTCGATTCTTGCCGCCTCGGGCGCGGATACGATCGTGGGCGGCGCGGGCAACGACCAGATCGACCTCGGGCCGGATGACGGCGACCGCGACCTGCTTGTTCTGGCCGATGGCTCTGGCAATGATGTGGTCTCCAGCTTCGCCGCCCCCACCGACAATGGCGATGGCACCTATACCAGCGGCGATCTGCTGGATGTGACGGGGCTCACTTCGGATGGCACAACACCTGTTACCACCGCCGATGTGACCGTCACCGACACCAATGGCGATGGCACCGGCGATGCGATCCTCACCTTCCCCGGCGGTGAGAGCCTGACGCTCGTCGGCGTGCCGATGTCCAGTGTCGACAACACCCCCGCCCTCGTGGCCATGGGCATCCCCGACGGGCGCGACTTCATCGTCGAGGGCACGGATGCGGGCGACCTCATCACCGTCGATTACACCGGCGACCCCGGCGGCGACCGGGTGGACGCCAACGATGCCGCCGACGGCTCTCAGGATGATGAGATCATTGCAGGGGCAGGCAATGACACCATCGACGCCGGCGCGGGCAATGATACCGTCTATGGCGGCATTGGGGACGACTCGATTGCCGGGGGCAGCGGCAACGATACCCTCTTGGGCGAGGACGGCAATGACACCATCAATGGTGGCTTTGGCCAAGACGTCGTCTACGGGGGTGCGGGCGACGACGTGCTGTCCGTTGCGATTTCGGGGATTGGTGATCCTCAACACCTCAATGATACGCTCTATGGCGAAGACGGGAACGATCAGCTATTTGGCAGCAACAATAGCCAATATCTCGACGGCGGAGATGGGAACGACACCATCTCGGGCGACTCGGGCATAAATGGAGGCTGGGAATCCGCCTCCGGCAGTTCCGAAACGGATACGTTGATTGGCGGCGCTGGAAACGACCTGATTTATTCGGGCTTCACCGGCTCGGCCACACTCGAAACCGGCGACAGCTTGGTTGGCGGCGACGGTAATGACACCCTGATCGGGGGGACCGCCAATGACACGATCGAGGGCGGCAATGACAGCGACAGCATCCTCGCGGGGGCTGGCAACGACCGCATATTTGGCGATGCAGGCAACGACAGCCTTGATGGCGGCACCGATGCCGATACGCTTTTTGGTGGCACCGGCAATGACACGATCAATGTCAGCCAGGGCGACAGCGCCGAGGGCGGCGATGGCGACGATTTCTTCCGCCTGACCGACCTGGGCGAAGCCACGACCGATACGATCACCCTCATCGGCGGTGAGGGCGACGAGACGCTCGGCGATACGCTCTGGCTGGGTGAATTCGCAAGCAAGGCCGACATCAGCTTTACCAACACCGATGATGCGGCGGGCGGGCTTGCGGGCACGTTCACCATGACCGACGGCACCGTGGTCAACTTCTCCGAGATCGAGAATATCATCTGCTTCACCCCCGGCGCGCGCATTCTCACCCAATGGGGCGAACGCCCGGTCGAGAGCCTGCGCTTGGGCGATATGGTTGTCACGCGCGATCACGGGCTGCAACCGATCCGCTGGGTCGGCATACGCACCGTGGCAGGTCTGGGCGATTTCGCCCCGATTTCCATCGCCTCCAGCGTGATGGGCGGGCAAGAACCTCTGTTGGTCTCGCCACAACACCGGCTGCTCTTCACCGGCTATCAGGCCGAATTGCTCTTTGGCGAAAGCGAGGTCTTGGTCGCGGCCAAACATATGGTCAACGGTCGCGACGTAACCGTCAGCCCCCGTGACGCCGTGACCTATATCCACATCATGTTCGACCGGCACGAGATCATCTATGCCGACGGCATCGGCACCGAAAGCTTTTATGCTGGCGACATGGCGCTCGGCGCAATCGACGCGGCAGCGCGCGAGGAACTCTTCACGATCTTCCCGGAATTGCGCAGCGCGCCGGGCCACCACCGCGACACCGCGCGCAGTTGCTTGCGCCGCCACGAGGCGCAACTCCTGTGTTCCTTGGGAGAGAAAGACGTGGCCTGACCGAGGTCAGGCCGATTTGAGCAGCGGGGCCGCCTGCCCCGATGCCCACGCCCGCACCGCATCGCCAAAGGCGGAAAACAGCGGGCGGCTGACCGGATCATGCGCGGCATTATATTCCGGATGCCATTGCACCGATAAGGTAAAGCCCGGAGCCCCGTCGATATAGAGCGCCTCTGGCGTGCCATCGGGTGCCCAACCGTCGATCACCACACCGCGCCCCGCGCGCAAAATGCCCTGCCCATGCAGCGTGTTGGTCATCACCTCTTCGGCCCCCATCAGCCGGTGAAACACCCCGCCCGAGGTAAAGCGCACCTTGTGGCGCAGGGCGAACTGTTCCTCCATCGTGCCCTCAGGGGGCATTCGATGATTGTCGCGCCCCGGCAAATCGCGAATTTCAGGATGGAGCGTGCCACCCATGGCAACATTCACCTCCTGAAAACCGCGACAAATGCCCAGGATTGGCTGCCCACGCTCGATACAGGCACGCGCCAGCGGCAGGGTGATCGCATCGCGCGCACGGTCAAACGCGCCATGCGCTTCGGTCGCGGCCTCACCATATTCCTCGGGGTGCACATTGGGCCGCCCCCCCGTGAGCAGAAAGCCATCGCAGGTTTCCAGCAACTCTGCGACCGACACATACCGCGCATCTGCCGGGATGATCAGGGGCATACAGCCCGCAACATCGGCCACCGCGGAAGAGTTGATCGTTCCGCCCGCATGGGTCGGGTAACGGTTTTCGATCTGGTATTGGTTGGCAATCACACCAACAACCGGGCGTTTCATTCTTGTCTTTCCAGATTGCGCCACTCGCTCACTCATTTGCATAAAATATACCGCAGAATGGAATAACAAAACACCAATTCCCGCACATGTTTTCGTGCGATGATGCGAATTTGCCCGAATTTATTGCAGGAACCTTTACCTTTCGGCGCCACTCTGACGCTGTGGGCGGGGGCACCTCGTTACTGGTCAAACGCATCCCGACCGGTCGGGTCTTTCCCGTCCACACCAGCCCTCTTGCGGCTGCGCCGACAGCGTTCGCTGCAGTGGCGCACCTCGTCCCAGACACGCGCCCATTTGCGCCGCCATTCCATCGGCCGCCCGCAGGTGGCGCAGGTCTTGACCGGCAGGTCAGATTTGCGGGGTGCGCGCGGCATATCAGAGATCCAAACTCAGTTGCGCCGTCGCCGCCTTGGGCTTGGCCCGCCTCGGGCGCTTGCGGCTGGCATGGCGGGTCACGATCCGCGCCGTCACGGCATCCCCACGATGCGCCCGCCGACAGGCCCAGACCGCCTCGCGCGCCACGCGCGCCGCCTCAACCGGATCGACAATCGGTGCAGGGTATCCACGCTCCAACAGCCTCTCCGCCTCAGGCCAGTCCCACGGGCGTTGTAAATACGCATCCGGCACCTGCGCCAATTCCGGCAGCCACCGTCGCGTGAATTCCCCGGTCGGGTCCTGATCCAGCCCCTGTTTCACCGGGTTGTAAATCCGGATCGTATTCATCCCCGTAGTGCCCGATTGCATCTGCACCTGCGGCCAATGAATCCCCGGCTCGTAATCGGTAAACGCCCGCGCCAAAACCGGCCCGGTGCTGCGCCAATCCAGCCAGAGGTGATAGGATGCCACCGCCATCAACATCGAGCGCATGCGGAAATTGAGCCAGCCGGTCGCCAAGAGCGACCGCATGCAGGCATCAACAAAGGGCAGGCCGGTTTCCCCCGTCGACCATGCCGCCAACCGCAGGGCATCGGCCTGACGCGGGCGCAGCCCTTCATAGGCCGGGTGCAGACAGCGGCGCTCAATCTCGGGCTCATTCTCCAGCTTTTGCATGAAATGATCCCGCCACGCCAAACGCGCCTGAAACGACCGCATCGAGCGCGCCCAATCCGCGCCTCGCCCGCCGGGTGCCATGGCCCCCGTCTGCACCGCCTCGCGCAGCGACAGCGTGCCAAAGGCCAAATGTGGGCTGATCCGTGAACAGGCCCGTGCGCCGTGCAAAGGCGAGGACATGGCCCGCTGATAGCTCTCTCCGCGTGTGCTTAGAAAAGACTGAAGCGCCCGCATGCCTGCCCCACGCCCACCCTTTTGCCGAAGCGGACAGGCGTCCTTTAGCCCCAGCGTCGCAGGCGCAGGCAGATCATCACTGGCCACCGCCAGCCCCCGCACGCCCTGCACCGGCCCCAGCACCGGCGCGCGCATCACCCTGTCGCGCGCCCCCTGCCACGCATCCCGACTGCCAAGCCGCCGCACCACACCCGATTGGGGCATCTCCTCCCAACGCACCCCCTGCCCACGGGCCCATTCCGCCACGCGCCGGTCGCGCCCATAGCTCCAGAGATTGCCGGTCTCTTCATGACTGACCAGATGCACGACAGAATGCGCCGCCCGCAAATCCTCCAGCACCGTCACCGCATCGCCCACCCGCACCGCAAGCGTCAGGCCCAGCCCCGCCAGATCCTCGCGCAAGCTCTCCAGACACTCGCAGATAAACGCATAGTGCCGCCCCGACGCATCCGGCTCTGCCCACAAGTCAGGCTCGACAATATAAACCGGAATGATCGGCCCCAGCCGCGCCGCATGGGTCAACGCCGGGTGATCCTGCACCCGCAAATCGCGCTTGAACCAGAGAATGACGGGGCGTTCCATGGCAAGGCAAATAGCAGCAGGCAGCCCGAAGGAAAGCCCCATTGCAGCCCCTCGCGCCAGCACTTAGGGTCACGCCAAACCAGAGGAGAGCGCCATGAAAGATGCAGCCCCACAGCCCGTTTATCTCGAGGATTATACGCCCCCCGCCTATCTGGTGGATGCGGTGCATCTGACCTTTCGTCTTGCCCCCAACACCACGCGCGTCCTCAGCCGGATCGAGTTTCGCCCCAATCCGGACGCCACATCGCGCGATTTTTTCCTGCATGGCGAGGCGCTTACACTTATCAGCGCCCGCATCAACGGGGCCGAAATCACACCCGAGGTGACACCTCAGGGCCTCAGCGCCATCGTCCCCGACGCGCCGTTCACCTTCGAGGCCGAGGTCGAGATCAACCCAGAGGGCAACACCGCCCTTGAAGGGCTTTATATGTCGAACGGCATGTATTGCACCCAATGCGAGGCCGAGGGATTTCGCAAGATCACCTATTACCCCGACCGCCCCGATGTGATGAGCATCTTCACCGTGCGGATTGAGGGCGACACGCCGGTGATGCTTTCCAACGGCAACCCGACCGACAGCGGCGCAGGCTGGGCCGAATGGCACGATCCATGGCCGAAACCGGCCTATCTCTTTGCGCTCGTCGCGGGCGATCTGGTGGCACATCCTGATAGTTTCACCACCCGTTCGGGCAGGCATGTCGATCTCAACATCTGGGTGCGGCCGGGGGATGAGGGCAAATGTGCCTTTGGCATGGAGGCGCTCAAGAAATCCATGGCCTGGGATGAAGAGGTTTACGGGCGCGAATATGACCTCGATCTTTTCAACATTGTCGCCGTCGACGACTTCAACATGGGCGCGATGGAGAACAAGGGCTTGAACATCTTCAACTCCTCTTGCGTCTTATCCACAGCAGAGACCGCCACAGATGCCAATTTCGAACGTATCGAGGCGATTGTCGCGCATGAGTATTTCCACAACTGGACCGGCAACCGCATCACCTGCCGCGACTGGTTTCAGCTCTGCCTCAAAGAGGGGCTGACGGTCTACCGCGACAGTCAGTTCACCGCAGACCTGCGGTCCGCCCCGGTCAAGCGTATCTCGGATGTGATCGCGCTCCGCGCCCGCCAGTTCCGCGAGGATAACGGCCCGCTGGCGCATCCCGTCCGCCCCGAGAGCTTTATTGAAATCAACAACTTCTACACCGCAACGGTCTATGAAAAAGGCGCCGAACTGATCGGCATGCTCAAGCGATTGGTGGGCGATGCCGCCTATCGCGAGGCGCTCGATCTCTATTTCACCCGCCATGACGGGCAGGCCTGCACCATCGAGGATTGGCTTCAGGTGTTCGAGGATGTCACGGGCCGCGACCTCTCTCAATTCAAACGCTGGTATTCCGACGCCGGAACACCCCGTCTGCGCGTCAGCGAAGAATTCAACAATGGCCGCTACACGCTTCATTTCGAACAGAAAACCCCGCCCACACCGGGACAAGAGGATAAACAGCCGCGTGTGATCCCGATTGCCGTGGGCCTGCTCAGCCCCAATGGCGACGAGGTGCAGCCGACGCAGGTGCTGGAAATGACAGAGGCGCGCCAGAGCTTTAGCTTCGATGGATTAGCAACGCGCCCCATCCCCTCGATCCTGCGCGATTTTTCGGCCCCCGTAATCCTAGAGCGCGAGAGCAGCAATGCCGAGCGCGCCTTTCTTCTGGCGCATGATACCGACCCCTTCAACAAATGGGAGGCTGGGCGTGCTCTGGCCCGCGCGGGCCTTTTGGCAATGATGACCGAGGGCGCAGCCCCCGATGCCGCCTATCTCGATGCGATTGCCCGTGTCGCCCGTGACGACACGCTCGATCCCGCGTTTCGCGCGCTGGCGCTTGGCCTGCCGTCCGAGGATGATCTGGCACAAGCGCTCTTTGATGCGGGGCACATCCCCGATCCACAAGCAATCTGGGACGCGCTTGAGACCCTGCGCGACACCCGCGCCGAGGCGCTGGAGAGCATCGCACAGGATCTCTACAGCCGCTATCAGGTCACGGCCCCCTATCGCCCCGACCCCGATCAAACGGGCGCACGGGCGCTGGCCAACGCAGCACTGGCCATGCTCAGCCGCCGCGACGGGGGCACGCGCGCGCAGGCGCAATATGACGCGGCGGATAACATGACCCAGCAATTGGCGGCTTGGTCCTGCCTTTTGCAGGCCGGCGCAGGCGCGGCCGCGACCGAGGCCTTTTATACCCAGTGGAAACACGACCGGCTTGTGATCGACAAATGGTTCACCCTTCAAATCGTGCAGACAGCGCCCGACCGCGCCGCAGAGGTGGCCGAAACATTGACCCGCCATCCCGATTTCACCCTGCGCAATCCCAACCGGTTCCGCGCCACGCTGGGCGCGCTCACCATGTCGCCTGCGGGCTTTCACCACGCGTCCGGGCGTGGCTACAGGCTGCTGGCGGATATGCTCATTCGGCTCGATCCCCTCAACCCGCAGACCACGGCGCGGATGTGCTCGGCCTTCGAGACATGGCGCCGCTACGATCCGGTGCGTCAGGGCATGATCGCGGCAGAATTGGACCGCATCCTTGCGACACCAAATCTCAGCCGCGACACGACAGAGATGGTGGGGCGAATTCGGGGGAGTTGAGGCAAGGATTGGCACCGCGCGCCGTGCCGCGACGCGCCGGTGCCATTCTACGCCGCGATCATCCCTGTCATTCAGCCACGCGCGCCACCCGTGTCGGCCGCGCCCGTGGCCGAACCGCAGACAGAGGCTTGCAATAGCTCTGCGCGCGCGTCCAACGCTGCATATCTTCGCGTTTGGTCGCACTGTGCAACGGCCCCCAATCGGCGGCCACTCCGCGCCGCCCCTCTGACACCACACCGTCGCGCGGCACGGTGTGGGCCATGATCCGAATGGCACAGGACAGATTGTCCGGCCCATGGCGCAACGCCTCGCCACTGCCCGCCCGGCATTTATAGCCCCGCGCCGTGGCAGGCCCGATCTGCAACAGCCCATGCCACTGCCCACCACCACCCACAGCCTTGGGGTTATGGGTGCTTTCATGCTTGGCCAAGGCCGACAGGAACCCCACCCAGAACGCGCGCCGCCGCGCCTCGCCACCCGTGGCATAGGAAGGGCACCAGCTTGCAATATCACGCGGCACACTCCGCACCAGCGGCGCGCCATGCGCCTTGAGCGCCGACAGCGCACTGCGCGTCCAAAGCTCGGCCTCAGTGCGATGTTCCCACCGCGTGCGCGGAATATTGCCATCTCGCGCCGGGGGACTCAGGGTCAAATCAGCGGTTTTCCCGTCCTGCGCTGCGGCGGGAAGAGAGAAAAACATAATGAAAACAACAATCAAAAAACCCCTCATTCGGCAATTCTGACGCAAGGATAGGTTTATGGCAACGCCCTAGATGGCGTCCGGGATATTCCCTGCCTTCACCCAAGCATCGCCCTTTTTTGGTCGAAATCCGACGGCACTTTGGAGGGGCACCAAGATTGCCGGAGCCCCCATGCCGTTTGAACCGCTTGCCAATCCAGAACCGACCGCGCCCACCCCGCACAAGCGTCAGTCAAAGGCGACCAGCCGTTGGCCGGATCTGCTGGGTCTCTTGCGGCGCAAGCCCGAGACAGACCTCGATAGCCTGTCCAAACGCATCCTGCTGCCCTCACTGCCGGTCACGGATGAGGAAATGGCCCGCGCCATGCATCAGGACCGGGGGCAAAAGCTCGCGCGCCAGGATCTGTGGCCAGAACTGGCGCAGGTGATGGAATACACAGATGCCGCGCGGCTGCGCACACCGGGGGGCGAGAATGCGACCACGCTTTTGGCGGTCGGTGCGCGCGCCGATGTGGTGGCAGCCGCCGAAGACGCACTTCATGACGGCGTAGACCCGGACCCCTCTGGCATCGACGCCCTCGAAGAAATGCAGGCCGAGAACCCCGATAGCTACCCTTGCGCGCTGATCGTGGCGCTCGCGCATATCGACATTGGCTGGGCGTGGCGCACCACCGCCACGGATCGCACGCGCCCGGCGCATGAGTTGCGCTTTCTCGAACATTTCAAACGCGCCGAAGACATGCTCGCGCCCTTCGACGGGGTCGATCTCGATGCGCCTTCGTTGTCAGCGGCACAATGCGCCCTTCTGGCCGCGCGGCGACAGCCCGGGATGCGCGTGGCCGACGATTACGAACGCTTGATAGACCTTGATCCCGACAGCCCCCGCCACATGCGCGCTCTTGGCGAGGCGCTCTTGCCTGCACGCTATGGCAATTACGAAATGCTCGATCTCGAGGCGCGCCGCACCGCCGCGCGAACCGGCGAGATATGGGGCGCAGGCGCCTATGCTTGGGTCTATTTCGATGCTCTCGCGCTCGACCCCTGCGCAATCGCGCATCTTGATGCCGATTTCTTCGTGGACGGCCTGCGTGACATCGTGGCCCGTCGCCGCGACCAGCATGTGATCAATCAGCTTTCGGCCTTTTGCGGTATCGTGATGGCCCCGAAGGCTGGCAATCAGCGGCTGTCTGGCCCCGCAGAAGCATCGCGCCGCCGCATCCATGACTGTCTGGATTGGCTGTTGGAAAACCACTTGCAGGAATTGCATCCGCTCATCTGGTCGCAAACCCTGCTCAGCCCCGGTCTCACGCCCTCGCTGCCCTCGCGCCGGGCACTGGTCGCCAAGGGCCGTCAGACTGCGCTGCGCGTCATCGCCCAACGCTTTGCCGAGGATATATCAGACGGCAGTTCCATCGCCTTCTCCAGCTCTGGCATGTATCGTTTGCCCGCGCTGTGATCGCCCTCAGAAATGCGCCTTTGGCTCGTCCGGCTTGCCTGCGGCAATCGCCAGCACCCCGGCCAGCGCGGTAAAGCCCAGCGGGAACATGGTAAAGACGTTGAAGCCAAATGCGTAATACATGAGCCCCGCCGATACGAGCAGCAACAGCCCGCCCCAAAGCGCCCGCACCTTGGCCATCGACCCCCCGGCAATCGCCAAGAGCGGGGCCAGAAAGCTCGCGCTGCGGATCAACGCGGGGTCGCTGACCTGCGTGAGCAACCCGTCTACTTCACCGATGCGATTGACCACCTCGGTATAGCCATAGCTGAAAAACCCGACCAGCACCGCCAGACAGCCGCCAATCACCCCCAACACCATTGCCGCACTGCGCATTCACCCGCCTCCTGATCCATGACCCGATATGGGGTCCTGCCCCGCTTTACCCAAGCAGCGCCGCCTGCGTATCCTTGCCCCATCCCAGATAAAGCGTTCCGCTCGCGTCAATCAGGGGCCGTTTCATCAGCGTTGGATGGGCCGCCAAAAGGTCTAACGGATCGCGCGCCCGCTCATCCTCTGCCAAGGCCCGCCATGTGGTGGATTGCCGATTCACTATTGCGTCGCCAAATCGCGCCCAAGCCGCCTGTGCCACTTCCCTAGGCAATCCATCGGCCCGTACATCGTGAAACGTCACATTGCCCAACGCTTTCAATGCCTTGCGGCAGGTGTCACAGGTTTTGATACCGTAGAGGATCATGGCACACTCCTTTATTTTTGCGTGTTTATCGGGCAAAAACCCGCGCGTCACGGAGTTTCGCTTGATTTTTACAATGGCGGTGCAATCATGATCTTCGTCACGATGGGCATTCAGAATCCGCCTTTGCAACGCTTGGCCGGTCCCTGAGGGTCCGGCAAGACATGGCCCGGCATATTCCCGGGGAAGCGACGCAAAAGGAGAAGCGGCATGCCGACCGGCACCGTGAAATGGTTTAATACCACTAAAGGTTATGGATTCATCGCCCCGGACGGCGGCGGCAAAGATGTGTTCGTGCACATCTCTGCGGTCGAACGCTCAGGGCTCACAGGGCTCGCAGACAATCAAAAGGTCGGTTTCGAGCTTCAGGAAGGGCGCGACGGTCGACAAATGGCATCAGATCTGCGGCTGCTCTAAAACGTCAGCTTCGGGGGCAGGCCCATTTGCGAAAATGAGCACCCGCTACCCCTAGGTCACGCCGGATCACATTCAAACATCAAACAGGGCGGCGCAGAGCACGCCCTGTTTCCAGAATGTTTTTCTCTCCGCACGGGCTTTAGTAACAGCCCTTCGCACCCACCGGACAGTTGAGATGCGAGGTGGCCGAGTAGCTGCGATGCTTCACCTTGGCGACCGGATGGCGCATGACCTGCTGATAGGTCTGGGTCTGATTGGGCTGGCCACAACAAATGACCCCGCTGATGGTCACCGGCTGCAACCCTGCCGGGCAGTAATTCGCGTGGCTTTCATAGGCATAGACTTTGGCACTTTGCGCCATTGCGGGGGCAGCCAGAACCGCAATGGCAAGGGCCGAAATCAGGGTAGATGCGCGCAGCATGAGAAACCTCTTGGGAAAACGGGAATACACGTGAGCGATGGTATGGGATAACCGCGCTCTGTCAATTTCTTTCCCGGGACTGCCTCGGCAAATCTACCGCTTTTCGCGCTATTCTGTGGCTTTGGGCACGCCCGCACTCGGGCCCGTCTGCTGAAAAGTCACGACAAAATGCCCCAAATCCCCTTCAACATGCACCACCTGACGCGGCAGTCGGATCACCGGCTTGGTCTCGGCATAGCCTGCCTGCCAGACCTGACCGGTCAGAACGCACCCCGCCTCTTGACCCGCATAGTCCAACGCGGGCGGCACTTCGCGCATAAAGACCAAGCCCCGCGCCAGCGCCCGATCCCCAAGATAGACCGCGCCCGTGCCCATCACATCTCTCGCTTTGCCTTTGGTGAGCACCGATTGCTGATGGCTCTGCGCCCAAACGCCACAAAGCAGCACCCGGCCCTGCTGTTCACGAATATCCGCAGCCACGGTCAACCCGCCCCCGGAACTATAGCTTCCCCCCGAGAGCACCGGATCAGCGCCCAATCGCGCCACCATCTGCGGACCAGCTACCGTACACCCGGCAAGCGCCAGTGCCGCCAGCATCATTCCATTGCGTATCATCTCTGGCCCTCCGATTGCAGCCTCACAACGCCCAGCATAGCGCCCCGGTCCCGGATTGCCAGCTTGGCCCTCAGGCCTGCGCGGCAACAGCCCCCGTTTCCTTGAGCATCTCGGGATACCACCGCTCCAGCGTCGGCAAGAACGCCGCGCGCAGCTTGGCGACCTGCGCAGGCGTCAAATCCTCACGCCAAACCCCGGCCTGCCCCTTGGCAAAGAACGCCGTCATGCCTTGGGGCCGTTCGGCGAAACCCAGTGTTTCTTCCTGCCGCTTCATCGCCTCGAAACTCGTGGCCTTGATCGCACGCGCCAGCTTGGGGCCGTCCACCTTGACCTTGAGAAACTTTTCCAACAACCCGCGCATTGTGCGACCGGGATTGTGCAACAGGTCCTCATAGCGCACCACATGGATCGGCAGGCCGGGTGCACCGGTCCAGACCCGAATATGATCGTCCCAGCGCCCCAAGAGGTCCATGATCCCATTCGGCGTCCCAGTGATCGTATCAGGGTTACACATCCGCTCGATCGCCAGATCAAGATCACAATTTTGATGCCGGGCAAAAGATGGCGCCAGATCAAATGGATTGCGCAGGATATACACTGCGGCTGCGGTCAATTCCGGCGGGATCACATCCTGATCGAAAATCCGCACCGTCTGACAATGCGTCTTGACGAAATGATGGTCCGGTTTCGAGGCCGCAATCAGGCGCAGCGCCCGGCCTCGCACCCGCATCCAGTCCTCCACCCCCTGCCCCCGGAACGGGGCACCGTTGGCCGCGTCAAAAAAATCCTGTCGCGTGTCGCCCGTGGTGAACTGCCGCAAGTTGTTGATATCCGGTGCCTTTCCCAAAGGCATGAAGTAATGCGCCAAAAGGCTGCGCATCCATGTATTGCCCGATTTGGGATAGCTCGCCAGCCAGATGATCCGCCGCAGATCGCTCATTCCAGATACCCGTATCGTTTCATCGTCTCGCCCATCTTCTCGCGGATCATCTCTGCCAGCGCAGGGTCAAGATCGGTTTTCCATTGATCCTTCTGCCCCTTGCCAAAGAACTTCTCGCTCTGCTCGGGCCGCTCGATGAACCCTTGTTCCTCTTCTTGGCGCGACAATTCGTCAAAGCTGGAAAACCGGATCGCGCGCTCCAGCCGCTCGGCGTCGACCGGCACGCCGACCAGCTCAAGAATCTTGGCGAAATGCGTCTCGGGATCGTCCAGTAAATCCTCGTAGCGCACGATCAGCCGCTTCCAGGGCGCATAGGCCATCCAACTCTTGACATGCATATCCCAAGAACTGAGATATTGCGCCACTGTGGTTGGGGTCGGCAGATTGCCATTGTCACGATTGCAAATCTTCTGCGCCGCGTCTTCCTGCGTTACTCCGTAATGGCGCGCATAAGACAGGACCATATCTAGCGGATTTCGGATGATATAAATGGCAGAACGCGTATAGACGTCCGGGATAAGATTGATCCCGTCCGGGGCTACCCGCGCGTTATGCGTCTTGACGAAATTCACATCTGCATTGTTGCCGACAATGGCGCGCAGCACAGGATCACGCAGCTTCAGGCAAAGTGAAAGATTATGTTGATCAATATCTTTACCTGCAACACGGCTGTACATCTTGACCATGGCATCGCCCATTGCGAACCGATGGGCCTGATTGATCGGCACCGGCGTTTGCGCGTTCATCAGGTAATTGGCAAGGAAAAGCCGCGTCCACGTATTGCCAGACTTCGGATAAGAGGCCAGCCAGATGATACTTCGCTTCATGCCCTGTCAGCCTCCACAACGTTGTTACTTGGACGCAAGACATAAAAAAGGCGGGGGAAATGTCACCCCCCGCCCCTTGTCTTTTAACCGGTCAATTAGAACGACAGGTTGATCGAGGTGCCGATCACGGTACCTTCAACTTCGGTGTTTGCGTTACCGAAAGTGCCGCCGAGGTCCGCGTTCACAGAACCTTCAACATAGGCTGCGTACACGGCCCAGGTCACGCCAGCGCCGAGCGAACGGCTGCCGACCAGCTGGTAGGCTTCGTATTCGGCGGTGTCGCCGGATGCGGCGCCAATACCGCTGTACTCACCCTGGTAGGTGTCGAAACCAACCGACCACGGACCAGCGATGTCATAGGTCACGCCGAGGCTCCAGCCTTCGGAGTCCCATGCACGCAGACCGCCGTTGTCGTTCTCGCCATAGCCACCGCCGATGACGAAGCCGTTGAAGCCGACGTTCAGGCCGATGTTCCACACTTCGGGATCGCTGGTGCCAACGATGCCGGTGTTATTTTCGGCAGTGCCCCAACGAGCAGCGAAGTCAACGTCAACACCGTTGAACGACTGGCTGTAGGCCAGACCGATGTCGAACACGTCGGTGACGCCCGCATTGCGGTTCACACCGAAGTTGTTCACGGCATTACCAGCAGCGTTAGCTGCATAGGACACGCCGAGGGTCAGGCCGTTGAACGACGGGGTGTAGTAGGTGATGCGCTGCACGTCGTTGTTGCCGAGAACTTCAGCAAAGGACGAAACGCCGGAGTCACGGAATGCGAAGGGCAGGTTGCCGCCAGCACCGGTCGAGATCGGAACGAAGCCCGAAACCGACGGAGAGTTGATGCCGATACCGCCAGAAACTTGCGGTGCGCCAATGCTCATTTTGTAACCAGCCGAGTTTTCGGCGCCGAGGTCGATACGGCCCAGCGTGTCGCCGGAGATCGAGAGGAACGACTCGTCGATACCGTCTGCACCACCGCCAGCGTTCAGTGCTTCATACTGAACGTTGATACCGAAGGTCAGGCCGTTGTCCAGTGTCACCGACGGGGTGAAGTGGATTTCAGCGTTCGTGAATACGTCAACGCCGTCGAAATCTGCGCCGGCTTGGGCAGCAGTGTTCGAGTCGACAGTCACATAACCGACGTGCGAGTTATAGTACCCGCCCCAATCCAGATTCCATTCTTGGGCAGATGCCGGTGCGGCCATGGCGACGCCGAGTGCAATCGCGCTGGTGCTCAGAAGTTGCTTTTTCAAGGGTGTCCCTCCTCAGAAGCAGGTTAATCAGATCCGCCGCACCAGTCATTGGAAACGGCTTGCGCTATGAAATGCGCCATTCCCCCCAAACTGTCAACGCGACCTCCCCGCTCCGACCGCATCGCGCCGTGAATGTGACGCAGAAACCACACCCTTTTCGCAGAGGCCTTTTAAACAAGGCGCATCGCTCAGCCCTGTTGGTCCTCCAGCACTTTTCTTGCCGCCCGAAAACATTCAAGCGCTTGCGGCACACCACAATAAATTCCGACAACATGGATAATGGCGCGGATTTCCTCGGGGGTGACCCCGTTGTTAATGGCCCCCGGCAATGCAATTCCCACTCATGCATCTTGCCCAGCGCGCCCAGCATGGCCAAATTCATCATGCTACGGGTCTTGGGGGGAATCACCTCGTCGCCCCAGCCAAAACCCCAGCACCAAGCGGTCATCGCCTCTTGAAACGGGCGGGTAAAGTCATCGGCGGCCTCCAGACTGCGCCCGACATACTCCGCGCCCAGCGTCGCCTTGCGCTGCTCCAGCCCTTTCAGAAAGAGGTCCTCGTCAAATGCGCTCATCTCATGCTCCTTTTCCCGCCTGCCAATCTTCGACACGGTCCACCACCTGCCGATACCACAGATTCGCAGCCCGTAGGAAATGCGGGCGCTCCCCCGGATGCAGCCAGCTTCGGCTAAGCGGCGTGGCACTATAGGCCGTTGCCCCCCGCGCATCGCCAATCGCCTGATACGCGGCCTTTGATCCCAGCCACGGTGCCATCACCGTGCCCGACCCAGAGAACCCCATCGCGTAATGCACGCCCTCATCATGGCCCACATGCGGCATATGCGAGAAACTATAGCCGGTAAAACCCTGCCACGAATGGCTCAGCTTGACGCCCGCCAGATCGGGCCAAATCCCCACCATAACCTCATAGAGCTGCGCCGCCGCTGCCTCTGGCCCCATTTCGGCCATCGACGCGCGCCCACCGAACAGCACCCGGCGACCATCCGGCGAGATGCGGAAATAGCTGTGCCGCGCCCGCGTTTCGACCATCATCCGCCGCCCCGGCGCGATATGGCCGATCAGGTTCGACGGTAATTCCTCGGTCGCGATGATATAAGACGGCAGCGGAAACACACGCGCCATATGCCAGCGAAACGGTCGGCGGGTGTAGCCATTCGTGGTCAGCACAACCTTGCCCGCGCGGATCACCCCTTTGGCGGTCTGCACCCGGTAGCCCGCCCCTTCCGCCTCGCGCGCTGTCACCGCTGCATGGGGAACCACCGGCACCCCGCGCCTCCGCACGGCTTGCAACAGACCCTGATGAAACTTGGCCGGGTGGAGTGCGCCATGCTCCGGAAAGAGCAGCCCGCCGTGATATTTCTCGGTCGTGATCTCCTGCCCCAGATCGGCACGCTCTATAAGGCGCACCTGCACTTGGGATTTCTCGCCAACAACCTTGGCCATACGACGCTGATTGGCAAAATGCGCGGGCGTATAGGCCAGTTGCACCCGCCCCGTGTTCTGGAAATCGCAGTCAATCCCCTCGCGCACGATCAAGTCCTTGGCCCAGTCGAGCGCGGGCTTGGCCTCGGCAAAGAGTGCATCGGCAACCCCAGCCCCAAACTTCGCCTCCAACTCGCCCCAGCCCAGACGGGGATGTGCCCCGAACATGCCGCCATTGCGCGTCGAGGCCCCATGCCCCGGCTCTGCCGCGTCAACCACCACCACCCGCGCCCCGGCATCATGCGCCGCAATAGCCGCCGACAACCCGGCATAGCCCGCTCCGACCACCAGCACATCACAGGTGTCGGGCAGATCCTCGCCCGCCTCGGGCGCGTTCAGCGCCGACCACCAATACGGCGTGCCCAGATCGGCCTCTCGTGCCCATTCGATCCGCATTCCACTCTCCTGATCTCGCACCGTCATGGCGCAGCTGTGGACCTTACAAAATCCGCTTCATTTCGTAAGGAGTGTAAGATCAAAATCGCAGCGAAAGACAAGACATCCCGCCATCGAGCTTGGCACATTCGCTATTGTCGATCTCGACCACCTCATAGCCATGCGCCGTCAGCATCTCGGCCGTGCGCGGAAACCCGGCGGCCATGATCACCAGAGTGTTGAACCGAATACAGTTACTCGCCGCTTCCTCGCCATCAGGCACTTCGAGCACGTCATATCCGTCAAAACAGCCCGACACCGCCAGCCGGCGCGTGCTCAGGATCGTCTCGGGCCCGACCAAGCCGCAATCGGTCTTGAAATGCAAAACCCCGGCCGGGGTCTCGACCAATCGCAAAGCATATCCGTATTCGCGCACAATATCAGAGAGTTGCGCCACACCCTCGCGATTGGTCCGGGCCGACAACCCCACCAGAATCTCACGCCCCGTCACCAGAATATCGCCCCCCCTCAATGGTGCCGGGCGCGGTAATCTCGGCGATCTTGTCGCCATAAAATCCCGCAATCGCCGGGCGCATCTCGGCCACCTCGCCCATCCGCGTGGGCGCACCGGGGCGCATGGCGATGGCCAATTCGGGCAGGCAAAGCATTGTATCTTCTACGAAAACTGCGTCGGGATAATCCTCCAGCGGGGGCAGTTCGACCACCTCGGCCCCGGTGCTGCGCAGGGTTGCCACATAGGCGGCATGCGCCTCCAGCATCCGCGCCAGATCCGGCGTGCCAATATCTTCGGCCCGCAACCCACCCACAATGCTCCGGCCCGGTTTGCGGGTGATCGCCCGGCGGAATTCATAGCTGGAATTCATCATCTAACCCTCTGTTTAAATTTGATTTCAGGCGATCTTGACGCGCCGCGCATTGGCATGGGCCACGATCCGGTCAATTGCTTGGGCAAAGGGCGCATCCTCCACCGTCAGCGCCAACCGCACCCAAGTGTCCAGCGTCTTGCCAAAGGACGCACCGGGCATCACCGCCACGCCGGTTTTCTCTAATAGATCAAAGGCATAGCTTTCGCCATCCAGCCCCGTCGCGGCAATATCCACCATCGCGAACATCCCCGCCTCGGGGCGATGCACCCGCAATGCCGTTTCCCGCTCCAACCGCGCGGCCAACAATTCCGCCCGCGCTGCAAACCTCTGCCGCATGCCTGCTGCCACATCCGATCCCTCGCGCACCGCCTGTTCGGTCATATCCGCGATAAACGGTTGATTTCCAAAGAGCATCGTTTCGGACAGGGCCAACAGATTGGCGGTAAACTCCAGCGATCCAACACACCAACCACTGCGAAATCCCGGGGCGGCGTGGCTCTTGGAAATCGACGACACCGCAACCACCCGTTCCGCCAAATCCGGATCGGACAGCGGCGAGACAAATTCTGACCCCTCAAACACCAGATCCTCATAGACCTCATCCGAAATGATCCAGAGATCATGGTCGACCGCCAACCGCCCCAACGCCGCAATATCCTCACGGGTCAGAATCGCCCCTGTGGGATTATGCGGCGTGGTCAATAAAATCGCGCGTGTTCTAGGGGTTATGCGCGCGGCCACATCTGCCGCCGCCATCCGAAAGCCATTCTCAGGCCGCAGCGGCACCGGCACCATCGCAGCCCCCGTGGCGCGAATGACGCCCTCATAGGTGGCATACATCGGATCGCCCACCAGCACCTCGGCCCCCTCTTCGGCCACCGCCATCATCACCGCGTAGAGCGCGGTTTGCGTCCCCGGAAAGCACATCACCTGATCGGGGTGAAAGGATAGGCCACTGTTTTTGCTGTATTTTTCCGCCAGGGCCGCCCGCAACCCCGGCTCACCACGCCCGTCCGAATAGCCCGTGCGCCCCGCCTTCATCGCGGCATAAGCAGCGTCCTTCAGACGTTCAGGCGTTGGCACATCCGGCTCGCCAATCGTCAGGCGGATCACGTCGCGGCCCGCGCGCGCCATGTCTTTGGCCCGCGCATGCACTTCCCACTTGGCCCCGCCAAGACCGGCAAGCCGTTCATTTATCGAGGAAAACCTCATGTCTTCGCCGCCTCTTCCAAATCCAGTTGCAAAATCGCCCCCACCGCCGTCAGGGCAATTCCGATCAGTTCATCAGGCTCAAACGCCTCGGGCAATGCGCCCCCTTCCAGCCAGAGCCCGTCAATCACCGCGTTGCAGGCAATCGCCAAGCGCCGCGCCTGCCCTGCGTCCGGCACACGCCCCGCCTCTTCCAGTGCCGCCACGATCAACCGCTCCAGCCGGTCGCGAAAATCGTGATAGGTGCGCGCATGCACCGCGCGCATCCGCGCATCCTGCCGTACATGATTGAGAAACCCGGCCCAAAGCCCGACCGACGCCGCATCCACCACCGGCGGCGTGACCGAGGCCACCACCAGCGCCGCCAGCCGCGCGCCTGCCGTGTTGCACTCTGCAACCCCAGCAAAGGTCTGCTCGGTCAGCCCCGCCATATGCGCAAGATACGCCTCCTGCACCAACTCATCCTTGGTGGAAAAGTAATGCCGGATAAGGCCTTGGGTCACATCCGCGCGTTCCGCGATGGCCCGTACCGTGGCCCCACGCACGCCCTGTTCCGCGATCAGATCAAGTGTCGCCATGACCAGCGCCTGACGACGGCTGTCGGCCCCCTCGCGCCTGAATTTACGGCGTTCTCCAGTCATGGGCACCTCCATCCTCAGCGCGTTCAATTATACGCTTGCATAATTACGACTCTTCCGCCTTACTACAAGCCGAAAAGTGCCAATGCCGGAGACATGCCCGTGACAGCAGAGCCCCGACAATCCCCCGCGCCCGCGCCAGAAGGGACCGCGATCATTGTCGACGACCTGCACAAATCCTTTGGCGCGCTCGAAGTGCTAAAAGGCGTGTCAATGACCGCACAAAAGGGCGATGTGGTGGCAATTATCGGTGGGTCGGGATCGGGCAAATCGACCATGCTGCGCTGTATCAACTTTCTGGAAACCCCCACCTCGGGCCGGATCGTCGTCAATGGCGAGGAAATCGCCATGCGCGCGGATGGTAGCCCCGCCGACCGCCGCCAGATCGAGCGTATCCGCACAAGGCTTGGCATGGTGTTTCAGGCCTTCAACCTCTGGACGCATCGCACCCTCCTTGAAAACGTCATCGAAGTGCCGGTGCATGTACTAAAAACCCCGAAAAAACAGGCGATTGAACGCGCGCGCGCGCTGCTTGACCGGGTGGGGCTTGGCGACAAGGCCGATACCTTTCCCGCCTTCCTGTCCGGTGGCCAGCAGCAGCGCGCGGCCATCGCGCGCGCGCTTGCGGTCGATCCCGCCGTGATGCTGTTCGATGAACCCACCAGTGCGCTTGACCCCGAATTGGTGGGCGAAGTGCTCAGCGTGATCCGCGATCTCGCCGCCGAAGGGCGCACCATGCTGATCGTCACGCATGAAATGAAATTCGCCCGCGAGGTGGCCAGCCATGTGGTCTATCTCTACCAAGGCCGGATCGAGGAAGAAGGCCCCCCCGAGCGCGTCTTTGGCGCGCCGCAATCGGCCCGCCTCAAGCAATTCCTGCAAACCGTCGGATAAGACGGGGCAGATCAAACCAACCAAAAAGGGAGACTGACATGACACTCAAAACCATCCTCGCCGCCGCGACGCTCGCGGCCCTCGGCACCGGGCTTGCCGCGCAAGAGGTCAAGATCGGCATCGCCGCCGAACCCTATCCGCCCTTCGCCTCGCTCGACAGCTCGGGCACATGGGTCGGCTGGGAGGTCGATGTAATCGACGCGGTGTGCAAGGCCGCAGACCTCACCTGCGTGATCACCCCCGTGGCATGGGATGGGATCATCCCCTCGCTTACCGGCGGGCAAATCGACGCCATCATGGCCTCCATGTCGATCACCGAAGAGCGGATGAAAACCATCGACTTTTCCGACCCTTACTACAACACACCGACCGTGGTCGTGGCCGACAAATCGCTCGATCTAGAGGCCACCCCCGAAGGTCTGAAAGGCAAGATCCTCGGCGTGCAGGCCTCGACGATCCATCAGGCCTACGCGCAGGAATACTTCAAGGACGCCGCTGAAATCCGCATCTATCAGACACAGGACGAGGCCAATCAAGATCTGGTCGCAGGCCGGATCGACGCCACGCAGGCCGACAGCATCGCCATGGCGGATTTCGTCGCCACAGACGCCGGTGCCTGCTGCGAGATCAAGGGCAATGTCGCCGATGATCCCGCCATTCTGGGCCTGGGCGTGGGGGCCGGCGTGCGCAAAGGCGAGGACGCCCTGCGCGAGGCGCTCAACAAGGGCATCGCCGCCATTCTGGCCGATGGCACCCATGCGGAGATCACCGCGCGCTACTTCAATGCCAGCATCTACTAAGCACGTTGGAGGCGCTGCTTGACACATTGGGGCTGGCGGAAACCGCCAGCCTCCTCGCGCTTGAACCTCCGGGATGGGGGGCCAACCTCTTGCGCGGGCTGGCCAATTCGCTCCAAATCGCACTTGGCGCTTTTGGCTTTGGCCTTGTGATCGGGCTGGCCGGTGCCTATGGCAAGCTCTACGGCGGACCTCTCTTGCGTGATCTTCTGGCGATCTACACAACGGTCATTCGTGCCGTGCCGGAACTGGTGCTGATCCTCATTCTCTATTATGTGGGCTCTGACCTTATCAATCAGGCCGCCATCGCCATGGGCTATGGCCGGATTGAGATCAGCGGCGTCGTCGCGGGCATCTGGGTCTTGGGCGTGGTGCAAGGGGCCTATGCCACCGAGGTGTTGCGCGGCGCCATTCAGGCGATCCCACCGGGGCAACTAGAGGCCGCGCGCGCCTTTGGCATGCCGCCGCTGATGACGCTACGCCGCGTGACCATCCCCGCGATGATGAGCTTTGCCACACCGGGGCTGGCCAATCTCTGGCTCATCGCCACCAAGGACACGGCCCTCCTGGCCATCGTGGGCTTTAGCGAATTGACCCTAGAAACCCGGCAGGCAGCGGGCAGCACACGGGCCTATTTCACCTTTTTCCTCGCGGCAGGCGCGCTCTACCTGCTTGTCACGCTCTTTTCCGGTGCGATCTTTGCCCGGATCGAAAAATGGGCGCGGCGCGGTCAACCCTCCTTGCGCGAGGGTGGGCGATGAGCGATCTGCGCGCCCTTCTGATCCCGCGCCGCCTGTTCCTGATGGCGCTCTTCGCCGGGTTCGTGATCTGGTGCGCGCTCTCGCTGCGATGGGACTGGCTGCCGCAATACCTGCCTCTGGCGCTAGAGGGGCTGTGGCGCACGATCTGGATCTTGGTGGTGACGGTGGTGCTGGGCTTTGCGCTTGCCGTGCCGCTTGGTCTGGCACAGGCGGCGGGGCCTTGGTATCTGGCAGCCCCCGCGCGCCTCTTCTGCACCATCATTCGCGGCACACCCCTTCTCCTGCAAATCTGGCTGCTCTATTACGGCTTAGGCTCTCTCTTCCCGCAATACCCGTGGATCAGAGGGTCCGAGCTTTGGCCCTATCTGCGGCAGGCATGGCCCTATGCCGTTCTGGCCCTCACCCTATCCTACGCAGGCTATGAGGGCGAGGTCATGCGCGGCGGCTTTGCCAGCGTGCAAAAAGGACAGCTAGAGGCCGCGCGCGCCTTTGGCATGCCGCGCTTCACGATCTTTCGCCGCATTTGGCTGCCGCAGGCCATCCGCAATGTGCTGCCCACCTTGGGGGGCGAAACCATCCTGCAACTCAAGGCAACGCCGCTGGTGGCAACCATCACCGTGATCGAGATTTATTCGGTCTCCAGCCGCGTGCGCGCCGATACCTTTATCGTCTACGAGCCGCTTTTGCTGCTTGCCCTTGTCTATATGATCATTGCGGGCCTCATCGCGCTGATGTTCCGCTGGATCGAAAATCGCGTGCCCTCGCGTCCCCGCCACGGCTGATATCGTCTCATCCCCCATCGGGATGTGACGACAGGCGTAATCCATGCTATCTTGGTCTCACGGCAACGCCACGGCGCGACGCCCAAACTTCGGCATCCGCGCCCCGATAAGGGAGGCCAGAATGACCAAGACCATCGGCAATCCACTCACATGGCTGGCGGGCACCACCGCAAGCGCGGGGCGCGGTGCCTCAGACGCCACAGGTGCCCTGCGCAGCGAGGTTACCACCCCACCCGACGTGCGCACCCTCAGCCACGATGACCTGCGCGACGCCCTGCGCAAAGGGCTGGCCGATTTCGTGGCCCTGCGCAGTGACGTGTTCTTTCTGATCGCCATCTATCCGCTGATCGGAATCACGCTGGCGCTTACCGCCTTTCATTCGGCCAATCTGCACCTGCTTTTTCCGCTGGCAGCCGGGTTCACCCTGCTCGGTCCGGTGATCGGCACCGGGCTTTATGAAATGAGCCGACAGCGTGAAACCGGTCAGGCCACCGGCTGGGGCACAGCGCTGCGCGCCCTGCGCGCACATGTTCTGGGGCCTGTTCTGGTGCTGGGGGTCTACCTGATGGGGATTTTCATCGTCTGGATGTTCGCCGCGAAATATATCTACGACCTCACCCTCGGGCCACTGCCCCCGACCAGCCTCATGGGCTTTGCACAGGATTTGCTGACCACTGCTGCGGGCTGGCAGATGATCGTCTTGGGCATGGCCGCAGGCTTTGTCTTTGCCGCCGCGGTGCTGGTGCTCAGCCTGATTTCATTCCCGATGCTGATTGACCGGCGCGTGGGCCTGCCCGTGGCGGTCATGACCTCTGTCGCGGTGGCCCGGCGCAATCCGCGCATCGTCGCCACATGGGGGCTGATCGTGGCCGGCAGCATGACCCTTGGGATGCTGCCCGCCTTCCTGGGTCTGGTGATCGTGCTGCCGGTCTTGGGGCACGCAACGTGGCATCTCTACCGCGCCGCCGTGCCCAATGATGGCTAGCCCGCCTCGGCCAGCCGCGCCACGTACCGCGCCAGCGTATCAATCTCGAGGTTGACCATATCCCCCATGGCCACATCGCCCCAGGTGGTCACGGATTTGGTATGCGGGATGAAGTTGATCCCGAAATCGCAGCCCTCAACCTCATTGACGGTCAGCGAGGTGCCGTTGAGGGCAACCGACCCTTTGGGTGCGATGAACCGCGCCAAGGCTTGCGGCGCGCGCAGCGTGACGCGGGTGCTGTCGCCCTCATCGCGCAAACCCACCACTTCGGCCAACCCGTCGATATGGCCCGACACGATATGCCCGCCCAATTCGTCGCCCACCCGCAGCGCCCGCTCCAGATTGACCCGCCGCCCCTCAGCCCAACCCGACAGGTTGGTTTTTGATAGGGTTTCAGCGGAGATATCCACATCGAACCAACCGGCCCCTAGCGCCACGACCGTCAGGCACACGCCGTCGCAGGCAATAGACGCGCCGATGTCGATCCGGCCGGTATCATAGCCGGTGCCGATCCGCGCGCGCAGGTCGCCCCGATGCTCTACCGCCTCGATGCGCCCCACATCGGTAATGATGCCCGTGAACATTGACCGCCCTCCTTTTGCTCTGCCGTGACCCCTACCGCCCTCACCGCCGCCAGACAAGAGACCGCAGCGATAGGGGCTTATTTTCGCCCGATTTTTGCAGTAAAAAGCGTGACCGAGCGCAAAGGCAAGAGACACCGCCATGACGGGCCTGACCGGCAAGAACCGCGCGTTTCTGTTTCTTCAGGGACCGCACGGGCCTTTCTTCTACAAACTCGGGCAGATGCTGCGCCGGGCAGGGGCGGATGTCTGGCGCGTGGGTTTCAATGCCGGGGATCAGGCGTTCTGGCGCGAGCGCGCAAGTTTTCTGCCATTTCTCGGTCAGGCCGAGGATTGGCCCGCGACTTTGGCCACCATTCTCGACGACAAACGTATCACCGATCTTGTGCTCTATGGCGATACCCGGCCCATTCACGCCCAAGCCGTCGCCATGGCCCGCGCGCGCGGCCTCACGATCCATGTCTTCGAAGAAGGCTATATGCGCCCCTATTGGGTGACCTATGAACGCGGCGGCACCAACGGCAATTCCCGCCTGATGGAAATGAGCGTGCCCGAGATGCGGCAGGCGCTGGAAAACTCGGACATGGACACCGCCCTGCCCCCTGCCAGTTGGGGCGATATGCGCCAGCATGTGTTCTACGGCGCGCTCTATCACGGATTTGTTCTCTTTCTGAATCGCCGCTATCGCCATTTCCGCCCGCACCGTGCGCTGACCGTGGGGCAGGAATTCAAACTCTACCTCAAACGTCTGGTCCTGATGCCAATTCAGGCGATCGAGCGACGCCTGACCACATGGCGGGTGCGCACCGGCGGCTTCCCCTATCACATCGCCCTTCTGCAACTGGAACATGACGCCTCTTTTCAGGCGCATTCGCCGTTTTCCACAATGACCGAGTTTCTGGAAACCGTGATTGACGGCTTTGCACGTGGCGCGCCACCGCATCACCATCTGGTGATCAAGGCACATCCGCTAGAGGATGGCCGCGCCCCCATTCGCAGCGAATTGCGCCGCCTTGTGCGCGCCTATGGCCTGCACGGGCGGGTGCATTATCTGCGTGGCGGCAAGCTGGCAAAACTCTTGGACGAGGCGCGCTCTGCCGTGACCGTCAACTCCACAGCAGCACAACAGGTGCTCTGGCGGGGCATTCCACTGCGCACCTTTGGTCAGGCGGTCTATGCCAAACCGCAATTCGTCTCGACCAAACCCTTGGCCGATTTCTTTGCCGGAGCAGAGCGCCCAGACCGTCGCGCCTATGCCGATTACCGGCGATTTCTGCTGGAAACCAGCCAGATTGCGGGCGGCTTCTATTCCTCCTCGGGCCGTCGACAGTTGCTGCGTCAGGCGGTCGACATGATGCTTGCCCCCGAAGACCCCTATGATGCGCTGCGCTCAGGCACCGCGGCCCCTCGGCAACAGTTGCGCGTCATCACATAGGCGCAAGCAATGGAAACGC
This sequence comes from Roseovarius sp. MS2, assembly GCF_051447875.1. Classification (NCBI taxonomy): domain Bacteria; kingdom Pseudomonadati; phylum Pseudomonadota; class Alphaproteobacteria; order Rhodobacterales; family Roseobacteraceae; genus Roseovarius; species Roseovarius sp. MS2. Next base: position 381,508 of record NZ_JBKHVF010000001.1, read on the forward strand.
TGGATTTTCACAAGTTTGTTCGCTAGCGTAATCAAAAAAGACCCGAGGCAGAACAAAAACAGGTCGAGGAGACCGAGCAGTGACATCCCGACACACCCGATGGGCGCGCCCTATCGCGCTATTGCTTATGGCATCTCTTGTGGCCGGATGCGGCTTGCCGCGCGTGGGCCCAACCAAACGTGAAATCTACGCCGGATCGGTCCAGAAACAGGGCGACTCCTTTGTCGTGACGGTGAATGACAGGGTGACCCGCGCGACCGCCGTGCAACCGGCGCTTGGCTTTACCGAACAATTCCAAAACGCTGGCCTACTTGGGTCTGACCTCATCAGCCCCGGTGACACGCTGGGCCTCACGATCTGGGAAAACGTCGATGACGGGCTTTTGGCGGGCGAAGCAACCAACCAGACGACCCTTGGCGAAGTGCAGGTAGACGGCTCTGGCTTCATCTTTGTCCCCTACGCAGGCCGGATCAAGGCCGCAGGCAACACACCCGAAGGTGTCCGCCGGGTCATCACCGAGAAACTCGAACAGCAAACCCCCGATCCACAGGTCGAGGTGCGCCGTTTGGCTGGCAATGGCTCGACAGTGGCAATCAGCGGCGCAGTCAGCGGTCAGGGCGTCTATCCGATCGAGGCCCCCACGCGCACCCTCTCGGCCATGATCGCCTCGGCAGGTGGCATCGCGATCCCGCCAGAAGTGGCACAGATCACCGTGATCCGGGGCGATCAACGCTCCAAGGTTTGGTTTCAGGACCTGTTCAAATACCCGCAATTCGATATCGCCCTGCGCGGCGGTGACCGCATCTTGGTCGAGGCCGATACCCGCGCCTATACCGCCCTTGGGGCCACCGGTGCGCAATCGCGCGTGACGTTCGAAACCCAGACCCTCAGCGCGCTTGAGGCCATTGCACAGGTGGGTGGCCTTTCGACCGCTGCCGCCGATCCCACCGGCGTCTTTGTGCTGCGCAACGAACCGATGGAAATCGCCAATCAGGTTCTGGGCCGCAACGATCTTCAGGGCGCGCAACGTCTGGTCTATGTGCTTGACCTGACCAAGCCCAACGGCTTGTTCCTGGCGCGCGACTTTTCGATCCGTGACGACGACACAATCTATGTGACCGAGGCACCGTTCACGCAATGGTCGAAGGTCATCGGCGCCTTTACCGGCACGCTTGGCGCGGTTGGATCGGTATCAACGGCGTCCTCAACTCTCTCGGGCGACTTTTGAGCCAGCCCTCTGACGGGCAACCCGCTGGCGAGGCTCGGGCCTCCCGGCGGGTTTTCTATTTCAACGGCGGGTTTCTCTGGCAACGCCGCCTGCGCCGCATCCTGACATTGGCGGGCTATGACCTCAGCCTTGGGCAACCCGGCACCGAGGATTTGATTGCCGTCTGGGGCCGCAGCCCCTATGCCGCGCGCGGCGAGGGGATGGCGGCCCGCACTGGTGCCGGTCTGCTGCGGATCGAGGATGCCTTTCTACGCTCACTCCAGCCGGGGCGCAGCGGCGCGCCGCCCCTTGGTCTGGTGATCGACCGACGCGGCATCTATTTCGACAGCCGCCACCCTTCGGATCTCGAGCATCTACTGGCCACGCACCCGCTCGACGATACGGCTTTGCTGAACCGCGCCCGCAGCGGCATGGCGCGCCTGCAAGAGGCGCATCTAAGCAAATACAGTGCCTTCGACCCGCAAACGCCCTGCCCCGATCCGGGCTATGTGCTGGTGATCGACCAGACCCGCGGCGATGCCTCGGTCACGCATGGCGGGGCCGATGCCAACACCTTCCGCGAGATGCTCTATTGGGCACAAGAGGATCACCCCGGCGCGCGGATCGTGATCAAGACCCATCCCGAAACCGCCGCAGGCCACCGCCCCGGCTATTTCACCGCCAAGGACGAGAGCGCGCGCATCCGTCTTTTGTCCGATCCGGTCAGCCCATGGGCGCTGATGGAAGGGGCCATCGCGGTCTATTGCGTCACCTCGCAAATGGGGTTCGAGGCCATTCTGGCCGGACACCGCCCAAATGTCTTTGGCCAGCCGTTCTATGCGGGCTGGGGCCTTAGCGAGGATCGCCACCCCCTGCCCCTGACCCGCCGGGGCCGCAACCTCACGCGCGCGCAGCTCTTTGCCGGGGCGATGCTGCTCTATCCCACATGGTATGACCCCTACCGCGACCGGCTCTGCGATCTGGATCAGGCAATTTCGGCACAAGAGGCCGAAACACGGGCTTGGCGCGAGGATCACGCCGGATGGCAGGCCCATGGCATGCGCCTGTGGAAACGCGCGCCGCTCCAAGGCTTCTTTGGCACGCATCGGCGGGTGGTCTTTGGCGGCACGCCCCAGCCCGACCGCCGCGTCATGGTCTGGGCCTCACAGGCCGAAAGAGCCCCAGAAGGGGCCGTGCGCATCGAGGACGGCTTCTTGCGCTCGCGCGGGCTCGGTGCCGATCTTATCCCCCCCTGTCGCTCGTCTGTGACGATCTGGGCATCTACTATGATCCCACGCGCGAAAGCCGGTTAGAGCGCCTGATCGCCACCCGCACCCGCCTGCGCCCCGATCAAGAACGCCGCGCCGAGGCGCTGATCGCAGCACTGACCCGGCATGATCTCAGCAAATACAACCTTGGCCAATCGGTGCCCGACCTGCCCGAGGGGCGGCGTATCCTCGTGCCCGGTCAGGTCGAAGATGATGCCTCGATCCGCCTTGGGGCTGGGGCGATCACCAGCAATCTCGCCCTCTTGCACGCCGCACGCGCCGCCAACCCGGATGCCGTGATCCTGTACAAACCCCACCCCGATGTCGAAGCAGGGCTGCGCCCCGGCGCCGTGCCACCGGATGCCGCCCGCGACCTCGCCGATCTCATCCTCGATCACACCGATCCCGCCCGCGTGCTCAGCATGGTCAACGAGGTCTGGACCATGACCTCGCTCTTGGGGTTCGAGGCGCTCTTGCGCGGGGTGCGCGTTACCACAACCGGCGCGCCCTTTTATGCCGGATGGGGGCTGACCCGTGATCTGGGCGACATCCCGGCGCGACGCAGCGCACGGCCTTCGCTGCCCGGTCTTGTGCATGCGGCACTCATTGATTATCCGCGCTACCGCGATCCCGTGACCGGGCGACCATGCCCGGTCGAGGTGGTTGTCGAACGGCTGGCGCATGGCCCCCTACCCCGGCCCGGCCCGGCCAACCGCTTGCTCGCCAAGCTGCAAGGCGCGCTCGCCTCACATGCGGCTTGGTGGCGCTGAGCAGCGCGCTTACTACGGCTCCGCGTCCAATAGCACAACCTCAACCCGGCGATTGCGTTCACGCCCCTCTGGGCTGGTGTTTGAGGCAATCGGGGACAGATAGCCGATCCCATGCGCTTCAACCTGCGCCGGGGCCACGCCATGTTGCTCGACCAAAAGGTTCAAAACCGCCTCGGCGCGGGCGCGCGAAAGGGCGCTGTTCTGCTCCAGCCCCCCAATGCTATCGCTATGCCCGACTAGGGCCACCCGTGTCTCTGGCGACGCCGTCAAAAACTCCGCCAAGGTCACAAGACTGCGATAGGGACCAGCCCCAAGCGCATTATCCCCCAGGCCAAAATCCAAACCCTCCAGCACTGCATGCCCCTGCGTTTGCAACGCCTGCACAAGATCAACGCGCGGCAACGCTTCGCGCTCCTCCGCCGGAATGGGCTGGATGGTGTAGCCTTCGGCCAGCGTTGTCACCTCCAGAACTTGCACATAGCCTGTGCGCCCACTCTGACTGACGATAAGTGCGGCATGCTCCTGCGTCGCGCCCATGCCCCGTCGCAGCAACAGATAGCGATAGTCGAAGAGATCAAGAAACATGTCAGGCGCGGGCAGCGTTGGCAGGGCAAAGCGGAAATCAAAGCCGCCACAGTCCAGAGCTTCGCAAGCAAACACCGCCTCCCAGCCCGCGCCCTCCAACTGATCGCGCAATGGCGTCAAAAGTTGCAGCGTCGTGACCCCCTGCACCGGCATCCGCCAAGCCCGGCTGACAATACGCCCCTCAAGCTGCAAGTTTGGCACATCCGTCCCCGAATGCGGCCCCGTCGGCAGGCGCACCGTATCCGCCTCTCGGATCACCTCGCGCGTCTGGCTGGCCCCCGCAGGCAGGGTCAGATCAACCGCAACCGCCGGGCCGCCCGCCAGAAAACTCCATAGCAAAAAAGGGATAACGCGCCGCATCAGACCTTAGCGCGCCTGCGCGTGATACTCGGGGTTAGGCTGCATGCCCGTCGCCGAGGCCACGCGATTGGTCATGTTGAAGAACCCCGCAACATTGGCGATGTCCCAGATATCGCGCGCACTCAAACCCTGATCGCGCAGCGCCTGACGATCGGCTTCAGAAATCTCAGACGAGGCGCGCGTGATCTTTTCGGCAAAGCCCAGCATCGCACTCTGCCGCGCATCCAGCTTTGCCGCGCGCCAATTCATCACCATCGCCTCACCAAGCGCCGGATCACCAGAGAGTTGCCGCACCGCCGCGCCATGCGCCACCTGACAATACCAGCATCGGTTGATCGAACTGACCACGACCGCGATCATCTCGCGCTCCAGCTTGCTCAACCCGCTCTCGGCCAGCATCAGGTTGTTGTAGAGCGTGGTAAAGGCATTCAGCTTGTCGATGTCAAAGGCATAGGCCCGCAGCACATTGGGGATCATGCCCAGTTTCTCGGCGCAGATGTCGAAATACTTCTGTGTCGCCTCTGGCAACGGGTCAAGCATCGGCAAATCAAGCGCTGTGGGCTCGGATGGCTTGGTCATGTCTCACTCCTTTTGCCGGTAATGGTAGTCGCCAACATGGGCAAACCCCATCGCCGTATATAGCCCATTGGCCCCCTGATTGCTCTTGGTGCAGATCACCGACAGATACTGCGCACCCTCTGCCTGCGCCCAAAGCGCCGCCTGTAGCATCATCAGCCGCCCCATCCCGGCGCGGCGGTGACGGGCGTGAACCTCCAGCGCATGCACCATGGCCACGCCCGCGTGAATCGCGGCAAAGCCGGTGGCGGCGGGCTGATCCTTATGCCTGCCAAAAAGCCCGGTCTTGGGGCCGGTAACACGCTCCATCACCGCAATACGCGCCGGGCCAATACCCCCATCAGCCCAGATTTCGCGCATGATTTCAAGAGGCTCCCAAACCGCAAAGGTGCTGACACGCGGCGGCTTTTCGCCTGTCAACGCCGCAACCGGCACGACATAGAGGTTAACCGGGTCAACCACCTCATATCCCTCAGAGGCCAAAAGCGCATCCAGCGCGCCATCCCCCTCGCGCACCTGAAAGAGCGGGCCTTGCCCGAGCGCGCGCATTGCCATCTCGGCGGTGAGCAGTTCCGCGCCCGTGATCGGCCCCGTAACTGTTGCAGCAGACACGCGCTTGCCACCACCCTTGCCCTCGCGCAGGGTCACAGGACCAAGCTGTTCGCAGCGCGCAGGCGGCCACGTGGCCTCGGTCACCGCATAAAGCGTCTGCACATCAGGGCTCATGCCGGAAACATCTCCGCCAATTCAGAAATCGCAGCCTCAAGCCGCGCACCATCCTGCCCACGCATCACGATCTGCGCCCCGTAACACCCATCGCGGATAAACGGGTAAGAGCCGATGCTGAGGTCAGGATACCTCTCCGCCAGATCGGAAAGAGGCCCTGCAATATCGCCCTCGCCGCGCCGGATTTCCAGCGCCTGCGACAGGATCGGCGCACCGCCCGTCAGCTTGGGCAGCACAGAGGCCAGCATCGCCTGAAAGATCGACGGCACCCCGGCCATCACATGCACATTCTCGATGGTAAACCCCGGCGCGGCGCTGATCGGGTTATCAATGAGCGTGGCCCCGTCCGGAATACGCGCCATGCGCAAACGCGCCGCGTTCAATTCCTGCCCCCGCGCGTCGTAATGCGCGGCCAGAATGGCGCGCGCGTCGTCGCGCACCGAAATCGGTCGATCAAAGGCCGCAGCCACATTCTCGGCGGTGATATCGTCATGGGTCGGGCCAATGCCGCCCGAGGTGAACACATGGTCATACCCCGCGCTCAGCGCCTGCACCGCCGCAACAATAGCGCCGGGATCGTCGCTGACCACGCGCACTTCCCTAAGGTCGATGCCGACCTTCGTCACCTCGCCCGCCAGATAATGCATGTTGGCATCGCGCGTGCGCCCCGACAGGATTTCGTCTCCGATGACAAGCATGGCAGCGGTCGGGTTGGGCATGGCAGACTCCTTGATCCGGGGACAAACCCGGTATAGGCGCAGGTCATGCGCTTTCAAACCCCTCTTGTGCAGGCTGTGCTGCTGCGCCGCTACAAACGCTTTCTCGCCGATATCCGCCTGATGGATGGGCGAGAGGTTACGGCGCATTGCGCCAACCCTGGCAGCATGATGGGGCTGGCCGATCCGGGGGCAACCATCTGGGTCGAACCCAATGACGATCCGCGCAAGAAACTCAAATTCGGCTGGCGGTTGCTGGAGCGTTCGGGCGGGGATTTCGTCTGTGTCGATACGGGTCTTGCCAACCGGATCGTCAGGACCGCGCTTGAGGCGCGGAGAATCCCGGAACTGGCCGGCTATGACCGGGTGCGCCCCGAACAAGCCTACGGCACTGCCAGCCGAGTGGATTTCCTGCTTTCGGGCGCAGGCCTGCCCGATGCCTATGTCGAGGTAAAATCCGTGACCCTGTCACGCACGCCCGGTTTGGCCGAGTTCCCCGACAGCGTCACCGCACGCGGCGCGCGGCACTTGGGGGATCTGGCCGAAATGGCCCGCGCCGGGCATCGCGCCGTGCTCTTTTATCTGGTGCAACGCAGCGATGCACAGGCCGTGACCGTGGCCCAAGACATCGACCCCACCTATGCTAACGCCCTGCAGCACGCCCGCGCGGCAGGGGTCACAGTGCTGTCATATCGTGCCAATATCACCCCGCAAGAGATCACAATTGGTCATGGCCTGCCCCTTGCAAACGACCCCCCTCTGGTCCTTTCGCGCAAATAGCCCTAGATAAACGGAAAATGCACACCATACGAGGCCGGACGTGAACGAAACACATCGAGGACGATTGACGCGCGAGGGCATCCGCATCCATGAGACTGCGGATTTTGCTGGTATGCACCGGGCCGGGGCACTTGCCGCGCAAATCCTCGACGAAATCGCAGAGCATGTCTTTGTCGGACAAACCACCGCCGCCATCGACAAGCTGATCGAGGACAAGGTTAACGCCTCTGGCGCGAAATCCGCCACCATCGGGTATAAGGGCTATCAGCACGCCAGCTGCATCAGCGTCAATCACGTGGTCTGCCATGGCATTCCCGGCGACAAGGTGCTCAAGGATGGTGACATTCTGAACGTCGATGTGACGGTGATCGTGGATGGTTGGTTTGGCGACACGAGCCGGATGTATGTAGCAGGCAAACTCAGCCGCAAATCCGAACGGCTAATCCAGGTCACACATGACGCCCTGATGAAGGGGATCGAAGCCGTGCGCCCCGGTGCCACCTTTGGCGATATCGGCCACGCGATCCAATCTTACGTCGAGGCGCATCGCATGTCGGTGGTGCGTGATTTCTGCGGGCACGGCTTGGGCCGCGTGTTCCATTCACCACCCAATGTGCTGCATTACGGGCGGGCAGGCAGCGGGCCGCGTCTGGAAGAAGGCATGTTCTTCACCATCGAGCCGATGGTCAATCTCGGACGCCCCGAAACCAAAGTGCTCGCCGATGACTGGACCGCGGTCACCCGCGACAAATCTCTGTCGGCGCAATTCGAACATTCCATCGGCGTGACCGCCACCGGCGCCGAGATTTTCACCCTCTCGCCTGCGGGAAAATTTCATCCGACATGGGCGTAAAACCCCTGCGGGTTTGATCGTGATCGAAACGAATTTCAAAGAGCGTTGATAGGCTGCTCTCACCAAAATAGCGGTAAATCAAACGGCTATAGCGGCTTTGCCGGGGCCTGTGGGGTAAACTCGCAACGATCAGGCTTGATGTCCACCAAAGGCGTGCCATCCAGACAATCCAGCCCCCGAACGATCAACACCGCCCCCTCTACCCCGATCAGGCGCACCTGCGACGTGCCAATGGGATTGGGCCGCTGCGGCGAGCGCAGGGCAAAGGTGCCAAAATAGCGCGTACCATCCCCTTTCGGGTTCTGCCGCACCAGATCCCGCCGGGACCGGTCCAACCAATACAGAATTTCAAGATGCTTATAGGCCGCGATTCCCTCCAGCGCCGCGACCCAAGGTGCAAACACCTCAATCCGACACTCTGGTCCCTCCAGCTGCCCCTGCCGCGGGCACTCTTCGCGCCGGGTCCATGGGGTGTTGATCCGACCAATGAAATGCAGCGCGGCATCCTGCCCCTCTGGCAGCACCGTGGTCTCCTCGCCCGGACGCAATCGCATGTCCATCCCAACGCTCTCCGCCTCAGTAAACGTCTTGCCAGTCATCCTCGTGGAACACCTCACCAAGCGCCATCCAACGCACCCGCACCCGGGCCACCCGCGTATCCGCCCAAGTGCGGAACACGATCTCAAACCCATTTGGCGTGATCTTTTCCGCCGTCACATCGGCACGGGCATTGGTGGCGCTGTCCATATCCCAAAGCGACAGGGCCACATGCACCGCAGGTTCGGACTTGAACGGGCTGGCAAAGGTGATCAACTTGCGCCGCTCACGCGCGCCTGATCCGGTCCACATTTCGCCCCCATCAGCAAAATCTGAAAAGAGGACATCATCCCCCTGTTCGATCCCAATAGCTTGATTGATCAAGAATTTCATATGATGCCTTCCGAAACTCTGGCGAGCCTACACCGATTTTCCGGCAAAATTGAGAGCAAAAAAAAGAAAAAAGGGCCGCAGAACGGCCCCTTTGATAGCAGAATCCGCCGCAACCTCAGTTGGAAGACAACCCGATATGGTCGCCTACAGCCACCATATCCGCCAAGAGCTTGGCCATCTCGTCGACAGGGCCGGGCTCATTGACGAATTTTTCCTGCGCATGCGCCAACTTGTCGGTCGCCGCATCCACCATCGCCTTGAACGCTTCGCGCGTCATATCCTCACGCGCAACGGCCTGCTCCGCAAGAACGGACACGCTCTTGCCGCTGATCTCGGCGAAACCGCCGGTCACAACATATTCCTTTTCGCCCGATGGCCCCGACACCCGCAGGATACCGGGCCGCAGCGTGGTGATGAGCGGGGCGTGATCGGCCATGGCGGTCAGATCGCCCTCAGCCCCCGGAATGCTCACCTCATGGGCAGCAACCGAGGCCAAAAGCCGCTCGGGGCTCACCAGATCGAATTGCACTGTTTCAGCCATCTCGGCCTCCCTCATGGTGTCAGGCCCGCGCGGGGATCACCCGCGCAGGACCGTGACAGGCGTTGATCAGGCCGCGTCAGCAGCCATACGTTCGGCTTTGGCGAGCACGTCGTCGATGCCGCCCACCATGTAGAAGGCACCTTCGGGCAGGTGATCATACTCGCCCGCGACCACGGCCTTGAACGATTTGATCGTTTCTTCCAGCGGCACCTGAACCCCGTCAGAGCCGGTGAACACCTTGGCCACGTCGAACGGCTGGCTGAGGAAACGCTGGATTTTCCGGGCACGCGCCACGGTCAGTTTGTCCTCTTCGCTCAGTTCGTCCATGCCCAGAATGGCGATGATGTCCTGAAGCGATTTGTAACGCTGCAAAATCCCCTGCACGTCACGCGCAACCTGATAATGCTCTTCGCCCACGATCTGCGGGTCCATCAGACGCGAGTTCGAGTCGAGCGGGTCCACAGCCGGGTAAATACCAAGCTCGGAAATCGCACGGCTAAGAACGGTCGTTGCGTCAAGGTGGGCAAAGGTCGTGGCAGGTGCCGGGTCGGTCAAGTCGTCCGCAGGCACGTAAACGGCCTGAATGGACGTGATAGACCCCTGCTTGGTCGAGGTAATGCGCTCCTGCATGGCACCCATGTCGGTGGCCAGCGTCGGCTGATAGCCCACGGCAGACGGGATACGACCCAACAGCGCCGACACCTCGGACCCTGCTTGCGTAAAGCGGAAGATGTTGTCGACAAAGAACAACACGTCCGACCCGGACTGATCGCGGAACTGCTCGGCCAGCGTCAGGCCGGTCAGGGCCACACGCGCACGCGCCCCCGGAGGCTCGTTCATCTGACCATAGACAAGGGCCACTTGGCTTTCTTCCAGATTATCGGGCTTGATCACGTTGGATTCGATCATCTCGTGATACAGGTCGTTCCCTTCACGGGTCCGCTCACCCACACCGGCAAACACCGAATAGCCCGAGTGCACCTTGGCGATGTTGTTGATCAGTTCCATGATGAGAACCGTCTTGCCCACACCGGCACCGCCGAAGAGGCCAATTTTGCCGCCCTTGGCATAGGGGGCCAGCAGGTCCACAACCTTGATCCCCGTCACGAGGATCTCGGATGCGGTCGACTGCTCGGAAAACTCCGGCGCAGGCTGGTGGATAGAGCGGTATTCCGTGGCCTTGATCGGCGCGCCCTCGTCCACCGGCTCACCGATGACGTTCAGGATGCGGCCCAGGGTCGCGTTGCCCACCGGCACCGAAATCGGCGCACCGGTATCGCTCACGGCCTGACCGCGCACGAGGCCTTCGGTCGCGTCCATCGCGATGGTGCGCACGGTGTTCTCGCCCAGATGCTGCGCCACTTCGAGGATCAGCTTCTTGCCGTGGTTGTCGGTCTGCAGCGCGTTCAGAATGGCTGGCAGATCGCCGTCAAATTGAACGTCCACAACGGCGCCAATGACCTGCGTCACCTTGCCTTTTGCATTTGCCATGTTTCGTCTCCGGTTCTCTTACAGCGCTTCCGCGCCGGAAATGATTTCAATTAGCTCGTTGGTGATCACGGCCTGACGCGAACGGTTGTATTCAATCGTCAACCTGTCGATCATATCGCCAGCGTTGCGCGTCGCATTGTCCATCGCGGACATACGCGCACCCTGCTCAGAGGCACCATTTTCCAACAGCGCGGCAAAGATCGCGGTCGCCACCCCACGCGGCAAGAGATCGGCAAGGATCGCCTGCTCGTCGGGCTCGTAATCATAGAAGCTGTCGGTATCGACCTTGCCCGCCGTGGTGTCCACGTCAAACGGGATCACCTGCTGCATGCTCGGGATCTGGCTGACGACGTTCTCGAACCGCGAAAAGAAAATCTTCGCGACATCGAACTCGCCCCCGTCGAACCGCTTGAGCACTTCGGCCGCGATCCCTTGGGCATCGGCATACCCAAGGCGCTTGACCTCGCTCATGTCGACGTGACCCACGGAATATTGACCAAAGTCGCGCTTCATCGCGTCACGGCCCTTCTTGCCAACGGTCAAGATCTTGACCGTCTTGCCCTTGGCCAGCAACTCGGCGGCATGGGTTTTGGCCAGCTTGGCGATGTTCGCGTTGAAGCCACCGCAAAGGCCCCTCTCGGCAGTCATCACCACCAAGAGATGCACCTTGTCCTCACCCGTGCCCGCCAAAAGACGCGGCGCATTGGCCGCATCCCCGACAGAGGCCGCAAGCTTGCCCATTACCGCGTTGAAACGCTCGGTATAGGGGCGGGCCTGCTCGGCAGCATCCTGAGCGCGGCGAAGTTTTGCCGCGGCAACCATCTGCATGGCCTTGGTGATCTTGCGGGTCGATTTGACCGACGCGATCCTGTTTTTCAGGTCCTTGAGATTCGGCATTGCCTTATCTCCCCCTTATGCGAAGTCAGCGGCGAATTCGTCCAGCGCAGCTTTGATACGGTCCTCGGCCTCACCCTTGATCTTGGGGTCTTCCTTGGTGATGTATGCCAGCAGATCGGCATGTTTGCCGCGCAGGTGCTTGAGCAGACCTTGCTCATAGCGGCCCACTTGGCTCACCGGGATCTTGTCCAGATAACCCTTGGTGCCCGCATAGATCACGCAGACGATCTCGGCATTGGTCAGCGGCGAATACTGCGGCTGCTTCATCAACTCGGTCAGACGCGCACCACGGTTCAGCAACTGCTGCGTTGCCGCGTCAAGGTCGGACCCGAACTGAGCAAAGGCCGCCATCTCGCGATACTGCGCCAGTTCCAGTTTCACCGGACCCGCGACCGACTTCATCGCATTGGTCTGAGCGGAAGAGCCCACACGCGACACCGACAGACCGGTGTTCACAGCCGGACGGATACCCTGATAGAACAGTTCCGTCTCAAGGAAGATCTGGCCGTCGGTGATCGAGATCACGTTGGTCGGAATAAACGCCGACACGTCGCCACCTTGGGTTTCAATGATCGGCAGCGCGGTAAGCGAGCCCGAACCATTGTCACTGTTCAGCTTGGCCGAACGCTCCAGCAGACGGGAGTGAAGATAGAACACGTCCCCCGGATAGGCTTCACGACCGGGCGGACGACGCAGCAACAGCGACATCTGGCGATAGGCCACGGCCTGCTTGGAAAGGTCATCGTACACGATCAGCGCGTGACGGCCATTGTCGCGGAAATGCTCGGCCATCGCGGTTGCGGAATAGGGTGCCAGGAACTGCATCGGCGCGGGGTCCGACGCGGTGGCGGCCACGACGATCGAATATTTGATCGCGCCGCTCTCTTCGAGCTTTTTCACCAGCTGCGCCACGGTCGAGCGCTTCTGGCCCACAGCGACGTAAACGCAATAGAGCTTCTTGCTCTCGTCGTCGCCCGCCGCTTCGTTATAGATCTTTTGGTTCAGGATCGCGTCCAGCGCCACGGCAGTCTTGCCGGTCTGACGGTCACCAATGATCAGCTCGCGCTGACCGCGACCGATCGGGATCATGGCGTCCACGGATTTGAGGCCAGTCGCCATCGGCTCGTGCACCGATTTACGCGGGATAATGCCGGGGGCTTTGACGTCAGCCAGACCGCGGGTCTTGGTTTTGATCGGGCCCTTGCCATCCAGCGGGTTGCCCAGACCGTCCACAACGCGGCCCAACAGCTCGTCGCCAATCGGCACGTCCACGATGGACTTGGTGCGCTTGACGGTGTCGCCTTCCTTGATGTCACGGTCCGACCCGAAGATCACGACACCGACGTTGTCGCTCTCAAGGTTCAGCGCCATGCCCATGATCGAGCCCGGAAACTCGACAAGCTCGCCAGCCTGAACATTGTCCAGCCCGTGAACCCGTGCGATCCCGTCACCCACCGAGAGAACCCGGCCGATCTCTGCAACTTCGGCGTCTTGGCCAAAGTTCTTGATCTGGTCCTTCAGGATCGCAGAAATCTCTGCTGCTTGGATACCCATTTATCCGACCTCTTTCATTGAATTCTGGAGGGAATCGAGCTTGGAGCGGATCGACGTGTCGATCATCTTCGAGCCCATCTTGACGACTAGACCGCCGATGAGGCTTTCATCAACGGTCGCATTGATCTTGACATCCTTGCCCACGCGCGCCTTCAGCGCTTTGGCCAGCTTGTCGGACTGCGCCTTGGTCAGCGCCTTGGCACTGGTGACGTCGGCGCTTACTTCGCCCTTGTCTTCGGCAATCATGGCGTTGAGCTGCGTAATCAGTTGCGGCAGCACAAACAGCCGCCGCTTCTGGCCCATCAGCGCCAGACCATTCTGAAGCTCGGGCAGCAGCTTCATCTTGGCCGCCACGGCGGACATCGCAGAACCCTGCACATCCCGGCTCAGAACCGGCGAGGCGATCATCGCACGCAGGTCGTCGCTGTCATTCAGCGCCTGTGCCAGATCAGTGAGATTGCTTTCGAGTTTGGCCAAGCCTTTGGCCTCTCTCACAAGCTCGAATATCGCAGTGGCATAGCGCGCGGCAATGCCAGTAGAGATCGAAGCTGGTTCGGACACGTCCACCCTTCCGATAATCTGGCCCCGGTTGGTCAGGCGTGACGCGGGGTCACATCCGGGGACGTTGGCATAGGTTGCGCCCAACGACGCACCCAAATTCGGCTGCGGTGTAGCAGAGCCTTCCCAAGCGGGCAAGCCGCTTGAAAACTATTGTATACTAATGAATACAGCGCAATTTCAAATACTTAACTCAGGTGCGACCTATTGCGCGCATTTTAATCTTCAAAAAGTTTCACTTTTTACTACGAAATGGCGATTCCCCTCACGAATGCCCCGCCCAAAGCATGGTCAAGCGTTAACGCTATCAGTGTTTTTGAGAGGCGTCGCGCGATTTTTGCGCCATCGGCCAAACGCCGCCAAGGCCGCATTGCGGCCCTTACCCCAGCGGCGAGACGCCAAAGAAATGCGGATGCGCCACCAAAAGCGCGGCGTATAGAAACAGGCCCAAGATGCCCCGCATCAGCGCCGCGCCCCCGCTCTGCGGTGCCATTCCCGCCCGCCGCCGGGCATGGTCCAGCCGCAGCCATTCTGCCCCCATGATCCGCCGCTTGCGCCGGTCGATCAGCACCGCCCCCAAGATGGCAAAGCCCGCGAAACTGCCAAACAGGATCACATGCGCCAGATCCCCATTGGCAAGCAAATGCCCCAAGGCCCAAAGCGCCAGCGCCACCAGCATCGGATGCCGCGTCACCCGCACGAGCCCCGGCCGCTCGGGATCGAACCGCGCGTTGTTCGCCCCGCCAAAGGAAAACGGATTGGGCCTGCCAATGGCCAGCGCCAGAATTATGCAGACCGCCAGCATCACGCCCAGCGTCACGTAACCTTGCCACGGCGCCCAATCCCAGAGCGGCAAAAACGGCGCGCGCCCCGCCGCACCAATGACCCATGCCAAGACGCCCAGTGACAAAAGCGAATAGCCAAGGGTGAATCCCCTCGGCCCCAACCGCTCCACCAGCCATGCCTTGACCTTGGGGCGCACCGGCACCGAATGGCTCAGGAAAAACCCGCCAAACGCCGCGATGAATTCCGCCCAGCCCATCACGCCGCCGGGATCGTCTTTGCCGGTTTCTGTCGCAGCATCAGCGGCCCGTACAGCACCGCAAACCCGCCAAAGGCCCCGATCCACGCGGCACCCGACAGCGCATGCAACATACCCGCCTCCGCAGGCAAAACCCCCGCCGCCAGTCGTGCCAGCACAGATACCACCAGCGCGAGGTAAATCGCCACCGTGCCGCCCCCTGCCGTCAATGGCCGACCCGTATGGCCCAGTGTCGCCCGCGTCATCACCGCCAGCGTCATCAGCCCTGCCGCCCCGGCCATCCACAGGTGTTGCACCGCAGCCATGCCGAATATGCCCGAACTCAGCCCCTCAAGCCCAATGGCCAACGCCCCCAGCGGCACAAAGGCATAGGCCAGATGCAAAACCCAAACCAACGGCTCTGCCCCGGTGCGATCCCCTGCCCAGCGCGCCAGACGCATCGCGTGGCATGCACCGGCCACCACCAGCGCCCCGCCCGTGGCCAATCCATCAGGCCGGGCGATCCACATCCCCAGCGCCCCCAACAGCAGCAAGAGCGCCAGCTTGTCGAACCGCTGCATCGGCGGCACAGGCAGCCGCCCAGGCCCCCGCCGCGCCAGCCAGTTGCGCGTAAACGACGGAATGATCCGCCCGCCAATGACCGGGATCATCATCACCACCGCCGCCAGCCCCACCCGCAGCCCATAGCCCTGCGCGGCATAATCGCCCCGCGCCGCCTCCCAATGAAACAGGCCATTGCCCAGCGCAAAGACCGCCAGCATCACCAGCACAATCAGATTGCGCCAGTTCTTGCCCGCCACGATCTCGCGCAGCATGACCGCGCCCAGAACAACCGGCATCGCCAGATCCATCAGCGCCACCGCCATAGGTGGCACCCCGGCAGACACTAGGACCGCCACGCGCCCCAACAGCCACAGCGCCGCCAAACTCGCCAGCGGCCAGCCGACAATGGGCAAACGCCCCGTCCAATTCGGCACCGCCGTCAGCATGAATCCGGCAATCACCGCCGCCAGATAGCCAAATAGAAACTCATGCGCATGCCAACTCACCGGGTCAAAGCCTGTCGGCAGGCTCAGCGCGCCCGTCAGCATCAGCACCCAAAGCGCCATGATCCCCGCCGCCCAAAGGCCCGCCCCTAGGAAAAAGGGCCGAAACCCGAAACTCAGGACCGCAGGCCCGCGCCAGCTCCGCATTTGTTCCGCCGTGCTCGTCATCTCTTGTTCCTTTCGGCCCCAAGGCCCGTGTCCGTCACGACCATGTCGAGCGGAATGTCATGCGGCTGCGGATAGATGGTCTCGATCTGCGCCGAGCTCAGCGCAATGCCGATGCTCACCGGGCGTGGGTCAAGCGCCGCCAGCGTGCGATCGAAATAGCCGCCGCCATAGCCCAGCCGGTAACACCCCGTCGTCCAGCCAATCATCGGCGCAAGGGTGATCTCGGGCGTCACCTGCTCCGCCTCGGGCGGCGGCACTGGGATATTCCAATCGCCCCGCACCATCTTGGTCTCTGGCGTCCAGCGACGAAAGACAAGCGGCGCGGCCTTGACCTCGACGATGGGCAACGCAATCCGCACCCCGCTTGAATGCCACTCCGCCATCAGATCACGCAGATCCGGCTCGCCTTTGATGGGCCAGTAGCAGGACAGAACCTTGCCCCGCGCCCCGTTGAACCTCTCTTGCACCACCGTGCGCAGATGATCCGCCAAGCTTCGCCCAACCTCTTGCCGCGCCGTAACACTCAAGGCACCGCGCAAGCGCCTGAGACGCTGACGCTCGGCCTTGCGCCACCGCGCGACATCGCGCGCCTGCGCCGGATCGGTGACAAGAGGGTCGAAATAGGCTGGGTCCACCTCCCCCGCCATACAGGGTGGTGAGGCATATGTGCCCGGCTTCGAGGTATCGGACATAACGCGGTCCTTTCCGTGGTTCGGGACGGGCACGCGGCACCAATCCCGCTTTGCATTCTCGTCTAGCCCTGCTAATAGGTATTGTAAATACCGATTAAAGCGGAACCCTAGCGACCATGCGCCTCACCTCCTTTACCGATTTTGGCCTGCGGATGCTCATGCGGATGGCCAGCGCCCCCGACCGCGCCTTTTCCAGTGCCGAGTTGGCAGCCGAGTTTGACCTCTCGCGCCACCACCTCGCCAAGATCATGCAACGGCTGTCACAGGCTGGCCTGATCGACACAAAGCGTGGCGGCGGCGGCGGTGCGATCCTCGCCCGCCCCCCATCAGAGATTCGTTTGGGGGATGTGATCCGCCACCTCGAATCCGGTCAGGCACTTGTGGTCTGCTTTGGGGCAGATGCGGGAGAATGTTCCCTCGACGGGCGCTGCCGACTCAAGGCGCGTTTGAAGGCGGCAGAGCGCGCCTTTCTCGACGATCTCGATCGCAGCACATTAGCCGACATCGCACTCGACCAGCGGCCACCGATTGCGGATGTCGCGACCTTACATAATCGACCCTGATTCCTTAAGGTCTGTAAGGTCTTAGACCGGCTTGGCCTCTGGCTGCGGGTTCAGCACCGACAGCGGTTTGCGCACTTTGTCCCGCAACCCCGGACCGCTTGGGGCCTGCACCCGTTTTGTGGCCTCAACCATCAGCACCCCGCCCGAGACAACGACCGATAGCTTGCCCCCCATCCGCTCCCACATGCCCGCCGTCTTGCGCCAGAACGGGCGCTCTGACGGTGGCTGATAAAGAGCCGTCGCATGGCGCTCGGGCAAAAAGTTCTGCGATTTCAATTGGCTTTCCAGCTGCGTCTGGCTGTAGGGCCGTCCAAAACCAAACGGCGTGCGATCCGATCGCGACCACAGACCAGCCCGGTTCGGCACAATAAACAGCGCCGACCCTCCCGGACCCAAGACCCGCCAGCACTCCTCCAGCACCGCGCCGGGCTGCTCCGAAGTCTCCAGCCCATGCACAACCAAGAGCTTGTCGACATGCCCCGTTTCCACAGGCCAAAACGTCTCTTCACAAAGCACCGAGATGTTCGGCATCCCCTGCGGCCATCCGATAACCCCTTGAGGTGCGGGCATTAATCCAATCACCCGACGCGCATCGGCAAGATAGGGGCGCAGAAACGGCACAGCGAATCCATAGCCCACCACGGTCTGGCCTTGTGCCTCGGGCCAGAACTCCGCAACCTGCGCGCGCAAGGTTTTCTGCACCGCGCGCCCCAATGTGCTGCGGTAGTAAAAATTTCGCAGGTCTTGAACGTCCAGATGCATTGCAGCCCGGCCAAAGATCAGTCACTCTCGACCCTAACACTAACCGGCAATCGGGAAAATACCATGGTTTTGCAAATCCTTACTGTTCCCTGCCTAGCCGACAACTATGCCTATCTCGCGCATGATCCGGCCACGGGGGTGACCGCGGTGATCGACGTGCCAGAGGCCGAACCGATCCTGCAAGCCCTTGATAAAAAAGGTTGGTCCGCCTCTTTGGTGCTGCTTACCCACCACCACGCCGACCATGTTCAGGGCCTCGATGCGGTGCGCGCGCGGCATTCCGTATCGGTGATCGGTGCCGCCGCTGACGCACACCGCCTGCCCCCCCTTGATCATCGCGTCACCGAAGGTGACCTGATCAAGATCGGATCGGAAGAGGGGCGCGTCCTCGATGTCTCTGGCCACACGCTCGGACATATCGCGTTTCACTTCCCCACAAGCGCCATGGTCTTCACCGCCGACAGCCTGATGGCCATGGGCTGCGGGCGCGTATTCGAAGGCACAATGCCGCAAATGTTTGAAAGCCTTGGGAAACTTGCCAATCTCCCGCCTGAGACGCTGGTTTGTTCCGGTCACGAATACACGCAAAGCAACGCGAAATTCGCACTGACCGTTGACCCCGACAACCCCGCCCTTATATCAAGGGTCAAAGAGATCAGCGCCGCCCGCGCCGCAGGTCGGCCCACTGTCCCCTCAACCCTGGCCGAGGAATTGGCCACTAACCCGTTTCTGCGCGCTGAAAACGCGAGCGTGCAGGCACATTTGGGCATGTCCGGTCGCGCTCCGGTTGATGTCTTTGCCGAAATCCGCGCCCGCAAGGACCGTTTCTAAGCGGGGCGTGATGAAAACAACGCTGGTCACACGAAATGTGAGCCAGTTTGATGAAATAATCCTTGAAGACTGGCCACTATCGACCAAACTTTAAGATTATGAGGCCAAGGTTAGTGGGCAGCCCGCCCCGGCCAAGATCAGAAGGAGCACGACCGTGCCTTCATTCTCGAACACGCTCGAACAGGCAATCCATGCGGCATTGGCTCTTGCCAATGCACGTCAGCACGAATTCGCGACACTCGAGCACCTTCTGCTCGCCCTTGTCGACGAACCCGACGCCGCCCGCGTCTTGAAGGCGTGTAGCGTCAATACAGAGGAATTGCGCACCACTCTGGTGGAATTCATCGATGATGACCTCGCCAATCTGGTGACTGACATCGAAGGGTCAGAGGCGGTGCCAACAGCGGCATTCCAGCGCGTGATCCAGCGCGCGGCAATCCATGTCCAATCTTCGGGCCGCACCGAAGTGACCGGGGCCAACGTGCTCGTCGCGATCTTTGCAGAGCGCGAGTCGAACGCCGCCTATTTCCTGCAAGAACAGGATATGACGCGGTATGATGCGGTGAATTTCATCGCCCATGGCGTGGCCAAGGACCCGGCCTATGGCGAATCTCGCCCCGTTACCGGCGCTTCCAGCCAAGAGGGTGATGGGGCTGCCAAATCGACAGAAACCGATGCGGTCGAGGCGGGCGACTCGGCGCTTGCGAAATACTGTGTCGACCTCAACGAAAAGGCCCGCAAGGGTGACATCGACCCACTGATCGGCCGCGATGCGGAGGTTGAGCGCTGCATTCAGGTGCTCTGCCGCCGCCGCAAGAACAACCCGCTTTTGGTGGGTGACCCCGGCGTAGGCAAAACCGCCATCGCCGAAGGCTTGGCGCATAAGATCGTGCAGGGGGAAACCCCGCGCGTCCTGTCGCGCACCACGATCTATTCGCTTGATATGGGTGCCCTGCTCGCGGGTACACGTTATCGGGGCGATTTCGAAGAGCGCCTCAAGGCGGTCGTGACCGAGCTTGAAAAACACCCCGATGCGGTTCTGTTTATCGACGAGATTCACACAGTGATCGGGGCTGGTGCCACCTCGGGTGGGGCGATGGATGCCTCAAACCTCCTGAAGCCTGCCTTGCAGGGCGGCAAACTGCGTTGCATGGGCTCAACCACCTACAAGGAGTTCCGCCAGCATTTCGAAAAGGATCGCGCGCTTGCCCGCCGGTTCCAGAAAATCGACGTGGCAGAACCGACGGTTGAGGATGCGGTCAAGATCCTTAAAGGTCTCAAACCGTATTTCGAGGATCACCACAGTGTGAAATACACCAATGAGGCGATCCGCTCTGCGGTCGACCTCTCGGCGCGCTACATCAATGATCGCAAACTGCCTGACAAGGCCATCGACGTGATTGACGAGGCTGGAGCCGCCCAGCATTTGCTGGCAGCTTCCAAGCGGCGCAAGAGTATCGGGGTCAAGGAAATCGAAGAGGTGGTGGCCAAGATCGCCCGTATTCCACCGAAAAACGTATCCAAGAACGATGCCGAAGTTCTCAAGGACCTTGAAGGCACGCTCAAGCGTGTGGTTTTTGGCCAGGACGCAGCTATCGAGGCACTCAGCTCTGCGATCAAACTGGCACGTGCTGGCCTGCGCGAGCCGGAAAAACCGATTGGCAACTACTTGTTTGCCGGCCCAACTGGCGTTGGCAAGACCGAGGTGGCCAAGCAATTGGCCGATACTCTGGGCGTGGAACTCTTGCGGTTCGACATGTCGGAATACATGGAGAAACACGCGGTTTCGCGCCTGATAGGGGCACCTCCGGGCTATGTCGGCTTTGATCAAGGCGGCCTGCTGACCGACGGCGTCGATCAACATCCGCATTGCGTTCTCTTGCTCGACGAGATCGAAAAGGCGCATCCCGATGTCTTCAACATCCTGTTGCAGGTGATGGACCACGGCACGCTGACCGATCACAATGGCCGCAAGGTGGACTTCCGCAATGTGGTTCTGATCATGACCTCAAACGCAGGGGCTGCCGAACAGGCGAAATCCGCCATCGGCTTTGGCCGTGACCGGCGCGAGGGCGAGGATACTGCCGCCATCGAGCGGACGTTTACGCCCGAATTCCGCAATCGCCTGGATGCTGTTATCTCGTTCGGCGCACTGCCGAAGTCGGTGATCCTCAAGGTGGTCGAGAAATTCGTGTTGCAGCTTGAGGCCCAGTTGATGGATCGCGATGTGACCATCGAACTGACACAGGCGGCGGCGGAATGGCTGGCGGACAAAGGGTATGACGACAAGATGGGCGCACGCCCCTTGGCCCGTGTCATTCAGGAGCACATCAAGAAGCCGCTGGCCGAGGAGCTACTGTTTGGCAAGCTTCTCAAGGGCGGTGTGGTGACCGTTGGGGTCAAAGACAACAAGATCGACCTCGTGGTCGAAGGCCCTGTGACGCGCCGCCTTACCGGCAAGAAAAAGCCACCCTTGCTGACAGCCGAATGACGGCTAGGCTTGGAACGGCACTTGCGATCCTGACACTGGCGGTGGCCCTTCCGGCCACCGCCCAACCACCCAAGTTGAGCCTGCCGCTAGACTGCGACATCGGGCGAACGTGCTATATTGAAGATTACGTTGATACCGATCCGGGACCCGGACAACGTGACTACACCTGTGGCATAAAAAGCCGGGATGATCATCGCGGCATTGATTTCATGCTTTTATCCTTCGACGACATGGAGGCAGGCGTCAATGTTCTTGCGGCCGCCTCGGGCACCGTTGCCGCCACGCGCGACGGCATGGCCGACACCGCTGTCACAGCCGAAACCCGCGATGCCATCCGAGGGCAGGAATGCGGCAATGCGGTGCGCGTTGATCATGGCGACGGCTGGCAAACGCTCTATTGCCACATGAAACAAGGCTCTCTCAGCGTTCGTCAAGGCGACATGGTAAAGGCAGGAGATGTGCTGGGTCAGGTGGGTCTTAGCGGGTTAACCAATGCCCCCCATGTGCATTTGGGTGTCTTGCGGGACGGGCAGATTGTCGATCCCTTTGCGCCCGACGCGCGTGATACTTGCGGTGCGCCCCTCGATCAGAGCCTGTGGGAAATCGCTCTGCCCTATGATCCCGCCGGGCTGTTCACCGCCGGCTTCTCGACCGCTGTACCAGAGTTTGAGGCGGTGCGCTCTGGCGCTGCGCGTGCCAGCACCGCGCAACCTGATCAGCCAATAGTCCTTTATGGCCATGTCTTTTATGCGCAACCGGGCGACCTTTTAACTCTGACCGCAGAGGGACCGCAGGGCGAGATTTTCACCCACGAGATCACGCTCGACGCCCCGCAAGCCCAACTCTTTCGTGCCTTTGGGCGCAAGGCGCCGGAGGGCGGATGGGAGCCGGGCGATTATCGTGGCTATGTGCGCCTGACGCGCGGCGAGGCGATTCTTGCAGTCCGGCACGCCGATATCACCATCGCACCCTAACGCGCAGGTTATCGGGTTGTCAGCTTCAACTCGATGCGCCGGTTTTGTGCCCGAGCGGCGGGCGTATCCTCTGGATTGACCGGCTGAAACTCGCCATAGCCATTGGCCGAGAGCCGCCCTGCCGGAAAACCAAGAGCCCCCGTAAGGTAGCGTACAACCGAAAGCGCGCGCGCTTGGCTCAGCGCCCAGTTATCGGCAAACCGCGCGCCCTCGATGATCGGCACATTATCCGTATGCCCATCGACCTGAAGCACCCAGTCGATCCCCTCGGGAATATCGCCAATCACATTGCGCAGGATGCCTGCAACCTTGGCAATCTCGCTTTGCCCTGCGGCTGACAAATCCGCCTCACCCGGAGCAAAGAGCACCTCGGACGAGAACACGAACCGGTCGCCTACGATTTGAACGCCCTGCTGCTGACCCAACACATCACGCAGGCGGCCAAAGAATTCCGAGCGGTATTTTTCCAGATCCTCTTTCTCGGCTTCCAGAAGACGTGCGCGCTCTTCTTCCGCGATCCGCCGCCGCCGCTCTTCGGCGGCCACACGGGCAAGGGCGGTGTTCAACTCATTGCCAAGCGACTGCAACTGCACTTCGGTCTCCGCCTCACGGGCCTTGGATTCGTCCAACAGCGCCTGAAGACCTGAAAGTTGTTGGCGCAGGGCGGCCACCTGCTGATTGAGCAAAGCCTGCTGCTTTTGTGCCTCGGTGGCCTGCGCCGCCTCTTCGGATAGCTTCGAGCGCGCCTCGGCCAATAGCGAAGCGCGTGTTTCGGCCTCAGTCATCTGCGTGGCAGCGGCAGCTTCGGCAGCGCGTTGCGCGGCAAGGGCGGCTACCAATTGATCCCGCACAGCCTGCGCCTCTTGCGCGCTTTGCGCCGCCACATCGCGGGTCTCGTCCAACTCGCCACGCAGCCGCGCGATATCCGCCTCTTGTTCTGCGGCACCCTGCTCCGCATCCAAGAGCGCCTGTGCCAATTGGCTGTTCAAATCCGCCCGCGCCGTTTCCGCCGCCGCAAGTAGCGTCAGCGTTTCCTCGGCGCGCTTGCGTTGTTCTTCCAGTGCCAGCGTCATCGCGGTCAGTTCCGCATCCGCCTCTGTTAAACGCGCACGCAGAGCTTCGGCTGCAGCGGCCTCAGCCAGACGCGCCTGTTCTTCGGCGCTTAATCTCTGTTCAAGAACAGCCTGCGTCTGAGCCGCATCGGCGTTGCGCTGCCGCAGGCCCGCCGCGAGCGCCTCAAGCGCCTCACGCCGGGCGGCAGCTAGGCGCGCGGCCTCTGCCTGAGCATCCACCTCGTCGCGCAAGCCCGCAAGGGCCAGTTGCAACTGCTCTTGCTCGCTCAGCAACTCTGCGCGCGCGGTCTCAAGATCGGAGATACGCCCCTGTGCAGTCTCGCGTTCCGCCAAAAGGCCCGCGACCTGTTCCTCAAAGCTGGCAATGCGCCCCTGCGCCACTCGCAGCGCTTCGGCCTGTGCAGCCTCTCGGGTGCGGGCGTCGTCAAGCGTTGCGGTCAAGGTGCCAACCCGGCTTTCCAACCCCGCGCTGCGATCCTGTTCCAGTCCAAGCGCCAGCGACAGCGCTGCCACCTCCGCCGAGAGCGCATCAAGTTTTGTCGCTTGGCCGCTGATTTCCTCGCGCAGAACGAATTGCACCATCATGAAGATCGTGAGCACAAACATCAGCACCAGCAAGAGGCCAGTCATGGCATCGACAAAACCTGGCCAAATCGACGATTGCAACCGCGCGCCACTGCGCCGCGAGAGGGCCATGCTCAGCCCTCCTCAGCCTGATCCGGATCGGAGCGTGGCACGACCGGGCGTGTCGGACGCGGCGTAGTCGCCGGGCGCGCCTGCCCCAGAACCCGCGTCAGGGCCGCCAGATCGGTGCGCAATTCGGTCATGGTTTCCTGTCGTCCGGCGCTGATTTCTTCAAGAATACGCAGCATCTGCACATCGATTGACCGAAGTCGCATCCGGCTTTCCGCATCAATCCCCTCATGTGGGGTCGTTTCGCGCGCCTCAAGTGTGGCAATCAATCGTTCCTGCCCCTCAGCCAGACGCAAAAGTGCCAATTGCACGGGGTTCTGATCGCTCATCCGATGGGTCAGACGCTCGATGGAATCCGCCAAAACCCCAAGTTTCTGATCGACCATCGCGCGGCTCATGTCTGACTGACTGAGCATGGATTGCAGCGCATCCATCTGCTCGGCCATGTGATCGAGCAGATGCGTCACAGCGCCACCGCCCCCGTCACCACCCTCGCCGTCACTACTGGCAAAACCCACCCGCGTGATCGTGGACATCCATTCCTCAAGCTCGCGGTAGAACCGATTTTGCCCGTGCCCGGCAAATAGCTCCAGCAACCCCACCACCAGCGATCCAGCAAGCCCCAGAAGCGACGAGGAAAAGGCCACACCCATGCCACCCAATTGCGCCTCAAGACCGCTCATCAAGCGATTGAAAACGGCAATGCCTTCTTCTCCCTCTTGCGGGGCAAGGCTGCGGATCGTGTCGACAACAGCAGGCACCGTTGTAGCCAAGCCATAAAACGTGCCCAAAAGCCCAAGGAAAATCAAAAGGCTGACGATGTAGCGGGTGATCTCGCGCGCCTCGTCGATCCGTTGCGCGACCGAGTCTAGGATCGAGCGCGCCGAGGTAGAGGCAATCTGCATCCGCTTGCCACGCGAGCGCAACAATGTGGCCAAGGGCGCCAGCATCGAGGGCGGCTGCGTCATCTCATGCCCGGGCAGTTGCGCGGCAAAGCCATCGATCCAGCGGGCAGAACCGATCAGTTGTAGCACCTGCCAAAAGGTGGCGATCACCCCCAGCACGAAGACAAAGAAAATGAACCCGTTGAGCCAGAGATTGGCCTCGAACACCGGCAGCACTCTGGGAAGCGCCAAAAAAGCACCAAGAGCGGTTAGCCCGAGCACCACCAGCATCAAGAATATCTGGCGGTAGGGATATGAAAACTGCGGCTCGACCTCACGGTCCGGCTGGTCCATCTGGACGCTCCCGACACTTGGATTTCTTGGCCCAACCCTACGCGGCTTGAACGCCTAAGCCAAGGATTTATCCACAGATATGGCGTACCCGCCGCACCAGCCAGTCTAGCTCTTTGTCATGGATGCCCAACTGGCGCAAATGATCGGCAGTGTTGAAGAGATATTCGGTATTGGGGCCGCGCCCCCCCACCGCGCGGGCGATGATGCCCGCCTGCTCCTCAAGATCAAGGCCGCCGCAATACTGGACGTGATCAGGGTCGATCACATAGGTCACAGCCTCGACCCGGCGCCCATCGGTTAGATCAATCTCTAGCATCCGCTCCAGATAGGCGGAGGAAATCAGCTCGCGTTCGCGCAAATAGGCCAGCACGTCTTCGGCCTCTGCTGGATCAGCCCGGAGCGCGACCCCCTGACAGAGCGCGCCGGGGCTGGCATCGAGCGCCAGCACTAGACCGGGCAGGTCATCGGTTCCACGATGGTGAATGCTGCGCATACAAAAGCTGCGATGATAATCGGGCAGACGGGCAATCACGCGCTCTACCGCGTCAAAGCCGGGGTTCCACACCAACGATCCGTATCCGAAAACCCACATCGCCTTTGCCTCTGTTCCTTGCGCCCTACCCCCTATAAACAGCTCTTGATAGGCATGAAAGGGGCGCGCATCATGAGATTTCTGCTTGCCGTGATCGTGATCGCCGCATCGGGCTGGTCCGGTTATTGGTTTATCGGGCAAAGCGGGTTGAACCGTGGGTTTGCCGCTTGGTTCGAAGCCCGGCGCGCCGACGGTTGGGTTGCCGAAGCCTCGGACATTGCGGTGCAGGGATTTCCAAACCGCTTTGACACGGGCTTCACGGACCTTGTGCTCGCCGATCCCGAGACGGGGCTGGCTTGGGAGGCGGAGTTCTTTCAGATCCTGGCGCTCAGCTATCAGCCGAATCATCTCATCGCTGTTTGGCCAGATCAGCAGTTGATCGCCACACCACAGGAGAAGTTCTTGGTCGAGAGCGAGGATATGCGCGCCAGCCTGCGGATTGCGCCCGACACGCGTTTGGCCCCGGAACGCGCCACGCTGACGGCGGAATTCCTGCAAATCACCCCCGAGGCCCGGCCAGACGAGGCGACCGCTCTGACCAGTCTGACATTGGCTGCCGAACGCCAACAAGAGACAGAGTACCGTCTGGGCCTATCGGCCGAAGGTCTGACGCTCGCCGCACCCTGGCAGGCGCGACTTGATCCGCAAGGCCGCCTGCCCCGCCAGATTTCCGGGCTGCATGCGGATTTGACGGTGCGTTTTGACCGGGTCTGGGACCGCAGCGCGGTTGAGGATGCCCGGCCACAGCCGACCGAGATCAAATTAAAGCTGGCGGATGCCAAATGGGGACAGTTGCATCTGCAGGCGGCAGGTGAGGTGACAGTAACGCCCGAAGGCTGGCCAGAGGGCGAGATCACGCTCAAGGCGCGCAACTGGCGCGACATGCTGCGCATCGCCGCTGAAACCGGTGCGGTGCCTGAGAGCATGCTGGGGACACTGGAAAACGGATTTTCCCTTATGGCGCAAATGTCGGGCAATCCCGAAACGCTGGATGTACCGCTGACGTTTCGCAACGGTCGTATCCAGCTTGGCCCTATCCCGATAGGCCCTGCGCCAGTTCTGCGACTGAGATAGGATCAAACGCCGTCGCGCAGAGCAACAAACGCGGGCCAAGCATCCGGGTCCGCCACGGTCTTATCCCGGCAAAAGGGATTGCAAAAGCCAAAGATCCGGCCTTCGCTTTCCATGAGGTCGGTCACCGGATCGCCGGAATAAGGGCAAGCCATGTTCTCAGGCGTGCCCTCGGCCACAGCGCGTGCCGGTCGCGGCACCGGCCCGGGCCAAGGCACTGTGGCATAGGGTTTGGCATAGCGGGCAAGCGTCGCACCGCGCACCAGCCCCATCGCCCGCCAACGGCGGAACGCGGGGTCGGCCAGATGAGCGGCGACATAGGCACGGGCCTCCTCGGACACCGAAAGGCCGTAGCCCGCAATCCGTGCCGCCACTGGGGCAAAGAACGCATCTGCCGCACTATAATCACCACAAAGCCAAGGGCCGGTCGGCGCGCAGGTGGCGCGGGCGTGCTGCCATAGGGTTTCGATCCGCGCCAGATCAGCCAGCACCGCCGCCGAAGGTGTCACGCCGGAATAGGCAGTGCGCAGGTTCATCGGGCAATCGCCGCGCAGCGCGCCAAAGCCCGCGTGCATTTCGGCTACAAGCGTTCGCGCCGTGGCGCGGGCACGCGCATCCTTGGGCCATATCCCCGCCTCGGGATGGCGGCTGGCCAGTTCCTCGGCCATGGCGAAACTGTCTGACACTGCCACACCTTCGGGTGTGACCAACACGGGCACTGTGCGCGCCGGGGCCAGATCCGCCAATTGCTGCGCCACGCTTGCTTTGGCATCAAAATCGAGCAAGCGCACGCGATACGGCACTCCAAAGCGCGCCAGCAAGAGCCAGCCGCGCAGGGACCAAGAGGAATAGGCGTAATCGCCAAGGATGAGATCATAGGTCATGGCGCGATGCTATCTCTGGCTGTGGCTGGTTCCTAGCGCGATTTTGTGCGTCTCGACATCACGGATGATGATTGATCACCTGTGCGCGCCAGCCCCCATTAAGCCAGTGCAATTCCGTCACTGAAAGGTTGTCGATCCGATGCCCAAATGCTTCATAGGCCGTGACGCCAAGCGCCGCTTGGACTTGGGTCAGGATTGCGCCCATATGAGCCACGGCTACTATGTCGCGCCCCGGATAGGCCATGCGCAGCCGCTCCGCGGCCCGAGACACGCGCGCCGATACCTCATGCCAGCTTTCGCCTCCGGGCGCGCGGATATCGCCCGGTTGCTCCCAGAAGGCGCGCAAAAGGGGTTGGTCGGGCACCGTGTCAAAGGCCTGTAACTCCCAGGCACCAAAGTGGATTTCGCGCAGGTCAGCATCATCGGGCAGCCTTTCACGCCCACCTGAAATGGCGTCAGCGGTTGTGCGCGCACGGCTCAGGTCCGACGAAATCACTATGGCATTGCTGGGCAAATGCGAAGCCACCCGTGCCAGCCGCGCCGCATCGCTCAAATCTGCAGGGATATCCGACCAACCTACCATGGATTTGGCATGGGTGGGGCCGTGGCGCACCCAGAAAAAGCGGCTCAAGGCAGCGTGCCCTTGAGCACCTGCGGCAGGCCCGCAATAACATGCACCACCAGTTCAGACCGCGCCGCCAAAACCTGATTGACCCGCCCCTGCGCGTCGCGGAATCGGCGGGCAAGCGCGTTATCCGGCACGACCGACAGGCCCACCTCGTTCGAGACCATAACAACCGGCGCAGCACAGGCATCCAGCGCCGCGAGAAGCGCCGATTGAGCCGCCTCAAGATCATGTTCCGCCAAGAGGTGATTGCTGAGCCACATCGTGATACAATCAAGCAACACGATATCGTCCGCCGCCGCCTGTTGAAGCGCGGGCGCCAGATCAAGTGGCGCCTCGATCGTGCGCCAATCCGGGCCGCGCGTCACCCGATGACGCACCAACTTGGCCTGCATTTCATCGTCAAAGGCCTGTGCCGTCGCAAGATAAACGCGGTTACGGCCCGTGCCGGTGACAAGCGCCTCGGCAAAGCCCGACTTGCCCGAAGCGGCCCCACCTAGAACAAGGCTCAGTCGTGGATGGTTCGACACGCGCACTCCTTTTTTTAATCCGGTCACGCCTGCGCTGCGTAGCACTTTGCGACAAGAGGAAAAAGGGCGCAACGAAGTCACGCCGCCGATAGGGGGAAATCCGATGCCACTCGACGCACCGCAGCAAAGGTCCATGTCTCGCACCGCCATGAAAGCGGAAATGCTGGATGCCGAAACCGAATTGGCGCTCGCCTACGCCTGGCGCGATCAGCGCGACGAAGAGGCTTTGCATCGCCTCATCAACGCCTACATGCGGCTCGCGATTTCCATGGCGTCGAAATTCCGCCGCTACGGTGCGCCGATGAATGACCTCATCCAAGAGGCTGGCCTCGGCTTGATGAAGGCTGCTGACAAATTTGACCCTGATCGCGGCGTACGCTTTTCGACCTATGCGGTCTGGTGGATCAAGGCCAGCATTCAGGACTATGTGATGCGCAATTGGTCGATGGTGCGCACCGGGTCAACCTCATCGCAAAAGTCGTTGTTTTTCAATATGCGCCGGGTGCAAGCGCG
Source organism: Roseovarius sp. MS2 (assembly GCF_051447875.1). NCBI lineage: Bacteria > Pseudomonadati > Pseudomonadota > Alphaproteobacteria > Rhodobacterales > Roseobacteraceae > Roseovarius > Roseovarius sp. MS2. The sequence goes on from NZ_JBKHVF010000001.1 coordinate 411,108, forward strand.
GCTGGAACGTGAGGCGCTTGCCAATGGGGAGCAGCTTGACGGCTATCAATTGCGCGAAATGATTGCCCATGAGGTGGGTGTTCCGCTGCGCGATGTTGAGATGATGGAAGGTCGGCTCTCGGGGTCTGATTTTTCATTGAACGCAACGCAATCGTCAGAGGATGAAGGTCGCCAGTGGATCGACACGCTTGAGGATGACGGCGCGCGCGGTGATGAGATCGTGGAACGCGACCACGACATGCATGCCCTGCGCACATGGTTGGCCGATGCGCTGTCTCGGTTAAACGACCGCGAACGCTTTATCGTGCGCGAACGCAAGCTGCGCGATGATCCGCGCACCCTTGAAAGCCTTGGTGAGGAATTGAACCTTAGCAAAGAGCGCGTGCGACAGCTTGAGGCAGCAGCCTTCCAGAAAATGCGCAAACATCTTGAAAAGCATGGGGGCGAGGTGCAAAACCTGCTCGCATGATCCTGCGCGCGCTTGCCCTCTTTACTGGCCTCTTGATAGCCGGACCCGCCCTATCGCAGGATGTGGTGATCTTGGGCGAGGTGCATGACAACCCCGCGCATCATGCCGAACAGGCAGCGCGGGTGCTTGAATTGCAACCCAAGGCGATCGTGTTCGAGATGCTGACCGAGGAGCAGGCATCAAAGGTGACACCCGAGCTGCGCGGGGATCAAGCAAAATTGGCCGAAGCCCTTGCATGGGATGAAAGCGGCTGGCCCGATTTTGCCATGTATTACCCCATCTTCAGCGCCGCACCAGAGGCGCAGATCTATGGCGCGCAGGTCCCTCGTGAGGCCGCAAGATCGGCGCTGTCAACAGGGCCTGCCGCCTCTTTTGGCCCAGAGGCCGCACGCTACGGCCTTGACCGCGACCTGCCCCCAGAGGAACAGACCGCGCGGGAAACACTCCAGATGGAGGCGCATTGCAACGCCCTGCCCCCAGAGATGCTGCCCGGTATGGTTGCTATCCAACGCCTGCGCGATGCGGTTTTAGCCCGTACAACGATAGAGGCGCTCGAGGCAACCGGCGGTCCAGTGGCGGTGATCACGGGCAATGGCCACGCCCGCCGCGATTGGGGCGTGCCTGCCTATCTGACCAAGGTCGCGCCCGATCTCGACATCTGGGTTTTGGGCCAGACCGAAGATGACAGCCCCCTTGACGGTGGGTTTGACATGGTTACAAGCGCGCCTGCGGTAGAGCGGCCCGATCCCTGCGCGGCCTTTCAGTGATCTGCCGCACCCTTGCGCGGCCCCTGCCCCGGCCCTAGTGTCAGGGCACATGTCACAGGGAACCCCCATGCTCGGCTCGAAACGCATTCTTTTGATCATCGGCGGCGGTATCGCGGCCTACAAGACGCTTGACCTCATCCGGCGTCTGCGCGAACGCGGGGCCATGGTAACGCCGGTGCTGACGCGCGCCGGGGCGGAATTCGTGACACCTTTGTCAGTCTCGGCCTTGGCTGAGCGCAAAGTCTTGTCAGACCTGTTCGACCTCACCGATGAGGCAGAGATGGGCCATATCCAACTTAGCCGCTCTGCCGATCTGATCGTGGTGGCCCCGGCCACCGCTGACCTCATGGCCAAAATGGCAACGGGGCGGGCGGATGACCTTGCCTCGACGGTTCTACTCGCCACGGATACGCCCGTGCTGATTGCCCCTGCAATGAACGTGCGGATGTGGCAACACCCTGCCACAGAGCGCAATATCGCCACGCTCAAAAGGGATGGCATTGCCTTTGTTGGCCCCAATGCGGGCGATATGGCCTGCGGTGAGCACGGTCCGGGCCGCATGGCCGAAGTGCCGGAAATCCTGAGCGCTATCGAAACAGCGCTTGGCAACGGCCCCTTGCGCGGACGCCGCGTGCTTGTAACCTCCGGCCCCACGCATGAGCCCATCGACCCGGTGCGTTATATCGCCAACCGCTCGTCAGGGGCGCAGGGCACGGCAATTGCCGGCGCGTTGGCCGCGCTCGGGGCGCAGGTGATCTTTGTCACTGGCCCAAGCACGGTGCCGCCACCCGATGGGGTAACAGTGATCCGCGTCGAGACAGCGCAAGAGATGCTCGCGGCGGTTGAACAGGCCCTGCCGGTCGAGGCCGCTATTTGTGCCGCTGCTGTCGCGGATTGGCGCGTGACCAGTGCCAGCGAGAGCAAAATCAAGAAAACCAAGAGCGGTCTGCCGGTGCTGGAATTTGCCGAGAACCCCGACATTCTGGCGACGCTCAGTCAAAGAACGGAAAGCAGACCACGGCTGGTTGTAGGCTTTGCCGCGGAAACCGATGACGTCATCGACAACGCCACCGCCAAACGGGTGCGCAAAGGCTGTGATTGGATCGTCGCCAATGATGTGCGCCCCTCTACGGGCATCATGGGCGGCACCGAGAATGCCGTGACGCTGATCACCGCAGACGGGGCCGAGGAATGGCCGCGCATGGGAAAGCATCAGGTGGCAGAGTTGCTGGCTGCTCGGATTGCAACGGTGCTGACCTGAAATCATGCGTATTTTCAAAACGATGAAGAGGGGCCCATGCTGACCGTCGCGGTTCAATGGGAGGAGGGCGCCGACCGGGCCCTTGGCCTGCCCACCTATGAAACCGCCGGCGCGGCGGGGGCCGATCTGCGCGCGAATTTCCCGGATCGCGGGGCAGTTACCCTTGCGCCCGGCGCGCGGGTGCTGGTGCCCACAGGGCTGCGACTGGCCATTCCAACGGGGTATGAGGTGCAGCTGCGGCCCCGCTCTGGCCTTGCCCTGAAACACGGGATCACACTCCCCAATAGCCCCGGCACCATCGACAGCGATTATCGCGGGCCGTTGGGCGTGATTGTACTGAATGCCGGAACAGAAACCTTTGAAATCACACATGGAATGCGGATCGCTCAGATGGTGGTGGCCCCTGTTCTGCAGGCGCGGTTTGACCTGGTCGAAACGCTGGAGCCGACCGCGCGCGGCGCGGGTGGGTTCGGCTCGACGGGGGTTGAGTGATGCTGCTGGTGGGGGTCATGGCGGCGGTGCTCTGGGGCATCGGTGCTGCATTGGGAACACCGCGGCGGCTTCGGTGGGGGATGATCGCAGGGCTATGGGCGGGGGTCGTTCTGGCGCATTTCGTACTGCCTGCTGGCCACCCGCTACGCATGGCCACGGGAGAGAGCCCGGCGCTCTGGCTGATGATCGGCGGGGCGGTGGCAATCGGGCTGGTGTACCGCCAAGGATTGCGGCGCTTGCGCGCCCGCTCAGTGCGGGGCGAAACACCAAGAGACACAGCTAAGCCCTTGTTTTCAGAGACAGAGCTTGGACGCTATGCGCGTCACATCGTGCTCAGGGAAATTGGTGGGCCGGGGCAAAAATCGCTCAAACAGGCCCGCGTTCTGGTGATTGGCGCGGGCGGTCTTGGCTCTCCGGCGCTGCTCTATCTGGCGGCGGCGGGTGTGGGCACCATTGGGGTCATCGACGATGACACGGTAGACAATTCCAACCTGCAGCGGCAGGTGATCCACCGCGATGCAGACATTGGCCTACCCAAAGTGCAATCGGCCATGGCGGCGATGCAGGCGCAAAATCCGCATGTCGTGGTGCGCCCATATCAGCGGCGGCTAACGCCCGAGATTGCCGCAGACCTCTTTGCGGACTATGATCTGATCCTTGACGGAACTGACAATTTCACCACGCGCTACCTCGCCAATGCAGCTGCGGTCAAGACATCTAAGCCACTGATTTCCGGTGCTTTGTCGCAATGGGAAGGACAGTTGAGCGTGTTCGATCCGGCCAATGGCACCCCCTGCTATCAATGCATTTTCCCAGAGGCCCCCGCCCCCGGTCTTGCGCCCTCTTGTTCTGAGGCGGGCGTATTGGGGCCCCTGCCCGGCGTAGTCGGCGCGATGATGGCAGCAGAGGCTATCAAGGTGATCACCGGCGCGGGGCAGGCGCTGTGCGGCGAGATGCTGATCTATGACGCGCTTTATGGCGAAAGCCGCAAGATCGGGCTAAGCCGCCGAGAAAATTGCCCCATATGTGGGGGAAGAGGAGAGAAGAATGACCAACATGTTGCTGGCTGATTGGAATACGACGTTTGATCTCGCCCCGTTCGATGCGATTTCAGACGCGGATTTTGCGCCCGCGTTCGACACCGCCCTCGCCCAAGCGCGCACCGAGGTGATGGCCATCGCGGAAAACTCGGCCCCTCCCAGCTTTGCCAATACGATTGAGGCGCTAGAAGCGTCAGGAAAGGGATTGGACCGCGTGCTGTCGATGTTTTACACATTGGCGGGCGCGGACAGCAATCCCAAGCGGCAGGAATTGCAGCGCGAATTTGCCCCAAAGCTCGCAGCTTATTCGTCGGAACTCTATGGAAACAAAGCGCTTTTTGCGCGGATTGAGAGCCTTTGGGCGGCGCGGGATACGCTCGATCTGACACCGGAAGAAGCGCGTTTGCTGATGCTGACCCACCGGGGATTTCGCCGCTCTGGCGCGGCATTGACCGGGGATGAAGAAGCCCGGATGCGCCAAATCATGGCGCGGCTGGCGGAATTGGGAACGGCCTTCACGCAGAACCTTCTGGCGGATGAGGCCGGGTGGCATATGGAATTGGCAGAGGCAGATCTGGAGGGATTGCCCGACTTTCTGGTCGATGCCGCCCGTTCGGCGGGGCGTGAAAAGGGGTTAGAGCAGCCGGTGATCACCTTGTCACGGTCGTTGATCGTGCCGTTCCTGCAATTTTCGCCGCGCCGCGACTTGCGGAAAAAGGCATATGAATCATGGGTTTCGCGTGGTGCCATGGGCGGTGAGACCGACAATCGCGAGGTGGCCGCCGAGATTTTGCGCCTGCGCGCAGAGCGGGCCGCGTTGTTGGGCTATGAAAGCTTTGCCGCCTACAAGCTGGAAACCGAGATGGCCAAGACGCCGGAGGCGGTGCGCGACCTCTTGATGGCGGTTTGGGAACCGGCCAAGGCGCAGGCGGAACGAGACGCGGCGCGGCTTACGGAAATGATGCAAGCCGATGGAATCAATGGAGAATTAGAGCCGTGGGATTGGCGTTACTATGCCGAGAAACGGCGGCAGGCCGAGCATGATCTGGAGGAGGCGGCGCTCAAACCCTATCTGTCGCTGGAGGGGATGATCGCGGCGGCGTTTGGCTGTGCCAATCGGCTATTCGGGTTGGAGTTTCGCGCGCTGGATGTGGCCCTCTACCACCCCGATTGCCGGGCTTGGGAGGTGACGCGCAATGGGAACCATGTAGCTGTTTTCATTGGAGATTACTTTGCGCGCGTGTCCAAGAGATCGGGCGCTTGGTGTTCTGCGATGCGCGGTCAGGCGAAGCGGCCAGCGGTTCAGGGCCCGGTGGTGATCAATGTGTGCAACTTCGCAAAGGGTGATCCGGCGCTTTTGAGTTATGACGATGCGCGCACGCTCTTTCACGAGTTTGGGCATGCGCTGCACCAGATGCTGTCAGATGTAAATTATGAAAGCATTTCAGGGACTTCCGTGGCTCGGGACTTTGTTGAACTGCCCTCACAGCTCTATGAGCATTGGCTGGAAGTGCCCGAGGTGCTGGAGCGCTATGCGACGCATGTGACGACGGGCGAGGCTATGCCTCGGGAATTGTTGGAGAAATTGCTGAAGGCGGCGAATTTTGATCAAGGGTTTCAGACGGTGGAATATGTCGCCTCTGCCCTTGTCGATCTGGCCTTTCATGAGGGCGAAGCGCCCGCCGACATTATGACCAAGCAATTGGAAATATTGGATAATCTTGGAATGCCAAGGGCCATAACCATGCGCCACGCCAGCCCGCATTTCGCGCATGTGTTCTCTGGGGATGGCTATTCCAGCGGCTATTACAGCTATATGTGGTCCGAGGTGATGGATGCGGATGCCTTTGCCAGTTTCGAGGAAGCGGGCGGGGCATTTGATGTGGAGCGGGCCAAGGCCTTGGAATCGCACATTCTTTCGCGCGGCGGGTCAGAAGATGCGGAAACGCTCTATCTAAAATTCCGCGGGCGTATGCCGGGGGTGGCGGCGCTGCTCAAAGGACGCGGGCTTGCGGCGTGAGCGGTGTAAGCTCTGTAAGGTTTGACAGGTGATTATGTAAGGTCAAAGCGGGGATTGGGGGCGCTGCCCCCGTCCCGGATAAAATCCGGGACTCCCCCGAGGTATTTCGGGCCAGATGAACCCCGGTTTTAGATCGTCTGATCGTAGTCGCCCACGCCGGGCTCGGTGCGGATGACGGCATCAAGATCGGCGAAGATGGCGCGCATTTCGGCGTCGCTCACGCTGCTTTCGCAGACGACAACAAGGTTGGGCGTGTTGGAGGAGGCGCGCACGAGGCCCCAAGAGCCGTTATCGAGAATGACGCGGGCGCCATTGACGGTCACGACCTCTTTGATGGTGCGCCCGGCGAGCGGTTCGCCTGCGGCATGACGCGCGACAAGGCGCGCGACGATGCGATCCAGCACAGCGTATTTCTCGGTATCGGCGCAATAGGGCGACATGGTCGGGGTCGAGTAGGTCACGGGCAGCGCGCGGCGCAGGTCGGACATCGACATATCTGGGTTGCGGTCCATCAGTTTACAAATCTCGACGGCGACGCGCATGCCGCAATCGTAGCCGCGCCCGATGGGTTCGGCGAGAAAGTAGTGACCGGATTTCTCAAAGCCTGCGAGCGCGCCCAATTGCTTGACCCGGCGTTTCATATGGCTATGGCCGGTTTTCCAGTAATCGGCGGTGACGCCGTTTTTGATGAGTTCAGGGTCAGACGCAAAAAGGCCGGTGGATTTCACATCGGCCACGAAAGTGGCGTTGGGGTAAATCTTGGACAGGTCGCGCGCCATGATGACGCCCACCTTGTCGGCAAAGATTTCCTCGCCCTCGTCATCCACAACGCCGCAGCGGTCGCCGTCGCCATCAAAGCCAAGCGCGAAATCGGCCCCCGTGGCGCGCACGGTTTCGGCCATGTCATGCAGCATTTCCATGGCTTCGGGATTGGGATTGTAATGCGGAAAGGTGTAATCGAGCGTGTTGTGGGAGGGGATCACCTCGACCCCCAAGCGTTCGAACAATTCAGGCGCGAAGGCGGAGGCGGTGCCGTTGCCGGTGGCGCAGACGACGCGGAGTTTGCGGGTCATGCGGAAATCACCCACGAGATCATCAAGATAGGCCTCGCGCACGCCGGGGACAAAGGCGTATGCGCCGCCGGGGCGCGGCTCGCCGCGACCCTCAAGCACGATATCGCGCAGTTCGGCCATTTCATCCGGGCCATGGGTTAGCGGGCGGTCAAAGCCCATCTTGACCCCGGTCCAGCCGTTTGGATTGTGCGAGGCGGTGACCATGGCGACGGCGGGCACATCGAGGTGGAATTGCGCAAAATAGGCCATGGGCGAAAGGCAGGGGCCGATATCCTTGACCTGAATTCCGGCCTGCATAAGGCCAAGGATCAGCGCGTTCTTGATCGAAAGCGAGTAGTCACGATAGTCATTGCCAACCGCGATCACCGGCGCGATGCCGCGCGCGTGCATTTGCGTGCCAAGACCGAGACCAAGCGCGGTAATGCCCGGCAGATTGATCTGGTCGGGATATTTCCAACGCGCGTCATATTCGCGAAAGCCGGTAGGGGCGATCATCGGGTCGCGCAGAAATTCCCACGTGTTCGGCGTGACGGTTGGCAAGGGTTTGGTCATGAAAGCACTTTGTCGGTCAGAGGTGGATCGGATTGGCCTTGGCCAGACGGTCGAACTGCATCAGCGTGTCGATGAGGGCTGACATTTGCGTGAGCGGGATCATGTTGGGCCCATCAGAGGGCGCGTTATCCGGGTCTTCATGGGTTTCGATGAACACGCAGGCCACGCCCAAGGCGACCGCCGCGCGGGCCATGACGGGGGCGAATTCGCGCTGCCCGCCGCTGCTGCCGCCGCGCCCGCCGGGCTGTTGCACCGAATGGGTGGCATCCATCACCACCGGATAGCCGGTTGCGGCCATCTGCGGCAGGCTGCGCATATCGGCGACAAGGGTGTTGTAGCCAAAAGACGTGCCGCGTTCGGTCAGCAGGATGCGGGTGTTGCCGGTGCTTTCGATCTTGGAGATGACATTGGGCATGTCCCAAGGGGCGAGAAACTGGCCCTTTTTCACATTGATCACCGCGCCGGTTTCGCCCGCTGCGATCAAAAGATCGGTCTGGCGGCAGAGAAAGGCGGGGATTTGCAACACATCGGCCACCTCGGCCACCGGCGCGCATTGGTCGGCGGTGTGGATATCGGTCAGCACCGGCAGGCCAAGCGTATCCTTGACCGATTGCAGCACTTTGAGCCCTTCATCGACCCCAAGACCGCGCTTGCCCGAGAGCGAGGTGCGGTTCGCCTTGTCAAAGCTGCCCTTGAAGATCAGCCCAGCGCCGTGGGCGGCGCAGGCCTCTTGCAGGGTGCCCGCGATCATCTGGGCGTGATCGGCGGATTCGAGCTGGCAAGGCCCGGCGATGAGGGTCAGGGGGCGGTCATTGCCGATGGCCCACCCGTTGAGGTCGATATGTTTCATATCAGGAAGACACCTGTTCACGCAGAATGGACGCTGTAAGCGAGATGAGCAGGTAGATACCAGAAAAGATCAGGAAGGCCAGTATCGTATTCTCAAAGGCGCGCGGATAGGAGGAATCTTGCGATGCGAGGGGCCGCACGCTGACTGTCAGATAGCGAACCTGCTTGTTGGCCTCGATCTCGGATTGGCGTTTCGCCTCGAGTGCGGATTGCAGCACGAGATCGGCGGTGGCGAGGTCGGCCTGTGCCATCTGAATGGCGGCAGTTTTGGAGGCGAGCGAGCTTTCGCCAGCCGTGGCCTCGGTCAGGCGGCTTTTCTGGCGGGCAAGTTCGGCGCTGAGAATCTCGATCTCGCTCTGGAGTGCCTCGACGCGCGCGGGATTGGGGCGGGCGTTGTTGAGCTGAATATTAAGCGCCAGTTCCTTTTCCTGAAGCTGGAGTTCGACAGTGTTCACAAGGCTGCGGATGCTGGCAATCTCGCCCTCGGGATCAAGGATGCTGCCCTCTTGCAGGGCCACCAGCATTTGCTGGGCGGCGCGGCGGTCGGCCTTGGCCTGCTCGAGGCTGTCTGCGGCGGTGCTGACCGCATCGTCGCGTTTCTGGCGGCTGAGGTCATCTACGCGCTCTTCGGCATATTTGATGAGGCGTTCGGAAAAGGTGGCGCTGAGGGCAGGATCGGCGGTCGAGACCTCCATCCGGATGACGCCTTCGGTCGGGTCGTAGCCGAGTTTCACGTATTTGCGGTAGAGCTTATAAGCGGTTTCGTGGCTGGCATCGGGATCGAGCCGCTGGAGCGGGTCGATCGATGGATCGCTGAAATGCGCGCGAAAGCCGAGTTCCTCGTCAAGGCGCAGCATCGCGTCTTTGGATTCCAGATATTCTTGGGTTGCGATGGCATCCTGACCCGTGGCGAATTGGCTGGGGATAAGGCCACCAAGACCACCGCCCGTGCTGCTGCCGCCATCCGCCGAGAGGATCAGAAAGGCGGATTTGGTCGCATACATCGGCGTGGCGATCACGTAGAAATAATAGCCAACCACGATGGTTGGCAGCAGAACAAAGGCCGCAAGGCGCGAGAAGAGCAACAAAAGGCGACGGCGGCGGCGGCGGCCAATATCGCGCTGAATCTCTTGAATTTCCTTGGCGCGGCGGTCGGCCGGGCTGACCTCGGTCGAGGGGAGGGTTTGGCGCGCGACGGGCACGGTTTGCGGCAATTGCACCCGGCCTTCGGGCGGGGGTGTGGCCGCAGAGGTGCGAGCCGTGGGCGGCGGCGGTGGCGGGGTGGTGCCCCCATCGCTGGCCACAAGTTCGAGGATATTGGCGCGCTGGAACGGGTCGATGCCGCGCGCGCGCAAGAGCCGCACGGCGTCAAAATCCGATGTCGGGGCAAGCCCGTATTTTTGCGCCAGACGCCGGGCCATGCGCAATTCGCGCCCGGTCAGACCCTCGCGGCGGATATCGTCGATATTCTGGCTGGTCGCGGTTTCGCGCGCCGAAGATACCAGCCCCTCTTGCAGGGGTGGGGGTGTCTCTGCGGCGGGTGCCGCAGGGGCTGCGTCAGCGGAGGTGGCGACGCGCGGCGCGAGGGGATCGACAGTCCGGCGGATGCGGAATTTTCTAGCCTTGGGTTTCGTAGTCATAAAGCTCTTTTGCCTCTTCCAAGGTGTCGAACATATACAGTTTACCGCCCATCAGCACTGCGGCGGAACGGGCGAATTTCTCCAACACCTTGGGATCATGCGAGACGATGATCACGGTGGTGGTGCGCAGGCGTTCCTGAAGGATATCGCCAGCTTTTCGGTTGAACTCGACATCGGTCGAGCCGGGCATGCCCTCGTCGATCAGATAGATATCGAAATCGAGGGCCAGCATGAGCGCGAAGCTGAACCGCGCGCGCATGCCCGAAGAATAAGTGCCGAGCGGTTGGTCGAAATATTCGCCCAAGCCACAGAGCCAGCGGCAATACGCCTCGATGTAATCAGGATCGAGACCGTAGAGCCGCGCGATATAGCGCGAGTTATCCAGCGCCGAGAGGCGATTGATAACGCCGCCCATGAAGCCCAGAGGAAAGGAGATGCGGCAGCCACGACGGATCACACCCTCGTCTGGTTTTTCCAGCCCAGCCATCATGTTGATCAGCGTCGTCTTGCCGGTGCCATTGGGCGCGAGGATCCCAAGGCTATGGCCAAGCTCAACGCGGAACGACACCCGGTCGAGGATGACTTTGCGCTGTGTGCCTGTCCAAAAGGACTTGCTGACGTTCTCAAACTCGAGCATTCAATCGCCCCGGTAAACCTGCTCTCCCCGACTATAACGGGATAGTCTTAAGGTCGGCTTAGCCTGCTTTTTATTATTATTGCCGATCTGGGAACAATTTGCCACGGCAACAAGGCAAGATTGTGATCAAATGCCAAGATTTCATGGCAATTTCCGGACAGGCGTGGCGAGTGGGTGACGCCGCGCGCATCAAGCGACGGGTCAAGAGGTCTCGGAGATTGCCCCAGCCGCCGCGCTGCGCTAGGGACGAAACCAGGACGCAGCACGAGTAAGACCCATGAGCCGGATTTGCCATATCGAGTTGGACGATGCCAACCTTCCGCCGCCCACGCCCGAAATCGAGCAGGAGCGTAAGGTGGCAATGTATGACCTTATTGAGGAAAACAGTTTTGCGCTGCCCATGCGCGAAGACCGGGCTGTGCCCGAGGGGCCCTATCGACTGGGGCTGGCGATCCGCGAGAAGCGGCTGGTGTTTGACATCCGCACTGACACGGACGAACCCGCAGCCGAGTTTCATCTGTCGCTGAGCCCGTTTCGGCAAGTGGTCAAGGATTACTGGGCCATCTGCGAAAGCTATTTCGACGCGGTCAAGAACATGCCCCCCAGCCAGATCGAAACGATCGACATGGCCCGGCGCGGGATTCACAACGAGGGCGCGCGGGTGTTGGCCGAACGCTTGGAGGGCAAGGCCGAGATCGACAACGACACCGCGCGGCGCCTGTTTACGCTGATCTGCGTGCTGCATTTCGGGGGCTGACGAATGCACGAACCGCTGCCGCAGTCGGTGCTGTTCTGTTGCGATCACAACGCTGTCCGCTCGCCCATGGCCGAGGGGATCATGAAAAAGTTCTATGGCTCTGAGACCTATGTGCAATCGGTCGGCGTCAAGAATGACATGGAGATCGACGGGTTCAGTATCGCTGTCTGCCGCGAGATGGGGGTGGAGCTAGAGCGGCACCGCAGCCGCAGTTTTGATCAGATGGAGCAATGGGGCGACGATCTATCGTCGTTTGACCTGATTGTGGCACTTAGCCCGGCCAGCCAGCGGCGGGCGCTGGAACTGACACGTTTTTTTCATCTCGATGTCGTTTATTGGCCGATCATGGACCCGACCGGCCTTGCACAGACGCGCGAGGCGCGGTTGGATAGCTATCGTCAGACCCGAGACCAAATCATCGGGCATTTGCAAGACCGTTGGGGACCCCCCCGGGAGGATTTATGAACGAGACCGTCAAAGCCTATTTCGATGCCTTCAACCGGGGCGATGTGCCCGCGATGCTGGCCTGTCTGAGCGATGATGTGCGCCATCATGTGAACGAGGGGCAGGTGCGGACGGGCAAGGACCTGTTTCGTGACTTTTGCGACCATATGAGCCGGTGTTACCGCGAAGAGTTGACCGATATGGTGATCTTTGACGCCAAGGGCGGCACACGGGCGGCGGCGGAATTCGTGGTCAATGGCACCTATCTGGAAACCGATGCGGGCCTGCCAGAGGCACACGGCCAGACCTATATCCTGCCCGCCGGGTCGTTTTTCACGCTCAAGGATGGGCTGATCACCCGCGTCGTGACCTATTACAACCTTGCAGATTGGGTGAAACAGGTTTCGGCATGATCCGGGTCACGCGGCTGACGGGGGCGGCGCTGAGTGAGGCGCTGCCGGATGTGGCGCGCCTGCGGATCGAAGTGTTTCGCGCCTACCCCTATCTCTATGACGGCGATGCCGCCTATGAAGAGCGGTATTTGCAGGTTTACCGCGACAGTGCCGATGCCATTCTGGTGGGGGCCTATGAGGGCGACCGGCTGATTGGTGCCGCCACGGGCGCGCCGATGGAAGATCATGCAGGCGATTTCGGCGCGGCCTTTGCCGAGAGCGGCATCGCCTTGGAGCGGATCTTTTACTGCGCCGAAAGCGTGCTGCTGCCCAGCTATCGCGGGCAGGGCATTGGCCATCGGTTTTTCGATCTGCGAGAGGCGCAGGCGCGAGAGTTGGGGCGCGAATATGCGGCGTTCTGTTCGGTTGTGCGGCCCAAGGATCATCCGGCGCGGCCCGAGGGATATCAGCCGCTTGACGCTTTTTGGCGCAAACGGGGCTATGCCCCGCTGTCAGGAGCGGTGGCGCAATTCAACTGGCGGGAGATCGGTGCAAAGAGCGAGCGCGCGCATGATCTGCAAGTCTGGATGCGCGCGCTCTGAGCCCGCCGCATCTGCGGCCATGGGATTTGCGCCACGCTTGGCGGAAAAAGCGAAAGTTTCGCTGGTCATTCCACGGATTGCTTTGCTACTCAGAACGTGCCGGGGGGCGCAGAATGGGGAACGTGACGGATGACACGGATTTTCACCATCGCCCTTGGCGTGAGCCTGAGTGCGATACTGAGCCTGACGGCCCTGACCACAAGTGCCGCGGCGCAATCCGAGGGGCGTCAACGTCTGGGCTATGGCCTGCTGTTCACCAATGACGTTCTGGGCGACACGGATGATCGTTGGCGCACGGGCTCGATCACGTCGAGCCGGGTTTGGGGGCCGACATGGCAGGGCCAAGCGCCTTCGGGCATCGGACAGCTGCTGGAATTCCGGTTTCACGGCGAGGTCATCGCACCCGAAAACCTGAGCCGCCCCGCCGCGCTGGATCGGCCCTATGTGGGCGCGCTTGGCTTTGGCCTGCATACGCATTTTCAGAAAGCACAGGTGGATTACGCGCTTGGGGCGGATCTGATCGTGACCGGGCCGCAGACGCAGCTTGATGATTTTCAAGACTTTTTGCACGGCTTTCTGGGCGGGCGCGACGTTGGCAACCGGGTTAGGCGCAATCAGATCGACGATGGGATCCGCCCTTCGGGTGTGTTTGAGGCGAGCCGTGAGTTCGAGCTTGGGTTCGCGCGGTTGCGCCCCTTTGCCGAGGCGCGGCTTGGGGTTGAGGATCTGATCCGGGCCGGGGCCGACATCACCTTTGGTGACATTGGGCGCGGCGAATTGCTGGTGCGGGATGCCGTGACCGGCCATCGTTACCGCGTGGTGCGGACCGAACAGGCGGGCACGGCGTTTCTTTTGGGCGCGGATATCGCCTATGTCGATGACAGTGATTACCTGCCCGCGCGCAGCGGTGTTACCCTGACCGAGGATCGCACCCGCGTACGGGCGGGCATCCATTGGGAAAACCACAACGGCGCGTCGCTATTCTATGGCATGACATGGCTGAGCGAGGAATTCGACGAGCAGCGCGAAGGCCAATTTCTGGGCGCTGTGCAGTTCCGGCTTCGGTTCTGACAAAAATGCAATCAAGGGCTTTTCAGACTGATTCGCCTTTGCTACCTTAACGATAATAATAAGCGATAAAAAAAGAAACGAAGAGGCAGGCAGTCAGGGTTATGGGGACGGGCTTTCGAGGCACGTTCGTCATTTCCTGGTCGCAAACAGAACTGGATGGGATGTCGACTGCACCGGTGCAGTCGCTTTCGGTAGGACAAACATGGTCCTGGCGGGGCGATGCGGTGCGGGTCGACGGGCCAAATCAACTGTTGCGCTTGGAAGGGGCGAATGGGGAAACCGTGAACCGCAAACGTGCGGCACGGATGGTGCGGCGTCTGGTGGGCGCGGCGATGAACAACACGCGCGAACTGATCCCGGCGGAGATGGAAGAACCGCTGATGGATCTGGGCTTTGTCGTTACCGACGGCACGCGCAGTTACACGGTCACGATCATCGAAGTGGGCCGCGAGGCGGCACCGCTTTTGATGTTTCATGACGAGATTCCGCCGCGAGGGCGCGAGATGTGGATCGTGCATCACTCGCTTGAGGGGATGCGCGGGGCATCTACCGGACCGGCAAGCGGGGGGGTGATCTGTTTCACCCCCGGCACGCGGATCGAGACGCCCGAGGGCCCGCGTCTTGTCGAGGAGTTGCGCGAGGGCGACCACGTGCAGACCCGCGACAATGGGGCCGAGGAAATCCAATGGATCGGCAGTCGCCGGATGAGCGGCGCGCGGCTTTTTGCCATGCCCAAGCTGCGCCCGATCCGGTTGCGGGCCGGCGCGCTTGGGATTGGGCGGCCGGATGCCGAATTGCTGGTCAGCCCCGAGCACCGGATGCTGGTGCGGGGCGATGTGGCGCGCGCGCTTTTCAACACGCCCGAGGTGCTGGTGATGGCACGGGACCTGATCAACAATGACACGGTGGCGGTCGATCTGGCATCGCGCGAGGTGACCTATATCCACCTGCTTTTGCCCCGCCATCAGATCATCTGGGCCAATGGCGTGGAAACCGAGAGCTTTCATCCCGCGAGCACGGCGCTGTCGACCTTGGATGAAGGTGACCGCGCCCGGCTATTGGCGATCAATCCCAATCTCGAATATGAGCCCAACCATTATGGCGGCTATGCCCGGCGCTGTCTGAGCGGATCGGAGGCGGCGATCCTTGCGCATGAGGCGGCCTGAGGGGCGGGGGCGCTGCCCCCGGACCCCCGAGGTATTTTTGGCCAGACGAACGCGCAGGCGCAGCTTTGGCTGCGTTCCGACCTTTACCCCGGGCATGGGTGGTTTATGACGGGCAATAGCTCAAGCCTGAACCGGAGATCCCGACGTGACCCCCAAAACTGTCCCTGATGTCATCTTTCACACCCGCGTGCGCAATCCGGCGCTGGAGGGCGACAACCCGTTTGAATGGAAGGATGTGAGCACTGCCGATATTTTTGCAGGCAAGCGTGTGGTTGTCTTTGGCTTGCCCGGCGCGTTCACGCCCGCCTGTTCCGAAAGCCACCTGCCCGGCTATGAGCGGCTCTATGACGATTTTCTGGCCGCAGGGATTGACCGGGTGATCTGCACTGCGGTCAACGATGCCTTTGTCATGTTTCAATGGGGCAAGGCGCAGGGGATCGAAAAGACCATGATGCTGCCGGATGGCAATGGCGATTTCGCCGCAGGCCTTGGCATGTTGGTCGATCGCTCGCGGCAAGGGATGGGCAAGCGCAGCTGGCGCTATTCCATGCTGGTGGAGGATGGCAGCATCACCGCGCTTTTTGCCGAGCCGGGGTTGCAGGACAACCCGGCGGGCGTACCGGTCAAGCTGTCGGATGCCGAGACATTGCTGGCGCATATCCGGCAGGCGGGGTGAGGCGGGCTTTGGACGCGCAAGACCCCTGTTGACACCCGCTGGGGCGCCTGTATAAGCGCGGCTTCATTGGTGTTGGTGGACCCTGCAAGGGGAGACCTGTCGGCTGACCGGAACGTGCCGGGACGCAGAGGACAACGCCCTTCGATTCAAGTGAAGGAGATCAGCCGTGACCAAACGCACGTCTGCCAAGTACAAAATTGACCGCCGGATGGGTGAAAACATCTGGGGCCGTCCGAAATCCCCCGTCAACAAGCGTGAATATGGCCCCGGCCAGCACGGTCAGCGCCGCAAGGCAAAGATTTCTGACTTTGGCCTGCAGCTGCGCGCCAAGCAGAAACTGAAGGGCTATTACGGCGACCTGACCGAAAAGCAGTTCCGTCGCATCTATGCCGAGGCCGAGCGTCTTAAGGGCGACACCGGCGAGAACCTGATCGGCCTTCTGGAGCGTCGTCTGGATGCCGTGGTTTACCGCGCCAAATTCGTTGTGACCATGTTTGCTGCACGCCAGTTCGTGAACCATGGCCATGTCACCGTGAATGGCCAGCGGGTCAACATCCCCTCCTACCGTGTGAAAGAGGGCGATGTGATCGAGGTTCGCGACCGTTCCAAGCAGATGACTGTTCTGCTTGAGGCCGTGCAACTGGCCGAGCGCGATGTGCCCGATTACGTCGAGGCGGATCATTCCAAGATGAAGGCCACCTTTGTCCGTCAGCCCGGCCTGTCGGATGTGCCTTATCCGGTGATGATGGAACCGAACCTCGTGATCGAATTCTACGCGCAGAACTAAGCGTTCTGAAATTCAGCGAAGAGGCCGCGACGGGGAACCGCCGCGGCCTTTTTCTTTTGGTGCTGGTCAAGCCGGGGCACCAAAGCTAGAACCTCTGACGACAGACGGGGAATGACATGACCAAGATCACGCCGCAGCCGGGCATCATGGAAATCGCGCTTTACAAGAGCGGGGAGGCCGTGATCGCGGGCAAATCCGAGACGCTGAAACTCTCGGCCAATGAGAGCCCCTATGGGGCCTCGGACAAGGCCAAGGCGGCCTTTGCCCGCTCTGCCGCGACGTTGCACCGCTATCCCGGCACCGACCATGCCGACTTGCGCGCCGCGATTGCCGAGGTGCATGGGCTGGACCCCGCGCGCGTGATCTGTGGCGTGGGATCGGATGAGGTGTTGCAATTCGTGGCCCAAGCCTATGCCGGGGCGGGCGACGAGGTGATCCATACCGAGCACGGCTTTGCCATGTATCCCATTCTGGCGCATGCGGTTGGTGCCACGCCGGTCTGTGTGGCCGAGCGGGACCGTGTGGTGGATGTGGACGCGATCCTGAGCGCCTGCACGGCGCGGACGCGGATTGTCTTTATCGCCAATCCCGGCAATCCCACGGGCACGATCCTGCCCGAGGCGGAGTTGGCGCGGTTGGCAGAGGGCCTGCCCGAGAGCGCCATTCTGGTGCTGGACGGGGCCTATACCGAGTTTGCCGATGGGTATGACGGTGGTGTGGCCCTTGTTGAGGCGCGCGAGAATGTCATCATGACGCGCACCTTTTCCAAGGCCTATGGTCTGGGCGGGCTGCGGATCGGTTGGGGCTATGCGCAGGGGGCGATGATCGAAGTGCTGAACCGTATCCGGCAGCCCTTTAACCTGTCGCCCACGCAATTGGCCACCGCAGAGGCGGCGATGCGCGATCAGGAGTGGTTGACCAAAGTGGTCAGCGACACCGCGCGCAATCGCGCATGGTTGACCGAGGCGCTGCGAGAAACCGGCGTCGAGGTGGACGAGAGCCATGCCAATTTCGTATTGGCGCGCTTTGGGTCCGAGGACGAGGCGGCGGCCTGTGATGCGGCCTTGCGCGCCGATGGGATCATCGTGCGCCGGGTGGGCGGCTATGGCTTTCCCAATGGGTTGCGGATCACGGTAGGCGAGGAATCCGCCTGTCGCCGAGTGGCGCATGTCATTGGCCTGTTCAAGGGGGTTCGCTGATGGCGCATATCTATGACCGGGTGGCGCTGATCGGTCTGGGGCTGATTGCATCGTCGATGGCGCATGCGATGCGCCGCGCGGGCGTTGTGGGCGAGATCACCGGCTATGCGCGCTCTGACCAGACGCGGGAGGTGGCGCGCGAAATCGGGCTGTGTGATCGCGTCTGCGAGAGCGCGGCAGAGGCGGCGACGGGTGCCGATCTGGTGGTGCTTTGCGTGCCGGTGGGCGCGATGGGGGCGGTGGCCGCTGACATCGCGGGGGCGCTCAAGCCCGGTGCCACGGTCAGCGATGTGGGATCGGTGAAGAAGGCGGTGATCGAGGCGGTCGCGCCCCATATCCCGGCGGGCGTGCATTTCGTGCCTGCGCATCCCTTGGCAGGGACCGAGCATTCGGGGCCGCGCGCGGGCTTTGCCGAGCTGTTCGAGAATCGCTGGTGCCTGATTGTGCCGCAGGCGGGCAGTGACCGGGCGGCGGTGGAGCGGCTGGAGGCGTTCTGGCAGGCGCTTGGATCGAACACCGATGAGATGGACGCCGAGCATCACGATCTGGTTCTGGCTGTGACAAGCCATGCGCCGCATCTGATTGCCTATACGATGGTCGGCGTGGCCGACGATTTGCGCCGCGTGACGGACAGTGAAGTAATCAAGTATTCCGCTGCCGGTTTTCGGGATTTCACCCGGATTGCCGCCTCTGATCCGACCATGTGGCGCGATGTATTTCTCAACAACAAGGAGGCGACATTGGAAATTCTGGGCCGCTTTACCGAGGAGTTGTTTGCGCTGCAAC
Source organism: Roseovarius sp. MS2 (assembly GCF_051447875.1). Lineage (NCBI taxonomy): Bacteria > Pseudomonadati > Pseudomonadota > Alphaproteobacteria > Rhodobacterales > Roseobacteraceae > Roseovarius > Roseovarius sp. MS2. The sequence goes on from NZ_JBKHVF010000001.1 coordinate 429,788, forward strand.
GCGCCATTCGCATTGGCGACGGGGCGCATCTGCACGCCTATTTCACCCGCACCCGCGCCATTCGGCGGGGCATCATCGAAGCCGGGCAGGACACCGCCGCGCCGGATTTTGGCCGGGTCAAGAAGGCATGAGGCGGGCGGTTCTGGGCATGGCGATGGGGCTCAGCCTGATCGCCTCGGGTTGCGGGCGCAGCGACAATGATGAGGTCAGCCGGGGCGGCGGGCTTTGTGGTGATCCGGGGCTGATCGGGTCTGTCTCGGGGTTCAAGTCTCACGAAGTGAATGGCTGTGGCATCGAGCGCGCGGTGCGGCTTGAATCTGTGCATGGCGTGCGGCTGAGCCAAGCGGCGACGCTGGATTGCCCGACGGCGCGGGCGTTGGGAAAATGGGTGGACCGGAGCGCCAAGCCGGCGGTCGGGCGCATGGGCGGCGGTTTGACGGGGCTACAGGTGCCCGCGCATTACGTCTGCCGCACGCGCAATAGCCAGCCCGGCGCACGCATCTCCGAACATGGGCGCGGCAAGGCCATCGACGTATCGGCGTTGCTGCTCAAGGATGGCACGGAAATTTCGGTGTTGCGGGATTGGAATAGCGGACATAAGGGCCGCATTCTCAAGCGCGTGCATGGCGAGGCCTGCGGAACATTCGGCACGGTGCTGGGGCCGAATTCGGATCGGCACCATCTGGACCATCTCCATTTCGACACGGCCAAACATGGCAACGGGCCCTATTGCCGGTAACAGTCAGGCGGGGATCACGCGTGTGGTGCGGCGGCGCAACAAGAGCGCATCCTTGATCCGGCCTTTGAGACCCCGCGGCGGCAATATCTCGCGATCCTGTTCGAACACTGCGCCATTGAGCGTGGGGTCATACCAGAGCGCAAGCGCGGCCCCCCAGCGCGCCGCCTGCGCCGGATCAAGACCATGGGGCACGCCCATGCGGGTGGCGAGCATGCCGGGCATCCAGTCGGTCAGGACAATCCCCGGAAAGCGGTCGGCAAGATCCGCCACAAGCGCGCGCGTCAGGATGCGCCCAGCCCCTTTGGACACCGCATAGGCCGAGGAGGCGGGCAAAGGCCACAGATCGGCAAAGGTCGAGACGTTGAGGATGCGGCCAAAGCCGGTCTCGACCATGCTGTCCAAAGCAAGCCGGGTAGAGGCGACGGTGCCGCCCAGATTGATCGCCATGGTTTGCGCGAAACTCTCGGGAGTTTCATCCAGAAAATCACGGCGCGGATAGATGGCGGCGTTATTGATCAGCAATGTCACCGGCGCGATTTGGATGATCTGGGCAAAGGCCGCGCGCAGCGCCTGCGGGTCTGCGACATCGGCGATGAGGGGCGTGATCCGACCGCTTGGGTCCATCGCGGCGGTCTCGGCAATCCCCTCGGGCGCGCGGCCAAGGGCCACGACGCGCTGACCGCGTGCCGCGAGTTCGAGCGCCAGAGCGCGCCCTAGCCCGCCGCCTGCGCCGGTGACAACCGCCATGCCATCCGAGAGCCTCATATCTCTGCCTTTCTGCGCTGCGCGATCCCCTCGGCCACGCGCAGCGCGTTGGCAGCGATGGTCAGGCTTGGGTTGACCCCCATAGACGAGGGCATGAAGGACGCATCCACGACATAGAGATTGTCCACCCCATGCGCGCGGCACTCGGGGTCAAGAACGCTGGTCGCGGGATCGGTGCCATAGCGCAGCGTGCCGCAGGGATGACCAAAGTTCAACTCTGGCGTATGGGTGAGAAAGAGCCGCCGATGCCCGCGCAGCCCCGCGCGCAGGGCGCGACGAAAGGCGCGGCGGCGGCTGAGCAATTCGGGGTGAAGCGTATAGCTGATGTCGATGGCATCGGGGGCCCTGTGGTCATAGGTAACGCGGTTCTCGGGGTATCCCAGATCCTCCATCAGCCCGACAAAGACCTGCGCCCGCCCCAGGATGCGCGCAGCAAGCGCCGCAGGCAGGCGGGTGAAATGGCGCAAGGGGCGGATTTGGCGTAGCGCGGAGCGGTCGAACATGCCGTTTAAAGTATGCACAATCTCGCCATAGCCCGCCGCGATGCCCATGGCCTGCACCGTTCCAAAGCGCTGCCCGTCGCGGTGGTAGAAGTCGCGGAGCGAGATCGTCTTGGTCGGGCCGGATTGAGGCGTGCCGCGCGGCGGCCAGAGGGCAAAAATCTCGTTGAGGTGGAACATGAGGTTGCGGCCCACGAGGCCCGAGCCATTGGCGCAGCCGTCGGGCCAGTGCTCGGAGGCGGAGGCCAGAAGCAAGCGGGGCGAGCCAAGCGCACCTGCGGCCAACACGATCCGGGGCGCGGAGAGCGTGAAGGTTTCGCCGTCGCGTGTGACCTCGATATGGGTGACGGTGTGGGCCGTGCCGCAGAGGCGGCGCACGGTGCAACGATCGAGGAGGGCCGCGTTGCCAGTGGCAAGGGCCGGTTCCACCCCAGCAGAGCGGCCATCCATCTTGCAGGGTTTGGGGCATTTGACGCCCAGACACTCATGGCAATCGGTCAGGTGGCGGATCGCGGAATGGAGGCGGTAGGGATGCAGCCCCGCCGATTGCAGGCTGCGCATGAGCGCGGCATCCGTGGCAGAGAAGAGCGGCGGGCGGTGCAGGGGCGTGACCGGTTCCGGCGAGAGCGGATCGGGATCGCCGCAGATATGCAGCAGGGTTTCAGCCTCGGCATACCAATCACGCATCGCGTCAAAGCCGCCGGGCCAACCGCCGGTGGGGTGCGGGCGCGTCTCTGTCGCCTCTAGATCATGGCGCTCGGGGCGTTCCAGCGTGGCGGCGTAGAAGACCGAGGACCCGCCCACCCCGGCCCCGATGGGACCGAAGAATTCTGATGCGCGGCCATTGATCTGTGCGCGGATGGGCCCCGGCCAATAGCCGCGCAATTGGCGGGCGGTGGGATCGAAGATTTCGGGATTGAGCCCCTGACGTTCGGATCGGTGGCCTTGGGGCCCCTTTTCGACGAAAAGCACCTTGAGGCCGCGTTCGGCAAGCCTGCGCCCGATCAGGCCGCCACCCATGCCGGTGCCGATAACGATCACGTCCCATTTGCCCTCTCGGATCGCGGCGGTCATTGCGGGGCCTCGAAAACGGGGGCGAACAGATCGCTGAGCGCGATGGCGGCGCGGTTGGTGAGGTGGTTGTTGTCGAAATAGAACGCTTGGCCCGCCTGCATCACGCCGCAGGTGCGGGCATCGCAGAGGCGCTGCCACGGGTCAATGAGGATGATCGCGCCAGACTGCGCCAAGGCCATCAGCGGGGCCTCGGCATGCGCGGCGCGCGCAAGGGCCGTGGCGCGGGGCACGGTGAGGCGGGTCGTGTCATCGGGGCTCATGCGGCCATGCACGAGCGCGCGGGCCACGGCGCGGGAATCGTACTCTGGCACCTCGGGCGGTTGGCGCAGGATGTGGATTTGGGGAAACTGCGGGGCGAGTTCAGCAAGGGTCCGGGTGAGGGCGGCATTGAAAAGCGTGTGTTGCGGGCCTTGGGGCAAGAGGCTGCCCGGTTCGGGCGTGAGGGTGATGCGGTTGTGGGCGTCCAGCCCGACGCCCTGCCCTTCGGCGTAATAGGACCAGCGGCCTATCAGAAGCAGGGTGTGCAAGCTCTCAATTTGGGCCAACCCGCTGCGGATGATCTGATTGGCGCGGGTGCAGGCGGCATCCTGCGCCGGGGTGGCGGCGGTTTCCGTCTTGGCCACGTCAAAGAGCGGCGGGCAGCCCGCGTGCCACAGGATCAGCGCGGGGCGGTTGGCGGCGAAGGCGGCGGCCTCTAGCCCCTCTTTCATGGCGCGCAGGTGGCTATCGCCCCAGATCAGCACTTGCGGTGGCCCATCGGGGCCGATGGGGCAGGTTTCAACGCCCGCGAGCGGGCCAGTGGCGGGGATGGTGCAGCGCGACCAGTCCTGATTGAAATCACCAGAGGCGGCGATATGCGTGCGCAATTCGGGGGCAAAGCGGGTGGGCAATCCATCACCGCGCCAAAGGAGCAGGCCCACTGCCAAGAGAGTCAGCGACGCAAGCGCCGTGCCCGAGACAAGCGCGCGGGTGCCACCCTGTGTCTGGCGCACGGGGCGTTCAACATAGCGCCACGAGAGGATGGAAAGGGCAAAGGCGAGCGAAAGCCAAAAGGCCGCTTCGATCGGGCCGGAGTAGCCATCGCGCCAATAGGACGAGAGAACGAAAACCGGCCAATGCCAGAGATAGAGCGAATAGGAGATGAGGCCGATGAAAACCGGCGCAGGGTGCATCAGCGCGCGGTTGACGGGGTTGGTATCGCGGCCATTCCCGAGGATGAGCAGCGTGCCTGCCACGGGCAAGAGCGCTTGCCAGCCGGGAAAGCCCTCGGCCCGGATCAGGGTAATGCTGGCGAGGATCATCGCCAGACCGGCCCAGGAAAGCGCGGGGTGAAGGGCGAAACGCCAGCCTCGTTCTTGGCCCGCGATGGCCAGCAAGACGCCCGCCAGCAATTCCCACGCGCGGAAGGGAAAGAGGTAAAACGCCGCCGTGGGCGAGCGCGGCGTGAGCCAGAGGCAAGCGGCGAGCGAGAGCGCGGCGAGGACCGCAAGGATCAACGGCAGGGTGGGCCGCCAGCGGGCGAGGGCCAATAGAAGGAACGGCAGAACGATGTAGAACTGTTCCTCAACCGCCAGCGACCATGTGTGCAACAGCGGCTTTTCCTCGGACGCGCTGTCGAAATAGCCCGCTTCGCGGTAGAAATGGATGTTGGAGAGATAGACGGTGGCGGCGATGAGGGACTTGCCGAATTCACGGTATTCGAACGGCAAAAGAATGAGCCAGCCAATCACCAATGTGGCCGCCGCCATGGCGAAATAGGCGGGGGCCAAGCGGCGCAGGCGGCGCAGGTAAAAGCGGGCAAGGCGGATGCGGCCCGTTTCCCTCAGGTCCGACCAGAGGATGCCGCCGATCAGAAAGCCAGAGATGACAAAGAAGATATCGACCCCGACAAAGCCGCCGGGGATGCCCGGCATCCCGAAGTGATAGAGCACGACCGACAGCACCGCGATGGCGCGCAACCCGTCGATTTCGGGGCGATAGGCGGCGGCGCTCATGCGGCAAAGACCTCGGGCAATGGGGATTTGGCCAGCAGGGCATCATAGATGGCGCGCACTTGGCCGGCCTTGGCGGCCCAAGTGGCCTGTTCCAGTACCCAAGCGCGGCCCGCCTGCCCCATAGCGGCGAGGGCGGCGCGGTCTTGGGAGAGGTTTTGCAGGGCCGCGGCAAAGCCTGCGATGATCTCGGCCCGGCTGCCTAAGGGCACCTTGACCCCGCGCGATGCGGTGACCAATTCGCCGGGGCCTGCGTAATCGACGATCAGGGGCGGCACGGCCAGGGCCATCGCCTCAAGCACCACGCCGCCGCCGAATTCGCGGATCGAGGGAAAGGCGAAGAGATGACAGGTGGCCAGCACGTCCTGCACATGGGCATGTTCGAGCCAGCCGTGAAAGGTGATGTGCGCGGCCACGCCCAAGGCGTCGGCCTGCGCGCACAAGGCGGGCATCATGGGCCCGTCACCCACCAGATCAAGATGCAGGCGCCCCGCGCGCAGCAGGGGGGCTGCAGCCTCGATCAACATATCGGGGCCTTTGTAGGGCACCAGCCGCCCAACGAAAGCCGCGCGCAGGGGACCATCGGGTGCCGGTGTGGCAATGCGGGAAAAGCGGGCCGGGTCGATGGCGTTTTCGGGCAGATAGACGGTTTTGGCGCGGGCAAAGCCGGGCAATTCGCCCATCGTGTGGCGTGAGCCTGCGAGGATCGCAGCGCTATGGCGCAGGGTCGCGGTGCGGCCCGGCAGCGCCTTGTAGGCGCTGCGCAGATAGCTGAGGTATTCACGTTCGCGCCGCCGCTCGGCATCAAAGCCTGCGGGCCATGGCACGCCGCCATTGAGCGGCCCAAGGACGAAGGGCACGCCCGCGCGGGCGCATTTGGCAGAAAGGGACGAGGAAATCGTCGGGCTGAGGGGGGTGATGCGGTGGACGATGTCATAGCGCCCGGCGCGGATCGCCTCGCCGAACTGTCGCCAGACCAGATGCTCGAACCATGGATAGCTGAGGGCGTTGATCAGTTGCAGCGTGGTCCAGCCCTTGCCCTGCCCCATGCGCAACCGCTCGCCCAAGGCCCAGAGCGGGCGCGCGAGCGCTTCGGAGTCGATGGAGGTGAAATCCACGCCTTCGGTCAGCCCCGCGCGCAAAAACGCATCACGGTTGCGGATTTGGGTGACGATATGCACCTCGGCCACCTCGCGCAGGGCGGTGGCCAGTGACCAGCCGACCAGCGGCACGCTGACCCATTCGGGATTGGCGGCCTCGGCGATGGCCAGCACGCGGGGGCGGGTCATGGGGCCTGTCTCACATGATCGGGCGCCAGCCCAGAGGGCGGCGGCGGGATGTCTCGGGGCGCTGATGGCGCGCGGCCTCGGCCAGCCCAAGCACGGCCCCGGCAAAGAGCCATGTGAGCGGCGTGAGCGTGGCATTGGGCAGCATGTCAATCAGGTTGATCGCCAGCAAAAGCGCGACGGGGCCAATCAGGCGCATATGCGCGGCATCGCCCAGACGGCGGGCATAGACCCAAAGCATCAGGACCGGCAGGGCGACAAGGCCGAATTCGGCCAGATATCCGACCCATCCGAAGATGCCGATCAGGATGATCCAGCGCCCGTCAGTTACGGTTTCGATCACGCCGGTGATGGGATTGAGGATATGGTTGCGCCCCCAGCTGCCCCAGCCAAAAAGCGGCTTGTCCAGAGCGCGCTCCATCAGGATATCCTCGTTATCCAAGCGGAAGCGCAGCGAATTGGCGCGGTCGGGATCGACCTTGGCGGCCTGTTCAAGAATCCAGTCAACCGGGATCAGCCCCGCCCCTTTGAGCACCGGATAGCAAATGGCCACCACCGCCATCACCCCTGCGATGCGGATTTGCATCCGCGTGGGCAGGAAGAGTGCCAGCGGTGCCAAGTAGACGCCATACATGAGCGAGCCCAGTGATTTGCAAAGCACCAGCACAGCCCCAAGGTAGAGCGCCGCCAAAAGATAGAAGATGCGCCGCCGCACATCGGCCTCGCGCGCCAGAGCGATGGCGCAGGTCATGGCCATGACAGTGAAAAAGGCAACCCAGAGACCGTGATACATGAAAACGATGGGGCGGAACCCGCCCGAGCGCATCATCTGTTCGAAACTGTGTTGGAAATAGCCGTAGATCCAGATGTTAAGCTGCGGTGAAAGGCGCACCTCAAGAAGCATCGGCAGGGAATAGATCAGCCCACCCAGCATCAGCGCCATGACCAATTCGCGCAAGCCTTTGGGCGTGGCCAGATGCTGCCGGGCCAAAAGAAACGGCAAGAGCAGGATGGATTGCAAAAGGACAAGGGCCACCATGTCCTTGAGGCCCAGTGCGGGCAGGCCGATGCGCCCGTAGAAGACCGGCTCGCCATTAGTAAGGACCGTGGCGATGGGGCTGAAGATGAAGAGCGCGATGAGGACGCGGGCAGGCAGGCTCTGGGGCAAGAGCGGCGCGCGGGACTTGGCGTGGATGAGGCAAATGACGAACGTGGCAACGCTGGGCAGCGATTCCTTGGTCAGGGGCGGCATGAGCGGGAAATCAAAGGCGGCAGGCGGCGGCGGCAGGAACATATAGGCCCCCAAGAGGGACCAGATCAGCGCGCGCTCAATGGGCCAGCGCCGGAACATCACCAGCGTGATCAGCGGCCAAGCGGCCAGCATCAGATAGGCCAAGGCATTGGGCATGACGCGCCGGGCACCTCTTTGACTGTTTCGCCAGTCTTGCCGCAGGGCGCGGCGCGGCCCGGAAAGGCCGGATGGCAGGGTCAGCCTAAGTGCCAAGACCCCTAAATTTCAACAAATTCAAACCGTCGGATCGGGATTTTGGCCGCAAGGTGCATCAATGTGCCAGTCCGGGGCAGATTGTCCCGTGCGCGAGGATCTCCGCACGGGCCATGGGCGCAAGCGCCTAGCAGCCCGTTCCAGTCAGCACCACGCGGAACGTGCAGAGCATCACCCGCAGATCGGTCCAGAAAGACAGATCCCGCAAGTATTTCCGATCGAATTCCGAGCGTTCGGCAAAGCTGCTCTCGTTCCGCACGGAGATCTGCCAAAAGCCCGTGATACCGGGGCGCAGCGCGTAATAGTCGCGGCCGGGATAGAGCGGCGTTTGGCAGGGCATCATCGGGCGCGGGCCGACGATGGACATATCCCCAATCAGCACGTTCCAAAGCTGCGGCAACTCGTCAAGCGAGCTTTTGCGGATGAGGCGACCGATGCGGGTGATGCGCGGATCATGGCGCAGCTTTTGATGCTCGTCCCATTCCAGCCGGCGCGCAGGATTGGCGGCAAGATAGCTTTCAAGCTGAGCATCGGCGTTCAGCACCATGCTGCGCAGCTTCCACATCCGGAAGATGCGGCCATTCTTGCCAACCCGGTTCTGCGCGTAAAAGGGCGAGGCCCCATCGCGCGCAATCAAGACGCTGAGCACAGCCACGACCAAGATCACGGCCGGAGCCGCAAGCAGGACGATGACGATGTCCAGAACGCGTTTAAAAAAATTTCCGTAGACCTGAATCGATTTCAATCCGACAGCCGGATTTTGAATCAAATTCGCGTCCTCTCGGTGCAAAGGCACCGAAACCGATCGCAAAGACATGGCAGCACTCCCCAGAATCTCGAAACCCCAAAACCGTTTACACATATACTGCCCGGCCCGTTGTCACGGGATGTGCCGGTCGTCTGGCACGTCTCCGCAATTATGTCCGAAAGATGGCGTAACTGTCGCCAGAGTTCGGCAGGCTTAGGCACACGTAATGCGTCACTTTTCGCATATGACTTCGGTCGGGCAACTTACCCCAAGGATACAACCGGCCAATGCCCCCACTGCCTGTCGTTTCCAGATTTACTAAGTATTAAGCTAACTTAAACGTTGATGCACCGTGCCCAGAACCAAGTCAATAACCCCAAAAAAATACAACTTAGGGGTGTTTTACCCTTCCAACACTTCCGTTCAAAAGCGACAGGCCATCCGGCAATAGCCCTTGTTTTGCCGCAATGCGCCTGAGCCAATTTGTCCGTCTGCGACCAGATCACGCCACATTTTCACCACAAACTGTCCCGCCAAATGGTCATCAGATCACCGGTCACATGCGGGGCAGCACGCCGAATTGTATCGCCTCTCGAAACAACCACTCGATACCCGGCGCATTGCCTATGGGATAGGGGGAAAAATAACGTATTGGTTGCCAAGTCCGGGAAGCGACGCAGCGTAATGTTGCGCCTTGGGAAACAGGGCAAGGGCCGGGGCGCAAACCAAGGCGCGCGCGCGCAGCCCCAGCAAGTGCGACGCAGGTTTGCCACAATTCGGACACGTTTAAGGAGAGCTGGACAGTATCCTTTTGCGGGCTAAAACAGCCGCGCGGCGGGAAATTGCGGCGAATCACTCGGCCCGAACGGGGCAAAAACGCTGGAATCCGCATTAAAATGCCGCCCGGCAGGACCGGACGGCGATTGTGGCAGAATTAGGACCTAGGGTCAGGCGCGCACAAGCGCCTCATAGGCCTGAGAAACGTCGCGCGTCATCGCGCCCACTTCAAAGGTGTAATCGCCGATCTGACCCACCGGCGTCACCTCGGCGGCAGAGCCGGTCAGCCAGCACTGTTCAAACCCTTCGAGTTCCTCGGGCATGATATGGCGCTCATGCACCTTGATCTGGCGATCCTTGAGCATACCGATCACGGTCTGGCGCGTGAGACCATTAAGGATGGCATCCGCCAGAGGCGTATGCACTTCGCCATCCTTGACGAAAAAGATATTGGCCCCCGTCGCCTCGGCCACATAGCCGCGATAGTCGAGGAACATGGCATCCGAGCAGCCCTTAGCCTCGGCGGCATGTTTGGACATGGTGCAGATCATATAGAGACCAGCGGCCTTGGCGGCGACGGGAATAGTCTCGGGGCTGGGGCGCTTCCATTTGGCGATGTCGAGCTTGGCGCCCTTCATTTTGGCGTCGCCATAATAGTTGCCCCATTCCCACGCGGTCACGGCCATGCGGATCGGGTTGCGCGCGGCGGCAACGCCCATATCGGGGCCAGCGCCCCGGAACGCGACAACGCGCACATAGGCATCGGTCAGGTTATTGGCCTCGAGCACGGCGCGTTTGGCGGCCTCGATCTCGTCCACCGTATAGGGGATCGCCATATCCATCAGCTCGCCGGATTTCAGCAGGCGTTCGGAATGGGCACGGCTTTTGAAGACTTTGCCGCCATAGCAGCGCTCGCCCTCAAAGACGGAGCTGGCATAATGCAGCGCGTGTGTCAGGATATGCACATTGGCATCCCGCCACTCCACCATTTTGCCATCCATCCAGATTTTGCCGTCCCGATCGTCATAGCCAGACATTTCCGCTTCCTCTTCACCATGTTTGCATTTATTGCGCTGTATATGTCCGCCTCGGACATAATATTGCGCAAAAACTGAGATTCGGTAGCAGTTTGATCTTGGAATGTCAACAAAGCTGACTTAATGTGAAATATGTAGCTCGTAAATTGTGAACGGAGCCTAGGCATGGCCGAAATGCATGGCGGCGAAAACCTGTTGTTTCTAACGGACGAGCAATTGCGGCAGGGTATTGAGGCGATGTTTTTCGCCTATCGTGGGTTCACGGCTGACCCGGATCGTATTCTGGCGACCATGGCCTATGGCCGGGCGCATCACCGGGCCATCCATTTCATCGCCCGCAGCCCCGGCACCACGGTAAATAACCTGCTGGCCATTCTTGGCGTGACCAAGCAATCGCTGAACCGCGTGCTGCGGACCTTGATCGAAGACGGGCTGGTCGAAAGCAGGGTCGGCACCGCAGACAAGCGCGAGCGGCATCTGACGCTGACCGAAGCGGGGGCCGCATTGGAACGCAAGCTGTCGGATGCGCAGCGCGCGCGCATGCGTGCCGCCTATCGCGCGGCGGGGCCACAGGCCGTGGCCGGGTTTCGTCAGGTTCTGGAGGCGATGATGGAGCCAGAATTGCGCCGCCGCTATCACGCCATTCGGGAGAGTGACACATGACCGAGCCCGCCCCCCATCTGCTGATCGTCGATGACGACGAGCGCATTCGCGGCCTCTTGCGCAAATTTTTGATGCGTCACGGTTTCCTGGTCTCGATCGCGCGCGATGCGGGCCACGCGCGGCGGGTGCTGGCGGGGCTGGATTTCGACCTGATCGTGATGGATGTGATGATGCCCGGCGAAAGCGGTGTCGAGTTGACGCGCGCGTTGCGGGCCACCCACAAGACGCCGATCCTGCTGTTGACGGCCAAGGGCGAAACCCCCGACCGGATCGAAGGCTTGGAGGCGGGTGCAGATGATTACCTGCCCAAGCCGTTCGAGCCCAAAGAGCTCTTGCTGCGGATCAATGCAATCCTGCGGCGGATGCCCGAGCCGGAACAAGAGCCGGCGCAACCCAAGGTCGTGCATCTGGGGCCGGTGCGCTATGACATCGAGCGCGCGGAACTAAGCCGGGCAGGCAAGCCTGTGCGCCTGACCGCGACCGAAGTGCAACTGATGCGGATCTTTGCCGAGAACCTGCGCAAGCCGGTCAGCCGCGCCAAGCTGGTCGAGGATCTGGGCCGCGCGGGCGGGCAGGCGCAAGAGCGCGCCGTGGATGTGCAGATCACCCGCCTGCGCCGCAAGATCGAGAGCGACCCCAAGCAGCCGCGCTATCTGCAAACCGTGCGCGGCGAGGGCTATATGCTCGCGTCGGATTAAACGACAGCGCAGACTGGGGGCGCTGCCCCCGCCCCGGACCCTGTCCGGGGCCCCCCCGAGGTATTTCGGGCCAGATGAAGCCGGAACCGCATGGCATTGCCGTATCGCCGCGCGTGACGTTCACCGGCGCAACGACCATGAAATCCGGCAGTTTTGGTGGGAACCAGCGTCAAACCATGATCGATTCGCGCCTAGAGCGAGAATTTTTTAGCGCAAGACTTGTAGACCCTTGCCCCAATACGGGTTGGACGTCGCCCTGACACTGGCGCAATGCCGCTGCTGGATGGGCAACCCGCCGCCGAAATCAGCGCCATTTGGGCCGTTTCAGCCTCGAACAAGAGCCGAAACACGGCGCGCGCAGAAAACTGCCGATCCTCAGGCGAAAACACGTCACCACGGCGCGCCACCCGATTTGCACGATTGCGTGACTGCCCGTACCCCGATGGCGCGATGCCGGAACACATGGGTGATCGTAAGTGCCAATCAGGGCAAATCGGGAGACTGAAATGGACTCACAATTGTATGCTGACGGTATTCGTTTTGTACATATTCTTGCTGTTTGCGCAGGGCTTGGGACGTCGATTCTTGCAGATATCCACGCAGCCAGCCGTTTAAGACAACGGATAGATGACGAGTTTCTTGAGCTGCTGCATCGGTACCACCAGGTGGTCGTGGCCGCGCTTGTCGTGATGTGGGCGAGTGGTCTGGTGATCATCGGGATGAAAACCGGATTTGACGCGGCTCAGATGACGCCAAAGCTGGTGGGGAAAGTCATCACCGTGACGCTGCTCACGATCAATGCGTGGTTCATCGCCGCCAAGATCATGCCGATCTTGAAGAATGCAATCGGCCAGACGATCCTTGATCTGTCACGGCGGCAGCGGTTTGGAATGGGACTGATCGGAGGGATCTCTACCGCCAGTTGGATGCTTGCTCTGGCGATGGGTGTCAGCAAGTTCCTCGCTGCAAGCCCGGCGGAAACCTTTGTCTATCTTATGCCTATAGCCTATGCCGCCTGCGTGCTTGGAGCGCTCTGCGTGCTTGTGACCCCCGGACCATCGGGAGTGAGACAGTATCAGCCTGCCTGATACGTCCAAAAAGGGGCCGTTCATGCGGCCCCTTTGACTCTGCTCTTGTCCTTGCCTGAGACCCCATTCGGGTTTATGTGCAGGGTATGCAACGGTTCGTCTTTTTCAACATAACCGACCACGCGCGGCTACCGGCCCGCTTTTTTGGCATGACCTGCACCGTCCTCGCACGTGCATGAGGGCCGGCGCTGACCGCGCATGCCCACTCCCCCCTTTATTGATCGAAACCAAACACGAAAAGAGAGAGCCATGTCTGCTCCGCGTACACTCTATGACAAGATATGGGATGCCCATGTGGCCCATGAGGCCGAAGATGGCACCTGCCTTTTGTACATCGACCGCCACCTCGTGCATGAGGTGACAAGCCCGCAGGCCTTTGAAGGGCTGCGGATGGCGGGCCGCAAGGTGCATGCCCCCGACAAGACCATTGCCGTGCCGGATCACAACGTGCCCACCACGCTGGACCGCGCCAATGCCGCCACCATGACCGAGGACAGCCGTATTCAGGTTGAGGCGCTGGACAAGAACGCGCGCGATTTCGGCATTCATTATTATCCGGTGTCGGATGTGCGCCAAGGGATCGTGCATATCGTGGGGCCGGAACAAGGCTGGACCCTGCCCGGCATGACCGTGGTGTGCGGCGACAGCCACACCGCGACGCATGGGGCCTTTGGCGCGCTGGCGCATGGCATCGGCACCTCTGAGGTCGAGCATGTGTTGGCCACCCAGACGCTGATCCAGCGCAAGGGCAAGAATATGAAGGTCGAGATCACCGGCAAGCTGCGCCCCGGTGTGACCGCCAAGGACATCACCCTGTCGGTGATCGGGGCCACCGGAACCGCAGGCGGCACCGGCTATGTGATCGAATATTGCGGCGAGGCCATTCGCGATCTGAGCATGGAAGGCCGTATGACGGTCTGCAACATGGCGATCGAGGGCGGCGCGCGCGCGGGCCTGATCGCGCCGGATGACAAGACCTATGACTATGTCAAAGGTCGCCCGCATGCCCCCAAGGGCGCGCAGTGGGAGGCCGCGCTTAACTGGTGGAAGACGCTCTATTCCGATGATGACGCGCATTGGGACAAGGTGGTCACGCTGAAGGGTGAGGATATTGCCCCCGTCGTCACATGGGGCACCAGCCCCGAGGACGTGTTGCCGATCACCGCAAGCGTGCCTGCGCCGGAGGATTTCAAGGGCGGCAAGGTTGAAGCCGCGCGCCGGTCGTTGGAGTATATGGGCCTCAAGCCCGGTCAGAAGCTGAGCGATGTCGAGATCGACACCGTCTTTATCGGGTCTTGCACCAATGGCCGGATCGAGGATCTGCGTGCTGCGGCGGCAATCCTGAAGGGCAAGAAAATCGCTGTGAAACGGGCGATGGTTGTGCCCGGTTCTGGCCTTGTGCGCGCACAGGCCGAGGAAGAGGGGCTGGCGGATATCTTCATCGAGGCTGGGTTTGAATGGCGGCTTGCGGGCTGTTCCATGTGTCTGGCGATGAACCCCGATCAGTTGTCACCGGGCGAGCGCTGCGCGGCCACGTCGAACCGCAACTTTGAGGGGCGTCAGGGGCGCGGCGGACGTACGCACCTGATGTCACCGGCCATGGCGGCAGCGGCGGCAGTGACAGGACGGCTTACAGATGTGCGGGAGATGATGTGATGGAAAAATTCGAAAAGCTGAGCGGTATCGCCGCCCCCCTGCCCTTGATCAATATCGACACCGATATGATCATCCCCAAGCAGTTCCTGAAAACGATCAAGCGGTCGGGCTTGGGTGTGAACCTGTTTGACGAGATGCGCTATGATGATGACGGCAAGGAAATCCCCGATTTCGTGCTGAACAAGCCGCAGTATCGCGACGCGCAAATTCTGGTTGCGGGCGATAATTTCGGCTGCGGGTCGAGCCGCGAACATGCGCCTTGGGCGATCAAGGATTTCGGCATCCGCTGCGTCATCGCGCCAAGCTATGCCGATATTTTCTACAACAACTGTTTCAAGAACGGCATCCTGCCGATTGCCCTGCCGCAAGAGCAGGTGGATGTGCTGATGAAAGAGGCCGAAAAGGGCGCCAATGCGCGGATCGAGATTGATCTGGAGGCGCAGACGGTGTCGACATCGGAGGGGGTCGTGTTCTCTTTCGAGGTGGATGCGTTCCAGAAGCATTGCCTGCTGGAAGGGCTGGATGATATCGGCCTGACGCTGGAAAAGGCCGCAGCCATCGAGAGTTTCGAGGCGCAGGCGGCGCAGGCGCGTCCCTGGGTCTGAACCGGATCAAAAACACATAAAAAGACGCCGCAGAGCACTCTGCGGCGTTTTGTTTTGGCTATGCGTCTTGTGCCCCGCACAGCCCATTCCACAAGATGCAGTATTTACAGTCCCTTACGCCACAAAGCTGAACCAAGTTTGATGCAATCCTGCACCACTTACACCCTCAATCGGCCCTAAATCTTTTGTCTGATTAACCAAGGACTTGTGGTGATAAGTGAAAGAAGGCAAAAATTGGGCGAGATTGAGGCAGCCCGCCGTAAAGTGTGGGATCAAGTTGGCACAAGGGCGCGGCACCGCATCGCGACCGACCAAGTTGAAGGGGAAAGGGCAGTGTTTTCACTGGTTCCAGGTGCGCTTGCGCGCGCCATATTGATTGCGATGCTGGTCGCCACGCCCTCGCTGGTCGTGCCGTCCACAGGTGCGGATACCGCACAGATCGTAATCGTCCTCTCGATCCTTGCAGGGTTCATGACATTTATCGAATATTACGGCAAATATCCCAGCATCATCGAGTTCCGTTTTGCCCCGCCCTTCAACCGCGCCAAGTTTTTCGCGCTGACGATCATTCTTGTCTCGCTGGCGATGATCGTGCGGGGCACCACCCACCCGACCGAAGCGACCGAATGGTTGACACACCTGGGCCGGGGTCTGGGTGAGGCGATTGATTTTCCCTATTCGCCCGTGCGTCTGGTGGTTCTGATGATGCCCGCCGATGCCGATGCCGCATTGATTGACATGGTGCGGATCGCCTCGGGGATTTCCTATACCGTGTCGCTGGTGATGATCCTCTATTTCGTGACGCTGGTGCGATTTCTGGGCTGGCCTGCGCGCTCGGGCGCGTTCAATGTCTGGATCAACCTGCCGCTCTTTGATCCCACGGGGGGCGGCGATGTGCTGCACCGTTTGCGCCGGGATGCCGGTCTTAATGTTGTATTAGGATCTTTGCTGCCATTCTTGATTCCAGCAGCGGTGCGCGCGGCCTCGGATTTGATTGATCCGATTTCGATCGCGCAACCGCAAACCTTGATCTGGACGATGGCCGCATGGGCATTTCTTCCTGCCAGTATGTTGATGCGTGGTATCGCGATGGGTCGGATTGCCGACATGATCGAGGACAAGCGCCGCCGCGCCTATGCCGAAGGCGACGCATTGACAGCCAAGGGGCTGCAAGGCGCCTGATCGCGGGGCTTTGCGCGCTTCTTCTTTGTGCTTGGCCCGCATATGCAGACAGGCTGCGTCTGGCGAGTTGGAATGTGGATCTGGAGCGCGCGGGGCCGGGGCTGCTGTTGCGGGATTTGCGGCGGGGCGAGGATGCGCAGATTGCCGCAATCCTGCATGTGCTGGCGCAAACACAGCCTGATATTCTGGTCTTGCAGGGGGTGGATTACGACCTTGACCTGCTTGCGCTGAGCGCGCTGCGTGACCGTATTTCCGAAGGGGGCGGGCCGCGTTACGATCACCTCTTTGCCCGTACCCCCAATGCCGGTCTCGCCACCGGGCTTGACATGGATGGCGACGGGCGGCGCGGCGGGCCGCGCGATGCCCAGGGCTATGGTGATTTCACCGGTCAGGGGGGCATAGCGATTTTGTCGCGCTATCCTGTGGATCAGTCGGGCGCGCAGGATTTCAGTGCAGTCCTCTGGCGCGACCTGCCCGGCGCGCTGTTGCCCCTGCGGGACGGCCAACCCTTCCCGTCAGAGGCGGCGCAGGCCGTGCAGCGCCTCGCGTCGCGCGGGCAGTGGGTGGTGCCGGTGCTGCTGCCCTCTGGGCCGCTTCAGGTGATGACCTTTCACGCCACACCGCCGGTGTTTGACGGGCCAGAGGATCGGAACGGGCGACGCAACCATGATGAACTCCGGTTCTGGCAGCTTTATCTGGATGGGGCGTTCGGGCCGCCGCCGCAGGGGGGCTTCGTGCTCATGGGCCATGCCAATCTTGACCCGGAGGCGGGTGGCGGGCGGCCAGAGGCCCTGCGTGCGCTGCTGGCCGATCCGCGCCTGCAAGACCCCCGCCCACTGCGCCCCGGAGCGGTGGAACCACCGCTTGCGACCGTTCACTGGCCGCCCCCCGGCCCCGGTACGCGGCGGGTGTCCTATATCCTGCCCGCCGCCGATCTGAGCGTCACGGGTGCCGGCGTGCATTGGCCGCCCGAGGGCACGCCAGAGGGGGATTTGGCCGCCACCGCCAGCCGTCATCGGCTGGTCTGGGTCGATCTGAGCCTGCCATGACATCGGGGTTTCTTGACCATTGCGGGGCTTGCGTATAGGCCAACGGGCAACATCAAACGCAAGCCAAGGAAACGCCCCATGAGCAACCCATCGCTTCTTATTCTGCCCGGTGACGGGATCGGCCCCGAGGTCATGGCCGAGGTGGTCAAGATCATCGACTGGTACGGGGCCAAGCGCGGGATGGCGTTTGACGTGTCCGAGGATCTTGTGGGCGGTGCCGCCTATGACAAGCACGGCACGCCGCTGCATGACGACACGATGGCAAAGGCACAAGAGGTCGATGCCGTGCTGTTGGGGGCCGTCGGTGGGCCGAAATACGACAACCTCGATTTCAGCGTCAAGCCTGAGCGCGGCCTGTTGCGCCTGCGCAAGGAAATGGACCTATTTGCCAACCTGCGCCCGGCGCAATGCTTTGACGCGCTGGCGGATTTTTCGAGCCTCAAGCGCGATGTGGTGGCCGGTCTCGACATCATGATCGTGCGGGAATTGACCTCTGGCATCTATTTCGGCGAGCCGCGCGGCATTTTCACCGAAGGCAATGAGCGGGTCGGCATCAACACGCAGCGCTACACCGAGAGCGAGATTGACCGCGTGGCGCGCGCGGCCTTTGAATTGGCGCGCAAGCGGGGCAACCGTGTCTGTTCGATGGAAAAGGCCAATGTGATGGAATCGGGCGTGCTGTGGCGCGAGGTTGTGCAAAAGGTACATGACGCCGATTACCCCGATGTCGAGCTGAGCCACATGTATGCGGACGCAGGCGCCATGCAGCTTTGCCGCTGGCCCAAGCAGTTCGACGTGATCGTGACCGACAACCTCTTTGGGGATCTCTTGTCGGATGCGGCGGCGATGCTGACGGGATCGCTGGGCATGCTGCCGTCGGCTTCGCTTGGCTTGCCGATGGCCAATGGCCGGCCCAAGGCGCTTTATGAGCCGGTGCATGGCTCGGCCCCCGATATTGCCGGTCAGGGCAAGGCCAACCCGATTGCCTGTATCCTCAGCTTTGCCATGGCGCTGCGCTATTCGTTTGACCAAGGGGCCGAGGCGACGCGGCTGGAGAAGGCTGTGGAGCAGGTGCTGGCGGACGGTCTGCGCACCGCTGATCTCTTGGGTGAGGATGGTGTGACGCCGGTGTCGACCACTGAGATGGGCGATGCGATTGTGGCGGCGCTTGACGCGAGCCTCTGAGGCAAACGCAGGTTCAACACAGAAAGGCCCGCCACTTGTGCGGGCCTTTTTTGTTGGGGGTGCACGGCGTAGGTTTGGCTGAGTGCAGGTGGCCATGGCCACAAGGGATGAGCCGCGCAGCGACCGTCCGCCGGGTGGGCGTTGCAACCTTATCGGCTGGCACTTGATGCTTGCCAAACACTTCCGCGGTATCAATCGTGTATGACGTTGCAAAAGCGCCCGCCCGGTGGGGCGGACGGGCGCTGCGCGGCGGCGCGTGCCGCGCCTTGATTCCGCGCATTGACGATTGAGGCCAGCGTCACCCAATACAAAAGCCGCCGGAGAAGACCCCGGCGGCTTGCACTCGTGATCTGCGAACCTTTAGAAAAACCCGAGCTTGTTGGGGTTGTAGCTGACCAGCATGTTCTTGGTCTGCTGGTAATGATCCAGCATCATCTTGTGATTTTCGCGCCCGATTCCCGACTGCTTGTAGCCGCCAAAGGCCGCATGGGCCGGGTAGGCGTGATAGTTGTTGACCCAGACGCGGCCCGCCTCGACAGCGCGGCCAAAGCGATAGGCGCGGGTGCCATCGCGGGTCCAGACACCGGCGCCAAGGCCATACATCGTGTCATTGGCAATGGCGAGCGCCTCGGCCTCGTCCTTGAAGGTGGTCACGGACACGACCGGACCAAAGATTTCCTCTTGGAACACGCGCATCTTGTTGTGCCCCTTGAGGATGGTCGGCTGGATGTAATAGCCGCCCGCAATCTCGCCGTTAAAGCGCGCGGCGTCGCCGCCCACCAGCACCTCGGCCCCCTCTTCCACGCCGATGGTGAAATAGGACATGATCTTGTCAAACTGCTGCTGGCTGGCCTGTGCGCCGACCATGGTCGCCATCTCGCGCGGGTCGCCCTGCTGGATCGCCTTCACGCGGGCGATGCAACGCGCGATGAACTCCTCGTAGATGTCTTCCTGGATCAGTGCGCGGGATGGGCAGGTGCAAACCTCGCCCTGGTTAAAGGCAAAAAGAACAAAGCCTTCGACCGCCTTGTCGAGAAAGGCGTCATCGGCGGCCATCACATCCGAAAAGAAGATATTGGGGGATTTGCCGCCCAGTTCCAGCGTCACGGGAATGAGGTTCTCGGTTGCGGCCTGCATGATCTTGCGGCCCGTCGCGGTCGAGCCGGTAAAGGCGATCTTGGCGATACGGGTGGATTTGGCGAGCGGCGCGCCCACCTCTGCCCCCATGCCGTTGACGATGTTGAGCACACCGGCAGGCAGCAGATCAGCGATGAGTTCGACAAGAACCATGATCGCGGCGGGGGTCTGTTCGGCGGGTTTCAGCACGATGCAATTGCCCGCAGCCAAGGCCGGGGCCAATTTCCATGCCGCCATCAGGATCGAGAAGTTCCACGGGATGATCTGGCCCACGACGCCCAAGGGTTCGTGGAAATGATAGGCGACCGTGTCATGGTCGATCTCGGACATGGTGCCCTCTTGCCCGCGCAAGACGCCTGCGAAATAGCGGAAATGGTCGATGGCGAGCGGGATATCGGCATGGGTCGTCTCGCGGATGGGCTTGCCATTGTCCCAGGTTTCGGCCTGCGCCAGAAGGTCAAGATTGGCCTCGAGCACATCGGCGATTTTGAGCAGGGTGTTGGAACGATCCGCAGCAGAGGTACGGCCCCACGCCTCGCGCGCGGCATGGGCGGCATCAAGTGCGCGTTCCACATCCATCGCGTCAGAGCGCGCAACTTCGCAGATCACTTCGCCGGTGATGGGCGTGATATTGTCGAAATAGCGGCCATTGACGGGGGGCACGAATGTGCCGCCGATGAAATTGTCATAGCGTGTCTTGAAGGGCGAAGCATAGCTGCCCGCGACTTGGGTCATCTCATTCATTGGGGGTCCTCCGGTTACGCCCGGTCCTCCGCCGGGAATGACCAGAGCATGCGCCCTACCCCGGTTTGCGTCACCGGGGGGACGGGGCACCGGGATGCCCATCTGTCTCAGGACTGAGACACCTCAGTGCAGGTTTTCACCGATCCCCAGTCGTTTCATCCGGCGATAGAGCGTGGCGCGCCCGATCCCAAGCGCGCGCGCCGCCTCGGACACATTGCCAGAGGTACGGGCAAGGGCGCGAATCACCGCCGCCCGCTCGGCCCGCTCAAAGCCGCTTGGGCCCTCGTCGCGGCCAAAGATATCAGAGGCGGGGATGGGTCGGATCGGGCCGATGGCCCCCAGATTGAATGCCTTGCGCGCGGCGCGGGTGGCCCCCACGACGATGTCATCGGCATCGACCGCGAGCAGCATCGCGGCCTCGGTCTCGTCATGGTCGGCATAAAGGATGCGGGCGCGCGGATGGGCGGCGCGGAAATTGTCGGCTTCGATCTGGCGAGCGGTTTGGGCCACCATCGCGGCGATGAGGCGGTTAAACGCCTCGGTCTGGTCGGAACGGGCAGAAGAGACATCGAGCGCACCGATGATACGCCCATCCGCGCCATAGATCGGCGCGTCCATACAGCTCATGGCGGTGTTTCGCGCCAGAAAATGCTCATCGCGGTGGATGATGACGCGGCGATCCTCGGCGAGACAGGTGCCGATGCCGTTGGTGCCCTCGGACGCCTCGGACCAGTCAGCCCCCTGCCAGAGGCCCCAATCCTGAAAGATCGCGGCATCCCCTTGCGCACAGCGCTGATCGAGCACGACGCCCTCGGCATCGGTCAAAAGCACAGCGCAGCCCGAATGGCCGACAAGGCCAAAAAGCTGGTCGAGTTTGGGGGCGGCGACCTGCAGGAATTGCGCCTGCGCGCCTTGGCGCGTCGCCAGATCGCTGGCCTCGACACGCCCCGGCGCGCGGCGTTCGGCCGGGTCCAGACCATGCTTGAGCATCGAGCGCCGCCACGACGCCGCGATCCGCGACCGTGCGGGCGCAGAGGCGGAGTGTGAGTCCTCAAGAACCTTGTCGATATGGGTGCGGCGGTGGGTGATCTGGCAGGCTCCGGTGGTATCCGTTGTGGTGGAATAGCCCTTTAGACGCCGCAGCTCCCTGCCCTGTCAATCCGACCTTCGGACCAGTCAGGCAGGGCGGGCGAAAGACCGTGAAACCCCTTGCAATGCCCCGCCACGCGGTATAATCGCCTGTCTCACGGTCGGGCTGTAGCGCAGCCTGGTAGCGCACCTGCTTCGGGAGCAGGGGGTCGGAGGTTCGAATCCTCTCAGCCCGACCAGTGATAGTCCCCAAACGACAGCCGCATGAAAAAGGCCCCTTTCGGGGCCTTTGGTTTGTTTGCTTTGGTCCGCGTTTCGCCGGATCAAAAGGGGGCAGCCTGCGCCGCCCCCCCCCGTGCCCATGATCAGAGGAACGTAAAGCTGTCGAGCGTCAGATCCGCTGCCAGCACGTCCACGAAGAGGACGCCGTTATCATTGACGGTGAACTGCGCACCTTGGTCCGTATCGACAATTCCAAGGGCGTCAAGGTAGCCCTGAAGGCCGTTGCCGCCGTTGTCGAGGCCATCAACGCGGATAAAGACGGTATCTACACCCGCCTCGAAATCGGTGATGTTTTCGAAACTGCCCGCGACAAATTCGTTGAACACGAAAACATCTGCGCCCTCGCCGCCCGACATGATGTCGTTGCCAGCACCGCCATTGATCGTGTCATCCCCTGCGCCGCCGAGGATGAAGTCATTCCGCCCGCCACCAGCGATAAAGTCATTCCCGTCACTGCCGAAGAGATCGTCATCGCCTTCGCCGCCGCCGATCACGTCATCGCCCGCGCCGCCCTCGATCGTATCCCGGCCTGCGCCGCCGCCAATCACGTCATCGCCAGCGCCCGCGTCAATGCTGTCGCTGCCAAAGCTGCCAGAGATCGAGTCATTGTCCGCACCACCGTTGAGCGTGTCATCGCCAGCACCGCCGCTGATCAGGTCATTGCCATCACCGCCTTCGACGATGTCATTGCCCTGGCCCGCGCCGATCACGTCATCGCCAGCACCGCCGTCGATCGTATCATCGCCCAAGCCGCCGCCGATGCGGTCATTGCCAGCCTCACCGAGCACGATATCATTGCCAGCGCTGGCCGCCAGAACGTCATCGCCAGAGCCGCCTTCGATCGTGTCATCCCCGGCCCCGCCGGCGACGCTGTCATTGCCAGCGCCCGCCAGTGCAAGTTCGCCAGCATCGGACAATGTGGTCAGAGACGACCCGCCGTTCGAGAAGAGAGCACTCCAACGCTCTTGGGCGCTGGCCGCAACCTGCTCGCCCACTTGGAGACCGAACAAGTTACCGTCCTGAATGTGGATGCCCCCAAAGATACGCGATTGTCCCGCCTCTTGGGCTGCCTCGCTCAGGGTGTTCCAACGCAGAACAATGGGATCACCACCGTCGGCGCGATCTTCGAAGGTCAGCTCGGAGGTGATGAATTCGCCAATCAGGTCCGCACCTGCGACACCGTCGAGATCATAGTTGCTGACGCTGGTGCCATCGTAATAGACATCGCTGCCCAGATACGCGGCCAAGGTCCGCGCGGCGGCTGTCGAGAAGGTCGAGTGGCCCGAGACGAATTCGGGGAACGGCGGTGTGGGCGCCGTTACGTTCTGATACGGCAGCCATTCCTGACCAAGGATGGTTTGTGTGCCCTGGTTCGGACCACCCCATGCCTGAACTTCCTGATCAAAGAACAGATCCCTGATCGCGGAATAGGGGCGGATATAGGTATAGGTATACTTCGCCTCCCATGTCGCGATCCCGGCATCGAAAATGGCCGTGCTGAGCGCAAAGAACATCTCTGCGTCCTGCGCATTGCCATGGCCATCGCGCAGTGCAAGATCCTGTGCAATCTGGAACCAGTGACCCGGAGGGGTTTCGCCGCGCGGGCCATTCGCCCAGTATTCGGCAATCAGCTTTTGCTCGTCGGTCAGGTTGGCAGAGATTTCAAGCACCTCGGTGACCTGATCGCGATAGGCCTGATCGCCTGTCGTCACATTGCCAAGCCCGTCGACATACTCGGAAAAGTCGCCCAATTGCGGCGGTGCAGGCGGACGGAACTGATCGTTCGAGTCGAGCGCAAAGCTGTCAACGCCGCCCCAATGCGGGGTCAGCGCGCGTTGATCCTTGAACGTGCTGGGATCGTCATTGTCGAAAATCGGAATGCCATTGTCATCGGTCAGCGTGCCATTGGGCTCGCGCAGCGGCTGCCACTGGTTGGGATCGAAATTCTCGCCACCGGGCGCGCGATCCGAGGTCGGATCGGCCTCGTTTACCGGCACGAAACCTGTGGTATCGGCAAATCCGTTCGCCGCGTTCGAGCCGTCATTGGCACGGGCGGCGAACACGTTTTGCGCGGCCAGATTGCCAAGACCGGCCGCGGTGTCCGGATCGGTCGAGACATTGGCGGGATCATAGCCCAATTCGACAAGGAAGGCCTCGAAATCAGCAGCGCGGGCCGGATGAAGCTGGCTCATCACCGTGAAAGCGGCATAGCTGATCGCTTCGGCGAGGTTGGCATCGTTATTCTCAAGCGAGGTTTCGATGTCAGAGTAGTGACCAGAGGCCGACGGTGCCAAGGCAGCGTAGGCGTCATAAATCGCAGCATTTGCAAGGTGCAGTTGGTAGGTGGTCGGTGTCGGGGCTGGTCCCCCTTCGCGGATTACTTGAAGCTGAAGCTCATTCCACTGAGCGACGACAGATTGTTGAATAGGTTCCATGAATTGTTCCTGTTGGTCAAAAGGGAGCCATCACTGTTCACATAAATTGACGGTGGGTAACGTTTGCGTGTAAATCCGATCCAGATCAAGACCTTTGTAATAAGGGTCCTGTAGCGAGGCAGAATGCCCTCGATTTCAGCCGTGACGTTGCACAGACGCTGAGCAGCCACCCCCTATAACGAGCAGTCACCGCGCGACATATGATGTAAAGTTGTGGGGGCACGTATCCCTGCCAGAGAGAGTCGCAATGCCCCTCAGGCTGAGGCGCGCTCGACCCCTTCTTCGATTGCGGCGCGCAGTTTGCGTTCAAGCGCGGCGCGCTTGCTGTCTGAGTGGAATTTCAGCCCGAACATATCCTTGACATAAAACGTATCGACCACCTGTTCGCCAAAGGTCGCGATCACGGCAGAGGCGATATAGACGTTGTTGGCGGCCAAGGTCCGCGTGAGATCGTAGAGCAGGCCGGGGCGGTCGCGGGTATCCACCTCGATGATCGTATAGATTTCAGAGCCATCGTTATCAAAGGTGATATGGGTGGGCACGCGAAAGGCGCGCTCGCGCTTCTTGAGCTTGTCGCGGGATTTGATCGCCTCGCGGGGAACCACTTCGCCTTTCAGCGTCTTTTGGATCATGTTGCGCAGGCGCGGCAGGCGGTCTGCCTCAAAGGGGTGGCCATCGGCGTCCTGTATCCAGAAGACCGCAGTGGCAAAGCCATCCTTGGACGTATAGGTGCGCGCGTCCACCACATTGGCCCCGACCAGCGCCAAGGCCCCCGCCAGACGCGAAAAGATACCCGGATGATCGGCCAGCGCGAAACAGGCGCGGGTGGCATCGCGATCCTCGTCAATCGCCAGATCAATGGCAATCTCATCCTCGGTCAGATTGTGCAGCAGGCGGGCAAAGACCACATGCGCGGTAACATGCAGCCCCTGCCAATAGGGCGGATAATGGCGCGAGGTCTCGTGCTTGAGGTCCTTGGCATCCCAATCCGGCAGCGCCTCGCGCAGGTTGCGCTTGGCATCCGAGCCGCGCTGTTCGCGGTTGAGATCCTCAAGCCCGCCTTCCATGGCGCGGCGGGTCTGGCGGTAAAGGGCGCGCAAGAGCGACGCCTTCCAATTGTTCCAGGTGCCGGGGCCGACGCCACGAATATCGCAGACCGTGAGCAAGAGCAGCAGGTCAAGCCGTTCGCGGGTTTGCACCGCCTTGGCAAAATCGCGCACGGTGCGGGGATCGGCGATATCGCGTTTCTGCGCCATGTCAGACATCAGAAGGTGATAGCGCACCAGCCATTCAACGGTATCCACCTCGCGCGGTTTCAACCCCAGACGCGGCCCGACACGACGGGCGATGCGCGCGCCAAGGATGGCGTGATCCTCTTCGCGCCCCTTGCCGATGTCATGCAAGAGGAGCGCCACATAGAGCACGCGGCGGTTGATCCCCTCTTTGAGAATTGACGAGGACACCGGCAATTCCTCAATCAGCTCGCGCCGCTCGATCTGGGCCAAGTGGCTGATACATTGGATGATATGCTCATCCACCGTGTAATGGTGATACATATTGAACTGCATCATCGCGACGATGGGTTCAAATTCCGGGATAAAGGCCGAGAGCACGCCCAATTCGTTCATACGCCTGAGCGCGCGTTCCGGGTTGCCATGTTTCAGCAGCAGGTCGAGAAAAAGCTTTTGCGCGGCCGGGTCATTGCGCATGCTCTCGTCGATCAGCCGGATATTGGCCGAAACCAGCAGCATCGCATCGGGATGGATCAAGAGGCCGGTGCGCAGCGCCTCTTCGAACAAGCGCAAAAGATTGAGCGGGTCGGTGAGAAAGCTTTTGGGATCGGCGATACCAAGGCGGCCGTGCACCTCGACATAGCCCTCTTTCAGGGTCTTGCGGCGGCGCAGAAGGCGCTGCAAAAGCGGCTCAGACTTGATCTGCGTCGCCTCCAGCTTGGTCAGGAAAATCCGCGTGAGATCGCCGACCGCAGTGGCGTGGCGAAAATAGTCCTGCATGAAGATTTCCACCCCACGCCGGGCGGCGGTATCCTTGTAGCCCATGCGCTGCGCCACCTCGACCTGCATGTCAAAGGTGAGCTGGTCATTGGGCCGCCCGATGATCAGATGCAGATGGCACCGCACCGCCCAAAGAAAATTCTCGGCCTTGGAAAAGGTGGCGAATTCCTCGGGCGTGAACATGCCCAAGGCCACCAGTTCACTTACGTCACGAACACGGTGCAGGTATTTGGCGATCCAGAACAGCGATTGCAGGTCGCGCAATCCGCCCTTGCCCTCTTTGACATTGGGCTCGACCATATAGCGCTCGCCCTGCTTTTCATGGCGCGCGTCGCGTTCCGCGAGCTTTGCCTCGGTAAAGGCGCGCTCAGAGCCTTTGAAGAGGTCATTCCAGAGGCGCTGGTTGAGCTTTTCGGCCAGATCCGCCTCGCCCGCGAGAAAGCGGTTTTCGAGGAGCGCTGTGCGGATCGTGTAATCCTCTCCGCCCAAACGCAAACAATCGCGGATGGTCCGGCTGGAATGCCCCACCTTGAGCCGCAGATCCCAGAGCATGTAGAGCATCGATTCAATCACGCTCTCGGCCCAGGGGGTGATCTTGTAGGGCGTGAGAAACAACAGATCGACATCGGAATGCGGTGCCATCTCGCCGCGACCATAGCCGCCCACGGCAAAGACGGCGATGCGCTCGGCCTCGGTCGGGTTGGGCAGCGGGTGCATGACACGGGTGGCCACATCAAGCGTGGTCAGGATCACACAATCCGTGAGCCAGCAATAGGAGCGGGTGGCGGGACGCGCGGCAAACGGCTGTGCCGCCAGCCCCTCAGCGATCGCATCGCGACCTTGGGTGATCCGTGTGCTGAGGCAGGCCACAACCCCACGCCGAAGCGCGCCCATGTCTGGCCCCGCCTCGGCCACGGCCCGCGCGATCTCTGCCGCAACGGCGGGAATGTCGAAAATCGTTTCGGCAGGACAGATCAGATCATCCCGCGCCGTGATGAGTTGAATCATGTCCGACGTTTCGCACCCTCGTCAGAGGTTGGTGCCATGATGCGCGTTGGGATCAAAATCCGGCCCCGCCAAAGCTTTGGGGGCGGGGGACAGGATCGTCACGCGCCGGTCGCGGATCGTGGCCACGGCCAGACCGCGCTCGTTGCTGCCATCGGGGCGGAACCGGAAAACACCGCTGACGCCCTGAAACCCGGCCGATTGGGTCAGCGCCGCGCGGCCCAAAGCCTCGCGGTTGCCGGATTTGACCAAGGCCCCGACCGCAGCAATGCCATCATAGGACAGGCTTGCAATGGGATGGGGGACATTGCCATAGGCGGCGCTGAATCGCTGGGTGAACTGGCTTGCACGGGCCGGGTCCGGTAGGGCGAACCATCCGCCCTGCACCCCCGGCAGATCAAGCGTCTGCGGCGGGGTATCCCAACGCGACAGGCCAATATACTGCACCCGGTCCGGGCCAAGCCCGTTTTCAGGCAACATTTGGGTAAAGAGCGGCAGGGCCCCCGCGGAATTCGCCGTGAGGAAAATCGCATCGGCAGCGTTGGTTTCGGCGGCAGTCTTGATCTTGGGGATGGCGTCAATCACGCCCTCTTGCGAGAATTCATAGCCCACGCTGCCCGCCAAGGTCGCGCCATTGTCGCGCACCGCCTGTTCAATGGCTGTGCGGCCAAGCTGACCCGCGAGATTGTCGGAATAGACCGCCATGATGCGGGATTTCTGTTGCCGGGTGGCAAAATCCGCAAGCCGGTTGGCCGTATTCTGAAAGGTCTGCCCAAGGATGAAAAGATTTCCGCCCGCAATGGTCGGATTGTTGGAAAAGGCCAGCACGTTGATGTTGCGCGGGGCCATGGCGACCGCCACGGCATTGGCCGATTCGGCATGGAGCGGCCCGATGATGATCCGCGCGCCGTCAGCGGCGGCATTGAGCGCGGCCTGCTGCGCCTGTCCAGCCTGACCAGCGGTGCCATAGACCCGCAGGTCGATCTGCACGCCTGCAAGGTCCGCAACCGCCAACCGCGCCGCGTTTTCAAGATCGCGCGCCAACTGCGCCTCTTGCGCATCCGCACTGCCATGCGGCACGAGCAAGGCCACCGGCACCGGCCCCGAAGGTGCCGTGCCACCACCACCGGGCGCGGCCACCGACACAGGCTGACAGGCGGCCAAGACGAGTGCTGCAAGCATCAGGAAAGGCCGAAGCGCCAGGGCGGCGACCGACTTGCGGATGATGTGTAAAACGGCGAACATGCGTATCTCTCACTCCCTTGTTGCGCTTTGCCCTTGGCCAGACGCGATTGCGGACAATCATAACGGTCATATGGAGCGGGTCCAGTGGTGAATCCCAAACAGCAGAAACTGGCCGGTGGTCTCTACCTCATCGCCACACCGATCGGCACCGCGCGCGACATCACGCTGCGCGCGCTCGACATCCTCGCCTCGGCGGATGTGCTGGTGGCCGAAGATACGCGCAGCCTGCGGCGGCTGATGGAGATTCACGGCGTTCGGCTCGATGACCGCCCGCTCTGGCCCTATCACGACCACAACGGCGGGCAGATGCGGCCCCGGATACTGGCGGCGCTCGAGGCTGGACAATCGGTGGTCTACGCCTCAGAGGCGGGGACGCCAATGGTGGCAGACCCCGGATTCGATCTGGGCCGCGCGGCGGTCGCGGCGGGGTTTGACCTTGTCTCGGCCCCCGGCCCTTCGGCAGTGATCACGGCGCTGACGCTGGCGGGCCTGCCCACGGATCGCTTTCTCTTTGCAGGGTTCCTGCCCAACACCGCCTCCAAGCGCAAGACGGTGCTCAAGGAGCTGGCAAGCGTGCCCGCAACGCTGGTGTTTTACGAATCGCCCAAGCGGGTGGCGGCGATGCTGCGCGATGCGGCCGAAGTGTTGGGCGGTGCGCGCGCCGCGGCGGTCTGCCGCGAGTTGACCAAGAAATTCGAGGAGGTCCGGCGCGGCACGCTCAGTGAATTGGCCCTGATCTGGGCCGATGCGCCGCCAAAAGGCGAAATTGTCGTGATTATTGATCGTGGCGGTTCGGAGAAAATTAAGGAAGTTGATTTAGACCGTATGGTGCTTGATGCGCTCAAGGGGCACTCTGTGCGCGATGCGGCGGATCTGGTGGCGGCGGACACAGGCATGCCCCGGCGCGAGATTTATCAACGGGCGCTCTCTTTGGCAAAGAGCGGAGATTAAGAGGCGGATTGAGAGATGCGGCAACTGGCATTTGATTTTGAGGCGATTGGCGGGGCGGCGATTGTGGTGGCCCCGCTTGTCTTGCGCCGTCAGGATCGGGGGCGGCGCGCCTATCTCTCGGGTCGGGCGGCGGAGGCCGGTGTTTTGCGCGCCTACGAACGGCGGGGCGTGACAGCATTGCACCAACGCTGGCGCGGGCAAAGTGGCGAGATCGACATGATCCTGCGCGCGCCCGATACGTATGTCTTCTGCGAGGTCAAGCAGGCGGCCAGCTTTGATCTGGCCATCGAGCGGCTGCACCAAGGCCAGATGCGGCGCATTCACGCCGCCGCGTCGGAATATCTGGGCCTTTTGCCCGAGGGGCAATTGGCCTCTGTTCGTTTTGATCTGGGGATCGTGGATGGCCGGGGCAATGTGCGCATTCTTGAGAATGCCTTTGGTCATTTCTGAATTGCGCGCCCCGCGCTCTTGCCGCATGTAGGCAGGAGACGGTGAAAAGGGGCAGGATATGAAAATCGCCTTTCAGATGGACCCGATCGGGCCGATCAATATCAACGGAGACAGCACCTTTCGCATCGCGGAAGAGGCGCAGGCGCGCGGCTATGAGCTGTTTTACTACACGCCCGACCGGCTGGCCTATGACGAGGGGCGGGTGACGGCGCGGGGCTGGCCCCTGACCGTGCAACGGGTGCAGGGCGATCATTTTCGGCTGGGCGCAGAGCAAACAGTCGATCTGAGCACCTTCGATGTGGTCTGGCTGCGCCAAGACCCGCCGTTCGATATGTTCTACATCACCACAACCCATATCCTGCAACGGCTGAGCCCCGGCACACTGGTGGCAAATGATCCGTTCTGGGTGCGCAACTATCCTGAAAAGCTGCTGATTCTCGATTTCCCGCAACTCATGCCGCCCACGGCGATTGCCCGCGATCTCGAGACGATCCGCGCCTTTCGCGCACGGCATGGCGATGTGATCCTCAAGCCGCTTTACGGCAACGGCGGCGCGGGCGTGTTCCACCTGCCCGAGAGCGACCGCAACCTTGCCAGCCTGCATGAGATGTTCACCGGATTCAGCCGCGAGCCGCTCATCGTGCAAAAATACCTGCCCGCCGTCAGCAAGGGCGACAAACGGGTGATTCTGGTGGATGGCGAACCCATCGGGGCCATCAACCGCGTGCCCGCGCAGGGCGAGACGCGCTCGAACATGCATGTGGGCGGGCGCGCGGAAAAGGTCGAGCTGACCGCCCGCGACCGCGAGATTTGCGCCACCATCGGGCCGCTTTTGCGCGAGAAGGGGCAGATATTCGTCGGCATAGACGTGATCGGCGACTATCTCACCGAGATCAACGTGACCTCGCCCACCGGCCTGCAAGAGCTGGAGCGGTTTGACGGCACCAATGGTGCCGGGCTGATCTGGGATGCAATCGCGACACGGCGGGGATGAGCTGGCAGCTGCGCCTCTTGAACCGCCAGTTGCGCTGGTTCGAGAAGCCGGCGCTGGCACGCCATGACAAGGACCGCCTCCGGCGGTCCTTTGCGTTCAAATCGCGGCTTTATTTTCATGCCCCCTTTGGCAGTTCCTTTCAGTGTGACACGCTAGACAGGGTGCCGGTGCAATGGGCGCGGGCCCGCGCTGCGCGACCTGCGCCCGTGATCCTCTATTTCCATGGCGGGGCCTATGTCTTTGGCACCTCGAGCACGCATCGGGCGATGCTGGCCAAGCTCTCGGCGCTGACCGGGCTGCCCGCCTGTTTGCCCGATTACCGGCTGGCCCCCGAGCATCCTTTTCCGGCGCAGATCACGGATGCGCTGGCCACATACCGCGCGCTGAGGGCCAAGCAGGAGGTGATCATCGGTGGCGATAGCGCGGGCGGCGGGCTGGCGCTCGCGCTCTTGCATGAAATCCTTGCACAGGGTCTTGCCCCGCCCTTGGGCGTCTTTGCCTTTTCGCCCCTTACCGATGTGACCTATTCCGGCGCGTCCGTCACCGAGAATGCCGCGCGCGATTGCGTGCTGTCGGCCACCCGGATCGGCGAGATGCTGGAGATGTTCTTGCGCGGGCAAGACCCGCGCGACCCGCGCGCCTCGCCGCTTTTTGGTGTGTTCACCGGCGCGCCGCCCGTGTGGATGACCGTGGGCGACACCGAGATCCTGCGCGATGATACGCTGCGGATGCAGGCCGCGCTGGTGGCGCAGGGCGTGCAGAGCACACTCACCGTCGGGCCCGATCATCCGCATGTCTGGCCAATTTTCCACAATATCTTGCCCGAGGCGCGCAGCACCCTGCGCGATCTGGCCGCCTGGATCAGCTCTCTTTGACCCCGGCGATGCGAAAACTGACCGCTTCGGCCACATGCGGCAGGCGCACCTGATCAGAGCCGTCAAGATCGGCGATGGTGCGCGCCACCCGCAACACCCGGTGATAGCCCCGCGCCGTAAGCCCGAAGCGGCTGGCAACGCGCGTGACAAGGGCGCGCCCCTCGGCGTCCGGCGTGGCGACATCATCGAGCACCGCCCCTTCGGCATCGGCGTTGAGGCGCATATGGGCATGGCCCGCATAGCGCGCAGCCTGCACTGCGCGCGCGGCGGCCACGCGCCCTGCGACCGTGGCCGAGACATCTCCGGATGCGGGCAGATCAAGGTCGCTAAAGGCCACGGGCGGCACCTCGATCCGCAGATCAAAGCGGTCCATCAGCGGGCCGGAAATGCGGCCAATATACTCTTCGCCGCAGTTGGGTGCGCGCGAACAGGCGCGGGCGGGATCAGAGAGATAGCCGCATTTGCACGGGTTGGCCGCCGCCACCAGCATGAACCGGCAGGGATATTTCACATGCGCATTGGCGCGGGCGACCATGACCTCGCCGGTCTCGATCGGTTGGCGCAGGGTTTCCAGCACGGTTCGGGGAAATTCGGGAAACTCATCCATGAAGAGCACGCCATTATGCGCAAGGCTGATCTCGCCCGGCTTGGCACTGCGCCCGCCGCCGACGATGGCGGCCATCGAGGCGGTGTGATGCGGCTCGCGGAAGGGGCGCGCGCGGTTGATCCCCCCTCTGACAAAAGACCCGCAAGCGAATGGATCATCGAGGTTTCCAGCGCCTCGGGGGCCGACAGCGGTGGCAGGATACCGGGCAGACGCGCGGCCAGCATGGATTTGCCAGATCCCGGCGTGCCGATCATCATCAGGTGATGCCGCCCAGCGGCGGCAATTTCCAGCGCGCGTTTGGCGCGTTCCTGCCCTTTGACGTCGCGCAAGTCGCGGCCCTGTGGCGGTGCGATCACCTCGCCGGGGTCCGAGGCGGGGATCGGGGCCTGTCCGGTATAGTGGCGCACCACATCCGAGAGCGAGGCAGCGGCGATCACCTGCACCGCACCGACCCAAGCCGCCTCGGGGCCGCAGGATTTGGGGCAAAGCAGGATACGGTGTTCTTCGGCGGCGGCCATGGCGGCGGGCAACGCGCCGATCACCGCGATAAGCGTGCCATCAAGGGATAACTCGCCCAGTGCCGTTGTCCCCTCGGCGGCGTCATGCGGGATGATTTCGAGCGCTGCCAGAAGGGCGAGCGCGATGGGCAGGTCAAAATGGCTGCCCTCTTTCGGCATGTCGGCGGGCGAGAGGTTGATGGTGATGCGCCGCGACGGCAGGGCGATGGCCATGGCCGAGAGCGCCGCGCGCACCCGGTCGCGCGCCTCGGACACCGCCTTGTCGGGCAGGCCCACGAGGGAAAAGGCGGGAACGCCCGGCGTGATGGCGCATTGCACCTCGACGGGCTTGGCCTCGACCCCCTCAAAGGCCACGGTATAGGCGCGCGCGACCATGTGGTTCCCTATGCTTCTAACAAGGTTAATGCGTAGCGCGGCAGAGGTTTAAGAATGGTTAACGCTGGCTGCCCTTTGAAACCGGGCGAATTCGGTCTCGCACCTGCGCGGCATCTCTCTTATAACCCCTGCGAAACAGTCTGGGAGTCGCTGCCATGACCGGAGAATTGTCGCCGATTGACAAGGCCAAATTCGTTGCCGCCAAGCGGTCGGTGGATTTCGTCGAGGACGGGATGCGCGTGGGCCTTGGCACCGGATCAACCGCCGCGTGGATGGTCCGCTGTCTGGGAGAGTTGGTGCGCGAGGGCGGCTTGCGCATTCGCGGCGTGCCGACATCGACGCGCACGGCGGAACTGGCGCGTGAGGTGGGGATCGAGGTTATCAGCCTGGATGAGGCGAAATGGCTCGACCTTACAATTGACGGGGCCGATGAATTTGACAGCAATCTCAATCTGATCAAGGGCGGCGGCGGCGCGCTCTTGCAAGAAAAGATCGTGGCGACAGCCTCTGACCAGATGATCGTGATCGCCGATGTCGGCAAGGAGGTCGAGACGCTGGGCGCCTTCCCCCTGCCGGTAGAGGTGATCCCCTTTGGTTGGCAGACCACGAAATCGCTGGTCGAGGAACTCTTGATCAATATGGATGTGCTGGGGCGCGATGCCACGCTGCGGATGAATGGCGCGCGGCCCTTCATCACCGATGAGGGCAATTATATTCTCGATCTGCATCTGGGGCGGATTGGGGCCGCGCATCAACTCTCGATGGCGCTCAATCAGATGCCGGGGGTGGTTGAAAACGGGCTTTTCCTCGATATCTGCGATGTGGTCATTCTGGGCTATGGCGATGGCCGTGTGGAAACCCGCGACATCAACGAAGGCACCGTGGAGGAAGACCGGCTCGACTTTGTCGAGACCGACAATCTCTTTCGTGATCTGACGGATTGAGGGGACGATGATGAGCGAATTCGACTACGATCTTTTCGTGATCGGCGGCGGGTCTGGCGGCGTGCGCGCAGCGCGGGTGGCGGCACAGGGTGGCGCGCGCGTCGCCTTGGCCGAAGAAGATCGCTATGGCGGCACCTGCGTTATTCGCGGCTGTGTGCCCAAGAAACTGATGGTCTTTGCCTCAGAATATCGCGGGGCTATGGCCGATGCGCAGGCCTATGGCTGGACAGTGCATGCGGGCGGG
This sequence comes from Roseovarius sp. MS2, assembly GCF_051447875.1. Lineage (NCBI taxonomy): Bacteria > Pseudomonadati > Pseudomonadota > Alphaproteobacteria > Rhodobacterales > Roseobacteraceae > Roseovarius > Roseovarius sp. MS2. The sequence goes on from NZ_JBKHVF010000001.1 coordinate 464,242, forward strand.
TTCGATTGGGTCACCTTCCGCGACAAGCTGCATACCGAGTTGGACCGGCTCGAAGGGGTCTATCGCGGCATTCTGAAAAACAACGGGGTCGAGACTTATGATAGCCGGGCGCGCCTTGTTGATCCGCATACGGTGGAACTGGCCGACGGCACGCGGCTGAGCGCCAAACATATCCTCATCGCAACTGGCGGGCGGCCCGTGAAACCCGATCTGCCGGGGGCGGAGCATGCGATCACCAGCAATGAGATCTTTCATCTAGAGCGGCTGCCCAAGTCGATCCTGATCGTCGGCGGCGGCTATATCGCGTGCGAATTCGCCTGCATCCTCAACGGTTTGGGGGTCAAGGTCACGCAGTTCTATCGCGGCGCGCAAATTCTGCGCGGCTTTGACGAAGAGGCGCGCGGGCTGGTCTCGGACGAGATGATCGCCTCGGGGATCACCCTGCGTCTGGGAACCAATATCGAGACGATGGAGCCCGTCGACGGCGGCTATCGCGTGACCGGCACCAATGGCAGCGAGGCGGTGTTTGAACAGGTGATGTTCGCCACCGGGCGCGCGCCCAACACGGAAAATCTGGGGCTTGAGGCCGCAGGCGTGTCCGTGGGCCGCAAGGGCGAGATTGTCGTGGATGCCTATAGCCAGACCGGCGTGCCCTCGGTCTATGCGATTGGCGATGTGACCGACCGTGTGAACCTCACGCCGGTGGCCATCCGCGAAGGCATGGCCTTTGTGGAAACGGTGTTCAACGGCAACCCGACGCCGGTGGACCATGATCTGATCCCCACCGCGATTTTCACCCAACCCGAGATGGGCACCGTGGGCCTGAGCGAAGAAGCCGCGCGCGAGCAAGAGCCGATCGAGGTCTATGCCACCTCGTTCCGGCCCATGCAGACGGCCTTTGCCGGGCGACCCGACCGGGTGTTGATGAAACTGATCGTAAGCCAGGCCACCCGCAAGGTGCTGGGGTGTCATATCGTCGCTCCGGGTGCGGGCGAGATGATCCAGATGGCGGGGATCGCCGTCAAGATGGGCGCGACAAAAGAAGACTTCGACCGCACCGTAGCGGTGCATCCGACCATGTCGGAAGAGCTTGTAACGATGAAAACGCCTGTGCGCACCGCTTGATTTTTCGCCTGTGCTGCACAGGTTGTGAAACGGGCCGGGAACGGCAGGACAACAAGGGAAGACAAACGTATGGCTGGAAACTCTGGCGGCCCATGGGGCGGCGGCGGAAATTCGGGCGGCGGCGGCGATGACCGCGACCGCAATGGTGGGGGTGGCAGGCGTCCCCCAGAGGGAGGACCGCAGCTGCCCGAAATCGACGAGTTGGTGCGCAGGGGTCAGGATCAGCTTCGGGTTCTCATGGGGGGGCGCGGCGGCGGCAACAAGGGTGGCGGCACCGGCGGCGACGGTGGGCCGCAGTTCGGCAAAGGCACCATTGGCCTTGCGGCCTTGGGTGCAGTCGCGCTCTGGGTCTTTGCCAGCGTCTATACGGTCAAACCCGAAGAGCAATCGGTCGAGCTCTTCTTGGGGGCCTATTACAAGACAGGCAATCCCGGTCTGAACTTTGCCCCATGGCCCATTGTGACGGCTGAAATCGTCAATGTGACCTCGGAACGGACCGAGGATATCGGTCGCAGCACCGGCGGGCGTGAAGGCGGGCTGATGCTGACCACGGATGCCAATATCGTCGATATCGGCTTTCAGGTGGTGTGGAACATCTCCGATCCCGCCAAGCTGCTCTTTAACATCCGCGATCCGCAACTGACGGTGCAGGCGGTGTCGGAATCGGTGATGCGCGAGATCATCGCAGCGTCCAATCTGGCCCCCATCCTCAACCGGGATCGTGGGATCATCGCCGACACAGCGATGCGCAACATCCAAGAAGCGCTAGACGAATATGACAGCGGGATTCAGGTGGTGCGGGTCAACCTCGACAAGGCCGATCCGCCGCGCGAGGTGATCGACAGCTTCCGCGAAGTGCAGGCCGCCGAACAGGAACGCGACCGTTTGCAACGGCAGGCGGATGCCTATGCCAACCGGGCGCTGGCAGAAGCGCGCGGTCAAGCCGCCCAAATCCTAGAGGATTCGGAAGGCTACCGCGCCCGCGTCGTCAACGAGGCACAGGGTGACGCGAGCCGCTTCACCTCGGTTCTCGAAGAATACGCCAAGGCACCGGATGTGACGCGCAAACGTCTTTATATCGAGACAATGGAGCGGGTTCTTGGCGGGATCGACAAGACCATTCTCGACAGTTCCATCGTCGGCAGCGAAGGCGGTAACGGGGTTGTGCCCTATCTGCCGCTGAACGAGCTGCGCCGCTCTACGACAGAACAGGGGAACTAAGATCATGACCAAATTTCTAATCCCTCTTGTGGTCGTTCTGGGCTTTTTGGGTCTCTCTTCGGTCTTTGTGGTCGATGAGCGCGAAAAGGTTCTGGTGCTGCAATTCGGCCAGATCAAATCCGTCAAGGAAGAACCGGGCCTGTCGTTCAAGATCCCCTTCATTCAGGAGGTGGTGCGCTATGATGACCGCATCCTGTCGCTCGATACCGACACCATCGAGGTCACGCCGTCGGATGACCGCCGTCTTGTGGTCGATGCCTTTGCGCGTTACCGCATCCGCGACGCGGTGCAGTTCCGTCAGGCCGTCGGCGTGGGCGGGGTGCGTCTGGCCGAGGATCGTCTGTCGTCCATTCTCAACGCGCAGATCCGCGAAGTTCTGGGTGCCGATCAGGTGACGTCCGATACGATCCTGTCCGAAGATCGCCGCGAATTGATGCGCCGCATCCAGCGACAGGCACAGACCAGTGCGGCGGGCCTTGGCCTTGACGTGGTGGATGTGCGGCTCAAGCAGACCAACCTGCCCGAGCAGAACCTCGAGGCGACGTTTGCCCGGATGCGCGCCGAGCGCGAGCGGGAAGCCGCCGACGAGATCGCCCGTGGTAACGAGGCCGCACAGCGCGTGCGCGCCCTTGCCGACCGGACCGTGACCGAGACGCTCTCGGATGCCGAGCGTGAAGCGCAGGTGATCCGAGGCGAGGCCGACGCCGAACGCAACGCGATCTTTGCCGAGGCTTTTGGTGCCGACCCCGAGTTCTTTGCCTTCTACCGCTCGCTCGAAGCCTATGAAAAGGCGCTGCAAGGCAACAATTCTTCGATGGTAATGACACCGGACAGCGAATTCTTTGACTATCTCAAGTCGGGAAGCGCGCCATAATGCTCGAAACCGCGCTTCTTGCGTTGGGGCTGGTGCTGATTGTGGAGGGGCTGGTCTATGCACTGGCCCCTTCGCTTATTGAACAGATGCTTGTGGCCCTGTCGGCGCTGCCCGTCGAGGCGCGGCGCCTCATGGGAGCGATTGCGCTGGTGCTGGGGCTGATCCTTGTGTGGGCGGCCAAGACGCTTGGCGCTTGATCTTGGTCCGCCAAAACGGTCACATGGATGTGAATTGATCCCGCAAACTTTGCGATCCGGCAAAGACCACCTACATTCCAGTGCAAGAGGGCGCGCGTGCCGCCCGATGCACGAACCAAAGGAGACATTGGTGTGAACACCCAAACGATTTCCACAACACGATCCCTGCCCAGCGGCCTGCGGGCTCTTTGGGTCATGGCCCTGATGGTCGGGCTGTTGATCGCTCAGGCAATGGCCGCGTCAGCACGGCCCGACAGCTTTGCCGATCTTGCGGACAAAATCAGCCCGGCGGTGGTGAACATCACAACGTCAACCGTGGTCGAACGGGGCACCGGCCCCTCGCCCATCGTGCCCGAAGGCTCGCCCTTCGAAGACTTCTTCGAGCAGTTCCGCGACCGTCTGGGCGAAGGTGACCGCCCACAGCGTTCCTCAGCGCTTGGGTCCGGCTTTGTGATTTCCGAAGATGGATTTGTGGTCACGAACAACCACGTGATCGAAAGCGCGGATGAAATCATCATCGAATTCTTTTCCGGTGAAACCCTTGCCGCCGAGGTGATCGGCACCGACCCCAAGACCGATATCGCCCTGCTCAAGGTCAAGGCGGATAAACCGCTGCCCTTCGTCAGCTTTGGCGACAGTGACACCGCCCGCGTGGGCGATTGGGTGCTGGCCATGGGCAACCCGCTGGGTCAGGGATTCTCGCTGTCTGCGGGCATCGTTTCGGCGCGCAACCGCGCGCTCAGCGGCACCTATGACGACTTTATTCAGACCGACGCGGCCATCAACCGGGGCAACTCGGGCGGGCCGCTCTTTAACCTCGACGGTCAGGTCGTGGGCGTGAACACCGCCATCCTCAGCCCCACCGGCGGCTCGATCGGTATCGGCTTTTCCATGGCCTCGAATGTGGTCAAGCGCGTGGTCGATCAATTGCAGGAATTCGGGGAAACGCGGCGCGGCTGGCTGGGCGTGCGGATTCAGGACGTCACAGCCGATGTGGCCGAGGCGATGGGGCTTGAGAAAGCCGCCGGTGCCCTTGTGACGGATGTACCCGAAGGCCCCGCAGCCGATGCCGGCATGCTGGCCGGTGACGTGATCACGTCCTTTGACGGGCAGGATGTGTCCGACACCCGCAGCCTTGTGCGCACCGTGGGCAATACCGAGGTGGGCAAGACCGTGCGCGTCGTGGTCTTCCGCGAGGGTAAGACAACCACGCTCAAGATCACATTGGGCCGCCGCGAAGAGGCCGAAGGTGCCATTCCCGTGGCCCAGCCCGGCGAGGAGGCCACCCCCGAGGCACCCGTAGAAAAGACCATTTTGGGCCTCACGCTGACCCCGCTCAGTGACGAGCTGCGCGCGCAGCTTGAGCTGGATAATTCGGCAACGGGCCTTGTCGTGGTGAATATCGACGAGCTGTCCGAGGCCTATGAAAAAGGTCTGCGCGCGGGCGATGTGATCACCGAGGCCGGACAGCAAAAAGTGGCCAGCATCTCTGATCTTGACGACCGCATCGCCGAGGCTAAAGAGGCCGGGCGCAAATCCCTGCTGATGCTGGTGCGCAGCGGTGGCGATCCGCGGTTCGTGGCGCTTTCGATCGAAGATAACAAGTAAACGCCCCTGACCAAGGGCCGCAAAGGCACCCCGATCCGGGGTGCCTTTTTCATTGCGCCGGGCGCATATCGTCTGGCCGCGCCCAGCCTGCGCTTGGCATGATGCTTGCACCTTCTGGAGTGACCCCCAGACGGAGCCCGGCATGATCGCCCCGGTATTGACCAGCCTTCCCAACCCCGCTGCCACGGCCCCGGCCCGTGGTGCGACGGCGCTTGGCCAAGGCGCTGGCGTGCCAAACCAAGGCTTTTCCGCCCTTTTGGACGCAGCACAGGCCCCGGCGCAGCCCCCCGCGCAGCTTTCCACTCTAGGCCTTGGGCCGATCACGCCGGGCCCCACGCCTGCTGTCGCAGCGCCCGTGCCCACAGCGCCCGTGCCCACGCCCGTGGCAAATCCGGCGGGCGTGCCCATCGGCGATTTCCAACCGCCTCGGATCACCACCGAGACCGTCCCACCCCAACCAGACAGCGCCCTCGAGGCGCAGATCACGCCCGAGGATATACCCCTGTCCGAAGCCGCCTCTGCGCAGGGGGCAACGGATCACCTGCCCATCGCCACGCCAGCCCCCGAACCGGGCGCAGTCCCGCTCGTTGCAGCGCAAGTCGCACAAGCGGCCTCGGAGCCCGACATCACCGACACATCTGAGCTCACCGAAAGCGTGGAACCCCCGGAAACCGCCGAAGCGCCGCCACTCGCCGCCTCTGCCCTGCCCATCGCGGCCCCCCTCATGCCCGCGCCGCCGCCCACAGCGCCCACAGGCAGCACCGCACCCGCCACAGCCGCGCTCAGCGCCGATCCCGCCCCGCTTGCCCCCGCTGAACCCAGCGGAGCCGCGCCCATGGCCACAGCAGAAGCCACGCCCATGGCCGCGCCACAAGCCGCGCTGCAAACCGCCGCCCCTGCCCCCCTGACCAGCGCCCCGCTGCCCCAAACCCTTGATCTTGCGGCCCCCAACTGGCCCGAACAGATGGTGCAGGACATTCAGCAGGGCATCAGCGCAGATATCGACACTCTGACCCTCACGCTCACCCCCGAGCGTCTTGGCCCGCTGCAAATCCGGCTAGAAACTCAGGACGGTGTGACCCATGTGCATATCGTCACCGAAAGCCCCGAAGCCGCCCGCGCCATGGCCGAGGCCCAGCCGCGTCTGGCCGAGGCCATGGCCCGCGCCGGGCTCGAGATGGGCAGCCAATCCACCACGACGACGGGCGGCTCAGGCGGCGCGGCGGGCTTTGGCACCACGGGCGGCGATGCCAACCCGCGTGGCAATGGCCAGCCCGGCACCGAACCGGCCCTGTCGCAGGATGCCACCGCTCACGATGACAGCTCCTCACACCCGCTTTCTCCGCGCGCGCCTGCGCGCTCTTCCATTGACCTGATCGCCTGAGGTTTCCCATGGCCGATGCCGCACTCCCCAATCTCGATGCCCGCCCCAAGGGTGGCTTTCTCAAGAAGATGCTTGTCTGGCTTTTGATGGCGCTCCTTCTAGGCGGCGGCGGCTTTGGGGCGGGTTTCTACCTGTCTGGCGGGGCGCTGTCGCCGTCGCAAGAGGTGTTGCGCCTGCTCGAATTGGAAACCGCCGCCGCCGAGGCCGCGGGCGAGGCCGAGGCTGGCCCCAAGCGCATCCCCAAGGAAATGCCCGAGGCCCCCGTCTTCGAGACCCGCTATCACGAGTTTCCCGATCCGCTGACCACCAATCTAAAAGGCTCGCGCCGGTTTCTCCAGATCGGTGTTGGCGTTTCGACCCAATATGACGAGAGCGTCATCGCGCATATCGAAACCCACGCCATGGCCCTGCGCTCGGATATGTTGGCGGTGATCTCGGGCTTTGCCGAAGAAGATGTCGAAGGCACCGCCGGACGCGAGGCGCTGGCCGAGGCGCTCAAGACTGCGATCAACGCCCGCCTCGAAGCCCTCGAAGGGTTCGGCGGCATCGAGGGCGTCTTCTTTCCCTCCTTTGTCCTGCAATAGGTCGCCCCATGGCCCGCAACACCACCAGTGCCACCCACAAGCTTAGCTCGAACGAGGTCGCAGCCCTTGTCGACGGCCTGCTCGACATGGAGAAAGAGCAGACCCACGGCACCGAAAGCGTCAAGCGCTACAAATTCGGCTCTGACAACCTGTCGATCATGGGCGATTACCACGGGTTGCGCATGGTCAACGAACGCTTTTGTCGTCTGGCGCGGCCCGTGTTCCTGCCGTTCCTGCGGATGCACCCGCGCATCTCTGCCTTTCCACCCGAGGTCAAAAGCTTTTCGCATTACTGCGACGAGTTGGAGAATTTTGTCAGCCTGACCACCGCCCGCGTCGATGCGCTGCGCAGCAATCAGTTGATCATGCTGCCGCCCAATTTCGTATCCTTGCTGACCAATGCCTATTACGGCGGCAATATCGCCTATCTGCCGGGTGGCCGCGCCGAGTTTACCGCCAGCGAGACGCGGGTGATCGAAATCGTGACCAAGGGCATCTACCGCGCGCTCGAGGCCGCGTGGCGCGATCTGATCCCGCTCGATTTCGCCAATCCGGTGCATGAGGACAATCTGCAATTCGCCACCTTTGTCGAAAGCGAAGAAAAGGTGGTCTGCTGCTCTTTCATCATCCAGCTGCCCGAGGCCGATCCGGCCACGTTGGATCTTATTTACCCGCTTCAGGCGCTCAAACCCATTGCCGCGCGCCTGCGCTCGCGGATGCAGTCGGATCAAGTGGCCGATGACCTGCGCTGGCGCAGCCGCCTGCGCGAGGCGGTGATGGCTGTGCCGCTCAATGTCACGGCGCGTCTGGCCGAACCCAATGTGCCCATCAGCGCCCTGACCGGGCTGCGCCCCGGTCGTGTCGTGCCGGTTGATCTGACGCTGCGCCCGCAATTGCTGGTCGAAGGCACACCGCTCTTTGACGCCGAACCGGGCGCGCAGAATGGCCGCGCCGCGCTCTCGCTTACCCGCCGTATCGAACCCTGACCCCAAGGACCCCGCCATGACCAATGATGCCACCCCCCCGACCGACCAGCCCGACACCAGCCTGACCAACGTGGACCTTGGCCTTTTGGCCAATGTCCGTGTCAGCATGACCGTTGAGGTGGGCAATACCCAAATCACACTGCAAGACCTCTTGCGCCTCAACGAAGGCTCGGTGGTGGAACTCGACCGCATGGCGGGCGACCCGCTCGACATTCTGGTCAACGGCACCCCCATCGCCAAGGGCGAGGTGGTCGTGGTGGGCGAGAAATTCGGCATCCGCTTTGGCGATATCGTCGATCCCCGGCAACGGATCGAAACCGTCTGACACCCTACCCCTTTGCGTGGCACGAAACCTGCACGGGTTGATCAACTGACCCTTGATCAACCTTTGCAGGAGAATACCCCCGTGGATGTCTTGACCCCTGACCGCATCCTGACCATTGCGGGCTTTCTGGGCGTGCTCGTGCTTGTCTGGGCCGTGATCCGCCATAAACGCGCACCGCTCGCCGCCCGTCTGGCAACCGGTCGCAAACTGGAACTGACCGAGACGCTCAATCTGGGCGGCGACAGCCGCGCGCTCTTGCTCAAGGCCGAAGGGCAAACCGTGCTGGTGGTGATGGGCCGCCGCTCGGGCACCGCCCTGACCCTCTTGACCCAGACCGAGGGAGCCACAGCATGAGCCGCCTTCTTCCGCTTCTGATCCTTGCCCTTCTGCTGCCTGCGCCGGTTCTGGCGCAACAGGGCCTGCCCGCAATCACCCTCTCGGACGAGAACGGCACGACCTATTCGCTCTCACTGCAAATTCTGGCGCTGATGACGGCGCTCACGGTGCTGCCGTCGCTGGTGCTGGGCATGACCGCCTTTACCCGCATCATCATCGTGCTGTCGATCCTGCGGCAAGCCATGGGCACGATGCAGACACCTCCCAATCAGGTGCTTATCGCCATCGCGCTTTTTTTGTCGTTCTTCGTGATGCAGCCAGTGCTGACAGAGGTGTATGACACCGCGCTCAGCCCCTATCTTGATGGGCAGATGGCCCCGGATGTGGCGGTGCGGCTGGCCTGGGACAAGCTGTCAGGCTTCATGCTGGCCAATACCCGGCAGAACGACCTTTTGATGTTCGCGGAACTGGCGGGCGATGCCCCCTATGCCAGCGACGCCGAAGTGCCGGTGGCCGTGCTCTTGCCCGCCTATATCACTTCGGAACTCAAGACCGCGTTCCAGATCGGCTTTCTGCTGTTCCTGCCCTTTCTGGTGATCGACATGGTGATCGCCTCGATCCTGATGGCACTCGGCATGATGATGCTCTCGCCGATGATCGTGTCGCTGCCCTTCAAACTGCTGTTGTTCGTGCTGGTCGATGGCTGGGCCCTGACCATGGGCTCGCTTGCCTCCAGCTTTCAAGGAGCGCTCTGAGCCATGGATTTCGACGCCAATATCGAACATTTGCGCATGGCCTACTGGAATATCCTGCTGACAGCAGGTCCGGTCCTGCTGGTGGCGCTCGCCGTGGGCCTTGTGATCGGCATCCTTCAGGCAGCCACCTCGATCAACGAGGCAACACTTAGCTTTGTGCCGAAAATGGCCATCGTGATCGTGACCATGGCGCTCATGTCGGGCTTCATGCTCAGCACGATGACCGATTATTTCACCCATGTCTTCGACGCCATCGCGACGATGCACTAGGATGCTGCCCGAATTCGCCCCCTCTGCCACCGGTTTGCCGGGTCTGGAACTCACGCAGTTGACGGGGCTCGCGCTGCAATTTCTGTTCGCCATGCTGCGCATCGGTGCCTTTGTCCTTTCGGCCCCGCTCTTTGCGGCGCGGTTCATCTCGTTGCCGGTGCGGATCATCATTTCGGTCTGCCTGACGGTGCCACTGATGGGTCAGGTGCCGATCCCCGAACCCGATGCGCTCTCCAGCCTCTCCAGCGTGGTTATCGCCCTGCGTGAACTGGCGATCGGGCTCTCGGCGGGGATGGTGCTGCAAATCCTCTTTGCCGCCGCCGTCATGGCCGGCGACCGCATCGCCAATACCGCCGGTCTGGGCCTTGCGGCGCAGGTCGATCCCACCAGCGGCTCGCAATCGCCGGTCATTGGCCAGTTTTTCATGCTGTTCCTCTTGGCCATTTTCGTGACCGAGGACGGCCATCTTGCCGCCATCCGCCTGATGCTCGACAGCTATCGCCTTATTCCCATCGGCACGCCCATCGCGGGCACGGTGCTGATCGACGCAAGCATGGAGGCGACCACAGCGATGTTTCGCAACGCGGCCCAGTTGATGATGCCCGTCGTCTCGGTGCTATTGCTGCTGAACCTCGTGATCGGGGTGATCACCCGCTCTGCCCCCTCGCTCAATCTTTTTGCCTTTGGCTTTCCGCTGACGATGACCGCCACGCTGGTCTTGCTTTTTCTCACCGTCACCAGCCTTGGCCCCGCCCTGTCGGAACGGGTGGCACAGGCCTTGCAGCATCTGATGGAGATGTTGAACGGATTACCCAATGGCTGACGCAGACGACGGACAGGAAAAAACCGAAGAGCCAACCCAGAAACGCCGCCAAGAGGCGCGCGAAGAAGGGCGGATCACAACCTCTACCGAGGTCTTCGTGCTGGTCACGCTGGGCATGGGCGCGCTTATCCTCAGCGCCGGACAATGGGCGCTGCCGGGGCTGGCCGGGCTTTGGGCAACAGGGCTGGTGATCGACGGGGCGCAATCGCTCGACGCGATGATGATTGGGCACACGCGCGATATGATGCTCTGGATGCTGGCTGCTGGCCCCGGACTGGGCCTGCCGCTGCTGGCGGCTGTGCTCATGGCGCAATCGGCCATGGGTGGCCTCAATTTCGCGCCCAAGGCACTAGGCTTCAAACCCGAGAAAATGAACCCCATGACCGGGCTGGGGCGGATGGTGTCGATGAAGGCGCTGGTCGATCTGCTCAAGGCGGTGCTCAAGGTCACGCTCTTGCTTGCGGCGGGTGTGCTGATGCTCTACCCGCTTTTGCCTGCGCTTGGCAGCTCTTCGGCGCTGGCACCCGGCGATGCAATGGTGCTCTTTGGCACGGCGATGCTGCGGGTGCTGGGCGGGCTGCTCCTTGGCCTTGTGGTGATCGCAGCACTTGATCTTGGCTGGCAAATCCACTCCAACACAAAATCCATGCGCATGTCGCGGCAGGACATCAAGGACGAATCCAAGGAATCCGAAGGCTCGCCCGAGCAAAAAGGTGCGATGCGCCGCCGCCAGATGCAGGCCTCGCGCCGCGCGTCAGAGCGCAAGGCATTGGCCGATGTACCGATGGCCACCGCCATCATCACCAACCCCACTCATTTCGCCATCGCCCTGCGTTACGAGCCGGGCACCGATACCGCACCGCGCATCCTTGCCATGGGCAAGGGACCAATGGCGCAGGCTGTGATCCGCCGGGGCCGCCGCGCGGGTGTCACTACATTGCAAGTGCCGCCACTGGCGCGCGCCCTTTACTTTACAGGGGCCATTGGCCGGGAAATTCCCGATGTGCTCTTTGCCGCCGTGGCTGTGATCCTTGCGCATGTGTGGCGTCTGGAACAGGGGCAACCCGCCCCCATGCCCGATGTCGACCTGCCCCCCGACCTGACCCTTGACGAATTTGGCCGCCCCCTCAGATGGAGAAATCAATGACCGAGCGCCCCCGCTCCACCGGAGAAATGATCTCGACCCTTTGCTTTATTGGCGTGGGTCTCTGGTCTCTGGGCACCGCCCTAGAGGCCCCTCAGCCCAAGGCCGCGCTGCTGCTGCTTTGTGCCGCCGCCTGCTTTTTAGGCGCAGCACGCCATCCCATCGCCCAACGGCTTGACCGCCGATAGAGGGCAGTCACCAAAGGATTTCGCCCCCTTCCCAAGACAAATCGCAACACTTGACGACAGATTTCCCCAACCTGCACCGAAACTATTGAACTTCGCCCCGGAATGTCTAACAGATGGGGATAGTTCACGATGCACAGAGCTGGGCTCGCGTCGCCACGCCGCGATTGAATTACAGCGCAGGACAACCCAGGCAATGTCTATGAAAATTTTACTTGCAGACGATCACAACCTTCTCGCCGAAGCCGTGGGCAACATGCTCAACGCGCAGCCCGGCAATGTGGCGATCACCACCGATTCCTATGATGGCATCCTCAGCCTGCTGTCCGAGCATACAGATGTCGATATCGTCCTGCTCGACCTCAAGATGCCCGGCATGGTCGGCCTCGCCAGCGTCAAAAGCGTGATCGAGAAATCCGCCCCCGCCAAGGTCGTGCTTTTTACCGGCATGGTGGATCGGCATTTCCTGCACAGCGCGCTGGAATTGGGCTGCAAGGGGCTGATCCCTAAAACGATGCCGCTGCAATCACTCAACAGCGTGCTGCAACTGATCAATTCGGGGCAGGTCTTTGTACCGATGGACGCCGGCACGCCGGGCCTCGACAAGGCCGGGCCAGAACATGACCTGACGGAAAAGGAACTTTTCGTGCTGCGCCTTGCCGCCGATGGTCTGACCAACAAGGAAATCGCGCGCGACATGGGCACCAACGAGGTCACGATCAAGATGCACATGCGCTCGATCTGCAAAAAGCTGAACGCCCGCAACCGCGCCCATGCCGCCATGATCAGCCGCGAACGCGCGCTGATCTGAGCGAGGCGCGGAGCGCCGCCGCGTGTCCCTACTCCCCCGCGCGAAACACCATCTCGCGGCCCGCGTCATTGGACAGAATCAAAACAGGTCCCAGTACCTCGACCAAACTCATCTCGCGCAGCGCCGCCAGATAGAGCGCCTCTGCTGCCAACTCCGGACAGGCGCGCTTGGTTGTCACAACGCTTTCGGCGGAAAACCACGGATAGGGCACGGTCTGCCTGCCGGAATAGGTGTTGCACGGCCCCGCGCCCGCCAATGCCCCCTTTGCCGGAAACTCCAGCGTTGCGCGCGCGCCAAACGCCGCGCCGTCAATGCTTTCAAGATGCCAGATCTGATCGGCCCCGCCATAGCCTGTCACCGTCTCATCCTTGCAAGCGCCCAACGCCGACAGCGCCATAACCGCCAAAGCCAGCCGCATCGGCCCTACCTCAGCGCAAGAATGAGATCGACCAGCGAGCCAATCGCCGGGGCCGCCTGATCCCGCGCCGGATCACGCATCGCCTGCATCCCGATCGCCGCCGCATAAACGATGCGCGCCATTTCCAGATTGCCGATGTCACAGGCCGAAAGCAGCCGATGCAACCGCGCCAGCCGTGCCGTATCCACCCGCGCCACCGCCTCTGCGGCGATAGGATCGGTTCCGGCCCAGGCCCGGATCGCTGATTCGGCGCGCCGTGTCAGGCTATCGGCCTCAGCCGTGGCAGCCATGGCCTGCGCACAGCCGCGCAACCGCGCCGCCTCGGTGGCGGCCTGCGATGCCGCCTCCAGCCCCTGTGCGGCGTCCTCTTCCCACAGCGCCAAAAGCGCTGCAGAATAGGCCGGAACATCCGCAAAATGCCAGTAAAACGACCCTTTCGTTGCCCCCAGCCGCCGCGCCAAAGGCTCTGCGCCCAGCGCCGCCGGACCCACCTCGCACAGCGCCTCGAACCCGGCCAAAAGCCAGTCATCGCGGGTCAGTCGGGGGCGGCGCAACGCAGTCATGCCCCTGCCATACGCAGCCCGCCCTTGCGCTGCAAGAGGCGGCGCTGTCGCGGGGCGCAGCATTGGCCCTGTCAGCCCCCTGTCGCAAAAGTTTTACGCGTCTGTCGCAAACTCTTTGAGAACCGCCGTTACGTGGTGGCCCAACCCAAGGAGGCATCGACCGTGCTCAGCATCGAGAACCTGACCAGAACTTTTGGCCAGAACACCGCCGTGGACAGGGTGTCCTTCACCGTCGACAGACCGGCGATGATCGGCATCATCGGTCGCTCGGGGGCTGGCAAATCCACGCTGCTGCGCATGATCAACCGGCTTACCGATGCCACATCGGGGCAAATCCTTTTCGAGGGCCGCGACGTGACAGCCCTCAAAGGTGCCGACAAACGCGCGTGGCATTCGGACTGCGCCATGATCTTTCAACAGTTCAACCTTGTGCCGCGTATGGATGTGGTCTCGAACGTGCTGCATGGCACGCTCAACCGCCGCTCGACGCTGGCCACCATGTTCAACCTCTACCCCGATGCCGATATTCACCGCGCCATCGAAATCCTTGACAGGCTTGGCATCGCTGACCATGCCCCCAAGCGCGCCGAGGCGCTCTCGGGCGGGCAACAGCAGCGCGTGGCGATTGCCCGCGCCCTGATGCAGGACCCTAAGATCGTCCTCGCGGATGAACCGATTGCCAGCCTTGATCCGATGAACGCGCAGCTCGTAATGGACGACCTGCGCCGCATTCACGAAGAGGACGGGCGCACGGTCATCGCCAACCTGCACACGCTCGATACCGCGCGGCGCTACTGCGACCGCGTGATCGGCATGTTGCATGGCCGCGTCGTGTTCGACGGCACGCCCGAACAACTGACCACTGGCGTTGCGCGCGACATCTACGGTGCCGATGCCTCGTTTTCCGAAGCCAGCACATCGACCTCGATTGAAACGCTCGACCGCAGCACCGCCCGCGCCCTGCGCGCGGCCGAGGCGGCGGTCTGACGACCCGCGAACCACCCAAGGCCCGCCGGGGGTGGCGGGCCGCAATCCAACCGGAGAAAAACCCATGAAGAACCTCTTTGCTGCCATCGTCGCCACCACCGCTCTGGTCAGCCCCGCGCTGGCCCAAGACCAGATCACCGAATTCCGCATCGGCATTCTGGGCGGTGAAAACGCCCAAGACCGCATGTCGTCAAACGAATGCTACCGCGCCAAGGCCGAAGACCTGCTCGGCGTGCCGGTCAAGCTCTTTACCCCCGCCGATTATGACGGTGTGATTCAGGGCCTGCTTGGCGGCACGCTCGACATGGCTTGGCTTGGGGCCTCCGCCTATGCCAAGGCCTATCTGACCGACCCAGAGGCGGTCGAGCCGGTCATGGTCAAGACCAACCTCGACAAATCCTATGGCTATTATGCCATCGGCTTTGCGCGCAAAGACCGTAACATCGCCTCGCTCGACGACATGAAGGGCAAAGTCTTTGCCTTTGGTGATCCCAACTCGACCAGCGGCTACCTGATCCCCTCGATCGAGATCCCCGTCGAAATCGGGGCCAGCATGGACTCGGGCGACTACTTTGGTGAGGTCAAGTTCGTGGGCGGCCACGAGCAGACCATCGTTGCCGTCGCCAATGGCGATGTCGACGCGGGTGTCACCTGGGCCGATGGCATGGGCGCATGGGAAGACGGCTACAACTCGGGCGCGCTGCGCAAGGCGGCGGATGCGGGCCTTGTCGACATGAACCAGATCGTCGAAATCTGGAAATCCAAGCCCATCCCCGAAGGCCCCATCGTCCTGCGCAAATCCCTGCCCGAGCGCGTCAAGCTGGACATCACCACCCTGACCGCCTCGCTCCCCTATATGGACGCCGATTGCGCCTATAACTTCATGGCCGGCGAGGCGCTCGGCTTCCAGCCGATCAACCACGACGCCTATCTCTCGATCATCGAGGCGCGCAAGGCCTCGAACTGACGGCCAAGCGCGGACACAGAACCGGGCCTGCATCGCCGCAGGCCCGGTTTCGCATGACGGGGGACCAGAATGACCGATATGACCGCAGGACAGGCCGCCGCACGGGTGAAATCCGTGCAAGACGCCTATATGGAGATGACCCGCCGCAAACGCCTCTACGGCATGGTGATGCTGGTCGTCTTCATCGCCCTCATGGTCTCGGGCTTTCGCGTGGCGGATGCGCGCAACGCGGGCGGCTTTTGGGACGGGATCGGCAATATCTTTCAGTTTCCCGGCGAAGTGCTATCCGAGGCCGCTGAGAAAATCGCCAACCTGCCGGGGCTGATGGCCAAATTCCTGCCCTCGCTGCTGGAGACCGTCAACATCGCCGCAGCCTCTACGCTTCTGGGCGCGCTTGGGGCGGTGATGATCTCGCTTCTGGCAACACGCGGGCTGGCAAAATGGCCCCGCCTCATCGGTCTCTTTCGCCGGATCATGGATATCCTGCGCGCTGTGCCCGAGATTGTCATCGCCCTCGTGCTGATATTCATCCTCGGCGGCGGCCCGGTGCCTGCGATGATCGCCATCGCCATTCACACCATGGGCGCGCTCGGCAAGCTCTTTTCCGAGGTCAATGAAAACGCCAGCCTCAAACCCGTCGAGGGGCTGCAATCGGTGGGGGCGACATGGGGTCAACGGATGTGGCTGGGCGTGATCCCGCAGGTGGCCCCCAATTACCTCAGCTACGCGCTCCTGCGCTTCGAGATCAACATCCGCGCCTCCGCCATCTTGGGCTTTGTTGGCTCTGGCGGCATCGGATACGACCTGAAAAACGCCTTTAGCTGGGGCCAAGGGCGTTACGATGAGGTGGCCGCGATCTTTCTGCTCTTGTTCGGCACAATCGTGCTTTTTGACCAACTCTCCAGCCATTACCGCAACAAGCTGATCGGCGAGGGCTAAGACCATGAGCATGATGACCGACATCACCCCGCCCCTCTTTGACGCCGCCACCCTCTTTCGCCGAAAACGGCGGTTGGCCTTTGCCGTCCCGGCGGTGATCCTTGCCTATTTCACCTATATCTTCTTTGCGTTCAATATCATGGGGCTGGCCGACCGTGCGCGGCTCGACAATGCCCGCATCCTTGTCGCCGATAGCTATAGCTACAAAACCCATGTCACCCGCGACAACCGGTCGGGCGCGCTCAGCATCGCAGTCGAGGGCGAGAACAAGGGCACATGGCCCGAGGGGCGCAGCCCCGATTGGGTCGATATCCAAAGCCCGGAACGCACGCTCGTATCCCTGAAACACGGTCAAGAGGTGCTGATTGACGGCAACACGCTGCGCTATGATGTGCCGGGCTATGGGCTGATCACAGCCGAGGTCACGCGCCGCGAGGGTGTCAAACTCACCCTGCCCACAGACACCATCCCCGACTGGATCAGCGCCAGCGACGCGCGGGTGGACATCACCACCGAGGCCGGTCGCGTGACCCTGACACGGGCGCGCACCGAGGTGATGCGCTATCACTTCGGCTGGGAACTCTTCTGGTTCACCCTCGACAGCCCGTTCTATGGCAAAAGCTTTGGTGAATTGGCTCGCCTTGCCGTCTCGGGCGAACGGGTGGTCGCGGACAAAAGCAACCTTGCGGCGATGGTATCCGACGTCTGGAACAACCGCATGTGGCAGCACAAGGATGTGCTCTGGGCCATTTTCGAAACCATTCTCATGGCCTTTCTCGGCACCATGGGGGCGGGCCTCGTGGCGCTGCCGCTGGCCTTTGCGGCGGCGCGCAACTTCTCGCCCTATCTCGCGGTGCGTGCGGCGGTGCGGCGCGTCTTTGATCTCTTGCGCGGGGTCGATGCGCTGATCTGGACGCTGGTGCTCGCCCGCGCCTTTGGCCCCGGCCCGATGACCGGCGCGCTGGCCATTCTGCTCACGGATACCGGCACCTTTGGCAAACTCTTTTCCGAGGCGCTGGAAAACGTCGACAAGAACCAAATCGAAGGCGTCCAATCCACAGGGGCCAAACCGCTGCAACGCTATCGCTTTGGCGTGATCCCTCAGATCACACCCGTCCTGCTCAGCCAACTGCTCTATTACCTCGAATCCAACACCCGCAGCGCCACCATCATCGGGGCTATCACCGGCGGTGGGATCGGCCTCTTGCTCACACAGGCCATGATCACGCAAAAGGACTGGGAAGAGGTCAGCTATTACATCATTCTCATTCTGATCATGGTGATGCTGATGGACACCCTGTCCGGCTGGTTGCGCCGCAAACTTATCACCTCGGACGACGCTGGGCATTGAGAGGGCGGACTGTGAGTATTTGAACCATAAAGAAACAGCCCTCGCTCTTCTTTTTGGCTAAAATACTCCCGCCGGAGAAAATATCTTCGAGGCGCCTTCCAGAATGGTGCTCCATACCAGCCCCTCATCGCACAAGAGACGTCATTAACAACGTTTCTATGCATGTATCTTAGGACATCACCCCTCAAGGCAGGCGGTCACACTTGGCCATTTACCGTGATGTTTGCAGTTAACACCTTGTTGACTGCTTCACTTCATAAAACAGCTTAAGTAAGATTCTCATTTCGTTTTGTGCAGATTCTCTTTCGCCAACCTTGAGCTCTTGCTCGATTGCGCGAAGGCTTTCCCCTATGTCATCGAGACCTGCGAGTTGAGTGCTCCCTGCAAGGTTATGTGCAAGTGCCTCTGCACGGGCGTATTTGCCATTAGTCAAGAGGCGTTCCAACTCTGGGAATCGTTCTATGAAATCATCAAGGGCACGACGCTTAAAATCGGCCATGATCGTTGCAACCTGACCCTCAGTGTTGGCTGGTTCTTGAGCGTCCCTGTTGGCTTCGCATGCCACGCAACCGATTAGGGCTTCAAGCTTTCTAACGTTTAACGGCTTGTCCAACGCGTCGTTCATGCCATGCTCAATCATACGTGAACGGATGCCATCATCCAAAAAGGCTGTTAAACCAATAATTATAGGTTGTTCGATGCTTTCCGTGCCACGGATCACCTTCGTAGCATCGAGCCCATTCATGACGGGCATATTTAAATCCATTAAGACAAGATCTGGCGGTTGCAATGCAGCGCAAGCCTCAACGGCTTCCAGTCCGTTTACTGCGAGTGCCACATCAAGCCCCATGCGCTCCAGCAAGCGGCCTGCGAGCTCACGATTAATAGGGTGATCGTCAACAACAAGAACACGCTGCACCGGCTTGTCGCGGCGCGCAAACATAACACTGCAATTGACCGGCTCAGGGCGCGGCGGCAGCACCGTGATATTGAAGAGTATCACGAGGGGATCGCCGCACCGGGGGGCAATCCCGAACAGGTGGCTCTCGCGCGCTCAGAGGCGGGACGTATTCAACGATGCCTTGAAGAGCTGGAACAAGAGCGGCGGCAGGCCATCACCGGCGCTTATCTGGACGGTCTCAGCTATGCCGAATTAGCCGCGCGTGCGGATATTCCCCTCAACACCATGCGCACCTGGCTCAGACGCGGGCTCGCGGCCCTGCGGGAGTGTATGACCCGATGACCGATCCCATGGATGATGATGACATGCTGGCGGCAGAATATGCGATTGGCCTGCTCGCGGAAGAGGCACAAGAGGCGGCGCGCATGCGCATCGCCACTGACCCCGTCTTTGCCGCACGGGTGCTGGACTGGGAGAGGCAGCTTGCACCATTGGCCGATCTCGATCCGGTTGCGCCGCCCGCAAGGGCGCGGGGCGCGCTTTTGCAGCGGCTCTTCCCCGAGCCTGCGCGCGTATCGCTCTGGCAGCGTCTTGGGTTTTGGCAGGTGCTGAGCGGCGGGGCTATCGCGGCTGCCGTTGCGCTCGCGGTGCTCGATTTGGGGCCGCAGACACAGCCCACCGGTGGCCCACTCTACGCGGCGGAAATCGCCACGGACGCGGGCGATTTCCGGGTCATCGCATTGGTAGACAAGGTACGGGATGAGGTCGTTCTGACACGCACCGCAGGGGCCGCACCTTCGGGACGCATCCTGCAGGTTTGGGCGCATGGTCCGGGAGAGCCGGCACAATCCGTGGGCCTTTGGCCGGATGGCGAGAGCATCGCACTGGCGCTTCCGCCCGAGATTGCGGCGGTACGCGGAACGCTGACTTTGGGCATTTCCGAAGAACCACCGGGCGGCTCGCCAACAGGCAGACCCTCCGGGCGCGTCTTTGGCACCGTCGATATTCCAGGCGTCACTGCTGTGAAGGACTGAAATACGGCACGGTAATGATGGGCTATTTGTTCGAGGTGCGCCGTGGCAGATTGAGGGCACATGCAACACACGTCCTAGATGTTTGTTCCCTCGTTGCGCGGCCATAAGATCCAGTCATCCTCACTGTATACAAGGGTAATGGCTCGAACTTTGAACTAGTGTTGGCCTGCTCGTCTCAATGAGCTGCTCTTTTTTGCTGTGTTGCCATGTCAGAGCTTAACCGCGTCCAAACTCCCGCAAAAGCTTTCATAACAGTTTCGTGGTGGATCCCGCTTCAAGCAGCGGCAGAGTCAGCTCGATACAGGTTCCGGTGCCATCGGCCTGTGCGGCGCTGATGGTCAAGGCCGACGACACGCTTTTCGCCCGTTGCGACATGTATTTGAGACCCAGCTCCATTCGCGACCGCTCTATTCCCACCGGGCCGCGGATACCCGGTCCACTGTCTAGGATACAAATCTCGGCATGGCGCTCCAAGATCGTCAATTTGACTTGAAGCCCATTGCCGCCCGCATGTTTGCGCGCATTGTTCAAGGCCTCATAGACGATGCGATAGGCCACGACGCGTTTTGGTCCGGTGACCTTGGCTGGCGATGGGTCGATATAGGTTTGCACTTGCAAGTCGGTTTCAATGATGAACGACTCCACTGACCTCTGTACCGCCTCTTGCAGTGTCAGACCATCCAGCTCTGGCAGAACCAGCCCAGAAGAGATGTTGCGCAATTCCCTCAGGGCCTGCGTCAACAGCTTTTCGGATTTATCGACGTTGATCTGCACATTCACATTTGCCGCCGCCTGACCACGATAGAGCGCCGCAAGGGACAAAAGCTGGATTGGCCCGTCATGCAACTCGGCACCAACATGGTTAAGGAGGCTCTCTGTCGACTCCGCCGCCTGTCGCCGCAAGGCTTCGGATTCTTCGAACAGGCGGGTATTCTTGCGAAGCATGTCTTCGCTGTAGGTCAGGCTGCTTGCGAGGGCTAGACCTTGGCTGTTGATCCGGCGATGCGCAAAATAAACTAGCATCCCGATTACCAGAATACCCAAGGACCCCACCAACACTCGTGCCCTGTCGATTTCTAGAAAGGTCATTTCTTGCCGCGCCACCATCAGATCCACGCTGCAGTAAATCTCGCCCACAGCGAGAATTCGGCCATCGGTACTGCGGATCGGCATATAGACCTCGTAGACGATCTTGCCAAAATGCTGTTCATCAACGTTTTCCCGCGCGTCTATGTCGGCCAGGGAGATCACGGTCTCACCGCGCAGCGCGCGCTCCACAGCTGGCTCATGCCAGCCTTGCTCGACACTTTCCTTCATAGAATCGACGACCAACTGCCCGTCGATGCCCCACACCTTCACCTTGTTGAAGTAATGCGTGTCAAAGCGGTCAACAATCATCATGCGCAGCAGCCGCAGAAAGCGTGGATCCGTGTCACCGGTCAGAGGCGTCTCCCCGATCAAGGACGCCAGCGTCACCTGTGCTAGCGCCTGTTCGATTTCCAGGGATCCTTCCACGATGGACCGGGCCGCGATTGACCGCTGAACCTGCCCTGAAACATAGGTCAGCGCCACCACCAAAAGCGTGGTCAGAACAAGAAACTGAGTGGTCAACCCCAAGTTAGACCAGATTGGAAACACCGGCCCACGACGCATGTCGCTCGCACTGGGCGGCTGAGGGACTGGTTGTGACATCAGGGGCATCCAAGACAACTTTCCAAAACGTGTTAGCACAGGCCTGTCGGACCAACTACTCTTCCGTCATACTGCGGGCGAAACTCTGGCGCACTGGCTGTATCATGTATTCAAGCGCCGTGCGCTCTTGGGTGGTGACAAACACATCAACCGGCATGCCAGGCAACAAGGTGATATGGGCGGGAAGGTCAGCCATATCGCGCGGTTTTGCCTGCGCTAGAAACACCGGGGCTCCAGTAACTGGATCCGTGGTCGCCGCCGCCGCCACATGCAGAATGGTGCCGATTATCTCTGGCGTGGTCTTCTGGTTAAAAGCTGAAAACATCAGCCGCGCATCTTGGCCGACGCTTACCTCATCCACATCCGTTGGGGCGATCTGGAACTCGATGACATGGTCTGCGCCTTCGGGCACAATCACCGCTAGTAATTCACCTGGCGCAACAACTTGGCCGATGGTATTGACCGGTAACTCGTTCACCACCCCCGACACCGGCGCCCGGATCTTGCCGCGCTCAATCCGCGCTTCCAGAATTAGGATCTGCTGGCGTAACTCCTCCAGCCGCGGCTCAGCCTCGCGCAGCGCCATCTGCGATTCTAGTTCCAGCGTTTCATCCAGACGCCGCGATTGCAGCTTCAGCTCGTTGATCTGGGCTGCATTGCTCAATATACGCGCTTCTGTTTCCCGCAATTCCCCCAGCAGGCGCGCGTTGTCAGCTTCGACCGTCTCTTGCTGAGCGGTAGCGACGCTGCCTTTTTTCACCAAAAGACTCACCCGCTGCACGGCGCCCTCGGAAAAGGTATACTGCTGCACGAATGCAGTTCTGCGTGCTTCCAGCCCATCAGAGTCGTGCTGCAACTGGGCTATCCGCGCGTTGATTGCCGCCTGTTGGCTTTTCTGATCACGCAAGGTGTTGGCAAGCAGCGCTGCCTCATCCATTGCGACGGCCTGCGCTTTAGGGTCCATTACCAGATCCGCAGGCATGTCAAAATCCCCCATTCTGTCACGCTGCGCACGAAGCCGGGCCGCGCGTGCCGCAAGGTCGATCCGCTGATTGCGCCGCACCAGAAGCTCACCTTCAAGCGACATGCTGTCCAATGTAATCAGAACATCGCCTTGCCGCACATGCTGGCCAGGCTGCACCAAAATCTGCGCTACTGTTCCACCATCTACATGCTGCACGGTCTTCAACTCGCGATCGACCTTTACAAGGCCCTTGCCAATCACTGCTGCGTTTAGCTGTGACGTCGCCGCCCAGCCAAAGACGCCGCCGCCCAGCAAAAGTGCCATGCCAGCGGCCATGGCCAAGGTCCGGCCAACGCCGAAGGATTCTGTATGGGTGATAGGGGTGGTCATGATGCTTAACCTTGAATCTAGGGATCAAAAGCTGTGAGTGTCGGACTGAAACAGATCAGCGACAGAGGGTGGAACGTATTCGGTAGGTTTTAACCCTGCCACAAGGCCAGCTAGATCGAGCTCGGTTACGGGTGCGTCACTGCTTCGCAATTGGCTATCAAGCTGCAGGGTGGGGGTAGAAAGCAATTCGGCAAAGGCTTGCGCTTCGGACTCGAAGCGCCCCAAAGCCAGATCCGCCACGCCGGTCTGCAATCGCCGCAACGCGGTTTCCGACAGCACGTCATTCACCGCGAATGTCACAAGACTGTCCACTGTATCGTCTGAGAAGCCTACGGTTCGCGCTCGAAGATCGGCCAGCAGATCGGTTAGGTCGTAAATATTTGGCGCCAAGTCAAAAGGAGGGGTCACCTCAGCAGGTTGCGTAACGGTGGGCTGAGATGGGGCGGTGACCTCATCCGGGGCGGCAATCGCCAGATCAGATTCGGTCTGCCTAGTCTGAAACCCCGGCCCGGTTGGTGCGTCTGCTTGCCGAACAGTGGCAAGGGTGTCACTGCGCGGTGTTATAGGGAAGCTCGTAAGGGCAGCCTCAGCATTTGCACCGGTCTCACCCAAAATCGGGCCGCTTTGCATACCGGCCAATGCTGCCAATTGTGGGCCAGATGCCGTGCCTTCGCCCAGTAAGTCCGCAGCCTCGCGGTCCAGCGTCGCTGGCGGCATGGGTTCCAGAATGCTATGAGCCGCGTCATAGCTTACCGCCGGGTCTTGGGCTGCGTCCGTATCGACACGATCCTTGGGGGGCTGCATTTCTTCTGACTTCGGGGCAAACAGGAGTGCCCAGTAGCTAACCAGCGCCAGAAAAGTGAGGGTTACACCTTTGCGCCGCTTGCGGCTTTCGCCTTCGCCTTGATCTTCGCGTTCCGCATAGGGGTTCGCGACCCCATCCGCTGCACGGCTTTTAACGTTGATCTGCATGCCCCTGCTCCTATTCCGCTGGAGCCACAGCACCCGACTTTGCGTGCATCGCAGTCGAGGCTGCATTCATCGATACGACCTTGTTGGTAGCCTGGGCATTGAGGACTTCCTCCTTGGGGCCAAAGGCTACCAACCTGCCGTTGTTCACGATTGCAACCATGTCTACCGCAGCCAGCACGTTCGGCCGATGTGCCACAACAATCACGATGCCACCCCGATCGCAGATGATACGAATGGTCTCGTTCAGCGCTTTTTCACCTGCCGCATCCAAAGAGGAATTCGGCTCATCCAGCAGTACGACAAAGGGATCGTCATACAGAGCACGAGCCAATCCTATGCGTTGCCGCTGCCCCGCCGACAGTGCCGTGCCACCGGGGCCGACATTTGTGTCATAGCCGTCAGGCATCGAGGCAATCAACCCATGCACCCCGGCCGACGAAGAGGCGATATAGATTGCCTTGCTGTCTCGTGTTTCACTCAGCCGGCTGATGTTTTCCAGAATGGTGCCGTTGAACAGGCTGACTTCTTGCGGCAAGTAGCCGATGATCTGGCCAAGTTGCTTCTGGTTGTAATGCGACAGATTGTTGCCATCCATCCGTACCGACCCTCGCACCAGCGGCCACACCCCGGACAAGGCCCGGATAAGTGTGGATTTTCCACCGCCACTTGGTCCAAGCACTGCCAGCGCCTGGCCGCGCTCCAACGAGAACGACACATCCGACAGCAGGATGCGACCCGTCGCAGGCGAGGCCACGGTGATGCCCTCCACACTAAGCGTTTGTGATGGCAACGGCAATTCCAGCTTTTCCTTGAA
Organism: Roseovarius sp. MS2; assembly: GCF_051447875.1. Taxonomy (NCBI): domain Bacteria; kingdom Pseudomonadati; phylum Pseudomonadota; class Alphaproteobacteria; order Rhodobacterales; family Roseobacteraceae; genus Roseovarius; species Roseovarius sp. MS2. Next base: position 488,862 of record NZ_JBKHVF010000001.1, read on the forward strand.
CACCTGCATTGACACGAGCGACTCTTGCAATTGGCTGTAGGCATGGCGTGCCGCGATCATGCCGCGCCAGTTGCCGATCACCTGATCCACCGGCGCGAGCGCGCGTCCGGCCGAAACCGACACGGCCATGATTGCGCCACTGGACAGATCACCCTTGATTGCAAAATACGCACCAAGTCCCAGCAAACCCGATTGCAACATCATGCGAAGCACCCTAGACAGCGCCGCCATCGACGATGTGCTGTCCGCAGTGCCCGCCTGCAAGTTCAGGTGTTCGGCATTTTGCCGCTCAAACCGACCAACGGCGCGATCAACTGCGCCCATGGCAATCAGCACATCGGCATTACGCGCATTGGATTCGGCCATATTGTTGCGCTCAATAAAGGACTTGTGCACCGCCTGGGTTAGCTCGCGTGATCGAATTTCGGCGATGATGGTCAACACCACCAGAACCGCTGCCCCCGCTAACGTCACCAATCCAAGGGTTGGGTGAAGCACATAGACAAACAGGATGAAAATCGGCATCCACGGCAGGTCAAACAGCGCCGCAGGAGCCGGTCCTGACAGAAACCCACGCAGAGTATCAACAGTGCGCGACCGCTCTGTAGCTTCAGTCGCAGAAAACCCATAGCGTGGCATGTCGATCGAGATGCGGTGAGCCAAAGGTGCTAGGCGCTGGTCGAGGCGCGACCCAAGCCGCGACATGATCCGGGCACGCAATGCATCGAAAATACCGTGAAATGCCAGCAATCCCCCCGCCAACAGCGACAGAAAAACCAATGTGTCCACCGACCCGCTGACCAGCGCGCGGTCATAGACCTGCATCATGTAGATGGAACCAGTCAGAGCCAAGACGTTGATCAGACCGGAAATTGCGAAAATGGAAAGGCCGTGCCGCCGTATATCCTGCTGCAAGAGGCGCTGTGCTTCGAGCACCCGGCGCTTGTCGGTATGTGGGTGTGCCATGGTCTTATGTCCCATCGATAATCGGCAAAAAGGGTTGGCTGTCCCTGGACACGTCCAGAGACAGCCGAAGGCGTTACAGCTTGAAGCTTTCGTCAGTCAGGCTGTGGCTGTTGCGGACCGAAAGGCTGAAGTCCGCCACGCCATCATCATCGGTGTGACCATCGATCCGCGACAAACCGTCATCGCCTTCGGTCACCATCAGCAGGCCAGCCGCAGGTCCGGCACCGGCTGTCGCCAGAGTGAAGCCTTGATTGCCCGCCACGCCACTATGGGCGTCCAAAGCCGTCAAATCGATCACATCGCCTGGTGCAAAGTCGAGGATGACGTCCCCATCCGCAGCGGCAGCGCTGGTAAAGACAAAGCTGTCCTTGCCCCCGCCACCAGCAAGATCATTCTGCGCAAGACTGGCGATGATCGTGTCGTTGCCTTTGGTGCCGATAACATTCTCGACCGAGATGATCCGGTCAATAATGGCCCCGATCTCGATGGACCCAATCGCTGACAGGCTGCCTAGATCAACTGTGGCGTTCTCCATCACGCCACTCAGATCGATAAGATCCTCGCCAGCGCCGCCAAAGTACAGGTCGCTCCCATCATCGCTGCGGGCAACAAAGATGTCGTTTCCTGTGTCACCAAAGACCACGTCATCGCCGTCATCGCCAAAGATCAGATCGTTGCCCGCCCCGCCTGACACCGCGTCATTGCCAGCGTTAGCCTCGATAACATCGTCGCCGGCAAGCCCTGTAAGCTCGTCATCGCCGCTCAGACCGCGAATGTAATCTGCAGAGTCTGAACCCATAAGCTGATCCGCGGTGACCGATCCAAAGACAAAGCGGGTGTCAGTATCCAATGGCGCTTCCGGCTCCGGATCAACCACCACCGGGGTTTCCGGCGCGGGGTCAACCACCACCGGGGTCTCCGGCTCCGGATCAACCACCACCGGGGCCTCCGGCGCAGGGTCAACCACCACAGGGGTCTCCGGCGCAGGGTCAACCACCACCGGGGTCTCCGGCTCCGGATCAACCACTACCGGGGTTTCCGGCGCAGGGTCAACCACCACCGGGGTTTCCGGCGCAGGGTCAACCACCACCGGGGTTTCCGGCTCCGGATCAACCACTACCGGGGTTTCCGGCGCAGGGTCAACCACCACCGGGGTCTCCGGCTCCGGATCAACCACTACCGGGGTTTCCGGCTCCGGATCAACCACCACCGGGGTTTCCGGCGCAGGGTCAACCACAGGCGCGTCGATGACTGGCAGGGCTGGGCCTGCATCGTCGTCCTCGCTGACATCAAAAATCCGCTCATCCAAACCGGTCAGGCCCGTGTTGCGCATCACAATATCTGCAAAGCTCTGACCTTCAACAAAGTTCTCATAGAGGTCAAAGTTTTCCAGACGCGGCAGATAGTAGAACCGATCCCCCTCCTGCAAGCGGTCGAACTGTTCGTGCATGATGACCCAGAAGGTCGCACCCGCAAGACCGCCATTGATCTTGGCTTCCGCCAGACCCCCGACCCAAAGGTCAACCCGGTCGATCCCCGCCACAGTTTTCGTGCCATCGCCATTATCGCTCAAAACGATGTCTTCGTTCACCGCAGCAAAGGCAGCAACGGCCTCGCCAGACAGGACCAGATCCGGATAGGCGGCACGGAACTGCGCAATCACGCTGTCCGACAGGCCATTTCGGGTCTGGAAATCCTCCCAAGAGGTGTAGGGCGTCAGGTCCCCGCCCGCAAAGCCAACGGCTTCGGCGATATAGGGGTTGGTCGAGGCCATCAAATCAGCCCGAACCTGGTTCAGAGTGCCAAGCCCGACATCCCAGCCGCGCGCCACGTTGAAGGCAAATAGGTCAGCACTGATCCGAACCAGATCATTGCGCACCGCATCAACAATGTTGACGTCGATCTCTTCTGCGGCCTGCTGGACGATACCGCCCAGAACCGCCCCGGCACCAAGCTGGGTATACCCCGGCGTCGGCGTGTAGCCGAACTGTGCCAAAGCCTGCACCGCCGCCTCGCCCTCCAGCGCAGTCATTGGACCCGGTCCATCCATGTCTGGCACCTGGAAGGCAGCAGCCGTGTTGGTCGGGTTCAGGAACACGTCGAACAGTGGGATTTCGACCACATCGCCTTGGTCATTCAGCACGCTGATTGTCTGACCGATCATGGTGTGACCGATCCGATAAGCGGCGGCTGCGAACTCATGGCTGATGCCGGCATCGGTCTGCGGATCGTAATCCTTGAACCCATGGTCGCCTTCGCCCATGATCCCGTCTCCACCCAGCAGCTTTTCGGCAAACTCGGTAAAGACAACGCGCTGGTATTCCGCCTCGTTCACGACCTTGGCCGCTTGGAACAGCTCCTCTGCGTTCAGCGCAATGTCTTGCGCGCTGTAGACCTCGGCCAGATTTTCCACATGATAATTGTGGTTGCGGGCAAAGATCGTGTGCATCGACGTCAGGGTGACGTTCTCGTTGACCCGGCCATCCCCTGCCACGATGTGATCGAGCAGATTGATAAAGGGGTTGGAGTCGATGAACAGCGGCATGCCTTCGCCCATGAAGTCGACGGCAAGCTCTTGGATCACTGTACCGCTGAAGCTACCATCGGCTGTCATCAGCGTTGGGTAATAATCAAGAAGCGTCATCCCCGCATCGCCAAGGTTCGGCGCACGGAACACGGTGCCCGCCTCGATATGATGCTCCAGCACCAGACGCAGCGTTGGCAGCAGGTCAAAGTCCGGTGCCGACGGATCTCGCGCCCCCATCAGGACCCGTGCGCCAAAGCCACCCTCGCCATCGCTTTCGCGCAGCAACTGGCCGATCAGGCTGGTCGAGCCGTAAACTTGGTTCTGATCCACGAAGGGCGAGTTGATGTTGCCATGCTGCGGCACACCATTTGCATCCAGACCCACAACACTGGCGCGGGTCAGGTCGGCAGGATTGTCCACGCCGGGGGCACGGGCGCTGCCCGGATCACCGATCTGGATCTGCCCGACACCACCTTTGGGGATAAAGCTAAGGCCGTGGTCGAAGTACTGCCCAAAGGCCATGAAGAAGGTGTTGATCTGCGTAGATTGTGCGGCATCCGCCTCTTGCGCACCAAGGATGTTTGAAATCACCCTTGGATCCAGCCCTTGGAAGATCGGGTTTATGATACCTGCGCCCGTTTCTTCGTCCACACCGGCATAACGGCCTTCAGTGATCCGCAGGAACGGTTGCCCGGCGGCGCCCTGCCCCGGATTACCGATGTTATTCTCGACCCCCGGCAGATCGCGGACCCCAAGCGACGCCTCACCATCATCATTTCCATCCGGCGAGATACCACGCACCAGACCAAGCAAACCTTCAGCATCGCCTATCGTGAACGGGTTACCCTCCGGTGCGACAGTTTCGGAGGCACCAACGATCTTTGGCAAATTGTCGAGCGATCCCGCAAAGGAAATCCGCGACCCTTCCGACGCCAAGGTCACAAGCCCGTTCGTCTCGTCAAAACTTGCGACATAGCTTTGCGGATCAATCCCGACCGGCGCTTCGATCACATCCTGCGCGCGCAGGGTGCCTACCACCATGTCATTGCCGCCTTGGGTGCGGAAAAGGATTCGGTGGGCCGATTCCAACGCGCTTATATCCACCGTTTCATCCCCGGCAGAGCCGTTGATGGTGATCGTGTTGAACGACAGGTTGGTGGTGGTGAAATCACCGAAAATCCGCACCTGATCTAGATCAAGAATGAAACCGCCACCATTGGTGTTGACGACGATTTCCTCAATCTCGCGCAGTTCAGCGATCACGCTGGCGTTGGTCGTGCCGTTACGCGTGATGATGATTTCTGTCCCCGCCGCCACATTGCGCGCGCCGCCCAAGGCCTGCCATGCAGCAGTGGTATAGATACTGAAAATTTCAGCTCCGTTGGTGCCATTGACGATGAATGTGTCGCCGATCACCGTTTCCGTGCCACCATCGATGATATCGCGCCCATCGCCAGCGTTCCAGATGATCACGTCATCGCTGGCTCCGGCGTTGACGCTGTCATTGCCGCCGTTAGTATCGATCAGATCGCCACCAGCGCCGCCAACCAAGTTATTGTTACCATTGGTGCCAGTGATAATCTCACCAACCACATCGCTGGCGGCCGACACCACCGTGCTGACCACGCCATTGGCATCCGTCACCGTGGCCGCCACCCGCAGTTGGGGCTGCGCGCCCAGTGTTCCGGGTGGCGGGGTAAAGCTGGTGCCATTGGCACCAGCGATATCGGCCCAAGTCGCACCGCCATCAAGCGACGCCTGCCACTGCACCGTCAATGCCGTGATACCATCCGCATCGGCGATCGCTGCCAGATCGACCGTCAACGCTTGGGTTTCGGTCGGGCTGAGATCACTCAGAACCGGCACCCCGGTGACCGGCACATCGCTGCGCGCGGCTTCTTCCACGGTCACCACACCATCTGCAAATTGCAGCAGTTCGATGTTGAACAACCGGTCCGATCCTTCCAAATCGCGGTTGCGCCCGGTGGCCGGATCGATCTGGCCCGCTGTCGCCACCAGGTGGGTCACGGTCACGCTGCCATCTTCATTGGCGATAACATCATAATTGGCGCGCAGGTCCCAGAAGACCGCCGTATCCACATCGTTTGCTGCACTGACATCAATTATCTCGCGTATGATCGACAGCTGGTCGGCCACGATATCGCGGCTGAACAGCAGGTTCTCAAGAGTGCGGCCCCCAAAAAGGACCGCCCCGGTCGCCAATTCGGTCACCTGTTCCGTCAACTTGGTTGCCGTGGCCCAAGCCGCACCCATAGCATCGGCAATGCCGATCCGCACGTTCAGATGCTTGTCACCGTCCAGAATGTCATTGCCAGCTCGGCCCTCAATTAGGTCCGATCCAGCTCCGCCAAGAATAATATCTGATGCATCAAAGGTGTTCATCACACCGATCTGCACCTCATCCGTGGTGCCGCCCGGATGACGGATCTCGAACCGTTCCAGATGGGCCACCAATTCACGCAGGCCAGAAATCATATCCAGGTTCTTTTCCAGCAGGACGTTGGAAAAGCTTTCAATCGGTGCCGTAGGGTTGATCTGGGTTGCGTTGCCATTTACGTCGTACGCCCCCAGCACCGCATCGCGGCCGCGCAGCGTATCGTCAAAGTTCCAGCCCGATAGGCCTTCAACAAGATCGTAACGGTCGCGCAGGATGTTGTTCTGCTGGTTGACGAAGATCGACACGTTCATGTCGGCATCTACCGCATAGTTGTTGCCTTGGAACGTCGCCCAATCAAATCCGGCCATGCCGTTGCTGCGGTTGATACCAATCCCTTGGATCATGATGTCATCACCCGATTCCGCATCGAAATCGGTGTCGTTCTCGCCCGAATGCATCACGTCATGGCCGATGATCCGGCTGTTGAAGAACAGTTCCGAATTGTCGCCGGTCAGGGTGTTCATGTTGCCCTGACCTTCCATCCAGTCATCGCCTTCGCCGCCATAGACAACGCCGCCCCCGCCCGAGGCCGAGCGAATAAAGTCATTCCCCTCGCCGCCGAACAGGCTTTTTGCCTCTGAGCCGCCGGACAGCACGTCGCTCCCCGACCCGCCGAACACAAGGTCAAGCCCCATGCCGGCGTTGATAACGTCATTGCCCTCTTCACCCTTGATAACATCGGCGTCGCCGATATCGGTACCAGAGTCGGTTATGATGTCATTACCACGACCACCGTGGATGTGATCAACTCCAAGACCGCCTTCGATGTAATCGTCGCCATCTTCGCCCCAGATACCGTCATCCCCAGCCCCACCGATAATGGTGTCGGCTTCATTGGTGCCGCCAAGCACCACATGCTCGCCGCCGGTAAAGCGAATGTAGTCGATGTCGCCGTCACCGTCGGTGTCACTACGGATCACCATATCGTTATTGCCCTGCAGGGCCGCCAGCACATCGTCCTCTCGGGTCGGGTCAGCCGTGCCCAAGCCACGGTTGAACTGCCGCGATTGATCCATCTCGATCACAAAATCCGCCGTCTGAAACGCTGCACCATTGATGTGGATGCCTGTTTCTTCGGTGTCGGTGTTCCGACGGATCAGGTCGGCAAAGCTGTCGCTTTCCAATTGCGTCAGCAGGTTCATGCCCTGCGTACGGCTCAGATAATAGAACCGATCCCCAGCCTGCAAGTTTTCGATCTGCAACTCGAAGACAAAGTTGAAGGTCGATCCCAGCATGCCACCAAACGGCATCAGCGCCTCGGCTAGCCCTCCGATCCAGAAGTCCACCGTATTCAGGCCGGTTTCAACCCCGGCCCAAGCACCGGTGCCGTTCACATAATCTAACCGGTCCGCAGGCGCATCCAGCCCGCCAAACACCAGTGCCGAAGCGGCATCACGCTTCTCTTCAACCGTCACTGCGTTCACGATCGTCTCATGCGTACCATAGGCCGCGATGAAGTTCATAACCGACAGCGGGTTTTTCAAATTTCCCGCGAAATCGGTCCAGCTTTCATAAGGTTTAAGAAAGGTGTCGCCGGTCTGTTCAAAAATCTGACGACGCGCTTCGTTCAGCGAAGGCACACCGGTTTCCCGCGCGCGGGCGATGTTCAGCGCAGCAAGGTCCAGCGGCAGCCCCACAAGGTTGTTGCGCAAGGCCGAGGTGGTGAATTCGTCGATCTCGTTTCCGGCCTGACGGGTCATGCCGCGCAGGATCGCACCGGCTGCTTCTTCCGCAGTGGCCCCCTGCTCTGCAAACAGAACCGGGTTCAGGAAGGCCTCGATCAACCCCACTTCTTCGGGGGACGCGGCATCGCCCGAAAGTTTCAAGATTTCAACCTGTTCGTTCAGCATGGAATGGCCAAACCGATAAACTACTTGGGCGAATTCCTCAAAGATCGCACCATCGATCTGGACAGAGTTCGAAAACACAAATGGGTCGATTTGCGGCGAAATTGCCCGTACGAATTCTTCGAACACCAGATGCTGATACACCATCTCGGTGGCAAAACGCGATGCTTGGAAAAGGCGCGCACCATTCCACGCCAAGCTTTCAAGATCAGCTGGAACCGCACTGACTGGGGTCATAAGCCATTCATTTAGCATCGCGACATTGCCATCGGCAATCAATGCGGCCTTGATGTTGTCAATCTGACGATTGTGCTCACCATGGAATACGGTATGGATCGCGGTTAGCGCGATATTCTCGTTCCCGCGCCCGTCGCCAACAATATAATGCGCGTCCAACAGCTCGTTGTCATAGGTGGGGTTTTGACCAAACATGTTTGGCACGATCGCATTGCCAACCTCGGTATCCACGTCAGCTTCTTTTTGCGCGGTTTGTCCTGTGAAACGGTCCACGACATAGGTGCCGGGCACGGCATTGCGTGAAACATCGTCCAGAAAACCACGCCCGGCCGATACGGCAAGAAGCGCATCGACAGGCGCATCCAGATTGGCCTCAAGCGCGCCGGTTGGCGTCATCAGCTGCGGCAAGCCTGACGCGCCAGGGATGAAGTTTCCATAAAGATCGGTCACCAGGGCCGGCACGTCCAGCGCATTCAAATCCGACAGCTCAATCCCCAGAATATCACGCGCCTGCGCTTTGACGTCAGCCCATGTCGGCGGTCCACCATTCGGACCCTCCAGCATCCGGCCTGTGTTCACCGGCACCCCGTCCCGCAAGACAAATTCGCGCAGGAAGACCTGATGAGAGGCGTTCGATGTGTAGATCTGGTTCAGGTCCACCCAAGGCGTGGTCTGGTTTGTATGCTCGCGCTCATCATCGGCAGTACCCAGAATGCCATCGGCGCCAGGGGCGTTGGTGGCGCGGGTCAGCACCATGAAATTGGTTGGGCTACCCGGAACATAAAGTGGATCATCAGGCTGCAGTGGAATATACACCGTGCCCGATCCGCCTTTGGTGGTCAGGTCAAGCCCGTGGTCAAAGAACTGACCAAAGATAGTCATAAACCCATTGAACGAAGCAGTGTCGCCCAGATCCGCCGCGATGTTGCGGATATAGACGTTCTCGCCATCCATCACGATACCATTGCTGGCGACCAGATCGACAACCGCTGCAGCAGCGGTGGCCGCCGTTGCTTCGGCAGCGGCAGTGGCATCGGCAATGCCTGGCACGGCGGCCAGATCGGCCTGCGCTTGCGCAGTGGCAGCGCTCGCATCGGCCAAAGCAAGATCGGCGGCAGCGGCGTCGGTCGCAGCGCTGGCTTGGGTGCTCCGTGCCACGCTCAGCGCGGCGTTTGCAGCAGCAAGTGCCTGCTGAGCTTCTGCATTGGCACCCGATTCCGCCTCTGCCAGCGCAAGCGCAGTCTGCGCTGCAGTCAGCTCCTCGGTTTCGCTAACCAAGGTGCCTGAAGCAGCGGTGTTAGCCGCATCCGCAATGGCCACGGCAGCTTCGGCCTGAGCAACAATAACCTCTTGGGCCGTCACCGCATCGGTCGCAAGGCTCAGGGCAAAGGCTGTGTTGTCCACAACATCCTGTGCTGAAGCCACATTTTCTTCAGCGGCAACAACGGCCTCTAAGGCCGCTGTCAGAACCGCTGCCTCGGCAACGGCATCTGCCAAGGAAGCCTGCGCGCTGACCAGATCGGCCTGCGCAGCAGCAAGTTGCATCAACGCCGCGCTATTATCGATCGCGTTCAGGTCACGCAGCTCTTCCAGATCGGTCAGGGTGTCACGGGCCATCAACAGATCGGCTTGTGCCTGTTCCAGATTGGCCGCAGCTGTGCTAGCCGCAACATCTGCCTGCTGGTCTGCAACAAGCGCACTGTTGTATTCATTCTGCGCCTGAGCCAACGTTGCACGGACTTGCGCGCCGAACAGTGCGTTCAGGAAGCCATTGCCGGCAACAAAGTTCGCGGCGTCCTGAGCTTCAGCCAGTTCACCAGTTTCACGGTCCAGATCAATCTGGGTCTGCGTAGCAGTGGCGTCTGCGGCTTCCTTTTCCGCCTGACGCTGCTGCACCAGAGCTTCGGCGTCCACCACCGCACTACGCTGAGCTGAAACCGCTACTTCCGCACTGGCCAGAATGGCGGCGGCGGCCTCAACCGTTGCACGGGCTGTGCCTTCTGCTTCGGTCGCCACAGTGACAGCATCGGTCGCGGCCTGCACAGCGTCTGCGTCAACCCCATCTTGTGCGGCCAGCAGATCGGCTTGCGCGGCGGTTAGCGCCTGTTCAGCCAACGTCAGGGCTGCGGCGGCATCGGCTGCTGCGGTTTGCGCACGATCAAGGTTGGCCTGACCCGTGACAAGCTCTTCCTGCGCCGCGATCAGCGTAGTCTGTGCCGCGGCAAATGCAGTCTCGGCCTGAGTCGCCGCAAGGGTTGCTGCATCAAATTCGGCCTGCGCAGCAGCAACAGCCGCCTGCTGTGCCACTACCTCCGTCGAAGGCGGCGCGGCCATTTCCAGCGCTGCCGCGGCGGTTGCCACAGCCTGTTCGGCTGCGGCCAGATCGGCCTGTGCTGCGGCAAGGACAGCCGCTGCGGCCGCTGCATTCGCGGCGGCGGCAGTCTCTGTCGCGACAGCGGAATCGACCACTCCCTGCGCGGCTGCGAAGGCGATATCCCGCGCGGCGACAGCCCCATCAACCGCATCGGCAGCCACGCGCGCCTGTACCTGCGCCGCCATGATTTGCTGAACAACCGCCAGCTGCTGCGCGCCGGTGACGCCGTTCACCGCAAGCGCCGCAGCAATAGCCGCAGGGTTGTTCAGCGTCTGGTCAGCCACAAGGTTTGAAATGATGCGCGGCTGGCTGTCATACACATTGCCTGTGGTCTGGGTGTAGGAGGTCGGCGCGGCAGGCGCTTGCTGGCCCGGACGGGTGGGGGCAAATTCCGCAGCCGCCAGCTGAATGTCCAGCAACCGCTTCATCGGCTCATCTGCCGCCCCGAACCGTTCCATCCCCGGTTGAAAGTTGTTGAAAGCTCCATCCACGGTGCGAAGGCCATATGGCAAAAGCGGGCTAGATACCAATTGATCCAGCGGCGTTCCGGCCGAATGCGCTTCGGCGATTTTGATTTGCTCCAGAATGTGGGCAAGATCGTTCGTATTCAGAGTAACCATTCTAACCTCGTGGTTCAAAAAGACATGAGATGCTGTGCTGACGGATGCAGCCTCAACCTGAGTAATGCCAGTGTGGCGGCCCCATCAGGAGTCCAGGGGTCTGGACATTTGCTGTCCTGTGGTCCGGGGTCAGACCCAGACTTAGGTCTAAAAAATGCATGCTAAGTGATGTTAAAATGCTCTGGATTGATTTTGCCTAAATGTCTTGCACTTTAGGGATGAATTCTGATCCTTTGCCTTACGACGAATCGTTTACCGTCGCTTCCTCGTGCGCCTCGGGAATAGCCCCCGCGAACCAAGGCAAACCGCACCCTGAATCTATGCGTCAACGAACCGCGTGCATCAGCACGGGCCGTGATCTGATGTTGCGCATGTGCTAGACAGTTTCAGCACCCAGCACCCGTGAATGGCTGGGATTGCCAGAAATATCCAAGGCGTGCGGAGGTTGCATTCAAATAAAGCAGGCCAATGCCGATGTTGTTTTCATTTTGGAAACGCATTGTTCGCAGCAAGAGCGAAACTTTGCCGCCCCTTCTCTCGTGTCATCTGTTGGAAGAACAATTGTGCAACTGGGGAGTTGGATTAAATGACGAAGGCGCGCGTAATCTTGGTTGATGACCATCCGATTGTGCTTGCAGGTTTGCAGGAGCTTGTGGGTCAATTGGCTGGATATGAAGTTGTGGGGACTGGCCATACGGCGAACGACGCTCTGAAGCTATCGGTTTTGACAAAGCCAGATCTGGTGATCATGGATCTGAACATGAATGGGGATGTAATTGCTACCATCGATGAAATAACCTCGGAAGATGACGCACCAGCAGTCATCGTCTTCACCGCCAGCGATCAGGTCGCAGATTGCAACGCCGTCATGTCGCATGGTGCAAAGGCCTATGTAGTAAAAGGCAGCAGCGGCAATGAAATCTTTCAGGCACTTGATGTTGTTGCAAATGGCAAGGAATTCATTTCCAACGAGTTGGCCGCACGCATGGTTCGGGAAATGCGCCACACACCTGATAAAGCTGATCCTGAAGTGCGCCTGACGTTCCGTGAAGAACAGATTGTGCGTCAACTGATGGCTGGTGCCTCAAACAAAACGATTGCCACTCACCTCAAAATATCTGAGAAAACCGTGAAATACTACATGAGCCAAATCATGCAGAAATTTTCGGTACAAAGTCGGCTTCAAGTCGTTGTCGCGGCCCAAAGCCATTTGGTTTCCTGATCTGTTACCCTCAGCCTGAGGCCTCGCAGACAATGCTCGTTTGCGGAACTCAGGGTGGGCGTTTCAACCTGCTCGCCGACAGCGCTGGGATCAAGGTCCTTGGCGCTGTCGAATGGCACGACCGAAAGCATTGAATTCAAAGCAAACCTCTGATTTTGTTCTCGAACGGTTTACCAGAAAACCGTGAGAGAAGGCGAAAGGTCAATCTTGTCATGGACGCGGCTCTGATGATGTGGGCGCCCTCAGATGGCACCGGTGTGCAACAGTGGGTTCTCAAAAATTCACAAAAAAGGACAGGCACATCGACGTTTATCAAGATAGGGATCGACCTCGTGAAGGCTGTTTTTCAAGTCCATAGGGCTGATGCTCCGAGCAGTGCCGTATTGCTTCATAACTTTAATTGGGATCAGGTGCTGCCGGCCATCAGCCCACCGTCACGCTGCGTTGTTGCGATTGAAGTGAGCCGCTCCGAGTTTGTCGGAGACAATCAACTCAGGTAACGATGAGGGTTGCGACAAAAAGCGAACTGGCAAATCGCTACTCGCCCAATGTCCACACTTATGTCGTCTGCATGGTTATTGAACATCAGGGTTCTGACAGAAGCAGGCAGGCGCGTTCGCGGCCGTTGCACCCAAAATCCACCATATCCCCGAAACCTTGCACGATTGGGTCAAAGAGGCCGAGAAAGACAACGGCCTGCACGTCGGTACACGTCCGAAGACCGGGACCGGATCAAAGCCCTAGAGCGCGAGATGCGCTAGGTGAGCAAGGTTCTCTACACAGCAAGCGCGTGTTTTACGCAGGCGTAACTATAACACCCACTGAAGCCATGATCGGCTTCCTTGAAGAGTTCGGCTCGATGCTGCGTCTAGAAACCAAACAGATCTCAGATGAAAACTACAAGATCTATGGGGTCTGTAAGGCGTGTCAGCAGCTAAAGCGAGAATGCTGTACGCTTGCGTTCTGCACCCTGGAGCGCCTTATGGCTCAAATTGGCATCCGTGGGGCCGTGTGCGGTAAAGCTGTCAATACCACGATCCCTTATTCGGCAGCCCTCTGTCCGCACGAGAAGGTGAACCACGTGTTCTTAGCACCAGCTCCAACTTTCTCCGAGTCATCGATTTTACCTATGTGTCTAAGTGGCAGGGCTTTGTCGATGTAACCTAAATCATGGACACATTCGTCGATCGTATCGTCGGATAGCGGTGTCAAAGCCGGGTTGAAAACCCCCAGAATTGCCGAAGTGAACTTCCCCACTTGCACGGTAACGGTGATCAGCACCTCTGTCTTTGGTTTTGACTAGTCGCCCGCGCCACTTTGGCGGCGGTAGAGGGGTGATGGGTGCGTTTGCACGACCATTCACATTTCGCAGGCGACTTGGCTGTTCTTGTATGTCTCCGGCTCCTCGACGCGGTGCTAGGGCGCGGGTCGGTCGCGCAATCCGTCCGGGGGATAATCCGGCGGACGGATTGCGGTGTGATCGTTGCCTTCGTTCTCATCGCTCCTTTGCCCCCTGTCAACCATGCGTTTAATAAACGGTACAACCTTCTAGCCGGTGGGGTCATGAACATCAGGGCTCTAGCATCGTACAAAGCCGCAGAAGTAAATGAATAGGGCGTGTAAAATTTAACTATTCTAAGGTTCCTAACAGATACGTAGGCAGAATGCCCTTGATTTGCCAAGAGTTTGGAAGGGTTGCTCGCTATCTAAACAGCCCTGTTGTAGGTTACACTGAGTTGATGTGACGATAAAACCCCTGCGCAAAGGTGCAATAGGAAATGTGGGTAAAATTGAGGATAAACTACTTGTAGAATCCGCATCACTTTGAAAAATATGAACTATTTCTCTTGACAATACTCCCGCCGGAGGCCCGAAACCCTTATGGAGCGCGCGATGCCCCGATTGCAGGCCGACAAGGCCCTGATCCACCCGGACTGCGACATCACCGATTGCGAATTCGGCATCTATACCGAGGTCGGGCGCGGCAGCCGCCTCGCGCATGTGGCGATGGGGGATTACTCCTATTGCGACCGATCCTGCGATCTCGCCAATACAGAGATCGGCAAATTCGCCAATATCGCCAGCTTTGTGCGCGTGGGGGCCACGGATCATCCGCTCGACCGCGCCAGCCTGCACCACTTTCTCTATCGCTCTGCCAGCTATTGGGAGGATGCGCCCGACGATGTGCTTTGGTTCGACAAACGCCGCGCGCGGCTGGCGCGGATTGGCCATGACACCTGGATCGGCCACAATGCGCAGGTCAAGCCCGAGATCACCGTGGGCCACGGGGCGGTTATCGCCGCCGGGGCTGTGGTAACGCATGACGTAGCCCCCTATATGATCGTCGCAGGCGTGCCCGCCCAGCCGCTGCGCCCGCGCCTTGCCCCCGCTCTGGCCGACCGCATGATGGCTCTGGCGTGGTGGGAGTGGGATCACGCCCGCCTGCGGGAAAACCTAGATGATTTTCGCAGCCTGAGCGCCGAGGCCTTTCTTGAAAAGCACGGCGGCTGACCGCAAGAAAAAGGCGGCCACAACGGGCCGCCCTTGAGATGCTTAAATCATGGATGAAAAAGGCAGCTGATCTATACATCGCTGATAGGCCCGCGATGTGACAGCGCCGTGACATCGGGGCAGGTGTTCAAGCATCCGCCAGGGTCAGCGTGATCCGGTCCCCGGCAAACCATGTGCGGCCATATTCGATAGGCTGCCCCTCGGGATCGACATTGACCGCAATCGTGCGCAGGATCGGCGCACCCGGGCTGAGATGCAGATGCACCGCCTGCATCGGGCTGGCCAGTTTCGCAGTGAGCCGCGTTGAGGCGCGGGTGAAATCCGCAACCCCTTGCTCTGCCAGCGCCGCCGTCACCGATCTGAGCCGCCGCAGCGCCTCGGGCAGGCCGGGAAACCGCGCCGCCGGAAAGCTGCTGCGAAACACCGCCACCGGCACGCCATCGGCCAGCGACAGCCCGTCACAGACATGCACCATGGCCCCGGGCGCAAGCCTGAGCGCCTCGGCCTCGGCGGCATCGGCGCTGCGGGTCTCAAGCGCCAAGATCTCTTTGGTTGGCAACCGCCCGGCCGCTTGCAAATTCTGGTGAAACCGCACCCGCCGACCAATCGGATACTCGGTCGGGCGATGCGCCACGAACGCCCCGGCCCCGCGCCGGGCAAAGATCACCCCCGCCTCGGCCAAAACCGCGAGCGCCCGCCGCACCGTATGGCGATTGACGCCAAACCGCGTGGCCAGAACCGCCTCGGTCGGCAGCTTGTCACCGGGGCCATAGCGCCCTGCCGCGATGTCACGGCTCAGACTGTCGTGGATCGCCCGCCAGAGGGCATCGGGTTTTTCTCGGGGCATGTCACATAAGTTTCATTGTGGACTGGCTTGCTAGGGAGGCGCGTTTGGCGTATAGATTTGTCTAGTTGTATAGTAATACCGACAACTTCACAAGGTGTCCACATGAGCAAAGAAACCGAGCGCAAGGGCTGGATGGGTCTTTTGGCGCGCACCCCCGCCGAGGATGTGCAAACGCTCTTGTCTGACACGGGGCTATCCCCTGATTACGCCTATCTGCGTGCGCCCGAGGTGGGCGGCGTCATGGTGCGGGGCCGCGCCGGGGCCACGGGGGGCGCCTTCAACCTTGGTGAAATGACCGTCACCCGCTGCGCCTTGCAACTGGGCGATGGCCGCGTTGGCCACGGCTATGTGCAGGGCCGCGACAAGCGCCACGCCACGCAGGCCGCGCTGATTGACGCGCTGATGCAGGGGGCCGAGGCCGGGCTGATCCGCGACCGCGTTCTGGCCCCTTTGGCAGAGGCCGAGACCACCCGCCGCAGCGCCCGCGCCGCCCGCGCCGCAGCGACCAAGGTCGATTTCTTCACTCTTGTGCGCGGAGAGGATTAATGCAGACCGAAGCCCTGACCGGCGGCTTTGCCGCAGCCCCCACCGAGGCCGCCCTGGCCTTTCGCGCGGTGATGCGCGCCATGGCCCGTCCCGGCACCATTGAGCAGATCATGGGCGCAGAGCCGCCACCGCCCCTATCGCCCGCGGCAGGCGCGGTGCTCTTGACGCTCTGTGATCCTGAAACGCCACTCTATCTGGCGGGGGCGGTTGATACCCCAATGGTGCGCGACTGGATCACCTTTCACACCGGCGCATCGCTGGTGGACCGCCCCCGCGCCATGTTCGCGCTCGGGCCTTGGTCTGCCCTTCTACCGCTGGCCGATTATCCCATCGGCACGGCCGAATACCCCGACCGCGCAACCACCCTGATCGTCGAGATGGCGCAGCTCACGCACACCGGCGCACGCCTGACCGGGCCGGGGATTGCAACCACCGCCGCGCTCTCGCTGCCCGACATGGCCGCATTTCAGCGCAACGCCGCACAGTTTCCGCTGGGGCTCGATTTTCTCTTCACCTCTGGTCATCACCTCGCGGCGCTGCCGCGCTCAACCCGTGTGGAGGGCCAATAGATGTATGTCGCAGTCAAAGGCGGCGAACGCGCCATCGACAACGCCCATGCTTGGCTGGCCGAGGAACGGCGCGGCGATACCGCCATTGCCGAACTCAGCGTGGCGCAAATCCGCGAACAGCTCAGCCTCGCCGTCAACCGCGTCATGGCCGAAGGCTCGCTCTATGATCCCGACCTTGCCGCGCTCGCCATCAAACAGGCGCGCGGCGATCTGATCGAGGCGATCTTTCTCATCCGCGCCTATCGCACCACCCTGCCCCGCTTTGGCGCGTCGCATCCGGTGAATACCGCCGTAATGCGCTGTGATCGGCGCATCTCGGCCACGTTCAAGGACGCGCCGGGCGGGCAGGTGTTGGGGCCGACGTTTGACTACACCCACCGCTTGCTGGATTTCAAACTCGCGGCAGAGGGCGAGACGCCGCAAGCGCCCACAGCCACGCCCACCCCCGGCCCCACGCCGCATATCATGGGCTATCTCGACCGCGAGGGGTTGATCCAGCAGGAACACCCGAGCGATACCACGCCCCCCGACCTCACCCGCGAACCGATGCAACTGCCTGCAGACCGCGCGCTGCGGCTTCAGGCGCTGACGCGCGGCGATGAGGGGTTTATCCTGTCGCTCGCCTATTCCACCCAGCGCGGCTATGCCCGCAACCACGCCTTTGTCGGGGAACTCAGGATCGGCGCTGTCGCCGTGGAAATGGATATCCCCGAACTGGGCTTTGCGATTGAGCTGGGCGAGATCACCCTCACCGAATGCGAAACCGTCAACCAGTTCAAAGGCTCCAAAACCGAGCCCCCGCAATTCACGCGCGGCTATGGGCTGGTCTTTGGCCAGACCGAGCGCAAGGCCATCGCCATGGCACTGGTGGACCGCGCGCTGCGTTGGAAAGAATTGGGCGAAGAGGATCAAGGCGCACCCGCGCAGGACGAGGAATTCGTCCTCATGCATGCCGACAACATTCAGGCCACCGGCTTTCTCGAACATATCAAGCTGCCGCATTACGTCGATTTCCAGTCCGAACTGGAACTGGTGCGCAAACTCCGCCGCGAGGCCGAGGGCGCGGCGCATCGGGAGGCGGCGGAATGAGTATTTTTGCCATAAAGAAGCAGGCCCGCCCATGACCCTCATTGTCTTTGACATCGGCAATGTTCTCTTGCGCTGGGATCCGCAGGCCGCCTTTCGCCATGCCATCGGCAGCGACGCCGAGATTGATGCGCTGCTGGCCGAGGTCGGATTCTACGACTGGAACTATGAGCAGGACCGGGGCCGGAACCGGGCCGAGGCGGTGGCAGCAATTGCCGCCCACTGGCCGGAGCATGCCGATCTGATGGACGGCTATTTCGACCGCTTCGGCCTGACCATCCAGACCCGCATCCAAGGGTCATGGGACATCGCCACCACGCTCAAGGATAGCGGCCACCGCCTCTGGGCGCTTACGAATTTTTCGGCCGACACATGGCCGCAAGCGCAGCGCCTGCATCCCGACCTGAACACGCTGTTCGAGGGCATCGTCGTGTCGGGGCACGAGCGCATGGTCAAACCCGACCGCGAGATTTTCGACCTCCTCTGCACCCGCGCCGATGCCGCGCCCGAGGCGTGTTATTTCATCGACGACACCGCCAGCAATGTCACCGGCGCCCGCGCCGCAGGCTGGCAGGCGCATCACTTTACCGGGCCAGAGGCCCTCAATGCCGACCTGCGCGACCGGGGGCTATTATGAGCGATTACAACTTTGCCTATCTCGATGAGCAGACCAAGCGCATGATCCGCCGCGCCATTCTCAAGGCGCTGGCGATCCCCGGCTATCAGGTGCCCTTTGCCAGCCGCGAAATGCCGATGCCCTATGGCTGGGGCACGGGCGGGGTGCAGGTCTCTGCCGCCTGCCTCACGCCGAATGACACGTTCAAAGTGATTGATCAGGGCGCGGATGACACCACAAACGCCGTCTCGATCCGCAAATTCTTTGAGAAAACCGCGCAGGTCGCCACCACTGAGGAAACCGCCCGCGCCAGCCTCATCCAGACTCGCCACCGCATCCCCGAGGAACCGCTGACCGAGGATCAGATCCTTGTCTACCAAGTACCGATCCCCGAACCGCTGCGCTTTCTCGAACCCTCCGAGGTGGAAACCCGCAAGATGCACGCGCTCGAGGAATATGGCCTCATGCATGTTAAACTCTATGAGGATATCAGCCAACACGGGGCCATCGCCACCGCCTATGCCTATCCGGTCAAGGTCGAGGGGCGCTATGTCATGGACCCTTCGCCGATCCCCAAATTCGATAACCCGAAGCTGAACATGGCCGCGATCCAGCTTTTCGGCGCAGGGCGCGAACAGCGTATCTATGCCCTGCCGCCCTATACCCAAGTTATCAGTCTCGATTTCGAAGATCACCCGTTCGAGGCCACCAAGGCCGATCACGATTGCGACCTCTGCGGCGCATCCCACAGCTATCTCGACGAGGTCATCATGGATGACGCGGGCGGGCGCATGTTTGTCTGCTCCGACACCGATTATTGCCGCGCGCGCCGCGCAGGCGGCCATATCGGGGCGCAGGGCGCACCCTATGAGGAGGCCACGGTATGACCCCCCTTTTGCAAGTGCGCGATCTTGCCAAATTCTACGGGCCGCGGCGCGGCTGTGACGGTGTCAGCTTTGATCTTTACCCCGGCGAGGTGATGGGCATCGTGGGCGAGAGCGGATCAGGCAAATCGACGCTGCTCAGTTGCCTTGCCGGGCATCTGCCCCCCGACCGGGGCGAGGTGATCTTTGACACGCACGGCCACGGCCCCCGCGACACGCTGCATATGTCCGAACCCGAACGGCGGATGCTGATGCGCACCGATTGGGCTTTTGTCCATCAGCACGCCCGCGACGGGCTGCGCATGGGGGTCTCGGCGGGCGGCAATGTCGGCGAACGGCTGATGGCCGTGGGCGCGCGCCATTACGGGGATATCCGCGATCAGGCGATTGACTGGCTGGGCCGGGTCGAAATTGCCGCCGACCGGGTGGATGACAAGCCACAGGCGTTCTCGGGGGGCATGCAGCAACGCCTGCAAATCGCCCGCAACCTCGTGACCGGCCCGCGCTTGGTGTTCATGGATGAACCCACCGGCGGGCTTGATGTCAGCGTTCAGGCGCGGCTTCTTGATCTTTTGCGCGGGCTGGTGCGCGAAATGGGTCTATCGGCCATTATCGTCACCCATGATCTGGCGGTGGTGCGATTGCTCGCCGACCGGTTGATGGTGATGAAAGATGGCTTTGTGGTCGAAGACGGGCTGACCGATCAGGTGCTGGATGATCCGCAACACGGCTATACGCAACTGCTTGTTTCCAGCGTATTGCAGGTCTGACGTCATGGGCAGGAGCAGAGCATGATCACCTATTACGCCAAGCACGAGACCGGGTTGCATCAGGTGCCAGACCTTGGCGATGCCCCCGTCCTCTGGATCGACATGCTCAGCCCCGACCCGCAGGAATTGGCGCAAATGTCGGGGCGTCTTGGCATCGCCCTGCCCAGCCGCGAGGATCAGGACGAAATCGAACAATCCTCCCGCCTCTATCTCGAAGAGGGCGTGCCGGTGATGACCGCCCTCTTGCCCGCGCGCAACGACGCGGGCGAAACCATCGTCGGCCCGGTGTCTTTCGTGCTCATGGCCGACCGGCTGGTGACACTGCGCCACCACGCCCCGCGCCCCTTTACCACCTATCCCGACAAGGCGGGGAAATCCTCGCATGGCTGCGCCACGGTCGAGGCGGTGCTGATCGGCCTGATCGAGGAAATCATCGACCGGCTTGCCGATATCATCGAACAGGCTGGCCGCGACATCGACGCGCTCTCCAAACGCATCTTTGGCGACAAACCCCTTAATACCGCGGCCTATCGCACCGCGCTCCGCGACATCGGCCAAGCTGACGGGCGCGTCATGCAAATCCGCGAGAGCCTGATGACACTGGAGCGGCTTTTGGGCTTTGTCGTGCCGGTGATCGACACCCGGCGCGGGGCCAAACCCCTGCGCGGCGCGCTCAAATCGCAATATCGCGACGTGCGCACGATCACCGAACAGGCAGGCTATCTGCAACAGAAAACCGCCTTCATGCTGGATGCGGCCCTTGGCCTCATCACCATCGAACAGAACGCCATCATCAAGATTTTCTCGGTGGCGGCGGTGGCCTTTCTGCCGCCCACGCTGGTGGCCTCGATCTACGGCATGAATTTCGAGGTGATGCCAGAACTGTCCTGGCCCTTCGGCTATCCGATGGCGCTCGGGCTTATGGCGCTGTCCGCATTGGTGCCGCTCTGGATATTCCGCCGCCGCGGCTGGCTTTAACCCTATCGGAGACCCGCAATGATCGAGATCGACAGCCTGAGCAAAAGCTTTACCCTGCATAATCAGGGCGGCGCGGTGATCCCCGTGATGGCCGGCGCGCATCTGCATGTCGCCGCCGGTGAGTGCGTGGCGCTGACCGGCTCTTCGGGCGCGGGCAAATCTACGCTTATGCGGATGATCTATGGCAATTACCGCGCCAATGCGGGGCGGATCATGGTCGGCGACACCGATGTCGCCCGCGCCGAACCGCGCGAGATCATCCAGTTGCGCCGTCATACTCTGGGCTATGTCAGCCAGTTCCTGCGCGTCGTGCCGCGCGTGCCCACCCGCGATGTGGTGGCCGAACCGCTCTTGATCCTTGGCAGCGCGCCCGATGCGGCCCGCGCCCGCGCCGAGGCGCTGCTTGACCGCCTCAATATCCCCGAACGGCTCTGGTCACTCAGCCCCACGACATTCTCGGGCGGCGAGCAACAACGCGTCAATATCGCGCGCGGTTTTGCGCATCCCTTTCCCGCCCTGCTGCTGGATGAACCCACCGCCAGCCTTGACGCCACCAACCGCGAGGTGGTGCTGACCCTCATCGAAGAGGCCAAGGCGCGCGGCGCGGCCATTGTGGGCATCTTCCACGACGAGGCCGCGCGCGCCCGTGTCTGCGACCGCGAGGTGGATGTGACCGCCTTCACCCCGGCGCGCGCCGCATGACACCTGGCCGCCTCATCGCCGTGGTCGGCCCTTCGGGCGTGGGCAAGGACACGCTGATGCGCGCCATGATCGCAGAGCATCGGGGCCTGCGCCGTGCCCGCCGCGTCATCACCCGCCCCCCAGACCCCGAGGGCGAAGGCCATGAGGCGGTCAGCGACACCGAATTCGACGCCCGCCTCAAAGAGGGCGGCTTTGCCCTGCATTGGCGCGCGCACGGCCTGCGCTACGGGGTGCCGGTGGGCATCTGCCTTGATCTCGCGGCAGGGCGCGACCTCTTGGTCAATCTCTCGCGGGGCGTTCTGGCACAGGCGCAGGCGCGGTTTCAGCCCTTTGTCATCCTGCACCTGACCGCCACACCGCAGGTGCTGGCATCCCGCCTTGTGGCGCGCGGGCGTGAAACCTCGCAGGATATTCGCGAACGCCTGACCGGCGCGGATATGGCCCTGCCCGAGGGCGTAGGCCCGGTCATCACGCTTGACACCGACGCGCCCCTGCCCCGACTGACCAAGTCGGCGCTGAAATCCGTCTATGCGGTGAGGGTCTGACGGTGCAGCAGATGAAACCGCCCCGCCTCATCCTCGCCCATCAGCGACAGCGCGTCGATGACATAGGGCTGCGGCACCAGCGGCCCCAATCGCGCCTCCAGCGCGGCCTTGATCGGCGCCAACTCTGCCTTGGGCCGCTTGCCGGTCAGGGTGATATGAAACCGGAACTCCTCCATCACATAGGGATAGCCCCAGCGCAGCAGATGCGCGTCTTGCGCAGGCGTCAGGCCCCCTGCCCGCCGTCGCGCCAATTGCGCCTCGGTCAAGGGCGCGCGCCACGGTTCGAACGCCTCCACGGCGCGCGATGCCAACCCGTTCAAGGCGCTCTGATCCCCCCACAGTACCAGCGCCAGAAACCGGCCCAACCCCGCGATCTGCACCCCCTCCAGCGTGACCGCCGCCTCGCCTGCGCAAAACCGCTCGAACGCCGCAATGAGCCCCGCCTCTCCCTCCCCCTCGGCCAAGCCAAAGGGCGGCTTGATCGTGGCATGCAGCCCGTATTTGCGCGGGGTCTCGGTGATCTCCGCCACGGGCGCGGGCAACCCCGGCACCTCGGGATGCGCCACGGCACAACCCTGCGCGCTATCCCATCCCAACCACGCCGCACCAAAGGCGGCAAATTCCCCCTCGGGGGGCGTGACATAAATCGCGTAGCGGTGAAAATCCATGAGGTCTCTCGTCGGGTTGCCGTGACGTGCCAAGAAAGCGTGACATCCAAATGACAGAAGACATCATTCTCGCCAATGCCCTCCTCATTCTGCCAACCGAGGTGATCCCCGGCGCGCTGCAGATCAAGGGCGGTAAAATCACCGCTCTCGACAGCGGCACAGCCCTGCCACCCGGTGCGGTGGATTGCGAAGGTGATTACCTTGCCCCCGGCCTGATCGAGCTGCACACCGATAATCTGGAGCGGCACATCCAACCCCGCCCCAAGGTGGATTGGCCGCATCACGCCGCCATCCTCGCCCATGACGCGGAACTGGCCAGCGTCGGCATCACCACCGTCTTTGACGCGATGCGCGTGGGGTCGATCCCCACCGGCGTCGGGCGCTACAGCAAATACGCGCGCGGTCTCGCCAACGAACTCCTCAGCCTGCGCGCCGAGGAAGCGCTCAAGATCAGCCATTTCCTGCATCTGCGCGCCGAGGTCTGTTCCGAAACACTGGAAGAAGAGATGGAACAATTCGGCCCATCGGACCGCGTCGGCATCGTCAGCCTGATGGACCATACGCCGGGTCAGCGCCAATTCCGCGACCTGACCAAACTCGAAGAATACATGAAGGGCAAACACGCCCTCACGGATGCGGAATTCGCCGAACACGTGGCCCAGCTCAAGGCGCTGCGCGCCGCGCATGGCGACCGCCACGAGGCCGCCGCCGTGGCCCATGCCGCCCGCTATGGCGCGGTGCTGGCCAGCCATGACGACACCACCGCCGAACAGGTGGCGGTGTCCGGCGGCTACGGCATCCGGCTTGCCGAGTTTCCCACCACGGTCGAGGCCGCACGCACCTGCCACGCCCATGATATCGCGGTCATCATGGGCGCGCCCAACCTCATCCGGGGCGGATCACACTCTGGCAATGTCGCGGCGGGGGAATTGGCCGATCTGGGCTATCTCGATATCCTCTCGTCCGATTACGTGCCCTCCGCGCTGCTTTTAGGGGCTGTGCAACTGGGCGCGCGGTGGGGCGATATGGCGCGCGGCCTTGCCACCGTCACCGCCAATCCCGCCCGCGCCGTGGGCCTCTCGGATCGCGGCCAACTGGCGGTAAACGCCCGCGCCGACCTCATCCGCTTTCGCCTGCGCAGCGGCGCGCCGGCGCTGCGCGGTGTCTGGTCGCAAGGGGCCCGCGTCGCCTGAGGCCTGCTTTGACAACCGTCGAATCGGGGCGCATAACGGGCGCGAATTCAATCGCTTGCGCCGGAGGCCCCGATGACCCAACCGCTCTTCACCCTGCCCAGCCCCCCTCTAGTGCCGATCACCGGCACGGATCAGGGCTATCCGGTGCAGCGCATCTTCTGCGTCGGGCGCAACTACGCCGCCCATGCGCTCGAAATGGGCAATGAGGTGGACCGCGAAGCGCCGTTCTACTTCAACAAGGCCCCTCAAACCCTCTGCCTCAGCGGGTCCAGCATCCCCTATCCGCTCGAAACCTCGGATTGCCACCACGAGATGGAATTCGTCGTGGCGCTCAGCGCCCCCGCCTTTCGCGTCAGCGCAGCCGAGGCGATGAACACCGTCTACGGCTATGCCTGCGGCATCGACCTCACCCGCCGCGACCTGCAAGGCGTGGCCAAGGAAAAGCGCCGCCCCTGGGATATCGGCAAGGATTTCGAAAACGCCTCGATCATCGCCCCCCTCACCCCCAAGGCCGCGTTTGGCGACATTGGCGATCAAGCCATTCGTCTCTCTGTGGACGGGCGCATCACACAAGAGGCGACGCTGGCCGATATGATCTGGTCCGTGCCCGAAATCATCGCCCATCTGTCGCGCTTTTATCACCTCGCCCCCGGCGACCTGATCTATACCGGCACGCCGGCGGGCGTTGGCCCCGTGCTGCCCGGTAATGTGCTCTTGGGCGAGATTGACGGTCTTGCCCCGCTCACCCTTACCATCACCGCCGCAGAGTAAACCCGATGACAAACCCGGCCCAAGGCCGTCTGCAATATGTGCCCGTGACGCTGTTTACCATCGTCATGGGGCTTTGCGGCTTTACCCTCGCGCTTCGCGCGGGCGAAGAGGCCCTCGGCCTCACCCACGCACTGTCATGGGCGGCGCATGGGCTGACCATGGCGGTCTTTGCCGCCGTGACGCTTGGCTATCTCGCCAAGGCGATCCGCCACCCCGCAGCGGTCGTCGCCGAATGGAGTCACCCCGTGAAACTTGCCTTCTTTCCGGCAATTTCCATCGCACTGGTGCTAATGTCCATCGTCATGCTCGCCCCCGCGCCGGGTATTGCGCATGTGCTATGGCTCATCGCCGTGCCGATGCAGCTGATCCTGACCCTCGCCGTCGTCAGTGGCTGGATCAGCGCGCGCGCGTTCCAACACGGGCACCTCTCACCGGCATGGTTCATCCCGGCGGTGGGCAATGTGATCGTGGCAATCGCGGGCGTGCCCCTTGGCTACCCGGAAATAAGCTGGTTCTTCACCAGCGGCGGCCTCGTCTTCTGGATCGTCCTGCTGACGCTGGTGATGAACCGGCTGATTTTTCACGATCCCCTGCCCGAACGCCTGCAACCCTCGCTGGTGATCCTGATCGCCCCGCCTTCGGTCGGGTTTCTTGCTTGGGTCGAACTGGTGGGCGGCGTCGATCCTTTTGCCCATGTGCTGCTCAATTGCGCCTATCTTTTTACGCTCATCGTCGCGGTACAATTGCCCAAGCTCTTGAAATTGCAATTCTCCTTGGCCTTCTGGGCGCTCAGCTTTCCCATGGCAGGCGTGACCATCGCCAGTTTCACCTATGCACGTGAAAGCGGCTCTGCCGCCCACCGCCTGATCGGCCTTGCCCTCTTGGTGGCCCTCTGCGTGATCATCGCGGGCCTGCTCTGGCGCACGCTCAAGGCCCTGCGCGCGGGTGCGATCTTTCAGCCGGATTGACAGGGCCGGGGCTCACTCACACGAACCCCGGCTTATTCTCACCCCAACAACCGCCGTGCGATCACCTGCGCCTGAATCTCTGCCGCGCCCTCAAAGATATTGAGAATCCGCGCATCACAGAGAATCCGGCTGATCGTGTATTCCAGAGCAAAGCCATTGCCGCCATGGATCTGCAACCCGTTGTCGGCGGCGGCCCAGGCCACGCGCGCGCCGAGCAGCTTGGCCATCCCTGCCTCAAGATCGCACCGCCGCCCGTGATCCTTTTCCCACGCCGAGAAATAGGTCAGTTGCCGCGCCACCATGATCTCGACCGCCATCATCGCAAGCTTGCCCGACACACGCGGAAACTCGATCAGCGCGCGGCCAAACTGCTTGCGGTCCTGTGCGTATTTCATCGCCACATCCAGCGCCGATTGCGCCACACCCACAGCGCGGGCGGCAGTCTGAATGCGCGCAGATTCAAACGTCTCCATCAACTGCTTGAATCCCTTGCCCTCTTCGCCGCCCAGCAGGTTCTCGCCCTTCACACGGAAATTATCAAAGCCAAGCTCGTATTCCTTCATGCCGCGATAGCCCAATACCTCGATCTCACCGCCGGTCATGCCGGGGGTCGGGAACGGGGCCTCATCGGTGCCGGGGGTTTTCTCGGCCAGAAACATCGACAGCCCCCGGTGATCGGTGGTGTCGGGCACGGTACGCGCCAGCAGCGTCATCACATGGGTGCGCGCGGCATGGGTGATCCAGGTCTTGTTGCCCGTCACCTTCCAATCGCCATTCTCATCCTTGACAGCACGGGTGCGCAGACTGCCCAGATCCGATCCGGTGTTGGGTTCCGTGAACACGGCCGTCGGCAGGATTTCGGCACTGGCGAGCTTTGGCAGCCAATGGGCCTTTTGCTCCTCCGTGCCGCCACAAAGGATCAATTCGGCGGCAATCTCAGACCGGGTGCCAAGGGACCCAACCCCGATATAGCCCCGGCTCAACTCCTCCGACACCACCACCATCGACGCCTTGCTCAGGCCGAAACCACCGAAGTCCTCGGGAATGGTCAGGCCAAACACACCCATTTCCGCCAGTTCCTCGATGATCTCTATCGGGATAAGTTCATCCTTGAGGTGCCACTCATGCGCATGCGGCTCGACCTTCTCGACCGAGAACCGCCGGAATTGCGCGCGGATCATCTCCAGCTCTTCCTCAAGGCCACTGCGCCCCACCGTGATCTCTGCCGACCGCTCTTGCATCAGCTCGACCAACCGGCTGCGCGCCACTTGGGTATTGCCCGCCTGCATCAGCATCGTGGCGGCAGGGTCCATCAACAGATGCGCATCATCCGGGCCAAGGCCCAGATCCTGAAGGCGCACCATTTCGCCCTGATTCATCTGAATGCCGCCTGCGATCTGGCTCAGATATTCGCCAAAGGCGATTTGCAGGATCAGTTGCTCGACCTCGCCAAACTCGCCTTTTTCGTCCAGCCGCACCGCCCAAAGCTGCATCTGGCGCAGCGCCTCGACATAGGTCGCAAGCCACGCCAGCCCATGCGCTGCGGTCTGATTGGCCTCAATCGCAGCCCCCGAAACCCGGCCATCCACCGTCACCAGCGCGCGAACAGCGCCCGTGGCTCGCTCCAACAGCGCCTCGGCGGGCGCCAGCGCCACGCCGGTCAGGGCCAGCAAATCGCCCAGAATGATCGGTTGTGCCATCGCCAGATCCTGTCCGTCATGTGCCATGAATCGCATCCTTTTCCTAATCTCGTGCCTTTTATCCATTATGCAGGTGCAGCGCAACTATTATGCTTTTTGTCGCAGGGTTTTGATCTAAAATTGCGCGTTGATTTTTTGCAGCGCAGCGCTATCGCCATGGTCAGCCGCCCGAACGCCATGATAAGAGGCGAAATGGACGCATTTTTCGACATAAGCCCACTCTGGAATCCGCTTTGGGGTTGGGCCATGGCCTTTACCGTGGCGCTCTGCGCGGGCATGGTCAAGGGCGTAGTGGGCTTTGCCATGCCCACGGTAATGATCGCGGGGCTCAGCACGATGATGCCCCCCGAATTGGCACTGGCCGGGCTGATATTGCCAACATTGGCCACAAACCTCTGGCAGGCGCTCCGCCAAGGCACGCGCGCCGCCATCGCCTCGATTGCGCATTTCCGGGTGTTCCTCATTGCGGGCGGTCTGGTCATGGTTTGCGCGGCGCAACTGGTGCCGGTGCTGCCGCCCTCGGTGATGCTGCTCTTTATCGGCCCGCTGATCACGCTCTACGCCGCCTCGACCCTGCTGGGACGCGGTTTGCGCCTGCCCCCGGAACCGGGGATCAAGGGCGAGGCGGGCATGGGGGCGCTCGCCGGTCTTTTTGGCGGCCTCTCCGGCATCTGGGGCCCGCCCACCGTCGCCATGCTGATCGCGCGCGGCACCGAGAAAACCGAACAGATGCGCGTGCAGGGCGTGATCTACGGTCTGGGCGCGCTGGTGCTGCTTGGCGCACATATCGGCTCGGGCGTGTTGCGCGCCGAAACCCTGCCGCTCTCGGCGGCGATGGTCGTCCCGGCGCTCCTCGGCATCTGGATCGGCTTTCGCCTTCAGGACCGGTTCGATCAGGCCACCTTTCGCAAGATCACGCTCTGGGTGCTGCTGATTGCCGGGCTCAATCTCATCCGGCGCGGGGTGATGCTGCTTTAACACCCGTCCCGGGCTTGACCCGGGACCTCGCCACGGCGGGTTGGAGGCCGGGGCGATGTAACAGGCCCGGGACCTTACAAAATCGAGGCTCAAACCTTACAAAGCTTACACACGGCTCAACCCCGCGCCACCTCAGCCGCGAACCGCGCCACATAGCGCGCCCGTGCCTCGGGCAGCGCGCGGTTGCCCAATTGCGGCGCAAGGTGGTTTTTCAGGAAATGTCCCGTTACTTCAAACCCTTGCAGGATTTCCGTATCCGGTGCCGGGCCGTGCCCCATCAGGCAGGGCGGCAACGGCAACAACCGGTTTGCCCATTCGCCCGCCCCCGCGCGCGACACAGCCCGCCCGGTCTTTGGCGATACGTAACTGAGATCATTGGCCTTTTCGCCCAAAACCGCACAACGCCGCAGATCAAGACCAAAGCCCATCTCTTCCAACAGCGCCATTTCCCAATTGAGATAGGCCAACGTCCAAATCTCGGGTTGGTCCAAAATATCAAGCAGAATCAATGTCTTGCGGTATAGCTCCGCATGCGCCTCACGCTCGGGCAGCACAAACAGCAACAGCGCACAGACCGCATTCAACCCCGCCAGCGCCATCCGGTCGCCCATGGTCCAAGCCCTTGATTTCAAAGGCTCAACCCGGAATGTGCCGATATGATCCTCTAGCCGCGCGCGCCATTCCAGATCAAGTTGCGCGCCCGGTTGCAACACAGGGGCCATTTTGCGCGACGCACCGCCGCGCACCACCCCCGCATGTCGCCCCCGCTCCGGCGTAAAAACCTCAATGATTACAGAGCTTTCCCCATGTCGGCGGCTGTTCAGAAGAATACCCTGATCGCGCCAATCCATCGGCCCTCAGCCTCCCAATCCGTCCTGATCGAGCAAATGCCGCCCCTCCCGGTCCTCCACCTCGATCACCCAGAGGTCGGGATCATAGCCCCTTTGCCGCGCAATCGCCGCATCCACCTCGGCCTCTGCGCCCTCGGCCAAGGTCATCCACACGCGCACACCACTCATCAGATCAATAGAGCGTTGAAAAACAACACCTTTTCCATCCAACGTGTTGAGCTTGACCAGAACCGCGCCCCCGGTGTCATCGCCATGCGCCACCACGAAGGCGGGGATATCCGCCCCCCTGAGCCGCGCCAGATAGGCATCTACCCAAAACCGCGCGCTCAGCCGGGCCATGCCCCTAGTTCCCGTCCTTGAAATCCAAGCCCATCTCGGAATACCGCTCGGATTCCTCTTGCCAGTTCTCGCGCACTTTTACCTGCAAAAACAGATGGATACGGCGACCGAGGAACTCTTCTAACTCTTCGCGCGCGGCTTTCGAGACAGCCTTGATCGTCTCGCCCTTATTGCCCAGAACGATCCCTTTATGCCCGTCGCGCACCACATAGACCACCTGATCAATCCGCGCAGAGCCATCCTTGCGCTCTTCCCAGTTCTCGGTTTCGACGGTCAATTGATAGGGCAATTCCTGATGAAGCCGCAGCGTCAGCTTTTCGCGCGTCATCTCGGCGGCGATCATCCGCATCGGCAGATCAGCGATCTGATCCTCAGGGTAAAGCCATGGCCCCTCGGGCACCTCACCGGCCAGCCACTGCCGCAGATCATCTACCCCATGGCCGCGCTCAGCCGAAATTAAGAACGTCTTTTCAAAGGCAAAGCGTTCGTTCATGTCCTTGGTCAGCGCCAGCAGCACCTGTGCTTGCACCCGGTCGATCTTGTTGATGGCCAGCGCCACTTTGCGCCCTTTGGCGATGCCGGTCAGCCCTTCAAGGATACGCTCCACCCCTTCGGTCACACCGCGATGCGCCTCGATCAACAGGATCACCACATCGGCATCCGCAGCGCCCCCCCAAGCGGCAGCAACCATCGCCCGGTCCAGCCTGCGGCGCGGTTGGAACAGGCCGGGCGTGTCCACGAATACCAACTGGCTCTGCCCCTCCATCGCAACGCCGCGAATACGCGCGCGGGTGGTCTGAACCTTGTGTGTGACGATGCTGACCTTGGCCCCCACCATGCGGTTGAGCAGGGTGGATTTGCCCGCATTGGGCTCTCCGATCAGGGCAATAAATCCGGCGCGCGTGGTCATGGGATGCGTCTCGACTGTTGTGATTGACAGGCTCTAGCCGATTTGCCGCCCCGCGACCAGAGCAGAGCGTCAGTTGTCGCAGCCGAAGGGAACAAAGGTGCTGGCCATGCCCTCGTTCATGGTCATCATGGTCAGAAGATCGGCAAACGCATAGTCCTGCGCCGTTTGCGCACAAATCCGCACATGCCCAACACAGCCCGAGGCGATGAAAGCACGGTTTTCTTCTAGAAATTGCGGGCTTAGCCCCTCTGGGCCAAGCGCGGCCAAGGCATCCTCGGTCGCCTGCGCATAAAGCGCGCATTTGCGGAGCGTCCAGGCATCTATCGGCGCTTCCTGTGCCTTGGCAATCTGCGCCAAGGACAGCATGACAGCCAATAGGGCAAGCCCGCGCACCCGCTCACTCCGCCTGCAATTGATCCAGAAGCGCGCGTGCCGCCGCCTGTTCCGCCTGCCGCTTCGAGCCGGCCGTCGCCTCGGCACGCTGGCCGCTTTTCAACTGCGCGCAAATGGTAAAGATCGGCGCGTGATCTGGCCCCTTGCGGGCAAGTTCAACATAATCGGGCGGCGGCAATCCACGCGCCTGCGCCCATTCCTGAAGGCTTGTCTTGGCATCGCGCGCGTCTTCTTTGACCGCGCCCAACCGTGCGCCCCAGAGCCGAAGCACAACCCCGCGCGCCGTTTCAAACCCGGCATCAAGATAGACGGCGGCAATCACCGCCTCCATCGCATCGCCTAACAGCGCCTCTTTGCGCCGCCCGCCAGAGAGCATCTCGGAACGGCCCAGCTTGAGAACTCCGCCAAGGTCGATCTCGCGCGCCACATCGGCGCAGGCCTCTTTGCGCACCAGCGCGTTAAAGCGCGGCGCAAGCTGGCCCTCGGTGGCCCCCTGATCCTGCGACAAGAGCGCCTCAGCCATCACAAGGCCCAACACCCGGTCGCCCAGAAATTCCAGCCGCTGGTTGTCATCCCGATTGGGCGTCGCCATCGACGAATGGGTCAGCGCCCGCACCAACAGTGCGGCATTGGTAAACTCATGCCCTAGCCGCGCCTGAAACGCCTTGATATCCGCCGAAAGCTTCACTCAAGCCTCTTGAAGAAACGGTCGCTGCGCCATGTCCAGAACGCCAGCATCGACCGTCCGGCCGAGGAAAAAACCACCCGGTTCGCGCGCCCGATCAGATTCTCGAATGGCACAAAGCCAACCCCGCCCACCGCCTGCGGAAAGCGCGAGTCAGTGGAATTGTCGCGGTTGTCGCCCATAAAGAAATAATGCCCGGCAGGCACAGTAAAGACGCCCGTGTTATCAGACCGCTGGTCGCCGATGTTCAGGATGGAATGCGACCGCCCATTGGGCAGCGTCTCGATCTGGCGCGACTTGAGACAATCCGCCCCTTCGCCCACCACGCCATTCTCGCAACGCGGACGGATACCAAGCGGCCCTTGCCGCGTGAATTCCTCAACAAAATCACCGGCCGGTTCCAGCCCGACGGCGGCCTCGTTGATATGCAACACGCCCTCTTTCATCTGGATGCGGTCCCCCGGCAGGCCGACAACCCGCTTGATGAAATCGGTGCCATCGGTCGGCTGACGAAACACTATGATATCGCCGCGCTCAGGCTCTGACCCAAAGATGCGGGTATTGTCACCGTCGATGAAGGCGCAGATCTTTTGCGCGTCGATGTTCAGCCCGCCCACCCGGATCGACGGGCAAGAGGCATAGGAATAGCCATAGGCCATCTTGTTCACAAAGAGAAAATCACCAATCAGCAACGTATCTTTCATCGACCCTGAGGGAATCCAGAACGGCTGAAAAAAGAGCGTGCGAAACAGCCCCGCGATCACGAGGGCCCAGAACACCGTTTTCACAGTTTCCCAGATAGAGCTCGATGTCTTGCCTGTGGCGGCCATTTGGCGTCCTCCGCTATCTCTCCGGCGCTACATGCGGGGCCGGGACCAAGGTGTCAAGCAGGCCGTGCGACGGGCCGCGCCTCGATCACCACAAAGGCCTGCGCCCAAGGGTGATCGTCGGTCAGGGTCACATGGATGATGGCCTCATGCCCCGGTGGCGTCATCTCGGCCAGACGCGTCGCGGCCCAGCCCGTGACCTGCATCACCGGCTGGCCCGTGGGCAGGTTCGTGACGGCCATATCCTTCCACGCGATGCCCATGCGCAACCCCGTGCCAAGCGCCTTGGAACAGGCTTCTTTCGCCGCCCACCGTTTCGCATAGGTGCCCGCCACATCGGCGCGGCGCTCGGCCTTTGCCTGTTCCACCTCGGTGAACACCCGGTTGCGAAACCTGTCGCCAAACCGCTCCAGCGTGCGCGCGATCCGCTCGATATTCGCCAGATCCGTGCCAATCCCCAAGATCATCCCGTTACCCCCGGTGCAAACAGCGGAAAACTGACGCCAAGCGCCCAAGCAAGGATGAGGCCAAGCGCAACGCCCACGCTTGTCGCCCCGGCCCGCGCCGCCACCCAACGCCCCATCAGCCCGTATATCAGGAAAAAGAGCAGGATCACCGGCGCAATCATCGCCAGAAAAAACAGCCGCTCCGTATCCAGCAGAATGGCCAGAGCCAAGGACAAGATAAAGCCCGCCCGCGACGCCAGCCTCTGCCAGAGCGGTGCCCCGCGCGCCAGCACCGAATCCCCCAGCATAAAGGGCACGGCCCCAAGGCTTAGCGCCATGATGATCGCAAGCCGCTCGGGCGTGGGCCAAAAGTTTGCGCCATAGCGATCCAGCGCAAACCCAAACACGCCCAAGCCCCACACCAGCAGCGCCAGCACCGCCACAGGGCGCAGCCCCTCTGGGCGTCGCCCCATAACCCACAAGAACGCCAGTTGGCAGCCCCCGTATAGCGCCAGATGCAACGCCAGATAATCCGCGACCAAGACCGGTAAAAGCCGCGTTTCCACCTGCACCGCCACAAGCGGAGCCAAAAGCGCCGGCACCAGAACCACCAGCACGAATTGCCGTGACCGCATGGACTTGCGCGCGGGCGGCGCGCGCTGCGGCAAAAGGCGCGCCAGCGGCGCGGCAAGGGCCACAATCGCGAACATCAACGCCAGAAACCACGGCCCGGTCGCCCGCACCGCGACATCGCTCACGCGCCCATAGGCGGCATCGAGCCATGCAATCGCCTCGGCCCGGCCCAAACGGCTATGCAGCACCGCCACATGTTCGGCCAAAGGGGCCACCACCGCGCGGCGCGTCACAGCCCCTGCCTGCACGGTCTGGCCCTCCCCCGCGCCGGGCGTGACCATCGCCACCGCCTCGCGGGCGAAACCACGCAAACCCGCCTCCCACGCCCCTGTGATCAGCAAGAGAGTGTCCGGCTCGATCTCCGTTACCGCCTGCGAAAAGGCAGATATCGCCACCACGGGACCAACCCGGTCTTCCTCCAGCGCGGTGCGGATGATGATATCGGTCGCCATGGAATGCCCCAAAAGCGCAACCTCACCCGCCCATGCTTCTTGCGCCACCGCGGCCCGCACCACCCGGCCCGTCTGCGCCATCAAAAGCCGTGTCGTGCCGTCAAGACTGTTCACATCGCCCGACATCGGCACCCGGTTGCGCCCATGCCCCTCGAAATCAAACGCCCAAACCCGGTATCCCGCCCGTGCCAGATCAAGGCTATATGCCTGCATCATCTGCCGCGACCCGGCAAAGCCATGCGCGACCACCACCACCGGACCATCCGCACCGGCCATGGCATAGCGCGTCACCGGCGTGTCCGAGACGGTGAAGCTCGCGATGTCCACGCCACGCCGCTGCCCCTCAAGCTGCCAAAGCGCGAGACATGCCAAAACCGTGGCCAAAACGGCCAAAAGGGCGCGCAATGTCATGACAGAGCGCCCCCGCGCACCGTCACCCCCGCGCCTCGTCCATCAGCCGACGCATCTCTGCGATGGCCGGACCCAATCCGCGAAAGATCGACTCGCCAATCAGGAAATGCCCGATGTTGAGCTCCATCACCTCGGGAAAGGCCGCGACCGGCTTGACCGTTTCATAGTTCAATCCATGCCCCGCATGCACCTCTAGCCCCAGAGAATGGGCATAGGCCGTCATCTCGCGCAGGCTCTCCAACTCGCGGTCGCGGGCGTCGAAATGCCCCTCGGCATGGGCATCGCAATAGGCGCCGGTGTGCAATTCGATCACCTCGGCCCCGATGCGATGCGCCGCCTCGATCTGCCTTTTGTCAGCGGCGATAAAGATCGACACGCGGCACCCTGCCTCGCGCAGTGGCGCTATGAAATGCGCCAGTCGGCTTTCCTCGCGCGCCACTTCCAGCCCGCCCTCGGTGGTACGTTCCTCGCGCTTTTCCGGCACGATGCAGACGGCATGCGGTTTGTGGCGCAGGGCAATCCGCTGCATCTCGTCGGTCGCGGCCATCTCGAAATTGAGCGGCACTGTCAGCACCTCCATCAGCCCGTCGATATCCGCGTCCGAGATATGGCGTCGATCCTCGCGCAGATGGGCGGTGATGCCATCAGCCCCCGCCTCTTGCGCAATCCTCGCCGCGCGCAGGGGATCAGGATAGGCCCCGCCGCGCGCGTTCCGCACCGTTGCCACATGGTCGATATTGACGCCTAGGCGTAGCTTCTTTCCTGCCGACATCGGCTTCTCCCGTGATTGATCCGCGACTCGAGGCGTAACCTAGTCCGGTTTTCCCGCCTCGTCAGCCTTGTGCGCCTGTTTTTCCTTGGCCGCCTTCTTTTCCTTCATCGCCACCCACTTGGCCTTGAGCGCGCCTTTGCGGCGGTGCTGATAGGCGGTGATCACCGGCAGGCTGATGTAATAGGCCGCAAGTGCCGTAACGATCCCGGGCACAATCCCCCCGATCATATAGGGAAAGAACACATCGTCATAAAAGAGCTTCAGACCGCTCCAATCCGCCTTGTGATCCATGAAGATTGCCAGAAAGTTGTTCTTCAGGTCATCCCCGGCATCCAGAAACTTCCCCCCGAGCGAGCGGCTGATCTCATCCTCGGCCAAGGTGCTGCGCCCCAGCATCGCGTGCCCGGTCTGAAGTGACACCACCCCGATGGGCACATATGTGAGCGGATTGCCAAAGAATGTGCCCAACAGGGCCGCCGGAACATTGCCGCGCACAATCCACGCCAGCGTGGCCGCCACGATGAAATGAAAGCCATAAAACGGAGTAAAGGTCGTGAAGACACCCGCGAAAATACCGCGCGCGATGCGGTCGGGCGGATCGGGCAAACGGTTCAGGCGATGCCGAACATAGCTGAACGCCCGCCCCCACCCGCCCTTGGGCCAGAGAAACCCGGCAATAACCTTCCACCAGGGGCGTCTGTCACGACGTCTGAATACCACCTGCGCGGCTCCTCGGGTTGATGTCAGCCCGCCCCCACGCGGGACGGATCTCGATAGCGCTCGACAGCGGCGACATCGCTTTCCGCATCAAGCGCCGAGAGCACACCGTGCAAATGCTCGGCATCGCGCAACTCGACATCAATCAAAAGACGATAGAAATCCGGTTTCCGGTCCACGAATGTCAGGTCCGAGATATTGGCCTTCTGCTCGCCGATCAAGGTGCAAATCCGCCCCAGAACCCCGGCATCGTTGCCAATGGTCAGATCCAGCGTCACATCATAGGCCGCCGGATGCGTGCCAGTGTGCCAATGCAGGTCCATCCAACGGTCAGGCTGCTGATCGTATTGCGACAGGGTTTCACAGTCGATGGCATGGATCACCACGCCCCGCCCGCGATAGGTGATGCCCACGATACGCTCGCCCGGCAACGGCTGACAACAGCGGGCCCGCTCAAAACTCTGATCCGCGCCCAGACCGATCACCGCGCGGTCGCGCGTCACCTCATTGCCCGCCTCAGGCATGAGGTCCGGGTAAACGGCGTGCAACACCTGATGCGCGGTCAACTCGGCACTGCCCAAACGCGCGCGCACCTCATCGGCATCCCGCAGACGCAGCGTGCGCGCCGCAGCCTCCAAGGCTTTGTCGGTGGCCTTCTTGCCCACATGCTCGAACGCCGAACGCGCCAATTCCCGCCCCAGCTTGATATAGCGATCACGGTCCAACTCGCGCAGAGCCCGCCGGATGGCGGCGCGGGCCTTGCCGGTGGTGGCAATATCAAGCCATGTCGCCTGTGGCGTCTGCCCGTCGGCGGTGATCACCTCGACCGATTGGCCATTCTTGACCCGTGTCCAGAGCGGCACGCGCATCCCGTCCACCTTGGCCCCGACACAGGCATGACCAATCCGGGTATGAATGGCATAAGCAAAATCAATCGGCGTGGCCCCACGCGGAAGTTTGATCACATCGCCCTTGGGGGTAAAGCAGAATACTTGGTCCGCATACATCTCGAGCTTGACCGCTTCGAGAAAATCCTCGTGATCCTCCTCGGCGTCGAACTGCTCGCTGACGCTCGAAATCCACTTGGCCGGATCGACGGCAAAGGGATTCTCAGACCGCACCCCATCGCGATAGGACCAATGCGCAGCCACGCCGGTTTCGGCCACATCATGCATGGCCTGCGTGCGGATCTGCACCTCGACCCGCTTGCCGTCACGCCCCGAAACGGTGGTGTGAATCGACCGATAGCCGTTCGATTTGGGTTGGCTGATATAATCCTTGAACCGCCCCGGCACCGCGCGCCAGCGTTGGTGAATAGCCCCAAGCGCACGGTAGCAATCATTTTCAGACCGGGTGATCACGCGAAAGCCGTAAATATCCGACAGCCGCGAAAACCCCATTTCCTTTTCCTGCATCTTGCGCCAGATCGAATAGGGTTTTTTGGCGCGGCCAAACACATCCGCCTCAATGCCCGCCTTGTCCAATTCGTGCCGCATGTCGCCGGTGATCCGCTCGACCACATCGCCAGTCTCGCGTTGCAGGGTGATAAAGCGGCGGATGATACTGGCACGTGCCTCGGGGTTGAGCACGCGAAAGGCCAGATCCTCCAGCTCTTCGCGCATCCATTGCATACCCATGCGCCCCGCCAGCGGACCATAAATATCCATGGTCTCGCGCGCCTTTTGCGCCTGTTTCTCAGGGCGCATCGCCTTGATGGTGCGCATATTGTGCAGACGGTCGGCCAGCTTGACCAGAATGACCCGCAAATCCTTCGACATCGCCATGAACAGCTTGCGAAAGTTCTCGGCCTGCTTGGTTTCGGAATTCGACAGCTGCAGATTGGTCAGCTTGGTGACGCCATCCACCAGATCAGCCACCTCGCGGCCAAACTTGTCTGACACGATCTGATACGAGGCTTTGGTATCCTCGATCGTGTCATGCAAGAGGGCGGTGATGATTGTCGCATCGTCCAGCCGCTGCTCTGTCAGGATGGCGGCCACGGCAACGGGATGGGTAAAATAGGGTTCGCCCGAATGGCGAAACTGCCCTTCGTGCATGGCACGGCCAAAATCATAGGCCGCGCGTATCAATGCCTCGTCCGTGCGGGGATTATAGTGGCGCACCAGCGTGATCAGGTCGTCAACGGCGATCATCGGGGTCGCGCCTTGCCGTAGGGGCCGGAGTTACCCCTGACCCTGTGCTTCCATCAGGGCGCGCAGCAGCTTTTCTTCCGACATGTCGTCGGTGTCAGGCTTGTCCACATCGCCGCCCATCAACAGGGCCATGGAATCTTCTTCCGGCTCATCGACTTCGATCTGAGTCTGATTCGACTCGATCAGCCGCTCGCGCAGATCATCCGCCGCCTGCGTTTCCTCTGCGATTTCACGCAGTGCCACAACGGGGTTCTTGTCGTTGTCACGGTCCACCGTCAAAGGCGATCCCGCTGCAATTTCGCGGGCGCGGTGTGCGGCAAGCATCACCAGATCAAAACGGTTCGGAACCTTGTCAACGCAATCTTCTGTGGTAACGCGGGCCATCAGACCTCCGGGACGGGTTAGGGCAGATTTCAAGAAGCCTTGTATTTAGGGTGTCAAACCGGGATTTACAAGCAGAGAATCAAAGCGCCTCGACCTCGTCGCGCGCGGCTTGCGGCAGGTCGTCCAGCATCTGTTGCACCGACCGCCCCAGCACGGGATGCACCCAGTCGGGGGCGACATCCGCAAGCGGTACCAAGACGAAAGCGCGCTCGTGCAGGCGCGGATGCGGCAGGATGAGCTGGTCGGGCGCGCGGCTTTGCTGCTCATCGGGCGTCAGCCTTTGCCACGCCTCGAACCCCGCAAGATCAGGCAGCACACGCCCCCCCACCGCGATCAGGTCGAGGTCCAGCGTCCGTTGCCCCCACCGCGTCTCGCGCCTGCGACCAAAGGCCGCCTCAACCCGGTGCAAAAGCGCAAGCAACGCCTCTGGCTCTTGCGCAACACGCAGCACCGCCGCCGCATTTACAAAATCCGGACCCGCCCCGGCAGGAAAGGCCGGTGTGCGAAAAAACCGACTCACACCGAGAATTTCGACCCCCTCTACGCGCAATCGCACAAGGGCCTCGGTGAGGGTCGCCTCGGGGCGCGACGCACCGAACGGCAAGTTTCCACCCATCGCGATCAAGCATTGTTGATCCAAAGTCATCGCTCCCCTATCTTATCCTGACGTAACATGCCCTTGCATGCAGAATTCTAAACCCCTAATTATCGCTGTTACTCTGTCCTGCCTTCACCACTCACACCACTCACACACTCCCAGGCAAGACATGACCATTCGGAAGGACATTTAAGATGTTTTACAAGGACGAGCGTTTAGCCTTGTTCATAGACGGATCGAATCTCTATGCCGCCGGTAAGGCGCTTGGGTTCGACATCGACTACAAGTTGCTGAGATCCGAGTTCATGCGCCGTGGCAAGTTGCTGCGCGCTTTTTACTATACTGCACTGTTGGAAAATGACGAGTATTCACCGATCCGCCCTTTGGTCGATTGGTTGCATTACAATGGCTACTCCATGGTCACGAAACCGGCCAAGGAATACACTGACAGCCAAGGCCGTCGCAAGGTCAAGGGCAACATGGATATCGAGCTGACGGTGGATGCGATGGAACTCGCACCGCGTGTTGATCATGTTGTGCTGTTCTCCGGCGATGGCGATTTCCGACCCTTGGTCGAAAGTCTGCAACGTCAGGGCGTGCGTGTTTCCGTGGTCTCGACCATCCGGAGCCAGCCGCCGATGATCTCGGACGATTTGCGCCGCCAAGCGGACAATTTCATCGAATTGGCAGATCTCAAGGATGTTATCGGCCGACCGCCGCGCGACATCCAGAACGACCGCCAAGAGGCCTATGCCGAGACCGAGTGACCTACCCGTTAGGCACCACATCAGCGCCCGGATCACCCCTGCATGAGCATGGGTGATCCGGGCGTTTTTGCGCAAATGGCCGGGCTTTTCGCGGCTGCATTCGGCGCGGCGACCATCCTGCCCTTTCAATCCGAAGTGGTGTTTGTCGGCCTGCAACTGGCGGGCACGCTATCCTTGACCGCGCTCGTCGTGGTGGCCAGCATCGGCAACACGCTGGGGGCCGTGGTCAACTATGTCATGGGGCGCGGCATCGAGCGGTTTCGTCACCGCCGCTGGTTTCCCGCCAATGCAGCGCAAATGGCGCGGGCCGAACGCTGGTATGCCCGTTGGGGGGTCTGGACCTTGCTGCTCAGTTGGGCACCTCTGGGCGATGCCTTTACCGTGATCGCCGGGGTTCTGCGCACGCCGGTCTGGCTCTTTCTCGTGCTGGTCACGATTGCCAAAACCGGGCGCTATATCGTGTTGGCCTGGATCACAGCGCAGACAATGGGCTGAGGGGGCGGTGACTTTACTGTCGCGTGCAGCAAGAACAGGACCGCGCGGAATGCTTGGCCGGGGACTAGCGAAGCAACAGTCGTGGTTGCCACTTTATGCCAGCAAAATCCGTGTGACCCATCAGCGATCCGCGCCCTCTCAAAATCGCTAGGCCGCCAGACGACCCAGCGATCCGCGCGGCACCTTCGGTGCTATTCGCGCGGGTCATAGACAAGAGATCCGGCTTGTAATTCTCCACCACCACACCTCCGACGCCGCTATTTCCCACCCCGCCCTTTACGCGCGCGCCCACCTGCCTTACCTCTGTCCCCAAGCAGGAGACCCGCGATGACAAAGCCCCCCCTCACCCTCTACCTCGCCGCCCCGCGCGGCTTTTGCGCCGGTGTGGACCGCGCCATCAAGATCGTAGAGATGGCGCTCGCGAAATGGGGGGCGCCGGTCTATGTGCGCCACGAGATTGTGCACAATAAATTCGTGGTCGATGACCTGCGCGCCAAAGGGGCGGTTTTCGTCGAAGAACTGGATGAGTGCCCAACCGACCGGCCCGTGATCTTTTCCGCCCATGGCGTGCCCAAATCCGTCCCGGCAGAGGCCACCGCCCGCCAAATGCTCTATGTCGATGCCACCTGCCCGCTGGTCAGCAAAGTACATATCGAGGCGGAACGCCACCATGACAACGGGCTGCAAATCGTGATGATCGGCCACGCGGGCCATCCCGAAACCGTCGGCACCATGGGGCAATTGCCGACAGGCGAGGTGCTCTTGGTCGAAACCCCCGCCGATGTGGCAACGCTCGACGTCCGCGATCCTGACCGCCTCGCCTTTGTCACCCAAACCACCCTTTCGGTCGACGATACCGCCGAGGTGGTTGCCGCCCTTCAGGCCCGGTTTCCGGCCATTGTCGGCCCGCACAAAGAAGACATCTGCTACGCCACCACCAACCGCCAAGAGGCGGTCAAGGCCATGGCCGAAAAGGCCGAAGCCATGCTCGTCGTGGGTGCCCCCAATTCGTCAAACTCCAAACGTCTGGTCGAGGTCGGCGCGCGCGCGGGCTGCGCCTATTCCCAGCTTGTGCAACGCGCCACCGACATCGACTGGCGGGCGTTGGGCGGTATCCGCAGCATCGGCATCACCGCCGGGGCCTCTGCCCCCGAAGTGCTGGTGAACGAGGTCATCGACGCCTTCCGCGCGCGCTATGACGTGACCGTCGAACAGGTGGAAACCGCCCAGGAAAACGTCGAATTCAAGGTGCCACGGGTGCTGCGCGTGCCGGCCTGATGCGGGCTGGCATTAAAGCCGCCGAATACCCACAGCTCCCGCCGCATGCATAGAATTTGAACCGGCCCGGTGCCTGTTAAATTATTGATATCGTGTCTCGGTGACTTATCTCACCGGCAGGACACACTATAAATCCCCGGCCTTCCCGCGCGTTATGAAACCAGCAGCCTGTGCAGGCATCTTGCGCTCACGGGAGTCGGCGGCAACGGGTTTGTCGGCTTAGACCACGCCGCCAACGGCGGAAAACCGAAACCGAGACACAGGAAACGCGCATGACCGCGAACTCTTATATGACTTGGGCCATTCTGGGGGCCGCCGGCGGCGCTGGATTCGGCCTTTTTGCAGCACCGCTCCTCTACATCCTGATCAATCTGTCCTCAGACGGCGTCTCATTTGGCGAAACCGCACGCTTTGCAATCGCCAACGGGATCACTTGGGGCGTCCTTGGCGTTTTTGCAGGTATCTTCTTTTGGGTGGTCAACAGGGTGCAAAATCCGCCCACAGAGGAGTGATCTTGATCGCCTGACTGCGCAGCAAAAGATCCTGCCACCGTCTGCTACCGCCCGACCGGCCCGTCACTCGTTATCCCGCAGCCACGCAGGCCGCAGCACCACGATGGTAGGCCGGTCTGGCAGGCTGCGCAAAGAGACCTCAATCTCGCTCACACCGGGGCGGGAAATGGCAAATTCGCCTTCCATCCCCGCCAGAAACCGCTCCAGCGTGCTATCGCCAAACCAGTGCATCGGCAGCACGATCGACGCCTTCACCCGCCTGAGCACGTTCATCATATTCTCGATATTTATGGTAAACCCGCCATCAACGGGGGCCATCACCACATCCATCCGGCCAAGAGCGGCATATTGATCGTCCGACGGCTCGTGATGCAAATGCCCCAGATGGGCGATGCACAGCCCCTCAGCCTCAAAGACAAAAATCGAATTGCCATTCTGCTCCACCCCGCCGCCCGATCGGATATCGGTGGGCACATTGCGCACCACCAGCCCGCCCAGATCAAGGTGATGATCGGCCCCCACGCCATATTCCCCCCAACCGCGCAGCACATGCGGGATTGCCGGATCGGGAAAGGCGGTCCAATGCGTTTCATGCGCGTGATTCATCGTGACAACATCGGGGATCAGATTGGCGCTGCCGATAAAGCCGGTGAAATCTGTCACGGCATTGTATCCGCCCGCCTGAATGAGAAAGGACGCATGCGCGATATAGCGCAGCCGCACGGTATACTCGGGCAGCGGCGCGCGAAAACTGGCCCGGTGTATGTATTCCATCCCCGGCGTCGCATCGGCAAGCGCAATACAATGGCTTGGCCTACGATCCTGCGCGGTGGCAGGCGCGGCCAGCATCAAAACGAACAAGACAAGTCGGATCATCAGCAGCCCTCCTCTTGGTCTTGAGCAAGATAGCACGGTTTGCCGCGACGTCACCTTGCAGAACCAGAGCGAAAGCCCCTTAGCTGCCCTTGACCAGCGGCACGATGGCCGGATCGGTCTCGGGGGCCAGTTCCTCGAAATCGAAATTATCCAGCCGTCGCGCCCGTCGTCCCGCCTTGTCTGCCGAAATCCGGATTTCCGCCACATCCTTGGCCGCCAGAGTGAAATGCCGGTCCAGGTTTTCAACCCGTGCGCCCAACCGCTCCACATCCGCGAACAAAAGGCCTAGTTCCCGCCGGATTGCCCCCGCCTGCTCGCGCATTCGCGCATCCTTGAGGATTGCGCGCATGGTGTTGAGCGTGGCCATGCAGGTTGTGGGTGACACGATCCAAACCCGCGCGGCAAAGCCATCGCGCACCACTTCCGGGAAATTGGCGTGCAACTCGGCATAGACCGCCTC
Organism: Roseovarius sp. MS2; assembly: GCF_051447875.1. NCBI lineage: Bacteria > Pseudomonadati > Pseudomonadota > Alphaproteobacteria > Rhodobacterales > Roseobacteraceae > Roseovarius > Roseovarius sp. MS2. Next base: position 532,404 of record NZ_JBKHVF010000001.1, read on the forward strand.
AGAGGGCAGGAACATCAGCGCGCCATCGGCGGTCTCGCCCTCGAGGATGTATTTCTCGGAAATATCCTTGATATGCTTGCGCACCGCCGTGCGCATACCTCGCGCCGCCTCGGCCAATTCCCCGTCAGTCTTGGCCCGGCGCAGCGCCTCATAGGCCTCCAACGGGAATTTACTGTCAATGCAAATTGGCCCAGGTGGATTGGGCAGATGAATAAGACAATCCGCCCGCCTCCCATTCGACAGCGTCGCTTGCAATGTGTAACTGTCCGACGGCAGCGCCTTGGTGACAATATCCGTCAGCTGAATTTCCCCAAACGCCCCCCGTGTCTGCTTGTTCGACAGGATATCCTGCAACGACAGCACATCACCCGAGAGCTTGGTGATATTGTCCTGCGCCTTGTCGATGGCTTGCAGGCGCTGCTGCAATTCCCCAAGCGATTGCGCCGTGCGCCGCGAGGTGCCTTGCAGGTTCTCGGTCATGGCATGGCTTACCTGCGCCAACCGCTTTTCCATCAGTTGCAACAGATGCGATTGCGCCGCCGCCTGCGCCTCGGACACATGGTTTAGGCCACCGGCAAGCTGATGCTGCCCATCCGACAGCCCCTGCACCCGCTGCCCCAATTGCCCCATCTGATAGGCGAGCGGCTCTGCCAGCCGCGCCGACCGATTGGCGGCGCGCAGCGCAAGGATGAGCAGCAGAAGGATCAGCAGCAACACCGCCGCGCCGATCACCACTGCCACAACGGCGGGATCGTCAAACGCATAGGTCTGACCGCCAATCTGGATCATGTGCGCCCGAACAGCCGTTCAATATCCGATAGCCGCAATTCCACATAGGTCGGCCGCCCGTGGTTGCATTGCCCCGACATCGGCGTGCGCTCCATCTCGCGCAAAAGGGCGTTCATCTCGTCCGCGCTCATCCGGCGACCTGACCGGACCGAGCCATGACAGGCCACGCGGCTCAGGATCGCGTCGATCCGCAATTTCAACGTGCCGCTTGCGCCCTGATCCTGCAACTCGTCCAAGATATCGCGCAAAAGCGCCTTGGCGTTGACCGGCCCCAGAATGGCTGGGGTTTCGCGCACCGCAAGGCTGCCCGACCCAAACGGTTCGATCCCCAGCCCCATCCCGGCCAACTCTTCGGCATGGTCCATCAACAACGCGCAATCGGCTTCGGAAAGATCGACAATCTCAGGGATCAGCAGCGCTTGCGCCGCGATCCCGCTCTCGGCCATCTGGCGTTTCAGCCGCTCATACACCAGACGCTCATGGGCGGCGTGCTGATCGACAATGACCATGCCGGTCTCGGTCTGGGCGATGATGTAATTCTCATGCACCTGCGCCCGCGCGGCCCCAAGCGGCAACGCCGTGGCGGGCTGTTCCTCTACCTCCGGCTCTGGCGCGCTCTCAACCCGCGCGCTCCAATCCGCGCCCATATCGGCAAAACCGGGCGCTTGTGCCTGATAGGCCAGGCTGCGTGCCTGCGGAGACGGGCGGTCCATCTGATAGATGCGCCCCGCCGGTTCCGCCCGAAACGCGCCCAAGGTGGCCCCCGCCACCGTGGTTGACGCGCGATGCCCCGCCTCCGCCAAGGCATGCCGCAACCCCGATACGATCAGCCCCCGCGCCAGCCCCGGATCGCGAAACCGCACCTCGGATTTCGCCGGATGCACGTTCACATCAACCAGCACAGGATCACAGTTCAGAAACAGCGCCGCAGCCGGGTGCCGATCCCGGCTGAGCACATCCTGATAGGCAGCACGCAGCGCGCCATAAAGCATCTTGTCCCGCACCGGGCGACCATTGACAAAGAGATACTGCGCCACCGCTGATCCCCGCGCATAAGTGGGCAGCGCGGCATAGCCGGTCAGGCGCAGCCCCTCGCGCGTGGCATCAATCTTCAGCGCATTTTCGGCGAACTCCGCCCCCAGAACCCGCGCCAATCGCCCGTGCAGCGCGTCAAACAAATCGCCGCTTTCAGGATCGGCACGAAACACGATCCGCCCTTCGCCCCCGCCAGACACATCGCGCAGGGTGAACCCCACAAACGGCTCCGCCATCGCCAACCGCTTGACCGTATCGGCAATCGCCTGCGCCTCTGCCCGGTCCGAGCGCATGAACTTAAGCCGCGCGGGCGTGGCGTAAAACAGATCGCGCAGCGTCACCACCGTACCACTGTTCAACGCGGCGGGTTTGACCGCCCCCATCTGCCCACCGGCAACGGTCATCTCAGCCGCCTCTGCACCCGCACGCGACACAATCGTCAGCCGCCCGACCGCCCCCAAGGACGGCAACGCCTCGCCACGAAACCCAAAGGAATGAATATTCAAAAGGTCCGTGCCGTCGATCTTGGACGTGGCATGCCGCGCAAGCGCCAGTGGCAACTCATCCGGCGTCATGCCACAGCCATCATCGCTGACGCGGATCAGCGTCTTGCCCCCATCGGCATAGCTCACTTCAATCCGGGTGGCCCCGGCATCAAGCGCGTTTTCCACCAATTCCTTGACCGCCGAGGCAGGCCGCTCCACCACCTCTCCCGCCGCAATGCGATTGATCGCCCCCTCGTCCAACTGACGAATTTGAGGGCGGTCTGCGCGTATCTTGGGGTTGTGGCTGTTCATACCGCTAGACTTAGCACAGATCGCCACGATTCTGCCAGAGAGGGCATCAAACCCCGCACAGAATAAAAAGCCCGGGCGCGAACGCCCGGGCAAGCTCTCTCAAGATCTGTCAGGAAGGAGAAGGATCAGCTCTTGGAGAATTCAGGATAGGCTTCCATGCCCATTTCCGCCATGTCGAGCCCGTTGATCTCGGTCTCTTGATCGACCCGCAGACCCATGGTGCCCTTGATGATCAGCCAGATCACGATGCTGACGGTAAAGGTAAAGGCACCGTAGGCAAAGATCCCCAGAAGCTGCGTGCCGAGGCTGGCCTCGCCATAGAAGACCACGGCAAGCGTGCCCCAGATACCGGCGAGCAAGTGAACCGGGATGGCACCAACCACATCGTCGATCTTGAACTTGTCAAGCATGGGCACGGCCAAGACCACGATCACACCGCCAACAGCCCCGATCCAAAGTGCGCCGAACAGGCTCGGTGCAAGCGGCTCTGCGGTGATCGACACCAGACCCGCCAATGCGCCGTTGAGAACCATGGTCAGGTCAGGCTTTTTGTAGAGCACTTGGGTCAGGATCAGCGCAGCAATCGAACCCGCAGCCGCCGCCATATTGGTATTGGCAAAGATCCGCGACACGTCCGAAACATCGCCCACGGTGCCCATCGCCAATTGCGAACCACCGTTAAAGCCGAACCAACCCAGCCACAGGATGAATGTGCCCAAAGTGGCAAGCGCAAGGTTCGAACCCGGCATCGGCGTGACCTTGCCATCTTTGCCATATTTGCCAAGACGCGGCCCCAGGATGATCGCCCCCGCCAGAGCAGCCCAGCCACCCACGGAATGCACAACGGTCGAGCCAGCAAAGTCAGAGAACCCAGCCTCAGACAACCAGCCGCCGCCCCACTGCCAGGACCCGGAAATCGGATACATGAACCCGGTCAGCACGATGACAAACACAAGGAACGGCCAAAGCTTGATCCGCTCCGCCAGTGCGCCCGACACGATCGACGCTGTGGCCGCGACAAACACCAGTTGGAAGAAGAAGTCAGAACCGATCGAGGCATAATCAAGCGCCGCATCCGCCGCCGCAACCCCTACCGGGTCCAGCTCGGTCATGGCAAAGAACGGCCCGACCCAACCGGCCACCAGCCAGCCATCGCCGGGATACATCAGGTTAAAGCCGACCAGCCAGTACATGATCGTTGCAAAGGAATAGAGGACGATGTTCTTGGTCATCTGCATCGTGACGTTCTTGGACCGCACCAGCCCGCCTTCGAGCATGGCAAAACCCGCCGCCATGAAGAACACCAAAAAGCCCGCCATGCAGAACAGCAGCGTCGTCATGATATAGGGGCCGATTTCATCAAAGCTGGGCACGGCCTCAGCCGCCGCCTCTTGGGTCAGCCCCATCTGCGGCAGCGCAATCAGCGTTGCGGCAAGGCCGAGTTTTAGCATGGAATTCATTGTGTTTATCCTTTCCCCTGCGCGCTCAAAGCGCGTCATCGTTGGTTTCGCCGGTGCGCACGCGCACGGCTTGCTGGATGTCGAGCACGAAGATCTTGCCGTCACCGATCTTGCCGGTACGGGCGGTCTTGGTGATGGTCTCGACCACCTGATCGGCCATCGCGGCAGAAACCGCGATTTCCAGCTTGATCTTGGGCACGAAATTCACGGCGTATTCCGCACCGCGATAGATTTCCGTGTGGCCGGATTGCGAGCCAAAGCCCTTGATCTCTGTCACCATCATGCCGCGTACGCCGATGTCGGTCAGCGCCTCGCGGACCTCTTCCAGCTTGAACGGCTTTATCGTTGCAATGATGAGTTTCACGTCTGCCCCTTTCGGTTTGCGGTGTCTCAGCGCGTTGTTTGCACATGCAGAAAAGGCGCAGATGGCAGAGTCTGGAAGGGTCAAGGCAGGAATCCGCCGCCTAAATTCACCACATATGCTTAAAATTTGTGCTGAAATATTAATTTGCGTATTTTTTACGCACATCGGAAATCACGATCCGCGCGCGCGGGGTCTCTACTTTTGCGATCCCGCATTATAAACTGTCCCAAACACACAAGGCCGAGCAGGGCAGCAATGAGCACGACAGGACCGAAAAAACCGCCTCTGGTGGCCCCCAAGCGCAGCGCCAAGGCGCCGTCCAAACCAAAACCCGCGCGCAAGGCCAAAAGCACGCCGCGTCGCGCCCGCGCGCGCTCCAATAACGTGGTCGTGCGGTTGGTCGGCGGGCTGCTACGCTGGATATTCGGCGTGCTCTGGTGGATTACCTGGCGGGTAACGGCCGTGGTCACTGTGGTCGTGGGCGTGATGGTGGCCATCACCTACACCAGCCTGCCCGAATTCCAGACCCTGATGGATGGCCGCGCCAAGGGCTCTGTCACCCTGCTGGATCACGACGGAGAGGTCTTTGCCTGGCGCGGCGATCAGTTTGGTGGCATCGTCACCGCCGAAACCGTCAGCCCGCATCTCAAGAATGCCGTGATCGCCACCGAGGACCGCCGATTTTATCTGCATCCCGGCGTTGACCCCATCGGTATTGCCAGCGCCATCCGCATCAACCTGAACGAGGGGCGCGGCCCGTTGCAGGGCAACGGCGGCTCGACCATCACGCAGCAGACCGCGAAACTGCTCTGCTTTGGCAATGCCTATAATGCCAGCGAATGGAAGAGCGAGGCCGAATACATCTCCGACTGTCGCCGCTCCTCGCTCTCGCGCAAAGCCCGCGAGGCAGTCTACGCCCTGGCGATGGAGGTAAAATACACCAAGAACCAGATCCTCTCGGTCTATCTCAACCGCGCCTATCTGGGTGGCGGGGCCTATGGGGCCGAGGCCGCAGCCCAACGCTATTTCGGCAAATCCGCCGCCACGCTCAACCCCGCCGAGGGCGCGATGATTGCAGGTCTCTTGACAGCACCCTCGACCCTCGCACCGACCGCAAATCTCGAACGCTCGCGCAACCGCGCCTCGGTCGTGGTGGGCCTAATGCGCCGTCAGGGCTATCTCAGCGATCAAGAGGCGGCCTTGGCCCTCGCCAACCCTGCCGAACTCTCCGAGGCCGCCGAACGGCAGGCAGGCGGCTATTTCGCCGATTGGGTCATGGCGTCGGGGCCCGAGTTTTTCACCCGCGACACCACCGAAGACGTGATCATCCGCACCACTTTGGATCAGCGCGTGCAAACCGCCGCCGAAGAGGCGCTGACCTATATCTTTGACGAAAAAGTGCGCGAAGGTTCCAAGGCGCAGGCCGCGATTGTCGTCATGTCCGCCGATGGTGCGGTGCGTGGCATGGTGGGCGGGCGCAAAACCAAGGTGGTGGGTGCCTTCAACCGCGCCACTCAGGCCAAACGCCAGACCGGATCAGCCTTCAAGCCCTTCGTCTACGCCACGGCCGTGGAACTTGGCTACAGCTACGATTCAGTTGTCGTGGACGAACCCTACTGCCTCAATATCCCCGGCTCTGGCCGCTGGTGCCCGGAAAACTACACCCGCGACTACAAAGGTCGCGTGTCGCTGACCGAGGCGCTCGCGCAATCCCTCAATATCCCGGCGGTCAAAATCTCCGAGAGTGTCGGGCGTGACCTCGTGCGCAAAGTGGCCAGCGATTTTGGCATCGACAGCGATTTGGCCGCAGGCCCGGCCTTGGCGCTTGGGGCCTCTGAAAGCACGCTTTTGGAAATGACAGGCGCTTATGCGGGCATTCTCAACGGCGGCTCCTCTGTCACGCCCTATGGCCTAGTCGAACTGAAGCTCTTGGGCGAGAACGAGCCCTTGATGGGCACCGGCGGTGGCATCGGCGAGCGCGTCATTCAGGAAAGTGCCGCGCAGGAACTCATCTACATGATGACCAAGGTGATCGAAGGTGGCACCGGCGGTCGCGCCCGCCTGCCGGGCCGCGAGGCTGCTGGCAAAACCGGCACCACACAGGCCGCCCGCGATGCTTGGTTTTTGGGTTTTACCGCCGATTATGTGGCCGGGGTCTGGATGGGCTATGATGACAACACCCCGCTTAGCGGCGTCACTGGCGGTGGTCTTCCGGCTGAAATCTGGCAGGAAACCATGACGCGCGTGCATGAGGGCATTGATCCCAAACCCCTGCCGATGCTGCGCCCGCAACCCCGCCCCGCCCCGGCACCCGCGCCAGCCCCGCAGGACCAGCAACGCCGCGCGCCGGTGGCCAGCGACAATCCGATCGAAAACATCCTGCGCAGCATCTTTGGCGGAAACTGAAAACGGCGCCCAAACAGGGCGCCGTTCACGACGAACCAAAATGTAAAACGCCTCAGCCCGCTTGCTTGAGATCCGCAATCAGCGCGTTCACATCGCCATTGCGGCGATCCAGCATCGCGCCAATCTCGGTGCGCTCGCTCAGCCGCAGGCTGATGCCCTCGATGATCATATCGAAAAACAGATCCTTGCCCGAGCGGTCTGACACGAGGAAACTTACCTCGAACGGCGATTGCCCGCGAAGATAGGCCGTGGATTTCACCTCGTGCCACGATTTCACCGGCTTGACCGAGTTCACCTCGATGCGCCCCCCCGCGAATTCATTGAACCGCTTGCCATATTTCCGCGCGATATAGCCCCGGAACGCTTCGGTAAAGGCACGCATCTGCGCCGATGATACCCGGTTGGCATCCGCCCCGAGGGTAGACCGCGCAATGATATTCACATCGGCATAGGTGCTGAAAATACGCTCGAAATCCGCGATCATGCCCGATATCGGCTTACCCGATGCGATGACGCGGTTGATGTTCACCACAACCTCATCCACCAGCGACCGCGCGCGCGCATCATCGAGCGCCCACCCGGTGCTGGGCAGGGCAGCCAACGCGGTCACGGCAAAACCCGAGGTCATGAAATGGCGGCGGGTGATGTCACTCAGCATAGGGATCCTCCAAAGGTGTGGACGGCTCAAGACTACCGTAAGGGTCGTCATAGACACTATCAGCCGTGCCGCCCAGTTTGAAGCGTCGGTTTTGCAGGAAGATCGAGCGCGACTGCGCATAGCTGTCGGCACTCTCGTAAAGAATGGCGTCAATCGTCTCGCTGAACTTCTCGCGCTTGGATAGGCCAGCGGCCACACCCGCCCCGGTTCCAACCAGATTAGCCGGCGATTCAAGTATGTAACTCAAGGGGTTGGTGAAAAGATCAACCGCAATGCCCCAGGTATCCCGCTCTGTCGAAGGACCCAAGACCGGCAGTTCTACATAGGCCCCTTCCCGCGCGCCCCAAACGTGCAAAGTTTCGCCGAAGTCGGTATTGGTGCCCGCGGCCATACCCATTTCGCTGGCCGGATCGAACAGACCGCCAAGGCCGAAGGTGGTGTTTACAACCAGACGCGCGGTGTCCTGAAACGCCCCACGCATATTTAGCTGCAAGACATTGTTCACGATATCACTCGGCAGCGATAGGTTGGTCGAGAACCGCCCGATGACCGTCTCGATATCGTCGGGAATGGCCGCACTATATCCCTTGGCCACCGGCCGCACGAGCGAACGGTCAAACCCTCGGTTGAACTCATGCACACCACGGTTTTGCGACTCATACGGGTCGAAAACATCGCGCGTGGCCTCTGACGGATCAGGGCGCGCGCAGGCGCTCAGCGCGACGACACCTGTAAGGGCGATCACCCGCAACGCGGAACCGGACGAGATATGGAAAGATGGCAACTGCAATGGTTTATCCGTCATTAAACGAGTCTCTGCCTTACATAAACTATAGCCCGAACAAACCCATCATCCTACGCCCCATGTTCACAATGCTGTGGCAGAATGGTGACATTCCCTGTAAGGAAAGACAGGATTGCTTTGGATCACTTAAAGACTTGAACACTAAAGACGGAATACAGATTTGGACAAGATGAAACTGGAAGCGGGCCGCCAAGAATTGCGCGCGGCCCGACGCGAAAGCCGTAGTCTCTACTGGTTTGTTGGCATCTTCAGCTTTTTCGCCAATCTTCTGATGTTGACCGGCCCAATCTACATGTTGCAGGTCTATGACCGCGTCCTCAGCAGCCGCTCGGTGGAAACCCTGATCGCTCTCTCGGTGCTGGTTTTATTTCTCTATACGATGATGGGTCTGCTCGATTATGCCCGTGGCCGCATCATGGGGCGGGTCGGCGCGCGCTTTCAGGCGCGTTTGGACCGGCGGGTATTCGACGCGGTGATTCGCAAATCGGCCATCCAACCCGATGCCAACACCGCCACCGGCCTGCGCGATCTGGAATCAATCCAGCGGCTGATGACATCGCCCGTGCTTCTGGCGATTTTCGACATGCCATGGGCCCCGTTCTTTCTGGCCGCGATCTGGGTGTTTCACCCTTGGCTTGGCATTCTCGCTCTTGCCGGGGGGCGCTTTTGGTTGTTGTCACCCTGATCAATCAGGTCGTGACCCGCAAACCCACCGGACAGGCCAATAACGCAAGCGTTCAGGCCGAATCAATTTCCGAACAATTGCGCAACGAATCCGAGATGATTCAGGCCATGGGCATGCGCGACGCGGCCTTTGATCGCTGGCAAGCCGCGCGTGGCCGCGCCCTCTCGACCGCGATCGAGGCCGCTGATCTGGGCGGCACCTTCACCACCTCTACCAAGGCGCTGCGCCTTCTTCTTCAATCGGCGATGCTGGGTCTGGGCGCGTGGCTCGTACTGCGCGGAGAGCTGACGCCCGGTGCCATGATCGCAGGCTCGATCCTGATGGGCCGCGCCCTTGCCCCCATCGAGCAGGCCATCGGCCAATGGGCGCTGGTGCAACGCGCCGCCAAAGGCTGGGAAAGCCTGGCGGAACTCCTCGGCTCTGTTCCCCCTGAACAACCGCGCACGCCCCTGCCCCGCCCCAAGGCGCGGCTGGAAGTGAGCCAACTCACCATGGTCCCGCCGGGTGAAAGCCAGGCCGTGCTCAAAACACTCAGCTTCAAGATCGAACCGGGTCAGGCCGTGGGCGTGATCGGCCCTTCGGGGGCGGGCAAATCCACCCTCGCCCGCGCCATCACCGGCGTCTGGCGGCCTGCAGGCGGCAAGATCCGCCTCGATGGCGCAACCCTCGACCAATACGCCCCCAATGTGCTGGGTGAGTTGATCGGCTATCTGCCACAGCGCGTGCAGCTCTTTGACGGCACCATCGCCGACAACATCGCCCGCTTGGCCGCCCAGCCGGACCCCGCCAAGATCGTCGCCGCCGCGCGCAAGGCCGACGCCCATGAGATGATCCTAAAACTGCCCAACGGCTATGACACCCGCGTCAGCGCCAGCGGCGGGCGGCTCTCGGGCGGGCAGATGCAGCGCATCGGCCTTGCCCGCGCCATGTATGGCGATCCCATGATCCTTGTGCTGGATGAACCCAATTCCAATCTCGACAACGAAGGCAGCGAAGCGGTCAATCTCGCCATCCGCAGCTTCAAGGCCGAAGGCAAGGCCGTGATCGTGGTTGCCCACCGTCCCGCCGCGATCAAGGAATGCGATATGCTGCTGATGCTTGAGGCCGGCGTTATGCGCGCCTTTGGCCCGCGTGAAAAAGTGCTCAAGGATGTGCTCCAGAACCATCAACAAGTCACCGAGTCCACCGGCCCCGGAGGTGTGCGATGAGCGCCCCGAACGATAGCGCATGGTCGGCGCGCAAGCCGCTGATCATCGGTCTCATCGGCCTTGTTCTGCTGGTGGGCGGTTTTGGGACATGGGCCGCGTTCACCCAGATTTCCGGGGCGATTATCGCACCGGGGCGCATCGAGGTGGATCAAAATCGGCAGGTCGTCCAACACCCCGACGGTGGCGTCGTTTCCGCCATCGAGATCAAAGAGGGCGACAAGGTCAGCGCCGGTCAGGTGCTTGTCCGGCTTGATCCCAACGAGTTGCAATCCGAACTCTCGATCATCGAAAACCAGCTTGCCGAACTCATGGCTCGCCGTGGCCGCCTAGAGGCCGAGCGCGACGGGCGCGACGCCCTGAAATTCGATCCGCTCCTCATTGAACTGTCAGCGCAGAACGCCGACGCCGCCGATCTGATGACCGGGCAAAAGACCCTGTTCGAGGCCCGCGCCCAGACCGTCGCCGCCGAGATTGACCAACTCGACAAGCGGCGCGGCCAGATTTCCAACCAGATCGAGGGCATTGAGGCCCAGCAAGTGGCCCTTGCCCGCCAGCTTGAACTGATCGAACTGGAACTGACCGATCAACAATCGCTGCTGGATCGTGGGCTGGCGCAAGCGACCCGCGTGCTCGGGCTGCAACGCGAACAGGCGCGGCTCAGCGGCACCATGGGCGATCTTGCCGCCCAAAAGGCCGAGGCCGAAGGCCGCATCACCGAAATCGAAATCTCGATTCTCAAACTGGGCACAGACCGGCGCGAAGAGGCCATCACCACCCTGCGGGATCTGCAGTTCCGCGAGCTTGAATTGCGCGAACAACGCCGCGCCCTGATCGAACAAATGGGGCGGCTCGACATCCCCGCGCCAGTCTCGGGCGTGGTTTATAACCTGCAGGTCTTTGCCCAACGCTCGGTCATCCGGCCCGCCGATCCGGTGCTCTTCATCGTGCCACAGGACCGCCCGCTGGTGATCAACGCCCGCGTCGACAGCATCCATGTCGATAAACTCTTTGTCGGACAGGAAGTCACGCTGCGCTTCTCCGCGCTCGATCAACGCACCACGCCAGAACTCTTTGGGCGCGTCACCCAGATTTCCGCCGATGCCTTCGAGGATGAGGCCACGCGCGCCAGCTATTACCGCGCCGAAATCGTGCTGAGCGAAGGCGAGCAGGCCCGCTTGCCCGAGGGCACCACCCTTATCCCCGGCATGCCGGTCGAGGCGTTCATCCGCACCGCCGACCGCACACCGCTGGCTTATCTGGTCAAACCCTTCACCGATTATCTGGCCAAGGCATTCCGCGAGTAACCCGTGGGATCACCCCACATCCGTGCGCCCGCGCCGGTCTGCCCGCAACTGCGCATAAAGAACATGCGTCCGCCAACGCCCGTTGATCTGCAAATAGCTCTGCGCGACACCTTCGTATTTGAAGCCGCATTTTTCCAGCAGCGCCCGCGACGCCTGATTTTCCGGCAGGCAGGCCGCCTCGATTCGGCTTAGGTCCAGCCGGTCAAAGGCATAGTGCACCACCCCGGCAATCGCCTCGCGCATATAGCCCTGCCGCGCATAGGCTTGGCCGATCCAATAGCCCAGCGTGCCCGCCTGCGCCGGACCCCGCCGAATATTGTCCAGCGTGATCGCCCCCAATAACGCCTGATCCTCGCGCCGCACCAAAAAAAGCGGCATTGCGCTGCCATTGGAAATCGAGCGTTGCGCCCACCAGACCCGGTTGGAAAACCCTTTGCGCGCCAGATGATCCACGGCCCAAAGCGGCTCCCACGGGGTCAGGAAATCCGCACTCTCCGCGCGCAACGCGCTCCAGTCCCGATAATCGCCGATCACCGGCTGCCGCAGGCTGAGACGCTCGGTCTCGATCCTGAGCTTGCGGCGCGGCAAAAGCATCATCAGGCAGCGCGCCTCGCATCAAGGGCGGCCAGCGTCGGGGCCTGTTCCACCGGACCATAAAGCGCCAGCGCCGCAGGGGCCTGCGCCACCGTGCTCTCGGCCAGCCGCCGCACATCCGCAAGCGTCACCGCGTCAATGCGTTCCACAACCTCTGGCAGGGTTGGCACCCGTCCCCAGATTTGCAGCATCCGCGCCAGCCGTTCGGCCCGGTTGCTCGGGCTCTCCAGCCCCATCAGCAATCCGGCCTTCATCTGCGCCCGCGCCCGCTCGACCTCGGCGGCGCTCATATCTTCGGCGGCACGCTTCATCTCGTCGATGGTGATCCCTGCCAGATCACCCAATTGCTCGCCCGATGTGCCTGCATAGATCGTCATCATGCCGGTATCTGAATAGGCCCCGGCCTGCGCATAGATCGAATAACACAGCCCCCGCCGCTCGCGGATCTCCTGAAACAGCCGCGACGACATCGACCCACCAAGGGCAGAGGCATAGATTTGCGCGGTGTAAATATCGGGATGCGCGTAATCCGGGCTCTCGAAGGCCAGCGCGAAATGCGCCTGCTCCAGGTCCTTGACATGCCGCGTCTCGCCCCCTGCAAACCGCGCCACCGGCGGCTCGATTGCATGGCTTGGGATCATGTCACCAAACACGCCTTCAGCCATGCGCACGAGGGCCTCGTGATCTACCGCCCCCGCCGCCGACAGCACCATCTGACCGGGCCGGTAATATTGATCCACGAACCGTTCCAGATCGGGCCGGTCAAAGCCGCGCACCCGCTCTTCCGCGCCCAGAATGGTGCGTCCCAGCGGATGATCGGGATAGGCCTTTTCCTGCAACCAGTCGAAAATGATGTCATCCGGTGTATCCGCCGCCTGACCGATCTCTTGCAGGATCACACCGCGCTCTACCTCGATCTCACGCGGATCGAAGACCGGGTTACGCAGGATATCCGACACCACATCCAAGGCCAGCGGCACATCTTCCTTGAGGACGCGCACGTAATAGGCCGTCACCTCGCGGCTGGTATAGGCGTTGATATAGCCGCCCACATCCTCAATCGCCTCGGCGATCTGCAAGGCCGAACGCCGCTTGGTCCCCTTAAAGGCCATATGCTCCAGAAAATGCGCGATGCCATTCTGGCTGGCCTCTTCATGGCGCGCGCCGGCCAGCACCCAGACGCCGATGGCCGCCGATTGCAGGCCGGGCATATGTTCCGAGACGATGCGAAACCCGTTGGGAAGGGTGGTCAGTTGGACACTCAATTGGCGATCCGTTCCTTGATCAATGTTTCAATGGCGCTCAGGTCGTTCTCGACCCGCGTCACACGTTCATCCCGCTCATACAGGTCCGCCATACGCTCGGGCAAGGGGGGGTGAATCCCGCTCGCCTCTTCCACCGCAGCCGGGAATTTCGCAGGATGCGCTGTGGCCAGCGTGATCATCGGCACGCCCGCATGCCGCTCTGCCTCGGCCACATGCACGCCCACCGCGCTATGGGGGCACAGCAACTCGCCACTCGCGGCCCATGTATCGCGAATAGCGGTGCGGGTGTCTTCTTCGCTACAACGCCCGCTGTCGAAGGTCTCGCGCAGCGCCTCCAGCGCGCCTTGGCTCACGCTAAATCCGCCCGCCTTCAATGCTTCCATCTCCTGCGCCACGGCGTTCCCATCCTGCCCATAGGCATAGAAGAGCGCGCGCTCGAAATTCGAAGACACCTGAATATCCATCGACGGGCTGATCGACGGGGCCACGCCATCGGGGCGATACTCTCCCGTGCTCAGACAGCGGTGCAGAATATCGTTCTGATTGGTCGCCACCACCAGCCGGTCAATCGGCAGGCCCATCCGCTTGGCGATATAGCCCGCGAAGACATCGCCGAAATTCCCCGTCGGCACCGTGAAACTGACCTTGCGGTCCGGCGCACCAAGACTGACAGCCGACGTAAAGTAATACACCACCTGCGCCAGAACCCGCGCCCAGTTGATGCTGTTCACACCCGCCAGACGCACACCGTCGCGGAACTCGAAATCGTTGAACATGTCCTTGACGCGCGCCTGGGCATCGTCGAAATGCCCGTCGATGGCCAGCGCGTGCACATTGCCCTCAACCGGCGTTGTCATCTGCCGCCGCTGCACCTCGGACACCCGGCCATGCGGATAGAGGATGAACACATCCACCGCATCCAGACCCCGAAACGCCTCAATCGCCGCAGAGCCGGTATCGCCGGAGGTCGCCCCCACAATGCTCACCCGTTGGCCAGAGCGCTTGAGCGAGAACTCGAACATCTGCCCAATAAGCTGCATGGCGAAATCCTTGAACGCCAGCGTCGGGCCGTGGAACAGCTCCAGCAGGAAATGACCGCTATTCAATTGCTTGAGCGGCGCCCGAGCCGCATGGCCAAAGCCCGCATAGGCCCGCGCGATGATCCCGCGAAACTCCTCGTCGGTAAAGGCATCGCCGATGAACGGCCGCATCACTCGAAACGCCGCCTCCTCATAGCTCACGCCCTCGAGTGCGCGTATATCCTCGGCGCGCATCACCGGAATGCTCTCGGGCAGATAGAGCCCACCATCGCGCGCCAACCCCGTCAGCATCGCCTCTTCGAAACTCAGCGTGGGCGCGCGGCCCCGTGTCGAGATGTATTTCACGTCTTGCCTCTCTCTGCCTGCCGCATGCGCCAGATGAAAACCCCGGTCATCGCGGCCCATATGGCGGCCAGCGAAAACCATGTGATCGCGTAACTCAGGTGATCGTTGGGAATACCGCTTGTGTCTACCGGCAAGGGCGACACGCCCACCTCCGGCACCGACAGCCTGCGCGCCACCACCAAAACCGGCTCTGTATCCAGCACGTCAGCCATCTGTGCGATGTCGCGAGCAAACCATATATTGCCCGCCACATCGTTTTCGGGCGTGGAACTCAGCCGCTCGTCGGGCCAGTGCAGATTGCCCTGAACCGTGACCATCCCCTCCGGCGGGGCCGGAATATCGGCGCTCACCTTGATGAACCCCCGGTCAAGCAGAACCCGGCGCGCCCCGGTGTCCAAAACGGAAATCACCCGATATCCCGCGCCGACCTGCTTTTGACTGACCAGCACCCGCAGCGCCGTATCGCCAATCTGCCCCGTAACCTCAACCGGCAGATAGCGATCTGCCTCTGGCTCTGCGGCGTCGGGCAACCCCACCGGCGGCGCGGCGATATGTGCTGCGATATCCGCCAACACGCCCTCTTTCCATGCCAGCCGGTCGACCTGCCATTTGCCCAACCCAATCAGCACCGCCACACCGGCAATGCCAAAGATCAGGGGGATCAGAACGCTTTTCCGCATGGCTCACTCTCAAAAGGAAAATGCGGGGAAAGGAAACCCCCCGCATCTTTTTCTTGCTTCAAATATTCGCGCCGCAGGCACCGATCTTATTTAAAAGATCGTCACGCGCCCCAGATGTAGATCGCGGCGAACAGGAACAGCCAGACCACATCGACAAAGTGCCAATACCAAGCGGCCGCTTCAAAGCCCACGTGCTGTTGCGGCGTGAAATGCCCCTTTTGCACCCGGATCAGGCAGACAAAGAGGAAAATCGTACCGATCACCACATGCGCCCCGTGAAAGCCCGTCGCCATAAAGAAGTTGGCACCGTAGATATTGCCGGAAAAGCCAAAGGCCGCGTGGCTATATTCATAGGCCTGGAACACGGTAAAGATCGCACCCAGCGCAATCGCGATCATCAGCCCGCGCTTTACGTCCTGACGATTGTTCTCATGCACCAGCGCATGGTGTGCCCATGTCGCAGCACAGCCCGAGCAGAGCAGGATCAGCGTATTGATCAGCGGCAGATGCCAAGGATCAAAGGTCTCGATCCCGACAGGCGGCCAGACGCCATCGACCATCGGAGAGTTTTCGCCCATCGGATACATGGCATGCTTGAAAAAGCTCCAGAACCACGCGGCAAAGAACATCACTTCGGACATGATGAACATGATAAAGCCATAGCGCAGGCCGATCCGCACGACCGGAGTGTGATCGCCGGTCTGCCCCTCGTTCACCACATCGGCCCACCAGCCGAACATGACGTAAAGCACGCCGACCAGACCCGCCAAGAGCATCCAAGGCCCATGATCGTGAAAGAACAGGACCGCCCCAAAGAGCATGACGAACCCCGCCAAAGAGCCGAGCAACGGCCAGATTGAGGGGGGCAGAATGTGGTAATCGTGGTTTTTCTCGTGTGCCATCTTTGTCTTATCCCTCGTCGAAGGCTCAGTTCAGGTTTTTATCGTTGTTGGTCCCCTGCTCAAGCGCGGCTTGCTCCTCGGGCAGGTCAATTTCGTGGAACGTGTAGGACAGCGTGATCGTATGTACGTATTTCGCGTCACGGTCGGTCACGATCTCTGGGTCGACGTAAAAGGTCACGGGCATCTGAACCCGCTCACCCGGCTGTAGCACCTGTTGTTCAAAACAGAAACAGTCGATCTTGGTGAAAAAGCCACCCGCCTCATAGGGCGTGACATTATAGCTGGCTGATCCGGCGACTGCGCGGTCAGTGGGGTTGTAGGCCTCGTAAAAGGCCAGCCCTGTCTCACCGATGCGAATTTCCATCTGGCGCTCCATGGGTTTGAATTCCCAAGGCATATCGCGCTCTTTGCTGGCGTCGAACCGCACTTTGACGGTTTGCTCCAGAACATCGTCGCTTGCCACTTCTGACACGCCTGTCGCCCCGCCAAAGCCAGTCACGCGGCAAAACCAGTCGTAGAACGGCACCGACGCCCAAGCGAGCCCGCCCATCAGGACGACCACGCCAACAGTCTGGGTCACGGTCTTGAATTTCGGATCAAGCGCCATCAATTCTCCCCCTGTTCGATCTTGGGCACGGCGAATCCATCGTCCGAGACTTTGGCAATCGTCATGCCGAACACCAGCGCAACAAACCCTGCCAGCACAAGGCCAAGGCCCAGATTGCGGCCAAACCGGCGCTTGTGCAGCTCATGTTCCTCGCGAAAGCTCATGACCAGCCACCCAAGCCAAACCCGCCCAGCGCCGCCTCGGCAAGAATGGCCGTGAAATGCGCGAAAAGATACCAGAGCGACAGCTTGAACGCCCGCTTTTCGACGCGGTAGTTATCGGCCTCCGCCTGATCCTCATCCCGCCGCCAGATCGCAACCGCGTCCCGCAGAAAGAGCGCGTTAAAGACCACCGCAACCGCCAGATACACCGGCCCGCCGATCCCGGTGAACGCAGCCCCAATCGCCAGCGCCGCCAAGAGCACCGTGTAAACAAGGATATGCACCCGCGTCGCGCGCCGCCCATGCGTCACCGTCAGCATCGGCACGCCCGCCGTGTCGTAATCGCCGCGCATGAACAGTGCCAGCGCCCAGAAATGCGGCGGCGTCCACATGAAAATCAGCGCAAACATCAGCACCGATTCAAGGCTCACCGTGCCCGTCACCGCAGCCCAGCCAATCATCGGAGGGAACGCACCCGCAGCACCACCAATGACGATATTCTGCGGCGTCCAACGCTTCAGCCCGATGGTATAGATGACCACGTAAAAGAAAATCGTAAAGGCCAAGATGCCAGCCGCCAACGCGTTGGTCGCCAGCCACAGCATGACCACCGACATCACCGCCAGCGTGATCCCAAAGGCAAAGGCCTCGTCCCGCGTGACCTTGCCCGCCGGAATGGGCCGCTTTTGCGTGCGCTTCATCAGCGCATCAATATCCGATTCCCACCACATATTGAGCGCGCCCGCAGCGCCGCCGCCTACAGCAATGAAGAGGATCGCCGCAAAACCGATGACCGGATGCACGCCCACCGGCGCCGCCAAAAGACCGACCAGCGCCGTAAACACCACCAGCGTCATCACCCGCGGCTTGAGCAGGGCAAAGAAATCGCCAAATCCGGCCTCACCCTCCTGGGCGCGGCTGACGGGGCTGGCTGTGTTCAGGCTCGCATCGCTCATTTCAGTCTCCGGCCAAGGGGCGCAAGGGCTGCGCCCCTTACGTGGCATGATTGGGGCGCGGACAGATTGCGCGCACCCCGGTCTGCTTTAGTCAGCCTGCGCCACATCCACGGACCGCGGCGTACCGGCATATTCCTCGATCGCGCCATCCAGCCACTCGGCATAGGCCTCTTCGCTCACCACCTTGACGGTGATCGGCATATAGGCATGGGCCTGACCGCAAAGCTCTGAACACTGGCCAAAGTACACGCCTTCCTTCTCGGCATTGAACCAAAGCTGCGCCAGACGCCCCGGCACCGCATCCTGCTTCACGCCAAAGGCGGGGATGGTCCAGCTGTGAATCACATCTGCGCCAGTCACGGTCATGACAACGGTCTTGCCCACGGGCACGACGACCGAGGTATCGGTAGCCAGCAGGAACTCATCCTTGCTGTAACCGGCCTCGATCAGCTGCGCCTCGACTTCGGGGGTCATGCGGTTGTCGCCACCCGTCGCCGGGGCACCGATCATATAGCTGTCAAAGGCAAAATCGTGGTCGGTATATTCATAGCCCCAGTACCACTGATAGCCCGTCACCTTGATGTTGATCTCGCCCTCGGGAATTTCCTGCTGCTTGAACAGCACCGGCAACGAGAAGGCCCCGATAAAGACAAGGATCACGATGGGAATGATCGTCCAGGCAATCTCGATCGGCGAGTTATGCGTGAAACTGGCCGGTGTTGCATTGGTCTTGCGGTTGTAGCGGATCATGACGATCACCAGCAACGCGGTCACAAAGATCACGATCGCGATGATGATCACGTTGATCATCCCGTCCAGCCATTGCAAATCCCGCGCAAGCTCGGTTGCCGCCGGCTGAAAGCCCATCTTGCCGTCAACGGGCTTTCCTACGATCTCAAGCCCCTCTTGAGCCATGGCAGGAAGGGCGAGAAAGGCGGTCATGGCCGCCATAAGGCTGGAAGTTAGTCGCATTTTACACCCTGATCGGTTAAAGCGGTTCATGTCTTTTTGCGAAGGTCACCCCGCCGCCCGGCGGAATCCCATTGTCTCGGTGTCGTCTAAAACCATATTCTGCCTGAAACGACAAGAAAGACCATTGCGGCAAACGGACGCTTTTTTGATTTAAATCAAATTAACGCGCCCCCGGACCGCGCCGCAGAGAGAGAATCCCAATGACCGACACCGCCTTTCGCCCTTTCGAGACCCTGCTCGACCGTGCCACCGCCCTGTCCCGCCTGCGTGAGGCGACCCATGGGGCCGACGATGGCGAGCTCTTCTTTGAACGCCGCCGCGCCGAAGGGCTGATGTTCGACGATGGCCGGGTCAAGACCGCGTCCTATGACGCCTCCGAGGGGTTGGGCCTGCGCGCCGTGCGTGGCGAGGTTACGGGCTACGCACATTCCTCCGAAGTGACCGAGGCCGCGCTCAAACGCGCGGTAGAAACCGCCCGCTTGGCCGTCGGCGCAGGCGGGGGCACCCTGGCAGCCGGGCCCACGCCTACGAATCGCCGCCTCTATACCGATGCCGATCCCATCGCCGGGGCCAGTTTCCCGGTGAAACTCGACACCCTGCGCGAGATTGACGCCTTCGCGCGCGGCCTTGATCCCCGCGTGGTGCAGGTCACAGCCTCGATTGCCGCGTCGTTGCAAGAGGTCGTGATCCTGCGCCCCGATGGCCAAGACCTGCAAGACATTCGCCCCATGACCCGCGTCAATGTCTCGATCATCGTCGAGCAAGAGGGCCGCCGCGAAAGCGGCAGCGCCGGGGGCGGCGGGCGCGTCGGTCTTGACGGCCTGCTTGATCCCGCCGACTGGCAGGCCAAGACCCAAGAGGCGCTGCGCGTGGCCCTCGTCAACCTCCGTGCCGAACCGGCACCCGCAGGCACCATGGATGTTGTACTTGGCCCCGGCTGGCCCGGTATCCTCTTGCACGAGGCCATCGGCCACGGGCTTGAGGGCGATTTCAATCGCAAAGGCTCCTCTGCTTTTGCCGGTCTCATGGGCCAACGTATCGCGTCCCCCGGCGTCACCGTTCTGGATGATGGCACCCTCCCCGACCGGCGCGGCAGCATCACCATCGACGACGAAGGCACGCCCTCCGCCCGCAATGTCCTGATCGAGGATGGCATTCTGGTGGGCTATATGCAGGATCGCCAGAATGCCCGCCTGATGGGCGTGGCCCCCACCGGCAACGGACGCCGCGAAAGCTATGCCCACGCGCCCATGCCGCGCATGACCAACACCTATATGCTGGGCGGAGACGCCACACCGGGCGATCTGGTGGCCGAGTTGAAGGACGGCATCTATGCCGTGGGCTTTGGCGGCGGGCAGGTCGATATCACCAACGGCAAATTCGTCTTTTCCTGCACCGAGGCCTACCGCGTCAAAGACGGCAAGATCGGCGCGCCCGTCAAAGGGGCCACCCTCATCGGCGACGGCGCCACCGCGCTCCAGCAAATCCGGGGCTTGGGCAATGACATGACGCTTGATCCCGGCATGGGAAATTGCGGCAAACAGGGCCAATGGGTGCCCGTGGGCGTGGGCCAACCCACAGTGCTGATCGGCGGGTTGACGGTAGGGGGGTCGGCGGCGTGAGGAACAAGGCGCGAAACGCCCTCACCTTATGAACAGCCATTGTCAGCCTGTATCGTCCCCCCTTTTTCCTTGACCTCTAGCGGTCAGGTACGACGCTACTGGACACAAGCGTGCGTCTGCGGAGAACGGGATGACATTTGCAATCAACCCTCTGGTGCCCGAGTTGTGGTGCTCAGGCTTCGAGGTCTCCTTCGAGTTTTACACCAATATCCTTGGCTTCGAGGTCGCCCAACAAAGAGGGCACGACCCCCACGCCTATCTGACATTACACGGCGCGCAAATCATGCTCGCGCATTGGCAATTGGATGGCACTTGGGTGCCGTGGCAACCAGATCACATGGATCACCCCTATGGCCGAGGCGTCAACTTTCAATTCATGGTTCCGGACGTCGATAAATTGTATGAGACGGTCCTGTCTCGCGGCGCGAAGCCATTGATCACCATCTACGAAGCCGACATCTGGAAAACGGACTGCATGGACACGCGGCGTCAGTTTTTGATCATGGACCCGGATGGTTACGTCCTACGTTTCGCAACAAGCGTGCGCAACCGGGCCGTGACCGACACAGACCGCGCAAAGCTGGATGCACAATATAGCGTTGGGCAGTCTGATCAGACGCCGGATCGCTGAAACGCGGCGGCCTCTACCTCTTAATTCTCAGAATGCATCGCCCCATCGCTTAACACATGCGCCCTTTGGCCCCTTGCCTGCCATCTGCCTCGGACGCCTTGCCGACCTGCCCCAAGCCTCAAACCAAAAATAATCAATATTAAATATCATATACTTAAGTAATTTTTTCCAAAAATCTATGACTCACCCAGGCACGGTTTACCATGCGTTAACCCTCTTCACGCTATCCATGGTCTTGCAAGCAGGCGAGGTCACGGATGCCCAAACTTACTCATCCTCCCACTCACCCCCCACTCCCACCCACCACGGAAGATGACCGGGTGTCGTGGCTTCGCCTCTTGCGCTCTCGCCGGGTCGGTCCGGCCACCTTTCACCGCCTGCTGGCGGAACATGGCAGCGCTCAGGCGGCGCTTGCCGCCCTGCCCGAGGTGGCCCGCGCCGCCGGTGTGCCCGATTACACCCCCTGCCCCCCGGCGTGGCCGAGGCCGAGTTGCGCGCAGGCCACGCAGTCGGCGCGCGGCTCCTCACCTTGGCAGACCCCGGCTTTCCAACCCAGTTGAAGGACATCTCCGATTGCCCCCCGCTTCTCTGGGTGATGGGTGATGCGGCCCTTCTTGCCCGCCCGATGATCGCCCTTGTGGGCGCGCGAAACGCCTCGTCCTTGGGAACGCGCATGGCCAGATCACTGGCCGCCGATCTCTCGGCGCGGGGCTATCTGATCGTTTCAGGCCTCGCACGTGGCGTTGATACCGCGGCACATCTGGGCAGTCTTGAGGCGGGCACCATCGCGGTCATGGCCGGCGGGGTGGATGTCATCTATCCGGCAGAGAATACCAAACTCGCGGGCGATATCCTCGCCTCCGGCCTGCGCCTCTCGGAACAGCCCATCGGCCTTATCCCGCAAGCCCGGCATTTTCCCAGCCGCAACCGGCTGGTCAGTGGCTTGGCACAGGCGGTGGTCGTGGTCGAGGCTGCCGCGAAATCCGGCTCGCTCATCACCGCCCGCACCGCGCTCGATCAAGGGCGCGAGGTGATGGCCGTGCCCGGCCACCCGATTGATGCCCGCGCCAGCGGCTGCAATATGCTGATCCGCGACGGGGCCACCCTGATCCGCAACGCCGAGGATGTGATCGACGCGCTACCACAGGTGCCAAGCATCGCAACAGCATCCCAGACCGAATTGCCCCTGCCCCCCACGCCCACACTCCGCGACATCGCGGGCCTTCACGCCCAGATCCTCAACCGTCTCGGGCCCTCTCCTCTGGCCGAGGATCAGCTCATCCGCGATCTGGCCACCCCGGCCCACCGGGTCGCCCCCGCGCTTCTTGACCTCGAACTTGACGGGCGCATCACACGGCATCCGGGCGGCCTTCTGGCCCTCGCGCAATCGCCAATACACTGCATAGGGTCATAAGGTCGCGCTCTTGCAACCCTTACGGCCAGATTGACAATTCCCCTTGCCAGCCCACATGGTGCGCCGCCATAAGCCTCGACCAGAGCCGGAAGGAGTGCCCATGCCCGTTGTCGTTGTCGAATCGCCCGCCAAAGCCAAGACGATCAACAAGTATCTGGGCGACGGTTACACGGTTCTGGCAAGCTATGGCCATGTGCGCGACCTGCCCGCCAAGGATGGATCGGTCGATACCGAGAACGGCTTTGACATGACATGGGAGGTGGGCCCCGACAGCCGCAAGCACGTCAAGGCCATCGCCGACGCCCTCAAGGATGATAACGCCCTTATCCTCGCCACCGACCCCGACCGCGAAGGCGAGGCCATTAGCTGGCACCTTGAAGAGACCCTTCGCAAACGCAAGGCGATCAACAAAGACACGCCCGTTAGCCGCGTGGTGTTCAACGCCATCACCAAATCCGCCGTGACCGAGGCGATGAAAAATCCCCGTCAGGTCGATGCGCCCTTGGTCGAGGCCTATCTCGCACGCCGCGCGCTGGACTACCTCGTGGGTTTCAACCTTAGCCCGGTGCTCTGGCGCAAACTGCCCGGCGCACGCTCGGCGGGGCGTGTGCAATCGGTCTGCCTGCGCCTCATCGTCGAGCGCGAGATGGAAATCGAGGCGTTCACAGCCCGCGAATACTGGTCCGTCAAGGCGCTGCTGACCACGCCGCGCGGCCAAGACTATGAGGCGCGGCTGGTCTCCCTTGCGGGCAAGAAGCTCGATAAATTCGATCTGGAGAACGCCACTCAGGCCGAAATGGCGGTGCAGGCCATCACCTCCCGCGCCCTCACCGTCACCTCGGTCGAGGCGAAACCGGCCAGCCGCAATCCCTCCGCCCCCTTTATGACTTCGACGCTGCAACAAGAGGCCAGCCGCAAATTCGGCATGGGCGCCAAGCAGTGCATGTCCGCCGCGCAACGGCTCTATGAGGCGGGATATATCACCTATATGCGTACCGACGGGATCGACATGGCGCCCGAGGCCGTGATGGCCGCGCGCGATGCGATCAAGGATCGGTTTGGCCCGGAATATCTGCCGAAATCGCCCCGCATGTACAAAAACAAGGCCAAGAACGCCCAAGAGGCGCATGAATGTATCCGCCCCACAGACATGACGCGCGACGCGGGCCATATCAAAACCTCTGACGCAGATCAGCGCAAGCTTTACGATCTCATCTGGAAACGCACCCTCGCCTGCCAGATGGAGGCCGCTCGCATGGAGCGCACCACCGTCGAGATCGGCAGCAATGATGGTCAGGTCGGCCTGCGCGCCACCGGACAGGTGATGCTCTTCGAGGGCTTTCTCAAAGTCTATGAAGAGGGCCGCGATGATGTCCCCACCGGCGACGACGACGATGGCCGCCTGCCCCAGATCATGCAGGGCGAGCCCGCCGCCTTTGCCAAATCGTCGCTGCGCAGCGAATTTGCCCGCGCCAGCGATGGGGCCGAAACAACCGCCGCCGTGCTCTCGCCCAACGAATCCATTCTTGGCCTGCAACACTTTACCCAAGCGCCGCCCCGCTACACCGAGGCGACCTTGGTCAAGAAAATGGAAGAACTGGGCATCGGCCGCCCCTCGACCTATGCCAGCGTCCTGACCACGATTCAGGACCGTGAATATGTCCGCAAGGAACAAAACCGCCTCTTCCCAGAGGATAAGGGCCGCATTGTCACGATCTTTCTGATCAACTTCTTCCGCAAATACGTGGGCTACGAATTCACCGCCAATCTCGAAGAGGATCTGGATCGCGTCAGCGCTGGCGAGGCGGATTACAAAGAAATCCTCGCCCGCTTCTGGCGCGATTTCTCCGCCGCAATCGCCGAAACCTCGGAATTGCGCATCACCGAAGTGCTCGATGTGCTCGACGCGGCCCTCTCTCCCACGCTTTACCCTCCGCGTGAGGATGGCAGCGACCCGCGCCAATGCCCGCTCTGCGGCACGGGTCAGCTGCATGTGAAAACCTCGCGCTCCGGCGGGTTTGTCGGCTGCGGCAATTATCCCGAATGCCGCTACACCCGCCCGATTGGCGGCGATGCTGGGGAAAATGGCGACCGTATCTTGGGGCAAGATGAGGCGGGCAACGAAATTTCCCTGCGCTCTGGCCGCTTTGGCCCTTACGTGCAACGCGGCGAGGCGACCGAAGAGAACAAAAAGCCCGACCGCGCCAGCCTGCCCAAAGGCTGGACAGCCGAGGCCATGACGCTGGAAAAGGCGCTTACCCTGCTCAGCCTGCCGCGTGACGTGGGCCAACACCCCGAGGGCGGGATGATTTCCGCCAATTTCGGGCGTTTCGGCCCCTATCTCATGCATCAACTGCCGGACGAGGCCAAGCCCGTCTACGCCAATCTCAAAGACCCCAACGACGTGTTTGAAATCGGCATGAATCGCGCCGTCGAACTCTTGGCCGCCAAACGTGCCAACCCCGGCGGGCGCGGGCGCGCGGCGGCCAAGGCGCTGCGCGATCTGGGCGAACACCCCGAGAATGGCGGCCCGATCCAGATCCTCGAAGGGCGCTACGGCCCCTATATCAAATGGGACAAGGTCAATGCCACCCTGCCCAAGGGCACAGAACCTGACGATGTGACCATGGAAATGGCCGTCGCCGCGATTGCCGCCAAGGCCACAAAGCCGGGCAAAGCGCGAAAGACCGCCGCCAAAGCCACGACCGCCAAGAAACCGGCCGCGAAAAAGGCTGCGCCCAAAAAGGCCACCACCACCAAGGCTGCGGCCAAGGCCCCCGCCAAACGCGCCGCCGCCGGGAAATAACCCGGCGCGGCCCCCACACCTACGTAGAAATCCCTATTCCGATGCGATGGCACGCGGGCCGCGTTGACTCGCGCCCGGCTTGCGCCGCATAGGAAGGTTAAACCACTGTCTGGAGGAGGTTCCACATGAACAAGGTTTACGGCTCGGCCGCCGAAGCGCTGGACGGGCTCTTGCGTGACGACATGCTGATCGCAGCGGGCGGCTTTGGCCTCTGCGGCATTCCCGAATTGCTCTTGGCCGCGATCCGCGACTCGGGCGTCAAGGATCTGACCTTTGCCAGCAACAATGCGGGCGTGGATGATTTCGGCATCGGTATCCTGCTGCAAACGCGGCAAGTGCGTAAAATGATGTCCTCTTATGTGGGCGAGAATGCCGAATTCATGCGCCAATATCTGAGCGGCGAGCTTGAGCTGGAATTCAACCCACAGGGCACGCTGGCCGAGCGGATGCGCGCGGGCGGCTGCGGCATTCCGGGTTTCTACACCAAGACCGGCGTCGGCACTCAGGTGGCCGAGGGCAAGGAACATAAAGAGTTCAACGGCGAGACCTATATTCTCGAACGCGGCATCTTTGCCGACCTCTCTATCGTCAAGGCGTGGAAGGCCGACACCACCGGCAACGCCATCTTCCGCAAGACGGCGCGCAACTTCAACCCGCCTGCCGCCATGTGCGGCAAGGTCTGCGTGCTGGAGGTCGAGGAAATCGTCCAACCGGGCGAATTGGACCCCGACAAAATCCACCCGCCGGGCATCTATGTTCACCGCTTGGTGCAGGGCACGCATGAGAAACGTATCGAACAACGTACCGTGAGGGCAGCATAATGGCTTGGGATCGCAATCAGATGGCCGCCCGCGCGGCGCTCGAACTCGAGGACGGGACCTATGTGAACCTTGGGATCGGCATTCCAACGCTGGTGCCCAATTTCATTCCCGAGGGCGTGCATGTCACGCTGCAATCGGAAAACGGCATGCTGGGCATGGGGCCCTTCCCCGTTGCAGGTACGGAGGACGCAGACCTCATCAATGCGGGCAAGCAGACCATCACCGAACTGCCCGACACCAGCTATTTCGACAGCGCCACCTCCTTTGGCATGATCCGGGGCGGCAAGATTGCCATGGCAATCCTTGGCGCGATGGAGGTGGCCGAGAATGGCGATCTCGCCAACTGGATGATCCCCGGCAAGCTGGTCAAGGGGATGGGCGGCGCCATGGATCTTGTGGCGGGCGTGGGCCGCGTGGTGGTGGTCATGGACCACACCAACAAGCACGGCGAATCGAAAGTGCTCAAATCCTGCACCCTGCCGCTGACAGGGACAGGTGTGGTCAACCGGATCATCTCGAACTTGGGTGTGCTCGATGTGGTCGAGGGCGGTCTGAAGATTGTTGAGTTGGCCGAAGGTGTCACCGAAGACGAATTGCGCGCCGCAACCGAGGCGACCATCGTCAATTGACCCCTATCACTTAACCATCGTCACCAGACGATCGTTTCCCAGAATCCAAGGCCGGGCACCGCAAGGGTCCGGCCCTTACTTCATGGCAAGATTGAGCGCGCAGGCATCGGTGATCAACTCCGGCTGCGTCTTGCACAGGCCCCGCGCCACCTCATAGGCGGCCAGAACCTTGGGGATGTAATCGCGGGTTTCCGTATAGGGCGGGACACCGCCATGCTTTTTGACCGCGTTCTCGCCTGCATTATAGCCCGCGAGTGCCAGCACCACGTCGCCTTTGAACTCGCGCATCAGCCAATCAAGATAGGCCACCCCGCCGCGAATATTCTCGGCGGGTGCCAAGCTGTCGGTCACACCAAAGCGGCGTGCTGTATCCGGCATAAGCTGCATCAACCCCTGCGCCCCGGCAGAACTGACCGCCGCCGTCCGCCCCGAGGATTCAACCGCGATCACCGCCAACACCAATGCAGGCGAAATCTGCGTGCCGATGGTCTGGCTCAAAATATGCCCGCCTTCGGCCCGCGCAATCTCTTGCACCGATTGCAGGCGCGGCGCGCTCACGCCCTTGCCTGCGGGCGGTTTGGCCAGATGCTCCATCGCCGCACGCAGGCGCAGCGCGCCATCCGTGCCGATATCGGCGGGCACATTCTCCCAGAACCAGCCATAGGCGGCCCCGCGCGGTGTGGCGGGTGCCTCTGGCTCTTTGTTCGCGACCGCCGCGCGCGGCGGTTCGGGCGGCGCAGGCTCAATCTGCACCAAGGGCCCGCGCCGCGTTCCCGGTGCGGGCGCCTTTTCCCTCTTAAAGGTGAAGTCGGCAAAGGGCTGCGGCGCCTGCGCCGCAAGCGGGCCTGCCCCTGCGAGAATCGCAACAGACACCAAAAGGTATAAAAATCTCATAGCGGGCGCTGCTCTGCCTCTGATTTATTGTCTCCAGTATCGCAAATATCCGGGCTTCACGCCAGCATTGTTCCTTACCATGACCTGAACCACCCACATTTGCGCCACAATTCCTGCTTCAAAGCCTTTTTCAAACAATTTTTCAGAGTTTCTTTTGTTATCTTTCAGTATCTTAAGATTTTTCTCTAACTATTTTTGGAGTGCACGAAAATTGGTCCAGTGACGCCAAATTCCCGCCCGATTTGACCGGCTATATGGCATCACACCACGACGGCAACGGACCATAAAACACTGGGGGTCCTGAACCGAAGCGGGTGTAACAACACAAGCAACTGATCCTTTGGAGGGACCAAACCATGATTAAATTCTTCAAAAACTTCTCGAAAGACGAAGACGGCGCAGTAACGGTTGACTGGGTCGTGCTGACCGCAGCAGTCGTTGGCCTCGGCATCGCCGGCGTGTCCACCGTCAGCACCGGCATCGGCAACCTCGCCACCTCAATCGGCACCGAAGTGGGCGGCTCGACAGTTGTCGACCTCGGCACCCTGGGTCAGCAGTAATCCAGGCGCCCGAGCCTGACACAGGATCAGGCACTCAATTAAAATGGCCACGGATAGGTTCTATCCGTGGCCATTTCCTTGCCTGCCCCACCCATGTCCCGCGCGTCTTAATGGCGCTATATCGCCCCCGCTTGTCCCTGATTTTGACACAATGGCGCGATATCACAGGCTTTGATCTCCGGTTACATGCCGGACCACGTCTTGCGATGAAAGGGAAACCCCATGCGAGCAGTTTTCGGATTGGTGCTGATCGTGGGCCTCGGGCTCGCGGGATTTGCTGTCTACATGGCCAAGAATTACATCGACGGATATCAGCGGCAACTGGAGGCAGAGCGTCAGCAACGCGCCCCCGTCATCGAAACCGTTGACATTTTTGTCGCCACCCGCGCCTTGCAGTATGGCGAGGCCCTCGACAAAGACGCGGTGCGCCTCACCGCCTTTCCCAAAACATCCCTGCCCGAAGGCGTGTTCAAAGCGACAGAAGAGCTTTTCCCGAAAGGCGAGACCGTCGCGCGCCGCGCCCTGCGGCGGATGGAAATGAACGAGCCTATCTTGGCCGTCAAGGTGACAGAGCCGGGTGCAGAGGTGGGCATCACCTCGCAACTCGAACGCGGCATGCGCGCCTTTGCCATAAAGGTCGATGTGACCAGCGGTGTTTCGGGCTTTCTTCGGCCCGGCGATACCATCGACATCTATTGGACCGGCAGCGTCGGCGCGGGGAACATGCGCACCGAAGGCAATTCCATGGGCGAAGTGACCAAACTTATTGAAAACGGGGTCAAGCTCATTGCCGTGGATCAGGTGGCCGACATGGATACCTCCGAGACGGTCATCGCCCGCACCGTAACCGTCGCCGTCAAACCGCAACAGGTTGCGGCGCTTGCTCAGGCCCAATCGACCGGGCGTCTGTCGCTGTCGCTTGTGGGCGCGCTTGACGATACGGTGGCCGAGGTGATCGAAGTGGATCAACACAGGTTGCTTGGCATCACCGCCGAAGCGGTGATCGAACAGGCCCCCCTGCCCGAGACCTGCACCATCCGCACCCGGCGGGGTGCCGAGGTGATCGAAACCCCGATCCCCTGCACCAACTGACACGCTGCATATTGTCGAGATAAGGCACCCGCACACGGGTGCCTTTTTCGTGTTCAGGAAATTAGACACACTCCTAAGAAAAATACGCAAAACTGTATTGATTCTTGAAAAAAATTCCGAACTGTCCCAAAGTAAATCAAATGCGGGCGCTAAGACCCGAAAAATGAGGCGTGATCGGAAAGGCAGGTCACATGAAATTGCGTAGACATATTTGCGCGGCCCTTCTTGGGCTGGCGCTTGTTGCAGGCCATGCGCCGCAACCTGCACAAGCGGAAAGCATCCGCGTGGTGCGCAATGGCACTTCAAGCGCCCTCAGCGTCGCGATGAACCGTGCCGTTGTGGTCGAGAGCGACTCTCCCTTCGCAGAGCTCAGCATTGCCAACCCGGCGATTGCTGATTTCTCCACCCTGTCTGAACGCACAATCTATGTGCTGGGCAAGACACCGGGCCGAACAACGCTCAGCCTCTTTGATGGCTTGGGCAAGCTCATTACCAATATCGACGTGCATGTCAGCACCGATATCGAAGAATTCAAGGAACGCCTGAAACAGATCCTTCCGGGCGAACCCATCGAGGTTCGCAGCGCGAATGACGGCATTGTCATCTCCGGCACGGTCTCGAGCACGTCGCGCATGCAGCGCGCCCTTGATCTTGCCGAACGCTATGCGCCTGAACGCGTGTCCAACCTGATGTCGGTCTCTGGCAAGCAACAGGTCATGCTCAAGGTTCGCTTTGCCGAAATGCAACGCAGCGTGTCCAAGGCGCTGTCATCCTCGCTGTCGATCGACGCACGCGGGGCCAATAGCGTTGGCGTGATCGGCGGCACCAACACAACCAACACACAAGGCGGTGTGCTGGGCACTCTTGCCGGGGCTATTCCGGGCACGAACGAGAACAACGCCGCCTTTGCCTTTGGCTTTGACGTAGGCTCGGTCGAGGTGGGCATCCTGCTCGAGGCGCTGGAAACCAAAGGCGTTGTGCGCACTTTGGCGGAACCAAACCTAACCGCCCTCTCCGGCCAAGAGGCCAAGTTTCTTGCTGGTGGCGAATTCCCTGTGCCCGTGGCTCAGGACAATGACACCACGTCGATCGAATTCAAACCCTTCGGCGTCGAGCTGAACTTTGTGCCGCGCGTTGTGGACGACGGCATTATCAACCTCGAAATGGCCGCTGCAGTTTCTTCCATCGACACGGCCAACTCCTTGGTTTCAAACGGCTTTGCCATCCCTGCCTTTCGCCGTCGCGACACGTCGACCACTGTGGCGCTGCGCGATGGTGAAAGCTTTGCCATCGCAGGCCTGCTTCAGGATGATTTCCGCGACAATGCCGGTCAGGTGCCTTGGCTGGGCGATGTGCCGGTTCTCGGTGCCCTTTTCCGCAGCGCCGATTACCAGCGCTCGCAGACAGAACTGGTGATCATCGTATCGGCCCATCTCGTCTCACCCTCCCGGGGCGAGGCACTGGCCCTGCCCACGGATCGCGTGAAACTGCCCTCAGAGAAAGATCTCTTCCTCAATGGCCGCGTCGCCAGAGGCGTGAGTGACAAGGGGCCCGTTGGCGAGGTTGCCAAGCAGGATTTCACCGGGTCCTACGGCTATGTGATGGATTGAGCGGGGGAAACGGGCAATGAAACATGTTTTCGCAATCGCCGGGCTGATCGCCGCAACTGCCTGCACCTCGCAGGATGCGGTCTACCGATCCTATTTTGGAGAGGCGGGCGCGCATGTGGATAATGGCCATTTCGGCGAGGCGGTGATGAACAACCACCTCGTGATGACCGGCGAGCGCAGCTATACCTTCGATCTTGCCAATCGCTTTGCCAGCGAGGTGATGAGCACCGTCAACTTCGCCTTCAACTCAGCAGAGCTGGACGCAGGCGCACGCGATACCCTGCGCGAACAGGCCCAGTGGATACGTCAATTCCCCGAAGTGCGCTTTCGCGTCTATGGCCACACCGACGCGGTTGGCTCCGACAGCTATAACAAGAGTCTCGGCATGCGCCGCGCTCAGGCCGTGGTCGCCTTCCTCACCAGCCAGGGCATAAGCCGTGCCCGTCTCGAGGCGGTGGCATCATTTGGCGAAACCCAGCCGCTGATCGTGACCCAAGGCCGCGAACGCCGCAACCGGCGCACCGTGACCGAAGTCTCGGGCTTTGTGCAATCGCATCCGATTATCATGGATGGCAAATACGCCGAGGTCGTCTATCGCGAATACGTGAACAGCGCTGTGCCACGCTCGACCTTGCTCAATGTCGAATCGTCCTCTGGCTCCGACGACTCTGGCGGATAACGCGCCAACACCAGTTTCTCCCTGTTCGGCTCTGTACGGACCACCTCAAACCCGCCCCTTTTGGGCGGGTTTTTTGTCGCTAAAGACCGCACAATTACGATCTTTTGGCCCAAATGTCGCCAATATTCCCGCGCATCTTGCATCCTAGCCAAAGGTTTCCGTCGCATGCGGTGCCGGGCTGGATGGCCGTATTTCCATGTCCAGCCCGCGTATTGGCGATCACCGCCGGGCGACGGCAAGAACAGGACCGAGAGAATGACGAGTAGTGTAGCGAAACAGTCTGATCCCAACCCGATCGTTGCCTGCACCATCAGCCGCGACGTGCAGAACTTTGACCTGCTGATCGAGGATATGGAGGCCGCCTTGGGTGAATCTTGGGGCGATTTGGGCTTTGCCGAGGCGCTGGCCTTTTTCAACCAGCCCGAGGCCAACACTTTGGAATTCGTGGCCGTCGCCATCGACGAGGCCGACGAAGACGATCTCGTCATGCTGGGTGAGATTATCTCGCTGGCCAGCAAAAAAGGCATCAAGGTCATTTTGATCGCCGAGGATGTCAGCCCCGCCGCCCTGCACCAATTGCTGCGTCAGGGTGCCGATGAATTTGTCCCCTACCCCCTGCCCGAGGGCGAGCTTCAGGCCGCTATCGACCGCCTGCGCCACGCGCCCCCGCCCATGCCTCAAAGCCAAAGTGCGGCCCAAACCCATCCTGCCCTCGCCAATCCAACCGCTGGCGATGGCGTGATCCTTGCGGTGCAAGGATTATCGGGCGGGACAGGTGCCACCACCCTTGCAGTCAATCTCGCATGGGAGCTGGCCAATGTCGAAAAAGCCAGCCCGCCGCGCGTGTGCCTTCTGGATTTCGGCCTGCAGTTCGGATCGGTCGCGACATATCTCGATCTTCCGCGCCGCGATGTCGTATTCGAAATGTGGTCCGATACCGAGGCCCTGGATGATGACATCTTCCGGCAGGCGCTGGTCGCCTTTGAGGATAAACTCTGGGTGCTGACCGCCCCCGCCGATGTGCTTCCGCTTGATATGATTTCTTCCGAGGATGTGAACAAACTTCTCAGCCTCGCGCGCAAACACTTCGATTACGTCGTGATCGACATGCCCGGATCGCTGGTCCAGTGGACAGAAGCGGTTTTGCACGCCTCACAAATCTATTTCGCCACGCTCGAGCTTGACATGCGCTCCGCCCAGAACGCTTTGCGGATCAAACGGGCCATGCAGTCCGAGGATCTGCCCGTGGACAAGCTGCGCTATTGCCTCAACCGCTCGCCAAAATTCACAGATTTGAACGGCAAGAGCCGCGTCAAACGCATGGCCGAAAGCCTCGAAATCCGGATCGAACTGCTTTTGCCGGATGGCGGGCGTGCCGTCTGCCAAAGCTCGGATCACGGTCTACCGCTGGCCTCCAGTGCCGCCAAGAACCCGCTGCGCCGCGAAATCGCCAAATTGGCCAGCTCCTTGCATGCTCTTGGCAAGAGCGACGCCGAAGCCGCCTAACCAAAGGTAGGACCAGATGTTCTCTCGATACAAGAAATCGCCCAGTGACCGGGCTGCCCCCAAGGCCTCCACCACACCCGCACCGGCCCCCCGGACCGCACCGGTCGATGCCGCAGCCCTACCGTCCTTCCGCAAACCCTTGCCCAAGGTCGCAGCGGTGGCCGTCGGCGTGGACAAAGAGCGCAAGCGCAAAGATCGGATCAGCGAGATCAAGATCGAATTGCACCGCGCGATGCTTGACCACCTCAATCTCGCCGCACTCGACTCGGCCACAGAATCCGATCTGCGCAGCGAAATCAGCTCTATCGCCGGCGAAATTCTCGAAGAAAAGGGCATCGTCCTCAACCGCGAAGACCGCATGCAGCTCACGCAAGAGCTTTATGACGAGGTCAAGGGCCTCGGGCCTCTTGAAACCCTGCTCAAGGATGACACGGTCAACGACATTCTCGTCAACGGCCCACATCAGATCTTTATCGAACGCGCGGGCAAGCTCGAACTCAGCGACGTCACCTTCAAGGATGAAAAGCATCTTCTGCGCATCATCGACAAGATCGTGTCGGCGGTGGGTCGGCGCGTGGACGAATCCAACCCCTATGTTGACGCCCGCCTTGCCGATGGCTCGCGCTTTAACGCGATGGTGCCCCCCGTTGCGGTGGATGGCAGCCTTGTGTCCATCCGGAAATTCAAAAAGGACAAGCTCGGGATCGACGATCTGGTGAAGTTCGGGGCCTTTTCCGAGGAAATGGCCGCCTATCTCCAGGCCGCCGTCGCCACACGCCTCAACGTCATCGTCTCCGGCGGTACCGGCTCTGGTAAAACCACCACGCTCAACGCGCTGTCCTCTTTCATCGCCAATGATGAACGCATCCTCACAATCGAGGACACCGCCGAATTGCAACTGCAACAGATCCACGTCGGCCGAATGGAAAGCCGCCCGCCCAACGTCGAAGGCAAGGGCGAGGTATCCCCCCGCGACTGTCTCAAGAACGCGCTGCGGATGCGCCCCGACCGGATCATCGTGGGCGAAACCCGCGGTGAAGAGGTGATCGACATGTTGCAGGCCATGAACACCGGCCATGACGGGTCGATGACCACAATCCACGCCAACAATCCCCGCGACGGCATCAGCCGTCTGGAAAACATGGTCGCCATGGCTGGGCTCGAAATGCCGCTCAAGGCGGTACGCAGCCAGATCGCCAGCGCCGTCAACCTCATCGTTCAGGCCAGCCGCCTTCAGGACGGCTCGCGCCGGATGACCTCGATCACCGAGATCACCGGCATGGAGGGTGATGTCATCTCGATGCAGGAAATCTTCCGCTTTCAGCGCGTGGGCCTGACCCCCGACAACAAGATCATCGGCCATTTTACCGCCACCGGCGTGCGCTCACACTATTCAGAACGCTTCCGGCTCTGGGGCTATGATCTGCCCTCCCATATCTACGAACCCATCGCAGCGGAGTAACGCAGATGACCCTCAGTGCCGAACCCATCATCTATGCGTTGATCTTCGTTGGCGTCCTCGTTCTGGTCGAGGGGATCTATCTCACCGTCTTTGGCCGCTCGATCAGCCTCAACAACCGGGTCAACCGGCGGCTCGAAATGCTCGACAAATCGGGCAACCGCGAAGAGGTGATGGAAAAGCTGCGCAAGGAAATGCAGCAGCATCTCAAGGCGCGCAGGCTCCCGCTCTATGCGATCCTCTCGGACAAGGCCCAAAAGGCCGCCATCGCCTTTACCCCCCGCCAACTGATCCTTCTCATGGTCGGTCTCAGCGTTCTGGCCTTCATCGGCCTGTCGGTCGCCACGGATACCGCGGCCCCGGTGCGCGCGATTGCCTCTGTGGGCATTGGCGTGGGCGGCATCTTTACCTGGATCAGCATGAAAGCATCCAAACGTATGGCGCTGCTCGAGGAACAATTGCCCGACGCCATCGAACTCATGGTGCGTTCCTTGCGGGTCGGCCATCCGTTTTCATCGGCCATCGGCATCGTTGCCACCGAGGTGGGCGATCCGCTCGCCACCGAATTCGGCATCATCGCGGACGAGGCCGCCTATGGTCGCGACATGGGCGAGGCGCTCAAGGAAATGGCCGAACGGCTCGATATGCAGGATTTGCGCTTTCTCGCCGTGGCCGTGACCATTCAGCAGCAATCAGGCGGCAACCTGGCCGAGATCCTCGCCGGTCTGGCCCAGGTGATCCGCGCCCGTTTTCGCCTTTTCCGCCGGGTCAAGGCCATCACCGCCGAGGCAAAATGGTCCGGCAAATTCCTCTCCGCCTTTCCTTTGCTCGCGCTGGTCGGCATTCAGCTGCTCAAGCCCGATTACTACGACGAGGCGATGGAGCATCCCTTCTTTATCCCCGCTGTTCTGGTCGTCGGCGTTTTTCTGGTCTTGAACCTGATCGTGATGCGCGCCCTCGTAAGCATCAAGGTCTGAGGAACGTATCATGCAAATTCTCTCAGTTCTCAACGATGTCCTGACCGGCGCGCTTGGTCCCTTTGGCCCTCTCATCGCCGTGGGTGGTCTGGGTGTGATGCTCATCCTGCTCACGATCCCCCTGATGTTGCGGCAAAAGCAGGACCCCCTCGAAAAACTCAAACAAGAGAACCAGCGCAGTTCCACTTCGGTCGGCACCAAGACCAGCCTGCGCGCCGGCGTACAGAACAAGAAACTCGACCGCTACGCGACCTTCCTGGAACCGCAGGATGCCAAGCAACTCAGCCAGATCCGCCTCAAGCTGATGCAGGCAGGCTATCGGCATCGCGATGCGGTGCGCTATTTCCACTTCGCGCAATTCGCGCTCGGGGTCGGCCTGCTGATCCTTGGGGTGATCTATTATGTCCTGGTCAAATCGGGCACCGAGACCAGCACGCAAGAGACGTTGATGTATATCCTCGGGCCTGCCGGTATCGGCTACATGATGCCCAAATATTGGGTCACCAAACGCCAGCAGAAACGCCAAGAGGAAATTCAGGACGGCTTCCCGGACAGTCTCGACATGATGCTCGTGTGCATCGAGGCCGGTCAATCCATGGATCAATCCATCATCCGCGTCGCCAGCGAAATGCGCGCCTCCTACCCCGCGCTTGCCGACGAATTCGAAATCGTCGCCCTTCAGATCAAGGCTGGCCGCGACAAGCCGTCAGTGCTGGGCGAAATGGCCGAACGCTGCGGCGTTCAGGATATTTCCAGCTTTGTGACCGTTCTGGTTCAGTCGCAAACCTTCGGCACCTCGATCGGCGAGGCGCTGCGCGTCTATGCTGGCGAAATGCGTGACAAACGCGTCATGCGCGCCGAGGAAAAAGCCAACAAGCTGCCAACCAAGATGACATTGGCCACGATGATGCTTACAGTGCCGCCATTGCTGATCATTCTGGTCGGGCCTTCAGTTCTGGGTATCATGGACCTGCTGGCAATGAGCAAATAACAGAGCGGAGCGACATGATAGGGCGGGCGGTGGTATTTCTGGTGGGCACACTCGCTCTGGCAGGTTGCCTGACACCCCCAAAACATGATGGGCCTTTCGCCCCCGGCGTGGCCCCCGGCGGACAGGCCGTAGATGGGCTTCTGGTTGGGCATCGCCTGATGGATGCGGGCGAATACGAACTTGCGCACAAGGCCTATACCCGCGCCGCCGTCACCCAAGGCCTGACCGCCGATGTACTGGCAGGCTTGGGCAGCGCCAATCTTGCCCTTGGGCGCCTTGGCACCGCCGAACGCCTTCTGCGCGAAGCCATCGAAAAGACCGACGCCACCCCCGAAACCTGGAACAACCTCGGCGTCGTGCTGGTCGAACAGGGCGAGTATCCCGAGGCAGAACAAATGCTGCGCCGCGCCTACGCCCTCGACAATGGCGAAAGTGACGCAATCCGCGACAATTTGCGCTTAGCACTCGCAAAATCGGAAAATTCCGATTATGGTGAACCGGAAGAGCAAGATTATAAACTGGTACGGCGGGGCAGTGGCGATTTTCTGGTCCGCAAGATACCATGACGAGGCCGAGGCAGTAAAAGGACGCACAAATGCGCCACCCTATTCTTGTTTCCCTGTGCGTGGCAGGGGCGTTTGCCCTGTCCGCCTGTGAGCAGTCCAGCGGGAATGACGTAGACCGCGCTTTCCAAGACATCAATGTCGTGGACGAAACCAACCTTAATGACGTGATGCTAACCGCCAGCGACCCGAACGAGGCGGTTGCCTATTTCCAGCGCTCCGTGGGCGAAAAGCCAGATCGTATCGACCTGTTGCGCGGCTTGGGCCAATCTCTCGTGCGCGCCAAACGCAACACCGAGGCCGTCTCGATCTGGACCCGCGTCACCGAACACAAGGACGCCACGGATGAGGACCGCGTCGATCTGGCCGATGCCCTGATCCGCAACAACGAATGGGACCGCGCCAAGACGGCGCTGGACAGCATTCCGCCCACTCATGAAACCTTCAAACGCTACCGGCTCGAGGCAATGGTCGCCGACAGCAAGCAAAACTGGACCAAGGCCGACAGTTTCTATGAAATCGCCGTTGGCCTCACGACCCAACCTGCCAGCGTGATGAACAACTGGGGCTATTCCAAGCTGACGCGCGGCGATTACCCCGGAGCAGAGCGGCTCTTTACTGATGCCGTGCGCCAAGACCCGGCACTCTTCACCGCCAAGAACAACCTCGTTCTGGCCCGCGGCGCACAGCGCAACTACTCCCTGCCCGTGCTTCCGGTCAGCCAGACCGAGCGCGCGCAATTGCTCTATACGCTTGGCCTGTCGGCCATCAAACAGGGCGATACCGCGATTGGCGAAGGGCTCTTGCGCGATGCCGTCGAAACCCATCCGCAGCATTTCGAGGATGCCGTGCGCTCGCTGCGCGCGCTCGAAACCAAGGTCGCAGGCTAGGACCACCCGATGTCGCTCGAAATCACCGCGCAATCGGCCCTCTGGTTCCTGCCTTTCGTCCTGCCGGTCTGCATTTGGGTCGCACTCAGCGATCTGCGCCGGATGAAAATCCCCAACACCGCCGTTCTGACGCTGGTGGGGATTTTCCTCGTGATCGGGCTGATGACCCTGCCGCTCGTGGATTATGCGTGGCGGCTCTCGCATCTGGCGGTCATGCTGGTGGCGGGCATCGCGATGAACGCTGTCCGTCTGATGGGCGCGGGGGATGCCAAATTCATCGCTGCGGCCGCCCCTTTTGTGGCACTTGGCGATGCCGCGACCCTCGCCTTTATCTTTGCCGCCACCCTGCTCGGGGCTTTTGTGACACATCGGGCGATCATGTATAGCCCCCTGCGCCGCCTTGCCCCTGACTGGCAGAGCTGGCACGCGGGCAAAAAGTTCCCCATGGGCTTTGCCTTGGGCGGCACGCTTGCGATCTATCTGGGTCTGGGCGCGCTCTATGGGGCCTAAAGCATTCGCAGAAAACGTTGCGTGACTTTTTCGGTTCTAGATTGCGCGCAATCAAAGGGTCAAAGCGCCCCAGAGCTGCCCGACACTCTCCACAATTTCTGCACCTTTTGATGCGACGGTGACGGCAACGCAGTCCGACCCAGCACAGGCAGACCAGATGAACATGCAGGCCAGCACCGGCGTTCAGCCGCCCCCGCCCCCGTCTCGGCTAGAAGAAATGCGGTTGCCGGTCGTGATGATGCGGGACATCCTGCTCAAGACCATGTTCCGCAAGAACCTCGATCTCGCCATCGACATCGCCGAGGCGATTTGCCTGCCGCGTGCGGTCACGCAAGAGCTGATCGACATGGCCCGCGTGCAAAAGCTGATCGAGGCAACCGGCACGCTCAACGCCAATTCCAGCGGCGAAATGGGCTATCAACTGACCGACGCGGGCAAATCCCGCGCCCTCGACGCGCTCAGCCAATCGGAATATTTCGGGGCCATGCCGGTGCCGCTCTCGGTCTACCGCGAACAGGTCAAACGCCAGTCGATCCGCAACATTCAGGTCACGCGCGAACAACTGACCAATGCCATGGGCCACCTGATCCTGCCCAAGGCCCTGCTTGATCACCTTGGCCCCGCCGTCAGCGCTGGCCGTTCGATCCTGATGTATGGCCCGCCCGGCAACGGCAAATCCTCGATCTCGAACGGCATCCGCGATGCCATGGGCGACAAGATTTACGTGCCCCGCGCCATCGAATATTCCGGGCAGGTCATCACCGTCTACGATCCCATCGTCCATTCCAAGGCCGAGGTCGAGATTGACGATCCCGGCAGCCTGCGCCGCAAACGCACCTTCGACACCCGCTATGTCCGCTGCGAACGCCCGACCGTGATCACCGGCGGCGAACTCAGCCTGTCGATGCTCGATCTCGTCTACAACCCCACGGCGCGCACCTATCAGGCGCCGCTGCAACTCAAGTCCACCGGCGGCATCTTCATCGTCGACGACCTTGGCCGTCAGGCCGAACCGCCACAGGCCCTCGTCAACCGCTGGATCGTGCCCTTGGAAGAGGCCAAGGATATTCTCGCCCTGCAATCCGGCGAGAAATTCGAGGTTCCGTTTGATACGCTGGTGATCTTCTCGACCAACTTCCACCCCAACTCGATCTTCGACAAGGCCGCGTTGCGCCGGATTTTCTACAAGATCAAGATCGACGGCCCCTGCCAATCCGACTTCCTCAAGATTTTCGCCATGGTCGCCCGCAAGAAAGGCATGCCGCTCGACGAAGCCGCACTGATCTACCTGATCAAGGAAAAATACCCCACGATCGACAATGTCTATGCCAATTATCAGCCGGTCTTTCTGATCGACCAGATGATCTCGATCTGCAACTTTGAGGGCATCCCCTATCAGATGACCCCCGAACTCATCGAACGCGCCTGGGCCAATATGTTCGTGCGCGAGGAAGAGATTTTGCACTAGGGCGTGTTGCGCTCCATCGAAACACACCCGTCCCGGGCCTGACCCGGGACCTCGCCAAGTCAGCGTGAAGGCCCCGGTTCGGGAGCCGGGGCGATGAGAACCTGATCATACGCGACGCGCTTTAGAGCACTCTTAGCCTTTTGCTGAGCTCTCGTCTGCCCCCCTCACGGGACACAGACGCTGATCTGTATAATGCTATTCGCACCCCGATTGAGAACATTTAGCGAACAAGCTATTCTCTGTCCATGACGATTCCACTTCTCGCCCGTGACAGCCATCGCCCCGCCCTCCGCCTTCTGGGCGCGCTTGACCTGCCGCTCACCCGCCTGCACGAATGCACCGGCCCCGCCCGCCACAGCTTTGCGATGCTCCTCATCGGTGCTCTGCGCGGCCCCGTGCTCTGGATTGCCCCCGCATGGGCACGCGACCACCTCAACCCCGATGGCATCAGCCCCCTCACCGGGGCCGAGAACGGGCCAGAGCGCCTGATCTTCGTCGCACCAGAGCGGCGCGAGGATCTCTTGTGGTGCATGGAAGAGGCGCTGCGCAGCGGCGCGGCCCCGCTCATCATCGCCGACCTGCCAGAGCCACCCGCCCTCACCCCGGTGCGCCGCCTGCATCTCGCCGCCGAAGAGGGGGCGGCACGTGGCCACAACCGCCCCTTGGGTCTGATCCTGACACCGGGCGATGGGGGCGCACCCGGCGTGGAAACCCGCTGGCACATGGCCCCTGCCCATACGCCCGGCACCGACCGCTGGCACCTCACCCGCCGCCGCGCCCGCACAGCGCCCCCCGCTGAATGGCACCTCACTGGCCGCCCCGGCGCATGGGCCCTCAAGCAAACGTGACATCCACTGCCCCGCGCCGCGCGTATCTTACCTTATGATCCGACGCCTCGCCCTCACCCTCTGCCTCATCGCCACGCAGGCCGCCGCCGCCCCCGAGCGCTACCGCCTCGACACGGCCACCTCCACCGTGGGCTTCACCTATGACGCCGCCATCGGCAACAATCGTGGCACAATGCCGATCACATCGGCGGATATGCGGATTGATCTGGGCAATCTCGGCGCGAGCCGGGTCGACGTCACCCTCGACGCCACCGGCACTCGCGCGGGCTTCTTCTTCGCCACAGAGGCGATGAAAGGACCAGACCTGCTCGACACCGCCCGCCATCCCAGCATTACCTTCCGCTCGACAGCAATCACCGGCACCCTGCAAAAGGCCCAGATCACCGGCCTCTTGACCGTGCGCGGCGTGACCCACCCCGTCACCCTCACCGGCGGCCTCTACCGCCAAGCCAAGACCGACCCCAAGGACCTCTCCCACCTCACAATCCTCCTCACCGGCACCCTGAACCGCCACAGCTTCGGCGCAAGCGGCTATGCCAACCTCGTCGGCCCAGAGATCGGGTTGAGGATCGTGGCGCAGGTGGAGAGGTAGGGAGGGAGCATAGGTTCTTTTCGAAAACTGACTGCTCTCAGCCCGGGGACGGTCACGACTTTCGATGCGAATTTGCGACAGCCGACCTTCGCTGCGCGCGTCGCGAACTGGTAAGATGCGGACAAAGTGTGAATTCGCAGCGCTTGCACCAACGACTGCTTTTGGAAAATCGCTAACCCATGTGCTGTACGAGCCCGCTATAATGATAACTGGCATCGGACAGCTTTCACCAATCGGTAGTCAGTGCCCAGCCCATATAATTTCACTGGTTAAGCAGACCGCTATGCAGGGAGTGGTCCAGGTCCTTCCGGTCCATCGGGACCCTTTACCAAATAAACACTTACAAATCGTCCAAGTCGATTAACGTAACCGATTTTCTCCGAACCGTCTTTGTTGATCCGATAGCGCAGCTTTTTAATGGAAAAAGTTCGGCCGCCGATAGAAATTTCCGCATCGCTACCTTTTAGTTGGAGGGTTGAGTCTTTCTTTGCCAGCTTTTGCAGAACCTTCCACATGGCATCCACTTCATAGGCGCGAACTTCTGCGACCAGCTGCCGAACATTGATTGTTTCCAATCCACCTTTCGCACGCTCTTCATTCAGCTTCTTCATAGTGCGGCGAGTGAATACCGCACAAAGCGCCAGTGCGATTGCGCCAACGCCCATCAACGACCATCCAACAGCGGTGAAACCAAGGAAAGTCGCAGCTGGGGCAATACCCATCCAGGATGCAACGCTTCCAAGTCCAACGGCTGTAAGAGCCGTCCCCAGTCCCGCAGCCGCCGATGCACCAAAGCCTGCCAGAACGCCAGACGCAGCAGCAATACCAGCGGTGGAGACCAGTCCTATGCTTGTAAACAGGGTAGTGTTCCCAAGTATTAATGCGCCCACCCATGTGGTCGAAAGAGTCCCGGCTAAGTACCCTGAACCCGCATAAGCAATCCAAGCGCCAGAGGAATGAAGAACGGGAATGGCAAGCAGCGGCAAGGGCA
Organism: Roseovarius sp. MS2; assembly: GCF_051447875.1. Lineage (NCBI taxonomy): Bacteria > Pseudomonadati > Pseudomonadota > Alphaproteobacteria > Rhodobacterales > Roseobacteraceae > Roseovarius > Roseovarius sp. MS2. The sequence continues at coordinate 574,990 of NZ_JBKHVF010000001.1, forward strand.
TTGGGTAATCTCCAGCGAATAAAACTGTGGCTTAGGATAGACGCATCCGCCTGCGCTTTCAACTTTTTGCGATTGCGTTGTTAACCCATTTACGACTGCTCACTGAATAATGCAGTCGCAGCGTGAGCACCACCGAGACCGGGAGCTCTGGGCTCTTTCCAGACCTTCCCCGCAGGCTACCCGAAAGGCCGCTATCGGGAAACGGCACCACCTTTGCATATCCCGTTTCCCGCGCCTTGCTGTCATTCGCATGGACTTCAAACACAGATCAGACACGCGTCCCTCCAAGTGGCCCCACTCCAACCGTCCCCCCAAAATCTGGTGATTCCCCCACCTCACCCCCCATTCGCACCCCCCTGCCCGAAACCGACGCGGGATGTCGAAAACATCTGGTCCGCCACCCCACGTCCTGCCATGGTAGCCCCACCATGCGCCTGCTCATTTCCTTCGCCGCCCTCTTTCTCTCGGTCGTGCTCCTGCAACTCTCGACAGGCGGCGTGGGTCCACTTGATGCGCTCTCAGGTCTGGCACTGGATTTCACCACGGCACAGATCGGACTCCTCGGCTCGGCGCATTTCGTGGGTTTCTTCATCGGTTGCTGGTTCGCCCCCCGCCTGATGGGCACCATCGGGCATAGCCGCGCCTTCGCCGCCTTCACCTCGGCGGGGGCCATCGGCCTTCTGGCACATATGCTGGTGATCGACCCCTACGCCTGGGCGCTGATGCGCGTGGCCTCTGGCCTCTGCGTGGCGGGCTGTTACACGGTGATCGAGGCTTGGCTTCAGGCCAAGGTCACGAATGAAACACGCGGGCGCGCCATGGGCATTTACCGTGTGGTGGACATGGGCGCATCTCTCGCCGCCCAATTGCTGATTTCTGTTTTAGCACCGGCCTCTTACGTCTCTTACAACCTTCTGGCGCTCCTGTGCTGTGCTGCGCTTTTGCCGCTCACCCTGTCGCGCCTGCGCGAACCCGAAACGCCAGACGCCCCCCGCCTGCGCCCCATGCTGCTCATCGCCTGCTCGCCACTGGCGGCGGCGGGCGTGCTGGTCGCGGCCCTCTCCAGTGCCTCGTTCCGCATGGTCGGCCCCTTGTACGGCCAGCAGGTGGGCCTTGCCGTCGACCAGATCGCAGGCTTTCTTGCGGTCTTTGTTTTGGGCGGCGCGGTCGCGCAATACCCGGTCGGCTGGCTCGCGGATCGCTATGACCGCCGCTGGGTCCTGATCGGACTCTCAGTAGCGGCGATCCTATCCTCGGTCGCAACCGCCATGACCGAAAATCTCGACACCTTCGGTATCCTGATGACCGCCTTCTTCTTTGGCATGACCACCTTTCCCATCTATTCGGTCAGTGCCGCCCACGCCCATGACTTCGCCGAGGCGCATGAACGTGTGGAACTTTCCGCCGCCCTCATGTTCTTTTTCGCCGTGGGCGCCATCGCGGCCCCCCTCATGGCCTCCACCCTGATCGAGGCCTACGGCCCCCCCGCCATGTTCGTGATGATCGCCGCTGGTCACGCCCTCCTTGTCGTCTTTGGCCTTGTTCGCATGCGCGCCCGCCCAGTCGCCGAACGCCGCACCGCCTATGTCTGGTCGCCGCGCACCTCCTTCCTGATCGGTCGCCTCACCGGGCGCAGCCGCGACAAAGACGGGAACGAACGCTAGAACTGCCTGCAAAACCAAGCTAAACGGGGCCAAACCGTCAAGGAACAGGCGCGATATGGCACGGCATCTCATCACCTCGGCGATCCCCTACATCAACGGGATCAAGCACCTCGGCAATCTCGTGGGCTCGCAACTTCCCGCCGATCTCTTTGCCCGCTACTGCCGCGCCCGCGGCCACGAGGTGCTGTTTCTCTGCGCCACAGACGAGCATGGCACCCCCGCTGAATTGGCAGCCGCCAAGGCAGGCCAGCCAGTCGCGGACTATTGCGCCGAAATGCACGCCGTTCAGGCCGAAATCGCGCGCGGTTTTCGCCTCAGCTTTGACCATTTCGGGCGCTCCTCCTCATCCCAGAACCGCCGCCTGACCCAGAATTTCGCCAAGCGCCTGCATGATCAGGGGCTGATCCGCGAAGTCTCGGAAACGCAGATGTATTCGCCCACCGACGGGCGCTACCTGCCTGACCGCTATATCGAGGGCACCTGCCCAAATTGCGGCTACGAGAGCGCGCGGGGCGACCAATGCGACAACTGCACCAAGCAGCTTGACCCGGTCGATCTGATCAACCCGCGCTCAGCGGTGTCGGGCGCCACCGATCTCGAGATGCGCGAGACCAAGCATCTCTACCTGCGCCAGTCACAGATGAAAGACGAGCTTGAGGCTTGGATTGACAGCAAGACCGACTGGCCAATCCTCACCACCTCCATTGCCAAGAAATGGCTCAATGACGGCGATGGCTTGCAGGATCGGGGCATCACCCGCGATCTTGACTGGGGCATTCCGGTGCAGTTCGACGACGCCCCGTGGCAGGGGATGGACGGCAAGGTTTTCTACGTTTGGTTCGATGCCCCGATCGAATACATCGCCTGTGGGGCCGAATGGGCCGAGGCGCATGGGCTTGAGGCCTCCGCTTGGGAACGCTGGTGGCGCACCGACAAGGGGGCTGACGATGTCCGCTATACGCAATTCATGGGCAAGGACAATGTGCCCTTCCACACGCTCAGCTTTCCCGCCACGATCCTGGGTTCCGCAGAGCCGTGGAAGCTGGTCGACTACATCAAATCCTTCAACTACCTCAACTACGACGGTGGCCAGTTCAGCACGTCGCGCGGGCGCGGCGTCTTCATGGATCAGGCGCTCGAAATCCTGCCCGCCGATTACTGGCGCTGGTGGTTGCTCAGCCATGCGCCCGAAAGCTCGGACAGCGAGTTTACATGGGAGAATTTTCAGGCATCGGTGAACAAGGACCTTGCCGACGTTCTGGGCAATTTCGTGTCCCGCGTGACCAAATTCTGCCGCTCGAAATTCGGCGAGGTGGTGCCAACGGGCGGCGCTTATGGCGCGCAGGAAACAGCGCTGATCGAGCGGCTCACAACCCGCATCCGCGAATATGAAGCCCATATGCAGGCGATGGAGGTGCGCAAATCCGCAAGCGCCTTGCGCGCCATCTGGGTTGAGGGCAACGAGTACCTGCAAGAAGCAGCCCCTTGGTCTACCTTCAAAGCAGACCCCGAGCGCGCCGCCATGCAAACGCGCCTCGCGCTCAACCTCATCCGCCTTTACGCCGTCCTCAGCGCGCCCTTCATCCCCGATGCCGCCGCCGCCATGCTGACCGCGATGCAGACGGATGATGACAATTGGCCCGACGATGTGCCTGCCGCCCTCGAAATGCTCGGCCCCAACCACGCCTTCACAACCCCCGATGTGCTCTTTTCCAAGATTACCGACGAGGCCCGCGAAGATTGGCAAACCCGGTTTTCGGGGATACGCACCTAAGCCGCGAAAAGCAAAACGCGCAAGACGGGCCCACCGCCTTGCGCGCTATCTTCACCGAAGTGCCGTCTCAGGCCGTCAGCATCCGGTATAGCTCATCCTTGAGCGCCGCGCGCTTCTTGCGCATCTCGACTTCGGTCAGCTCCTCCACCGGTTCGACCAGCGTTTCGGCCCGGTGAACCGCTCGGTTCAGCGCGTGATATTCCTCGGCCAACTTGGCAAAATGCGCATCCGACTGCTTGAGTTCGCTGATCTTGTCAACCAGTTGCGGAAATTCTTCCAGCAGTTCGTGGGGGGTGTTGGACATCGCGCATCTCTCCTTCTTGATTGCTCGCCCCTGACCCTAGGCGTCAAGAGCCGACCGATCCTTGATCCGGATCAACACAGCGAATAACGCAATCCTCTTGGAGCGTTCTCAGCGCCGCCGTCGCTGTGGCTTGGGGCGGGCGGGCTTGGCGGGTTCGGCCTCGGGCTCTTGCGGCATGCCCAACTGATCACGCATCACGCGCGGCCGAATCTCTTCCACCGCACCGGGCTTCAACTGACCCAGTTGAAACGGGCCATAGGACAGCCGGATCAGCCGGTTCACAACCAGCCCCACCGCCTCCATCGCACGCCTGATTTCACGGTTCTTGCCCTCACGAATGGCCACCGTGATCCACGCATTGGCCCCCTGCTGGCGATCAAGACTGACGATCATCGGCTGAAACGCCTCGCCATCCACCACCAACCCTTTGCGCAATGGCTCAAAACTGGCATCCGTGGGCCGTCCATTCACCCGCACCCGGTAACGGCGCAGCCAGCCGGTCGAAGGCAGTTCAAGCTTGCGCTTCAACTCGCCGTCATTGGTCAAGAGCAGCAGCCCTTCGGAATTGAGGTCAAGCCGACCCACACTCATCACGCGCGGCATGTCCTCGGGAAGATCGTCATAGATCGTGCGGCGCCCCTTTTCATCGCGCGTCGTCGTCACAAGGCCCGTGGGCTTGTGATACAGCCAAAGCCGCGCCGGCTCTGCTGCCTCAAGCGCGCGCCCGTTCACCACCACCTTGTCAGCGGGGGTGACATTAAGCGCAGCGCGCAGCACCTTTTGCCCGTTGACCGTGACGCGCCCCTCTTCGATCAATCGCTCAGCCTCGCGGCGGCTGGCAATCCCGGCGCGGGCGATGACTTTGGCGATACGCTCGCCCTCGGGGGGCTTTTTCTCTGGGGTTTTGTTGTTCATGCGCCGCGCATAGCGCAATTGCAGCGCTTGCGAAAGCGTCTTGCACGCGGCACAAGCGGCACATGACATTTCGCAGCTATATGGATATCGCTCTCGACGAGGCCCGCGCCGCCGCCGCGCGGGGCGAGGTGCCAGTGGGCGCTGTCATTGTCACCCCGTCAGGTGCCATTGCGGCACGTGCAGGCAATCGCACCCGCGAATTGAGCGATCCAACCGCCCATGCCGAAATACTGGCTATTCGCGCCGCCTGCGCCGCCCTTGGCTCGGAACGTCTGCCGGGGCATGATCTCTACGTGACACTCGAGCCCTGCGCCATGTGCGCCAGTGCCATCGCAGCCACCCGCATTGCCCGGCTCTATTACGGTGCCGCCGATCCGAAATCTGGCGGCGTGGCCATGGGCGCGCGGGTGTTCAGCCATCCGCAATGCCACCATGTGCCCGAAATCTATGACGGCATCGCCGCGACAGAGGCTGAGACCCTGCTCAAGACCTTCTTTCGCGACCGCCGCAGCGGCTCAGAATAGCGACAGACCGTCACCCAGAAACGGATGCCGCGCCACAATTGGCGTGACAATCGTATCGCGCAGAATGGGTTTCAGCTTTTCCGCCAAGGTCGCGGGCATGTCCTGCAAAATCCCCTTGCGGGCCGTCACGCTGATCGTGCGTGTCAGAGGAGCCATCGGCAATTCGAACACATCAATCTGATCGGCAAAGCGCCGCGCCCGCATCAGCGCCAAAGGCGTCAGGATCGACCACCCCGCCCCCTGCCCCACAAGGGCCAGAATGGAATGATAGCTGTCCAACTCAAACCGGTGTGGAATACTTAGATTCTGCCGCGCCAGATGGGACGATATCAGCCGCCCCATATAATGCCGCTGCGTATACTGAATGAGCGGCAGGCGTTTAAGCTGCCGCAAAACATCGCGCTCGGGTCGGATCACGCCACGCGGGGCCACCACGGCAAAGCCTTCGCGCAGCACAGGGTGCACCTCTACCCAATCCGCCTCACCGCCCAGTTCCGCCGCAACGATCACGTCCAGCGCGCGCGCATCAAGCTGATCATAAAGATGATGGCTGGCCCCCGTCTCCAGCAGAAACTGACAGCCTTTCAACTCACCCGCCATATGGGTCAAAAGCTGCGGCGTCACATCCGCCTCCAGATCCTCGATCATTCCCAGCCGGAACCGCGTCAGCGTCGACAGATGCGACATCGCCAACTCTGCCCGCGCCTGCGCCGCCTCGTTGAGAATGGCCAAGGCACGCCGATGCATGATCTCACCCGCAGGCGTCAGGCGGATGGGCCGCGCGTTGCGCTGCAACAGCGTGGCCCCCACCGCCCCTTCGAGATTGGTCAACTGCTGGCTCACCGCCGAAGGGCTTGCCCCCAACCGCCGCGCCGCAGCGGAAATAGAGCGCTCATCAGCCGCCGCCATGAACACTTCGATCCCCCACAGGGTTATCCGCCCCGGGCTCTCAACCATGTCGGCTTATTTGCCCAGCTTCGACAGTTTGTCCTGCAATTCGGCGAGCTGTTTCTTGATGTCATCCAGCCCCTCCTTGCTCTCACCTGCGGGCGTTTCGGACTGGGGCGCACTTGTGCCCATGCCCTTGAACCCACCTGTCATCGCTTTCATAAAGGCCTCTTGCTGCGCGCGCATCGCCTCCATGCCCGGCATCGAAGCCAGAGGATTCGCCTTGGTCATATTCTCAAGGATCTTGGATTGCCCGTCGCGCAGCATCTCGAAACTGGCGGCAAGAAACTCGGGCACAACGCTGGTCGCCTGCGTTGTATAGCTGCGCACCAGATCATTCAGCACATTGATCGGCAGCACGCTTTCACCCCGGCTTTCGTGTTCGGCAATGATCTGAAGAAGGTATTGCCGTGTCAGATCATCCCCGGATTTGAGGTCGATGATCTGCACCTCACGCCCTTCCCGGATGAATTCCGAGATATCCTCAAGGGTCACGTAATCGGATGTCTCGGTATTGTAGAGCCGCCTGCTGGCGTAGCGTTTGATCAGCAGCGGTTTTTTGGAGTCGGCCAAGGGGTATCCTCCCGGAGAATGCAGCGCTGCAGCACAGCTTAGACACAAGCGCCACAAAAAGAAAGGGCGAGCCGCATGGCTCGCCCTTCGCAGTCCATACCCCTCAAGGGAGGGGATCAGGGTATGGGTCTGCTAACCTTACTTGGCCGCTGCGGTTGCCTTCTGGGTCGCTGCGGTCACGTCGTCTGCGGCTTTCTTGACAACCTTGGTGGCGTCTTCCTGCATGGTCTTGCCAGCAGCAAGCATCAGCTCAACGGTTTCCATCTGAACTTTCTTTGCCACTTCGGCAAAGGCTGCCATGTTCTCGGCGGCCACTTCGGCATTGGCCGATGCGAAATCGGTCATCGCCTTGGCGTAATCAGCGGGCTCAGCTTTGGCTTTGGACATTTCGCTCAGCTTGGCGAGCGTGTCTTTGGTCCACTTGTTCGAAATCTCGGCCGACTTCTCGGCAGCGGTCAGAGCCACACCCGAGAGCTTCTCGCTCAGGGTTGCTTGGTTCTTGAACGCGTCTTCCAGAGCTTTGGTGTCAACCGGGAATGTGCCCATGACATCTTTGAACATCGCGGTGAAATCTTGTGCTTTTGCCATTGGTTCGGTCCTTTCGGCTAGGGCGGATCAGTCCGCCGGTTCTGTAACTGCACTTAGATATACATGCTGCACTGCAGCATTTCAAGCTTTTTCTGCACTGCAGCATTTTCACCGGGAGCTTAATAAAAAAGCGTAAAAGATCAAAGCGTTGCCTTTTTACGCACATAGGTGCCAGGGGCCGGGGCCAATGCCGGATGCTCCGAATCGCCCGGTTCACGTGCCGAAATCATCTTGCCAGATCGCTTGGCCAACCACGATTCCCACCGCGGCCACCACGATCCGGCGGTATATTCCGCCCCTTCCATCCACGCCTCGGCATCGGCGCTCAGATCCGGATTGGTGTAATGGCCATACTTCTTCTTGGTGGGCGGATTTACAATTCCGGCGATATGGCCCGACTCCGAAACAATGAATGTCCGGTCCTTGGCCCCCGTCTGCTGGAACCCGCGATAGCAATCTTTCCACGCGGCGATGTGATCGGTCTCGCAGGTGATCGACATCAGCGGCACTTTGACATCGCGGATATGCAACCGCTCGCCGCAAATCTCGAATCCATCGGTGACAAAGTTGTTGCCCTGACACAGACCACGCAAATATTGCACCGTCATCTTGCCCGGCAGGTTCGCCCCATCGCCATTCCAATACAGCAGATCAAACGCGGGCGGGGCCTCGCCCATCATATAGCTGCGCACGGCGGGCTGATAAATCAGATCACGCGACCGCAGAAAAGACATGGTCCGCCCCATGATAAAGGATCGCAGCACGCCCTGCTGTGTCACCTCATCCTCGATCCCGTCGATGAAATCATCCTGCAGGAAGGGCGTAAATTCCCCCTGCTCCGAAAAATCCGTGAGCGCGGTAAAGAACGTCGCGGACTTGACCGACTTATCCCCGCGCTTGGCCATCAACGCCAGCGTCATATGCAGGGTGGTGCCCGCGATGCAGTAGCCGACGGCGTTCACCTCTTTTTGGCCCGTGATCGCCTTGGCCTCGCGAATCGCAGTCAGAAAGCCCTCTTCGATATAATCTTCCATGCCCACCTCGGCATGGCTCGTATCGGCATTCACCCAACTCACGACAAACAGCGTGTAACCCTGATCAACCACCCATTTGATCATGCTGTTGTCAGGCTTGAGATCGAGAATGTAGAATTTGTTGATCCACGGCGGAAAGATCACAACCGGAATCTCATGCACCTGTTCGGTCGTGGGGCTGTATTGGATCAGCTCCATCATGCGGTTGCGGTAAACAACCTCGCCCTGCGTGGTGCCGATATTCTCGCCCAGCTTGAACGCCTTGTCATCGGCCAGCCGCACCACCAATTCGCCGCTGTTGGCCTCTAGGTCCGCAATCAGGTTTTCCAGCCCCTTGACCAGGCTTTCGCCCTCGGTCGCCACGGCCCGTTCCAGAGCATCGGGATTGGTGCCCAGAAAATTGGTGGGCGACATCATGTCGATAATCTGATGCGCGAAATAATCCAGCCGCCGCTTATCCTTGGGCGGCAGGTCCTCGACATCGCCCACCGCATTTTCGATGGCCTGTGCGTTCAGCGCGTATTGCTGTTTGATGTAACGGAAATAGGGGTGCGTGTTCCACAGCGGGTTGGAAAACCGCTTGTCGCCCGCCAAGGGATCGGGCTCTGCTTCCTCTGCCACCGGTTCGCCCCGCAGCATGACCTGCTGCGCCTCTAGAAAATGGCGCACCGACTTGCCCCAATATTCCAGCTGCTGCTCATAGATCTTGCCGGGATTCTCAACCGCCTCGGCCCAATAGGATTTTGCCGCCTTGGCAAAAAGCTCTTGATTGGGGCCGTTCAAAGTGGGGTTGGCAGGATTACGCGCAGCAAGTGCTTGAATCAGCCGCTGAGAAAGTTGCTCGACCTTGGCAAGGTTCTCGTTGAGTTTTTCCAGATTCTGCCATGCGACATCGTCTTGCGTTGCCATTTTGACTATTTCCCCTTAACATTTTCTGCTATGCAGCATAGCGTCATATTGATCGGAGGGGATCATACGACGAGCAAACCGGGCCACCCGCCCGAACAGGAGACGAACATGCGCTACATGGCCACATACGACCTGATGGAATCCCTCCGAAATACCAATCAATGGCTGGGTGCCTCCGCCCTCTCACTCGCATCCTATCCGCTTTTCAGTATGGTGCCAAACCCTGCTTTGCAATGGATGGCAGCTTGGGGTGAAGTAACAGAACGCAGCTTCAAGCGTATGGTGTCCAAGCCTGACTGGGGCATTCGCACCTTTACCCATGAGGATGGCCGCGATCACCTCGTGAACATTGAAACCGTCGTTTCGCGCCCTTTTGGCGATCTCATCCACTTCAACGTCTCGGGCCGCCCGGAACAACCGCGCAAGATCTTGCTGGTCGCGCCGATGTCGGGCCATTACGCCACGCTTCTGCGCTCGACGGTGAAATCGCTCATCGTGAATTGCGAGGTCTATGTCACCGACTGGCATAACGCGCGCGATATTCCCGTGTCCGAAGGCAAATTCGATATCGAGGATTACACCCTTTATCTTGTCGATTTCATGAAGGCACTGGGCCCAGACGTCAATGTGATCGCCGTCTGCCAGCCCGCGCCGCTGACACTGGCCGCCACCGCCTATTTGGCGGAACTGGACCCAGACGCACAGCCCAGCACGCTGACCTTGATCGGCGGGCCGATCAACCCCGATGCCACCCCGACCGATGTGACAGACTTTGGCCGCCGCGTCACCATGGGCCAGCTAGAGGAAACCATGATCCAACGGGTCGGGTTCAAGTATAAAGGCGTCGGCCGTCAGGTGTATCCTGGCCTGCTGCAACTTGCCTCGTTCATGTCAATGAATGCCGAACGCCACTCCACGGCCTTTTCGGATCAGATCATGCGTGTCGCGGGCGGCGAAGCCTCTGACAACGACGCCCACAACCGCTTTTACGATGAATATCTGGCCGTGATGGACATGACCGCCGAATTCTACCTCTCCACGGTAGAGCGTATTTTCAAAGGCTTGGAAATCGCGCAAAACCGGTTTGTCGTGAACGGGCACAAGGTGGATTTGGGCAAGATCACCCGCGTCGCGGTCAAGACCGTCGAAGGCGGCAAGGATGACATCTCGGCCCCCGGTCAATGCGTCGCGGCGCTGGATCTGTGCACCGGCCTGCCCGACAGCCTCAAGGCCAGCTATTTGGAACCCGAGGCCGGGCATTACGGCATCTTCGCGGGCCGCTCCTGGCGCAACAACATCCGGCCCTTGGTGCTCGATTTCATCGACGCCAACGCGCGCAAAGATCCCAAGCCGGCGAATAAGAACGCCCGCGCAACCGGCTGAAACATCAGGCGGCGGGTTCACCCGCCGCCACTTCCCTCACGCATCAACCCGCCGTTGCAGCACCAGCGGCTGCCGCAGCCACCCTCGCAACGCCGCCGTCGTCGTCTCGGGCTGCTCCAGCACCGGCAAATGCCCCGCCCCCGGCACCACCACCAGATTGGCATAGGGGATGAGATCGGCCATGAACCGATGCCGCTTGACCGGCGTCAGCCCATCCTCTTCTCCGCACAGCACCAGCACCGGCACCTGACACCGCCGCAACACCGCCTGATAATCGCGCCGGCGCTGCAACGCCCGCGTCTGCCGGATAATCACCTCCGGCCCAATCGCCTCGGCCATCCGCACCACCTCGGCCATCACCTCCGCCCGCCGTGGCCCAGATGCCAGATACTCTGGCCGCAGCAACATTTGCGCCGCCGCGGCCACCGCCCCGGTTCTCAGCTTGATGATGAACGGCTCATAGGCCGTGGCCGATTGCGGCGTCTCGGCCAGCGCATTGGTATCCATCAGCGCAAGCCGCGTCACACGATCCGGCGCGCGGCGTAAAATCTCCATCGCCACGATCCCACCCATCGACAACCCCGCAAGCGCAAACCGGCGCGGCAGCACATCAAGCAGGTCTGAAGCGATTTCCTCGATCCGGTCCCCGCCCGTGATTGGCGCAACGGTCACGGCCATATCCGGGCTCAACGCGGTTATCTGCGGCGCGAAAAGCCGTGCGTCGCACATCATTCCGGGCAAGAACACGACTGGTTCACTGCTCATCCGTCATCCTTGTCTCTGACCCGTCATATATGGAAACACACTGACGCCAGCATGACACCAGATAGGCACCCCCGACAAGGGGCTCACCCGCTCACCTCTGCCACGGTCGCGCCAATCAGCGCCAAACACTCTGGATCGGAAAACCGGTGATCCGCTCCCTTGACCAGACACAGCCGCATATCCGGCCCCGTGGCATGGTCCAACAGCCGCATTGCCACCGACATATCCACATCCCTATCGCAGGTGCCTTGCAGAAATCGAACCGGAAAGGGCAAATTGAGCGGGCTGCGCAACACCAGATTGTTGCGCCCCTCCTCGATCAGCCGCCGTGTGATGATATAGGGCTCGCCATAGTCTGACGGCAACGCAACCTGCCCGTCTTCGATCAGCGCATGCCGTTGGTCGGCATCAAAACTGCCCCACATTCCGTCTTCTGTGAAATCGGGCGCGGCGGCGATTGTCACCAAGCCTGCAACGCGCTCCGGCATCGCCCGCGCCAGCAAAAGCGAAATCCAGCCCCCCATAGAGGACCCGACCAGAATTTGTGGCCCCACCGTCAGAGCTTCGATGACCGCCCGCGCATCCGCCGCCCAATCGCCAATCGCGCCGTCTTCGAAACGGCCTGAGGATTGCCCATGCCCGGAATAGTCAAACCGCAGGAAGGCCCGCCCCTTTGAGCGCGCCCAGTCTTCCAACCACAGCGCCTTGGTGCCCTGCATGTCCGACTTGAACCCACCGAGGAAGACCACACCCGGACCGCTCCCTGCGCTCCGGTGATAGGCCAGATTGCGGCCCTCTGGACCAGCCAAATAGTCAGGGTCCGCCATCGCGCCCTCCGTTTCTGCAACGGCACAATCATGCACGCTGCAACACAGAGGCGCAAACCGGAATTACCGCAGGCGTGGCACCCGGGATCAGCCGCCGATATAGGCGCCGCGACGTGGCCGGTAGAACACTTTTTGATTGTGGAGCCGCCCCAGCAGATCGTGGATCTTGCGCAGGGTCTCATCCGCGCAGGCCAATCCGTCGGCCATACGGTCAGGTTGTGTGGTTAGATCCGCCTTGGTCTTGAGCAAGGCACTTTCGATCAGCTCCATGTCTGCGACCGACAACTCAAAATTCGAATTATACTTCGGCATGTCAGGCCCCCTTCTGGTTGCGCACGCAAGAATCTTGCGTGTCCGATATACGGCATTTAGGGCCTCATATCCGACATGTCCATAGGTTTTTTCTGCACTGCGACAAAAGGAGAAACGTATGCTTTTGCATGCAAAATTCCGTGCGGAAAAGCCCTCCTATTGACCTTGGCCGCCTGAACGGGCATGTGACGCGTATCAAACCCGCAACCGGGCGTTCCGTGGGCGCCAAACCGACGAGGAGCCAAGAAAATGGCCCAGATTTCCCTCAGCTTTCCCGATGGCAATGCGCGCGAATACAGCGCAGGCGTAACCCCCGCAGAGGTGGCCGCCAGCATCTCGCCGTCACTGGCCAAGCGCGCCATTTCCGCCCATGTGGACGGCGCACATTGGGACCTGCAATGGCCCATTGATCGCGACGCAACCATCAGCATCAACACGATCAAGGATGACGCGCCCGCGCTCGAACTCATCCGCCACGACCTTGCCCATATCATGGCCCGCGCGGTGCAGGAAATCTGGCCAGATGTGAAGGTCACGATCGGCCCGGTCATCGCGAATGGCTGGTATTACGATTTTGACCGCACAGCCCCCTTCACCCCCGAAGATCTCGGTCTCATCGAGAAAAAGATGAAAGAGATCATCAACCTGCGTGATCCGGTGCGCACCGAAATCTGGGACCGCGACCGCGCGATCCAGCATTACCGCGACACAGGTGAGCCCTATAAGGTCGAGTTGATCGAGGCGATCCCCGGGTCTGAGCCGCTGCGCATGTATTGGCACGGCGACTGGCAGGATCTCTGCCGGGGTCCGCATTTGCAGAACACCGGGCAGGTGCCCGCCGACGCCTTCAAACTCATGAGCGTGGCTGGCGCCTATTGGCGTGGCGACAGCACGCGGCCCATGCTACAACGCATCTACGGTGTCGCGTTCCAGAACCGCGACGCGCTCAAGGATTACCTGAACTTCCTTGAAGAGGCCGATCGCCGCGACCACCGCAAATTGGGCCGCGAAATGGATCTTTTCCACATGCAGGAAGAGGCCCCCGGTCAGGTGTTTTGGCACCCCAACGGCTGGACCGTCTACACCACGCTTCAGGATTACATGCGCCGCCAGCAACGCCGCGGCGGCTATGTCGAGGTGAACACGCCCCAAGTGGTCGACCGCAAGCTGTGGGAAAGATCCGGCCATTGGGAAAAGTATCAGGAAAATATGTTCATCGTCGAAGTCGACGAGGATCACGCCCGCGAAAAAGCCTTGAACGCATTGAAGCCGATGAATTGCCCCTGCCATGTGCAGATTTTCAATCAGGGCCTCAAATCCTACCGCGACCTGCCCCTGCGCATGGCTGAATTCGGCTCGTGCAACCGCTACGAACCCTCGGGTGCGCTTCATGGCATCATGCGCGTGCGGGGCTTTACGCAGGATGACGCGCATATCTTCTGCACCGAGGATCAGATCGAATCGGAAACCGCACGCTTCATCACCTTTCTGTCGGGTATCTACACCGATCTGGGCTTTCCGAATTTCGAAGTTCTCTTTTCCACCCGCCCCGATGTGCGCGCCGGATCAGACGAGGTCTGGGACAAGGCCGAAGCCGCCCTTCTATCCGCCACCCGCGCCGCAGGCATCGAACCCAAGGTTAATCCGGGCGAAGGCGCGTTCTACGGGCCCAAGCTCGAATTCACCCTGACCGATGCCATCGGGCGCAAATGGCAATGCGGCACGCATCAGGTGGATTTCGTTCTGCCCGAACGGCTGGATGCAAATTACATCGGCACCGACGGGGCCAAACACCGTCCCGTGATGCTGCACCGTGCGGTTCTGGGCAGCTTCGAGCGCTTCATCGGTATCCTGATCGAAGAGCACGCAGGCCGCCTGCCCTTCTGGTTGGCCCCCCGTCAGGTGGTGGTCGCCTCCATCGTGTCTGAGGCCGACGACTACGTTACAAAAGTCGCCCAAAACCTTACAGACCTTAACATCCGCGCCGAGGCCGACACCCGCAACGAAAAGATCAATTACAAGGTCCGCGAGCATTCCTTGGGCAAGGTTCCTGTGATCCTCGCCTGCGGCCCGCGCGAGGTCGAGGATGGCACCGTATCCCTGCGCCGCTTGGGCGAAAAGGACAGCCGCATCGTGCCTTTGGATCAGGTTGCCGCAGAACTGGCACGAGAGGCCACACCGCCTGACCTTTTGTAATATAAGGGGAATTCAGCGCTGCGCCGGATCAGAGGCCACCCGAACCAACCGCGTGAGGCTGCCAAGGCTCTCGCGCTGTTGGCCCTGAGCGTCAAAATTTGACGGGTCCAGCCAAAGCGTAAAGGCCTCTTTCAACGCAGGCCATTCGGCGTCAATCGCGGCAAACCACGCCGTGTCGCGATTGCGCCCCTTGACCACCGTCGCCTGCCGGAAAATCCCCTCGTAACTCAGCCCAAACCTCTGCGCCGCCCGTCGCGAAGGCATGTTAAGCGCATCGCATTTCCATTCGAACCGGCGATAGCCCGCTTCAAAAGCCCATTGAATCAAAAGGAAAATCGCCTCGGTTGCGGCACGGGTGCGCTGAAGAGAGGCGGCAAAATTGATATGCCCCACCTCGATTGTGCCCGCCTGCGGCGTGATCCGCAAATAGCTGGCAACGCCCCCCAAATGCCCGCTGTCGAGGTCGGTAATGGCATAAAACAGCGGGTCACTCCCCGCCGCCATCTCCCGCGCCCACCGGTGCAACTGCGCCGAGGACGAAAACGGCCCATAGGGCAGATAGTCCCAAATCGCATCATCCACCGAAAACGCGCGGTGCAGATCTGCCGCGTGGCGATCCGAATCCAGCCTGTCCAACCGTGCATATCGCCCAACAAGCGGCGCACCATCCGGCGCGGGCGGCGGGGTCCAATTCACCAGCTTTGGCCCAACTGGCCTATTTTGCGTCATTTTTTCGGGCCTTGCACAGTTCCTTGGCGCGACATTGCCCGAATATCACGCCAAGGGAAAGCCCCGCCTAGTCTTGTGGAATGATCCGCAATCCCAGCTCCATCAACTGATCCGAGGTCGGATCAGAGGGTGCATTCATCATCAGGTCTTCGGCCCGCTGGTTCATCGGGAACATGATAACCTCGCGAATATTCGACGTACCCGCCAGCAACATCACGATCCGGTCAATGCCCGCAGCACAGCCGCCATGCGGCGGGGCGCCGTATTGAAACGCGTTGACCATGCCGCCAAACCGCTTGCGCACCTCTTCCTCGCCATACCCGGCCAGCTCAAATGCCTTGATCATGATGTCGAGCTTGTGGTTTCGGATCGCGCCCGACACCAGCTCATAGCCGTTGCAGGCCAGATCATATTGATATCCCAAGACTTTGAGAGGATCACCGCTCAGCGCGTCAATCCCACCCTGCGGCATCGAAAACGGGTTATGCGAGAAATCGACCTTGCCGGTGGTCTCATCGGCCTCATACATCGGGAAATCGACGATCCAGGCAAAGGCAAAGCGGTTCTGATCCGTCAGCCCCAATTCATCGCCAATCACCGTGCGCGCCTTGCCCGCCACCCGCTCAAACGCCGCAGGCTTGCCGCCAAGGAAGAACGCAGCATCGCCCACACCAAGCCCAAGCTGCTGGCGGATCGCTTCGGTGCGTTCCGGGCCGATATTCTTGGCAAGGGGGCCTGCGGCCTCCATCGCGCCATCGGCCTCGCGCCAGAAGATATACCCCATCCCCGGCAGGCCCTCTTTCTGGGCAAAGGCGTTCATGCGGTCGCAGAACTTGCGGCTGCCGCCCGTGGGCGCGGGAATGGCGCGAATTTCTGTGCCGTCTTGCTCCAACAGTTTGGCAAAGATCGCAAAGCCGGACCCCCGAAAATGCTCGGAAACATCCTGCATCTTGATCGGGTTGCGCAGGTCGGGCTTGTCGGTGCCATACCAGAGCGCTGAATCCGCATAGGAAATCTGCGGCCATGCCTCGGGCGCATCCACCGTCTTGTCGCCACCGAACTCTTGGAACACACCTGCGATCACCGGCGCGATGGTGTCAAAGACATCCTGCTGCTCGACAAAGCTCATCTCAAGGTCGAGTTGGTAGAAATCCGTGGGCGAACGGTCGGCGCGCGGGTCTTCATCCCGGAAACAGGGCGCGATCTGAAAATACTTGTCAAAGCCCGACACCATGATCAGCTGCTTGAACTGCTGCGGTGCCTGTGGCAACGCATAGAACTTGCCCGGATGCAAACGCGACGGCACCAGAAAGTCGCGCGCGCCTTCAGGGCTGCTGGCCGTGATGATCGGTGTCTGAAACTCGCGGAATCCCTTGTCCCACATGCGACGGCGCATCGCGGCCACCACATCCGAGCGCAGCACCATATTGCGCTGCATCGCCTCACGGCGCAGGTCAAGATAGCGATAGCGCAGACGTGTTTCCTCTGGGTATTCCTGATCGCCGAACACCTGCAGCGGCAATTCAGCGGCAGAGCCCAGAATCTCCATATCGCGGATGAACACCTCAATCTCGCCAGTCGGGATCTTTGCGTTGATCAACCCAGCATCGCGCGCTTTGACCGCCCCATCGATTCGGATGCAATATTCGCTGCGCAGCTTTTCCACTTGCGCAAAAACCGGGCTATCGGGGTCACAAATGAGCTGAGTTACGCCGTAATGATCGCGCAGGTCGATAAAAAGAACCCCGCCATGATCGCGGATACGGTGCACCCAACCGGCAAGGCGCACATCCGCGCCCACGTCCGTTTTTGTCAGGTCTGCGCAGGAATGGCTGCGATATGCGTGCATGTTGGCTCTCCGGTCCCAAGTCTGGGCTGTCGTTTCGGGTTCGGGCCGATACACCTTGGCGGGGCGGCAAAGTCAAGGGCGTGGGGCCGTGCACGCCGCAAAACCGTTTACACAAAAGGCAATCTGCGCGAAAATACCCGCCACATGAGCAGGCAGGCCCAGAGAACTCGGGCCGAGGGACAAGTTTGGTACGCCGTTGAACTGCGCCGGGTTAGGCGCGCGGACATGGGGTGTGACATGTGGACAAGGGCTCTGGACGGGTTGCTGACCCATCTTTTCAAGCAAGGACATCTAAGCGTGACTTACCCCGACGGGGTCACGCGGCACTATGGCGAGCAGGGCGACGGCATTGCGGTGACGCTGCATGACCCCACGTTGCCCCGGCGCATCGTGCTCTCGCCGGATATGGCGGCGGGCGAAGGCTATATGGATGGCACGCTGACGATCGCGGGCGATGATCTTTACGGCTTTCTCAGCCTCGCGATCACCAATATCGCGGCGCAAGGGCAGCCATGGTTCCGGCGTCCTATGGAAACGCTGCGCTGGCTCAAGCGGCGTCTGGATCAGTTCAACCCGGCGGCGCGGTCGCGCGCCAATGTAGCGCATCATTACGATCTGTCTGGCGCTCTGTACGATCTCTTTCTCGATGCCGACCGGCAATATTCCTGCGCCTATTTCGCCCGCCCCGACATGACACTGGAAGAGGCGCAGGCCGCCAAAAAGGCACATATCGCCGCCAAGCTGCTGATCCGTCCGGGCATGCGCGTGCTCGACATCGGCTGTGGCTGGGGCGGCATGGGGTTGACGCTTGCGCGCGATTTTGGCGCGCAGGTGACGGGCGTGACCCTATCGCAGGAACAGCATGCGGTGGCCAATCAGCGTGCGCAACAGGCGGGGCTGGCGGACAAGGTGCGGTTCCACCTCATGGATTACCGCGATGTGAAGGGGCAGTTTGACCGCATCGTATCCGTGGGCATGTTCGAGCATGTGGGCGTGCCCCATTACGATGCCTATTTCGCCACGGTTCAACGGCTGCTGGCCCCCGATGGCATAGCTCTTATCCATACCATCGGGCGGGCGGGGCCGCCGGGTGCGACAAGCCCGTGGATCACGAAATACATCTTTCCGGGGGGCTATTGCCCGGCCATGTCCGAGGCGGTGGCCGCCGTGGAACGGCACGGGCTGGTGACGACGGATGTCGAGGTGTGGCGCCTACACTATGCGGAAACGCTGCGCCATTGGCGCGACCGGTTCGAGGCAAATCTCGACAAAGTCCGCACGCTCTATGATGAGCGCTTTTGTCGGATGTGGCGCTATTACCTGATCGCCAGCGAGCTTACCTTTCGCCTTAACAATCAGGTGGTGTTCCAGTTCCAACTGACACCGAAACAGGAGGCCGTGCCACTGACCCGCGATTACCTATACAGCAACAGGGCTAACGGCCTGCGACACGCTGCCGAATAGGCCCTATCAGGCAGGAACGGGCGCAAGCGCACGTGCGAACCGCGCCTTCCATAGCGCCTCTTCGTATTCGCCCCAGGCCGTGCTGTCATAGACCACACCGCCCCCAACGTTGAGGGTTGCGCGCCCATCCTCGAGCATCAGCGTGCGAATGGCCACATTGAATTCGGCCCGTCCATCCGGTGCGGCCCAACCGATAGCGCCGCAATAGATATCGCGGGCATGGTGCTCCAACTCGGCCAAGATTTGCATCGCGCGCAGTTTCGGCGCGCCAGTGATCGAGCCACAGGGAAAAAGCGCGCGCAAAATATCCGACAGGCCCATATCGGGCATGAGATCAGCGGTGATGAGCGAGGTCATCTGATGCAGCGTCTCATAGGTCTCGACCGAGAATAGCTCGGGCACGCGCACGCTGCCGGGCAGGCTGACCCGGCTGATGTCATTGCGCAATAGGTCCACGATCATCAGGTTTTCGGCGCGGTTTTTGGCGTCCGATTGCAGGAAAAACCGCCGCCGCGCATCCTCGGCCGCGTCGGTGCTGCGGGGCTGCGTGCCCTTCATGGGCCGTGTTTCGATCCGCCCATCGGCATGGGTGCGAAAGAACAACTCGGGCGAACGCGACAGGATCGCGGGCAGGCCTGCCGCCTCGATCAATGCGCCATACCGCACCGGCTGAATGGCGCAGAGCGCGGCATAAAGCGCCTGCGGCGTGCCTTGGGCCGTCATGCGCAGCGGAAAGGTCAAATTGGCCTGATAGATATCACCCGCACAAATATACTCATGCACCGCCTGAAAGGCCCGCGCATAGCGGGCCTGATCCCAGTCAGGCACCAGATCGCCAAGCGAGGCCTGCCCCGCCTTGAGCGGCGCGGCTTTGATGGGGGCGGCATAGGTTCCAAATTGCAAAAGCGGCAAACGACGGGATGCGGGCATGGACGAGGCCAACCGTGGCTCCAGCGCATGACCAAGTTCATAACTTGCAAAGCCCGCCAGCCAAAAGCCCTCTGCCCGCGCCTCGTCAAGCGCTGCAAGTGCGGCGGGCACCTCTTCGGGCGTCTGCGCCACGATCAGGCGTTCGGGCTGAGCAAACTGGCAGGCGTCGGTGTTGGGCCCATGATCGAAACGAATCTGCACGTCGCATCCTCTTGGCAAGTGGGATGTATTTAGGCGCGTGATCCACAAAGCACACCCTTAAATACGTCGGTTTGAGCCAGTTTTGCGGTCACAGGCGCCCTTGGCTGCGCTTAAAGGCGGGGAAACGCTGGATAAAGGCGTTTTCAGGGGGCTCAGCGAGCCTGCAAAAGGGCGGCGGCGGCTTGATCAGTGTCTGGTGTTCTGTCGCACCGGTGCAAGTTGGGCAAGTGTTGATGGACGTCAAGGAGAGCGCGAAAGGCGCGCTCGACCGGGTCTTTCTAAAGGATGCGGCAGAGTTGCCCGAAACCTCCTGAGCATGGCACGGGTTTGCCCCTTGCACCCCGGCCCGTGATGGCTATAACCCCACCAATTTGCGCAGGTGGGCCAGCCCCTCCTGCCCTTCCAGCTGCCCGGGGACCGATATGCCGAAAAGAACCGATATTTCATCCATCATGATCATCGGAGCGGGGCCAATCATCATCGGACAGGCCTGTGAATTCGACTATTCCGGCGCTCAGGCCTGCAAGGCATTACGCGAAGAAGGGTATCGCGTCATCCTCGTCAACTCGAACCCGGCCACGATCATGACCGACCCAGAATTGGCCGATGCGACCTATATCGAGCCGATCACCCCCGAAGTGGTCGCCCGTATCATCGAAAAGGAACGCCCTGACGCGCTCTTGCCCACGATGGGTGGGCAAACCGGGTTGAACACCGCCCTTGCGGTGGCAGATATGGGCGTGCTTGAGAAATTCGGCGTGGAACTGATCGGCGCCAACCGTCAGGCCATTGAAATGGCCGAAGATCGCAAGCTTTTCCGCGAGGCGATGGACCGGCTCGGGATCGAGAATCCCAAGGCGACCATTGCCAACAACATGGATGAATGTATGGCGGCGATTGATTACGTCGGCCTGCCCGCGATCATCCGCCCCGCCTTTACCCTTGGTGGCACCGGCGGCGGCGTGGCGTATAATCGCGACGATTATATCCACTTCTGCAAGACCGGCCTTGATGCCTCTCCCGTAAGCCAGATCCTGATCGACGAAAGCCTTCTGGGATGGAAGGAGTTCGAGATGGAGGTGGTCCGCGACAAGGCGGACAACGCAATCATCGTCTGTGCTATCGAAAACATCGACCCGATGGGCGTGCATACGGGCGATTCGATCACCGTGGCCCCTGCGCTGACCCTCACCGACAAGGAATACCAGATCATGCGCAACGGCAGCATTGCCGTGCTGCGCGAGATCGGGGTGGAAACCGGCGGCTCCAACGTGCAATGGGCGGTGAACCCCGAAGATGGCCGCATGGTGGTGATCGAGATGAACCCGCGCGTGTCGCGGTCGTCGGCGCTGGCAAGCAAGGCCACAGGATTTCCGATTGCCAAAATCGCGGCCAAACTGGCGGTAGGCTATACGCTCGATGAGTTGGACAATGACATCACCAAGGTGACACCGGCCAGCTTCGAGCCGACCATCGACTATGTCGTCACCAAGATTCCGCGCTTTGCCTTTGAAAAATTCCCCGGTGCCAAGCCGCATCTGACCACCGCGATGAAATCGGTGGGCGAAGCGATGGCGATTGGGCGCACCATCCATGAGAGCCTGCAAAAGGCGTTGGCGTCGATGGAAACCGGCCTCACCGGCTTTGACGAGGTCGAGATCGAGGGGGCCCCTGACAAGGCCGCCGTGATCCGCGCGCTCTCGGTTGCCACCCCAGACCGTATGCGCACCATCGCACAGGCCATGCGCCACGGCCTGAGCGACGACGAAATCAACGCCGCAACCGCGTTCGATCCGTGGTTCCTTGCCCGTATTCGAGAGATTGTTGACGCCGAAGAGCGCATCCGGCGCGACGGCCTGCCGCTGACTGAAAATGGCCTGCGCCAGCTTAAGATGCTGGGCTTTACCGATGCCCGTCTGGCCAAGCTGACGGGTCGCGATGAAGGTCAGGTGCGCCGTGCCCGCGTCAATTTGGGGGTGCGTGCCGTGTTCAAGCGGATCGACACATGCGCCGCCGAGTTTGAGGCACAGACGCCCTACATGTATTCCACCTACGAGGCCCCGATGATGGGCGAGGTCGAATGCGAGGCGCGCCCATCCGGCGCCAAAAAGGTGGTCATTCTGGGGGGCGGCCCCAACCGGATCGGTCAGGGGATCGAGTTCGACTATTGCTGCTGCCATGCCTGCTTTGCCCTGTCCAAGACCGGGTATGAGACAATCATGATCAACTGCAACCCCGAGACAGTCTCGACCGACTATGACACGTCAGACCGCCTCTATTTCGAGCCTCTGACGTTTGAGCATGTGATGGAAATCCTGACCAAAGAGCAGGAAAACGGCACGCTTCATGGGGTCATCGTGCAGTTTGGCGGGCAAACGCCACTCAAACTTGCCCGTGCGCTTGAAGCTGAGGGAATTCCGATCCTAGGCACCACCCCCGACGCGATTGATCTGGCCGAAGACCGCGAACGGTTTCAGACGCTTGTCACCAAACTTGGCCTTAAGCAGCCGCATAATGGCATCGCCAGCACCGGGGCGCAGGCCCTTGCGATTGCCGAAGACATCGGTTTTCCATTGGTCATCCGCCCCTCCTATGTCTTGGGTGGCCGCGCAATGGAAATCGTGCGCGACATGGCGCATCTGGAGCGTTACATCAACGAGGCGGTCGTGGTGTCGGGCGATAGCCCCGTGCTGCTCGACAGCTATCTCTCTGGTGCCATCGAATGTGACGTAGACGCGCTCTGCGATGGCAGCCGCGTTCATGTGGCGGGCATCATGCAACATATCGAAGAAGCGGGCGTGCATTCAGGCGACTCCGCCTGCTCATTGCCCCCCTATTCGCTGAGCGATGCAACCATTGCCGAGATCAAGAAGCAGACCGAAGCCCTAGCGCTCGCGCTCAATGTCGTAGGGCTGATGAATGTGCAATTCGCGGTCAAGGGCGACGACATCTATCTGATCGAGGTCAACCCCCGCGCAAGCCGCACCGTGCCTTTCGTGGCCAAGGCGACCGACAGCGCCATTGCATCAATCGCCGCGCGCCTCATGGCGGGTGAAACGCTCGACGCATTTCCCTTCCGTGGCCCCTACCCCAAAGATACCAAGCCCGGCACATTGCCAATGGCCGATCAGATGACGCTGGCCGATCCCAATATGCCGTGGTTCTCTGTCAAAGAGGCGGTTCTTCCCTTTGCCCGCTTCCCCGGTGTGGACACGATCCTTGGTCCGGAAATGCGCTCGACCGGCGAGGTGATGGGCTGGGATGTGTCCTTCCCGCGCGCCTTCCTCAAGGCGCAGATGGGCGCGGGCGTGGACCTTCCTGAAAGCGGGCGCGTGTTCATATCTATCAAGGATATGGACAAGCAACCGCAGATGATCGAGGCGGCACAAGTACTGGTCGACCTTGGGTTCGAGATCATCGCCACGCGCGGCACAGCGGCCTTTTTGTCAGAAGCAGGCATTGCGTGCGAAATCGTGAACAAGGTCTATGAGGGACGCCCCAATATCGTTGATCTGCTCAAGGATGGTCAGATAGCGCTTGTGATGAACACAACCGAAGGCACGCAGGCAGTCGAGGACAGCCGCGAAATCCGCTCGGTCGCGCTCTATGACAAGATCCCCTATTACACGACCATGGCCGGCTCTCATGCCGCAGCCCTTGCCATCAAGGCGCGGCAAGAGGGGGAATTGACGGTGCTACCTTTGCAGGGCGGCACCGCCTGACCCGGCAGGCTTACCATCCTTCAAGACAAGCAAGCGGCGCGCCAATGGCGGGCCGTTTTTTATTGGCGAACGCTCGGGGTCACATTAAGAATGTATATACATTGCATAGGCATTGTGTTACTTTTCGGGCATTTAAGGACGCCGCCACATGGCAGATGGACCACTCAACAAGAAAGACCGCAAGGACAGCCAGCTCATTCTGCGTATCAACGGCAAGGAACGTGATGACTTCATTGCGCTTTGCGAAGCCTTGGATACGAGTGCGGCACGCGAGATCCGCGCTTTCATACGTGGCTTTGTCAAATCCCATGAAACACAGGCGTCGCCCCCAATTCCGACACCTACCATCCCGAATGACATAGCTGAGACCCAAGAGAAAAAGCGCAAAGCCAAACGAGATAAAAAGCGGAAATGACGACCCTCAAATACTGAAACAGCCCATATATAAAGACCTCACAGACCCGCATTCATTCAACTGCAACTCACGACTTCACAGGACAAAATCCATGTCAGATCTCAACGACATCCCCGGCGTCGGCCCCGCTATCGCCCTTGGCCTTGCCAATATCGGCATCACGACCACCGAACACCTGAGTAAAGCCGATGTGGCGACACTCATCCAAGTGCGCGGCATCTCAGAGGCGCGCGCCGAGCGGTTCATCGCCGTGGCCAATATGGTTCTTGCCGCCCCAGAGCTGCCCAAAGCGGCCCCGGTCAATGCAAAAAAGACCGCAGAGACCAAACCATCTAAGGACAAGCCAAAGTCCAAGAAAGGCGGGGGCAAAAAGGATAAGAAGCCCAAGAAAGACAAAAAGAAAGATAAGAAGAAGAAGGGCGACAAATCCGGCTCCGATAAGAAGTCCAAAAAAGGCAAGAAGAAGAAATAGCGCCGAGCTCGTGGAATGAACGGCAGGTTGGAGCGTCAATCTGCCGGTGTCCGATGAGCCAGGCGCATGCCCGCACTTCGAACCTTCGTCCCGATGGGCCACAGACCGACAATGCACAAGACTAGAGGCTGTCCACCGTGATGCGGCAGTATATCGCGCTTGGCACGTGGCTGACATCTGTGCCGCAGCCCCTGCTTTCTGGATCACCAGCGACTTCTCCCGCCGCCCGGTGCCTGTGCGGATTGGCGCAAACGCAGTTCTGTACGACCAAGAATAGCGCGCAAGACAGGCGTGGCGCGATACGGCTAAACCTTTGCTCCGCCATAGGAAAGGCGGAGAAGAACACGCGGAATAGACATCCCATTCATCGCAAAAATCTTAGGCGATACCAATACCGCCATTGGCCTCCTACGGATACTTTGGGGATCGGGAAAAGCAGGCTATAGAAATACACTCTGCTCAGTCGGCTTAGAGACCTTGTGTTAACTATCGTGGGCCAGAGCATTGTTGCGAATTGAAGAATCTCGGCAATTCAGGCAAACATTCCGAATAACAAAGCCCACAACCGGGCGGACGAAACGAGCAAGAGGCGCAGGCTATGAAGCATTGGGTGATGTTGGGTGTGGTTCTGGCACTTGCAGGGTGTGGCGGGGGTGATGGCGGTCGTGGGACCAGCGGTGCCACGCCGATGGCCAGCGGCCCGATCAGCTCAGCATGCATGCAATCCGACCGCAAGGCGCGCTCACGTGCCCTATGCGGCTGCATTCAGGCCGTTGCCAATGATACACTCAGCAGTGCTCAGCAACGCCGCGCTGTCCGGTTCTACCGCGACCCGCAAGTGGCGCAAGATATCCGTCAATCCAAACGCCCCGGCGACGAGCGATTTTGGGACGCCTACAGCGCCTATGCGCAACGCGCCGAGCGGGTCTGTCGCTAACCCCAGCCAATCCAGATCAGAACCTAAACAGCATCGCGCCTATGGCTGCGGCCAAAGGCGCTATCGCAACCCCTCAGACTTGGCCTATCAGCCCCGCCAAAAGGCGGCTTAGACCTTGCAATACAACAATAATCACGTTAAGGTTGTATTGTGATGATTGATTTATCCCTTAAATAGTATCTTCAGGCGAAACAATGCTGTGTCGGTTCGTTTCAGACACATTGGAGCCGTGGGATGCCGTTCATTCTGTCGATCGAGGACGTCGGGGGTCCGTCTTTTACTGCCGCGCATTTTGGGGGCAACCTGCTTGCGACACGCGATGTCGTCGGCACCAATGGAACCTTTGCGGACACCGCTGCAACACTCGGAATGGCGCATCTGCGTTATCCCGGTGGCGCATTGACAGAAAATTGCGCCTGCATTTATGAGGCGGATCGTCTGTCAGAGCCGCCGCGCACCACTGACGAACCGGTCCAGACCTCCGTGACCGAGATGTTCAGCTATGCCACCCAAGCGGGCATTGCGCTGACCCTTGTTCTGCCGACCCGTGACTTTCTGACTGATGTCAGCGATGAAAATGGCCATCGCTTTGCAGATGTTGACGAGGCGGCCGTTCGACAATTCATCGCGGATATCGCCGAGGGCAACTTCGGCACTGCACCCGTCATTCAGGCCTTTGAAATCGGCAATGAATATTGGGGCAGCGGTGAGATGAACACTGTCGAATATGGGCGTCTGGCCTCTGAAATGGCGCTGATCGTCGAGGATGAGATGTCACGGCATCCCGCAAGCCCGCAATTTGCGGATACTGATATTCTCGTGCAGATGGGAACGAACCACGGGGTATCGGACTTGTCCGGCCTATTTGATGGCACAGGCTCAGAACAGCTTGCCGCTGCGAACCAGATGTTTGGCCTGTCCCTGTCCGAGGAGGGATACATCTACTCGTCCGGCGAGGTCGCATGGTCCAAGGTGAACAACGCAATCCTCATGGACCAGTTCGATACCGACGCAGAGCGCGCGGCAGTGGATGGAATCGTCGCACATATCTACTCGCGCGGTGAGGATGTACCGGGTAGCCGCTACTTTGAATTATCCCAAATCAGGGACACCTGGCTCGAGGAAATGCCAGACCTCAAGGTCTATGCCACAGAGTGGAACCTCAAGCGCACGGTCGGGGACACCCGTGAAGAAGAATTCGGCCTGAAACAGGCCCATGAAATGCTCAACATCGTCGAGGCGTTTCATTGGGGCGGGGTTGATGCCGCGCATGCCTGGGCGCTTCAGTTGAACAGCCGCACCGCCCTAGCCGAGGTTGAGGGAGACGCCGAAATGCGCGTCGCCGGAGAGATGTTTCGGCTGATGAACGAGGTTCTTCCGGGCACACGACCCCTGGCGCTTGTTGGCAGCGCAGGACGAGAAACCGAATTGCAAGGCACCACCGCCGATGTGCACAGCTTTTATGCCCAAGACCGGCTCGTGACCTTCATCGCCTCAACCTCTGATGGGCAGAGCGAGCAGGTTGTCGACTTCAACAATCTGGTGACGCAGAGCGGCGAGGTCTCAATCACACGGCTCGGCGTGGCCGAGGGGGAAAATCCGACTTTCACATCAGCAGAACCACAGATCACCCACGAAGACGCGAGTGCGCTTTTGGCGGATGGTATTCTGATCGCGGATCTGGCCCCTCGGGAAATCCTGATGATCGAGATGTCCAACCCCACCTTTACCGACGCGGTGCGAGAGATCGCAGCACAGGATGTGCCGGCTGATGATCCGGTCCTGCCCATGCTGCCCCCCGAAGCCCCGCCACAAGACCAAAACAACCCACCAGATCAGCAAGCTGAAGATGAGGGCAAGGATGACGGCGGATTCGTGTCCACGTTGCTCGGCGTGCTCCCCCTCTTGTTCTTTGCAGGGTAGCCGATATTGCCCCTCAAGCCTTGAGCCGATATCCCGTGGCCAGCATTCGCCAAGCCGTCAGGCAGATCACGAGGGTCGCCGTAGCGCCCACCGCCAGCCCAAGCAGCGGATCGCTGTCCGACACACCGATCACCCCATAGCGCGCGCCGTCGATCAGGTAGAAAATCGGGTTAAAATGCGTGACCGTGTAGAGCACAGGGGGCAGTGCCTCGACCGAATAAAAGGTGCCCGACAGAAATGCCAGCGGCGTCACGATGAAATTGGTGATCGCCGCCATCTGATCGAATTTATTGGCAAAAATCCCTGCGACAATGCCAATCCCACTCAGAAATGCCGCACCAAGCAGCACAAAGCAGAGCGCCCACATCGGATGCGCAAGCCCGATCCCAAGGAAAACCCACAGCCCAAGCCAGATCGCAACAGCCACCAGCAGGCCGCGCCCCACGCCCCCCGCAAGATAGCCAAGCACCAACTCCCCCGCTGAGAGCGGCGGCATCAAAGTATCCACAATATTGCCCTGCACCTTCGAGATGACGATGGACGAAGAGGTATTGGCAAATGCGTTCTGAATGACCGTCATCATCAGAATGCCCGGCGCGATAAAGGTGGTAAAAGGCACGCCCATCACATCGCCCCGTGTCGGACCAATGGCGATGCTGAAAATCAGCAGAAAAAGACCCGCCGTCACCAAAGGTGCCATAATGGTCTGTGTCCAGACTGCCATGAAGCGGCGTGTTTCACGCTCTGCCAGCGTGGCCAGCCCCAACCAATTGACGCGCCCGAACCGCCGCGATCCCATTGCCGCCGTGACGGGCGATCCCTCGTGTCGTGCGTGATCTGTCATTTATCGCTCCTTGCCTGCGTGGTCTGGCTCTTTTGGGCGCGTTTCCACCACGATGTGCTGCCTGCCCGCGATTCGATGCCTTGTAACTCACACGCCAGTGACTAGAATAGGGGCTTGATCAGATTTGCAAGGCGGCGGGCCCGGGGCCCGGTCCGCCTTTTGACCGAAGGAAGCCCCGATGTCCTGGAACGACGAACGCGTTGAAATGCTCAAGAAGATGTGGGGAGAAGGTCAGTCCGCAAGCCAGATCGCCAAGGAGTTGGGCGGCGTGACCCGCAATGCGGTGATTGGCAAGGTGCATCGCCTTGGCCTGTCCAATCGCAATGGCACCGGGCCCACAGGGGCCCCTGCCCCCAGCACCCCAGATCCCAAGGCCAAACCCGCTGCGGCCAAGACCGCCGAAGCGCCTGCGCCCAAGCCTGCACCCAAGCCCGCAGCACGGGCCGAGGAGCAGCCGGAACCCGCGAATGAACCGGTCGCCGTGGCCCCCATCAGCCGGATCAAGGCGATCATTCCTGCGGGCCAACCGCTGCCACCGCAGCCTTCGGCCAACGAAATCGACCCCGCAGCCTTGGCCAAGGTCAGCGAGATCGAAAAGAAGGCCAAAAAGCTCACGCTGATGGAATTGACCGAACGCACCTGCAAATGGCCGGTGGGTGATCCCGCCACGCCAGATTTCTGGTTCTGCGGGTTGCCGGTGCAATCCGGCAAACCCTATTGCGAGGCGCATGTGGGCGTCGCGTTCCAACCGATGAGCAGCCGCCGCGACCGCAAGCGCTGAGCATGATGATCCGCGCGGCTACCGGCGCGGACCCAGATCACTCACCGTGTCTACATCGCGCAGGATATCGACCTGCGCGATGCGCGCGCCCGGCAGTGTTTTCATTGTGTCGCTCAAGGCATGTTCGGTTGACCAACGCACGCCATGAAAGAGCGCAGACGGGACAGCCTGAACCCGTTTCAGACCGACAAGCCAATAGCCCCCATCAACCGCAGGGCCAAATACGGCATCGCAGCGTCCAAGCGCTGCAAAGGCACGGGCGATACTTGCCGGGGTGATCCCCGGAACGTCCGCACCAATGATGCAGACGGGACCGGGTGGCATACCGCGCAACAGCCGCCCCATCCGGTCGCCCAGATCGCCCGGCCCCTGCGCCACACGGGGCAAATGATCTGGCCAGACGCCGCTTTTGAGGCCCGCATGGTCAGGAGCCACCGCAAGAACCACCTGCCAACGGGGATCGTCAAGCTGCCGCAAAAGGCGCGCAACCTGATGTCGGAACCACCATGCCGCCGCGACCATGCCGATGCCACGGCCCAGACGGGTTTTAACCCGTCCGGGGCGCGGTTCCTTGACCATGACGATCAAATAGCGCCGCATTATTCGAAATAGTCGCGCAAAACACGCCCGTAAATCGCCTTGAGCTTATGGATCTGCGCCACTTCGACCCGCTCATCGACCTGATGCATCGTCTGGCCAACAAGGCCGAACTCCACCACCGGGCAGTGATCCTTGACAAAGCGGGCATCCGAGGTGCCGCCGGTGGTCGAGAGTGTGGGCACCACGCCAGTTTCCGCCGCAACCGCGCGCGCAACCAGATCCGAGAGCGGCCCCGGCGGGGTCAGGAAACTCTCGCCAGACACCTTGACGCGCATCTCGCCGGTGATCTCGAAATCGCCGCAAACGCGATCCAACTCTGCCTGCATCCATTTGATCAGATCCGTGCTGTGATGGGCGTCATTGAAACGGATATTGACCGTCGCACGGCATTGCGCGGGGATCACATTGGTTGCGGGATTACCTGTGTCGATCGTCACGACTGCGAGGGTCGAGGGATCGAAATGTGCCGTTCCCGTATCAAGCTGGTGCGAGGCCAGCCGATCCATCAAACGCGCCATTGCAGGAAGCGGATTGCGGGCGCGATGCGGATAGGCGGAATGGCCCTGCACCCCCGTCAGCGTGAACCACGCCGAAAGCGAGCCGCGCCGCCCGATCTTGATCATCTCGCCCATCCGCTCGGGGCAGGTCGGCTCTCCGACAAGACAAGCGGTCATAGCCTCGCCATGGGCGGTCATCCAATCGAGCAGGGCGACCGTGCCATCCACGGCATCGCCCTCCTCATCTCCGGTGATCGCCAGGATCACGGCCCCGTCGGGGGGCGTGTCTCGCACGAAATCCACCGCCGCCGCAGCAAAGGCAGCCACGCCCGATTTCATATCTGTGGCTCCGCGCCCCCAGATCATTCCGTCTTTCTCGACCCCGCCAAAAGGCGGCACTGACCATGCCGCCAGATCCCCCACCGGCACCACATCCGTATGCCCGTTAAAGCCAAAGCTGCGCGCTGCTCCCTTCGGTCCCCACCGTGCAAAGAGATTGGGCACCTCTCCTCGATCCACACGGACACATGAAAATCCGGCATCTGTCAAAACCTGCTCCAGCAAGCGCAGTGCGCCCCCCTCTTCGGGCGTGACCGACGCACAGCGAATGAGGTCGGCCGTCAGTTGGGCGGGATCGAGCGGGGTGTGAGGCATGAAAAGCGTCCTGTGCGGCAGTTTTGTCCGAGGCCTAGCGCGGATCATGCACAAAGGCAAATCGCGCCGCAACCAAGGCTATCAGGCCACAGATTCCGCGCACCTCTAGCCAAAGGCGATTAAACCTTAACAACGCGGGAATTGTTTGCTATCCAAAAGGATATAATAAACCCGAGGCAGGGCAAACATACCACGTCAGGGCCAACAGATCCGCAAAGGACAGACTGGCCCGCGACATTCGAGCAGCACGGCGCAGCACAGGCAAAGTTATGCGCCGTCGCATCCCGGATCGGGCAGTCTGATAGACTGCGCGTGCGCGTGTCGGCGCTGCCTCTACAAGGGGCAGGCAGTGATATGGTGGCAGGCGTCGAACTTCCGATCAATCTGAACGCATCCGCGAATCAGATGGCGCAGACAATCTTTGGTGACGGCGTTCAGGTGGTCAACGCCTCTTACACCGGAGACCGCGATTCGTCGGGCATCTACAGCAACGGCAATGCTATATCCCCCGGCGTGGTGCCAAGCGATAGTGGCGTCCTGTTCTCGACCGGCGATTTGCGCGGCTTCACCAATAGCAACTTCTTTCAATCAAACCTAAGCGCAAGCACAACCACCACATCAAACGGGCCGAATGGCGTGGCGGATTTCAATGCCGCTGCCGGCGCGCAGACCTTTGACGCCTCATATCTCGATGTGGATTTCATCCCTACCGGCGATGTGATGACCATGCAATTCGTCTTCGCCTCCGAGGAATACCCAGAATTCGCCGTCGGCGCGTTTCAGGATTTCTTTGGCGTTTGGGTCAATGGCAGCCTTGTGCCGCTCAGCGTGGGGGATGGCGATATTGACCCCAACAACCTCAACTCGGGGTCTAACGGCAACCTTTTCATCGACAACACCCAAGATCAGTTCAACACCGAGATGGACGGGTTTACCGTTACTTTGACCCTGACCATCCCAGTCAACTCCGGCGAGGTGAATTCCATCCGCATCGGCATTGCGGATGTGACAGATGCCAACTACGACTCGACCGTTCTGATTGCGGCGGACAGCGTGCAAACCACGCTTGTTGCGATGAATGATACAACCACGCTCTTTCCTGATGGCACCCGCATTCTCGACCTGCTTAGCAATGATGTGAATAACACCGCGGGCACGTTGACGATCACCCATATCAACGGCAAGGCCGTTGTCGCTGGCGGCATCGTCACCCTGAACTCCGGTCAGCAAATCCTCCTGAATGCGGACGGCACTATCGAGATAATCGGTGATGGCGATACCGAAGTTTTCAATTTCACCTACGAGGTCCAAAGCAGCACCGGCCAAACCGATATCGGGTTTGTCACCGTCAATTCGGTGCCCTGCTTTGTCGCAGGCACGATGATCCGCACGCCCAAGGGTGAAGTGCCCGTAGACAGGCTGCAACCCGGCGATCTGGTGGTGACACAAGATGACGGCGCACAACCCTTGCGCTGGATCGGGCGTCGACGGGTGGCAGCTGTCGGCGATTTCGCCCCTATTCGGATCGCATCGGATACCTTTGGACGGCACCGGGCGCTGTTGCTCTCGCCCTTGCACCGGGTCCTGATCCGCGACTCTCTGGCAGAGTTGCTCTTTGGCGAGCGTGAGGTTCTGATTGCCGCGCGCGATCTGGTCAATGGCCGATCCGTGCAGAGGATCGAAGGAGGAGAGGTCGAATACGTTCACATCCTTTTTGACCGCCATCAGGTGGTATTTTCCGAGGGCCTGCCAACCGAGAGCTTTTTACCCGGCCCACAAACCACCCGCAGCTTTGAATCCGAGATCGTCGCAGAGATTTGCGCACTTTTCCCGGAAATCGACCCCGAGACCGGCGCAGGCTATAGCCCCGCCGCCCGTCGCATGCTCAAGAGTTATGAGGCGCGACTCTTGGTGGCTCAGGGCGTGGCGGCCTAAAGGATGGGGTGGATCGGGATATCCGATCAGGAGGGCGGGCGGTTCGCCGTGAACGGGCTTGACGCGCCGCAAGCCGTGTCTGCCCCGCCGGATGAAACCGCCTTGCTGACACGTGGCACGTTGATGATCGAAACCCGGCTGTCCACCGAAGGACGGCCGCAAACCCTGCTGGCCTTTCGTCGCAGCCATCCTTGGAGCGGCGGCTTTTCGATCCAGGCGCTCCCAGGCGGGGGGATTGTCCTGATCGAGACGCAGGCCGGGGATGTGCGCCATGCCACCCTGCCCTATCAGGCCGATGACCGCACGGATACATTGCGCCTGACCTATGCTTGGGATGCTCCCGCCCGGTGGGGGCGGCTGTCGCTTGAGCGCCCGGAAATGGACCGCGTGCACAGCATTGCGCTGCCGCCGCCGCATCCCATGCCGCTTGCGGATCTGCGCACGCTGCTGACCGATCCCAGGCAACGCCAGATGGACCCCGACGTTATATTTGTCGCCCTGTCAAACCGGATCGAACCCATCGGCCCAATGCCGGGATTGACTGCGAACGTGCCGGTCTGCACGCCGAGCGGATATGTGCCCGCGGGGCAACTCAAACGCGGGCATCTTATAGATACCGACGAAGGGCAGATTGTCCCTGTGCTTCAGACAGTCTCGCGGCGGGTGCCTGCCATGGGCAGTTTCCGCCCGGTCCGGCTGCGCGCACCCTATTTCGGTCTGCGCCGCGATGTCGTTGTCTCACCACAACAGAGGCTTGTGATCCGGGGGTCCGAAGTGGAATACCTCTTTGGATGCGAGGCCGTTTTGGTTCCAGCGCGGCATCTGATCAACGGGTTTTCGGCGCTCTATGCTCAGACAGGTGATATCGTCAGCTATCATCACGTGCTGTTGCCCGGCCACGAAGAGATCATCGTCGCAGGCACGCGCACAGAGAGCCTCTATATCGGGCGGCTCCGGCGCAATCCTGACCTGTTGGGTGCCAGCGTTCTGGCCGGATTCGACCGTGCCCGCCTGCCAGAACACCCTCGACCAATCTGGCCGGTGCTCAAGCCCTATGAGGCGATCACGCTTGCAATGAACCGCGCGGCTTAAGAGCGGTCCGGGTTGCTCCCTCGTCAAAAAACGCCGGCAATTCGATCCAGACGCGCGCCCCTTTTGGCACGTCAAAATCTATCCCAACACTGCCAGACATCGCTTCGGCCTTGATCCGCGCAAGAGCAAGCCCCATCCCCGCGCCAAAGGTCGTGCCGGTCGCATGGGCCAAGCGTTCAAAGGGCGCAAAGGCCAACGCAGGATCGACCGCACCGAACCCCGGCCCGTTATCCGTCACCGTGATCCGGTGATACCCTGACCGTTCGCCAGCGACCGCGACCTTGACGCAGCCCCCGGCACCGCAATACCGCACACCATTTTCCACCAACTGCGCCAACGCCTCTTGGAAGAGGGTTGCATCCGCAAGAACAAGCGTGCCGGTTTGCTCAGCCAAGATCGTGACATCCCGTTGTGCAGCCTCGTCGCGATAGGCCTCCAAGACCAACTCAACCACATCCGCAACGGCCACCGGCTCCAGCGTCACCGCAGAACGACGTGCCGCGATATCGGCGAAATGCATGGTCTTTTCCACAGTCGCCAAGAGCGTCTCGCCAGATTGCATGATGCGACTGGCAAAATCGGCCTGCTGCGCATCGCCTTTGGTCACGCCATCTTCCCGCAAGAGCTCGGCAAGACCGATGACCGCGTTCAGAGGTGTGCGCATTTCGTGGCTGATGCCCGAGAGCAACACGGTTTTGGCACGGCTCGATTGTTCGGCGTCTTGCCGGGCGCGCTTGATTTCGGTCGAATGCTGCGCTGAAACGATGGCAAAGTAGAAAACCGGATAGACGATGATACTAAACGCGGTCAGCGCAGACATTGGCGCATAAAATCGCACGGCCGTTGCCTGATCAATGATCGGGTTCCAGTCTTCGTGCCAGAAAAACCACGTGGCCCAGAGAATGATCGGCAAAGCCACCATAGCGGCAATGTGAAACCTGTCCCGATAGATCGAGAAGACAGCAAAGGGAAAACCCACCATCGGAACCAGCATGATGTCGATATGCCCATCAACGTGCACGACACAGGCGCCAAGAAAGATCGCGACATTGGTCGATGTCAGCCAGCAGGTATTCACCCAGACCAGCGGCAACTGGTTTTTGAGCACGCGCACAAGGGCAAAGCCGGAAAAGGCGAGCGCCCCGACAAGGAAAACCTCAAGCTCACCACTCAGCCCGGTAAGCACCATCCAGACAGACGTGAACAAAAGCCCAAGCCAGACAAAGGCAAAAGACAACTTGCGACGGCGAGCGCCCGCCTCAAGTCGGCTGTCCATCATGGCCTGTTCTCTCATTGGAACTGCTGCCTCTTCGTCACTTTTCACAACAAACCCTAGCACAGGTCGTGCCATCCCAATCGCGCTTTGCGATATGGTTTCACCCACGCGTTTTTTAGTTTACGCTTTAATACGTTCCCAACGATCATTGTGAAATGGAATTTTACTCCAGGTCCAACGCTCGTTCGCGTCCTTGACACACTGGCAGCCAGTCGCACCCCGATAGATTGCACGAGGCCCTGCTGGCCCCAACGTGCCGCAATCGTAGATAGAGTTTACCTAACGGAATTCCACCCCTGTTGCGCTGCTAGGTCGCAGGCAAAAATTCAGACATGATCAGTCAAAGAACGGGGTCATCTGCGCGACGATCACAGAATTCTCATCCAAGGCACGCTGCATCAACGCCCGCTCCTCGTCCGAGATGTCGTGGCCTTCGGCCTCGCGTTCCGCCAACGTACCGTAACCCGACACATCCAGAGGCGCGCAATCGGCCTGTTTCAGGATCGCCACCGTTTCGCGCACAGCCTCTGCCTCGTCGACGCCCGAGGCATAGATCATCAGCGCAGCGCCCGTCGCCTTGTCCGGCAAACCATCGCCGGTCTTGCGCCCGATTTCGACCAAGAGCGTGTAGACCTGCTGCCGATTGGGTTTCTTTTGCGTGTCGCTCATGTCCGGCTCTCCAACGGCCTTTCGTCGCGCGCAGCCCTGAGCCAAGGCGCACGCAAAGTCAAGCACAGCCGCTTTCCTTCCGTCTTTGCGAGCGTTAGCCTACTGCGGAAACACCAAGGGAGGGAACTGAATGAAACACATCAAAGACATGGTGGCAGAGGCAAACGCAGTGGTCAGCCACGCGCCCGCAGCCGAGATGTTGGATAGGCACGGAACCGATGACGTAATCTTTGTCGATCTGCGCGACCCGCGCGAGTTAGAGCGCGATGGCATGATCCCGGGCGCGTTTCATTGCCCGCGCGGGATGCTGGAATTCTGGATCGACCCCGAAAGCCCCTATGCCAAACCCCAATTCCAAAGCGGCAAGCGGTTTGTGTTCTACTGCGCCTCCGGCTGGCGTTCGGCCCTGTCAGCGCGCACCGCGCAGGACATGGGGCTAGAGGGCGTAAGCCATATCAGCGACGGGTTCAAAGGCTGGCAAGCAGCAGGTGGCCCGGTCGGGGAAAAGCCCACCAAGGGCTGATCACGCCTCTTGCATCCGCCGCGCGCATTGCGCAACGTGGCGCGCAATCCAAAGAGGGCGCAAGTCATGTCGAGCAGGATCATTGTCATCGGCGCGGGCATCTGCGGGCTGAGTGCCGCCATCTGGCTGCGCCGCGCGGGCCATGATGTGACCCTGCTCGACAAGGATAGGCCGGGGGCCGGGGCGTCTTTTGGCAATGCCGGGCTCTTGGCGCAATGGGCCATCGTACCAGTCAACACGCCCGGCGTTCTGACGACAGGGTTGAAATACGCCCTCAACCCCAACAAGCCGCTTTTCCTGCAATGGTCCTATTTTCCACGCCTGATCCCGTGGTTGATGAAATTTGCGGCCAACGCCAATGATCGCGATACGCGGCGGATGGTGGCGGGGATCACAGGCATTGTCGCAGACAGCCTCGACCAGCATCTCGCCCTGACGCGGGGCACGCGCGCAGAAAAATGGGTGGCCTCTAGCGATTTCTCCTATGCCTATGAAAGCCGCGCCGATTTTGAGGCAGATGCCTATAGCTGGGCGCTGAAACGTGCAGCAGGCTATATCCCCGAGGTCTTGGAAGGCGACGCAGTGCAAGAGGCAGAGCCAATTCTTGGTCCCACCATCCGCTGCCTTGCAACACTCAAGGGCCATGGCCACATCCTCAATCCCGGCGCCTATATGGCCGATCTCGCAGCCGTGTTGCTGGACGAGGGCGGGCACTATGTGCAGGCCGAAGTACAAGACATCACCCTGACCGATGGGCGGGTGAGCGCCGTCGAAACAGATCGCGGCACGATGCCCTGCGATGCGGCGGTGTTGGCGGCGGGCATCTGGTCTAAGCCGTTGATGCGAAAATTGGGCCTCAAGGTGCCACTAGAGGCCGAGCGCGGCTATCACCTTCATTTCACGGCCCCCTCTCAGATGCCACGCAATCCGATGATGATCACGACCGGAAAATTTGCGGTCAACCCGATGGCGCATGGGCTGCGCTGCGCGGGCACGGTGGAATTGGGCGGGATCACCAAAGGACCATCGCGCGCGCCCTTGGATCTCATCCGGCGCGGTGCGGCGCGTGCCTTTCCAGACCTCGCCTATGAGGGGGTTGAGGAATGGATGGGCTTTCGCCCTTCCACGCCCGACAGCCTGCCGCTTATTGGCGAAATCGGGGGAACGGGCGTACATGCGGCGTTTGGGCATCAACATGTTGGCCTGACAGCCGGGCCCAAGACGGGGCGGATCGTGGCCGACCTTCTCAGCGGCAAGCGCCCGAATATCGACCTTGCGCCTTATGACGCAAACAGATTTTCCTGACTGTGCCGCGATCTTTTCAAGACTTCGTCGGCGTCACTCGTAGCTGCGCAAATCTTCGATCACCTTGCCGTCATTGGGCAGGCTACCGGGCGGTACAATCTCGATCCGTCCCTTGAGCTTGAGGGTTTCAACCACTGATCCCGCAAAATGCTCGGCCTCACCGCCCGCAGTCTCGATGCGCACCGTCATCACATCCGCCTCACCTTCGCGGCTGGCAATCACGCGGGCGCGCGCAATACTGTCGTGTCGCGCCACAAGGGCGGCCACCTGTTCGGGACGCACGAACATGCCCTTGATCTTGGTTGTTTGATCGGCACGTCCCATCCAGCCCTTGATACGCAGGTTGGTGCGCCCACAGGGGCTTTCCCCCTCCATCACGGCGCTGAGATCGCCGGTGGCGAAACGGACGAGCGGGTAATCGGGATTAAGCGTCGTTACCACCACTTCGCCCACGTCGCCGGGGGCAACCGGATTGCCGGTGCCGGGCGTCACAATCTCGACGATCACCCCCTCATCCACGATCATCCCCTGCATCGCGGCGCTTTCATAGGCGATATTGCCCAAATCGGCGGTCGCATAGCATTGCAGACAGGCGATACCGCGCGCCGCATACTCCGCGCGCAGCGACGGGAAAAGCGCGCCACCACCAACCGCAGCCTTGGTGATCCTGAGGGGCAAACCCATCTCGTCGGCCTTGTCGAGAATGACTTTGAGATAGTCGGGCGTGCCGGCGTAGGCGGTAACGCCCACGTCATGCGCGGCGCGCGCCTGCAATTCGGTCTGGCCCGTCCCGGCAGGCAGCACCGCCGCCCCCACCGCCCGTGCACCATTTTCAAAGATCATGCCGGCAGGGGTCAGGTGATAGCCAAAACAATTCTGCACGATATCGCCGCGGCCCACGCCACAGGCATGCAGAAAGCGGCCCATCCGCCACCAGTCATGGCCAACGCCGCCCGGCTCATAAATCGGGCCGGGGGATTGAAAGATATGGGCAAACCCGGCAGCAGGCAGGCTGGTCAGCCCGCCAAACGGTGCCGCTGCCCCCTGCGCACGGCCCAGATCGGATTTGCGCAGGACCGGCAGGCGTGCCAAATCCGCGATCTCAGTAATCTGCGATGCGGCGACCCCATCAAGCGAACCACCATAACCGGGCAAAGCCTGCGCGCGGGCAATCTGTTCCGGCAGAGCGCGGGCTAAGGCCTCGGCGCGCGCCTCGGGACTGCGGGTTTCAAGAGGGTCGAAATACTGGGTCATGCCATTATCCTTGGGGGCAGTGTCTTGGTGCGAAGAATAGGTCACGCCAGCCAACGCTTGCGGCGCCGATAGCTGCGCACGTCGCGAAAGCTCTTGCGCCCCTCGTCGGACATCCCGAGGTAGAATTCCTTGACGTCCGGGTTCTCGCGCAGACTGCGGGCGTCACCATCCATCACCACACGCCCCGACTCGAGGATATAGCCGTAATGCGCAAACCTGAGCGCGACATTGGTGTTCTGCTCGGCAAGCAAAAACGTATAGCCCTGCTCTTCGTTGAGCGATTTCACGATGCCGAAAATCTGCTCGACGAGTTGCGGCGCCAGCCCCATCGACGGCTCATCCAAAAGGATTGTCTCGGGGCGGCTCATCAGGGCGCGGCCAATGGCGCACATCTGCTGCTCACCGCCCGATGTATAGCCTGCTTGGCTCTTGCGTCGCTCCTTGAGGCGCGGAAAATAATCATAGACCATGTTGAGATCGGCATCAATTTCACCCCGGCTGGAACTGCGGGTGTACGCGCCGGTCAAAAGGTTCTCTTCGACTGTCAGATGCTCAAAACAGTGCCGCCCCTCCATCACCTGCACCACGCCCTTTTTAACCAGATCCGAAGGCATCAGATCCTGCACGCGCTCGCCGCGATAGGTGATCGTGCCCTTGGTCACTTCGCCACGTTCGGATTTGAGCAGGTTTGAAATCGCCTTGAGCGTTGTTGTCTTGCCCGCGCCATTCCCCCCAACAGCGCGGTAATCCCGCCCTTGGGCACAGTCAGGCTGACGCCCTTGAGAACAAGTATGACGTGATTGTAGATCACCTCGATGTTGTTGACCTCAAGAAGGGTCTCGTCGCGTGGAGTGGCATCCAGCATCGCAATTCTCCGTCCCGGAAAGGCGGGCACGCCCGTCCTGATATTGCCAATAAATCCAAGGTGCCCCGGCCGCAGCACATACTGCGGCCGGGACAGGGTCACAGGCTTAGCAGCCCGGTGTGATCCCGCTTTCGGCAGCGAAGGCCGCGCTATCCTCAGCCACAAGCGCCGAGATGATCTCTTGATCCGACTGGAAGTAGTCGGTGATCAGCTTGAAATCACCCGCTGCGGCATCCCATTGCGACACGGCACCATAGCCGTTCCCGCCGTGGTTCTGACAGCTGACCTTGAACTCGGGGCCAAAGTTGGGCAGGCCCAACGCGGTCATCTTGGCCTCGGTCATCTCGAGGTTCTCCATGCCATCCCGCATCTGTGCCGCATTGATCGCGGTCACGCCATGCATCTCCTGCGCGGTCTTGATCGCCTCTGCAGCCAGCATCGCGGCATACATGCCCCGGTTATAGAGCACGCTGCCCACCTGATCGCCCGCACCTGCAGCTTTGCCAGCATCAACGACATGCTTGCGCAGATCGTCATAGAGCGGATAGTCATCGCCAAGGTTGTGGAAGGTCAGCGCCTTATAGCCATTGGCCGCATCGCCGGCAGGTTTCACGTCATTCTCAGAGCCAGACCACCAGATGCCGATAAAATTCTCCATCGGGAAACGGATATTCACCGCCTCTTGGATCGCGACCTGGTTCATCACGCCCCAGCCCCACATCAGCACATAGTCAGGACGGTCGCGGCGGATTTGCAGCCACTGCGACTTCTGTTCTTGGCCGGGATGATCGACCGGCAGAAGGATCAGTTCAAACCCGTGCTTCTTGCTCAGCTCTTCCAGGGTGCGGATGGGCTCTTTGCCGTAGGCAGAGTTGTGGTAGACAAGCGAGACTTTCTTGCCGCTGATGTCGCCACCGTTCTGGTCAAGAATATGGGTGATCGCGTGGCTGGCACCATCCCAGTAGTTTGCGGGATAGTTGAACACCCATTTGAACACTTCGCCGTTCTTGGCAGAGGTCCGGCCATAGCCCATGGTGTGCATCGGGATGCCATCAGATGTCACCTTGGGGATCAGCTGATAGGTGATGCCAGTGCTGAGCGGCTGATAAATCAGCGCGCCATTGCCTGCGGATTTGGTGGCCTCATAGCATTCCACACCCTTTTCGGTGTTATAGCCGGTCTCGCATTCCACCAGATTGATCTTTTCGCCGCCGATGCCACCATCACGCTCGTTCAGCAGGGTAAAGTAATCTTGATAGCCGTCCGAGAACGGGATGCCATTCGCGCCATATGGCCCGGTGCGATAGCTGGTGTCGATGATCGTCAGCTCGGCGAGAGCCGGGCTTGCGACCAGCATGGCGGCGGTCAGGGCCGTCATCAGTCTCTGTCTCATCGGTTTATTCCTCCCTTGGTTTTTCCGATGTTTCGTCTTGAACGCGATGTCTTGCGCCCAACCTCCTAGGGTGGGTCTTCAGCCCACCAATGGCCCGCCCCTAATGTGGAAAGGGCCAAAGTCTGAGTTTTTCCTTGGCAACGCGCCAGAGCTGCGCCAGCCCATGTGGCTCGGCGATCAGGAAAATGATGATCAGCGCCCCCACGATGATGAACTCCAGATGCGCCGCAAGATCCGTGGGCCAGCCCAAACCGCCCACCAGCGTATTCTTGAGCAACACAGGCAGCAGCACGAGAAACGCCGCCCCGGCAAAACTGCCAAAGATAGACCCAAGCCCGCCGATAATCACCATGAAGAGCACGAGAAACGACTTGTTGATGCCGAACGCCTCGCCCACCTCGACCGCGCCCAGATAGACAGCAAAGAAAAGCGCGCCAGAGATACCCACGAAGAACCCCGAAACCGCAAAGGCCGTGAGCTTCGCCTTGAGTGGGTTTACCCCGATGATCTCGGCGGCAATATCCATATCGCGAATTGCCATCCATTTGCGCCCCGCCATGCCGCGCGTCAGGTTGCGGGCGATGATCGCGGCCGCCACGGTAAAGACGAGGCAAAAGAGATAGGCCGACCAAGGCGGATTATTGGCACCGGTGACGGCAATCCCAAATACCGTCCGCTCAGGCGCAGTAATCTGGCCAGACGCCGAGTAGTTGTAGAACCAGCCGACACGGTTGAACAGCCACACCAAAAAGAACTGCGCCGCCAAGGTCGCCACCGCGAGGTAAAACCCCTTGATCCGGAGCGAGGGCAGGCCAAAGAGCACGCAGACAATCGAGGTGATGCCCCCGCAAGGATGATGTGAAAGAAGATGCTGACCTCTGGAAATGCGGTCATCAGCTTGTAGCTGGCATAGGCCCCCACCGCCATGAAACCGCCCGTCCCAAGCGACACCTGCCCGCAATATCCCACAAGGATATTGAGACCGATGGCCGCGATGGAATAAATGAGGAACGGCAGAAAGACCGCGTTGACCCAGTAGTCGTTGATGACAAACGGCACCACGGCAAAGGCCGCGACCAGCACTGCGTAATAACGATACCGATCGAACCGGATCGGAAAGGTCTGGTTGTCCTGCTCGTAGGAGGTCTTGAAATCCCCTGCTTCCCGGTAAAACATCTAGAGAACCTCCCCATGAATATCATCCTCGCGCTTGATCGCGCGATTGGCTGGCCGGGCATAGCCCGTCGCCTCGGTGTGGCGCACCAGCCAGAGATAGGCGAGCATGCCCACGCCCCCGCCCATGGCGGCCAAAAGCGCCGCTATGACCATCTGCCCGGTGTTCTCTACCTGCGCCGAGAGGGCCAGATAGCCAAACGACCAGAACCCGGCCCAAGCGATCACATTGACGATGGCAATCAGCTTTTGCATCTCACACCCTCTCGATGATCTTTTCGCCGAACAGGCCCTGTGGCCGGAACACGAGGAACAAAAGCGCCAGCACATAGGCGAACCAGTTTTCAGTGGCCCCGCCCACCAGCGGACCGACGGTGAACTCGAACAGCTTTTCGCCGACGCCGATGATCAAACCGCCCACAATCGCGCCGGGGATCGAGGTAAAGCCGCCCAGCATCAACACTGGCAGCGCCTTGAGGGCAATCAGCGAGAGCGAGAATTGCACGCCCGATTTGGTGCCCCACATGATCCCCGCCACAAGCGCCACAAAGCCCGCCAGCGACCAGACCATGACCCAGATGAAATTGAGAGAGATACCAACCGACAGCGCCGCCTGATGGTCATCCGCCACCGCACGCATGGCGCGGCCCTGTTTGGAATACTGGGCAAAGATCACAAGAGCGATCACCAGAAGCGCCGCAACACCTGTTGCCACAAGATCGAGATTGTCGATGAAGAACCCGTAACCGAAAATGTTGAACGTGGTTTCGTCGATCATCAGGTTGATACCTTGCGGAAGACCCACATCCAGCTTCTTGATGTCGCTGCCCCACATCATATCCCCGAACCCTTCGAGGAAATAGGCCAGCCCAATCGTCGCCATAAAGAGAATGATCGGTTCTTGGTTCACCAGATGCCGGAAAATCAATTGGTTCACGATCCAGGCGAGCGCCACCATCACGACCATGGTCAAGAGGATCGCCGCCAGCCCCGGCAGGTGCCAGCCGAAGTGATGGATCTCGGTTCCGAAAATGGCGTTGATAAGGTGGCTGAAGGGCACCCGCCCTTCCATCATCCCCACCAATGTCATCGCCGCAAAGAGCGCCATCACCCCTTGGGCATAGTTAAAAATCCCCGAGGCCTTGTAGATGAGCACAAAACCAAGCGCGACGAGCGCATAAAGCACCCCCGCCATGAGGCCGTTCAAAACGACCTCCATCCCGAAAATCAACTGATCAGGCATTAGCGGCACTCCTCTGGGAAAAGATTGCAGGCGAATTCGGTTTCGACGACGTGAAACGCGACAACGCTCGTGAAGCTCAACGATGGGTTGCCCGCAAAGTTCATCATGACGTGGACAAAGTTTTTTTCAGTCGTGTGAATGGCCCCGGACGCCGCGCCAAAATCCTCGATCTTCGTCCCGGCGAGCGGAGCGGTGGTCAATTCTGCCGTACCCCGCAGACCCTCATAGCGACTGATCCGGTCCCAAATCTGAATTGCATCCTCGGTCGAAGCTCTGAAGCTAAAGACCCTACAGGCATCACCGCCCTGTCGAATACCTAGAACATGCTGCGCCTGCGCATCGGTCCACAGCGTCCAGCTTTCAAAAGACTCGCCGATATTGCGGCCAAGCTGTTCGGACTGCTCCGAGGTGAACTGTGTTAGATCGGCAGTCACAGGCGTGGTCGCATCCTTGATCGGGGCGAGGCAGCGCTCTTCCAGAAATGTAGCGAACTGATCCGATGG
The DNA here is from genome assembly GCF_051447875.1 of Roseovarius sp. MS2. Classification (NCBI taxonomy): domain Bacteria; kingdom Pseudomonadati; phylum Pseudomonadota; class Alphaproteobacteria; order Rhodobacterales; family Roseobacteraceae; genus Roseovarius; species Roseovarius sp. MS2. The sequence goes on from NZ_JBKHVF010000001.1 coordinate 618,955, forward strand.
CGCGGCATTGGCTGCGATTGGCAGCATGCCGGCCATCACCAATGCCCTAATCATGCGCCACCCCCAGATAGGCGTCGATCACGTCTTGATTGCTGCGCACTTCGTCGGGGGTGCCGTCGCCGATTTTCTTGCCATAATCCATCACGACCACCCGGTCGCTCAGGTCCATGACCACGCCCATGTCATGCTCAATGAGGGCAATCGTGGTGCCGAATTCGTCGTTCACATCGAGGATGAAGCGGCTCATATCCTCTTTCTCTTCGACGTTCATGCCCGCCATCGGCTCATCTAGCAGAAGGATCGACGGTTCTGCCGCAAGCGCGCGCGCCAGTTCCACCCGCTTTTTCAGACCATAGGGCAAACGGCCCACCGGGGTCTTGCGGATATGTTGGATTTCAAGAAAATCTATAACCTTTTCCACGACTTCACGGTTGGCAACCTCTTCTCGCTCGGCCCGGCCCTTCCAGATCGCTTGCGCAAAAAGCCCCGCCTTCATCTCTCGAATGCGGCCCGTCATCACGTTGTCGAGCACGGTCATGCCTTCAAAGAGCGCGATATTCTGGAATGTGCGCGCAATGCCTTGCTGTGCCACCTGATAGGGCTTCATCGGCGGTCGCCGCGCGCCCTGATACCAGACCTCGCCTTCTTGCGGGTGGTAAAAGCCGCTGATCACGTTCAGCATCGAGGATTTGCCCGCCCCGTTCGGCCCGATGATGGCGCGGATTTCGCCCTGACGGATGTCAAAGCTGATGTCCTTGATCGCAACCACACCGCCGAACCGCAGGGTGATGTTCTTCATCTCCATCACCACGCCGCCGATCTTGCGACCGTCCTCGGTGGTGTAGCCTTCGCTTGCGTCAAGCATGACAGCCCCCTTGTTGCACCGGCCCGCTCATTCTGCCGCCACCCTTTGCATCGTCGCCACCGAGGCCACCTTGGCATCGACGATCTTGAGGGTGGCGCTGATCGCCCCCTTGCGGCCATCCTCATAGGTCACTTCGGTGGTGGTGTAGATTTCAGGCGACCCGTCATAGAGCGCGGTCAGCAGGTCATCGAATTTCTCAGAGATCACACCACGCCGCACCTTTCGAGTGCGCGTCATCTCGCCATCGTCGGCATCCAGTTCCTTGTGCAGCACGAGGAAGCGATGCACCTGGCAATGCGACAGCATGGGATCATCCGCGAGGCTGCGATTGACCTCTTCCACATGGGATTTGATCGTCTCCAACACCTTGGGATGCCCGGCCAATTCCTGATAGGACGCATAGCCGATATTGTTCCGCTCCGCCCAGTTACCCACCGCTGTCAGGTCGATGTTGATAAAGGCGGTGCAGGCGTTACGCCCGTTGCCAAAGACGACCGCCTCGAGAATATTGGGATAGAACTTGAGCTTGTTTTCCACATATTTGGGAGCGAACATCCGGCCATCAGCCATCTTGCCCACATCCTTGGCGCGGTCGATGATGCGAAGATGCCCACTGCCTTCCTCGAAAAAGCCCGCATCACCGGTGGCGACCCAACCTTCGGGGTCTTTGGTTGAGGCCGTGCTTTCAGGATTCTTGTAGTAATATTCAAACGTGCCCGCTGAACGATAGAACACCTCGCCGGTGTCGCTGATACGGATTTCCACGCCGGGCGCGGGGACGCCAACCGTGTCAGAGCGCACTTCGCCATCGGGTTGCAGGGTGATAAACACCGAAGCCTCGGTTTGCCCGTAGAGTTGTTTGAGGTTGATGCCAAGCGAGCGATAGAAATCGAAAATCTCCGGCCCAATCGCCTCACCTGCAGTATAGCCCACGCGCACGCGGCCAAGGCCAAGCGTGTCCTTGAGTGGGCCATAGATAAAGAGGTTCCCAAGCCGGTATTTGAGGCGGTCCAGACCGCTGACCGGCTTACCATCGAGGATCGCAGGGCCGACGCGGCGGGCATGGGACATGAAATGGTCAAAGAGCCATTTCTTGACGCGGCCCGCATCCTCCATCCGGATCATCACATTGGTCAACTGCGTCTCGAACACGCGGGGCGGCGCAAAGAAATAGGTGGGCCCAATTTCACGCAGGTCGGTCTGCATGGTCTCTGGGCTCTCAGGACAGTTGACACAAAACCCGCACCAATAGGCCTGCCCGATGGAGAAAATGAAATCGCCCACCCAAGCCATCGGCAGATAGGCCAGCACCTCTTCGTCCTTGGTCAGATGGTCAAACTCGGAAGACGATTTGGACGCCTCGATGATGTTGCGATTGCTCAGCACCACGCCCTTGGGCTTGCCCGTGGTGCCCGAGGTGTAAAGCATGACGCAAACACTGTCATAGGTCAGTTTCGCGCGGCGCGCCTTGAGATCTTCGATCCATTCGTAATAGGCGGCGCGGCCCTGCTCCTGAATGTCGATGAAGCGGTGCAGCTTGTGGTGATCATATTTGCGCAAGCCGCGCGGATCGACATAGATCATATGCTCCAGTTGGTGCAGCCCCTCCTGCACCTCGATCAGCTTGTCGACCTGTTCTTGATCCTGAACGATGGCAAAGCGTGCCCCACAATGCTCCATCACATAGGCCATCTCGGGGGCGGCAGCATCTTGGTAGAGCGGAACGGGGATTGCACCGACAGATTGCGCCGCGACCATGGACCAGTAGAAATGCGGACGGTTGCGGCCGATGACGGCGACGAAATCGCCCTCATTCACACCAAGATTGATGAGCCCGAGCGCAAGCGCCTCGATCTCCTTCTCGGCCTCAGCCCATGTCCAGCACTGCCAGATCCCATATTCCTTTTCGCGATAGGCCGGTCTATCGGCAAATCGCGTGGCGTTACGTTGCAAGAGCGCCGGAACGGAATCCATCCCGTCCGTCGCTTGTGACGGCTGTGCCAAGTTATATCCTCCCTTTGCTCGCCTGCGCGAACATCCGACCGCCTAGGGGCGATTCTTCTTCCCCCAGAGGGTGCGAGAATCACACTCGCCGTCAACTTTTTCCTGAACATTTCGCAATCCTTACGAATTGTAACAGGCCCAAGATTGGCCTTTGCGGACCGGTTTTCCGGTGTTAGCCAAGATGCGGGAGGAGACTGTAATGGGTACAAGCCGCGCCGATCATGACGCCATGACGATGGCCGGCCTGAACCTCATTCAGCAGGCGCTGACGATCTATGACCGGGATTTGCGCCTTGCGGTCTGCAACCGACGGTTTCAAGAAATGTTTGCCCTGCCTGATGTGCTGGTGACGCCGGGCGCCGATTTCGCGGATACGATCCGCTATCTGGCAACGCGCGGCGATTATGGCGACGTGGGCGATGTGGAAGGGTTCGTAACGACCCGCGTCGATATCGCCCGCGCGTTCGAGCCGCATTACATGGAGCGCACGCGCGCCAATGGCCGCACCATCAGCGTCGAGGGCACGCCGCTGCCGCAGGGGGGATGGGTCACGGTCTATACCGACATCACCCGTGCCAAACGACAAGAGGCGTTGTTGCGCGCCCGTTCAGAAGAGTTGTCCGATCAATTGGTCGGTTATTCAGAAGAGCTGTCTGCCACCAACCGACAGTTAGAGGCCACAATCACGGCCCTAGAAGAGGCCAAGCGCCAGATTTCCGAGGCCGAGGCCCGCACCAGAATGACCGCCGAAATGATGCCCGCCCATATCGCGCATGTCGGCCCAGACCGTTGCTATACCTATTCCAACCGGCGCCTGACCTCGGTCATGCCCGGATCACGCGCCGACCTGATCGGGGTGCACGCGGCGCAGGTGCTCGGACCACAGCCGTGGTCGATTATAGGTCCCGAATTGGACAAGGCCTATGCCGGACAGGCTTCGGTGTTCGAATTCACCCATGAGCCCAGTTCACGGCGCATCCGGGTCGCGCTGACCCCGGATCACACCAGTGGCGGGGTTTACATCCTGTCGATGGACATCACCGAAGAAAGCCAGACGCGCGCCGCCCTGCAACAGACGCGGCGGCGGGAAATGGCGGCACAACTCACTTCGGGCCTTGCGCATGATTTCTCAAACCTCTTGACGATCATCCTTGGGATGCAGTCGCGCCTTGGCCGCATGGGCCTAAAGCCCGAGGCGCAGGAATTGATCAACGCCACCCTCGCGGCGGCGCGGCGAGGTGGCGGGCTGCTCAATCGCATCGCCGACATGACCGGCCCGCGCGAGCATGAACCGGTGCCGACCGATCTTGCCGCCTTTCTCGACGATTTAGAGACATTGGCGCGCTCGGCCCTGCCCACAGGTATCGCTTTTGAGATCATCTGCGTCGGCCTTGCGGATCGCTATCTGCTGGATCCCGGCATGTTGCAGGACTCGCTGCTCAACCTGGTGCTGAACGCCCGCGATGCCTGCGCAGGAAGTGGCGCAATCACCCTTACAGCCCAGCCGGTGCAGGATACATGGCTCGAGCTTGCCGTGGACGACACCGGGCCGGGGTTCAGCCCCGAGGCGCTCAAACACGCGCTTGATCCGTTTTTCACCACGAAGGGCGGCGAAGGATCGGGGCTTGGCCTGCCCATGGTCTATGACATGACCAAGCTGGCGGGCGGGCGCATCCTAATGGGCAATACCGACACAGGCGGGCGCGTGGCGCTGCGCTTGCCCCTGCGCCGCGCGGCGGCGGCGCGTCCTCCGGGCCTTGTTCTTTTGGTCGAGGACAGCCCCGATCTGCGCTCTACCCTGCGCGATATGTTGCGGGGCGCGGGCCATAGCGTGATCGAGGCCGCCAGCGTGGACGAGGCCGCAGCGCTGATCGCCAATCTGCCGGAAATCTCGGCCGTGCTGTCGGATATCGTGCTTGAGGGCAATCGTACCGGGATTGATCTGGCGCGACTGCCCCGACGCGGTGATTGCGCGCTCGTGCTGATGACCTCGTTGCCCCCAGACGATCCGCTACACCGGCAAGCGGCAGACCTTGCCCCGGTGCTGCGCAAACCCTTTTCCGCCGCACAGCTTGACGCGGCCCTCAACACCGGAGCGCAGCCATGACAGCGCCGCTTGTGGCCATTCTTGATGATGAACCGGCGATCCGTTCAATGCTGGCGCAGGCGCTTTCCGAGGCGGGATTTCGCACCATGGCCTTTGGCCGCGCCACAGAGTTCGAGGCCGCCTTGCGCAGCACCACGCCCGATGTTTGCCTTGTCGATCTGTCGCTGCCAGATCGTGACGGGCTGAGCCTTGTGCATCGGTTGGCATTAGAGCAGGGGGCAACGGTAATCATCATCTCGGGCCGCGCACAGGTGCAGGACAGGGTGACAGGGCTGGAACTGGGCGCGGATGACTATATCATCAAACCGTTCGATCCCGCCGAAGTAGTGGCACGCGTCCGCGCCCGACTGCGCCGGGGCATTCCCAGTACACAAACCGGCGAGGTGGCGCGGTTCAACGGCTGGGTCGCACATTTTGACCGCTACATGCTTGAAGATGATACGGGAACGGAAACGCCCTTTTCCCATGCCGAAGGAGAGGTGCTGCGCCTCTTTCTGGAACGTCCCAAGCGCTTGATCTCCCGCCAAACGATGCAAGAGACGCTTGGCGGCGCGGCAGGCGAAAGCTTTGACCGCGCCATGGATGTGCGCATCTCGCGTCTGCGCACCAAACTGCGCGAAGACCCCAAGAACCCGCGCCTGATCAAAACGATCTATGGCGCAGGCTATATTTTTCTGGGGGATGTAAGTTGGGGCTAAGGCTCCGTTACGGGTGCCGCCCTTCCATGATCTGATTGGCAAAGCCGTGGTTGGTGTCACGGTGATGCGCCTCATCAGCGCGCACAGCGATGACGACGTCGCGCAAGCGCGCATCTTGGGACAGCTTCCAGTAGTCGATCGCGATTTGCGGTGCCGGCACATTATCCTGCCGTCCGGCATCAATCTCTGCCAGATATTGCGTATAGCTGACCACCGCCTCTTCCTCGAGATAGCCCACAATCCGATGCGCCGTGCGCGGAGCAAGGAGGTAGGTGAAGAAGAACACATTATAGAAAATCGCCTGCGCTATCATGATCAACCACCGCTCGCCGCGTGACGGCTGCGCGATTTGGACAAAGGTCATCAAATGCATGCGCTCATTCTCGGCCTCATCTAGCAATTCGCGGATCCAACCCTGATCTTCGCGGATGTGCCGTAATGATTTGAGATGCTGCAAGAGCCCCCCCACCATCCCCGGCACGGCAGCCACAGTTTCAAGCACCACAGCACGATGCCCGTAGCGCTTTGAGAAAAAGGCGTCGGCAAAAACCCGCATGATTTTCACAATCCGCAGCGCGATCCGATCATGGATATCGCGCGGACTATGGTGAACCTCCAGTGTTGCGGTCTCGTCGGTCTCAAATTGCCTTTCGGGTCTCATCTTTCACTCCATTCATGGCTAAGTGTCAGATGGGGATGAAAGATGACTCTTGAATGCGACATATCGTGCCGCCCACAAACGCGTCAAACGTCAGCCAGCGCGCTGCCCTAGGCCGTCGCCCTTCAGAATGCGTTCCAGTCCAAGCCGCGTTTCCTTTGTCAATTCGATGGCTCCACGGGTGCAGACATCGGCGCAGAGGCCACATCGGCCGCAAGCGTCAATCGCGGTCACAACTGGCAAAACCTCTTTATCAAGGGCGACAATCGCCTTTGGGCACACCGCAACGCAATCGCCGCACCCCGTGCACATATCGGCCAGCCGCCATTCCCGCACCGTTCCGGGCGGGCGCGGCAAGACAGCATGACCTTCGGAACTTGGCAGGGAACGATCCCGCAATTCGTACCACATGGCCTCCAGCCTCCTCCGTCCAGACCGTCAAACCTCTCAACCTCGTAAAAATGAAAAAACAGGACGACCGACTCGCCCATGATGTAGATCAATCCATACTGCGGAAAAAATTTGATCTGTCACGCGGCGGCGCGGCGTTTGCGATACCACAGGGCGTATAGCGCTTGGATGTTCCTAACCTTTGCCGCCTGCGTTAGGTAAACTAAAGTCTTTTCAGGGTCAGAGAGGCGTTGTGATGGATGATTTTGCAAGCGATGTCAGCACCACCGGACGTATTGAACCGGGGGAAGCGTAACCGGCACCATTGACAACCAAGACGACCGCGATTGGTTCGCCATTAGCCTGCAAGAAGGCACCGCCTACAGGTTTGGTCTCAAAGGCGCGCCCTCGGGGCAAGGAACATTGCTCGATCCTTTTCTGGGGCTGTACGATGCGGATGGACACCCGCTTGTCCAACCGCTCGCAGCCGTCAATTTGATCGGCAGCGATGATGCCGAGACGCTGACAGGCGGTCTGGGGGATGATGCGTTGTGGTTACTTGACGGCGATGGGGATGACAGTATCCGCACCGGGCAGGGCAATGATTTCGTATCAGGCGGCGAGGGCGCAGATCGTATGTCTGGCGGCGCAGGCCGGGATATTGTCTTGGGCGGCAACGGCAACGACGTGATCGCTACCGGTTTTGACGCTGATCTTGTCTATGCCGGACGTGGTAACGACAGCGTTGGCGGCGGTTCCGGGGATGACATCCTGTTTTCTGGCGCGGGCAATGACACCCTCACCGGTGGCCAGTCTTCTGATGTGTTTGTCTTCAATACCTTCACTGCGGGCGAAATCGACACGATTAAGGATTTCAATCCAATCGCGTTGAACACCAGCGCTTTCTTTACTCCGCCATCAAGCCGGTTGCCGTTTCATATCGGCGGCGATCCTGACGAACTTGATCCGTTGACCGCATTCGCCAGTCTTGACACCAGCGACGCGGACACAGGCGCGACGATTACGATCGCGGAACATACAGTTATTCTTGAGGGCGTTTTTGCCGCCGACATTTCGGTCGGAGATTTCATCTTTTTATCGGGTCCGATGGACGCGCATCTTTGAAAAACCCATGCTCCGGGTGCCAGCGCCGAACGGGGCGGATGTTGGCACTCACATGGTTTTCAGAGCCGGGGGAAACATCCGCTTTCGGGGCGCCGATTTTGGCGTTCATTGCCGTAACCATTCCCTGCCGCTGCGGGCAAGTGGCATGATCGCGGAATTTACTAGATTTAACTGGTGCTGCTGGGGAGGATTGAACTCCCGACCTCGTCATTACCAATGACGCGCTCTACCACTGAGCTACAGCAGCACGTGTGGCGCGCTGATTAGACGCTAATCGCTGATGGCGCAAGGGGTAACTGGACGGTTTTTCACACCTCCTGTAAGAGAGAGCCATGAGCAAAAAACAAACACCGGATAAAGGCGCGAAACAGAGCCCAAGCCGCGAGGACAGGCTGAAATCGGCGTTGAAGGCCAATCTCGCACGGCGTAAGGCGCAGGTACGCGCCAAGGCGGACGGCCTGTCCACGCCAAAGCCAACCGGTACAAAGGATGAGGGGTAGAGCAGATGGATTCGATCGTCGTCACAGGCAATGGGCCGCTTGAAGGACAAATTCCCATCGCGGGGGCCAAGAATGCCTGTCTGACGCTGATGCCCGCCACATTGCTCAGCGATGAGCCGTTGACCCTGACCAATGCGCCGCGCCTGTCGGATATCAAGACAATGACAACGCTGCTGCAATCCTTGGGCGCAGAGGTGGTGCAGATGCAGGGTGGTCAAGTTTTGGCGCTGTCGTCGCATAATCTGAACAACCACGTCGCCGACTATGACATCGTGCGCAAGATGCGGGCCTCGATCCTCGTGCTGGGGCCAATGCTGGCGCGGGATGGTCATGCTGTGGTCTCGCTGCCGGGCGGATGCGCCATCGGAGCGCGGCCCGTTGATCTGCATTTGCGCGCATTGGAGGCGATGGGTGCCGAACTTGACCTGCGCGAGGGCTATGTACATGCCAAGGCCCCCGGCGGCCTGAAGGGGGGAATGTTCGAATTCCCCATCGTCTCGGTCGGGGCCACGGAAAACGCCCTGATGGCGGCGACCTTGGCCAAAGGTACGACCGTGCTCAAGAATGCTGCGCGCGAGCCTGAGATCGTTGATCTGGCCCACTGCCTGCGCCGCATGGGCGCGCAAATCGAAGGCGAAGGCACAGGCACGATTACCATTCAGGGGGTAGACCGGCTTGGAGGTGCGACGCATCCCGTGGTGGTCGACCGGATCGAGCTTGGGACCTATATGCTGGCCCCGGCGATCTGCGGAGGTGAGGTAGAATGCCTCGGCGGACGGCGGGATCTTGTGGGCGCTTTTTGTGACAAACTTGAAGAGGCGGGCATCAGCGTCACCGAAACTGACGCGGGTCTCAAGGTCAGCCGCAAGAATGGCAAAGTGCGCGCTGTCGATGTAGTGACAGAGCCGTTTCCGGGCTTCCCCACAGACCTGCAAGCGCAGATGATGGCGCTGATGTGCACCGCCGAAGGCACCTCGGTACTGGAAGAGCGTATCTTTGAAAATCGCTTCATGCATGCACCGGAACTGATGCGAATGGGTGCGAAAATCGACGTGCATGGCGGCACCGCCACCGTAACCGGCATTGATCGCCTCAAGGGCGCGCCGGTGATGGCCACCGATCTGCGCGCCTCGGTGTCGCTCATTCTTGCGGGGCTGGCGGCAGAAGGCGAAACCATCGTCAACAGAGTGTATCACCTTGATCGCGGCTACGAGCGGGTCGAGGAAAAGCTGGGCAACGTCGGCGCCAAGATCGAAAGGATCAGTGGCAAATGACCGAAGACGCCAAATTCGAAGACGGGCGCGAAGCCCCTCTTAATCTGGGCGCGATAGAAGAGGACGACCTAAAGGTCATCTCATCGCTCGCACAAGACGCGGTCTTTCCCATCACCGAGATGACGTGGCGACCGGGCCAGCGGCGCTTTGGCCTTTTGCTCAACCGCTTTCGTTGGGAAGATCAGGGGCTTAAGCGACATGGGCCGGAGCGGGTGCAGGCGCTCTTGGTGGTGGACAATGTGCTGCGCGTGGCCAGCCAAGGCATCAACCGGCATGACAAAGACACGATCCTGTCGTTGCTCGCGATCACCTTTGAGCCGGGATCGGAGGGGGCGGGTCATGTGCTTTTGACGCTGGCGGGTGACGGCGCGTTGCGCCTGGAGGTCGAGGCGCTCGAAGTCACGCTCAAAGATGTGACGCGGCCCTACCGCGCGCCATCAGGCAAGGTGCCGCACCACGAGAGCTGAGACGCTTGGCATAGTGCAGAATTTGAGTATTTGGACCAAGAAGAAGACCGGGGCTTGAGACAGTGGCCACGCACCGCTATGTCCCCCGGCGAAAGGAACCGCCATGCCAATCACGCTTGACGCCACCGCGCCCGATTTCGAAGCCCGCTTTGCGGAGTTACTGAGCGCCAAACGCGAAGACAGTCCCGATGTAGACGATATCGTCGCGGGCATCATCGCGGATGTGCGGCAACGGGGGGATGCAGCAGTGATTGCATTGACCGAGCGCTTCGACCGTGTCGCGCTGACACCTGAGACGCTGCGCTTCTCGCCCGAGGAAATCGTGCAGCTTATTGGCAAAGTGCCCCCCTCCGAGCGGGACGCGCTGGAACTTGCGGCAGAGCGCATCCGCGCCTATCACGCGCGGCAGATGCCCGAGGATGCCAGCTGGACCGAAGAGAGCGGCGCGATGCTGGGCTGGCGTTGGACGCCGGTCTCGGCGGCGGGGCTTTATGTTCCCGGTGGCTTGGCCTCTTACCCGTCCTCCGTGCTGATGAACGCCATTCCCGCCAAGGTGGCTGGGGTGGAACGGCTGGCGATCGTCGTTCCCACGCCAGATGGCAAGGCGAACCCGCTGGTGCTTTTGGCCGCGCAGATCGCGGGCGTAGATGAAATATACCGCATCGGCGGCGCACAGGCGATTGCAGCGCTTGCCTATGGCACCGAGAGCATTGCCCCGGTGGACAAGATCACCGGACCCGGTAATGCCTTTGTCGCCGCCGCCAAGCGCCGGGTGTTTGGCAAAGTGGGCATCGACATGATCGCTGGTCCCTCGGAAATCCTTGTGATTGCGGACAGGGGGCAGAACCCAGACTGGATCGCGCTCGACATGCTGAGCCAAGCTGAACATGACGAAAGCGCGCAAGCCATCCTGATCACGGACGATGCCGAGTTGGCCGAGGCGGTCAGCGCCGCCATCGACCGCCACCTCGAAACGCTGGAACGGCGCGCCATCGCAGGGGCAAGCTGGCGCGACTACGGCGCGATTGTTCTGGTGCCCGACATGGCCACCGCCGCCACCCTCTCGAACCGCATTGCGCCAGAGCATTTGGAGCTGTGCGTGAGCGATCCTGACGCCTTGTCGGCGCAAATCACTCATGCCGGAGCGATCTTTCTCGGGGCGTGGACGCCTGAGGCAATCGGCGATTACGTCGGTGGCCCAAATCACGTTTTGCCGACTGCGCGCTCGGCCCGGTTCTCGTCTGGCCTGTCGGTCATGGATTTCCTAAAGCGCACCACTTTGGCCCGGATGACACCGGAAGCCCTGCGCGCCATTGGCCCCGCCGCCGAAACCCTGGCCATCTCCGAGAGCCTTGAGGCGCATGGCCTATCGGTGCGGGCAAGATTGGACCATCTCAACGGCTGAAACGGCGACAAAACCCATATTACGAGCGTGACATCGCCAAACTTGCGGAATGGGGTTGCAATCTTGCCGTGCACTTGCCGTGTGGTTAGCTTAGCGAGGCTGAGCGGTGCAAATTGATCTTCTTGGGAAGAGTGTTCATGTGTGGTGTGTCCATAGAAATCCGCACAGACGCCGAACTCTCTGAAATTCTCGCCCCAGATGAACAGGTCTTGTGGAGCGGGCGGCCAGATTTTGGACGTGGATTTTTTCAGCCAATCGGCGCAGAGCGGACCTATGACATCACCATGTGCATTGGTGCCTTGGTGATGTGGGGCACCGTTCCTTATATCGCCTCTACCACGGACCATGCACTGCTGAACGTCTATGTCGTCTATGGTGTGACGTCACTGGTCTTTGTGTTGGTCGCGTTCGTGATGGCTTCCAACCGGCAGTATGTCCTTTGCAACGTGATTTACTTTGTCACGACCAAGCGGGCAATCCTTTGTCGCCGTGGGCGAAATTGGCGATTTAGCGTCCGGCTCTATGTCCTTTCCAATCCACATTCTCCCACATATCCGTATGAAATCAGCCCGACGCGTCCATATCCGTCACTAAAGATCGGCGCATTGCATGACGAACAGGAAATCCAACCGCTCGGTCTTGGTTTATCGCATCCAGGTCAGCCGCCCCATTGGGGGAAACATACCCTGCCTGTCGCTTTCGAGCAGGTTGCCGAAGCCAATGATGTGTTGGACAGAATTACGTCCTGCACGCGAGCGAAAACCTAAGACCAACAATAAGAGCTTGTACCGATGGCCACGATAAAATCCTCCGCGTGATGCGCTGACCCGTTGGTATTTGCCCAATCTTGCGGAATTGGCCGCGACACTTTCGCCAGTCCAGTGCGTGAACTCCGTGTTAGCGGCGGTTTGGTGCTTACAGGTCCGAAACTGCCCCTTTCGCCCCTGCGGCACGCCCACTATAAGGACAGATGCCCCGGACCCCCGAGTCGCGGGGCTCATCATTATTTCGGGCGACAGGGCACAGGCGCATATGTCTATATTTGATAGGATTCCCAGTCTGTTTTCATCAGACATGGCGATTGACCTGGGCACGGCCAACACGCTGGTTTACGTCAAGGGGCGCGGGATCATCCTGAGCGAGCCTTCGGTTGTTGCCTATCACGTCAAGGACGGAGTTCGCAAAGTGCTGGCCGTGGGCGAGGATGCCAAGCTGATGCTGGGGCGGACCCCCGGCAGCATCGAGGCCATCAGGCCGATGCGCGAAGGTGTGATCGCCGACTTTGACACCGCCGAAGCGATGATCAAGCATTTCATCCGCAAGGTGCACAAGCGTTCAACCTTTTCCAAGCCTAAGATCATCGTCTGCGTGCCCCATGGTGCGACACCTGTGGAAAAGCGCGCGATCCGGCAATCAGTGCTCTCTGCGGGCGCGCGCCGGGCGGGTTTGATCGCAGAACCCATTGCCGCCGCTATTGGTGCCGGCATGCCGATCACAGATCCCACCGGGAACATGGTGGTTGATATCGGCGGCGGCACGACCGAGGTCGCGGTGCTCAGCCTTGGCGATATCGTCTATGCGCGCTCGGTGCGTGTTGGGGGCGACCGGATGGACGAGGCGATCATCAACTATCTGCGTCGCCAGCAAAACCTGCTGGTGGGTGAATCCACGGCTGAGCGGATCAAGACCAGCATCGGCACGGCCCGTATGCCCGACGACGGGCGCGGCACGTCGATGCATGTGCGCGGGCGTGACCTGCTCAATGGCGTTCCCAAGGAAATCGAGATCAGCCAAGCGCAGATCGCCGAGGCGCTTGCCGAACCCGTACAACAGATTTGCGAGGCGGTGATGACCGCGCTTGAGGCGACACCACCCGATCTGGCGGCGGATATCGTAGACCGTGGCGTGATGCTGACCGGCGGGGGCGCGCTTTTGGGCGATCTTGATCTGGCGCTGCGCGAACAAACCGGGCTGGCCGTATCCATTGCGGATGACAGTCTCAATTGCGTGGCACTTGGCACTGGCAAAGCGCTTGAGTTTGAAAAGCAGTTGCGCCACGCGATTGACTACGACAGCTGAACCACCCACCTTTGCCTAAAAGGGGGATTTCGTGGCGAGAGACCGCGGACAAGGCGAGGATTACAGTGGCCCGCTGAAGCGCCTGCTTCTGGGGGTACTTCTGTTGTGTCTGCTCGGCATCTTCCTGGTCTGGCGGATCGACAGCCCGCGGGTCGAAAGATTTCGCGCGCAGGTGGTGGATCGGGTCGTGCCCTCATTCGACTGGGCGATGGCACCGGTCACCGGGGCGGTGAATATCTTGCGCGATTTCCAGAGCTATCAGCGCATGTATCAGCAAAATCAGGATCTGCGCCGCGAGTTGCAACAGATGAAAGCGTGGAAAGAGGCCGCGCTGCAGCTGGAGCAGGAAAACGCGCGCCTCTTGGACCTCAACAATGTGCAACTTGACCCGCGCCTGACATTTGTGACGGGCGTGGTCATGGCCGACAGCGGGTCGCCCTTTCGGCAATCCGTATTGATCAACGTGGGCGCGCGCGATGGCATCAAGGATGGCTGGGCGGCGATGGACGGTCTGGGGCTGGTGGGGCGGATTTCCGGCGTCGGGCGGAACACTGCGCGGGTAATCCTGCTGACCGACACCTCGAGCCGTATTCCCGTCACGATCCAGCCCTCGGGACAGCGTGCGTTGATCATTGGCGACAATTCCATCGCACCGGTGGTCGATTTCGTTGAAGCCCCGGATCAGGTACGCCCCGGCGATCGGGTGCTGACCTCGGGCGATGGCGGGGTGTTTCCGGCGGGCTTGCTGGTCGGTCAATTGGCCGAAGATCCCGGCGGGCGGATGCGCGTGCGGATCTCCGCAGATTACGAGCGGCTGGAATTTCTGCGCGTGCTGCGCAGTTACGAGAACGAGCGCCTGACCGACCCCGGACGGCTGATTTCCCCATCAAGCCTGCCCGGCAGCGAGAATCCCGAGACCGCCCCAGATGCGACCGAAGCGGCGGAGGCTGAGAATGGTTGATGCGCTCTTGCCTCGTGCCTGGGTCATGCGTGCGCTTTATCTGGCGCTTTGTATTACCCTGCTGTTTCTGCATCTTTTGCCGTTGGCGCATACGCCGCCGAAATGGGCCGGGCCCGATCTGGTGATGGCGCTGACCTTTGCTTGGGCGGTGCGCCGGCCTGACTATGTGCCGGTGCTGTTGGTTGGGCTGGTGGCACTTGGACTTGATCTTATGTTGCAGCGCCCACCGGGCCTGTGGGCGGCACTGATGGTGATCGGCACGCAGACCCTACGCAATCGTGCATCCGCATTGCGCGATCTGACATTTGCGGCAGAATGGGCCTCGGTCGCCAGTTCCATGATCGTGATGACCGTGGCCAACCGCGTTATCTTGGCCATTCTGATGGTGGATCAGGCACCGCTTGGCCTGAGCCTCATGCAACTGATGTCTACCTTGATCGCCTACCCTGCCATCGCCTTTCTGTCACATGCCCTGTTTGGTGTGCGGAAACGTGCGCCAGGTGATCTTGATCCTGCGGGGATGCGGCCATGAGGCGCCCGCCCCGCGATACCGCCGAGAGCCAGCGTCGGATCACCCGGCGCGGGCTGGTCGTGGGCGGGCTACAACTGGGCGTGATGGGCGCGCTTGCGCTGCGCATGCGGTATATGCAGTTGGAACAGGCCGATCAGTTCCGCCTCTTGGCTGACGAGAACCGCATCAACATTCAACTGATCCCCCCACGCGCGGGCGGATTTTTGACCGCGAAGGTCGGATCATCGCCGAGAATGTGCCCAGCTACAGGATCACCATGATCCGCGAACAGGCGCGGGACGTGGACGAGGTGATCGCCCGGCTGGCGCGCTTGGTCGAGTTGGACCCCGGAGAGTTGGAAAAGGCCCGTCGCGAGTTAAAAGAGCTGCGTGGCGATACCCCTGTGACAGTGGCAGATCGTGTCACCTGGGAGGATATCAGCCGCGTTGCGGTCAACGCCCCTGCCTTACCCGGTGTTCATCCAGAGGTGGGGCTGTCTCGCCGCTATCCGCTGCGGGATGATCATGCCCATGTGGTGGGCTATGTCGGGCCAGTCAGCGACCGCGATCTGGATCGGATCGACGCGCCAGAACAGCTTTTGCGCTTGCCTCGTTTCCAGATCGGCAAGATCGGGCTTGAAGCGCAGCGTGAGAACCTCTTGCGTGGCTCTGCGGGCACGCGACGGGTTGAGGTGAACGCCGCCGGGCGCGTGATGCGCGAATTGGACCGCCAAGAGGGGCAACCCGGCTCGGATATCCAGTTGACGCTCGACAACGAATTGCAAACCTATGCCAATGCCCGCCTAGATGGCGAGAGCGCCGCCGTGGTGATGATCGACTGTGAGACGGGCGATATTCTGGCCTGTGCCTCTTCGCCCAGCTACGATCCCAACCTCTTTGTGCGTGGTATCTCGGTTGCGGATTATCGCGCCTTGCTGGACGATCCCTATCGCCCCCTGCCCAACAAGGCAGTGCAGGGCATCTATCCTCCGGGCTCTACCTTTAAGATGGTGACAGCGCTTGCGGCGCTTGAAGCGGGGGATGTTTCGCTTCAGGATACGGTCTATTGCCCCGGCCATCTGGAAATCAGTGGTCGCCGCTTTCACTGCTGGAAGCGGGGCGGGCACGGCAACATGGACCTCCACCTTTCGTTGCGCGAAAGTTGCGACGTCTATTACTACGAACTCGCCCTGCGGACCGGTATCGAGAATATCAGCGCGATGGCCGAGAGGCTTGGTCTTGGGGTGCAGTTCGACCTGCCCATGACCAGTGTTGCCAAAGGGTTAGCACCGACCCGCGAATGGAAAGTGGCCAATCGTGGCGAGCCGTGGGTTGTGGGGGACAGCGCCAATGCCTCGATCGGACAGGGATTCGTGCTGGCCTCGCCGCTGCAACTGGCAGTAATGACCGCACGTTTGGCCACCAGCCGAAGCGTGACGCCCCGACTGGTCAAATCCATCGACGGGGTAGAGCAGCCCTCAGGCCATGGCGAGCCTATGGGCCTGAACGAGAACCTTCTGCGCGAGGTGCGCCGCGCGATGTATGCTGTCACCAACAGCAACCGTGGCACCGCCTATCGCAGCCGCATCATCGAGGATGCCTTTCGCCTTGCGGGCAAGACCGGCACAAGCCAGGTGCGCAACATCTCGACCGGTGAGCGGGCGACAGGCGTGCTCAGCAACGATGCCCTGCCCCGCGAACAGCGCGATCACGCGCTTTTTGTCAGCTTTGCACCCTATGATGCCCCAAAATATGCCGTGGCAGTTGTGGTGGAACATGGCGGCGGCGGTTCAACGGCGGCAGCACCGATTGCCCGCGACATCACCCTTCAAGCGCTCTATGGCGAGGACCCACCGCTGGCCGCCTATCCCGAGGCAGACCGCCCCCGGATCAAGGCACAACAGGAAAAACTGCGCGCGGCCCGCTCTCGGCCGACACCAGAGGACAGCGACCGCGCATGAGCTATCTCGAGCACTCCATCAAGACCGCCCCGTCTGGCGCACGCAAGATCCTGTACCTCAACTGGCCACTGGTGCTCTTGCTCTGCACTGTTGCGGGCGTGGGATTTCTGATGCTCTACTCGGTTGCGGGCGGGAACCTGTCAATCTGGGCAGAGCCGCAAATGAAACGCTTTGCCCTCGGGTTGGCGGTGATGCTGATCGTGGCCATGGTCCCAATCTGGTTCTGGCGGAACATGTCGCTGCTTGCCTATCTCATTTCCCTGGCCCTGTTGATTGCCGTGGCGCTGGTCGGGGTGGAGGGCAAGGGCGCACAGCGCTGGATCGACCTTGGGTTTATGCGACTTCAGCCCTCGGAATTGGTCAAGATCACGCTCGTGATGCTATTGGCCGCCTATTACGATTGGTTGCCGATGTCGCGGGTATCACGGCCCATTTGGGTGTTGATCCCGGTGGGGCTGATCCTGACCCCGGTGGCTCTGGTGCTGCGTCAGCCTGACCTTGGCACCTCGATCCTGCTGTTGGCGGCAGGAGGGGTGGTTATGTTTGTGGCGGGGGTGCATTGGGCCTATTTCGCCACGGTCATCCTCGCGGTGGTCGCGCTTGTGTTTGCAGTGTTCGAAAGCCGCGGCACAGACTGGCAACTGCTTGAAAATTATCAATATCGCCGGATCGACACCTTTCTCAATCCCGACAACGATCCACTTGGCGCGGGCTATCACATCACCCAATCCAAGATCGCTCTTGGCTCTGGCGGCTGGACCGGGCGGGGCTTTATGCAGGGTACGCAATCGCGGCTCAACTTTCTGCCAGAGAAGCATACGGACTTTATCTTCGTGACCCTAGCCGAGGAATTCGGTTTTATCGGCGGGATTTCCATTCTGGGACTTTATACGCTGATCCTTGTGTTCTGCGTCTCTGCGGCGTTCAGTAACAAGGACCGCTATTCATCCCTGCTCATTCTCGGGGTCGCGATGACGTTTTTTCTGTTCTTCGCCGTTAATATGGCGATGGTCATGGGCCTTATGCCCGTGGTCGGGGTGCCGCTGCCACTGGTCAGCTATGGCGGATCGGCGATGCTTGTGCTCATGGTCGGTTTTGGCCTTGTCCAGAGCGCGCATATTCACAAACCAAGGTAGGACAAATGACACCCAATATTCTTTTTGCTGCTCGGCCCGAGCAGTGGGACATCTATGAAAACCCTTTGAAATCAGCCCTCTCTGAGGCAGGTGTCACGGCGAACCTCGCGCTTGATCTGCCACCCGAAGAGGTGGATTACATGATCTACGCGCCCAATAGCGCAGTGCAGGATTTTACCCCCTATACGCGCCTCAAGGCGGTTCTGAACCTCTGGGCTGGGGTAGAGAATATCGTTGGAAATCAAACGCTAAAGGTTCCGTTGGCGCGGATGGTCGATCATGGGCTGACGCAAGGGATGGTGGAATGGGTCACGGGCCATGTGCTGCGGCATCATCTGGGGATGGATGCGCATATTCTTGGGCAGGACGGGGTCTGGCGCAAGACCATCCCCCCTCTGGCCGAGGATCGCGCCGTCACCGTGTTGGGGCTGGGCGTTCTGGGGCAGGCCTGCGCCAAGGCGCTGCGCGGTCTTGGGTTTCCGGTTACGGGCTGGAGCAGAAGCCCGCGCGAGGTGTCGGACATCGCCTGTCTTTCGGGGGATGATGGGCTGCTCAAGGCGTTGCAAAGCGCTGAAATTCTTGTGCTTTTGCTGCCTTTGACAGCTGAGACCGAAAGCCTTTTAAATGCCGAACGTCTGGCCCTTCTGCCAGAGGGCGCGATGATCGTGAACCCTGGACGCGGGCCACTGATAGACGATGATGCGCTTTTGGCTGCGTTGGACGCAGGGCATATCGGACATGCCACGCTGGATGTGTTCCGGGTGGAGCCGTTGCCGCCCACGCATCCCTATTGGGCGCATCCACGTGTGACGGTAACGCCGCATATCGCCTCTGAAACGCGGGCCATCACGGCGGCGCGGGTGATCATCGAAAATGTCCGGCGCGGTGAGGCAGGTGAGCCGTTTTTGCATCTGGTGGATCGCAGCAAAGGGTATTGAACCCAGCTAACTATCTGAGAAGTGGCGGTTTATCCGGGTCAGAGCCGGGTGCCGCGCGGACCGTTGGCCGGGGCGGTTCGGGCAGATCAAAGCGCAATCCGCAGTGTGCCAGACGTGCCGCGACCGGATCGGAGGCGGCAAAGAAGGCCACATCAAGTGCGGCCGCCTCGAGCCCCGAAAAGATCAGCACCTCGGACACGGCGCGGGCCAAGGCGCTTTGCGCCTGCGGGTCCGCCCCGACAAAGCCCAGCAAATGCCCCTGCGCACCGGTGTCATAGGTCACGCGGGCGAGATAGGCGAGGTCCGCGAGCCCTGCCATCGTGGCCAGTCGCGCATCGAGTGCAATCAAGAGGTTTTCGGGCAAGCCTTTGGGCGCGCTTAGCTTTTCCGGCTTCGCCTCGATCTCTGAGGGGGCATCGGAGAGGGTTTCGGCCAGCCAATCCACCGCCTCTGGCGGAAGCAGGATAGAGGAAGATGCCACGTCGAGATTGACACCAAGGCCCACCCCCTGCCCCGCCAGCATGGTCGCGATACTGCGCCCACTGAGCGCCGCGTAGGGCACGATCCGGCCTGCGAATTGCGCCAAGCGGTCCTCGCGATCAAACACGAGAACGAAAGAATGATCTGATAAATCAAATACTTCCGGGTCGAGTTGGTCGCCATCCACCTCGGATTTGAGCAAGAGATACAGCTCGCTTGCCACCAAGGTCTCGTAAAACCGCAAGCGGGCGGTGGCGTCCTCGGGGGCGGCCTCCATCGCGGCATGGGCGATGTCGAGCGGGGTCAGGTCAGTCATGGATAACCCTTTGAATTTGTGCGCGTAATTCCGGCAGAACGTCGGCCTCGAACCACGGATGTTTCTTGAGCCAAGCGGTATTGCGCCACGAGGGATGCGGCAAGGTGAAAATCCGCGGTGCATGGTCGCGCCATGCCTGAACGGTTTGGGTTACACCGGTCTTGACGCCCAAGTGATACTTGTGGGCATAGCCGCCGACAAGCACGGTTAACCTCACGTTTTCAAGGGCTTGCATGACGCGGTCGTGCCATGTGCGGCCACAGATGCGCGGCGGCGGCAGATCTGATCCCTTGGCATCGTAGCCCGGAAAGCAAAAGGCCATTGGCACGATCGCGACGCGGGATTTATCGTAGAATTCACAGGCACTTAGCCCCAGCCAATCGCGCAGCCGGTCCCCCGAAGGATCATCAAATGGCTTGCCCGACTGATGCACCCGCAGCCCCGGTGCCTGTCCGGCGATGAGCAGTCGGGCGGAGGGGCTGAACCATGCCACCGGGCGGGGCGCATGCGCGGTATGCGTGGCTGCGAACCGCTCCGCGCAGAGGCGACAGGCGCGGATCTCGGCGGTGAGGTCGGACATGACGAACCTTACGTTTTGTAAGGTGATTTTGTAAGGTCGGCCCTCATAAGAGGGTAACCCCCGCCGCCGTCATCCCCGCCTCTGCCGCAGCCAGTGATCCGCCAAGGTCGATGCCGCGCGCCAGATCGCGCCGGACGGTGACGCGGTAGCCCAGCCGGGCGGCGTCGAGCGCTGAGTAGTTGACGCAGAAATCGGTGGCGAGGCCGACCATGGTGAGGTCGGTGATACCGCGCGTTTGCAGATAGCCATGCAGCCCGGTCGGGGTGGCGCGGTCATTCTCGAAAAACGCCGAATAGCTGTCGATGGCGGGATTATACCCTTTACGCAGGATGAGGTCGGCGCGCGCTGTGTTCAGATCTTGGTGAAAGGCGGCCCCATGGCTGCCCTGAACGCAATGGTCGGGCCAGAGCACTTGGGGGCCATAGGGCATCTCGGTCATTTCATAGGCAGATTTTCCGGGATGCGAGGACGCGAAGGAGGAATGGCCCGAGGGATGCCAATCCTGTGTGAGGATCACTGCCGGGAATTCCGGCATGAGGGCGTTGATGCCGGGCACGATCTGATCCCCCTCTGGAACGGCGAGCGCGCCACCGGGGCAGAAATCGTTTTGCAGGTCGATCACGATGAGGGCAGATGTCATGGCATGGCTCCTTCAAGCGCAGAGGTAAGGGCCATGGAAACGGGCGTCAATCACCTCGCACTGTCTATTCTGCCGCGTGCCGACCGGTGTGATACCCTCAAAGTTGCCCCTCAATGCAGAACATGCCAGTCTGAACGCATCTATTCGGGATCGTCATTTTCAGCAGGGGAAAAACATGAAACGCATTCTAGCCATGATTTTTGGGGCATGTCTGACCGCATCGCCTAGTGTCGCGCAAGAGTTGATCGCGGAATATTACACCTCTCTCGGGGTCGAGGATATGCGGAATTCGCAAGGGCAACGATTGGGGGATTTCTGCGCGGTTGTTCAGCAAGACCGGGCAAATTTTCACCGCTTTGGCATCCGCCATGACGGCGATCAATCGGACCCGGTCTTTGCCTCGCGCGAGATGCGCGCCCGAATTGCCGGGCGCTGTCGCATCATGCCCGGTTCTGAATATCTGCCCGAGTGGGTGCTGACAGGGCGGAGCCGCTATATCTGGGTGCGGGTTTATGGAATTGGCGGCCAGCCGACAGAGCTTTTGATCTCGGAAGGGGCGGGGTGACGCGCGGCCCTTGCAGGCCAAAAGCGTCGGAATGCCCTCTTGCGAGGGCCTGCGCGGGGGCGTAAATCGCGCGGCATGTACAAGATTGCAGCCCTCTATCATTTCACCCGCTTTGACGATCCCGCCGCTGTGCAGGGGCCGTTGCAGGCGCTGTGCGACGCGGAAAAGATCAGCGGGTCGCTCTTGCTCGCGCGCGAGGGCATCAATGGCACGATTGCCGGGCCTGCGGCGGGGATTTCTGCTGTGCTGGCGCATATCCGCGCCCTGCCCGGCTGCGACGGTCTGGAATGGAAGGAAAGCGCGACGGCAACGCAGCCCTTTCGCCGGATGAAGGTGCGGCTGAAGAAAGAGATTGTGACCATGGGGCAGCCGGATGTCGATCCGCGCGCGCGGGTCGGGCATTATGTTGAGCCTGCCGGATGGAATGATCTGATCCGCAGTCCGGATGTGGCGGTGATCGACACGCGGAATGATTACGAGGTGGCGATTGGCACCTTTGAGGGGGCGCTTGATCCGCAGACGGCGACATTCCGCGATTTCCCGGCGTGGTGGGAGGAAAACAAGCACCGCTTTCACAACAAGCGGATCGCGATGTTCTGCACGGGGGGCATTCGCTGTGAGAAATCCACCAATTACCTTTTGGGACAAGGGGTGGAGGAGGTCTATCACCTCAAGGGCGGTATTCTGAAATATCTCGAAGAGGTGCCTGAAGCGGAGAGCACGTGGCGCGGGGAGTGTTTCGTGTTTGATGGGCGCGTGTCGGTGGGGCACGGGCTGAAAGAAGGGCCGCATCGGTTGTGTCATGCCTGTCGGCGGCCGATCCTGCCTGCCGATATGGACCGGCCCGAGTATGAAGAGGGCGTCGCCTGTCATCACTGCGTGAACGAGACCAGCGAAGAGGACAAGGCGCGGTTTCGTGAGCGGCAAAAGCAGATGGGTCTGGCCGAGGCGCGGGGCGCGCGGCATATCAAGATTGTTCACGAAGGGTGAGAGGCGGTGCCTCTTGTCGCAAGCTGCGCGGTGCCTGACCGCCGGGTGGGCGCAGCAACAGAAGTGATGGGCACTTTATGCCTGCCAACTCTTCCGCGTTCGCGCTGAGGAGATACGTTGCAAAAGCGCCCGCCCGAGGGGGCGGTCGGGCGCTGCGCGGCGGTGCCTGCGGCACCTTGATTCCGCGCGACGGTGATTGGGGCGCATGTCCGTTAACCCCCCCCCCCGCGCGGAACAAGGCGCGAAGCGCCGCCGCGCGGATCGCTGGGCCGTCCCCCTACCCCTTTTGCCCGATCTTCGGCTCTGTGCCCGCCTTGATCCGGGCGATATTGTCGCGGTGCCGCCAGAAGACCAGCAGCGACAGCACGAAGGCCAGAAGCATGCCCGTGCCGTATCCCAGCACCACCATCCAGCCGGTCGAGAGCGCCGCCGCCATGATCGCGGCCTTGGACGAGACCCGCGTGACCAGCGCCGTCACCAGCCATGTGGCGCAGCAGGCCAGACCCACGGGCCATGCGAGGGCAAGGAAAATTCCCAGAAAGGTTGCCACCCCCTTGCCGCCGCGAAACCCGATCCAGACCGGGTAGCAATGGCCAAGAAAGGCGCTGAGCGCCGCCAGTTGCGCCGCATCCTCGCCCGCCATGGCCCGCGCCAAGAGCACCGCCACAGCCCCCTTGCCACCATCGAGAAGAAGGGTGAGCGCGGCGGCGGTTTTGTTGCCGGTGCGCAAGACATTCGTGGCCCCGATATTGCCCGATCCGATCTCGCGCAGGTTGCCAAGCCCCATGACCCGCGCCAGCACCATGCCAAAGGGGATGGAGCCCAAGAGATAGCCGATCACGGCCCAGAGGATCAGCAAAGTGGTGGTGGTTTCGATCAGGGGCATGTGTCGGCCTCATATACGCGGGTGCCTGCGACATAGGTTGCGCAGACCTTACCTTGCAGGCGCGCGCCATCAAAGGGGGTGTTCTTGGATTTTGAGCGGAGCGCGAAGCGGTCGAGCACGAAGGGTTTCATCGGATCAAAAAGCACCAGATCGGCAGGCGCGCCGATGCTGAGCCGCCCCGAAGCCAGCCCCAGCCGTTTGGCAGGGTTGAGCGACATGGCGCGAAAGAGGGCGGGCAGATCGAGCGCCTCGGCATGGTACAGCCGGAGTGCGACGGGCAGCAGGGTTTCCAGCGCCACGGCACCGCTCGCCGCTTCTTCGAAGGGCAGGCGTTTGGATTCCTCGTCCTGCGGCGTGTGCATGGAGGAGATGATGTCGATCAGCCCCTCGCGCAGCGCCTCGATCACCGCTTGGCGATCATCCTCGGAGCGGAGCGGCGGTTTGAGTTTGAAGAAGGTGCGATAGTCCGAGACATCCAGTTCATTGAGCGTGAGGTGGTGGATGGACGTGCCTGCGGTGATGTCGAGCCCGTTCTTCTTGGCGCGGGCCAAGGCGGGCAGCGCGCGGGCGGTGGTGATCTGGTCGGCGTGATAGCGCGCGCCGGTCATTTCCAGAAGGGCGATGTCACGGTCCAGCCCCATCCGCTCGGCCATGGGCGAGACGGCAGGCAGGCCCCGGAGCGAGGCGAATTTGCCCGACGTGGCCGCCGCACCGGCGCTTAGGCCGGGATCTTGGGGATGGCCGATGACGAGCGCGCCCAGACTGCGGGCATAGGTCAGCGCGCGGCTCAGGACCTTGGTATCGCTGACCACATGGTCGCAATCGGTAAAGGCCACGGCCCCTGCGTCCATGAGAAAGCCGATTTCGGTCATCTCGCGGCCCTGCCGCCCCTTGGTCAGGGCGGCCATGACCAGCACATTGACCGGCGCGGCCTCATTGGCGCGGCGGGCGACGAATTCCAGCACCTCGGGGCTGTCGATGGCGGGGGATGTATCGGGGCGCGTGACCATGGTGGTCACACCGCCCGCCGCCGCCGCAAGGCCCGCAGAGCGATAGCTTTCCTTGTGCCGCTCGCCCGGTTCGCACACCTTGACGCCGATATCGACGATACCGGGGGCAAGACAATGGCCGCTGCAATCCATCACGACCTCGGCCTGCGGTGCGGCATCCGTGCCGCGCGCGGCAATCACGCCCTTGTCGATCAGGAGCCAGCCGGGGGCATCCGTTCCTGCCTCGGGATCAATCAGGCGGGCGTTTGTGAAAAGGGTATTACTCATAATGCTCCGTCTTACAGTTATCACACCAAAAGCCAGAGGCGCCAAAATCGCTTCGGGGATGGTATTTGAGGCGATAGAGTTTTCCCTCTCTGACATAACATAAATTGCAATATGGCTGCCCTTTGCGCGCACCATTTTCATCTAACTCGTAGAGACAGCCCTTTTCATCTTCCAGTGCACGACTAAACTCAATCGTCTTCTTCAGTTCTACAATCTCATTTAGAAGCTGGCGCTCTCGTTCGCGTGCATCTTGCAAAGCTTCCTTTGCGGAAAGGAGTTGATCCGTAAGATCAACAAGGCGCAGCTTGAGTTCAGCCTTGTCTATTTCACGATCAATCTCACGAAGTTCTTTTGTGAGCTTGATTGCTTCTGTCGCCGCAGAAATCCCAGAGATAATATCCATTAAGCAAATCCTCCATCGCTCTTTGACCTAGTTTTTTCAAACGGGAGATGCCTAGCCGCTTTGGTGAAAACGGTTTGGGTCATACGGTTACTTTCTTTCGGCTTTGGCACGGCTCATCCCGCCACCCAGACCATGACCACGGTCAGGGCGGCGATCACCAGAAGGGCCGCCATGGCGATCTTGCCGGACATGCGTGGGTCTTTGGGTTCCTGCATCCTGTCCTCTTATAGTCCTGCGGCGGCGCGTATCCGCGCCTCGGTGCCGGCGCGGTCGGCCTGATATTTGATGAGGTGCTTGTCGCCCGTGGCGGTGATCACCTGCACGGCGCTGCCAAGCCCCCGGACCGTCTTGATCTCTGAGAGCCGCACAACGCGGGTTTGGGGGCCAAGGAGCCGCCGGTCGGTCAGATCCCAGCGTGCCTTCAACTCGTCGGAGGCGACATAAAACCCCCGCACGGCAATCGCGGCAAGCCCGCCCACAGCCCCGGTCCAGACATGCGGATTGCCAATCGCCCAAAGGATCGCCATGCCCAGCGCCATGGCCCCCGCCGCAAGCCAAGCATGGTCACGGCGATAGGCGGCACGGTCGGGGTGAAAGCTTGTGATCACGTGCTCACCCTCTGCCAGCGGGGTGGTGGGGGTCATGGAATGAATGAGCCCCTCGCTCATAGTTTCACCGCAAGGCCAATGGCGACGGCCGCGCCGATGGCCATGAGCGCCAGCACGGCAAAGGCCATGAGCCGCAACCGCCCCGCACCCTGCGGGCGGGCATTGGCGCGGGGGGTGAGCAGGCCCTCGGCGCTGCCGGTGGGCAGGGGGGTGAAACGCACCGGCGCCACCTCTTCGGAAAAGCGCGCAACAAGCCGCAGGGGCGCGCGCGGTCGCATTTCCTGAGCGCGCCCTTCAAAAGCGCGTGAGGGCAGGATCAGCACGCGGCCCTTCAGGCCATTGACCTGAGGCTGCATCGGGGAAAGTTCGGCGGCGGCGATGCCATGCCCCTCGGCCAGATAATCGGTGAGCGTCATGCCTTGCAGATCCGCCAGATCGAAAAGTTCGATTTCCGACGTCTTGAGCGGGCCTGCGCCCAGCGCGGCAAGGATGGCATCATCGGCATGGGGTTTGGCGCGATCCTCGTCCACGGCAAAGAGGCGCACGACATGCGCCTCACCGGCGGGGATGCGCAGAACCGTGCTCATGCCGCCGCCCGGCGGGCGCGCAGGTTGCGCGCCAGAAGGTCCATCGCGGCCATGCGCACGGCGACGCCCATCTCGACCTGATCCTGAATGACCGAGCGGTTGATGTCATCGGCAATCTCGCCGTCGATTTCAACGCCGCGATTCATCGGGCCGGGATGCATGACGATGGCGTCGGGCTTGGCATGGGCCAGTTTCTCGGCATCGAGCCCGTAGCGGTGGTAATATTCGCGCTCTGACGGGATAAAGCCGCCATCCATGCGTTCCTTTTGCAGCCTCAGCATCATCACCACATCAGCGCCCTCTAGCCCGCGGCGCATGTCGTCATAGACTTCGACGCCAAAGGCGTCGATGCCAGCGGGCATGAGCGTGGGCGGGCCGATGAGGCGGACGCGGTTTTCCATCCGGCCCAGCAACAGGATATTCGAGCGCGCCACGCGGGAATGTGCGATGTCGCCGCAGATGGCGATGGTCAGCCGGTGCAACCGCCCTTTGGCGCGGCGGATCGTCAAAGCATCCAAGAGCGCCTGAGTGGGGTGTTCATGCCGCCCGTCACCGGCATTGAGCACGGCGCAGCGCACCTTTTGCGCCAAGAGGTCGACCGCGCCGGAATGGGGATGGCGCACCACCAGAAGATCGGGGTGCATGGCGTTGAGCGTGAGGGCGGTATCAATCAGGGTTTCGCCCTTTTTGAGGCTGGAGGCCTGCATCGCCATATTCATCACATCCGCGCCCAGACGCTTGCCTGCCAGCTCAAAACTGGCCTGTGTGCGGGTGGAATTCTCGAAGAACATATTGATCTGCGTGAGCCCCGCCAAGGCATCGCCATGTTTGGTGGCGCTGCGGTTGAGGGTCACGTATTCCTCGGCCAGATCAAGGATCGCGGTGATATCCGCCGGGGACAGCGGCTCGATCCCCAGAAGATGCGCGTGTGGAAATGTCATGCCGCCCTCCAGAGCCGTTCCGCCCTGCTTTGTAAGACCGCAGGTGTCGCAGGGCAAGGCGCGGATTGCGCGCAGGTGATTGCCTTTCGTCGTTCTGCAGATACTCAAATTCCCGACGGGCCGAAGCTGCGCGATCATGGCTCTTTCACCGGGGCGCGCCACGGGGTAGCGTCTGGCGCATGGAATCGATCCTCAGCCCCCATGATGCCTTGGCCAGTCTGATCTGGCAGATCGAGCTTGGCGCGACCGAGGCGATTGGCGATGCGCCCATCAATCGGTATGAGCTGCCCGAGAAAGTCGCAAAGCCGGCGGCGGTGCCCAAGACAGAGGTCAAACCCGCCGCGCTGACAGCGCCAAGCCTGGGCGCGGGCGTTGATCCGGTAGAGGTTGCGCGCGCAGCAGCGGCGGCGGCCATGGATTTGGAGGGGCTGCGCGCGGCCCTTGGAGCCTATCCGCATTGCGACCTCAAGCGCGGGGCGCGCAATCTGGTGTTCAGCGATGGCAATCCTGCGGCGCGGGTGATGATCATCGGTGAAGCGCCGGGGCGAGATGAGGATCAGCAGGGCAAGCCCTTTGTCGGTCGGGCGGGCCAATTGCTGGACCGGATGGTGCAGGCGATTGGGCTGAGCCGTGGGGCGCAAGCGCCACAAGACGCGGTCTATATCACCAATGTTCTGCCGTGGCGGCCACCGCAGAACCGCGATCCGAACGCAGAGGAAATCGCGATGATGCGGCCCTTTGTGGCGCGGCATGTGGGATTGGTGAATCCGGCGGTTATCGTGCTGATGGGCAATATCAGTTGCGAGGCGGGATTGGGCCAACGCGGGATCACGCGGCTGCGCGGGCAGTGGGCCGAGGCCTATGGCAAACCGGCCTTGCCGATGTTTCACCCGGCCTATCTGTTGCGCAACCCTGCGGCCAAGCGCGAGGCCTGGGCGGATTTATTGGCACTCAAGGCGCGGTTACGGGAGGCGGGCGCGTGATCGTCGATCCTTTGACCCTTTTGGCATTCATCCCGGCGGGTCTTGCGCTGAACCTTACGCCGGGGGCGGATATGATGTTCTGCCTCGGTCTGGGGTTGCGGTCGGGGCCACGTTCGGCGCTGGCGGCAAGTGCCGGGATTTCGGCGGGGGGCATAGTACATGTGACCCTTGCGGGGCTGGGGTTGGCCGCCGCGATTGCCGCCTTGCCGGTTCTGCTCGACATTATTCGCTGGCTGGGGGTGGGCTATCTCTTGTGGCTGGCTTGGGGCGCGCTGCGGATAGGGCCGATGCGCCCGGATGCGCCTGCTTTGGGCGTGGCCCGCGCCTTTCGAGAGGGGATGCTGGTGAACCTGCTCAATCCCAAGGTTATCCTTTTTGTGCTGGCCTTTGTGCCGCAATTCATCGACCCGGCGCGCGCGATCCTGCCGCAGTTTCTGATCTTTGGTCTGATCCTTGCGGTGGGCGGGTTTGTGATCAATGGCGCGGCCGGGGTTTTTGCCGGAGGGTTGGGGCGTCGATTGGCCACCTCGCCGGGGTTCACGCGCGGGCTGGGCCTTGCCTCGGCCACCATCTTTACGGCGTTGGCCGCGCGCCTCGCGTTCATGCAAAGGAGTTGATCCCATGTCCCGTATTGACGAGAGCAAGGAGTTCATCCCTGTCCGTATCGCGGTTCTGACCGTATCGGACAGCCGCGATATGTCTGATGATCGCTCGGGCGATACGTTGGTGGCGCGGATCGAGGAGGCGGGGCATATCCTCGCGGATCGCATGATCGTGCGGGACGAGCGGGATCAGGTGGCCGAGCAATTGCGCGAATGGATTGCCGATCCTGAGGTTGATGTGGTGATTTCCACGGGCGGCACGGGTCTGACGGGGCGCGATGTGACGGTTGAGGCGCATCGCGATGTCTATGAGAAGGAAATAGACGCCTTTGGCACGGTCTTTACCATTGTGTCGATGCAGAAGATCGGCACCTCTGCGGTGCAGAGCCGCGCCACGGGAGGCGTGGCGGGGGGCACGTATTTGTTTGCGCTGCCCGGAAGCCCGGGGGCGTGCCGGGATGCCTGGGACGAAATCCTGAAATATCAGCTCGATTATCGGCATCGGCCCTGCAATTTTGTGGAGATCATGCCGCGACTTGACGAGCATAAGCGCCGGAAGTGACGGGCGGCGGCGTATGACCTGTGCGCCCGGCTTGGCATTCTGTAGGTCGGGGTTACATTACAGGGGTCAGCCCGTCTGCAGGGCCGGTTCAAGAGGTTGCGCACTATGCGGTTTTTGCGTCAGGGGCTGATCGGGCTCTTTCTGGTCTCGCTCACCTTGGGCCTGTTGGCCTATGCCGGACAGACCGTTGTCAGCGCCGTGCAAGAGCGTATGGCACGCGAGGTGCGGGTGCCTGAGCGCAATGAGCGCAGTTTTACCGTGCGCACGGTGCGCGCGGTTGAGGCCGAGATCGCGCCCACCCTGACAGCCTTTGGCCAGATCGAAAGCCGCCGCACGCTAGAAATTCGCGCGCAGGCGACGGGGGTGATCACAGAGTTGGCGCCCGAGTTTGTCGAAGGCGGCATGGTGCGCGCCGGGCAGTTTCTAGCGCGGATTGATCCCGCCGATGCCCAGAGCGCGTTGGAGCGGGCGCGCACCGACCTGATGGATACCCGCGCCGAGGCGCGCGAGGCGGCGCGCGCGCTGGAACTGGCGCGCGACGAGTTGGCCGCGCGGCGCGAGCAGGCCGATATTCAAGACCGTGCCTTGGCGCGGCAACGTGATCTGGAGGCGCGCGGCGTGGGCACGCTGACCGCTGTGGAGAGCGCCGAATTCAACGTGGTGCAGGCGCGTCAGGCGGTGCTGGCCAGCCGTCAGGCGCTGGCCTTGGCCGAGGCGCGGATAGATCAGGCGGCGACCGCCACGGCGCGGGCCGAACTGGCGCTGTCCGAGGCGGAGCGGCGGTTGGCAGAGACGCGGATCACCGCCGGATTTACCGGCACGCTGAGCGAGGTGAGCGTGGTTGCGGGCCGTTTGGTGGCGGCCAATGAGCAACTGGCGCAATTGGTGGATGGCACGGCGCTGGAAGTGGCGTTTCGCGTCTCGACCGCGCAATATGCGCGGCTTTTGGATGAGAGCGGCGGGTTGATTGACGCGGTGGTGACGGTGACGCTGGATACTGGCGGGGTGAATCTGAACGCGGTGGGGCGGATCACGCGGCAGGGCGCGGCGCTGGCCGAGGGCGAAAGCGGGCGTCTGATCTTTGCCACGCTGGAGACGGCACCTGCGATGAAGCCCGGCGATTTTGTAACTGTCAGCGTCGAGGAGCCGGTGTTGGCGGCCGCCATTCGCCTGCCTGCCACGGCGCTGGGGCCGGATGGGCAGGTGTTGGTGATTGATGCCGAAGAGCGGCTGGAGGCGGTGGCGGTCACGCTTTTACGGCGGCAGGGCAATGACATTCTGGTGTCGGCGCCGGGATTGGCGGGGCGCGATGTGGTGGCCGAGCGCACGCCGGTTCTGGGCGCAGGGATCAAGGTGCGCAAGCTGGAGAGTGCCGAGGCCGTGCCAGAGGCGGGCACTGTCACCCTCAGCCCAGACAGGCGGGCGCGGCTGAGGGCCTATGTTGAGGCCAGCACCGACATGCCCGAAGAGGCCAAGCGCCGCCTTTTGACGCAGTTGGAACAGCCCGAGGTGTCGCTGAGCACGGTGGAACGGCTGGAACGCCGCATCGGGGGCTGAGCGGGATGGCGGGGCTGATTTCATGGTTCACGCGGCACCGCACGGCGGCCAATCTGTTGTTGGTGCTGATGGTGGCCTTGGGCCTGATGGCCTTGCCGAAAATGCGGGCGCAGTTCTTTCCCGATGTGGTGATCGACAATGTGAGCGTGTCGGTCGCATGGGAGGGGGCAAGCGCCGAAGATGTGGACGGCGGCATCGTGCAGGTGCTGGAACCGGCGCTGTTGGCGGTTGAGGGGGTCGAAGCGGCCACTTCGCTGAGCCGTGAGAATAGCGCGCTGGTCACGCTGGAATTCGAGCCGGGCTGGGATATGGGCCGCGCGGCGGATGAGGTGCAGGCCTCGCTTGATATCATCACCACGCTGCCCGAAGAGGCCGATGAGCCGGTGGTCCGACGCGGGGCATGGCGCGATCAGGTGACGGATGTGGTGATCACCGGGCCGGTCGGCACCGAGCAACTGGCGCGGCTGGCGGATGAGCTGGTCACGCGCCTGTTCGATGCGGGCGTGACCCGCACCACGATCGAAGGCGTCGCGGCCCCAGAAACGGTGATCGAGGTGCCGGGGCAAGCGTTGATTGCCCATGACATCACCATGGCCGAGATTGCCGCCGCTATCGCCGCCGAGATCACCACCGATCCAGCAGGGGATATGACCGGGGCTAATACGCGCCTGCGCACCGGCACGCAGAAACGCAGCGCCCGCGATATTGCCGCGATCACCCTGCGGATTGCCCCCGATGGCAGCGCGCTGACAGTGGGCGATGTGGGCCGGGTGCGGGTTGAGGGCGCGACGCGGGCGCTGGCCTATTATGTGGGCGAGGCCCCGGCGATGAGCGTGCGGGTGGACCGCTCTGCGCGGGGCGATGCGCTCGATATTCAGGCCGAGGTGCAGCGGGTGGCGGACCGCATGGCCGACACCCTGCCCGAGGGCGTGAGCATCGACCTCATTCGCACGCGGGCCGAGGCGATTTCCGGCCGGATTGCGATGCTGGTGGAAAATGCGCTGACGGGTTTGGCGCTGGTGGTGGGGCTGCTGTTTTTGTTCCTCAATGCCCGCACCGCATTCTGGGTGGCGGCGGGGATTCCGGTGGCGATGCTGGCGGCGATGGCGTTCATGTATGCGGCCGGTCTGACGCTCAACATGATTTCGCTGTTCGCCTTGATCATCACGCTGGGGATCGTGGTGGATGATGCCATCGTGGTGGGCGAACATGCCGATGCGCGGCATCGTCGCCTGCGCGAGCCGCCGATGGTTGCGGCGGAGCGTGCCGCCGCGCGCATGGCACTGCCGGTTTTTGCCGCCACGCTGACCACGCTGATTGCGTTTTTCGGGTTGGCGGTGATTGGCGGGCGGTTCGGGGATCTGATCTATGACATTCCCTTTACTGTGATTGCCGTGCTGGTGGCGAGCCTGATCGAGTGTTTCCTGATCCTGCCCAACCATATGGCGCATGCGCTGGCCCATTCGGCCCGCGAGCATTGGTATGACATTCCAAGCCGGGTGGTGAACCGGGGGTTCCGCGTGTTTCGCGACCGTGCCTTTCGCCCGCTCATCGCTTGGGTGATCCGGGGCCGCTATGCCGTGTTGGCGGCGGCGGTGCTGCTGTTGGCGACGCAAGTGGCGAGTTTCGTGCGCGGCGATGTGACATGGCGGTTTTTCAACGCGCCCGAGCAGGGCAGTGTTACGGGCAATTTTGCCATGCTGCCGGGGGCCACGCGCGAGGATACGCTGGCACAGATGCGCGCGTTGCAGCGCGCCGCCGAAGAGTTGGGCGCGGAGTATGAGGCCGAGCATGGGGCAAACCCGCTTGCCTATGTGGTGGCGCAATTGGGCGGCGCTGCGGGGCGCGGGCTTTCGGGGTCGGACACGCGCGAGGCGGATTTGCAGGGGGGGATTTCCATCGAGTTGATTGATGCCGATCTGCGGCCCTATTCCAGTTTCGCCTTTGTCGCCGATCTGCAAGAGCGGGTGGTGCAGCATCCCCTGACCGAAACGCTGAGCTTTCGCGGATCGCGGGCGGGGCCGGGGGGCGATGCGCTGGATATCCAGCTTTATGGCGCGGAGGCGGAGCAGCTCAAATCCGCCGCCGAAGCGCTGAAGGCGGCATTGGCGCGGTATCCGGAGGTGTCGGGGCTGGAGGACTCGCTCGCCTATGACAAGGCCGAGTTGATTTTGGACCTGACACCGCAGGGGTCCGCGCTTGGCTTTACCATCGACGATTTGGGGCAAACCCTGCGCAACCGGGTGAGCGGGATCGAGGCCGCCACATACCCGGACGGGCCACGGTCGGCAGAGGTGCGGGTTGAACTGCCCGAGGGCGAATTGACCGCCGATTTTCTGGAGCGGATGCAGTTGCGCACGCCGGGCGGGCAATATGTGCCGCTGGTCGATGTGGTCAGCGTTGAGGCGCGCACCGGCTTTGCATCGGTCCGGCGGGAAAACGGCCTGCGGCTGGTGACGGTGACGGGCGATATATCCGAGGATGACCCCGCGCGCGCCGCCGAGATTTCCCGCGCGCTGGAGGCGGAAATCCTGCCCGATGTCGCGGCGCGCTATCAGGTGGAATACCGGCTGGCGGGGCTGAATGAGCAAGAAAATGAATTCATGGCCGATGCGCGGCTGGGGCTGATGGCAACCCTTTTGGGGGTGTATCTGGTGCTCTCGCTGGTCTTTGCCAGTTGGACCCGGCCCATGGTGGTGATGGCGATCATTCCCTTTGGTCTGGTGGGCACGATCTGGGGTCATGCGCAATGGGACGTGCCGCTGTCGATGTTCACAGTGGTGGGATTGCTGGGCATGACGGGCATCATCATCAACGATTCCATCGTGCTGGTCACGTCGATTGACGAGCATGCCAAGACGCGCGGGCTGATCCCGGCGATTATCGAGGGCACCGCCGACCGGCTGCGCGCGGTGGTGCTGACCACGCTGACGACGGTTCTGGGGCTGGCCCCGCTGCTTTTTGAACGATCCACACAGGCGCAATTCCTGAAACCTACGGTCATCACGCTGGTTTACGGTTTGGCCTTTGGCATGATTTTGGTGCTGTTGGTGGTGCCTGCCCTTTTGGCCATCGGGCAAGACCTGTCGCGGCCTGTGACCGCGCTTCGGCGGGGATTGCGCGGGCGGCGCGCCGGGTTGCAGGGGGTGCTGGGGGCAGCGGTGGCGATGGTGCTGGGCTGGTTCGGGGCGACGATGGGATGGGTCGTGGTGACGGGGGATTTGCCGGGGCTGCTGGCGGGGATGATACCGCTGCCGCCGATGGGCGCGGCGCTGGTGCTCTTTCTGTTGGGCAGCGCGCTTGGTCTCGTGCTGGTCTATCTTGCCACTGCGTTGCGCCGCCCGCGCAACGCTTGAACGCTCTTGCACCGGCGGCGCTGCGGCGCTACCCCTCTGGCCATGCGTATCATCCGTGATTACACCTATGTCACCGACGCCGACCGGGGCGCGAGCGTCGCCATCGGCAATTTCGATGGTGTCCATATTGGCCATCGGTCGGTCATCGAACTGGCGCGCGCGGCGGGAGAGCGCATCGGCGCGCCTTTGGGTATCCTGACATTCGAGCCGCATCCGCGCGAGTATTTTGCGCCTGACGCGCCCCCCTTTCGCCTCATGGGCCGCGAAGCGCGGGCGCATCGGCTGCAAAAGCTGGGGGTTGAGCGGCTTTATGAGATCAAGTTCAACGCGGGTCTGGCGGCGCTGAGCCCGCGCGCCTTTGCGGAAAATGTCATTCGTGATGGGCTGGGCCTGAAGCATGTGGTGGTGGGGTCGGATTTCTGTTTTGGCAAGGGACGGGCGGGCAATGCCGCAATACTGCAAGAGTTTGGCGACGAGATGGGGTTTGGCGTGACCATCGCCACGCTGTTGGAGGGCGAAAGCGGGCAAGTGTCCTCGACCGCGATCCGTGCCGCGCTGAGCGAAGGTGCGCCACGCGCCGCCGCGGCCATGCTGGGCCATTGGCACCGGATCGACGGGCCGGTGATTGGCGGCGAGCAGCGGGGGCGCACGCTGGGCTATCCCACGGCCAATATGTCGATCAAGGGGCTGCATCCGCCCAAGTTCGGGATTTATGCGGTGCTGGTCGATGTGCTGGATGGGCCGCATAAGGGGCAGTATCACGGCGCGGCCTCACTGGGCGTGCGGCCGATGTTTCAGGGCGAAGAGGCCAATATCGAGACCTTCATCTTTGACTTTACCGGCGATCTTTATGGGGCCAACCTGTCGGTCGGGCTGATAGAATACCTGCGCCCCGAGGCGACATTCGACAGCCTAGAGGCGTTTATCGCGCAGATGGATGCAGATTGCCTGCGCGCGCGCAGCGTGTTGGCCGCATTATGAGTGAGCCTATCAATCGCAGCGGATTGCGCCCGCGCTATTGGGAGACAACCCGCCTTGACCGCATGACGCGCGCGGAATGGGAGGCGCTGTGCGATGGGTGCGGCAAATGCTGCATGAACAAGCTGGAGGATGAGGAGAGCGGCGAGGTGGCCTTTACCCGCGTGGCCTGTCGCCTGTTTGACGACACCAGTTGTCTCTGTGCGCAATATCCGATCCGGCATCAATTCGTGCCCGAATGCATCACGCTCAAGCCGCATACGATTGAAAGCCATGCCTATTGGCTGCCGGAAACCTGCGCTTACAAGCTGCTGTATCTGGGCAAGCCGCTGTTTGACTGGCATCCGCTGATTTCCGGGGATGCGAACAGCGTGCATGAGGCGGGCGTGTCGATGCGGCACCGCACCCTGCCCGAATTCGAGGTGCCCGAAGAGGATTGGGAAGATCACATCATCGAGGAGCCGCTCTGATGCAATTCGCCTCTGACAATTCCGGCCCGGCATTGCCCGGCGTGATGCAGGCGATGGCGGAGGTCAATATCGGGCATATGCCCTCTTATGGCACAGACGCACCGATGAACGAGGTGCGAGACCGGCTGCGCGATGTGTTCGAGGCCCCGCAAGCCAGCGTTTATCTGGTGGCCACCGGCACAGCGGCCAATGCGCTGGCATTGGCCACGCTGTCCGAGCCATGGCAGACGGTGTTTTGTACGCCGCTGGCGCATATCCACACCGATGAATGCAACGCGCCCGAGTTTTTCACCGGCGGGGCCAAGCTGAGCCTTGTGGGGGAAGCGGACAAGATGACGCCCGAGGATCTGGCCCGCGCGATTGCGCTCTGGCCGGCGGGGGATGTGCATAATCCTCAGCACGGGCCGCTTGCCCTGACGCAGGCGACGGAACGGGGGCGGATCTACAGCTGCGCCGAGATTGCGGCGCTCTGCGGGGTCGCGCGCGATCACGGGCTGCCCTGCTACATGGACGGGGCGCGCTTTGCCAATGCGGTGGCGGCCTTGGGCTGCACGCCCGCCGAGATGACTTGGAAGGCGGGCATTGACGCGGTGTCCATGGGCGGCACCAAGAATGGCTGTCTGGGCGTCGAAGCGGTGATCTTTTTCAACCCCGAGAATGCCTGGGAATTCGAGTTGCGGCGCAAGCGGTCGGCGCATCTGGTGTCAAAACATCGGTATTTGTCGGCGCAGATGCTGGGCTATCTGCGCGAGCACCTGTGGCTGCGCACCGCGCAAGAGGCCAATACCCGCGCCGCCCTGTTAGAGGCCGGATTGCGTGATGTGCCGGGGGCTGAGATGGTGTTTGAGCGCCACGTCAACATGATCTTTGCCCGCCTGCCCCGCGCCACGCATCAGCGGCTCAAGGCGGCGGGGGCGGTCTATGGGCTCTACGAGGGGCCATTGGAGAGCGGCGCAAGCGATGAGCCATTGATGGCGCGGTTCGTGTGCGACTGGTCTGTGACAGAGGAACAGATCGCACGGTTTCTGGAGATCGCGCGAGGCTGAGACGGCCGACCCGCACCCGAAACCGATTTGCGCGAGCATGGGTTTTCAGAAAGCATATCCGCATCAAGCTGCGAAAAACCCCCCCGCCATCCGTGCGGCGGAGGGGCAGATCCCGTGCCAATGTGGGGGGATTACTTTGGCACGAGCACAGCGTTGATCACGTGGATCACGCCGTTGGATTGGTCTACATCAGCCACCGTCACACGGGCCGCGTTTCCGCTTTCATCAAGGATGTAGACGTTGTTGCCTTTGACCTGTGCCGACAGGGCGTCGCCCGACACGGCGTTGAAGTGGTAAAAGCCATCTTTGCTGGCGCGAGCGGCGGCGATGATGTCGGCAGCAGACCAGTCACCGGCGACCACATGAGCCGTCAGGACCTTTTGCAGCATGGCCTTGTTCTCGGGCATCAGCAGCGTGTCAACCGTGCCGGCGGGCAGGGCCGCAAACGCATCGTTCACCGGCGCGAACACGGTAAACGGCCCCGGCCCCTGCAATGTGTCGACCAGATCGGCGGCTTTCACCGCCGCAACCAGCGTCGTGTGGACCGGCGAATTGACAGCATTCTCGATGATGTTGCGCTCTACGAGCATCGGCGCGCCGCCGACTGTTGGATTGGCGGCATAAACGGCAGTGCCAAGGGCAATGGCGGTGGCCGTGCTCAGAAAAGTCTTGAAGGTCATTTGTCGTTCTCCCTTGTTGTCAAAGGCTCGTCTGAGCCGCTGATGGGAAAGCCACGTCAGCCAAGACGCAAAAGTTTCAGACCGCCCAAAGTTTATTTCACCGGAGCATCCGAACCGCGCCTTACAAGGCGAGATTTGTAGGAGTTGAAGCGCTGATCATTGGGCAGACGAAACGATCTGGAAGACATTGCGGTGCCCTTGACCCGGAAGGATCGCACAACGACCCTGACGCCTGACCCTAGTTTGCGCGGCACACCCAAAGCGGCCATGCAGGCACAGACGGAGACACACCATTGGCAAAGAACAGTAAATCCCTGCGCGACTAGCGAAGAGGGAAGTGCCAAGCATATGAAAGCATTGAGAAAGTGGGGATGGTGGGTGATGAGAGACTCGAACTCCCGACATCTTCGGTGTAAACGAAGCGCTCTACCAACTGAGCTAATCACCCGTGGGCTGCGTGATAGCCAAGCGGCGGGGCCAACGCAAGGGGTTTGAATGCGGCGGGCACAGGGTTTTGTGCCGGCCCGCCGCGTAGGGCGTGGGGCCTAGACCCGTGCGGGGCTCTTGGCAAGCAGGGTGTAGATCCCGCCGCCCAAGACTGCGCCGATCACCCAGTTATAGCCCGAGAGAAAGCCGAACCACGGCACCCAGACGGTTGCCACCGAAAAAACCGCCGCGAGGCCAAAGGCCATCACCGCCGTGCGGTTCCAGCCGTCCTGATAGTGATAGCGCCCGCCTTGCATGTCATAGAGATCGTCAAGGTCGAGATGGCCTTTGCGGTGAACATAGTAATCCACGATCATGATGCCAAAGATCGGGGCCAGCGTCGCGCCCAATGTGTTGACAAAGCCACCGATGCCGAATTCGCTGATGAAACTTGTCCAGAGCCCGCCGATGATAAGCGCGAAGGCCGACGTAATCAGCCCCGCCTGACGAAAGCTGATCTTGCCGGGGGCGAGATTGGCGATGCCGTTTACAGCCGGGATGAAATTGGCAACAAGGTTGATGCCAACGGTTGCGGCAAAAAAGGTGATCGCGGCGATGATGCCCAAAAGCACAGAATCGGTGCGCTCGACAATCTCGCTCGGGTTGGTGATTTCCTCGCCAAAGACCACTGCCGCCCCTGCCGTAGTCAAGAGCGCCAGCGCCGAGAAGAGGATCATGTTAAATGGCAATCCGGTGAGATTGCCCAAGAGCATGGTGGGTCGGTCCTTGGCGTAGCGGGAAAAGTCGCTGAAGTTGATCATCACGGCTGCGAAATAGGCCACCATGGTGCCGACGATGGCGACAAAGCCGTTGAATTCACTGGCAAAGCTCGCGTCGGGGTTGGCAAAGATCGTGCCTGCGGCAGACAAAAGCTGCCCGTCAGAGCGTTGCCAGAGCACGATAACTAGGCCGATCATCACAAGATACACGAAGGGGCCCGCGATGTTGAGAAAGGTCTCGACCCAGTTCATGCCGCGCCAGAAGATCACGATGTGAAAGGCCCAGACGATGAAGAACGACAGCCAGTCGATACCGGTGAGACCGAAGATTTCCGCGCCGCCGCTCGCGCCGGTGATCGAGCGGATCAGGAGCGCCACCGCCGTTGAGGCAAAATAGACCTGCACGCCGTACCAGAACACCGCCACGGTCGAGCGCAGGATCGCGGGCAATTTTGCGCCGCTGGTGCCAAGGCTGGCACGGGCCAGCACCGGATAGGGGATGCCGTATTTCTCGCCCGCAGCGCCTGAGAGGTTGACCATCCACATGGTAAAGAGCCCCGCCGCGATAAGGGCGGCAAAGGCGGTCCAGCCGCTGACCCCGTACGAGATGAAAAGCGACGCCACGAGCGAATAGCCAAAGAGCGACTGCACGTCATTGGCCCAAACGTTGAAGATGGCGAACCAGCCCCATGTTTTCTCATTCGCGCCAACCGGATTGAGGGTGTTTCCCTCTGGGTCCATCGTGTTGCCTGTGGGCACATGCCCGTGGTCTATGCTTGTCATTCCGTCCTCCCTGACCGATCGTATTCTGGATTTTCTCTGACGTTTCATCTGGCCCGAAATACCTCGGGGGTCCGGGGGCAGCGCCCCCGTATCACAACGCCATATGCCGATTCACATCCTTGTAGAGCAGGTAGCGAAACGGCCCTGGACCGCCCGCGTAACAGGCCTGCGGGCAGAAGGCGCGCAGCCACATGAAATCGCCCGCCTCGACCTCGACCCAATCCTGATTGAGGCGATAGACCGCCTTGCCCTCCAGCACATAAAGCCCGTGTTCCATCACATGCGTTTCGGCAAAGGGGATCACTGCGCCGGGCTGAAAGGTGACAACGGTGATATGCATGTCGTGACGCAGGTCGGCGGGGTCCATGAAACGGGTCGTGGCCCAGCCGCCATCGGTGTCGGGCATCGGCACTGGGGCGATGTCGTTTTCATTGACGACCATCACCGGCGGATGGTCGAGACCGGACACCGCTTGATAGGCCTTGCGCAGCCAGTGGAACTTGACCGGCCTGTCGGCCGTGTTGCGCAGCGTCCACGGGGTGCCCGGCGGGATATAGGCAAAGCCACCCTCGGTCATCTCATGCGCCTGCCCGTCCAATGTCAGGCGCAGCGCGCCTTCGACCACGAAAAGCGCCGCCTCGACGCCCTCTTCGGTCTCGGGGCGGTCAGAGCCACCGCCCGGCTGCACCTCGGCGATATATTGCGAGAAGGTTTCGGCAAAGCCCGAGAGGGGCCGCGCCAGAACCCAAAAGCGCGCCTTGTCCCAGAAGGGCAGATAGCTGGTGACGATATCGCTCATGGTGCCGCGCGGGATCACGGCATAGGCCTCGGTAAAGACGGCGCGCCCGGTCAAAAGCTGGGTTTGCGGCGGCAGGCCGCCTTGGGGGGTGTAATAGCTGCGCTTGGTCATGGCTGTGGTCCTTCCACGGTCAGAGGCTGGTCAAAGTGATATTCTTCGAGATTGTCACCGGGGCCGATCCGGTCGATCACCGCATAGCGCCCGGCCCGCCCGATGGGGGCCAGCACGCCGTGCCAGACATTGCGCAGGAGATTGACCCCCTGCCCCGGCTGGCTGAGAAAGGCGCGCGGGGTGGTGGGGTGGCCATGGGTATCCGCGGCCACGCAGATCAGCATTGGCACGTTGTCGAGCGGGATGAACGCCTGAGAGCCCAGAGGGTGCCGTTCCATCAGGTCGAGCGCATAGGGCAGGTGCCGGGCCTCGGCATCAAAAAGGCTGATACCGGCGCGCCCATCCAGAAATTCGAGCCGCGCGCGGTCGTGGAACCGCCCGCAGAGGCCCGCATTGATCATCCGGTCGGGGGCGCCCGCCACCTCAAGAACATCGCCGTAGGGGGCAAAGGCGGCGGCGATCAGCGGTTGGGCCATGAGGGGGGCCACGGTCATGGCAAAAGCGCCTGTAGGCGGGGCAAAGTCTGCGCCTCAAGCGCGGCACAGGTCAGGTCGCCGCGCTCGGACGGGGTGGCCTGTCGGAGTATCCGGCTAAAGGCGTTGAGCAGACCCACCGCAGTGTCATGGGCGGGGCCAAGCTCTATCTGCCATGCGCGATCCGCGATCCACGGGGCGGGCAGCAGCGGGCCGAACACCTCTACAAAGCGCGCGTGGTCCATCTGGCTGGGGCGCTCAAAGCGGCGGTGCGGATGTGTGGCCGCCCAGTGATCGGCAATGTCGATCCGGCGGGGGCACCAAACGTCTGTGTGACGCTGCACATGGTCGATAAAGCGGCGCAGGCCCGCTATTTTGCCCGGCCGGCCAATCAGGCGGCAATGCAGGCCCACGGTCATCATCCGGGGGGCACCCGCCTGCCCTTCGGCATAGAGCGTGTCAAAGGTATCGGTCAGGTAGGATTCAAAGTCGCGGCCCGTGACCCATCCGGGCGACGCGGCAAAGCGCATGTCGTTGCATTCAAGCGTATAGGGGATCATCAGCTGATCGCGGCTGCCGAATTCCATCCAATGCGGCAGGTCATCGTCATAGCAATCCGAGATGTAATCAAAGCCGCCCTCTTCGGCGACAAGGCGCACGGTATTGACGCTGCATCGGCCTGTATACCAGCCGCGTGGGCGGGTGCCGGTCACCTCTGTATGCAGGCGCATCGCCTCGGCGATGGCGGCACGTTCCTCGGCCTCGGGCATGTCCTTGTGATCGACCCACTTAAGACCATGGCTGGCGATTTCCCAGTCGGCCTCTTGCATGGCGGCGACCTGTTCGGGGCTGCGCGCAAGGGCTGAGGCGACGCCGTATATGGTCAGCGGAACGCCCATCCCGGTGAAGAGGCGATGCAGCCGCCAGAACCCGGCGCGCGCGCCGTAGTCATAGATCGATTCCATATTCCAATGGCGCTGACCGGGCCAGGGCGTGGCCCCCGGAATATCCGACAGAAATGCCTCTGACGCGGCATCGCCATGCAGCAGGCAGTTTTCACCGCCCTCTTCGTAGTTGAGCACGAATTGCACCGCGATCCGCGCCCCACCGGGCCACTGCGGATCGGGGGCGTTTGGGCCGTAGCCACGCAAATTTCTGGGATAGCGGATCATGTCATCACCTCCGGGGGTCGTGTCTTGGGGGAAACGAAAGGACAGGGGGCGATTGGCCCCCTGCCTTTTGTCAGACTGCGCCTCAGCGGTCGAGGAACCGCTGTGCGGCGGGCAGGTGCCGCATCAGCAGGTAATAGGTGACACCCGCCGGGATCAAGCTGGCATACCATGACACCGCCGAAAAGGTCAGCGCCGCGATCACACCCACCGCCATGGCGATCAGGGCTGCCGGGTTATAGCCCGCATAATCGCCGCTCTCGTCATAGAGTTTCTCGAGATCGAGCGTCTGACGCCGCAGCACGTAGTAATCCACCACCAAGATCGCAAAGATTGGCCCCAAGAACGCGCTGTAGGTCTGGATGAAGAGATTGAGACCCGCGGCGGATTCGTTCTTGACCAATTCCCACGGGAAGGTGGCGAAGGCCAAGAGACCGACGACCACGGCAGCGGTCTTGTAGTTGAGTTTGAACACATCCATCAGCGCATAGGCGGGCGGCACGACATTGTTGAGAATATTGGTCGTGACCTGTGCAAAGGCGATGAAAAGCAGGGTAACGACGAGCAAGAGCTTGTTGTCGACCGCGTTCGAGAAGACGCGGATGGGATCAACCTCGCCTGTCGCGCTGGAGACCATGAGACCGATGAGGCCCATGAAGAGCGTCGCGGGCAGAATGGAATTGGCATAGATCACCACTTGGCGCACGCGCCCGACATCCTGCCGCAATTCGCGGCTATAGTCCGAGACATTGAGCATCATCGTGGCATAGATGCCCAGAAAGAGCATGGTCGCCCCCCAGAATGGCGCGCCCCATGTGCCCTCGACATTGATGAGGTTGGTGCTGATTTCTTCGCCATATTTGCCGATGACAGAGGTGAACATGTAAATCAGCGCGCCGATGATGAAGACCGAGCCGATATTCTCCAGCCATTTGATGCCGTGAAAGCCCAGAACCGACAGCATGATTTGCAGCGCCTGAAAGCCTATGAAAAAGACGACAATGTTGGAGTAGCCAAAGAGCGTCTCGCTTACCAGATTGAGCGCGCCCGCACCGATCCAGCTTTGAAAGCCGAACCAGACGAGGGCGGGGACAGAGCGCACCAGCGCCGGGATGCGCGCGCCGGAAAAGCCGAAGGCCGAGCGCAATTGCACCATCATCGGGATGCCGTATTTGTGCCCCGCCGCCCCGTTGATCATCAGCGCAAGGCCGATGACGGTACAGCCGATGGCGATGGCCAGAAACACCTGTAGCAGATTGAGCGTGCCCACGAGGCCCGAGCCGATGGTAAAGGTGCCAATCGACACACAGCCACCGAGCCAGGCAAAAAGATAGGACCACGGGTCCATGATCCGCGTTTTCTGGGGGGCCAGCGATTCCTCGCCCAGACCCTTGTGTTCGATCACCTCGGGCATTTGCCCGTCATGCGGCAAAACACCCCCGTTTGTATCTGAAATTGTCATGACTCTCCTCCCTGAGATGCATTATTTCGGGTTTGGTGGCGCGTAGGCGCCGATCTTGCTGGTCTTGATGCCGGCCCCAACCAAGGCTTCGGCGAATTTCGTGGCGACGGTCACACCGTCGATCACGGGAATTCCGGTTTCTTCAGTCAGCCATGCGGCAAGATCCGCCATGCCGGCACAGCCCAGAACCACTGCCTCGCAACGATCCTCCTCGATCGCCCTGAGGATTTCGGCGCGCACCAGAAGGCGGGCGTTTGATCCGGGTTCTTCCAGCGCCAGCACCGGGATCGCCGCCGAGCGCACGCGGCGGCATTGGTGATCAAGCCCGTAGCGGCGCACCATTTCCTCGATGATAGGGACCGAGCGCGGCAGGGTCGTGACCACGCTGAAGGAGGTGGCCACCATGCTGGCCGCCTTGACCGCCGCCTCGCAGATGCCGATCACCGGGCCGGTGGCAATCTCGCGGCACGCGCCGATGCCGGGGTCGTCGAAACAGGCAACCACGATTGCATCGGCCTTTTGTGCCTCGGCCTCGCGGACCTGATCAAGCAGGCGCGGCACTGCCATTGCCTCGTCATAATGGCCCTCGATGCTGGCGGGGGCACCTATGCCCGAGCGCGCCTCGATCAGAACGCCCGGTGCCGTGACCGCCCGCGCGGAGGCCGCGATCTTGTCGGTCATGCTCGTGGTCGAGTTGGGGTTGATGACAAAAATTTTCATGGGCTCCTCCACTTGAGTCCTCACTTTAGTAACATAAATTGTTAACAATTTAAACAGACAATTTTTATGGTCGATTCTGATCCTCAAAAATGCCATTTTCCGAGAAACACAGCCGGGAGCATCAGAATGTCCGAAACGCCGGAAAACGTGCTGGTTGAGCATGTGCTGGATGCCATCTCGGACCAGCGGCTTCGGGCTGGGACCAAGCTGGGCGAACAGGCGCTGAGCGACCTTTTTTCCTGTAATCGCGCGCATGTACGCCGCGCGCTTGCGACGCTTGCGGCCTATCAGGTGGTTGACCTGATCCCCAACCGGGGGGCGTTTGTCTCTACCCCCTCTGAGGACGAGGCGCGGGACGTGTTTCAGGCCCGGCGCGCCATTGAGGCCACGATCATCCGCAATGTCGTCCGCCGTGCTGACGAGGCGGATATCGAGCGACTGCGCGCGCATTTGGCGACCGAGGATGAGATTCGACAGCACAATGACCGTCCCAAGGCGATTCGCGCCTCACGGGCGTTTCACATGCTGTTGGCGCGGATCGGGCGCAATTCGGTCTTGGAGCATTACCTTGCGGAACTGACCATGCGCACCTCGCTGATCATCGGGCTGTATGGCTCCAAAACCGCGAGCCTTTGTTCGGATGACGAGCATGCGCGCATTGTCCAGAG
Source organism: Roseovarius sp. MS2 (assembly GCF_051447875.1). Taxonomy (NCBI): domain Bacteria; kingdom Pseudomonadati; phylum Pseudomonadota; class Alphaproteobacteria; order Rhodobacterales; family Roseobacteraceae; genus Roseovarius; species Roseovarius sp. MS2. The sequence goes on from NZ_JBKHVF010000001.1 coordinate 663,930, forward strand.
CATCATAGACCGGGATGAGGCGCGCGCTCAGGACATGGTGGATCATCACCTGCGCCATATCGAAGGGGAGATCGCATTTGGCGACGAGGCCCCGCGTGTCGGGCCGCTGTCGATGATCTTTCCCCCGGATCGCACGACCGAGTAGAATGTGGGCCTTTTAGCCTGCGCCAATATCTGTTGCGGCGACCGCAACGGCCTTGACCACGGCGTGCACGTCTTGGCCCACTGCAAGACCCATTGCCGTTGCCGAACGGCGCGTGACGCGCGATAGAATCCGGCCAGCGGCGGTATCAATCGCCACGATGGCACCGGGCCCACCACCGGGGCGGATTTCGTGGATGAGGCCGGGCAGGATATTCAGCGCCGAAAGCCCCTCGGGCCGGATATGCGACAGGATCACGTCATGGGCGGCGATGCGGATGCGCAGGCTGGCACCGGGGTTGGCTGCGACGCGCGGCAGAAAAAGGGGGATACCCCCCGCCGAAAGCTCGGACAGCCCGTCGTCGTGATGGGCGATGACCCGCGCGCTAAGCACGGCCCCGGCATCGCGGGCACCGGTGGGCAGCACGGCGGGATTGCTCAGCACTTCGGCGGCGGGGCCCTGTGCAATCACACGCCCGGCCTCAAGCGCAACAACGGTTGTTGCCAGACGCGCCACCTCAGAGGCGGAATGGCTGACATAGAGGATGGGCACGCCCGCCGCGTCGCGCAAACGCTCGAAATAGGGCAGGATCTCGGCTTTGCGGGCCTCATCAAGGGCGGCCAACGGCTCATCGGCAAGGATGAGCTGCGGCGCGGACAAAAGCGCGCGGCCAATGGCAACGCGCTGCTTCTCTCCACCTGAAAGGGCACCGGGCCGCCGATCCAGTAGCGCGCCAAGGCCCAAAAGATCGACGACCTGCGCCAGATCGGCGCGCGCAGCCCCCTTTGGGGCGAACCATGCGCCATAGCCGAGGTTCTGGCGCACGGTGAGATGAGGGAACAGCCGCCCTTCCTGAAAGATATAGCCCAAACGGCGGCGGTGCGGTTTCAGGCGGACCCCGGCGGCCGTATCGAGCAGCACCCGGTCGCCAGATACGATCCGGCCCTGATCGGGCATGAGCAGCCCCGCCACAGCGTTGACGATGGTGGTCTTGCCAGAGCCGGAGCGGCCAAAAAGCACCGTGACACCCGGTGGTGCCCGAAACTGCGCATCCAGCGTGAAGGCCCCAAGGCTATGGCGCAGCGCAACATCCAGCATCAGCGCCCCCCGACCCGTGCCGCGACACGGCGCCCGATCCCCTCGGAGAGCAAGAGCGCGCCCATGGCCACCACCACCGAGACGATGACCAGTTTCATGGCCGACCCTTCACCGCCCGGCACCTGAAGAAAGGCGTAGATCGCCGAGGGGATGGTGCGTGTTTCCCCCGGAATATTCGAAACAAAGGTGATCGTGGCCCCAAATTCACCCATCGCCTTGGCAAAGGCCAAAATCGTACCCGCAACGATGCCCGGAAGGGCCATGGGCAGGGTTACGGTAAAAAAGACCCATAGGGGTGCAGCCCCCAGCGTGGCACTGGCCTCTTCCAGTTTGGGATCCACCGCCTCGATCGAGAGACGGATCGCCCGCACCATCAGGGGGAATGCCATGATCGCTGCCGCCACCGCCGCCCCTGTCCAGCGAAAGGCAAAGACAAGGCCCCAATCCGCCAGCACAGAGCCCACCGGCCCGCGCGTGCCCAGCACCAGCAGGAGCAGGTAGCCCGTGACAACCGGCGGCAGGATCAGCGGCAGATGCACCAGCCCGTTGACGATCTGCTTGCCCGGAAAGGACCAGCGCGCCAGCGCATAGGCCGTGAGAATTCCCAAAGGCAGGCTGGCCAGGGTGGCCCAGAAGGACACGCGAAGGGACAGGGACACCGCCTTCCATTCTTCGGGGCCAAGCCAGTCTGTCATGGGTCAGCGCGCAAGGACGGTAAACCCCTGCCGCTCAAAGACGGCGCGCGCCTCGGGGCCTTGCAGATAGGCGAGAAAGGCGTTTTCGGCGGGCGTGTCGCGGTTGGCAAGATCGGCGACCGGATAGACGATGGGGGGGTGGCTGTTCTCGGGGAAGGTGCCGACGATGGTGACACGCTCCTCGGCGGTGGCGTCTGTTGCGTAGACGATGCCATAAGGAGCCTCGCCGGTGGCGACAAAGGCAAGGGCGGCGCGCACATTGTCGGCTTGGGCCACCTGCGGTGCGATGCCCTGCCAGAGGCCCAAGTTTTGCAGCGCGGCTTTGCCATAGATGCCCGCAGGCACGGAATCGACCAGCGCCATGGCCAGCCGCCCCTCGCCCAAGAGGGCGGCCAGATCAAGATCTGGGCCGATGTCGCGCGATGCGGCATCCCCATGGGACACCAGCACAAGGCGGTTGCCCAAGAGGTCAAAGCGCGCGCCCGGCTCGATCAGCCCGTCCGCTTCGATCTGGTCCATCCAGTCGGCACTGGCGGATATGAAAATATCCGCAGGCGCGCCCTGCTGGATCTGACGGGCGAGGGATGAGGAGCCCGCGAGCGCTGTCACAAGGTCATGGCCGCTGGCCGCCTCGAACCCTGCCTCGATCTCGGCCAAGGCAGTGGTCAGGCTGGCGGCGGCAAAGACAGTGACGGTGTCGGCGCGGGCGGTGGTTGCGAGGATGGGCGCAAGGGCAAGCAGGCAGGCAGCTAACGTGATTGGAGGTTTTGGCCGGATCATCCCTGTTTCCCTGCACTGATATGGTTCCAAAAACATATCGCAAGGCGGGGGATCAGAGGCAAGCGTTATTTTCCACCGGGAATATCCCTAAGCAAGGATTGGATCGCGGCAATCCGTGCGGCCCCGGCCTCGGCCATGATATCCTCAAGTTTGCGATACTGTGCCAACACTTCGATGCCTGTGTCGGTCAGATGGGCACCGCCGCCCTTAGCGCCCCCTCGGCTCGAGTCCACAAGCGGTTCGCGAAAGGCTGCATTCATGGACTCCACCAACATCCAAGCGCGTTTATAGCTCATGGACATGCTGCGCCCGGCGGCGGCGATGGAGCCTGTATCGCGAATACGCTCCAACAGATCGGCCTTGCCGGGGCCCAGCATTGCCTCGTCACCAAAGACGATACGAATCCGAAGGCTGGGTGGCTCTGGCTGTGTCATGATGCGGGTATGCCAAATTTTCGTTAAGTCTTACAAGACATATCGAAAACCCTCAACTCTGTCGATAGAGGCCTGCACCTCAAAGATCGGCAGGGGCCGCGCCATCCGCCATGGGCGGCACGTCTAGGGGCATCGACCAGTCGGCGGGGTCGGTACATTCTGCCTCGGGACGCGCCAGAAGGATCTGCGCGTGGAAGTGACCGGTGGTTTCCACGCCTTCGGTGTCATGCCCTGCGGCCTGCGCATTGGCGATGGCACGGGCCTGTTCCTCGGGGCTTTCAAATCGGCGGTGGATAAAGGCCGGGATCGGCAGACGTTCAACCACAAGACCGTGGGCGCGCAGCACCTCTGTTGCCTCGGGCCGCTCGTTGCCCCGGATGGGCGACGTCATGACCCAAGGCTTGACCGGGCCGCAAGCCGCCAGCATCCGGTCGAGCGCGCGGGGCATAAGCTGGGCAACAGAGCCGCATTCAACGATCATGTCACAGCGCGCCAGTTCCCGGCCAAGCCCCTCGGATGGTTCTGCACGTTCCAGATCCTCGACAAAGCCGGATTGAAAGAGGCCAACCGCGCGCCCATAGGCAACCGCGTTGGGCATCACATCAATGCCGGTGACATGCAACGCGGGCGCAGGGCGGCGCAGCCCCGCCAGCCAGCCGCGATCCAGATCAATCACCTCTGCGGAAGACGCGCTGTCGAACACCGGCTGACGGTAGCGGGCAAACACCTGTTCCAGGCTCAGCTCATGCGCCATGAGTGCGGAAACGATGCCATAGCTGCTGGCGAAATCAACGATCCTTGCCTGCTCAAGACCACGCAGGCGCATCATTTCCCCCAATCCGGCCCGAAACCCCGCGACCGCGTGATGTTGGTTGCGATAGCCCAGCCGGTCCATCATGCGGAAATAGGCCCGACAATCGGGTTGATCATAGGTGTCGTCAAAGATGGTGACAAAGCCGGAGGTAGGCGTATCAGAGGGGGCGGTCATGGAAATGTCCCTTGGGGATCAGGGGGGCACATGGCCCGATGGTGCGCAAACTTGCCTCCCGCGCCGTGATTTACAACAGAAATCACGAGAATTTTCACCGTTTCCCACGCAAGCGTGACCCGCGCGCCGTCGTTGAAACAATATTTCGCGGCCATCAGAGGAACGTGACCATCTGTGCGCGGGCGTGGATTGCACCAACCACGGTTAGGGCGCAAGGTAAAGTCAGGTTTCGGTATCACGGTTCAGGAGCGCGCCATGACTAACGCCAGCACACAGATTGTTCCCGATGCCTCCAAGGTCATGATGGGTGCCACGCTCGCTTGGGTCGCGGTGTTGATCTATGCTTCGTCAAATTCCCTCGTCTCGCTGTTGGCCGATATCGGATCACAGAACCTCGTGATGGGGCGCAATGTCATCACCTATTGCAACCTGCTGTTTGTCGGCTCGCTTATGTCGATGGTGCCGATGATTTTCATGTTCTGGCGCGACTGGACTTTTGAGAACCTGCGCGCGCTGACACGGAAAAACTGGGCGATCCTGACGCTTTCGGCGTTCTTTTCTTCCGCTTTGACACCGGGGCTGTTCTTTTACGCGCTGGAGCATACCACGGTCACGAATGTTGTGTTGATGGGCCGGATCGAACCGCCACTTTTTTTGCTGGCGGCCTGGCTGGTCTTGCGCGAGGAGTTCGAGCCTTGGGCCTTTGTTGCCGGTCTGGTGGCGCTTTGCGGGGCGGCGGTGATGATCCTGATGAACAGTGAGGGCGCATCGCTCAACCTTGGCAAGGGCGAGATTGGCGCGCTTTTGGCGACGCTGTCCTATATTGCCTCGACTTTGATTGCCCGCACAGGTCTGCGCGACATTCCTATGGGGATTTTCGCGATCTACCGCACGGCGGTGGGCACGACGGTCTATTTCTTTGTGGCCCTATACCTGTTTGGTCCGAACCATTTTCAGGATGTGTTTGATCCGGTGGTCTGGCAATGGGTTTGGATCTATGCGGTGGTGGTGATCATGGGCGGGCAATTCGCCTGGGCGTTCGGGCTTAAATATGCGCGCTCGGGTGATGTATCATTGGCGGGCAATTCGCCTGGGCGTTCGGGCTTAAATATGCGCGCTCGGGTGATGTATCATTGGCCACGTCATTTTCACCGCTGGCGGCAATTCTGATCGCGATGGTGATGCTGGGCGAAGACCCCGGACCGGGGCTGATCCCCGGCGGCGCAATCATCCTTTTGGCGGTGGGCATCGGCCAGTATGGCCGCCTGCGCCGCCGCCGTCGCGAGGATGACACGATGCGCAAGCAGGCGCAGGAGCGCGCGCTGGAACATGAGGGCGCCGTAAACTTCAAAGGGGTCTGAGTGCGGGCTCAAAGGCAAACGCCCCGATTGTCACAGGGCGTTTTGCACTTTTCGGCAGGCAAGATCGGCTGTCAGAAATTCCCGACCGAAGGGTGACGGTGCCCGGCAAGCGACCCATAGGCGGGACGCAGGGCATCAGGCAGGGAGGCATAGCTCTGAAAAAGTTCGCGGGCGAGACCGGCAAGCGGCGGAATAGAAACCCCCATCGCACCAAGCGCGGCTTGCTTGAGCGCCAGCCCATCCGCCACCTCTGGCAGCATATCGGGTGCAAAGCCCGTGATCTCGCGTCCGGCGTCATGGACCGGCATCAACCAGACAGCGCCGGGCAGGTGATCATGGTTCGCCTCAAACAGAGCAACCGCCTCAGACAGGGCCGATCCCCCGCCTGCGCGCGGATAGGGGGCCAGCACACACAGCCCGGTGGCATTGGCATGGGCAGAGAATGCAGACCTGTCGTCAAGCGGCAGCACCCGGACGGTGGGATAGGCCCCAAGCAGTTCGTGCAGCACGCGCGACCCAAGAGCGTTCATATCCTCAAGATAGACCGTGACGCGCACCCCTGCTGCAAGCCGGTGGCCAATGGTCCCCAGCGCGTGATGGATCACCTGCGCGCCGTCCTGCGCCAGAACAACCATCTCGCGGGTCAACATCCGGGGCTGACGGCTGAGGAAAAAGGCAAAGATCTGCTCAGCCATGCCATTGTAATGCGTGACATCACGGGTGTCGTGGACGATGCGGCCAATATCCACCTCGGCCACGTCATACCCCGCCGCATGCACCCGCAGCATGATATCAAGATCGACCGCATAATCAGTCGCAAGACCGTTGTAGGCGATCAGAGACCGATCAAAGACATAGAGCCCGGAATTGGGTGCGCGCAGATGCGACAAGCCCGGAAACATCTGATGCAGGGCCGGCCGCACCAAAAGGCGGGTCATCGGCATGTTATCGGCGGGGTCGTGCCACGCCCCCTTGATCAAGCCCACACCGGGGCCGCGGGCAGCGGGCATCTGTGCAAACAGATCAGTGTCAAACCTGTCGAGATCGGCATCGACCTTCATCACCCAGTCATGGCGGGCGGCGGAGACACCTGCGCGCACCGCGTGGCCCATGCCGGTTTGTGTCTCTGAGATAACTGTCGCACCCGCCCCGCGCGCCAATTCTGCCGTCGCATCGGTCGAGCCGTTGTCGACCACCACGACCTCGCCCACATCCGGCATATCCGCAAGCACCGACACGACGCGGGCAATGGTTTGCGCCTCGTTTCTGGCCGGGACAATGACGCTGACCGGGGCGGTCATGGCAACTCCTTGGGAAACAGGAAATACATTCCTTTGTCGAGAACCTAGTCTTTGGCGGCCTTGATCACAATATGAGACGTGTCACGAGAGTAAAATCTCTCGTGAAAGACTGTAACCTGAGCAGAAGGTTAGAACAACTAAAAGGCGAGTGTGGCCGAAACCGCGCGTGTCCAACCCTCAACCTTGGCGGTGCGCAGCTCGGTCGACATCTTTGGCAGAAACTGCTGTTCCAATGCCCAAGTATCGGCAAATCCGGCCTGATCGGGGTATAGACCGATCTGCATCCCCGCCAGCCAAGCCGCCCCAAGCGCGGTGGTTTCCAGCACTTGCGGACGATCCACAGGCGCGTCGATAATGTCTGACAGGAACTGCATGGCCCAGTCAGACGCGCTCATTCCGCCATCCACCCGCAATACCGCATCGGCCCCGTGCCCGGCCCAATCATCGCGCATCGCCCGCAAGAGATCGCGGGTCTGGAACCCCACGCTTTCCAGCGCCGCACGGGCCAGTTCCGCAGGCCCGGTGCTGCGGGTAAGCCCAAAGATCGCCCCCCGACAGTCAGGCCGCCAATAGGGCGCGCCAAGCCCGGTAAAGGCAGGCACCAGAACGACTGTTTGATTGGGGTCGGCCTGTTCGGCGAGGGGCTGTGTTTCACTGGCGTGGCGGATCATCTTGAGCCCGTCGCGCAGCCATTGCACCACGGCCCCCGCGACAAAGATCGAGCCTTCGAGCGCATAGGTCGGCTTGCCATCCAATTGATAGGCAATGGTGGTGAGCAGCCGGTTTTGCGAGACAACCGGCGTATCGCCCGTGTTGAGCAGTGCAAAACAGCCGGTGCCATAGGTGGATTTGAGCATCCCCGGCTTGAAACACGCCTGCCCCACTGTGGCCGCCTGCTGATCGCCCGCCACACCGCGAATGGGGATTTCGCGGCCAAAGAGATCGGCGCGGGTGTGGCCATAGTCATCGGCGCTGTCGCGCACCTGAGGCAGCATTTGCATCGGGATGCCCAAGAGATCGCAGATCGTGGCGCTCCAGCGCCCTTTGCGGATATCGTAAAGCAGGGTGCGCGCGGCATTTGTTGCATCGGTGGCATGCACGCGCCCGCCCGTGAGTTTCCAGATAAGATAGCTATCGACGGTGCCAAAAAGCAGATCGCCCGCTTGGGCGCGGGCGCGCGCGCCCTCGACATGATCGAGAATCCAGCGCAGTTTTGTTCCGGAAAAATAAGGATCAAGCAAAAGCCCGGTGCGCCCGGCCACCATCGGTTCGTGGCCTGCGGCGCGCAATTCGGCGCAATACTCTGCCGTGCGCCGGTCTTGCCAAACAATCGCGCGGTGAATGGCCTGCCCGGTGTGGCGATCCCAGACCACCGTTGTCTCGCGTTGATTGGTGATGCCGATGGCGGCGATGTCGGCCCCGGTCAGCCCGGCCTTTTCGATCACCGCGCGGCAGGTGCCCGCTGTGGTCGACCACAGATCATTCGCGTCATGCTCGACCCAGCCCGATTGCGGAAAATGCTGGGCGAATTCCTCTTGTGCCGTGGCCGTGATGCGCATCTGCGCATCGAACAGGATCGCGCGACTCGACGTGGTGCCTTGGTCGATAGCGAGGATATGGGTCATGAGAGTGGGTCCGTAGGTTTGAGTGGTCATCCTCGGGCTTGACCCTAGGATCGCCCTACCCCGTCATCCTCAGGCTTGACCCGGGGATGACGGAAAGGTCCGGGGCGCGCGGCACGCGCCCCGATGCATTTCACTTACTGCCAGGACTTGATCAACTCGTCATAGGCGATGGTGACCGGCTCTTCGTCTTCGTTCTCAAGTTTGGCCTTGGGGGCACCGGGCTGACTCAGCCAATGCTCGGGGTCCATTTCCTCGTTGAGTTTCGGGCCGATGTCGCCTTGGATGCCAGCGCGCTCAAGCCGCTCAAGCACGCGCTCTTGATCCGCGCAGAGCGCATCAAGCGCCTCTTGCGGGGTTTTGGCGCCCGACATGGCATCGCCGATATTCTGCCACCAAAGCTGGGCCAGTTTCGGATAGTCGGGCACGTTGGTGCCGGTGGGCGACCACTGAACGCGCGCGGGTGAGCGGTAGAATTCCACAAGGCCGCCCAGCTTGTCGGCGCGCTCGGTAAAGCTGTCGTGCTGGATCGTCGACTCGCGGATGAAGGTGAGGCCGGTGTGGGCCTTTTTCACATCCACGGTTTTCGAGGTCACGAACTGCGCATAGAGCCACGCCGCTTTGGCACGGTCGACGGGGGTGGATTGCATCAGGGTCCAGCTACCGGCATCCTGATAGCCCACTTTCATGCCCTCTTCCCAATAAACGCCATGTGGGCTGGGGGCCATGCGCCATTTCGGCGTGCCGTCTTCGTTCATCACCGGCAGGTCGGGTTTCACCGAGGCTGCGGTAAAGGCGGTGTACCAGAACATCTGTTGCGCAACGTTGCCCTGCGCGGGGATTGGGCCCGCCTCAGAGAAGGTCATGCCAGCGGCGGCAGGGGGCGAGTATTTCTGAAGCCACTCGATCGCCTTGGTGACGGCATAGACCGCCGCAGGGCTGTTGGTGGCACCGCCACGCGCGACACAGGACCCCACAGGCTGCGAATTTTCATTCACACGGATGCCCCATTCATCGACCGGCAGGCCGTTGGGTTCACCCTTGTCGCCCATCCCGGCCATGGACATCCACGCGTCGGTATAGCGCCAGCCAAGGCTGGGGTCTTTCTTGCCATAGTCCATGTTGCCAAAGACTTCGCCCTCGACGCCCAAATGGCTGAGGTCACGGCCGGTAAAGAATTCGGCGATATCCTCATAGGCCGACCAGTTGACCGGAACGCCCAGATCATAGCCGTATTTTTCTTTGAAATCGGCCTTGTTCTTGTCGTCGTTGAACCAATCGTAGCGGAACCAGTAAAGGTTGGCGAATTGCTGGGTTGGCAGTTGATAGACCTTGCCATCGGGGCCGGTGGTGAACGAGAGGCCCACGAAATCGTCGATATCAAGCGTCGGGCTGGTCACATCCGCACCCTCGCCTGCCATCCAGTCGGTCAGGTTGCGCACCTGCTGATACCGCCAATGGGTGCCGATAAGGTCACTGTCGTTGACATAGCCGTCATAGATATTCTCGCCCGACTGCATCTGGGTTTGCAGTTTTTCGACCACATCGCCTTCGCCGATGAGGTCATGCGTGACCTTGATGCCGGTGATGGCGGTAAAGGCCGGGGCCAGCACCTTGGATTCGTAGCTATGCGTGTCGATGGTTTCCGACACAACCTTGATTTCCATGCCGGAAAAGGGCTGAGCTGCGTCGATGAACCACTGCATTTCCGCCTCTTGCTCGGCGCGGGTAAGCGACGACAGATCGCCGATTTCCGCATCGAGAAACGCCTTTGCCGCCTCCATATCGGCAAAGGCGGGCGAGGCCATCAGGCCCAGCGACACCAGCGCGGTGGTTGTTTTCATTCGAAAGTTCATGGTTTCCCTCCCTAGGTGAACTTTGTTGGTGATTGATCCCGGTCTAAACCCAGCGAAACACCGCCGCGGCATAGATCAGGCAGAGGATCAGCGCATAAGGCTGGTTCGCGCCGACAATTCCGAGCCAGGCCAGGTTGAGAAAGGCCGAGCCGAGAAGCGTGATGAAAAGACGATCGCCGCGCGTCGTCTCGATCCGAAGGATGCCAACACGCGGGGTTTCGGGGAATTTGATCGCCAGCACCGTGAAGGTGATGAGCAGCGCCGCGATGACCCCGAAGAAGATCGCGGTGGGGAGTGTCCAAGCCATCCAGTCCATGTTTAGTCCTCCCTCAGACGCGGCCTAGGGCGAAGCCCTTGGCGATGTAGTTCCGCACGAAATAGATCACGAGCGCGCCGGGCACGATGGTGAGCACCCCTGCCGCCGCCAGAACGCCCCAATCGAGACCGCTTGCCGACACCGTGCGCGTCATGGTGGCGGCGATGGGCTTGGCATCGACGCTGGTCAGCGTGCGGGACAAGAGCAATTCCACCCATGAGAACATGAAGCAGAAGAACGCGGCCACGCCTACGCCCGATGCAATCAGTGGCATGAAGATTTTCACGAAGAACCGCCCGAAGGAATAGCCGTCGATATAGGCTGTCTCGTCGATCTCTTTGGGGACGCCGCGCATGAACCCCTCTAGAATCCACACGGCCAGCGGCACGTTGAAGAGGCAATGCGCCAGCGCCACAGCGATATGCGTGTCAAACAACCCCACGCTTGAATAAAGCTGAAAGAACGGCAGGGCAAAGACCGCAGGAGGGGCCATCCGGTTGGTCAAAAGCCAGAAGAAGAGATGCTTGTCGCCCAAGAAACTATAGCGCGAGAACGCATAGGCGGCAGGCAGGGCCACGGCAATCGACAGAACCGTGTTCATCACCACATAGATCAGCGAATTGACATAGCCCATATACCAACTGGCATCGGTGAGGATGGTGGCATAATTCGCCAGAGTCGGGCTCTGCGGCCAGAGCGAGAAGGTGCCAAGGATCTCGTCATTGGTCTTGAAGCTCATGTTCACGAGCCAATAGATCGGCAAGAGCAGGAACACGAGGTAAAGCACCATCACCACGTTGACGCGCGGCAGGGCAAGGCCACGTGTGGTGCTGCGGGTCGCGGTCAGATCGGCCATCACTTGCCCTCCCGTTTATCGAGATTGACCATGACTGTGTAAAACACCCATGAAATCAGCAGGATTACGAGGAAATACATGATCGAAAAGGCGGCGGCGGGGCCGAGGTCGAATTGCCCGAGCGCCATTTTCACGAGGTCAATGGAGAGGAACGTCGTGGCATTGCCCGGACCGCCGCCCGTGACCACGAAAGGCTCGGTATAGATCATGAAACTGTCCATGAAGCGCAGGAGGATGGCGATCATCAGCACCCCCGTCATCTTGGGCAATTCAATATAGCGGAACACGGCCCAGCGGCTGGCCTGATCAATCTTGGCGGCCTGATAATAGGCGTCGGGGATAGATTGCAGCCCGGCATAGGCCAGAAGGGCGACCAGCGAGGTCCAGTGCCAGACATCCATCACGATCAGCGTCACCCAAGCATCCACCGCATCCTGAGTATAGTTATAGTCCACCCCCAGCGCCGCCAGCGTATGCCCCAAGAGGCCGATATCGACCCGGCCAAAGATTTGCCAAATGGTGCCTACCACGTTCCACGGGATCAAGAGCGGCAAGGACATGAGCACAAGGCAGACCGACACCCAGATGCCGCGCTTGGGCATATTGAGCGCCACCAGAATGCCCAGCGGCACCTCGATGGCGAGGATGATCGCGGAAAAGATCGCCTGCCGTTGCAGCGCGTCCCACATCCGCTCTGAGGCGAGCATTTCTTCGAACCACTCCAGCCCCGCCCAGAAGAACTGGTTGTTTCCAAAGGTATCCTGCACCGAATAGTTGACCACGGTCATCAGCGGGATCACGGCGGAGAACGCCACGAGGATCAGCACAGGCAGGACAAGGAACCATGCCTTTTGATTGACGGTCTTCTCCATCACGCGGCCTCCTGCGCCTGAGATTTCGGCGTGACGCGCCAGTCATCGGCATAGACGTTGATCGCCGCCGGATCGAAGGTAAGGCGCGTCATTTCGGGCGAAATCAGCGCGCCCTCGGCGGCAATGGCGTTGATCTGAACCCCGGCCAATTCGCAGCGGACGATCTTGTGACGGCCCACATCCTCGATCCGCCGCACGGTCACTGGCAGGCCATCAGCCCCCGCCGTCAGACGCACGAATTCCGGCCGCACACCGATTTGCACCCGGCCTGTGGGGCGGGCATAGTCGGCCCCAAGCGGGATTTCGACGCCCTGCACCACGGCCTTGGTGCCGGAAACCTCTGCATCGAGCAGGTTCATGCCCGGCGAGCCGATGAAATAGCCCACGAATGTATGTTCTGGCCGCTCAAAGAGTTCCTGTGGGGTGCCCATCTGAACGACGCGACCGTCATGCATGACCACCACCTTGTCGGCAAAGGTCAGCGCCTCGGTCTGATCGTGGGTGACGTAGATCATCGTATGGCCAAACTCGTGATGCAGCGCCTTGAGCTGCGTTCTGAGTTCCCATTTCATATGCGGGTCGATCACCGTCAGCGGTTCATCGAAGAGAAGCGCGTTGACGTCTTCGCGCACCATGCCGCGACCAAGGCTGATTTTCTGCTTGGCATCTGCTGTAAGGCCGCGCGCCTTGCGGCCTAGCTCTGCCTCCATCCCGATCATGCGGGCGATGGTTTGAACCCGCTCGGCGATATAAGACGCCTCTGCCCCGCGATTGCGCAGCGGAAAGGCCAGATTGTCGCGCACGGTCATGGTGTCATAGACCACCGGAAACTGGAACACCTGCGCAATGTTGCGCGCGGCGGTGGCCTGATCGGTGACGTCCTGATCGTTGAAGAGGATACGGCCTTGGCTTGGGCGCAAGAGGCCTGAAATGATGTTGAGCAGCGTGGACTTGCCACAGCCTGACGCCCCCAAGAGCGCGTAAGCCTCGCCATCGCCCCAGACGTGATTGAGTTCCTTGAGCGCGAAATCCGCCTCGGACGCGGGGCGCGAGAGGTAGCTATGCGCGAGATTATCAAGCGTGATCTTGGCCATGGTTCCCCCTCACGCCGCCTCGGCATAGGGCGCGGGTGCGACCAGCGCGCCATCTGCCCCGAATACATAGACATGCGACGGATCAAGATAGACCCGCAACGCCGCCCCCAGTTTCAGATCGCGCACCCCGTGGATAAGACCCACCCAGCGCTCGCCATGGTGATCCAGATGCACAAAGGTTTCAGACCCGGTGATCTCGGTCACGTTGAGGCGTGTGTCAAAGGTCAGCGCATCGGCGGTATGCCGATCAAGTTCCAGATGATTGGGCCGGAAGCCCGCCGTATAGGTGCCGTCCGCCAGAGCGGCCATGCTGCCCAGCGCCTCGGCCGATTGCCCATCGCCAAAGAGGATGCGGTTGCCGGTCTTGGTGACGCTGAGGAAATTCATCGGCGGATCGCTAAAGACGCGCGCGGTCGTGGCATCGCGCGGTTGGCGGTAGACCAGCGGCGTGGGGCCGAATTGCGTGACACGCCCCTCCCACAGGGTTGCGGTATTGCCGCCCAAAAGCAGCGCCTCTTCCGGCTCTGTTGTGGCGTAGACAAAGATGCTGCCAGCCGCCTCGAAAATCTTGGGAATTTCGGCGCGCAATTCCTCGCGCAGCTTGTAATCGAGATTTGCCAGCGGCTCATCCAGCAGCACCAGCCCCGCCTCTTTGACCAGTGCGCGGGCCAGCGCGCAGCGCTGTTGTTGGCCGCCCGACAGCTCTAGCGGTTTGCGCGCCAGCATCGGGGACAATTGCATGAGGTCGGCGGTTTTCTTGACCGCTGCGTCGATTTCGGCGCTGGATTTGCCCATCAGGCGCAGGGGCGAGGCGATGTTGTCGTAGACGGTCATCGAGGGGTAGTTGATGAATTGCTGATAGACCATGGCCACGCGGCGATCCTGCACGCGCATCCCCGTCACATCCGCGCCGTTCCACAGAATGCGGCCTGTTGCAGGCACATCAAGCCCCGCCATCAAGCGCATGAGCGAGGTTTTCCCCGAGAGGGTCGGCCCCAGAAGCACGTTCATCGTGCCAGCCTCGAGCGTGAGATCGGTCGGGTGAATATGCACCTGCCCGTTCACACGTTTCGATACCCCCTTGAGTGTCAGCGCCATGCGGTCGATCCCTCCGTTATCCCTTGGCAGCCACGGGGGCAGCCCGATCAAGGCCGCGCTCGTGCTGCATCCAGTCGTCGAGCGCTGCAATCTGCGCCTCGGTCATCTTGAGGCCCAAACGGGTGCGCCGCCAGACCACATCCGCCGCCGTTCGGGCGTATTCATGGTCCATCTGCCAACGCACCTCGGCCCCGGTCAAACCGGCCCCGAAATCGGGGCCAAGATCGGCTGCCTCGCGCGCTTGGCCCAGAATATCCTGCGCCTCGGTGCCATAGGCGCGCACCAAGCGGCGCGCCCCTGCCGCCGTCAGAAACGGATAGGCCCGGTGCAGACTCTCTGTCAGCGGGTCAAACCCGTCAACGGGGAAATTACCCCCCGGCAGGGCGGCGCCTGCGGTCCAATCCGCGCCCGCCTCTGGAAAGAAGGGCCGCAGTTTGGCCAGCGCTGCCTCGGCCAATTTGCGATAGGTGGTGATCTTGCCGCCAAAGATGTTCAAAAGCGGCGCGCCCGGCCCCTCGGCCAATGTCAGCACATAGTCACGGGTGGCGGCAGTGGCGGATTTCGCGCCATCATCATAAAGCGGGCGCACGCCCGAATAGGTCCAGACGATATCAGCGCGTGTCACGGGCGTCTGGAAATACTCGGATGCAAAGCGGCAGAGATACTCGGCCTCTTCCGGTGTGCATTCCGGGCGGCTATCGGCCTGCCCATGTTCGGCATCGGTGGTGCCGATCAGGGTGAAATCCCCCTCATAGGGGATGGCAAAGATGATCCGCCCATCGGTGCCCTGAAAGAAATAGCATTTGTCATGGTCAAACAGGCGGCGCGTCACGATATGGCTGCCACGCACCAGCCGCACCCCCTCGGCAGAATTAAGGCGCAGCGTGCCCGAGATCACATCCTTGACCCAAGGTCCGGCGGCATTGACCAGCGCGCGCGCCTGCACCACCTCGGTGATACCGGTTTCCTGATCCTTGAGCGTTACCTGCCACAAATCACCCACACGCTCGGCTGATTGCACGCGGGTGCGGGTGCGGATGCGGGCACCACGCGCCGCAGCATCGCGCGCATTGAGCACGACAAGGCGGCTATCCTCGATCCAGCAGTCGGAATATTCATAGGCGCGGGTGAACTTGTCCTTGAGCGGCGCGCCCTCGGGCGCGTTGCGCAGATCAAGCGTAGAGGTCGCGGGCAGGATTTTCCGGCCCCCAAGATGATCGTAGAGAAACAGCCCCAGACGGATCAACCAAGCGGGCCGCCGCCCCTTCATCCATGGCATGACCAAATTGAGGATGCGAGAGGTCGGCGTTTCGCCCTCGAACCGCATATCGCGGTGGTAGGGCAGAACAAAGCGCATGGGCCAGCTGATATGCGGCATCGCACGCAGCAGCGTTTCGCGCTCGATCAGCGCCTCGCGCACCAGCCGGATTTCGAAATATTCGAGATAGCGCAGGCCGCCATGGAAAAGCTTGGTCGACGCGCTTGACGTGGCCCAAGCGAGATCGTTCATCTCGGCCAGTTCGACCCGCAATCCACGCCCCGCCGCATCACGGGCGATGCCACAGCCGTTGATGCCGCCGCCGATGACGAACAGGTCGATCACTGTGTTCCCGCGGCCCTGCGACACGCGCCCCTCCCACCGTAAGATGAGCGCAAACGAACCATTTTTTGACCACATCGGTCAAGAATGAATGTTCGTTTTGTTTCTTTTTAAAATACACCTATTGATTTTATTCAATAATTTTCCAAACCCACCTCACTTCAACGGGTGAACGAACGGATTTTGCCACCCAACACCGCGCCAGCAGGCGATCCGGGCTGTCGATTCGTCCGCCATGCCGCAGCGCGGCGGAGGCTTTGCTTGCAGAGATCCCCAAAACGAACATAATCGAACCTGTAACCGATCAAGGCCCGCCATGTCCCAGAGCTTTCGCCAACCCGACATTCTCGAAATTGCCCGCGCCGAAGGCAAGGTTACGGTCGAGGATCTCGCAGAACGCTTTGATGTCACCGTTCAAACCATCCGCCGCGACCTGACCGAACTTGCCAATGCGGGCAAGCTGGAGCGCGTGCATGGCGGCGCGATCCTGCCGTCTGGCGTGTCCAATATCCTGTACGAGGAACGCCGCCGCCTGAATGAGCCTGCCAAGGCCGCGATTGGGCGCGCCTGTGCGGCGGCTATTCCGCATAATGCCTCGGTCTTTCTGGACATCGGCACCACGACCGAAGCGGTGGCGCGCGAATTGATGGATCATCGCAACCTCATGGTCGTCACCAACAATATGAACGTGGCGCAAATCCTGCTGACCAACAAGGATTGCGAGATTGTCGTGGCAGGCGGCGCGCTCAGGCGATCCGACAATGGCTTGGTCGGCAATCTGACCGCGCGCACCATCGAGAATTTCAAGTTCGATTACGCGATCCTGGGATGTTCCGCGCTGGACGAGGACGGCGACATGCTCGATTTCGACATTCAAGAGGTGGTGGTGGGCCAGACCCTGCTCAACCGCTCGCGCGAGGTGTTTCTGGTCGCCGATCACTCAAAATTCCAGCGCAGTGCGCCGGTGCGGCTTGGGTCTATTCGCGATGTCGATCAGGTCTTTACCGACCGCCCCTTGCCGGCACCGCTGGCTGAAAACTGTATTGGTTGGGGTACGCGGGTGCAGGTGGCGGGCATGCCGGGCAAGCGTCAGTCGACCTGAAACACCTTGTCCCGGCTGGTGTGACCGCGCAGCAGGGTCAGGCGCGATTTTGGCAGGCCCAGCGCCTTGGCCAAGAGTTTTTGAACGGCGGCATTGGCCTTGCCATCCTCGGGCACGGTGGTGACATAGACCCGCAGCACGTCATCCTCTGCAACGATGCGATTGCGCGCGGCCTTGGGCGTGACCCGCAGGGTAAAGGTGGTGCCGGGCTGGGCCAATGCGCTGAGGTCGGGGATGTCCATGGCAGTGCAATAGCGGCTGGCTTGAGCCTGTCCAAGAGGATTTGCAGCATCGGGGCTTGACCCCGGGCGCGCGCTTGCCGACATGTGGGGGGCCTTGCAGGAGAAAGACACCGATGCCCACGCCCAATCCCGCCGCCCTTGATTTTCTGCTGTCGCGCCGCTCGCGCCCAGCCAAGACGCTGGGGCTGCCGGTGCCCGACAGCGACGCCCTGCGCCCGCTCTTGGCCGCAGCCACCCGCGTGCCCGACCACGGCAAGCTGGAGCCGTGGCGCCTGATCGTGCTGGAGCGCGCGGCCCTCGTGCGGCTGGCGGGGCTGGTGGCCGAAGCAGGCGCGCGGCTGGGCAAATCCCCCGAGGATATCGCCAAGGCCGAGACGCAATTCGCCGATGCGCATCTGGCCGTTGCCGTGATCGAGAGCCCGAAACCCTCGGACAAGATTCCGGCGATCGAACAGACCTATTCGGCGGCCTGCGTCTGTCTTAGCCTCTTGAATGCTGCCCTTGCCGCTGGTTGGGGGGCCAATTGGCTGAGCGGTTGGCCCAGCCATGACCGGGGTTTCGCGCAGACCGCCCTTGGGCTGGCCGAACACGAGCGTATCGCCGGTTTTCTCCATATCGGGACCGAAGGGGCCGCCCCGCCCGAGCGACCGCGCCCTGACATCGACACCATCACCACTTGGGTTTCGGAATGATTTTCGCCAGTTTCTTCAAGGCCTTGGGTCAGATCGGCGACCCGCGTTTTCGCAAGGTGCTGTTCTTGGGTGTGGGTCTGACGCTGGCCCTGCTGATCGCGGCCTATGCTGGTGTGCTCTGGCTCATTCAGGTGGCTGTGGGCGACAGCACCACCCTGCCACTGCTCGGCGAGGTGACATGGCTGGGCGATCTTTTGAGCGGCGCGTCGTTCCTGCTGATGATCGTTCTGTCGGTATTTCTGATGGTGCCGGTCGCCTCTGCCATCACCTCGATGTTTCTCGATACTGTGGCGCAGGCGGTGGAGGACCGGCATTATCCGCACCTGCCCCCGGCCAGCATCGTGCCCTTTGGTGAGGCACTGCGCGACACGATCAACTTTTTGGGCGTCATCATCGGTGCGAATATTGTGGCGCTGTTTCTCTACGCGCTTTTCACGCCCTTTGCGCTTTTCATCTTTTGGGGCTTGAACGGCTATCTGCTCGGGATGGAATATTTCCAACTTGTCGCCATGCGCCGGGTCGGGCGCGCGGGGGCCAAGACATTGCGCAAGAAACATCGTCTGACCATTTGGGCGGCTGGTGTGTTGATGGCGATGCCGCTTTCAATCCCACTGGTGAACCTGCTCATTCCGATCTTGGGCGCGGCCACCTTTACCCATATCTTCCACGCTACTCAGGCGCGGCGGGTGGGGCCATCCGGTTGAACATATCCAGATCGCGCACCGTGATCATTCCCGAAATGATCGTGCCACCGATAATGATCCAGAGCACGATGGCGATGCCGGTGGTGATCCACGCCTTTTTCTTGAGGTGGTGATGTTCGGGTGATCCCGCATGAGTGCCGGGCACGATCTGACCCAGATCCCCTTGGGTCTGAATGCGGATCGGCAGCACGACGAAAAACGTCATGAACCAGATCACGGCAAAGAGCACGATGGCCGAGGTAACGCCCATCAGACCTGCTCCAGTTCCACGAGGCAGCCGTTGAAATCCTTGGGGTGCAGGAACAATACCGGCTTGCCATGCGCGCCAATCTTGGGCTCTCCGCTGCCCAGCACCCGCGCGCCGGTGGATTTCAGATGGTCGCGCGCCGCGATGATATCCTCGACCTCATAGCAGACATGGTGAATCCCGCCCGAGGGGTTCTTATCCAAAAACCCTTGGATCGGGCTGTTTTCGCCCAAAGGATAGAGCAATTCGATCTTGGTATTGGGCAATTCGATGAAGACGACGGTCACGCCATGATCCGGCTCGTCCTGCGGCGCACCCACTTTTGCGCCAAGCGCATGGCGATACTGATCGGCGGCGGCGGTAAGGTCCGGCACGGCGATGGCAACATGATTGAGGCGTCCGATCATGGGGCAATCCTTTCGCATGAATTTCCCCTGTTATGGGGATGAACGCAGGAACTGACAAGCGACAGGGGGACGCAACCCGCGCATTAACCTTGCGTTCACCACAATCGGGCCATGCTGCGGGGATGTCGTGACAGAAGGATGCGCCCGATGACCGATCTTGACAGCCTTGCGCGCCCGCGCACCCCCAATGCCCAACGCCCGCTTTTGGGCATGACCGTTCTGGCGGTCGAGGATAGTCGCTTTGCCTCAGAGGCGCTGCGCCTGATGTGTCTGCGCAGCGGCGCACGCATCCGGCGCGCCGATTGCCTGACCTCGGCGCGGCGGCATTTGCAGGTCTACCGCCCGTCGGTGGTGATCGTCGATCTGGGCCTGCCCGATGGGCGCGGCGAGGATCTGATTGCCGAGCTTGCCCGCGCATTGCCCCGTGTGGGGGTGATCCTCGCGACCAGCGGCGATGCCGGGGCCGAGGCGCGGGCGCGCATGGCTGGGGCCGATGGGCTGCTGCTCAAGCCGGTGGCGAGCCTTGGCATCTTTCAGCAAGAGGTGCTGCGCCATGTGCCCGCCGACCGGCGGCCCCTTGGCCCCTATGCGGTGCAGGCCGAGGTGATCCACCCCGATCCGCTGGCGTACCGCGACGATCTTGACCATGTGCAAAACCTGCTGAGCCATGATCGCACGCCCGACATCCTAAGCTATGCGGCACAGTTTCTGGCCAGCGTTGCACGGGCCGCCGAGGATACCAGTCTGGCCGAGGCAGCGGCAGGGCTGACCGGGCATTGCCCCGAGGCGGGGATTGCGCGGGTCATGGGGCTGATCACGGCAAGGCTGGCGGCGCAGGCGGCGCTCTAGCAGGACGCTTTGCTTTGCCGCAGCCCACCGCTAGATAGGGCGTCATGCGCGCCCTTCCCGCCCCTCTTGCCACGTGGATTTCTGCCCGCAACTGGCAGCTTCACCCGCATCAGGCGGAGATGCTGGCGCGGGCGGATGATCCTGCGACGCTGCTTATCGCCCCCACAGGCGGGGGCAAGACGCTGGCGGGGTTTCTGCCATCCTTGGCGGATTTGGCAACAGGCGATCACGCCGGGCTGCACACGCTTTATATCTCGCCGCTCAAGGCGCTCGCGGCGGATATTCGGCGCAACTTGACCACGCCTGTCACGGAAATGGGCCTGCCCATCCGGATCGAGGATCGCACCGGCGACACCTCTGCCCATACCAAGCGCCGCCAACGCGCCGACCCGCCCCATATCCTGTTGACCACACCCGAAAGTCTGGCGCTGCTGACCTCTTACGAGGATGCGCCGCGCATTTTTGCAGGCCTGAAGCGCGTTGTGATCGACGAGATGCATGCCTTGGCCGAGAGCAAGCGCGGCGATCAGCTCATGCTGGCGCTGACCCGGCTTCAGGCGCTCTGCCCCGACATGCGGCGCGTGGGCCTGTCGGCCACGGTCGAGGACCCACCGGCCCTCGCGCGCTACATGGCACAGGGCAGGTCAGATTGCGCGATCCTCATGGCCGATCCGGGGCCGGAACCAGATATCGCCATGTTGGAGACCACGGAGCCGCCCCCTTGGGCCGGGGGCGGTGCCGCCTATGCCATTCCCGCCGTGCTGGATGCGGTGCGACAGCACAAGACGACGCTGATTTTCCACAACACCCGCGCACAGGCCGAGATTTTCTTTCACAACCTCTGGCTTGCCAATGACGACGCCCTGCCCATCGGCATCCATCACGGCAGCCTTGACCGGGTGCAGCGCGAGCGGGTCGAGGCGGCGATGGTGCGCGGCGATCTGCGTGCCGTGGTTTGCACCGGCAGTCTCGATCTGGGGCTGGATTGGGGCGATGTCGATCTGGTCATTCAGGTGGGCGCGCCCAAGAACGTCAAACGCCTTGTGCAGCGGATCGGGCGGGCCAATCACCGCTACAATGCCCCGTCCAAGGCGCGTCTGGTGCCTGCCAACCGGTTCGAGGTGGTGGAATGCCGCGCAGCCCTTGAGGCCGTGCGCGCCCGCGATCTGGATGGTGAGGCGCGCGGGCCGGGGCCACGCGATGTGCTGTGCCAGCACATCCTGATCCGCGCCTGTGCGGGGCCGTTCGAGGCGGATGTGCTCTTTGCCGAAGTGATCGGGGCCGGGGCCTATGCGCAGCTGACGCGTGCCGAGTTCGACGCCTGTCTCGAATTCTGCGCCACGGGGGGCTATGCGCTCCGGGCCTATGACCAATGGCAGCGCCTGCAACAGCGCACCGATGGCCTCTGGCAGTTGCGTGATCCGCGCTCGGCCCGGCTTATTCGTATGAATATCGGCACCATTCAGGACACAGACACGCTCAAGGTGCGGATGCGGCGGACGCGCGGCGGCAAACCCTTGGGGGAAATCGAAGAGGGCTTTGCCGCCACTCTCACCCCCGGCGATACATTCCTGATCGGCGGGCAGATCGTGCGCTTTGAATCCCTGCGTGAAATGGTGGTCGAGGTCAGCCGTGATCCCGGCCGCAAGCCCAAGATTGCCACCTATATGGGCACCAAATTCGCCACCTCGACGCAGTTGTCAGAACGTATCCTGCACATGCTCGGGGCCCCCGACTGGCCGGATTTGCCCACCCCGGTGCGCGATTGGCTGCACCTGCAACGGCAGATGTCGCAAATGCCGGAACCTGACAGCCTGCTGATCGAAAGCTTTGCCCATGAGGCGCGCGAACATCTGTGCATCTACGGCTTTGCCGGGCGCAACGCGATGCAGACACTGGGCCTTTTGGTGACAAAACGGATGGAGGAGACGGGCCTTGCGCCGCTGGGTTTCGTTGCCACCGATTACGCCACGCTGATCTGGGGGCTGGAGCCGGTGACGGATGCGGCCCCCCTCTTTGCCCCCGATGCGCTGCGCGAAGGGCTGGAAAGCTGGCTCATGTCCAATGCGGTGATGAAGCGCACTTTTCGCGCCTCGGCCACGATTGCCGGGCTTATTCAGCGCAACACCCCCGGCGCGCGGAAGAACGGGCGGCAGGCGACGCTCTCGTCGGATATTCTCTATGACACGCTGGTGAAATACGACCCAAACCATCTTTTGCTCGATATTACCCGACAAGAGGCGATGCGCGGGCTGGTGGACTTTGGCCGCATCGAAGAGATGCTGGCGCGCGTTGCAGGACGCATCACCCTGCGGCGGCTGGCACGGGTCAGCCCGTTTGCGGCGCCACTCTTCCTTGAAGCGGGACGCATGCCAGTGGAGGGGGCCGCGCAAGAGCGGCTTTTGGCCGAAGAAAGCGCGCGGCTCTTGGCGGCGGCGGGTCTTGCCCCCTGAGCACGGTCTTGCCATTTCATCGGCAAAGCGGCACCAATGCCGCATGAACGGTTACGGATTCACCCTCGCTGGAACGGCGTTAACGGCCTTGCCCTCGGGTGCGCTGTATTGGGAGGCGCGCAATTTGCTGTGTGTCTCGGACCTGCATTTGGGCAAGGCGCTGCGGCGTGCGCGCCTTGGCGAACCGCCCCTGCCCCCCTATGAAACCCGCGACACGCTGACCCGGCTCGAAAGCGATCTGCGCCGCACCGGGGCGGCAACGGTGATCTGCCTCGGTGACAGTTTCGATGACAGTGCCGCCGCCATGCATCTGCCCGAGGCGGAAAAGCTGTGGATCGCCAAATTGCAGGCGGGGCGCCGATGGGTCTGGATCGAGGGCAATCACGATCCGGGTCCGATTGACCTTGGCGGGGCACATATGGCCGAACTGCCGGTGCCGCCGCTGTTGTTTCGCCATATCGCCCGCGCGGGGCACAGTGGTGAAATCTCGGGGCATTATCACCCCAAGGTGCGGCTGGCCCTCAAGGGCCGCAGCCTGAGCCGCCCCGCCTTTTTGATCGACAGCGACCGGATCATTCTGCCCGCGTTTGGCACCTATACCGGCGGTCTTTGGTCTGACGATCCGGTGCTTACCGGGCTGATGCGGCGGGATGCGGTGGCGGTGCTGACCGGGGCCATGGCCCATGCGGTGCCCATGCCCCGCGGCACTTATCGCGCCTGAAACACCGCATCGAGACTGTCGATCACCCCCGCAGCCTCGAGGTTGGGGCGGTATTTTCGGCTGACTGGCACGCGGTCGCCATTCTTGAGCAGCAGGAATATCTTGCCGCCGCTCTCGCGCTCGGTGCCGCTGATGGCAGCAAAAGCAACCCAGTGCGACCGATGGGTGCAAATGCCCTCAACCGGCTCCATCTCTTCGATCGCATCGACAAGGCGCAAGCGCAGCGTTTCGATGCCGTCGCTGGTTGCCACCTCGACATAATGGTTATTGGCGGACAGACGGTGTATTTCGGCAAAAGGCGGGCAGGACAGTCGCCGATGCAACCGGGTTTGCGCGGGCGTCTCCGGCTTGGGCGCAGGGCGCGACCAATAGCTGGTCGGCGCCTCGGCACCGATTTGCCGCCGCACAACAAAAACCCCGCAGGCAATCAGAAAACTGTTGAGGGTAATCTTGATCGGGTTCAGATCCTCATGCGCCAAAATCGGGTCCATCCAGCCGCGCAGAAACCAGATCAACGGACCAAGGGCGATGCCGACAAGAAAACTTGCGCCAAGATCGAAAAGCGCCGGATGCCGCCCCCCCAAGAGCGCCCGCATGGTCGCCCGGGCAGCAAAGCCAACCAGGATGGCCGCCGTGATGACCGCAGCCCAATAGGCGGTGCGGATCGGCCAGCTCATTGTATCATAGCTTCCGAACGGGCCGGCCAGAACCGCAAAGCCCAATGTGGCCGTCCAAACATAGAATGTCACGGACGAGAACAGCAGTGAAAACGTATCTACAAAATGCAGGCGCAGATCAGACCAGTTCAACGTGCCACCCTTGTCCGTTCCCATTTCATATGCATTTATCAGCATGATTGCTCTAGTCCAACCTAACGTCGCCAGAGTGGTTCAATTTACTGTCAACGTAACGTGACATCATAAACAATGGGAAAGCCTCGGAAAATGTCCCCTGACATTGAACAGAAAATTCGCCGCAGCTTTGCGGCGCAGGCGATGATGACCACCTTGGGCGCGCGTCTTGTGGCCCTTTCTGACGGGGCCACGGTGATCGAGGCCCCCATTCTGCCCGGCAGCCGGCAACAACACGGCTTTGGCCATGCCGGTCTGACCTTTGCCATTGGCGACAGTGCGGCGGGCTATGCCGCGCTCAGCCTGATGGCCGACGGGGCCGAGGTGCTGACCACCGAGATGAAAATCAACCTGCTCGCCCCAGCGCAAGGAGAGCGCCTGATTGCCCGTGGCAGGGTGATCAAGCCCGGGCGTCGCCTTGTGATCGTGCAGGCGGATGTCTATGCGGTGCAGGATGGGGTTGAGACCCATATTGCCCTGCTCACCGGCACGATGATCCCGATCTGAGTGTGGACGAGGAATCACCACGCGCCGTCAGGCTGTGATTTCCGGGGTCAGGGTGAAACTCGCGCGCATTCCCAGCCCTGTGACATAGTAATCGTCCAGCCCGATCCGCACCTCTGGGTCGAGCACGGACCAGTCGATCCAATCAAGATCAAAGCCGGTATCATAGGCCACCATGGCAACCGCCCCCCGCCCCGGCACAAGCGCCGGGCGCGCGCGCCCTGCCACCGCCTCGCGCGTGCGGTCAATCCACAGAACCGGATCTTCGGTATCGACAAATCGGCCATCCACCACCACGAGGCGCGGGTGCAGATCCCGGATCAATTCAAAAAGATCATGCAGGTCGGCCACCTTTTCCAAGAGATCAAAAAGCACAATCACATCATATTGCCGCCCGGCCCGCACCTCTGATCGGATTTCCTCGACCGGATCGGCAGAGCGCAGATCAATCCGCTCGCGCAATCCGACATCGGGCAGCCGGCCAAACCGCTCGACCATGGTGGCATCCGTTTCGATCCCCACCACCTGCAAGGCCCCCGCCGCCGCCAACGCATAGCACCATGCCCCATCCCCGGCCCCGATCAGCATCACCGTCGAATCGGCAATCGCATGGCGATAGCTATCCACCAACAGCGCATGCCGCGCCTGCGCCCGGTTCAAGCCGCCGGTTTTGTCATCGCCCGCCTGCCGTTTGAACCCATACCCCATGATCGTCATCACACACCCATCAGCCTGTATCGCCTTTGGTCTTGTAACATGACAAAAGATAGCAAACCCTTAAGCGCGATTTGGTTCAGTACGCAGGCCCATGACAACACCCCTGACCCCCGCTCTCTTGCTTCAGGCCTATGCCTCTGGTGTGTTTCCCATGTCGGAACGCCGCGACGATCCCGAGGTGTTCTGGGTTGATCCGCACCGCCGGGGGATTCTGCCGCTTGATGGGTTCCACATTTCACGGTCGCTGGCGCGCCGGATGCGGCAAGGCCGCTATGAGGCCACGCTTGACCGTGATTTCGAGGCGGTGCTGCGCGGTTGCGCCGACCGCGCCGATACGTGGATCAGCCCGCCAATCCACCGCGCCTATATGGCGCTGCATCGTCAGGGCTATGGTCATTCGCTGGAAATCTGGCAAGAGGGGCACTTGGTTGGCGGGGTCTATGGCGTGGCGCTTGGTGCGGCCTTCTTTGGCGAGAGCATGTTTTCACGGCGCACCGACGCGTCGAAACTCGCCCTCGCACATTTGACCGACCATCTTGCCCTCTGTGGATTTCGCCTGTTCGATACACAGTTCATCACGCCGCATCTGGGGCGGCTAGGCGCGTTGGAAATTCCGCGCACGCAATATCGCGCGCTTTTGGAGGATGCGATGGAGGAGGAGGCGGATATCACCCGCCCTGCGTTCGATCCTGATCCGCGTCAGATCTTGCAGCGCAGGACCCAGATGTCATAGCGCGGATGTTCCAACGCATTCAGCGCCGGAGAAGAGGCCAGCATCCAGCCGGAAAAGATCACCGCGCCACCCGCCTGTTCGGAAATTGTCAGATAGGCATAGGCGTCTGCGGCCGGGTCGTCTTGGGGATACCGGCACTCGCCCAAGACCACGTCGAGCGAGCCAAACACGCCCGATTGCCCGTTGGCGAGTTCCAGATCCTGTGCGCTGCCGTTGATCTTGTCGAGGCCACGCAACAACGCGCCTTGCGCAACTGCCGCCACTTCCTGCGCCGTTCCCACGCCCGCGCCGAAGCAGAGCATAAGAGCGAGCCAGAGCGCTCTCATTGCGCCGTCTCTCCCTCGCCGCCCGAGACGAATTTCATCAGCAGAGATACAAGGCTGACCGACCCTTGGGTGAATTCGATCTCAGAGCCCGGTTCAACAGCAAAGGGCGAGCCGCCCGGCATGATTTCAACGTAATTGCCCCCCAACAGCCCCTCAGAGGAAATCGCGACAGCGCTGTCATCGGGCACGTTGATGCCTTCTTGCACGGTAAAGGTCGTCTTGGCGCGGTAGGTTTCCGGGTCAAGCGCGATCTGCGTGACCCGGCCAACCTTGACCCCGGCCAGACGCACATCGGTGCCCACGCTGACGCCATCAGCGCTGCGAAAACTGGCACTCAGTTGATATTCGCGCGCGCTGCCCGTGGTCATGCCGGTGGTCTTGCCCGCATAGATCAGAAATCCGACTGCGACAGCCAGAACCACGCCGCCAACCAGAACCTCGGCTTTACTCTCAGACATTTTCCTGTCCCTATTCCGGTGACCATGCCTCGTAATCGCGCCGCTCTGCGGGCGCTGCGCGGCGGATCGACCCTGCGGGCGCATAGGCCAGCGGCGTGCCGGTCAGATTCTCGCTATGCGGCTTTTCCCAAGGCTTATGGGCAAGTGGTTTGTCGGTCGGCGGCTCTTTAAAGGTGTGATGCAGCCAACCGTGCCAATCGGGATCAACGCGGCTTGCCTCGGCCTCGCCATTGAAGATCACCCAGCGGCGCTTGTCGTCGCGGGTGCGATAAAACACATTGCCCTGCGCATCCTCACCGACCCTGACGCCATTGCGCCAAGTGTAGAGTTGCGTATTGAGTGTCTGCCCGTTCCACCAAGTAACGGCGCGCAGCAAGGTGTTGAGAATGCCCATTCGACCCTCCGACATCATTCAATCCCGATATGGCGGATTTGATGGCGAAGGTCCAGTGCCCGCAACACCGCATGACAGGACAGGGGCCCCAACAAAAAGCCCGCAACACGACTGTTGCGAGCTTTTTGATTCGATTTTGGGTTGGCACGGCGGGCGGGATCAGCCCGCGCTGGCGCCTTCCTTCTTGCCCTTGCTTTCGGCGTAGATGACCAGCGGCGCGGCATCGGAATTGACCGCCTCTTCGTTGACCACAACTTCTTCGACATGGGACATGCTCGGCAATTCAAACATCGTGTCGAGCAGGATATCTTCGAGAATCGAGCGCAGACCGCGTGCGCCTGTCTTGCGGGCAATGGCACGCTTTGCCACAGCTTTGAGCGCGTCCTCGGTAAAGCTAAGCTGAGCACCTTCCAGCTCAAACAGGCGCTGATATTGCTTGACCAGTGCGTTCTTGGGCTGGGTCAGGATCGTCACAAGCGCCTCTTCGTCGAGGTCTTCCAGCGTTGCGATCACCGGCAAACGGCCCACGAATTCAGGGATAAGGCCAAACTTGAGCAGGTCCTCCGGCTCGAGATCGGTAAAGATCTCGCCGACGCCGCGCGCGTCATTATCACGCACATCAGCCCCAAAGCCCATGGCGCTGCCCTTGCCCCGTTGCGCGATGATCTTGTCCAGACCGGCAAAGGCGCCGCCGCAGATGAAGAGGATGTTTGTCGTGTCCACTTGCAGGAATTCCTGCTGCGGATGCTTGCGCCCGCCCTGTGGGGGCACGGCGGCCACTGTGCCCTCCATCAGCTTCAAGAGCGCCTGTTGCACGCCTTCGCCCGACACGTCGCGCGTGATCGAGGGATTCTCGGACTTGCGGGTGATCTTATCAACCTCGTCGATATAGACGATGCCACGCTGCGCGCGCTCGACATTATATTCGGACGACTGGAGCAGCTTGAGAATGATATTCTCGACATCCTCGCCGACATAACCAGCCTCGGTCAAGGTCGTGGCATCGGCCATGGTAAAGGGCACATCGAGGATTCGCGCCAAGGTCTGCGCCAGCAAAGTCTTGCCGCAGCCCGTGGGGCCGATCAGCAAGATGTTGGATTTGCTGAGTTCGATATCGCTTTTGCCGGAATTGTTCAGCCGTTTGTAGTGGTTATGCACCGCCACAGACAGAACCTTTTTGGCGCGCGCCTGACCGATCACGTAAT
Source organism: Roseovarius sp. MS2 (assembly GCF_051447875.1). Taxonomy (NCBI): domain Bacteria; kingdom Pseudomonadati; phylum Pseudomonadota; class Alphaproteobacteria; order Rhodobacterales; family Roseobacteraceae; genus Roseovarius; species Roseovarius sp. MS2. The sequence goes on from NZ_JBKHVF010000001.1 coordinate 692,648, forward strand.
CATCCAGCACCTTGCAGATATCGCGCGGTGCGGGAATCCCCTCACTCGACTTGATACCGGCGGTCTTGGTCTCTTCGCGGATGATGTCCATGCAGAGTTCGACACATTCATCACAGATGAACACGGTCGGCCCTGCGATCAGTTTGCGCACCTCATGCTGGCTTTTGCCGCAAAAGCTGCAATAGAGCGTGTTCTTGCTGTCGCCGCCTGAGTTATTCGCCATTCCGTACCTTTCGGGCCCTGCGCCGTCTGCCGTGCATGCGCCCCGCGCGGGGCCTCGTCTGTGATCTGTGCTGCCCTTCAGCTTAAGTCAGGCCGTATGGCACCACAATCCGAAAATATCCGGCCCGCCGTTGGGCCGGATCACGTTTACTTCGCGGCTTCGTCGCCCTTGTCGCGATTGGCCACGATCTCGTCGATCAAGCCCCAGGCCTTGGCCTCTTCGGGGGACATGAAATTGTCGCGCTCCAGAGCCTCTTCGACCTTTTTCAGGGTCTGGCCGGTGTGCTTGACATAAATCTCGTTCAACCGATCCTTGAGCTTTTGCGTCTCGCGCGCATGGATCATGATATCGGTCGCCTGCCCCTGATACCCGCCCGAGGGCTGGTGCACCATGACGCGGCTATTGGGCAGCGAGAAACGCATCCCCGGCTCGCCGGCGGTCAACAACAGACTGCCCATGCTGGCCGCCTGACCCACGACCAGCGTGCTGACCTTGGGCTTGATGTATTGCATCGTGTCATAGATCGACAGTCCCGAGGTCACGACCCCGCCGGGGCTGTTGATGTACATGCTGATTTCCTTGGACGGATTCTCCGCCTCAAGATGCAAGAGCTGTGCCACGATCAGGCTTGACATGCCGTCATGCACCGGGCCGCTCAGAAAAATGATCCGCTCTTTAAGCAGGCGCGAGAAAATATCATACGCCCGCTCGCCCCGGCTGGTCTGTTCGACCACCATCGGCACGAGGGTGTTCATGTAGATGTCCATAGGGTCTTTCATTACAGCCCGCCTGTCCTGCGCCCGACCGTTGCCGTCAGGCTTTGTCAATCACTCCGACCATAGCCGGTCAGTTCCTAAAGGAGTCTTAGTGTTGCGCCCAAGGGGCTGCAAGGGCATCGCTCGATTTTGTAGCAGAGCCCCTGAGCGATGGCGCTTTGCGCGCCACATCTGCTCACTTTTTCGCGCGTAAATGCGGCCAAGTTTTGCACATCCGGCAAAAACGACCTAGATACACCCAAATCAGCATCAGGATCCTAGAAAAATGCCGCTTCCCATTCTCGATGACACGCTCGACGCCGCCGAAATGGATCGCATGGTCGAAAATGCGACCACCGCCGCCAATTTCCTCAAGGCCATAAGCCATGAGGGGCGGTTGATGATTCTCTGCCATCTGGTGTCTGGTGAGCGGTCCGTGACCGAGTTGGAAACCTTGCTCTCGGCGCGTCAGGCTGCGGTGTCGCAGCAGTTATCACGCTTGCGCCTTGAGGGGCTGGTGACCGCTCGGCGTGACGGCAAGACCATCTATTACAGCCTCGCCGATGACCGGCCTCGCAAGGTGCTCGAAGTCGTCTACGAATTGTTCTGCGCGCCCAAACCCTAAAACCGCGCGACCGCCACCCAATCAGACCTTATCCTGCGTGTGCTTGCGCAACTCTGCCCGCGCCACCTGCCTGCGATGCACCGCGTCGGGGCCGTCGGCCAGACGCAGGGTGCGCACATGGGTCCACATCGCCGCCAGCGGCACATCCTGCGAGATGCCCTGCGCGCCGAACATCTGCACCGCCTCGTCGATCACCTTGAGTGCCACGCGCGGGGCCACCACCTTGATTTGGCTGATCCAAGGGGCGGCGGCGCGCGCGTCGCCCTGATCCATCATCCACGCGGCCTTGAGGCAGAGCAAACGCGCCTGTTCGATCTCCATCCTAGATTCTGCGATAATGTCGTAATTCGCGCCCAATTGCGCCAGCGGCTTGCCAAAGGCCTCGCGCGCAAGGCTGCGCTTGCACATCATCTCGAGCGCCGCCTCGGCCTGCCCGATCGCGCGCATGCAGTGGTGAATACGCCCCGGCCCGAGGCGACCTTGTGCAATCTCAAACCCGCGCCCTTCACCCAAGAGCAGGTTTTCCGCAGGCACCCGCACATCCGCAAAGTTGAAATGCATATGCCCATGGGGCGCGTCGTCATGGCCGTAAACCTGCATCGGGCGCAGTTTCTCGATACCGGGCGTATCGGCAGGGACGACAATCATCGAATGGCGCTGATGCTTGGGCAGGTCATCGCCGCCGGTTTTGACCATCACGATATAGACCTTGCAGCGCGGATCACCGGCCCCCGTGGCCCACCATTTCTGGCCATTCAGCACATAATGATCCCCGTCGCGCACACAGGACATGGCGATATTGGTGGCGTCAGAACTCGCAACATCCGGCTCTGTCATGAGATACGCGCTGCGAATCTCCCCCTCCAAGAGCGGGGCCAGCCATGCGGCCTTCATCGCCTCGGTGCCATAACGCTCGAACACTTCCATATTGCCGGTGTCGGGGGCGTTGCAGTTGAACACCTCGGCCCCCATCGGGGTCTTGCCCATCTCCTCGGCGAAATAGGCATATTCGACCGTGGTCAGGCCAAAGCCCCGCGCGCTGTCAGTCAGCCAGAAATTCCACAGCCCCGCCGCCTTGGCGCGCGCCTTGAGCCCTTCCAGAATCTCGGCCTGCCGGGGGGTATAGCCCCAGCGATCCCCTTTGCCGATTTCAGCGTGATACTCGGCCTCAAGCGGCATGATCTCGTCGCGCACCATGGCCGACACCCGCGCCAAAAGCGCGCGCATCTCGGGGCGCATTCCCAAATTCATATCCATATCACCGGCCCTTTGCTGTCAGTCGCCTCAATTGACAACATCAACCGCCCGGCGACAAGCGCTGTCGCACTCAGCCCGCGCGCCGATACTGCCCCGGCGAATGGCCAAAGCGGCTGCGGAATGTCTTGATGAACACCATGGGCGAGGCAAAGCCAGAGGCCATGGCAATCTCGGTCACGCTCAAGTCCGTCTCGCGCAACAGGCTGCGGCCATGATCCAGCCGCAGATCGCGGAAAAAGCGATAGGGCGTCTTGCGCAGATATTTCACGAAAAGCCGCTCCATCTGGCGGCGCGAACAGCCCGCCGCATCGGCCAATTCATCCATGCTAATCGGGGTTTCGATATTGGTCTGCATCACCTTGATCGCCCGCACCAACAGCGGATTGCGGCTATCCAGCGCATTGCTGATCGAGGCGCGCTGCGGGCTGCGCTCGGCCCGGCGTTGGCTATAGAGGCACATATCGGCCACCACATCGGCAAAGGGCCGGCCATAATCGGCCTCGATCATTTCCAGCATCATATCGGTGGCACCCACCCCGCCACCGCAGGTGAAAATCCCGCCATCCACCTCAAAGGTATTGCCCGTCACCTCGACCTCGGGGAATTTCTCGCGAAACGCAGGCTGGTTTTCCCAATGCAGCGTTGCACGCCGCCCCTCGAGCAGCCCCGCCTGCGCGAGCGAAATGGCCCCGGTGCAAATGCCCCCCACGCGCCCACCAAAGCGCGCATGCTGACGCAGCAGCGCCAGCAGGTCCTTGCTGCCCGTGCCGGTGCGCACGGTGCCGCCACAAACCACAAGATCGGTTTCACGCGCAAACGCCCCCAACGACTGATCGACATTCACCGACATGGCGCAAGAGCTGACCACCGGCCCCCCATCCTGAGAGGTGACGGTCCAGCGATAGAGCGGGCGTTGCGCCAGTTGATTGGCAATGCGCAGCGGATCAAGCGCCGCGCTGAACGCCAGCAGCGTGAAATCCGGCAGCAGGTGAAAGGCAAAATGCCGGGCAGGTTTGGTGGTCTCTATGGCAAAGAATGCCGCCCCCTGCGGCACAATCGCTTTGCGTGTGATATGGGCGTCATTCTCCGGGTAGGACATGACAGGCTTCGGGCTCCCAATGCAGGGTCAGGGGGCTTCCTGAATGCAGATCAATGGATGCCAGTTCACCATGACTTTTCTGCACCTTCAACTCCTCTCCTGCATCCGTCTCAAGAAAGACAATCGCCGAGGCCCCGACAAACTCTTCGCCGACCACCCGCGCGCGAATTCCCGGAACGCCCGCATCTGCCGCGCTGATCTGCATCTTTTCGGCGCTGACGACAAAAGACAGCGTATCGCCCACGGATTTCGCAGGGGTTTGAGGCGCTTTGACCGCAAATCGCCCATGCGCCGTCTCGACCTGCCACAGATCGCCCGTTTTCTCGACCAGCTTGCCGGTAAAGATATTCGCCGAGCCCAGGAATTCCGCCACGAACCGATTGCGCGGCGCATGATAGATTTCCTGCGGCGTGCCGATCTGTTCGATCTTGCCCCGGCTCATGATCACCACGCGGTCGGCCATCGAAAACGCCTCGGACATGGAATGGGTGACATAGACAAAGGTGATGCCCAGATCCTTTTGCAGATTGGACAGAACCGCCTGCATCCGCACCTTGAGATGCGCATCGAGCGCCGAAAGCGGCTCGTCCAGCAGCAGGATTTTCGGCTCTGTCACCAGCGCGCGCGCCAAGGCAACCCGCTGCCGCTGCCCGCCCGACAATTGCGAGATATTGCGATCCGCGAATTCAAGGATCTGCATCTTGTCCAGCCATTTGCGCGCCCGTTGCGCGCGCTCCGCCTTGCCCACACCGCGCATCTTGAGGCTGAATTCGACGTTTTCCTGCACCGTGAGAAACGGAAACAGCGCAAGGCTCTGCCAGACCATCGGCGTGTCGCGGTCCCATGTTGCCTTGCCGTTTACCCGCGCCCCGTCGAGATAGATATTGCCCTCGCTCGGGTCCTCGAGCCCCGCCAGCATCCGCAGCGTCGTGGTCTTGCCACAGCCCGACGAGCCCATGATCGCCAGAAACTCGCCGCGTCCGATCTCGAAATCCGCGCGTTCCACGGCGGTGAACTCGCCAAACCTTTTGACCACACCTTCCAGCCTGACAATGGCGTCGGATTTCACAGGGGTTTGCATGTTCATGGCTTGTCCTTTGTCGAATTGCGCAACAGCATCTGCGCCAGAATGATAAGTGTGATCGAACTGAGAAAGGCGAGCGAGCCGATGGCATTGATCCGCGGGCTGACCTGCCCCTGAAGAAAGCCCAGAATTTTCACAGGCAGCGTTTCATTGAGGCCCGAAACGAACCACGCCACCGCGAATTCATCAAACGACACCGCCATGGTGATGAAGAGCGCGGCAAAGATCGCGGGCTTGGTAAAAGGAATGATGACATGGCGCAGCGTCGCCCATTCATTGCCCCCAAGGTTCCACGATGCCGCCTCTAGATCCGGGTCCATCTGCGACAGACGCAGGCGGATGATCGCCATGGCAAAGGGGCTGCACATCACCCCATGCGCAATGATGATGGAAATCGCGCTGCCCGACAGATTGACGCGCGACAGGAACGCCAGCATCGCCAGCCCCATGATCACCACCGGAATGGTCGGTGGCAAAAGCGCGAGCGCGAGATAGACGTTCTTGCCAAAGAAGTTGTAGCGAAAATCTGTATAGGCCCCGCCAAATCCCAGCACCGTGGCAATCACCGCCACGATCAACCCCACGACCACCGTGTTCAGGAACCCGGCCCAGACAAACGGATCTTCCCAGATCAGCCGATACCACTCGGTCGAGAAATGCCCCAAGGGCAGCGACGGGAACCGGTCGGAATTGAGCGAAAAGACGAAGCTGCCAAGGATCGGCGCAAAGATGAAGAGGACACAAACCGCGATATGCAGTTTCAAGGCGCCATTGATCAGGCGATTGTCATTGCCGGTCATTTGCCGCGCTCCTTATAGGCATAGGTGATGGCGGCAAAGGCCACGGTCAGCAGCGTGCCGATCATCATCAACGCGACCACGGCAGCGCGCGGCCATTGCTGCCCGGATTTGGTGATATCGGTGATCAGGATCGACAGCGTTGGCGGATTGCCCCCACCCAGATAAAGCGGGCTGACGAAATCGCCAAACGACAGGATAAAGGCAAAGAGTGCCGCAATCACAAGGCCAACGCGCGCCGATGGCACGATCACCGAAAACACCGTGCGCAGCCGCCCGCAGCGCAGATTATGCGCCGCCTCGACAAAATCGCGATTGACGAAATTGAGGCTGAAAACCTGCAACAGGATCACCAGCGGCAGACAGAGCGTGACCATGCCCACCAGCGTCCCGAACGTGGTGTTGAGCATGCCAAAGGGCCCAACCCCCAGCATCCCCAGCGCGGCATTGATGATGCCCCCATCCGACAGGAACACCTGTAGCGCATAGATACGCACCAGATAGCTGGTGAAGAACGGGATGATCAGCACGAAAATCACCCATTGCTTGACCCGCTCCGACAGCTTGAATGAAATCGCATAGGCCGCCGGGAAGGCGATGGCGCTGGTCAGAACCGCGCTTGCCGTGGCCAGAAGAGCGGTGCGCGCATAGGCATCCCAAAAGGTGCCGCGCGTCAGGATACGTTCCCAATTGCCGAAATTCAGATCCGGCATCATCTGGAAATTGCGCACCGTCCAAAAGCTGATGGCGATCAGGAAAAGCAGCGGCACCGCAAAGAACGCCAACTGCCAGATCAAAAGGGGCAGCGACAGGGTGAGAGAGAATAGGCTGGGTCGGGTCATGGAATGCGGCTTTCTCAGAGGCAAGAACAGAGGGGCCGGGGTCTGGGGAGAAGAGACCCCGGCCAAGCCCCCGTCAGGCGCCCTTGTAGTCGGACCAGAAGTCGTTCCAGTCCTCAAGGCTTTGTTGCACAGGCAATTGGCGATACTGGATACGCCCTTCGCGGATCATGTCCATCGCGTTATGCTGGCCCAGCACCATATTCTGCCGCTTGGCCTCGGCGGGGTTGGTGGCATTCAGCACCTCCCAGCCTTTCTTGTTGGGGATGAGCGCGGGATAGGCGGCCATATCGGCGGATTTTGCTTGCCCCTCGGCTGAGGTGATCCACTGAATCCACTTGCGCGCCATGTCGTAATTCTGCGTGCCCTTGCCAATCGAAAACGACTCGGTCCACTGCAACCCGCCCTCTTCGGGAATGGTGGTGCGGACCTTGGCACCGTTCTTTTCCAACACGCCGGTAATCCAGTCACCAATCCCGGCAAAGGCCACCATCTGCCCATCATTGAGCGACGAGAAGGTGCCGCCATAGTCAAAGAACCCGCCGACCTGCCCGCGCAGCGCCATCGTGGCCTCTTGCACCTTGTCCCAGCCTGCGTCGTCGATGTCATAGGCAGACCCATTGCCCGCCGAGAGGCTCAGTTGCCCAAGGTTGGGCAAATGCCAGTCGAAATGCCCCAGCTTGCCGGTCACGCGGGCGTCCGAGAACACCGCATAGCTGGCCGCGTCCTTTTCGCTCAGCACATCGGTGTTATGCGCCACCCCCAGAAAGCCAAAGCGCGTGATCACGGAGTAGAGCGTGTCATCCTGCCAATGGCCGGGGAAGTTCTGGAACTCGGGGTAAAAATCATCAAAGGCGTAATCGGCGGCATCGAGCGCCTCGATATAGCCCGCCGCGTTCAACTGCTGCACATATTCGGCATCCGACAGGATCACATCATAGGTGCCCGCCGGGGATTGCGCGATCAGGCCCAGCATATTGTCGCCGCCAGTATAGTATTTCGGCGTGAACTTGACGTTATTCTCTTCTTCGAACGCGCCAACGATGTCAGGCTCTGCATGGCCATACCAGGCCAGCATCGACAGGTTGACGGTCTGCGCCGACGCCCGGATCGACAGGAACGGAGTGGCCAGCGCCGCGCCTGCGGTCATCTTCAAAAGGTGGCGGCGGGTGGGGGTTCTCAGGGTCATTGTGGTCTCCTTGTTGGCATGCATTTGTTTTTAATTTTCAATCCAGTCACTCAGCCGCCACGCGGTCGCGCGTTGCAAACTCGGTGCGCAGCGCCGCGACGATTCCGCGCGTGCAGACATCAATCAGGATGTCGCCCTTTTCCGCCGTGGCATTCTTGGGCGAGGACAGCGTGCCACTTGCGGGCGTCCACTCGGGATGCGGCGGATAGACATCGTAGGGCGGAAAACTCGCCGGCGCGTGATCCACCGCGCGCTCCAGCGATACAAGGTCTGGATAGAGCCGCAGCATGAGCGAGGTTTCCAGCACCCCGCCATGCTCGATATCCCAGCCCAGAAACCCCTCGGGGTATAGCTTGGCAATCGCCGCCTGATCGACAAAATCCCAGTAGGACAGCACCACGACCTTGGTGTCATGGATGCCCGACCAGCCCAATTCGCGCAGCGCAAGGTCGATCCCCTCGGCAATGAACCACGAATTCTCGAAATGACCATTCACGATGCAGATCTGACGGTTGCCGTGGCGCGCAAACTCGCGGATCACATCCTTGAGCGCATTCACAAGGCTCGCGCCATCAAGGCTGGTGGTGCCCGGAAAGAAATTGCCACCGCCAGATTTCTGCTGCGATTTATACCCATATGTAAACGGCGGCGCGACCAGCCCGCCCACCTCAACCGCCGCGCGGCGCGCAAATTCGGTGGGCAACAGCACATCGACATGCATCGGCATGTGATGGCCATGCTGCTCCATCGACCCAAGCGGGATGAGAATCGGCACCCCGCCACGCGCGACCCGGCGCTGATACTCGGGCCAGGCTAATTCTGCTGCAAAAACCGTATCTTGGGCCATGTCATCCCCTTTTCTCTCGGATTGAGGGACCCTAGAACAGCTTGCCTCATGCGCAAAATTCATAGTAACAATGCATGAATAAGGATTCTTAATCATGCGCCATTTCGTCAATCTGCAAACCGACCTGATCCGCACGTTTGTGACGGTGGTGGACCTTGGCAACTACACCGAAACCGGTCAGGTTCTGGGCCGCACGCAGCCCGCGATTTCCCTGCAAATCAAACGGTTGGAAGATTTGGTGGGCGCCAAACTCTTGCATCACAAGGGCAAGGTTCTGGAGCTGACACCGCAGGGGCACGCCCTTATCGGCTATGCCCGCGAGATGTTGCGCCTGAATGATCGTGCGGTTGCCAACCTGCACGAGGCTCAATTCATGGGCACGCTGCGGGTGGGTTTGCCCACCGATTACGCGATTGGATATTTTCAGCGCATCATCGCCGATTTCGCCCGCGCCAATCCCGAGGTGACATTCGACATCCGCTGCGACTGGAGCCGCAATATCCTCAGCCAGCTGCATGTCGATGAATTGGACCTTGCCATCGCCATCACCGATACGATGCCCGCGCCCTATGTCTCGCTCTACTGGTCAGAGCGCCCATTCTGGGTCTGTGGGCGCGACTATCAATTCTCGCTCGACAAGCCGGTGCAAATCATCGCCCACCCCAAGGGCTGCTTCTATCGCAAACGGATGATCGACGCACTGAACACCGAGGGGCGCGAATGGCGCATCTGCTTTGAGAGCCCCGGCATCACAGCCGTGCAAAACGCAGTGCTGGATGGGATGGGCGTGACGGCGTTGACCAAGAAAACGCTCCTGCCCGGCATGCGCGTGCTGTCACCCAAAGAGGGATTCCCACCGCTCGCCAATCTGCATGTCGGCCTCTTTTACAAACATATCAAAGCCTCTGACGCGGCGCTGAAACTGATCGAACAGATCACCGAAGGGGTCAGCGCATTCCGCAAACCAACGCATGCGCGCAGCTAGCCTACATTTCATTTTCTTATTCTCAGATCAAACCTATTAATTTCTTGCAGAGCCTCTTTGCTGGTAGCGGATAAACATCCAAGCCAGTGAGGAGAGACCCAAATGCTTGACGACATGTTGCACGTCACGGAATGGCACAACGGCGAAAAGGAGTTTTCGCCCTTTTCCGACAATGAAATGGCCCGCCGCCAGAACGAATTGCGCGTCTGGATGGCCGATAACAACGTCGATGCGGCGCTCTTCACGTCCTATCACTGCATTAACTATTACTCAGGCTGGCTCTACTGCTATTTCGGTCGCAAATATGGCATGGTCATTGACCAAAAGAACGCCACGACCATTTCCGCAGGCATCGACGGCGGCCAGCCCTGGCGGCGAACATTCGGCAGCAATGTCACCTATACCGACTGGCGGCGCGACAATTTCTACCGCGCGGTGCAGGGCCTGACCAAGGGTGCCCGCCGCGTCGGCATCGAGTTTGACCATGTTTCGCTCGATTATCGCCAGCTTTTGCAGGATGCCCTGCCCGGCGTCGAATTGGTGGACGTGAGCCAACCCTCGATGTGGATGCGCACCATCAAATCCGCCGAGGAAATCAAGCTCATCACCGAAGGCGCGCGCATCTGTGACGTGGGTGGCTATGCCGTGGCGGGCGCTGTCAAGGCAGGCGTGCCCGAACACGAGGTGGCGATTGCGGGCACAAATGCGATGATCCGCGAGATTGCCAAATCCTTCCCCTTTGTCGAACTGATGGACACCTGGACATGGTTCCAGTCGGGCATCAACACCGATGGCGCGCATAACCCCGTGACCAACCGCGTGGTGCAATCGGGCGACATCCTCAGCCTCAACACCTTTCCGATGATCTTTGGCTATTACACCGCGCTCGAACGCACGCTTTTTTGCGATCACGTCGATGACGCCAGCCTCGACATCTGGGAGAAAAACGTCGCCGTGCATCGCCGCGGGCTGGAGTTGATGAAACCCGGCGCGCGCTGCATGGATATCGCGATTGAGCTGAACGAGATGTATCGCGAATGGGACCTGCTGAAATACCGCTCTTTCGGATATGGCCACAGCTTTGGCGTGCTCAGCCACTATTATGGCCGCGAGGCGGGCGTGGAACTGCGCGAGGATATCGACACCGTGCTGAAACCCGGCATGGTCGTGTCGATGGAACCGATGGTGATGATCCCCGAAGGCCAGCCCGGTGCCGGTGGCTACCGCGAGCATGACATTCTGGTCATCGGCGAAGAAGGGGCCGAGAATATCACCGGCTTCCCCTTCGGACCTGAACATAACATCGTCGGCAAAGGCTAAACGCCCTTGCGGGATGCCATTGAAATCATAATTGCGGCGGCCAGTGTCCTTATGACGCTGGCCGCCTTGGCGCTTGCAGACCGGCCCGCCATGGCGCTCCTGTCCGGGTCGCGCGCCATGATCGTTCCCGGTTATGCCAGCGGGTCAGGCGCGATATTGCCACCACAGATCAGAACCGCCACCCGCTCCCCCGCCGCAGGCCGATAATCGCCCGACAAAAGCGCCGCCAGCGCCGTGGCCCCCGCCGGTTCCACCAACTGCCGCACCTCCCGCCACAAAAGCGCCTGCGCCTCAAGAATTGCAGCGTCACTCACCAGCACACTGGCCACGCCCTGCGCCTCGGCCAGACCATAGCACAGGCCTCCAATCCGCCGCGCACCCAGCGCATTGGCCGCCACCCCCGACACCTCGACATCAACGGGCGCGCCCGCCGCCAGCGCGGCATGCAGCGCGCAAGAGGTCTCTGGCTCGACCGCCACCACCCGGCGACGCCCCTCAAGCCAGCCCAAAGACCCGGCAATCAGCCCGCCACCGCCCACGGCAATCAGCACCGTGTCCGCGTCCAGTCCCTGATCCTCCCATTCCGCCATCACCGTGCCTTGTCCGGCCACGGTCGCCTCGGCGTCATAGGGATGCACCTGCATTGCACCCGTCGCCGCCTGCCATTCAGCGGCGCGCGCCGCCGCCTCGGCATAGGCCCCGGGCACCACCTGCAAATCGGCCCCTTGGGCGCGGATGAGCGCAATCTTGGCCGGTCCTGCAATCTCGGGCACGTAGATCCGCGCGCGGTGGCCCAGCCGTGCCGCCGCATAGGCCACTGCCGCCCCGTGATTGCCGCCAGAGGCCGCAACAATCCCCGCCTCCGGCACGGTCGCCTGCAAGAGCGTGTTGAACGCGCCGCGCGCCTTGAAACTGCCGGTATGCTGCATCTGCTCCAGCTTGAGCGCCACAGAATATCCACCAACCTCCGCCTGCATCACCGGCGTGCGCCGCACATGCGCAACAATGCGCTGGCCCGCCTCTCCAATACGTCCCTGCCACGCCATCGCTTGCACCTCTTTGCCTTTTCTTGATGGGTCAAACCCTATACTCCTGAAGTCAAAGACCCAAGCAAGGATCGCCCGCGATGAAAGACGACCGCCTCAGCCAATTCCGCGATGCCGGCTCCGACCGCTCCACCGCTGAACAGGTGCCGGACACGCCCCAGACCCGTGCGCCTGCCTATCGTCTGGCCTTTGCCGATCCCGATTTCATGTGCCGCGACGAATTGCGTCCCGTGCGCTTGCAACTCGAACTCTTGAAGCCCGAGATGATCCTGAACGAGCGCGGCATCCAGAGCACCGTCGTGCTCTTTGGCGGCGCGCGCATTCCCGAACCGTCGCAAAAGAACACGGCCCGCACCAAAACGCTCGCCGATCTCTCGCGCTATTACGACGAGGCGCGCAAATTCGCGCGGCTAATGACCGAAAAATCCATGGCCAGCGATGGGCGCGACTATGTGATTGCCACGGGCGGCGGTCCGGGCGTGATGGAGGCGGGCAATCGTGGTGCTGCGGATGCGGGCGGGGCCTCGATCGGCCTCAATATCGTCTTGCCACATGAGCAGGCCCCGAACGAATATGTCACCCCCGGCCTGTGCTTCAACTTTCACTACTTCGCCATCCGCAAGATGCATTTCCTGATGCGCGCCCGTGCCATCTGCGTCTTTCCCGGCGGCTTTGGCACGCTCGACGAGATGTTCGAGGCGCTGACGCTCATTCAGACCGACCGGATGAAGCGCGTGCCGTTCCTGCTCTTTGGGGCCACCTTCTGGCAATCCATCATCAACTGGGAGGCGCTGTCCGAGGCGGGCACAATCAGCGCCGAGGATCTCGATCTCTTCCAATTCGTTGAAACGGCGGATGAGGCGATGCAGATCATCAACGACTGGCCCCAAGGCTGAACGGCCCAAAACGCCTTTCCGCTTCTTCTTGGTGCAAATACTCAATGTCACCGCCGTGCCGTAACGCGGCGGTGCCGCTCAGATGATCTCATCCTCGTCAAACAGCGCCGCCGCCTCGAGATGGGCGCTGATCCCCTCTGCCGCCGCTTCGGCACGCGGCGTTTCCGCCACATGGCACAGCGCATCACCCTCATAAACCACTGGCAGGTTGGTACGCCCGATGATGATGCCGGTCACATCCGCCACCACCTCGGTTTCGACATCGCCAAAGGCATTGGCCACCGCGCCCAGCACCGTGCCCGGCTGCACCGCATCGCCCACCGCCAGATAGCCGCGAAACAGCCCGCCGCGCGGCGCACGATACCAACGCGAGCGCGCCGCCCGGATCGGCACACCGCGCGCACGCGGCACACCCTTGGCACCGATCATGCCCAGATGCTGCATCACCCGCAGGATACCGCTCACCCCCGCCCGCGCCGCGAATTCGTCAAACCGGAGCCCCTCGCCCCCCTCGTAGAGCAGCACGTCCACCCCCGCCTGTTCCGCGGCCATCCGCAACGATCCGTCGCGCAGCTTTGACTCCATCATCACCGGCGCGCCAAAGGCACGGCCCAGCTCTTCCAGCCGCGTGTTGCCCGGCGTCAGCCGGATTTGCGGCAGGTTGGTGCGGTGAATGGCCGCCGAATGCAGGTCAATGCCCACATCCGCACGCCGCACCACCTGATCCATGAAAATATACGCCAGTTGCGACGCCATCGAGCCTTCGCTCACCCCCGGAAACACCCGGTTCAGATCGCGCCGGTCGGGCAGATAGCGCTTGTGATTGAGAAAGCCGAAGGTGTTGACAATCGGCACCGCCATCAGCGTTCCTGCCATCGAGGCCAGCGGTGCCGCCTTGAGCAGGCGGCGCATGATTTCGACCCCGATCACCTCATCGCCGTGGATCGCCGCCGAGACAAACAGCACCGGCCCCGCCCGCCGCCCATGGATCACCTCGACCGAGAGATTGACCGGCGTGTGATTGGACAGCGTGCTTACAGGGATATCCACCCGCGCGCGCGTGCCCGCCGCGACCGTTACACCGCCGATGTCAAAGGGTTTGCGCCGCGCCATGGCATCCTCGCTCTGTCTGACAGCAAGGCTTAGGCAAATAGGTTCGGCCTGTCCATGGGGCTTGGGGGGCGGCACGGCTCTGGCCTTTGCGCCGCGCGTATGGCACAGCGGCCCATGACCCGTGCCAACCCACAGAGGCCCGTTGTGACCACCGCTTTGCATGATGCCCGCCTTCAGGCAGTAGAGACCGCCGTGACCAAGACCGGCGCAAGCACTCTGCTTGATCTGGGCTGCGGTGCGGGCGATCTTTTGCTGCGTCTGGCGCTCTTGCCCGGCCTCACCCGCCTGACCGGCATCGACATTGATCTACCCTCGCTGCGCGCGGCACAGGCGCGGCTGGCGGACCTGCCCCCCGAGACACGCGCCAAGGTGCAACTGGCGCAGGCATCCATGACCGTGGCCCACCCCAATTTGCGCGGCTATGACTGCGCTTGCCTTGTGGAAACCATCGAACATCTGCCACTTGGTGATCTCAATCGGCTGGAACGCGCGCTCTTTGCCGATATGCGCCCCGGCCATGTGATCGTGACCACGCCCAACGCCGAATTCAACCCGGTGCTGGGCGTGCCCAGCCACCGCTTTCGCCATCCGGGGCATCATTTCGAATGGGATCGCGCGCGGTTCTCAGGCTGGGCCGAAGGCGTGGCGGCACGCCACGGCTACACGGTCACCTGCCACGCCATAGGAGAGGCCCACCCCGCCTTGGGCGGAGCAAGCCAGATGGCGGTGTTTGCGCCACTGGGGTGAGGGCGATGCAAGCAAACGGCAGCCCCAATCACCCACGCGCGGGATCAAGGCGCGGTACGCGCCGCCGCGCGATCGCTGGGCCGTCCCGCGGCCTAGCGATTTGGAGAGCGAGCGTATCACTGACGGGTCGCATAGCCTTGGCTGGCATAAAGTGGCAGCCAAGGCTGTTGCTTCGCTAGTCCCCGGCCCAGCAACCGCGCGGCTCCTCGCGCGGTGTCAAAGCCTTCCTCAGAGCCAACCTACCCCTTCAAGCTGGTCTTTCTGAGATACGGCAACACCTTCTCAAAGCTGCCAAACTTGGCTTCGGCATCGGCATCGCTCAGGCTGGCCGGGATGATCACGTCCTGCCCCACGGTCCAATCCGCCGGTGTCGCCACGCCATTGCGCGATGTGGTTTGCAGCGCATCAAGCGCGCGCAGAACTTCGGCGAAATTGCGCCCCACGGTCATCGGATAGGTCATGCTCAGTTTCAACTGCTTGTCCGGCCCGATGATAAAGACCGAGCGCACCGTGGCGCTGTCGTTGGGCGTGCGCCCGTCGGGCAAATAGGCCTCGGCGGGCAGCATGTCGAAGGCCTTGGACACCACAAGCCCCGCATCAGCGATAATCGGGAATCCCGCCGCACTGCCAGCAACCTTTTCAATATCGCCCTTCCACTTGCGATGGTCCTCAACCCCATCGACCGAGACGCCGATCACCTTGCATCCGCGCTTCTCCCATTCCTCGGCCAAGCGCGCCACAGCGCCAAACTCGGTGGTGCAAACGGGGGTAAAATCCTTGGGGTGAGAAAACAGAATCGCCCAGCTGTCGCCAATCCACTCATGCAGTGAAATCGTGCCCAGATCGGTTTCCACCGTCAGATTGGGGATCACATCATTGATTCGAAGGCCCAT
The DNA here is from genome assembly GCF_051447875.1 of Roseovarius sp. MS2. Taxonomy (NCBI): domain Bacteria; kingdom Pseudomonadati; phylum Pseudomonadota; class Alphaproteobacteria; order Rhodobacterales; family Roseobacteraceae; genus Roseovarius; species Roseovarius sp. MS2. The sequence goes on from NZ_JBKHVF010000001.1 coordinate 708,363, forward strand.
AGCCTATCCTTTCCTGATTTCCGCCTTGGGGTGCAGAAATTTGATCAAATTGCCCCAAAGCGCCCTATTTCAAACCTTGCAGCCCGGCATTACCCCTGACAGAGTGCCGCCAAATCACTGGAGGTCAATACCATGATCGAGAAACGTCAGTTCTACATCAATGGCGCGTGGGTCAACCCCCTCGCGGCAAAAGATCACAAGGTCATCAATCCCTCGACCGAAGAGCCCTGCGCGGTGATCTCTTTGGGCGGTCAGGCCGATACCAACGCCGCCGTCGCCGCAGCCAAGGCGGCCTTCCCGGCGTGGATGGCCACGCCAGCGGCAGAACGCATTGCTTTTGCAGAGAAAATTCTAGAGGCCTACAAGGCCCGCGCCGAGGATATGGCACAGGCCATCAGCCTCGAGATGGGCGCGCCCATCGACATGGCCCGCGAACAACAGGTCGGTGCCGGAAGCTGGCATATCGCCAATTTCATCGCGGCCGCGCGCGACTTTGCCTTTGACGAACCGCTTGGCGATCACGCCCCCAATGACCGGATCATCCACGAGGCGGTGGGCGTTGTCGGCATGATCACGCCGTGGAACTGGCCGATGAATCAGGTCACCCTCAAGGTGATCGCGGGTCTGGTCGCGGGTTGCACCATGATCCTGAAACCCTCTGAGGAGTCGCCGCTCAACGCCGTGATCTTTGCCGAAATCGTCGATGCGGCGGGCCTGCCCAAGGGCGTCTTCAACCTCGTCAACGGCGATGGTGTGGGCGTGGGCAGCCAACTGACCGCGCATCCCGATGTGGACATGATCAGCTTTACCGGCTCGTCGCGCGCCGGGCGCATCATCTCCAAATCCGCCGCCGACACGCTCAAGCGCGTAAGCCTTGAGCTGGGCGGCAAAGGCGCCAACCTGATCTTTGCCGATGCCGATGACAAGGCGGTCAAGCGCGGCGTGATCCGCTGCATGAACAACACCGGCCAATCCTGCAACGCGCCCACCCGGATGCTGGTGCAGCGCGAGATTTACGACCAAGCGGTCGAGATTGCCGCCGAAACCGCGAATGCCATCCCCGTGGGCCCCGCCAACGAGGCCGGTCGCCACATCGGCCCCGTGGTCAACGAGGTACAGTTCAACAAGATCCAGGACCTCATCCAGCAGGGTATCGACGAAGGCGCGCGGCTGGTTGCGGGCGGCACCGGGCGGCCCGACGGTCTCAACCGGGGCTTTTACGTGAAACCCACGGTCTTTGCCGATGTCACCAACGAGATGACCATCGCGCGCGAGGAAATCTTTGGCCCGGTCCTGTCGATCATCCCTTTTGATACTGAAGAGGACGGCATCCGTATCGCCAATGACACGCCCTATGGCCTCACCAACTATGTGCAGACCGGTGATCCGGCACGGGCCAACCGGCTGGCGCGCGCCCTGCGCTCGGGCATGGTGGAAATGAACGGCCAGTCGCGCGGTGCAGGCTCGCCCTTTGGCGGGATGAAACAATCGGGCCATGGGCGCGAAGGCGGCAAATGGGGCATCGAGGATTTCCTCGAGGTCAAATCCGTCTCGGGCTGGACCCCCGGCGCCTGACCCTATGGCGGGGCGCGCCTTTGCCCTGCACGGCGCGCGCGACGCCACGCGACGCGAGCGGGCGCGCGATACGCTCAACACCTGCGGGCTAGAGGGCGACCTCTGGCCCGAGGTCGAGGCCTCTGTGCTGTCCTCTACGGTGCTTTCGGCCACGGTCGGGGCGGGGCTCTTTGCCCCGCTCTATCCGTTCACGCTGACCACCCCCGAAATTGCCCGCTTTCTCAGCCATCGGCAAATCTGGGCCGAGATTGTCCGACAGGGTCTCGATTATGGGCTGATCTTCGACGAGGATGCCGCCCTTGACCCCCAAATCTTTGCAAGAGCGCGCGATCTGGCGCGCGACCATATCGACGATCTTGGGTATATCGCCTTCCAGCCCCAAGCCGTGCGCGGACCTGCGCGCGTGATCGACACCAACGGCGGTTGCGTGCTTTGCCTGCCGGTGGTCAACGCCCCACGCAGCCCGGTGCAGATGGTTGGACAGGATGCCGCCGCCCACCTTCTGCACCTGACCGAGATCTTCGACCGCCCGGTCGAGTTTCTCATTCAAAGCCATTGGCACACGCATCTGCGCGCGGGCGCAGTCTATCCGTCCGGTGTATCACGGATCATGCAAGGCTCAGGGCACACCTCGCTTGCGGCGGCTTGGCCACGCTACCTTTATCGCCGTGCCGCCCGGCACGCGGCACGCGATAGCGCGGCACCGCTTACCGGTGGATTACTTTAATCCTTTACTCCGCCGCGCAGCGCCCCGGATTATTGGGATGGGTTGTCCAGTTGGCATACTCGTCCTGCACCACCTCGCCGGTGCGCGGATCGACCATGCCCGCCGCCATCCGTTCCATCGTGATGCATCCCTCAATCGGGCAGACATTGACGCAGAGGTTGCAGGCGACGCACTCGTCATCCTTGACGGTAAAGACCCGATCCTCGGACATCGCAATGGCCTGATGGCTTGTATCTTCGCAGGCGGCATAGCAGCGCCCACATTTGATGCAGTCATCCTGATTGATCTTGGCCTTGGTCACGTAATTGAGGTTCAGATCCTTCCAGTTGACCACATTGGGCACGGCGCGCCCAACCAATTGGTCAACAGAGGTAAAGCCCTTGTCATCCATATATTGCAACAGGCCCGAGATCATTTCCTGCACGATCTTAAACCCATAGGTCATGGCCGCCGTGCAGACCTGCACATTGCCCGCCCCCAGCGCCATGAATTCTGCCGCATCGCGCCAAGTGGTGACGCCGCCAATACCGCTGATCGGCAGGCCCGCCGTGGCGGGATCGCGCGCAATCTCGGCCACCATATTCAGCGCGATGGGCTTCACCGCAGGCCCGCAATAGCCGCCATGCGCGCCCCGCCCGTCAATCGTGGGCTCAGGCGCAAAGAGATCAAGATCGACGCTCGTGATCGAATTGATCGTGTTGATCAGGCTTACGGCATCCGCGCCGCCGTCCTTGGCGGCCTGCGCGGGCTTGCGGATATCGGTGATATTGGGGGTAAGCTTCACGATCACCGGCAGGTTCGAGTGTTTCTTGCACCAATGCGCCACCTGCCCCACATATTCGGGCACCTGCCCCACCGCGCTGCCCATGCCGCGCTCGCTCATGCCATGCGGACAGCCAAAATTCAGCTCCACACCATCACATCCCGTATCCTCGACCCGGTGCAATATCTCGCGCCAGGCGTCCTCATTGACCGGCACCATCAGGCTCGCAATCAGCGCCCGGTCGGGCCAGTCGCGCTTGACCCGGCGCATCTCTTCCAGGTTCACTTCCAGCGGGCGATCCGTGATCAACTCGATATTGTTGAGCCCCAGAAGCCGCCGATCCGCGCCGTAAATCGCCCCATAGCGTGGCCCGTTGACGTTCACCACGGGCGGCCCCGCCTCGCCCAATGTCTTCCAGACAACACCGCCCCAACCCGCCTCGAACGCGCGGCGGACGTTATATTCCTTGTCCGTCGGCGGCGCGGAGGCCAGCCAGAACGGGTTGGGCGATGTGATACCGATAAAGTTGGTTGTCAGATCCGCCATGGCTCAGCTTCCTTCCGCTAAAGGTTTGAAGTTGTCGGGATCAATGCCGGCCAATGCCAAGCGCCGACGCGCACAGTCGAGAACTTCGTCATCAAAAGTCTTTGGGTGACGTAGGGCGACCGCCTCAAAAGTAAGTTCCGGGTGACCGCGTTGAACCAGATCCGTGAAGCCAGCTGATGCATCCTTCTTCAAGGTAAGGTCAGCTGCTGTCTTTGCTTCCCCATCACGAGCGATCTTGTGACGCGTTCGTGATAGCATCACGGTCTTACCACGTTCTTCGCGAAGCATTTCTTCGAGAGCGTGAATCGACTGCCAGACGTCATGCTCCACAGTTCCTGGTGTTGCTTCGGGCTGAACAAGGCACAAGCGAGCAAATGCAGCCCGCTCGACAACCGGCGATTTCGTGCGTCGCGCATTTTCAATGAAGTTTCTGAGTTTCTCGGGCGATTCAAGACTGGAGATTCTCGCAAGTGCAGCACGTTCTCCATCCGACAGATCCGCCATGGCTCAGCCCTCCGGCATCAGGGTTGCGTGGATGTCTTCGGCAGCGTCGCGCCCTTGGGCCACTGCCGTCACGGTCAGGTCATCGCCCCCCGCCGCACAATCGCCCCCCGCCCAGACCCCGGGCAGGGAGGTGCGCCCGGGGCCTGAAACGGCGATCTTGCGCCCGTCGAGCGCGGGCAAATCGGCCCCCTCAAGCGTCTGACCAATCGCCTTGAACACTTGATCAGCAGCAAGCCGGAATCGTTCGCCCGTGGGCCTGAGATCGTCGTCGGAATACTCAAACTCAACCTCGCGCACCGCGCCATTGCCATGCACCGCGATGGGCGTGGCATTGGTCACGATCCGCACACCTTTGGAGGCCGCAAGATCCTGTTCATAGCGGCTGGCGTTCATCCGGTCGCGCCCCCGCCGATAAACCAGCGTGACGTTGAGCGCGCCCAAAAGTTTGGCCTGCACAGCGGCATCCACCGCCGTCATGCCGCCCCCGATCACCACCACATCGCGGCCCACTGGCAAATCGTTGAGATCCTCGGCCTGCCGCAAATCGGCAATGAAATCCACCGCATCGCGCATTCCCTCGCGGTCCTCGCCGCTCAGCCCCAGCGCATTGACCCCGCCCAGACCAATCCCAAGGAACACCGCGTCGTGATCTTCCTGCAATTCCGCCAGCGTCATCTCGCGCCCCAGACGCTGCCCGGTGGCCAGCGTGATCCCACCAATCTGCATCAGCCAGTCAACCTCGCGCGCGGCGAAACTGTCGGTGCTCTTGTAGGCGGCGATGCCAAACTCATTAAGACCGCCGGGCTTGGCGCGCCCATCGTAGAGCGTGACATCATGGCCTTTCATCGCCAACCGGTGCGCGCAGGCCATCCCCGCAGGCCCCGCCCCCACCACCGCCACCCGCCGTCCCGTGGGCGCAGCACGGGTAAAGGGATGCACGCCTTGGTCCATCACGGTATCCGTCGCATAGCGCTGCAACCGCCCGATCAGCACCGGCTGCCCCTCGGCCGCCTCCCGCACGCAGGCCTCTTCACACAGGGTCTCTGTGGGGCAAACGCGGGCGCACATGCCGCCCAGGATATTCTGGCTCAGGATCGTCTTGGCCGCCGCCTCGGGCGTGCCGGTGGCGATCTGCCGGATAAAAAGCGGGATGTCGATCGAGGTGGGGCAAGCGGTGATGCAGGGCGCGTCATGGCAGAAATAACAGCGATCCGCCGCCACCAGCGCCTCGTGATCATCAAGGGGGGGATGCAGATCGGTGAAGTTGCCCTGCAAGGCGGCGGGATCAAGCCGGCCTGCGACGATACCGGGGGCGAGTTGGCGGTCTCTCATGGCTGTCTCCGGTCATGGATGGCTGAGGATCAGTATTCCACGATTCGAAATTTTATCAATTGGTAAAATTTATCGCCGCGCGAAAAAGAACCCCCTGAGAAGCTCAGAGGGTAAAGCCGATGAAAATTGCGGCAAACCTTGGCCCCGCCTCATCCCACCTTGCGCTGACGCCACAGCGTAAACAGACCCGCGCCAACCACCAGCGCGCCGCCCAAGGCCACATTCAGCGCAATCGTTTCACCAAAGATGAAAATCCCGATGCCCGTCACAAAGAAAAGTTGCAGATAGGCAAAGGGTTGCACCGCGCTTGCCTCTGCCACTTCGTAGCATTTGATCAGCGTGTAATGCCCCGCCGCTCCGGTGATGCAGAGCGTGATCATCCACGCCCAGGCATCCGACGTCATCGGCTCCCAGAACCAGATCCCGGCCAGCGTCATGGCAACCGACCCGACTGTCCCGGTCCAGAAAAAACTCGTGGCCGCCGTATCCTTGCGCGCCACATAGCGCGTCAAAAGCCCGTAGAGCGCAAACATCAAAGCGGCGATAAAGGGCACAATCGCCTTGGGGTCGATCACGCCCAGCCCCGGCTCCAGAATGATCAGCACGCCGATGAACCCGACCGCAATCGCCAACCACCGCCGCCAGCCCACCCGTTCGCCCAGAACCGGACCCGAAAGCGCGGCAATCAATAGCGGATAGCAGGCAAAGACCGCATGCACCTCGATCAGCCCCAGAAGGGTAAAGCCATAGACCATCACGCAGATTTCCGCCACCAGCAGCACGGCGCGAAACCCCTGCATCAAGGGCTGCGATGTGGTGGCCGCGGCCCGAAGACCCCCGCCTTGCGCGCGGCGATCACCATCACAAAGGCAGCAAAGAACCAGAACCGGATCATCACCACCATCAGCACGTTGTAATTCTCGGCCAGGTGGCGGGAAATGCCGTCCTGCGCGGCAAAGATGACCGTGGTCAGCACCATCAACAAGATGCCCAAGCGGGTGTTTTGAACTGTCACGAGCGGTCTTTCATGGGTGGTCTTTCCGGGCCGTGGTCATATGCCGCTTGCGGCCATATCCCTGATCCCGCGTAACACAAAACCCAGCCGCCTCAAGCCCCTTGCGCACAAAGCCCGCCGCCGTATAGGTGGCCGCCGTGCCCTTTGGCGCTGTATGCCGCGCCACCTCGGCCATCAACTCTGGCTGCCACAGTTCGGGGTTCTTGGCGGGGGAAAACCCATCCAGAAACCAGGCATCCGCCCTGCCCGGCCAAGCCTTTAGCGTCTCGCGCGCATCGCCTGCAATCAGGGCAAACTCCAGGTCCGGCAGGCTGATCCGCTGTGCCTGCCCCTGCCAATGCGGGGCCAGTTCCGCCGCGACCCCCGCCAGTTCCGCAAAGCGGGCTTGCGCGCGGCGCATGTCTTGCGGGGCCATCGGATAGGCCTCGAAACTGGTAAAGTGCAAACGCCCGGATACGCCCGCCGCCCGCCACGCCACCAAACTGGTCAAGAGGTTCAGCCCGGTGCCAAACCCCAATTCCGCAATGTGAAACCCGTCGCGAAACCGCGCTGGCAGGTCATTGCCCCCAGAAACACATGCCGCGTTTCCGCCAACCCATTGTCGAGACTGAAATAGGGATCATCGAACCGCACCGATACCGGCACCTCACCCTCACGCCAGATCAGGTCTGCGGTCTGGTCCTGCATGGTACGATCCTCTAAAGCATGGCGAAAACGCGCGCGACCATCGCGCGACGGCAAAGGATTGGCAATGGTTGACATCACGGTAATGGGCGCGGGCATCTTTGGCCTGTCGGTGGCGTGGTCTTGCGCGCGGCGCGGCGCACGTGTGCGCGTCATCGACCCGCATGACCCCGGCGCGGGTGCGTCGGGCGGTATTGTCGGTGCCATGGCCCCGCATGTGCCCGAGCTTTGGAATAGCAAAAAGGCGTTTCAACTCGACAGTCTGCTTATGGCCGCGGGGTTCTGGGCCGAGGTGGCCGAGGTCTCGAACCTCTCCCCCGGTTATGCCAGCCTTGGCCGCCTGCAACCCATCGCCGATGCCGCAGCCCTTGCCTTGGCGCAAGAGCGCAGCCAGAACGCCGCAACCCTCTGGCAGGGGCAGGCCGAATGGCGCATCATCCCCGCCAGCGGCCCGTGGTGCCCAGAAACAGACACCGGCCAGATCATCCATGACACGCTCACCGCGCGCCTGCATCCCCGTCAGGCCTGCGCCGCCCTTGTCGCCGCCCTGCACGCGCGCGGTGCCGAGGTTGTGACCGAAGGCCCCATGACGGGTCGCATTCTCTGGGCCACCGGCATCGCGGGTCTCGAGGCGCTCAGCGCCGCGCATACCCGCTCGGTTGGCAACGGGGTTAAGGGGCAAGGCGCGCTTTTGGCCTTTGACGCCCGCAATCAGCCGCAAATTTTCGCCAATCAGGTGCATATCGTGCCGCATGAGGATGGCACAACTGCCGTCGGCTCCACCTCAGAGCGCAATTATGATGATCCCACCAGCACCGATGCCCAGCTTGACGATGTCATCGCCCGCGCCGTGGCGGCGGTGCCTGCGCTTGCCGGTGCGCCCGTGGTCGCGCGATGGGCCGGGGTGCGCCCGCGCTCGCGGTCACGCGCACCAATGCTGGGCGCGCATCCCTTCCGACCGGGCGAATTTGTTGCGAATGGCGGCTTTAAAATCGGCTTTGGCATGGCCCCCAAGGTGGGCGCGGTCATGGCCGATCTGATGCTCGATGGCATCGACAGTATTCCCGATGACTTCAAACCAGAGGCGTCCCTATGACCCAGCCGACACTCGCCGCTCTTGACCATCTTGTGCTGACCGTGGCGGATATTGCGGCCACCTGCGCCTTTTACCGGGATGTTCTGGGGATGACGCCTGAGGTGTTTCACCCCGCCGATGGCAGCACACGCTGGGCGCTCAAATTCGGCGCGCAGAAGATCAACCTGCATCAATGGCGCGCGGAATTCGATCCCAAGGCGGCTCATGTCCAACCCGGCAGCGCCGATCTGTGCTTTCTCAGTGAAACCCCGCTAGAGGACTGGCAGCAGCATTTCGCAGCGCTTGGCGTAACGGTCGAGCTTGGCCCCTTGCCCCGCTCCGGGGCCACTGGCCCGATCCGCTCGCTCTATCTGCGCGATCCCGATGGCAATCTGATCGAGGTGTCGAACAGGGCCGAGAGCAGCGCCTGATCGCTCAGGCCGTCTTGACCGCCTTGGGCAGTTCCACGATCCGCACCGCAACCTTGCGCTGACCGCGCTGATACGGCAGCGCAACGGCGGCCTCTTTGCTGTGCTTCACAACCGATTTCAACCAACGTGCTTTCATGGCTCTTAACCTCTGGCCTCTGGCCCCAATTTGCGGGGCTCATTGTTTCGTTACCAGCAACTATGCCGCCGGTTTGGGGCCAAGGTTTGACGGAAATCGTGAAAATTCAGACAAGATCAGGGCATGCAAGCCATCCAAGCCAAATCTCAATCCATTGAATTTAAATAAAATTTTTCAAAGACATCTTGGGGCATCCCCGATGCCGCCCGAATAGCCCCACAATTTCGGCCCAAATTGCGCCCCAATCAGAGACGGATCACCGAGATCAGCCGGCCATAATCGGCCTCACCGGCATGGGTGGTGCGGCGATAGGAATAGAATCGCTCGGGATCGGCATAGGTGCAATGCCGCGTCCATTCCGCCTGCCCGATGCCAGACTGCCGCAGCCGGTGCAGCCCAAAGCCCGGCAGATCGAACTGATACCGCCCGCCCTCGCCATTGGCAAAAAACCGGGCATTGTCCGAATCCTCTGCCAAAAACGCCTCGATAAACTCGGGTCCCACCTCATAGGCCGCTTGCGAAATCGACGGGCCAATAACGGCCCTGATGCGGCGGCGGTCCGCGCCCAGACCCTCCATGCCGACAACCGTCGCCTCCAGCACACCATCCAGCGCGCCGCGCCATCCGGCATGCGCCGCGCCGATCACCCCATTGGCCACATCGGCAAACAGCACCGGCTGGCAATCCGCCGTCAGAACCGCCAGCGCCACGCCCGGCACATCCGTCACCATCGCATCGGCGCGCGGGCGCGTCCCCATGGGTCCCGTCACTGTCACCACATCCGCCGAATGCACCTGATGCACCGTGATCAGGTGATCCGGGGCCACCCCCATCGCCTCGGCCACCCGCGCCCGGTTGATCTGCACGATCTCGGATTGATCCGACGAACCCGGGCCACAATTGAGGCCAGCAAACACGCCCGAAGACGCACCGCCCTTGCGGGTAAAAAACCCGTGGCGCAGCGGGGCCAGGCTGTCAGCAGTGAGAATTTCTAGCGTCATGGCTCCAATCCGGGTGGTGGTGCGGCCCCCTCGGGATAGAGGCCCATCACCTTAAAGAGCGTCCCCATTTCCTCTGCCCCGGTCAAGCGCTGATATGCCGCCAGATGCGTTTCCAACGCCGGGCCGCTCAGATTGCGCGCCAAGGCTTCGGCCCGCGCCGCGATCCCCAACCGCTCCAGAAACACCCCTTGCGGCGTCAATCGCGTGTGCATCGCAGGTGCCGCCGCCAGCGCCAGCGCCTCGAAATCCACATGCGCGGTCAGGTCCGCCGCCCCCGGCTCGGCCAAGGGATCAACCGGCTGATGCGCCTTGAGCGCCTGAAACGTATCGCCCAGTGATCGCCAATCGCCGTAATCCACAATCAGCGCGGCACCGCCCTGCGCCGCAATCCGCGCGCCAATCTCTGCCATGACCGCCGCCGCAGGCCCGCAAGTCTCGACAATATCGCCCTCGCGCGTGTCCGCCAACCGCTCGGCCAGCGCAGGCAGGGCCACCGGCCCGCCCAGACCCAGCAGCAACTGGCCCGCGCTCTGTCCCACGACCCGCTCGCGCCAGCCCTCGCCAGACCGCTGAAACTGTCGGATCGGCAGCGCATCGAAAAACTCATTTGCCAGCAGGTAAAGCGGCCCCTCCGGCAGGCTCTCAACCCGCTCATGCCAGATCACATCGCCCGCAATCGCCCGGCGTTGCGCCGCGCGCAAGGCCGCCGATCCCTCGACCAGATGCACCTCGGCAGCCTCGCGAAACCCCGGCACGCCCCGCGTCGCGCGCAGCACATCTGCCATCAGCGTCCCGCGCCCCGGCCCCAACTCGGCCAGCAAAAACCGCGCCGGCCGTCCCTGATCCAGCCACACCTGCGCAAGGCACAGCCCCAGGAACTCGCCAAACATCTGGCTGATTTCAGGCGCGGTGATAAAATCGCCCCTCGCCCCAAACGGATCGCGTGTCGCGTAATAGCCAAACTCGGGGTGCATCAGGCACACTGCCATATAATCCGCAAGGCTCATCGGCCCAGCCTCGGCGATCCGCGCCAGAAAATGCGCCCGCAGCCCGCTCATGCCGCCTGCGCGCGCCGCGCCCAGAGCGCCATGCCAATTCCAAAGGCAATCATCGGCAACGACAGAATCTGCCCCATGGTCAGGCCAAATTCGCCCAGCTGAAGCGCCCAGCCCAGCGGGTTGCCTTCACCCACAAACTGCGCATCGGGTTGGCGCACAAATTCCACCATGAACCGCGCGACGCCATAGCCTGCAAAGAATAGCCCCGTCAGCGTGCCGGGAATCCGCAGCGCGCCGCGCCGCCAGCCCAGCCACAACAGCACGGCCCCAAGGATCAACCCCTCAAGCAGCGCCTCATAAAGCTGTGAGGGATGGCGCGCGCAAAGCCCGACAACCCCGGCACAATCCTGCGCCGCCGCCGAGGGAAAAACCACACCCCACGGCAGGTCCGTCGCCCGCCCCCACAATTCGCCATTGATGAAATTCGCGATCCGCCCCAGCAGCAATCCCACCGGCGTCACCATGCAGAGCGCATCAGCCACCGATAGCCACGCAATCCCCTGCTTGCGCGAAAACAGCAACACCGCCAGCACCACGCCCATAAGGCCACCGTGAAACGCCATGCCGCCTTGCCAAACCGCCAAAATCTCGCCGGGATTGGCAAGGTAGTAGCCCGGCTGGTAAAACAGCACATAGCCCAGCCGCCCGCCAAGGATGACCCCCAGAATGACCCATGTCAGCAGGTCCTCGACCTGCTCGGGCCGCATCGGCGCCACACCCCCCGGCCACAGCCCCGGACGGCGCACGCTCGCCACCACCAGCCGCCAGCCGATCACGATTCCCGCGATATAGGCCAGCGCATACCAGCGCAGCGCAAACTCCATACCAAAAAGCGAGATCGAAAAGATCTCGGGCGAAATGTCGGGAAAGGGGATCATGGCCTGCATATGCGTCTCTGTGCCTCTGGCTCTGGGCCAAGTCAACCTTGTGATCTGGTCCCGGCAACACATATAAGACAGCAAATGTAACGCCGGAGAAACCGATGCAGACCCGTAACAAAGTACTCGACGATCTCAGCCAGTTGATGACCAATGCCATGGGCGTGGCCCAAGGCGCGCGGGCAGAGGCCGAAACCGCGATGAAATCGCTGATTGACCGCTGGCTTGCCGACCGCGATTTCGTCACCCGCGAAGAATTCGACGCTGTGCGCGCCATGGCTCAGAAGGCGCGCGAAGAAAACGAAGCGCTCAAGGCGCGGATTGACGCGATGGAGTCAAACAGCGGTCAAAACCGCCCCTGAGCCGCCAAGGCCCGGCGCGCGCCCGCGATCAGCGTTTCGGCCCCTTTGGACGAACGGAAATCGCGCACAATCCGCGCGCGCCCGGCCTCTGACAGGCGCGCGCAGAGGCCTGGATCAGCGGCCAGTGCCGCAATCGCATCGGCCAGCACCTCCGGCGCTTTGGGTGGCACCAATAGGCCACTCTCGCCCGAATCGATCAATTCGCGCACGCCGCCAGCATCCGTGCCAATCGTCGGCACGCCGCAGGCCATCGCCTCCATATAGGCCACGCCCAGTGGTTCGTGCCAACTGGCCAGCGCAAACACATCCGCCGCCAAAAGGTGCCGCCGCACCTCTGGCCCGCTGATCGCCCCAAGCAGGCGGGCATGCACCCCCAGATCGAGCGCCTCCAGATGCGCCTGCAATTCGGCGCGATAGCCCGTGCCGCCCGCGTCATCCTCGCCCGCAATATCCAACTGCACGTCAATCCCGCGATCCAGCAACAGTCGCACGGCGCTCAGCAAATCCTGATGCCCTTTGACCCGGTGCAATCGCCCACAGGAAAAAATCCGCAAAGGCGCGCCGGGGCGTGGCGGTTCATAGGGCGTGTCACGCTTGAAATCTTCGGTATCCACGCCCATTGGCTGCACCATCACATCCGCAGGCAGGTCAGGGCCGATGACCTCGCGCATTTCAGCCATCAGCTTGTGGGTGATGATCGTGGCAAAGCCGGCATGCCGCCACTTGAACCCCTGACCGGGGCCATAATCCGACAGCGCCCCATGCAGCGTCAGGCTATAGCTTGGCCCCCCCATCAGCCGCGCCAGCGCACAGATGAGCGCGGCACGCCCGCAGGAATGGGCATGCACATGGCCAATCCCCCGCGCGCGACACGCCGCACTCAACGCCCGCGCCGCAGGCAGGCAGATCAGCACATCCTTAAGGAATTCGCCCCCCTGCCCTTCGCGCAGGATCGCAGACCACGGCGCGCGCAAGAGACCCGCAAGCGCGTGACCGGGCGTGGGCCGCCCCAGATAGGTGGTGCGCGCAATCGCAGCGTCTGACCAGTCATGCGAGACAAGTCCGGGCGGCGGCGGCCGCGTGCTAAATAAATGCGGCACACACCCCAACCGCTCCAGATCCGCAATCTCGCGCCAAAAGAAAATATGCGTCTGCCCCGGAAACTGAGGCACAAGATAGCCAAGATTGATCGGTTCAGGCATTTTCGGTTCCGCTTGCCGCCGCTTTGTCGGATAAGCTCTAGCATGCCGCGCAGGCTCAGCACAGACTCGCGGGCGATGGATTTGGAAACCCTTTGTTGACAGGCAAAACCGCACCCCGGCTCAGCGTCATCATCCCCGCCCATGACGAGGCGGGCATGATCGGCGCCTGCCTACGCGCCCTCTTTGCCTCAGACCCGGTGCCGGGCGGGGCCGAGGTGATCGTGGTCGCCAATGGCTGCCGCGATACCACCCTGGCCGAGGCCGAGGCCTGCCGCGCAGCAGCGCGCGACTGGTCCCTCACCCTGCTCGACCTGCCGCAGGGCGGCAAACCCGGCGCGCTCAGCGCGGGCGAGGCCGTGGCGCGGGGCGCGGTGCTGGCCTATCTTGATGCCGATGTGATGGTCTCGCCCCCGCTCCTGCGCCAGATCGCCAAGGCCCTCGACCGCCCCGAACCACGCTATGCAAGCGGTCAGGTGGTCATCCCCGCCCCCACAAACCGCTTCAGCCGCCTCTATGCCAATTTCTATCGCCAAGTGCCCTTTTTTCACTTCGGCGTGCCGGGTTGCGGCCTTTTCGCGATGAACCGCGCAGGCCGCGCAAGGTGGGGCGATTGGCCGGGGATCATCTCGGACGACACCTTTGCCCGCCTGCAATTCACCCCCCGCGAACGCCATGCGGTGCCCGCGCGCTATGACTGGCCCCTTGTCGAGGGGTTCGGCGCACTGGTGCGCGTGCGGCGCAGACAGGATGCGGGCGTGGCCGAGATTGCACAGCGCTACCCGGCGCTCCTCGCCCATGACGACACCCGGCCAAGTGGGCCGGGATGGGTGCTGCGCGCCGCGCTGCGCGCGCCTCTGGGCTTTCTCGCTTACGTCGCCGTGGCCTTGGCCGTTCGCGCACGGCGGGGCGGCACGGATTGGGCGCGCGGGCGATAAATCCCCGAGATTTCAATCAAAGGTCGTCAAATGGCCGCAAATCTCGGACAAGAAACACCCAAAAGGCAGAGGGGGCAAATGCAGCAGGTCAAGGCGATATTCACGGGTGACGGGCTTTTGGCACGCGCTCTACGCTCCTCTGCGCTGACCGTCGCGGGATTTGGCGGCGCGCAGGTGCTGCGACTGGCGTCGAACCTGATCCTTGCCCGCCTTCTCTTCCCCGAAGCCTTCGGCCTGATGGCCATTGTCTCGGTCATCATCCAAGGCCTTATGCAATTCTCTGACGTGGGCGTCAGCCCCGCCATCATGCAGAGCAAACGCGGCGACGATCCCGCCTTTCTCAACACGGCATGGACCATTCAGGTGCTGCGTGGCGTGGGCCTCTGGCTGGTGGCCTGTGCCTTGGCGTGGCCGGTGGCGGTGATCTATGACGAACCGCTCTTGATGCAGCTTTTGCCAGTGGCCGGGCTGTCGCTCCTGATCACCGGGTTCAACCCTACCGCGCTTGATACCGCCAAACGGCATCTGCGTTGGGGCCGGGTCACCGCCATCGAATTCGCCGTTCAGATCACCGGCATCGTGGCGGCGGTGGCGCTGGCGTGGTGGTGGCACTCGGTCTGGGCGCTGGTGGTGTCGGGCGTGCTCAGCGCGGGCGTGGCGCTGGTGCTTTTCTGGCTCTTCCTGCCGGGGGCTGGCAACCGCATGGGCTGGGAACGGCTGGCCGCCTCGGAACTCATCCGCTTTGGCAAATGGATTTTCCTCAGCACCATCTGCGGATTTCTGTTCAATCAGGCGGACAAGCTGATCTTGGGCAAATACCTCAGCTTTGATGTGTTCGGCGTCTATAATATCGGCTTTTTCCTCGCCTCCTTTCCGATGCTCTTGGGCCATATGCTGACATGGCGGCTACTTATTCCGATCTACCGCGAACTCCCCCCCCAAGAGAGCGCCGCCAATTTCGCCAAGCTGCGGCGCATGCGCTTTGCAGTGACGGGCGGACTGATGGCGCTGTCGGCCGGGTTTGCCCTCCTTGGCGTCTGGCTGATCGGGATCATGTATGACGACCGCTATGCCATGGCGGGCGCGGTGGTGGTGCTGATGGCGCTCATGCAACTGCCGCAGATCATCGTGATGACCTATGATCAGGCCTCGCTTGCGGCGGGGGATTCGCGGCGCTTTTTCATCCTGACGCTGGCCAAGGCGGCGGCGATGATTCTGGCGCTCTTGCTGGGTCTCGAATGGGGCGGCCTCATGGGCGCGCTCTTGGGCTATGGTGCGGCGATGGTGCTGGCTTATCCGGTGGTGATCTGGCTCGCGCGGCACATGCGGGCCTGGGATCCGGTCCATGACGCCGCCATGACAGCGCTAGGGCTGGGGCTGGCGGCATTGGCGCTTTGGCTCAATGGCGCAGCCCTCACTGATCTGGCGCAGCTATCGGGCTGGTAGGGGCGAAAACACCATTATCGCCAAGGGCCTGCCGCAAAACAGTCGCATTGTCTGGCGATGCTGCACCCGATATGATTTGAGCAGTGGATTTGATGGCGGATGACATGACCCAACCGTCGCCCGACGGCACCGAGATTGCCATTGTCGGCATGGCCGCGCACCTGCCGGGGGCGCGGAACGTGGCGGAGTATTGGCAAAACCTCTGCGCCGGGCATCGCGCGATCCGCCGCATGACCGAGGCCGAGTTGCTGGCCGCAGGTGAGGGCGCGCAGACCCTCCGCCGCCCCGATTACGTGCCCTTCGCCGCCCCCCTTGACGGATTCGAGATGTTCGATGCCGAGTTCTTCGGCTTTGGCCCCAAAGAGGCCGCGATCCTTGACCCTCAGCACAGACGGTTTCTGGAGGTGGCATGGGAGGCGCTCGAGGATGCCGGTCACCCGCCCGAGCATTTCCCCGGCGCCATCGGCGTTTTCGCGGGCTGCGGCATGGGCAGCTATTTCTATTTCAACCTCTGTTCCAACCGCGATCTGGTCGACGATGTCGGCATGTTCCTGTTGCGTCACACCGGCAATGACAAGGATTTCCTGACCACCCGGCTCAGCCATATTCTTGATCTCAAGGGGCCATCGCTCGGGCTGCAAACCGCCTGCTCCACCTCGCTTGTCGCGGTGCATGTGGCGGCGCAATCGCTGCTCAATGGCGAATGTGACATGGCGCTCGCGGGCGGTGTCACCATCGAGATGCCGCAGGGGCGCGGCTATCTTTACAAAGAGGGCGAGATCCTGTCGCCCGACGGCGAATGCCACGCCTTTGACCACCGCGCGCAGGGCACGGTGTTCGGCTCTGGTGCAGGCGTCGTGGTGCTGCGGCGGCTCGCGGATGCGCTGGCGGATGGCGATCACATCTGGGGCGTGATCAAGGGCTCTGCCGTCAATAATGACGGCGCAGCCAAGGCAGGCTATCTCGCCCCGTCGGTCGACGGTCAGGCCGCCGCCGTGGCCGAGGCGCAGGCCGTGGCAGGCATCACAGCGGATACCGTCGATTACGTCGAATGCCACGGCACCGGCACCTATCTGGGCGATCCGATCGAGGTCGCCGCCCTCACCCAAGCGTTCCGCGAAACCACCCAAGCGGTCGATTTCTGCCGCATCGGCAGCGTCAAAACCAACATCGGCCATTTGGATACGGCGGCGGGTGTGGCCAGCCTCATCAAGGCGACGCTCGCGGTCTATCACGGGCAAATGCCGCCCTCCTTGGGCTATGAGGCCCCCAACCCCGCGATTGCCTTTGACGGCAGCCCCTTTGCGGTCAATGACCGCCTCAGCGCTTGGCCACGCCGCGACCACCCCCGCCGCGCGGGCGTGAATTCACTGGGCGTGGGCGGCACCAACGCGCATGTGGTTCTGGAGGAACCGCCCGCGCGCGCAGCCCCCGAGGCCAGCGATTGGCCGTTTCAGCCGCTGGTGATCTCTGCCCGCTCCAAAGCAGCGCTGGAGGAAAACTCTGCCCGCCTTGCCGCACATCTGCGCGCCCATCCCGAACAGGACCTGGCCGATATCGCCTGGACGCTCAAGCAAGGTCGCCGCGCCTTTGAACGCCGCCGCGTGGTCGTGGCAAGCAGCCATGACGAGGCCGCAACCCTGCTGGAAAAGGGCGATCCACGCCGCGTCTTCACCCATGAGGCGCTCAATGCCCCCGATGTCGTGTTCATGTTTCCCGGCGGCGGCGCGCAATATGCCGGCATGGCGCGCGACCTCTACGAGACCGAGCCGGTCTTTGCCGAATGGATGGATCGCGGCCTTGAGGTGCTGCAACCCAAACTCGATTACGACATCCGCGCGCTCTGGCTGCCTGCGCCCGCCGATATGGCCTCCGCCGCCGAACGGCTGAAACAGCCCTCGGTACAATTGCCGCTGATCATGATCACCGAATACGCGCTGGCGCAGCTTTGGCAAAGCTGGGGCGTAACCCCCGCCGCCCTGATCGGGCATTCCATGGGCGAGAATACCGCCGCCTGTCTCGCGGGCGTGCTCAGCTTTGAGGATTGCATCGGGCTGGTGCATCTGCGCGGGCAGTTGTTTGACACTATCCCCAAGGGCGGATTGCTCAGCGTGCCGCTCGGGGCCGAGGCGCTGCGCCCCTATCTGGGCGAGGCACTCGACATCGCCGCCGTCAATGCGCCGGGCCTCAGCGTGGCCTCTGGCCCACAGGCGGCGCTGGATGATCTGGCCGCACGTCTGGCTGGGGACGGGATCGAAACCACCCGCATTCCCATCGACATCGCCGCGCATTCGCGCATGCTGGAACCGATCCTGGGCCGCTTTGGCGACTACCTGCACTCCATCCCCCTGCACGCACCCCAAATCCCGATCCTGTCCAACCGCACCGGCGATTACCTCACAGCGGCCGAGGCGACAGACCCGGCCTATTGGGTCGCCCACCTGCGCAACACGGTGTATTTCGCGGATGGTCTGGGGCGTCTGGCCGAGGGCGGCAAACACGTGTTTCTCGAGGTAGGGCCGGGCAAGGCGCTAAGCTCCCTCGCCCAAGCGCATGGCGCGATCAGCGCCAATCAGGTCATCGGCACCCTGCGTCACCCCGACGACAACATTGCCGACGATGCCTATTTCATGGCGATGCTGGCGCGGATGTGGGCGGTGGGCGTCGAAATCGACTGGGATCAGATCTGGGGCGAGGCGCGGCGCAGCCGTGTGCCGCTGCCCTCTTACGCCTTTCAGCACAAACCCTATTTCATCGCCCCCGGCAAGGCGCGCGAACCCGAGCAAGACACCTGGCCCACGCGCCGCGAGAACCTGACCGATTGGGGCTATCTGCCCCATTGGCGCCCGCATCTGGCCGAGGT
The DNA here is from genome assembly GCF_051447875.1 of Roseovarius sp. MS2. NCBI lineage: Bacteria > Pseudomonadati > Pseudomonadota > Alphaproteobacteria > Rhodobacterales > Roseobacteraceae > Roseovarius > Roseovarius sp. MS2. The sequence goes on from NZ_JBKHVF010000001.1 coordinate 726,896, forward strand.
CGAAATTGCCAGCGATGCCGATCTGGCCGCATTCCCGCCCGAGACATGGCTGATCTTCGAGGATGACACCGGGCTTGCCGCCGCCGTCGGCAAACGGTTGGAGGCCGCAAAACATACGGTAACGTATGTTACGACGGGCGATGCCTTTGCCGCACTCGCACCGGGCCGCTACGCCCTTTCGCCGGAACGCGGGCGCGAAGGCTATGACGCGCTGATCCGCGCGCTGATGGCCGAGGGGCGCGCGCCCAATCGCATCGCACATTTCTGGCTTGTCACCCAAGACGCCCGCCACCGCCCCGGATCAAGCTTTTTCCACCGCGTGCAGGAACAGGGCTTCTACAGCCTGCTCTTTCTGGCACAGGCCATGGCGGATGAGGGGCTCTCGACCCCGTTGCATATCACGGCGATCAGCAATGGCGCGGCGCAGGTCCGCGACGAGGGATTGCGCGATCCGGCCAAGGCCACGCTGATGGGGCCGCTCCAGGTGATCCCGCGCGAATTGCCGGGGGTGACAGCGGCAAGCCTTGATCTGGCGCTGCCTGCGCGCGGGACCGACGCGGCGCTGGTGACGCAGGTGATCGAGGATCTGATGCAGCCGCCGCGCAGCCATGTGGCGGCGCTGCGCGGCGCGCGCCGCTATGAGGCGGGCTGGCGCGCGGCCCCCCTGCTACCCCCTCAAACCCCTTTGGCACAGGGCCAGACGGTTCTCATTACCGGCGGCTTTGGCGGCATCGGCCTCACCTTGGCCGAAGATCTCATCACACAGTCCGCCGCCAAAATCGCGCTCATGGCGCGCAGCCCGCTACCGCCCCGCGCCGACTGGCCGCGCACACTGGCCACGCGCGGTGCAGGCGATCCGCTGGCCCGCCGCATCGCTGCGGTCGAGCGGCTAGAAGGCTTGGGCGGTCAAGTCATGGTCGTGGCAGGCGATGTCAGCAATATCGAGGATATGCACGCCGCCCGCGCCGAAATCGAGGCGCGTTTTGGCACGCTGAATGGCGTGATCCATGCCGCTGGCGTGATCAAGGATGCCCCCCTCCTAAGCAAAAGCCCCGACACAATCGAGGATGTGTTCACGCCGAAAATCCACGGCACGCAGGTGTTGGACGAGGTGTTTCCAGACGGCACACTCGACTGGCTGGTGCTATTTTCCTCCTCCTCCACCGCGACCGCCCCGGCGGGACAGGTGGATTACGTCGCGGCCAACGCCTATCTCAACGCCTATGCCCGGAGCCGCGCCGGCGACAAAACCCGCGTGATTGCCCTTAACTGGGGTATCTGGTCCGAGGTGGGCATGGCCGCCGAAGCGGTGGCCCAGCAACGTGGCGAGACCATCGCCGCCCCGCGCCTGCCGGTTGCGGCCCCCTTGGTGCATGAGGCCAGCCATGATGCAACAGGAAACCGGGTGCTGCACGCCCGCTATGACGCCGGGCTTTGGCTGTTCGATCAGCACCGCACCAAATCCGGTCAGGCGCTCTTGCCCGGCACCGGCTATCTGGAATTGCTCGCCGAGGCGCTGAGGGCGCAGGGCGAGGATGGCCCGTTTGAAATCCACGATCTGTGGTTCCTGCGCGCCTTCGACATGCCCGAGGGTGGCAGCCGCGACATGCGCCTCACCCTCACCCGTAACGACACCGGCTATGCCGCCCGGATCGAGGGCGATCATGCACAGGCCGGGCGGCAAGGATGGGTCACACTGGCCGAGGCGGGGCTGAGCCTGCTTCCCTTGAAACCGCCCACAACGTTGGACATCGCGTCCATACGCAGTCGTATGGAAACCTGGCAAGAGGCAGGCGATACAGCCCTCCCAGCCCCGCAAGAGGTGCATCTTGAGTTCGGCCCACGCTGGCGCGTGCTGCGTGCCATGGGGCTAGGACACGGCGAAGGGCTGGCACATCTGCACCTGCCCGAGAGCGCCCAACGCGATCTGGCGACGGGTTATCTCCTGCACCCCGCGCTGATGGATATCGCGACAGGCTGGGCCATGGGGCTGATTGCGGGCTATGACGGGGCAGACCTCTGGGTGCCCATGTCCTATGGCGCGCTACGCGTCCACGCCCCCTTGGGGGCCGAGGTCTGGTCTCATGTCCGCAACGCCGCCCAAAACAGCGCACGCGACGAAACCGCGCGCTTTGACATCACGCTTTGCGATGCCACGGGCCGGGTGCTGATCGAGATCACTGATTTTGCCATCCGCAAACAGGCGGGCGGGCTAACCCTCACCGCCCCGCGCGCCAGCAACGTCCGGTTCGAAGGCCAGACCGAGAGCGCACCGACAAGCCCCGCCGAAGAGCGCCTGCGCCATAATCTGCGCGAGGGGATCCGCCCTGCCGACGGGGCCGAGGCCTTTCGCCGTGCCTTGGCGCAACCCGCGCCGCAAATCCTCATCTCTTCGCTCGACCTGCCCGCGCTTATCGCGCAGGCCGAGGCGGGCGCAGAAGGCCCCGACACCGCCGGTCAACGCTTTGAACGCCCCGATCTCGACAGTGATTTCACCGCCCCCGAGGGCGAGATTGAGACCCGGCTGGCAGGCTTCTGGTCTGACCTTCTGGGGCTGGAACAGGTCGGCGCCGAGGATTCCTTCTTTGACCTTGGCGGGCATTCCCTGATTGCCGTCCGCCTCTTTGGCATGATCCGAAAGGCCTATCGCGTCGATCTTCCCATCTCGATCCTGTTCGAGGCCCCCACAATCCGCGCCTGTGCCGCCCTCATCGAGGCGCAGATCGGCCCGCAAGAGGCCGGGCAAGACGCGCCCGCACCACAGCACCCGCAGCGCCGCTTTACCCATCTGGTGCCGATGCACCGGGGCGAAGGCGGGCCGAAAACCCCCTTCTTCCTTGTCGCGGGCATGTTCGGCAATGTGCTGAACCTGCGGCATCTGGCCCATCTCTTGGGCGAGGATCGGCCCTTCTACGGCCTTCAGGCACGCGGCCTTTATGGCGGGGCGGCCCCGCATGACGATCTGACCGAGGCCGCAGCCGACATGATCGCCGAACTCCGGCAGATACAGCCGCACGGCCCCTATCTCTTGGGTGGCTTCTCTGGCGGTGGCATCACCGCCTATGAAATGGCGCAGCAACTGCACGCGGCGGGTGAAGAGGTGGCACTCATTGTCATGCTCGATACGCCGCTGCCACAGCGCCGCCCCCTCTCGCGCCGCGACCGGCTGATGATCCAAGGGCAGGAACTCAAGGCTGGCGGCCCGCTTTATCCGCTGCGTTGGGCGGCGCGCAGGCTGGCGTGGGAAATCACGAAACGCCGCCCCAAACCCGCGTCAGAAACCGACGCGCATCACTTCCACGACAGCGCCATCGAAGCCGCCTTTTACCGCGCCATCGCGAAATATCAGGTGCGGCCATGGGCGGGCGCGCTGCATCTCTTCCGCCCGCCGCTGGTGGGCAAATGGCAGGTCTCGGACGGGCGGTGGGTCAGCAGCGAGCGCGCTTATGTTCTGCCTGACAATGACTGGTCCGGCTTTGCCCCACAGGTGCAGGTGACAGAGGTGCCCGGAACGCATGACTCCATGGTGCTTGAACCCAATGTGCGCGTGCTGGCCGCGCGCCTGCGCCGGGTGATCGCGGCAGCCGAATCCCTACCCGCCGCCCCCGATCACCGGGAAGCCGCGGAATGACTGCCCCCCGCGTCCTTACAATCGTGCTCAACTGGCGCACACCCGACATGAGCCTCAAGGCGGCAGGGGCCGCTCTGCGCGCCATGCAGGGCATTGCCGGCGAAATCGTGCTGGTCGACAACAATTCCGGCGATGGCTCGTTCGAAACGATGCAGGGTGCCACAGCCGATTGGGACCGCGTGCGCGTGGTGCAATCCGGGCATAACGGCGGCTTTGGCGCAGGCAATAACGCAGGCATGCGCGCCGGTCTCAGCGACGGCACCCAGCCTGATTACGTCTATATCCTCAATTCCGATGCCTTTCCCGCCCCGGATGCGATCGCCGCCTTGCTCGACCATCTGGAAACCCATCCCAAAACCGGCCTTGCGGGCAGCTATATCCACGGCCCCGATGGCGCGGCGCATGTCACCTGCTTTCGCTTTCCCTCGATCTTGGGCGAATTCGAAGGGGCGGCGCGGATCGGCCCCTTCAGCCGCCTTTTGCGCAATCACACCGTGCCCCTGTCCGTGCCCCAGACCACGCAAACCGTCGATTGGCTGGCCGGGGCCAGCCTGATGATCCGCCAACAGGTGCTGGACGAGATTGGCGGCTTTGACGAGCGGTTCTTTCTCTATTTCGAGGAAACCGACCTATGCCTGCGCGCCGCGCGCGCGGGCTGGCGCACCGATTTCGTCGCCGACAGCCGGGTCGAACATATCGGCTCGGTCAGTACCGGCATGAAGGGATGGGGCCGCGTGCCCGCCTATTGGTTCGCCTCACGCCGCTATTATTTCACCAAGAACCACGGCGCCGCCTATCTCGCCCTTGTCACGCTGGCGCATGTGCTGGGGGCCGGGCTTGGCGCGCTCTGGCGGCTTCTGCGCCGCAAGGGCGCAGGCAGCCCGCCACATTTCCTGCGCGATCTGGTGCTGGGCGATCTTGGCGCGGCGCTGAACAGACCAAAAAGGATCAAGCCATGATGCAGGCCCTCTTGATCGGCAACGAATCCCTTGCCCTGCACTGTGGCACGGCTTGGCTCGCGCGTGGGCATGGCATCGCGGCGGTGATCACCCGCCACGCGGATGTGGCGGCTTGGGCCGAGGCCAAGGGGCTGCGCATCGTGCCCCCCGGTCCGGGGCTGGCCGAGCGCTTGGGCGATCTACGCTGTGACTGGCTCTTGTCTATCGCCAATCTCGATCTTCTGCCGCAAACTGTGCTGGCGCGCGCCACAGGCGGCGCGGTCAATTTCCACGATGGCCCACTGCCGCGCTACGCCGGTCTCAATGCGCCGGTCTGGGCCATTCTGAACGCCGAGGCGCAGCATGGCATCACCTGGCACCTGATCGAGGGCGGGGTAGACGAGGGGCGCATTCTGACACAGCGCATGGTCGACATCGCCGGGGATGAAACCGCCTTTACCCTCAACGCGAAATGCTATGCCGCAGCGCTCGACAGCTTTCCCGATGTGATCACCGCCCTCGAACAGGGCGCCGTGACGGCACAGACCCAGGACCTCAGCGCGCGCAGCTATTTCGCCCGCGATCAGCGCCCCGAGGGGCTCTGCCTCGATTTCACCCAACCCGCCGAATCCTTGGCGCGGCTGGTGCGCGCGCTTGATCACGGCGGCTATGCCAACCCGCTCAACAAGACGCGGATCATTGCGGGCGGCCGCGTGCTTCTCGTGGGCCGGGCCGAGGTCGTGCCGGGCAGCGGCACACCGGGGCTGGTTCTCAGCGTCGAGGCCACACGCCTGACCGTTGCCACCGCTTCGGGCGCGCTGCGGCTCAGCGCGCTGACCGGGCCAGAGGGTGGCGCGGTCGATCTTACCGAGATCGCCGTGGGATCCGTGCTGACCACCGATGCCGTCACCGGCTTTTTGACAGAACTTGCGCCGCAAGATGGCTATTGGCGCAGCGCTTTGCGCGCGATGCGTCCCGTCACCCTGCCCTTGGGCAACGGTGCAGGCGCAGAAGAACGCCGCCCGCTTAATCTGCCCGCCGATGCGTTCGAGGCCATCGGCCTCTGGGCCGCGCGCTTGGGCGGCGCAGAGGCCACGCATATCGCCTATGCAGGTGCGGCGGTCGAGGCCGCAGCCCGGCCGGGCCATGTCTGCCCTTGGGTGCCAGTGGCAATAGCAGACCTGCCCCACGCCATAACAGACCTGCCCCACGCCGTCGCAGAGGCCGAGGCGCGCGGGGCCTTCGCGCTTGATCTTTTTGCCCGGGACCCGGCGCTTGACGCCGCACAAACCCCGCATATCGGCCTGCGTCTCGCGGGGCGCGGCCTTATCCCTGGCACGGCGCTGACCATCGACCTCTCTGACACCCCCACGCTCACCTATGACGCAGCGCGGCTCTCGCCCGCCATGGCCGATCTGCTGGCACGGCGGCTCGAGGCGCTTGCCCATGGCGACCGCGCCCCCATGCCCGAGACCGAGCGCAAGCTGGTCACAGAGGCGTGGAACCGCACCGACACCCCCTATGACGCCCGCCCCCTGCACCGCCTGATCGCCACCCAGATCACCAAGACGCCTCAGGCCCGCGCCGTGGTGTTCGAGGCCGAAACCCTCACCTACGCAGCCCTAGACACCCGCGCCAACCGCATCGCCCATGTGCTGCGCCAGATGGGCGTTGGCCCCGGCGTGTTGGTGGGCCTTTGCCTGCCGCGCTCGGCCGATATGTTGGCCACCGCCTTGGCCATTTGGAAGGCGGGCGGGGCCTATGTGCCGATGGACCCGGCCTATCCCGCCGAACGTCTGGCCCTCTACCTCAGCGACAGTGGCGCACGCGTGGTCGTCACCCGTTCTGACGTGGCCCATACCCTGCCGCCAACGGCGCAGACCCTCACGCTCGACATCGACACACGCCTTAGCGACGCGCCCGACACAGAGCTTGACGGCGGCGCAGGCCCCGACGATCTGGCCTATGTGATCTATACCTCCGGCTCGACGGGCCGCCCCAAGGGCGTCATGGTCACGCATCGCAACGTCGCCAATTTCTTTGCCGGGATGGATACCCGTATCCCGGCAGAACCGGGTGCCGTCTGGCTTGCGGTGACCAGCCTCAATTTCGACATTTCCGTGCTCGAACTCTTCTACACCCTCGCGCGCGGCTACACCGTGATCCTCAGCGGCGAGGAAAGCCGCGCATTGGTCTCGTCGGGGCAGCTCGCCACCTCTGACCGGGGGATGCAATTCAGCCTTTACTATTGGGGCAATGACGATGGTTCCGGGCGCGACAAATACAAATCCCTGCTCGAGGGCGCGCAATTCGCCGATACCCACGGCTTTTGCGCGGTCTGGACACCCGAGCGACATTTCCACGCCTTTGGCGGCCCCTATCCAAACCCCTCGGTAACCGGCGCAGCCGTCGCTGCCGTTACGCAGAACATCGCCGTGCGCGCGGGCAGTTGCGTGGCCCCGCTCCACCATCCTGCCCGCATTGCCGAAGAATGGGCGGTGATCGACAACCTCACCAACGGGCGCGCCGGGCTGGCGATTGCAAGCGGCTGGCACCCTGATGATTTCATCCTGCGCCCGCAAAATACCCCGCCCAACAACAAGCCCGCGATGTTCGAGGCGATCCGCGATCTGCGCCGCCTCTGGCGCGGCGAGGCGGTGGAATTCCCCCGCGCCGATGGCACGCTGCACGCCGTGGTGACGCAACCGCGCCCGGTGTCCAAGGTGCTGCCCGTCTGGGTGACAACCGCCGGCAACCCCGAAACATGGCGCGAAGCAGGCGCACATGGGGCCAATGTGCTAACGCATCTCTTGGGCCAATCCATTGACGAGGTGGCGGGCAAGATCACGCTCTACCGCAACGCCCTGCGCGAGGCGGGCCATGATCCGGATGCCTTTACCGTGACCTTGATGCTGCATAGCTATGTGGCCGAAACCCGCGACGAGGCGCGGCGCGTGGCGCGCGAACCGATGAAGGATTATCTGCGCTCCGCCGCCGCCCTCATCAAACAATACGCTTGGGCCTTTCCCGCCTTCAAACGCCCCCAGGGTGTGAGCAACCCGTTTGAATTGGACCTCGGGTCGCTCAGCGAAGAGGAACTCGACGGCATCCTCGATTTCGCCTTCGAGCGCTATTTCGAGGAGTCCGGCCTTTTTGGCACTGTCGAGGATTGCGTCGCGCGCGTCGAGGGATTGAAACGCATTGGCGTGGATGAGGTGGCCTGCCTCATCGACTATGGCATTCCCGCGCGGCAGGTGCTTGATGGGCTGCGCCCGCTCGCCCGCGTGCTGGAACGCTCGAACCGCGTGGGGGCCATCGCGCCCGATGACTTTTCCATCGCCGCACAAATCCTGCGCCACGGTGTCACGCATCTGCAATGCACACCGTCCATGGCGCGCATGATCGCCATGAATGACGAATCCCGCCACGCCCTCGGGCGGCTGCGGTATCTGATGCTGGGCGGCGAGGCGCTGCCCGGCTCTCTGGTGCAAGAGTTGCGTCAAGTCACGCGCGCGCGCATCGAGAATATGTATGGCCCCACCGAAACCACCATCTGGTCCACCACCGGCCCCGCCGAAGACACACCCGGCCCTTGTCCCATCGGCACGCCCATTTCCAATACGCAGGCGTATGTTCTGGATACCGAGATGCAGCCAGTGCCCGTCGGCATAGCCGGAGAGCTCTGGATTGGCGGTGATGGCGTCACGCGCGGCTATCTCGGGCGCGACGATCTGACAGCAGACCGCTTTCGCCCCGATCCGTTTCGCACGGGCGGGCGCATCTATGGCACCGGTGATCTGGTGCGCTGGCGCGCCGATGGGCGGCTCGATTTCATCGGGCGTGCCGATGCGCAGGTGAAACTGCGCGGCTACCGCATTGAACTGGGCGAGATCGAGGCCGCACTCGAGGGCTGCGCAGGTGTCGCACAAGCGGTGGTGCTGGCGCGCGAGGATACCCCCGGCGACATGCGCCTTGTCGCCTATCTGCGCGGCACCATCACACCCGACGCCGCGCGCGCGCATCTGGCCACGCATCTGCCCGCCCACATGATCCCGGCACATGTCATGCTGCTCGATCACTTCCCCCTCACCCCCAACCGCAAGGTGGACCGCAAAGCGCTGCCAGCGCCGGAAACGCAAGTGAAGGCCCCCCGCCCCGCCGCCGCCCCCAAGCCGGTCACGCCTGCCAATACGATAGAGCGTGATATCGCGGCGATCTGGGCGCGGATCTTGGGCGTGTCCGAGATCGGCGCGCAGGACAGTTTCTTTGATCTGGGCGGTCATTCGCTCTTGGCGGTGCAGGCGCATCGCGAAATCCGCAGCACGCTGGCGGTTGACCGGCTCAGCATCACCGATATCTTCCGCTGCCCGAAACTCGCCACTCTGGCCGCACGTGTGGCGGAATTGCGGGGCGACGTGGCCCCAACACCCGCCAATGCCCCCGCTCCGGCCCCGGCCCCCGGTCGGGCCGATGCGCGGGCCGATGCGATGGCCCGCCGCCGCGCCATGCGCGCGGCCCGGCACGGGTGAGCGAGGCGCTGATATCGGCGCTTCGCCCGCTTTTGCCCAAAGGGCTGGCACTGGCCGCCTGCGATCCGGCGGCCGAGGCAACCGGCCTCTGGCCTATCGAGACCGCCGCCATCGCCCGCGCGGTGCCCGCACGCCGCCGTGAATTCGCGGCAGGCAGGCGTGCCGCACGCGCCGCGATGGCGATACTCGGCCTTCCGCCGACCGCAATTGCCATGGCCCCGGACCGCGCGCCGCTCTGGCCTCAGGGCGTGACTGGCACAATCAGCCATAGCGCCAGAGCCTGTCTGGCCTTGGTGGGCCTGACCGAGCATTGGGCCGGGCTTGGCCTTGATCTTGAACCCGCCTTGCCCCTGCCCGAGGATATCCTGACCACGATCTGCACCCCTACCGAGCGTGCAGCATTGGCCCAAGACCACAGCGGCCTCCTCTCCCGCCGCCTCTTTTGCGCCAAAGAGGCCACCTACAAGGCGCAATATGCCCAAAGCCGCAGGCTGCTGTCCTTCGACGACCTCGAAATCACCTTTGACGGATCGCACCGCTTTTCCGCCCAACTCCAGATCGCTTGCCCCCCCTTCGCCCGCGCCACGCGCTTTGCCGGCCACAGCCTGCAAGCCGGCGATATGCTAGCGGCCCTCGTCACGCTGCCCCGCCTCTGAACACAGTGTTTCCAAAGCTCGACAAATAACCTGTGGCGAAATTGTGGCACGATTGCTAGATTGTGGCCAAGTTGAGACCTAAATCTGTCAGGGCCGTTTGGGGGCATTCGGCTGATAGGATGGTAGCCCGCCTGCGCGGGCCCTTCCGTCAGCATGAAACATCCCGAGCGGCTTTTTGTTGTCAGCGACCAAGTTGATGACCTTGAAACGACACCGATAGGCAAGCCATGAGCGCGATTCAATCCATGCCCGATGTGATGCGGCTCCTGCGCCGCAGGCTGTGGCTTATCGCGCTTGTGGGTGTGGTGGGCGCGATCCTCTCGGTCATCATCGCCCTCAACCAGCCCAAGGTATTTCAGGCCACCGCCGTCATCCAGATCGAATCGCCACAAGTGGGCCGCGATCTGACCGGGCAGACCATCGCCACCGATGCCAACCACCGCCTGCAACTGATCGAGCAGCGCCTGATGGCGCGTGACAATCTGGTCAAAGTGATCGAGCGGCATGGCCTCTTTGCCAATGTCCCGAATATGCCGCTTGCCGAAAAGGTGCATCAACTGCGCATTTCCGCCCGGATCACGCCGATTACCGTTGGCATTCCCGGCATGGGCCCGGCAACCGCGCCTTCCGGTCTCAGCGTGACGGTCAATCTCAACGATCCGGTCAAGGCCGCCGAGGTGGCCAATGATTTCGTTGAAACCGTGATCACCCAGAACCGCGAGCGGCGCATGGACCTCGTGCGCGAAACGCTCGATTTCTTTAGCGCCGAAGAGGCCCGCGTCAGCGCCCAGATCGCCGAAGTCGAAGGCGTGATCGCCGATTTCAAACGCGCCAACGGCGCATCGCTGCCCTCCAGCATCACGCCGGTACGCGAAGAATTGCGCACCCTGAACGAAACCCTGCTCGACCTTGACCAGCAGATCATCTCGTTGGAAACCGAATCCACCCGTCAGCGGCAAGAGGTGTTTGCCCGTCAGATCGGTCAATTGACGGATCAGCGCGCGCTGGTCTCGGCCCGCATCGCCCAGAACGAGGCCGCCCTTGCCGCCGCCCCCCGCGTCGAGCGGGAATTGGGCGCGCTCACCCGTGATCTAACGCAATTGCAGGACCAATTGAGCACGATCACCACCAGCCGGGTCGAGGCGGAAATGGCCAGCGTGCTGGAATCGCGCCAGCAACAGGAACGCTTTGAAATTCTGGAAACGGCCATTCCGCCGCAATTCCCGGTCTCGGCCAGCCGCAAGAAACTGGCGATCGCGGGGGCACTGGCCAGCCTTGTCTTGGGCTTGGCGCTTGTCATCACACTCGAACTTCTCAATCCGGCGATCCGCAGCGCCGCCCAATTGGAAAAAGAGCTTGAGATCACGCCGGTCGTCACCATCCCCGTGGTGCGCCTGCGGCACGAGCGCCGCCGCCGCGCACTTCGGATTGCGGGAACGGTCCTGATGATCCTGTTGGTCGTGCCCATCGTCGTGCGTCTGGTCCAAGAACGCCTGATGCCGCTGCGCCTCTTGGGCGGCAATTGATGCGGCTCACAGCTTGGACGAAATCACGCCCGTGTTGAACCCGCCCATGCGCAGCTCACCGAACAGGCGCTGATACTCGATCTTGGGGCAGCGGTTCATCACCACGTCAACGCCGCGCGCCCGCGCCATTTCGGCCGCTTCTGCATTCTCAACCCCGATCTGCATCCAGACCGTGCGTAACCCCGGCAAAACCTCCAGCGCCTCTTCCACGATGGGCCCGACATGCTCGGATCGGCGGAAAATGTCGATCATATCGACCGGACCTTCAATATCGCGCAAGCCCGCCACAACCGTCTGTCCAAACAGAACCTCCCCGGCATGGCCCGGATTGACCGGCACCACCGCGTATTTCTTAAGGCTGAGATAGCGCGCCACATAATAACTCGGGCGCACCGGGTTCATGGACACGCCAATAACCGCGACACGCCGGGTGCGTGTCAGGATGTCGCGCAGATGGGAATCGCTGTAATTTTCGCTCATGGCCCTATCAAACACGGATTGCGCCCAGAAAAAAGCGCCCAAGTTATCAACTTGGGCGCCAGTCGCGGAACGAGGGACAGTGATAGAAGGCAACGATGTTCCGTATCGAAGCCTCTGGGACAAACGTAGGTCCGATTCTAAGAATATAAAGGGATTGTAATATACCTGTGACTGCATGTGAGCGCCCGGCGCAGCCTTCGCGTCAGTCGAATATATCCTCGACCGTGTCCCAGATTTCCTCAAGCATCCGCCGCCCAAACCCCTTGCGCCGCTTCACTTTGCGGGCAGGGGGCGGCACCTGCCGCTCTGGCCCATAGTCCTGCCGGGGCAGCGGCATCGGTCGCGCTTTGGGCCGCACAGCCCCAGTCTCGCGCGTGGGCATCGCCTTCATCTCATGCAGCGGCGCGCCACAACTCGAACAGGCCAGCTCATGCCGGGCCCGGTCCAACACCAGAACCGCACGCGTGCCGCAATATGAACAGGTCGCAATCTTGTGTCCCATAGGTCCCATATCGGTCAGGGGGGCGGGATTGCCAAGAGGCGGGCGCAAAAATGCCTCAGGCCTGCGGGCTTCAGTAATTCTGCGCCTTGCGAATCTTGGTCATCCGCCCCTCTTCGGCAATAGCGCCCCCCAGCGTGGTGACACCCTTGGCCTGCAACAGGCCCAGCATCCGCACAAAGACCTCAGCCGTGGCAACCGTATCGCCCATCGCCGTATGCCGCGCCTCAGGCGGGATGGTGATCCCGAACCTCTCGCAAAGCGCATCCAGCGTATGCTGCCCGCTATGGTCGAACAGCCCCGCCGACATCAGCACTGTGCACAGCACCGGATTGTCGAACCGCCGCCCGATCACCTTTTCCTTGAGCCGCAGAAACGCCAGATCGAACGGCGCGTTATGCGCGACCAAAACCGCCCCTTGGCAAAAATCATGAAACCGCCGCCCAGCCTCGATGATATCCGGCGCGTCCTGTACCATATCATCGCTGATATGATGCACCCGCGTCGAGGTGGGCGGAATCGGGCGGCCCGGATTGACCAGCATATCGAAACTCTCGCCGCGCAGAATGCGCCCGTTGACGATACGCAGCCCGGCAATCTGCACGATCTCATCCCCGCCCCGTGGCGAAAGGCCGGTGGTTTCGGTGTCAAACACCACGAAACTCAGGTCAGACAGGGGCCGGTTGGCCAATTCCCCGCTTGCCACCTCAGGCAGGTTGAAATCATAAAACTCGGGCCGCGCATCCCCCGGCTCCAGCGGTGGCGCAGCGGTGGCCAAAGGCAGCACGATGCGATGCCCGCCTGCCCCCGCCTCGGCCCAGACATCGGTCTGATGCGCGCTCAGCGCATCACGGCCCGAATAATCCCCATAGGCGGTGGACAGTGGCGCCTTAAGCCAGCCGGTCAATTGCCCATCCGTCACCGCCTCACCCTGCCAACTCAGGATCAGGCACGTTTCCGCGCCGTCCGGCTCGGCACTCAGGCTGAATCCCTCGCGCGTGCCCTCCTCTGCGAGATGCCCAAGGATGCCGCCCAAAAGCGTGGTCACGGCAAAGCCATCGCAACTCAGCATCGCCTCGCTTCGCACCACCCCTAGCGGCACAGGCGCCTGCACGCTCAGGCCGTCGAAAACATGCGCCGCAGCAACCGGCGACATCGGCCAGCTTCGGGATTTAATCCCGGCATGCCGCGCGCCCATCTCGCGGAGACACTCAAACAGCCGCGCCACTTCGTCCTCGATCCCTTTGCGAAACTTGGCGCGGCTCTCGGGGGGCAGATCCTCGGCGGATTGCAGCACATCCAGCAACGCACCAATGGTGGCCGCAGGTCGGCGCACCCCTTCCAACAGCCTGTTGAACAGATGATCCTGCTGCGCATGCGCGCTTAGATCCTCGGTCGCATCACGGAAAATAAGCACATGCCCCGATAGTTCCTCATCCGACAGGATCGGGCTCACGCGGCCCAAAAGAAACCGCTTGCCGTTCGCAGAGGCCGCAAGGAATGTCTCGGCCTCGATGCGCCCGCGCACCCGCGCATCCTGCATCCGCGACAGCGCCTCCATGATCGGCTCGGGGCGCAGAACATTCGACAGCGGGCGATCAAGACCAATCTCCCCCAACAGCTCTTGCGCCATACGGTTATAAAGCATGACGCGGTTGTCGGGCGTGGCCACCACCGCCCCCTCGCCCAGATCACGAAACAGCGCCTCGAACAGCGCCTTTTCGCGGGCAATCCGCGCCGTCTCGCGCTCTACCGCGCGGGCGCGCGCGGCGCGCGCCTCTGAAAGGGCTGCGTTGATCGCATTGGCGGCAGGGGCCAGCGTGCTCAAATGCTTGGCCTGCGTCTCGTTGATCTGCAAATCCACATCGGCCCGCGCCCGCGTGGTCAGGTCCGAGGCGAGCGCGAGAATGGGCTTGGCCACGTTCTCATCAAACAAAAGACCGATCCACGCCGAGAGCCCCATCACCCCCAGCGTCGCAACCATTCCGCCGATGACATAGCCATCCAGCGGCCCGCCCGCCCGCGCATAGCCAAACCACAGCGCGCCCGCGATTACCCCCGCGCCCCCCAACCCAAGAGCAGCAAAAAACAGCGCGAACCGGAGCCTGAGGCCCAAACGCGCTGTCAGGCGTTCAATCATGATCTGCCCCGGCCAGCAACTCACCGATCTGCGCGGTCAGATCAGCGGTGGCAAAGGGCTTGGTCATAAACGCATCCGCCCCAACCGCCAGCCCCTTGCGGCGCTCAACCTCGCCGCCGCCGGCGGTCATCATCAGCACTTTGATCCCTTTGAGGGCGGCATCGGCGCGGATCATCTGGCAGATCTCATAGCCCGACCGCTCGGGCAGCATCACATCCAGAACCACCAGATCGGGCCGGTCCTCGGCCATTGCCTCCAGGGCTGCATTGCCCGTGGCCACCCGCCGAAGCCGGTATCCCGCCCGCCCGATCAGATGCTCAAGCGCCAGCGCGATATTGTCCTCATCTTCCACCAGCAGAACGGTTTTTTCAGGCATGACGGGCCTCCTCTCCCGGTTACGACTGACTTAGCTTTGGCAAAGTGCCGTGATCACGGGGTCCTCCACCCCAACGACCAGCCACTCGGCCTGCGATGGATCGGCCAGCGCCGCCTCGCTTACATCGGCGCGCGCCGCCTTGGCGCAATCCACCAGTTGCGGGCGCTTGACCGGCACGGCCCAACGGCCAAAGAGATAGATATCCGCCAACAGGATTTCCGGCACCGTCGGGTTGGTCTGAACCCCGGCCCGGTCCAGCACCATCATCCGCGTGACCTGCGGCACCACATAGGTCCAAGGCTTCCAGAACCTTGCTTCTTCTACAGCGCTCACCACTTCGACACTCTCTGGCAAGGTGCTCAGCGTGCGATCCGCCCAAGTGTATTCCGACCAGATCGCATAGCAGAGCATCGCAATACCCGCCAAGATCGGCGCGGAATACCGCGGCAACCGGCCCCGGCTCAGATGCCCCGCAACTAGGGCCAGACCGGCGGCGGCGATGCCAACGGCGAAAGTGGCGATCAATTCAAAAAACATAAGTTATCCCGGTGCTCCTCTGGATTGTGCAATGGCCGATTGCATGGTCTTGACCACCATGAACGCATCTCGCAAGTGATTGCGCTCAAGGTCCGATAGATCGGCGGGGGCCATGAAATTGTCCGGGCTGCGCCCCGCGCGGATGCGCGCCGCCTGATGCCGCAACCGCGTTTCCGCGATCAGGTCATAGGCATCCAGCAAATCGCGCGCACCGCTCTCGGAAATCACTGCCCCCGCCCGTGCCCCCGTGATCCGCTCGCGCGTGCCCGCCACCTCAAGCGATCCCAAGAGCGCGTAAATCCGCCCCAGATCAACCACCGGCACCACGCCCGAATGTTTAAGGTCAATCGTGTTCTTATGCTCGCCCGACCGGATCAGGGCAAATCCGCGCAAAAGGCCCAAGGGCACCGTATGCTTTAGCGAATTAGACACCATGTGCGCGACAAAGATCGAATTCTTGCGCGCACTTGCCAGCACTTCGGCCTGCAAATCGTCAAACAGCGCATTCTCTCCCGCAATCGCCCGCAGGTCGAACATGACCGAGGCCAGCATCTGCGCTTCTGTATCCGGCTGCGCGATCCAGCGTGCGAAATAGCTCCGCCAAACCCGTCGCGGCTGCCGCCAGCGCGGATTGGTTGCCATCATATCGCCGGGGCAATAGAAAAATCCGCAGGTGTTCAGCCCGTCGCTGACATATTTGGCCAGCGCGGCGAAATAGGCATCATGCTCGGGCAGGACACTGTCGTCGATGATCAGGCAATTGTCCTGATCACTCACCCCCGTCTGCTCGCGCCGCCCCTGACTGCCGCAGGCCGCCCAAAGGTAGGGCACCGGGGCCGGGCCAAGCGGCTGCTCTGCCAGCCTCAGCAAACGCCGGGTGATCGCATCGGTGATATCGGTAATCCGCCGCGTGATCGACTGTGGCCGCACCCCGGCCTGTACCAGTTGTACCAACAGCATCGGCACCCGCTCCATGACATGCGCCATGTCTTCGGCTGTGTCAGCGCTGGCAATATCGGCGACCATATGGCTTGCCGTTGCGGCCTGTTGGCGGAACAAATCGGTTTTGCCGATCATGCCCAGCACCCGCCCACCCTGCGCCACCGGCAGGTGATTGACCTTGAGTTCCGACAACAGCATCAACGCATCAAGGCCCAGCCGCCCCGGCTCAATCGTCACCGGGTCCGGCGTCATCACCTGCGCCACGCGGATGTCCCCGCCCAGCCCTTCGGCCAGCACCTTATTGGCCAGATCGCGCACGGTGATGATGCCCGCCAGACGCGCGCCCTCCATCACCACGACCGACGAAATCACATTGTCCCGCATCAGCCGCGCCACATCCTTGACCGTGGCGTCGGGGGTGCAGGTGATCGGCGTCGCGGTCATCAGATCCGACACCTGTAGCGCCGTCAGACCCGTGGCATAAGGGCCGTCATCGCCCTGCGCCGTGGGCCGTGCCCGCGCGAACCAGCGTGCGATCTCATCCGACTGCTCCATCAGGTCCAGAAACGCCTCGCGCGGCACGACGACCAACTCCGAGGGTTCCGCCGCCCGTGCCGTCAGCAGCGCATTGCCATCACGCAAAAGGCCGCGCTCGCCCATGATGTCGCCCGGCCCACGATGCGACACCAGATCGGCATGCCCCGTTTCGATATCGAGCCCGCCAGTCTCGACCACGTAAAGCCCCGCCAGCGGCGCGCCCTTCTCAAAAAGCACAACACCCTGCTCCAGAACCACCCGTGCCAGCTTGGGGGCCAACGCACTGCGCAACACATGCGGCAAGCCGGAAAACGGCGCATGGCGTGTCAGGCTGTCAATGGGATCGGGTTTGACGTCGCTCATCGGGCGCGGCTCTCCTCGGATATGGTGGGAAATCACCTAAAAGCACCCGGTTTCCGGAAATATCGGCGGGCGGCAGAGGGAAAAGGGGCGGCACGCGCCGCCCCTGTCCATTGCTTGCTTAGTGGTTCACGGCCGTGCCGGCACCGCGCGGAATACGCACGCTTTCGACCAGGTCCTGAATTTCCTGCGGCGGTTCTGCCGTCATGCTTGCCACGATGAACGCAACACCAAAGTTCAGCAGCGCACCAATCGGCCCAAAGTGGGTCGGCGGAATACCGAACAGGTATTGATCCGGGGTCAACATGTTCGTGCCGGGGATAAAGAACCAACCCAGGAAGAGGAACAGGTAGAGCGTGGTCGAGAGCAGACCGGCCAGCATGCCAGCGGTTGCACCAGCAGAGTTCATCCGCTTCGAGAAGATGCCCATCATCAGTGTCGGGAAGAGCGACGCCGCCGCCAAACCGAACGCCAAGGCCACAACCTGAGCCGCAAAGCCCGGAGGGTTAAGGCCCAGATAGGTTGCCACCACGATCGCCGCCGCCATCGAAATACGGGCTGCCAAAAGCTCGCCTTTTTCCGAGATGCCGGGATTGATCGTCGATTTGATCAGGTCGTGGCTCACCGCCGAAGAGATGGCCAAGAGCAGACCCGCCGCCGTCGAGAGGGCTGCCGCGATACCGCCTGCGGCGATAAGTGCAATAACCCAACCCGGCAGACCCGCAATTTCCGGGTTTGCAAGCACCAGAATGTCCTGATTGAAGGTGACAAGCTCGTTGCCCTGCCAGCCACGCTCGGCCGCCAGCGCAGTCATCGCTTCGCTCTTTTCGTTGTAGTATTGGATCTTGCCGTCGCCGTTCTTGTCTTCCACAGCCAAGAGGCCAGTGGCAGACCAGGTCCGGAACCAATCGGGAAGTTCGTCCACAGCCACAGCTTCGCCCTGCACACCCTGCGGCCACATGGTGGTCATGATGTTCAGACGCGCCATCGCACCCACAGCCGGAGCGGTGAGATAGAGCAACGCGATAAAGACCAGCGCCCAACCAGCCGACCAACGTGCATCAGACACTTAGGGAACGGTGAAGAAGCGGATGATCACATGCGGCAGACCGGCGGTGCCGATCATCAGCGACAAGGTGAACAGCGCCATCAGCCACGGGCTGGACCCCGACGTATACTGATTAAAGCCCAGATCGTTCAGCAGGCCGTCCAGCGTCACCAGCAGATACTGACCCGACGCCGTGTGCTCACCAAACAGGCCCAACTGCGGCAGAACATGGCCGGTCAGCTGCAGCGAGATAAAGATCGCCGGAATCGTATAGGCGACGATCAAAACGCAATACTGTGCCACCTGCGTATAGGTGATGCCCTTCATCCCGCCCAGAACGGCGTAAACGAAAACCACAGCCGACGCGATCAAAAGGCCAGTGGTGTTGTCCACCTCAAGGAAACGCGAGAAGGCCACACCGGCACCCGCCATCTGACCGATCACATAGGTCACCGACATGGTGATCAGGGCGATAACGGCCACAACGCGGGCCTTGTTGCTGTAAAACCGGTCGCCCACGAACTCGGGCACCGTGTATTTGCCGAACTTGCGCAGATAGGGCGCAAGCAGCATGGCCATCAGCACGTAACCACCCGTCCAGCCCATCAGGAAGGTCGAGTTGTTGTAGCCGACAAAGGCGATGAGACCCGCCATCGAGATGAACGAGGCCGCCGACATCCAGTCCGCCGCCGTTGCCATCCCGTTGACGACCGGATTCACGCCGCGTCCCGCAGCATAGAATTCAGCCGTAGATCCCGCCTTGGCCCAGATCGCGATACCGAAGTAAAGCACGAAGCTGAGGCCAACGACGATGATATTGAGTGTTGTTTGATCCATTGTCCCTCCCCCTACTTATTCTTCACCGACGCCATGTTCGGCATCGAGTTTGTTCATCCGCCAGGCGTAGAAGAAGATCAAAATCAGAAAGACGATGATCGACCCTTGCTGCGCGAACCAGAACCCAAGATCGGTGCCGCCAATGGCGATCCCCGAGAGCATGGGCCGCAGCAAAATGCCAAAGCCAAACGAGGCAAAGAACCAGATCACGAGGCTCCATGTGATAAGACGCAGATTGGCCTTCCAATAAGCGTTCGCTCTTTCTTGATCGGACAAAGCGTGCCCTCCCTTTTATAACGGCTTCCTCCAGACCGCGCCGGGACCATCCCGGCACGGGCACTCCTTTACGCAACCGCCTTGGCGACGATGGCGTTCAGCTCTCTTGCAACGGCCTCGATCTCGGCCATCGCATCGACGCGGGCCAGAACGCCGCGCGATTCATAATAGGAAATCAACGGCGCGGTCTGCGCATGATAGGCGCGCAGCCGCTGTTCCACCGTTTCCGCATTGTCATCGGCGCGCCGCTTCATCTCGGTGCCACCGCATTTGTCACAGATGCCGGCAACGTTCGGCATCTTAAAGCTGTCGTGATAACCTTCACCACAGCCGCCACAGGTGTAGCGGCCCGAAATCCGCGTCACCATTGCCGCGTCATCCACCTCAAGGCTGATCGCCGACCGGATACCCTGACCGATTTCCGCCAAGAGACCATCCAACGCCTCGGCCTGCACCGTGGTGCGCGGGAACCCATCAAGGATCACGCCCTTGGCACAGTCCGGTTCGGCCAGGCGGTCGCGCAGAATGGCGATGACGATTGCGTCAGACACCAGATCCCCCGCCTCCATCACTGCCTTGGCCGCACGACCCGCCTCGGTGCCCGCCGCTACAGCCGCGCGCAATAGGTCGCCGGTCGACAGTTGCACCAGCCCGAATTGCTCCTCCAGCATCCGGGCTTGCGTGCCCTTGCCCGCGCCCGGCGGTCCAAGCAGAACAAGATTGGCGGCATTACGGGGCGTGTCGCTTCCGTCCATCACGAGTCCCCTCTCAGGCTTTGGTGCGATTGGCAATCAGCTCGTCCACGACCGACGGATCGGCCAGCGTCGAGGTATCCCCAAGGCTGTCAAAGTCGTTCTCGGCGATCTTGCGCAGGATGCGGCGCATGATCTTGCCCGAACGGGTTTTCGGCAAGCCCGGTGCCCATTGGATAACATCCGGCTTGGCAATCGGCCCGATTTCCTGACGCACCCAGTTGCCCAGTTCCGTGCGCAGCGCCTCGGTGGCCTCAACCCCATCCATCAGCGTGACATAGCAATAGATGCCCTGCCCCTTGATGTCATGCGGATAGCCCACAACGGCGGCCTCGCTCACCGTGGCATGGGCGACCAACGCCGATTCCACCTCGGCGGTGCCCATCCGGTGGCCAGAGACGTTGATCACGTCATCCACCCGGCCCGTAATCCAGTAATCGCCATCCGCGTCGCGGCGGCACCCATCGCCCGAGAAATAATAGCCTTTGAACATCTCGAAATAGGTCGAGACAAACCGGCTGTGATCGCCCCAGACGGTGCGCATCTGCCCCGGCCAGCTATCCTTGAGCGCCAGAACACCCGAGGTCTCGCCGTCCAACTCGTTGCCCTGATCGTCCAGCACAACGGGCTTCACGCCAAAGAACGGCTTGGTGGCCGAACCGGGCTTGGGCGTGTCGATCACACCGGGCAGCGGCGTGATCAGAATGCCGCCGGTCTCGGTCTGCCACCAGGTATCCACGATGGGGCATTTGCCCTTGCCCACATTCTCATTGTACCAGTTCCACGCCTCGGGGTTGATCGGCTCGCCGACCGACCCCAGAATGCGCAGGCTCGACAGGTCCGATCCTTCAACCGGCCCGGTGCCCTTGCCCATCAGCGCGCGAATGGCGGTGGGGGCAGTGTAGAACTGTGTCACCTTGTGGCGCTCGCACACCTGCCAGAAACGCCCGGCATCCGGATAGGTCGGCACGCCCTCGAACATCAGCGTGGTGGCCCCATTGGCCAGCGGGCCATAAACGATATAGCTATGCCCTGTGACCCAGCCCACATCGGCGGTGCACCAGTAAATATCACCCTCGTGATAGTCGAAAATATACTCATGCGTCATCGACGCATAGGTCAGATAGCCGCCCGTCGTATGCACCACGCCCTTGGGCATGCCGGTCGACCCCGAGGTGTAAAGAATGAACAGCGGGTCTTCGGCGTTCATTTCCTCTGGCGGGCAATCGGCACTGACCTTCTCGGCCTCTTCATGCCACCAGAAATCCAGATCACGCCGCCATGCGACCTGATCACCGGTGCGCTGCACCACAAGACACTTCACATCCGAGGTGTCATGCAACAGCGCCTGATTGACGTTATCCTTGAGCTTGGTCTTGCGGCCACCACGCGGCGCATGGTCGGCGGTGATCACCACCTTGGCATCGCAGCCATTGATCCGCGCGCCCAGCGCGTCCGGGCTGAAGCCCGCGAAAACGATCGAATGAATCGCCCCGATCCGCGCACAGGCCAGCATCGCATAGGCGGCCTCGGGAATCATCGGCATATAGATTACGACGCGGTCACCTTTGCCCACGCCCATCGCCTTCAGCACATTGGCCATCTTGCAGGTCTGCGCGTGCAGTTCCTTATAGCTGATGTGCTGCGGCGTCTCGTTGGGATCATCCGCTTCCCAGATGATCGCCGTCTGATCGCCGCGTGTTGCCAAATGCCGGTCGATGCAATTGGCCGACACGTTCAGCGTGCCATCTTCAAACCATTTGATCGACACATTGTCATACGCAAACGAGGTGTTCTTGACCTTGGTATAGGGCTTGATCCAGTCCAGCCGCTTGCCATGCTCCCCCCAAAACGCTTCGGGGTTACTGATCGAATCGGCATACATCCGCTCATACTTGGCCTGATCAATGTGAAATCCGGCTTTTTTTGCACCTGCGGTTGCGTTTGCGTCGCTCATGACTTGAAATCCTCCATCCCAACGGCCACCTGCTCCTCGTGACAGGCTCTGCCGCATTCCTTCGCATACCCTAGCCGAAATTGCGCAGAAATTAACAAAATCCTGACAAACGTCCATAAGATCAGTGAATTTCTTGCATTAATCGGGGCACAACTTTGTAAATAAATTTTCCACTGCTGTTTTGCTGGTCTTTTGCCCGCCCTGAAACGACTCATGTGCTCAAAATTGCGACAGACCCACTTCCAAAACCCACGCGTGCCCAGTGGGTGCGGCACTATGCCCCGCGCCCGAATCGTATGACGCAGCGTCACAATCCCTCTACGATTCGTCACCTGTAAGGTCTGGCGTGGGATATCCCATCCCCCAAACTACAGAGGCCTCGCGCTCCAGCGCGCGCGCTTCGATCCGGTTCAGACGCGCCAGCGCCGCCGCCTCGCATCCCCCCGCCGCCTGCAACGCCCGCGCCCAGACCGCACGCACCGACCGCGCCGACCAAGGCAGCGCCGCCTGTGCCACCCAGCGGCGCAGCGGCCCCGGCAAGCGGTCATACTCGGTAAGACCATGGGCGCGCCGACGGCGTATGGCGGGGCTGCGCAGGTTACCGGCCATGCTGCGCCGTCCCCAACACGTCCAACACCAACAAAAGCCGCGCCGCGCCAAAACCGGCAATCGGCGGCGAGCGATGCACCACGCCGCTCATCTCGTCCCCAGACCACAGCGCGCCGCGAAAAATGCCCACATCCCCGGTTGCCATTCGACACACAGGTTGCGGATCGCCCTGCGCCCGCATCAACCCGTATTCCGTGCCTGCCCCGCGATAGCTGCACAGCAGCCGCGCAGGAACCTGATCCAAGTGAAACTTGCGGCAGGCATCGTCGCGCACCACCTCTAACCGCAGATGCAAGGCGCTCCGCCCCATGACCTGCCCAAACAGGACAGCCAGCGCGCCGATGTCATCACACAACACCTCACGCGCCCGCCCGATGGGCAAACCTGCGCCCTCACAGGCCGCCTGCGCCACCGCACGCGCACGCTGCGCCGTGCAATAGCATCGGGCCTGCGGCAAGTTTTCCACCGCCACACCGTCGATCCACTCGGCAAGCCCGGCCTCTCTCTGCCGCGTCCAGATCGCCGCCGCTTGTCCCGCCCTCGTCACTTGATGCAGGATACCGGGGCTATCCCCCCGCGCCACGCCGGTGGCCAGCGTCATGCCATGGTCCCGCATCGCTCACGCCGCCTCAGACCGCCGCCACACCGGGAAGGGATCAGGCAAGCCGCGAAACACCAGCGGATCAAAGACTGTCTCGCTGCCAACCAGCGCCGCATCCAAGGCTGCCGTAATTGCCGCTTGGTCCATGCCCGCGCCGATAAACACCAACTCCTGTCGCCGATCACCATAGGGCGCCGCCCAATGCCGCATCACATAGTCCCGCGCCTGCGGATGCGTGGGCCAGCGCTCTTCGGGCACCGACGCCCACCAGGTGCCCAGCGGTCCCACCTTGCTCAAGGCCCCTGCAAGGCTGAATTCCGCCACCCACTCGGGCCGCGTCGCCACCCAGAAATGCCCCTTGGCCCGGATCACACCCGGCAACGGCCCATTCAGAACCGCATGCACGGCTGCCGGATCAAACGGACGCCGCGCCCGGTAGACAAAGGAAGTAACACCATATTCCTCAGTCTCGGGCACATGCTCGGCAAAGCCATAAAGCTCTTTGGCCCAAAGCGGATGATCATGCGCCGTCGCAAAATCAAACAACCCTGTGTCAAAAATCCGCGCCGGATCGACCTGCGCATAATCCGTCTCGATGATCTGCGCATCCGGGTTGAGCGCCACGATGATACTGCGGGCCGCATCGCGCCGCGCGGGCCCGGCATCACTGACCTTGTTGAGAACGATCACATCGGCAAACTCGATCTGATCAACCAGCAGATCAACCAGCGTCCTCGTGTCGCCCTCGCCGGCCACCTCGCCCCGATCCGACAGGAAATCATGGCTGGAATAATTCTCGAGCAGGTTCACGGCATCCACCACCGTAACCAACGTGTCCAACCGCGCCACATCCGAAAGGCTCTCGCCCGCCTCGTCGCGAAATTCGAACGTGGTCGCCACCGGCAACGGCTCTGACACCCCAGTCGATTCGATCAACAGATAGTCAAACCGCCCCTCACCTGCCAGTTTGCGCACTTCCTTGAGCAAATCGTCGCGCAGTGTGC
The DNA here is from genome assembly GCF_051447875.1 of Roseovarius sp. MS2. Taxonomy (NCBI): domain Bacteria; kingdom Pseudomonadati; phylum Pseudomonadota; class Alphaproteobacteria; order Rhodobacterales; family Roseobacteraceae; genus Roseovarius; species Roseovarius sp. MS2. The sequence continues at coordinate 751,131 of NZ_JBKHVF010000001.1, forward strand.
AGCAGATGCAACCGTTCGACATCTCGACCAGCGCCTCATCCGTATGGCTGAGGTTTGCACCACCCTCTCGCACAAGGTCGGCATCAATATTCACCTCCGACATGTCATTGACGATCACCGCCACCCGGCGGCCGTCGCGGTTATTCAGCACTGCATTCAAAAGCGTGGTTTTGCCCGCCCCCAGAAATCCGGAAAGCACGGTCACGGGCAAGCGCAGGTCGCGGGGTTGCATCGGCATCTCCATTTGTATTTATAATGTTATATCATTACATCATCAATCCCCCCGAACACAACCCGCTTTGGGGCTTGAACCCAACGCCAAAGAGAACAAATGTGGACATCGAGCCCAAGGAGCGCCCCATGCCCTATGCCCATTCCGACAAGACCCCAGCCGTGCTCAGCCATCCCGCGCCGGATGTGAAATCCCGCCCCAAGCTCGAAGGCGGCAAGCGCTTCCTGCTGGCCTCGGATTTTGAACCGGCGGGCGATCAGCCCACCGCCATTGCCGAACTGTCCCAAGGTCTCAATGAAGGCGAGCGCAATCAGGTGCTCTTGGGGGCCACCGGCACCGGCAAGACCTTTACCATGGCGAAAATCATCGAGGCGACACAGCGCCCCGCAATCATCCTTGCCCCGAACAAAACACTTGCCGCACAACTATACGGGGAATTCAAAGGATTTTTCCCCGAAAACGCGGTGGAGTATTTCGTCAGCTACTATGACTACTACCAGCCCGAGGCCTATGTTGCCCGCTCCGACACCTATATCGAGAAAGAATCCCAGATTAACGAACAGATCGACCGGATGCGCCACTCCGCCACCCGCGCCCTTCTGGAACGCGACGATGTGATCATCGTGGCCTCGGTCTCCTGCATCTACGGTATCGGCTCGGTCGAGACCTATGGTGCCATGACCCAAGACCTGACCGTCGGCGCGCAATACGACCAGCGCGCCATCATGGCCGATCTCGTCGCCCAGCAATACCGCCGCAACGATCAGGCGTTCCAACGCGGCTCTTTCCGGGTGCGCGGCGATAGCGTTGAAATCTTTCCCGCCCACCTTGAGGATCGCGCGTGGCGGCTGTCGTTCTTTGGCGAAGAGCTTGAGGCGATTACCGAATTCGATCCCCTCACTGGCGAGAAAACCGACACATTCGACAAAATCCGCATCTACGCCAATTCGCATTACGTGACGCCCAAGCCCACGATGCAACAGGCCATCATCGGCATCAAACGCGAATTGCGCATGCGCCTTGATCAGTTGGTCAACGAAGGCAAGCTGCTCGAGGCGCAGCGGTTGGAGCAACGCACCAACTTTGACCTTGAAATGCTCGAGGCCACCGGCGTGTGCAACGGGATCGAGAATTATTCCCGCTACCTCACAGGCCGCGCCCCCGGCGAACCGCCCCCCACCCTCTTTGAATTCATCCCAGACACGGCCATCGTCTTTGCCGATGAATCCCACGTCTCGGTGCCCCAGATCGGCGGCATGTACAAAGGCGACTACCGGCGCAAATTCACGCTGGCCGAACACGGCTTTCGCCTGCCTTCCTGCATGGACAACCGCCCCCTCAAATTCGAGGAATGGGATGCCATGCGCCCGCAATCGGTCTTTGTCTCCGCCACCCCGGCGGCATGGGAAATGGAACAGACCGGCGGCGTCTTTACCGAACAGGTGATCCGCCCCACCGGGCTGCTTGATCCTCAGGTCGAAATTCGCCCTGTCGAAACCCAGGTCGATGACCTTTTGGACGAGGTGCGCCGTGTCGCCGCCGATGGCTACAGGGTGCTCGTCACCACCCTGACCAAGCGTATGGCCGAGGATTTGACCGAATACATGCACGAACAGGGCATCCGCGTCCGCTACATGCACTCTGATATCGACACGATCGAGCGGATCGAGATTCTGCGCGACCTGCGCTTGGGCGCGTTTGACGTGCTCATTGGCATCAACCTTTTGCGCGAAGGCTTGGACATTCCCGAATGTGGCCTTGTCGCCATTCTCGATGCCGACAAAGAAGGCTTCCTGCGGTCCGAAACCTCGCTGATCCAGACCATCGGCCGTGCCGCCCGCAACGCCGAAGGCCGCGTCATCATGTATGCCGACCGCATCACCGGCTCGATGGAGCGCGCGTTGGGCGAGACCAACCGCCGCCGCGATAAACAGATCGCCTATAACGAGGCGCATGGCATCACCCCCGCCACAGTGCGCAAGAATGTCGAGGATATTCTCGCCGGGCTTTACAAGGGCGACGTGGACATGGCCCGCGTCACGGCGCAGGTCGACAAACCCTTGGCCGGCGCAAACCTCGCAGCCGTGCTCGATGGCCTGCGCGCGGATATGCGCAAGGCTGCCGAGAATCTGGAGTTCGAAGAAGCCGCCCGCCTGCGCGACGAGGTCAAGCGCCTAGAGGCCGTGGATCTGGCAATCTCCGACGACCCTCTGGCCCGTCAATCCGCCGTCGAAGCGGCAAGTGCCGAAGCCGTCAAAGGGCGCGGCCGCTCAACAGCGGGCCGCCCGGGGCAGCGCGGGGGGAATGTAAAGCGGCGAGGGCGGTAGGGTGCGCAGTCATTGCGCACCTGCGGCCTTCCCCCTCTCGCCCGAGGTCTGGCTACACGAACGCCTCATCCTCCAGCGCCCGTAGGGTGCGCATTCATTGCGCACCAACCAACCACTCCCCAATCAACCCGGTGCGCAATGAAGGCGCACCCTACCTGCTTAACACCCCGCACTCACCTTTTCGCGCATCCTCTCTTGCCTTCCAGCAGGGGGAAGCTCCTATCTCTCCCTCAGTCACCACAGATAGGACAAACCCGATGCGCATTCCCCTGACTGCCGCTCTGCTGGCTTTCACCCTTTCACCGGCCCTCGCCGATAGCCATGGTCACGGCACAGACCACAGCAACCACTCCGCGCATGCGACCCACGGCCTGCCCGCCTCGACCCAAGCCTATATCGAGGCGAACGCCGCCATGCATGGCGCGATGGACATCGACTTTACCGGCGACGCCGATGTGGATTTCCTGCGCGGCATGATCCCGCATCACGAGGGGGCCGTCGCCATGGCGCGGATCGTTCTCGAACATGGCAAGGACCCGGAGGTGCGCAAATTGGCCGAGGATGTGATCACCGCACAAGAGGCAGAGATCGCCTGGATGCGCGTACGCCTCACCGAACTGGGCCACTAAGTTGGCGGGCCTTTCAGCCCCCCTCAAAGCGCCGCGTAAGGTTTGTACCAAATCCCTGTAAGAACCGTACAAACCTTACGCGCACGCCCGCGTTTTACAGCTGTTCCATCACCGCATCCGAGGCTTCGAAATTGGTGGTGACGCGCTGCACGTCGTCGTCATCCTCCAGCGCCTCGATCAGCTTCATCAGCTTCTGCATGCTCTCAAGGTCCATCTCGGTCGTGGTGGTGGGTTTCCACACCAGCTTGGTCGATGTGCTCTCGCCCAAGGCCCCCTCCAGCCCCGAGGCCACCTCGCTCAGATCGGTATCCGCACACCAGATGGTGTGGCCATCCTCACCCGATTCCACATCTTCTGCCCCAGCTTCCAGCGCGGCCATCATCACCGTATCGGCATCACCCACGCTCGCCGCATAGGTCACCTCACCCTTGCGCTCGAACATAAACGCGACACTGCCGGTCTCGCCCAGATTGCCGCCGTTCTTGGTAAAGGTCGAACGCACGTTCGACGCGGTGCGATTGCGGTTGTCAGTCATCGCCTCGACGATGATTGCCACACCATTGGGGCCGTACCCTTCATAGCGGATTTCTTCATAATCTTCGGCATCGCCCCCCATCGCCTTTTTGATGGCGCGCTCAATATTGTCCTTGGGCATGGATTGCGCCTTGGCTTCCTTGATTGCCAGACGCAGGCGCGGATTCTTGTCCGGGTCGGGATCGCCCATCTTGGCAGCAACGGTTATCTCTTTGGAAAACTTGGAGAATAGTTTCGCCCGCACGGCGTCTTGGCGCCCCTTGCGGTGTTGAATATTCGCCCATTTGGAATGGCCGGCCATAGTGCCTTCTCCTGCATATCCGGGAATCTGACGCCTTTTATACGCTTGCCGCACGCAGGGCAACGCCCCGCCCCACCGTGGTATGGTTTGATTTATGTCAATTTTATTAGACACATTACGCTGTAACCTAAAACGATACACAGGGAGTCCCGCCATGCGCATCGTCTTGATCCATCCCAATTACCATTCCGGCGGGGCTGAAATCGCCGGCAGTTGGCCACCGGCTTGGGTCGCTTATCTGGCGGGGCACCTGCGCGACGCAGGGTATACGGATGTCACATTCATCGACGCCATGACCAACCACCTTGACGATGACAGCCTGCGCGCCCGTCTCAGGGATCTGAACCCAGATGTTGTGGGGGTCACCGCAATCACCCCCTCGATCTATGTCGCGGAAAACATCCTCAAACTCGCACAAGAGGTGGCGCCAGATGCGCTGCGGGTTCTGGGCGGCGTGCATGCAACCTTCATGTATAAACAGGTCCTGTCCGAGGCCCCTTGGGTCGATGTGATCGTGCGCGGCGAAGGCGAGGAAATATTCCTCAACCTCATCCGCGCCGCAGACTCTGGCCAATGGCTTGAAAAACGTAAATCAATCAAAGGCTTGGCCTATCTAGACGGTGAGACGATCACCGCCACCCCCGCCGCCTCAACCGTCAAGGACCTTGATGCGATCAACCCAGACTGGTCGCTCTTGGAGTGGGAGAAATACATCTACGTTCCCTTGGGCAAGCGCGTGGCCATCCCCAACATGGCGCGCGGCTGTCCTTTTACCTGTTCCTTCTGCAGCCAATGGAAATTCTGGCGTGACTACCGCGTGCGCGACCCGAAAAAAGTGGTGGACGAGATCGAGAACCTTGTGAACAACCACGGTGTCGGTTTCTTCATCCTCGCAGACGAGGAACCTACGATAAACAAAAAGAAATTTGTGCAATTCTGTGAGGAATTGATCGCCCGAGACCTGCCACGCCGCGTGCAATGGGGCATCAACACGCGCGTCACAGACATCTACCGCGACCGCGACTTGCTGAAATTCTACCGCAAAGCGGGGCTGGTGCATGTCAGTCTTGGCACCGAAGCGGCAGCGCAACTCAAACTCGACCAGTTCAACAAGGAAACCACCGTCGCCCAGAACAAAGAGGCGATCCAACTTCTGCGCGAGGCGGATATCTTTACCGAAGCTCAGTTCATCGTCGGTCTGGACAATGAGACCCCCGAAACGCTGGAGGAAACCTTTCAGATGGCCTGGGACTGGCAACCAGATCTGGCCAACTGGGCAATGTATACGCCTTGGCCCTTTACACCGCTCTTTCAGGAACTCCGAGATCAGGTCGAAGTCTTTGATTTCTCGAAATATAACTTTGTCACACCAATTATGAAACCGGCCACCATGACGCGCGGTGAACTCCTTGACGGAGTGATGAAAAACTATCGCCGCTTCTACATGCGCAAGGCGCTATTTCACTATCCATGGCGCGGCACCGGCTATCGGCGGCGCTATCTCTTGGGCTGTCTCAAGGCGTTTCTCAAGGCTGGCGTCAGCCGCACCTTCTATGATCTGGGCAAGGCAGGCTATTGGGGGCCCCAGACCAAGAACTCGGTCACGTTCGACTTTGACGAAACCCGCACCATCGCCGAGGCACAGATGGAGGATTGGGAAGCCAGCGCCGACCGTGCCGCCCGCGCGGCGGAACGTCGCGAAGCGGTGCGCACCCAGATGAAGGACCGCGCGTCCGAGCGCAACGAAGGGTTCAAGATGCCAAATGGGGCCGAAGTCCGCGCCTGCGGCGGCAGTACGCAGCAGATGGATGCCTGACGGCAGTCAGATAACGGCCCGCATCGGCCCAAATGCGGTCCTGCAACTGGCCCCCGCGATGGACCGCATCGTGGGGGCAGATGCCCGCCGTGCCCTTTTTGCGCCTCTGGGATTTGATCCTCTGCCGGATTCAAACGCCATGATCAACGAGGCTCGCGTTGCGGCGCTGCATGGCGGGCTTCGGCGGCAACACCCTGAAAATGCTCGAAAAATCTCCATCGCCGCTGGTCAAGGCACGGGCGATTACATCCTCGCCCATCGCATCCCACGCGCCGCCCAGACCCTTCTGCGCGCCCTGCCTGCGCGTGTCGCAGCCCCGATCCTGACCCGCGCCATCCTGGCCCATAGCTGGACATTCTGCGGCACGGGCACTTTGGCCGCAAAGTCCGGCCCGCCGGTGGTTTTTACCCTCGCCGACAATCCGATCATTCGGGGCGAACACGCAACGGCCCCGCTTTGCCATTGGCACGCCGCGGTGTTCGAGCGGCTTTTTTCCCGGCTCGTTCAACCACGTTCTCAGGCCATCGAAACCACGTGCTGCGCTACGGGGGCCTCCGCCTGTCGGTTCGAGATTGACTGGCGGCATTAGCCCTCAGAGTGGCCAGAGAAGCGGGATCAGCGCACTGGCCAAAAGGCCGATGCTCAGGTTGAGCGGAATACCCACCCGCAGGAAATCGGTGAATTTATACCCGCCGGGGCCATAGACCAGCGTGTTGGTCTGATAGCCGATTGGCGTTGCAAAGCTCGCGCTTGCCGCCACCATCACTGCCACCACCAGCGGTCGCGCGTCGATGCCCATGGCATCCGCCAACCCGATTGCAATCGGCGTGACCACCACAGCCACGGCATTGTTGCTGATCAGTTCCGTGAGGAATGAGGTCAAAAGGTAAATCGCCCAGACCACCAAGAACCCCGGCATAACCGACAATGTGGGGGCAATGCCGCCCACCAACAACTCGACCGCGCCCGAGGTCTGCAACGCCGCGCCGATGGCCAGCATGGCAAAGATAAGCGCTAGTAACTGCCCGTCAATAAACGAAAAAGCCTCGTCGGCGTCAATGCAGCGCGCCAAAAGCACCATGGCCACCGCGATCACCGCAAGCGCCAGAATGGGCGCAACGCCAAGCGCTGCCAGCACAACGATGCCCGCGAGCGACAGCACCGCCAGCGGGGCATGCCCACGGCGAAATGCCCGGGCCGACGGGTGCGAGACATCCACCATCTCCATCTCGCGCGAGAGGCGCTGAATATCCTCAGGCGCCCCCTCCAGCAGCAGGGTATCGCCGACACGCACCACCAGTTCATCCAGTTGGCGCCCGATATTCTGGTTACGGCGATGCACCGCCAGCGGATAGACTCCGTACCGCCGCCGCAACCGCAGCGCGCCCAAGGAACGGCCCACCATCTTGCAGCCGGGCGTGATCAACACCTCAACCGTGGTCGTCTCCACCGCCGAAACCTGATCGACCCGCTTGAGGCTCTTGTTACGTTGCAGGCTCAAAAGCTCGGTCATCTGCGTGCGCAGAACCACCCGGTCGCCGACCTGCAGGGTGACATCTGCCAGATTACGACGCAGCGATTGATCCCCCCGGATCACGTCAATCAACCGCACACCTTCCCGCTTGAAAAGCTGCACACCGGTCACGTCACGGCCTATCAGGTTGCTTTCCGGGGGGATGACCGCCTCTGTAAAGAATTTCATCTTGGATCGGTCCGACAACAAGTCCGCCATGCTGTCGCGTGCGGGCAAAAGGAAGGGACCGAAAAAGCGCAGATAGATCGCCCCCCAAATGACCAGCACAATCCCAAGCGGCGTCACCTCGAAGATTGTGAATGGGGCCATGCCCGCCGAACGGGCCACGCCATCAACCAAGAGATTGGTCGAGGTGCCAATCAGCGTTGTGGTGCCCCCAAGGATCGCGGCATAACTTAGTGGAATCAGCAGCTTGGAGGCAGGAATCTTGAGCGTGCGCGCCAGTTGCACGAATACCGGGATCATCACGACGACAACCGGGGTATTGTTCATAAAGGCAGATCCGATCACCACCGAAATGAGCAGCATCGCAATCGCAAGGCGCGGGTTATGCTTGGCCTGCTGGTCGGCCAGCGTGGTAAAAGCATCCAGCGCGCCAGTGCGCACCAAGGCCCCCATGACGATGAACATCGCTGCAATGGTCCAAGGCGCGGGGTTGGAAAAGACGTCAAGCGCCGCGCCATAGGGCAGCACACCAAGGGCCAGCAACACCGCCACGCCCGCAATCGCCACCACCTCAGTCGGATAGATTTCGCGCACAAAAAGCACGAACATGGCCGCCACAACCAGCAGCGTCAGCAACGCCTGACCGGTCTGGGATACGCCGAGCATCTCAATCACTTAAACGCACCTTTCATGGCCCTGCGCAAGTTTCCCCGATCCGTCGAGGGGCGGCAAGCGCCATATGTCCTATTGCCGGGAAGAAGGGAAAGGATGCACAACACGAACCACCAGTTGCCGGGTTTGTACCATTTATCGCCACCTCAGGGGCCAGACTGTTCCAATCGCCCGCCTTGGCGCACCATTTCAATACGCGTAGCGCGGCCTGTGGCGTCGTCGGTTTCGATATAGACGCCCGATACCGTGACCGCGCCCATTGCAGGTGTAAACCGATCCTTGGTCATCCCGGTGACAAAGCGGCGCATCGGTTCGGCCTTATCCATGCCGATCACACTCAGGTAATCGCCGCACATCCCCGCATCACCCTGAAACGCGGTGCCGCCGGGTAAAATCTGCGCGTCCGCCGTAGGGATATGGGTATGGGTGCCCACCACAAGGCTTGCGCGGCCATCGCAGAAATGCCCCATCGCCATTTTCTCGGATGTGGCCTCGCAATGCATATCGACCACCGCAGCCTGCACCGCGCCCCCCAGGGGATGCACCCGCAATATCGCGTCAATTGCCGAAAATGGATCGTCATAGGCGCGGCGCATGAAAACATTACCCAGAACTTGTGCCACCAGCACCTTGCGCCCGCGCCCATCGGTAAACACACGGTGTCCGCGCCCCGGTGCCGCCTTGGCATAATTGAGCGGACGGATCAAACGGCCCTCACGCTCGACGGCTTGCATCATGTCCTTTTGGTCAAAGGCATGATCGCCCAAGGTCACGCAATCTGCCCCCGCTTCGAACAGGTCTTTGGCATGTGCCGCCGTCAAACCCATCCCACCCGAGGCATTCTCGCCATTGACCACCACAAAATCGAGCTTCCACGCGTCACGCAGCTTGGGCAGCCGTTCCGCCACCGCCGCACGCCCCGCGCGCCCCATCACATCACCGAGAAATAGTATTTTCATGGGTCATTGTGTTAGGCCTCTGCCACGCCAAGGGCAAGGGCCAATGCAGCCCCCTCAACTGCCGCGATAGGTCGTGTAGCCATAGGGCGAGAGCAACAGAGGCACATGATAATGCACCGCTTGCGTCATACTGAACCGGATTGGGATCAGATCGAGAAAGCCACTCTCTACGCCCATGAGACGCAGATACTCGCCTGCATGAAACAACAATTCATAGGGTCCGGCGGCAAAGTCGGCCTCGGTCAGAATAGGTCCATCGGTTCGACCGTCCGCATTGGTGCGCCTTTCACAGAGCAGCACCGGCCCGCTATCCGTGATCCGGCTCAAGCGGATCAAAAGCCCCGGCGCCGGGCAGCCGCGCGCGGTATCCAGCACATGTGTCGTCAAATAGCCTGACATTTCGGGGGCTCCTTGCGTGACATGACGAACGATGTCTGTATCTCCTTACGGAACGGCCCCAAGATCAACCCCAGAAATGCCGCAAGCCCATGTCGAAGGAATGCCCGTGGCCCAAGACCGCCCCTCGCAAATGGACCGTGACCGCTTCGTTGCCCAATTTGGCGGCGTGTTCGAGCATTCGCCGTGGATAGCCGAGCGCGCCTATGATCTGGGAATATCCCCCCGCCATGATAGCGCCTTGGGCCTGCATGATGCCTTGTGCCGTGTCTTTCGCGACGCAACAGAGGTGGAGCGGTTAACTGTGCTGCGCGCGCATCCCGACCTTGCGGGCAAGCTGGCACAGGCACGGCGGCTTACTGCTGCCTCGAGCCATGAGCAGGCCAGCGCAGGGCTCGATGCGCTGACCGATGCCGAGCGCGCCGCGTTCGAGCGCCTCAATGCCGCCTATATCGCGCGCCATGGCTTTCCTTTCATCATCGCCGTGCGCGACCATGACAAGGCGGGGATCAGAGATGCTTTTGCCCGCCGCGTCGATCAAGACAGCGCCACGGAACAGGCCGAGGCCTGTCGTCAGGTGGAACGTATTGCCTTTTGGCGGCTGCAAGACATGCTGCCCTGACGCAGGCCGCATCCGCGCCTGACACGTGAAGACTAGGATCAGCCGCCGCAAATCTCCTGCAAGCGCAGCCAATCTGCATCGCTGAGCAAGGGCGGCGGCGGCGCGGTGCCGGCAAAGGGGTCTGCCTCGATCAACGTGACCGTCGTTTCCCCGGTGATGTCCTCCGCATAGGCATAAGGGCGTGCGCGCACCTGCCACTGGGCAAACCCTGCCAGCATTGCATCAGGGGCCACCGCCTCGGGCGCATCACGCATCAGGCGTTCGGCATGGGCGCGCAACACATCGTCAGGCAAGAGCCCGGTTGCCAATAGTCGCAGCGTCGCCGACAGCCCCCCCTCTTCCAACAGCTTGGACAGGGGATCATGCGCCTCTGCGCGTAGATAGGCCGCGATGATGTGCCCCGCCAAAACATCGGGCTCGTTATGATCCTCAACCAGATCGGTATTGATCAGCACCGTCCCGCCCGGCAGGCGCAAGGCCCCGTCGATACCGCCGCGCACCACCAGAAACTCTGCCGCGCCTCCCGCGCGTGACGGGAGGCGGCGCGCCAGCTGCGCAAGGGCCGCGGCACCGCCCGGCCCCTCGCAGACCGGCCCAGTCACCCGTTGCAGATGCCCCAGCAGCGCGCGGCCGATTTCGGCCCGCTTGACCATCGGCACCACCTCTAGCGCGTGCTGCCGCGCGGCCCCCGGCAGCCAAAAAAGCACCAGCGCCGCAACCGCCGCCACACTTGCCAGCATGCCAACCAGCCTGAGCCGCCCCGGTTTGGGTCGTTGCCGCGCCACAGCGCCGCGCAATGTCTCGATGGCAGCGATCATGTCGGCCTCGTCCTCGGCCAGTTCCAGCGTCTCGCCGGGATCACCATCTGGGTTATAGATGGCCGGGTATTGCCCCGGATTGGCGCGCGCCACCGCCGCGATCGACCAATGCGCCTGAACCCGCTCGCGCATGTCGGTAATTGTCAGTGTCGCCTCGCCAACAGAGACGATCACATCCACCCGCTGCGCGTCCGGATTGGCCCGCCAAAGGCCCGCCGCCTCAAGCCTCTGATATCTGGTCAGTGCCGTCTTTTTCATGTTCCGGGGGCTGCCTGCCTTTATTTCCAGCACGCTAGCACGCCGGGGCAGAGGCGGGCAATCGCAAGAGTGCGACGCCAAGACGCCGGATTTCGCGCGCCAGTCGGGATGATTGCGCCTATCTGCGCCCGCAACGGGCGTTGGACGGCAACAAACCGTGCGACAATCCCCGCACGGTTGCCATGGCCCCCCGCCTTGACTCAATTATTATGTACAAGCATATTGCCGCCAAGCCCCTTTGAAAGGAAAGACGCACGTGCCAGCCTCCGCCACCGACAGCGTTGTCTCGGTGCATTCGGGCGAAAGCCCCCTTGTGCTGGCCATGCCCCATGCGGGCACCGACCTTCCAGCGGATATTGCAGCGCGGCTCAACGACACTGGGCGCGCACTCAGCGATACAGATTGGCATATCGACCGGCTCTATGATGGTCTCGTGCCGGAGGCGAGCGTGGTTGCCGCGCGCTTTCACCGCTATGTCATCGACGCCAATCGCGATCCGTCTGGGACAAGCCTTTATCCCGGACAAAACACCACGAGCCTAGTCCCTTTGACCGATTTTGACGGTGCGCCCCTCTGGTCCACACCCCCGACCGAGGCCGATACCGCAGAGCGGCTTGCCCAATTCCATGGCCCCTATCACGCGGCACTCAGCGCCGAACTTGACCGGGTACAGAGGCGGCACGGCTTTGCCATCCTCTATGATTGTCACTCGATCCGCTCGGAAATCCCGTTTCTCTTTGACGGGCGGTTACCCGATTTCAACATCGGCACCAACGACGGGGCCACCTGCGCCCCAGCACTTGCCGCCCTAACAGAGCGCCATTGCCATGCAGCATCCCGCTACACCACCGTCACCAACGGACGTTTTCGCGGCGGCTGGACCACGCGTCACTATGGCCGCCCCAAGGACGGGCTGCACGCCATACAGATGGAACTGGCGCAAGCCACCTATATGCACGAAGCGGCCCCGTGGGACTATGCCCCAGACCGCGCCACGGATTTACGCGCTGTGCTGGCCCCGATGCTGCGCGAGATTGCAACGCTCGATCTGAGCGCTTCGCACGCCTAAGCCCTTGCCGGTAACAGCCTTGCCTTGGCAGGGCGGTTTGCATAGCCTGATCGCAGTATTCCTTGTGAATGCTGGCTACAATGCGGGGAACACGCAGGACTGCGCCCTGCCAAATCAGGGAGAAACAGATGTTACAGCTTGTCAGGGGCGCACGCGGCCTCATCGTCGGGGCGGCGCTTGCGGTCGGAATGGCCACGGGCGCGCTCGCACAGGACCTCAAATTCTTTACCATCGGGACCGGCGGCACCGCCTATACCTATTACCCGGTGGGCGGCGTCCTCGCCAATGCCATCTCCAAACCGCCCGGGTCGCGCCCCTGCGAAGAAGGCGGAAGCTGCGGTGTCGAGGGCCTCATCGCCTCTGCCGTGTCGTCACGCGGATCGGTGGACAACGTCAACGCAATCATGTCGGGGCTGCGCAACTCCGGCTTTGCCCAGTCGGATGTGGCCTATTGGGCCTATACCGGCACCGGCACGATGGCGGGCCAGCCCCCCGCCGAGAAACTGCGCACCATCGCAGCGCTTTTTGACGAGCATATCCACCTCGTTGCCCTCGCCGACAGCGGCATCGAGAGCGTCAAGGATCTTGCGGGCAAGCGTGTCTCGCTCGACGAGCCGGGATCGGGCACCTATGTTGATGCGGGTCTTATCCTTGAGGCCAATGGCCTCTCGGTTGACGACGTGACCGCCGAGGCGCTCAAGGGCGATGCCGCCTCCGAAGCGCTGCGCAACGGCAAGATCGACGCCTTCTTTGTTGTCGCAGGCTATCCGGCAGGCTCTTTGGTGGAACTGGCCTCTGCCGCCGATATCAAATTGGTGCCCATCGCAGGCGAGGGCGCGGCAGAATTGACCGCCAAATATAACTTCTTCTCGCAAAGCGCGATTCCCGAAGGGGTCTATGAAGGGGTCGGCGCCACGGAAACCGTCTCGGTCGGGGCACAGTGGTTCACCTCTGCCGATGAAGACCCCGACCTGATTTATGAAATCACCAAGGCGCTCTGGAATGAAAACTCGCGCATCCTTCTCGATGTGGGCCATGCCAAGGGCACGACAATTACCCTCGACACCGCGATCAGCGGCGTGGGCGTTCCTCTACACGACGGGGCCGAACGCTTTTACAAAGAGGCCGGGCTGATCAAGTGATCCGCCGCGCCTGACCCCAAATCCCGGCCGCCGCACCCCGGTGGCCGGGATTTCCTTTTCGCCCCCCACAGCAGGACAGACCCTATGGCCGATCCCGACCTCACCGCCGAAGAGCTGCACGAGATCGAACGCAAATACGATCCCGAACTGGCGTTTCGCCCCACCGGGCGCGGCATTGCCATTCTGGTCTCGGTCTGCCTTGTGGCGATGTCGGCCTATCATTTCTACGCCTCGGGCTTTGGCCTTGTGCGCGAAGTGCTGCACCGGGGCATTCACCTGTCCTTCGTGTTGGGCCTCGTGTTCCTGCTCTTTTCATGGCGGCGCAGCGCCAGCACCGCCTTGCCCGCGTCAACATGGTATCGGATTTCCGGCGTGCCGCTTCTCGATCTGGTTTTTGCAATCATGGCGGTGGCGGCGGCGATGTACCTGCCTCTCTTACCCCCTGCCGCGCTCTCGGTCCGGGTTGGCAACCCTTCAGAGCTGGATGTGCTGATGGGCACGGCCCTTTTTGTGCTGACGCTCGAGGCTACGCGCCGCTCAGTCGGTCCGACCCTGCCGATCATCGCACTTGTGTTTGTGGCCTTCGCCATTTTCGGCCCCTACGCCCCCGGCGCGCTCAAACATGGCGGGGCCAGTTGGGAAGGGTTGATCAATCACCTCTACATGACCAACCAAGGCATCTACGGCATCGCCATCGGTGTGATGGCGCAATATGTGTTCCTCTTCATCCTCTTTGGCGTGCTGGCCACGCGCATCGGCCTTGGCCAGTTGTTCATCGACCTCGCGATGGTCATCGCTGGCCGTTACGCCGGTGGCCCGGCAAAGGTGGCGATCTTTTCCTCGGCCTTCATGGGGACCATCTCAGGCTCGTCCATCGCCAATACCGTGACCACCGGCGCGCTCACCATCCCGGCGATGAAGCGCGTGGGCTATCCCGCCCATTTTGCAGGCGCGGTCGAGGCCACTTCGTCGACCGGCGGCCAGATCACCCCACCGATTTTGGGCGCAGCAGCCTTTATCATGGTGGAATATCTGGAAATACCGCTGCGTGACATTCTGGCGGCGGCCCTTTTCCCGGCCATGCTGCACTATTTCGGCATCTTCATCATGGTGCATCTTGAGGCGCGCAAGCTGGGCCTGCGCGGATTGCGCGCCGATGAACTGCCCAAGGCGGGTTTGGTGCTGCGCCAGCATTGGCTGTCGATCATCCCACTTGCCATACTTGTCTACCTGATCCTCAGCGGCAAGACGCCCGATTTCGCCGCTGTCTATGGCATCATCGCCTGTGTCGTGGTGGGCATTCTCAACCCGGTCAATCGGTTGACGCTGCGCGACCTGTGGCAGGCCTTGGCGGACGGCGCGCGCAACACGCTGGCTGTGGGGGCCGCCGCCGCCACGGTGGGCGTGGTCGTCGGCGTTGTCACCCTCACCGGCGTCGGCTTTCGTCTGGGCTATGTGGTGGTGCAAACCGCAACCGACATGGGCGCAATGCTCAGCGAAATGTGGTTGCTCAGTTACTTCACCCTGCAACAATGGGCGCTCTTTGTTTCGCTCATCCTGATCGCGGTATCCTGCATCATCATGGGCGCAGGGATTCCAACGACAGCCACATATATCATCCTTGTGGCGGTCGCAGCGCCTGCCCTCGCGCAGTTGCAGGTCGAGCCACTGGTGGCGCATTTCTTTGTCTTCTACTACGGCGTTCTGGCCGACATCACACCCCCTGTGGCGCTTGCGGCCTATGCGGCGGCAGGCATCGCCGGGGCCAATCCGTTTCGCACTGGCAACACCGCGTTTCGTCTCGGCATCGCCAAGGCGCTGGTGCCTTTCGTGTTTGTCTATTCACCCGCTCTCTTGCTGGTGACGGATGGGTTCACATGGTCCGCCTTTTCCATCACCTTGATAGGCGCGATGTTGGGGATTGGCGGGCTCGGAGCGGCCTTTTCCGGTTATCTGCTTGCCCCGATGCGCGGATGGGAACGTTGGGCCGTCGGGCTGACCTCGCTTCTCTTTATCGCGCCCGGGCTTACGACCATGGCAATTGGCCTCTTGCTCTGGTCACCCATCCTCGTCTTGCAATGGCGCAAAGCGCGCCTCAGCGCGGCCTTGCCCCAATGAAACCGCCACAAAACCCCTATGACGTGGACGGGTTTCACGCCGAGGCGATTGCCGCCGGGCGGCATCGCGACGTGGTGGGCGGACGGTGGGAAGAAACCGGGCGGGTGCAGATGACGCTTTTGCGCGATGCGGGCCTCTTGCCGCATCATCACCTGCTGGACATCGGCGCAGGATCATTGCGGCTGGGATGTAAGGCGGTGCCCTATCTCGAGCCGGGGCATTACTGGGCCACGGATACCTCACGCGCCCTTATGCTCGCAGGGCATGCGGCAGAGCTGACAGACCCCGCACGCCTCAGCCCCGGTCACCTGATCGAAGATACCCGGTTCGACTATCCCGGCGTGCCGGGGTGCATCACCCATGCCATAGCGTTTGCGGTGTTCCCGCATCTGCCCATGGCGCATCTGCGGCGCGCGCTGACCAATCTGCGCCGCTTTGACCGGCTCGAGGCGTTTTTCTTTACCGTCTTCCTTGCCCCGGACGCCACGCATGCCGCCACAGCTTATCGTCAACCGGACGGCGTTGTGACCCATGACACCCGCCCGCCCTATCACATCCTGCCCGAGGATGTGGACCATATGGCCCATGTCACCGGCTGGCAGGCGGCGCGCAGCCCCCTGCGCCTGCCGCGCGGTCAGGTGCTCTATACCGCGCGGCCGATCCGTTGACTTGCCGCCGCTGCATTTTCTTGCGGCATATTATTTTTGCATCTGTTAAGGTGCTGCAAACCCGAAAGAGGTCGGAATGAGCAGCAAGCCCGAAATGAATGATGCCCTGCGCGAACATATCATCGCGCAACCCGATCTGATCCTCGAGGATCAAGATCTGATGCGTGCCCTGATCGCCGCCAACGAGCGGGCGATGGGCGGCAATATCGTGGACCTGCGCGGCATTGCGATGGATAGGCTCGAAGCGCGGCTTGACCGGCTTGAAGACACGCATCGCTCGGTGATCGCGGCGGCTTATGAAAACCTTGCGGGCACCAATCAGGTGCATCGCGCCATCTTGCGCATGCTTGACCCCGTCGAATTTGAAACCTTCCTACGGGATCTTGGCGGCGAAGTGGCGCATATCCTGCGGGTGGACGCCGTGCGCCTCGTGCTCGAATCCGTGCAAAATGACAGCGACCCTGCGGTGCGCCGTCTCGGCGATGTTTTGTCGGTCGCTGAACCCGGCTTTATCAGATCCTATCTCATCGGCAGTCGCGATGTGCCCGCGCGTCAGGTGACCCTGCGTCAGATTGAGGAGGGTGACATGCGCGTCTATGGCCGCGAGGCACCCTATCTGCGCTCCGAGGCGTGCCTATTGCTCGATTTCGGTGCAGACCGTCTGCCCGGCATGCTCGCCATGGGCGCCGAAGACCCGCATCAGTTCAGCCCGCAACAGGGCACGGATTTGTTGGCCTTTTTCGCGGGAGTTTTCGAGCGCACCATGCGCCGCTGGCTGTCATGATCTCAGAGGCCGCCCGCGACGCGCTGTCGACATGGCTGGCCACGCAAAAGGCGCTCAAGGGGGCCGCCGCCAATACAATTGATGCCTATGCGCGCGATGTTGGCGACTTCCTGCGCTTCATGACACTGCACAATGGCGAAACACAGGGCTTGGGCGCGCTCTCTCGCATCACCACCTCTGACATGCGGGCCTGGATGGCCCATACCCGTGGCGGCGATGTCGGGCCTCGCTCGCTCGCGCGCAAACTCTCGGCGGTCAAGAGTTTCTATCGCTGGCTGTCCGAGCGCGAAGGGTTTGAACCAACCGCCGTTCTCGCAACACGTTCGCCGAAATTCCAGCGCAAATTACCCCGCCCCCTTTCGCCCGAAGCAGCATCGGACATGATCAATACGCTCGACGCGCAGAGCCTCACGCCATGGATCGCCGCGCGGGATCAGGCGGTCGTGACCCTGCTCTATGGCTGCGGGTTGCGGATATCCGAAGCGCTGAGCCTAACCGGCGCAGACCTGCCGCTCGGGTCGGTTTTGCGCATAATTGGCAAAGGCGGCAAGGAACGGCTGGTGCCGGTGATCGAGCCTGCCCGCGCGGCGGTGGCACAGTATGCCCGCCTCTGCCCCTATGACATCCCTCGCAATGGCCCACTTTTCTTGGGCGCACGCGGCGGTGCGCTTAGCCCGCGCCTGATCCAGAAGGTCATGGAACAGGCCCGCGCGCAGCTTGGCCTGCCCGCCACCGCCACGCCCCACGCCATGCGCCACAGCTTTGCAACGCATCTTTTGAATGCGGGTGGCGACCTACGCGCCATTCAGGAACTTTTGGGGCATGCCTCGCTCTCGACCACACAGGCCTATACGGGCGTTGACACCGCCCGACTGATGGAGGTCTACGCCCGCGCTCATCCGCAGGGGGGCGGGTAGCGCCGGCATCACTTGGCCCCGATCAATACCCGTATTTCGCGATGCTCTCACCCTCGGCCCGGTTCATAACCACGCCCAAGAGCGGCGTATCCGAACCAAACCGCGCCTTCACATCGCGGATATGCTGCGCGGTCGTGCGACCGCCGCCAACCACGATCAGCACCCCGTCAAATTGCGGGCGGAACCCCAATACATCGTCGTAATAGAGTGCGGGCGGCATATCGAAAATCACCACATCCGGGGCAAGGTGGTGATACATATCCTGCAACACCTCGCCGGTTTCCGGCGCATGCAGAATTTCGGCGGCATAGGGCTCTGCCCGGTCGTTGAGACCCATGGCGAGGGTTTGACCGATATTGAGCAGGTTATCCTCAGGACAGGTCAGAAAGCGTTGCAACGGGATATCCCCGCTAAGAAACCCGGCCATGCGACCGGGATCGGGCTGGCCAAGGGTTTGGGCCAGCGAGGGGCGCCGCAGATCCATATCCATCAGAACGGTGCGCACACTTGATTGCCGCGACAGGCTGATCGCGAGATTGGCCGCAACAAAGGATTTGCCGCAATCGGGCGTGGGCGAGGTGATGGCAACCCGATGCCAGCCATGGGCGCGCAGCGCCGCCAAGAGTTTGGTGCGCAGCACGTCAAAGGCCACATGCGCAGGATCCTCACGCGTGGCGGAAATGAGCCGGTGCTTGGCCAGATGTTTGGGATCAAGCACGACACGGCGCAAGGCAGGCCAAAGCAAGGCTGCGGGGCGCGAGTCTGCCGGGGCCTCCAAAGCGGCCAAAGCAACCGGCTCAGGCTCAGGCTCAGGCTCAGGCTCAGGCTCAGGCTCAGGCTCAGGCTCAGGCTCAGGCTCAGGCTCAGGCTCAGGCTCAGGCTCAGGCTCAGGCTCAGGCTCAGGCTCAGGCTCAGGCTCAGGCTCAGGCTCAGGCTCAGGCTCAGGCTCAGGCTCAGGCTCAGGCTCAGGCTCAGGCTCAGGCTCAGGCTCAGGCTCAGGCTCAGGCTCAGGCTCAGGCTCAGGCTCAGGCTCAGGCTCAGGCTCAGGCTCAGGCTCAGGCTCAGGAATGTTCAACGATTCGGGGCTTAGGGCAAGCGGCGCCTCTTCTTCTGTCGGCTCCGCCACTGGCATTTCAGGGAAATGCGCCGCGTTCTCTTCTGCCTCAGCCTCTAGCGCGGCCCGGCGCGCAGCGCGGCGCCGCATATATTCTTCATGTCGCGTAAGGCTCATGACCACATCCCACGGCACAGCCCCGCGCCAACGCGCGCGCCTGTGTATCTGCTAAGGATGGCCTGTCCTGCCATTGCAAGGTCTCCTGCCCGTTGGAACGGGTATGCCCAGAGATTCCGGCAACAATGCGACCAAAACCGCAGGATTATATGCCCCATCTCCTTGTTCAGAACCCAATCAGCCCGGCACGGTCCACGGCCTCTTGCAAGAATTCTTCGCGGTTCGACACCGGTTTCCAGCCCAACAGCGCCTTGGGCTTAGCGTTGTCGAACTGCGCGTAATGCGCCCGCGATTGCCAGTCGCGCAACGAGGCCCGGATCACACCGGGGCGGCGCAGGGCATAGGTCTTGAGCGCCGATTTGACCGCATCCGCCGCCCACATCGCCGTCAGATTGCCCGAACTCACGCGAATTCCCGCACCCAACCGCATATGGATGGCATTAAAGTATGTGCGCGCTGTCAGGGGAACATCGCCGACGAGGTTAAAGGAGTGCCCCGGCGCGGCCACACTTTCGCCCATGCGGATCAGCGCGTCGGAAACGTCGCCGATCAGAACGAAAGGCAGGGGGTTATCCCCCGTCCCCCAAAGCCGCACAGCACCCGCCCCATGCCAACGCCCAATGCCCCAATGTTGCAACGGACCGCCATGCCCCACCACAATACCCGGTCGTGCGATGGTCAGTGGCAGGCCGTGATCACGCTGCATCTCCAAAAGCCGCCGCTCGCATTCCGCTTTGGAGCGGGCGTAGAGATTGCGGTCGGTCATATCCTGCGCGAAGGGCGTCGATTCGGTGATGACCGTCTGCGGGTTGGACATGTCATAAGAGGCAATCGTGCCGGTATAGACGAACCGCCTGACCCCCGCAGCCAGTGCTGCGCGCGCAATACGGTCCGATACGGCAACGTCATTGTCCAGACAGTCCTCCCATGTGGTGCCAAGCGCGCGGGCGAGGTTGTAAACGACGTTGATCCCCTCCATCGCGCGGCACAGCCCTGCCTCATCGCGCAAAGACACCGCGCAGGTCTCGACAGTCTCGGGAAGGTCGTCAAACGGGCCATGCGCACCGCGCGACAGCACCCGCACATCCTGCCCGCGCGCCACCAAGGCGCGCGTCAGGTCACGCCCCAGAAATCCCGTGCCACCGATCACCAACGCCGTGGGCTTTGGATTGCGTTGCGCCTTGGGCGGTACCCATGTCTCGCGGCCCCGATTGGGCATCACCGCAAGAGCCGCATCAATCGCACGCATGACACCCTCTGCGGCCATGCCATCAAACCGCGGATCAAGCGGCTTACCCTCGCGAATGGCAGTGTAAAACGCCTCAAATGTGCCAACAAACCCAAGCGCATAGGGTGATTTGCGATTGAGCGATCCGATCTGGCGCGCCGCATTGCCCACACCTTCGCGCAGGTGGCCCCAAGCAGCGCCCATCTGGCGCAAGAACGGGTTGAGCACCAGATCAGCGGTGTTCTCATGGGTTACAGTCAGCACATCGGCGGCGTAATCCAACCGCGCAAGACCCGAAGACCCGCGTAGCGTGACAGAACGATCATCAACGCTCTCAATCAATTGCAGGTTAAAGGCGATATCAACGCCGCCCGCCTCTGCCGTGATCCGCCAGCTTTGCGGTCGTATGCCGGCCCCCGGTAGGGTCACAGGCTTGCC
Source organism: Roseovarius sp. MS2 (assembly GCF_051447875.1). Lineage (NCBI taxonomy): Bacteria > Pseudomonadati > Pseudomonadota > Alphaproteobacteria > Rhodobacterales > Roseobacteraceae > Roseovarius > Roseovarius sp. MS2. Next base: position 771,989 of record NZ_JBKHVF010000001.1, read on the forward strand.
CAGATAGACCCCGGAAACTGTGACTGAACCAAAAAGGTCATGCGCAAAGGCAAAGAGATGCGGCCCAAGCTCTAACAACAGATTACGAGGTTCGCGCAAGAGCCAGAGACCATAAGGGCCAGAGCGCAAAGGGGCCAATGGCAAGGCCCAAGTGATCTCGGCGCTGGAAATACGACCCAAGTCGCCGCGCCCGATCTGCGCCTTGAGGCGTTGATAGCCGGGCAGCCCAAGGAAATTGTGCCCGGCGGCAAAATGGCGGTTTGCCGCCCGTGCAACACTGGCAATCCCGGCGGTCTCTTCGCCCGAGAGAGCCACCGGCTTTTCCACCAGCACATGCAGCCCCGCCGCCAGACATTTGCGTGCCAGCACCGCATGGCTATCGGGAGGCGTAAGGATATGCACCGCCTCGACCGCGCCGCTTGCAATCATGTCATCGAGCGCGGCAAAGGCCCGCGCCCCATGCGCAGCAGCCAAGGCCTCGGCGGCGGAGGTCGACAGATCACAAACCGCCGCCAGCCGCGCACCCGGCGTCAGCTTGAGCGCCTCGGCATGCCAGCCCGCGATATAGCCCGCGCCAATGAGACCTACGTTGATTGCTTTACTCATCACAGGTTTCCTTATTTATACTCGATAATTTGCATCGTCGCGCCGCGCCATTTGCGCAGCTTGTAGGTCAGCATGCCGATCAGATTTGGAAATTTGGACAGGCTGAGGAAAATCGCCTGATGCAGCGCGCTTCGCGTGTCCATCCCCGAGGTGCGCAGCCCCTGCACCGTCTTGGCATAGGACATCGCATAGGCCGACAAAACGCCGACCAGCAATGGAAACCAGAAAAGCCCTGCCACCGCCAGCAAAGGCAGGGCCAGCCCATAAACCCAGACCCGCGTGCGTTCCCGCGCAAAGTAGCCGGGGTGCAATTCTCCCACCTGAGCAAAGCCATGCCCCGAGCGCACCGCCCGCTGCCACCATTGGCCAAACGTCCGCATCGCAGCATCGTGCCGGGTCATCGGTTCGGCCAAGCGGATCAGCCGCCAACCCGCCTTGCGCAGACGTTGGCAGAATTCTTCATCCTCAGAAGCGATGATTGTGCCGTCAAAGCCGCCAACACCTTGAAAGGCTGAGACCCGCAGCAACATATCGCCGCCGCAGGCTGTGATCTCACCCGCAGGCCGGTGCCATTCGTGATCGCACAGCGCATTGTAGACCGAGGCCTCAGGGTAGATTTCCGACCGCCAGCCGGTGACAAGGCCGATGCTGTCATCCGCCATCAGCGCCGCCGCAGCCCGGTCGATCCAGCCCGGCACCACGATGCAATCGCCGTCGATGAATTGCACCGCGTCGGGCAGGTCTGGGGACAGTGCGGCAAAGCCCGCGTTGCGTGCCCGCGCCGCGGTAAAGGGCATCATTGTATCCAATTCGACCACCTCAGCCCCCGCCGCGCGTGCCGCCGCCACGCTGTCATCGGTTGAGCCGCTGTCGACATAGACCAACCGCAGCCCCTGCCCGCTGAGCGACGCAAGGCTCGCCTCCAATCGCGCGCCTTCATTGCGGCCAATCAGGACAACGGCGATTCTCATTCTTGCCCCTCCGGTCTGAGGTGTTTGGGGGGCACGCCCTCTGCATACCCCTCAAAGAGAGCAGCCATCCATGCCGCCTCGATGTCCGAGGCGAATTCGGCTTGCACCCGTGCGCGCCCAGCCACGCCCATATCGCGGCACAGATGGGCATCATAGAGAAGTCGCCCAATCGCCATGCGCAGGGCATGAGCATCACCCGGCGGCACCAAAAGACCGCTGACCCCATCCTCGACCAGCTCTGGCACGCCTGCAATGCGGGTTGTCACGACCGGCACCCGCGCCGCCATCGCCTCCATCAATACGACTGGCACGCCTTCGGCAAAGCTGGGCAGGATCAAGGCCGTCGCCGTTTGCAGCAGATCCGCCACCTCGGCCTGTGACCGATAGCCCGCAAACGTGATCCGCGATGTCAGGCCCATTTCGCGGGCGCGCCGCTCTAGTTTGCTGCGCTCTGGCCCATCCCCCACCAACGTCAGATGCAGCGCGGGATGATCAGCGCTCAGATCACGCACCGCGTCCAGCAGCATCGGAACGCCCTTAACCCCCGCCAGCCGCCCCACAAACAAAAGCTGCGCCGGTTCAGGCATAGCAGGGCGCTCATACCGCGCCGGATCAACACCGCAATGGACGATATGCAGCTTGCCCCAATGCTCCGGATCGGAAAACGCCATGGCCTGAGAGCGGGCGAAATGGCTGATACAGGCGACGAAACGCGCGCGCGCAATCTTTTCATCCAGCCGCCAGCGATAGGGCTCATAGAAAATATCCGGCCCGTGCAGCGTGAAACTATAAGGAATACCCGACATTTCCGACATGAGCATCGCCACGGTGCAGCTGGATTTGGCGATATGATTGTGCAGATGCGTCAGCCCACGGGCGCGCAGATGCTCCGCCAGAACGGCGGCTTCGGCAAGATAGATGAACTGGTAAAGCGTGGCCTTGATCCCGCCGGGGCTGGTGCGCCATGCCAAACGCAGCGCGCGCAGCCATGCCCCCGGCCTGCGCCACGCCGCCAGATGCGCCGCGATCAGATGCCGGGGCGAAAGGGCGGATTCGAGGACATGAAATGTTCCCAAGGCCTCGGTCTTCTGCTCGGGTCCGGTGTGATGCTCTGGCCCCGTGCGCCGGATCGAGCATGTCTCGACCGTGAGCCCCTGCGCGCGCAGGGCCGCCACTTCGCGCTGGATAAAGGTATCGGTGGCGCGGGGATATTCGCCGGTCAGATAGGCGATGCGCAAGCTCATGTGGCGGCCTTTGTTGCGCGCAGAAACGCGGTGTCGAAATCATCCTGCGGCACCCAACCAAGCGCCAGTTCTGCCGCCGCGATATCATAGCGGAGCGGCCGCATGCGCGCACGCAGCACTGCGGGGCGCAAGAGCCCCGGCCGCCGCGCACCCAAAGGCGAAAGCAACCACGCCAAAGGCAGAATAAGCCGCCAGTTGAGCGGCACCACATGGCGCGGCCAGCCCGTGCGCCGCAGGGCGGCCACATACCGCGCCCGCGTCGGCAGGTCCGCGCCCAGAATATTGAGCGCGCGCCCCTCGCCCGGTGCCTCTGCAGCCAATGCAAAGGCGCGGGCACAATCGGCCAAAGAGACAACCGGCACCTCACCGCCCTGCTCCATCAGGATCAAGGCGCTGCCGATACCCGGCCCCAAATGGGCATTCATCACCCGCCCCGGTCCAAGGATCGCACCGGGGCGCAAGATGGTGTGCCGCAGACCACTCTCGCGCAACATCGCCTCTTGCGCCAGCTTGGCACGGGCATAGGCATCACGCTGCTCAGGGTGGTCTTCCAGAGGCGTCGCCTCGGTGACAACGCCCATTGCATCGGCGCTATAGACTGCGATCGAACTCGACAGCACCAGACGCGGCGGCAGGGGCTGTGCCTGCATCGCCGCAATGAGGCGGCGTGTGGCGTTCAGCGTGTCACTGGTTTGCACCGCCCAATCGCCCGAGAGCGCCCCGGCCAGATGAATCACGCAATCAACGTCCTCGAAAAACCCGCCCAGATCATCCGTCGCCAGATCGACATCGGCGCGCGTTAGGCCGCGCACCGCATGCCCGCGCGCACGCGCTTCGGCCATAACCGCGCGGCCCAAAAACCCGCCTGCCCCCGTCACGATCAGGTTCAGACCCATGAGGCAACCTCCATCGGGGCGCAGCGGCTTTCGATCTCGACCACACCGGTTGGACCCTGAAGCGCCAGTGTCACCTCGGTCAGATGCAGCGCCATGGCATTCGTCAGCCGACAGGCCCGCCGCTCGGCCAGTGCCTTTAGCATCTCTGCGGGGCCGAGGGCGAAATTCATCGACGCCGCCCCCCACCGCCCCACCTTGGGATGCGAGGGCCCACGCGCGCGGATGCGCCGCCCGATCGGATGCTCGATCAGCCTGCGCCGCAAGGTGAACCGCCGGTAAAACCGCACTGCCGCAGCATTGTCCCAGACTTCACGCACCTGAAGCACACCCTTGTCGCCAAAGATACGTAAACGGTGATCATGACTGCCCACAATTGAGCAGGTCAGCCGTGTCACCGGGCCATTTTCAAAGAAAAGCGTGGCCACCGAAACATCAGGCGCACCGCTCGCGCCGGGTTTGTCAGGGATCACCTCGGCAGAGGCAGACACGACCCGCGTGACACTGCCGAACATCGCGATGAGCCAACTGAGCACATAGCCTGCATGCTCCAGCGTGCAGCCAACCGCGAATTCATCGGCATGGGGCCACGCCGCGCCACTTTCGCTCTGCCATTTGGCGTAGGGGGCTTGCGGGATAAAGCCATCATCCATCTCGGCATAGATCAGTCGGGGCGTGCCCGCCACACCGCGCCGCACGGCTCCAATCAGCACCTGCGCTGCCTCGCCCAACAAGGACGAGGGCGCAGAAGCCAGCATGAGGCCGCGCGCCTCCGCCAGATCATGCAGCGCGCGGGCCTGCGCCAATTCCAGTGTCAGCGGCTTTTCGCACCAGACGTGATGGCCCGCCTCCAGACAGGTGCGGCTCACGGCAAAATGCGCCGCAGGGTTGGTGAGGTTCAGCACGACATCGCCGGGGCTAAGCCGCGCCAAGAGGCTCTCAAGCGTTGGCGCACGCGCAATGCCCCAATGCGCTGCAAACGTCGCGATACGGGCTTCGTCATGGTCATGGGCGGCGACCACGGCAATCTCGGGATGGGCCGCGAGCGAGCGCATATAGAGATCGGCAACGAATCCGCACCCCACCAGCGCCACACGCCCCAGCTTTGCCTCTCGGCTGCTGTTCCCTTTGCCCTGTGCCTGCATCATTGCCCCTGTATCTCGGCCTTCGGTTAATCACAGGATCATGGCGAGAATCTGACCATTTCCCTACAGTTTCAAGCCTTTGCGAGCCCATGATGCAGCGCGGGCACAGTCGCCCTTCGCAGCGCCGCGAAAGCCGCGCAATTTCGCCCTAGTGACACCAAGACCTGCGGTTCATATAGCATCAAACGCCGCGACTGTCGCAGGGGGATCGGGTGGAATTTCGCATTCAGGATGAGGTGATACGCATCGCGCCCCGCGATGCCTCGCGTCTGTTGTCGGTCCTCAGAGATCGGTTTCGTGCCCGGCGCGGCTTTGCTCTGGCGACGCTGAACCTCGATCATCTGGTGAAACTGCGCCACGATTCCGCGTTTCTGGCGGCCTATTTACGGCATGATCTGGTGGTTGCCGATGGCAATCCGGTGGTGTGGTTGTCACGCCTTGCGGGGCGTCCCGTCGGGCTGGTGCCGGGCGCGGATATGGTGGTGCCCATGACGCGGCTGGCGGCAGAGGCCGGGGCAAGCGTGGCCCTTGTCGGCAGCACAGAGGCAGCCTTGCACGCCGCCGGAGAGGGGCTTTGTGACCGTGTGCCGGGGCTGGTGATTGCCGCACGCATCGCGCCGCCGATGGGGTTTGATCCGTTGGGCACGCAAGGGACAGAGGTGATTGCCGCGCTGCGCGCCTCGGGCGCGGGGCTGTGCCTTTTGGCGCTTGGCGCACCCAAACAAGAGATTTTCGCCGCCCGCGCCCACGCCGCACTGCCGCATATGGGATTTGCCAGCATCGGTGCCGGTCTTGATTTCATCGCAGGCGTGCAACCCCGCGCGCCCCTTTGGGCGCGGCGTCTGGCGCTCGAATGGCTATGGCGGATGCTGTCCAGCCCACGTCGGTTGGTGCCGCGCTATGCACGCTGCGCGGCTATTCTGCCGGGACTGATGGTTGCGGCGTGGCGCCTGCGCGGCTGACACTGCGCCGCCGTGGCCCCCAGAGTGCGGCCCCCCCCAGGATCACGCCCGAGACCGTGGCGATCATCCCCGCCGCACTGACCGCGTTGTCATAGCCCAGCCAGAGCGGGCCATAGCCCGCCAGCACATAGCCCAAGACCGCCGATAGCGTGGCAAACCCTACGCTCCACGCCACTTGCCGACCCAGCCGGTCTGTCATCAGCCGGGCGCTTGCGGGCGGGCAGATGAACATCGCAATCACGATGATTGAGCCCACCGCGTCAAACGCCGCCACCGCCGCCAATGCCGCCACCGCAACAAGCGCCAGCCCCAAAATAGCCGTTGGGATGCCCATGGCGCGGGCAAACCCCTCGTCAAAGGTTGCAATCACAAGTGGCCGCCACAGCACCGCGATAAAGAGCGTCGTGCAGATCAGCACCGCCACCATACGGCCCAATTCGGGCGGCAAACCCGCCAAAGCCGCGGGATCGGTCAGCGCGCCCCAACCATAGCCATCCAGCCAGATCAGGCTTTCTAGATTGCCATAAAGCGCATGTTGAACATCGAGATGCACGCCGGACGCAGCACTTTGTTCCAAGAGCAGCACACCGCCCGCGAACATGGCAGTAAAAACCACGCCCATCGCCGCCCCCGGCTCGATCCGGCCGAGACGACGGATCGCCTCGATAAGGATCACAGCCACCAATGCCGCAGCCGCAGCCCCCAGCATCATAGGCCCGGTGGCGACCATGCCGGTCACCAGGAATCCGGCCACGATCCCCGGTAAAACCACATGGCTGATCGCATCACCGATCAGCGCCTGCCGCCGCAACAGCAGGAAATTCCCCGGCAGCGCACAGGCCACCGCCGCTGCAATGCCGATCAGCAGTGGCGCGAGCGACAGCATGACGAAATCCTGCCCCATCACACCGCCCCCTCTGGCCAAAGCCTCCGGTCGAGTGCGGCGATCTGATCGCCCGTCAACACCTCGTCCAATGGGGTCAGACCATCATACCGCGCTGCCGCTGCCTCGAACGCCGGGTCCGAGCGCAGGATTTGCCAACGCCGCTCATCCAGCCGCGCCCGCGCCGCCATTGCACGCCCTGCCTCGGTCGCAACTCCATCGGCGCGCGCCAGACCCGCGCGGCGCATCAATCGCAGCGTCAGCGGCTCATAGACCGGCTGCCCCGCCGCCAGCGCCAAGAGACCTTGGCGCAGATGCACCCGCCGCTGGAACCGCAGATGCCGCAGCGCCGCTGCCAGCACACCGCGACCCGGCGCCATCAAGAGCGACAGCACGAAAAGCGCAAAGGCCGCCAGCACAATCAGCGGCCCGGTGGGCAGGTCGGGTGCCGTAGCGGAAAACGCCGCGCCGAGATAGCCAGCAACCCCGCCAACCGCGCCCGCGATCATCACCACATGGCCTGCGCGTTCCGACCAGAACCGCGCCGCCACCGGCGGGATGATCAAGAGCGCCACGATAAGCACAAGTCCCACCACCTTGAGCCCGGTCACGGTAATGGCCAGCGCCAGCCCCATCATCGCCAGATCGACACGCGCAAGCCGCATCCCCTGACCCACAGCATAGTCCGGATCAAAGGCCACCAGGATCATGGGCCGATGCAAGAGCCGCACCAGCGCCAGAACCACGACACCGCCAGCAGCAATCGTCAGCGCCTCATCGCGCAGCATGCCCGCGGTAGCGCCCAACAAAAAGGTTTCCAGACCCGCCTGCCGCCCCGCATCCATCACCTGCACCACCGTCAGCAGGACCACGCCAAAACCAAAGAACACCGACAGCACCGCGCCAATCGCGGCATCCTCATGCAACCGCGTGCGCGTTGTCAGCCATGTCACCGCCAAAAGACCAAGCACCGCCGACAGCGCCGCCCCCAGCATCAGACCGGGCAAAAACCGGCCCTCGCCACCCAGCGCCACCATCACCATGAACCCCAGCACGACACCGGGCAGCGTGGCATGGCTAATGGCATCAGAGACCAGCGCGCGCTTGCCCAGATAGAGATAGGTGCCCGTCGCGCCCGCGCCCACGCCCAGCATGGCAGCGCCCAGCGTGACCAGCGTGGCGTTATAACCCAGTTGCAGCGTGAGCGCGTCCCAGAGCATGCTCAGCCCGCCGCCGCCCCACCCATCTGCGCCAGCGCCAACCGTCCGCCATAGGCGGCTTGCAAATGATCGGGGGTAAACACCTCGGCCACCGGCCCTTCGGCAATGGCGGTGGTGTTGATGAGAAACACGCGGTCGAAATATTCGGCCACCGTGGCCAGATCGTGATGTACGGCAATCACCGTCTTGCCTTCGGCCCTGAGGCCATGCAGCACGGCGATGATTGCCTTTTCCGTTGCGGCATCGACCCCGGCAAAGGGTTCGTCCAGCAGATAAAGATCCGCCTGCTGCGCCAAGGCGCGCGCCAGAAACACCCGCTGTTGCTGCCCACCCGAGAGCTGCCCGATCTGGCGATGCGCAAAGCCCTGCATGCCAACTCGGTCGAGACAGGCCATGGCCCGAGCGCGGTGGCTGGCCCGTACCCGGCCCAAGAGACCCAATTCGCGGGCCAGCCCCATCATCACCACATCGAGCACACGGGCCGGAAAATCCCAATCCACGCTGGCGCGCTGCGGCACATAAGCAATCTGCGCGCGCCGCTCTTGCAGCGGACGCCCAAGGCTTGTGACCTGTCCAGACAGAGGCCGGATGATCCCAAGCGCGGCCTTGAGTAGCGTCGACTTGCCTGCGCCATTAGGGCCGACAATCGCCGTCATCTGGCTTGGGTGAAAATTGACGTCAACGGAAAAAACCGCAGGCTTCTCACCATAGGACACGGTTAGCCCCCGGATCGATAGCGGGCTGTCGGTATTGGGCGCGGGCCGTGTTCCGACCAGTTCCAATGGCATGATCATCCCCCTGCCGACAGATTGCCATCCATGCCCCGTGCTGGGGCAGCGCCGCCAAGGGCATTGGCAATGGTTGTCACATTATGGTCAATCATGCCCAGATAGCTACCCTCATAGGTGCCCGGCGTACCCATGGCATCCGAGAACAGCTCGCCGCCGATGATCACCTCATGTCCCTCGGCCGCAGCACCTTCGATCAAGGCACGGATATTACGATCCGACACGGTGCTTTCGACGAACACTGCGCGGATTTCACGACTGACCAGCAGATCGACCAGATCACGGATGCGCGCCAGACCGGCCTCAGATTCCGTGGACAGCCCCTGAATGCCCTCCACCTGATACCCATAGGCCCGGCCAAAATATCCGAATGCGTCATGCGCCGTGACCAGCACGCGCGCAGGCTCAGGCACAGAAGCAAGCGCGCCAGTGGCGTAGTTGCCCAATCGCGCCAGTGCTTCTTTGTAGCGCGCGGCATTGCCGGCAAAGAAATCCGCATCCTCGGGCCGTTCGGCGCTCAGCGCCTCGGCGATGCGATCCACAACAGAGGCCCACAACTCTGGCACCATCCAGACATGGGGATCAAAGCGCCCCTCGTAATCCTCATGCGCGATGCGCGCGGCCATGGGCACCGCCTCGCCCACCGGGACAACGGGCGAACGGGCGGCGAGTTTCAGCAAAAACTCTTCCATCTGCGCCTCAAGATAGAGGCCATGCCAGAGCACCAGATCGGCGCGCGCGAGGGCAGCGATATCGCTGCGGGTCTGACGATAGGAATGCGGATCAATCCCCGGCCCCATCAGGGCCCGCACCGCAACCCGGTCGCCGCCCACGACCCGCGCGGCATCGGCGATCATGCCGGTGGTGGCAACCACCTCGAGCGGGGCGGTTTGGGCGAATGCAGGGCGTGAGGCAAATACTGCCGCGCCAATCGCTAGGCCAAGCGCGCGGCGGCGGGTCAGAGACGGAAAGGCTGTGATATGATGTGACATGAGAATGAATATGAGAACTATTCGCAACAAGTCAAGGGCTCCTCCGGCCCGATTGATCCCCCTCTGCTTTCATGCCACCGTCGCGGCTGAGGCACGAAGGAGGGAACCACCATGCAGGGTCAGATGATGCATCGGCCGCTCAGGATCATAGACATCCTGTTGCACGCCGCCGAAGCGCATGCCACCGAAGGCATCGTATCCGCACGGGTTGAAGGTGACCTGCACCGCCAGAGCTATCCGCAAACGCTGGCGCGGGTGGCGCAACTTGCGCAGGCTCTGACCGCATTGGGCGTTGAACCGGGCGACCGGGTTGCCACCTTGGCATGGAACGGCCACCGACATTTTGAGCTCTACTACGGGGTCTCCGGCATCGGTGCGGTGTGCCATACGCTTAATCCGCGCCTCTCGCATGAGCAATTGCTTTACATCATCGCCCATGCCGATGACCGGCTCTTGTTCCTTGATCTTTCCTTTGTGCCGCTGATCGAGGCGATCTTGCCTGATCTACCACAGGGTCTGCGTTTCGTGATCCTGACCGACCGCGCCCATATGCCGGACTGCTCTTTTGACGCGCTCTGCTACGAGGATTTGCTGGCCGCGCAGCCGCCCGATTTTGACTGGCCCACCTTCCCCGAGGATACAGCCGCCGGTCTTTGCTACACCTCTGGCACCACAGGCAATCCCAAGGGCGCGCTCTACACGCACCGCTCTACTCTGCTGCATGCGTTGCAAGTGCCGCTTTGCCAGACCTCCAGTTTTCGCGCGGGGGCGCGTGTGTTGCCGGTGGTGCCGCTCTTTCATGTCAACGCTTGGGGTCTGCCCTATGTGGCGCCGCTCACGGGGATGACACTTGTGATGCCGGGGCCAAATCTGGACGGTGCCAGCCTTTTTCGCCTCATGGAGGCCGAAGGTGTCTATTCCGCTTGGGGGGTGCCAACCGTCTGGGCGGGGCTGCTGGCGGAGATCAAGGCACAGGGCCGCATTCCTTCCGGCTTTGCTGATCTGGTGGTCGGCGGATCGGCCATGCCGCGCGTGATGATCGAAGCTTATGAGACGCGCGGCGTCATTGTCTCACAGGCGTGGGGCATGACCGAAACCAGCCCGATTGGGGCCTATGGCGTGCTGTCCCCCGCGCAGCAAACGGCACCGCTGCCAGAGAGGATCACCGCCAAATGCTGTGCAGGGCGGCGGCTTTTTGGGGTAGATTACAAGATCGTCGATGATGCTGGCCAACGCCTGCCGCATGACGGACAGGCGGCAGGCGAGCTATACATACGCGGCAACACTGTGATCAGCGGCTATTTCAACAACCCCGAGGCCACCCGCGCCGCGATGGATAGCGAGGGTTGGTTCGGCACCGGCGATGTCGCCTCGGTCAGTCCCGAGGGGCGGCTCACGATCCGCGACCGCTCAAAGGATCTGGTGAAATCGGGGGGCGAATGGATCAGCTCGATTGATCTGGAAAACGCCGCCCTCTCGCATCCCGGCATCGCTGCCTGCGCGGTGATCGCCGTGCCGCATCCGAAATGGGACGAGCGGCCAGTTTTAGTGGCGGTCGCCACGGGTGCAGAGCGCCCCACACTGGCCGATGTCTGCACCCATATGGCATCGCATTTCGCCAAGTGGCAATTGCCCGATGATCTGCTGTGGGTCGAGGCCCTGCCAATGACCGCCACCGGCAAGGTCTCGAAACTGACACTGCGCGACCAGTTCGCCGATTACATCCACCCCGACATTCGCAGGGACGGCGCATGAGCGGTCTTGACACAGACGCCGTCGCGGCATGGCTTGCCGCGCATTTGCCGGGCTTTGCCGGGCCGCTCACGGCGCAGAAATTCAGCGGCGGGCAATCCAACCCGACCTATCGTCTCATAACGCCCACGCGCAGTTACGTCCTGCGTCGCAAACCGCCCGGCGTTCTGTTGAAATCCGCCCACGCGGTCGAGCGGGAATTTCGCGTGCAACGCGCGTTGCAGGACACATCGGTTCCTGTCGCCCGCATGCACATCCTGTGCGAGGATGAAAGCATCATCGGCACGCCCTTCTACATCATGGACGAGGTCAAAGGCCGCAGCTTTGACGCCCCCGCGATGCCCGGTCTCACCCCGCCCGAACGCCACGCTATCCTAGACGAGATGAACCACGTTCTGGCCGCCATCCATGACGTTGATCTCGTGCAAACCGGCCTTACAGACTATGGCCCGTCCGGCAATTACTACCGCCGGCAGGTGGACCGCTGGTGCGCGCAATATACCGCCACAGCAACCGATGACCTGCCCGAGATGACCGCCCTTATGGCCTGGCTCGATGCGCATATCCCTGAAGATGACGGGCAACGCACGCTGGTGCATGGCGACTACCGCCTCGACAATCTGCTTTTTGCGCCCCATGGCACCGCGTGCGTTGCCGTGCTGGATTGGGAGCTGTCGACCCTTGGCCACCCCTACGCCGACCTTGCCGCCGTGATCATGCAATGGTCGATGCCTGCAACCGCAGAGGGGCGCGGGCTGGCGGGAGAAGACCGCGCCGCCCTTGGCCTCTGGTCGGATGCAGAGTTCATCGCCCGCTATTGCGAAAGACGCGGGATTGCGCCCATTGAGGGGTTCCATTTCTACCTCGCCTTCAGCTATTTCCGCATGGCGGCCATCCTGCAAGGCGTCAAAAGACGCGCACTGGATGGCAACGCCTCTGACCCCGCGCGCGGTCTGCGTCTTGGGGAGTATGTGCCCGAATTCGCCCGCGCGGGCCTCTTTGCGACCAAGGACAAGATATGACGCAAGACATAGACCCAAACCTGCTTGAACCACCCTCTGCGCTGCAAACCCATCTTGGGTATCGCCTGATTGCCTGGTCCACAGATTTTGCGCGGATCGAACTGCCGCTAGAGCCATTCCTGATGAACCGTCAGGGGCTGCCGCATGGCGGCATCCACGCCACGCTGCTCGATACCGCCATGGGCTTTTGCGGCTGCTACACCGGCGACCCGGCGCGGCAACAGATGGCTCTGACCCTGTCGCTCACGGTCAATTATCTGGGGCAGGCCAAAGGCACGCGGCTCGTTGCCGAGGCCCGCCGAACGGGCGGCGGCAAATCGACCTATTTCGCAGAAGGCATTGTGCGGGATGACAACGGTACGCATATCGCAACCGGTACAGGCGTATTCCGGCTGCGGCGGGATCAGGTTCAATAATCAGTAGTTATGGTTACAGTTAGTAAATCCAATTATTAATTATTGAACGCATCTGTTACACGACCCGAGGATAACGCGCGTGGCCACTGGAATCGGTCGCATTCTGATCGGCGCAACCAGACCACTCACCAACGACAACGATCTAGGTAGGAGACGAAAATGGACGGTAACAACATCGGCAAATGCCCGGTCATGCACGGCAGCGTGACAGAAACAGGCACCAGCGTCATGGATTGGTGGCCCAAATCCCTCAATCTCGACATCCTGCATCAGCACGACCAGAAAACCAATCCGCTCGGCGCAGACTTCAACTATGCCGAAGAGGTCAAGAAACTTGACTTCGAGGCCGTCAAGGCCGACGTCAAGGCGCTGATGACCGACAGCCAGGATTGGTGGCCCGCCGATTGGGGCCATTACGGCGGCTTGATGATCCGTCTCGCCTGGCACTCGGCTGGTTCTTATCGTCTGGCCGATGGTCGCGGTGGCGGTGGCCATGGCAATATCCGCTTTGCTCCGCTGAACAGCTGGCCGGACAACGGCAACCTCGACAAGGCGCGCCGCATTCTCTGGCCGGTCAAAAAGAAATACGGCAACAAGCTGAGCTGGGCCGACCTGATCCTGCTCGCGGGCAACATGGCGTACGAATCCATGGGCCTCAAAACCTATGGCTTTTCCTTTGGTCGTGAAGACATCTGGCACCCCGAAAAGGACACCTACTGGGGCGCGGAAAAGGAATGGTTGGCGCCGAGTGACACCCGCTATGAAAGCGTCGAAAACCCGGCCACGATGGAAAACCCCCTCGCCGCTGTGCAGATGGGCCTGATCTATGTGAACCCCGAGGGCGTGAACGGCCAACCCGATCCGCTGGCGACCGCCGGTCAGGTGCGCGAAACCTTTGCCCGCATGGCGATGAATGACGAAGAAACCGCGGCACTGACCTGTGGTGGTCACACCGTTGGCAAGGCGCATGGCAATGGCGATGCGTCGACATTGGGGGCAGAGCCTGAAGCGGCAGACGTCGAAAATCAGGGCTTTGGCTGGGTCAACCCGAACCTGGGCGGCAAAGCCACCAATGCCGTGACCTCTGGCATTGAAGGGGCCTGGACCACACACCCAACCAAGTGGGACATGGGATATTTCAAACTGCTGTTCGGCTATGACTGGGAACTCACCAAATCCCCGGCGGGCGCGCAGCAGTGGCAGCCCATCGACATCAAGGAAGAGGACATGCCGGTTGATGCGACCGACCCGTCCAAGCGCGTCATGCCGATGATGACCGATGCCGATATGGCGATGAAAATGGATCCGGCCTATCGCGCCATCTGCGAAAAATTCATGGCTGACCCGGCCTATTTCGACGATTGCTTTGGTCGCGCGTGGTTCAAGCTGACACACCGTGACCTCGGACCGCGGACCCGCTACATCGGACCGGACGCCCCCAAAGAGGATCTGATCTGGCAAGATCCGATTCCGGCAGGGTCGACCGGCTACGATGTCGCCGCCGTCAAGGCAAAGATCGCCGCAAGCGGTCTGAGCCTGTCGGATATGGTCGCCACCGCATGGGACAGTGCCCGCACCTTCCGCAACTCTGACCTGCGCGGCGGTGCCAATGGCGCACGCATCCGTCTTGCCCCGCAAAAGGATTGGGACGGTAACGAGCCTGACCGTCTGGCACGGGTTCTGGCAACACTTGAACCCATTGCAGCCGAAACCGGGGCGAGCGTGGCGGATGTGATCGTTCTGGCCGGCAATCTCGGGATCGAACAGGCGGCCAAAGCGGGAGGGTATGCCGTTGAGGTGCCGTTTGCCCCCGGTCGCGGCGACGCGACGGCAGAGATGACCGATGCCGCGTCTTTCGAGGTGCTGGAACCGCTGGCCGATGGCTTCCGCAACTGGCTCAAAAAAGACTACATTGTTGCGCCCGAAGAAATGTTGCTCGACCGGGCACAGCTGATGGGGCTCAATGCGCATGAGATGACCTGCCTCATCGGCGGCATGCGGGTTCTGGGCACCAACCACGGCGACACGGCGCATGGCGTGTTTACCGACAAGGTGGGCGCGCTGACCACGGACTTCTTCACCACGCTCACCGACATGAGCTACAAATGGGAGCCGAATGGCGATGGCACCTATAACATCGTAGATCGCAAATCCGGTGCCGTGAAACACACGGCCACCCGCGTCGATCTGGTGTTCGGCTCGAATTCGATCCTGCGCGCCTATGCAGAGGTCTACGCACAGGACGATGCGCCCGAAAAATTCGTGCGCGATTTCGTCGCCGCATGGACCAAGGTGATGAACGCCGACCGTTTCGATCTGGCCTGATCGGACTGAGCATTCCAATCAGAGAGGCGCGGCGAGAAATCGCCGCGCCTTTTCGTTTCCGTCCCCTTGATCGCTTTTGATTTGGAAACAATCGGGCTATTCTGTGACAAGAGCCACACAACCAAGGGGCCGGACAATGCGAGCGGTATATATCGGATTATTGAGCGTTCTGATCGGGGCACCACCGGTGCTGGCCGGGGCGGTGGACCAGTCATTACGCCCGCAGATGCGGCCCGGTTCGGGCCTCATCACAGCGGCGGTGGTTGTTTCGAGCGACGTGCCAGTGCGCAGCCTACGGCCACAATTGCGCCCGGCGGATGTGTCTGAGACCGCCATCGTGCCGGTCAATGCCAATCCGCGCTTTGACACCTGGGTGGCCGGTTTCCGGGGTCGCGCGCTATCGCAAGGGATCAGCGGACAGGTATTTGACCGCGCCTTTCGTGGTGTGACGTTCAACCCCGAGATTGTATCAAAAGATCGCAACCAATCGGAATTCAAACGCGAGATCTGGGACTACCTTGACAGCGCCGTCTCGCCCATCCGGGTCAACAACGGACAAGAGGCGCTGCGCAAACACCGCCGCGCGCTCGAACGGATCGAGGCACATTACGGCGTAGAAAAAGAGGTGGTCGCCGCCGTCTGGGGGATGGAAAGCACCTATGGCGAACGGCTTGGTGATTTGCCGTTGATCCAATCGCTGGCGACACTGGCCTATGACGGACGGCGCGGCGCGTTTTTTGAAAAACAGCTCATCGCCGCCTTGCAGATCCTGCAATCGGGCGATGTGACACCTGAAAACATGAAAGGGTCATGGGCCGGGGCGATGGGGCATACGCAGTTCATGCCCACTTCTTACCTGGCCTATGCGGTGGATTTTACCGGCGATGGCAAACGCGACATCTGGTCGGACAACCCAACCGATGCCCTGGCCTCAACCGCCGCCTATCTCAAGCGCTTTGGCTGGACCAAGGGCCAACCTTGGGGCGTCGAGGTACAGGTTCCGCGCGGGTTCAGCGCCGCCGCGGCCAAGGCCAAACGGCTACCGTCCCAATGGGCGGCGCAAGGCGTGGTCGGTATGGACGGGCGCGCGGTGCGCGATTTCGGCACTGCGTCGATCCTGCTGCCCGCCGGGCTTCAGGGGCCAGCCTTTATGGTTTTCGACAATTTCGGCGTGATCAAACGCTACAATAATTCCGATGCCTATGCGATGGGCGTTGGGCATCTTTCAGACCGGATCGGCGGCGGGCCAGAAATCAGGGGCGCTTGGCCACGTGGCTATAACCCCCTGTCTTTTGACGAAAAAATGGATATGCAGCGCCGCCTGCAACGCAAGGGTTTTGCCATCGAAAAGATCGACGGCATCATCGGCCCCAATACGATCAACGCCATTCGCGCCTTTCAGCAATCGGTCGGGGTGACGCCGGACGGCCTGCCCTCGCAGGAATTGCTGGCGCTGCTCAAACGCTCGTGAGCGTCCGCCAATCCGCACCCGACGAGTTGGCGGGCCTCATCTGCTGCCCGACGTGTGATCTGGTCTATACCGCGCCCCAGGTGGCGATGCGGCAACGCGCCATTTGCGCGCGCTGTCATACAGTCTTGATCGCACCACGGCGAAAGGCAGGCAAGCAGCTGATCGCTCTGGCGCTGACTGTGCTGATCCTGATCGTGGCAGCGGTGCTCTTTCCCTTTTTGTCGATCGGCGCGGGCGGGCTACACCATGACGCCTCGATCCTGCAGGCCGCCTTTGTGTTCGAGGGCGGGCTGTCTGTGCTGGCGGTGGCGGTTCTCTTTTTCATCGTGGTCATACCGGCGCTGCGCCTGATGCTGCTGATCTATGTCTTGGCCCCCATCATCCGCGATCACCCCCCCGCCCCTCTGGCGCGCCCTGCCTTTCGTCTTTCAGAGGCGCTCGTGCCGTGGTCCATGGCCGAAATCTTCGCCATCGGTTGCGCCGTGGCACTGGTCAAACTCAGCGATCTGGCGGATGTTGTCTTTGGCCCGGCGGCGTGGATGTTTGCGGTGCTGGTGGTGCTGGTGGTGGCGACCGACAGTCTGATGTGCCGCTATTCAATCTGGGCCTCGCTGGACGCATGAGAACCGCGCGCGACATGGGACTGGTGGGCTGCACACGTTGCATGGCTGTGGCGCCTCTTGGCACAGCGCGCTGTTCGCGTTGCGGCAGTGCGTTGCAATCCCGCGATCCGATGGCGCTGCAAAAGGTCTGGGCGTGGTGGCTGTTGGGCCTTGGCTGCTACATTCCGGCCAATCTTTTTCCGATGCTAGAGACGCGCACGCTGGTCAGTACGCAATCTGATACGATTGTCGGCGGGGCGGTGACGCTGGCAGAGCATGGCAATTGGGGCGTGGCACTGATTATTCTTGTGGCCAGTGTGGTGATCCCGGTGGCCAAGTTTCTGGTGCTGGCCGCTCTGGCATTCGGCGTCTGGCGCGGCTCGCGCTTGTCAAAGGCGCGGCGGCACCTGCTCTATGAGATAGTCGAATACATCGGCCGCTGGTCGATGATCGACGTTTTTGTTGTGGCGATCCTGTCATCACTGGTGCAATTGCAGGCCTTGGCCACGATCACACCGGGCCGCGCCAGCCTGTTTTTCGCCCTTTCGGTGGTTTTCACCATGCTCTCCGCGCAAAGTTTTGATAGCCGGATGATCTGGGACGGCACCCGCCGACCCGAAGACCAAGAGGATAGCCAAACGTGACCCAAGACAGCACGCCTCCGCCAGAGCCCACTGTTCTTCCTGCCGGACGGAGCCTGATCGACCGGATTTCAGTGATCTGGCTGGTGCCGCTGGCGGCGCTTTTGGTCGTGCTGGTCGTGGCGTGGCAGGCCTATTCCGAGCGCGGGCCGCTGATCGAAATCGCCTTTGAAAATGCGTCGGGTGTTCGGGCGGGGGCGACCGAGCTTCGCTACCGCGATGTGACCGTCGGCATGGTCGAGGACGTAAGTTTTGCCCCGGGTCTCGACCTCGTGTTGGTCAAGGTCCGCGTGGATCAAGAGGTGGCACCCTATATCGACCGCGACGCCCAATTCTGGGTGGTCCGTCCCCAAGTCACGGCGCGGGGCGTCACTGGCCTTGGGACCGTGCTCTCGGGCGTCTACATCGAAGGTTTATGGGACAATAGCCCCGGTGCGGCCGTCACGCAGATCGCAGGCCTGCCCGATGCCCCCTTGGAACGGGTGGGGCAGGATGGCCTGCGCCTCATGCTGCGGGCGCAGGGGCGCGCCTCGCTGGTCGAAGGCGCTCCGGTGATCTATCGCGGGATCGAGGTGGGGCGCATCGGGCGACCGCGCATCACCGCTGACGGAAGCTCCGCCGAGGCAGAGGCGCTGATCTTTGCCCCGCATGATCGTCTGATCAACAGCGCGACGCGCTTTTGGGACACCTCCGGCTTTTCCTTTTCGCTCGGACCCGGCGGCGCACAACTCGATTTCTCATCCGTTGCCGCACTTGTGTCCGGCGGCGTCACCTTCGAGACGATGATTTCAGGTGGCACATCGGCGCGGGCCGGAGACAACTACACCGTCTACTCCGAAGAATCCGCGGCACGTGCCAGCCTGTTTCGCGGAGACGACAACGAAATCCTCACGCTGGCGGCGGTGTTCGAGGACAATATCGCAGGTCTTAGCGTAGACGCCCCCGTTGAGTGGAACGGGTTGCGCATCGGTCAGGTGAGCGCGCTTAATGGCGTGGTCGATGAGGCGCGATTTGGCGATGACCGCGTGCGGCTTCTTGTCAGTCTGGCAATCCGTCCGGGACGGTTGGGGCTGGAGGGAGGTGCCGGGCGCGACTCGGCCCTTGCTTATTTGCGCGAAAGCGTGGCGACAGGCCTGCGCGCGCGGCTGGCCTCGGCGTCCATATTGACCGGAGGGCTCAAGGTTGAACTGGTCGAAGTGCCCGATGCCCCCCCTGCCGAAATCGAGACGGCAGATGGCGGCGATCTTCTTTTCCCCACCACCGAGAGCGAGATCGCGGATGTATCGGCAACCGCAACGGGCGTATTCGAGCGGATCAATGCCTTGCCCATCGAAGAGGTGATGGCCGAGGCGATCACCCTGCTGCAAAACGCCAATGCCTTGGTCTCCAGCGCCGATACGCGCGCCGTGCCGGGCAATGTCAACGCGCTTCTGGATGAGACACGCGGCGTGATTGGCGCACCAGAGGTGCAGGCCCTGCCTGGGCGGCTTGATGCCGTGCTGACCGAGATGGAGACGCTGGTCGCGCAAATCGCGCAAGAGGCTATAGCGGCCAAGTTGAGCACCGCGCTCAGCGATGCCTCTGCCGCGTCTCAAGGTGTGAGCGATGCCGTGAGCGGTGTGCCAGATCTCGTGGCGCGGCTGGATGCCGTGGCGCAAAAGGCCGAAAGCGTCGAGATTGATGCCATGGTTGCACAGTTGACCACGCTCATAACCTCGGCTGACACGCTTTTGGCCCAAGAGGGCACACAGGCCCTGCCTGCCACGCTGAACGCAACCCTTGACGAAATGCGCAGCGTTCTGGCGCAATTGCGCGAAGGCGGCGTGGTCGAGAATGCCACCGCCGCCCTTGGCTCTGCCCGCGATGCCGCGGATACTTTTGCGCAAGCGGGCCGTGATCTGCCGGGCCTTATTGCCGAGGCCGAGGCCGTGCTGGCACAGGCGCGCGGCACGCTGGCAGGCTATGCCGCCGACAATGGTGTAGGCCGCGACGCCCGCGCCGCAATGCGCGAGGTTGAACGCGCCGCGCGTGCTGTGTCATCCTTGGCCCGAGCCATAGAACGGAATCCAAATTCGCTGCTTTTGGGAAGATGATGAGAATGAAGAGATTTTCCGCCCTGCTTTTGCTGGCCGCCCTCACCGCCTGCACCGCTGTTCCCGAACAGCGACTGACCGTGCCACGCGCGCCGGTTGAGACCAAGCAGCGCATCGCCTTTGGCTCGGTCGCGCTGCGCGAGGTGTCCTTGCCGGGATATGCCGCGGGTGAGGAAATCTATTTCTCGGATGCAACAGGTGTTCTGAGCACTCAACCCGGCCTCTTTTGGGCCGATGATCCGGGCCGCGCCATCACGTTGGAACTCAGCCGTCATCTGGCCCAAATCACCGGCGCGCGGGTGGCGGCAGAGCCTTGGCCCTTTGGTGGCTTTCCCGAGGCACAGGTCGAGGTGCGGGTCGAAGAGATGCTGGCGCAAGCGAATGGCGTATTCCGGCTTGCCGGGCAGTATTTCGTGTCATCTGAGAATGGCCGCGCGCGCGCACAGCTTTTTGACCTGAGCGTGCCCGTACCGGACGAGGCAGGCATTACCGCCATCGCCGCAGCACGCGGTCAGGCCGTGCGGGATTTGGCGGTTACCATTGCACGCGACGGGCTGCGCTAAGGGCGTCCGATCTTTTACCTACCGACGCTTGCGCTCGGCCTTGCGCCTCTCGACCGTCGCCTTGCGCTTGGCGCTGCCAAGCTTGCGTTTGGGCGGCTTGCCGCGTGTGGCGCGCGGGCCTTTGGGCAGGGTCTCGCCATCGAGGCTAACCAGTTCAAGCGCAATGCCACCCGTCACGGGCGCGGCCTCGGCCAGCTTGACCGTCACGCGCTGCCCCAAGCCAATCGTAAGCCCGGTATCGGACCCCATCAGCGTGCTTGCTTCGCGGTCGAAGTGGAAATATTCCCGGCCCAATGAGCGCACCGGGATCAACCCATCCGCCCCGGTTTCATCCAGTTTCACGAACACGCCGAATTTGACGACGCCGCTGATACGCCCGGTGAATTCCTCACCCAATCGCTCCGACAGAAACGCCGCCAGATAGCGGTCATTGGTGTCACGCTCGGCCATCATCGAGCGGCGCTCGGTGTCGGAAATATGCTGCGCCGTCGCCTCAAGCTGCGCTTCTTCCTCATGGCTCAGACCATCTTTGCCCCAGCCATGCGCCGAAATCAGCGCCCGATGGACCACAAGATCGGAATAGCGCCGAATGGGCGAGGTGAAATGCGCATAGGCCTGAAGTGCAAGGCCGAAATGCCCGAAGTTTTGCGGCGCATAATAGGCCTGTGTCATCGCGCGCAGGGTGGACATGTTGATCACCTCGGAATGATCCGTATCGCGCGCTGCATGCAGCAGCGCGTTAAGATGTGCGGTTTTCAGCACCTGACCCTTGGCAAGCACCATCCCCGCCGTCGCCGCTACCTCGCGCAGGGCATCAAGTTTTTCGGGGCTTGGTTCCTCATGCACCCGGAACAAAAGCGCCGATTTGCGCGCCACCAGCGTTTCGGCGGCGGCCACATTGGCCAACACCATGCATTCCTCGATCAGCTTATGGGCCTCCAGTCGCTCGGTGAAATTCACCGACAAAACCTTGCCCGCGTCACTCAGGACCACCTTGCGCTCGGGCAGGTCGAGGTCGAGCGGCTGACGACGACGCCGCGCCTCCTCTAATGCGGCATAGGCGGCATAGAGCGGTGTAATCACCTCGTCCATCAGGGGCGCGCATTTGTCATCCGGCGCACCATCCTGCGCCGACTGAACCTGTTGATACGTCAGCGACGCAGCAGAGCGCATAAGACCGCGCACAAACCGATGCCCGATCTTTTCACCGGTCGCGGTGATCTGCATCCGCACCGCGATACAGGCGCGTGGCACACCCTCATGCAGCGAACACAAATCACCAGATAGGCGGTCGGGTAGCATCGGCACAACGCGATCAGGGAAATAGCTTGAATTGCCGCGCTTGCGCGCCTCGTGGTCAAGCGCCGTGCCGGGGCGCACGTAATGCGCCACATCGGCAATCGCCACCCAGATCACATGCCCCCCTTCGTTCTTGGGATCATCATCGGCATGGGCCCAGACCGCATCGTCATGGTCGCGCGCATCCCAAGGATCAATCGTGATCAGCGGCATATCACGCATATCCTCACGGCCCTTGAGGCCCGCAGGTTTCATCGCATCCGCCTCTGCAATCACGGCATCGGGAAAGCTGTCGGGGATTCCGTGCTGATGGATAGCGATAAGCGAAACTGCCTTGGGTGCCGAGGGATCGCCCAACCGGTCCAGAACCCGCGCGCGCGGCAGGCCCATGCGGCCCGCAGGGCCCGCCTGTTCCGCCTCGACAAGCTCGCCATCCTGGGCGCCGCCTGTGGCATCCGCGGCCACGTGCCATTCCTTGCCGTCGCCCTTGTCGATAGGCAGGATGCGCCCGCCCTCTGCCCCTTTGCGGAAAATTCCCAGCACTTTTCGCGGGTTGGTGCCGATACGGCGAATCAACCGCGCCTCATAGTGATGGCTTTCGCCCTTGACCTCTTGCAGACGCGCCAGGATGCGGTCGCCTACCCCCATCGCGGGGTCAGAGGCGCGCGGAATAAGAAGCACGACAGGCTCTATTCCCTCACCCGTCCATTCCAAGGGCCGCGCAAGCAGCTCTCCGTCAGAGGCCTGCCCCGTGA
Organism: Roseovarius sp. MS2; assembly: GCF_051447875.1. Taxonomy (NCBI): domain Bacteria; kingdom Pseudomonadati; phylum Pseudomonadota; class Alphaproteobacteria; order Rhodobacterales; family Roseobacteraceae; genus Roseovarius; species Roseovarius sp. MS2. The sequence goes on from NZ_JBKHVF010000001.1 coordinate 794,632, forward strand.
TCTGCAACACGCTTACGGGTGGCAGCCGGTCAGGGTCACGATAGGATTTCTTGCGCTTTTCCAGATGGCCTTCGTCCTCGAGCTCCTTGAGCAGGCGCTTGAGGTCGATCCGCGCAGCCCCCTTGATGCCAAAGGCCTTGGCGATATCGCGTTTCGCGGTGAGGGTCGGGTTGTCCGAAATCCATTGCAGGATTTCGACCTTGCTGGGCATCTGGCTCATGTCTCGGCCCTAGCACGAAGCGCGAGCGGCGTCATCCGGGAAACCACCGAAATACCGGGCAGGGTTTAGAGAATTCTTCACCCTTTGGCCCCTAAGGTCAGACGAGACCCGCAGAGAGGCCCACGATGAAAACAACCACCCCTTTGGCCCGACTGAGCACCGTCGCCCATGGCGGGGTGGCCGCTCATCTGACCCGCGCGCAAAAGGCGGCGATCATCGTCAGGTTTCTGATCAACGAAGGGGCTGAAATCGCGCTGACGGACCTGCCGGACGTGTTGCAAGCGCGCCTCACCACACAGATGGGGTCGATGCGCTATGTCGACCGAGGAACGCTTGCGGATGTGGTCGCGGAATTCGCGCAGGAGTTGGAGGGGATGGGGCTGACCTTTCCGCGCGGCGTGGCTGGGGCGCTTAGCGCGCTCGATGGCCGGATCAGCCCGCAAACCGCTGCGCGCCTGCGCAAGGAGGCGGGCGTGCGCCAACAGGGCGACCCTTGGGAGCAGGTGAAACACGCCGATCTTGCCGCGCTCATCCCCATTGTCGAACGGGAAAGCACAGAGATTGCGGCCGTGCTCTTGTCCAAGCTCGACGTAGCGCGCGCGGCGGACCTCTTGGGCAAACTCCCCGGAGAATTGGCGCGGCGGATCACCTATGCGGTATCGCAGACCGGCGCGGTCAGCCCCGAGGCCGTTGACAGGATCGGTCTGGCACTTGCCGCGGAATTGCACGACATCCCCGAAACCGCCTTTGCCCAAGGGGCGGTCGAACGTGTGGGCGCAATCCTCAACTTCTCGCCCGCCGCGACGCGCGATGACGTGCTGACAGGATTGGACGAAGCCGATCAAGACTTCGCAAACCTTGTGCGGCGCGCGATCTTTACCTTTGTGCATATTCCTGAGCGGGTGAAGCCCACGGATATCCCGCGCATCACGCGGGAAGTGGATCAGGCGGTTCTTGTCACGGCGCTTGCGGGGGCAGCCTCGGGCGATCTGGTGACGGTGGCCGAGTTCATCCTCAGCAATATGGGCAAACGCATGGCAGAGGCCATGCGTGAGGAAATACAAGAGCGCGGCCGCGTACGCCTGCGCGATGCCGAAGAGGCGATGACCGCCGTGGTCAACGCCGTGCGCACCCTCGAAGCGGCGGGCGAGATCACCTATGTGACCCCCGAAGAAGACCAGAGCGCGTGACCACTGGACAAGCCGCGCCGGCCCTCCTAGGCTTGATTCCATGAGTGATTGGGATGGACGCCGCTGGCACGACATGGGCGGACAGGCTGCCGGGCCTGTGCCGATGGACGGTCATGATTTTGCCCTTTGGGAAAAGCGCATTGATGCGCTGATGGTGCTCTGCGGGGAAAAGGGCCTGTTTACCGTTGACGGGCTGCGTCGCGCTCTTGAGGACATGGGCGAAGACGCGTTTGAGACGTATTCCTATTACGAACGCTGGATCGCTGCCGTGAACCAGAACCTGCTCGAGGCCGGTGCCTATTCGCTTGAGGAATTGGCGGCCCGGATGGATGCTGTCGCCGCGCGCGGTCCAACCTATGCCGAGGCGCAAGATGGCTGAGCGGGTGCGGGTCAAGGCGCTTACGCCGCCGGGTCATGTGCGCGCCCCGTGGTATCTGCGCGGCAAGCAGGGCGTGATCGAGCGATCCTTGGGGGCCTTTCGCAACCCCGAGCAACTGGCCTATGGCCTGACAGCCGAGGAAAAGCCGCTCTTTCGCGTCCGTTTTGCCATGCGCGACATCTGGGGCGAAACGGCAGAGAACCCCGACGACACGCTCGATGCCGAACTCTACGCGCATTGGCTGGAACAGGTGGATAGCCATGCCCCATGACCACCACGATCACGACCATTTCCACCATGAGGGGATGAGCCCCTCTGGCCATCCCTACCGCGCCGACAACGACGGCCCACTGACCTATTGGCAGCGCATGGAAATCGCAGTGCGCGAATTGCTCGTGGAAAAAGGCCTGCTCACCCCGGCCGAGATTGCTGCGCAGATTGAGGCGATGGATGCCCGCAGCCCCGCCAACGGCGCGGCCGTCGTGGCGCGCGCCTGGGTCGATCCCGATTTCAAGGCGCGGCTTTTGGCCAATGCCTCTGCAGCCAGCCGCGAGATGGGGTTCAACATCGGCCCGCTCCACCTGATCGCGGTTGAAAACACCGTCCAGACCCATAATCTCATCGTCTGCACGCTTTGTTCGTGCTACCCGCGCAACCTGTTGGGCTTGCCGCCCGATTGGTACAAGACGCGGGAATATCGCAGCCGTGCGGTGCGCGAACCGCGCGCGGTTCTGCGTGAATTCGGTCTGGATCTGCCCGAGGATGTCACCGTCCGCGTCCACGACAGCACCGCCGATATGCGCTATATCGTGCTGCCCGCCCGTCCAGAGGGGACCGACGCGATGGACGAGGCGCAATTGGCCCGCTTGGTCACGCGCGATTCGATGATTGGTACGGGCCTGCCCCGTCAGCCCTGAGAGGCGGCTGGCATGTGCGGACGCTTTGTCATCACCCTGCCCAATGACGCGATGGCGCAGCTCTTTGGCGCGGCCCCGGACAACGACCTACCCGAGCCACCCGATTACAATGTCTGTCCCACAGCCCGGATCGCGACTGTTCGTCTGGGCGAGAGCGGCACGCGGCGGCTTTCGGCCTTGCGATGGGGGTTCTTGCCGAATTGGTATGACAGCCCCACCGCTGGCCCGCTGCTGATCAACGCCCGCGCCGAGACCATCGCCGACAAACCCGCCTTTCGCGAGGCGGCACGCGCGCGCCGATGTCTCATTCCCGTCGCAGGCTTTTACGAATGGACGCGGGATGGCAACACACGCCTGCCGTGGTTTATCCAAAGGCGCGATGCTGCGCCGCTTATCATGGCCGGGGTCTGGCAAATCTGGGAGCGCGGCAATACCCGGATCGACACCTGCGCGATTGTCACCTGCGCCGCGAATGACGGCATGGCGCAAGTGCATCACCGGATGCCGGTGATCCTTGAACCGCAGGACTGGCCGCTCTGGCTGGGCGAGGCGGGGCATGGCGCGGCGCGGCTGATGCGCCCTGCGCCCGAGGACACACTAGAGATGTGGCGCGTCGCCCCAACGGTCAATTCCAACCGCGCGCAGGGGGCTGACCTGATCGTGCCGATCCCACACACGACGGCTTGAACCCCTTCTTTCACGGGGACCCTTTTCTAACCCCGGTCAAACGATATATAGACGTCATGAAACAGACCCTGTCACATGGCAATAATCCGATAGTGCGACTGAAATGATCCAGCATCCGATTACAATGACCGGGCCCAAGGAGGACGCGGGCGATCCTGCGGTGGTCGTTGCCACACGGCCCAAGACCAAGCGCCCGCCGCTCTACAAGGTTCTGCTGCTGAATGACGATTACACGCCGATGGAATTCGTGGTGGCCGTGCTTGAACGGTTTTTCGGCATGTCGCACGCGCAGGCCTTTGAAATCATGCTGACCGTGCACAAAAAGGGGCTGGCGGTCGTGGGTGTCTTCAGCCACGAAATCGCCGAAACCAAGGTGGCGCAGGTGATGGATTTTGCCCGCCGTCACCAACATCCGCTGCAATGCACCATGGAAAAAGAATAACTTGGCCATCGCCACCCGCCTGACACTTGCCCTCGCCGACGGGGTTGCGACCCTGCCCGAGGCTGGACGCATTGCCGTATTCACCCCGCGCGTCGGGGCTGATCTCTCGGCCTTGCCCATGGACCGCGTGCAGGTGATCACGCCACTCAAGCCCGATTATGATTACTTTGCCGGTTTGGGATATGACTGTGCCATAGCCCCCGAGGGGCGGTATGGGGCTGCAATCCTTTGTCTGCCCCGCGCCAAAGCACGGGCCCGCGCCGCATTGGCAGAGGCCGCCACCGTCACCGATGGCCTGATCATCGTCGATGGTCTCAAGACCGATGGTATCGAATCGGTGCTGCGCGACTGCCGCCGCCGCGTCGCGGTCAGCGCGCCGCTGTCCAAGGCACATGGCAAGATCTTTAGCTTTGCCGCAGGCCCTGAATTTGCCGATTGGGCCGCAACCACAGCGCAGCCGATTGCGGGTGGATATGTCACGGCACCGGGGGTCTTTTCCGCCGATGCGGTTGATCCGGCCTCGCGCCTTTTGGCGGATAGCCTGCCGCAAGCGCTTGGCGCGCATGTGGTCGATCTGGGTGCGGGATGGGGCTATCTAAGCGCGCGCGCTCTGGAACGCGCCGGCATTGCCCGTCTTGATCTGGTTGAGGCCGATCATGCGGCCCTCGCCTGTGCACGCCAGAATGTCACAGACGCCCGCGCGCAATTTCATTGGGCCGATGCGACCGTCTGGAATCCCGACGCGCGTGCCGATAGCGTCATCATGAACCCACCCTTTCACGAGAGCCGCAGTGCCGATCCCGATCTTGGCCGCGCCTTTATACGCGCGGCGGCGGGCATGCTCAAACCCTCGGGTAGTCTCTGGATGGTGGCCAACCGGCATCTGCCCTATGAGACCACGCTGGCACAGTCCTTTACCTCGGTCAGTGAGGTAGCTGGCGACACCCGCTTCAAGATCCTCCACGCCAGCCGTCCTGTGCGCCAGAGCCGCTAGTGCCCCCATACGCGCCAGACCCAGCTTGAAAGGTCCGATATGTCCTTCTCGATCACCGGAAAAACCGCCATTATCACCGGAGGTGCCAATGGTATCGGCCTCGCTATCGGGCGTCACTTCGCAGACAAGGGCGCCAATGTTGTCTTTGCCGACATGGATGAAGCGCGCCTGATCAAGGAATTGGGCGAGAATGACGACAGCAGCAACATCCGCTATTTCGCGGGCGACCTGCGGCAAAAACTGACGCAGGCCAATCTGCTGTCGGCCACGATCGACGCCTTTGAACAGGTGGATATCCTCGTCAATGCCTGCCGCCAGATCGTGCCCTCGGATGCGCTCAACCCCGATGATGACGCGGTTGAGATGCTATTGGAGCAGAACCTGTTGACCGCGCTGCGCATGAGCCAACAGGTCGCGCGCCGGATGATCAAGCAATCCGAAGGCCAGACCGAAGGCAGCGCGGGCACCATCGTCAACCTGTCCTCGATTGCCGCGCGCTGCACCCATCCGGATCTCTTGGCCTATTCGGTGGCCTCGGCGGCACTGGATCAGATGACACGCAGCCTGGCACTTGCCCTGGCACCGCACCGTATCCGGGTCAACGCCCTGGCCTTTGGCTCGGTCATGAGCGCGTCGCTCAAGGAAACGCTACGGGAACACAGCGATTACCGCGCCGATATCGAATGCCACACGCCCCTTGGGCGGATTGCCTCGGCGGCGGAACTGGCAGAAGCGGTGCATTATCTGGCCTGTGATGGATCAGCCTTTATGACCGGACAGATCATGACGGTGGACGGCGGGCGGACCCTGCTTGACCCCTGCGCAGCCCCGGCGCACTAATAGGCAACATCGCCCGAGGACCAGACGCATGACCGACAACTTTACCCAGCAAAAATCACGTGCCGCCGCATGGTTTCGCCAGTTGCGCGACGATATCGTTACCGCGTTTGAGGGGTTGGAGGACAACCACGCCACCGGGCCTCTGTCAGACGCCGCGCCCGCGCGCTTTGAGGTAAGCGACACCAGCCGCCATAGTGACAACGGATCGGACGCCGGGGGCGGGCTGATGAGCGTGATGCGTGGCGGGCGGGTCTTTGAAAAGGTCGGCGTCAATGTGTCAGAGGTCTATGGCACCTTGGGAGAGGCCGCACAGCGCGCCATGGCGGCGCGCGGTGTGCCCGGCATGGACAGCGATCCACGGTTCTGGGCCTCTGGGATCAGCCTTGTGGCGCATATGCAGAACCCGCATTGCCCGGCGGTCCATATGAACACCCGCATGTTCTGGACCCCGCATGCGTGGTGGTTCGGTGGCGGATCGGATCTTAATCCCTGTATCGAGTATCCCGAGGATACGGCCCATTTCCATGGCCAGCAACAGGCGCATCTAGATCCGCATGGCACAGACCTCTATCCGAAACTCAAGGCTTGGGCGGATGAGTATTTCTTTGTGCCACACCGCAATCGGGCGCGCGGCGTGGGCGGTATTTTCATGGATGACCGCAACACTGGCGATTGGGAGGCCGATTTTGCACTGACGCAGGATATTGGCCGCGCCTTTCTGCCTGCTTATGTTCCTTTGGTGGAAAAACGCCGGGTGCAGCCTTGGTCGGATGCGGACAAGGACACGCAGCTTGTGCATCGTGGCCTCTATGCCGAATATAACCTCGTCTATGACCGAGGCACGAAATTCGGACTGGCCACAGGCCATGACGCCAACGCGGTGCTCATGAGCCTGCCACCTCTGGCGAAATGGACCTAAGCGCGTCCTAGGCGACGAGCTTTGACAAATCCGCCGCCGCGTGTCGCATCGGTTCTAGATACTCCATCGCCCGCTCGATGCTGAACCGCTGCGTCGGCGCGTGAAAGGCCAGTGTTGCCATCAGCCGGTCGTTGACATCAAGGATCGGCACAGCCAGAGCGATCATATCCTCCATGAACTCTTCGCGGTCGAGCGAGTAGCCTTGCTCGCGCACACGCTGGATCTCGGCCAAAAGGGCATCGGGGTCGGTCAGGGTGTTGGCGGTGCGGGCAACAATATCTGTCGCAGAGAGATAGCGCACCAGGTGGCTGCGCGCCAAAGTGCTCAGATACATCTTGCCACTGGCCGTGCAATAAAACGGCACACGCGTGCCGATCGGCAATTGTATCCGGAGCGGCCATTGTGTCTCAACGCGCTCTAGATAGATCATGGCATCGCGGTCCGGTAAGGCGATGTTGCAGGTCTCGCCTATTTCGCCGCTCAACCGCTTAAGGATTGCCTGCCGCGCTGTGCGGATGCGCAGCGACGACAGGATACCCCCGGCCATGCTGCGCAGGCGCGGACCCGGGGAATAAGTCCGCCCATCCATGTCGCGTTGCAGAAACCCTTCCTCTTCGAGTGTAGCGAAAAGGCGGTGGATCGTCGGCTTGGGCAGGCCAAGCGCTGCGTTGATCTCGGTTGGCGTGACGGGCACGCCCACGCGCGCGATCTCCTCGAGCACAAGCAGGAGCCTCAGATTGGTGGGAATGGTCCCTGCGTCGTCACCATCCATGTCCTGACCTTTCTCACCGTTGCGGAAGCAGCGCTGTGGATAGGGAAGGCACCAGAGCCACAAGCACCCAAACCGACAACAGCGCCACAAGATAAGGCACGATGTAGCGCAAGAGCTTGAAATAGGGAACGCCCGTCACCCCAGAGGCGACATAGAGGTTCAGCCCATAGGGCGGCGTGACAAAGCCGATAGAGGCCCCGACAAGGAAGATCACCGCAAACTGCACCGGCTCAACCCCGACGGAATGGGCGATAGGGGCCAGAATAGGGGCCAGAATGATCGTCACAGGCAGGCTTTCCAGCACCATGCCACAGACAAACACAATCGCCATCGCGGTAAAGAGCACCGCATAATACCCGCCCATTGAGGTCACGAAATTACCAATGACTTCCTGTGCCCCCAGAACCGACAGGATCTGTTGCATCACGACTGAAACCGCGATGAGAGGGGCAAGAATACCGGTGATTTGCGCCGAGCGCATGGTGATAGAAGGCAATTCCAGCGGGCTAAACCCTTCGACGACCAGCATCTCCGAGATTTTCTTTTCGCTCACATCACGCCCTTTGGCACCGCCCATCAGCTTGTAAAGCGGCAGGCTGATAAAGCCCACGATCACGCAAAAGCCCACGGTCACGCCCGCCGCCTCTGTCGGAGAGAATTTGCCGGTGTAGATGCCCCAAAGAACAAGGCCGATGGCAAAGAACCCAAGCCATGCGCCGATGGCGGTTTTGAAAACGCGCAGGGGGCTGAGGGGAATGAGGAACCCCCAGCCATTACGCCAGCAGATCAGAAAGGCGGCGAACATCATCGCCAAAACCATCAGCGCGCCGGGAATGATCCCCGCAACGAACAGTTCCGAAATCGGCAGGTTGAGCAGAAAGCCGTAAACGATGAAAATGATCGACGGTGGGATGATGATGCCCACAGTCCCCCCGCCGCCGCCGTCGCCGCCGAAAAGCGCGCATCATACCCGCCCTTGATCATCTCGGGATGCAGCATCGAGCCGATGGTCGCGGTAGTGGCCGAGTTAGAGCCCGAGATTGCGGCAAAGAGCCCACAAGCGCCAAGCGCCGCCATGGCCAAACCGCCGCGTATCCACCCTAGGCAGGCATAGGCAAAATCACTCAAGCGCCGCGCAATGCCTGAGCGGTTGATCAAGTCTCCCGTCAGAATGAACAGCGGCATCGCCAAAAGCGCAAAGCCGTCCGTGAACACATCGCCCAATGCGCCCCCAATATTCTGGAGCGGCATACCAAGGACAAATGACACACCGATCACCCAGTAACCGATGACCAGAAACACCGGCACACCCAGCATGAAAAGGAACGTCACCCCAATGGAAATGGCGGTGATGAGGGTTGGGTCGCTCATATCAGTCGCCTCCGATCACAGCTTGGGTGATCAAGGTCTCACCACTGCGGAAATTGGCAATATCGGTCAGGACATTCTCGATCACCCGCGCCACCAGCGTGGTAAAGGCCAGAGGCACGGACAAAAGGAACCACCATTGCATGACATTGTCGGTGCCCAGCATGATTTGGAAATTCGCTGCCGAATTGATCGCCACCTTGGTCGAGGTAACGACCACGACCCAGGAAAACCCGGTCCAGAGCAATGCATCCAGCATGAGGCAGGCCATTTGTCCCGTGCGCGACATCGCGTTGCGGAATTCGGCAAAGGCCAGATGCGTGCGCAACTTGACGTTATAGCTGCACCCGAAATACGTCATGATCAGAAAAAGAAAGGGCGGCAGGGTGGTCGACCATGGGACCTGTTGTGACAAGACGAAACGGCGAAACACCTCGACAAAGATGATCCCGCCAATGGCCAGATAAGACACGACCATGATCGTCTTTTCCAGATTACGCTCTGACCAAGGGCTGAAGCGATAGAACACCAGAATCAACAAGGCCAGCGCCAGCATCGCGGCCAGCCCAAGCGGCCAAGCCGCCGGTTCGTTCATCGCCTGACTTAACATCCAGGAATCGCCTGCCATGAGGGCACTCATGATATCGCCTGTGCCCTGAAACCAGCCGGTCATGCCCGTTCCTCCCTTTGGGTTGCCGTATGTATTCGCCGCACGTCTCGGCGGCTTGGGGTAACGGGCCGCGCGGATGGCGCGACCCGATCAGAGCCTATCGCGTCAGGCTGATCGCCACCAGCGGCGCGGCTCGACATTCTCGGGCAAGGTATCCACAGGAATCTCGCGGGCCACGTTGTAGATTTCTTGATAGGTGTCGATGCCACCAGCCCAGCCATTGAGACGCTCACGCCACTGCGCCCATGGCTCTGGATTGAACTCGGGCGAGCACATTTCTTCGGCCATCTTGATCTGATCGTCCGCCAGAAACGCAGGGCGCACATTGTTCTGGGCAAAGATGGTGCCGGGCAGTTGCGGGTCAGAGAAGCCAACGGTTTTGACCAGCGCCGCCTCATTGGCCGCCTGCACATGAACCTGCGCCAGATAGGCGGATTCCATGATGGCATCCTGCAAATGCGGCTCCATCGCGTCAAACACCTTGACCGACATGGAGGTATGTTCCGTGCCACAGAAGAACCGCAGGTCAACCGATTGGCTGACAACGGGGGCCATGTTGGCATAGGCCACAGCAGAGGCCCAGGTTTCCGCGCCGTCAATGAGGCCCTGCTTGAGTCCGTCCAGTGTTTCTTCCCAGGCCACCGGCACCGGGTTGAGGTTGAGCAACTGCATGGCGATACGGCCCAACTGTGTGCCAGTCACGCGGTTCTTGGTGCCAAACAGCTCTTCCAGCTTGGTGACGGTGGGTTTGTCAGCAAAGGACTGTCCCATCTGGAGGCCGCGCAATTCGCAATGCGAGAACAGAAACTTCAGCCCATGCCGACTTTCTAGTGGTTCGCGCAAAATCTTTTGCGAAGCGGGGCTATAGAGGAAATGATACTGCGCGGCGCGGCTCGGGAACATATAGGCATAGTCGAGCACGTTGAGATAGGGCGCGCCCCCGGCCGAGTTCTGCGTCGAGGCGGCATACATATCCACCACGCCGGTCTGGGTTTTTTCCACGCAGTTGAGCTGGCCACAAATCTGGTTGTCGCCGATGAACTCTACGCGGATTTCGCCGTCAGTGCGTTCTTCCAGATCGCGGGCGAATTCCAGAACGCCGGCGCGCTCGATCAGCAGGTTGCGAGCGTTAAACCCCGAAGCCCCCAGTTTCAGCGTATGCTTCGGTTCTTTGCCAAAGCGTTTTTCATAGGTGCTCTCGGCGGCCCGCGCCACCGACGAAAGCGAGACCGCCCCCGTCAGCGCCCCGGCCCCCAACACAACGGATGATAGGCCAAACTGACCTGACAGACGGAACAGGTCCCTGCGGGAAATTCCGCTCAGGGCTTTCGATACTTTCATGGTCTCCTCCCTATTTTGCAATTTTGATACTTGCAGTCTCAATAATGATCGAATTATCCTTGATCTGGCAAGGAGATTTTTTCCTTGCGCCAAGATTGAGCAAGGAGGCCCGGAATGTCGGAGATTTCAGCGGACTACGTGATCGTCGGCGCGGGTTCTGCCGGATGTGTTCTGGCGAATCGCCTCTCTGCGGATCCTCGGAACACGGTTATTCTGCTTGAGGCAGGTGGGCGCGATTGGAACCCGTGGATTCACATTCCGGTTGGGTATTTCAAAACGATGCATAACCCGGCGGTGGACTGGTGCTATCGCACGGAGCCAGATCCGGGGCTCAATGGCCGCGCACTAGACTGGCCACGTGGCAAAGTTTTAGGGGGCTCATCCTCGCTCAACGGTTTGCTTTATGTGCGCGGACAGCCGCAGGATTACGACCGTTGGGCGCAAATGGGCAATCCCGGCTGGGGATGGGACGATGTGCTGCCGCTCTTCAAGCGCTCCGAGCGACAGGAACGCGGTGCCGATGAGTATCACGGCGATCAGGGCACGCTTTGGGTGTCGAACATGCGCCTGCAAAGGCCCATCTGCGATGCCTGGGTCGCGGCGGCACAAGAGGCGGGCTATCCATTCAACCCCGATTACAATGGGGCCACCCAAGAAGGCGTGGGATATTTCCAACTGACAACGCGCAATGGCAGGCGGTGTTCTGCTGCCGTGGCATTCCTCAACCCGGCGCGCAAAAGACCGAACCTGACCATCATCACCCATGCGCAAGCCAGCCGTATCATGCTGGAGGGGCGACGTGCTGTTGGCGTGGCCTACCGTGACCGGGCGGGGTTGGATCAGGTGGTCAAGGCCGGACGCGAGGTCATCCTATCCTCAGGCGCGATTGGTTCGCCGCAACTCTTGATGCTCTCGGGCATCGGAGAGGCGGCGCATTTGCAGGATCACGGCATCGAGGTGCGCCAGAATCTGCGCGCCGTGGGCCGCAACATGCAGGACCATCTGCAAGCGCGTCTGGTGTTCAAGTGCCATGATGCCACGTTGAATGACGAGGTGCGCAGCCTGTCCAATCAGGCGCGGATCGCCCTGAAGTATGCTCTTTTTCGCTCGGGCCCCATGGCCATGGCCGCAAGTCTTGCCACGGGCTTTATGCGTACGGGCAACCATGTCGAGACACCAGACATTCAGTTTCACGTCCAGCCATGGTCCGCCGACAGCCCCGGCGAAGGGGTGCATCGCTTTTCGGCCTTTACCATGTCGGTCTGTCAATTGCGGCCCGAAAGCCGCGGGGAAATCCGCCTCGCCTCATCGGACCCGCGGAAGTATCCCAAGATCATTCCAAATTACCTCTCGACCGAGACCGACTGCAGGACCATCGTCGAAGGTATACGGATTGCCCGTCGCATTGCGCGCTGCGCGCCGCTGACCTCCAAGATCTCAGAAGAATTTCGCCCAGACCGCACGCTGGATCTGGACGATTACGAAGGCACGCTCGACTGGGCGCGGCGCTATTCGACAACGATCTATCACCCGACAGGCACCTGCAAGATGGGACAGGGGCCGGATACCGTCGTCGATGCCCGGCTCCGGGTGCATGGCATCGACGGGCTGCGCGTGGCGGATTGTTCGATCATGCCCGAGATCGTGTCAGGCAACACCAACGCCCCCGCGATCATGATCGGCGAGAAAGCCTCGGACATGATCCTTGCGGATCTCGCGGCGGGCTGAGTCCTACTCAGCCCTTCCTGATCGGGTTGGACCATGCGCGCTTGCCTGCCGCGTCCACCACAGTGACCCGAAGCCACGGTGAGGCGACGCAGCGGGGGTCAAGGGTAACGCGCGCGCGGGTCATGGAATGGCCATGCACCGCCACCCCGGCTGATCCGTGGCCCAGCACGATCACCGCAGACGCAGCAGAGCATTCAACCTCGACCGCCCCGTCTTCCAGATGCAGCGCGCGAATTTCAGGACCTTGGCTGGAATAAAACAGCCCCGCCTTGAGTGCGGCAAGCAGAGCCTCGGGGCTGTTTTCCGCTGCCTTGACCATGACCCAGCCACCGAAATGATCCGGTTCCGAGAAATGCGCGTCATCTGTGGCAATCAGGCTCAGACGCCGCCCCTCGCTCAGCAAGAGGTCGGCAATCCCAAAGCCGTCTCCCCGGTCACAGCCCATATGGCATCCATGGTTGTAAATCTCGACCGCATGCGCCGCCGTAAGACTGCGCGCATCGGCGAGTGTCAGCCCTGACCATTGTGGATGTGCCACGGCAACAAAGGCCCCGGCGGCGACGGCCCGCGCCGCAATCTCGGGTCCGGTTTCCTGATTGGCAACCGGTTTGAACTCGGGGGAATGGGAGGGGGCGAAATCATCCGGCAGACCCACGGCCAGAATATGCCACACCTCGCCATTGACCAAAGCGCCAGAATGCAACTCGGCCCCAAGCAGGGTGGTAAAGCGATTGCTGCGATAGGCGCGGGTATCGGTGATCGGATAGCCGTAGCGCCCGACAAAATGATCGGTCAGCGCCATGAAATCATAGCCCTCGGCGGCATAGCGGCGGCAGACCTCCTCAGGGGGCAACACCCCATCTGAGCGGGTCGAATGGGTGTGCAGATTGCCGCGCCAGAACCGTCCGGGGGCCGAGAATGTGTCGATCATGCCGATGCTCCGTTTGCGGCGCGGCGCTCGCGCTCTTTGAGGATGGCCCAGATCACCGCGCAGGTGATCGTTGCAAGGATAAAGAGAATTCCGATGACATTGACCACCGGCGAGAGACCAAAACGCATACGGGATCCGATTTCCGTTACCAGCGTATGCTGACCGCCGATGGCAAACATGGTGGTGTTGTAATTCTCAAAGCTCTGCAAGAAGGCGATGACAGCCGCCGTGGCGATGGTGGGGCGCAGGAACGGCAGGGTGATCCGGCGAAACGCCTGCAAAGGCGTGGCACCAAGGTCACGCGCCGCCTCTTCCAGCGCTGCATCCTGTCGCTGCAACCGCGCCATGAACATCAGCATCGCGTAAGAGGCAACAAAGGTGGTCTGCGCAAGAATCGCAGTGAACAGCCCCCCCGCCACCTCAAAATTGCGCCAGAAAATTACGGTTGAGATGCCCAAGATAAGTCCGGGCGTCAAAAGTGGTGACACCATCAACGTATAGAGCACCCCAGCCGCCCGCGTGCCCAACCGCCCCAGCAAAAGGGCCCCCGCCAACCCCATCGGCAGAGCAAGCGCGATCACGGCCCCCGCAATGATCAGCGAGTTGCGCAGGCCCGACCACATTCGCGCATCCGCCCAAAGTTCGCCAAACCAGCCTAGCGTAAATCCCTGCCAGACCGTGACAGACGGCGGCGAATAGGCATTAAATCCCGCTGCAACCATGATCCCGAGCGGCAGGAACATATAGACAAAGAACAGCGCCATATAGAGGCGGAGGATAACACCGCTGCCCTGCCCTCTCATTTCGCAATGTCCTTGAGCCGAACCTTGAGCAGCCGCATCATCAGGAAAATGAACCCGGTGCAGACGACCAGCAGGCTAAGCGCATAGGCGGCCCCTACGTTCCAGTTGGTCGCCTGAAAAAAGCGGTTGTAGACCAGTTGCGTGAACCACGGATCAGCGGTGCCGCGCGTCATGATATAGGGCACCGCATAAGACCCCGCCGACAGCATGAATGTCATGATACAGCCTACTGCAATCCCGGGGCGGGCATGCGGCAGCACCACGCGGCGGTGGATTTGAAGGGTTCCGGCCCCCAGATCCCGCGCCGCCTCGATCTGATGGGTATCGAGCGTTTCCAGCACGTTGTAGAGCGGAAAAACCATGAACAGGATATAGGCATAGACCATGGCTATAAAGACGCCAGACCCACTTTCTAGAAAGGGCACCGGGCCAATCCCCACCAGCCCAAGGGCCGCATTGATCGGCCCACCGTAGTTCAGGATCATCTGCCAGGCAAAGACCCGCAGCAGCTCGTTAAGGGCATAGGGCACGATCAGCGCCATCATAATCATCGCGGCCCGGCGCGGCGGCTCTAGCTTGGCGATGGCAAAAGCGATGGGATAGCAGACGACAAAGGCGATGGCCGTCACCGCAAGCGAGGCAAGGATCGTCTTGGCAAAGATTGCAAGATGCGCCTGCCCCATCTGCCCGTAATTGGACAGCGTCCAGGTTTTGACAGGCGTGGTTTCCCGGGCTTCGAGCGTGGCAATTTCGGCCCGAACCGTGTCGCGCTCGGTGTCGATAGCGGCGCGGGCTGTGGCGTCTGCGGCGGCCTGATGGTCCAGCGCAAGAACATCGAGACGATTGTAGAGCCCGTCGATTTTGACCGACAGTTCGGCGGCGCCTTCGGGGCGCTGCATGGTCCAGAACGACTGCCCGATCATGATGATCTGTGGCGCGGCAATCAGGCCCAGAATCCAGACCCCCACCAGAAACACGATCAGTGCCGACAAGGGTGCCCCAAAGGCGCGGCGCAACTCAGTCATGGGCGGTTTCGCCCAAGGGCAGGATTACCCCAGCCTCTTGCGAGAACCCAAGGCGCAACGGGCCCTCCGCAAGGGGGATGCCCCCGCCATTCACGCGGTGCACGGTCAAATGGCTTTGGCCGGTGTCAATCACGAGCGTCGAGAATGCCCCCTCCATATCGCGACGTATGAGGCCACCGGCCAGCATGTTGGCGCGGCTCTCGCCTTCGGTCAGCACATGCAACCGCTCGGGCCGCAAAAAGAGAAACGCCTGTGCGCCAACACTCAAACCCGCCGGATTGAGCGCGACAAAGGCCCCCTCGGGTGTGGCGATGCGGGCGCTTTGCCCGTCTACCGCCTCGATGCGCCCGGTCAATCGGTTGGTTTCGCCGACAAAGGTTGCAACAAAGGCATCAGTGGGGCGGTCATAAAGGTCGTCCGCCGTGCCCAATTGCACCAGCCGTCCGGCGTTCATGACGGCCACCCGGTCAGACATGGTCAGCGCCTCGCCCTGATCATGGGTGATATAGACAAAGGTGATGCCAGTCTCGCGCTGTAACTGCTTGAGTTCGGCGCGCATGTGCTGCCGCAGCTTGAGATCCAACGCCGAGAGCGGTTCGTCCAACAGCAGAACCGCCGGTTCAACGGCCAGAGCACGGGCAATCGCCACCCGCTGACGTTGGCCCCCCGACAATTCCGAAGGCAGCTTGTCGGCCTGTTCGCCAAGGGCGACCATCGTGAGCAGTTCAAGCGCCCGCGTGCGGCGTTTGGCCTTGCTCCAGCCGCGCATCTCTAGGCCAAAGGCGACATTCTCCCACACTGGCATCAGGGGAAAGAGCGCGAGATTCTGAAAGATCAGCGCAGTTGGACGGTCCGAGGGCGCAATGCCCGCCATCGACCGGCCACCGATCAATATGCTGCCCTCTGAAGGGTCCAAAAACCCCGAGACAAGGCGCAGAATCGTGGTTTTGCCACAGCCCGAGGGGCCAAGGATCGAGAAAAACTCGCCCGCGCGAATGGTCAGGTCCGTAGGGTGCACGGCCTGAAAGTCGCCAAATCGCACGGCGGCTGAGCAGAGGGTGATTTCCATACCGCGAGCGGAAACTGTCATTGGGGTCGTTCCATGAAACGGGCGCGGGGAACTCTCCCCGCGCCACTCTGTCAGCTCAGGCGTTGGTCAGTTTTTCGGAATACTCTTCGCGCACCGCCGAGAACCACGGCGTGAACATCGGCCACCACCACAGGTTCTCGATCGCACCGTTCTGATAGGCAAAGGCAAACGCCGTCTTGTTGGCCTCGCTCAGATGCGCCGATGCGCCGACAGCCGCTGAATTATAGCCGGTCGCATTGGCAAACATGCCGCCGATTTCCGGGCTCATCAGAAAGTTGAGGAACTCATAGGCCTGATCGACATTCTCGGCACCCGAGGGGATCGCAGCGGTATCCATCCACGCCAGAGCGCCCTCTTTCGGGGCGGCATAGCGCCACTTGGGGTCCACATCCATGTGCAGCTTGATGCCGGTCGTATCCCATGTCTGGCCGATGGTGCAGCCCGCATCGGTAAAGGCACCGGTGGCCTCGGTGGCGTTATTCCAATAAGCGCCGATATTGGCCTTGTTCTTGGCGGCAAAGGCCACGCAGGCATCAAAGATACGGCGCGTGTCTTCTTCGGTCTTGTAGAGATCCATGGCCCGGTTCGACGGCACTTCGCCAATCGAGTCGAGATAGATCGCAAGGGTGATCAGCACTGATTTCTGGCGCATGGCAACCTTGCCATCCAGACCATCAGTCCAGAGATGGGCATAGGACAGATCGGCGGGCGCGACATCGACAGCGCTCGAATCCCACGTCATGCCCTCAGTGCCCCAATCGAACGGCACCAGATAACGCTTGCCGCGATGCGCAGCCCCCAGTTCCAGCGACGAACGCCACAGCGCGGGCTCGATCCGATCCACCTTGAGGCGGCTCTCGTCGATCTCAGACAACAGGTTGCCCTCGTCATAATTGGGACGGGTGTCAACCGAGGGGAAGAGAATGTCAAAGCCCTTGCCGCCAGCGGCGCGCAGCTTGGACGCGGCTTCTTCGTTCGAGCCATAGGTCGAGACATTCACCTTGATGCCGGTGGCCTTGGTAAAGGCTTCGGGGATCTCGCCATTCTGGAAGTAATCGCCCCAAGCAAAAACATTCACCTCGCCAGACGAGGCAAGCGCGCGGCGCGCAATCAGCGGGGTCGCCAGGGCGGCGGCACCCGTGGCCAGCACGGCACGACGGGACAGGGATTGAAGGGGGTAGGTCATTCTTGTCTCCTGAGTTTGATCAACTCCGGCCCAGAACTGGCCGAGTTGCTCAGGCGTTTAGAATGCTCAGGCAACAATCACGTGACAGTCCCCGGCTCTTGCCGGGAACTGCCCAAGGTCAATCGCGCGACTTGGCCCGGCCAAAGAGACGCGTCACGATCACAAAGAAGAGCGGCACAAAAACCACGCCCAACACTGTGCCCGAAATGGTGCCGCTCAGCACGCCGGACCCAATGGCATTGCGCCCACCGGACCCTGCGCCAGAACTCAGCACAAGCGGCAGAACGCCAAGAGAGAACGCCATCGAAGTCATGATGATCGGTCGGAACCTTTGACGCGCCGCCTCGATCACCGCCTCCAAAATGGTCTCGCCTGCCTCATAGCGTTCTCGGGCAAACTCTACGATCAGGATCGCATTCTTGCCCGTCAGGCCCACCACCGTCAGCAGCCCCACCTGAAAGAATACCCCATTCTCAAACCCGCCAATCCACGCGCCGGTCAGCGCGCCCACGATGCCGATGGGCATGGCCAACATGACCGCAAAGGGAATTGACCAGCTTTCATAGAGGGCCGCCAATGACAGGAACACCGCCGCCAAAGAAAGCGCGTAGAGCAGCGGTGCCTGATTGCCCGACTCGCGCTCTTCCAGCGACAGCCCGGTCCAGGCCAGCTCATAGCCCTGTCCCAGTTCCGCCACGAGACGCTCCATCTCGGCCATCGCCTCGCCTGTCGACACACCGGGCGCGGGCGAGCCCTGCAACTGCACCGATGGGATGCCGTTGTAACGATAAAGCCCCTGCGCGCCGTAATCCCATCGCCCTTCGGCGAAATTGGAAAACGGCACCAGCCCGCCGCTGGCGTTTCGTACCCGCCATTTGTCAATATCGGTGGGTTGCGCGCGCGCGTCGGCCTCTCCTTGAACATAAACCCGCTTGATCCGGCCCTGATCAAGGAAGTCGTTCACATAGCTGCCCGCCCAAGCAATCTGGAGCAATTGCCCCACATCCGTCGGCGTCAGCCCCATAGCCCCCGCCTTGCGCCAGTCGATATCAAGATTGTATTGCGCTGCATCCTCTAGCCCGTTGGGCCGAGCCGAGGCGATAAGATCGCTTTGCGCCGCCATGCCCAGCAGCTGATTGCGCGCGGCCATCAGATCGGCATGGCTTTGCCCCGCCCGCGCTTGCAGGTAGAAATCAAAGCCCGACACATTGCCCAGCTCGATCACCGAGGGCGGCACGACCGGGAACACCATCGCATCGCGGATTTGGCTAAAGGCCCCAAAGGCACGGCCCGCCAAGGCCTGCACGCTCTGTCCCGGTTCGGTCCGCTCTTCCCAATCCTTGAGCTGCACAAAGGCCAGACCCATGTTCTGCCCATTCCCCGAAAAGCTGAAGCCGACGACGCCGAACATCGAGTTCACAACATCGGTTTCTTGTTCGAGATAATAATCCTCGACCTGCTTGATCACCTCCAGCGTGCGCTCGGCGCTTGATCCGGTAGGGGTTTGGATGAGGGTAAAGAGAATGCCCTGATCTTCTTCGGGCAGGAACCCGGTGGGCGTGCGCAAGAACATCAGCGCCATGCCCAACGCCAACGCCAAATAGACGACGAACACCCGCACCGGGCGGCGCACCGACCAGCCCACCGCGCCGCCATAGCCATTGGTCAGCTTACCAAAGCCGGTGTTGAACCACGCGAACGGTCCGCGCGTCGCACCATGGCCATTCTTGGCCTTGAGCAGGGACGCGCAGAGCGCGGGCGTGAGCGTGATCGCAACCACCACCGACAGCGCCATGGCGGACACGATGGTGATCGCGAATTGCTGATAGATCACGCCGGTCGATCCGGGAAAGAACGCCATCGGCACGAACACCGCCGAAAGCACCATGGCAATGCCCACCAGCGCTCCGGTGATCTGGCCCATGGATTTATGCGTAGCCTCACGCGGGCCAAGGCCCTCTTCCTCCATGATACGCTCGACATTTTCAACAACGACAATCGCGTCATCAACCAAAAGGCCGATCGCCAGCACCATCGCCAGCATCGTCAGCGTGTTGATCGAGAACCCCGCCGCCGCCAGCACCCCGAAGGTGCCCAACAAGACAACAGGCACCGCGAGGGTAGGGATAAGCGTCGCGCGCAGGTTTTGCAGGAAGAGGAACATCACGAGAAACACAAGACCAATCGCCTCGAACAGGGTCTTGACCACTTCCTTGATCGAAATTTCGACAAAGGGCGTGGTGTCATAGGGGATCACGTAATCCACACCTTCGGGAAAGAAGCGGGCGAATTCGACCATCCGCTCCTTGATCGCGCGCGCCGTGTCGAGGGCATTCGCCCCCGGAGCCAGAGTGATCGCCATACCTGCCGCAGGATCGGTGTTGAACCGCGCCGTCGTGGCATAGTTTTCCGCCCCAATCTCGACCCGCGCCACATCGTCGAGCAGCACGAGGCCGCCGTCAGTCTCGGCACGCAGCACGATCTGACGGAAATCCTCAGGCGTGCTGAGCAGCGATTGCGCGGTGATCGTGGCGTTGAGTTGTTGGCCTTCGACCGCCGGTTGCGCGCCAAAGGCACCAGCAGAAATCTGCGCGTTCTGCGCCGAAACCGCCGCCACAACGTCTGATGGCGTCAGGCCGAATCCCGCCAGCTTGGACGGGTCGAGCCAGATACGCATCGCATATTGCGCACCAAAAACGTTGACCGATCCGACCCCCTCGGTCCGACTTAGTTCATCAACAAGGTTGGTGACCATGTAATCCGACAGGTCCACCTGATCGAGCGTGCCATCGGTCGAGATCATCCCAACCACCATCAGGAAGCCTGCCGAGGATTTCTCGACCGTGATCCCCTGACGCTGCACAATCTCGGGCAAGAGTGGCGTGGCCTGACCTAGTTTGTTCTGAACCTGCACCTGCGCGATATCCGCATCTGTGCCCGTCTCAAAGGTCAGCGTCACCTCGGCACTGCCCGCCGAGGTCGAGCGAGACGAGAAATAGCGCAGGCCGTCCAGCCCGGTCATCTGCTGCTCGATCACCTGTGTCACCGTATTGGCCACAGTATCGGCTGAGGCCCCGGGATAATTGGCGGTGACCGTGACAGAGGGCGGCGCGATTTGCGGATATTGCGCCACAGGCAGGATCAGGATGGCCAGCACCCCGACCCCCATGATCAGGATCGAAATGACCCATGCGAACACCGGGCGGTCGATAAAAAAGCTGGCCATTCGGAATATCCTCTGCCCGGTCGGTTATTGTTGTTGTGCGGCGGCGCGCTCTTCAGGCGTCACGGTCGCCCCCGGTGCGGTTTTCTGGAACCCTGCCACCATCACGCGATCACCAGGGTTCAACCCCTCATCCACCACCCAGGCATTGCCACGGTCTTGGATAATGTTCAGCGCGCGTTCCTCGATCACACCGTCGCCATTGACCACCCAAGCAAGCGGACGACCGCGCCGATCGCGAACCACGCCCTCTTGCGGCACGAGGTACACATCGCGCGCCACTTCAACCGGCATATCGACCTGCACATACATCCCCGGCAGCAAAAGAAGATCAGGATTGTCGAACTGCATCCGCAGCGTGACAACCCCGGTTTGCGGATTCACATTGGGTTCCGCCGCCTTGAGCTGACCTGTCTCGCTATAGTCCGAGCCATCCGCCAGCTTGAGCCGCACCGTGGCATCCGCATCCTCAAGCTCGCGCTCCGTCTCACCGCGCCGCCACCGCAAGAGGTCTGCAGCGGATTGCGTCACATCGACATAAACCGGATTGATGTTGCGGATCACAGTCAAAGGCTGGGCTTGGCTTGCGGTCACAAGCGCACCCTGCGAGGTTAATGACAGGCCTATCCGCCCCGACAGGCGAGCCCGAATAGTTGTGCGTGACAGCTCGATTTCCGCAGAATTGAGCTGTGCTTCGGCGAGTTCCAGCCCTGCTGCCGCCGCATCTCGAGTCGATGTCGCCTCGTCAAGCGCCTGCTCGCTGGCGACATTTCGGGATTGCAGTTCCACCAGACGTCTCGCCTCGCGCTCTGCCGCGCGCAGCTGCGCTGCGGCCTGCGCCACACCGGCACGCGACTGCCGCACAGTGGCCTCATAGGTGGCCTTGTCGATCTGATAGAGGGGATCACCGATGGTCACATCAGCCCCTTCTTCGAACAGGCGTTCCGTGATGATCCCATTGACCTGCGGACGCACCTCAGCCTCTGCCGAAGCTGCCACGCGCCCCGGCAAGAGCGACGTCAAGGTCACATCCTGCGGCGCAAGCGTTACAACGGTCACGGGTGTCGGCCCCTGGGCCTGTTGCGCAATGGCAAATCCCGGCACAAAGCCAGCACAGAGCGCGAGCACGCGGATCATTCGGGGAAACGCAGCCATCAGAGACCCTTTCACGATATGGATTGGCAGAACGGCGTCCAGTCAGATATAAAACGCGTGCGTTTTATAAATATGACAAACGGGCAAATGGCAACAGCACAGCGCCATGCGCACAACCAATGTGCGAAAATGAGGCCACGTGATGCGAGATGGCACACGACGCGAGCAAGCCCAGAGCAAGATCCGGCGCGGACGCCCGGTCACACGCAGTTGCGAAGACCGGCGCGACGCCATTTTTGCCGCACTCGAAGCGGTGCATGCCGAGCGCGGTCTAGACGGGGCCACGATGGAGGCAATCGCCGCCCATGCAGGAATGTCCAAGCGGACGCTCTATGCCGCTTTTTCCAGCCGCAGCGCGCTCTTTCGGGCCTATATCAATAAGGTGGCCGATGCGTTCATCCGTCCGCTGCCCGACGCCGACACGGCCCTGCCCATCGCCGCGCGACTTGAGCGTGTGTTATCGCAAGGTGTCCGGCATCAGGGTTATGGCTTGCCGCTGGAAATCCTGCGCGCCTTCATCGCACAGGTGCCGCAGGCACCGGATATTGGCCGCGATCTGGTCCAAACCCTGATGCGACGTGATCTGTCGATCCTCAAGGCCGAGTTGGACCGTGGTCTTGACCGAAGTGAAATTGCGGTTGCAGATACAACCGACGCGGCGCTCCTGCTGCTCGATATGGTGCGGCCATGGCCGCTGGAGTCTCTGCTGGATCCCACCTGTCTTGCAACACCAGAGGCCCTTGCCATGCGGCAAAGATTGGCAATCCGGGTGTTTCTCAACGGCCTTGTGCCTTAGTTGCCCGGCACTCCAGCCACCAGGACCAGGGGTGGCTGCACCTGCAATCCCCCCTCCTCAACGATGAAATCGACAATGGCATCAACGCCCAAGCCGCGCCGCAATTGCGCCAGCACATAGGGCCTGCCAGCGCGGGCCTGCGCCGTATCCGCCTCAAGACGCACCAGATCGACGCCAACATAGGGGGCAAGATCGGTCTTGTTCACCACCAACAGGCCCGATTTCGTTACCCCCGGCCCACGTTTGCGCGGAATGTCCTGACCGGCGGCAGTATCAATCACATAAAGGGTAATATCCGCCAATTCCGGGCTGAACGTCGCGGCAAGGTTGTCACCGCCCGACTCGATCAGGATGAGATCGAGATCAGGAAAGGCGGCCGTCAGCTCCTCCACTGCGGCCAGATTGATAGAGGCATCTTCGCGAATGGCCGTATGCGGGCAGCCGCCGGTTTCCACCCCGCGAATGCGGTCTGCGGGCAGGACCTGCGCACGCAAGAGGTATTCGGCATCCTCGCGGGTGTAAATGTCATTGGTGATAACCGCCATCGAACAGCGCGGCGCCAGCGCACGCGCCAGCATTTCGGTCAGCGTCGTCTTGCCCGCGCCCACTGGGCCACCGATCCCCACACGCAGCGGGCCATTCATGCTCTTGCCTGTCATGTCCGGAATATCCTCACGTCCTGAGTTTCATGTCGCAACGCCGCAAGATCACCCGCCAGCGCACAGGTCCCGATCTCGTCAAGGGTGGCTCGCGCCGCCCGATCCGCCTGCGCGTGAATTTCCGGCAAAAGCCGCGCCAACACAGCCTGCCCTTCGGTCTGACCCAATGGCACGTGGCGGACGCTGATGGTCACAAGGTTCCCGACAAAGCCATGCAGATAAAGCGCGATCACATCGCGCTTGGGCAGGTCCAGCGCCGCCGCCGCCTCACCCACCGCCACAGGTAGGAAACGCGCGGGCAAGGCGCGCCCAGTGATCCCCGCCACGCATCGCGCCAGTGCCGCCCCCTGTTCCCGGCTTTCCTGCAAGCGTTCGGCGCAGGGTTGCAGCGCGCGTGCAAGATCGTCGAGCCTGTCACATTCCCCATCCAGCGCATGGGCCAGCAGCAACGCATCTTGCCAGCCAGCGCCGTATCGCAGGATATTGCCAAGCCATACCACAAGGCTTGCGGCATCCCGCACCGTGCCTGCCGCAATCTCAGCCTCCAGACCATGTGAATAGGCAAACGCCCCGGTTGGAAAGGCTGGCGAGAGCCATTGCACAAGCGTGAGATGCCCAGAGCTGAGCATCAGGCGTGGCTGTGATGGGCGTGGCTGTGATCCCCGTGGTCATGCCCCATGGTGCGCCCCTTGCCATAGGCCCCGCCCTCGGGCCGGAACGGGCCAGTGACGGGCGTCAGCTTTGCACCCAGATAGGCCAGCATCGCCTCGATCACGTGGTCGCGGCGGATACACAGATGATCCGCACCAATCTGGCATGGCGTGTGCCGGTTGCCGATATGCCAAGCCAGCCGCGCAAGATCGCCACGCACCTCAATTAGATCCTCGGGTGCGGCCTCGACCGCCACCGCGCGCCCATCGTCGAGCGCAAAGCCCCAGTGATCGTCAAGGTTCGTCACCTCTGCCAGATCGACAAGAAATGCCAGGCCATCCCGCCCCACCAGCCGCTTGCGGCGCATCAGCCGCGCGTCATAATCCAGCACGACCGTATCAGACACCCGATCAGGGGCGTGATGAAGCAGGTGGCGGGCAACAGGCAGGTCGGTCATGGCAGGCCCTCAGAACATGAAATAGCGTTGTGCCAGCGGCAACTCAGAGGCTGGTTCGCAAGTGAGCAATTCGCCATTGGCGCGCACCTCGTAGGTTTCGGGATGCACCTCGACCTCGGGTGTCAGGCTGTTGTGGATCATGTCGCGCTTGGTGATCTTGCGGGTATTGGCGACGGCGAGGGTCTCTTTGGCCAGACCCAAGGCCGCGCCGATCCCCTCGGCCTGCGCTGCGGCACTGACAAAGAGCACGGCAGAGCGTTCCACCGCCCGCCCATAGGCCCCGAACATGGGCCGCGAATAAACCGGCTGGGGCGTGGGAATAGATGCATTGGGATCACCCATCTGCGCCAAAACGATCGTGCCGCCCATCAGCACCATTTCCGGCTTTGCACCAAAAAACGCCGGGCTCCAGAGGACAAGATCAGCGCGCTTGCCGGGGCTGACACTTCCGATATAGGCGCTCATCCCGTGCACAATGGCGGGGTTGATGGTGTATTTCGCGATATAGCGTTTCACCCGCATGTTGTCGTTGTCGCCGGTCTCTTCCGGCAACCGCCCACGCTGCTTGCGCATTTTTGAGGCGGTTTGCCATGTGCGGATGATCACCTCGCCCACGCGCCCCATCGCCTGACTGTCCGAGGCCATGACAGAAAACGCGCCCATGTCGTGCAGGATATCCTCGGCGGCGATGGTTTCACGCCGGATCCGGCTCTCGGCAAAGGCCACATCCTCGGGGATCGCTTTGTCCAGATGGTGACAGACCATCAGCATATCGAGATGTTCCTCGATCGTGTTGACAGTGTAGGGCATGGTCGGGTTGGTCGAAGACGGCAGGATATGTTCATAACCCACCACTTTCATGATGTCCGGCGCGTGCCCGCCGCCTGCGCCCTCGGTGTGAAAGGCGTGGATGGTGCGGCCTTTGATAGCGGCAAGGGTATTTTCCACAAAGCCGCTTTCATTCAGCGTGTCGGTGTGGATCATCACCTGCACATCCATGTCATCGGCAACACTCAGGCAGCAATCAATCGCACCGGGCGTGGTGCCCCAATCCTCGTGCAGCTTCATCGCGCAGGCCCCCGCTCGGATCATTTCGATCAGCGCCTCGGGTTGGCTTGCATTGCCCTTGGATGACAGGCCGAAATTCATCGGGAACGCATCCAACGATTGCAGCATCCGCCCGATATGCCACGCTCCCGGCGTGCAGGTTGTGGCAAGCGTGCCATGCGCGGGGCCGGTGCCGCCACCCAGCATGGTGGTGATCCCGGAATGCAGCGCATCCTCGATTTGCTGCGGGCAGATGAAGTGGATATGCGCATCAAAGCCACCCGGAGTAAGGATCTTGCCTTCTCCGGCGATGATCTCGGTGCCCGGACCGATGATGATATCGACACCCGATTGCGTGTCTGGGTTGCCCGCCTTGCCTATGGCGGCAATCAAGCCATCGCGCAGGCCGACATCCGCCTTGGTGATCCCTTGATGATCGACAATCAGCGCGTTGGTGATGACGGTATCCATCGCACCCCCGGCGCGGGGGATCTGGCTCTGGCCCATCCCGTCACGGATCACCTTGCCGCCGCCGAATTTCACCTCTTCGCCATAGGTGGTCAGATCACGCTCTACCTCGATGATGAGATCGGTATCACCAAGCCGCAGCCGGTCGCCCGTGGTGGGGCCATACATGGCGGCATAGGCAGAGCGGGGGATCGCATAGGGCATCTAGAGGTCTCCCATCACCTGTTGATTAAAGCCGAACACCCGCCGCGCGCCGCCGTAGGGGATCAGCCGCACCTCGCGGCTTTGCCCCGGCTCGAACCGGACGGCGGTGCCAGCAGGAATATCCAGACGCTGGCCGCGCGCCGCGTCGCGGTCAAAGCTGAGGCCACTATTGGCCTCGGCGAAATGGTAATGGCTGCCGACTTGAACTGGTCTGTCGCCGGTATTGGCAACCATCAGCACAGTCACCGGCGCGCCCGCATTCAGGGTGATGTCACCGTCGGCGGGCAACACCTCGCCGGGGATCATTTGCGCCTCCGACCCAGCACATAGCCGCCAGCAGCTGCGATCACCCCGACAACGCCAAGCCACATTGCGTCAATCCCATGCGGGTGCAGATGCGGACCAGGGTCGGCCAGTGCCAGCGTCGGTGTGAGAAGGAAAAAGGCAACGGGATAGCGCATGATCAGTTCCTTTCAGCGGATGGGATTATGAACGGTGACAAGCTTGGTGCCATCAGGAAAGGTCGCCTCGACCTGCACCGCATGGATCATCTCTGCGATGCCATCCATACAGTGCTGGGACGTGATGACATGCGCACCCGCCTCCATCAGATCGGCCACCGTGCGCCCGTCGCGCGCGCCCTCGACCACGTAATCGGTGATCAGCGCCACGGCCTCGGGGTGGTTAAGTTTGACGCCGCGTGCGAGCCGCCCTCGTGCGACCATCGCGGCGAGGCTAATCAACAGCTTGTCCTTTTCACGCGGGGTGAGGTTCATCGCGGTTCTCTCCTAAATCTGCCAGACGCGGGGCAAAGGGCCAGGGCGCAACACCGAAACCAGCCGCATGATCTGCCGCTTGAGCGGCCAGCCATCAGTGGCCATAAGGCGGATCACCAGCTTGCCGTCAAAGCCCGACGCGCCGCTGGTCACGCCCTCTTCGGTCAGTTCTGCACGAGCGCGCTCCACCGCATCCGCAGCCCCCGGCGCCACCAACGCCAGCGTGGCAAAGGCCCGCGCTGCGCCCAAAATGGCGGGACCAGCGGTCAACGCCTCGGTGCCCAAATGCAGCGGCTCGATCAGAACCGGGCGGCCCAAGCGCATGATCCGGCGCGTATCGCGCAGCGTTACATCGGCCAGTGTCTCGCCCATGGCAATGCGGCCCAGAACGATGGCCTCTAGCATCAGGCAAGAAGCATCCTCGGCCAAGTCTATCTCGGTTTCGCGGACGAGGTGGCTGCTGTCATAGAGGATGGTTTCCTGCGGCAGCCAATCGAGGTGCCCGCCGCCCCCTACAGAATGCCGCACCGTGACATGCGCCGCACCATCCGCGCTGCGATAGGCGCGTTCAGCGGTCTGCGTGGTGGCGGTGGCACGGCACCCCGCTGCCAAATCAAGACGGTAGGCCAAGGTGTCTCCGCCCGCCAAACCGCCGGATGTGTTGAGAAAGACCACCTCAGGGCCAAAGGCGCCCGGATGCACGAACGCTTTGGCCGACCCCGCCTGATGCAGCCGGTCCAGCCGCGCCCCGGCGGGGCCCGGCAAGAGGGCGACATGTGCCGCGCCGTGGCTACGCTGATGCAAGGGGGCGGGACAGGCGGTCATGGGTGATTCCGAGTTGCGACAGGTCAGAGGCTACCTGTTGTGTCGGGGCCTGCCAGTCGCCCGGCGCGCCAGCCTGAAATCCCACAGGCACGCCGGCTGTATCTGCCTATTTTTAGCGCAGATGGCCTATTAAATAGACACCTCACGCAAAAGCCGGTCTCGCTCCACCATCGCCGCAGGCTCGGACAGCCGCACTTCGCCCCGGTTCAAGACGACCAGATCATCCGCCAGCCCATAGGCGAAATCGAAATACTGTTCGACCAACACGATGGCAATTTCCCCCTCGTCCCGCAGCAAACCGATCACCTCGCCAATTTGCTTGATGATATTGGGTTGAATCCCCTCGGTCGGCTCATCGAGCAAAAGCACGCGCGGCTTGGCGATCAGCGCACGGGCAATGGCCAACTGCTGTTGCTGCCCGCCCGAGAGGTCGCCGCCGCGCCGGTCCTTCATCTGGTCCAGCACCGGAAAGAGATCATAAATCCGCGACGGAATCCGGTGTTCGGATTTCGGCAGACAGGCA
Source organism: Roseovarius sp. MS2 (assembly GCF_051447875.1). Taxonomy (NCBI): domain Bacteria; kingdom Pseudomonadati; phylum Pseudomonadota; class Alphaproteobacteria; order Rhodobacterales; family Roseobacteraceae; genus Roseovarius; species Roseovarius sp. MS2. The sequence continues at coordinate 822,918 of NZ_JBKHVF010000001.1, forward strand.
AAGCCGGTTTCGAGGTTTTCGGTCACAGTCAGGAGCGGAAACACCTCGCGCCCCTGCGGCACATAACCGATGCCCGCCCGCGCCGCCTGCGCCGCGCTCAGATGATCCAGAAACGCCCCATCAAGCGTGATATGCCCACCCGAATACGGATGCCGCCCGGCAATCGCCTTTAGCAAGCTGGTCTTGCCCACACCATTGGTGCCCATCACCGCCGTCACAGCACCGGGGCGCGCCGTCAGGCTGACACCATGCAGGATCTGCGACGCACCGTAATGCAGCGTGAGGTTCTCGACGCTCAGCATCGCTTATCTCCCCAGATAGACATCAATCACCTGCTGGTTTTGGGTCACATGATCCAGACTGCCCTCGGCCAGAACCGAGCCTTCGTGCAGCACCGTCACCTTGCAACCCAAGCGGCGGATGAATTCCATGTCATGCTCGATCACAACAACGGCGCGGGTCTGCGCCGCGCGTTTGAGAATATCCGTCGTATGCTCGCGCTCGGCGGGGGTCATCCCGGCGGCGGGCTCATCCACCAGCAAGAGACGCGGATCTTGGGCCAAGAGCATCCCGATTTCCAGCCATTGCTTTTGCCCATGGCTCAACTCTCCGGCGCGGCGCGGTAGCGCATCAAGCAGGCCGATTTCCTCAGCCAATTCAGCAATCCGGGCCGTGGCACGCAAGGAGCGGCGATAGAACAACACATCAAACGGCCCGCGCTTGGCCTTGAGCGCCATGGCAAGGTTCTCGCGCACGGTCTGCGCCTCAAAGACCGTCGGCTTTTGAAACTTGCGCCCAATCCCTGCTCGCGCGATCTGGCTTTCGCTCATCCCAAGCAGCGAGACGGATTTCTCTCCCCAGATCACGCGGCCCTCATCGGGCCGCGTCTTGCCGGTCACGATATCCATAAAGGTTGTCTTGCCTGCGCCATTCGGTCCGATCACGGCGCGCAATTCAGGCTCTGCCACTTGGATCGACAGGTTGTTGATCGCGCGGAACCCGTCAAAGGTCACGGAAACGCCTGAAACTTCTAGAAGCGTGCTCATGGTTTTCTCACGATCTTGTCAAAGAGGCCACCGATGCCACGCGGAAAGAACAGTGTCACCGCAACAAAGCCGAGGCCCAGCAACACCAGCCACCAATCGGTCCAATTGATCGTATAGAACCCGAGGTTGATGTTGGGCGCGCCGCCCCCCGTGAACCAGCTTGACGCAAGGCTGACAACCGCAGCCCCAATCACCGCCCCATAGAGCCGCCCACGCCCACCGATAGCCACCCAGACGGCAAGGTAAATCGAGGCAATCGGCGCAATCTCGGCTGGGTTGATGATACCAGCCTGCGGATAATACAGCGCCCCGGCGATTGCCGACACCACCGCTGTCAGCGTGAAAATGACCAGTTTGTAACTCTCGACATCATAGCCCAGAAACCGCACCCGCGCCTCATTGTCGCGAATGGCGCGGATGACCGATCCGAATTTGGCCGAGACCAGCCAAGCAAAAAGCAGATAGCCGAGCCCAAGCGCAACCGCTGAGGCCCAGAAGAACCACAGCGACAGCGTGGATTGCGGCACATGATCAAGACCGGGAATGTTTTGCAGGCCCGACAGACCGTTGTTGCCCCGCAACCCGGTGTCGTTCTGGAAAAGATAAAGCGACAGCGCCAGCGTCATCGCCTGCGTGAGAATGGAAAGATATACCCCGGTAACCCGACTGCGAAACGCCAGCCAGCCAAAGACCAGCGCCAAAAGGCCCGGCACCAGCAAAACCATCAACAATTGCAGCGTGAGACTGTGCGCAAAGCCCCAAAGCCATGGCAATTCATTGCTGCCCACCACACCAAAAATCTGGCTGGCGATGGCATTTTGAACCTCACTCTGCGTTGGCGGAATGGGCGCAGCGGAAAGCGACTCGACTACGATCCCTTGGGTGCGGGCATACATAAGCCACATGCCGATGGCATAGCCGCCAAGGCCGAAAAAGGCGAAATGCCCTAGGCTTAGGATGCCGCAATAGCCCCAGACCACATCCATCGCAACCGCGATGAGACACAGGCAAAGCGTCATACCAAGGATCTTGACCATCGAGGTTGAGAGAAGCGCAATGCCGAACCCCTCGGACAAAACCGTCACCCCAAGGGTGAAGAGCGCGAGGCAACCAAGGAACCACAAAACCGACGGGTTCTCTGCCAAAAACCGCTTGCGTGGGGCAATCTCGGGTTTGCTCATGGCTCAGTCCCCCGCCGCACGACCCTTGAGGGCGACGATACCCTTGGGCCGGAATTGAATGAAAAGGATGACGAAAAGCACCATATAGGTCTGCGCGGCCAGGGTGTTCGAGGGGTTGAACCACTCGATCCCCTTTTGCAGAAACCCGATCATCGAGGCCCCCGCCAGCGTGCCCCAGACGTTGCCGACGCCGCCCACTACAACGGTCATAAAGCTCTGAACGATGTAATTCGCCCCCATCTCGGATGTGACCTGCGCGTAAAGACCAATCGCCACGCCCGCGATGCCAGCGATGCCCGACCCAAGGCCAAAGGTCAGCATGTTGATGCGGTCCGGGTCGATGCCCATACTTGCCGCCATCCCGGGATTTTGCGTGACCGCGCGCACCTCCAGCCCCAGCCGCGTGCGCTTGAGGATGAAAAGCAAGAGCGCCAGAAAGATCAGGGCAAGCACGAAAATTGCCACGCGAATATTGCTGATGCTGACAATGTCATTCAGCGTCAACGCCCCGCTTAGCCAGTCAGGGGCCGTCAGAGGGCGCGCCTGCGTGCCAAAGATGTTCTTGGCGAGCTGTTGCAGGGCAATCGAGATGCCAAAGGTCGCGAGCAGTGTTTCCAATGGCCGGGTGTAAAGATGCCGGATCACCAGCCGCTCCATCACCACGCCCGCGCCAAAGGTCACGACAAAGGCCAGTGGCAGGGCAATGATCAGGCTGACGGTGTAATCGGGGATGAACAGCTGCACCACATAGCCGGTGTAGGCCCCCATCATGATGAATTCGCCATGCGCCATGTTGATCACGCCCATGACGCCAAAGGTGATAGCAAGACCGATGGCCGCGAGGAAAAAGATCGAGGCGAGCGAGAGCCCGTCAAGCACCAGATCGAAGGTCTGAAAGAGGCCAAGCGCGCGCGAGGTGGAAGCGAGCGCCGCCTCAGCGGCGGCTGTCACCTCGGGGTTCGGCTCGGCATAGACCTCGTAGAACATATGCGCCGCAACTGCGCGGGCCACTTCATCATCGGCAGCACGAGGGGGCACAGTGCCTGCAGCCTCCAACGCCTCATAGGCGCGGGCACGGGCATCATCGGTGTTGAGAAGATGCAAGGGCACCCCCCCACAGCCCCATCGACGATATGCTGTGCCAGCACATCACGACGATCAGTGGCGCTCTGACGTGGCGGCGCGAGATTGGCAGCCACCAGCCGATCATAGGCCTCAACCTCGGAAACATCCGTGCCAACCTCAAGCACGCGCGCAATATTGGCATCAGTGGGCAGGGCGGTGCCGACGCCCTGCGCGCGAACCGTCAATTGGTTGAGCACGCTGCGCGCTTCAATGCTGATATCCCCGGCCAACCCTTCGATTGCCGCGAGGCGGTAGGGCAGCGCCGATGCAAACTGCGCGGTCAATAGCGTCAGAAGCCGTTCTTTGCGCTGTTTCAGCGCGGGATCTGTCTCGGTCTCAATAGACTTGCTCAATGGGTCGATCTGGCTGGCGTCCCCACTGCGGGCAATCGCGTCTAGTGCCGCCGCGCGTCGCGCCGGATCGGGCGCATTCAGCTCAAAGGGCACAAGCGCCGCCGCGATTACCCCACGCACCCCAGAGTTGGGCCGGATTTGATTAACGTCACGGCTGCTGACCTCGGCCACCGCAGCCCCGCTATCGATGTCGATCAAACGCAGCGCGCCGCCCGCCTCTTCAGCATAGAAAAACAGCCCATCGTCAGGCCGCTCATAGACCCCGCGATCCTGCCACCGCAGCAGGAATTCGGCGGTTCCGGGCCGGTCCGCAGCCATCAATGCAGAGAGCACCCGATCAACGGTGCTGCGCGATGGCTTGGCGATCTCTGCCTGATACTCTTGCAAGAGCGGCTGTAGCCCCTCTTGTGCCCGTCCCTCGGAGGGCCGCAACAGGGACAAAAGGCCAATGGCCAGCACTGTCGCCACAAGCTGGGCGAGAAAAAGAAACGAACGCATCTGGATATGGGCCTTGCCTGAGAGGAAAGGCGCGCAGGGGGCTCCCCCCGCGCGCCCGGTGCGCGTCAGTAGTTCGACGTCATCTGCACGCAGGTCTTGGTCTCGGTGTTGTACATACCGCAGCCAAGATCTTTCCAATCGCTCGTGAGCGGTGCGCTCTCGGGCAGGTAATCGGTCCAAGCATCGCCCGGCACCTCTGTGGTCTGGCTGATGATGTCAAACTGCCCATCGGCCCGGATCTCGCCGATCAGCACCGGCTTGGTCAGGTGATGGTTCGGCAGCATGACAGCCGTGCCGCCGGTGAGGTTCGGAAATTCCTGTCCCCACATGGCCGAGCGCACCGCGTCCACATCGGTGGTGCCCGCCGCTGTGACCGCGTTCACCCACATATTGAAGCCGATGTAATGTGCCTCCATCGGGTCGTTGGTTACGCGGTTTTCACCGGCATAGGCCTTCCACGCCTTGACGAATTCGGCGTTGATCTCGGTATCGGCGGACTGGAAATAGTTCCATGCCGCAAGATGGCCCACGAGTTCGGTGGTATCGAGACCCGACAGCTCTTCTTCACCCACAGAGAAGGCCACGACAGGAATGTCGTCGGCGCTGACACCAGCGGCGGCAAGTTCCTTGTAGAAGCCGATATTGGCATCGCCATTGATGGTCGAAATCACACCGACCTTTTTACCGCCAGCGCCCAAAGCAACCACATCCGCGACAATGGTCGCCCAGTCGGAATGGCCAAACGGGGTGTAGTTGACAAAGATGTCCTCGGCGGCGACGCCCTTGGATTTGAGATAAGCGTCAAGGATGTTGTTGGTGGTGCGGGGATAGACATAGTCTGTACCCAACAGAGCAAAGCTCTCGACGCCCAATTCTTCAAGGAAGTAATCTACCGCCGGGATCGCCTGCTGATTGGGCGCGGCACCGGTGTAGAACACGTTCCGCGAGGATTCTTCACCCTCGTATTGCACCGGATAGAACATCAGGCCGTTCAGTTCCTCCAGCACCGGCAGGGCGGATTTGCGGCTGACGCTGGTCCAAGAGCCAAAGATCACATCGACCTCGTTCACCGTCAGCAACTCGCGCGCCTTTTCGGCAAAAAGCGGCCAGTCAGAGGCCGGATCGACCACGACCGCCTCAATCGGGCAACCCAGCAACCCGCCCTTGGCGTTCTGCTGTTCCACCAGCATCAGGACTGTGTCCTTGAGCGTGGTTTCCGAGATTGCCATCGTCCCCGAGAGCGAATGAAGCACGCCCACCTTGACCGGGCAATCCTGAGCCAGCGCAGGGGCCGCCACAAGAACGGTGGTCGCAACGAGGCTCGCCATAAATGTTCTTTTCGTCATATTGTTCGGAACTCCCTTGTCCGGGCTGCGCGCGTCGTGGCGTTGTTCAATTTCGGGTCCCCCACCGTCATTTTGGCGACGCAGCATTTTGTTTGCACCTCTCCGCAGAGGAGCGCCGTTTGGTGTGACCAGCGCCGCCTTCAGAGGGTCTGAGCGATTTCAGACAGAACGAAGCAAACAGATTTGCGGCGATTTGCTCTAGCGAGAGCGTGCAGCGCGGTGGCGAACCTGCCAAGATTACCGCTTTTTGGGCAGTTCGCAGGCGCACCGCCTATTTTATTTGCGATTGCAGAAAAAATGCCGCGCTGCGGCATTGTGCGATCAAGGCTTTTGCCCGCGCCCTTGCACAAGAATACCAAGAAGGCCCAACAGGCCTGATCCCACCATCAGCGTGACCGATACGGCATTCAGCACAGGGGTCGAGCCTTCGCGCATCCGGTCGAACATCGTCACCGTCAGCGGCGCATTCGATCCGTTGAGGATCAGCGTGGTGTTGAAATTCTCGAAGGAAATCAAAAAGGCCACGATCCCCGCCCCAAAAAGCGCGGGCCGCAGCCATGGCAAGGTGATAGTCAGAAAGACCACCGCTGGGCTTGCCCCGAGGTTGAGCGCCGCCTCTTCCAGCGTGCGATCAAAGCGGCGCAGGCGCGCGGTGATCACCAGTGTCGCAATCGTGGTGATAAAGGAAAACTGCCCGAGAATCACCAGAAACAGCCCCGGTCGCAGGGCGGAAACCTCGTATCCCGTCAGAGAATTCACCGCCTCTGCCAACGTGGACGAAAACACGAGGATGGAAATGCCCAAGATCACCCCCGGAATGACCAAGGGTGCCAGCATCATGATATAGGCGAATTCCTTGAACCGGAAATCGTGGCGATCAAAGAGAAAGGCGGTGGTGGTCGCCACACTCAGCGACAGGGCCGTGACCCAGAATGCCACAAACGCCGAGTTAAAGAAGCCCGCGACGATGCGCCGGTCGTTGATCAGACCCAAGCGAGGTTGCTCCGCCCCGATGAACCAATCCAGCGTAAACCCTTCCCACGGGAGGCCAGGAAACTGACTGTCGTTGAATGCAAAAACCGCCACCACCGCCAGCGGCAGCGCCATGTAGACAAAGAACAGCGCGACATAGGCCGCATAGGCAAAGCGCAACAGCGGCGAACGGGGGAGCGAAGCCAGCATCCTAGCGCCCCAGCGTATTCGAGAGCGACTGCCCCGACAGCCGCAACAAGAGCCAGACAAGCGCGCTCGACGTGGCCAAGAGGATAAAGCCAAAGGCCGATCCCAACTCCCAGTTGAAGCGCGTGATGAACTGCGAATAGATCTGCGCGGTGAACCACTGTCCGCTCTTGCCGCCCAGCAAGGTCGGCGTCAGATAATTGCCAAGCGCCAGCATGAACACCACGATAGAGCCCGCGATGATCCCCGGCATGGCATAGGGAATGACGATACGCGTCAGCACGGTCCAGCCATTGCCGCCCAGATCATACCCCGCCTCGACCAGCGCATCATCCATGCCGTCAATGGTGGAAATCAGCGGCACGATCATAAAAAGCATCGAGGTATAAACCAGCCCGATCAGAATGGCTGCATCATTATAAAGAAACTCAACCGGCCCCGATGTGATCCCCAACCCCTGCAAGGCGTTGGAAATCAGTCCAGTTTCCCGCAAGAGCAGCATCCAGCCAAATACCCGCACAATCTCGGACACCCAGAACGGCAAAAGGCATAGCATGAAGAGCGCCGCCTTGGTGCGGCCCTGCGCAATCTTGGCGATGTAATAGGCCACCGGAAATCCGATGAGGAATGTCAGAACCGTGGCGATGATGGAAAAGACCACCGTGCGCAACAACGTCCAAGGATAGACCCACGTCGCCGCGAAATCCGCATAGTTTCGAAACCCGGTTTCATAGACGCGCGGGGCCACTTTTTCGCGCAAGGACAGGATCAGCATGTCGATATGCGGGATCACGATCAAAAGCGCGATCCATGCTACGAAGGGTGCAAAGAGCAACCAAAAGACCAGCTTGCCCTCGCGCATCACACCCCCGCCACCGCAAAGGACACGACAGACCCCGGCCCTAGCCCTAGCGCCACAGAGGCCCCGCGCCGCAAGGGTTCAGCCTCTCCTGATTGTGGCAACAGCGCTTCGATCACGTCGCCCCCCGGCAGACGTGCCAATATCCGGCTTTGCGCACCGTTAAAGAGCACATCCTCGATCACCGCTTCCAGCCGGTTGGTGCTGTCTTGAGCAGGCGCGCCCACGGCGATGGATTCGGGCCGGATAAAGATGTCGAGCATTCCCCCCACCTCGACCGAACCCGACCGGGGGGCGCGGCAACCAGTGTCAGCCCCTGATCCGTTGCCAGCTTGCATCCCGCACTATCCGCCGCGATCAAGCGCGCGCGCAGTTTGTTGGCATCGCCCACGAACCCGGCGACAAAGGCGGTCTGCGGCCTGAAATACAATTCCTCTGGCGTGCCCACCTGTTCGAACCGCCCGGCGTTCATCACCGCAACCCGGTCCGACATCATCATCGCCTCGGATTGGTCATGGGTGATGTAAACAAAGGTTGTGCCGAATTCGTGCTGCAACTGCTTGAGTTCGATTTTCATATGCTCGCGCAGTTTGAGATCGAGTGCGCCCAATGGCTCGTCCAGCAGCAACACGGCCGGGTCGAGCACCATCGCCCGCGCAATCGCGATCCGCTGCTTTTGTCCGCCCGAGAGCTGATCGATCCGCTTGGGTCCGGCATCTGACAGCCCCACCCGGCCCAGCACCCCCGCAACCGCGCGGGTAATCTCGGCGCGGGGTGTGCCGCGACGGCGCAGACCATAGGCGATATTTTCGGCGACGGTCATCATCGGGAACAGCGCCAGATGCTGAAACACAAGATTGACAGGCCGCCGGTTGGGGGGCGTATCCAGAACCGACGCACCCTTGATCAGGATATCGCCCGCATCCGGGCGCGCAAACCCTGCCATCATCCGCAGCAAAGTGGTCTTGCCGCAGCCAGACGGGCCAAGAATTGAAAAGAAGGATCCCTTGGGGATTGCAAAGGACACGTCGTCCACAGCCGTGAAGCTGCCGAACCGCTTGATCAGGTTACGGCATTCGAGATCGGCGGAAATACTGTCCACGTGGTCTGACCTTTTAGGGGTGACGCGGCGGTTGACCCGCCGCGCCCCATTCCAGTTATTGCGCCGCAATCTGATCCAGCAAACGGCCTTCGATATCCTCAAGACCGGCGGGGATTGGCGGGAACCACTTGATGTTGGAAATCACCTCGGGCGGGAACGCCTCTTGATAGGCGGCACGCAGTGCCGGATCGACCATGTCGTCAGACCCTTTGGAGGCCGAGAAAGACCCCGCTTGATTGACGATCTGCGCCGCAACATCAGGGCGCATCACAAAGTTGATCCATTTGTAGGCGGCCGCATCATTCTCGCCTTTGGCGGGAATGGCAAAGGTGTCGATCCAGCCCAAGGCCCCTGTCGAGGGGGCCACGAAGTTCCACTTGGCATCCTCGGCATTCAGCTTGAAGCCGGTCGCATCCCACGCCTCTGCGGCCACAACCTCGCCTGAGCGCATCATCGCCAAGAGATCATCAGCACCGCTCCAATAGGCTTTTACATTGGCCTTGCATTCGCCCATGGCAGTTGCGGCGGCGGTGATGATTTCCTCGTATTTCGCAGGGTCAGAATAGGCCGCGAACGGATCCTCTCCGGCAGCAAAGGCAAAGCCCAGAAGGGCGATCCGCTTGGTCCGCATGGAAATCTTGCCCGCGTAGTCAGCCGAGCAGAGATCGGCATAGGTCTTGATATCGCCTGCAACCGAGCGGTCCACAGCAAAGCCTGACACGCCCCAGATATGCGCCACGCCGTAAGCCGCGCCATCCACCGTGGTTGCGGCCACCGAGGCATCATAGAGATCGCCGATGAATTGCTCTTTGTCGATCTGGCTCAGGTCGAGCGGCTTGTAGATGCCGAATGCCTGTTGCGGCCCAAGGATACGGTCCTGGCTGGGCTGTGCCAGATCAAAACCTGCCCCACCCGTGGCGCGCAGCTTGGAGATCATGTCCTCGTTATTGGAGAGGGTCACTTCTACGTCGATGCCCGTCTCGGCCTTGAAGGCGGTGATCACAGACTCGGGCGCGTAACCGCCCCAAGTCAAAAGGCGCAAGGTCTCGGCAGACCCGGCAGTGCCGATCAGCGCAAAGGCTGCGCTGGTCAGGACGGTTCCCAACAGCTTTCTCATAGTCCACTCCCTGTGTATCGCCCGGTTCCCGGGCCTTTGTTGTGGCCAGACGCTATGCCGCTGCCCGGCATGCGTCAAGCCATGCGCAGATTACGCTTGAGCGAGGGCTGTCGCCAACCCTCGCTATTCAACAGCAACAGAGCCGAGAGGATCAGAGCGTCAGGATCGTCGAGCCCGTCGTCTGCCGCCCTTCCAGCGCGCGATGCGCCTCTGCAACCTGATCCAGAGGGAAACGCTGCCCGATATTGACCTTGATTGCGCCGCTCTCGACCTTGTCGAAGAGATGCCGCGCCATATCCTGACAACGGGCGTGATCGGCGAGGAAGGTGAACAGCGTCGTGCGCGTCAGCTTGAGAGATCCCTTGGCTGCCAGCGTCAAAAGGCTCACCGGCTCAACCGGGCCAGAGGCATTGCCAAAAGACATCATCATTCCCAAGGGCTTGAGGCAATCGAGGGATGGCGCGAACGTATCCTTGCCAACACCGTCCATCACAACATCCACACCCTTGCCATCGGTCAGCGCCTTGACCTCTGCCACGAAATCGCTGTCGCGATAGTTGATGCAGGCTGAGGCGCCGTTTTCCATCGCAAGGCGGCATTTTTCATCCGTGCCTGCGGTGCCAATCAACCGGATACCTTCTGAGCGCGCCCATTGGCAGGCCAATAGGCCGACACCCCCCGCAGCGGCATGGAACAGCACGGTTTGCCCCGCCTCAAGAGGCCAGACCCGATGAAAGAGATATTCCACCGTCATCCCTTGCAACATGATCGACGCGGCATCTTCAAACGAAATGCCATCCGGCAGCGGGCAAACCTGCGACGCGGGCATCACCCGCGCCTCGGCATAGGCACCCGGCGGGGTCGCGGCATAGGCGGCGCGATCACCGGCTTTCAGGTGGGTCACACCCTCGCCAACTGCCTCGACAATCCCTGCCGCCTCCATCCCCAAAGCATGCGGATAGGCCAGCGGATAGAGGCCAGTGCGTTGATAAACATCAATAAAATTCAACCCACAGGCCATGTGGCGGATGCGGATTTCACCCGGCCCCGGCTCTCCTACGGGCCAGTCGACCAGCTTCAACTCGTCTGCACCGCCCGCTTTTTCGATAATGACTGTTCGCGCCATGTCGTGCTCCCTCTCATTCATTGCATGATCCCTGTCGCCATGTGGCGATTGGCGGGGAATAAAGGCCAGTCCGCGGCGAAAGGCAATCCCGGCGCTTGGGATTTCCCAGTCTGCAATCCGCATGACCCAATCCTGACCAGCCGCGCTGCACGACGCCCAAGTATTTGTTAAAAAATGGAAAAAGGGCAAAGATGAACGCGTGCATGCGCAACGCTCTGTCTTTGACCGCTGACTATGTCCGTTTGAAACCTGAGATATGGCGGCGTGAAATGGGCCAACCGATCCAAGATCCAATAGATCAATGACAGCGAGGCCCTGCGCGGCTATGCTGAGCAGGACCCGGCAGAAACATGGGGTAAAGCATTGTGAACAAACTGGAAACTGCACTTGCTGCGATTGACGCGGCCAACCGTCATGACCCGGATTTGCGCGAGGGCGAACCGGCGGCTTGGCTTTATGGGCGACGGATGAGCGCGGAATGCACTCGGCTGTTTCCAGAGGCATCAGAGCCGTTGCAGATTGCCGCGCGCGGCCAGCATATCGAGCGTTGGGTATTGAAAAGACAGGATTTTCCAGAGGGGCGTGCCGGATATCTGACATGGCGCACGACCCTTGCCAAGCATCACGCGGCCCGCGTGGGCGAAATCATGCAAGACGCAGGCTATGACAGCCACGACATTGATATTGCAGGAAAAATGATCCGAAAAGAGGGCATCAAGCGCGATGCGGACGTGCAGGCGCTGGAGGATGTCATCTGTTTCACCTTTCTCAAGTGGTATTTCGCGCCCTTCGCCCCCTCGCAAGACCCGGAAAAGCTGGATCGGATCGTTACGAAGACCGCGCTAAAAATGTCGGAGGAGGGACGCGCGCGGGTGTTGGAGGAGTTCGATCTGCCCGAGGCTTTGGCCGTTCATTTCCGGGTTTGAACCTTACAGAACTTACGAAGCTTGAGGCGATTTTGTAAGGTTTTCCAGAACATTTCGCGATCAGACAGAGCACCGGCCAGCGCAGGCAGAAACGTGCCAGCGCGATGGTAAGTCCAAGCCGTCAAAATGAGCCGACACCCGCCAGAACATCCACCGCGTGACAGCAGGTGAGATGGGAACAAAAGGTTAAGAAGGGGTGCGTGCTCCATCCGATTGTGGCCAGAGCCGGGGGCCGCCGTGACGCATGTGGAGTTTACCCACGACGGGCGCTATGTGTTGGTGTCCATCCGACAGGACGCAGGTGCGGTGATCGTTTACCATGCGGTCACGCTAGAAAAAGTGACCCGCCTGCCGATGCGCAAACCCTTGGGGACAGACATTGCCGATACCAAGATCACATTCCCGGACGGAACCCGCCATGAACACCGTCGCAATCATTGTAAGCCATGGCCAGCCTTCGGACCCGGACCCTGCCGAGGCGGCGCTGGCCGATTTTGCCGCTGAAGTGGCACAGGCTCTGCCCGGCTGGCATGTGGGATCGGCCACGCTGGCCAAGCCCGGCGCGCTGGAGGCGGCGCTGCTCGAGGCTGGGCCGGGCGCGCATGTTTATCCCTATTTCATGACGGGGGGGTGGTTCACCGGCGATGCATTGATGCAGCGGCTGGAAGGGTCGCGTGCGGTTGTCTTGCCGCCCTTTGGTCTTGACCCCGGATTGCCGGGCTTGGCGGCCGCGCTCTTGACAGACACGATGGCTGCAAAAGGATGGCAGGCACCGGAGGTGCGGGTGTTTCTGGCGGCGCATGGATCAGGGCGCAGCACGCAAACGGCGCGCGACACGCAAGGGTTTGCCGAAGCACTTGCCAACGTGTTGCCCTTGGCGGAATTGCGGGTGGGGTTTGTCGAGGAACCCCCCTATCTGGCGGATCAGGCGTTTGATCTGGGCGCGATGGCGATTTGCCTGCCGTTCTTTGCCGCAAAGGGCGGGCATGTTCTGGACGATGTTCCCGAAGCGCTGGATCTGGCGGCGTTTCAGGGTGTTTTGCTGGATCCTATCGGCTGTGCGCCGGGGGCGGCGGCGCTGGTGGCGCGCAGTTTGGCGCGGGCGATGGTGGCGGCATGATGCGCGGCTCTTTTGCTGCTTTATCCGTCAACCGCGCGGGCGGGGCGATTACTCTCGTCCTGCTGGCGCGGATGGGCCACGTGCTGGGCTGCCGCCGGTAAAAGCGCTTGTTGACCGGGCTGTCATGGGGCCGCTTGTTTGAGACGGGGCAGAGGCGGCTGTGAAAGTGCCAGCATCGCGGCCAGTTCCGGGCGGCAGGAACCGCAGCTTGTGCCCGCGTGCAGGGCTGCGCCGATCTGCTCGACGCTGGTCAGGCTTTGCGCTGCAATCGCCGCCATGATCGTATTGAGCCCGACATTGAGGCAGGCGCAGACCGTCGGGCCGGGATCGAACGTGCCCACCCCCGGACGCCCCGCCAGAAGCGAGGCCCCTGCCCGCCCCACCTCGGCGGCCAGATGGCCGCGCGCAAGCTGCACGGGGTCAGGCGCGATAAAGAGCGCGGCCAGCGTGCAGCCATCGTGCATCAGGGCCAAGCGATGCGTGCCGCGCATGCGATCCTCGACACTGAGGCAGATGGCATCGGGCAAATCAAAGAGGGCGCGCGCATAGGCTTCCCATGTCTCGGGCCTGTCCAGCCCGGCCAATTCACTGCGCCAGCCGCCTGAATGACGGGCGCGCGCCCAATAGGTTGCATCGGGATGTTGCGGGCCGGTAGACACGGCAAAGCCATACCATGCGGGGGCAAGCGGGGCGATGGCGACAACGGCGGCCTTGCTCTCGGGTTGGCCAGAGACAGGGTCTGTCACCGGCGCGATGAGGGCATCGACGCGGCCCATCGGGGCGGTATCGCCGGTCCAGTGGATCGGTGCGAAAACTTGGCCGGGTTGCACCCGGTCGGTGATGGCCACGCGCAGGATGGCTGCACCCTGGGGGCTGGTGACGCGGGCGAGGGTCGCCGGAGCAAGGCCAAGGCGCGCGGCATCCTGCGGGTGGATTTCGAGGAACGGCTCGGCGATGTGCTGGGTGAGGCGCGGGGCAAGGGCGGTGCGCGTCATCGTATGCCACTGGTCACGGATGCGGCCCGTATTGAGCCGGAATGGATAGCGGCGGGCGGTTTGCGCGACCGGAAGGCGCGGCGTGATGGGCAGCATCCGCGCGCGGCCATCGGGCGTGAAGAATCCGCCCTGTCCAAAGAAACGCCCCCCCTGTTGCTGGGCTGTGACCGGCCAGCGGGTGGGCGGCAGCGCGTCATAATCAGCCTGCGCCAGACCCGAGATGTCAAAGTCGCGCCCCAGATGGCCGGCAATGCCGGACAGGGCCGCGTGTTCGGCAAAGACCTCGGCGGCGCTGGACCAGCCAAAGGCATCAGCCCAGCCCATCCGCGCGGCCACATCGGCGATCATGCGCCAGTCATCCCGCGCCTGACCGGGGGCGGGCAGGAAGGGGCGTTGGCGGCTGATGGTGCGGTCGGAATTGGTGACAGTGCCGGATTTCTCGCCCCATGCGGTGGCAGGCAGCACCACATCGGCAAGCCGGGTGGTGTCGGTGCGGGTGATGTCACTGACCACCACGAAATCACAGCCTTTGATGGCGGCGGCCACTGCATCGGCATCGGGCATGGAGACGGCGGGATTGGTGTGAATGATCCAGAGCGCCTTGATCCGTCCGGTTGCCGCGGCCTCAAACATCTCGACCGCTTTGAGGCCGGGCTGATCGGGCATTGCGGGACTGGCCCAGAACCCCTGCACGGCGGCGCGGTGTTGGGGGTTTTCAAGGTCGAGGTGGCAGGCCAACATATTGGCAAGCCCCCCCACCTCGCGGCCGCCCATGGCGTTGGGTTGGCCGGTCACGGAGAACGGCCCCATGCCGGGGCGTCCGATCCGACCTGTGGCAAGGTGACAATTCAGGATCGCATTGACCTTGTCGGTGCCGCTGGAGGATTGGTTGATCCCTTGGGAATAGACCGTCACGACCCGGTCGGTCGTGGTGAACCAGTCGAGGAATTGCGCGAGATCACCGGGGGACAGCCCCGTCAGACCGGGATCACCGGCGCGCGCGGCGGCAAGTGCCGCGTCAAACCCGCTGACATGCTGCGCCACATAAGAGAGGTCCACCGCGCCACGATCCGCGAGGGCGACCAGAGCCGCGTTGAAGAGCGCGGCATCGCTACCGGGGGTGAGGGAAAGATGCAGATCGGCGCTATCGCAGGTCGCGGTGCGGCGCGGGTCCACCACCACAATCCGGGTTCCGCGCGCCTTTTTCGCGGCGACCAGCCGCTGATAAAGCACAGGATGGCACCAAGCGAGGTTGCTGCCCACCAGCACCACCAGATCTGCGGTATCGAGATCCTCATAGGTGCCGGGCACAGTGTCTGACCCGAAGGCCCGTTTATGCCCCGCAACCGAAGAGGCCATGCAGAGCCGCGAGTTCGTATCGACATTGGCGGTGCCGATATAGCCCTTGATGAGCTTGTTGGCGGCGTAATAATCCTCGGTCAGCATCTGGCCCGAGAGGTAAAAGGCCACGCTATCAGGCCCGTGATCCCGGATGGCCGCCTGAAAGCGGCTGGCCACCAGATCGAGCGCCGTCTCCCAATCGGCGGGTTTGCCGCCAATCTGCGGTGACAGGATACGATCCGCAAGCCCGAGGCTTTCGCCCAAGGCGGTGCCCTTGGAGCAGAGCCGCCCGAAATTGGCCGGGTGATCGGGATCGCCTTTTACCGTGGCCCCCCATGACCATCGGGCGAGACAAGAAGGCCGCAACCGACGCCGCAATAGGGGCAGGTGGTGCGCATGCTCATGCCGCCGCCACAGGGATGAGGCGCGCCGCATCCAGCAGGATGCGCCCACCCGCGACCCGTGCCGCGTAGGTGGCGACCGCCCCTGCATCCGCCCCCTGCGCCAACCCGGTTTCAAGGTTGAACACCCAGTTATGCAAGGGGCAGGTCACGGCATGGCCATGCACGATCCCCTCTGACAGGGGGCCGCCCTTGTGCGGGCAGCGATCCGAGAGGGCAAAGACCTGATCGTCGGCGGTGCGGAACACGGCGACGCAGCCCTGAGCGGTCTTAACAACCCGCGCCCCGCGTTGTGGAATATCCTCTAGCGCGCCGATATCGAGCCAGTTTTGATCGGGGCTCCTCATTCCGCCGCCTCCTGTGTCAGATCGGCCAGCGGCGCGAAATCCGCCTGCGCCTGTGGGGTGGCGCGGTCTGCCCAAGGGTCGCGTTGATAAAGGCTTTGCGACAGATCGAACCGGGCGATCAGGGCGGCGCGGGTGGCGGCATCCTCGACAATCTGCGCCTGCACCCATGCCAAACCCACCTTGGCCAGCCATTTATAGGGGCGATCCAGATATTTGGCGTGTTCGCGGTAAAGCTGCACAAAGGCCACGGTCAGGTCGATCGCCTCTTGTTCTGTGGCGACCTTGGCCAAACGATCTGTTTCGCGCAGGTCCATCCCGGCGGCACCGCCGACGCCGATCTCGAACCCGGAGTCGACGCAGACGATGCCCACATCCTTGCAGGTGGCTTCGGCGCAGTTGCGGGGGCAGCCCGAAACCGCCAGCTTGACCTTGTGCGGGGTCCACGACCCCCAGAGGCGTTGTTCGAGCTTGATCCCCAGACCGGTCGAATCCTGCGTGCCAAAGCGGCAAAAATCGGTGCCGACACAGGTTTTGACTGTGCGCAGGCCCTTGGAATAGGCGTGGCCTGACACCAGCCCCGCCGCGTTCAGATCGGCCCAGACATGCGGCAGGTCTTCTTTCCTGACGCCCAAAAGGTCGATGCGCTGGCCGCCTGTCACCTTGACCGCCGGGATGGCGTATTTGTCGGCGGCATCGGCAATGGCGCGCAATTCGCGGGGGTTGGTCATGCCGCCCCACATGCGCGGCACCACCGAATAGGTGCCGTCTTTCTGGATATTGGCGTGGTTGCGTTCGTTGACGAAGCGGCTTTGGGCATCGTCGGTATAATCCATCGGCCAGTCGGCAAGCAGGTAAAAGTTCAGGGCAGGTCGACAGTGATGACAGCCACAAGAGGTTCTCCAGCCCAATTCCTGCATCACGGCAGGCATGGATTTGAGGCCGCGCGCCTTGATCAGGCGGCGCACATCCTCGTGCGTCAGGTCGGTGCAACCGCAGATTGGCTGGGCTGCGGGCCTCTGGAAGGCATCGCCGAGCGTGCTGGCCAGAACCTGCTCGACCAGCCCTGTGCAGGTGCCACAAGAGGCGCTGGCCTTGGTCTGGGCCTTGATCGTTGTGAGGGTGGTGGCGCCGCCATGGATTGCGGCCACGATCGTGCCTTTGCAAATGCCGTTACAGCCACAGATTTCCGCCTCAGGCGGCAAGGCTGCAACGGCTGCCAAAGGGTCCGTTTGGTCCCCCCCTGATAGGCCGGGCCAAAGATCAGCGTATCGCGCATCGGGGCAATCGGGGTGCCGTCCTTGATCAGGCCAAAGAACCATGACCCATCGGCAGTGTCGCCATAGATCACCGCGCCAATCAGGCGGTCGGCCTCGATGATCAAGCGTTTGTAGACGCCGCGCGCCGGGTCTCGAAACACGATATCCTCGCGCCCTTGGCCCTCGGCAAAGTCGCCGGCGCTGAAGAGGTCAACGCCCGTGACCTTGAGCTTGGTTGCGGTCTGCGCCGGTTGAAACGCCGCCGCCTGTCCCTGAAGCGTTGCTGCAACCACCCGTGCCTGATCGTAGAGGGGGGCCACCAGCCCAAAAAGCTGTGCGTTATGTTCCACGCATTCGCCCACGGCCAGAATATCGGGGTCAGAAGTTATCATCTGGTCATTCACCAAGATGCCGCGCCCGATTTCGAGGGCGGCATCGGTGGCGATGCGGGTTTCGGGGCGGATGCCGACGGCCATGCAGACCAGATCAGCCGCGTAGATCGTGCCATCCTCGAGCAACACGGCCTCGACCCGGTCTTGGCCGAGAATTGCCTTGGTGGCCCCTTTGCAATGCACGCGGATGCCGCGCGCCTCGAGATCCTTTTGCAGCAGATAGCCTGCGGCGGGATCAAGTTGTCGTTCCATCAGGTGGCCCATCAGGTGAATGACCGTCACCTCCATGCCGCGCGCCGCGAGACCTGCCGCCGCCTCGAGCCCGAGCAATCCGCCGCCGATGACAACGGCCTTGGCGCATGGTCGCGCGGAGGCGTCGATCATGGCCTGCGTGTCGTCCATATCACGATAGGTAAGGACGCCGGGCAGATCCTTGCCTGCGACGGGAATGAGGAAGGGGGCTGATCCGGTGGCAATCAGCAGCTTGTCATAGGGTGCGGTGCCCGAGTTGGAATAGACCAGCTTGGCCGCGCGGTCGATCCGCACCACGCTTTCGCCGAAGCGGCAGGTGATGTTGTGCTGCGTGTAAAAGGCATCGTCATGGGTGACGATATCCGCATAGGTTTTTTCCCCTGAAAGGACGGGCGAGAGCATGATCCGGTTGTAATTGCCGCGCCGCTCGGCGTTGAAGAGGGTGATATCCCAGCCGTCGGGATCGGCAGCCAGCAGATGCTCGAGCGCCCGCCCCGAGGCCATGCCCGCGCCAATGACAACAAGTTTGCGTTTCATCATGCAGCCTCTTTCTTGTGGGCGCCGTGTTCGTAATCCTCAAGGAATTGCAGAACCTCAGCGCGGTAGCTGTAGTAGTCGGGATGTTCGAGCAGCGCCTTGCGGGTGCGGGGGCGGGGCAGGTCTACATCCACGATTTTGCCGATGCGGGCATGCGGCCCGTTGGTCATCATCACCACACGATCCGCGAGCAAGATCGCCTCGTCCACGTCATGGGTCACGCAAACCGCCGTCACCTTGGTGCGCGACCAGACCTCCATCAGCACCTCTTGCAGTTCCCAGCGCGTCAGGCTGTCCAGCATGCCAAAAGGCTCATCCAGCAACAAAAGTTTGGGGGAGAGGGCGAAGGCGCGGGCAATGCCCACCCGCTGTTTCATACCGTTGGAAAGATCAGCGGCGCGCCGGTCCATGCTGTCGCCCAAGCCCACACGTTCGAGATAGTATTCCACCACATCCTGACGTTCCGCGCGGCTGGCGCGCGGGTAGACACGATCCACACCGATGGCCACGTTTTCCTTGGCGGTCAGCCAAGGAAAGAGGCTGGGCGCCTGAAACACCACGGCGCGTTCGGGATCGGCCCCGCGCACCTCGTGACCATCAAGTTTGATCGCGCCACCGGAGATTTCGTTGAGACCCGCCGCCATGGTCAGGACGGTGGATTTACCGCACCCCGAATGGCCGATCAGGCTGATGAATTCGCCCTTTTTCATCTTGAGGTCGAAGCGGTCGACCACGGTCAGGGGCCCCTCGGAGGTTGGATAGACCTTGGAGAGCTGAGAGAATTCGAGATATTTTTCGGCAAGCGGGCTTTTGGCGGCTTCGGCATAGGCCTTGGGCGTGCCGTGAATGGGCGTGATCTGTGGCAAGTGCCGTGTCTCTGCGACCTTGGCCGCGATGCCCACCTCCATCAGGTATTTCGTGACATCGGCGCGCAGTCGCTTGAACGCTGGGTCGTTGTTCATGGCACTGCGGATACGTGGACGCGGCAGCGCGACCTTGAAGGCGGTGCCGAGGGTGCCATCCGGGGTCAGTGGAATGATGCGGTCGGCAAGCAAGAGCGCCTCGTCCACATCATTGGTGATGAGAACGACGGTTTTTTGGTCCGCCTGCCAGATCCGCGTGATCTCGTCCTGCAGGTTGGCGCGGGTGAGCGCGTCAAGCGCTGAGAGCGGTTCATCCAGAAGCAGGACTTCGGGTGTCATGGCAAGGGCACGCGCGACCGAGACCCGTTGGCGCATGCCTCCCGACAATTCCGCCGGATACCGCGCCTTGGCGTGGCTGAGGCCCACCATGGCGATGTATTTATCCACCATGGCCGCCCGTTCGGCGCGGCCTGCGGATTTGTGCACGGCATCCACCGCAAGCGCCACATTGCCCGCAACCGTCAGCCACGGCATCAGCGAGTAGGACTGAAACACCACCCCGCGTTCCGGCCCCGGCCCGGTGATGGGTTTGTTTCTGAACAAGACCTCGCCGCTGTCAGGCTGGGAGAGCCCCGCCATTTGGTTGATCAGCGTGGTCTTGCCCGTGCCGGAAAAGCCCAGGATCGCCAGAAACTCGCCCTCTTCGACCGCAAGGGTAATGTTCCCGAGCACCTCGCGGCGCTGCAATCCGGTGCCGAAGCCCTTGCACAGGTTTTTGAATTCCAGAATGGCCATGGCGATTTACCTGTTGTCCGAAAAGGTGAAGAGCGATTGCGCCGCATACATCAGGCGATCCAGCAAAAAGCCGATGATGCCGATGGTGAAGACCGCAACCATGATCTTGGCGAGGCTGGTGGACGAGCCGTTCTGAAATTCGTCCCAGACGAATTTGCCAAGGCCGGGGTTTTGCGCCAGCATTTCCGCTGCGATCAGCACCATCCAGCCCACACCAAGCGAGAGCCGCAGCCCGGTGAAGATCAGAGGCAGCGCCGAGGGCAGCACGAGGCGGGTGATCTTGGTCCAGGTGGTTAGTTTCAGCACCCGGCTGACCGAGATCAGGTCACGGTCAATGCTGGCCACCCCCAGCGAGGTGTTGATCAGCGTGGGCCAGAGCGAGCAGAGCGTCACGGTGATGGCCGAGGTCAGGAACGACCGCGAAAACAGGCCGTCTTGCGTCACATAGACCGCCGAGACCACCATGGTGACAATGGGCAACCAAGCCAGAGGGCTGACGGGTTTGAAAATCTGGATCAACGGATTGAGCGCCGCGTTGGCGGTTGGCGACAGCCCCGCCGCAATGCCCAGCGGCACAGCCACGGCGGTGGCAATCAGAAAGCCGAAGAACACCGTCTGAACCGAGGTCCAGATCTGCGCATAATAGGTGGGCGAGCCGGTGTAGGGCCGTTCGCGCACCCGGTCGGCCTGACCGGCGGCAATCAGCTCTGCGTTGCGTTGATCCTGACGCGCGAAGAAGTCGGCCTTGCGCGCCTGTTCTGCAACATGCTCGTCATGCAGTACGATCGCCTGTTCCCAGACCTGCGCCGGGCCGGGGATAGCCCCAAGCGATGTTTCCACCCGTGGTGCCAAATTGCCCCAAAGCACGAGGAATCCGAGGATCGCCAGAACCGGCACGCCCAGAAGCTGCCAGATCTGTCTGGCCTGTGCTTTGGGGTTGTCGCCTGCCGCCGCCTTGAGCAGCGGGGTCAGAAAGGACAGGCCCAGCACCTTGAACCAGCCGTCCAGCCTGTTGATCCGAGTGAACAGCCGCGCGCGGCGTTCGGTTTGAAGTTGGGCGGGGTCGATTGCCGTCATGTCTTGCACTCCTTGCCAATGGCGGGGCCTCAGCCCTGCACCTCGTTGCCCACAACGGTTTGATCGCCCTTGAGGCCAATTGGCAGGCTGTCGATATAGGCATTGGGCGCGCGGCCATCGAAGGGGATGCCGTCTATCGCGTGATCCACCACATCGCGGAACCCGTCATTGCCAAAGGGGAAAGCATCGGCAGGCACCACGCCATCCTCGACCAGCGATTGCGCTGCGGCCTCGAACAGATCGGTGCGGAACACGCTGCGCGCCGTTTCGACATACCAGTCGTCGGTTTGCGCCTGCGTGATCTGGCCCCACCGGCGCATCTGGGTCAGATACCACACGGCATCAGAGGCGAAGGGATAGTTGGCATTGTAGCGGAAGAACACGTTGAAGTCGGGCACCGGCCGCACGTCTCCCTGTTCATATTCAAAGGTGCCGGTCATGGAGTTGCGCAGCACCGCCACATCCGCGCCGACATAGGTTGGGCGGCTGATGATCTGCACCGCCTCTTCGCGGTTGGCATTGTCATTTTCATCCAGCCAGAGCGCGGCGCGGATCAAGGCACGGGTCAGGGCACGCACGGTGTTGGGGTTGTCCTGAACAAAGTCGGCACGCAGGCCAAGCACCTTTTCGGCACGCATCGGGAACACATCAAGATCGGTGGCCACCGGCACGCCAATGCCCATGGCAACGGCCTGCTGGTTCCACGGCTCGCCCACGGTATAGCCCGAGATGGTGCCCGCCTCGAGGGTGGCGGGCATCTGGGGCGGTGGTGTCACGGACAAGAGCGCCTCGGCGTTGATCTGGCCCGAGATGTTGTCGGTGCTGTAGAAACCGGGATGGATACCGCCTGCGGCAAGCCAGTAGCGCAGTTCGAAATTATGGGTCGAGACCGGAAAGACCATGCCCATGTTGAACGGGCGGCCCTGATCGGCAAAAGCCTCAAGCGCCGGGCGCAGCGCGCTGGCGGAAATGGGGTGAAGGGGCTTGCCCTCGGCATCCGACGGAATGGCGGGGCGCATGAGATCCCAAACCTCGTTCGAGACCGTTGTCGCGTTGCCGTTCAGGTCCATCACGAAGGGGGTGACGATATGCGCCTGAGTGCCAAAACCGATGGTCGCCGCCAAGGGCTGACCCGCCAGCATATGCGCGCCATGCAGGTTGCCGTCGATCACCCCGTCAAGCAGCACCTTCCAATTGGCCTGTGCCTCGAGGGTGACAAACAGGCCTTCGTCCTCGAAATAGCCCTTTTCATAGGCGATGGCGAGCGGGGCCATATCGGTGAGCTTGATGAACCCGAGGGTCAGATCCTCGATTTCGGGCAGGGTATCGGCGCGCAGCGATGTGGCGGCAAGAGCGGCGATCAGGGTGGTCGTTGTAATGAGCTTGCGGATCATGAAGGTCTCCTCTGGCGATGGCCCGGAACACCGGGTTGAAAACGAAAAAGCCGCCGACCTCGTTTGCGCAGAATGCGCAAGCAGGTCAGGCGGCTATGCCCATGGGGGTCCTTCATTGGACCCTGATTTAACGAATCGGCATCCTTGCCAACCCGTCCCTATGATGTGGCAAGACGGGCGCTGCATTGCAGCAAAAAAGTGCGCGACGGCCCTGCGTTTTTCTGCGCGAGCGCTTTGATGCCTAAAAAATCATCCGAATTTCTGGCCGGAGTCGAAAATCTGCCCATCGAAAAATACATCGGGCGTGAGGATCATTTCCCCCTGTTCAGAGGCGACGGCAGTCGGATGAAGCAGGCTGCCTTCCAGCTTTTCCGAGGCACCGGGCAGGTCTGCCCCGGCGGATCGCAGGTTCATCCGATAGAGATCGGTCCGACAAATCGCCTTGGCGGCGGCAAGGCTGAGGCTGCGATCAAACCCGTGGCGCGCCGCCATCTGGTCGGCGAACCAAGCCGCTTGGGACCGCCAAGGAAAGCTGGCCGCGCCATCGAAAAAGCGGATCATATCCGGCACGCGGCGCAATTCGCCCTGTGGGGAAATCACCATCTCGCCCCTCAGGGCGCGATCCAGCAGTTCGGCGGGGGCGTTCACATATTCGGACCGTGCCAGAATTTCAGAGGCGATGGCGCGGTTTTCGGGCAGGCAGAGCCACCGCGCCGCGCGCCAGATCGCGCGCATCAGCCGCCCCGTCAGAGAGGGATTCTCGCATACCCAGTCATGGCGGGCGGCCAATACCTTTTCCGGGGCGACCGCCCATATCGCGCGGCTGGGCAACAAAAGCGTGCCAGCACCCTGCTCGACCGCGACAGAGCCCCACGGCTCTCCGACACAGAAGGCGTCGATTTCGCCAGCGGCGAGTGCTTCGGCCATGCGCGGCGGCGGAATGGTATTCAGCGCGAATTCCAGATCAGCATCCCGCAGCCAGTATCGGACAAGTTCGACATGAGTCGAAAAAGGAAACGGCACGCCGATCCGCAAGACGCCGTTCGCCGCCAAAGCGAGATCGCGCGCCGCGCACGCCGCGTCGGCAAAGCCGAAATCATGGCCCGTGGCGCGCAGCCGATCAGAAAGCGCCTGCGAAACGCCGATCACATCGCCGTTCAGCGAGAGAACCTGAAGGATATCCAGCCGTTCCACAGCGCCGCCCAACCCCAAGGCCATCGCCACCGGCAAGGGGGCCAGCATATGCGCCGCATCCACCTGGCCCCAGAGCAACAGATCACGCAGGCTGGACCATGATGGCGCGCGGCGCAGGTCAAAGGCCAGCCCCTCTGCTGCGGCAAATCCCATTTCATGCGCGATGACAATCGGGGCCATATCCAGAAGCGGAACAAAACCAATCCGCAGCACGGCAAGGGTCATGAGAGCAACCCCGCCGCTGTGACCAGCGCGCTGGCCACTTCGGCCACCTTGCGGCCTTGATCCATCGCGGTCTTGCGCAAGAGCGCATAGGCCTCTTCTTCGGTCAGGCCGCGTGCTTTCATCAAGATACCCTTGGCACGGTCGATCAGCTTGCGCTCTTCCAGCGCGCGGCGGGTGGTTTCCAGCTCCCTCCGCATGCGACGGAACATCTGGAAACGGGCAATGGCGGCGTCCATCACAGAGGCCACACGCTCGGGCTGCAACCCGTCCACGACATAGGCCGATACGCCAGCCTCGATTGCCTGTTTCGTCAAATCCCTATCCGTGCGGTCGACAAAAAAGGCGACAGGCCGCTCCATCGGACCAGAGGCAAGGGCCATTTCCTCGAGCGTGTCGCGCGATGGGTTGGACATGTCTATCAGCACGATATCGGGGGCAATATCAGATACACGCCGGGAGAGGCCTGCCGGTTCGGCAATGACCGTCACCTGATGGCCAAGCGGTTGCAGGCTGTCGATCACCAGTTTGGCGCGGGTTTCGTCTGGCTCTACAATAACGATGTGAAGTTTCATGCCCTGCGCTCGCTGCCGTGCCCCGTTGGAGGTCATGGGCGGTGGGCAAGTGCAATCGCTTTTGGCGGGATACCCATCGCACCGGGCCGGAGCATCGCCCGTTTTGCGTGCTTCGCAGGCAAACCGCCTATAAGGCAGGCAGAACTGCAAAGCCGGGCGATGAGCCCTTGTTCGGCGGAGTGTTGGGCAATCCAGTCACGGATTTTATAGCCCATCACAGGATCGCGTTACGCCCGGCGCGCTGTGGGATCTGCACGATTGTCTTAGATGTATCTGAAGCGCCTAGGCGGTTCAGACGTGCCGATCTGGCTTGAGTGGCAAGACGGCAAGCCGCATCTGCTTTTCTGTTTCAATCAGCGCAAAGAAAGCGATCCCGATCACAAGGATCAGCATCCCGTCGAAGAGGGGCACGGCCTGGGTGCCGAGGATCGCCTGAAACGGCGGCAGGTAGGTGATTGCGACCTGTGCCACAGTGACGGCGGCAACGCAGGCCCAGACAATCGGTGTGCCCTTTGCTGCGGCCCAAGTGAGGGAGGTGCCATAGATGTTGCGGATGAAGAACAGGTAGAAAATCTGAAGCACAACGAGGGTGTTCATCGCGATGGTCTGGGCGAGAGGAACCGGATACCCCCTGTCTGTTGCATAGAAATACATCCCGAAAACCGCCATCAAGATCAGAGTTGAGATAAGCGCGATCTGCCAGATCAGCGTACCGGTCAAAAGCGGTGCCCCGCGTGGACGGGGTGGGCGGCGCATGGTGCCGGGCTCTGACGGCTCAAACGCGAGCGCCAGACCAAGGGTGACGCCGGTGATGAGGTTGACCCAGAGGATTTGCACAGCGGTGATCGGCAGGGCCATCCCGGCGAACAAGGCCACGATGATCGTCATCGCCTCGCCCGCATTTGTGGGCAGCGTCCAGCTAATGACCTTTTTGATGTTGTCGTAAACGGTCCGGCCCTCGCGCACTGCGGCGGCGATGGAGGCGAAATTGTCATCCGCCAGAACCAGATCGGCGGCTTCCTTTGCGGCTTCGCTGCCTTTGAGGCCCATGGCGATCCCGGCATCTGCGCGCTTGAGGGCGGGGGCATCGTTTACCCCATCGCCGGTCATGGCCACGGCCAGGCCGCGCGCCTGCAACGCGGTGACAAGGCGCAGCTTGTCCGCAGGAGAGGTGCGGGCGAAAATATCGGTCGCAAGCGCCGCCTCGGCAAGCTCTGCGTCATCCATCGCCGCAAGATCAGCGCCGGTCAGCACGCGCGCGCTGTTTCTGAGCCCGATCATTCCGCCAATGGCGCGGGCCGTCGCGGCATGATCGCCGGTGATCATCTTGACGCGGATTCCGGCAGCATGACATTCGGCAACCGCTGCAATCGCCTCGGGGCGGGGGGGATCCACAAGCCCGACGAGACCAATCAGGGTGAGATGCCCGTCAAGGCCCAAGGGGGTGAGGCCAGTCTGCGTGACGGGGGCGGTGCCTGTGGCAACGGCAATCACGCGCTGCCCTTCTGAGGCGAGGTCTTCGATCCTGGCGTGCCAATAGGCACGGTCGAGCGGCTCTGTCTTGTGTTCGGCTGTGCGCTGGTCGGCGCAAAGGTTCAACACCGCCTCGGGGGCGCCTTTGACATGAATCCACAAGCGGCCCTCTGGATCACGATCAAGCGTCGCCATGTAGCGATGCGCCGCATCGAAGGGGATCGCATCACTGCGCTTCCAGTCATCATAGGCCTTATGCCCATCTCCCGTTATCTTTCCGGCCAATGCTGATAGTGCGCCCTCCATCGGGTCGCCCTCTACCCGCCAGTCGTCACCGTGAGATTGCAGCGTGGCATCGTTACAGAGCGCAGCGACCCGGGCAAACTCATTCAAAACGTTATGGTCATCGGGGTCCGCATCGGCATCGCACCAGCGCAACGGCCCATGAGGTGCATAGCCACTGCCACCGACCGAGAACACGTGCCCTGCCGGGGCAAGCGCCACCACCATCATTTCGTTGCGCGTGAGCGTGCCGGTCTTGTCCGAGCAGATCACAGACACTGACCCCAGCGTTTCAATCGCAGGCAAGCGGCGGATGATTGCATTGCGCCGCGCCATCGCCGTTACACCGACGGCAAGCGTGATCGTGAGGACGGCGGGCAGGCCTTCGGGAATGGCCGCGACAGAGAGGCCGACAATCGCCATGAAGAATTCGCGAAATGGCAGATGCCCCACGAAATATCCGTAAGCCAGCAGCGCGGCGGCCACCATGAGGATGAATACCGAAAGCCAACGCGCGAACAGATCCATCTGCGCCACGAGTGGGGTGGTCAGCGTCTCGATGCTGCCCAGCATACCACTGATCCGACCAATCTGGCTGTGCCCACCGGTGGCCGTGACCACACCGCGCCCCGTGCCCGCTGCGATGAACGTGCCGGAAAACAGCATCGACGATTGATCGCCAAGCGGCGCATCTTGGGGCACCGGCGCTATTGTCTTGTCGGTGGGCACGGATTCGCCCGTAAGGATCGCCTCTTCGGCCTTGAGGCCGCGCGCCTCGATCAGCCGAAGATCGGCAGGCACCCGGTCACCCGCCTCGATCAGCACGATGTCGCCCGGCACCAGATCAGCGGCGTCGATACTGACCCTTTGACCATCGCGCAGCACGGCGCAGTTCGGTGCAAGCATCTTGCGAAGTGCCGCCATCGCCTGTTCGGCCCGGCCTTCTTGAAGAAAGCCAATGAGGGCATTGACCAGAACCACGGCAAGGATCACCCCGGTATCGACCCAGTGCCCCAAGGCCGCCGTCACCATCGCAGAGGCAAGGAGAACGTAGATCAGCACGTTGTGGAAATGGCCGAGGAACCGCAGGATCGGATGGCGCTTGGGCGGCTCTGGCAGACGGTTTGGGCCATGGGCCGCCAGACGGCGGGCGGCGTCTTGTGATCTCAGCCCGTCGCGCGTGACATCGAGCGCGGCAAGGGCGCTTTCGGGGGATGTTGCGTGCATGGCGGCTGTTTGACGCGCGTCGGTCATCCTGCTCTCCTTGACGTGGTTAAAACTGCGGCGGGGACGCGCGTGCCGTCCAGGGTGACGTGAGAGTTTTGCCGAAGCGTTTGTGCCATTCTCATGAAAACTTGGTCATGCCCCCGACGCGCAAATCTCGAATGGTTAAACTCGGGGCAACATCTGCCAGCATAGTGCACCAGATCGGAGGCGTATTTGATTCATGTCAGGGGCATTCCCCGCAATTAGGAGGATACTTGGCCCATGAGTGGTCTTTCGCCCTGATGGCCCGGCAGCGTGTGCCTGCGTGCCTTGGCTACCTTGGGCGGTGCGCGCAGGACTGCGCGCGAGACTGTAGCCGGTGAGCATCAGACGAACACGCGCATTGAGTTGCCCCCTCAGATCACAGGAGAGCATTGCAGCATGGCCCACACCCCCAGCCGAAGCCAGAAACCGCGCTCCAAGACTGACGCGGCAGAGCGCCTGCCCTTGGTCGTGCCCTTGGTGCAAACACCTGCAGAAGAGCCATCCCACGCAAGCCGCGATCCACATCCCCACGCGGCCCTTGACCGAAGCGCCATGGCCAGTCTTGCGCAATTCACCGGTGGGCTGTCGCCACACGCGATGATTGATGCCTGGAGCGACTGGGCCATGCATCTGGGCCGGGCGCCGGGGCGGCAATTGGAACTGATGGAACGGTGGCGGGCCAATGCGTTGAAGCTGATGCAATTTGCCTCCGCGCAGGCGTTGGATCAGCCTGCGGAAAAGCCATTCAAGCCGGGGCCCTATGATACGCGCTGGTCGCATCAAGGCTGGGACAAGCCGCCCTTTTCCCTCTGGCAGCAGGGGTTTCTGGCCACGCAAGATTGGTGGCATGCGGCAACATCAGAGCTGCGCGGGTTGCGCCGACAGAATGCGGATCGCACCGGCTTTATGATGCGACAGCTTCTTGATACGGTGTCGCCTTCCAATTTCCCATTGGGCAATCCGGAAATTCTGGAAAAGACACGGGCGACAGGCGGGCGCAACTTGATTGACGGGGCTGCGCGCTGTGCTGACGACGCCCGGCATATTCTGGCGCAGGAGCATCGGCCTGTGCCGAAAGAGTTTGCGCTTGGCAAGGTTCTGGCCTGCACGCCGGGTGCCGTGGTCTATCGCAACGACCTGATGGAGTTGATCCAGTATTCGCCCACCACATCCGACGTGCAGGCCGAACCAGTGCTGATCGTGCCGGCATGGATCATGAAATACTATATTCTCGATCTCTCGCCCGAGAATTCCTTGGTCCGGTGGCTGGTTGGACAGGGATTCACTGTCTTTTGTATCTCGTGGCGTAATCCGGGAGCGGAAGACGCGGACCTGTCGCTAGAGGCGTATCGCAAGCAAGGCGTCATGCAGGCGCTGGACGTCATCAACGACATCGTGCCGGGGCAAAAGGTGCATGCCAACGGCTATTGCCTTGGTGGGACGCTGCTGGCTATCGCGGCGGCGGCAATGGCGCGCGACGGTGAGGACCGATTGGCATCGGTCACCCTGATGGCGGCACAGGTAGATTTCGCCGAAGCGGGCGAATTGCTGCTTTTTCTCGACGAAAGTCAGGTCGCCTTTCTGGAGGATCTGATGTGGTCGCAGGGCTATCTGGACCGGCCGCAGATGTCGGGGGCCTTTGCCGCGATCCGGTCTGAGGATTTGATCTGGTCGCGCGCGGTGCGGCGGTATTTCCTCGGAGAGCCGGACTTGCCCACCGATGTCACCGTTTGGGTCAATGACACCACCCGGATGCCAGCCCGGATGCATTCGGAATATCTGCGCGGGATTTTTCTGGAGAACCGCATCTCGGCGGGGCGATTTGCCGTGGATGGCAAGGTTATCGCGCTCAAGGATATCTCGGGGCCGGTCTTTGTCATTGGCACCGAGACCGATCACATCGCACCGTGGCGCTCCGTCTACAAAACAGCGCTCTTTACCGATTGCGACCTGCATTTTCTGTTGACCAAAGGGGGCCATAACAGCGGCATCTTGTCAGAGCCGGGGCATAGAGGGCGGCACTATCGGATCGGCCATCGCCCGGCGCTGGCGCTTTACCGCGATCCCGATACATGGCTGGCGGCGCATGATCCTGTGCCCGGATCATGGTGGCCCGAATGGTCGAAATGGCTGGCACGCCAAAGCAGTGGCACCGTTCCGGCACGCCAGCCCGGCACAGATCCGAACTATCCCAGTATCGCGACAGCACCGGGGTCGTATATCCACCAGACCTGAGGCCGTGCAGGGGCGTAGCCGGGTTTGAAAAGAACGGGACCGCCCCGACGCGGTGCCCCGCAATCTCTCTGGCGCTGTCGTGATGCCTGCGGCGGCGCTGGAAAATCAACGGCGACACAGCACACCTTGACTGTGGCTTCGCCATGAATTCATGGTCTCAATGGCGGGGCCTGCGCGTTGCATGCCGTCGGCGCAAATGCGCAGCCGCATCGGCCCTGCCCCGGCCAGTAATGTCAAAGGAAAGCCCTGAATGCGTCTTTCGGTCAATGTCTACCAACAGGCGGCGCGATCTGTCGAAATCCGACAAAGGATTCGCGCGGCAATCCACGAGACGCCTTGTATTTTCTCTCGAGGTGGGTCGAACGATCAGTCGCGTTTGGCCTATAAATGCGAAAATCTGCAAAGAACCGGGTCGTTCAAATTTCGCGGGGCCATGGCCAAACTGACCACACTGCCCACGGACACGCCGGTGATCACGGCCTCGTCGGGCAATCATGGGCTGGCCGTTGCCACGGCGGCGCAGATGACAGGCCATGCGCTGACGGTTGTGCTGCCAGAAACCGTGGCACAGGAAAAACTGTCGCGTATTCAGGCGCTTGGCGTGCGCACGATCCTGCATTCAAACGATTCCGGCCTTGCTGAACGACACGCGAGGGAGATGGCCGACGCAGAGGGGATCACCTATGTGTCGCCCTATAACGACGCCGATGTCATCGCCGGACAGGGCACCATCGGGCTTGAATTGATTGACCAATTGCCAGAGTTGGACACCGTTTATATCGCCATGGGCGGGGGTGGTCTTATTTCCGGCATCGGCTGCGTGCTGAAAGCCTACGCGCCGCGAACGCGTATCGTGGGGGTCAGCGCCGTGAATTCCTCGGCCTTTGCCACGAGCCTGCGTGCCGGTCATCCTGTCGAAGTGGACCACAAGCCAACGCTTGCCGATGGTGTCGCCGGTGGTTTCGACGCGGATACGATCACCCTGCCCCTTGCCGCTGAAGTGGTCGATGACATGATCGACTGCACCGAAGCGGAAATCGCCGCAGGCATCGAGCAGATCGCATGGACCGAGAAGATGCTGGTCGAGGGTTCGGCGGCATTGGCCTTGGCGGCTTGGACAAAAGACACGGGCCGACGCGGAACAGGACCAAGCGTGGTCTTGCTGTGTGGCGCGAATTTCGATCGGGCCGCACTCGCGCCGATCCTGAGAGGCGACGCGTGAGAGAAGGCTGATGGACCTTAGGGGCTAGAAATTGCGCCAGATCATGCAGTGAAACCGTTTCGGCGTTTCAACGAAAAACCGAAACGATGTCACCGTGCCGCCTTAGGCACATTTGCTGTGTCCGCAGCTTGCACAGGTCATGCAACCCTCGATCATGCGCATGTCGTATTGGCCGCAGGCGGGGCAGGCGGGGGATTTGCGGGGGCTGTCCTGACCTGCGACCTGCGCATGCGGGTCCTCTTTGAGGCCCATACCTTCGCCCGCCAGAAACCCGATCTGGACCATGTGCTGTTCCAGCACGCCACCGATGGCGGCCAGAATGCTGGGCACGTATTTGCCCTGCATCCAAGCGCCGCCCCGCGGGTCGAACACGGCTTTGAGCTCTTCCACCACAAAGGACACATCGCCCCCGCGCCGGAACACCGCCGAGATCATGCGGGTCAGGGCCACCGTCCAGGCATAATGCTCCATGTTCTTGGAGTTGATGAACACCTCGAAGGGCCGCCGATGCCCGCCCAGAACGATGTCATTGACGGTGACATAGATCGCATGGTTGCTGTCGGGCCATTTCAGCTTGTAGGTGGCACCCTCCAGCTCTTTGGGGCGGTCGAGCGGTTCGGACATATAGACCACCTCGCCGCCGGTTGCAGGGACATCGCCCCGCGTTTCACCGGGGGCCTTGTCTGTGGTCTCGGACACGCTCAGGACGCTGCCTGTCACCGCATTGGGCCGATAGGTGGTGCAGCCTTTGCACCCCAGATCCCAAGCCTGAAGATAGACATTCTTGAACGCCTCAAAGGAGATGTCCTCGGGGCAGTTGATGGTTTTCGAGATGCTGCTATCCACCCATTTCTGCGCCGCCGCCTGCATCTTGACGTGATCCTCGGGCGGCAGGGTCTGGGCGTTGACGAAATGCTCGGGCAGAGGCGCATCGCCCATCCGGTCACGCCACATCTGCACGGCGTAATCTATCACCTCTTCCTCGGTGCGGCTGCCATCCTTTTGCAGCACCTTGCGGGTGTAGCTATAGGCAAAGACAGGCTCGATTCCGCTGCTGACATTGCCCGCATAAAGGCTGATGGTGCCGGTGGGCGCGATGCTGGTCAGAAGCGCGTTGCGAATGCCATGTTCGGCCACGGCGGCGCGCACATCGGCATCCATCGTCTGCATCGTGCCAGAGGCCAGATAGGCGTCGCGGTCAAAGAGCGGGAACGCGCCCTTTTCGCGGGCCAAGTCAACGCTTGCAAGATAGGCCGCCCGCGCGATGGCATGCAACCACGCCTCGGTCTGTTGCACGGCGGCGTCCGAGCCATAGCGCAGCCCGACCATCAAGAGCGCATCGGCAAGCCCCGTCACGCCCAGCCCGATCCGCCGTTTGGCCTGCGCCTCGGCGGCCTGCGCAGGTAAGGGAAAACCGCTGACATCCACGACATTGTCCATCATGCGCACAGCCACGCGCACCAGATCGTCAAGTGCGGCCTCATCCACCCGCGCGCCCGCTGCAAACGGCTCTGCCACCAACCGCGCCAGATTGATCGAGCCCAAGAGGCAGGCACCATAGGGCGGCAGGGGCTGTTCGCCGCATGGGTTGGTCGCCGCAATCGTTTCGCAATAGGCCAGATTGTTGGCCGCGTTGATGCGGTCGATAAAGATCACGCCCGGTTCGGCATAATCATAGGTGGCCTGCATGATCCGGTTCCACAGATCCCGCGCTTGCACGGTATGATAGACCTTGCCGCCAAACTGAAGGTCCCACGGGCCGTCGGCCTTGACCGCCTCCATGAAGGCATCGGTGATCAAGACCGACAGGTTGAACATCCGCAGCCGCGCCGGATCAGATTTCGCGGCGATGAAGGCCTCGATATCTGGATGGTCACAGCGCATTGTGGCCATCATCGCACCGCGCCTGCTGCCTGCCGACATGATCGTGCGGCACATCGCGTCCCACACATCCATAAAGCTGAGTGGGCCGCTTGCATCCGCCGACACGCCCTTGACCTCGGCCCCTTTGGGCCGGATCGTGCTGAAATCATAGCCGATGCCGCCGCCCTGCTGCATGGTCAACGCCGCCTCGCGCAGCCCGTCAAAGATGCCGCCCATATCGTCAGGCACGGTGCCCATGACGAAACAGTTAAAGAGCGTCACCTTGCGTGCGGTGCCAGCCCCGGCGGTGATCCGACCTGCGGGCAGGAATTTGAAATCCTCAAGCGCGTGATAGAACCGCTCTTCCCAGAGCGCCGGCTCTGCCTCGGCCACTGCCAAAGCGCGCGCGATCCGCCGCCAGCTGTCCTCGACACTTGCATCGCCGGCGTCCCCATTCCGGAACCGGTATTTCATGTTCCATATCTGTTCGGAAATCGGGGCGGCAAATCGGGTCACGGCGGTCTCCATCCACGGGCAGAGAACCACAATAGCTTGAAGCTGCCGGTATTTCCACTACCCTATCTGCCCGGATGGGAGATTCTTTATCGTGGCCTTGCACCTGATCAAACTGAGCGTCGGCACCACCTCTGTCGAGGATCTGGAGGAGTGGCATAAAGACCCCCGCGCCAAAGGGCCGGACGGCCTGCCGCGCCACGTCACCCGCATGTGGCCCAAGCGCGAAGGCGAATTGCTGGACGGTGGCTCGATCTATTGGGTCATTCAGGGGCTGGTGCAATGCCGCCAACCGATCCTGCGGCTGGATGAGGTGACTGGTGGTGACGGCATCCGCCGCTGTGCCATCGTGCTTGAACCGGGGTTGATCCGCACCGCCACAGCGCAAAAACGCCCCTTTCAGGGCTGGCGGTATTTGCCCGGCTCTGATGCGCCGCCCGACCTTGGCTCAGCGCGCGCCAAGGATGATACGCTGCCGCCTGCCCTCTCGGCCGCTCTGGCGGATATTGGCGTTCTGTGAGCGGATGCGCCATGGCGCTGACGGGGTAAAAACACGCTAACCACTGGCGCGCCGCCCGCATGTGAACGTGCGGATCGGTGTGGGTGACGCTGAGCGGAAACCCAACACAAATACCGCTGTCCAACGCCACTGCGCGCGAAAAACCATGCGCCCTGCGCTTCAACTCTCCTGAGGCAGTTTTCGCCATAGGGTTGCGCATTTCACACGGCGACTTGCGAAAATCCGCCGAAAAAAGTATATTCTGGGCATTTCCCTGCCACTCACGGGTGTGTGATCGAAATGGCTGGATCAGGTGCTTGTCTTGATGGGACGGTCGCCCGATATATCCAGCAACGGTGCGAACCGTGTGTCGAAGGGGCGATCCTCCTCCCCGACCTGAGCGACATAAACTGACTGAAAGGAAACAAGATGCTGAAAACAACCACAGCGCTGATGACCGCAACCGCCCTGATGGCCGCCCCTGCCTTTGCTGGCAATGTGCAAGAGCCAACGCCGGAGCCGGTGATCGCAGCCCCGGTTGCACCGCCGGCACCTGTTGGCCCGAATTGGACTGGCTTTTACGCGGGTGGCCAGCTTGGCTATGGCGATGTTGACACCGGCGCTGCTGGCGTGGACGGAGACGGCCTGATCGGCGGTCTGATCGCCGGGTATGATTATGACTATGGTAACAACTGGGTTGTTGGTCTGGGTCTCGATTACGACTTTGCTGATATTGACCTTGGGGCCGCTGCTTCGCTGGAAGACGTGTTTCGGATCAAATCGCGTCTCGGTTACAAGGTCGGCAACGGCCTGCTTTACGGCACCGGCGGGTATGCCTGGGCCGACACCGACACGCTCGGTGATGACAACGGCTATTTCTTCGGCGCGGGCTATGAGCATATGATCAGCCAGAACCTGTCTCTGGGCGGTGAAGTGCTCTATCACAAGTTCGATAATTTCGGCACCGCTGGTGTTGATGTCGATGCCACCACGGTACAGGCGCGGGCTGCATTCCGCTTCTGATAAGGCGCAAGCAGTGGGGTGGTCCTAACGGACCGCCCCATTTTTTTATTCCAGATCAAGCCTTTGCTTGAGAGCCTTGAGCGTAAGCCTATCGGCAGGCTCCATCGGGGCCACCCGCGATTTGAAAAGCGTTGCCTGAGATTTCAGGATTAACCCATCCTCCAACACCTTGAGATGATTGGCCCGCAGCGTATCGCCGGTTGAGGTGATATCGGCAATCGCCTCGGCGGTTTCGTTCTTGACCGTGCCTTCGGTGGCACCCTGACTGTCCATCAGTTGATAATCCGCAACGCCATTCTCGCGCAGGAAATCCCGAACCAATCGGTGATATTTGGTGGCGATGCGCATGCGGAACCCATGCTTGAGCCGGAATGCCGCAGCGGCGGCATCAAGATCGTCAAGTTGGCTGACATCCACCCAGCAACGTGGCACCGCCAGCACCAGATCGGCCTGCCCAAAGCCCAGTTCCGCCAGCTCTGCCACCTGATTTTGCCACTGCCCCAGCTTTTCGCGGATCAGGTCGGTGCCTGTCACACCCAGATGGATGCGCCCGGCGGCCAATTCACGCGGGATTTCCCCGGCGGAGAGCAGGATCAGTTCGACGTTGTCGATGCCCTGCACATAGCCCGCATACTCCCGCTCGGACCCCGAGCGCCCCAGCGTGATCCCGTGCTTGGCGAACCAGTCAAAGGTTTTCTCCATCAGCCGCCCTTTGGACGGCACCCCCAGTTTCAGGGTCATGTCGCACCCCCAAGGCCAAGCACCAGACCGGGCCGGATGACGCCGCCCACCGCCGGAATTTCCCGCCCCCGCCCCAACTGTCGGGTTAGCGCATCATAGCGCCCGCCGGTGGCAATGGGCGGCAGGTCGGGACGGCTCTCGGCGTAAAAGCCAAAGACGAAGCCATCGTAATATTCCATCTGCGTGCGCCCATAGCTGGCCTCGAAATCCAGTTTGGTGATGTCGAGCCCGCGTTCGGACATCGCCGAAAGACGTCGTGCCAGACGGTCCACCGCGCCATGAATGGCGGGCATGTCCACCGCGATATCGCGCAACCGTTCCAGCGCGTTATCGCTGGTTTCGCGCACCGCGAGGATGGCATCCAGCAACTGCACCTCAGAGGTGGAAATCGGCCCCGCCGCCGCATCCTCGCGCAGCGCGGTGATCCGGCCTGCGATTTCATCCGGGCCGCGCAGCCCGATCAGGGGCTCGGCCCCCGCCATCGGGTCTGCCATTGCCAAAAGGGCGGCCCGCGCCTCGGGGACCACGGCGCGCCCTGAAAACCGGTCAATCAACGCGCGAAACCGCCGGGGCCGCCAGATATGCCGCCGCAGTGCGGCCTTGCGGCGCTCGGTCGTGCGCAATCCCTCAACGGCCGCCATCAGGATGCCGATATCCCCCGTCGCCGCACGCAGGCCAAGCGGGCGCAGGATGTCAAAGAACATCGCGAAAACCTCTGCATCCGCCGCCTCTGGTGCGGCGCGTTCAAAGATTTCAAACCCCACTTGGGTATATTCATTGGCCCGCTGCGCATCCTCTTCCTGACGGCGAAACACCTCGCCGGAATAGGTATAGCGGGCAGGTTCCGCGCCATGTTCCATATGCATCTGCACCACCGGCACGGTGAAATCGGGGCGCAGCATCTGTTCGCCGCGCAGGGCATCCGACGTCACATAGGCGCGTGCGCGGATATCCTCGCCATACAGGTCCAAGAGCACTTCGGCGGGTTGCAAGACAGAGGTTTCCACCGGCAGTGCGCCTGCCGCCTCAAAGAGCGCCCGCAAGCGCGCAGCCTCGGCCCGGATCGCGGCACGTTCCGGCATCAGCTTTGCTCCGCGAGGATGTCTCGGACTTTGTCCACAAGTGCGGCGCGCGGCACCTCATATTGGCTGGGCCGTTCTTTCCATTCTTCAACCGTGGCATTTTCGGCGATCTGCGCCCCAAGGATCAGGTCCTTGATCTGCACCACGCCCTTGGCAAACTCGTCGCCGCCACAGATCACCGCGATAGGGCTGCCGCGCCGGTCGGCGTATTTCATCTGATTGCCAAAGTTCTTGGGGTTACCAAGGTAGACTTCGGCGCGAATGCCCGCTTGGCGCAACTCGCCGACCATCGCCTGATAGTCGGCCATCCGGTCGCGGTCCATCACGGTGACAACCACCGGGCCCCGCTCTGCGCTGCCGATCTTGCCCTTGGCATGCAGCGCGGCAAGCAGGCGATCCACGCCGATGCTGACCCCGACGGCGGGCACCTGCTGCCCGGTGAAGCGCGCGACAAGATCATCATAGCGCCCACCACCTGCCACGCTGCCGAATTGGC
This sequence comes from Roseovarius sp. MS2, assembly GCF_051447875.1. Classification (NCBI taxonomy): domain Bacteria; kingdom Pseudomonadati; phylum Pseudomonadota; class Alphaproteobacteria; order Rhodobacterales; family Roseobacteraceae; genus Roseovarius; species Roseovarius sp. MS2. The sequence continues at coordinate 860,217 of NZ_JBKHVF010000001.1, forward strand.
GCGGGCGGCCTTTTTCATCAAGGATTTCAAAGGTCAATTCCGCCTCGAACACCGGGCCGGTGTAATAGCCAAGGCCACGAACGACCGAAGGGTCAATGACGATCCGGTCGGGGCCATAGCCTTGGGCGGCGAGAAGGGTGGCGATTTCTTCGAGTTCGTCGACGCCTTGCACACCCATCTCAGAGGCTCCAACCGCGCCACGCAGGTTGGTCAAGGTTTCAGCGGTATTGCCGCCTTTGGAGGTTAGAAACGCCAAAACGGGAGCCGCCTGATCTTGGTTCAGCCCGACCCCGTCGATATACGCCCCCGAGGCATCGAGGCGGCCTTTGCCCAGCAACTCGCGCACGCCGCTCTCGCCCACCTTGTCGAATTTGTCGATGGTGCGCAGGACGGCGGCCTGTTGGTCAGGGTCAGTGACGCCCGTCGCCTCCAACACCCCATTCAAAACCTTCCGGTTGTTCACCCGCACCACATAGTCGCCGCGCGGGATGCCCACCTCTTCCAGCGCATCGGCCAGCATGGCGCAAATCTCGGCATCCGCTGCCATTGACGCCGTGCCCACCGTATCCGCATCGCATTGATAGAACTGGCGAAACCGCCCCGGCCCCGGCTTTTCATTGCGCCAGACAGGCCCCATCGCATAGCGCCGATAGGGTGTCGGCAGATCGTTGCGGTGTTGGGCATAAACGCGGGCCAAGGGCGCGGTCAGGTCATAGCGCAGCGCCAGCCATTTCTCGTCTTCATCCTGCCAGGCAAAGACCCCCTCATTGGGCCGGTCGACATCGGGCAGAAACTTGCCCAGCGCCTCGACCGTCTCGACCGCGCTCGATTCCAGCGCGTCAAAGCCATAGCGATGATAGACCCCGGCAATCGCGTTCAGCATCGCGGCGCGCGTCGTCACCTCGGCGCCGAAATAATCGCGAAACCCTTTGGGCGTTTCGGCCTTGGGGCGGGGCTCTTTTTTGGGCTTGGCCATGGCATGCGTCCTTGCGGCAACTCTTGCGGCATCTGTCGTGGCGCGGTCTAGCCCAAGGGCCGCGCCGGGGCAAGGCGGCTGCGCGATTGACCGCAGGCGCATCCGCGCGTAATCCCATGCCATGACCGAGATCGAAGAAAAACTGGCCCACCTGATCCGCACGGTCGATGACCTGTCGGATGTTATCGCACGCCAAGACCGCGAGCTTGACCGCCTGCGCGTCCGAGTCGAGATGCTGCTCGCGCGCGAAGCGGCCCGGCACGGCGAGAGCGATGGTGGCGTGATCCTTGGCGACGAGCGCCCGCCGCATTACTGACACGGGGTTATCTTACAACCAGAGGTCCCGGGTCAGGCCCGGGACGACTGCGAAGACGTCGTCAGATTTCTTCCACCATCACCACGCCGGTCAGGCTCTTGATCGCGCCCTTGATCTGAGGCGTCACGGGATATTCCGCGCCGCTGTCAATCTCGACCTCGCCGGGCAGGCCCGCGCCCATCAGGCAGAAATGGATCGGGCCGGGGCGCGCACCGCGCGCCGCTTGGCTGGCCCCCTGCAACACCGCGGCAACCGATCCGATTGCCCCCGGCTGATCCACGAAAATCCGCAGGCCCACCGCGCCCGCCCCGGCCACCATCCCGTCAATCGGCTGAACGGCGCGGCAGAGCAGTTTCAACTGATCCGCCTCAAGCGTCGCCTCGGCGGTGATCACCACCTGCGCGCCAGTTTCCAGAAATTCGCGGCATTTCTCGAGCGTGTCCGAGAATATCGTCACCTCGTAACCGCCGGTCGTATCGCTGAGCTGCGCAAAGGCAAAGCGGTTGCCACGTGCCGATTTCCGCTCTTGCCGCCCGGCCACAACCCCGGCCATCTTGACCAGCGCCGGGCCGCGTTCGGCCTGTGCTGTCACCTCGTCCAGCGTTTTCACATCCTGACGCCGCAACACGGTCATGTAATCGTCGAGCGGATGCCCCGAGAGGTAGAACCCAACGGCCTTGAATTCCTCGGTCAGCCGCTCGGCGGGCAGCCAATCATCAACCGGGGCCAATCGCGGCTCGGGCAGGTCATCGCCCGCCTCGCCAAAGAGCGAGACCTGACTGGAATTCTTTTGCTCATGGATCGCCGCTGAATAGCTCATCAGCGCCTCGATGCTCTCGAACACGCGGCGGCGGTTGCGGTCCAGCGCGTCAAACGCCCCGGCGCGGGCCAGCATTTCCAGCGGGCGCTTGCCAACCCGCTTGAGATCGACCCGCTGCGCCACATCGTAGAGCGTGGCAAAGGGCCGGTTGCCCCGCCCCACGGTGATCAGCTTCATCGCCTCGACGCCCACGTTCTTGAGCGCGCCCAGCGCATAGTGCAGCACGCCGCCCTGCACATCGAACGTCGCCTCAGAGCGATTGACGCAAGGCGCGGCCCAAGGCAGGCTCAGCCCCTTTTTCACCTCTTGGAAATAGACCGCCAGCTTATCCGTGAGGTGAATATCGCAATTCATCACCCCAGCCATGAATTCGACCGGGTGATTGGCCTTGAGCCAGGCGGTTTGATAGCTGACCACCGCATAGGCCGCCGCGTGGGATTTGTTGAAGCCGTAGTTGGCAAATTTCTCGAGCAGGTCAAAGACCTCGCTGGCCTTTTTCTTGTCGACACCATTTTCCATGGCGCCTTTCTCGAATTTCGGGCGCTCCTTGGCCATTTCTTCGGCGATTTTCTTGCCCATGGCGCGGCGCAACAGGTCAGCACCGCCCAAGGAATAGCCCGCCATCACCTGCGCGATTTGCATCACCTGTTCCTGATAGACGATGATGCCTTGGGTTTCCTCTAGGATATGGTCAATCGAGGGGTGGATCGACTCGAGCTCACGCAGGCCGTTCTTCACCTCGCAATAGGTCGGGATATTCTCCATCGGGCCGGGACGGTAGAGCGCCACAAGCGCCACGATATCCTCGATGCAGGTGGGTTTCATGCGCTTGAGCGCATCCATCATGCCGCTCGATTCCACCTGGAACACGGCAACTGTCTTGGCACTCGCATAAAGCCTATAGGATTTCTCGTCATCGAGCGGGATCGCCCCGATGTCATACTCAAACCCCTCGGGGGGATCGTAGAGCACGGTGCCATCCGCCGCCACATTCAGCGGGCGGCCCGCCTTGCGGATCATGTCGACCGCGTTCTGAATGACCGTCAGCGTCTTGAGGCCGAGAAAGTCGAACTTGACCAGCCCCGCCTGTTCCACCCATTTCATGTTGAACTGGGTTGCGGGCATATCGGAGCGCGGGTCTTGGTAGACGGGCACGAGCGCATCAAGCGGCCGGTCGCCGATCACCACCCCGGCGGCATGGGTCGAGGCATTGCGCAACAGCCCCTCAACCTGTTGCGCATAGGTCAAAAGCCGATCCACGACCTCTTCGTTCTTGGCCTCTTCGCGCAGGCGCGGCTCGTCGGCCAGCGCCTTTTCGATGCTCACCGGCTTGACGCCTTCGACCGGGATCATCTTGGACAGGCGGTCCACCTGCCCATAGGGCATTTGCAACACGCGCCCGATGTCGCGCACAGCCGCCTTGGACAAGAGCGCGCCAAAGGTGATGATCTGGCCCACCCGGTCACGGCCATATTTCTCTTGCACATATTGGATCACCTCCTCGCGGCGATCCATGCAAAAGTCGATGTCAAAGTCGGGCATGCTGACCCGCTCTGGGTTCAGGAACCGTTCAAAAAGCAGGCTGTAGCGCAGCGGATCAAGATCGGTGATGGTCAGCGCATAGGCCACCAGACTGCCCGCCCCCGAGCCACGCCCAGGCCCCACCGGAATATCGTGATCCTTGGCCCATTTGATGAAATCGGCCACGATCAGAAAATAGCCGGGAAAGCCCATACCCTCGATGATGCCCAGCTCGAATTCGAGGCGCTTGTCATAGTCTTCAACCGGCGCGGCATGGGGGATAACCGCCAGGCGCGCAGCAAGCCCCGCCCGCGCCTGACGGCGCAGTTCCTCAACCTCGTCATCCGCGAATTTCGGCAAGATCGGATTGCGCTTATAGGCCCCAAAGGCGCAGCGGCGCGCGATTTCGACCGTGTTTTCCAGTGCCTCGGGCAAATCGGCAAAAAGCGCGGCCATCTCTTCTTGGCTTTTGAAATAATGCTGCGGGGTCAGGCGGCGGCGCGGCGCGCTTTGATCGACATAGGCCCCCTCGGCCACGCAGAGCATGGCATCATGCGCCTCGTACATGTCGGATTTGGGAAAGTAGACATCGTTGGTCGCCACCAGCGGCAGGCCCATGGCATAGGCCATCTCAATCAGACCACGCTCGGTCAGGCGCTCGGCCTCGGGCGCGCCCCCGTCACCGGGATGACGCTGCAATTCGACATAGAGCCGGTCACCAAACGCCTGCGCCAGACGCTGCATCAACGCCTCCGCCGCTGGGCGCTGCCCCCCCTGCAAGAGCCGACCCACCGGCCCATCCGGCCCACCCGTCAGGCAGATCACCCCCTCGGCATGATGCGCCAACTCGGTCAGCGTCACATGCGGCAGGCTGCCATCGCCCCGCAGATAAAGGCACGAGTTGAGCTTCATCAGGTTCTCATACCCGCACTCACTCTGCGCCAAGAGGACGAGGGGCGCGGGCGGCTTCGCGCGCTCTCCGGGTGCCAGGCTGAGATAGGCCAGATCGACCTGACAGCCCATGATCGGCTGCACGCCCGCGCCCTGCGCGCTCACGGAAAACTCTAGCGCGGCAAACATGTTGTTGGTGTCGGTCACGGCGACGGCGGGCATGCCTGCGGCCACGCAGAGGCCGGGCAGCTTCTTGAGCCGCATCGCCCCCTCCAGCAGGGAATATTCGGTATGCACCCGCAGGTGAATGAATCGGGGATCAGCGCTCATATCCGCACCCTAGCCCCGGTTGCGGCTGAACAAAAGACTTGCCAAACCGCCTGCCCCCGGCTTTCATCGGGTCACGATAGGCAAAGCCCGCCACCTTCTACGCCGCATCGAAGGTCAGGCACGCGAGGGCAGGCATGGTAACGCGGCGGGCAGCGGCTCATGACCCTCACGTTTCTTCTGAATGGAGAGAGCGTGGCGCTTGGGGATGTGACCCCGACCACAACTCTGCTTGACTGGCTGCGCGAGGCGCGCGGCCTGACCGGCACCAAGGAAGGCTGCAACGAGGGCGATTGTGGGGCCTGTACCGTGATCGTCAGTGACGAGACCGGCACGCGGCCCCTCAACGCCTGTATTCTCCTCATGCCACAGCTTCAGGGCAAGGCCCTGCGCACGGTCGAAGGGATCAGCGGCCCCGAGGGGCAATTGCACCCGGTTCAAGCGGCGATGATCGCGCATCACGGCTCGCAATGCGGGTTTTGCACGCCGGGCTTCATCGCCTCGATGGCCTGCGCGCATCTTAATGGCGAGCGGGATCACGACCGGGTTCTGGCGGGCAATCTTTGCCGATGCACCGGCTATGCCCCCATCCTGACCGCCGCCCGCGCCGCGGAAACTGCCGCCATTCCCGCGTGGATGACGCAAGATCGCAATATCATCTGGCCCGAAATACCTTCGGGGGGGCCCGAAGGGCGGGGGGCAGACAGCCCCCCTGCGTTGCTGCAACCCCAGAGCGCCGATGAGGCGGCGCGCCTCTATGCCGCCCATCCTGAGGCGACGCTGATCGCGGGCGCAACCGATGTGGGCCTGTGGATCACCAAACAGCTGCGCGACATCAACCTGCCAATCTTTCTGGGGGGCTGCACGGACCTGAGCACTGCAGAGGTGACAGACAGGGATATGCGCCTTGGCGCGGGCTTGACCATTGCCCGGCTGATGCAGACGATTGCCCCCTATCACCCCTCCTATGCCGCGATGCTGCGGCGCTATGGCTCGGAACAGGTGCGTGCGGCGGCGACGCTTGGGGGCAATATCGCCAATGGCTCGCCCATCGGCGACAACGCGCCCGCGCTCATCGCCCTTGGGGCCACCCTGCATCTGCGCCACGGTGACACGCGCCGCCAGATGCCGCTCGAGGCGTTCTTTCTGGGCTACGGCCAGCAGGACCGCGCGCCGGGCGAAATGATCGAGGCCATCACCCTGCCCCGCCAGCCAGACCGCCTGCGCTGTTACAAAGTCTCGAAGCGCTTTGATCAGGATATTTCGGCAGTGCTGGGCTGTTTCAACATCACCGTGGACGAAGGCCGGATCACCGACGCGCGGATCGCCTTTGGCGGCATGGCGGGCATTCCCAAGCGTGCCGCCCATGTCGAAGCGGCACTGATTGGCCAGCCTTGGACCGAGGCGACGATTACCGGCAGCGATGCAGCTTGGGCGCAGGATTTTGCGCCGCTGTCAGACATGCGCGCCTCTGCCGACTATCGCCTCTGCGTCGCGCGCAACCTTTTGATGCGCTATTTTCTAGAGGATCAGGGCATCGCCACATCGGTTCTCGAGGTGCAGCCATGAGCGTGGCGCGCCCTCTGCCCCATGACGCCGCACGCCTGCATGTGACGGGCACCGCGCGCTATGTCGACGATATTCCCAGCCCACGCGGCACGCTGCATCTGGCCTTTGGCCTCAGCACCATCGCGGCGGGGCGCGTGACCGAAATGGACCTTGCGCCGGTGCGCCAATGCGCCGGGGTCGTCGCCGTGCTGACCGCCGCTGACTTGCCGCAGGGGGCCGATTGCTCGCCTTCGGCCCATGACGAGCCGCTCTTGTGCACGGGCGCGGTGCACTATTACGGCCAGCCGCTTTTTCTGGTTATCGCCACCAGCCATCTGGCCGCACGCCGCGCCGCGCGCCGGGGACAGGTATGTTACGAAGAAACGACGCCCCTTCTGACCATCGACGCCGCATTGGCCGCCAATAGCCGCTTCGAAGACGGCCCGCGTATCTGGCAAAGGGGCGATACCACAGCGGCTATCGCCAAGGCGACCCACCGGGTGGGTGGCGTGATCGAGATGGGCGGGCAAGAGCATTTCTATCTTGAAGGCCAGGCGGCCCTTGCGCTGCCGCAAGAGGGGGGCGACATGGTGATCCACGCCTCGACCCAGCATCCGAGCGAAGTGCAGCACAAGGTGGCCGAGGCCCTGGGCCGACCCATGCATGCCGTCCGGGTCGAGACGCGGCGCATGGGCGGCGGCTTTGGCGGTAAGGAGAGCCAAGCCAACGCCCCCGCCATCGCCTGCGCCGTCGCAGCGCGGCACACGGGGACGCCCTGCAAGATGCGCTATGACCGCGACGATGACATGGTAATCACCGGCAAGCGCCACGATTTCCGCATCACCTATCAGGCCGGGTTCGACGCCACCGGTCGCCTGACAGGGGTGGATTTCGTGCATTACGCCCGCTGCGGCTGGTCGCAGGATCTGTCGCTGCCCGTGGCCGACCGCGCCATGCTGCATGCCGATAACGCCTATTTCCTGCCCGCCGTGCGGATCGAGAGCCATCGGCTGCGCACCAACACCGCCTCTGCCACCGCGTTCCGCGGCTTTGGCGGGCCGCAGGGCATGCTGGGCATCGAGCGGGTGATGGATCATGTGGCGCATCATTTGGGCCTTGATTCTGTCGTGGTGCGGCAGCGCAATTACTATGCCGCAGCCGTTGGAGGGGGGCTGTCTGCCCCCCGCGCTGCGCGCCCCCCCGAAGGTATTTCGGGCCAGATGAAACCGCAGGTCACGCCCTATGGGCAGAAGGTCGAGGATTTCATCCTGCACGAGATGACCGAGCGGCTGATGCAAACCTCGGACTATGCCGCGCGGCGGGCAGCGGTGGCGGCGTGGAACGCCCGCAATCCCGTGCTGAAAAAGGGCGTAGCGCTGACGCCGGTCAAGTTCGGGATTTCCTTTACGCTCAGCCATCTCAATCAGGCGGGCGCTTTGGTGCATGTCTATCAGGATGGGTCTGTGCATCTCAATCACGGGGGCACGGAAATGGGACAGGGCCTGTTTCAGAAGGTGGCACAAGTGGCCGCCGCGTGCTTTGGCCTGCCGCTAGAGGCCATCAAGATCACCGCGACCGATACCGCCAAGGTGCCCAATACCTCGGCCACAGCGGCCAGTTCCGGCAGCGATCTCAACGGTATGGCGGTTCAGGCAGCCTGCGATACGATCCGCGACCGGATGGCTGCCTGTCTGGCGGCGCATCACGCCGTGCCGCCCGAGGAGGTGCGATTTGACGGCGGTCGCGTGCGGGTGGGAACGGCCCACCTGAGCTTCGCAGAGGCCGCCCGGTTCTGCTATGAGCAGCGCGTGAGCCTGTCCGCCACCGGATTTTACAAGACGCCCGACCTTGCGTGGGACCGGATCAAGGGGGAGGGGCGGCCATTTTATTACTTTGCCTATGGGGCGGCCGTGACCGAGGTGATCGTCGACGGCCTGACCGGCGAGAACCGCATCCTGCGCGCCGATATCGTGCATGATTGCGGGGCCTCGCTTAATCCCGCGCTCGACATCGGCCAGATCGAGGGCGGTTATGTGCAGGGGGCGGGCTGGCTGACGCTCGAGGAACTGGTGTGGGACAAGGCCGGACGGCTCCGCACCCACGCGCCCTCGACCTATAAGATCCCTGCCTGTTCGGATCGGCCAGCGCTGTTCAACGTGGCGCTGTGGGAGGCGCAGAATCCGCGCCCAACGATCTATCGCTCCAAGGCTGTCGGCGAGCCGCCCTTTATGCTGGGGATTTCGGCGCTGATGGCGCTCAGCGCTGCGGTGGCGGCGTTTGGTTCGGGCTATCCGGCGCTTGACGCCCCGGCCACACCCGAGCGGCTGCTGAGCGCTATCGCGCGTCAGAAAGCGCGCCGCGATGCGTGACCTCGACGATCTGCGCACAGCCGTCGCGCGGGAGGGACAGATCGCACGGGTGGTGATCGCCGCCACCCGTGGTTCTGCGCCACGCGCCGCCGGGGCCGCGATGCAGGTCTGGCCCGGGGGGCAATCGGGCAGCATCGGCGGCGGGCGGCTGGAGCATGAGGCGGCAGGTGCGGCACGACGGTTTTTGGCAGAGGGCGGGAATGCCCACGTACTGCGCCAAGCGCTTGGTCCGGCCCTTGGACAATGCTGTGGCGGGTCGGTGGTATTGGTGATCGAGCGGTTCGACCAGCACAAACTTGGCGCAGCGGTTGAGGCGCTTGAGCGATCGGGCCGTTGGGCACGGCAGATTGAAGGGCACATCACCCCCCGCCTGCCGCCCGGCCCAGCGCCGGTACGGGTGTTACATGGGCAAACGGCTGGTTGATCGAGCCACTTTGCCCGCGCCTTGCGGTGGTGATCCACGGGGCGGGCCATGTGGGCCGCGCCTTGGCCACCCTGCTTGCCCCATTGCCCGATCTGGCAGTGACGCTGGCCGATGCGCGGGCCGAGATGCTGCGCGGGCTGCCCCAAGGGATCACCGCCGCCGTTGATCCCCTGCGCGCCCTCGGCCAAGCGCCTGATACCGCCGCACATATCATCGTAACCCATGATCATGCGCTGGATCTGGAGCTGTGCCACCGGCTGTTGCAACGGTCCTTTGGGTGCGCGGGTGTCATCGGCTCCGCGACCAAATGGGCGCGGTTTCGGCAGAGATTGACAGCACTTGGGCATACGGACGCGCAGATTTCGCGCATTTCCTGCCCCATTGGCGATCCAAACCTTGGCAAACACCCGCAAGCCATTGCGCTTGGCGTGGCGGCTGCGTTACTGAAAGAGCCGGGTATCAAGGCCGCAGACCGAAGGAGAACCGCGTGACAGGCGATTTGCTGACCGTCTCGGGTCTGACCAAGGCCTATCCGGGAGTTGTCGCCAATGACGCCGTATCCTTTGCCATCCGCGAGGGCGAGGTGCATGCCCTGCTGGGCGAGAATGGTGCCGGGAAATCAACCCTCGTCAAGATGATCTATGGGCTGGTCAAGCCCGACAGCGGCGCCATGACGCTGCGCGGCACCCCCTATGCCCCACCAGACCCCCATGCCGCGCGCCTGGCGGGGGTGGCGATGGTGTTTCAGCATTTCTCGCTTTTTGATGCGATGAGCGTGGCCGAGAACGTGGCCCTCGGGATGGAACGCCCGCCAGCGCTGCGCGATCTGGCCGCGCGCATCCGTGCCGTCTCGGAAACCTATGGCCTGCCGCTTGATCCCGACCGGACCGTTGGTGATCTTTCGGCAGGAGAGCGGCAGCGCGTCGAGATCATCCGCTGTCTCTTGCAGGAACCCCGCCTTTTGATCATGGACGAGCCGACATCGGTGCTCACGCCGCAAGAGGTGGATATCCTGTTTCAGACCCTGCGCAAGCTGACGGGCGAAGGCGTGGCGATCCTTTACATCTCGCACAAGCTCGAGGAAATCCGCGCCCTCTGCGATCATGCCACGATCCTGCGGCAGGGCCGCAACGTGGGCACCTGCACACCGCGCGACACTTCGGCCCGCGCGATGGCGGAAATGATGGTGGGCACAACCTTTGCCGCGCCGGAACGCGCCGGGCGTGCCAAGGCGGGCGTGGTGCTGGAGGTGTCTGACCTGTCGGTCGCGGCGCAGGGGCAGTTCGGCACCGCGCTTCACGCGATTTCCTTTGCCGTGCAGGCCGGAGAGGTGCTGGGCATCGGCGGGGTTGCGGGCAATGGGCAGGATGAGCTTTTGGCCGCGCTGTCGGGCGAAATGCCGGTGACGGCAGAGGCTGTGCGCCTGAAGGGCGTGGCCATTGGTCAGCATGGCCCTGGCACCCGCCGTGCGATGGGTCTACTTACCGCGCCTGAGGAACGGCTGGGCCATGCCGCCGCCCCCGACATGAGCCTGACAGAGAATGCGATCCTGACCGGGGCGGCGCGGGAAAGCCTGCTCAATCGCGGGTTTCTGAGATGGGAGGCGGCCGAGGCCTTTGCCCGCCGGATCATCACCGGCTTTGACGTGCGCACGCCCGGCCCGGGCACTGCCGCCCGGGCGCTGTCGGGGGGCAATCTGCAAAAATTCGTGATTGGCCGCGAAGTGCTGCAACGGCCCGAGGTTCTGGTGGTCAACCAGCCCACCTGGGGTGTCGATGCCGCCGCCGCTGCCGCGATCCGCCAAGCCCTGCTTGATCTGGCCACTGGGGGGCGGCGGTGATCTGCATCAGTCAGGACCTTGACGAGTTGATCGAGATTTCCGACCGGTTCGGCGCGTTGAGCGAAGGACGGCTTTCGGACATCAGGCCGACCCAAGGCCTGAGTGTCGAAGAGATCGGATTGATGATGGGCGGCGCACATGGCATGGAGGTGGCGCATGTGTGACCTGTCGTTTTTGAGTATTTTAGCCATAAAGAAACATGGGCGCGCGCCATGCTGAAGCTGGAAAAGCGCCCTCAACCCTCACGGCTCTGGACTTGGGCCACGCCGGTTCTGGCGGTGCTGATCACCATGCTGGCGGGTGGGGCGCTTTTTGCGGCACTTGGCGAAGACCCGGTAGCGGCCATCTCGACGATTTTCTGGCAACCGCTTTTTGGCGAGTTCGCGTTTTACTACCGGCCGCAATTGCTGATCAAGGGCGCGCCTCTGGTGCTGATCGCCATCGGGCTTAGCCTTGGGTTTCGTGCCGGTATCTGGAACATCGGGGCCGAGGGGCAATATATCGTCGGCGCACTGGCAGGGGCCGGGGTGGCGCTTGCGTTTTATCCAGCGGAGAGCGCGCTGATCTTTCCGCTGATGATCCTTGCTGGCGCGCTTGGGGGCTGGGCCTGGGGCATGATCCCGGCGGTGCTCAAGCTGCGGTTCGGCACCAATGAAATACTCGTGTCGCTCATGCTCGTCTATGTGGCAGAGCAATTGCTGGCGGCCATGGCCCTTGGGTTGATGAAGAACCCCGAGGGGCGCGGATTTCCCGGCTCGCGCAACCTGCGCCAATATGACAGCGCGCATAATGCAGAACTTATTACCGGCACGGGCATGCATTGGGGAGTGGTGGCCGCGCTGATCGCAGTGATTTTCGCCTATGTGCTGCTCAGCCGCCATATCCTTGGCTATCATATCCGGCTTGCGGGTCAGGCGCCACGCGCCGCCCGTTTTGCCGGCGTGCGCCCGGCGCGGTTGGTTCTATTCTGTCTGGGCACATCGGGCGCTTTGGCGGGATTGGCGGGGCTTTTTGAAGTGGCGGGGCCCGCCGGGCAGGTCAGCATTGATTTTAACGTGGGCTATGGGTTTACGGCGATCATCGTGGCCTTTTTGGGCCGGTTGCACCCGGTCGGCATCCTGCTTGCGGGGCTTTTGATGGCGCTCACCTATATTGGCGGCGAATTGGCGCAATCCAACATGGGGCTGCCTGCGGCCGCGATCCAACTCTTTCAGGGGATGCTGTTGTTTTTCCTTTTGGCCGTGGACCTGCTGACCAATTACCGCGTCCGGTTGGTGACACGGGAGGTGGCGTGATGCTTTTGTCCTCGATTGATCCGGCGCTGCTTCTGGCCTCGCTCATCGTCGCCTCTACGCCCATTCTGCTGGCGGCATTGGGCGAATTGGTTGTCGAGCGGGCGGGCGTGCTCAACCTCGGGGTCGAGGGGATGATGATCACCGGCGCAATCTGCGGATTTGCCATGGCTGTCAATTCCGGCTCGCCGGTCGTGGGGTTTGTGGCCGCCGCCGCCGGGGGCGCTGTTCTGGCGCTTCTCTTCGCGCTGCTGACCCAATTTGCCCTTGCCAATCAGGTGGCAAGCGGCCTCGCGCTGACGCTCTTTGGCCTTGGCCTCTCGTCGCTGATCGGACAGGGCTATGTCGGGATCAAGCCGCCGCCGACCACGCGGCTTGATCTGCCTGTGCTGAGCGATCTGCCTTTTGTCGGGCGTGTGTTGTTTTCCCATGATCTGATGGTTTACTTCGCCCTAGCGCTTGTGGCTTTGGTCTGGGCGCTGCTGAAATATTCGCGCGCCGGGCTGATCCTGCGGGCGGTGGGTGAAAACCATGAGGCCGCGCATGCGCTTGGCTACAAGGTGGTGCGCATCCGCGTTCTGGCGATCCTGTTTGGCGGGGCTTGCGCCGGGTTGGGCGGGGCCTATCTCAGCCTTGTGCGGGTGCCGCAATGGACCGAAGGCATGACCTCTGGGGGGGCTGGATCGCGCTTGCCCTAGTGGTTTTTGCCTCGTGGAAAGTGGGGCGCGTTCTGCTTGGCGCGTGGCTCTTTGGCGGGGTTTCGGTATTGCAGCTCAATCTTCAGGCGGCAGGCGTTGCGATCCCGGTCGAATATCTTTCCATGTCGCCCTACTTGATCACCATCCTCGTGCTGGTCATCATGTCGTCTGACAAATCCCGCGCGCCCGGCTCTTTGGGCCGCATTTTTCACGCCTCGCAATAAGATCACATCACAGATCACAACAGGGAGATCCCGAATGAAACTCACGCATCTACTGACCTCAGCCGCCTTGGCGCTTGGTCTGGCAAGCGCCGCCGTGGCGCAGGACAAGACCAAAGTCGGCTTTATCTACGTCGGCCCCATCGGCGATGGCGGCTGGACCTATGAGCATGACAAAGGCAGGCTCGCGGTTGAGGCGCATTTCGGCGATGCCGTCGAAACCGTCTATCAAGAAAGCGTGCCCGAGGGCGCCGATGCCGAACGCGCCATCACGCAAATGGCGCTGCAAGGGGCGGATCTGATCTTTACCACCTCGTTTGGCTTTATGGAGCCGACGCTTGCGGTGGCCGAAAAGTTCCCCAATGTGAAATTCGAACACGCCACCGGCTACAAGACCCTGCCCAATGTCTCGACCTATTCCGCCCGTTTCTACGAGGGGCGCGCGGTGCAGGGCCATATTGCGGGCAAGATGACCAAATCGAATATCGTGGGTTACATCGCCTCTTATCCGATCCCAGAGGTCATTCGCGGCATCAACTCGGCCTATATTCACGCGAAAAAGGTCAACCCCGATGTCGAGTTCAAGATCATCTGGGCTTACACTTGGTTTGACCCCGCAAAAGAGGCAGACGCCGCCACTGCCCTGATCGAGCAGGGCGCGGACGTGATCCTGCAACATACCGATTCCACCGCGCCGCAGGCCGCTGCCGAAAAGGCGGGCAATGTCGTGACCTTTGGGCAGGCGTCGGATATGGCCGAATACGCCCCCTTCCCGCGCGTGTCGTCGATCATCGACAACTGGGCCCCCTATTACATTGACCGCACGCAGGCGGTGATTGATGGCACATGGGAGAGCACGCAGACATGGGACGGCATCGGGCCGGGCATGGTCGGCATTGGCGAGATTTCCGATGCGGTGCCTGCGGATGTCAAGGCAGAGGCGCTGGCCCTCAAGGCCGCCATGGCGGACGGCAGCTATCACCCGTTCACCGGGCCGCTGAAAAAGCAGGACGGGTCGGATTGGCTGGCCGAGGGCGAGGTTGCCGATGACGGCACGCTCTTGGGCATGGATTTCTATGTCGAAGGGCTGACCGGAGAGATCCCCAACTAAGCCGCATTGACAGGGTTTGAAAAACGACAGCCGCCGGGGAACCGGCGGCTGTTTGTTTGCACACCGCAGGCCTAGAGCACGACATCACCGCCGGTCGGTTTCAGAACAGACGCGCGCGCCGCTGGCCATACTCTTGGGCAAACGCACCGTCAGGAGACCGCCCATGGGCCCCCCCGACACCTTGATTGATCTTGCCCGCTACCCGGTCCACCAAACGGGGCCCGCGCGCGACATCATCCTAGACCGCGTCCGCGCCGATCTTGGCCGCGATGGCTGTGCGGTGCTCAAAGGGTTCCTTACCTCGGCGGGGGTGGATATCCTGCGTGCGCAGGCTGAGAGCGTCGCCGACAGGGCCTTTCGCTCCTTTAATCGCACCAATCCCTATTTCACCAAGGACGACCCGACCCTGCCCGCGCACGATCCGCGTCGGCGGTTTTTCGAGCGCTCCAACAGCTTTATTCCGGCGGATAACTTTCCGCCCGCAAGCCCGCTGCGCGCGCTCTATGAATATCCAGCGCTCAGCGCCTTTATTCAGGACTGTCTGGAGGAAGAGAATTTCTATCCCTACGCCGATCCGCTGGCCGATGTGATCGTGAATGCCGCCGACGAAGGCAATGGATTTCCATGGCATTTCGACACCAATAATTTCACTGTCACCATCGCCATTCAGAATGCCGAAGAAGGGGGAGCGTTTGAATATGCGCCCAATATCCGCGCCGGGGGCGAGAATTTTGCCGAGGTGGAAAAGGTGCTGGATGGCACCTCTGACACGGTCAGAACGCTTGTGCTGGAACCGGGCGATCTTCAGATTTTCCGGGGTCGCTATTCGCTTCACCGGGTCGCCCCCTTGCGCGGCAAGACCCCGCGTTACGTCGCGATCCTGTCCTATGTGGACGAGCCGGGGATGGTCGGCACGCCTGAACGCTGTCGCCAGCTCTACGGGCGCACCTTGCCGATCCATCACGAGCGCGCAGGTCAGAGGGCCGACGCCTATCTCGATTAACCCTCGTTGGGATACCAGAAGAGCGCGGCCCAGATCACCATACCGACATAGGCCAGACACATCACGATCAACGCCGCCCAGGTAAAGATCACCAGCGCCGCCGCCACGCAGGCAAAGGCCAAGAGGAAGAACTTGACGTTCTCGCGCGAGATGCGGGTTTTCTTGAACGACCAGATCGGCACCGGCGAAATCATCAGAAGGCCGACACCGGCCATATAAAGCCCGGTGAGGAACGCAGGCGGCGGGGACATATCCGGCAGGGCAAAGGTCACGAACATCGGCAGCATCGCCAAAAGCGCGCCTGCGGGCGAAGGCAGACCTTGGAAATAGGCCCCCGATCCGCCCTTGCCGCCCTCTTCGCGCGCACTGACGTTGAACCGCGCCAGACGCATGACGCAGCACACGGCAAAGAAGAGAACCGCAATCCAGCCTGCTTGTCGTGCGTCCTGAAGGCCCCAATAGTAGATCACCAGCGGGGCCGCGACGCCGAAATTCACGAAATCCGCGAGCGAATCAAGCTCGGCGCCCATCGCGCTTGAACTGCGCAAAAGCCGCGCCAAACGCCCATCCAGCCCGTCCAGCACCCCGGCGATCAGCAGGAGTTGCACGGCGCGCACATAATCCCCCTGCACGCCCAGCCGGATCGCCGTGACCCCGGCACAGATCGCGGCAACGGTCAGCATATTTGGCAAAAGCTGTGCGAGCGTGACCTCGCGGCGCGCTGGCGGCTCTGGCTCTGGTGTCACTGGCCCAACTCCGCGATCACGGTTTCCCCTGCCACCATGGTTTGTCCC
This sequence comes from Roseovarius sp. MS2, assembly GCF_051447875.1. Lineage (NCBI taxonomy): Bacteria > Pseudomonadati > Pseudomonadota > Alphaproteobacteria > Rhodobacterales > Roseobacteraceae > Roseovarius > Roseovarius sp. MS2. The sequence continues at coordinate 876,368 of NZ_JBKHVF010000001.1, forward strand.
ACGCGCACGCTTGGGACCACACCTTCGGGCAGATAAATATCAAGCCGAGACCCAAAGCGGATAAGGCCAAAGCGCTCACCACGCCCAAGGGCATCCCCCGGTTTTACGAAACACACGATCCGCCGCGCCACCAGCCCCGCGATCTGCACGACCGGCAAGAGCCGCCCATCGGCCATTTCGATCACCACGCCATTGCGCTCGTTATCCGCGCTGGCCTTGTCGAGCGACGCATTGAAGAACTTGCCGGGGCGATAGGCAACCGCGCTGACCCGCCCGGCGACTGGCGCACGGTTCACATGGCAGTTGAACACGCTCATGAACACGCTGACGCGCGTGAGCGGCGTGGCGGGCAGGCCCAGTTCGGCAGGCGGCACCGCCGGTTCGATCAGCGACACCATGCCGTCGGCGGGGCTGATCATCAGACCGGGGCGTTCGGGGGTCACACGCTCTGGGTCACGAAAGAAATAATAACACCAGACCGTGAGGCCCACACCGATCCAGCCCAAAACATCCCAGAGCATGAAAAGCCCAAAGGTGATCAGCGCAAAGATCGCCACGAACTTGCGCCCCTCCGGATGCATCGGCTTGATGAAGGTTTCATGCATTTTCATGCGCGGGCACTCCTTGCGGCAGGTTCAGGTCTCTTTCTATCCGCCTAAGCTCATGCCTCTCAACATGCAAGGTGACAGCTTTTCTTTGCTGCTTGCGCGTGGCACTCTGTGCACCATGAGAACAGTGATCACCTCCCCCGATGGAACCCCGGCCAGCCGCTTTGCCTTTGGCACCATGCAATTCGGCGATGCCGCTGATGAAGCCGCCTCGCGCGCGATGTTCGATGCGTGCCTTGCGGCGGGCATCACGCATTTCGACACGGCGCATCTGTACACCGATGGGGCGGCGGAAACGCTTTTGGGCCAATTCGCCGCACCGCACCGCGACCGGCTGACGATTGCCACCAAGGCCGGATATTCCGGCGGGGCGGGGCGGGCAAATATCCTCGCGCAGTTCGACATTTCCCGCCAACGTCTTGGTATGGACAAGGTGGAGATCCTCTATCTTCACCGCTTTGATCCCGACACGCCCCTTGAAGAGACCTTGGAAACCTTTGCCGATTTGCGCGCGCGCGGGCAGATCGACCATGTCGGCCTGTCGAATTTCGCCGCTTGGCAGGTGATGAAGGCCGCGTGCATCGCGGCGCGGTTTGATCTGACGATTTCGATCCTGCAACCGATGTATAGCCTTATCAAGCGGCAGGCCGAGGTTGAAATCCTGCCGATGGCCGCCTCCGAAGGGATGGTGGTTGCGGGGTATTCGCCGTTGGCCGGTGGCTTGCTCACCGGCAAATATGCACGGGGCGAAACCGGGCGGCTCACGGGCAATGAACGCTACGCCGTGCGCTATGGTCAGGGCTGGATGCAAGAGGCCGCCGTTCACCTGAGCCAGATCGCGCAAGAGCTGGGCACCGATCCCGCGACCCTTGCGGTGGCATGGGCAGCACAGCACCCGGCGCGGCCTGTGCCAATCATTTCCGGGCGCTCTGCCGCGCAGATTGCGCCGTCGCTGGCCGCTCTGGAATTCGATATGGACGCGGCGCTCTATGCGCGGATGGCCGCCCTGAGCCCCGCCCCGCCCCCGCCACTGACCGCACCGAAGAGGCCTGAGCCGATGGAGCAACGCCCCCCGCCGCCCACGGCGTCGATCGCACATGCGGGCGACGGGGCCAAACTGCACGCGCCCTCTGCCGAACGCAACGCAGCAGCCATCACCGAGGCGCTTGCCTCGATTGCCCCCGCGACAGGCCGTGCGCTTGAGATTGCAAGCGGCACGGGGCAGCATATCGTGAGCTTTGCCCGCGCGATGCCCGGCCTTGACTGGCAACCAACCGAGATTGACCCCGCGCGGCGCGCCAGTATCAACGCTTGGGCGGCAGAGGCCGGGTTGCCCAATCTGCACGCGGCCATGCCCCTGAACGCCACCCAAGCCGGTTGGGGCGCAGAGCACGGCAACCGCGCCCTGATCGTGCTGATCAACCTTTTGCACCTCATCTCAACACCCGAGGCGCAAACGCTGGTGCAAGAGGGGGCCGATGCCCTCGCCCCCGGCGGGCGCTTTGCCCTTTACGGGCCGTTCCTGCGGTCAGGCGAGGCCACCTCCGAGGGTGACGCCCGGTTTCATGCGAGCCTCATCGCGCAGGACCCCGCCATCGGCTACAAGGATCTGGAAGAGGTCCAGCATTGGCTGCGCGACGCGGGGCTCATCCTGATCGAAAGCCGTGCGATGCCTGCCAACAATGTCCTGCTGATTGCTGAGCGTTCCGCCTGATCTGGATCAAGGCCACGGGCGGCGCGGCATGGTTTCTGCCGAGGCAGAGACAGGTATGGAGATCCCGCAAATGCGTTGGCCAGACAAGATCGACACCACCCGACAGGAATTGCGCGCGCTGAATGCGCTTATCCCCGACACCGCCCGCGCCTTTGGCGGCTTGGGCAAGGCCGTCAAGGAAGGCGGCACGCTTGAGTTCAAGGTCAAGGAATTCGTGGCCCTCGGCATTGCGGTCGCCACCAAATGCGAACCCTGTATCGCCCTGCATATGGAGGCGCTTATTCGCACTGGGGCCACCCGCGAAGAGGTGGGCGATGTGCTGGCCATGTCAATCCAGATGGGCGGCGGCCCGGCGATGATGTATGCCGCCAAGGCGCTCGCCTGTTACGATGAATTGGCGGAAAAAGGGTAGGCCGTACAAAAACGGCTGACCGGGCGGCAGTCTTTGCGTTAGGCTCGCAACAGGTATCACTGTAACGGGTTTTCAGATGCTGCGTCCTTTTTTACTCTGCCTCGCCCTCATATGCGGGCCCGCTCTGGCAACCGAGCGGTATGGCGATTATGCCCCGGTCGATTTCGGCCCGCGCGGGCCGTCAAGCTATCCGGTGCATGGCCTTGATGTGGCGCGGTTCCAGAACGAAATCGACTGGCGGCGCGTGGCGCTTTCGGGTGTGGCCTTTGCCTTTATCAAGGCGACCGAGGGCGGCGATCTCAAGGACGCGCAATTCGACCGCAACTGGCAATTGGCGGCGCGCGAGGGCATCCCGCGCGGGGCCTATCATTTCTACTATTTCTGCACCCCACCCGAGGTGCAGGCGCAATGGTTCATCCAGAATGTGCCACGTCGGGGCCGCGCGTTGCCGCCCGTGCTTGACATGGAGTGGAACCCGTTTTCCCCCACCTGCGTGGTGCGCCCACCGGGGGCAGAGGTGCGCAGGCAAGCGCAGATTTTCCTTGATATCGTCGAGCGGTATTACGGCCAACGCCCGATCATCTACACCACGCCGGAATTCTACGAACAAACCGGCATCGGACAGATCGAGGGGGTGGAATTCTGGCTGCGCGCGGTGGCGAAGACCCCCGATCAGGTCTACCCCGGCAAACGCTGGACCTTTTGGCAATATACCGGCACCGGCATTGTGCCGGGGGTCGAGGGCGGCGTCGATATCAACGTCTTTGCCGGGTCTGAGGGGGATTGGAGCAGGTGGTTGCGCCAGCACCACAAGTAGCGCGACCGGGAAGGGGTGCGCTAGGTTCGCACCTACCGCGCGGGTAATTCGTTTAGAGTGAGTGCGAACCCAACATTCATTCACGAGGCTTCGTCGCGAGCTTGATATTATAATCGAACATTGTTCAAATGAATGACGGCAGATTATTGAGCGGTGTTTGGAAATAGGTGATGAGAACTAGTGTCTATTTTCTGCCCGCCACAGCACTCGCGCTCCTGACCGCGACGGTCGCAATTGCGGAAGCTCCAGAAGAAGACATCTGGGCAGAATGCCGATCCACTGAAAGTTGCACGATCGAGTACGACCATCTCGCCAATCAGGAAACCAATCCATTCTTGTTCAACGGGAAAGTCGTGGATGAAAAACACCCAAAATGGGGAAAGTACCGCAAAACCCTACGTCGCTACCCCGATGTGCGAGACTGTCTGCATGAAGCAGAGCGGTCAGCGAAAGCACCAAATTTGCTGATGATTGATTGGGAGGGCGTCGGGACGAGCGAAAACGCCTCAGTATGCGTGTTTCGGATAGCCGCCAGCCTTGGTGATATTGAGCGCACACAGACTTGGCTTGCATACCAAGGATTTAGGTTTAGCGGAATCAACCGACGAGTATCGAAAACCTTTGTTCCCGACCATGAAAACTATCCGGTTTATACTGTTACTGCGTGTTGGACGGTTGATAGGTATCGCGAGCTAAATCCTTCGTTGTTTGCCGCGATCACCGGATATGACTTGGTCCAGAGCTACCAGTTGGTTCTTACTTTTGACCAAAACCAGAAAATTGCAGGCGTATCGGTCGTTACGCCTACAAAATTCAATTGAGGACAAGACGAGCGCAAGCGAAGGGTGGGTTGCAAACAATCCTAACAAGCCCACCTCGCCGCCTCACCCATCCTTGCGGATGGTCTCGTTCTTGGGGTCATAGGGGCTGTCGCAGGTCACGACCGCATCCCAAAGCTGATCGAGCATCTTGACCTTGAGCTTGGTGCCCTCAACCGCCTGCTCGGGCTTGACATAGCCCATACCGATGGATTTCCCGAAGGCCACCGAATAGCCACCCGAGGTCAGGCGACCAACCCGCTCGCCTTCGGGCGTATAGAGCACCTCACGACCCCAGGGATCGGCATCCGCAGGCCCGTCGATCAGAAGCGTGCAGCATTTCACGCGCACACCAGTCTCGACCATCCGGGCCTTGCCGCGGAATTCCTTGTCCAGATCGACAAAGCGCGGCAGATCGGCCTCGAGCGGGGTCGCGTCACGGCCTAGCTCATTGCCAAAGGCACGATAGCTTTTCTCTTGCCGCAGCCAATTCTGCGCGCGGGCGCCGACCAGCTTCATCCCATGCTTTTCGCCAGCCTTTTCCAGCAAATCGAACAGGTAATTCTGCATCTCGATCGGGTGATGCAATTCCCAGCCCAATTCGCCGGTATAGGCCACGCGGATGGCGTTGACCGGGCACATGCCCAGTTCGATGCGCTGCGCCGAAAGCCACGGGAACCGCTTGTTGCTGAGCGCAGTTGCCGGATCGGCATCCTTGATGACGGCGTTCAGCACGTCGCGCGATTTCGGCCCGGCGATGGCAAAGACACCCCATTGCGTGGTCACGTCCTGAATCTCGATATAGCCGAATTCGCCCGCCATATCCTCGGCCGATTTACGCAGATAATCGGCGTCATACTCGGTCCAGGCCCCGGCAGAGACGAGGTAATATTCATGCTCTTTGAGGCGCACGATGGTGTATTCCGTACGCGTTGTGCCATGATCGGTCAGCGCATAGGTCAGGTTGATGCGGCCCACTTTTGGCAGCTTGTTGCAGGTGAACCAATCGAGGAACGCGGTCGCCCCCGGCCCTTTGACCATATGCTTGGAAAACGCCGTGGCGTCGATCAGGCCTACGCCTTCACGGATCGCGCGCGCCTCTTCCACTGCATACTGCCACCAGCCGCCCCGGCGGAAGCTGCGCGCGTCATGGTCAAAATTTTCCGGCGCGTCGAGTGGCCCGTAATAGTTGGGGCGTTCCCAGCCATTGACGAACCCGAACTGCGCGCCGCGCTTCTTTTGCCGGTCATAGGCGGGCGAGGTGCGCAGCGGGCGGCACGCGGGGCGCTCTTCATCCGGGTGGTGCAGGATATAGACGTGATCGTAGCATTCTTCGTTCTTGCGCGCGGCAAACTCGGTCGTCATCCAGTTCGAGGAATAGCGCTTGGGATCAAGGCTTGCCATGTCGATCTCGGCCTCGCCATTCACCATCAACTGCGCAAGGTAATAGCCCGTGCCGCCCGCCGCCGTGATGCCAAAGCTGAACCCCTCGGCCAGCCACATGTTGCGCAGCCCCGGTGCGGGACCAACCAGCGGGTTGCCATCGGGCGTATAGCAGATCGGACCGTTGAAATCATCCTTGAGACCCGATTCCTCGCAGGACGGGATGCGGTGGATCATCGCCATATACTGTTCTTCGATCCGCTCCAGCGCCAGCGGGAAGAGATCAGCACGGAAACTGTCCGGCACGCCATATTCAAAGCAGGCAGGCGCGTTTTTCTCATAGACACCCAGAATCCAGCCGCCGCGCTCTTCGCGCACATAGCTTTGCGCATCGGCGTCGCGCACGACGGGGTGTTCTTTGCCGCCCTGTCTGCGGAATTCGACCAGCGCCGGGTCCTGATCCATCACGACGAACTGATGCTCGACGGGGATTGCCGGGATCTTGATGCCCAGCTTCTTGGCGGTGGTTTGCGCATGGTTGCCGCTCGCCGTCACGACATGCTCGGCGGTGATCACGATCTGCTCGTCCGAGGGCACCAGATTGCCGCCCTTTTCCACCATCTTGGTGCAGGTCACCTCCCACGCGGTGCCGGTCCAGTGGAACGCATCCGCCTGCCACTTGCGCTCGATCATCACGCCGCGCTGACGCGCCCCCTTGGCCATGGCCTGCGTCACATCGGCGGGGTTAATATAGCCGTCGGTGTTGTGATAAAGCGCACCCTTGAGGTCGGACGTATTGATCAACGGCCAGCGTTCTTTGATCTCGTCGGGGGTCAGCCACTGATAGGGCACGCCGCAGGTTTCGGCGGTCGAGGCATAGAGCATATACTCGTCCATCCGCTCGTCGGTCTGCGCCATGCGCAGGTTCCCCACGACGGCAAAGCCCGCATTCAGCCCGGTCTCGGCCTCCAGCGTCTTGTAGAACTCCACCGAATACTTGTGGATATGCGTGGTGGCAAAGGACATGTTGAAGAGCGGCAGCAGCCCCGCCGCATGCCAGGTCGAGCCAGAGGTCAGCTCGTCCCGCTCCAGCAGCATGACATCCTCCCAACCGGCCTTGGCCAGATGATAGGCGATCGAGGTGCCAACGGCACCACCGCCAACGACGAGGGCTTTGACCTGGGTTTTCATGACGAGCGACTCCCTTAGGGTGACTTGAGTTGGGGCGATGTTTATCAATCCTGCCAATTCGCGCGCAGCCCATCCGACGCAACGCCGCACGAAAGCGACGTCGCGCCGGATCGTATGCGAAAACAGAGGTGTGGATTTCTCTGGCGAGGATTGATAGCGTGCGCCGCAATGCAGAAATGACCGGAATTCAGCCTATGAGCGCCACTGCCAACAAGACCGCCCCCCTGCCGGAGGATATCCGCGCGATGAAAGGCGGCACGCCCATCGTCAGCCTCACGGCCTATACAACACCGATGGCGCGAATGATGGACGCCGCCTGTGATTTTGTGCTGGTGGGCGACAGCGTGGGCATGGTGGTGCATGGCCTGCCCTCGACCCTCGGTGTCACGATGGAGATGATGATCCTGCACGGTCAGGCGGTGGCGCGCGGCCTGAGCCATGCCATGCTGGTGATCGACATGCCCTTTGGCTCGTACGAGGAAAGCCCGGAGCAGGCGTTCCGTAATGCCGCGCGCATCATGCGCGAAACGGGCGCTGCGGCGGTCAAGCTCGAAGGTGGGCGGCACATGGCCGACACCATCGCCTTTCTCGTGGCGCGTGGCGTGCCGGTGATGGCGCATATCGGCCTTACCCCGCAGTCCATCAACACGCTTGGCGGCTATAAGGTGCAGGGGCGCGGTGATGCCGCCGAGACGCTCTTGGCCGATGCGCGCGCCGTCAGCGCGGCAGGGGCCTTTTCGGTGGTGCTGGAAAAGGTCACAGCCACGCTGGCCGACCGGATCACCGCCGAAATCCCCATTCCAACCATCGGCATCGGTGCCTCGGTGGGCTGCGACGGGCAAATCCTCGTGGTCGATGACATGCTGGGGCTTTTCACCGCCTTCAAACCGAAATTCGTCAAGCGCTACGCCAGCTTGGGCGCAGAAGGAGAGGCGGCTATTGCCGCCTATGCCGCCGAGGTGCGCGCCCGGACATTCCCCGCGCCCGAACATACCTTTGCCGACAAGGCCCCGCGCGGATGAGCGCGCCCATTCTGCGCGACCTTGACGCGCTGCGTGCCGCCACCCGGCCTTGGATTCTTGCGGGCGAGACGATTGGCGTCGTGCCCACCATGGGCGCACTGCATGACGGGCATCTGTCACTCGCAGCGGCAGCCAAGGCCATCTGCGACCGGGTGATCGTGACTATCTTTGTCAATCCCAAGCAGTTCAACAATCCCGAAGACCTCAAGAACTATCCCCGCACCGAAACCGAGGATGCGCGCAAGCTGGAACGCTTTGCGGTAGACGCCCTCTGGGTGCCGGAGGGCGATCAGATGTATCCGCCACATTTCGCCACCACCGTTTCTGTCGCGGGCCTCACCGATGTGATGGAGGGTGTCTATCGACCGGGCCATTTCGACGGGATGGCCACTGTCGTGACCAAGCTTTTTACCCAGACGGCGGCCACCGACGCCTTTTTCGGCGAAAAAGACTATCAGCAACTGATGGTCGTGCGCCGGATGGCGGCGGATCTCGATATTCCGATCACTGTGCATGGCTGCCCGACGATCCGGGAAATCGACGGTCTGGCCATGTCCTCGCGCAACCTTTTGCTGTCGGACCGCGCCCGCACCACGGCCCCCGTGCTGCATGAGGTGATGGAGCAGATCGCCGACGGGCTGCGCGACGGCACCGATTTCCAAGCGCTGCATACGAAGGCTGTGGCGCGGCTGGAACGCGCGGGCTTTACCGGGGTCGATTACCTTGATCTGCGCGCGCAGGACGATCTATCGGCCTTGGCGGCCCCCACGCGCCCGGCCCGTCTCTTTGCGGCCGCATGGCTTGCGGGCGTGCGCCTGATCGACAATATCGCGATCGGAAGCTGAGCGGTTTCACCGGTGTCTAAACCCTCAAAGTCCGGCGCCCGCAACACGCGCCGCTCTTTGAGTATTTGCTGAACAGCGAACTCAAACCCCCAGCAACTCCGCAAGGGCAAGCGCCATCACGCGTGCCGAGTGTTCCATATCGTCGATCCCCACATATTCATCCGGCTTATGCGCCAGATCGAGGATGCCCGGACCATAGGCGATGCAGTTCTTCAGCCGCCCGATCCGGTCGATATGTTTCTGGTCATAGGTGCCGGGGCTGACCACGTAATCGGCGGCATGGCCGAACACCTGATCCACCGCCCGCGCCACCGCCCCTACCACCGGCGCATCGCGGTCGGTCATTGTGGGCAGGACGCGGTGCAATTCCCGGATCGTATAGTCAAACCCCGGCCTGCCTTGGCGCAACGCCTCTAACAGGTCGCGAATTTCTGTTTCGACCGCGCCGATATCCTCTTCTATAAGGAATCGCCGGTCGATCACCATCCGGCAACGGTCGGGCACGCAAGGGCTGGGCAGGCCGGTGTAATCGGCGTCTTGCTCTGGCTCTCCGCCATGGATGGAATTGATGTTGAGCGTCGATTGCCGCGCGCCCTCGGGAACCACGGGCATCTCGGTGCGCCGGGCCGCCAGTGCCGGGAAAAGCTGTTCCTCCATCCGCGCGATGACCGCGCCCATGTGGCGCACGGCGCAATCCCCCAGAAACGGCATAGAGCCATGGGCAATCTCGCCGTGGGTCTCGATCTCGGCCCACCAGACACCGCGATGCCCAAGGCAAATCCGATCCTTGCCCAAAGGTTCCGGAATGATGACGTGATCCACCCGGCCGGGGCTGAAATAGCCGCGCTCGGCCAGATAGGCCACGCCGCCAAAGCCGCCCGATTCTTCATCCGCCGTGCCGCTGATCTCGATGGCCCCGGCGTAATCGGGGCAGGTGGCGATGAACGCCTCTGCGGCGATGATGCTTGCCGCAAGTCCGCCCTTCATGTCACAGGCGCCGCGACCATAGATTTTCCCGTCGATCACCGCCCCGCCAAAGGGGTCCACGCTCCAGCCATGGCCGACCTCGACCACGTCGATATGGCTGTTGAAATGCACGCAAGCGCCGGGGCGCGCGCCCTCACGCCGCGCCACGATGTTCCAACGCGGGTGCCGGTCACTGTCGCCGGGGGCCCCTGTGGCGCGGATCAATTCGGTCGCGAACCCCGATGCACGCAAACGACGGTCGAGATAATCACAAATCTCGCGATAGTTCTCGCCCGGCGGATTGCGCGTCGGAATACGGATCAGGTCTTGGGTCAGCGCGATCAGGTCGGCGCGCCGCGCAGCGATTTCTTGGCGCAGGCGATCTGGCAGGGTCATTGTGCCCAGCCCGGCGCGCGCCGGAACAGCGCTTCGGCATCCTCGACCATGCGCACGATGATCTCGGCCACCGGCGGGCGGTCATGGATCAACCCCGTCGCCTCGCCAACAAAGGTATTGGCGCGGTCAGGATCACCCGCTGCCCAGCCCGTAGCCCAGTCAGCGCGCGCGCTCATATCGGTGCGCAGTGCATCGGGATCATCATGCCACCGCTCTGTCACTGCATTGCGCAGCACCCGCGCCGTATAACGCGCGGGCCACCGCAGATCGCGCGCGGCATCCATCACCGTGGAGCGGATCGTCTGATCGCCGGTGGCGGCAATCGCAGCATCGGTCATCGCCTCAGACACCTGCGCCTCGGCAGAGGCCCAGAGGCGTGAGCCGATCAGAACGCCCTCTGCCCCCAGCATAAGGGCGGCGGCCAATCCCCGCCCATCGGCAATGCCCCCCGCCGCCACGAGCAGCACCTCGGGGGCGTGAACCGCCAGCCAATCGGCCACCTCGGGCACAAGTGTGATCGAGCCGCGCCGCTCGCCATGGCCCCCGGCCTCGGCCCCCTGCGCCACGATCACCTGCGCGCCGCAGTCCGCAGCGCGTTGCGCATCACGCAGGGTCTGAACCTGACAGACAAGCGGCACGCCAGCATCGGCAATCCGTGGCGCAAAGGGGGCTGGATCGCCAAACGACAGGCAGAGCGCCGCCGGTTTGCGCGCCAGAACCTGATCCAGAACAGCCGGATTCTCGGCCATTTTCCACGTGATGAACCCGCATCCAACCCGCGCATTCCCCACCTCGGCAAAGGCACTATCCAGCCAGTCGGCATTGCCATAGCCCCCGCCAATCAGGCCCAACCCGCCCGCATGGGTCACAGCCGCCGCAAGCCGCCCCCCGGCCGCAAAGGCCATTGGCGCGCAAAGAATGGGATGGGTCAGGCCAAAGGCCTCGGTCAAACGGGTTCGCATGGGGCGAGTATGCCCGCGCAATCCCCCTCAGGACAAGAGGTCTGTGATCAGCCCTGGCAGGTCGGTGAAATCCGAAAACGCCCGGTCATGGGTGATCCGCTCGACCGGCCCTTTGCGATAGCCCTCGGTATACAGAACAAAAGGCACGCCCGCCCGCGCTGCGGTTTCCGCATCAACCTCGCTATCGCCGACAAAGATGACGTCCCGCGCACCAAGCGCTGCGGCGGTGGCCTGAAGCGGGGCCGGGTCCGGCTTGCGCACGGTCAGGCTGTCACCCCCGATGATCACTGGGAAATAGCCATCCAGCCCCAGATGCGCCAAGACCGCATGAGCAGGACCTTTGGGCTTGTTGGTGCAGAGACCAAGGGCAAGATCGGCCCCCGCCAGCCCATCGAGCGCGCCCATGACACCCGGATAAACCTGTGTCAGGGTCACGGCGGTTTCGTAATCGGCGATGAACTCTTCGATCATTCGGGCGCGCAGCGCGCCATCCCCTGCCCGCCCGCGCGCCGTCAGGCAACAGGTGATGAAATGCGGCACGCCGCTGCCGATAAAGCTGCGGGTTTCGTCGGGCGTGAACGCCGCAAACCCATGCTGTGCCATCAGGCGGTTGGCGGCTGCATGGATATCCGGCGCGCTGTCGATCAGCGTGCCGTCGAGATCAAAAATGACCGCACGGCTCATGCCATGGCACCGGTCGCCGCCTCTGCCGCGCGACGGATCGCGCGGATATTCTCGCCATAGACGCCCGGATTGTCGACGCTGCCGCCCTTGAACACCGCAGAGCCCGCCACCAGCACATCGGCCCCTGCCGCCGCCATCAGGGGGGCGGTTTCCGTGGTGATGCCACCGTCAATCTCGATATGGATGGGTCGGTCGCCAATCATCGCGCGCAGCCGTTTGACTTTGTCGATCTGGCTATGGATGAACTTTTGCCCGCCAAAGCCGGGGTTGACCGTCATCACACAAATGAGATCCACCATATCAAGCAGATGCTCAACCGCGTCGATGCCCGTGCCGGGATTAAGCGCCAGCCCCGCCTTGCACCCAGCCTCACGAATGGCCTGCAAGGTGCGGTGGATATGCGGCCCCGCCTCAAGATGCGCGGTCAGCACATCAGCCCCCGCCTGTGCAAAGGCGTCGATATAGGGATCGACCGGCGAGATCATCAGATGCACGTCCATCACCGTCTTGATATGCGGGCGAATGGCGGCACAGAGCGGCGGACCAAAGGTCAGATTGGGCACGAAATGCCCGTCCATCACATCGACATGCACCCAATCACAGCCCTCGGCCTCGATGGCGCGGATTTCAGCGCCAAAGTTGGCGAAATCCGCCGATAGGATGGACGGGGCGATCTTGATCGAACGAGTAAAGCTCATGGCAGGTCTCCACTAGGGCGCATGCACGGGACATGCGCCGCCCATAGCCAGAGGTCAAGACCCCTAGAACCAGCCTCCGACCAACTGATCAAGCCAAACCCGCGCCATATTGACCGCGCTGACGTATTGCGTCAGCGGTGCCTCGGCGGCGGGAATAGATGCGGCCAGACGCGGCGCCAGAGCATAGACAAGCGCCGCCAAGCCAAAGGTAATGATCGCCAGCCGAAAGCCGCTGCGAAAACCGCCACGCCCAACCGGCAATTCGATATCCTCGGGCATCGGGCTTTGCGCAGGGTCTGCGCGGTCGCCGGTCGAGGTAAGCGACGAGTTGATCTCTTCGATATCAGGCAAGAGATTGCGCCGGGATGAGGGATCTATGCTGGCATGGGCATCGGGCATCTCGGGCGCGGTCGGTGCCGAAGGGCCAGAGGTGCCGCGCAGACGCTCCATCCGGGCACGGGCCTGGCGGGTGCGTTCATCCTCGGTCAACTCCGGCTCTGTCAGGCCAAGGTCGGGCTGCATTTCAATGCCCCCCGGCGCGCTGCGCACCTGGCGCTCGCGCTCTGCCTCTTGCCTCAGGATATCGGCAACGCCCGGATCAATGCCACGCCGCGCAGGACGGGCGGGCGCGGGCTCTGGCTCTGCAAAATCTTCGTCCAACAGATCGTCGTCGTACTCGTCGTCCTCATAGGGCGCGTCGGATAGGTCCTCAGTGACCGGCGGCGCGGGCGGCGGCACGTCTTCCTCACGCGGCGGAGGCCCCAGATCATCGTCGCCCGAGGCGTCGGGCGCATGCGACGCATGATGCTGAAACCACGTGTCCCCGCAGTTGGAGCATTGCACATCGCGCCCGCTCAACGGGATCACTTCGTCGGGCACCTCGTATTGTGCGCCGCAATTCGGGCAAATCAGCCTCATTCTGCCACCTGCTTCTTGCCGCCGTTGTCCGGCCCCTCTCGTTTGCCGTCAGCATAGGCGGTTCGCGGCTTTCGGAAAAGGCCAAAGCGAATCACGCGCAGGATCATTGCACATGTGTGGCCTCTGGGGCATTTAGGGGCTGTGAGTGACAAGGGGACAGCCGTGATCGAGCTGGAAAATGTGGCCTATAGTTATGGTGGCGGGGAATTGCTGGCAGATGTATCGCTGGCGCTCAGCCCCGGTTCGTTTCATTTCCTGACCGGACCGTCGGGATCGGGCAAAACGACGCTGCTCAAGCTGTGTTATGGGGCGCTTGTCCCCACGGCGGGACAGGTGCGCCTGTTCGGACAGGAACGGCGCACGATGGAGCGCGACGATATCGCGATGATCCGGCGACGGATCGGCGTGGTGCATCAGGATTGCCAGTTTCTCGATCATCTGAGCGTGTCCGAAAACATCGCCTTGCCGCTGGCCGTATCGGGGCGTGATCTTTTGGCTGAGGATGCCAATCTGCGCGAATTGACCGGCTGGGTCGGTCTTAAGGAACGCGCCAATGCCCTGCCGCCGGAATTGTCGGGGGGCGAACGCCAGCGCGCCGCCCTTGCGCGCGCGGTCATCATGTCGCCCGATGTGGTGCTGGCGGATGAACCGACCGGCAATGTCGATTGGGAAATGTCGCAGCGCCTCTTGCGCCTGTTGATTGAGTTGAACCGGATGGGCAAGACGATCCTGATCGCCACCCACGACCTCGCCCTGATCCGCGCCGCCAAAAGCCATGTTCAGGCGCGCGTCCTGCGGATTGCATCGCGCAAGCTGCAATTGGCGGGGGCGGATCTATGAAGCTCGATCTTACGCAGGTCAAGACCCTGCTGCGCAGCGATGGACAGGCCGACCGCGTGGTGCCGCCGACCGGCTTTACCGCTTGGCTCACGCTGTTCAGCGCGGGCGTCATGGCCTTTCTCGCGGTTTTCGCCCTTGCCTTGTCACTGGCAACCGGGCGGCTGGCGGATCGCTGGGGCGACGAGTTGGCGCGCACAGCAACCGTGCGGATTTCGGCCCCCGAAGGCCAGATGGCAGCGCAGACCGCAGCAGCGCTGCGCGTGCTTGAAACCACCGCCGGGGTGGACCGTGCCCGCGCCCTCACAGATGAAGAGCAGGCGGCGCTTTTGGCACCGTGGTTTGGCCCCGGCCTGCCCATTTCCGATCTTCCGATCCCACGCCTGATCGAAGTGATCGAAACCTCCGATGGGTTTGACGCCGAGGGCCTGCGCCTGCGCCTGAGCGCCGAGGTGCCGGGGGCCATGCTCGACGATCACACCCGCTGGCGGCAACCTCTGGTGCGCGCGGCCAGCCGGTTGCGCCTCTTGGGGTGGGTGTCGCTGATCCTGATCGGGGCGGCGGTCGGGGCGATGATCACGCTGGCGGCCAACGCGGCCCTTGCAGCCAATGCGCAGGTGATCAGCGTGCTGCGCCTTGTGGGCGCGCAGGATACCTATATCGCCCATGCCTTCGTGCGTCGTTTCACGCTTCGGGCACTCAGCGGCGCCTGCGTCGGCGTGGTTCTGGGCTGCGGCGCGATCCTGCTTTTACCCAGTGCGCAGATTGAGGGCGGTTTTTTGACTGGTCTCGGATTTCAGGGCTGGCACTGGGTCTGGCCCTTGATCATTCCGCTGCTGGCGGCCTCTGTGGCCTTTCTTGCCACCCGGCTTGCCGCGCAGCGTACCTTGAAGGATATGCCATGAGGTTTGCCGTTCAATGGGTGCGCTCGCTGCTCTTTGTGGCGCAGATGTATGTGATGCTGCCCGTGGTCGGGCTGGTTTACATGCCCGCCGCGATTGTCAGCCGCAAGGGGGCTCTGGCTGGATGCAAGGCCTATTGCCGCTGGGTCCGTTGGACCGCGGCCTGGATGGTGGGCCTGCGCACCGAAGTGCGCGGCACCCCGCCTGATGGCCAAGTTTTGATCGCCTCAAAACATCAATCCTTTCTCGATATTCTGTTGATTTTCAGCGAATTGCCCACTGGCCGCTTTATCATGAAGCGCGAAATTCTCTGGACGCCGGTGATCGGCCTTTACGGAATGCGGATCGGCTGTGTGGCTGTGGATCGCGGCAAGCGGGGCGCTGCGATCAAGAAGATGGTCGAGGATGTGGCGCGCGGGGCGCAGACCCCCGGCCAGTTGATCATCTACGCCCAAGGCACCCGCGTGGCACCGGGGGTCAAAATGCCCTACAAGATCGGCACTGCCGTGCTTTATGAGCAGATGGGAGTGTCCTGTGTGCCCGCCGCGACCAATGTCGGCGTGTTCTGGCCCAAGCGCGGCATTTATCGCAAGCCGGGGCTGGCGGTGGTGGAATTCCTGCCTCCTATCCCGCAGGGTCTGGACCGCAACAGCTTTATGGCGCGGCTGGAGCACGATATCGAAGGTGCGTCAAACGCGCTGATGCGCGAGGCGGGATTTGATCCAGAACAGCCCGCGCGCAAGTAAGGCGCTCCGGGTCGGCGCGCCCAACCCCTAGACCGCCAACCGGGACTTCATGAATTGGTAAAAGAACTCGGCCTTGCCGGCCTGCGCATAGGCCCGGTTGAGGCGCGACTTGGCCTCAAAGGCGTGGTGCGCGGCGCGGCCATGCTGCGGCGCAATCCGGGTGCGCCCCGTCTCGATCGCGCGCATATGGTCGCGGTACGCCTGTTCAACCCGGCGGGCAAAGGCGGCCTGCGCCGTGGCACTCTGCGCGCTGAGATGCAGATTATAGCTGGTTTGGCCCAAGGGCGCGCGCCCGCCGACCAGCGAGAGGATTTCCATGGCGTGCAGTACATCCTGCGCGGGCCGATTGCGAAACGGTCCCACCAACCCGCGCCGCGCCACCGGATGAAAACTGGCCCCCGTGCGCCCCAGATCGGCAAAGCCAAGGGCGGTCTGCCCCCCGCCGGGCAAATGCAACAGCGCCTCAGTCCCAAGCAGAATACGGGTCCGCCCAAAGGCGGCCCCATGCGACCGGGCCAAGGGCATCAGGGCCGCCAGATAGCCCGGCTCCCATGTGTCATCCGCATCTAGAAAGGCAATCATCGGCGCGGTTGCGCAAGCGATAGCACGATTGCGCGCAGGGCCTGCGCCAGTGGCCATGTGATGCGTGGCACAGCGGATCAGGCGCAGTCCAAGATCGGGCAGATCGTCATAGCCCTGCCCATCATCCGGGGCGATCACTACCTCTATACGCTCTGGCGGCAGCCCAGAGGCCGCGATGGAGGCAAGGGCGGCGGGCAAACTGCCGCCCGCCTGAAAAGCGGGGATGACGACCGAAACGAGGGGCGTCATCGCGCCGCCCCGCTCACGCGTGGATCGCCCCATCGCCGCAGGCAAGTGCCGCTTCGCGCACTGCCTCGGAATAGGTGGGATGCGCGTGGCAGGTGAGTGCCAGATCCTGCGCAGAGGCCCCGAATTCCATCGCCACACAAATCTCGTGGATGAGATCCCCCGCCGCTGGCCCGATGATATGCGCGCCAAGGATGCGGTCCGTTTCCTTGTCGGCGAGGATTTTCACGAAACCATCGCCCGCAAAAACCGCCTTGGCGCGGCCATTGCCCATGAACGAGAATTTGCCAACCTTATAGGCACGCCCTTGGTCTTTCAGGCTTTCTTCGGTTGCGCCGACATTGGCAACCTCGGGATGCGTGTAGATCACGCCGGGAATGACGCCGTAATTCACATGCCCATGCTTGCCCGCCAGCACCTCGGCCACGGCCATGCCCTCATCCTCGGCCTTGTGGGCCAGCATCGGGCCTTCGATGGCGTCGCCAATGGCGTAGATGCCCTTGACCGAGGTCTGCCAATGGTCATCCGTGGCGATCTGGCCGCGCTTGGTTATCTCGACGCCGAGATCCGCCAGCCCCAGCCCGTCCGTATAGGGTTTGCGGCCCGTCGCGAGCAGAACGGTATCGGCATCCAACTGATGCGCGCTGTCGTCCTTGCGCAGCTTGTAATGCACCTTGGCCTTGGTCTTGAGCGTCTCGACCGATTGCACGGCGGCCCCCATGACAAAGTTAATCCCTTGTTTCTTCAGTATTCTCTGGAAGGTCTTTTGCACTTCAGCATCCATGCCGGGGGTGATCGCGTCGAGATATTCAACCACCGTCACCTCGGCCCCGAGACGGGCATAGACCGACCCCATTTCAAGCCCGATCACACCTGCCCCGATCACCACCAGCGATTTCGGGATCTTGCCAAGTTCCAGCGCGCCGGTGGAGGTGACAACGATCTTTTCATCAACCTCGACACCCGGCAGCGAGGCAGGCACAGAGCCAGAGGCGATGACGATATGCTTGGCCTCGTGGACATCATCACCCACCTTCACCTTGCCCGCCTCGGGGATCGAGCCCCAGCCCTTGAGCCAGTCTACCTTGTTCTTTTTGAACAGAAATTCGATGCCCTTGGTATTCTGGCCGATGACGTCATCCTTATAGGCCAGCATCTGTTTCCAATCGACCGAGGGGGACTTGCCCTTGAGGCCCATGGCGGCGAAATTATGCTCGGCCTCGTGCAGCATGTGGCTGGCGTGCAAAAGCGCCTTGGAGGGGATGCAGCCCACGTTGAGACAGGTGCCGCCCAAAGTGGCGCGCCCTTCGACCACGGCGGTTTTCAGCCCCAGTTGCGCGCAGCGGATGGCACAGACATAGCCGCCGGGGCCAGCGCCGATGATGATTACGTCGTAAGAGGCCATGGGTCAGATCCTTTCGTTTTGCGCGGCGGGGCCGCGTCGGTATTCTATCGGTCTTGCGTCGGTGCGGGCGGGGCAGAGAGGGGGCGCTGCCCCCGTCGCGCTGCGCGCGCCTCCCCCGAGGTATTTTGAGCCAGATGAAACATCATAAGACCGCCGCCAGCAGCATGAGCAGCGTGGCCCCAAAGCCCACCGCCCAAATGAGCGAGCGCCACGGGCGCAGGCCGAAATAATAGGCGGGAATATAGGCCACACGGGCGGCAAGGTAGGTATAGGCGCAGGCGGCGGTGACGGGGCTCGATGTTGCACCGAGCGTGACGACCACAACCGCGATGGTAAAGAGGATCAGCCCCTCGAAATGGTTGGAAAGCGCGCGGCCAAGGCGGGCGGTTTTCGGCGAGAGTTGTTTCGTAGGCTCGCGGTCGCGCGCGGACATGGTGTAGCCCGGCCCAAGCTCGAGATTGGCCGGGATGGCGTAAAGCACGAATTGCACAGCTTGCAGCAGGGCGGCGAGGGCGAGGGCGGTGAGTTCGGGGGTCATGTTACTCGTTCTTGCTTGAGTAGACGCCACGAGTGGGATCGTAGGTTCTCGTAGTCTCGTAAGCGCAGGTTTCGCAGTTACAACGAAAAGTATGAAACTCTGCACCAGACCAATCATGAGGAGTAACCTTCATGGCCTTAAGTCTGCCTTTTCTGCAAATTGGACAAAGCGTTCCATCGCTCATATCCCGAACTTGCGCCTCCAATTCATTTACACGGAGTCTTGCGTCGCTCAGTGCTACTTGAGCTTCGGCAAGCGCGGACGAAAGGTCAGCGAGTTTGAGCTTGTAGGTGGCCTCATCAACCGAGCGATCTATGGAACGAAGGTCTTTAGCGATATCAATCGCTAACTTCGCAGCGGAGAGGCCACCTATCAGGTCCATGCTACTAACCGCCTCACAAATCCATCAGCAACCGGCGGGGATCTTCGAGCGCCTCTTTGACGCGCACGAGGAAGGTGACAGCGCCTTTGCCGTCGACGATGCGGTGATCATAGCTGAGCGCCAGATACATCATCGGGCGGATCACCACCTGACCGTTGATCGCCATGGGGCGGTCCTGAATCTTGTGCATACCCAGAATGCCAGATTGCGGCGGGTTGAGGATGGGCGAGGACATCAGCGAGCCATAGACGCCACCATTCGAGATGGTGAACGTGCCGCCCTGCATTTCCGCCATGCTGAGCTTGCCATCACGGGCGCGTGCGCCTTTTTCGGCGATGGCCTTTTCAATCGCGGCAAAGCCCATCTGATCCACATCTCGGATCACCGGCACGACAAGGCCGGTGGGCGTGCCTGCGGCGACGCCCATATGCACGAAGTTCTTGTAAACGATGTCGGTGCCGTCGATCTCGGCATTGACCTCGGGCACTTCTTTGAGGGCATGCACGCAGGCCTTGGTAAAGAACGACATGAAGCCAAGGCGCACGCCGTGCTTCTTGTAGAACTCGTCTTTGTATTGGTTGCGCAGCGCCATCACCTCGGTCATGTCCACCTCATTATAGGTGGTGAGCATGGCGGCGGTGTTCTGGCTGTCCTTGAGGCGGCGGGCAATGGTCTGGCGCAGGCGGGTCATCTTGACGCGCTCTTCGCGGGCCACATCCTCGGCCGGGGCGGGGGCGCGCGGCGCTTGGGCGGGGGCGGCAGCAGCGGCGGGGGCCTGTGTGGCGGCGGCTGCGGCGCGGGCCACATCCTCTTTCATCACGCGGCCATCACGGCCCGAACCCTGCACCTGATCGCGGCTAAGACCGGCCTCGGCCATGGCCTTTTTCGCGGCGGGGGCGTCCTCGACATCCTTGCCACTTGCGGCGGCGGGCGCTGCGGCCTCTTCAGCCTTGGGGGCGGCGGCGGGGGCGGCGGCACCGGCCCCGGACGACAGGATCGCAAGTTTGCCACCGGCCTGCACGGTCGTGCCCTCAGCGGCGAGGATTTCGGTCAGCGTGCCCGCGGCGGGGGCGGGCACCTCGACCGACACCTTGTCGGTTTCCAGCTCGCAGAGCATCTCGTCGGCGGCCACCTGATCGCCGACCTTCTTGAACCATGTCGACACGGTCGCCTCGGTCACGCTCTCGCCCAAGGTGGGCACCATCACGTCAACGCTGCTGCCGGTGTCGGCGCTGTCACTCTTGGCGGGTTTCTCGGCCTTGTCGGCCTTGGCGGGGGCGGCTTTGGCCTCGCCTGCGGAAATGGTGGCAAGCAGCGCATCGACGCCGACGGTCGTGCCCTCTTGGGCCACGATCTCGCCCATGGTGCCAGCGGCGGGGCTTGGCACCTCGACCGTTACCTTGTCGGTTTCCAATTCGCACAGCATCTCGTCGGCGGCGACGGGATCGCCGGGTTTCTTGAACCATGTGGCGACGGTCGCCTCGGTCACGGATTCGCCAAGGGTGGGGACGCGGACTTCGGTGGTCATGGGTTAGTTCCCTTCGATGGTCAGCGCGGCATCAACCAGCGCTTCTTGTTGTGCTTTGTGCTGTTTGGCGAGGCCCGTGGCGGGCGAGGCCGAGGCGGGACGCCCGGCATAAGTGGGCCGCAGATGCTTGGCCTTGATGCGGGTCAAAACCCATTCGATATTGGGCTCGATAAAGGACCAGGCCCCCTGGTTCTTGGGCTCTTCCTGACACCAGACCATTTCCGCACCTTTGAAGCGCTCCAACTCCTTGACCATGGACATGGCCGGGAACGGGTAGAACTGTTCGAGCCGCAGAAGATAGACATCGTTGATCCCGCGCGCATCGCGTTCCTCGAGCAGGTCGTAATACACCTTGCCCGAGCACATGACGACGCGACGGATCTTGTCATCCGCCACCAGTTTGGTTTCGGAATTGCCGTATTGCGCATCATCCCAGAGCACCCGGTGAAAGGACGACCCGGTGGTGAACTCTTCGGCCTTGCTGACCGCCATCTTGTGCCGCAAAAGCGATTTCGGCGTCATCAGGATGAGCGGCTTGCGGAAGGTGCGATACATCTGGCGGCGCAGAATGTGGAAGTAATTCGCAGGCGTGGTGCAATTGGCCACGATCCAGTTATCCCCGCCACACATGGTCAGGAACCGTTCGAGCCGGGCTGAGGAATGTTCCGGCCCCTGCCCCTCATAGCCATGCGGCAAGAGGCAGACGAGACCGGACATCCGCAACCATTTCGATTCCCCCGACGAGATGAACTGATCAAACATGATCTGCGCGCCATTGGCGAAATCGCCAAACTGCGCCTCCCACAGGGTCAGCGCGTTGGGTTCTGCCAGAGAGTAGCCATATTCAAAACCAAGCACCGCATATTCCGACAGCATCGAGTCGATGACCTCGTATTGCGCCTGCCCTTCACGGATATGGTTCAGCGGGTAATAGCGGTCTTCGTTGTCCTGATTGATCAGGCCGGAATGCCGCTGGCTGAACGTGCCGCGCGTACAGTCCTGCCCCGAGAGCCGGACGCGGTAGCCTTCGGTCAGGAGCGAGCCAAAGGCCAGCGCCTCGGCGGTGGCCCAGTCAAAGCCGCTGCCCGTCTCGAACATGTTTGCCTTGGATTCAAGCAGCCGCTCAACCGTTTTATGAAGCGGTACGCCTTCGGGTGCCGTGCTGAGCGCGCGGCCCACTTCGGCCATGGTCTCGGGCTTGATCGCGGTCTCGCCGCGCTCATACTTGCCGCGATGGGCATTGAGATCGGCCCATTTGCCATCCAGCCAGTCGGCCTTGTTCGGGCGGTAATCCTTGCCCGCCTCAAACTCATCCGCGAGATAGGCCTGAAAGGCGGTCTTCATATCCTCGATCTCGCCCTCGGGGATGAGGCCATCCTTTACCAGCCGCTCGGTATAGAGGCTGAGCGTGGTTTTTTGCTGTTTGATCTTCTTATACATCACCGGGTTGGTGAACATGGGCTCGTCGCCCTCGTTATGCCCGAACCGACGATAGCAGATCATGTCGATCACCACGTCCTTGTGGAATTTCTGGCGGTATTCCGTGGCGACGCGGGCGGCATGCACACAAGCCTCGGGATCGTCCCCGTTGACATGGAAAATCGGCGCCTCGACCATCAGCGCGATATCCGTGGGATAGGGCGACGAGCGGCTGAAATGCGGCGCGGTGGTGAAACCGATCTGATTGTTCACCACGATATGAATGGTGCCGCCGGTGCGATGCCCCTTGAGGCCCGACAGGCCGAAACACTCAGCCACAACGCCCTGACCGGCAAAGGCCGCATCGCCATGCAGGAGGATCGGCAACACCTTGATGCGGTCGATGTCGTTCAACTGATCCTGCTTGGCGCGGACCTTGCCCAGAACCACCGGATTGACCGCCTCCAGGTGACTGGGGTTGGCGGTCAGCGACAGGTGCACCTTGTTGCCGTCGAATTCACGGTCCGATGACGCGCCAAGATGGTATTTCACATCGCCCGAGCCATCGACCTCTTCGGGCTTGAAACTGCCGCCCTGAAATTCGTTGAAAATCGCGCGATAGGGCTTGCCCATCACATTGGCCAACACCGAAAGGCGGCCACGATGCGGCATGCCGATTACGATATCCTGCACGCCCAATTGCCCGCCGCGCTTGATGATCTGCTCCATCGCGGGAATTAGGCTCTCGCCGCCATCCAGACCAAAGCGCTTGGTGCCCATGTATTTGACATGCAGGTATTTCTCGAAACCTTCGGCCTCGACCAGCTTGTTCAGAATCGCCTTGCGCCCGTTGCGGGTAAAGCTGATTTCCTTGTCATAGCCTTCGATCCGCTCTTTCAGCCAAGCAGACTGCTCAGGATCGGAAATATGCATGTATTGCAGCGCGAAAGTGCCGCAATAGGTGCGTTTCACAATGGCGAGAATTTCGCGCAGGCTGGCAATCTGAAGCCCCAGAACATTGTCGATAAAGATCGGGCGATCCATGTCGATCTCGGTAAACCCGTAGGATTTCGGGTCAAGCTCGGGGCGGTTCGGCGTTTCGCGCAGGCCCAGCGGATCAAGATCGGCGGCCAGATGCCCCCTGATGCGGTAGGCGCGGATCAGCATCAGCGCGCGCACGGAATCGAGCACCGCGCGTTTCACGTCTTCGTCGCTGACGCTCACACCCTTCTCGGCGGCCTTGGCGGCAATCTTCTTGCCTGCGTCCTTCAACTCGGGCTCGGCGGGCCATTCCCCGGTGAGGGCAGCGGTCAGGTCATCCGACGGCATCGGCGGCCAATCGGCGCGCGCCCAAGAGGGGCCAGCGGCCTCGGCCTTTACATCGTCATCGCCGTCACCCAGCGCGTCGAAAAACGTCTTCCACGCCGCATCGACCGCGTTCGGGTCATTGGCATAGCGCGCATAAAGCTGTTCGAGATACTCGGCATTATGCCCCTGCATGAAGCTGGAAGCATGAAAGAGGTCGTTGGGGGATTGGTCGGTCATTTCAGATGTCCTTTTCGCAACATGCTCCGGGCCTGACCCGGAGCCACCCAGCCGCGCGGCGGCCCCGGGTCAGGCCCGGGGCGCGCGCGAACGGGCCTTTACCCAATCGCCTTGAGCACGGCCTCGCCCAGCCCAGCGGGGCTTTCGGCGACGGTGATGCCGGCGGATTTCATGGCTTCGATCTTGCTCTCGGCGTCGCCTTTGCCGCCCGCGACGATGGCGCCGGCGTGGCCCATGCGGCGGCCCGGCGGGGCGGTGCGCCCGGCGATAAAGCCTGCGACGGGTTTCTTGCGCCCGCGTTTGGCCTCGTCTTTCAGGAACTGCGCCGCTTCTTCTTCCGCGCTGCCACCGATTTCGCCGATCATGATGATCGATTGAGTTTCGTCATCGGCGAGGAACCATTCCAGCACGTCGATATGTTCGGCGCCCTTGATCGGGTCGCCGCCGATGCCGACGCAAGTCGACTGGCCAAGGCCCACATCCGAGGTCTGCTTGACCGCCTCATAGGTCAGCGTGCCCGAGCGGCTGACCACGCCCACGCTGCCGCGCCGGTGGATATGGCCGGGCATGATGCCGATCTTGCAGGCGTCGGGCGTGATGATGCCGGGGCAGTTCGGGCCGATGAGGCGGGATTTCGACCCTTCGAGCGCGCGCTTGACGCGCATCATGTCCAAAACCGGGATGCCTTCGGTAATGCAGACGATCAATTCCATCTCGGCATCAATCGCCTCGAGGATACTGTCGGCGGCGAAGGGCGGCGGCACGTAGATGACGCTCGCGTTGGCCTCTGTCACATGTTTGGCCTCATGCACCGAGTTGAACACGGGCAGGTCGAGATGCGTCGTGCCGCCCTTGCCGGGGGTCACGCCGCCGACCATCTTGGTGCCGTAAGCGATGGCCTGTTCAGAATGAAATGTGCCCTGCGAGCCGGTAAGGCCCTGACAGATCACGCGGGTATGTTTGTCGACGAGGACTGCCATTTTGTTTGGCTCCTGAGTTCTGCGGCGGGGCCGCGTTATGGTATGGTCGGATGATCCGGGGCTCCGCCCGTTCGCGCCTCAAACGCTCCACCGGAGCGTTTGCCGGGGCCAAGGCCCCGGACCGGCGCTCACCCCTTGACGGCCTTGACGATCTTCTGCGCGCCGTCTTTCAGATCATCGGCGGCGATGACGTCGAGGCCGGAGGTGTTGATGATCTCCTTGCCCTTTTCGACATTGGTGCCTTCGAGACGGACCACGAGCGGCACTTTCAGCCCCACCTCTTTGACCGCAGCCACCACGCCCTCGGCGATCACATCGCAGCGCATGATGCCGCCGAAGATATTGACGAGGATGCCTTTGACCTGGGGATCAGAGGTGATGATCTTGAAGGCTTCGGTGACCTTTTCCTTGGTCGCCCCGCCGCCCACGTCGAGGAAATTGGCGGGCTCGGCGCCATAGAGCTTGATGATGTCCATCGTCGCCATCGCCAACCCCGCACCATTGACCATGCAGCCAATCTCGCCATCGAGCGCGATGTAGTTGAGGTCGTATTTCGACGCTTCAAGCTCTTTGGGATCTTCCTCGGTCGTGTCGCGCAACTCGGCAATGTCCGCGTGCCGGTAAATGGCGTTGGAATCAAACCCCATCTTGGCGTCGAGGCATTTCAGATCGCCCTTGTCCGACACGATCAGCGGGTTGATCTCGAGCATCTCCATGTCTTTGTCGAGAAAGAGCTTGTAGAGGATACCCATGAGGTTGACGCATTGCTTGACCTGACCGCCGGTGAGGCCAAGGTTGAACGCGATGCGGCGACCATGGAACGGCTGATAGCCGGTCGCGGGATCAACGCTGAAGGACAGGATTTTCTCAGGCGTCTTTTCGGCGACTTCCTCGATATCCATGCCGCCCTCGGTCGAGCAGACAAAAGACACGCGGCTGGTCTGGCGATCCACCAAGAGGGCCAGATACATCTCTGTCTGAATACCGGAACCATCCTCGATATAGATGCGGTTCACTTGCTTGCCCGCCGGGCCGGTCTGTTTGGTTACAAGAGTGCGGCCCAGCATGCGCTTGGCCTCTTCGGCGGCGTCTTCCACGGAACGGGCCAGACGCACACCACCGGCTTCACCGGCACCTGCCTCTTTGAACTTGCCCTTGCCACGGCCACCAGCGTGAATCTGCGCCTTGACCACCCAGATCGGGCCATCGAGCGCACCAGCGGCGGTCTTGGCCTCTTCGGCGCGCAGAACCACGCGGCCATCCGACACCGGGGCGCCGTAAGAGCGAAGCAGGGCTTTCGCCTGATACTCATGGATATTCATCAAACTGTCCCGTTTTGCTGCGATTGGGACAGGGTGTGGCATATATTCCGCGCATTTATAAATCGTTTTTTGCGGAATGACAGGTTTTGGCGCGAAAATCGTCATTTTGTGATCACACGGCTAAATCGTGTGATCACAAATCAGAAATTGGCCATAGTGCCGTGCCAGAAAGAATCAGGGCCGACCGTATGTCGGCCCTGATCCAGAAGCGTTAAAAGCAGGCGATCACACCAGCGAGGGGTCGATTTCCTTGCAGGCCTTGACCAGACCTTTGACCGCATCGACGGATTTGTCGAACATATCCTGCTCGTCCTTGGTGAGCTTGATGTTGACGATCCGCTCGATCCCGCCCGCACCGATCACGGTCGGCACGCCGACATACATGTCCTTGAGGCCGAATTCGCCATCGCAATAGGCCGCACAGGGCAGCACGCGCTTTTGGTCCTTGAGATAGGCCTCGGCCATCTCAATCGCAGAGGTCGCGGGGGCGTAAAAGGCAGACCCGGTCTTCAAGAGACCCACGATTTCCGCGCCGCCGTCACGGGTGCGCTGCACGATGGCATCCAGCTTCTCTTGGGTGGTCCAGCCCATCTCGATCAGGTCCGGCAGGGGAATGCCAGCAACGGTAGAATAGCGCACCGAGGGCACCATCGTGTCGCCATGACCGCCCAGAACAAAGGCCGTGACATCCTTCATCGAGACGTTGAATTCCACGCTGAGGAAATGGCGGAAGCGGGCGCTATCCAGCACACCGGCCATGCCACAGACCTTGTTTGCGGGCAGGCCAGAGAATTTCTGAAGTGCCCAGACCATCGCATCAAGCGGGTTGGTGATGCAGATCACAAAGGCGTCAGGCGCGTTGGCGGCAATGCCCTCGCCCACGGATTTCATGACCTTGAGGTTGATCCCCAACAGGTCATCGCGGCTCATGCCCGGCTTGCGCGGCACACCGGCGGTCACGATGCAGACATCGGCACCCGCGATATCAGCATAGGATTGCGTGCCTTTGAGCGTCGCGTCGAACCCTTCAGAGGGGCCAGATTCCGCGATGTCGAGCGCTTTGCCCTCGGGGGTGCCTTCGGCGATGTCGAACAGGACGATATCGCCCAGTTCCTTGAGCGCGGCGAGATGGGCGAGGGTGCCGCCGATCTGTCCGGCGCCGATCAGCGCAATCTTGGGTCTGGCCATTGGATAGTCTCCATCGGTTGAAAAGTTGCGCTTGGGCGTAGTCCGAAATCTGCGCGCTTGCAAGGGTGCTGCACTGCGGCGGATTTTCGGCGTGACAGCGGGATGCGGTCGTATACCGTGAAAGTACAGGCAGAGACATAGGTTAGGAGCCGAAGCGATGAACGTCGAGGTGGTGGCAATCGGGGTGTTCGCGGCGCTTTTGGCGGGGGTGTCCAAGGGCGGTTTCGGCTCTGGTGCGTCCTTTGCGGGGGCGGCGATTCTGGCGCTCTTTGTGCCGCCAGCGATGGCTTTGGGCATCATGCTGCCAGTCCTGATGCTGATCGATGTGGCCACTCTGCGCCCCTATTGGCGGCAATGGGGACGGCTTGAGGTGACCATGCTGATCCTTGGCGGGGTGCCGGGGATCGGGCTTGGGATGCTGTTCTATCGCAGCGCCGATGCCGATCTCTTGCGCCTTTTGATCGGGGGGATCGCGCTGATCTTTGTGCTTTGGCAGACGGTTCTAAAGTCGCGGGTGATGCGCCGGGGGCAGGCCCCTTTGCCGGGGTGGAGCGGGGTTTTGGCGGGGCTGGTGGCCGGGTTCACCAGCTTTGTCAGCCATGCAGGCGGCCCGCCTGCGGCGGTGTATCTGCTGTCGCGCGGGCTGGACAAGACGCGCTATCAGGCGACCACGGTCTTGATGTTCTTTGTCTTCAACATCGTCAAAGCGGTGCCCTATGGCATGCTGGGGCTTTTCACTCGGGAAACGCTGATGATCGACCTGATCTTGGCCCCCTTTGCCCTTTTGGGGGCGTGGATCGGCGTGCGCGCGCACCGGATCATGCCGGAACGCGCGTTTTTCGCGGTGACCTATGTGTTGCTCACGATCACCGGGGCCAAGCTGATCTGGGATGGCGTATTCTAGGCCCCTTTGCCCGGTTTGGCTGCGGTGTCGGCCGTGGCCTCGAACGCCTGACCGCTGGCCACAAGGCAGGTGATGCCATCGCTGCCCGTTACCGTGATCGTCCAACTGCCAGAGGTCTCCGAGGCAAAAACCTCGACCACCATGTTATTGGCCCCAAGCCCCATGGAATGCCGCGTTTCGCCATAGGCATCGGCCAGACGCTCGACCACCCTGTCGCGCGGCGCGCATTGGCCCGATTGCGCCTGTGCCGGGGCATGTGCCAGCGCTACAGCGCTCAGACCGGCCATCACTGTCTTGATCATCCGTCACCCTTTCTCTTGGGTTGGTCCCCCGACCGTTGCAGGGCCGATCATGCCGAAACAAAGATGAACAGGGGGTTAACGGCCCCATCCGCCCCCTGTTGCGGCGGCATCGCTGCATCGCGGCGAAAAAGCGCTTGAACATTTCCGCCAAAAAATGCCATTCCTGCGCAAGATTATTACCGCAGTCAGAATCCATCAAAGGGCAGACCCATGGACAGCAGCATGCATCCCTACCGTTCGGTGCTATACATCCCCGGCTCGAAAGAGCGCGGGCTGGAAAAGGCGCGGGATCTGCCCACGGACGCGATCATCTTTGACCTTGAAGACGCGGTCGCCCCCGATGCCAAGGCAGCCGCACGCGCCACATTGGTCGAGGCCCTTCGCCAAGGCGGCTATGGCTATCGCTACAAGATCGTGCGGATCAACGCGCTGACGACCGAATGGGGGCTAGAGGATGCCCGCGCCCTGCGCGATGCCGGGGCCGATGCGATCCTCTTGCCCAAGGTCAATACTCCCTCGGACATTGACAACCTGTCGGATGTGATCGGCACCGACCTGCCCGTCTGGACCATGATGGAAACCCCCGTGAGCGTGTTCAACGCCCGCGAAATTGCGGCCCACCGGCAGGTAACAGGGCTGGTGGCGGGCACCAATGACCTGATCAAGGATCTGGGCTGCCGGGTGCGCGCCGACCGCATGCCGCTCTGGGCCTCGCTTCAAATGATCGTGATGGCGGCGCGCGCGGCACGGATCGTGGCGGTGGACGGGGTCTATAACCGCTTTCGCGATGGTGACGGGCTCAAGTTCGAATGTGAACAGGGGCGCGACCTCGGCTTTGACGGCAAGACGCTGATCCATCCCGCGCAGCTTGAAATCGCCAATACTGCCTTTGCCCCCACCAATTCCGAAATTGAACTGGCGGGACGTCAGATCGCAGCCTATGAAGAAAGCCGCGCCTCGGGTCAGGGGATTGCCGTGGTAGACGGGCAGATCGTCGAGAATTTGCACGTTGTGTCCGCGCAGCGCATCCTGGCCAAAGCACAGGCGATACGGGAAATGGCAGCGGAGTAACCCCCATGTTTTACCTCATCCTCGGGCTGATCCTTTGGATCGCAGCGCATCTCTTCAAACGGGTGGCCCCCGATCTGCGCGCAAGGATGGGGAACGCGGGCAAGGGCGTTGCCGCCCTCGGCATCCTTGCCGGTCTGGTGCTGATGGTGATCGGCTATCGGCAAGCAGATTTTATCAACGTCTGGTATCCACCCAGCTGGACCGTGCATATCAACAACCTGATGATGCTGGGCGCGGTGTTTCTCTATGGCATGAGCGCCACCAAAGGGCGGCTGCGCGGGGCCATGCGGCATCCGCAACTGACAGCGGTCAAGGTTTGGGCGGTGGCGCATCTCTTGGTCAATGGCGATCTGGCCTCGCTCATCCTCTTTGGCGGCCTGCTGCTCTGGGCGGTGCTTGAGGTGGTGGTGATCAACAAATCCGAGACGTGGAACCGTCCCAAACCGGGCGAGGCCAAGCGCGACATCATTCTCGTGGTCATTACGATCGTGCTGTTCCTCGTCATGACCGCTATTCACAACTGGCTGGGCGTCTGGCCGTTTCCGGGGTAATCCATGAAACTCTATCGTTTTCTCAGCGCCGATGACACGTCGGAGTTCTGTCACAAGGTGACGGCTGCGCTCAACAAGGGATGGGCGCTTTACGGCGATCCCACCTATGCCTTTGACGCGGCCAATGGCGTGATGCGCTGCGGGCAGGCCGTGGTCAAGGACAAGGACGGCACCTATACGCCCGACATGAAGTTGGGGGAACAGTGAGCATGGCCAAGACCAATCCGGGCCGGTTTTTCGAGGATTACACCATCGGGCAGGTGATCCGCCATGCGGTGCCGCGCACCGTATCGGGGGGCGAGCGCGCGCTCTATCACGCGCTCTATCCGGCGCGCCATGCGATCTATTCCTCGGATGAATTCGCCCAGGTCTGCGGCCTGCCTGCCAGCCCCATTGATGATCTGGCGGCGTTTCATATCGTGTTCGGCAAATCGGTGCCCGACATCTCGCTGAATGCCGTGGCCAATCTCGGCTATGCCGAGGCACGCTGGCTGCGCCCCGTCTATTCTGGCGACACGCTGCGCGCGCAATCCGAGGTGATCGGGCTCAAGCAGAATTCCTCGGGCAAGACCGGGGTCGTCTATGTGCGCACCACCGGCTTTAACCAACACGACCTGCCGGTGATGGAATTTGTCCGCTGGGTCATGGTGCGCAAGCGCGATGAGACGGCCCCGGCCCCCGCCGATCATGTGCCGCACACCGCGGCCTCAGTGGCCGCCAGTGATCTTGTCATCCCCGCGGGCCTTGATTTCACACAGTATGATTTCACCCTCGCCGGAGAGCCGCATCGCTGGGGCGATTACGAGATTGGCGAGCAGATCGACCATGTCGATGGCGTGACCATCGAGGAGGCCGAGCATATGATGGCGACGCGCCTCTGGCAGAACACCTCCAAAACGCATTTCGACGCCACACCGCGCGCCGATGGCAAGCGGCTGATCTATGGCGGGCATGTGATCTCGATGGCGCGGGCGCTGTCGTTCAATGGCCTTGCCAATGCGCAGATGATCGCGGCGATCAACGCAGGAAGCCACGCCAACCCGTGCTTTGCGGGCGATACCGTGCGGGCATGGTCCGAGGTTCTGGACCGGGCCGACACATCCGCACCGGGGGTGGGCGCATTGCGGCTGCGGCTGGTGGCAACCAAGGGCGGCGCGCCCTTTGACCTGCGCGGCGCGGATGGCAAACATCTGCCGCATGTTCTGTTGGATCTGGATTACTGGGTCTTGATGCCGAAATAAACCGGCTCAGAACCGGCGCAAGATATCCTGCAACTCGGGCTCATCGACAAGTTTCGCCGCCTTGCGCGGCGTGACCCAAAGCCGCCGACGCTCGCGCGCTTCGGGGAAACGGTCGCGCATCTCATCGTCGCGCAGGCGCACCTTGTATAGCTCGGCCTCGACCGGCAGGGTGCGGCCATCGCGCAAACCCTTGTGATAGGCAAAGCGCCCGATGAACCGCGCCTTATCGGCATCGGCGCGCACGCCCGCCTCTTCCCACGCTTCTTGCAACGCGGATTGCGCGGCGGTCAGCCCCTCGATGGGCCAGCCCTTGGGAACAACCCATCGGCCCGTGTCGCGGCTGGTGATCAGCAGAACCTCCTTGCGCCCCTTGTGCTTGCGCCAGCACAGCGCCGCCACCTGCCTGCGGGGCAGAACAGCGTCAGCATCGACCGCGCCGGGCGCGGTCTGAGGAAAGAGTTGGTTCATTGTGGTTTTGCTCTGCTCGGGCAAATTTATCTGCCTCAAGGATATAAGACATTTCACCACAGAATACAAATCACGGGATATTTCGGGGTTTGGCACGCAAGGTGGGGTCAGCCTCGGTCGGGTCCTCGGGCCAGGGGTGGCGCGGATAGCGCCCGCGCATATCCTTGCGCACATCCGCATAAGAGCTGGACCAAAACCCCGGCAGATCAAGCGTGGTCTGCACCGGGCGATGTCCCGGCGACAAAAGCGTCACACGCAACGGTGTGCGCCCGACGGTGGGATGCGTGGTCTGGCCGAACATTTCCTGCAATCGCAGGGTAATTTCGGGATACTCGCCGCTATAATCAATCGGAATCTTGCGGCCCAGCGGCGTGGTGAACTGCGCCGGTGCCGCGCGGTCCAGCATCTGCATCTGGTCCCAATCCAGCCGCGCGCGCAGCGCATCAAGCATCTCGAACCGCTTCCACTCCGGCGCGCTGCGCACGCCCCGAAGATAGGGCAAGAGCCACTCGTCCAGCCCCGCCATCAGCGCCGCCTCTGACATATCCGGCAGATCCGCCCCCCCGTCGCGCACAAGCTGAACGCGCGCCACAAAACGCCGGGCGGGATCGCTCCACGCCAGCCCCAGATCGCGCACCCCGTCCAGCATGGCGCGCGCGATACGCTCCTCTGGCGCATCCAGCCAATGGCGGTCATCCAGCACCAGCGCGCCAAACCGTTCCTGTTTGCGCGCGATCACCCGCCGCTCGCGCCGATCCCAGAGGCAGACATCCTGCCACGCGATCCGGTCCGCAAAAAGCCCGCGAATCTCTGCCTCGGAAATCGCGATGGCCTGACGGATGCGCGCCTCGCGCGGGTCGCCATCCAGATCGGTGGCGACGATCAGCCGGGTCTGCGCCATCGGGTCGCCCTCGGGCAGAACAGCGCCCTTGCCCCCCGACAGCACATAGCGCGGAGCGTCCCCTTTGCGGCGCAGCCCGATCCGGTCAGGATAGGCAAGGGCGGCACATTCGGCATCGCTGCGCCCACCCTGCCCCCGGCCCTTGGCCTGCGCCGCCAGACGCCGCGCCTCGGTCTTGATCCGCTCGAGCGGACCGCGATTGACCACATGGACATAGCGCGCCTCAAAGGCGCGCAGGTCGCGCACCGCAGTCAGCCGCAGCGCCAGATCAACCGGCGCACCGCGCCCCAACGGATCACGCTCGGCCAAAAGCGCCGCCAGCGCCGCCGCCTCTGGCCCGGCAGAGGCCAGCATATGCGCCAAGCGCGGATGCAGCGGCAGCGCCGCCAGCGCCTTGCCATGCGGGGTGATCCGGCCCGTGGCATCGAGCGCACCCAACATCTCCAAGAGCGCGCGCGCCTCGGCATAGGCGCCGGGATTGGGCGGCGTCAGCAGCGGCAAATCCTCAGGGGCAGCGCCCCAAAGCGCCAGCTCCAGCGCCAGCCCCGCCAAATCCGCCGCCTCAATCTCTGCCGGGGCAAAGGCCTGCAACGCCCCCTCTTCCCCGCGCGTCCAGAGCCGGTAGCAGCGCCCTTCGGCCACACGGCCTGCGCGCCCTGCGCGCTGCGTTGCCTCGGCGCGCGTCACCGCCTCTGTCACCAAGCGCGACATACCGGAACCGGGATCAAACCGCGCGCGCCGCGCCAACCCGCCGTCGATCACCACGCGAATATCCTCGATGGTCAGCGAGGTTTCGGCAATCGACGTCGCCAGCACGATCTTGCGCCCCTCTGAAATCGGCGCAATCGCGGCCCGTTGCGCCGCAAAATCCATCGCCCCAAAAAGTGGCCGCACCTGGCAATCGCCGGGCAGGCGTGCGCGCAGCAGCGTTTCAAGGCGGCGGATTTCCCCCTCGCCGGGCAAGAACACAAGAACGCCGCCGGTTGTCTCGGTCACCGCCTCGCTCACCAGATCGGCCAGCGCGTCCTCGAACCGGCGCGTCTTGGGCCGGGGACGGTCGCGCCAGCGGATCTCAACCGGATAGCTGCGCCCCTCCGAGGTAATGACAGGCACATCCCCCATAAGCTGCGCCACCGGCGCGGCATCAAGCGTGGCCGACATCACCAACAGGATCAGATCGTCGCGCAGCGCCCCCGCCACCTCAAGACACAGCGCCAACCCCAGATCAGCATTGAGCGAGCGTTCGTGAAACTCGTCGAAAATCACCGCGCCCACGCCGCGCAACTCGGGGTCCGATTGGACCATGCGGGTCAATATCCCCTCTGTCACCACCTCGATCCGGGTCTGCGGCCCCACTCGGGCCTCGCCGCGCACCCGGTAGCCCACGGTTTCACCGGGCTTTTCCCCAAGGCTCTGCGCCATCCGCTCGGCGGCGGCGCGGGCAGCAAGACGGCGCGGCTCTAGCATCAGGATGCGCCCCTCAGTCAGGCCAGCTTGCAACATTTCAAGCGGCACCACCGTGGTCTTGCCCGCACCGGGCGGGGCCTGAAGCACGGCACGCCCCCGCGCGCGCAGCGCGTCGATAAGGGCTGGAATGGCCTCTTGAATGGGAAGATCGGGCGTCATGCCTGCGTTATCGGGCATCGGCGCGCCCTTGGCCAGAGGGTTGCCCGCCCTCACCTCTGGACAAGGGCCGGTGGCCCAAGGCATGAAGGCAGGCGACAGCAAGAAGGGCAGCGCATGGATACCGCCGACATCGCACAAAAGATCATCTCCGGCGACCGGCGGGCGCTCGCCCGCGCGATCACCCTGATCGAAAGCGCGCGGGCCGATCACAGAACGCAGGCCGCAGCCCTGATGGAGGCGTTGAAATCCGCCGGCAAGCAGGCGGTGCGCATCGGCCTCTCGGGCACGCCCGGCGTGGGCAAATCCACCTTTATCGAGAGTTTTGGCCTGATGCTGACGGCGCAGGGCCTGCGCGTGGCCGTGCTTGCGGTTGATCCGTCCTCGGCGCGCTCGGGCGGGTCGATCCTTGGCGACAAGACGCGGATGGAACGGCTCAGCCGCGATCCGGCGGCCTTTATCCGCCCCTCCCCCAGCCAGAGCCATCTGGGCGGCGTCGCGCGCCGCACCCGCGAGGCGGTGGCCCTCTGCGAGGCCGCGGGGTTCGACGTGGTCCTGATCGAGACGGTGGGCGTTGGCCAATCCGAAACGGTGGTTGCGGAAATGTCCGATCTTTTTGTCCTCTTGCTCGCCCCGGCCGGTGGCGACGAGTTGCAGGGCGTCAAGCGCGGCATCATGGAAATGGCCGATCTCATCCTTGTGAACAAGGCGGATGGCGATCTCAAACCGGCGGCGATGCGAACCTGTTCGGATTACGCAGGCGCATTGCGGCTTTTGCGCAAACGACCGCAGGACCCAGAGGGCTATCCCAAGGCGATGACCGTTTCAGCGCTTCAGGACGAGGGCCTGCACAGGGCATGGGATGAGATGACCGCATTGGTGAACTGGCGGCGCGACACCGGGCATTTTGACGGTCGGCGGGCAGAACAGGCCCGCTACTGGTTCGGCCAAGAGGTGCGTCAGGGCCTTTTGGCGCGGCTCGAAACCCCGGCAGCCCGCGCCACGATGCAGGACTATGCGGCCCGTGTAGCAGCGGGCGATATGACACCCACCATTGCCGCCGCCGAGGTGCTCCGCCAGATCGGCGGCTGAGGCTCTATTTGGCGTCCGGCGCTTGGATATAGACCCCCTCGGGCAGGTCCAGCGCCGCGCGCAAATCGCGCAACTGCCCCATCGACAGGGTGATTTTGTGCAGGCTATCAGTGCGCGGATCATATTGCTCGATCGTCACGCATTCCTCAAAGGCGTTGATGATCACATCCTCACCCAAGGGGGCTGCCCCCTCGTCAACAAGGGTGATCACAGTGGCGTCGAATTCGTGCTCGATGGAAAACATACCCCCAGCCTACCGCGTTGGCGGGTCTTTGCAAGCCCGGACTGGTGTGCTTGAAAAGACCTGTCAGAGCTGCGAAACCCTGCTAGAACAAGTAAATAGACGAGGGCTAGCAGAGGGTTTGGAATGCGTTGGATAACAGTGCTCGGGCTGGTCGCCCTGGTGGGCTGCGTCGAGGTGGTCGACCAAGGGCCGGTCAACAGGCCCGCACCTCAAGCAACACAACGCCCCGTGGCGGCGACCCCATCGCGCGCGCAGGTCCAGCAATTCATCACGGTTGTTCAAAGGGTTGAACCGGTGGCCGAACGCGAATGCCGCGCGCGCTCGCCGCAGTCCAATTGCGATTTCCGCATCGTCGTGGATGATCGGCCCGGGCAGCCGCCCAATGCCTATCAGACCCTTGATCGCAACGGTCAGCCCATTCTGGCCTTTACCCTGCCTTTGATCGCGCAGGTGCGCAATCCGGATGAACTGGCCTTTGTCATGGGTCATGAGGCGGCGCATCACATCTCGGGGCATATCCCGCGCCAACAGCAAAACGCCGCAGCAGGCGCGATTCTTTTGGGTGGCTTGGCGGCGATCACCGGCGCAAGCCAGACAGTGGTGGATCAGGCCCTCGACATCGGTGCCGGGGTGGGCGCGCGCAGCTATTCCAAGAATTTCGAGCTTGAGGCAGATGCCCTTGGCACGGTCATCACCCATCGCGCCGGGTATAATCCGGTGCGCGGCGCAGAGTTCTTTAGCCAGCTTCCCGATCCAGGCAATCGCTTTTTGGGCACCCATCCGCCCAACTCACAGCGTATCGAAACCGTGCGCCGGGTGGCCGCCGGTCTGTGACATGCGGCAGTTAAAGGGCGTCGTCAGCGACCGGGGGTCGACCTATGCGGTCTCTGGCGGCATGGCACAGGACCGCGCGGAAGTAGACGATTTCCTCAAGACCTTGAAGAAAGACAAGAAATTCGCCCGCGCCACGCATAACACCTGGGCTGTGCTGCTCAGGGATGGCACCCCGCTCAAGGGCGACGACGGCGAGGCCGGGGCGGGGCAGGTGATCCTGCGCATGTTGGAACGCGCCGATTTGCGCGATCATGTGATTGTCGTAACCCGTTGGTATGGTGGCAAGAAACTGGGCGGCGACCGGTTTCGCCACGTGCAGGACTGCGTGCGACTTTACCTTGAGGACGGGGCGATTTGATTCAGGTCAAAGCAGCCCCCCCAAACTCAGGGCACAGTGAGGGCGCAGCAAAGGGGCAATCACATGCAAAGCACTTCAACCTTGAAACGCCACGCGCAATTGGTGGATCGGATGGCCAATAGCTTGGGCGTCGATCTGGAACAGAAAATCATGGAAGGTCAGATGACCTTTGACACCTTGGGCGATGTGGTCTTGGCCTGCACCGGCTGCGTCAATCCCGAGACCTGCGAAAAATGGCTCCAGCAGAACAAGACCGCGACGGCAACGCCGGATTTTTGCCGGAACACTGATGTCTTTTCCCTGCTGATGGCGGGCAAGCACGCCTGAGCGCGCGCGCTCTGGCCCTGATCCAAAACGCCCTTGCGCCCCGTCAGAGGCGGGTCGCGAGGGCCGATGCGATGCCAAGGAAAAAGCACCCGCTGGCAAAGGCCACGAAGAGGTGCCAGATGGCATTGGCGAACCGCAGGCTCTCCCACCTGTAAAACACC
Organism: Roseovarius sp. MS2; assembly: GCF_051447875.1. NCBI lineage: Bacteria > Pseudomonadati > Pseudomonadota > Alphaproteobacteria > Rhodobacterales > Roseobacteraceae > Roseovarius > Roseovarius sp. MS2. Next base: position 913,499 of record NZ_JBKHVF010000001.1, read on the forward strand.
ACGCCAAACGTATAAAGCAGCCCCCCCGCCAGCAACAGCGCAAGGCTGTGTGCCGGAAGAATCGGCGTAAGCGGGATAAACAGCGCCACCCCGATCCATCCCAGCGCCACATAGGGCAACCATCCCGTTGGCATCTGCCCGCGCTTGGCCCGGATCTTGGTCGCGGCCCCAAAGATGGCCAGCACCCAGACCAACGCAAGCACCACATAGCCAAAGGCAGTGCCCAAAAGCACGCTGAGCGGCGTGAAGGTGCCCGCGATTTTCACATAGATGGCAGCATGATCCAGACGGCGCAAAATGGGCCGCGCGGCGGTATGGGCATACAGGTGATAGGCCGCCGAGGCCCCCAGCATCATCAAAAGCGCACCGGAATAGACGATGGTCGAGGCCAGCGTCACCCCGTCCATGCGCAGCGCCCACATGGCGAATAGCACGGCAACCCCGGTAAGCGCCGCCAGCAGACCAGCAATATGCACCGCCCCGTCAGCAAGACGTTCGGCACGGGAATAGGCAGGATAGGACATATCGATCATCCGGTCTGTTTGGCAGAAGAGTATTAATTTTTCTATGCGTTGTCTCACGATATGGCCGGAGTTTTCCAAAATTCTTGATGTTTTGAGCGTGACGTTGCGGCAATCCCAAGACAGCGTGCCCTAGAATCGAGTCGCACCCCGCCGCAGGATTTGCGATACTAGCCCCCGAAATAAAGGAGTGTGATCATGCAACGCCGTCATGTTCTGGGTCTTGTGAGCGCCGGAATGCTCGCCCTTGGCTGGCCTGTCGCAGCACAGCCCACGCAGATGAACGCGGCCGAAATCACCGCGCTCTTGTCTGGCAACACCATTGTCGGAAGCTGGTCAGGCACTGACTATCAGCAGTATTTTGCTGCCGATGGCAGCACGGTCTATATGCTGGGCGATGGCCGCCGCGACGATGGGCAATGGCGCGTAAACGCCGAAACCAACGACTATGAAAGCTGGTGGCGCAGCACCGGCTGGACCCCCTACGCCATGGTGCGCACCGAGGCAGGCGGCTATGCCTGGATCAATGGCGACCGGCTCGAACCCTTCGAGATTCTGAACGGGCGACAGATCGAGTAAGCGCCCGCGCCCTAAAAGCGCGAGCGACCTTTCCCAAACTCAGTTCACCAGATTGGGCGGCGTTTCCCCGGCAAAAAAGGCGCGCAGGTTTTCAACTGCCATCAGCCCCATCGCCTCGCGCACCTCAAGCGCTGCGGTGCCCAAATGCGGCAGAAGCGCGACATTCTCCATCGCCTTAAGCGCGTCCGGGACAATCGGTTCACGCTCGTAAACATCGAGACCCGCCCCGGCGATGCGCCCCTCTTGCAAGGCCGCAATCAGCGCCGCCTCATCCACCACATCGCCCCGCGCGATATTGATGAAATGCGCGGTCGGGCGCATCGCGGCAAACACCTCGGCATTGATAAGATGCCGGGTTTCCGCCCCACCGGGCACCGCCACAACAAGAATATCCGCCGTGGCCGCAACCTCTTCGATCGAGCCAAGCTGGCGCGCGTCGAAATCAAGCGGCTTGGCCGAGCGGTTGTGATAGACAACCGACATGCCAAACCCGAAATGGCAGCGCTTGGCAATCGCCTGCCCGATGCGGCCCATACCGATGATCCCCACCGTCTTGCCACTCACATGCAGGCCCAGCATCTGCGTCGGGTTCCAACCCGGCCATTTGCCAGCGCGCACCAGCCGCTCGCCCTCGCCCGCGCGGCGCGCGGTCATCAGCATCAGCGTCATGGCGATATCGGCGGTGGCATCGGTCACAGCACCGGGCGTATTGCTGACCGCGATGCCCATGGCACGGGCGGCGGCGACGTCGATATGGTTATAGCCCACGCCAAAGTTGGCGAGGATCCGACAGCGAGAATTCTCAGCCTCGGCAAAGACATCGGCCTGAAACATATCGCCCAGCGTCGGCAAGATGCCATCATAAAGCGCCAGCGCGCCCCGCATCTGGCCCGGCTTGAGAGGAGTATTGTCGTCGCGTATTTCTACGTCGAAATGGCGGCGGGCCTCTTCAAGCACGCGGTCGGGCATGGGGCGGGTGACAAGTATCCGTTTCAATGCAGTCTCTCTCCGATGGGAACATCTTGGTCAGGGCGTATCAGAACGATATCGCCATTGCTATCGCTCAGCCCCAGCACAAGGATTTCCGACCGGAACTTGCCGATCTGACGGGGCGGGAAATTGACCACCGCCAGCACCTGACGGCCAATCAGCGCCTCTGGCGTGTAATGCGCGGTGATCTGGGCGCTTGATTTCTTCTCACCGATCTCGGGGCCGAAATCGACCCAGAGCTTGATCGCAGGCTTGCGCGCCTCGGGATAGGGTTCGGCGCGGGTGACGCGGCCCACACGAATATCGACGGCAAGAAAATCGTCAAAACTGATCTCAGCCATTGCGCAGCGCCTTGGACCGGTCGGTCGCGGCGGCAACGGTTTTAAGCATCAGGGGCGGCAGGCCCGTGTCAGGATGCATCAGCACCTCTAGCCCCGCCTGCGTCGTGCCATTGGGGCTGGTGACGTTCTGGCGCAACTGCGCCGGGGTTTCCTCGGCGGCCTCGGCCAAGGCACCGGCACCGGCCACGGTGGCCTGCGCCAATTGCATCGCCAACTCGGGCGCAAGCCCCTGCGCCTCGCCGGCCTTGGCCATACATTCGATCATATGGAACACATAGGCCGGACCAGAGCCAGAAAGGCCGGTCACGGCGTCCATCTGATCCTCATGGTCAAGCCGCACCACCTGCCCCACCGCGCGCAACAACGCTTCGGCAAGGTCGAGATGCGCGGCGCTGGTTTGGGTATTGCCGATGATGGCGGTGATCCCGCGCGCCACGGCGGCGGGGGTGTTGGGCATGGCACGGATGATCGGGGTCTTGTCCCCCAGCACGGTTTCAAACCCCGCAATCGGCGTGCCTGCGGCCACCGAGATGAACAGCGTCGTGCCATTGCCCATCGCGGCAAGGCTGGGCAGGGCCGCGCCCATCATCTGCGGCTTGACCGCGACAAGAACGATAGCGGGTTGGCCGGGCAGGTCGGTGTTAAGATGCACGCCGTTGCCGCGCAGCCAGTCAGAGGGGTTGGGGTCACTCACCCAAACCGACGCGGGCGGCAGCCCGCCCGCCAGCCAGCCTTGCAACATGGCGCTGCCCATCTTGCCACAGCCCAGTAAAACAAGGCCTTTTTCGGCCAGATCGTCCATCGTCATGGTGGTGCCCCCGCTCATTCCCGTGGTTTGCGGGGGACAGTGTTACGCGCGACCGAAGGCCTCTGCAATGGCGACCTGCATCGCATCGCGGGGCGATTGATCGCCCCAGATCGCAAGTTGCAGCGCCGGGTAATAGCGCTCGGCGCTCGACACGGCGGCATGCAGCATCGTGTCGATCTGCTCGGGGCTGGCCACCTGCCCACCGGCAAGCACGAGGCCATAGCGATAGACCATAAGTTTCTGTTCGGCCCACCAGGTAAAGGCACCGGCCCAGCACTCATCATTGATTTCATTGAGGATTTCAAAGAGCACGGGCAGTTTCTCGGCGGGCGGCTCCATATCGAAGGTGCAGACAAGACGCAGGGTCTCGTCATAACCGGACCACGCGAGGGTCAAGGAATAGGTGCGCCACTGGCCTTCAACAGCCATGGCAATCTGATCGTCGCCGATGCGGTCGAACTCCCAGTCATGGTGCTCTGCAATATGTTCAACAATATCAATGGGGTGGATGTCGTCATGCAAGAACTGCTCGGAAAGTGCCATGGCGCCGCCTCATTTGCTGTAGCGCGGGGGTGGCGTTGCACCCCTAGCGCTAGGTGCCTGCTCTACGGACGGGGGCCATTCCCCTCGCCCATACAATATATGGTGCGAGGTTTAGCGCCGCCTGTAAAGCTATTTGTTGAGGGGGGAAGCAATATATTGTGGATGGAATGGGAAGGTGCCGCAAGGGAGGGCAGTGCGTGTCACCCCCCAACGAAATCCTCGACCAGCGCGTGAAAGAGGCTCGGCTTTTCCAGATGCACCGCATGGGCGGTGCCCGGCACCACGGCCAGCACGGCATCGGGCAGCCCCTGCCAGAGGGTTTCGACCTGCGGCCAGCGATAGGACCGATCGCCGTCACCCCAAAGCACGAGGGTCGGCATGGTCAGGCGGCCAAGCGCGCCGCGCCCATCCCAATCGCTCATCGCGTCAAGCCCCGCCAGCGCTGCGGCCTCGGTGGCCTGCGCGCCCAGTTCGGCCACGATCTCGAAACCCTGCGCCGCGGCCCCTTTGCGAAACCACGTGGCCCCGATCCGCCGGATCGTCTGGGCCACACCATCGCAGCGGATCCGTGCCCGCGAGGTGTCAAGCGGCTCGAACCGATCCGGCATGGCCCCCAAGGGCCCTGTGCCATAGAGGATCAGCCGCGCGATCCGGTCAGGATGGGTGGCGGCTATTTCCTGCACGATCATACCGCCCATGGAATGCCCCAAAAGGGTGATCTGCCCCAGCCCCAACTCGTCCAAAAGCTCGACCACCGCCGCGCCGAATGTGGCGATACGTTTCGCAGGCGGCAGGCCCGCTGACCCGGCATAGCCCGGCAGATCAGGGGCAATCACATCAAAGCGGTCGGAAAAGCGGGCAATCTCGGCCTGCCATTGCGCCGACCCGCCCAGATACCCATGCACCAACACCAGCGGCGTGCCCGCCCCCGCCCGCCGATAGCTAAGGCCGTTGCGCGCAATCAGCGCATCTGTTCGGGCAACCACAACGCAATCTCCGGCATGAGGATGAGAAGGACAATCAACAACACAAGCGCCCCGATGAACGGCAGGCAGCCAATGATCACATCGCCAATGCTGACCTGCCCGCGCCCAATCCCTTGGATGACATAGAGATTGAGCCCCACAGGTGGCGTGAGCACCGCAATCTCCATGGTGATCGTATAGACCACCCCAAACCAGATAAGGTCGAACCCGGCGGCGGCCATCAGCGGAAAGATCGTGGGCAGGGTGATGAAGGTCATCGAGACAGGTTCAAGAAACATCCCCAGCACAATGTAAAAGATCAACACAATGGTCAGCACCACATAGGGCGAAAGATCAAAGCTCAGAAAAAGCTCGGTGAATTGCTGCGGCACGCGGTAGTAGGTCAGCACAAAGCCAAAAAGCACCCCCGCCGATAGAAGCAAGCCCAGATACCCCATGGTCCGCATGGTGGCAAAGAGCGAGTCCTTGAACCCTTGCCATGTCAGCCCCCCACGCCGAAGGCGAGGATCACGGTCAAGAGCGCCGCCACCGCCGCCGCCTCTGTCGGCGTGGCGATACCAGCGTAGATCGCCACGGTGATCACCAGACCGATCAGGCCAATGGGCGCGATAGTGGCGGCAATCTGAAGAATTCCCATTTTCACCGCATCCTCGCGGTCGGGAATATCGCCCGGCTTCAAAATACCCCAGACCAACACCACAATCGAAAAACAGGTCACAAGGATCAATCCGGGAATGACCCCCGCGATGAACAGATCCCCAATGCTCTGATCGGTGACGATGCCGTAAAACAACAGGATCAGCGATGGCGGCAACAGCACGCTCAGCGTGCCCCCCGCCGCCAGCACGCCAGACGACAGCCGCTTGCCATAGCCCAGCCGGAGCATTTCCGGCAAAGCCACGCCGCCAATGGTCAGCGCGCCGACCATGGACGAGCCACAGACCGCGCCAAACCCCGCGCAGGCCCCGATAGAGCCATAGGCAGCAGAGCCGCGCACGCGCACACCTTGATGCAGGAATTGATAGAGATTGGGGCCGATATTGGATTTGCCGATCAACTCGCCCAAGAACACAAACAGCGGCACCGCAAGCAGGATATAGTCGATCCAAACACCCCAGAGCTTCAACTCTGCCGATGCGATCGAGGTCTCAAAGGTCTGGATTTGCCACAGAAACGGCAGCGAGGCCGCCGCCAGCGCAAAGGGGATCGGCACCCCCGTTGCGATCAGAAACATTAAAAGACCCAAAAGGCCGAGGCCGACTTCATACCATTCCATCGTTCAGACCTCCGCCGCCGGGGTGCGCAACAGCCGCACCAGCCGCAGCACCGCGTAAATTGAGAAAAGCACCAGCGCCAAGGCCCCCGGTGCCCAGAACGCATAACGCGGCCAAAGCAGGATTTCCGAAGAGGCCCCTGAATTGAATGACCGGATCGTGGCGCTCACGCCCGCCAAAGAGAAAAACAGCCCAACCCCCAACATCACGCACAGATTGAACACCGCCACCGCCTTGCGCAGACCGGCGGGCAGGGTATCGGTCAGCATCGTGACCTTGGGATAAGCATCCTCGCGCATCGCATAGGCAAGGCCCGCAAAGGCCACCGGGAAAAGCAAAAGCGCCGTGGCCTCTGTCACCATCCGGTCCGGCGCATTCAGCACATAGCGGGTAAAGACGCCGTAGCTGATCCACACCATCTGCACGAGCACCACCACGGCCCCCGCCCCCGCGAGCCAGATAACCGCGCGCTCCACATGGCCAATCCATCGGTCAAGACCGCTTTGCATGGCGTGCCTCCCTGTGCAAAAAAGGTGGCCCCCCGCATGGATGACGCGGGGGGCCTGTCAGATCACGGCGCGTGCTGCGCAAAGAGGTCGCGGATTTTGCCAGCCAATTCCGGCCCGCAGGCCGCATCAACGGTCTCGTCCCACTTGCCCTGCACGCTCTCGATCAGCGCCATCCGCTTGTCTTCGGGGATCGCCACCGCCGCACCGCCGCCTTTCATCACCGCATTGCCAACGCGCTGATCCACCCAATCCTCATAACGGGGCTTGAGCCATTCCTCGGTTTCCTTGGCGGCAGCCATCACAGCGGCTTGTTCCTCGGCGGTCATGCCGTCGAACTTTTCCTTATTCATCATGTATTGGATATTGCCGTAAAACAGGCTCGCCTTGACCATATAGGGCATCACATCCCACAGCTTCCAACTGGAATAGGTGGCAACCCCCATGTTGATCCCATCAACCACACCACGCTCGGCGGATTGAAAAACTTCCTTGGGGGCCACAAACACCGGCGCGCCGCCCCATGTCTCGATCATCAGGCTGACCAGCGGGCCGATGGACCGCACCTGCTTGCCCGCAAGATTGCCCAGATCGTCAATCGCCTCTTCAAACCACCATTCCTGATCGTAGGAATAATTCGAGTTGAACACCGGCACGAGGTTGATCGCCGCCGCCTCATCGCGCACCAGATCGGCATAGGCAGCGTCCATCTCGATCTGCCCCTCCAAATCCACCGCCACCGGATAGAGCGAGGTCACACGGTAACAGGGCAACCGCTCATCGGCAGGCATCCAGCTCATGTCCGACACACCGCCCTGCACCGCATCCACACCCTCAGACCAGCCATGCAGCGTGGCAGATGGGAAAATCTGCACCTCAACGCTGCCGCCGGTCTTTTCCGCGACCAATTCGGCAAAATGCACAAAGCCGTCATAGCGGATATCGGACTCGTTCACATAGGTGGACAGCCGGATCGTGGTCTCGGCCATGGCAGGCATCGCCACCGTCAGCCCAAGCGCTGTAGTGGCAATCAGTCCTTTCAACGAAGTTCTCATGTCTTTCTCCTTGTTGGATGCATCTTTTTTGGTGCAGCGCGAGACCGTTCTTGCGGTCTTCGTCCTTTGGTCTTGGCTGAAATGCTAGGACAGACCCCCACGAGTCGGCCAATTCAAACATCTCATAAAACTATTCCGATCTTGCATGGTTACCTCGACTGGCGCAGTCTGGCGACAAAAAGGGGGGCGGAAATGGATATCAACTGGCTGCGCGATTTTGTCTGTCTGGGGCGCACGCTGAATTTCACCCGCGCCGCAGAGGAACGCAACATCACGCAATCCGCCTTTAGCCGCCGCATCAAATCGCTCGAGGCGTGGATCGGCGTGCCGCTGATCGACCGCGCCAGCTATCCGGTGCAATTGTCCGAGGCGGGGCGGCAATTCCTGCCAGTCGCGCAACAGACGGTGGCGGATCTCACCGATACCCGTCAGGCAATCCGCGAACGCGCACGCGGCCATGCCAGCTTTCAACGCTTTGCCGCATTACACGCCATTTCCGTCAATTTCCTGCAACCTCGCATGGCGGCATTGGAACGCGAGTATCCCGAAATGCGCACGCGCGTCATTTCCGACAGCCTGACCGCCTGTTGCCAGTTGCTCAGCGAAGGCGGCTGCGAATTCCTGCTCTATTACCGGCATCAGGACGTGGCCCCGATCCTTGACGAGACCCGCTTCAAGCGCAAGGACATCTGCGAAGAGCGCCTTATCCCGGTGGCCCAGCACGAGGCCGCCGCGCGCAACGGCTGGTCCCTGCCACCGCGCGCGGGGCAAGAGCTTCCGTATCTCAGCTATGATCCCAACACCTTCCTTGGCACCGTGGTCGATCAGACCATCGGCAACCGCCGCCCGGCACTTGACCTGCGCTACATGGATGCCTTGGCCGAGGCATTGAAGCGGCGCACGCTTGCGGGCGCTGGGCTGGCGTGGCTGCCAGAGTTTTCGATCCGTCAGGAACTGGCCGACGGCACGCTGGTCCGCCTTGGCGGGCGCGACTGGACGGCGACCATGACAATCTCGCTCTTTTGCTCGCCCGAGCGGCTGGATAATCTGGGCCGCACGATCTGGGATCAGTTCTAGGGCCTGTCGCGCCCCATCGAAACCCCGCCCGTCCCGGGCTTGACCCGGGACCTCACCGAGGCGATATGCACCCGATCAGACGCAAGGCGCTGTAACCTAAACAGGCGTAATCAGGATGGCGCGGAAATCGTTGACATTGGTCAGCGTCGGCCCCGTCACCACCTGCCCGCCAACGGCCCCGAAAAACCCATGCGCATCGTTGATCGCCAGGGCCTGCGCAGGGTCAACCCCGGCGGATTGGGCCTCAGCCAGCGTGTCCGGCCCGATCACCGCCCCCGCCACCTCGGCGGCCCCATCAACGCCATCGGTGTCACAGGCCAGCGCGTGAATGCCCGCCGCCCCCTCCAAGGCCAGCGCCAAGGCCAGCGCATATTCCGCATTGGGCCCACCCACACCATCGCCCCGCCGCGTCACCGTCAACTCACCGCCCGACAGCAGCAGCATAGGTGCCGCCCCCGGTGCCAAACCCGCCTGCACCTCGCGCGCCAGCGCGGCATGATCGCGCGCCACATCGCGCGCCTCACCCTCCAGCGCATCGCCAAGGATTTGCACGCTGATCCCTTGGGCGCGCCCCACCTCTGCCGCAGCCTCCAGCGATTGCACAGGGGCGGCATAGATCACATTCTCAACCCGGCTGAGGCGCACATCCCCCGGCGGCACCGCGCCGCTCTGCCCGGCCAACACCGCCCGCGCCGACGCGGGCAGATCAATGCCATAGCGCGCCACGATCTTCAGCGCGTCATCGCCTGTACTGCCCTCGCCCACCGTCGGCCCCGATCCGATCATCGCCGGATCATCCCCCGGCACATCGGAAATCAGCAGCGCATGCAGCCGCGCCGGATAGGCCGCCGCCGCCAATTGCCCGCCCTTGACCCGGCTCAGATGTTTGCGCAGCACGTTCATCTGCCCAATAGGCGCCCCCGAGGCCAAAAGCGCGGCATTGACCGCCTGCTTGTCCTCCAGCGTCATCTCGCCCGCAGGCTGCACCAATAGCGACGACGCCCCGCCAGAGATCAGCGCCAGCACCATATCGCCCTCGCCCAATCCCTCCAGCAGATCAAGCATCCGCGCCGTGGCGCGCATCCCCGCCGCATCCGGCACCGGATGCGCCGCCTCGACAATCTCGATGCCCTGACAGGGGCGCGCATAGCCATAGCGCGTGATCACCAGCCCCTCGCACGGCCCCCATTCCGCCTCGACCGCCTCGGCCATGCGCGCACTCGCCTTGCCCGCGCCGATCACCACGACACGGCCCTCGGGGCGCGCAGGCAGATAGGGGGCAAGGCTTTGCATCGGGTCGGCTACGGCCACCGCCCGGTCAAACAGGCGGCGCAACAGGGTCTGGGGATCGGTCATGTTTCTGGGGTCTCCGCGTCTCTCGCGCGCACCCTATCGCGGGGCGCGACCCTGCGAAAGCCCTCAGGACGCGGCGCGCTTGGCTTCTCGTGCCAGATGCTTGGCATAAAGACGCGGTGCGAGAACCCGCTCGTAAATGAGCGAGGCCACCTGCCGCAATCCCGGCAAGGCCACGATCCGCGCCGCCCAACGATAGCGCGGCAAAGCAGCCCAAAGCGCCGCAAACGCCTCAACACCAGAGAGCACGCGCCCATCCTGCCGCACATGCAACCGCCGCGCCGCCTGATCCGGGTCAATCCCCCACTGCTCCAACCCGCCCGCGTTAAGATCCTGAAAAGTCACAGGCAATCCCTTCGCCTCCACATACCCCGCATAATGCGCAATCTCCGCCCGGCAAACAGGGCAGCGGGCATTATAAAGCACTTGGGTGTGTTGGGTCATGGCGGGCCTCCTGTGGAGGGGAGGTAGGGTAATTTTTGAATTGGGGTAGAGGATAAATGCGGCGTCTTAAGTCCATTCAGAACTCAACAAATCGTGTGTTTGCACCCAAACCCCACACTGAAAGCGTGTTTTTATTTGACCCCACTCGCCATGAAGATATCGTATCAGAAAGTACTTGAGGTCAAAATGTTAGAGAATGAATTCAATTCCAGTGCTGTTTGGGTACTTATTGGCCAAGTAGAAGACCAGTTAAAGGCATTTTCAGAAGTTAACAAAGACGATCCAAAGTTCACTGACGTAGACAGAAAGTTGGAATATCTTCGCTGGGTGCTGGTCACTTCGGACACGGCACTAATTTCCGAAAATGAGATATCTGCGTCGCAGAAAGATCTTCAAAACATTGTCAACCATTTACCTAACAACGCGAACAACTGGGCGCATTATGCTATCATTTCAAATTCATTCGCGTCCATATTTGGGCGTTTCCCTTATCCAAGGCTAAAAAGAATTTTTCGCTCAGATGCCAATGAAAAAATTGAAGAATTCATCCAACAAATCGATGCATTAAAGAAAGATTTTACCGAAACTACTAGTGAAGCAAAGGTTCAAATCGAGGCCATAAAGTCTGAGCTAGACTCCTATGGGCCAAGGTCTCAGGAACTGCTCAGAAAACTTGGTGAATACGAACATAAAATAGAACTCACAGAACAGACTCTCGAGGCGAACGTTGGTGCCGCCACTACCGCAAAACTCAGCGAGGTGGAGGCGGAATTTTCGCAAACACAAGCGGAGCGATCACAAGAGTTTCAGAACCTAAAAAATCAAATCAGCGGTTCGCTGGCAGAAGTAAATACGCAACTTAAGCAATTTCAAGAGGAGCACTCAAAGGTAATTCGCACTGTTCAACTAGAGTTGACAGAGCAGAAAAAGCATCAAGAAGAAAGTGCTCGCGAAACTTTAAAAAAATTAGAAGGTTTTTATGAACTAGCAGGTCAAACTGCACTTTCAGGCGGTTTTGTCGAAGCAGCATTACAAGAATACAAAGCTTATACTCGTTATTCTATTTCCGCTACCATCCTAATGTTGGCAGCTGCATTGTTCATAGGATATAGCTGGGTTTCTCTATCTGATACTGAAAGCTTTGAAATATCTAGTTTGCTAATGCGTATCCCAGTATCGGTAGTGTTGCTAATACCTGGGTTTTATCTTGCTGCTTTGGCATCTCGCGCACGGCGTGCTTCGCTTTCGCTAAGATCTCTTGGGCTTAGAATAAAAGCTTTCGACGCATATGCGGTCGGGTGGTCATCGTCGGAAGAAATCGACCATCAGGAGATAAAAATGAAAATGGCCGAGGTGTTCTTTCAGGAAAAATCCGATAAGGTTCGTGGAGGTGGGATCTACATTGGTTCCGGCGGTAAGCTGGTCGATGTTCTTGAAAAAATAGTCGATAAAATACCGGGCGTAGGAAACTAACCTTGGCCGACGTGTTCTGCTATTCGCGCCCCTACTCCCCCAACCTTCCCCACAAATCATACTCCCCCGCCTCATCTACGACGACGGAAACGATATCCCCGACCGACACCCCCTCTGTCCCCTCGTCGATAAACAGGTTCCCATCGATCTCCGGCGCATCCGCCTTGGTGCGGCAGGTGGCGATGCCGTCGGCGTCGATCTCGTCCACGATCACCTCCATGCGCTGCCCCACTTTGGCCGTCAGCTTGGCCTCGGAAATCGCCTGCGCCTTTTCCATGAACCGATCCCAGCGCTCTTGCTTGACCTCGGCCGCCACATGATCGGGCAAGGCATTTGACCGGGCCCCGGCGACGTTCTCATATTGAAAACAGCCCACCCGGTCCAACTGCGCCTCATCCAACCAGTCCAGAAGCGTCTGAAACTCCGCCTCAGTCTCGCCCGGATAGCCCACGATAAAGGTCGAGCGCAGCGCAATTTCGGGGCAGTCCCGCCGCCATGCCGCGATCTCGTCCAATGTCTTGGCCGCCGCCGCAGGCCGCGCCATGCGCCGCAGCACCTCGGGATGCGCATGCTGGAACGGAATATCCAAGTATGGCAGCACCAGCCCTTCGGCCATCAGCGGAATGAGATCGCGCACATGCGGGTAGGGATAGACATAATGCAGCCGCACCCAAGCGCCCAATCCCCCCAGATCCCGCGCCAGATCGGTGATATGCGCCCGGTGCCCCCGCTCTTCGGCGTGGCGGATATCAACGCCATAGGCCGAGGTATCCTGCGAAATCACCAAGAGTTCCTTGACGCCGCTCTCCACCAGCTTGGCCGCCTCGCGGATCACCGCATGGGCCGGGCGGCTCTGCAATTTGCCGCGCATATCGGGGATGATGCAGAATTTGCACTTGTGGTTACAGCCCTCGGAAATCTTGAGATAGCTGTAATGCCGCGGCGTCAGGCTGACACCAGAGGCGGGCAAAAGATCAATGAAAGGATCAGGGCTGGGCGGCACCGCCAGATGCACGGCGTCCAACACCTGCTCATATTGATGCGGGCCGGTCACGGCCAGAACGCGCGGATGCACCCCGGTGATATACTCGGGCTCTGCCCCCAAGCAGCCCGTCACAATCACCCGGCCATTTTCGGCCAGCGCCTCGCCAATCGCCTCAAGGCTTTCGGCCTTGGCGCTATCAAGAAACCCGCAGGTGTTGACGATCACCGCATCCGCCCCGGTGTAATCGGGCGAAATGCCATAGCCCTCGGCGCGCAACCGCGTCAAAATCCGCTCACTGTCCACCAGCGCCTTGGGACAGCCAAGGCTGACCATGCCGATGGTCGGCTGGCCTGCGCGGGGCGTGTCAGTCAAACGCGCACGCGGCGCAAGATCGGGGCGGAGGGTGGGAGGGTTCTGAGCCATGGGCGCGATATAGCTTGCCCCCGCCCGCCCGCAAAGCCCAAAAGCGGTTGCCCCGCCCCATGCCACACGCCTAGACTATGCCCGAGACAAGCAGGCAAAGGGGGCGATGCCATGCGCTGGATATTCCGGGCCTTGGGGCTGGTCATGGTCATGCTGGCCATCGTCCTTGGTGCGCTCTTTTTCCTGCCGGGCGAGCGGATCGCGCGCATCGCCGCCGATCAGATCACCAAGGCGACGGGCCGTCAGGTCACAATGTCCGGCGACACCAAGATCAGCTTTTATCCCATCCTCGGCGTGTCCACCGGCGCGGTTGAAATCGCCAATGCCGATTGGTCCGACGCAGGCCCGATGCTGCGCGCCGACAGCCTCAAGATCGGGGTGGAACCACAGGCGCTCTTTGGCGGCGATATCCGCATCACAGGGCTAGAGGCGGTCAATCCCGCGATCCGTCTGGAACGCGCCCGCGACGGGCAGGTGAATTGGGAATTGGGGGTCGAGGGCGTGGCCCCCTCGGGGCAATCCGATGGCCCCCTTGCCACCTCGAACCGCCTCGCGCTGACGCTTGACCGCGCGCTCATCACCGGCGCAAGCCTCAGCTATACCGATCACGCCACGGGCACGGTGCAGGCCTTCTCGAACTTGGATTTCGACCTGCGCTGGCCCGATTACGATGGCACCGCCACCTTTGAGGCGGTGCTGCGTCAGGGCAGCGCCCCCGTCACCCTCGCGGGCCATCTCGATCAGGTGGGGCAATTCATCGACGGGGCTGTCACGGGCCTGTCGGCACGGCTATCGGGGCCGGGGGCAGCGTGGCCTTTGCCGGGCGCGGCGGGGCGCAACCGCAACTCCAGGGGCGGCTCGACATTGACCTTGGCGATACCGATGCCTTTCTGGCGGCCCTTGGCCTTGACCGGCTGGAATTGCCCCCCAGCCTTGGGGCCAGCATCAAGGGCGGCACGGATCTCACCCTCACTGATGCGCTCGATCTCTCGCTGCGCAATCTAACGCTGAACCTCGGCGGCAATGCCATTGCCGGGGCCGCCGATATTGCGCTTGGCGGTGACGTGCCACGAATCAACGCCCAGATCAACGCAGGCGCGCTTGACCTCTCACGCTTTGCCGGGGCCGACAGCACTGGATCGGCCAGCCCCGACAGCGGCTGGTCCACCAGCCCGATCGACGCCAGCGCCCTTGCCCTCGCCAATGGCGAAATCGCCCTCGTCGCCGATAGCGTCAATCTGGGCGATCTGAAACTGGGCAAGACCCGCAGCCTGATGACACTGGATCGCGCCCGCGCCGTGTTCGAATTGCGCGAATTGCGCGCCTATGACGGGCTCATCACCGGGCAATTCGTGGCCAACAACCGCTCTGGCCTTTCGGTCGGGGGCACGCTCAAGGTGAGCGACCTCAACCTCGAACGGTTCTTGACCGATGCCGCAGGCATCACCCGCTTTGCCGCTGCCGGCAACGGCGAGGTAGAGTTTCTGGGCGTTGGCAATTCGGTGGATGCGATCATGCGCTCGCTTTCGGGCAAGGGCAGCTTGCGCACCGGGCGCGGCGTGATCTCGGGCATCGACCTTGACCGGCTCATGCGCGCGGGCGATGTGACAGGCGGCACCACGATCTTTGACACCATGACCGCCAGCTTTACGATGGCGGACGGCAACCTGATCAACCAAGACCTTGCCATGAAATTGCCGCTCGCCCGCGCCTCGGGCCAAGGGCGTATCGGGCTTGGCGCGCGCGATATCGACTATCTCTTTACCCCCGTGCTGCTCGAGGGCGAGAACACGCGCGGCCTTGCCATCCCGGTGCGGATCGAGGGGCCATGGGCCAATCCGCGCATCAAACCGGATCTGGAAAAGGCGGTGCGTATGAACCTCAAGGCCGAGCGCGACAAGCTGGAGCAAGAGGCCAAGGACCGGCTGGAACGCGAACTGCAAGAACGCCTCGACCTCGCCCCGCAAGAGGGCCAGAACCTTGAAGATGCCTTGCGTCAAAAGATCGAGGACAAGGCCGCGCGGCAACTGCGCAAGCTCTTCGAATGAGGCGCGCGCAGAATTGAGTATTTTTGCCAAGAAGAACGGGGGCCGCGCCCATGAGTGAGGTCAAGGCGCAATACGAAGCCTTCCCCTATCCCGCCCGCGATCCGGCAGACGAGGCCAAGCGCCTGATCACCGGCTCGCCGTCGCATGTGCTGGAAATTGACCATTTCCTGTTTCAGGGGCGGCGCGACTGGCGCAAACCGTTGCGCGCCTTGGTGGCAGGCGGCGGCACCGGCGACGGGCTGATCCAACTGGCGCAGCAACTGAAAAACGCAGGTCGCGCCGCCGAAATCACCTATCTCGATCTCTCAACCGCCTCGCGCGCCATTGCCGAAGAGCGCGCCCGCGTACGCGGCTTGAGTGGCCTGCGCTTTGTCACCGGCAGCCTGCTAGAGGCCGCAACCCTCGGAGAATTCGACTATATCGACTGCTGCGGCGTGCTGCATCACCTGCCGGACCCGGCGGCAGGGTTTGCAGCACTTCTGGCGGCGCTGGCGCCCGGCGGCGGCATGGGGTTCATGGTCTATGCCCCCTATGGGCGCGCGGGCGTCTATCCGCTGCAAGAGGCGTTTGGCGCGCTCTATGCGGGCCTGCCGCCCGAGGCACGGCTGAAGGCCGCCAAAGAGGTGGTGGCCACCCTGCCCGAGGGGCATCCCTTCCGATCAAACCCCAACCTTGGCGATCACAAGGATAGCGACGCAGGCTTTTACGATCTGCTTCTGCATTCGCAGGACCGCGCCTTTGATGTGACAACACTGGTGGAGACACTCGAACAAACCGGCTGGGCGCTCTCGGGCTTTGCTCTGCCAGTGCTCTATGACCTCAGCCGCATCACTGCCGTGCCCTCGCATCTGACCGCAACCCAAGCCATGGCCCTAGCCGAAAAACTGCGCGGCACGATCAAAACCCATGTGGGCTATGCCACCCGCGCGAGCGAGGCGCGCAGCCCTGCAAGGAGCCAAGACCGCGCGCTGATCCCGCATCTCAAGGGCCTGCGCGCCCCGGATCTCGCGCGTGCCATCGCCCAAGGCCAGACGCCCAAACTCAGCTTCAACGGCATCGAGGCGCGGCTCGCCTTGCCAAAACACGCCGCCCCCCTTCTTGCCGCCATCGACGGGCGGCGCAGCCTCTCTGAAATTGCTCAGGCAACCGGCACCGATCCCATTGCCTTTGGCAGCCTCTGGGCGCGGATCGAGCGCGACTTGGCCGATCACGGCCTCCTGCTCTATTCCGGCATCCTGCGCACATGAAAAAACCGCCGCCCGGGCCAACCGGACGGCGGTTTCAATCACGATGTGAACCGGCTCAGGCGGCCAGCGCACCCTTGGCTTGCTCGACGATGGCCCCGAACGCGGCGGGCTCATGCACGGCCAGATCGGCCAGAACCTTACGGTCCACTTCGACCCCGGCCAATGCCAGACCGTTGATGAAGCGCGAGTAGGTCAGCGATTCATCATGCGCGCGCACAGCCGCGTTGATCCGCTGAATCCACAGCGCGCGGAAATTGCGCTTGCGGTTCTTGCGGTCGCGGGTCGCGTATTGGTTGGCCTTGTCGACGGCCTGCGCGGCCACCTTGAAGGTGTTCTTGCGGCGGCCATAGTAACCTTTGGCGGCCTTGATGACTTTCTTGTGACGGGCGTGGGTAACTACCCCACCTTTGACGCGTGACATATCCTAAATCCTCCTTAGCGCGCGTAGGGCATCATTGGCTTGATGATACCTTCATCAGCCTTTGACAACGTGGTCGTACCGCGAGCGTTACGAAGGAATTTATTGCTGCGTTTGATCATGCCATGGCGCTTGCCGGCCTGTGCGGCCACCACGCGGCCCGAGGCCGTCACTTTGAACCGCTTTTTGCAGCTCGACTTGGTCTTCATCTTGGGCATTTCCGGCTCCTCTATTAGGTCGGTAGAACCGCACAACTCGGCATGCCACATCTGGCCGGTCCTGCGGGATGAGCGCGCCGTATACGCGGCACCGCTCGATTGTTCAAGAGGGTTTGGCGGGTAGAGTTTGCGCGCCTCAACTCACGTAGCGCGCAATCACCCGCACCAACACTTCGGGCAGATCACCAAAGCTGTAGCCACCCGGCTTGGTGCTGATCGCCCAGACCATCAGCCCCCCCGATGCCATAAGCGTAAACGTCGCCACACGCGGCGGATGTCCCTCGGAAAAGGCGGAAATGATCGAAGGTATGGAAAACACCCCCAACACCATGCCAATGGCCATCGCCAGATCAGGGTCCATCACATACCTCCGGGAAATACCTTGAACTCAACAGCCCAAGTTTAACCCGGATCGGTCGCGTAAATCAAACTTTCCTGACAGGGGGCGACGCGCAGGATATTGGTCGTGCCCGGTATGTTAAAGGGCACGCCCGCCGTGACCACGATCTGATCGCTCTCGGTCGCATAGCCATGCGCCCGCGCCGCCCGCGCGGCATTGATCACCGCCATCTTGAATCGCGTCAATTCGCCGGTCATGACGCAGGTCACACCCCAGGTCAGCGCCAGCCGCCGCGCCGTGCCCAAAAGGCTGGTCAGCGCCAGAATCGGCACACGCGGACGCTCGCGCGCAGTCAAGAGCGCGGTGGTCCCGGATTCGGTATAGCAACAAATCACCTTGATATCGGCGGTCTCGGCAATCTCGCGCGCGGCGGCAACGATCCCGTCCGCCACACTCTGCCGGTTCACACGCCGACTGGCCTCGATCACCTCGCGATAGGTCGGATCGCTCTCAACCTCGATCGCCACATTGTCCATCGTGCGCACCGCCTCGACAGGGTAATGCCCCGCCGCCGATTCCGCCGAAAGCATGATCGCATCCGATCCTTCGTAAATCGCCGTGGCCACGTCCGACACTTCGGCGCGCGTCGGCATCGGGCTGTCGATCATCGACTCGAGCATCTGCGTCGCCACGATCACCGGCTTGGCCGCAGCCCGGCAGCGCCGGATCAACCGTTTCTGGATCGGCGGCACGTTCTGCACCGGCAATTCCACGCCCAGATCGCCCCGCGCCACCATGATCCCGTCGCTGACCGCGAGGATTTCGTCAAACCGCTTCACCCCTGCCGGCTTTTCGATTTTTGACATGATCGCGGCCCGGCCGCGGACCAATTCACGCGCCTCGGTCACATCTTCGGGGCGCTGCACGAAACTCAGCGCCAGCCAGTCCACGCCCAACTCGCAGATGAATTCCAGATCCGACAGATCCTTTTCCGACAGTGCCGCCAAGGGCAGCACCACATCCGGCACATTCACGCCCTTACGATTCGAAATCGTGCCCCCGGCAATCACCTCGCAATCGGCAAACTCGGGTCCGCACGCGGTCACGCGCAGGCGGATCTTGCCATCATTCACCAGCAGGTTCGCCCCCGGTTCCAGCGCCGCGAAAATCTCGGGGTGCGGCAGGCAGACACGGGTCGCATCCCCCTCTGCTTCGTCCAGGTCAAGCCGGAACGCCGCCCCGGCAACCAGATCCTCTTCGCCCTTGGCAAACACCCCAACCCGCAGTTTCGGCCCCTGCAAATCGCCCAGGATCGCAATCGGGCTGTCCAGATCCTCTTCGACCTGCCGGATGATCCGGTGCCGCTCGGCAATATCGGCCTGCGTGCCATGGCTCATATTGAGGCGAAACACATCCGCCCCCGCCTCGTGCAACGCCCGGATCGTATCATAATCGGACGAAGCCGGGCCCAGCGTGGCCACGATCTTCACATTGCGGTTGCGTCTCATCTCATGCGTCCTTCATCTTTGACATCACGGGTTATGTTAACGCTAACATCCCCCTTTTGCGCCTTATCGCGCAATTCACATTATCCCGCAACTGTTCTAAAGGACGATGACAGGAAAAACCAAGCCAATGATGTATCACCCCTTTCAGATTGTCGGCCAGGACCGCCCCGAACGCTGGCTCGTGACCTGCGATCACGCCAGCAATTGCGTACCGGAATTCGTCAACGGCGGCTGTCTTGGCGTAGCCCCTCAGGATATGGCCCGCCATATCGCCTATGATGTGGGGGCCGCCGGTGTGACGCGCGCGCTTGCCGAGGCCTTGGGTGGCCCCGCCATCCTCAGCAATTTCTCGCGCCTCGTGATCGACCCCAACCGGGGCGAGGATGACCCGACCCTCGTGATGCGCCTGTATGACGGCACGATCATTCCCGGCAATCGCCACGCGAAACCCGAGGATATCGACCGCCGCCTCAACCGGCTCTATCGCCCCTATCACACCGCCTTGGCCGAACTCGCGGCACGCCGCGCCGATACCGTCCTTGTCTCGGTCCACAGCTTTACGCCGCAACTGCGCGGACGCCCACCGCGCCCTTGGCATATCGGCCTGCTCTACGCCGCCGACCAACGCTTGGCCAAGCCGCTCATCGCCCGCCTCGCCCAAGAGCCCGACCTGTGCGTCGGCGATAACGAGCCCTACACCGGCCACCTGCCCGGCGATGCCATCGCCCGCCACGCCATCGCCTATGAGCGGCCCAATGTCCTCATTGAACTGCGCAACGACCTGATCGAAACCCCCGCGCAACAGACCGCTTGGGCGCTTCGCCTCGCCCCCATCCTGCAAGAGGTCGCCGCCCAAACCGGCCTTTGACCCCACCAACAAGGAGAATGATCATGGACGACCAGACCCGCATTGAACTCGAGGCCGCCGCCTTTCGCACCCTGCGTGCGCATCTGATGGAAAAACGCGCGGATGTGCAGAACATCGACATGATGAATCTTGCCGGGTTTTGCCGCAACTGCCTCAGCCGCTGGATGCAAGAGGCCGCCAATGATCGCGGCATCGAGATGTCCAAAGACGCCGCCCGCGAACTCTTCTACGGCATGCCCTATGACGACTGGAAAGCGCAGAACCAGACCGAGGCCAGCGCCGAGCAAAAAACCGCCTTCACCAAATCCTTCGCCGAAAACGTCGACCCCAAGGACTGAGCCCGCCTTTCATCGTTCTCTAAATACTCAAATTCCCCGCCCAAGAGGACAGGATGACCACGCCCTATCGCCTGCATTACGCCCCCGACAACGCCTCGGTGATCATCCGCCTCACGCTCGAGGAATTGGGCATACCCTATGACACAGTCTTGCTCGAACGCTCCAAACAGGCCCATGCCGCCCCCGCGTATCTGGCGCTCAACCCCGGCGGGCTGATCCCCACGCTGGAAACACCCGAAGGGCCTATTTTCGAAACCGGCGCGATCCTGCTCTGGCTTGCAGACCGGCACGCCCGGCTTGCGCCTGCGCCGCAATCGCCCGACCGTGGCGATTTTCTCAAATGGCTGTTCTTCCTTGCGAATACCGCCCATACCGCCCTGCGCATAAGCTTTTATCCCGAGAAATACGTGGGGTCAGATCCCGCCGCACAGGGCCTTTTGCGCGCCACGATGCAGGCGCGCTTTGCCGATCATCTGGATATTCTGGAAACCCGCGCTGCCCCTTGGTTCTCCCCCGAAACCCCCTCGGTGCTGGATTACTATCTCGCCTGCCTGATGCGTTGGCGCGCGCTCTATCCCGAGGGCACGCGCGGCAGCT
This sequence comes from Roseovarius sp. MS2, assembly GCF_051447875.1. Lineage (NCBI taxonomy): Bacteria > Pseudomonadati > Pseudomonadota > Alphaproteobacteria > Rhodobacterales > Roseobacteraceae > Roseovarius > Roseovarius sp. MS2. The sequence goes on from NZ_JBKHVF010000001.1 coordinate 934,439, forward strand.
ATGACGCAGGCGCTTGGCCACGTCTGCACGCGCTCTTGACGCATCTTGAAACCCGCCCCGCCACAAGCCGCGTGGCCACCGCCGAAGGGCTGGGCCCCCACCCCTTCACAGCCCCCCAGTATTGCAATCCGCCCGAGGGCAGCGCCACCTGATCCGATCACATGGCAAGGAGCCACCCTTGAAGCGTCGCTTTCGGACAAGTAGATCAAGGGTTAAGCAGCGATAAGACCCGCGATCAGGGAGCGCGCCACATGTTTCTATCCGTCTTCGATATGTTCAAGGTGGGCATCGGCCCTTCCTCCTCGCATACCATGGGGCCGATGGTCGCCGCCGCGCGCTTTTTGGACAAAATGCGCGCCTCCCCCTTCCATTATGCCGGATTGCGCGGCTCGCTGCATGGCAGCCTTGCCTTTACCGGCGTGGGCCACGCCACCGACCGCGCCACCATCCTTGGCCTCGCAGGCTTTCTTCCCGACACCTATGACAATGACAAGGCCGAGGCGACGCTAGAGCATATCCGCGACAGCCATAGCGTCACCCCGCCCGGCCTGCCCACGCTCAAATTCCATCCCAAAGAAGATCTGGTCTTCGATTTCGGCCCCAACCTGCCCGGCCATGCCAATGGCATGATCCTGATGGCAACAGACGCCCAAGGCGACGTGATCCTGCAGGAAACCTATTATTCCATCGGCGGCGGCTTTGTGCTGACCGACGCGGAATTGGCCGCAGGCAAGGCCACCGACGACGGCACGCCCATCCCCTACCCGTTCAAATCCGCCGCCGAGATGCTGGAAATGGCCGAGCGCTCGGGCAAAAGCATCGCCCAGATGAAGCGCGCCAACGAAATCGCCCGTGGCGGCCCGGAAAACCTGCGCTCTGGCGTGGCCCGCATCTGGCAGGTGATGAACGACTGCATCGAACGCGGCCTCAACGCTGAAGGCATCCTGCCCGGCGGCCTCAAGGTCAAGCGCCGCGCCAAGGGCATCCGCGACGCGCTGGTGGCCGAGCGTGGCACCAACCTCACCGCCCCGCACAAGATCAACGACTGGATGAGCGCCTATGCCATGGCGGTGAACGAGGAAAACGCCGCTGGCGGGCAGGTTGTAACCGCGCCCACCAATGGTGCCGCTGGCGTGGTGCCTGCGGTGATCAAATACTGGCTCGAGCATGTGCCGGGCGCGCATGAGACCCAGATCGAAGAATTTCTGCTCACAGCCGCCGCCATCGGTGGTCTGGTGAAATACAACGCCTCCATCTCGGGCGCCGAGGCAGGCTGTCAGGCCGAGGTAGGCAGCGCCGCCGCCATGGGCGCGGCTGGCCTTGCCGCCGTCTTGGGCGGCACCCCCGCCCAGATCGAGAACGCCGCCGAAATCGCGCTGGAACACCACCTTGGCATGACCTGCGACCCGGTGCGCGGCCTCGTGCAGGTGCCCTGCATCGAGCGCAATGGCTTGGGCGCGATCAAGGCGGTCTCTGCCGCCTCCCTCGCCCTGCGCGGCGATGGCACCCACCTCGTGCCGCTCGACGCCTGTATCGAGACCATGCGCCAGACCGGCCTCGACATGAGCGAGAAATACAAGGAAACCTCGCTCGGTGGTCTCGCGGTCAATATCCCGAATTGTTGAAGGGGTAGCTTGTTTCCGCGCGGATCGCTGGGCCGGGGACTAGCGATGACACGGCGGAAACTGCCGCTTTATGCCAGCCAAATCCGCATGATCCCTCAGTGTTGCGCGCCATGTCAAAATCGCTAGGCCGCGGGACGGCCCAGCGATCCGCGCGGCGGCGCGTACCGCGCCTTGTTCCGCGCGGGCGGCAAGCAATGCCCCCCTCACAAAACCTCCAGCACCGCCTCCGGTGGCCGCCCGATCACCGCGCGCGCGGCCCCGATCGCAATCGGACGCTCAATGAGGATCGGATGCGCCGCCATCGCCGCCAGCAGATCCTCCGCCGCACTCTCGCGCCCCAATCCCAGCGCCTTGAACTGCGGCTCACAGGGGCGCATCATCTCGATAGGCGCACAGCCCAACAGCACCAAAACAGCCCGCAACTCTGCCACAGCCGGCGCATCCTCCAGATAGCGCCGCACAACCACCTCTGCCCCATGCTCCTCCAACAGCGCCAAACCAGCGCGCGATTTGGAACAGCGCGGATTGTGCCAATAGGTGATCACAGCCATTCGTCCCGCCCGGTGCCCACGGCCTCTGCCACGCTGCCAAACCCATCCCGCTGCAACAACCGCTCCAGACCCCGGGCAATCTCTGCGACCAAAGACATCCCCTGATAGACCAGCGCCGAATAAAGCTGCACGGCACTCGCCCCGGCGCGGATCTTGGCATAGGCCTGCTCTGCGCTGGCAATCCCCCCCACACCAATCAGCGGCATTTCCCCGCCCGTCAGTTGCGACAGCCGCGCCAATACCCGCGTTGATTTCTCGAACAAAGGCTGCCCCGACAGCCCCCCCACCTCACTCTTCGCGGCACTCATCAGCCCCTCACGGCCCAGCGTCGTATTGGTGGCAATGATGCCATTCAGGCCCGAGGCCCGCGCCACATCGGCAATCTCGCTCAATTCCGCATCGCTCAGATCCGGCGCAATCTTGAGGAAAATGGGGATCGGCTGCGGCAACCAATCGCGCGCCTCCATGACCCCTTTCAAGAGACCCATCAGCGCCTCCGCCCCCTGCAACTCGCGCAGCTTCTCGGTGTTGGGGCTGCTGACATTGACCGTTGCGAAATCCAGATGCGCCCCGCAATGCGCCAGCACGCGGGCGAAATCCTCGGCCCGGTCGGCGCTGTCCTTGTTGGCCCCAAGGTTAAGACCGATCACCGCGTCGCGTGGCCGCGCCGCCAACCGCGCTGCCGCCGCCTCCATGCCTGCATTGTTGAACCCGAATCGGTTGATCACCGCCCGGTCTTCACTCAGCCTGAAGAGGCGCGGGCGCGGGTTGCCCGGCTGTGCGCGCGGCGTCACCGCCCCCACCTCGATAAATCCAAATCCGGCACGGGCAAGCGGCCCCAGCGCCTCGGCGTTCTTGTCAAACCCCGCCGCCAATCCCACCGGATTGGGCAGGCGCAGCCCCGCCAGATTGGTCCGCAGCCGCGCGCTCGTATAGGCCCCCGGTGCGGGCACCAATCCAAGTTGCAACGCCCGGAGCGCCAGACCATGCGCCCGCTCCGGATCAACCCGGTGCAAAAGGCTGAGGCCAAGACGCTCCATCCCGCTCATTCCAGACCTGCCGGAAACTGATGCACGCCATCCACCAGCGGCAAAGGCTGTGCCCATGCCACATCCGACAGGCGCATCTCGCGGTAGAGATGCGGGAATAGCGCGCCACCGCGCGACACCTCCCATTTCAGCGCCTCGCCCAGCCGGTCCACGGCAACCGCCACCAGCATCAGGCCCTCGGCCCCGGCAAAATGCTTGGCCGCCGTTTCCGCCGCCTGTTCAGCGGTGGAAAAATGCACATAGCCATCGGCCAGATCAATCGGCGCGCCAGCACTCTCGCCCGCCGCCCGCAGTTGGGCCCATTCCGGCCCACGCAATATCTTGTATATCATCATAGAGGCGTGATGCCTTGGCCCTGCGCGTACGTCAAGCGATGCTTGAGGCCCGCGCCCCAATCGGCTAGTCAGAGGGTCCGATCACGAAAGGGCAGCCCATGGCATTCACCATCGCAATCGACGGCCCCGCAGCGGCGGGCAAAGGCACCATTGGCCGCGCTTTGGCCGCGCATTTCGGCTTTGCTCATCTGGACACCGGGCTGCTCTACCGCGCCACCGGGCGGCGGATGCTCACCGGGCTCGATCCGGTCGAGGCCGCCCAATCCCTGCGCGCCGAGGATCTCGACGCCGATGATCTGCGCACCCCGGATGTCAGCCAGGCCGCGAGCCGCGTGGCCGCCATCCCCGAGGTGCGCCAAGCGCTGCTCGACTTCCAACGCGCCTTTGCCCGGCGCGCAGGCGGGGCCGTGCTTGACGGGCGCGACATCGGCACCGTCATCTGCCCCGAGGCCGAGGTCAAACTCTACGTCACCGCCGCCGATGCCGAGCGCGCCCGCCGCCGCCACGTTGAACTGACCGGCAAGGGCCATGACGTGACCCTCGAAGAGGTGGCCCAAGACCTGCGCGACCGCGACGCCCGCGACAGCGCCCGCGCCACCGCCCCCCTCAAACCCGCCGAAGACGCGGTGCTGCTCGACACCTCTGAAATGACCATCGAAGAGGCCACAGCCCGCGCCATCGCCATCGTGACCGCCGCCCAAGGGTGATGCCCCTTCCGGCGAGATCCCGCCCATCCGGTTGCATGCCCGGCCATGGTCCTTAGGTTTGTCTGCAACAGGCCCATCCTGTTGCACTTGAACCAGACCAGAAAGGAGGCAGCATGTCCTTCCACAAGACACTGACCGCATCCACCGCCGCCCTCGCCTTGGCGCTTGCTGCGGCCCCGATGACCGTGTTCACCGCCCAGAGTGCGGTGGCGCAAGAGGCCGCAGAGTATTCCGGGGACCAGCTTGACGCCTTCACCAGCGCCCTGATCGAAGTGGCCAGCGTGCGCGAGAAATACACCCCCCTCCTCCAGAGCGCCGAAACCGAGGATCAGCAAACCGCCATCATTAAAGAGGCCAATGCCGAGATCACCGACGTGATCGAGACAACGGACGGCATTACCATGGACAGCTATCTCGAAATCGCGCAGGCCGCGAGCCAGGATCAGGCGCTGAACCAACGCATCATCAAGCGCGTTCAAGCCCAGAACGAAACTCTCCAGTAACCTATGAGCACCGGGGGCACCCCGCCCCCGGTTCTTTCACCCTGTGACTGGAACACCCCGGAGACCTATGCGATGCCCCGCCCCCTCGCCTTGGCCGCCTGCCTCATGGCATTGGCAACCCCCACCTTCAGCGATTCGACCGAACTCAGCGATACCGGCTCTTGCCCCGGTTGCGATCTGACAAAGGCGGCTTTTGCCGGTCAGGCCTTCGTCGGGGCCAACCTCATCGGGGCCACGCTCGAGGATAGCGATTTTTCCACCACCGACCTCTTTCTTGCCCAGTTGGACGAGGCCCGCGCCGACCGCATCAACCTGCGCAATGCCTCGCTCAAGGCCGCAACCTTTGTTGGGGCCTCCCTGCGCGACGCCGACTTTCGCGGCGCAGACCTGTCCGGGGCCAGGCTCAAGGACGCCGACATCACCAACGCCCGCTTTGACGGGGCGATCCTGTGCAACACCGTGATGCCTGACGGCGAACTCAGCCGTGAAACCTGCCGATAAAGACCGGCTCCGGCCTCCGCCCCCGACAGGCTTGATTATCCCGCCAAGCCCCTGTATACGCGCGCCTGTCACCAAAGGCGAATAAGGCCACAGGACACAAGAGATCGAGCAGGGTCGGAACCACCGGCCCTCTTTGTTTTGTGACCCGCCCGACCAACGAAACCCTGAAAGACCGGCGGAGACAACCGCTCGGCCAGAAAACCGTTAAAAGGAAACCAGAGACCACATGGCTCAACATACATCTATGGAGGAATTCGAAGCCCTCTTGAACGAAAGCTTCGAAATGGACACACCCGAGGAAGGGTCTGTTGTCAAAGGCAAGGTCATCGCAATCGAAGCGGGCCAAGCCATCATCGACGTCGGCTACAAAATGGAAGGCCGCGTTGATCTGAAAGAATTCGCAAATCCCGGCGAGACCCCCAACATCTCCGTTGGCGATGAGGTCGAAGTGTTCCTGCGGTCCGCCGAGAACGCCAAGGGCGAAGCCGTGATCAGCCGCGAGATGGCCCGCCGCGAAGAGGCATGGGACCGTCTTGAAAAGGCCTATGCCGACGAAGAGCGCGTTGATGGGGCCATCTTTGGCCGCGTCAAAGGTGGCTTCACCGTCGATCTGGGCGGTGCCGTGGCCTTCCTGCCCGGCTCTCAGGTCGATGTCCGCCCCGTGCGTGACGCTGGCCCGCTGATGGGTCTCAAGCAGCCGTTCCAGATCCTCAAGATGGACCGTCGCCGCGGCAATATCGTCGTGTCGCGCCGTGCCATCCTCGAAGAATCGCGCGCCGAACAGCGCGCCGAGGTGATCGGCAACCTGACCGAAGGCCAGACCGTTGACGGTGTGGTCAAGAACATCACCGAATACGGCGCCTTCGTCGATCTGGGCGGTGTGGACGGCCTCTTGCATGTCACCGACATGGCATGGCGTCGCGTCAACCACCCCTCCGAGATCCTGACAATCGGCGAAACTGTCAAGGTGCAGGTCATCAAGATCAACAAAGACACGCACCGCATCTCGCTGGGCATGAAGCAGCTCCAAGAAGATCCGTGGGATCTGGTTGCCGCCAAATACCCGCTGGAATCGACCCATACGGGCCGCGTGACCAACATCACCGATTACGGCGCATTTGTAGAGCTGGAGCCGGGCGTCGAAGGTCTGGTGCACGTTTCGGAAATGTCCTGGACCAAGAAAAACGTCCACCCCGGCAAGATCGTGTCGACCTCGCAAGAAGTCGAAGTCATGGTGCTGGAAATCGACGGGGCCAAGCGCCGCGTGTCGCTCGGTCTCAAGCAGACCATGCGCAACCCGTGGGAAGTGTTTGCAGAAACACACCCCGAGGGCACCGAGGTCGAGGGTGAAGTCAAGAACATCACCGAATTCGGTCTCTTCATCGGTCTCGAAGGCGAGATCGACGGCATGGTCCACCTCTCGGACCTCAGCTGGGACGAGCGCGGCGAAGATGCCATCCAGAGCTACAAAAAGGGTGACATGGTTCATGCCGTTGTATCCGAAGTCGACATCGAGAAAGAGCGTATCTCGCTCTCGATCAAGGCTCTGGGCGGCGACAAGTTCTCCGAGGCCGTCGGTGGCGTCAAGCGTGGCTCGGTGATCACCGTTGCTGTGACCGCGATCGAGGATGGTGGCATCGAAGTGGAATACGAGGGCATGAAGTCCTTTATCCGCCGCTCCGACCTCAGCCGTGACCGTGCCGATCAGCGCCCCGAGCGTTTCTCGGTCGGCGACAAGCTCGACGTGCGCGTCACCAATGTCGACGCCAAGACCCGCCGTCTGGGTCTGTCGATCAAGGCCCGCGAAATCGCCGAAGAAAAAGAAGCCGTCGAACAGTATGGCTCCTCCGATTCGGGTGCATCGCTCGGCGACATCCTCGGCGCAGCCCTCAAGGGCGACCGCTAAGCAAACCGCAACCGGCCTCGCGCCGGTTGCAATGCGCCAGACACGAAGCGGCCCCACCGATCCGGCGGGGCCGTTTTGCATTTGGGGGGGAAAGGTTTTTAACTCTATTCAGCCCTCGGAATGTCCCCGCGCGGAACAAGGCGCGGCACGCGCCGCCGCGCGGATCGCTGGGCCGTCCCGCGGCCTAGCGATGCTGAGGCGTTGCGCGACACTTCGAAGCCATAGGGATTTTGCTGGCAGAAATTGCCAGTTACAGATGTTGCGTCGCTAGTCCCCGGCCCAGCAATCCACGCAGCTCATCTCGTGATACCCCTCAGCTCTCCTGCCGCACCGCACCCACCACCGAGTCCATCACCTGATCCAGAACCCCCGGATTAAGCGCCTCTGCCATCACCCGGATCATCGGCTCGGTCCCCGAGGGCCGCACCAAGAGCCGCCCATCGCCCCCCAACAGCTTCTCCGCCGCAGCCACGGCGCTTTGCACCGCATCGGTCGCCATCGGGTTCTTACCCTTGGCAAAGCGCACATTGATCAACTTCTGCGGCACCGGCTCGAACACCTGCGCCAGACTGCTGGCCTTTTCGCCCGTCTCGACCATCGCCGCCAGAAACTGCAACGCGCCGATCAAACCGTCACCGGTGGTGGCATAATCAGTCATCACAATATGGCCTGACTGCTCTCCACCAAGGTTATGACCGCCCGCGCGCATCTCTTCGACCACATAGCGATCCCCCACCGCCGTGCGCTTGAGCGCAATGCCCTGCGCCTCCAGATGCCGCTCCAGCCCCAGATTGGACATCACGGTCGCCACCAGAGTATTGCCCGCCAGACGCCCCTCACGTGCCCAGCGCGTGGCAATCAGCCCCATGAACTGATCCCCATCTGCGATCCGCCCCTGCTCGTCGATCAACACCACCCGATCGGCATCGCCATCCAGACAAATCCCCAGATCGGCCCGCGTCTCCAGCACCCGGCGCGCAGCAGCCTGCGGCTTGGTCGATCCACAATCGAGGTTGATGTTGAACCCGTCCGGCTCTACCCCCATCGGGATCACCTCAGCCCCCAATTCCCAGAGCACCTCCGGCGCCGTGCGATACGCCGCGCCATTGGCACAATCGAGCACGATCCGCAGCCCCTCCAGCCGCCGACGATGCGGAAAGGTGGTCTTGGCATATTCCACATAGCGCCCGCGCGCGTCCTCGATCCGCTTGGCCCGGCCGATCTTCTCCGGTGCCGCCAGCCGCGCGCCCTCGTCCAGCAGCCGCGCAATCCCCGCCTCCGCCTCATCGCTCAGCTTGTAACCATCCGGCCCAAACAGCTTGATCCCATTGTCCGAGGCCGGGTTGTGACTGGCCGAAATCATCACCCCCACATCGGCGCGCAAACTATGGGTCAGATACCCAATCGCCGGCGTCGGCACCGGCCCCAGCAGAAACACGTTCATACCCGTCGAGGTAAACCCGGCGGTCAGCGCATATTCGATCATATAGCCCGACAACCGCGTATCCTTGCCGATCACCACGCGGTGCTCTTGCTTGTCGCGGCGAAAATATCCCCCCGCCGCCGCCCCAAGACGCAGCGCCACATCCGCTGTCATCGGCCAGCTATTTGCCTGCCCCCGAACCCCGTCCGTCCCAAACAGCTTTGCCGCCATCGTCTCTCTCCTTATCCACCCAACGCCACAGGCTTACCTGTTTTCCCCTACAGGACACCACAGCGCGTTGACACACCCGAGTCGACCCCCAATACAGTCTAATCCAGAGGTTTGCGTCAAAGGGCATGTAACATGAAAATTGCGATGATCGGAACGGGCTACGTGGGCCTTGTCTCGGGGGTATGTTTTTCCGATTTCGGCCATGACGTGACCTGCGTCGATAAAAACCCCGACAAGATCGCCAAGCTCCTGCGCGGCGAGGTGCCGATCTTCGAGCCCGGGCTTGACGCGCTCATGTCCAAGAACGTCGAGGCAGGCCGCCTCCGCTTCACCACCGACCTGGCCGAGGCCATCACCGGGGCCGAGGCCGTGTTCATCGCCGTGGGCACCCCAACCCGGCGCGGCGATGGCCACGCCGACCTCACCTATGTCATGGCCGCCGCCGAGGAAATCGCCCGCGCCGCCTCAGAGTATGTGGTGATCGTCACCAAATCCACCGTCCCCGTCGGCACCAACCGCGCGGTCAAGAAGGTGATCAAAAAGGCCAATCCGAACCTTGATTTCGATGTCGCCTCCAACCCCGAATTCCTGCGCGAAGGGGCGGCCATCGACGATTTCATGAAACCCGACCGCGTCGTCGTCGGCGTCCAGACCGACCGCGCCGCCGATGTCATGGCCGCGATCTACCGCCCCCTCTACCTGCGTGATTTTCCCATCGTCACCACCGATCTCGAATCCGCCGAGATGATCAAATACGCCGCCAACGCCTTTCTCGCGACCAAGATCACCTTCATCAACGAAATCGCGGCGCTGTGCGAACGCACCGGCGCGGATGTGAAACAGGTCAGCCACGGCATCGGCCTTGATGGCCGCATCGGCAACAAATTCCTGCACGCAGGCCCCGGCTATGGCGGCTCCTGCTTTCCCAAGGACACCCGCGCCTTGGCCCGCATCGGTCAGGATCACGGCCTGCCCATGCAGATCACCGAAAAAGTCATCACCGTGAACGAAGAAATGAAACGCCGCATGATCGACAAACTGCTCGATCTTTGCGACGGCTCTTTCAACGGCAAGACCATCGCCATCTTGGGCGTCACCTTCAAACCCAATACCGATGATATGCGCGATGCCCCCGCGCTCACCATCATTCCCGCCCTTGTCGGCGGCGGTGCGCGCGTCCGCGTCACCGACCCGCAAGGCCAGCGCGAGGGCGAGGCGCTCTTGCCCGGCGTGTCCTGGCAAGAAGACCCCTATAAATGCGCCAACAAGGCCGATCTTTTGGTCCTGCTCACCGAGTGGAACGAATTCCGCGCCCTCGACCTCAAGCGTCTGGCGCGCAAGATGACCAGCCCCCGCATGGCCGACCTGCGCAACATCTACTCGGTCAAGGATGCCAAACGCGCAGGCTTTACGGCCTATGACAGCATCGGCCGCCCCGCCTATCGCCACGACGCCACCCCGCAACAGGACTAAGCCCATGACCGACAGCCCAAAAACCGCCGCCCCGAAAACCGCTGTCGTCACCGGGGCCGCGCGCGGCATCGGCCTGGCCACCACCCGGCAATTTCTGGCCATGGGCTGGCGCGTGGTGATGATCGACCGCGACGCCGCAGCCCTACAAGAGGCGGCAAACCCGCTCTCGGGCGTTGATCCGGTGCTCTGCGATGTCTCGCAGCCCGATCAGGTGGCGCAGATGGCCGCCCATGTCACCGCCACCGCCCCCTCGGTTGACGCCCTCGTTAACAACGCGGGCGTGGCCGATTTCGGCCCCCTCGCCGAAACCGATTTCGCCCGTTGGCGCACCGTGATGGACACCAATCTCGACGGTGTGTTCCTGATGAGCCAAGCACTGCGCCCGGCGCTCTGTGACGCCCGCGGTGCCATCGTCAACATCGCCTCCATCTCTGGCCTGCGCGCCTCGACCCTGCGCGTGGCCTATGGCACCTCCAAGGCCGCCGTCAAACACCTGACCCTGCAACAGGCGGCGGAATTGGGCGAATTCGGCGTGCGCGCCAATTGCGTCTGCCCCGGCCCGGTCGCGACCAAACTCGCCATGGCCGTGCATACCCCCGACATCATCGCCGCCTACCACGATGCGATCCCCCTCAACCGCTACGGCAGCGAGGATGAAATCGCATCGGTCATCACCTTCCTCTGCTCACCCGCCGCGAGCTATGTGACCGGCCAGATCATCGCCGTCGATGGCGGGTTCGAGGCGACGGGCATCGGCCTGCCCGCCCTGCGCAGCTAAGGCGCGCAAAAAACCCGCCCCGGATCACTCCAAGGCGGGTTTTACGTCGCGGTTCACGCCCCGGGCCTGACCCGGGGCCTCTCGCCCAGCAAAGCAAAGGTCCCGGGTCAAACCCGGGACACGCATCACAAGACGCAAAGACGGGGCAAACCCTTACTTCTGCGCCGCCGTCACGATGAATTCGACCAGATAATCCGGCGTCGCAAGCTTCGCCTCACCCGCCGCGCGCGCGGGCGTGTGGCCCTGCGGCACCCAGGCATCCCAAACCGCGTTCATCTCGGCAAAATCCTTCATATCCGCAAGCCACACGATGGTTTGCAGAATGCGCGTCTTGTCGCTTCCGGTCTCTGCCAACAAGGCATCGACCTGCGCCAGACAGCTTTTGGTCTGCTCGGTCACATTGTCACCGGGCTTGCCAACCTGCCCTGCCAGATAGACGATGCCGTTATGCACAACCGCTTGGCTCATGCGGGGGCCGGTATGAAGACGGGTAATCTCACTCATGGGATGTCCTTTCAGATGTGGTCCTGCCCCTTTTAGGCAGCCCATCCCGCCCGCGCCAGTGCCAATCTCTACATCCACCACCGCGCCCGGTCATGCCGCGCCAACCAGCCGCCCACGCTGAAATGATCCCGGCGGATCAGCAGCACCAAGGCGATCAGTGCCGCCAGAACCGCCAGATCAATCACCTGATTGCGGTTTACCGGGAACCCCCGCTCATTGACGGCGAAGGGATCAAAAAATCCCTCCCAGCGCCGCGTCACGGTAAAGAAATGCATGATCAACAGGCTGCCATAGGAAAAATACCGCAGCACCCCCAGCGCCACCAACAGGCAGAGCGCGATCTGCGCGCCCCCCGCAAGGTACACTTGGCTCAGGCTCACCTCGACCCCGTCGAAATTGCGCGCAAGATCCTGATACTGCCCCGGCGTGATGATCTTATGCGCCGCCCACAGGAAAATGAACCACGCCAATCCCAACCGCAGCACCAACAGCGCCACAGCATCCATCTTGTCCTGCGATGACAGAGTAATCTTTTCGTGAAATGCCATATGCACCGATCCCCGTTCCAAACACCCATTGGCTAACGGCATCACCGCATGGGTACAAATCACAGCTTGGCGAAGATTGTGTCAGGCCCCTGCACCTTGCTCCTTTTCTACCACGTCCCTGCGCCCCTCACCATCACGCCCGCGCCCTGCGCCTAGCCGGGGCATGCCAGTCAAATCCTTGGCGCTCGTAATCCTTGCCCGAAACCCAGCCACAGCGCCCTTGCGCGCCTGATCCCGCCAGCCCCGTCTCAGCGTTCTGCCAGACCTCTGGCGTCAACATCCGCCACCGTGCACCCAAGCTCAGCCGCCATGCGCCGCACGACTGTCTTCGGGGGCTTCATCCCGCTCATGCATGCCGTAATCCCGGATCACGCTAACCACCCGCAAACGGTAGTCGTCAAACATCACCTGACGCCCCGCCCTTTGCGCCCCGCGATGTTCCGCCAGTTGCCGCCACCGGATCACCGCCGCCTCATCCTCCCAGAACGACAGCGACAATAGCTTGCCGGGTTGGGTCAGGCTCTCAAACCGCTCGACGCTGATAAAGCCGGGAATCGCCTCGGCCAGGGGGCGCATCTTGGCCGCCATCTCCAGATACGGCTCCTTTTGCCCCTCACCGGGGATCACCTCGAATATCACTGCAATCATCTCACACCCTCCCGCTTGCCTGCGCCGTTTGCCATTACTGCGGTCCTTGGCTGCATACTGTGACCGCTTGCCTTGGCTCTCTGCTCTAGCCTATCGCCTCGGCTCTCTTCCACGGCTTTTTGCCTCGGCTTTCCGCTTGGGCGGCACTCCTCCACCATGGCCGCTTGCCCCCGTCTGCCGCCTGCGCACCACCGCGCCAGCCCGACAGTTTCCATCATCCCCCTCCGCTCACCAGCTTCAAGAAAACGCGGTCCTCACGCAACAAGAACCTCTCGCGCTGCGCAAACTCATAGTTCTCGCGCCCCAGCGGATCATCGGCCAGCCGCCCGCGATAGGCCTCATAAGCTGCCAAAGAGGGGATGTTGTAAATGCCATAGGCCAGCGTGCTGCTGCCTTCATGCGGGGCATAATATCCGATCAGATCCGCCCCACAGCGCGGGATCGCCTCACCCCAGTTGCGGGCATAGTGTGCAAACTCCTCTCTCTTGGTTGGGTCGATATGATAGCGAATCACACATGTCAGCATGGCACGGCACTCCTTTCCAAATGGTTGCAGCCCCAGATCTACCCGATTGCGCGGCGTTAATGCTTCGGCTACCATCGAACTATGAAAACAGGCCCCGACATCGCCCGCATCGCCGCCCTCATCGGCGACCCGGCCCGCGCCAACATCCTAACCGCTTTGATGAGCGGCAAGGCTCTCACCGCCACCGAACTGGCGGCAGAGGCGGGCGTGACCGCGCAAACCGCCTCCGCTCATCTGGCCCGTCTCGAAGCAGGCGGCCTTGTCACCCAAACGCGACAGGGGCGGCACAGATACACCCGCCTCGCCTCGGATGAGGTGGCGCATCTTATTGAGGCCCTGATGGGCATCGCGGCAGGCGCGGGCCACCTGCGCACCCGCCCCGGTCCGCGCGACCCGGCTTTGCGCCGCGCCCGCGTCTGTTACAACCACCTCGCAGGCGACATGGGCACCCGGATGTATGACAGCCTGCGCGCACGCGGCTTTCTCCAGCAGGACGACACAACCCTCACGCTCACCGACAGCGGCCACCGCTTCATCACCTCCCTCGGGCTTGACCCAGACCACCTCCCGTCGCCCCGCACAGCCATGTGCCGCGACTGCCTCGACTGGTCCGAACGGCGCGCCCATCTGGCCGGGCGCCTGGGGCGTGGCCTGCTCGCGCATATCGAGGCTCTGGGTTGGGCGCACCGCGTCCCCGGTACCCGGATCGTCCGATTCACCCCAAAGGGCGACACGGCCTTCAACGCCGCCTTTCCCACGCCGTGAACGACCTTACAAAATCCCCTTACGGACCTTACACAGCTTACGATCCCCAGACGCGCGCCACACCAGACCAGATTGCACACGCCATAAGTCCAGTCTAATCTGTCCCTATGGCGATTCCGGTCGAAACCTTTTTTCTCGCCCCCGAGGCTGAGGGCACGCTTCAGGCGCAGATCCAGCAGATGATCGCGCAGGGCATCCTGTCAGGCCGCTTTCGCAAGGGCGAGAAACTGCCCTCTTCCCGCAAACTCGCCGCACATCTGGGTGTCAGCCGCATCACCGTGACCCTGGCCTTGACCGAATTGCAGGCCAATGATTACCTCGCCTCGCGCGACCGTTCCGGCTACTATGTCTCTGAAAACGCACCAGAACCTCCGGCCTTCACAGCCCCCGCACCACGCGGCGACACGATTGATTGGTCCCGCGCACTTGGCCGCCGCTTCACCGGCGGCGATACGCCCGAAAAGCCACAGGATTGGGCGCGTTACCCCTATCCCTTCATCTACGGCCAGACCGATCCCGCGCTCTTCGATCACGCCAACTGGCGTCACTGCGCGCTACAGGCGCTTGGGGCCAAGGATTTTCAGGCCCTCACCGCAGATTACTACGATCAAGACGATCCTAAACTGATCGAGTTTATCGCCCGCCACACTTTGCCGCGTCGCGGCATCATCGCGCAACCCGATGAAATCCTTGTCACAATGGGCGCGCAGAATGCTTTATGGCTCACCGCGCAGGTGCTCTTGACCCAACGCCGCACCGCCGCGATCGAAAACCCCTGCTATCACGCTCTGCGCGACATTCTCATGCAATCGCGTTGTCACCTCATGCCGGTGGACGTCGATCGCGACGGTCTGCCGCCGGAAAACCTGCCCGATCAGGCCGACGTGATCTTTACCACGCCCAGCCATCAGGCCCCGACCAACGCCACCATGCCCCTTGCGCGGCGCAAGGCGCTGCTCACCCGCGCCGCCGAGATGGAGGCGCTGATCGTTGAGGATGACTACGAGTTCGAGGTCTCCTTTCTCCGCGCACCCCTTCCGGCCCTGAAATCCCTCGATACCGAGGGGCGGGTGATCTACGTGGGTTCCTTCTCCAAGTCGATCTTTCCAGGCCTAAGGCTTGGCTACCTTGTTGGTTCCAAATCATTTATTCGAGAGTGTCGCGCCCTGCGCGCCTCGGTTCTGCGCCATCCGCCGGGCCATATTCAGCGCACAGCGGCCTATTTCCTCTCGCTTGGTCACTACGACAGCCTCGTGCGCCGCATGGGTCAGGTCTTTGCGCGCCGCCGCAGCGTGATGGAGAGCGCCTTGGCTGATCACGGTCTTGACGTCGCCGGGCGTGGCGTTTTTGGCGGCTCCTCCATCTGGATGCAGGCCCCGGATCACATAGACATGGGCCAGATTGATAACGCCCTCCGGCAGTCGGGCGTGTTGATCGAGCCGGGGCATCCTTTCTTTCACGGCACCGACAGACCACGCAATTTCTATCGTCTCGCTTATTCCTCGATCCCTTCAGACCGCATCCCCCAAGGAATTGCCCATATCGCGCGGGAATTGGCCTCGGCCTTCGGACAGGGCCCTTAGGAGATGAATTCAAATATTATTGACTACAATCAACATATTAAATGATTTCACCATTCATCCATCAGAGCAGCCAGAAAACTATAACTTCCAATTTTTGATACCCCTATTCTCATTTTTAAAATCTTCTGGCCTTACCCTACGTTGCCTTCTGGCCCTAGAAGTAACCCCCACACACCGCTAGTTTCGCTTCAGATATCCCTTTAACCGCCACTGCGCGCCCGATCCAGAGGACCCAGCCGATGAAGATGACCACCGAAGAGGCCTTTGTCAAAACCCTGCAACTGCATGGAATCCAACACGCTTTTGGGATCATTGGCTCTGCCATGATGCCGATCTCGGATATTTTCCCCAAGGCCGGGATCACCTTTTGGGATTGCGCGCATGAGGGCTCTGCCGGCATGATGGCCGATGGCTACACGCGTGCCACCGGCAAGATGTCGATGATGATCGCTCAGAACGGTCCCGGCATCACAAATTTCGTGACCGCCGTCAAAACCGCCTATTGGAACCATACCCCCCTGCTGCTCGTGACCCCGCAAGCCGCCAACAAGACCATTGGTCAGGGCGGCTTCCAAGAGGTCGAACAGATGAAACTGTTCGAAGATATGGTCGCCTATCAGGAAGAGGTGCGCGACCCTACCCGCATCGCAGAAACTCTTAACCGTGTGATTCTCAAAGCAAAACGTGCATCCGCACCAGCCCAGATCAACATCCCCCGCGATTTCTGGACCCAAGTCATCGACATCGAATTGCCCGCAATTGTCGAGTTTGAGCGCCCCTCGGGTGGCGAAGGCGCGATTGCCGATGCTGCCAAACTGCTGACCGAGGCCAAGTTTCCCGTCATCCTCAACGGCGCGGGCGTGGTGCTCGCGGATGGTATCGACGCCTCGCGCCAACTGGCCGAACGCCTCGATGCCCCGGTCTGCGTCGGCTATCAGCACAATGACGCCTTCCCCGGTTCGCACCCGCTTTTCGCCGGGCCTTTGGGCTATAACGGTTCAAAAGCAGGGATGGAGCTGATCTCGCGCGCCGATGTCGTGCTCTGCCTTGGCACCCGCCTCAACCCGTTCTCGACCCTGCCGGGATACGGCATCGACTATTGGCCCAAAGAGGCCAAAATCATTCAGGTCGATATCAACCCCGACCGTATCGGCCTCACCAAGAAAGTAACCGTGGGCATCGTCGGCGACGCCAAGAAAGTCGCTACTTCGATCCTCGCCCATTTGGGTGAAAGCGCGGGCGACACCGACCGCGCCGACCGCAAAGCCTTGATCGCACAGACAAAATCGACATGGGCACAACAGCTCAGCTCGATGGACCACGAGGATGACGATCCCGGCACAAGCTGGAACGAACGTGCCCGCGCTGACAAACCCGATTGGATGAGCCCCCGTATGGCTTGGCGCGCGATCCAATCCGCCCTGCCGCGCGAAGCGATCATTTCCTCCGATATTGGCAACAACTGCGCCATCGGCAATGCCTACCCATCGTTTGAAGAGGGCCGCAAATATCTCGCCCCCGGCCTCTTTGGCCCCTGCGGTTATGGCCTGCCCTCCATCGTTGGTGCAAAAATCGGCCAGCCCGATGTGCCGGTTGTAGGCTTTGCCGGCGACGGTGCCTTTGGCATCGCGGTCAACGAACTGACCGCCATCGGTCGCGGCGAATGGCCCGCCGTGACGCAGATCGTGTTCCGCAACTACCAGTGGGGCGCCGAAAAGCGCAACTCAACCCTTTGGTTTGACGACAATTTCGTCGGAACAGAGCTGGATCAACAGGTTAGCTATGCCGGTATCGCGCAGGCCTGTGGCCTCAAGGGCGTCATCGCCCGCACGATGGAGGAACTGACCGACGCGCTCAACACCGCGATCAAGGATCAGATGGAACACGGCAAGACCACGCTTATCGAGGCCATGATCAATCAAGAACTGGGTGAACCGTTCCGTCGCGACGCGATGAAGAAACCCGTGGCTGTCGCCGGGATCGACCCCGCCGACATGCGCGAGCAGCAGGTCTGACCCATGTCGAAACCCGGCAACAGCGATCTTGTTCTGGTCCTGAATGCCGGGTCATCCTCGATCAAGCTCGCCGTTTTTGACGGCCAGCTTACCCAAGTATTGACCGGGATCGCCGATGGTATCGGCGGCCCCGGCACGCTCAAACTGGGCGACGTAAAAACGACCCAAGCCTTCCCAGACCATGCAACCGCCCTGCACGCTATCCTACAAGCGCTTGAAACCAAAGGTTTTCCAATAAGTCGCTTTGCCGCCGCCGCACATCGCGTGGTGCATGGTGGCACGACACTGACACAGCCCACGCGCATCACCCCCGAGGTGCTCCGCGCGATCAAATCCTGCACGCCGCTCGCGCCCCTGCACAACCCCCACAATATCGCTGCGATCGAGACATTGGCCGCCCTCGCCCCCGACTTGCCGCAGGTGGCCGCGTTCGACACCGCCTTTCACGCGAGCAACCCCGAGGTCGCCACCCGCTATGCCCTGCCGCCTCAGATCGAGGCGCGCGGCATCCGGCGCTATGGCTTTCATGGCATTTCCTATGCCTCTCTCGTTGACAGCCTGCCCGGTTTGACCGGCACGCCCCTACCCTCTCGCCTCTTGGCCTTTCACCTTGGCAACGGCGCGTCGATCTGCGCCATCCGTGACGGGGAATCTATCGCAACATCAATGGGCTACTCACCTCTTGAGGGGCTGACCATGGGCACCCGCACCGGCATGATCGACGGCAACGCGGTGCTGCGATTGGCCGAGGAAGATGGCATCGCTGCCACCCATCACCTTCTGAACAAGGAAAGCGGGCTGCGCGGCCTCTCGGGCGGCCTCTCGGACATGCGCGCCCTGCTCACAGACCCATCCCCGGCAAGCACCTTCGCGGTAGAGCATTTTTGCTATTGGGCCATCCGGCACGCCGGATCGCTCATCGCCGCAATGCAGGGGCTGGATGCCGTGGCCTTTACCGGCGGCATCGGCGAAAACGCCGCCCCCGTGCGCGCCCGGATCATGGATGGGCTCTCTTGGCTCGGGGCACAGATCGACGCGCGCGCCAATGCAGCGGGTGACACCCGCTTGCACGCCCACAGCTCTGGCATCGCCTGCTGGATCATTCCCGCCCAAGAGGAACGCATGATTGCAGGCGATGCGCAACGCCTGCTGTCTGACGACTGAGGTGAAAATTGGGAAAAAAGACCGTTAAATTCAGAATTTCCGAGATATGTTTTCAGGAAATGAAAATAATCAAGAAGATGGTCGCGATTGGGTTTCATCTGCCATAACGTGACGCCGACAGAGGACAAAGGCCAGCCATGACACATCAGCCACGCATCAACACCTCGCCGCATGTCTCGGATGAGGTGCGCAAAACCACCTGTTACATGTGCGCCTGTCGTTGTGGGATCAATGTGCATCTCAAAGCCGGCACAGTCGCGTATATCGAGGGCAACCGCGATCACCCCGTGAACAAAGGCGTGCTCTGCGCCAAGGGCTCTGCCGGCATCATGCAGGTCAACGCCCCCTCGCGCCTGCGCGCCCCCCTGAAACGTGTCGGCCCCCGAGGCTCGGGCGAGTTTCAGGAAATCTCTTGGGACGAGGCGCTGCAAATCGCTTGTGATTGGCTTGAACCGATCCGCAAATCCGATCCATCAAAGCTCGCGTTTTTCACCGGACGCGATCAATCGCAGTCTTTCACCAGCTTTTGGGCGCAGAATTTCGGCACGCCGAACTACGCAGCACACGGCGGCTTTTGCTCGGTCAACATGGCCGCGGCGGGCATCTACACCATGGGCGGTGCCTTCTGGGAATTTGGCCAGCCGGATTGGGACCATACCAAGCTTTTCATCCTTTTTGGCGTAGCCGAAGACCATGATAGCAATCCGATCAAGATGGGCATTGGCCGGATCAAGGCGCGCGGCGCGCGCGTCATTGGCGTGAACCCGATCCGCTCGGGTTACAATGCCGTGGCCGATGATTGGGTCGGCATAACCCCCGGAACTGATGGGCTTTTCATCCTGTCTCTCATTCACGAACTGATGCAGGCAGGCAAGATCGACCTCAACTATCTCGCCCGTTACACCAATGCGCCAGTGCTGGTGAATGCCGACCCCAAATCGCCCGAACATGGCCTTTTCCTGCGCGACGCCGATGGCAAACCGCTGGTGATCGACCGGGCCACCGGCGCGCTTACCGCCTTTGATAAACCCGGTGTGCGCCCCGACCTCAGCGCCACATACGATGCCGATGGCATCACCCACCGTCCCGTCATGCACCTGATGGCAGAGCGCTACCTCGATCCGCAATACGCCCCCGAAGCGGTCGCCGCGCGCTGCGGCGTCACGCCGGATAAAATCCGACGCATCGCCGCCGAGATTGCTCGCGTGGCGTTCGAAGAGGAAATCACCCTAAATCACGAATGGACCGATTTCCGGGGCGAGACGCATCAGACCATGACAGGCCGCCCGGTCAGCTTTCACGCCATGCGGGGGATTTCGGCCCATTCCAATGGCTTTCAGACGGCACGCGCCCTGCACGTCCTGCAAATCCTGCTCGGGACCGTCGAAGTGCCCGGCGGTTTCCGCTTTAAGCCGCCCTATCCAAAGCCCGTCAGCGCCCATCCCAAACCGCATTGCGGCGTGCAACCCGATTGCCCGCTCGACGGCCCGCATCTGGGCTTTGTGCGCGGCCCCGAAGATCTCGCGCTCAAGCCCGACGGCACGGCCGCCCGCATCGACAAGGCGTTTACATGGGAAAATCCGATGTCCGCGCATGGGTTGATGCATATGGTCATCTCCAACGCCCATGCCGGCGATCCCTACAAGATCGACACGCTGTTCATGTACATGGCCAATATGTCGTGGAACTCCTCGATGAACACGCGCGGCGTGATCGAGATGCTGACGGACAAGGATGAGAGCGGCGATTATGTCATTCCCCGCATCATCTATTCGGATGCCTATAGCTCTGAAATGGTGGCCTATGCCGATCTGATCCTGCCCGATACGACCTATCTGGAACGCCACGATTGTATCTCGCTGCTGGATCGCCCGATTTGCGAGGCGGATGCCGCCGCCGATGCCATTCGTTGGCCGGTGATCGAACCTGACCGAAATGTGCGCGGCTTTCAAACCGTGCTAGTGCAACTGGCCAACAAGATGAAATTGCCCGGCTTCACCGCCGAGGATGGCGCAGCGAAATACACCGATTACGCCGATTACATCGTCAATCACGAGCGTAAGCCCGGCATCGGCCCACTTTCAGGCTTTCGCGGCGATGGCGCTGATACCGGGCGCGGTGCGCCCAACCCCGAACAGCTGAACCGCTACATCGAGAACGGCGGCTTTTTCGTCAGCCACATCCCAGACGGCGCGAATTACTATAAACCATGGAACATGGCCTATCAGACCTGGGCCGTTGGCATGGGTCTCTTTGACACGCCACAGCCCTATGTCTTTGATCTCTATGTCGAAACCATGCGCAAATTCCAACTGGCCGCCGAGGGGCACGGCACCCGCCAACCCCCGGACCATCTGCGCGCGCGGATCAAGGCCACGATGGACCCGCTGCCGATCTGGTATCCGCCGTTCGAGGATGCGCATGTCGATCCCGATGAATTCCCCGTCCACGCGCTGACACAGCGCCCGATGGCGATGTATCACTCTTGGGGCACCCAAAACGCATGGCTCCGCCAGATCCACGGCCATAATCCGCTTTATCTGCCAACCAAGCTCTGGGAGAAACATGGGTTTAGCGAAGGCGATTGGGCGTGTGTCACCTCTGCCCATGGCGAGATTACCGTGCCGGTGGCCCATATGGCAGCACTCAATGAGAACACGGTCTGGACTTGGAACGCTATCGGCAAGCGCAAGGGCGCTTGGGCGCTCTCTGACGATGCCCCCGAGGCGACGCGCGGCTTCCTGCTCAACCATCTCATCCACGAGCTTTTGCCACCCAAGGGTGATGGCCTCAGATGGTCCAACTCTGACCCGATCACCGGACAGGCGGCGTGGTTCGACCTGCGCGTCAAGATCGCCAAGGCCGCCGCGCCATCAGAGGCGCAGCCCGCCTTTGCCCCGATCAAATCGCCGGTCGGACACGGCCCGGACCATCTGGAATGGAAGGTCGGGAAATGAGCGGCAAAACCCTGACATTGCTGGCCATTCTGGCCTTTGTCGCCTTCAGTGTCGGTTCGTTCATCTGGTTCATCGCCACATGGGACAAGAGCCGCGAAGAACCGGTGAGCATCCGGCCCCATATCAATGAGGAGCGCCGCGCATGACAACGCTTCCTGCATCCACCACCCGCAAACTGGGCCTTGTGATTGATCTTGACACCTGCGTCGGCTGTCACGCCTGCGTGGTGTCCTGCAAGGGCTGGAACACCGAAAACTACGGTGCGCCACTGTCGGATCAGCAGCCCTACGGTGCCGATCCGTCCGGCACCTTCTTGAACCGCGTTCACAGCTATGAGGTGCAGCCGCTGGCAACCTCTGCCATGCCGCACCCCGCCGCACAACTGATACATTTCCCCAAATCCTGCTTGCATTGCGACGATGCGCCCTGCGTCACCGTCTGCCCCACCGGGGCCAGCTACAAGCGGGTGGAGGATGGGATCGTTCTGGTCAACGAGACCGATTGCATCGGCTGTGGTCTCTGTGCCTGGGCCTGCCCCTACGGCGCGCGAGAGATGGATCAAGCCGAGGGTGTCATGAAGAAATGCACCCTTTGCGTGGATCGCATCTATAACGAGAACCTTCCAGAGGTAGACCGCGTTCCCGCCTGCGTGCGCACTTGCCCCGCCGGTGCGCGCCATTTCGGCGATTTTGCCGATCCCGAAAGCAATGTCTCAAAGCTGACCGCCGAACGCGGCGGCCTAGACCTTATGCCGGAACAGGGCACCAAACCCGTCAACAAATACCTGCCGCCGCGCCCCAAGGACCGGCTCGATCAACCCAAACCAGTGGGCGAGATCGACATTCTGGCACCGTTCCTGGCCCCCGTGATTGAGGAACCCAAGGGCTTCCTTGGCTGGCTCGACAAGACCTTGGAGAAGCTCTGATGCATCCCGCCCCTTCCGTCATCGTCTTCACCACGCTTTCAGGTTTGGGTTTCGGCCTGCTTTTCTGGCTGGGTCTTGGCCTGCCTGCGGTCACGGGCTGGGTTGCCTTTGCCTTTTTCGCCATCGGCTATGCACTGGCTGTGGGCGGGCTCATGGCTTCGACCTTTCACCTCGGGCATCCCGAACGCGCATGGAAGGCGTTTAGCCAATGGCGGTCAAGCTGGCTCAGCCGCGAAGGCGTGTGCGCGGTTGCTGCACTTGTGTTGATGGCGCTCTATGGTGCGGGGCTCGTGTTTTTCGATGAGCGCTTGGCGCTCCTCGGCTGGCTTGGTTCAGCGCTCTCGCTTGCTACCGTGTTCACGACCTCGATGATTTATGCCCAACTCAAAACCGTGCCACGCTGGAAGACCCCGCTCACCCCCGCGCTCTTGATCGCGATTTCCTTGGCTGGGGGCGCACTTCTGGCGGGACAGGTCAGCACAGCGCTCATCCTGATCCCGATTGCGGGCGTTCTGCAAATCCTCTGGTGGGTGCGGGGCGATGGTGCGTTTAAAGCCTCGGGCACGGATATGGCGACAGCAACGGGCCTCGGGCATATCGGCGCGGTCCGCGCCTTCGAGCCACCCCATACCGGGCCGAATTACCTTTTGCGTGAACTGGTCTTTCAGGTCGGGCGCAAACATGCTCTGAAACTCCGCGGCATTGCCTTTGGTCTTGGCTATGCCTCGCCTGTCCTGCTGTTGCTGGTGCCGTTCAGCCATGCATTGGCTGTGATCGCAGTCATCGCCCATGTCGCCGGGATTGCCGCCTCACGCTGGCTGTTCTTTGCCGAGGCAGAGCATGTCGTGGGCCTCTACTACGGCAAACGCTGAAACGTTGGGGCGCGGTTTTCACCCGCGCCCGACGCTCCATTCGGTGTCATCCTTTTCCTGTCGTCCTTGCCAAAACCGCCGCCAACGCACCCGGATCGCCCATGCCGCAGCAGCGAGCATCAGAAGAACCACGATCTTGACCCAAGGAATGATCCGCACATCCGGCCCCTCGACGGGCCAAATGCTGATTGCATTGGGAAAAATCGAAAAGAACTCAATCCTCCAGCCATAATGGCGCACGACGACCCATTGAGCATTCCCGGCAGCTTTCTTCGACATCATATCCGAGGCTTCGGCCTGTAGGTTCGAGGTGTCGAACTTGAAATAGGGCGGCCAGCCCCAACCCGTATCCTCGTTGCGATAGATCATCGGCTTTTCATTGGCCCGGAACGTCTGGATGAAGAACACATCACGCTCGGTCGCCGAAGGATCCTCGCCGGTATTGGCATTCGACCAGAACAGCGCATTGTCACCCGGATTGACCCGCTTTTCATAGGTATCCGTAATCCGCACCACGTCATGCTGCGGCAATGTGTAATGCAGAAACGCAATTACACCGGACCAGAACAGCCCCCAGAAAACCCATTTGACATAGACCATCGCGCGGCCCCCTTACATGAAGTTCGTCAGATATATAATGACCACCACCGCCGTCACCGGAACAATATAGACCAGCCAGATCAGCCGTTTGCGCAAAGAGCGCTCATACTGCACCATCCCAGCCTCTATATAGGTAGTCCTGTCGCCGGGACGACCCGCTTCTTCCCAATCAAGTTCCATTTTCCGCCGCCGGGCAGAGCGCGAATACCACGAAATCGCGAGATAGATCACCGTCAGGGCGATCAATCCAAAGATCAGCAACCGCATCAGTGCCACCATGGCATGCCCCTGTTTCCTCTTTGCGACCAAAGCCGCCCCTTGCATAGCGCAGAATCATGCTAGGCTGCACCCCATATGCGCCAAAACCCGAAAGGACATGCCATGTGTGACGCCTGCATCATCAACGCGGTCAAGGACAGGATGCTGTCGCGCCGTAACTTTTTCACCGCTGCAGCGGGGGCCGGTGCGGCTGCTGCCTTCTCGCCTCTCGGCGGCACGCCTGCTCTGGCGCATGGCCATGCCAAGGTCGAGGACCTGACCCATACCTATGACGCCGATTTCCCCACCTATTTCGGCGCACCCGGCATTTCGACCGAGCAGAATTTCAACTTTGCCGAAAACGGCTTTAACCTGATGACGCTGACGGTCAACGAACACACCGGCACCCATGTGGATGCGCCCCTGCATTTCTCTGCGGATGGCGCATCAGTGGATGAAATCGCTGTGGGTGATCTGGTGGCGCCGCTCTGTGTCGTGGATATCGCTGCCCGCGCCGCACAGGATGCCGATACAATGCTGACCCCCGATGACCTCAAGGCTTGGATTGCCGCCCATGGCCCGATCCCCGACGGGGCCTGCGTCGCACTCCATTCCGGCTGGGGTTCCAAGACTGGCACAGAGGCGTTTCGCGGCTTTGACGGCGAGAAACAGCACTATCCCGGCTTTCACATCGAGGCAGCGCAAATGCTGATCGAGGAAACCGGCGCCCGCTCGATTGCCAGCGATACGCTGTCACTCGATCATGGCCCATCGGCCGATTTCGCCACGCATTACGCTTGGTTGCCCACGGGCCGCTTCGGCATCGAATGTCTGGCCAATCTCGACAAGGTGCCCGCCTCTGGCGCGACCATCGTTATCGGCGCGCCCAAACATCGGGGCGGCTCTGGCGGGCCTGCCCGTATCTTTGCGCTGATCTAACCTATAAGGCCCCGGTGCGTTGGAACCGGGGCTCATTCTGACACCTTTGTGAGATGACATCTCAGGCACGGTGGTTAGGCTGACCGCAAGGTATGAGCAGGCGTAGTATGCGTTATTTGGTGGTGATCCTGTGTATGTTCTGGGCTGATCTGGCAGTCGCAACCGAGGGCGCAATTGGCCAATGTCATGCCGAGGTACCCTGTATGCTTGGGGATCGATCATATCATGTGCTCGAGCCGGATGGGTGGGACGGCAAGACACCACTGCCAGTAGTTTTGCATTTTCACGGCTGGATGCGGCAAGGCACGGTCGTGGTGAAACATCCCCGCGTCGCAGGGGCCACCCGACGCCGAGGCGTGCTGTTACTGGCCCCCAATGGCGAGGGCAAAACATGGGATTTCTGGACGTCCCAAACGGATGACGTCGCCTTTGCCACTGCCGTGATCGAGGATGCCGCCCTGCGTTATCCGATAGACCGCGAGCGTCTCTTTGTTTCTGGCTATTCCTTCGGGTCTGCAATGGCTTGGCGCTACGTGTGCGAGAACGGCAACCGCGTTGCTGCCCTGCTGGCGATATCAGGAACACTTCGGCAATCAGAAACCTGTCACCAAGCCCCGCAAGAGATTCGCCACGTGCATGGGACCGCTGATACCGTCATGGACTTTCCGTTTGGCCCCAACGGCGAGAGCACATGGCCGGTCAAACTCTGGCGGGACAGGCTGGGATGTGCCGAACCGGGTGAGGAGCGCGGAGACTGGAGCGTGACAGAGATTTTAAGCTTTCAGCGCATCGCGTGGGAGGACTGCACCGAAGGTCGCGTTCTGCTTGATGTGCATAACCGCGGCCATTTCATCCCGCGCGGCTGGATTGGCAGACAGCTGGACGAGCTTTTGGCCCTGCCATCATCCTATCCTTAAAACAGCAAAAAACGGGCACTTATGCCCGTTTTCTGTATTACGTGTCTCACAACCAGCCAGAAAAGCTGGAATGATCTTAGTTTGTGGTCGTCGTGGAGGACGAGCCGTCGCCGCCCGATGCAGCAACTGCACCCACGATGACTGCGCCCGCGACCACAGCAACCGCTGTGCCGGTGGTAATACCCAGACCCAGACCAGCGCCCGCACCTTGTGTCGAGACAAACGGATCAGCATTCGTTTTGGCCTCTTCTGCAAGCACAGGAGCAGCAGCAGAAACAGCCAGAGCGGCAGCGGCGACAAAAGTCGTAATCTTGTTCATTTTATTCTCCTATCCATTATGGACCATGACATCCCAAAAGGACTTAGGGTTGCTTATGCCATAGCTCAAGGCTCAATGGAACCTGAAATTTCGCCATGCGCCTAATCTCGCCCGTAAGAGATATAGTTGCAACGGCAAGATTAATTTTTGTGCAATTTCAGGAAAGTGCCGTGCTCATTGCAGCGATTTCCGCCTCTGCACCTTCGGCAGCAGCGGCATCACCACGCGAATCGAGCCAGAGACAATAGGCGGCCATGCGCCAGTGATAGAAGGCCGCTAGCGACTGGTAACGCTGGATGATCCCCTGCTCTGGATAGGCCGCGATAAACCTCTGGCGTTCGCTCTCTGATAACGAGGAACCGCGATAGGCCATTTGCATCGCGGGGGACAGAAACAGGGCGATATCCTCACATGGATCGCCATATGCCGGGCATTGCCAGTCTATCAATCGCCAGTCACCCGGATGTCCCACGATATTTCCGGGCACCGGATCGCCATGCAGAAAACAGGAGCGACCCAAAGGCGCAATCACGCCAGAGGGACGAAGGCTCATAAAAGATTTGGCTTTGCCCGGGGGACAGCGGGACAGGATATCTTCTGTTTGACGTAGAAGAGCGTCACTCCCATCAGGTACCGCGCGCAGATGCACAGGCCCGCCCATGCCGTGAACCCGGTGCAAAAGCGTGGCAATCTCTGCCACGCCCGTCTGCCAGGTTTGGCCAGGAACATGGTCGTAGATCACACAATGTCCCTCAGCCAAGGCAAAGTCATCCAACCATCTTGGGGCAAGGTTCAGACTGTCCAGATACCGAAGACTGGCCACCTCAGCGCTTGCATCATTGGGGAACAAGGGATTGTCAGAGCTCTTCCCAAAAAGTTTGACAACGAGAGAGAGGCCCCCGGCCTCGACCTTCCAACTCTGATTGGTGCGCCCGCCCAAAAGGCGCGTCC
Organism: Roseovarius sp. MS2; assembly: GCF_051447875.1. Lineage (NCBI taxonomy): Bacteria > Pseudomonadati > Pseudomonadota > Alphaproteobacteria > Rhodobacterales > Roseobacteraceae > Roseovarius > Roseovarius sp. MS2. Next base: position 962,012 of record NZ_JBKHVF010000001.1, read on the forward strand.
ACAAGGCATCGGATACGGCAAACCCGCGCTGCAAGAGCGCGGCACGCAACCCGGATTGCATCATCTTTGCCGAGTCACTTTTCAAAGGTTGCCACCGTGTCGCCAAGGAAATTTACGCGAAGCTAGAAGGAAGCGGGTGATCCCACAAGAGACGGAGTTTTGAACACCTAGCAAGATAGGAATAGCCATCGCTCTGCCGTTGATGGCCACGGAACGGAATCACAACTTCTCAGGAAAGAGCCAGCCGGACACAGGAACAATGGCGCGCGTGACCACCGGGATCAGTGCAAGGCCAGCCGCTAGCCCGACTATTCCGTCCAGCCCCGCCGTCACACCCCAAGTGACAAAGCCGGGCATCGCCCCGACCGCATCTGCCGCCCATGTCGCGGCATGTTTGATCTGCTCATAGGGCAGATGCCAGCCAAGGTCATGCAAACCGTGCACAAGAATGCTCCCCCCGACCCACAGCATCGCAACCGTACCGATAGCCCCGATTCCCGCCAATACACCCGGCATAGACCGGACAATTCCACGCCCTAACGCGCGTGTTGGGGCAAAGTGCCCGGTCGTGCTGAGATGCAGGCCGACATCATCGGCCTTCACAAGCAAAGCCACGGCCCCATAAACCAAGATGGTGATGCCGATGGCCACCAAGGCCAAGGCAGCAGCCTGTATCCAAAAGGTACCAATGTCGATCTGTGACAAGGCGATGGTCATGATCTCTGCGGACAGGATGAAATCGGTTTTGATCGCCCCTTTGACACGCTGTTCTTCAAGATGCGCGGCCTCAAGGGTTTCGGCCTCCTGCGGGCCATGGTCCTTGTGTGGCACTATCAAATGCCAGACCTTCTCGGCGCCTTCGAAACACAGATAGGCACCGCCAATCATCAAAAGCGGCGTCAACATCCACGGCAGAAACGCATTCAACAAAAGCGCTGCGGGCAGTAGGATCACCAGCTTGTTGAAAAACGAGGCCCGCGCGATTTTCCAGACAATAGGCAATTCCCGCGCGGCAGGCAGACCAGTTGCATATTTCGGTGTGACAGCGGCATCGTCGATGATCACACCTGCGGCCTTTGTCCCTGCCTTGCTCGCCTGCGCCGCAACATCATCGAGTTGCGTCGCAGCCAGCTTGGCGATGGCAGCCACATCGTCGAACAAAGCCAGTAATCCGCTCATGACTTTCTCCGCCTTGGTTTGGGCCGCTCACCCTAGACCTCTAGCAAGGAAACCACCCCATATTCAACGATCTCTCGCCAAGACTTGGTTGGCACACGACGATCACCGTCGTTTTTTGAGCAAAAGATGTTGCAATAGGACGACGGGGCGCGGATATGCGCGATACACTCTACAGGGCTTGCGCGGCGCGGCGCGATGACCAATGGCAACCCGGTGGCAAGGGGTTTTAATGGGATGAAACGGCTTGGGCTTGATGCAACGGATATCCGCATTCTCAATGCCGTCCAACAGCATGGCCCCCTGAGCAAGACACGGCTGGCCGAAATTGCCAACATCTCTCCGACACCCTGTTGGGCACGGCTGGACAGGCTCAAAGCGGCTGGATTTATTCGTGGTTATCACGCTGACATTGTTCTCGAAAAGATCTGTGATTTCACCGAAGTGGTCGTGACCGTCTCGCTCACGCATCACCGCAAAGTGGATTTCGATCGGTTCGAGGGGTTCGTGCGTGGCCGGAACGAAATCACAGAATGCATCGCGACCGGCGGCGGAATGGATTATGTGATGCGGGTCATCTGCCCCAGCCTTGCGCGGTTCCAGACCGTGATGGAGGCCATGCTTGCCGCTGAGTTGGGCATCGACCGTTACATGACCTATATCGCCACGCGACGGGTCAAATCCGGTCAGCCGAACCTCGCGATTCTCACGGCCAAAGACGGCAAGTGATCGTTACGACTGCGCAGTCCATACCCGCCCAAAAATCAGGCTGTTCAGCCTGCGCGGATCGTTTTTTCAGACCAAATTGCAGCACTGAATGGCCCTAGAAGATCGCCAGTTTCAGACAGTCCGCCGCTTGTGGCGCGACGGGACAGCAAGGGCGAAAACCATGATGCAAGCAGACGACTTCGGCTTCGGCACCCAGATCCGCAAATCCCCTTATTTCGACGCCACCGTGCGGTGGGGCGCCAAGGGATTTTCGGTTTACAATCATATGTATATCCCCCGCGATTTTGGTGATCCCGAACAGAATTTCTGGAACCTCGTGAATGATGCCATCCTCTGCGATGTGGCGGTTGAGCGTCAGGTCGAAATCACGGGACCGGACGCCGCGCGCTTCGTGCAAATGCTAACCCCGCGCGACCTGTCCAAGATGGCGGTAGGCCAGTGCAAATACATCCTGATCACCAATGCGGAAGGTGGCATTCTCAACGATCCGATCCTGCTGCGTCTGGCCGAAAACCACTTTTGGATTTCGCTGGCAGATAGCGACATTCTTCTGTGGGCGCAGGGCGTGGCGGTACATTCCGGTATGGACGTCACCATTGGCGAACCTGATGTGTCGCCGCTGCAATTGCAGGGGCCGAAATCGGGCCTGATCATGCAAGAGCTTTTTGGCGAGAGCATCATGGAGTTGAAATACTACTGGCTGCGTGAGCTTGAACTGGATGGCATTCCCCTGCTTGTGTCGCGCACCGGCTGGTCAAGCGAGTTGGGCTACGAGATTTACCTGCGGGACAGCGCCCATGGCGATGCTCTGTGGGAGCGGATCATGGCGGCAGGTATGCCGTTTGGCCTCAAGCCCGGTCACACCTCTTCTATCCGCCGGATCGAGGGCGGGATGCTTTCCTATCATGCTGATGCCGACATCAAAACCAACCCCTATGAGTTGGGGCTGGACCGTCTGGTCAACGTCGATATTGAGGCCGAATTCATCGGCAAGGCCGCGCTGCGTCATATCAAGGCGCAAGGGCCGAGCCGCAAACAGATCGGCCTGATCATTGACGGCGCACCGCTCAAGGGGCCGAACACCACTTTCTGGGCGATAAATGTCGCGGGTGTGCAGGTGGGCAAGGTCACATCAGCCGTCTATTCGCCGCGTCTGGAGCGCAATATCGCACTGGCCATGGTCGCGGCAGAGCATGCCAACATCGGTGCCGAGGTCGAGGTCGTGACCAGCCAAGGGCCAGTGCGCGCCGTGATGGTGGAACGCCCCTTCTACGACCCCAACAAGAAAATTGCCGCTGCCTGAGCGCGCCCAACCAAACGAGACCTGATAGATGTCTGACCTCGCAATCGAGCTGCATTGGCAGCGCGCCGAACCTGTGCTGCACACCGGCAAATATTCCAACGCCCATACCGTGCAGTTCAACAACCACCATGATGTGCAAGTGGATGCCGCCCCGGATTGGGGCGGCGATCCCGCCCACACCAATCCTGAACAGGCGCTCGCCTCGGCGCTGTCCAGTTGCCACATGATGACCTTTCTGGCGCTCGCGGCCAAGGCGGGCTGGCCAGTCGCGAGCTATCATGACTATGCCGTGGCCCATCTGGGCAAAAATCCCAAGGGACAGATGTCGGTCACGCGCATTGATTTGCATCCGGTGGTTCGGTTCGACACCGGCTTTACTGTGGATGACACGCACTTGGCCGAAATGCAGGACCGCGCGCACCGCTACTGCTTTATCGCCAACACGCTCGCCGAAAGCGTGGAGATCAACATTCTCTGACCTCTGAAAGGACGAGACCCCATGCAGAAAAGCGACATCCTTCTTTGTGACCTCGACGGCGCAGGTATCCTGCGCCTGACGCTCAATGACGTGGGACGGCGCAATGCGCTGTCCGAGGCGATGCTGGCGGAACTGGGTCGGGTCTTTCGAGAGGCCGGGAATGATCCTGCGGTGCGGGTCATCATTTTGGCGGCAAACGGGCCCGCGTTCTGCGCGGGCCACGATCTCAAGGAAATGACGGCTGGGCGCGCCAACCCTGACCGGGGGCGCGCCTATTTCACCACGGTGATGGCACTTTGTTCCGGCGTGATGCAAGCCATCGTCACTTGCCCCAAGCCGGTGATTGCCGAGGTGACAGGCATCGCCACCGCTGCGGGATGTCAGTTGGTCGCAAGCTGCGATCTGGCGGTTGCGGCGGAAACCGCCCAATTCAGCACGCCCGGTGTGCATATCGGGCTTTTCTGCTCGACGCCGATGGTGGCCTTGTCGCGCAATGTGGCGGGCAAACATGCGATGGAACTGTTGCTCACCGGCGATATGATCCCGGCACCGCGGGCGGCGGAAATGGGCCTCATCAACCATGCGGTTTCCCCTGAGGACCTGCAGTCCGCTACGATGGCCATGGCCCGCAAGATCGCGTCGAAATCAAGCATGACCCTCGCGACCGGCAAGCGCGCCTTTTACGCACAGCGCGAGATGACCCTTTCGGATGCCTATGCCTATGCCTCTGCCGTGATGGTGGACAATATGCTGGCGCACGACGCCCAAGGGGGCATCGGTGCCTTTATCGAGAAACGCGCGCCCCAATGGCAGGATGCCTGACCCATGACACCGAACCCCTATAACTCTGATCTCGACCGCAACCCCGCAAACCACCAACCCTTGACGCCACTCAGTTTTCTGGAGCGTGCGGCGACCGTGTTCCCGGATCATACCGCGATTGTGCATGGGCCCCTGCGGCGCAGCTATGCGGCCTTCTATAACCGTTCACGCCAATTGGCCTCGGCGCTAGGCGCACATGGATTGGGGCGCGGTGATACTGTCTCGGTGATGCTGGCAAACACACCCGCGATGCTGGAATGTCATTACGGCGTGCCGATGTGCGGCGCGGTGCTGCATTCGATCAACACCCGGCTTGATGCTGGGATCATCGCGTTTCAACTTGATCACGCGATGGCGCGGGTGGTGATCGTGGACCGCGAATTCATGCCGCTGATGCAAGAGGCCCTATCGCTCGCCAAAGTCACCCCACTCCTGATCCAATATGACGATTCCGAATTCAGCGGGCCAGAAATCGCAGCCACAGCACAAGATTACGAAGCGTTCCTGTCAGCGGGCGATCCATCGTTCGACTGGCTGATGCCAGAGGATGAATGGGACGCGATTTCCATCAATTACACATCCGGCACCACCGGCGACCCCAAGGGAGTGGTGTCACATCACCGCGGGGCGTATCTTTTGGCGCAGGGCAATGCCCTGACGACGTCGATGGCCAAGCATGCGGTCTATCTCTGGACCCTGCCGATGTTTCACTGCAATGGCTGGTGTTTCCCCTGGACGCTCTCTGCCATCATCGGCACACACATTTGCCTGCGCCAAGTGCGGGCAGAACCAATCTGGGAGGCGCTTGCGCAAGAGCGGGTAACACATCTCTGCGGCGCGCCGATTGTGATGTCGCTTATGATCTCTGCCCCCGAGACGGTTAAACGTTCCTTGGATCACACGGTGCAATTCTTTACCGCTGCGGCACCACCGCCTGAAAAGCTATTGGCGGATATGAAGGATGCCGGTTTTGACGTGACCCATCTTTATGGGCTGACAGAAACCTATGGGCCTGCCGTGGTGAATGACTGGCATGACAGTTGGTCGACGTTGCCCGCCTCAGAGCAAGCCCGCCTGAAATCACGTCAGGGGGTGCGCTATCTGGCACTTGAGGGGCTCGATGTTCTGGACCCGGAGACCATGAACCCTGTGCCCCGCGACGGCACGACCATGGGCGAGGTTATGTTTCGCGGCAATGTCGTGATGAAGGGCTATTTCCGCAATCCCAAGGCCACGCAAGAGGCCTTTGCGGGGGGCTGGTTTCATTCCGGCGATCTCGGCGTGCGGCACCCGGACGGATACATCCAGCTCAAGGACCGCTCCAAGGATGTGATCATTTCAGGGGGCGAGAATATATCGTCTATCGAGGTTGAAGAGGCGCTCTATCGGCACCCGGCGGTGGCTGTTACAGCCGTTGTCGCCATGCCTCACGAAAAATGGGGAGAAACCCCTTGCGCCTTTGTCGAACTGGCTGACGGGCAGGCGGCGGATGCGGAAACCCTGCGGGCGTGGTGCCGCGATCATCTGGCACCCTACAAGGTGCCGGGGCGGTTCGTCTTTACAGAAATACCACGCACGTCGACCGGCAAGATCCAGAAATTCCTGTTGCGCACACGCGCCAAGGAAATGACGGAACCCGAGGCCGTTTAACCCTGCCTTGCGGCCTGACGCCGCGCGACACGCGCGCGGATAGCCGCGACATCGGTGATAGGTGTCGCGGCGAACAAGGCACGGGTATAGGGGTGCTGCGGATCAGCAAAAAGCGCCTCTCGGCTGCCCTGCTCGACCGCCTCACCTTTTGAGATCACCATCACATCGTCAGCAATGTATCGCACAACCGAAAGATCGTGGCTGACAAAGACGTAAGTTAGCTCAAACTCTTCCTGCAAATCCGCCAGAAGGTTGAGCACCTGTGCTTGCACCGAGAGATCAAGCGCCGACACCGGTTCATCAAGCACCAGCAGCGAAGGATTGAGCATGAGCGCGCGCGCAATCGCGATACGCTGCCGCTGCCCACCCGAAAACATATGCGGATAGCGGTTAAAATGCTCGGGCTGCAAGCCGACCTTCTTGATCATCGCCTCGGCGCGGTCGCGGCGCTCGGATGCGGGCATATCGGTGTTGATCACCAGCGGTTCCATCAGCACATTGCCGATTTTCTGGCGGGGATTGAGGCTACCGTAGGGGTTCTGAAACACCATCTGCACCTTGGAACGCAGGGCCGGGCTGGGGCGTTTGCGGGCAATATCAACGGGGTGATCGTCAATCCGCAATTCGCCGCTCGAGGGGGCATCAATCAGCGCGATAATCCGCGCGAGGGTAGACTTGCCAGAACCGCTTTCACCAACGATGGCCAGGGTCTTGCCCTTCTCGACAGCAAAGTCGATGCCATTGAGCGCGCGCACCTTGCCCGCACGGGCAAAAAGGCTGCCCGGCACTGCGTAGTCCTGAACAATGACCCGACCTTCGACAACGGGAGAGTGGGCGTCAGCGGTCATCGTGCTGCCTCCTGCGCGAAGAAGTCAGAGACAGTGGGCAGCCGGTCGCCGGTTGCATTCTCGGGCAGGGCCGAAAGCAGAGCGCGAGTATAGGGATGCTGCGGTGCCTCGAAGAGCGAAAGGACGTCAGCCTCTTCCATCTTTTTCCCCTGATATTGCACCACCACCCGGTCGGCGGTTTCGGCCACGACGCCCATGTCATGGGTGATCAGGATCAGCGCCATGCCGTAATCCTCTTGCAGTTTCATCAACAGATCGAGGATCTGTTTCTGTATTGTCACATCAAGGGCTGTTGTCGGTTCATCCGCGATCAAAAGGCGCGGGTTCGACGCAATAGCAATGGCGATCATCACCCGCTGGCATTGGCCGCCTGACATCTGATGCGGATAGGCGTTGATCTTGGTCTCGGGCTCGGGGATGCCGACGGCCCGAAAGAGATCAAGCGCACGGGCGCGGGCATCGTCCCGCGAGAGCCCAAGGTTGAGACGCAGCACCTCTTCAATCTGAAATCCCACGGTGAACGAGGGGTTGAGCGACGCCACCGGTTCTTGGAAAATCATGGTAATCTCGCGGCCAATCAGGTGGCGACGCTCCGACGCAGAGAGGTTCGAGATGTCGCGCCCGTCATAGGTCATCTCATCAGCGGTGATGGTGGCGGTATCAGGCAAGAGACCCATAACCGCCAGCATCGACACCGATTTGCCAGAGCCGCTCTCACCCACGATGGCCAATACCTCACCTCGGTCGACATGCACGTCGATCCCGTCCACGGCGGTAAAGCTACCGGTGGCGGTGGCGAATTTGACGGTCAGGTTCTTGATGTTCAAAAGTGCCATATCGTCAACTCCGCTTCAGCTTGGGGTCAAGCGCATCGCGCAGCCCGTCGCCCATCAAGTTGATGGCCAGCACCGAAACCAGAATGGCAAGGCCGGGAAAGGTAACAACCCACCACGCGCGCAATATGAACTCGCGCGCCTCTGCCAGCATGGTCCCCCATTCGGGTGCAGGTGGCTGTGCACCCATGCCGAGAAAGCCCAAAGCGGCGGAATCTAGCACCGCCGAGGAAAACGACAGCGTGGCCTGCACAATCAGCGGCCCAAGGCAATTGGGCAGGATCGTCTTAAACATCAGGCGCAGGTTACCCGCCCCCGCCACGCGAGCAGCAGTGACATATTCGCGCTTCATCTCGGTCATCACGGCAGCGCGGGTCAGGCGGGCGAAATGCGGCTGATAGACAATGGCAATCGCGATCATCGCATTGGTCAGCCCCGGCCCAAGCACTGCCACCAGCACAAGCGCCAAGAGAAGCGACGGAAAGGCAAGGATCACATCCATCATCCGCATGATGACATTGTCGATCCAACCGCCAAAAAACCCAGCCAAGAGCCCAATGATGATCCCGCCCACAAGCGCAATAGAGACCACGACAATGCCGATAAAGAGCGAATACTGCGCCCCAAAGATCAGACGCGAAAGCATATCGCGCCCAACCGCATCCGTGCCCAGCAGGAATTGCGCACTGCCGCCTTCGGCCCAGACGGGGGGCACAAGCAACGCTTCGCGGTATTGCGTGGTTGGGTCGTGCGGGGCGATAATTCCGGCAAAGACCGCTGTTAGGACCAGCAGCACGAAGACAACCAGACCGATCACAGCGCCCCGGTTCTGGCTGAAGTAGAACCAGAATTCGGCCAGCATACGGCGGCGGATTGCGGCGTCGGACAGCTTTACCGGGGCAGCAAGGTTGGATGTATCGCTCATTTCACACGAATCCTCGGGTTGATGAGGCCATAGGTCAGATCAACCAACAGGTTGACGATCATCACCAGCGCCGCGATGAGGAGAAGGCCAGACTGCACGACGGGATAGTCGCGCCGGGAAATGGAATCGATCATCCATTTCCCGATACCGGGCCACGAAAAGATAGTTTCCGTCAGGATTGCACCCGCCATCAGCACGCCAATTTGCAGGCCGATAGTCGTGACCACCGGCACCATGGCGTTGCGCAGCGCGTGAATGCCGATGACGCGGTATTGTGGCATGCCCTTTGCCCGGGCGGTGCGAACGTAATCCTCGCCCATCACTTCGAGCATGGCAGACCGGGTCTGGCGGGCGATAACCGCAAGCGGGATAGTGGCCAATACCAAAGAGGGCAGGATGAGATGGCTCAGCGCCGAGGTGAACGCCCCCTTTTGCCCCGAGAGCAGGCTGTCGATTAACATGAAGCCCGTCACATTGGGGAAATAATAAAGCAGGCTGATACGCCCCGACACCGGCGTCCAGCCCAGAATGCCCGAGAAAAAGATGATAAGCAGCAGCCCCCACCAAAAGATCGGCATGGAAAAACCCACAAGGGCAAGCGTCATGGAAATCTGATCAAACCAACTACCGCGACGGATGGCGGCAAACACGCCCACGGTGACGCCAATAACCGTGGCGATGATGATGGCGCAAAGACCCAATTCCACGGTCGCGGGAAAGAGGGTCAGGAATTCGTCCAGCACAGGCTTCTTGGTCACAAGCGAATTGCCCATATCGCCCTGCAAAAGGCGCCCGAGAAAATCGAAATACTGAAGCACAATAGGCTGGTCATAGCCCAGTTGGGCGCTGAGTTCGGCATGCCGTTCCGGGGTAACGCCACGCTCTCCGGCCATCAGCAGCACCGGATCACCGGGCAGGATACGCACAAAGCTGAAGGCAATGATCGTGATCCCGATAAAGGTCGGGACCAAGTAGAGCAGTTTGGACAGGATAAATCGGATCATGCGCCGCTTTCCTTTGAAAACGCGCGAGGGCTGTGCCCCCGCGCGTCCGGTTTCATACCAAGGCGATCTGGTTATTCGGCAATGTCGACAGTCTCAAAGGTGAAGTCGCCCAAGGGGCTCATCACAAACCCCGAAACCTTGTTCGACATCGGCACGTATTGGGTGGAATGCGCGATGGTGAACCAGGGGGCCTGATCCTTGAAGATCACTTGCGCCTGCTCGTACAGCGCAGTCCGCTCTGCCGGGTCGGCAGTGATTTTGGCATCCTTTAGCAGCTTAGAAAAATCCTCGTTGCACCAGAAGGCACGGTTGGCACCGCCTTCACCAGCAGAATCGCAGGACAAGAGCACCGACAGGAAGTTGTCGGGATCACCATTATCCCCGGTCCAGCCCAGCATCACCGCGCCGTCACGGCCTGCTTCCATCGACTTTTGCAGATACTCACCCCACTCGTAGGACACGATCTCGACCGAAACACCAACCTTGGACAGATCCTCTTGCATCAACTCCGCCGAGCGGCGGGCATTGGGCATATAGGGGCGCTGTACCGGCATGGCCCAGATTTTCATCGAGAGGTCAGTCACGCCCTCTTCCTCCAGCATCTTCTTAGAGGCCTCGGGATCATAGGGATCATCGACGATCGACTCGTTATAGGACCACATCGTTGGCGGGATCGGGTTCTTGGCGGGTGCGGCAGCCCCTTGGAACACAGCCTCAACGATAGCGTCCTTGTTGATCGCCATGTTCAGCGCCTTGCGGACGCGGGTGTTGTCAAACGGTGCGACGGTGGTGTTATAGGCCAGATAGCCCACGTTCAGACCGGCCTGCTCATCAAGTTTTAGGTTGGGATCAGCTTTGATCGTCTCAATGTCAGCAGGGGCCGGATAGGGCATCAGGTGGCATTCGCCCGCCTTCAGTTTTTGCAGGCGCACGGCCGCATCGGGGGTGATGGCAAAGACCAGATCGTCAATGATTGCCCCATCGCCCCAATAGTCGGCATTCTTGGTGTAGCGGATCACCGCGTCCTTTTGATAGGCCAAGAACTTGAACGGGCCGGTGCCGATGGGCAGGTTGTTGAGATCTTCTTTGGTGCCTGCCGCATCCAGCGTATCGGCATATTCCTTGGACACGATCGAGGCAAAGGGCATGGCGATATTGGCAAGGAACGGGGCCTCGGGCTGGTTCAGGGTGAACTTGACCGTGTAGTCGTCGATCTTTTCGATGGATTTGATCAGCTCGGGCATCGCCATCGAGGTGTAGTATTCATAGGTCACACCGGCGATATACTGGTGCCACGGATGATCGGCCGAACCCTGACGCTCGTAGGAAAAGATCACGTCATCGGCGTTAAAATCGCGGCTTGGCGTGAAGTTGTCGTTGGAGTGCCATTTGACACCCTCGCGCAGATGAAACGTGTATTCGGTCCCATCCTCGGACACATCCCAGCTTGTCGCAAGACCTGGCTCGACCTCGGTCGTACCCTTCTTGAATTCAGTCAGGCGGTTGTAGATTGGATGCGCAGAGGCATCAAAGGTGCCACCCGCAGTAAAGGGGGCGGGATCAAAACCCTCGGGCGAGGCTTCGGAGCAGTAAACAAAGGTTTTGGCCTCAGACATCGTGGCGGTCAGCGCCAGTGCCGAAGCGCAGAGCAGTAGGTGTTTCACGGGTTATTCTCCTTGTTGGATTTGGAAAGGTGCGCCGGTTAACCCGGCTGATACCTGCGCGACATGCTGTGGCGTCGTTCAGGGGATGTCAGGTTGTTGGGTCTCCGCGCCTGTGCGCGGCACATAGGAAGAAGGGGTTGCCCCATGCAGCATCTTGCCTGTCCATAGCAGGCGCGCCCAACGTTCGCTAACGTTGGACCAAGAATGCGGGTGCTGACCGAGGTAATGCATACTATCGCCGGTCCGCAGTAGAAACTGTTGACCGTTCACCACTTGCAGCACCTCACCATCGAGCACGAAAATCAACTCTTCGCCGGAATGTTGCACGGTTTCAGATTCGTAGCCGGGCGGGACATTGAGGATAAACGATGTGAGCTCATGCCCCGGAAATTCGGCGCCGATCTGTTCGTAGATGATCGAGGTGCCCGAAATTGAAAACTGCGGGCGCGTCTCTGCGCGTGTCACGCTATCTGCCTGTCGCGGGGTCGCGATAAAGTGGTCGATGCTGACATCGAGCGCCGCCGCAATCTCGGCTAGGGTGCCCAAGGTGGGCACCGCATTATCGCGCTCGATTTGGCTAAGATAGCTCACAGATACTCCACATCCGTTGCTGAGATCCTGCAAGGTCATCGACATGAGCTGCCGGCGTTTTCTTATGCGGCGCCCCAAGGCGAGCGGCGCGCCGGCAGGTGTATGAGTCATCGGCATCCTTGGGTCAGAAGGCTTTCGTGAGGCCCACATCAGACGAAATGGAAAAGCATTGCAACAAAAATTTTTCCATCTGGAAAATTTTTTGTCACCGAAGCGGACCTATATTGCCCCGCACGCATAGGATGTTTCCACCTGATCACCCAACCAATGGGCGCACGATCAAATCACGTGGCATGTTGGAAAACACCTCTGGACCTTGGGGCCGTAGGATCACGATTTCCTCAAGCCGCAGCCCAAAGCGACCCTCGAGATAGATGCCCGGCTCGATGGAAAAGACATTGCCAACCGAAAGCGGCGTCTCAGACGTCGCGGTAATGTAGGGAGGCTCGTGGATATCGATGCCAAGCCCGTGACCAGTGCGGTGCAAGAAACGGTCGCCATATCCAGCGGCGGTGATCACATCGCGCGCCGCCTTGTCGACGTCACGCGCCAATGCGCCGGGGCGCGCCGCAGCGAGAGCGGCCCGCACAGCCTGATCCACCACCGCGAATACCTCAGTATAGGTGGCATCGGGCGTTCCAAAATAGCCGCATCGCGTCATATCAGATGGATACCCATTGAGACGGCAGCCCGTATCGAGCAACACGGGCATGTCGCGCTCCAACCGCGTCGCGCCGGGCGTATGGTGCGGAAAGGACCCCGATGGGCCAAAGCAGACCGAGCAGAATTCCAGCGTCGCGCCATTCGCCCCATAGAAATCCTGAATAATCTGAACCAACTCGCGCTCGGTCATGCCCAAGCGGAGCGCATCAAAAGCGGCCTCAACCGCCCGATCATTGAGCAGGTGCGCAGCCTTGATCGCGTCGAATTCTGCGGCGTCTTTGCAGGCTCGCAGCGCACCGACCGTATCGTCGGTAAAACGTCGGTTCGGGGCCTGAAGATGATCCAGCAGCAACAGCGAAAAATCCGTACGCATGGTTTCATCGAGCACGACCGATAGGCCCGGGCGGTTTGCCTGACAGGCGCTCAGGATGTCTTGGAGCGCCGCATGCGGACCTTCGTCATCCCGCCACAAATGAAATGGTAAATCCGTTGATTGCCGCGCTGAGGCGGCATTGAGTGAGGGCATGAGAAACCCGGCATAATCGCGCGTGACCAACAGCATCACGGGCCGCTCGTCGCCATGCGGATGCACGCCCGAGAGCCATGCCATATGGCTCGACGGTCCAAGTGCCACAAGATCAGTCCCCGTAGCTTCCATACGGGTGCGTAGGTCTGCAAGGCGGGATTGGAGACGGGGAAAGGCGGTCATGACGGCTCCTGCCGATTAAAGGTTCCGGTCGACAGGTGGAGTCGCGGACACCATGCCCGGCGAATCGTCGCGGTTGACCTTGACCATAGAAGACAATTTGAGGCCTCACACCCGTCTTCTGGGGGCGATCACTGAAGGCGGGCGCGCAATTTGTCTGTGCAAACTTCCATCAGCAGAACAATCACAAAGATCGCCAGAATGATCATCGAGGCATTGCGATACTGAAAAAGATCAAAGGCAACCTTGAGTTCCTGACCAATGCCCCCTGCCCCGACCAGCCCCAACACGACGGAAGAACGGACCGCCTTTTCCAATGCAAACAGCGAGGAGTTGATCAGTGACGGCATGATATCGGGCAGGATGGCCCCGATCAGGATCGACGGTCTGTTTGCACCGATGGCCGCGAGCGCCTCTTGCGGCTCCTTCTCGGCATCCTCCATCGCCTCGGCAAAGAAACGCCCGCAAAACCCGATGGTATCGACCATGATGGTCATCGTGCCCGCCACAGCCCCAAGCCCGATCGAAGCCACGAAGATTAGCGCCCAGACCAGATCAGGCACCGTGCGCAAAAACGAGATGCCCGCCTTGACCAAAACATTGCCGCGCCCGAGCGGGGACACACCCCGCGCTGCGCACCACGCAATAGGCAGGCTGAGGGCAATACCGATGGCCGCGCCGACCAAGGCAATCTGAAAGGTTTCGACCATCCTCACCGCGATACGCGCCAGAAAATCCGGTTCTGTGTTGGGTGGCAGCATCCGCCCGACCAAGTTTGCCATACCGGGCAACCCGTCAGCCAGCTGCTTGGGCGAGGGGGCGACTTGCCCCATGGAGGCAAGGAGGATCGCCGCAAGTGCGACGATCAAGACAAAGTTCAGCGTTGAAAACCGTCGAAACCTGTCAGGGGCCTGAACCCGGCGATCAATCATCGAACGTGTCCTTGAGATCAGCAGGCGCAACCTTGGTCACGGGTCGGTCAAAGAATACCTTTCCGCGCTTTAGCGCGACAATCCGGTCAGCATAATCCATGGCATGCGCCATATCATGCGAGGTATAAATCAACGTAATGCCCTGCGTGCGGCACAGATGGGTAAAAAGCTCCATCACGTTGTGGCCGGACAGCGGATCAAGGCTGGCTGCTGGTTCATCGGCAATCAGCAGCCGCGGTCTGCGCACAATCGCGCGGGCGATGGCAACACGCTGTTGCTGTCCACCTGAGAGGGCATCCGCACGGTGCAACGCCTTATGCTCTAGATCAACATCTGCAAGCGCCTGCATGGCGCGGTTGCGCCACTCGAGCGGCGCAAGGCTATGAGAAAAAGCGCGCCAACTTCCCGGCTCGCCGAACAGGCCATGGATCACATTCGACAGCACAGAGCGGCGTCGCACGAGGCAATGTTTCTGAAAAACAAAGCCGGTCTGACGCCGCATGCGCAATCGCTGAGCACGCCCTGCCTCTGGGCCGACCGGATGACCAAAACAGCTAAGCGTACCATCAGAAATCGAATGTAGCCCAATCAAGCTCTTGAGGAGGGTGGATTTCCCCGAACCGTTGGCACCGATCAGGGCGACACGCTCGCCCTCTTGGATTTCGAGATCAATTCCCTGAAGCACGGTTGCGCGCGTGTCATAGGCCTTGGTCAAGCCACGCGCGACGATCAGCGGTGCGACATCAGCCGCACGACCCTCGGGCGCGCTTGTCGTGGTCCGCTCTAGAACCTGCATCATCAGTCTCCGGAGTGCGTAAGGTCGTGGGCACACACCCCGGCCTTGTGGAATGAAGCCCTGTCAGTTTCCGACAAAGGATTTGGTATCCACGCCAATGGTGCCATACATCGAGCGGACATAGTCATAGTCGCTGTCCTGCACATTGGTCAGAAAGAACCCACCCTTGAATTTCTGGTTGTCCTCTCCGGTCAGGATCGCCGACATCAACTCTTCTGCGTGGTCCACAAACGCTGATTTGACGGCGGCAACAGCGTCCGCGTCGATGCCAGACCGTGCAACAAGAATATCATTGGGCAGATCTCGACCACGGGCGACGACGGTAAAGGACACATCTGGAAAGGCTTCGCGAATGCGACCAAGGTGGCTTTCGTTCATGCCGACCGCCGCAACATCCCCCCGGATCAGCGCCTCGATCGCCGTGTTACGGGAAATGATCTGTGGCTGGTAATCCTTGTTATACACAAGACCGAAATCAGCCAGAACCTGCGCAGGCCCAAGGTGCTGCGATGTCGAACCGACAGACCCAAAGGTCACGACCTTATACTTGAGGTCCTGCACCGATTTGATCGGCCCGTCCGAAAGGGTGACGATCTGCGCAAAGTAATTCGGGCGCTGCCATGCGGTTACGATCTGTGCATCCGTCAACTCCTTGATGACGACATATTCAGCCGGGCCAGTTAGAACCAGATCCACCTGTTCCTGATTGAGCGCTTCTACGGCCGCAGTGCGCGAACTGACCGGGAAAAGCTCGATTTCCTGTCCTGTCATCTCTTCGAGTTTTGCCTCGAACGCACCAAACTCCTGTTGCAGGGCTTCGAGCCCCTCAATGTCAGTCACGGCGAATTTCAGCGGCTCTGCAAAGGCAGGCAAAGTGCTGGCAAGGGATACCGCAGCAGCGGCGAGCAGGGAACGGATCATGAGAGGTCTCCGGTGGGTTCGGGGCAAATCAGGGTTGCTGTGTATACAGGATCGTCACACAACCGAGGCATACGGGATTCGGTTGACACTTTCGTGACATGGAGATTTGCGACGACATGACGAATAACTGGACACTCACCGGCGGTCAGATGCTCTTGGGCGGAACTTTTGCGGCGCAGCCCCTGCATGTGACCAACGGTCGGATCACGCAAGAACCGGCACCAGAGGCCGAATCCTACAACGCAGCCGGCCGGTTGATCCTGCCCGGTATCATTGACCTGCACGGCGATGGGTTCGAGGCCCTGGTTCAGCCGCGTCCGGGGGTGCATTTTCCCTACGATCTTGCGTATCGCGAGGCGGATGCGCAGCTCATCTCCAACGGCATCACAACCGCCTATCACGGGCTGACGGTGTCGTGGGAGCCGGGATTGCGTGACATAGAGATCACGCGCGCCCTCCTATCGGCGCTGGAGCGCGTCGCGCCGACGCTCGACTGCGACACTCGGCTGAATATCCGGTGGGAGACTTTTGCACTCGACCATATAGACGAAGTTCTGGGTTGGTTGGCACGGCGGTCGGGCGACATCCTATCGCTCAATGATCACACAAGTGCCAATCACAAGCTGAGCGAGGAGAGCGCCAAACTCAAGCGGGTGGCGGTGCGCATGGGCCTTGCGCCCACCGATGCCAAGGCTGCGATTAAGGCGGTTCTCGCCCGTCGGGATGAGGTGCCCGAAGCGATAGATCGGATATGCGCAGAGGCCGTCCGACTGGGCCGCCCGGTGCTGTCGCATGATGATCTGACGCAAGAGGATCGTCGCACGGGACGCGCGCGCGGCGTGACATTGGCAGAGTTCCCGATGACCCAAGAGGCGGCGCAAGAGGCGCGCATCGCGGATGAGCCAGTGATCCTGGGCGGCCCCAACGCGCTGCGCGGCGAAAGTCACAATGGCGCACTCTGTGCGACCGAGGCGGTTCGGGCAGGTCTTTGCACGGTATTGGCGTCTGACTATTATTATCCCGCACCATTTCATGCCGTTTGGCGGCTGCACGATGCTGATGTTCTGCCACTTGCACAGGCTTGGGCGTTGGTCTCGGCCAATCCTGCTGCGGCTGTCGGGCTGCGGGACCGCGGCACATTGGACGTTGGCAAACGAGCGGATATCCTTGTGGTAAACCCGGACACACGTAGGATCGAGGCGGTGTTCGTCCAAGGTAGAAAGGTGTTAGCCCGTGGCTGACCTGTCTGATCTCTCACGCGCCGAGGCCGGACTCGCGGCGCTTGCGTGCACGGCCTATGATGCCCGGTCCACACGCCCAATCTGGCTGCAAATCTATGATCGTCTGGCTCAAGCGATTGAGGGGGCTGTCGTGACCCCCGGCAGCCGCCTACCCGGTGAAGTCCAGCTGGCCGATATGTTTCAGGTTAACCGTGTCACCATGCGCCGCGCTCTGGCGCTCTTGCAAAGCGAGGGCAAATTGCAGGCGCGTAAGGGTGTAGGCATTTTCGTACGACAGGTGCCACGCGCCTTTGTGATCCGCAACGATATGCGCTTTGCCGACTCGCTGATTGATTGCGACGCCGAGGTGACATCGCGCACCCTCCGATTGGAACGCGCCCACCCCAGCCCCGAGGCCGCGCGTCTCTTTGATCTGGAACCAACCGATCGGGTGATCGTGTTGCACCGGATGCGCCTTCTGGACGGCGCGCCGATCTATTTCACGCGCAAGGAATTACCCGCACACCGCTTCCCGGAGTTTGAGAAGATCTACCAAATCGGCCAATCGGTCAGCGCGGTTTACAAAGCGGCAGGCATCCCTTGGTTTCGCCGCGCCGAAACCCGCGTAAGCGGTGGGTTCGCGCAACCCGATGAGGCCGAAATCTTGTGCCTGAACGAAAACACCCCGGTGCAATATGTCACCGCCATTAACCGCGCCCCGGATGGAACGGCAATCGAGTTCAACAGGGGCTGCTGGCCAATGACCGGCGTGGAATTCGTGTTTCAGTCACCCATCGAGTGAACCGCGCGCGACGTGCCGCGCACGATGCATTCAAGCGGACAACGGATGCGGAAGTGATCTTCGCTTGCTCCGGTGATCAGGTCTGTGAACCGCTCACCTGCAATTTCGCCGATGCTGCGGGCGGGAATACGGATGGTGGTCAGGCCTGGCTCCATCTCGCTTGAGCCTTTGAAATCGCCGATTCCGATCACCGAGAGATCTTCGGGAACCCGCAAGCCACAGCTTTGCGCGCCATAGATCACCCCTTGGGCAATCACGTCATTGCCACACAAAAGCGCAGTGGGACGATGGGCGCGGCGCAAGAGATCCTGCGCCACCTGCTTGGCCTGCGCAATGCTATAGGGTGCCTCCCATTGCCAATCCGCAATCAGCGGCACGCCGGCCGCCAAGAGCCGGTCACGCGCGCCAGAGAGCCGGGCACTTGCACGGTCATTGCCCTCGGGGCGGGGGAAAACCAACCCGATATCCCGATGACCAAGGCTGAGAAGATGATCAGCAGCACTGCGTCCCGCCTCGTGGTTGTCTGCCCCGACACAGGGCAAGGCTGAATCAGCAGCGTAGTTCCAAAGCGCCATCGCCGGGGTGCGATGGTGCTCCAAAAGTCGCAGGCTGGCATCTGAGTGTTCCAACCCAACAAGAGCAATGCCATCGACGCGATGCTCCATCAGTTTGCGCATCATCGCATATTCACGATCAAGGTCATAGGAATGCGACGCGATGAGCAGGGTGAAACCCGCCCGGTCGATAGAATCGGAAAAGGATTGAATCACCTCGGCAAAGATTGCGTGATCAATTGTCGGCACAATCAAACCGATGGTCGCGTTACGCCGTCCGTGCATCGACTGCGCTGCGCGATTGCGGATATAGCCCAGCTTTTCCACCGCACGGGTGATGCGTTTGCGGGTAGCTGGGCTGACAAGGCTGGGATGATTGAAACTGCGTGACACGGTCGATGGCGACACGCGCGCAGCCTTTGCAACAGCCACAATATCCACTTTTTCATTATATTTATCAGACACCTAAACCACCATTTCGGGGATTTTATGAAAACATTTGTATTACTATTTTCATCACTTACCGTAGAAGATCAACCGGCGTTTTCGTCGGAGACCGCAACGGGAGGTGCGCGTTGGAATTCATCTACTACTTCGGAGAGGTCTTTACGCCTATGGCCTTCATGCTGCTTTTGGGCGGCACGATCGGCGGGCTGATCCTCGGGGCCACTCCGGGCCTCTCGCCGACCATGGCGGTAGCCTTGCTCATTCCGTTCACCTTTCGACTTGAGCCAGCTCATGGTCTCATTCTGCTTGGGGCGGCCTATACCTCAACCGTTGCGGGCGGTGCGGTCAGTGCCATCCTGCTCAAGATCCCCGGTGCGCCCGCCAATATCGCAACGACACTGGACGGGCATACAATGGCTACGCAGGGCCGTGGGGCAGAAGCGTTGCAACTTTCGTTTTTATCCTCGGCGGCGGGCGGCATTTTTGGTGTTCTACTGCTGATCTTTCTCACGCCGATGCTGGCGAAATGGGCGCTCGCCTTTGGGCCATCGCATCTCTTTTGGCTGGCCATACTCGGCGTGACCGTGATCGGCACGCTGGATACCAACTCGGTCGTCAAAGGGCTGCTTTCGGGCTGCATGGGCATGTGGCTCGCGACCATCGGCTTTGACGATATCATGGGCGCACAGCGCTTTATCGTTCACCCTTCGCTGGCAGGTGGGATCAGCATTGTGCCCGCGCTGATCGGGCTCTTTGCCATTCCACAGGTGCTGGCGATGTTCGCGAGAGGGCGACAGCCAGCCGGGAGCGATGTGATCGCTGTACAAAAACACCCCATCGGCAAGGCAATGCGTGAAGTCATCCGCCGTTGGCGCGCGCTGAGCATCGGGACAGCTATCGGGTCTATAATCGGCCTCATTCCGGGTATCGGAGGACAGATTGCCGGGCTGGTGGCCTATGATCAGGCCAAGAAGTTTAGCCCGGAGCGGCAGAAGTTCGGCAAGGGTCACTCTGAAGGCGTGATCGCCGCAGAAAGCGCCAACAACGCGATGGTCGGACCATCGCTGGTGCCACTCCTGACGCTCTCCGTGCCCGGTAGCCCGACAGCGGCGGTGCTCTTGGGGGGCTTGCTTATCCACGGGATTTTTCCGGGTAGCGACCTTTTCGACAATCACCCGGATGTGGCCTGGACCTTTATCAACTCGATGCTCATCGGGCAGGTGTTGATGTGCATCTTTGGCCTTTACGTGGCAGGTCTTGCCGCGCGGGTGGCGCAGGTGCCGCAATATGTCATGGCCGCAGTGGTGCTGGGATTGGCTGTCTTTGGCTCTTACTCAGTTCAAAACTCGATGGGCGATGTCTATGTGATGGCCGCATTGGGCATTGGCATGTTCTTTCTAGAGCGGTTCGGCTTTACCGCCGCACCGCTTGTGCTGGGTCTTATTCTGGGACCAATCGCCGAGGCCAATTTCACGCAAGGTTCGATGATCGCCGACGCGACCGATGGACGGTTCAGTTACTTCTTTGGCGGAACGCTGAATATCGCGCTGATCCTGATCGTGATCGCCTCTGTCGCCTATTCGGCCTGGATGGAGGTTCTGCAACGTCGTCAGGACCGCGCCGATCAGACCAAGGAGGCAAAGGCATGAGACAGTGGCAACATGTCATCCCGTCCGGGGCTATCGCCGCACTTGGCCTCTGGGTCTGCTATGTCAGCTTTACGCAGCAACCGGCACAGGCGTTCCTGTTTCCAAGGCTGATTTCAAGCGTTTTTGTCGTGCTGGCACTCTGGACATTTGGTCGTGCGGTTATGGGCCTGTCGCGCGCCGGAACAGGAATTGGCCGCACGATGTTTCTCAACATCCTGCCGGGGCTGGTCGTGGCAAGTGTCTATATCTTCTGGGCCGCTGAAACGCTCGGATTTTACAGCGGCAGCGCACTGGCCTTCTTTGCACTGCTCAGCCTCTACGATCCCGCCCCGCATCGCGAAATCAAAAGCTGGATGCGCCGGGCGGTAATCACATCGGGGTTCATTCTCGTGATGTATCTGCTCTTTGCAAAGCTGCTCAGCGTGTTCACGCCACGCGGCCTGTTTTTCTAGAACTGCCGGAGCGATCCGGAAAATCAAAACCAAGGGAGGAGAAGACCATGACCAAGATACTCAAAGGGTTGGCAACGGCCCTATTGCTCGCGGCGTCCCCCGCCGTGGCACAGGACTATCCAGACCGCCCCGTGATGATGATGGTGAGTTATGGTGCCGGGGGAGCCACCGATTTTCAGGCCCGAATCGTGACGATGACGGCGGGAAATGAAGACACGCTTGGCCAACCTATCGCCATCATAAACAAACCCGGCGCAGGCGGGCGTGTCGGCTGGAATTGGCTGGCAACGCAGGCAGAGGCGGATGGTTACGCGCTTGGCGTTTACAACATCCCGCATTTCATCGCGCAGTCCATCGAAGGTGGGGTCGAATACAGCGCCGACAGTTTTGAGCCGATTGCCAATTGGGGTGCTGATCCGGCAGTTTTCATCGTGGGCGCCGACAGTGAATTCAACTCGATGCAAGACGTGGTGGCCTGGGCCAAAGAGAACCCTGGCAAACTGACCTTTTCGGGGGCAGGCCTGTTTGTGGGGCACCATATCGCAGCGCTCCAACTCGAAGCAGCCGCCGAGGTCAAACTGGCCTATATTCCCAACAATTCTGGCGGTGCCGGTGCCATGAAGGCCGTGATCGCCGGAGAGGTCATGGGCGGCATCAACAACCTGTCGGACGCCTTTCGTGCCGCCGATGCGGGCAGTGTGAAGATTTTGGGTGTATTCGACACCGAGCGCAGCAGCTTCCTGCCCGATGTGCCCACCTTGCAAGAGGCGGGCTATGACATCGACGATTCCAGCGTGAACTATCGTGGCATCATGGCCCCCAAAGGCACCCCTCAAGAGGCAATAGACAAGCTGGCTGCCGTGATGCCAGCCATGTTCGCCGATCCCAATGTCATGAAACAAATGGAGGCGGGCGGATCGCCGATCAAGATCATGACGCGGCAAGAGGTGATCGAGATGTGGGCTGCCCGTCAGAAGACACTCGAGAAACTCTTGGCCGGGCTTTGATCCCGACGCAAAGCCTACCTAAGCAGGGCAGCCCCCGGCATGCCCTGCATCCACCCCAATAAGGAACACCAAATGAGCGCTGAAGGTGATATCGCCGCTGTCGAAAACGTTATGGCCAAGGCTCGGGCCGCGCAAAGTTCCTATGAGGCGGGCGGGTCGCAAGAGCGCTATGACCGCGCCGCGCAAGCCGCAGCCTGGGCGATCATGGAACCGACCCGCAACCGTGCCTTGGCGGAATTGTCAGTGGCCACCACCGGCATCGGCAATGTGCCGGACAAGATCACCAAAAACCACCGCAAGACGCTTGGGCTCATGCGCGACATTTCCGGGGTTAAGACCTTCGGTGTGATCCGTGACGATCCGACAACAGGGATTACTGAAATCGCGCGTCCCATCGGGGTCGTCGGTGCCGTGGTGCCCTCGACCAATCCGGGGGCCACCCCGGCCAACAACATCATCAATGCGCTCAAATGTGGCAATGCCATAGTGCTGTCGCCCTCACCCAAAGGGGTGCCGACCTGCGAGCGCTTGCTAGAGCATATCCATGCCGAGTTTGCCAAGATCGGGGCAAACCCCGATCTGGTGCAGATGGTGCCCGCTCCGGGCTCCAAGGCCAAAACACAGCGGATGCTGGAATTGTCCGATCTGGTGGTTGTGACCGGAAGTCAGGACAATGTGCGCCGCGCCTATACCTGCGGCACGCCTGCAATTGGCGTCGGAGCTGGCAATGTATGTGTCATCGTGGATGAAACCGCCGATCTGACGGCAGCGGCAGCCAAGATTGCAGCCTCCAAGACGTTTGACAACGCAACCTCCTGTTCCTCGGAAAATGCGGTGGTGGTGGTGGATGCGGTCTATGACGCCTTTGTCGCAGCTTTGGCACGCGAAGGCGGCGCATTGATCCCCGAAAGCAATTCGCATGAAATCGTTGCGCGTCTCTGGCCCGATGGCCATCTCAACCGCGCAGTGATTGCACAGGACGCCCCCCGCATGATTGAGGCGCTTGGCCTTTCGGGGCGGGTACCAGAGGGAACCCGCTTTGTTGCGGTGGAAACACGGGATATCGGGCCCGATCACCCCCTTTCGGGCGAGAAGCTGAGCCTTGTTCTCGCGCTGTATCGCGCCTCGGATTTCGAAGATGCGGCCACTCTTGTTGAGCGCATCCTTACCCATCAGGGAGCGGGTCATTCCGTTGGCCTGCACAGCGCTGATGACAGCCGCGCACGCCATCTTGGGGCCACGCTGCCCACCTGCCGGGTGATCGTCAATCAGGCGCATTGCTTTGCAACAGGTGGTGCCTTTAACAACGGCATGCCCTTCTCACTCTCGATGGGCTGTGGAGGCTGGGGCGGCAATTCCATCGACGACAACCTCAACTGGCGACATTTCCTGCAAACCACCAAGATCGTGCGTGAAATCCCCCCAAGAGAGCCGACACTCGACGAGATTTTCGCTGATTACTGGCGGGTGGCAGGCCAATGAGGCTGTGCCGCGACACACCGCCCGAGGGCACGCTACGGGACTGGGTCGATGCCCGCGCCGAGGCGGGCGGCCCGGCACTGTCCTTTCCTGATGAAGGCACGGCGCTGGATTGGCCCGGTCTGCGTGACCGGGCCCGCGCCATCGCTGGCATGTTGACCACACAGGGCATCGCCAAGGGCGAAAGCGTTGCGATCATGCAGCCCAACGGACAGGCGGCGATCGAAGCGATCTATGGTGCCCTCTACGGCGGATTTCGCGCCACGATGATAAACCTCGTCGCCGGGGCAGAGGCGATTGGCTATGCGCTCGACCACTCCGGGGCGCGGGTGGCTCTGGTGCATCCCTCCCAACAGGCGGTATTCCAGAGCGTCAATCCCGGCGGGCGCATTGCCGCCCTCAGCCTGACTGCGGCCGCGCCAGACACTGTCCTGCATCCCGTCACACCCGACGACCACGCCTTGCTTATGTATACTTCGGGTACGACCGGGCGCCCCAAAGGGGTCGTGCACACCCAAGCCAGCCTTTTGGCCGGGGGATGGACCACCGCCATCGCCCATAATCTCGGGCCAGAGGATACTGGGCTATGTGTCTTGCCTGTCTATCATATCAACGGCCTCTGCGTATCGGTGATGGGATCGCTTGTGTCGGGGGGACAGTTGGCCATGTGCGCCCGGTTCTCTGCAAGCCGGTTCTGGGCGCAGGCAGCCGAGACACGGGCCACTTGGTTTTCGGTCGTGCCCACCATTGTATCGCATCTGTTGCATGGGGAAACAGGACCAGACCCAGAGACGCGCAAACGGCTTCGGTTCGGGCGCTCTGCCTCCTCTCCGCTTCCGGTCGAGGTACATACGGCTTTTGAAGCTCGGTTCGATGTGCCCATTGTCGAGACGATGGGCCTCACAGAGACGGCGGCGCAAATCCTGTCAAACCCCCTTCCACCCGGCACGCGCAAGATTGGCTCTCCGGGTATCGCCTATGGCAATCAGGCCGAGGTCGCGGGCCCGGATATGCGCCCGCTTCCCCCCGGGCAAGAGGGTGAAATCATCGTCAAAGGCCCCAATGTGATGCTGGAATACCTCCGCAATTCCGAGGCCACGCGCACCAGTTTCACACCCGATGGCTGGCTGCGCACAGGCGATTTGGGGCGCAAAGACGCAGAGGGATATTTCTTCGTTACCGGACGCCTCAAGGAGTTGATCATCAAGGGCGGTGAAAATATTGCGCCGCGTGAAATCGACGAGGTGCTCTATGCGCATCCCGATGTGGTCGAGGCGGCGGCCTTCTCTTGTCCTTGCCCGCGCTACGGCGAGCGGGTCGAGGCGGCAGTCGCCCTAAGGCCCGGCTCGACACTGACGGCTGAGACCCTTTTGACACTGTGCAAAGACCGGCTTGGGGCATTCAAAAGCCCGGATCACATATATTTTCTTGGCGAGTTACCCAAAGGGCCGTCGGGCAAAATTCAACGTGTCAGGCTCAAGGACTTGTTGGCCGGAGACCTCGAACCCAACCCATAAATTTGGACGGCCCACGGTCACGCACGGGGCGCGTCAACAGGGGAAATGCGCAGCGCGCGCAAAGCGTTCAAAATGACGGCAACATCAATCGCCTCTTGCAACAGGGCACCCTGCACCGGGCTGAGATAGCCAAAGGCCGCGGCGATCATGCCAAGCACCGATAGGCCGATCCCGGCAACAACGCTTTCCACTGCGATCCGGCGAGCCGCGCGGGCAATCTCGATCCCCGGCACCAGCCGGTCGATACGATCCACCAGAAGCACCACATCTGCCGCCTCGGCAGATGCGGCCGCACCCCGCGCCCCCATGGCGACGCCCACATCGGCGGCGCTGAGCGCCGGCGCGTCATTAACGCCATCCCCCACCATCATCACCGGGCCGCGCTTGCGCTCGGAAAGAACAAGCAGCACCTTTTGATCAGGCGTGAGACCCGCCCGCAACCCATCTAGCCCAAGCCCCTCGGTCACACGCTCGGCCACATCGGCGCGGTCGCCTGTTGCAAGCAGAATACGCTCAACCCCTTCTCGCCGCAGCCTGTCGAGCATCGCGCCCGTGCCTTCGCGCAGCGGATCGGACATCACCAGATGCCCGGCCAAACGTCCGTCAATCGCAACCGCGACAAGAACAGCCCCAGCGGCCATGCTGGACGGGCCCCCCGATTGCCCCGCGATGCGCGACGCAACAAAGCCATCCCCACCCACAATAACCCGGCACCCCGCGACATGGCCCATGAGCCCTTCACCGGGCAGTTCCACCACCTCTGAGGGCACAGGCAAGCTGAGACCGCGCGCCTTTGCCGCCGCAACGATGGCCTGCGCCACAGGATGTTTCGACGCCTGATCTAGCGCTGCGGCCATCCGCAGGATTTCATCCTCGCTCTTGTCACTGTGACAGGCGATGGACACGATTTGCGGGCGACCATCCGTCAGGGTGCCGGTTTTATCCAGGATCAGCGTGTGGATACGTGCCATTATCTCAAGCGGTCCCGCACCCTTGATCAGCACCCCGAAATGCGCAGCACGAGAGAGGCCCGCCACCAGTGCCACCGGCACAGCAAGAATTAACGGACAAGGCGTGGCCACAACCAGAACTGCGACCGCCCGGATCGGATCCCCGGTGAACCACCACGCGGCAAAGGCAATTGCAACCGTCACCACAAGAAACCCAAGCGACCAGCGGTCCGCCAGCCGGGACATCGGCGCCTTGGATGCCTGTGCCTCGGCAACCAACCGGACGATCCCGGCATAGGTGCTGTCTTTGGCGGGGCGCAAGACTATGAGGTCAAAGGCCTCGCCTGCATTGGTCGCGCCGCTCATGGTCTCGGCCCCGCGCACAAGCCGCACCGGCAGGGATTCGCCCGTCAGCGCCGATGTGTCAACAAAACCAGTCTCTGACGCCAGAGTGCCATCAACCGGCACCACATCCCCCTGCCGGATCAACAGCCTGTCACCCGGTATGATCTCGTCCAGAGGTATATCCTCTAGCCCACCGCTTCGGTGTCTCGTCGCTGTGCGCGGAACGCGGGACAGCAAAGCGTGCATTTCTCGCCGCGCACGGCCTTCTGCAAAGGACTCTAGAAATGTGCCGCCCGAATACATCACCGCGACGACCGCGGCTGCCAATGTCTCGCCAAAGGCAAGCGCCGCCGACATAGAAAGCGCGGCAACGATATCGAGCCCGACCTCACCCCGGCGCAAACTGCGGAGGATCTCGATGACAAGTGCGACGAGCGCGGGCGCAACCCCGGCAATCCAGAGGAATTTGGCCAAGCGGACCTCGCCCATAAAATAGAGCGCAAGCCCCAACAGCAGACCGGCCACCGCCAGCAGCAGAAGCACGATCTTGAGGCGGTCAGATCCGGTTTGTTCCATGCGACCGTGCTCTCCATGGTCACGCACAGGTTTCGCGTGATCCGCATCATCGCGCAGGCGCGACTAAGGGTCGAGTCCGCGTTTTACCGCAGGCTAACCAGCTTCGCGCCGGTGCGGATGCGCCTCAAAACGCAAAAGGCCCATCCCCATGGCGAAGCGGCAGTTCTGTCCAGACGCCGCCGGGGCCCGTATCGATCAGCCCGCAACCGGTAGGACCTGTCATAAAGCCGACTGGCGCCTCCTGACGCAGGTCCAGTGCAAATGCACTGCAACAGGATGGTGCCGTCACGACCGGATGCCGCCCTAAAAGACCATGATAAACACCGTGCACATGCCCCGACAAAACCCAGATCGGAGCTTGAGGCCGGTCCAGAACAAGGCGCAGGGCGTCGGGGTTTTCAAGCCCTATGGCATCCATGAACCGGATACCCGTGCGGAGCGGCGGATGATGCAATGCCACCACCACCTGCCTTCCGCCCGTCTCTGCAAGCGCTTGGTCAAGGAACGCAAGACTTTCGGCCCGCAAGATGCCGCCGCCCTTGCCCTCTATCAACGTATCAAGACCAATGACGCGCGTGTCTGCGATATCTGCAACCCAGTCGATCAGGCCGGTCGGCCTTATTTCGGGCAGGTCGGAAAACGCAGCTCTGAACGTCTCTCGACCATCGTGATTGCCGGGCACCACAAGCAACCTGTGTCCCAGTCGCTCGAGCTCCCGGCGCGCAATCGCGTAGCTCTCGGCGCTGCCATCCTCACTGAGATCGCCAGTGACAAGGATCGCATCTAGCGGCCCAATCGCATCTAGCCGTGTGCGGAGCGTGTCCACAGCCTCTTGCAGCAAGCGGCCCGTGTCGAGCCGACCAGAGACCAACTGCCCCTCGGGGACGACATGAAGATCGGACAGATGGAGAAACCGCGCCATGTTTACTTGATCCCTGTGCGCAAAAAGGCCTGTACGAACTGGCGTTGAAAGACAAGGAATGCCACCAGCAAGGGGGCCACTGACAGGATTGTCGCTGCGGAAATCACGCTGATATTCACCCCATTCTCAGGTGCGCCAAAGATCGACAACCCCACGGTCAGAGGCCGAGTATCCGGCGAGTTGGTGACAATCAGCGGCCAGAGAAAATTGTTCCAATGGGTCGAGACCGAGACCAGTGCATAGGCAAGGTAAGTGGGCCGCGCGAGGGGCACATAGACCCGCCACAAGATGCCGAACCAGCCGCAGCCCTCGACACGTGCCGCCTCATGCAGCTCAATAGGCACACCCTTAAAGGCCTGCCGCATCAGAAAGATACCAAAGGCAGATGCCATATAGGGCATGCCCACCCCAAGGATCGTGTCGAACAGACCAAGCCGCGAAACCATCACATAATTCTCGACGATCAACACCTCTGGCAGGATGAAGAGCTGCATCAAGACCAGAAGAAACACCACATCCCGCCCTGGAAACCGCACCTGTGCAAAGGCGAACCCGGCCAATGTCGTGACAAAAAACTGTCCGATCAGGATGACCGTCACCAAAAGAAATGTGTTGAGGAAATACTTCAGCCACGGCGCACCCGCCCAAGCGGTGCGAAAGTTGTCCAGAGTCCATGGCGCGGTCAGGTTGAAATTGACCGCATCCGAGGTTGTGTGAAACGCCGCCCAAAAAGCGAAGACCAGCGGCGAGATCCAGATCACGGCCAGCAAAAGCGCGCCAAAAGTCTCAAGATGTCGGGACAGGACGCTCATTGGTAATGTGTCCGCTTATCAAGAATGGTGAACTTGATCCCCGCCACGATGCCAAGAACGAGCAAAATAAGAATAGTCATCGCCGCCGCCTGCGGCGCATCGAAAAAGGCGAACGCCATTTCCCAGATGTAATAGAGGATCAGCTTCGAGGCGTCGTTTGGGCCGCCCTTGGTCAGAATAAAGAGGTGGTCGATCAGCTTGACCGAGTTGATCAGAGCGTTGACCATGATGAAAAGCGTAGTCGGCATCAAAAGCGGCAGCACGATCCGGCGCGTATAGGTAAAGCGACTGGCCCCTTCGATATCAGCAGCTTCCTTGAGGTCTTCGGGGATGGTCTGAAGCGCGGCAAGGTAGAAGATCATAAAGAACCCCGCCTCCTTCCAGATCGTCACGATAATCACCGCCCAAAGCGCAGTTTCCGGCTGGCCCAGCCAATTGACCGACGGCAAGCCAAAGAGCGCCCCAATTTGATCCAGAACGCCCAATCCCGGCGTGTAAAAGAAGAGCCACAGGTTTGCGGCGGCAATCATCGGTAGCACGGTCGGCGTGAAATAGGCGGTACGCACGAATCCGCGTGCCGGGATCTTGGAATTGGCCCAAAGCGCCATGCCAAGAGCAATCGCTATGGAAATCGGAATTGTTGCGCCAGCATAGATCAGGTTGTTCGTCACCACCTTCCAAAAAGTCGGATCGGCGAAAAGATCCATGTAATTCTCTGTGCCTACGAATTCACTGGGTTTGCGCCGCGTTTCGCGGCTGAACAGGCTTGTCCACAACGTCGCCATAGAGGGATAAAACGCAAAAGCCGTAAGCAGGATTGCGGCGGGGGATAGCAAAAGCCATCCGTATATCGCCTGTCTGCGGCGTTCTATATTCACGTGCTGCCCCATGTTCGGCCTTTTATACAGTCAATGTCGACGCCAGACCCAAGCCCGACGCCGACAAAAGGATCACCGGGCGACAAATTACCGGTAGTCTTTCAACAGCCGCTCGGCAGCCTCCTGCGCCTCGGCCAGTGCATCGGCGGGCGATTTGCCGCCCGTCAAGGCCGCCTGAATGGCGTTATTGAGCCCATCACGCACGCGCGCCGTCTCGAAAGTTGAGAATTCGGCAATCGCGTTCTCAAGCTGATTGCGCGCAACCAGAGCCGGTGGGAACTCTGCGGTATAGGCCTTGAGCGCCTCCGTTTCGTAGGACGCAGGCGACACGCCCATATAACCGGTGGCAATCGACCATTCGGCCGCCTGTTCGGGTGCAGTCATGAACGCGATCAGTTTGAGGGCTGCGGCGCGCTCTTCTGCGGTTGTGTCCTCGAAGACATAGAAATTGCCACCGCCGGTGGGCGAGCCGGGCCGCACATTCGCCGGAAGCACCGACACCCCGAAATCAAAGCTGGCTTCGTTCTTGACCGCCGTCAGGTTACCGGTGGAATGCCACATCATTGCGGTCTGCCCTTCAAGAAAGGCCTGACGCAATGTGCCCCATTCAACTGTGCCAGTCGGCATGATGCCATGCTCGGTCGAGAGTGATTTCCAGAACTCCAGCGTTTCGACGACTGCCGGGTCGTCAAAATAGGTTTCCAGCCCGTCGCCGGACATCAGCTCCTTGCCGTTCTGGATGGCGAGCGCCTGAAACATCCAATAGGGATAGCCGGTCGAGGGGATCATCAGCCCATAGGTGCCATCCTTGGTCAAGGCCTTGCCCATGCTCACCATCTCGTCCCAGCTGGCCGGCGGGGCCTCTGGATCAAGACCTGCAGCGCGGAACATGTCCTTGTTGTAATAGGCCACGATGGTCGAGCGTTGGAACGGGATGCCCCATGTCTTGCCCTCGATCCGGCCATTGGCCATCAGCGCGGGATAAAAGCTATCGAGCCATCCTTGGTCAACGCCTTCGATATCCTCAAAGGCCACAATCTGGCCCTGCTCGATCAGGTCATAGGCGTCGATGGAAAACATCACCGCCAATTGCGCAGACTCCCCCGAGGCAATGGCCGAGAGCGCACGGACGCGCGTGTCGTCGTAATTGCCCGAATAGATCGCGTTGACCTTGATATCCGGATTGGCCTCTTCGAACTTGGCGACGATGCCATCAACAACCTCGGTCAGCGCGCCGCCAACCGCAATCGGGTAATACATCGTCAATTCGGTTTGCGCAGCCACCGGCGCGGCAGTCAATGTCGCCAACGCGGTGGCCAGAGTGATCTTTCTGATGGTGTTCATGATGTCCTCCCAAGAATTAAACACGGTATTTCCAACGTGACCTCACGCCGTCACGCCATTCGGATGCCGAAGTCTGTTTCCTTCTGTGTCGAAGAAGTGCAGATCCTCATCGGCAAAATCTATGTCGAGCACGTCTCCGGCTGGGATGTTCCGCAATCCCGGCATCGCGATCACCAACCCATTCGCACCGGGATGTGTCAGCCCTACGAAGGTCTCTGACCCGAGGAATTCACATTCGGAGACGCGGCATTTCAGGCGCCCCTTGCCCGGACCGGCCAAACGCAAACTTTCTGCGCGCAGGCCAATTTTATCAGCCCCCTCAAAACCGGGCAGCGTCGCGCTATCAATCAATGCCATCGGCGGAGAGCCGACAAATTCGGCGACGAATGTATTGGCAGGGCGGTAATACAGGTCCTCGGGTGCGCCGGTTTGCTGGATGCGCCCGTCCTTCATCAACACGACGATATCGGCCATGCTCATGGCTTCGGTCTGATCATGGGTCACATAGATGACGGTGATACCCAGATCGACCTGTAGTTTCTTGATATCCTTACGCACGGACGCCCGCAGCTTGGCATCAAGGTTCGACAGAGGTTCATCCATCAAGCAAAGCGGCTGGTTCGCCACAATGGCACGGGCAAGCGCCACGCGCTGCCGCTGGCCCCCGGACAACTCACCCGGCTTACGTGCCTCGTACCCCAACAATCCGGTAATCTCGAGGGCGCGTTGCAACTTTTCCCGCCGCTCAGCCGCAGGCACCCGGCGCACCTTGAGCCCGAAAACCACATTCTCCGCGACACTGAGATGTGGAAAGAGCGCGTAGGACTGAAACACCATCGACAGATTTCGCTCAGACGGTGCGGCCGTGGTCACGTCCCGTCCATCAATCAAGATCTGCCCCTCATCCGGCAGTTCCAGCCCCGAGAGCAGGCGCAAAGTGGTCGACTTTCCGCAACCAGATGGCCCAAGCAGGGCCACAAACGATCCGCGCGGGATCGACAAGGAAACCCGCTCGACGCCAAGCTGCCCCTTCCAACGCTTTGCGACCTCTCGCACGTCTACAAACGCATCCGACATCAGCCAATGTCCTCTGCAAATGTGATCCGGCCTCCCAAACGCTCGACCAGTTGGTCAAACGGCGCGGCTGGCGCGCGGTCGCAGATTATATGGTCGATCTGGGCAATATTGCCGCCAACGGCGGGGGCCAGACGCCCGAATTTGCTACGATCTATCACAAGGATGGATGTTCGCGCGTTCTGCCACATGCGGTCGGTGGCCCGCACCTCGGCTTGATGGAACTCCAGCAACTCGCCCTCCGCTCCGATGCCCGCCGTTCCAAAGAGGGCGAATTCGGCGCGGTAACGACCAAAGAACTCGACCACCTCCTCGCCGACAAAATCGCGGTCTGGCAACCGGAGTTCCCCACCCGGAACGATGATGCGATTGGAAATCTCTTCGCTCAGCGCCATGGCAGCGCTGAGGTTGTTGGTGACGACGGTCAATTCCCTTTTACGATGCAGCGCCCGCGCCACGCTGAGCACGGTAGAGCCGATGGAGATAAAGACCGTTGCCCCATTGGGGATCATCGCCGCCGCCGCATTGGCAATAGCGCGCTTTCCTACAAGATTGGTGCCCGCCCGCTGGTCAAACGGTGTATTGCGGCGGCCCTCGGCAAGCTCGATGCGCCCATGCGCGCGGTGGAGGGTTTCACCATCACAAAGCAGATCAAGATCGCGCCGGATCGTCTGCATCGAGACGCCGAACATGTCGGCGAGGGCGCCCACACTCACGCCTCCCTGTTCTTGAACAACCTGTTGAATAAGGTCGTGTCGCCGACTTTTCTTGGACGCCATCTGAGTTTCCATAACTTTGCGCGATTGTTGGTCACGAAATGCAACAAAGCAACATTTTTTTGCTTGGTTTTCCTCTAGTCTCAGGGCCAAAACCTTAAGATCATCACAGCAATCGCAAATACTATCCAAATTAAACCTTTTTACAGGCTTAACTCGAAAATATGACACCTATGTGAAATGTCGCTTTGTTGTTTTGGACTTTCAATTTCTTCTCGGCAATGTAAGTTTTCCTGAGCTGGGTCTATTCTGCGGCCTTGCGGCACACGCAGTTCGACCAAGTCGGAGGCTTCACCAAACTGATGGACACTGTCGCGACTATTTTCGACCGCTACGAGGCCGTGCGCCACCGCTTGCCAAGGGTTCACTCGCCAACACGGACGCGGGAAATCAGCTCTCTGCATGACATCGCAGCACAAGCAGATGCCTTTGTCTTTGACGCTTACGGTGTGCTGAATATCGGCGAGGCGGCCATACCCGGCGCCGCGCAACGTTTGAGAGAGTTGAGAGAAATCGGATGCCAGATTCGCATTCTCTCCAACGCGGCCAGCTACACCCATGCCGGCGCCATGACCAAGTTTCAAAATCTGGGCATGGGGGTCAGGGATCACGAGATCATCACCAGCCGAGATGCCACATTGGCGCATCTGGATGACAGGCTTTGGGGATGTATCGCCGCGCCACAGGACAATCTGTCCGATATTTCCGCCCCTACCCGGCGACTGGTGGATGATCCCATCAGCTATGATCAGGTCGAAGGCTTTGTTTTTCTCTCTACCGAGGTCTGGTCGCTGGATCGCCAAGCGCTGCTCGAAACCGCACTGTTAAAGCGCCCGAGGCCAGTGATCATCGCCAACGCCGATCTGGTTGCCCCGCGCGAACACGGCTTTTCGCTAGAGCCCGGTTATTTCGGGCATCAACTTGCGGATCGCGGCATTCCAGACGTGCGGTTCTTTGGCAAACCGTTTCCTGCCGTCTACGAAATGGTTGAGGCGTCCTTGCCTAGCCTACCGCGCAATCGAATTGTCATGTGCGGCGACACGCTTCACACAGATATTCTGGGGGCTGCGGCGCGGGATTGGCAAACGGTCCTTGTGGAACAAGACGGCCTCTTCTCTGGTCAGGACACCAGCGTCTATCTCAGTCAAGCGACCCTTTTCCCAACGTGGCGCCTGTCCCGCATCTGAGACAGGCGCGCCGCACGTGGCTGCAACGGCAAGACACTATTGCGCGTAGTCCGAACCTTCAGCGTCCAAAATGGCCTTGAGTTCCGACAGATGCCGATCTGCCTGGCCCGGGTAATCATCAAGTTCCTGCGCCGTCTTTTCCGCAACCGCATCCGACAGAACCCGCAGGGGGCGCCCGGTTTGCAACGCCCGGATATAAGTCTCGGCGGCACGCTCGAAATAATAGAGGCGGTTGAACGTGTCCGCGACACTATCGCCAATCACCATCACCCCGTGGTTGCCCATGATCAGCACCTTCTTCTTGGGGTCGGTCAAAAGCCGTGCACAGCGCGCGCCCTCATCCTCGAACGCCAGCCCGCCATAGCCCTCATCGACCACATGCCGGTTATAAAACGTGGCACAGTTCTGGTCGATGGGCGGCAGGCGGCTATCGGCAAGGCTGGCCAACACAGTGGCATGAATAGAATGCACATGCATGGCGCAGCGGGCATGGGCGCAGTGCCGGTGCAACCCCCCATGCAGGCCCCAGGCGGTGGGATCAGGCGCATTTGGCCCCTCTAGCGTTTCGGGATCATTGGCATCCACAACGATCAGATCGCTGGCGCGGATACGGGCGAAATGCATCTGGTTGGGGTTCATCAGGAACCGCGTGCCATCATCATTGATCGAGAGGCTAAAATGATTGGCAACCGCTTCGTGCATGTTCAGGCGCGCGGTCCAACGAAAGGCCGCGGCAAGATCCACGCGCTCTTGCCAGTGGTCCATGTTGGGGCGCAGGTTTGTCACATTCATTTCGCTTTCCTTTCAATCTCGGTCAGGGGCCGTGAGGCGACCCACGCATAACCATTGGGGCACAGGATGCAGCATTCGCGCAGCCCGTGGGGTTTGTTGGTGGGCGGTTGCAGGATCATGCCGCCTGCACCTTCGGCGCGGGCGGCAACCGTGTCGGGATCGCTGTCGAAAAGGTGCAAAGACGCCCCGGCCCCGCGCGGCGGGCTCTCAGGCACAAGGCCAAGGATCGGGTTGGCGGCGTAGGTATGATCGGCATGCAGTTGCATCACCTGATCGCCATAGACCATGATCGCAAAATCCGCGCTCAGACGGTGGGCCGCCATGCCGAAAACGCTGACAAGAAAAGCCGCCTCAACCCGCACATCGCGCACCAAGAGGTTGAGGCCAAGCCCGCGCAGGCTGGCCCCGAATTCCTCAGGCGTAATCGTTTCGTAATCCATGGCCTCAGCTTGATCATGCCCCCGGCACGTGTCAACCTGAGAGCATGCTGCAGGAGACACGCATGAGCATCAGCACCCCCGACAAGATCGCCCCAGAGGCGTTCACAGAGGCGCGCGCGGCGGTGGATCGGCTTTGTCAGCTTTATGCGGCAAGCACAGAGTTTCTCTGCACAGCCTTTGCAAAGGCTTTGGCCGGGCACCTGCCGATGGGCCGGGTGCGCGCCTATTATCCCGAAATACGTTTGACCACGACGACCTATGCCAAGGTCGACAGTCGGCTCAGCTTTGGCCATGTCTCGAACCCCGGCACCTATGCCGCAACGATCACGCGCCCCATCCTGTTCCGCGCCTATCTGGAGCAACAACTGGGCCTCTTGATGGACAATCACGGTGTCGGGGTCATGATCGGCCTCTCTGACACGCCTATTCCTGTGCATTTCGCGGTGGCGGGGGATGCAAACCTCAGCGTGCCACAAGAAGGTGCCGCAGAGTTCACCCTGCGCGATTACTTTGACGTGCCGGATCTGGCGACCACCAATGACGATATCGTCAATGGCACATGGCTGCCGGGGCTGGACGGGGCAGCCCCTTTGGCACCGTTCACTGCGCAGCGGGTGGATTATTCGCTGGCACGCCTCACGCATTACACGGCAACCGATCCCTGCCATTTCCAGAATTACGTGCTCTTCACCAACTATCAATTCTATGTCTCGGAATTCGAGACCTACGCCCGGCGCATGCTGGGGGACGCGAGCAGCGGCTATTCGGCTTTTGTCAGCACCGGAAATGCCGAGATCACCGGGCCAGATGATATCCTACCTGCGCCCGAACGATTGCCGCAGATGCCAGCCTATCACCTCAAGCGGGCGGATGGGTCGGGGATCACCTTGGTCAATATTGGGGTGGGTCCATCCAACGCAAAGACCGCGACCGATCATATCGCCGTGCTGCGCCCGCATGCTTGGGTGATGGTCGGCCATTGCGCGGGGCTGCGCAATTCGCAATCCTTGGGCGATTTCGTGCTGGCCCATGCCTATCTGCGCGAAGATCGCGTGCTTGACGCTGATCTGCCCGCATGGGTGCCCATCCCCGCGCTTGCCGAAATACAGATCGCACTGCAAGAGGCGGTGGCCGCCGAGACGCAGCTTGAGGGGTTCGACCTCAAGCGCGTCATGCGCACCGGCACAGTCGCCAGCGTAGACAACCGCAACTGGGAACTGCGCGAGCAATCCGGACCAGTGCAACGCCTCAGCCAGTCGCGCGCCGTCGCGCTGGACATGGAGAGCGCCACGATTGCCGCCAACGGGTTCCGCTTCCGTGTGCCCTATGGCACGCTGCTTTGCGTTTCGGACAAGCCGTTACAGGGCGAATTGAAGCTGCCCGGCATGGCCTCGGATTTTTACAAATCCCAAGTTTCACGTCACCTCATGATTGGGATTCGCGCCATGGAATCATTGCGCCGCATGCCCCTTGAACGCATCCACAGCCGCAAATTGCGCAGTTTTGAAGAGACAGCTTTCCTCTGACCCGACGGAAATCCGCACAAAATCCAGCAAAAGGGCTTGCTTTTGCCCACTAGCCGTTGTGTTTAGCCACATCATGGCGTTTAATCACGCGCATGAGGCCCAAGGGACGGGCAGTTGTAAGGAGACCATAAAATGGCAAAACCCATGACCAAGACCCAACTCGTCGCCGCTCTGGCCGATGATATGGGCAGTGACAAGAAGACCGCTGGCGCAGCTCTGGACGCCGTGATCGCGATCATCACCCGTGAAGTATCCGCCGGCGGTGCCGTGACCCTGCCCGGCATCGGCAAGATTTATTGCCGTGAGCGCCCCGAGCGTATGGTGCGCAACCCCGCGACAGGCGAGCAGATGAAGAAAGAGGCCGACAAGGTGGTCAAGATGACCATTGCAAAGGCACTCAAGGACAGCGTGAACGGCTGATTTGCGGCCCGCTGGCGCAGCATTCGCAACGCCAGCCTGCACCAGAGATCAAAAGGGCCGCCCAATGGGGCGGCTTTTTATTTGTCTCGATCGTTGAACCGGGTCACGCGACCTTGAGGACGATTTTGCCGATGTGCCCGCTCGACTCCATCCGCGCATGCGCAGCAGCAGCCTTGGCCAGCGGATATTCGGAATCCATTACAGGCGCGATTTTACCCGCCTCCAGCAGCGGCCAGACATGGGTGCGCAGGCTTTCGGCAATCCGCGCCTTGGCGAGATCGCTTTGCGGGCGCAGGGTGCTGCCGGTGATCGTCAGGCGACGCATCATCACCTGAGAGAAATTCAGCTCGATCTTGGGGCCTTGGAGAAAGGCGATCTGCACGAGGCGTCCATCATCGGCAAGCGCCTTGACGTTGCGGGGCAGGTAATCGCCGCCAACCATGTCAAGGATCAGATCTGCGCCGCCCTCGGCAGACAACACCTCGGTGAAATCCTCTTCGCGGTAGTTGATCGCGCGTTCGGCCCCAAGATCCATGCAGACCTTGCATTTCTCGGCGGAGCCTGCCGTGGTAAACACCCGCGCGCCGAAGGTGTGGGCGAGTTGAATGGCCGTGGTGCCGATCCCAGATGAACCGCCATGCACAAGAAACCGCTCGCCCCCCTTGAGTGCGCCGCGCTGAAACACGTTAGACCAGACGGTGAAGAAGGTTTCCGGCAGACAGGCGGCCTGTTCGAGGCTAAGACCATGCGGCACCGGCAAGCAATGCGCTGCGGGCGTGGCCACATATTCGGCATAGCCGCCACCGGGCAATAGCGCGCAGACCTGATCGCCAAGCGTCCAATGCGTGACGCCCGCACCAAGCGCCACGATTTCCCCTGCCCCTTCAAGCCCCGGAAGGTCAGAGGCCGTGGGCGGCGGCGCATAGAGCCCGGCACGCTGCAAGGCATCCGGGCGGTTGACACCGGCATAGGCCAGCCGGATCACGACTTCGCCTGCGCGTGGCGCGGGAATGGGGCGAGTGGTCAGTTGCAATACTTCGGGGCCACCCGCCTGCGTGATTTCGACGGCCTGCATCGTCTTGGTCATTCATCTGTCCTTATATTCAGTTCGGGCCATTCCAGCGGCCCGGCATACCCGTCTGCGCGCCCGGCTGCGGCGCACGGATACGGCTCAAAAAACTGAGCGGTCCCGCCATGAGGCCCGACACCAAACGGTTGTCACGGGCCTGCGCCTTGAGCTTTTCGATCTGCATCACACCCTCGATGCGGCGATCAAGAAATTCCCACGTGCGGGTTTGGCCGTCACTGTCGTCACCCAACCAATAAAGAACGGTCGCGCCATAGACACCCGAGAGCGTTGCGCGTTTGGTGTACCAATTCACATCCTGCGATGTGTCCCCAAGAGCGGTCCAGATGTGATCAGCCGTTTGCCAGAGGGCGCGCGCACCATCGGCAGCATAGGGCGGCAAGGAAAAGAGGGTCATCCCCCGACGTACCAATTCGCGATCCTCGACCGCCTCAAGGCGGACACGCACGGCAAACGCCACGCGATCCCGAAAACGCAGGGTGCTCAGGTCGGTCTCGGCCAGTCGTTTAAGCATCGCGGCATCGCCTGCCGCATGATAGGCAAGCGCCAAATCGACCGCGCCGCGCGGACAAATCGCGGACACAAGGCCGGGGGCAATCCCAGCATCCTCAGCGGCAAGACGCAGGGTGGTTTCGCTCCAGCCATCGAAGGGCACATGGAGCGCTGCGGCATCCAGCAAACGGGTCATCAGATCGGGTTCGGACATCGAAAATCCTCCTTGCGGCGCACCCTAGACAAATCCAAGATGCTTTGCTATACGGCGCCTTCCTGCAATCTATTGCAACTTTAACTTAGGAAGGTGGTGACACCACATGCAGGTTAGTGTTCGCGACAACAATGTCGATCAGGCGCTCCGCGCTCTGAAGAAAAAACTGCAGCGCGAAGGCGTTTTTCGTGAAATGAAGCTCAAGCAACATTTCGAAAAGCCGTCCGAGAAGAAAGCGCGCGAGAAGGCCGAAGCAATTCGCCGTGCCCGGAAACTGGCGCGCAAGAAAGCGCAGCGCGAAGGCATGCTCTAAGAGCGCTCTCCGCAGGTTTTTGCGGCACGTTTGACGACCCCCGGGCAGATGCTTCGGGGGTTTGTCGTTTTTGGGGCTTAGCCCCATCAGCCCAAGGGCCGGTCGCCTATAGATTTCAGCCAGAAACAGGCCGCGGTCAGCTCAGTTGGCAGAGCGGTGCATCCTGACGGATCGAGGTGACAAAACGCCCCTCGGCGGTGTCGCGGATCGCATAGCCATACCCGCGCAGGCGGTGCTTCCATTCCCGCTCGGAAACGGCGAGATGACGCTCGCGCATCACGAGATTGCGGATTTCGGTGCTGCTTTCATTCTGGTTCAGGTTCATTGTTTCTATCCCTGTTAAAATTTGCCTCTGAATTTAGGGATAGGTGACGGATGTGGCGGTAATCGTGCCGGATTATGGCAGGGTCGGGGAATTATCGCGACAGGGTCAACGTGCCACGGCATCCACGCCGGGCAGTTGCGCCGCATGATCGCGCCGCGCTGCGGCCGCCGCGATGAGCGCACGAAAGATGCCCATTTGCCGATGCGCATAAAAAAGATGCTCGGGGTGCCATTGCACGCCCAAGGCAAAGGGTTCCTTGACCCGCTCGACAGCCTGAATCATGCCAGCACTATCCCGCGCAGCGATGCGCAGACCGTCCCCCAAGCGATTAACGGCCTGGGTATGCAGGGCGTTCACCTTCATCGGTTGGGTGCCCGCAAGCTGTGCCAGACGGGTGCCGGCGGTAATCCGAACGGTCTTACGCGGCAGCACGGTGCGGATGTGATCGCTGGCGGCATAGGTCTCATACGCGTCTTGATGCAATGTGCCCCCAAGAGCGATGTTGAGCATCTGACTACCCCGGCAGATACCCAAAACCGGCTTGTCATGCGCAAAGGCGGCCAAGACCAGCCCACGTTCCAGCGCGTCCCGGTCGGGATCTAGTCGCGCGGATTTAACCAGCCGCCCGCCATAGAGATCCGGCGAGATGTCATCGCCACCGCCGATGATGAGCCCATCCACCAACTCTATGTCAGCCGCGCGGCCCGCTTGCCACCGCAGGGCGCGCCCCCCCGCCAACCACACATTAAGCGCGATAAGCGGAAAGATACGCCACCCTGACCGGCGCGAAACTGTGACCCCGATCACGGGGCGGCGTGCGGTCATACTCGATCAAGCCCCGCCGATTGCAGGATACGACCTGCGCGATTGGCCCAGCTTTGACGCGACAGCGTGAGCAGGCCGTGATCGTCCTGCCAGGCCTGCGACAGGCGCTTGAGCAGCGCGGTATCGGCGGCCACCCGTTCCACAGTCAACCAGCGTTGCCATTCATCGGCAATCGACCAAGCGGCCTCGTCTATCCGGCAGTCGGGCAAACGAAAATGAAAGGTCGGGCGTGCCGATGTCTTGTCGGAAATGGCCGCCTTGATCCGATCCGCGTCGAAATGCGCAAAGAGGGGCAGCATATCAAGACCGCGATTGCGGCTTGGCGTCAGTTCGAGATAGCTGCCGATCACCCTCTCATGCGCGGCCTCTGGCCCCATTTCGATCAGCGCACGGGTAAAATCAATCGGGTATGGGTCTGTAAAGGGTAAGAGACGGCGGGCCTCGTCAATAGGATTGGCGGCGCGCAGCCAGTCCTCGATCAGCGCATAGGCAAGCAAAGGGCGAACCGTGTCGGCATCAGCATCGCTGGCCATCTCAATGTTCAGATGCAGGCCAAACCCAAAGAACCAGCCCGCGCCGCTGCCCAAAGCCCCTGCATCCCGAAGCGTCATCCGCAAATCATCAAGGCGGGCAAGGCCATCCATATCAAGCGGTTTGGTGACGATTTCCACCGGCACCACTTCGCGCCCCAGATCTAGCGCCAGATCGCGCAGTTTGCTGTGTTCCGCGTTGCGCAGAAAGATGTCGAGATAGATGTCGATCTGTCCGATCTGGCTATTCTCAACCCGCCAGATATGGCTGTCCACCTGTTGCGCCGTGCCCCCCAGTTTGGATGCACACAGGTCCGCCACGCGCGATTCCGGCAAGCCGCCAAGCTCGATTTCGACACCGACAAGGCGGGGATCACCCGTAGCGTTCAATGGCTGCGGCAGGGGGGCAAAGGCGGTCATTGGGCTAAAGCCCTGCCTCGGCCTCGATCTGCGCGCGGGATTTGCGGGAGCGTTCGGTGGCGGATTTCAACTGGCCGCAGGCGGCCATGATAT
Source organism: Roseovarius sp. MS2 (assembly GCF_051447875.1). NCBI lineage: Bacteria > Pseudomonadati > Pseudomonadota > Alphaproteobacteria > Rhodobacterales > Roseobacteraceae > Roseovarius > Roseovarius sp. MS2. Next base: position 1,003,521 of record NZ_JBKHVF010000001.1, read on the forward strand.
CCTCGCCACGGGGCGTTCGGATCGGGCTGGCATACCCAGCCTTGTAGATGATGTCGGCAAAGCGTTCGATCCGCTCCCAATCGCTGCGTTGATACGGGCTGCCGGGCCACTCGTTGAATGGGATAAGGTTGATCTTGGCCGGAATGCCCTTGATCAGTTGAACAAGGCGGCGGGCATCGGCATCACTGTCATTGACACCTTTGAGCATGACATATTCAAAGGTGATCCGCTCGGAATTGCTCAGGCGCGGATATTCGCGCAGCGTGTCCAGCAGCGTGGCGATGTTCCATCGCTTGTTGATCGGCACCAGAGTATCGCGCACCTCATCCGTAGTGGCGTGAAAGCTGACAGCCAGCAAACATCCGATTTCCTCAGCCGTCTTGGCGATCTCGGGCACAACACCAGAGGTCGAGAGCGTGATACGACGGCGTGACAGGGAAATCCCTTCACCATCCATGGCGATTTTCATGGCATCGCGCACATTGTCGAAATTATAGAGCGGCTCGCCCATGCCCATCAGGACAATATTGCTGATAAGGCGGGGCCGCTCGCCTGCAGGCTCGCCCGGTTTGGGCCATTCGTTCAAGTCATCACGCGCCAGCATCACCTGACCGATGATCTCACCCGCCGTCAGGTTGCGCACCAGTTTCTGCGTGCCGGTGTGGCAAAACGAACAGGTGAGCGTGCAGCCCACCTGAGAGGAAATGCACAACGTGCCGCGATCGGTTTCGGGGATATAGACCACCTCGACCTCATGGCCGCCCGCGATCCTTACCAGATACTTGCGCGTACCATCGGCACTGACCTGCTTGCTCACGACTTCCGGGATTGTCACCACAAAGTTTTCGGCCAATTGGGCACGATAGGCTTTGGCCAGATTGGTCATGGCATGAAAATCACGTACACCCCATTGATAGATCCACTGCCAGATCTGATTGACCCGCATCTTGGCCTGCTTTTCGGGCGTGCCATGCGCGATCAGCACCTCACGCAGCGCATCGCGCGTTAACCCCACCAGGTTGATCGGCCCGTCGGGCAGCTTGCGGGGGATGGTCAGCACATCCTGTGTAATGGGGGCAGTTTGGGTCATGGGCCTGTCGCGGTTCGGGCTGGGATATGATCCCATATAGGATTCGCGCACGGATTCCAAAGGGTTTGGCGGAGCGCGCCGCCAAACCATGCGTCATGTGTGATCTGTTGGGGCCTTACCCCTCGGCGTGTTGCCCCGCCATGACACAGAGCAGCTCAAACATGATCGACGCACCTAGAAATGCCGTGCCGCCAGAGGCGTCAAACGGTGGCGACACTTCGACCAGATCGGCACCGATGATGTTGACCCCGTGCAGCCCGCGCACGACCTGCAATGCCTGATAGCTGTTCGGCCCCCCACCTCGGGCGTGCCGGTGCCGGGGGCAAAGGTTGGGTCAACAAAGTCGATGTCATAGCTGACGTAGGTGTCACCATCGCCTGCAATTTCACGCGCCTCGGCCATCACATCTTCGGGGCCACGGGCGTGAAATTCCTCGATCAGGATCAGGCGTATACCCTCAGCCGCGGCGAAATCGCGATCTTCGGTGTCATACATCGTGCCGCGCAGGCCGATCATCACGACGCGTTTTGGATCAAGCAGCCCCTCTTCGACTGCGCGACGGAACGGCGTGCCATGAGTATACATCGTGCCACCGAAATAGGAGTGATAGAGGTCTGTATGGCTGTCGAAATGGATCATGCCCACAGGCGCGCGGCGGGCCAGCGACCGCAGCACCGGCAGGGTCGTGAGGTGATCCCCGCCTGCGGTCAACGGTATGATCCCCGCACCGGTGACCGTATCGTAGAACTCGGAAATCCGGCGCATACTGTCGATGATATCCGCAGGGTTTGGCCCCACATCCCCCAGATCGGCGCAATTCACCGCCTCGAACGGGCGCATGCCGGATGTCGGATGCTGCGCGCGGATCATGGTCGAGGCATCGCGCAATTGGCGAGGGCCATGGCGGGGGCCGGGCCGGTTGGTGGTGCCGCTATCCCAGGGCACGCCGATCAGGCCAATTTGCACATCCTTGTAGCGCTCATGCCCGTTGGGCACATAGGGCAGCCGCATGAATGTGGGCACACCGGCAAAGCGCGGCAGCTCAAACCCGGAAATCGGGTGAAAGAAGGGATCAGAGGTCATGACAGTCCTTTCAGGCGTTTGCGAGAGGTGACGGGGCCGCCCCCCTGCGCGGTGATGCGGGCAATGGCATCCGCTATGGGTTCATAGGCAACGGCCATGTGATGCGCGTTGGCATGGAGGAGCGTGGCGGGATCAGACACCCATGCGACATGCCCACGCCAGAAGAGGAGGTCGCCGCGTTGGAGGGGGGCGGATTCAGACAAAGGCGCGCCAAGGCTTTGCTCTTGCGGTCCGCTGTCGCCCGGGCAGGCAATGCCACACGCAAGACACCCCGCCTGCACCAACCCCGAACAATCAATTCCAAAGCTGGAATTTCCACCCCAGAGATAGGGCGTGCCCAGCAGGGTTTCGGCCACGGTGACAGGATCAGGGTCGAGCACGTCCAGCGATGACAGATGGGCGTGCGGGACGTATCCCTGCGGCGTTTCGGCAAATCGGCCTTGTTGGGAAAGCACCTGAAGCCGCGCACCATGGCTAAGGCTGAAGCGCTCGCGGGTCTTGAAATCCGGCGCGGGATAGAGATGCGTGGCGCGGGCGCTGACGCGGTGGGTAACTGTCCCCTCAGTCAGCGCCGAGTCAGGCACAAAACCCGAATAGCCGTCGCGGATGGCTGTAACCTCTGCCCATTCATCAGCGATCGACTGCACCGTGACACCCTCACCCATCAGAAGTTGTCGATCGCGCGGGCCGTCGGGGCCGCGCAATAGGTCAACGAGAGGCAAGGCAATCAAGCAGGGTGTGGTCACAGCCCCAGCACCTCTGGCAGCGCCTCCAAAAGCGCGCGCGCGCCCATGCCGACGCCTCCCTTGGGGCGTGCGGGGGCGGCGGAGGGCGTCCAGCCGTAGATGTCGAAATGGCTGTAGTTCAGCCCACCCGCAAAGCGGCGCAGGAAAAGCGCAGCGGTGATCGAGCCTGCAAATCCGCCCGAGGGCGCGTTGTCAAGATCAGCGATGCCCGGCTCGATCATCGCCTCATAAGGCGTGTGAAACGGCAAGCGCCAAACCGGATCGGCCACGCGCGCGGCGGCGGCCTCGAGTGCCCCGGCAAAGCGGGGATCGTCAGTGTAATAGGGCGCAAGGTCCGGCCCAAGCGCCACGCGCGCTGCCCCGGTGAGGGTGGCCATGGAGATCATCAGATCGGGTGCATCCTCGGCCCCATAGGATAGCGCATCGGCCAGCACCAGCCGCCCCTCGGCATCGGTGTTGTTGACCTCGACCGTCAGACCATTGCGCGCGGTCAGGATGTCGCCGGGGCGAAACGCATTGCCGGCCACCGCGTTTTCCACCGCCGGAATGAGCACACGCAACTGCACCGGCAAGCCGAGCGCCATGATCATATGCGCCAGCCCCAGCACCGTAGCAGCCCCGCCCATGTCCTTTTTCATCAGGCCCATGGAAGAGCCGGGCTTGAGATTGAGCCCGCCCGTGTCGAAACAAACGCCTTTGCCCACAAGCGTCAGTTTAGGCCCCGTCTTGCCCCACCGCATTTCCATGAGGCGCGGGGCCACAGCCGAGGCGCGCCCAACCGTGTGGATCAGCGGAAAGTTCTGGGCAAGCAGATCTTCGCCCCGCACGCAGGTCACGCGCGCGCCCTGCTGATCGGCGATGGCGGCACATGCCGCCTCAAGCGCATCGGGGCCAAGATCATTCGCGGGGGTATTGATGAGGTCGCGGGTCAGCGCCTCGCCCGCCGCGATGATTTCCAACCGTGCCGCATCGACGCCTTCGGGCGCAACAAGCCTTGCCTTGGCCGGGGATTGGTCGCGATAGCGCTCATAGGCATAGTGCGACAAGAGCCAGCCAAGCGCCTCGGTCTCGGCCTGATCCTCGGGCAGGCCTGCAACGCGGTAGGTGCCCGCAGGCAAGGCCGCGGCAATCCCGGCAAGATGAAACCGCCCCCGTGCGCGCGACGTCGCCGATCCGTAACCGCCCAAACCCATGGCAATCCCACCCGCCGCATCGGGCACAACCAGCACGCGCCCAAGGGCACCCGTGAACCCCATGGCGCGCACCCATGCCGCAACTTCGGGCGTTTGCCCTGCAAGCCACCCCTCAAGGGCCTCCTCAGCTACAAGATGCAGCGGCAGGGCGGGCGTGTCGGGAGCAGCGAATCTGAGGCTCATTCTGGCAGACCTTTTGGCAGGAGTATTGCGCGCCAGCCTAGCCACGATTACGCCGCCTGCAACCCGTCAATTGATCCCGCTAATTGAGCGGGTCCGCCATATCCCAGATTTCGCAGAGTGAGCCTTCGCCAATCCGCAAAAGCCGTGCAAAGGTCGCGGCAAGTGCGTTGGCATCGCCCGCGTCGATAGAACCCGTCACATCCCCCGCCACCCGTGCCAGGTGCAGCATGCCGATTTGATCCGCAATTGCGATCAGGCTACGCACACATTTACGCAGATCGGCCATTTGCCCCTCGCGGTAAAGCCGCTCAGCATGCGTGAGCCGCGCCGCCAGTTCCTCAAGCGCACGGCACACGACATCCTCGGCATTCCTATCGCCCAGTTGCAAATAGAGGGCCGCAAGCCGATGCGCGTCGAGCCGCACCTGCTCTTGTTGTTTCAGCAATGTCACCTGTTCCACATTCTCACCCACGTTGTCATGTTCACTCTGCCCCCACGGCGCGGGCAGAATGACATTGTCGCGGTTCCCAAATGGTTTCCGGCAGCGCAAATTGTCCCTCGAATTCGAGGCGAATCCCGACTATTGACCAGTCGATTGCCCAAACCCCGGGAGAGACCATGGAACACGCCCGCCCCCTGCCCGCTTATCTGGTGCACCGCTTTCATGGCTGGAAGGCCACAAGCTATACCGAGAACCAGTCGTGGTATCGGCATCTGGCGCAGCAGGGTCAGCACCCGCGCGCCATGGTGATTTCGTGTTGCGACAGCCGGGTGCACGTGACCTCGATCTTTGGCGCAGATCAGGGAGAGTTCTTTATTCATCGCAATATCGCCAACCTTGTCCCGCCCTATGTGAGTGATGGCGCCCAGCACGGTACTTCGGCGGCAGTGGAATATGCGGTGACAGCGCTCAAGGTGGCGCATGTGATCGTGATTGGTCATTCCGCCTGCGGCGGGGTCAAGGGATGTCTTGATATGTGCTCGGGCCATGCGCCGGAACTGGACAAGCAGACCAGCTTTGTCGGTCGGTGGCTTGACATCCTGCGGCCAGGCTATGAGCGGGTCAAGGATATGGCTGACGCCGATGCCCAGATGAATGCGCTGGAAAAGCAGGCGGTGGTGATCTCGCTTGAGAACCTGATGACGTTTCCGTTTGTCGCCAAAGCCGTGTCAGAGGGCGTGCTGACGCTGCATGGGCTCTGGCATGAAATAGGTTCTGGTGCACTGGAGCAATATAGCGGCAATCAGGATGCCTTTGTGCCACTCTGAGCGCATAGCCTCGTACGCCTCTCTGGGATCAGCCAAAGAAAAGATTATGAGTATTTGATCCAAGAAGAAGCCCGGCGCGCTCGAACAAGGCGCGCCGGGCTTTTTACTATGGTCAGGCTGCCGCCGCCTGTCCACCAAAGCGCCCATAAAAACTCTGGGTCTTGTCGGCCATCTCACGCAGCAATTTGGGGGTTGCGAAACGCGGGCCGAATTGCTCGGCCAACTGATCGCACCGCTCTGCGGCATAGGGCGTGCCAATGATGTCGAGCCAAGCAAACGGTCCACCCGACCACGGCGCAAAACCCCAAGCGAGGATCGCCCCCACATCGCCTTCGCGGATGTCCTCAAGAACACCCTCCTCAAGCGCGCGAACCGCTTCGAGCACCTGAGCGAACATCAAACGCTGCTGAACCTCGTGCAGGTCAGGCTGTTCGGCGGCGCGGGGGTATTGGGCGGCCAGCCCCGGCCAATACCCTAGACGCTTGCCCTTGTCGTCATAGTCAAAGAAGCCAGCCTTGGATTTGCGCCCCAGACGCCCCTCGCCCTCCATGTAAAAGATGACCTCATCCACGGCGGCATCCGGATAGGCGTCGCCCATCGCGGCCTTGGTGGCGCGGGCAATCTTGGCACCCAGATCAATCGAGGTCTCATCGACCAGTTGCAGCGGCCCCACCGGAAAGCCAAGCTGCCGCGCGGCATTGTCGATAAGCGCGGGCGCCACACCTTCGGCCACCATGCGTAGACCCTCGTTGATATAGGGAATGATGCAGCGGTTGCAGTAAAAGAAGCGGGCATCATTGACCACGATCGGCGTCTTGCGGATTTGCCGGACATAGTCGAGCGCCTTGGCGACGGCGCGGGGGCCGGTTTTCTGACCTTTGATGATCTCGACCAGCATCATCTTTTCCACCGGCGAGAAGAAATGTATGCCAATGAAATTCTCAGCATTGTCAGACGCCTTGGCCAGTTCCGAAATCGGCAGGGTCGAGGTGTTGGTGGCAAAGATACAGTCCTCACCCACAACCTTGAGCACCTCTTTGGTGACTGCGGCCTTGACGGCAGGGTCCTCGAACACCGCCTCGATGATCAAATCGCACCCTTTGAGCGCTGCGTAATCCGTAGTGGCGGTGATAAGATCAAGCGTCGCCGCCTTCTTCTCGGCTGTGGCCTTGCCGCGCTTGATCCCCTGATCCATGAAATCGGCGGTGTAGGATTTGCCCTTGTCCGCGGCCTCCTGTTTCTGGTCGATCAGGACCACTTGCATGCCCGCCATGGCAGAGACAAGCGCGATGCCCGCGCCCATCATGCCGGCCCCCATGACGCCAACTTTCTTCACGCGCTGATCGGGCACATCGGGGCGGTTGGCACCCTTTTCCAACGCTTCCTTGTTGATGAAGAGCGAGCGGATCATCGCACTGGACGAGGGGTTCATCAGCACATTGACGAACCAGCGCGCCTCGATCTTGAGAGCGGTGTCAAAGGGCACGAGCGCGCCTTCATAAACCGCAGAGAGCAGCGCCTTGGCCGCCGGAAACGCGCCTTGGGTCTTGCCATTGACCATGGCAGAGGCCCCGACAAAGGTCATGAAGCCCGCCGGGTGATAGGGCGCGCCGCCGGGCATTTTATAGCCCTTGTCATCCCAGGGTTTGACGATTTCGGGATTGCTCAGCACCCATTCGCGGGCCTTTTCGATCAGGTGATCGGCGGGCACCACCTCATCCACCACACCGGCGGCTTTGGCTTTTTTCGGGTCGTTGAGCTTGCCCTCGAGCAGGAGCGGCGAGGCGGCCATCGCGCCCAGCTTGCGCACAAGCCGCGTAGTGCCACCCGCCCCGGGAAAAATCCCCACCATGATCTCGGGCAGGCCAATCTTGGCAGACGGATTGTCAGCGGCAAAGATCCGGTGGCAGGCGAGCGGAATCTCAAGCCCGATGCCAAGTGCCGTGCCAGGCAGCGCCGCCGCAATCGGCTTGCCACCCTTGTTGGTCTTGGGGTCCATGCCCGCGCGCTCGATCTTGCGCAGGATGGCGTGCATCCCCATCACCCCGTCAAAAAGCCCCTTTGCAGGGTTGTCGCCCGCGTCATCGCGCATCTTGGCGATAATATTGAGGTCCATACCGCCCGCAAACGAGCCCGGCTTGCCCGAGGTGAGGATCACGCCCTTGACGGCATCATCGGCCAGCGCGTCGTCAATCAGCGCCTCAAGGTCGAGAAACCCTTGCGCGTTCATCACGTTCATCGACTTGCCCTGCGTGTCCCAGGTGATGATCGCGACGCCATCGGCGTGTTTTTGAATTGTGAAATCAGTCATCTTGGTCAGCTCCTCTTACACGCGTTCGATGATGGTGGCGGCACCCATGCCAGAGGCGATGCAAAGCGTGGCAAGGCCGGTGCCCTTGCCCGTGCGCTCCAACTCATCCAGCAGCGTGCCGATGATGATCGCGCCCGTGGCCCCCAGCGGATGGCCCATGGCGATGGATCCACCGTTTACGTTCACAAGGTTTGGGTCGACATTGAACGCCTGCTGAAAACGCAGAACCACCGATGCAAAGGCCTCGTTCACCTCGAAAAGCTCGATGTCGGAAATCGACATGCCGCTGTCGGCAAGAATTTTCTGCGTGGCCGGTACGGGGCCGGTCAGCATGATCGTTGGGTCCGTGCCGATCTTGCAGGTCTGCACGATCCGCGCGCGCGGCTTAAGGCCCCATTTCTCGCCAAATTCCTTGGACCCGATCAGCACCCCTGCCGCACCATCGACGATGCCGGATGAATTGCCCGCGTGGTGAATATGATTGATCCGCTCCAGATGGGGATATTTCATCTTGGCGATCGTATCAAAGCCCGGCATCACCTCGCCCATTGCCTGAAAGGCCGGGGTGAGCGCGCCCAGTGTCTGCATATCGGTGCCCGGGCGCATATACTCATCATGGTCAAGAATGGTCAGGCCGTTCTGATCCTGCACCTCGATGATGGAGTTCGAGAAACGCTTGTCATCCCAGGCCGCCTTGGCCCGGCGCTGCGATTCCACGGCGAGGGCGTCCGCCTCATCGCGGCTAAAACCGTATTCGGTGGCGATGATATCTGCCGAAATGCCTTGCGGCACGAAATAGGTGTCCATCGCAATCGACGGGTCCACGGCAATCGCCGCCCCGTCGCTGCCCATGGCAACGCGGCCCATCATCTCCACCCCGCCCGCGATATAGGCCTCACCGGCCCCGCCCTTGATCTGGTTGGCGGCAAGGTTCACCGCCTCCATGCCAGAGGCGCAAAAGCGGTTGATGGCAAGGCCGGGGATGCTCTCGTCCAGATCAGAGGCGAGAACGGCAGTCCGCGCAAGGCAACCACCCTGCTCCATCACCTGCGTGACATTGCCCCAGATCACATCCTCGACAGCGTGACCATCAAGACCGTTGCGGGATTTCAGCGCATTGAGCACCTGTGCGCTTAGGCGCGCAGCCGTCACCTCGTGCAGCGCGCCATCCTTGCGGCCCTTGCCTCGTGGGGTACGCAGGGTGTCGTAGATATAGGCGTCAGACATATCGGTCTCCTTCTTTCAGGCGCGGTCAGCGGGGCTGCCGGGCATCAGGTCATAGGGGTGTTTCCAGCCGGGCGTGGCGCTGATGTTATCCAGCCACCGGTCGATATTGGGCCAATCCTTGCGGTCAAAACCGAAGGGCTCTGGATAGTAAAGGTAGCTGCAACAGCTCAAATCCGCATTGCTCAGCGCCTCCCCAACGATCCAGTCGCGCCCCGCAAGGTGCGTGTCGAGCGTTGTATAGGCCGCCTTGAGACGACCTTGGGCAAAGGGGATCACCGCCTCCGGGCGCTTGTCCTCGGGCAGAAAGTTAATCAGGAACCGCGTCATGCCCGCCTGAGAGCTGAGCTTGTGATTGTCCCAGAACATCCAGCGCATCACCTCACGCGCCTCTTCCGGTGTGGTGCCGCCAAATTTTCCGGTCTTCTCGGTGATATACATCTGCATGACGCCCGATTGGCTCAGGGTCACGTCGCCATCGACCAGCACAGGTGCCTCGCCCATGACGTTGATCTCACGGAAGGCGGGCTGCCGCGTCTCGCCGCCGAAGAAATCGACATAGACCGGCGTCCAGTCGAGACCGGAAAGCTCAAGCGCCAGCGCCGCCTTGTAGGCATTGCCGCTCTCGCCAAAGCAGTAGAGGTTGATGGTCATATGTGCCCTCCCGGCGTTTCGCCCATGTCGGGCGTTGGATTTGAATATTCTGGGAACAGTGAAAGCGCGGCCCGTGGTTCATCATGGCTGAAATACTCCACGGGGGTCCGGGGGTGTGAAACCCCCGGCTGCGACTGTGCCATGCTGACCGCCGCCCCAATCCTCACAGCGCCCTCGCGATCAGTTCTTTCATGATCTCGTTGGTGCCGCCGTAGATGCGTTGTACGCGGGCATCTGCCCACATTTCGGCGATGTCATATTCCTGCATATAGCCATAGCCGCCATGCAGTTGCAGGCACTCATCCAGCACCTCGCCTTGGCTGTCGGTCAGCCAGTATTTCGCCATCGCAGCCTTTTCAACGCTAAGGTCGCCGCGCATGTGTTCCGTGATGCAGGCATCTAAGAAAGCACGGCAGACGGCGGTTTTGGTCTGGCATTCCGCCAATTTGAAGCGGGTGTTCTGGAATTGCAGGATCGGGCCGCCAAAGGCCTCGCGTTCCTTGCAATAGGTGATGGTGCGTTCCACTGCACCCTCCATCGCCCCCTGCGCGCCACAGGCGATAATCAGACGTTCCTGCGGCAGTTGCTGCATCATCTGATAAAACCCGCGCCCTTCTTCGCCGCCAAGGATGTTCTCCGGCGGGATTTCGACATTGTCGAAAAACAACTCGGACGTATCCCCCGCATGCATCCCGACCTTTTCGAGATTGCGCCCGCGCGCAAAGCCCTGCGCGCCTTCGGTTTCCACAACCACCAAGGAGATGCCCTTGGCCCCTTCCTTGGGGTCGGTCTTGGCCGCAACGATGATCAGTTCGGCATGCTGGCCGTTGGTGATAAAGGTCTTTTGCCCCGAAAGCCGATAAGCGTTGCCGTCCTGAATGGCGCGGGTCTTGATGCCCTGCACATCCGATCCGGCACCCGGCTCTGTCATGGCGAGCGCACCGACCATCTCGCCCGACACCATTTTGGGCAGCCATTTCTGCTTTTGCGCCTCCGAACCATAGGCGAGGATATAATGCGCGACGATGCCGGAATGGATGGGATTGCCCCAGCTTGCCAGATTGGCGCGGCCCTGTTCCATGCAGATCACCGCTTCATGGCCGAAATCACCGCCAGCCCCACCGTATTCCTCGGGGATAGAGGGGCAGAGCAGGCCCAAAGCCCCCGCCTCGAGCCAGCAGTCGCGGTCCATGATCCCCGCCTTGCGCCAACGGGCAAAATGCGGCCGCCATGCATCGGTGATGAATTTGGCCGTCATTTCGGAGAGCATCTGATGCTCGTCTGTCATCCACGTCATGGCCGGGCCTCCCTTCCCTTTGCCGCCTTAGCGTTTGCGCGCCTCAAGCTCGGAATTGAAGAGCCTGAGGCGATGCGCAAAGGTTTCTTCATTGATCACGCTATCGAAATTCTCAAAGAGAAAGGACAGCGCCTCGCCCTCATCCAGCCCCGAGTCCTGCGCAAATCGGCGCAGGCGGCGGTAGCCATCCTCAGTCATCGCCGCGTTGAAGCGGCGCGTGAGGCGAAAGCGTTTCGGCATCTGTCCCTCCTCCCCTAGCGGTTTCTCCTCAGAACGCTTCGGCCTCGAGCGCCATGACCGTATCAGCACCGCTCTGGATGCGTGCCAGATGCAGGGCCGTCGCAGGCAGGCGGCGCTTCATGTAGAAGCGGCCGGTCGCCAGCTTGGTCTTGTAAAACGCCTCGTCCGACGTTCCCGCCTCTAGCGCAGCATGGGCCGATTTCGCCATCCTTGCCCACATCAGGCCAAGGCAGACATGGCCAAAGAGGTGCATGAAGTCATAAGAGCCGGACAGCGCCGCGTTGGGGTTCTTCATCCCATTCTGCATGAAGAACATGGCCGAAGCTTGCAGGTCCTTAGAGGCCGCCTTGAGTGGATCGAGGAAATCAGCCTTCAGCGCCTCATTGCCTTCGTTTTCCTTGAGGAAGGTTTTGACCAGTTCGAAGAAGGCCATGACATGCTTGCCGCCATCCTGCGCGAGCTTTCGCCCCACCAGATCAAGCGCCTGAACGCCATTGGCACCTTCGTAAATCATGGCGATGCGGGCGTCGCGGGTGAATTGCGACATGCCCCATTCCTCGATATAGCCGTGGCCGCCGTAAATCTGCTGCGCGAGCACGGTCATGTCATAGCCTTCGTCGGTGAGAAAGCCCTTGATCACCGGCGTCATCAACGAAATCAGACCTTCCGCGGCGGCGTCATTGCCGCGATGCGAGCGGTCGATCAGCTCCGCACCCCAGAGCATGAAAGCGCGCGCGCCCTCGATAAAGCTCTTTTGATCCATCAGCGAGCGACGGATGTCAGGATGCACGATCAGCGGATCGGCGGGGCCATTGGGGTTTTCGGTGCCGGTCACGGCGCGGCCCTGAAGCCGGTCCTTGGCATAGGCGAGCGCGTTCTGATAAGCGACCTCGGCCTGTGCAAGACCCTGCATGCCCACACCGATCCGCGCCTCGTTCATCATGGTGAACATGGCGCGCATGCCCTTGTGCTCTTCCCCCAAGAGCCAGCCGGTCGCCCCGTCATAGTTCATCACGCAGGTGGAATTGCCATGAATCCCCATTTTTTCTTCGATCTTGCCGCAAGTCACGCCATTGCGGTCGCCAAGGCTACCGTCTTCTTTGACAATGAATTTCGGCACGATGAAAAGCGACACGCCTTTGATCCCCTCGGGGCCGCCAGGGATTTTGGCAAGCACCAGATGGATGATGTTGTCGGCCATGTCATGCTCGCCCGACGAGATAAAGATCTTCTGTCCGGTGAGCTTGTAGCTGCCATCGCCCTGCGGCTCGGCCTTGGTGCGCATCAGGCCCAGATCGGTGCCGCAATGCGGCTCGGTCAGGTTCATGGTGCCGGTCCACTCGCAATTGGCCATTTTCGGCAGGTAGGTGGCCTTTTGATCCTCGGACCCATGCACAAGGATCGCAGAGGCCGCGCCGTGGGTCAGACCTTGATACATGGTAAAGGCCTGATTGGCGGCCGAGAACATCTCGCCCACTGCTGTGCCAAGGATATAGGGCATGTATTGCCCACCGAATTCCTCGGGCAGGTCGAGCGCGGTCCAGCCGCCCTCTTTCATCTGCTCAAACGCCTCTTTGAACCCTTTGGGCGTGCGCACCACACCGTTTTCTAACACGCAACCCTCGGTATCGCCCACGGCGTTGAGCGGCATCAGCACCTCAGAGGCAATCTTGCCCGCCTCTTCCAACACAGCCTTGGTAAAGTCGGGCTCAAGCTCGGCATAGCCGGGCGTGGTCTGCTCAGACACGTTCAGCACCTCGTGCAACACGAATTGCATGTCGCGGGTGGGGGCGGTGTAGCTTGGCATATGTCTCTCTCCCTAAAACAGGTGCCGGACCGGATTACTCGGCGGCTTTTTGGCTAGTCTTGAGCGAGGCCAGCATACGCTCGCCCCATGTCATCTGTTCGCGCAGCTCAGAGATTGCAGCCTCCAGCTCGTCGCGCTGTTTCTCCATTTCGGCCAGACGCATCCGTGCCACATCATAGGCGCGGGCAATCTGGCTGTGTTGCTGATCCCCTTTGTCGTAGAGGTCGAGCAACTGGCGCAGGTCCTCGAGGCTGAACCCGAAACGCTTGCCGCGTTGGATCAGTTTCAGCCGCGCCCGGTCGCGCCGGGTAAAGAGCCGTTTCTGCCCAACCCGGCGGGGCGAGAGCAGTTCTTTGGCCTCGTAGAAGCGTAGAGTGCGGGGCGTTACATCGAACGCTTCGCACATCTGGCGAATGGTCATCATATCGTCGGTCATCAGTTTACCCATGTCACAGCACATTTGCCGACAATCTGCGGATCATGGAGTATGGTTACAACAGCCGGATGGCTTTACGTAACCACTACGTCGCGTCACTTTCAAGTTGACGTAAGATAAGGCAAGGTAAGCGGGGCAAAGTGGAAATATTCTTGCCCCGACGTCACCCGCTCAGCCAAGGCTCGCGGCGGTGTCGTCGCGCAATTTCTTCAATTCGGCCATCGCTTCGTCAATCTGACGACGTTGTTCGGCTAGTCCCGCAAGCTGACGATCGGCCAATTCAATCCAGCTGCGCATCTGCGCATCAGTGCCTTCTTTCTCGTAGATCAAAAGCCATTGCCGAATCTCTTCCAAGGCAAATCCGAATTTGCGGCCGCGCAGGATCAGCGTCATGCGCGCGCATTCACGCGGGCCGTAATATCGTGCGCGCCCATCGCGCTCTGGCTCCAAAAGCTCGATGTATTCGTAATATCGCAGGGTGCGCGGTGTAACATCATAGGTCGCACACATCTCCTTGAAGGATAGTTTCTTATCCGACATGGCAAGCCCTCCTGTTGCTCAGACGTTAGGACCAAGACGCAGCCCTTGCAACCGGTGCTCTTGCAGCTTGTGTGGATTAGGGATCATAAAGACGACAGCACGATCCGTGAGGGATACCATGACCGACGCCAAAACCAAAATCGCACAGCAATTCATGCAGGCCCTGCCGCATGCGCGTGCGCTTGGCATGCGGCTCGTGTCCATGGGTGACGGACAGGCCGAGATCGAGATGGACTATGATCCGCGCTTTGTCGGCGATCCCGAGACGGGGGTAATCCATGGTGGGGCGGTTTCGGCCCTGATGGACACCTGTTGCGGGGCGGCGGCGATGAGCCATCCAGCATCGCCCGGCGGCACGGCGACAATTGATCTGCGCATTGACTATATGCGCCCGGCAACACCGGGGCAGCGCATTCGCGCGCATGCGGAATGCTACCATATCACGCGTTCTGTGGCGTTTGTGCGGGCGCGTGCGATGGATGAGGATGAGGCGCGCCCGGTGGCGACGGCCACTGGCACCTTTACCGTGGAGGGCAAATGATGGCCCGTGCCCGTCCTGAACCTGTGCAGGTTGTCAAACAGCGGCGTGATGCGGCGCTGAAAGCCTTGGTTGCGGGGGTTCCCTATATCGGATTTCTTGGGGTGCAGTTTGATCGGCGGGGGGATGAGTTGACCGCCGTGATGCCGTTTGAGGAAAAGTTGATTGGCAACCCCCTTTTGCCCGCGCTGCATGGTGGCGCGACAGCGGCGTTTCTAGAGATCACGGCGATTATCGGATTGAGCTGGGGGATGCTGTGGGAAGAGATCGAAAGTGGTGCGTTCGATCCCGAGGCGATTGTCGGCGGCAAGCTGCCCCGACTGCCAAAAACCATTGATTTCACAGTGGATTACCTAAGATCTGGCCTGCCGCGTGATGCCTATGCACGGGCACAGGTCAATCGCTCTGGCCGTCGCTATGCCAGCGTCCACGTCGAAGCGTGGCAGGACAATCGCAGCCGTCCCTTTGCCCAAGCCACCGGGCATTTCTTGATGCCGCGCCGCGATGGCTGAGGTCGCGCGGGCGGTCACGCATGCCCGTGTTCTGAAAATCGCCCTACCCATTGTGATTTCCAATGCCACGGTGCCCATCCTTGGTGCGGTGGATACTGGCGTTGTCGGGCAGATGGGCGCGGCAGCACCGATTGGCGCAGTGGGCATTGGTGCGGTCATAATTACCGGAATTTATTGGCTTTTCGGCTTTTTGCGGATGGGCACCACGGGGCTGACCAGTCAGGCCCAAGGGGCAGGACAGGTGGGCGAGGTGGCAGCCCTGCTGACGCGGGCGCTGATGATCGGCTTTGCCGGGGGTATCGCGCTCATTGCGCTGCAAGTCCCTGTTTTCTGGGCCGCTTTTCAGATTTCACCAGCCAGCGAAGAGGTCGAATCCCTTGCCCGGCAGTACATGGCGATCCGGGTCTGGAGCGCGCCGGCGATGATTGCGCTGTTCGGCATGACCGGATGGCTGATCGCGCAGGAACGCACGCGGGCGGTTTTGCTGCTGCAAGTTGCCATGAACGGCATAAATATCCTTTTGGATCTGTGGTTTGTGCTGGGGCTCGACTGGGGGGTTGCGGGCGTGGCGCGGGCAACGGTGATTGCAGAATGGGGCGGCCTGGCGCTGGGGTTCTGGTTTTGCCGCGATGCCTTTGCAGTACCCGCGTGGTGCGACTGGCCGCGGGTGTTTGATCGTGAGCGGCTGAAAAACATGGCGTCGGTGAACGGCGACATTCTTCTTAGATCATTGATGTTGCAGATTATTTTCATCTCATTCCTGTTTTGGGGCAGCGATTTTGGCGATGTCACGCTGGCGGCAAATCAGGTGCTGTTGCAGTTCCTGAGCATCACCGCGCATGCCTTGGATGGGTTTGCCTTTGCCGCCGAGGCGCTGGTGGGGCAGGCGTTTGGGGCGCGGTCCGTGGCCCATTTGCGGCGCGGGGCGCTGTTGACGAGCGTCTGGGGTGTGGTGGTCTGTGTGGCCCTCGCAGTCATCTTTGCCAGCTTTGGCGGGGCGTTGATCGACCTGATGGCCAAGGCACCAGAGGTGCAGCTAGAGGCACGTAAATATTTGATATATATGGCGCTTGCGCCCGTTCTTGGGCTGGCGGCCTATATGCTTGATGGGGTTTTCATTGGGGCTACACGCACCCGCGACATGCGCAACATGATGGCGTTGAGCCTTTTGGTCTATATCGTTGCGGCGCTAGTGTTGGCCCCGTCGATGGGCAATCACGGCCTGTGGCTGGCGTTGTTGATCAGTTTTGTGGCGCGCGGCATCACGTTGGGGCTGCGCTATCCGGCATTGGAACGGGCCGCGAGCCCCCTTACAGACCTTACAAAACCCCCCTCGATTTTGTAAGGTCGTGGCACCGGTTTGCAGCGCCTGCCGGATGCTGAATCACGGAGCAGGGATCATGCTGCATATCACCGATCAGATCGCCATCGAAGACTGGGAATTGACCGAGCAGTTCATGCGCGCCTCGGGGCCGGGGGGCAGAATGTCAACAAGGTGTCGAGCGCTGTCGAATTGCGGTTCGAGGCCGAGCGGTCGCCCAACCTGCCCTTGCCGGTCAAGACACGGCTGCGGCGATTGGCCGGGCGACGCTGGACCAAGGAGGGGGCGGTCGTGCTGCAATGCGACGAGACCCGCAGCCAGACCCGCAACCGCGAAATTGTGCGGGACCGTTTGGCCGATTTGATCCGCCAAGCCTTGATCGCGCCCAAGCGGCGGGTGGCGACCAAGCCGACGCTCGGATCGAAGAAACGCCGCCTTGCCGCCAAAAAGCAGCGCGGAGAGGTCAAGGCGCTGCGCGGTCAGGTGGAGGGCGAGGACTGAGCCGTAGCGCGATCACGCCAAAACCGGCAAGACGGTGGCGCGACGTTGGGCTTGACCCGGCGGCGGGACTGAGGTGATCTGATCAAATCTTTGAGGAGAATGAGAATGGGTTTGCCCGCAATCACGGGAACGGGGGTGTTCACGCCGTCCGAGGTGATCACCAATGAGGAACTGGTCCTAGCCTTTAACGCCTATGCAGAGGCGTTCAACGCGCGCCATGCGTCTGAGATTGCGGCGGGAGAGATCGAAGCCAAGGGGCCATCCTCGCCCGAGTTCATCGTGAGTGCCTCTGGCATCGAGCAGCGGCATGTGATGGACAAGACCGGTGTGTTAAATCCCGAGGTAATGCACCCGCTGTTGCGGCAGCGTCGGGATGACGAACCGGGGATCATGGCCGAAATGGCGATGGACGCCTGCGCGCAGGCGCTTGCACAAGCGGGGCGGGCGGCGCCTGAGGTCGATCTGATCATTTGCGCTGCCTCGAACCACGAGCGGCCCTATCCCGCGATTGCCATCGAGATTCAGCAGCTTTTGGGCGCGGGCGGCTTTGCCTTTGACATGAATGTCGCCTGTTCCTCGGCGACGTTCGGGATTCAGGCCGCCGCTGACATGATCCGGGGGGGATCGGCGCGCCGCGCGCTGGTGGTCAGCCCTGAAATCTGCTCGGGGCATCTGGAATGGCGCGACCGCGACTGTCATTTCATTTTTGGCGATGTCTGCACCGCCGTTCTGATCGAGGCGGCGGACGAGGCCAAGGGCCCGCATTTCGTGATCCGTTCGACCCGCTGTGCGACGCAGTTTTCCAACAATATCCGCAATAACAACGGGTTTCTGCGCCGAACGCGCCCCGATGGTGTGGCCGACCGCCGGGATATGCAATTTGTGCAGGAGGGGCGAAAAGTGTTCAAGGAGGTGTTGCCGATGGTCTCGGCGCATATTCTGGGGCATCTTGCGGAGGAAGGTGTTGCACCGGATGACCTGCGGCGGTTGTGGCTGCATCAGGCGAACAAGGCGATGAATGATTTTATCGGGCGCAAGGTGCTGGGCCGGGTGCCAGAGGCACATGAGCAACCGAATATCCTGCAAGATTATGCCAATACGTCCTCTGCCGGATCAATCATCGCCTTTTCCAAATATTCCGAGGATCTGATGCCCGGCGACCAAGGGCTGATCTGTTCGTTCGGCGCGGGCTATTCGGTGGGATCGGTTCTGGTGGAACGCGGCTAAGGGCGGCGCAAACCCTTGGATCAGTTTGGAAATGACATCGGGCGGCAAAGTCAGTAAGGGAAAATTGAGCAAGGGTAGCCCTCGGGACAAGGGCTCTATTGGGGAAAGCGTATGTCGACGACGGGAAGTTACCTGAAAAAGCACACCGAAGCCTTGGTCAAGGATGTAGGAATCGAGGCCGCCTGTCAGTTGACGGGCAAGTCCAAGGCGACGCTTGGCCGCTATTATTCAGACCATGAGGAACACGCCGACAGGTTCATGCCGGTGGACACTGTTGCAGCACTTGAGGCGGCCGCGAGCTATCCGCATGTGACGAGCGCCTTGGCAGAGTTGGGCGGCGTCAGTCTGAGCCTGATCGCAGAGCGGCGCAACGCGCAGGAGCGGGCAAATGTGAACAGCGACGTGATCGCGCTGTCGCAGCGGTTCGCGATGCTCATGGCCGAGTATCAGCAGAGCATCGCGGATGGGCGTATCACCGTGAACGAAGCCAAGCGGCTATTGCGCGAAACGACGCAATTGCAGCAGGTTTTGATCGAAATGAAGCTGCATCTTGAGGAAGAAGTGACCTGACGCCAGTGTCAGGGCGTCAGATGAAGGCGATATAGGCCCCGGCGAGTGCGGTGGCCCCGCCCATCAAGCGGAGCGGCACGGCGCTGGCGTGGCGGGTTTCGCGCGCCGCGGTGAAGGCGATAACGAGACCCGCAGCGTGCAGAAGGGCCGTTGCGATGGCAAAGCCCGCGCCAAATTGCAGCGCCTGCGCCTGCCCCAATTCGCCGCCATGGGCGTGACCGTGAAAGAGTGCAAAGACCGCCACCAGCACCATCGCCAGCCCCGGCGCGGGGCGCAGGGCGAGCGCCACGACAAGGCCAAGGGCCATGATGGAGGCCAAGATCATCGGCTCAACCATCGGCAGGGGCAGACCGATGATGGCCGCCAGAAACCCCACGATCATCGCCAGAACAAAGGCGCTTGGCACAGTCCAGAGCGCGCGACCGCCGATTTGCGCAGCCCAGAGGCCGACGGCGATCATCGCCAGCACATGATCAAGGCCAAAGAGCGGATGCGTCACACCCGCGAGGAAAGAGCCATATTCGCCCTCAGGCAGATGCGCCGCAGCGGGGCTGGCGGCGAGAATTAGGAGCGGGGCGAGAAGGTGTTTCATCAAGGGTTCCTTATGGGGTCAACCGGCGCCTCGGGGTGAGTCGCGCCTGAGCCGCAGCATGGGGAAGGCAAAGGCGGGACGCAACAAAAAACCCGGCACGCGGGTGCGTGCCGGGTCAGGTGGGGAAATCCGTTTTGGATCAGCCAAACACGCGGGTCAGGGCCGCATCGGTGGCAGCGATCAGGTGGTTGATATCGTCCTTGGTGGCGATCAACGCGGGCGAATAGCACAGCGTGTTGTTGAAGCCGGGAATCGAGCGGTTGGTGGCCCCGATGATGACGCCCTGCGCCATGCAATCGGCGACGACAGCCTGAACCCGCTTTTCATCCATCGGTTCCTTGGTGGCGCGGTCAGCAACCAGTTCGGCCCCAAGAAACAGCCCCTTGCCGCGCACATCGCCGATGACGGCGTGCTTGTCCTTGAGGGCCGCCAGTTGATCGAGCATGTAATCGCCCATGGCGACGGTATTGCCCAAGAGGTCTTCTTCCTCGATGATCGCCATGTTTTCCAGCGCCGCTGCCGGACCGGCGGTGCAGCCCCCAAAGGTCGAGATATCGCGGAAATAGTTCATCGGATCGGTGGTATCGTCCTTGAACATATCGAACACACGCTCGTTGGTGACGCAGCAGGCGATCGCTGCATAACCCGAGGCCACGCCCTTGGCCATGGTCACGAAATCGGGTTCGACCCCGTAATGCTGATAGCCAAACCAAGTGCCGGTGCGGCCGATGCCGCAGACAACCTCGTCGATATGCAGGAGGATGTCGTATTTGCGGCAAATCTCTTGCACGCGGGGCCAGTAGCCGACGGGCGGGACAATCACACCCCCACCGGCAGTCACGGGTTCTAGGCAGAGCGCGCCGATGGTGTCGGGGCCTTCGGCCAAGATCACCTCTTCAATCGCGTTGGCGGCGGCGATGCCGTATTCTTCGCCCTCCAGATCCCATTGCGCGCGGTATTCAAGGCAATGCGGCACGCGCACGAAACCGGGGGTATAGGGGCCATATTGCGCGTTGCGCTGATCCTGACCGCCCGCCGAGAGACAGGCAATCGTGGTGCCGTGATAATCGCGGTCACGGTAGAGGATCTTGTGCTTTTTGCCGCCGTAACGCTTGTGCGCGATCTGGCGGACCATTTTGAAGGCTTTCTCATTCGCCTCGGAACCGGAGTTGGTGTAATACACGCGGCTCATTCCGGGCATTTTCGAGATCAGTTTCTCGGAAAACAGCGCGCCGGGGATCGAGCCTGCGGAACCTGCGAAATAGGGCAGTTTGATGAGCTGGTCGCGCACGGCATTGGCGATGCGTTCACGCCCGTAACCCACGTTCACGGTCCAGACGCCGCCCGACACGCCGTCGAGATGCTCTTTGCCCTTTTGGTCCCAGACGCGCATGCCGCGCCCCTCGACGATAATGCGGGGATCCGCCTTGGGGTCTGTGCCGCTCCAGGGCGCGTGCTGAATCAGGTGATGCCAGACATGCGCGCGGTCGGCCTCGACCACGTGGGAAATGTCGTTGTCGCGAAGTTTGCCGTCCATGGGGATGCTCCATCAGGTTGAGGCCCGGCGCGGGGCTCAGGCCGTCTTTATATATCATGGGTTGTTCTGTCCGCATATCAGCCGAGAATCCGGGCAGATCGTTAGGGCCAGAGTATACCATTAAATAGGTCCAGAATGGCCCGCCACCTTCTGAGTCTGGCTGTAACTCTCTGGCAAATTTCGGTTTTTCACCCAAAGGAGCGGAAGGGGCGGCTGTCTAAGGCTATCCGAAAACCCCTTTTCGGAAATACTGAAATGATCTTAGCTCTGCTATAATTGCGTTGATCAGTGCCTGTGGATCGGGTTCACTCTTGGCTGTTGCCTGTTTCGGAGTGCGTATGATCCACAAGACACTGACGCAGGAGAAACCCGCCGATACGTGCGGTGTAAGACAGAAAAACGACTGTAACCAACGGGAGAAGACAAGATGAGTATGAAAAGCAAACTGATGTCGGCAGTGGCTGGCGCGGCGTTTCTGGCGGGGGCCGGAGCGGCCAGCGCAGAGGAAATCACCGTTGCCTATTTCCTCGAATGGCCGATGCCGTTCCAGTATGCCAAGGAAATGGGCACCTATGACAAGGAAATGGGCGTCAAGGTTAACTGGCGCGCGTTCGACACCGGCACCGCGATGAGTGCTGCGATGGCATCCGGCGATGTGCATCTGTCGGTCAGCCAAGGTGTTCCGCCCTTCGTTGTGGCGACAAGCGCCGGGCAGGATTTGCAGACGCTCGACGTGGCCGTCAGCTATGCTGACAACGACAACTGTGTCGTCGCCTCGGCGCTGGAGATCGACAAGACCAATGCGGGCGAATTGGCCGGCAAGAAGGTTGCCGTTCCGCTGGGCACCGCTGCGCATTACGGGTTCCTCAAGCAGATGAACCATTTCGGCGTGGATATTTCCAGCATGGACGTGGTCAACATGGCCCCGCCAGAAGGGGCCGCCGCCATCGCGCAGGGCGCGGTTGATATGTTCTGCGGCTGGGGCGGTTCGCTGCGTCGCGCGCTGGAACATGGCAATGTGCTGTTGACCGGTGCGGAAAAGGAAGAGTTGGGCATTCTGGTGTTTGACGTGACATCCGGCCCGGCTGCTTTTGTCGCGGAAAACCCCGATCTGGTTGCCAAGTTCCTGAAAGTGACGGCTGATGCCAATGCGATGTGGGCCGATCCGGCCAATCGCGACACGATGCTGCCGGTCATTGCCAAGGATAGCGGCATGGATGTCGAGGCCACGGCAGCAACGATCGACACCTTTGTGTTCCCCTCTGCCGAGGAGCAGTTGACCGCCAAATGGCTGGGCGGCGGCGCGCAGGAATTCATGAAGGGCGTGGCTGAGGTGTTCGTCGAGGCAGGCAGCATCGATTCGGCGCTGGCCACCTATGAGAACAACGTCAACACCGGACCGCTGGCCGCTGCCAACGGCATGTAAGCCCGGCTGACGGACTGAAACGAGGCCCGCCCCGCACAAACGGGCGGGCCTTTGCCCAACAATCCCAAAAAAACAACAGGGGGTGGGGATGTCGACACTTACCATTGATAACATCTCGATGCGGTTCGATCTGCCGAATGGCAGCCATGTGCAGGCGCTTAAAAATGTCTCGCTAGAGATCAAGACCGGCGAGTTGATGAGCGTGCTGGGGCCGTCGGGCTGTGGCAAGACCACGCTTTTGAACATCCTTGCCGGATTTCTGGCCCCAAGTGAGGGGCAGATCACGCTGAACGGGCACCGTGTCACGGGCCCGGATGCCGAGCGCGGCATGGTGTTTCAGCAAGGCGCGCTGTTTGAATGGATGAGCGTGCGCGACAACGTGAGTTTTGGCCCCCGTATGGCGGGCAAGCGGGAAAAGGAATGGGCGGGCACGGTCGATCATTTGCTCGATGTCGTGGGCCTGCGCGATTTCAAGGAAAAGGCGGTTTATGAGCTGTCAGGCGGGATGCAGCAGCGCGTGGCGCTGGCGCGGTGCCTTGCGAATGACCCCGATGTGATTCTGATGGACGAGCCACTTGGGGCGCTGGATGCGCTGACGCGTGAAAAGATGCAGGGTCTGGTGCTGAAGCTGTGGAAAGAAACCGGCAAGACCATCATCCTGATCACCCATTCGGTGGAAGAGGCGCTGCTTTTGGGCGAGCGGCTCTTGGTGATGGCCCCACGACCGGGGCGGGTACACAAGGAATACCGCCTGCCCTTTGCCGAGATGGGCGCGGGCCGCGATCTGCGCGAGGTCAAGAAAGTTCCTGATTTCGCCGCCAAGCGAGAGGAAATCCTGACGATGATCTGGGACATGGAAGAAGAGATCATGGGCCGGGCAGAGGAGGCGGGCGCATGATCATCCTGATTATCTATGTGGCGATTTTCGCGGCATCGTTCTTCGTCGTGCGCTTTGGCGTGCGCAAGTTTCGGCAGATGAACGATTTTACCTCGCTCAAGACGGTGACATTCGGGGATGAAAGCGCTGTGCGCCCGGATCGCTGGGCGAGCGTGATTTCAATCGTGACGATCTTTTTGATCTGGGGCGCATTTACCGGCAGCAAATGGGTGCCGATCCATGCGCCGGGGCCGTTCATGGGCGATACCGAATTCACCTATACGCTAGAGGCCCCCGACGGCACGCGCGACGATGCGACGGTGACGGTGCGGGTGTTTACCGTGGGCGAGACGGTTGAAGAGCCGGTGATCGAGCCGGGCGATGGGATTGCCAAGAATGACGTGCTGACAGTGGGCGCGTGGCGGTCGCAGCTGTTGTTGATGGACAAGAACGACGAGGTGACGCGCGATCAGGGCGCGCGGGTTGTCGCGATTGATGGCAAGCCGGTGAGCGAAGGGCAGACGATCAAGGTGGCCGATGGCACCGTGGCGGTGACCGCCAAGGGATCGCTGAACTTCGCCCCCGCCAAGGGCATGCAGATGGAGCCTATCTGGCTTCCGGCGCCTGAGGCGGTGGTGTCGCGACTGATCGAAGTTTCAAAGCAGGGGTATCAGAATTTCACCCTGTGGGAGCATCTTTATTGGTCGCTGTTCCGGGTGATCGTGGGCTTTGCCCTTGGTGCGCTGGTGGGGATTCCGCTGGGCTATGCCATGGGGCTGAGTGATTGGTTTCGCGGCTGGTTCGATCCGATTGTCGAATTCATGCGCCCGGTGCCGCCCTTGGCGCTGATCCCCTTGGTGATCATCTGGGCGGGCATTGGCGAGAGCGGCAAGATCATCCTGCTGTTTTTGGCCGCGCTCTGGATCATGACGATTTCGGCGCGCGCAGGTGTGTCGGGCGTGGCGATTTCCAAGGTGCATGCCGCCTATTCGCTGGGGGCAAGTAAATGGCAGTTGATGCGCCATGTCATTGTGCCCAACAGCCTGCCCGAGATTTTCACCGGCGCCCGCGTTGCGATGGGGGTCTGTTGGGGCACGGTGGTGGCCGCCGAACTGGTCGCGGCGGAAAAGGGGGCAGGCATGATGATCATGGTCGCAAGCCGCTTTCAGCTTACCGATATCGTGCTGATGGGGATCATCCTGATCGGGATCATCGGCTATGGCATCGACATCCTGATGCGCAAGGCCGAAAACTGGCTGGTGCCGTGGAAGGGCCGGGTTTGAGATAGGGTGCGGGCAGGGCCAATGCGCCCTGCCCTGCTCTGTTTACCGCCCGTGGCTGCCGTTATAGCCATTGCGCGCGGGGCTTTGCCAACCATTGAGCGCGCCGGGCGCGGGTGCAAAAACCTCGACCAGCATCGGGTAACAGGCGGCTGTGTCGCTGGTATGCTCAGAGGAGCAATCGCCGCCGGGGCAGGCGCTGAGACATCCCAGAATGTCGATCTCGGCAAAGAACTCCAGATAGTCGCCGGGGCGCACGGGGCTGGCTTTCATGAAATACTGGCCGGTGTCGCGGGTGAAGCCGGTGCACATGAAGACGTTGAGCACATCATGAATATGGGGTTCTGCCTCGGCCAGTGTCACGCCCAATTCATCCGCCAAAGCGCGCGTGAGGTTGGAGTGGCAGCAATGGTGATACTGCACACCTGACAAGAGGTTGCCGGTATAGGGATCGCAGCGCGTGCCGATCACGTCATGCACCGAGCCGCCGAAGGCGTCGATGCCATACCAGCCCAAGCTGTCGCCGGTGATCGTGGCCATCGGGCGCAGGTGCGGGAAGGACGACCAGAGCCGTTCACCGGTGGTCACATGGGTGCCGTGGAGCGCGCGGGTCTTGCCGGAATAGAAGCGCTCTGTGAGGTCATGCGCGTTCCAAAGGTTGAGGTCGCCCACTTGCGGGCCATCCACGCTGGTGATGCGAAAGAATTGCCCCGCCTCGGCGCGAAAGCAGGCCGCCTCGCGCGCAGGCACGAGGACCTCTGACACTTTGGTCGCACTGGCGCGCGCGGCGGCATAGAGCGCCAGATCCGGCACCGGCAGCGTATCATTGGGGTAGCAGATCACAGGCGGCACGGCGCGACGGGCGGCGGCATCGGCGGGGGGATGGGTCATCTTAGTCCTCTTGGGTGTCGCGGGGATTTACCGCGCAATCCAAAGGCGGTTTGCCGTTGGATGTAAAGACCTGCGCGCCGCAAGCCATGCAGCGGTAATAGGATTGCCCATCGCGGTCTTGTCGCCGGTCCGCGCGCCAGCGGCAGGAGCGTGTCCGCCGGTTGGACAGGATCAACACCAGCACGAAGGCGATGACCAACCCCGCGACGACGAGCATGAAGCTATCCCTTGGCCATGGTGCCAAGGCGGCGGTCAGGGGCGGCCTGTCGCACCGGCGCATGACAGGGGCAGGTGACGAGGTGATCGTTGACCATCCCCACCGCCTGCATGAAGGCATAGGTGATGGTGGGACCGCAGAACTTGAAGCCGCGCTTTTTCAAATCCTTGGAAAGTTTTACAGAAATATCGGTTTGCGCTGGCACCTCTGCAAGCGTCTGCCATTCGTTCTGAATGGGCTGCCCGCCGACGAAATCCCAGAGGTAGCGATCAAAGCCCTCGTTGGCCTCAATCACCGCCCAAGCGCGGGCGTTACCGATGGTTGCCTCGATCTTGCCGCGGTGGCGAATGATGCCGGGATTGGCCAAGAGGCGCGTGACCTCAGCCTCGCCCCAAGTAGCGATGACATGGGGATCAAACCCTTGGAATGCCGCGCGAAAACTCTCGCGTTTGCGCAGGATGGTGATCCAGCTCAGCCCCGCCTGAAACCCGTCGAGAATGAGCTTTTCCCAGAGGGCGCGGCTGTCATAGTCGGGCACGCCCCATTCGGTATCGTGGTAGGACAGGTAAAGCGGATCGTCACTGACCCAGCCACAACGCTCCATGCAATTTCCCCTCTAGCCCGGCGCGCAGGCGGTTTCGTTCAAATGCGCGCTTTAAGCCATCCTTAAGCCATCTGCCCCAGTTTGAGAACAGGCGTTCCGGAGGGGCAAATGGGACAGAAACACAAATGGGCCGATATTCCAGCGGGATTCGATACTCCGCTGTCCTATGCCGTTTCGGCGCGGGACCGATCCGTGCTCGATATGGTCAATCAGGCGGTGCATCACAAACAGGTGCTGTTGGCCTATCAGGCGGTGGTGCCTGCGCGCCAGCAGGATCGGCCTGCGTTCTACGAAGGGCTGATTCGTGTGCTCGATGCCGCCGGACGGGTGATCCCCGCCAAGGATTTCATCACCCAGATTGAGGTGACGGAAACCGGGCGGATCATCGACTGTCTGGCGTTGGAAAAGGGGCTGCGCACGCTGATCAACTATCCTGATCTGCGGCTGGCCATCAATATGTCGGCGCGCTCGATCGGCTATTCCCGCTGGATGCGCACGCTGAAAAAGGGGCTGAGCGATGATCCCACCATTGGCGAGCGGCTGATTCTGGAGATCACGGAAAGCTCGGCGATGCTGGTGCCCGAACTGGTGACAGGCTTTATGAAAGAGTTGCAGGCGAAGGGAATCAGCTTTGCGCTTGATGATTTCGGGGCGGGCTATACCTCGTTCCGGTTTCTCAAGGAGTTCTATTTCGACATCCTCAAGATCGACGGGCAATTCGTGCGCGGCATCGCTACGGACCCGGATAATCAGGTGCTGACCGCCGCCTTGGCCAGCATCGGCCAGCAATTTGACATGGTGACAGTGGCCGAAAGCGTCGAGAAGCCAGAGGATGCCGCCTATCTTGCGGCGCTGGGGATCGACTGTTTGCAAGGGTATTACTTTGGGGCCCCCACGGTGCGGCCACCTTGGATTGACAGCGCCCTTGACCGCGCCACCGCTTGAATGTGACACTCCGTCCGTTGCCGCAGTGCGGCATCTACGATATGACGCCGCGTAACGGCGGAGGTGACAGACAGGGTGTGCATGAAAATGTGACACTGTCGTGCCATGCTCTGGCCCGGCAAATCCTGGTGGAGGACATAGATGACCAATGTAGTAATCGCATCCGCAGCGCGCACCGCTGTCGGATCTTTTGGCGGCGCTTTCGCCAATACGCCGGCGCATGATCTGGGCGCAGCCGTGCTTGAGGCAGTGGTTGCCCGTGCAGGCATCGAAAAGGGCGAAGTGTCCGAGACGATCCTCGGTCAGGTGCTGACCGCGGCGCAGGGCCAAAACCCCGCGCGTCAGGCGCATATCAACGCCGGTTTGCCGATTGAATCCGCCGCCTGGAGCATCAATCAGGTTTGCGGCTCTGGTTTGCGGGCCGTGGCGCTGGGCGCGCAGCACATCCAGTTGGGCGATGCCGCCATCGTCTGCGCCGGGGGTCAGGAAAACATGACACTGAGCCCCCATGCCGCCTATTTGCGCGCCGGGCACAAGATGGGCGATATGACCTATATCGACACGATGATTCGTGATGGTCTGTGGGATGCGTTCAACGGCTATCACATGGGGCAGACCGCCGAGAACGTCGCCGACCAGTGGCAGATCACCCGCGACGTGCAGGACGAATTCGCCGTGGCCAGCCAGAACAAGGCCGAAGCCGCGCAGAAGGCGGGCAAGTTTGACGAAGAAGTGATCGCCTTTGCCGTCAAGACGCGCAAGGGCGACATCATCGTCGACAAGGATGAATACATCCGCCACGGCGCGACAATTGACGCCATGCAGAAACTGCGCCCCGCCTTTACCAAGGATGGCTCGGTCACGGCGGCCAATGCGAGCGGTCTGAATGACGGTGCTGCCGCGACATTGCTGATGAGCGCCGATGAGGCCGAGCGGCGCGGGATCGAACCGCTGGCGCGCATTGCGTCCTATGCAACCGCTGGGCTGGACCCGTCGATCATGGGCGTGGGTCCGATCCATGCCAGCCGCAAGGCGCTGGCCAAGGCCGGTTGGACTGTTGCCGATCTGGATCTGGTCGAAGCGAATGAGGCCTTTGCCGCGCAGGCCTGTGCGGTCAACAAGGAAATGGGCTGGGATCCGGCCATCGTCAACGTGAACGGCGGCGCGATTGCCATTGGCCACCCGATTGGGGCCTCGGGCTGTCGCGTGCTCAACACGCTGTTGTTCGAGATGAAGCGCCGCGGTGCCAAGCGTGGTCTGGCCACGCTCTGCATCGGTGGCGGCATGGGCGTTGCGCTCTGCGTCGAGCGTCCGTGAGGCGCGCTGGCGCGGTCTGAGACAGGATCAAGGGCACCTCAGACGGTGCCCTTTTTCTTGATCCCTTCGGCGCAAGCTGCATCGCAGAAAATTTATTGCGCAACAATATTGCGCAATTCAATTCAAACCGATAACCAAGTTTCAACGCACCAGCCAGATTGGAGGATATCATGGCAAGAACCGCACTCGTGACCGGGGGCTCTCGTGGAATCGGCGCCGCCATTTCCAGGGCGCTCAAGGAGGAGGGCTATACTGTCGCCGCGACCTATGCCGGCAATGATGAGGCCGCCGCCAAGTTCACCGAGGAAACCGGCATCAAGACCTACAAATGGAACGTGGCGGACTATGACAGCTCCAAGGACGGCATCGCGCAGGTCGAAGCGGAATTGGGCCCGATTGACATCGTGATCGCCAACGCGGGCATCACCCGCGATGCACCGTTCCACAAGATGACGCCGCAGCAGTGGAAAGAGGTGATCGACACCAACCTTACCGGCGTGTTCAACACGGTTCACCCGGTCTGGTCGGGCATGCGCGACCGTGGCTTTGGCCGGATTGTGGTGATTTCCTCGATCAACGGGCAAAAGGGCCAATTTGGTCAGGTCAACTATGCCGCGACCAAGGCGGGCGATCTGGGCATCATCAAATCGCTGGCGCAAGAGGGTGCCGCCAAGGGCATCACCGCGAATGCGATCTGCCCCGGCTATATCGCCACGGAAATGGTCATGGCCGTGCCGGAAGCGGTGCGTGAAAAGATCATCGGCATGATTCCGGCGGGCCGTCTGGGCGAGCCAGAGGAAATCGCGCGCTGCGTGACCTTCCTCGTGTCCGAGGATGCCAGCTTTATCAACGGGTCGACGATTTCGGCCAATGGTGCGCAGTTCTTTGTCTAACTGACTTGTGTGATGTTCAAGGCCCGCCCCGGTGATCCGGTGGCGGGCTTTGTCATGTCTTGGGGGCGGCGAGCGTGCCCCGAAAACAAAGGTTCGTGTCAAGGCAGACGGGGGTGGGGGCCATACCATCGCCAACCATTTCGACCAAGAGGCGCGCCGCGGCGCGGCCCATGTCGCGGTGCGGGACATGCACGGTGGTGAGCGCCGGATCAACCACGGTTGCCAGTTCGATATCGTCAAAGCCGGTGATCGAGACATCCTGCGGTACGCTGAGGCCAAGCTGACGCGCCATTTGCAAGGCACCGACCGCGAGCACATCATTGCCGCAGACCACGGCAGTGGGCGGGGTTGGCAATGCCATAAGCTGCGCCATTCCCTCGGCCCCGTTGGCGATGCTGTAGGGCGTTTCGATCAGGTGCAACGTGGCGGGGTCTAATCCATGGTCGCGCAAGGCATCGTGAACCCCGGCAATCCGGTCGCGAGCACGGTCATTGCCCGCCGCGAGCGCGGAAATCATGCCGATATGCCGATGTCCGAGGCGCAGCACCTCATCAGCCAAACCTGCCATGGCGCGGCGGTTGTCAAAGCCTATCGAGGCGCGCGCCTGTGTGGGATCATAGGCCCAAGCGATCAACACGGGCACGCCGCGCTGCGCGAGAAAGTCATAAATTCCGGGATCGCGGTCATGGCCGATGAGCAAGAGCGCATCCGCCCCACGCGCCACCAAGGTACGAATCTGATCCGCCTCGATTTCAGGGCTGTAAGAGGACGAGGCCACCAGAAGGGTCAGGCCGCTGAGATGCAATTCTTCTTGAAAGGCCTGAATGGCGCGGGCAAAGATCGCGTTTTCCATCGTCGGAATGATTGCGCCGATGATGCCGGTCCGCCGTGCGGCAAGGGCGCGGGCGCCGAAATTGGGGGAATAACCAAGCGTTGCGACCGCGCTCAGCACCCGGTCGCGCGTGGCGGTCTGCACCTGCGCGGGCGAATTCAGGCAGCGGGAAACGGTGGCGGTCGAAACCCCCGCCACGCGGGCGACATCCGCCAGCGTGGGCAGGTTGGGAGCGGTGTCGGAGAGGCGTCGGTTCATCCTGTGGCCCGGTGTCTGCGTGATGGAATCTATCCGTCTGTAAGGACATTGGAGAAATATAACAGCTTGCGTGAAAATATGTAAGCGCTTACATTTCTCTCGAATCGTCGGCAATTCCGGCGAGAGGGAGGGCCGCATGTTCCTGATCGCAGCACTGATCCTGTTCGGCGCCTTTGGCGTGAATGTGGCGTTGGGGGCCTTTGCTAATGCCGCGTTTCTGACAGGTGTGGGGGAAATGCTGCTGCTTTTGGCGGCGGTTGTGACCTTTGTCGTTGCCACGTTGAGGAGCGAGGCGGCGCGCAAGCGCGGAAAATAAATCAGATCTCAGGGAGGAGACAAGAATGACTGAAGAAGCAAAAGAACTTGCGTCCGAAGAGCGGCGCAATTTTCTGAAACTGGCCACCACCGGCAGCTTTACTGCGGCGGTTGTCGCGGCGGCGGCGGGCACGCTCTGGTCATCCGAAGCAAGCGCACAGACCGCCAATGAAGAGCGTGAGCGCGAAGCGGCGGCCGAGCATGTGATGACGCTGGCCACGGAATATGTGATCGGCACCACCCGCAGCTATCCGATGATGCAGCTCGATGTGAAAGAGAACCTGCAAAACGCCTCGAACGGCAAGATCTATGTCAAACTCGCGCCCGGCGGGCAGTTGGGTGTGGGGTCGGCGCTGGCGCAAAAGGTGCAGGGCGGCACGATCAATGCGGGGCAATTCTCGCTTTCGAATTTTGCCCCCTTCGCCCCGGCGGTCGATCTGATCAACATGCCCTATTTCTGCGGGGCCAATCAGCGGTTCGTCAATCTTGTGACCTCGGACATCTGGAAGACCGAGGTGAATGCGCTGGTTGAGGCGCGGGGCTTTAAGCCGATGTTCTATTTCTGCATCGACCCGCGTGTGATGGCCGTGCGTAAGGGCGGCGGTGGCCCGATCATGACGCCTGCGGATTTGCAGGGGGTCAAGTT
Organism: Roseovarius sp. MS2; assembly: GCF_051447875.1. NCBI lineage: Bacteria > Pseudomonadati > Pseudomonadota > Alphaproteobacteria > Rhodobacterales > Roseobacteraceae > Roseovarius > Roseovarius sp. MS2. The sequence goes on from NZ_JBKHVF010000001.1 coordinate 1,034,893, forward strand.
CCGGGTGCCCGGTTCGCAGATGCTGCAACAGTTCTATCGCATGGGCGGGGCCAATCCGACGCCGGTTGCATGGGGTGAAACGCCTTCGGCGATCAAACAGGGTGTGGCCGATGCGCTCGACCCGGCGGTGGGCGCGCTCTATGCCTTTGGCTTCAAGGATATTCTGAGCCACGTCACCTTTACTCAAGCGGTGCCGGACAGCCAAACCTATGCCTGCAACCTCGAATGGTACAACACCCTGTCCAGCGATGTGCAGGAGGCGATTGAATGGGCCTCTGAAATGAGCTTCCATCAGAACCTTGCCAAGGTGCCGTCGTCGCGGACCTTTGCCATGGCTGAAATGGCCAAGTCGGGTGTGGAATTCCATTCGCTGAGCGCCGATCAACTGGCGGAGTGGCAGGAAACCGTGGGCTATCAGCGCTCTGAGTGGGACAGCTTCAAGACCGAGCTGGCCGGGTCGATGGAGACCTTTGACAAGCTGGTCGAAGCCGCTGGCACGCAGGGCAAATTCTACGTCCACGACGCCTGAGCCGTGACCGACCGGGCGCGCGCGTGACCGCCGCGCCCGGCCTTTGCAACGACGCTAACGATAGGGACAGGGCCGCAACCTGCGTGCGCTGAACCGGAGAGGTTTGACATGCTCAGCACACTGGACCGCAATCTGGAGCGATGGGCGCTTCTGATCTTTTACATGATGCTTGTCGTCACCATGGCGATCGAGGTGATCCGACGCGAGGTATTCGCCTATTCCTCGGTCTGGGGCGAAGAGATCGTGCGCTATGCCTTTATCTATCTCGCGTGGATCGGGGCGGCGGCGGCGGTGCGCGAGCGCGCGCATATCCGCATCGACGTGATCATGCATTACGTGGGGCCGCGCCTGAAGGCGGCGCTGTATATCTTGGGCGATCTGGTGATGGCAGCAGTGGCAGTTGTCGCGCTTTACTGGTCGTGGGAGACGGTGCTGGTTTCGGCCAAGTTCGGCTCGGTCAGTGCCGGGTTGCGGGTGTCGATGGTGTGGTTCCTCTTGGCGGTGCCGGTGGGCTTTGGCCTGATGCTTTTGCGGCTCGTGCAATCCTTCTTGCGCGATCTGCGCGCCCTTCGTGACGGAACACCCGTTCACGAAGGCAATCAGCTGTTTGATTGAGGGGCGCGCGTCATGTGGAATACATTCTCGCAAACCGTCGATCTGGGCTGGGATTTTTACGGGCCGGTGATCCTATTCGTGGTGCTGGTGGCGCTGGCTGTGCCGGTCTGGGCGGCGATTGGATCGGCGGCGATTGTCATGCTGATGTGGTCGGGCGCGCTTCCGCTCAGCCTTGTGGGGGAGAGCCTGTTTGACGGGATCGACGCCTTTGCGCTGACGGCGGTGCCGCTCTTTATCCTGACGGGTGATGTGCTGGTGCGAACCGGGCTCAGCCGCAAGTTTCTGAACGTGGCGGAGGCGCTGACGCAGTTTGCCAAGGGCGGTTTCGGCTCTGCCACGGTGCTTGTCTGCGGCATGTTCTCGGCCATCTCGGGATCGGATGCGGCGGGCGCTGCGGCGGTGGGGCGGATGACCATCGACCGGCTGGTGGAATCGGGCTATCCGCGCCCCTATGCCTGTGCGCTGGTGGCAGCGGGGGCCTGTACCGGCATCCTTATCCCACCGTCGATTGCCTATATCATCATCGGTCTGGTCTTGGGCATCTCGGCCTCGACGCTCTTTATGGCGGCGCTTATTCCGGGGATGCTGATCCTTGTGTCGATCCTGATCACCAATATCGTGGTCAATCGTATCTATGGCTATGAGGGCGGCGGCAATGTCGGGTTTGGCGAGTATTTCGCCAATCTGGGCCGTGCGTTGGCGTCGGGCTGGTATGCCTTTATCGTGCCGGGGATCATCTTTTACGGCATCTTTTCGGGGCGGCTGACGCCGACCGAGGCGGGCGCGACTGCGGTCATTGTCACTGTGATCCTTGGCTTTATTCTTGGCACGCTCAAGCTGGCGGATTTTCCGGCCATGCTGATCAGTTCGGCCAAGGTCAACGGGGTGATCCTGCCCATCATTGCCTTTTCCCTGCCCTTGGCGCAGGCATTGGCGATCATGGGCGTGCCGCAGGGGTTTGTAACGGCGGTGACGGGATTGACCGATGATCCGGCCACGCTCATTCTTTTGATGATCCTGATCCTGATCGCGGCGGGCTGCGTGATGGAGACGACTCCCAATATCGTCATCCTCGCGCCCATTCTGAAGCCGCTGGCCGACAATATCGGCATGAACGAGATTCAGTTCTGCATCATGATGATCACCGCCTTGGGTGTGGGCTTTATCACGCCGCCGCTTGGCCTCAACCTCTTTGTCGTGTCGGGCATTACCGGCGAATCCATCCTGCGGATTGCATGGCGTGCCGTGCCGTTCGTGTTCTTCATGCTCATCGTGGTGCTGCTGATCGCCTATGTCCCGGCGATTTCGACCACGATGCTCCCTGATGTCTACAAATAGGACCCTACCATGACCCGTGAATACCTGAAGAAAGCAACCCTGACCTCAACCTCGCACGCCAGTGACGTGCATGAGACTGTGCAAGGGATTCTGGCCGATATCGAAGCGGGCGGTGACAAGGTCGCGATGGACTATGCCGCCAAATTTGACCGCTATGAGGGCAATATCATCCTGACACCGGAAGAGATTGCCGCTGCGACAGCGCTCGTGCCGGACAAGCTCAAGCGGGATATCGAGTTTGCCCATGCCAATGTGCGCCGCTTTGCAGAGGCCCAGCGCGAAACCTTGCGTGACATCGAGATCGAAGTGGTGCCGGGGCTGATTGCCGGGCAAAAGAGCATTCCGGTCCATGCGGCAGGCTGTTACGTGCCGGGCGGGCGCTATAGCCATATCGCGAGCGCGATCATGACCGTGACCACCGCCAAGGTGGCAGGGTGCCAGCATATCGTGGCCTGTTCCCCGCCCCGTCCCGGTGTGGGCGTGGCCCCGGCCATTATCTATGCGGCGCATGTCTGCGGCGCGGATGTGATCATGGCCATGGGCGGCGTGCAGGGTGTTGCGGCGATGACATTCGGCCTCTTTGGGCTTCCTAAGGCGAACATCCTTGTCGGCCCCGGCAATCAGTTCGTGGCCGAGGCCAAGCGCATCCTCTTTGGCCGCGTTGGCATCGACATGATCGCTGGGCCGACCGACAGCCTTGTTCTGGCGGATGCGACGGCTGATGCGATGGTGGTGGCGACCGACCTCGTGGGACAGGCCGAGCATGGCTATAACTCGCCCGTCTGGCTGGTGACGGATCATCGCCCGCTGGCGGAGGAGGTCATGCGCCTTGTGCCAGACCTGATCGCCGATCTGCCCGAGGTCAATCGCGATAATGCCGCCGCCGCGTGGCGTGACTATGCCGAGGTGATCCTCTGCGCGGATCGCGAGGAAATGGCGGCCACCTCGGACGATTACGCGCCCGAGCATCTGACGGTGCAGGCCGAGGATCTGGATTGGTGGCTGGGGCGGTTGACCTGTTATGGGTCTTTGTTCCTTGGCGAAGAAACCACGGTCGCCTTTGGCGACAAGGCATCGGGCACCAATCACGTGCTGCCCACCTCTGGTGCGGCCAGCTATACCGGCGGTCTGAGCGTGCATAAATACATGAAGATCGTCACTTGGCAGCGCGCCACCCGCGAGGGGGCCAAGCCCGTGGCCGAGGCCACCGCGCGCATTTCGCGGCTGGAAGGGATGGAGGGGCATGCCCGCACCGCCGATATTCGCCTGCGCAAGTATTTCCCCGATGAAACCTTTGATCTGACCGCCAATGGCTGAACGGGGGCTATTTGACGTCGCGGGGCGCGTGGCGCTGGTGACCGGGGCGAGTGCTGGCCTTGGGCGGCGCGCGGCGACGGTGCTGGCGATGCGCGGCGCGCGGGTGGTGGGTGTGGCCCGCCGTGCCGATGCGCTGGCGGGATGGCAGGCAGAGGTGGGCGCGCAGGGCGCGGTCATCGCGCATGATCTGGCGGATCGCGACGGTCTGGCCGATCTGGTGCGGCGCGCATCAGAACCGTTTGGCGCGCCCGACATTGTGATCCACGCGGCGGGCATCAACACGCGGCAGGTGGCAGATGACGTGACGCCCGAAGGCTGGGATGTGACATTGGCACTTAACCTCACCGCGCCGTTTTTCCTGAGCCAGCACCTTGTGCCCGCGATGCGCGCGCGTGGCTGGGGAAGGATTGTCAATTTCGCGTCGCTGCAATCGTTCCGCGCCTTTCCGGGGGGCATCGCCTATGGGGCCAGCAAGGGCGGCGTGGCGCAGATGACTCGCGCCATGGCCGAGGCATGGTCGCCGGGGGGCATCAACGTCAACGCGCTGGCCCCCGGCTTTGTGCGCACAGAGCTGACCGCGCCGGTGTTCAATGACCCAGAGCGCGCCGCGCGCAACGCGGCGCAGACCTGCATCGGGCGCAATGGCGAGCCGGAGGATATGGATGGGCCGCTGCTGTTCCTGTGCTCGGATGCATCGAATTATGTCACCGGCCAAATCCTGATGCTGGACGGAGGATTCACCGCAAAATGAAGGCTTTAGTCTATACCGGGCCAGAGGCGCTCGACTATCGCGAGATGGCGGACCCGGCGCCGCAGGAGGGTGAGGCGCTGATCCGGGTTGAGAGCGTGGGCATTTGCGGATCAGATATGCACGCCTATCTGGGCCATGATGACCGCCGCCCCGCGCCGCTGGTGCTGGGGCATGAGGCGGCGGGTGTGGTGCTGAGCGGGGCCATGACGGGCGCGCGCGTGACAGTCAATCCGCTGGTGACATGCGGCACCTGCCCTGCCTGCCGGTCGGGGCGCGATAACCTGTGCAGCACACGCCAGATCATTTCCATGCCACCGCGCGAGGGGGCGTTTGCCGGGCTTTTGGCGATGCCAGAGCGCAATCTTGTGGCGGTGCCCGAGCATATGACCACGCATCAAGCGGCGCTGGCCGAACCGATTGCCTGCGGCTGGCATGGCGTGCGGCTGGGCCGTGCAGTTTTGGGTGAGGGTGCGCAGCGCGCGTTGGTGCTGGGCGGTGGTGCGATTGGTCTGGGTGCCGCGCTGAGCCTTGCGGCGCAGGGCATTGCGGATGTCACGATGGTTGAGCCGCATGCCGCACGGCGGGCGTTTCTGGACCTGCGGTGCGACCAAAAGGCGATTGCGCCCGATGCGCTGGACCCGTCCGAGCAGTTCGACATCGTGGTCGATGGCGTGGGCTATGAGGCCACGCGCGCGCAGGCCTCTGCCCATGCGCGGCCCGGTGGGGTGATCGTGCATATCGGTTTGGGGCAATCCACCGGCGGCCTCGATATCCGGCGCATGACGCTGCAAGAGATCACCTTTATCGGCACCTATACCTATACCGCGCAGGATTTCCGCGATTGTGCGCAGGCGATGTTCGACGGGCGTCTGGGCGCGCTCGACTGGGTGGAGGAGCGTGCGCTGAGCGATGGTGCGCGCGCCTTTGCCGATATTCGTGGTGGGCGCGTGACCAGCCCCAAGATCATCCTTGTCCCCTGAAGAGGAGTGAGCGTCATGTATCGCAAAATCATTGTCGGCCTGTCGCTGGAACACGGGATCAGCGAAAGCGCGTTGGAGGTTGCCCGCGCGCTGCGTGCTGACGGGGGCGAGATCATCGCCCTGCACGCCTATGAGCCGGTCCAAGGCTCGGTGCGGGCCTATCTGGATGAAGAGGTGGTCGAAGGGGCCTATAAGCGCGCGCAGGCGCAATTGGCCGAGCGGGTGGCGGGGGCGCCCGACGTGACGCCTGTGATGCTGCGCGGTCATTCGGGACGGGCGATTACGGATTATGCCGAAAAGCACGGTGCGGATTGCATCATCGTCGGGTCGCACAAACCGGGGCTGAGCGACTTTCTCTTGGGCTCGACGGCGGCGCGGGTGGTGCGGCATGCGCCCTGCGCCGTGCATGTGCTGCGCTAGGTAAGGCGATGGGGGCCGATGCCATTCATTCCGCCGAGGATGCGCGCCGTTTGGCGCGGCGACGTCTGCCGTGGATGGTGTTCGATTATATCGACGGCGCTGCGGGGGAAGAACATGGCGAGGCGCTCAATCGTGCGGCGTTGCGGGATTTGCGGCTGAAGCCGCGTGTTCTGTGCAATGTGGCCAAACGGGATTTGTCGCTGAATGTGTTCGGGCACGCGGCGCGCGTGCCCTTTGGCATCACGCCGATGGGGATGTGCAACCTGAGCACGCCGGGGGCCGATCTTATGCTGGCGCGGCTGGCGGCGCGGGATCGCGTGCCTTTGGGTGTTTCAACCGTCGCCTCGACCCCGCTGGAGCAGATGATCGAGGTAGCCGAGGGGCATGCGTGGTTTCAGCTCTATTTCAGTGGTGATGGTAGCGGCACCATGGCGCTGGTCGAGCGGGCGCGGGCGGCGGGCTATCAAACCCTTGTCGTCACGCTGGATGTGCCTGAAGTAGGCCGCCGCCCGCGCGAATTGCGCCACGGGTTCAAGATGCCGTTCAAGATCGGACCACGGCAATTCGTTGATTTCGCGCTGCATCCGCGCTGGTCGCTGGGCACGCTGCTGCATGGCAAGCCAGAGATGGCGAATTTCCGGCAGGGTGGTTTTGACCGCACCGCCAGCCGGGCGGCGGCGGATTGGTCCTATCTTGACCGGCTGCGCGCGGCCTGGCCCGGCAAGCTGGTGATCAAGGGCGTGCTGGACGTGGAGGATGCCGTGCGGCTGCGTGCGGCTGGGGTGGATGCGATACAGGTTTCCAGCCATGGCGGGCGGCAGTTGGATGGCGCACCGGAGCCTATTTTGATGCTGGCAGAGATGCGCGCGGCGCTTGGGCCGGAATTTCCGCTGTTTTTCGATTCCGGGCTGCGGTCGGGCGAGGATATCGTCAAGGCACATGCCATGGGGGCGAATTTTGCCTTTCTCGGGCGGCCCCTGCTTTTTGCCATGGCGGCGGGGGGCGAGCGGGGGCTGCACCGGCTCTGGGAGGTGATGACCGAAGAGGTGAGCCTGACGCTGGCGCAACTGGGGCGCAAGAGCATGTCAGGCCTGCAAGAGTGTGTGCGGCGCGCGGCCTGAACCGCGCACCGCGTTGCTTGGAACTGGAGCGTCTGATCGGGCTCACATCGCCTCGGGCCTGACTAGGGGCCTCTACGCAGGATCGACGAGGTCCCGGGTCAAGCCCGGGACGGGTGTCGTTTCGATGACAGGCAACACAGCTTAGAAAGCGTATTGCCAGCCCAGTGTCGTGGTCCAATCCGTCTCAAGCTGAAGCCCGTTCAGATCCTGATAGACCGGCGCGCCGACCTCGAGCGCCAGACGATGCCCGCGCAGCGCGCCCTTTTGCGCCACAAGGTTGACGCCCGCATAGAGCGTTACCGTTTCGCCGCCGTAGTTATCGGGATTGAGAGTGGGCGACGGGCCGACCATGCGCGAATCGCGCCCGCTGATGTCACCCACGCTCTTGGCCTCGATGCGGCCCGACAGGCTGATCCACGGCTTGGGCTGATAGCTGGCCCATGTGGTCATCGCCATCTCGTTGCCCAGATGGTAGCCGTTGTTCTTGCCGGTGCGGATCACACCAGTCAGTTGCGCGCCCCAGCCGGTATTGCCCGACCGCGCGCTATAGGTGATGCCGGGCAAGAGATCGAAGGTGCCAGAACCCAACTGCATCCCGTAGGGCATGCGCATTGTCGCGAGCGCCCCTGTTGGGGTGAGGACCGTTGCCTGCTCCGTGGTAGAGCCAGTGGGCAGGCTGGCACCGAAATTCAGGTGCAGCTTGTGATTGCCCCAAGTCCCAAGCCCGTAGAGCGCGGAGACCTTGAGATCGCCCCAACCTTCGGATTGGCTCTTGAATGTGCCCAGACGGGTGGTGCCGGCGGGGCCTGCAAAGGTGATGTGGTTCATCTGCTTGGTGATATAGGGCAGCATGGTCATCAGAGTCAGTCGATCATTCGGCGCATACATCGCGCCAAACATATGCATATCCATGGTCATGCTGGTGGGCGCGACGCGGATGTTGGGCGGCTGGCCCGGCAGACCGAAAAACGTATTGGGCGTCATGGCCACCTGTTCGGGGCTAAGCCGGTTGGTGCCACTGCGATAGCCCTCCATGTCCATATGCATGAAGCGGTAGGACAGCATCACTTCGCCGGTCTTGTGGCGGTGTTCGCCCATCACACCAACGGGGGCGTGGCCATCGGCGCGCAACGGCGGCAGATCGGTCACGCTGACGCGCAGCCCGTCCTTGGGGGCTGTGGTGCCGTCATGCGCCATAGCGGGCGCAGTCAGCCATAGGGCAAGCGCGGCGCAAAGAGCACCGGCCGTCAGAGAAGTCTGTGTCATGGTCTTTCAGTCTCTTGTTCTTGGGGATGCACGTCGGACCGGGCGCAAAAGAGCCCGCAACAGTCGCGACGGCGATCAATTGAAAATCAGGGTTTCATTCCGATGTCAGTTTGAGCCAAAGGGGGCTGGCATGGGTCACGCGGGCGCGATGCAATGTGCTTAGCCTGTCATCTGGCCCGCTCGAGCGGACCGCTTGCCACGCAACGGCGGGGCGTGCCGGGTGGCACCTATACCAACTATCCCAAGGCAACCACGGGCGGCGCGCGCGGGCTATAGGCGATGGGCAGATCGCCCACTGCTGCGCGCATGTCATCGTAAACGCGCACAACCCGCGAAAAGCTATGCTCTCGCGCAATGAGCGCGATGGTCACATCCGTCAGCACCACCGGCGACTTGAAGAAGGGACAGGGTGTATTCAGATGCGGGCTGTCATGCTTGGCCTCGGCGGGGGGTGCAACAAGCGCGCCGGGATTCTCTTCGACCAGACACAGCGCACCGCCAAGCGCGATGGCCTCGATCTTGAGGAGGTCTTGGGCGTGGTGATGGGCCTGCGCGGCATCGGCCAATTCGTGTTGGCAATCGACGGCGGCGGCTGTGGCGACCCGAACGCTGAGCAACAAGACGAGCAGCGCCGGCGCAAAGCCAACCCTCTTTCGTCTGCGCATCCAGCGTCCAAAAATCATGATCATCAATCCCACAAGCTCAGGGCCTGCGCCACGTTATCTGATGCGTTGCGGGTCTGGTCGATCCGCAATCCCGAGGGGGGTTTAAACATTCCAAATTCAGAATACATCCCGAATGATCACTGCGTCAAGCAGGACAGGCAGGGGTTAGGTGATTCGCGGATATGGCTTTGAATTGTGGCAAGCCGATTGAGCGAAGCAGGGACAATCGCGCCGGATTGCCGCCACTTGTCACGGGCTGCGAACAATTACCCTGAAAGTTTGACTTAAAGCCCGCAACGCCCGCATATTGGCCCCACTATACAAACAGATTTGTCCATCTGTCGTTGTCGGTGGGGGCCGACGCGGTTGTGACATCCTTGAATTCGAGGTGACACAGCAATGAGTATCCCCCGCCTGACGGCAAACGCCGCCTATGCGACGCCTGTGCGCCGCATTCTTGCGCATCCTGAAACACCCCGCCTGCCGATGCGGCATTATACCAACCTCTGGCTAAAGGCCGATGGTGGCATTGAGGAACGCGAGCATATGGCCCCGGCCCTGCCGCTGTTTGATGCAGCACATTCTGCCTTCGCGCGCGGCACGCTGATCACCACCACGCGCGGGCCGATTGCAATCGAAGACCTGCTGCCCGGTGATCTCTTGCAGACCTCGGCGCATGGCCCACTGCCGGTGCTCTGGATTGGTCGCATGACCCTGCGCCCCGAGGATATTGCCAGCCGTTCGGTGAAGCTGACGCGCATCATGGCCGATGCCTTTGGCATTGCGCGGCCAATGGCCGATTTGCTGGCCGGTCCCGGCGCGCGCATTCTGACGCGCCCACGCAACATGCGCGCAAGCATTGGATCGGATCACGTGTTGAGCCCAGCGCATGTGCTGGCGGATGGGCTACATGCCTTTGGTGTCACACCGCCGCGTGCGGTGACATTCTATCACCTCTGGCTGCGGCGACATGCGCTGATCACGGCCAACGGGCTTGAGGTCGAGAGCTTTCACCCCGGTGCCGGGTTCGAGCGCGACGTGGGGCCGAGCATGCTGTCGCTCTTCCTATCCCTTTTTCCGCAGATTCAAGAGCCGCATCAATTTGGCCCGCTGGCCCATCTGCGTCTGCCGCTTGATGCGCCTGATACGCTGAGCGTTGCCTGACCTCAGGCCGACTGGCTGAGCCGCGCCTCAAGGATCTCGAACGGCACGCCGGGTTCGTCCTTGGCCCCACGAATGACCAGCGATGTCTTGACGCTGGCGACATTGTCGGCGGCTGTCAGTTCCTCGGTCAAAAAGCGCTGAAAGGTGCTGAGATCGGGGGCCACGCATTTGAGGATGAAATCCACCTCGCCGTTGAGCATGTGGCATTCACGCACCAAGGGCCAAGCGCGGCAGCGCGCCTCAAAGGCGCTCAGATCTGCCTCGGCCTGACTTTGCAGCCCGACCATGGCGAACACCTGCACCTCGAACCCGAGTTCGCGGGGGTCCACATCGGCGTGATAGCCGCGAATATAGCCCTGCTCTTCGAGCGTGCGGACCCGGCGCAGGCAAGGCGGGGCCGAAATACCCACGCGCTTGGCCAGTTCCACGTTGGTCATCCGGCCATCGGCCTGCAACTCCGCCAGAATCTTGCGATCTATGGGATCAAGACGGGACGCGGCCATGGGGGACTCCTTATTGAATTTCGCAATTGTTATAGCATCATGGGTCACATGCGCAATTATGTTTCGCTATTGCGCAAGATCATTTCCCGAATAGACCCCCCAGCGCCCTGTGCATATCCGCCCTGCAAGGGGTTACATGCCCCGCGCCAGAGGGCTATATCATGCGCCAAATCCGCAGATCACATGAGAGAGCCCCCATGCCCGACACCCGTCACACCAAATGCCTGATCATCGGTTCTGGCCCTGCTGGCTATACCGCAGGCGTCTATGCCAGCCGTGCCATGCTCTCGCCCATTCTGGTGCAAGGGATCGAGCCGGGCGGCCAGTTGACCACCACGACCGAGGTCGAGAACTGGCCCGGCGATACCGAAGTGCAGGGGCCAGACCTCATGGTTCGGATGGAGGCGCATGCCAAGGCGATGGGCTGTGACATCGTGGGCGATATCATCTCTTCGCTTGATCTGGATGTCCGTCCGTTTGTGGCAAAGGGCGACAGCGGCACCACCTATACCGCCGATGCGGTGATCCTCGCCACCGGGGCGCGGGCCAAATGGCTGGGCCTGCCGTCGGAAGAGGCGTTCAAGGGGTTTGGCGTATCGGCCTGTGCCACCTGCGACGGGTTTTTCTATCGCGGTCAGGAAATCGTGGTGATCGGCGGGGGCAATACGGCGGTGGAAGAGGCGCTGTTCCTGACCAATTTCGCCTCAAAGGTCACGCTTATTCACCGCCGCGACACCCTGCGCGCCGAAAAGATCCTGCAAGACCGGCTGATGAAGAACCCCAAGATCGAAACCCTGTGGTTTCACACGCTGGACGAGGTCTTTGGCAGCGACAATCCCAAAGGTGTCGAGGGCGTGCGAGTGCGTCATGTCGAAACCGGTGCTATCACGGAAATCCCGTGCAAGGGCGTGTTCATCGCCATCGGTCACGCCCCTGCCAGCGAATTGGTCAAGGACCGGCTGGAGCTGCATAATGGCGGGTATGTCAAGGTTGTGCCGGGCAGCACCCGCACATCTGTTCCCGGCGTCTTTGCCGCAGGTGATCTGACCGACCATGTCTATCGTCAGGCGGTCACATCGGCGGGCATGGGCTGTATGGCGGCACTTGATGCCGAGCGCTGGCTGGCGGAACACGAGGGCTGAGGCCAGTTCAGAAGAAATGCGCCACGACCGCGCCTATGCGGGGCCGTGGCACCATCCGAATTAGCCGATCTTGTCTTGGGTCCGCGTGTCGAAATCCGTGGCCGCGTGGCGCTCGCGCAGTTGCTCCTGCGGCTCGCCAAAGCTGCGGTTGACCATGCGGCCCCGCTTCACCGCGGGGCGCGCGTCAATCTTTTCCGCCCAGGCCATGACGTGTTTATAGCTGGCAACATCCAGAAACGTCGCCGCATTATAAAGCCGCCCAAGGCAAAGCTGGCCATACCACGGCCAGATCGCCATATCGGCAATGGTATACTCATCGCCTGCAATAAAGGGCCGCTTGGCCAATTGACGGTCGAGCACGTCAAGTTGGCGCTTCACCTCCATCGCGAAACGGTCGATCGGATATTGCCATTTCTCGGGCGCATAGGCGTAGAAATGGCCAAAGCCACCCCCCAGATAGGGTGCGCTGCCCATCTGCCAGAAAAGCCAATTCAGGGTTTCGGTGCGCGCAGGGCCACTCTTGGGCAAGAAGGCGCCAAATTTCTCGGCCAGATGCATCAGGATCGACGCGCTTTCGAACACGCGCAGGGGCGTGTCGCCGGTGTGGTCCAGCAGCGCCGGGATCTTGGAATTGGGATTGACCGCGACAAAGCCAGAGCCGAATTGATCGCCCTCGCTGATATTGATGAGCCAGGCGTCATACTCGGCGTCATGGCCTGCGGCGAGCAACTCTTCGAACATCACCGTGACCTTGACCCCATTGGGCGTGGCCAGTGAATAGAGTTGAAAGGGATGCGCGCCCTTGGGGAGTTCCTTGTCATGGGTCGCGCCCGAGATGGGGCGGTTGATCGAGGCGAATTGCCCGCCAGAGGGGGCCTCCCATGTCCAGACATCGGGCGGGGTATAGGTCGTGTCGCTCATCTTGTGATCCTCCATCGGGTTTGGCGGCAAATCTAATCGCTGGCGTGCCGCCCGCAATGCAAAACGCCGCACAGGGGGCTGTGCGGCGTTGCATGGGGTCTTGGGATAGCGCTTAGTAAATCACCACGCTGCGGATGCTTTCGCCGGCGTGCATGAGCTCGAACCCTTTGTTGATATCCTCGAGCGGCATGGTGTGGGTGATCATCGGGTCGATCTCGATCTTGCCCTGCATGTACCAATCGACAATCTTGGGCACATCCGTGCGCCCGCGCGCGCCGCCAAAGGCCGTGCCGCGCCACGACCGCCCCGTGACCAGTTGGAACGGCCGCGTGCTGATTTCTGCGCCCGCAGGCGCCACGCCGATGATGATGCTCTCGCCCCAGCCCTTGTGCGCCGCCTCGAGCGCCGTGCGCATCACGCCCACATTGCCGGTGGCATCGAATGTGTAATCCGCCCCCCCGCCGGTCAGCGCCACAAGATGCGCCACCAGATCGCCCGTGACCTCTTTGGGGTTGACGAAATCGGTCATGCCAAAGCGCATCGCCATCTCGATCCGGCCCGGATTGATATCGACGCCGACGATCTGATCCGCCCCCGCCAGCCGCAAGCCTTGCAGCACGTTGAGGCCGATGCCGCCCAGACCGAACACAATCGCCCGGCTGCCGATCTCGACCTTGGCGGTGTTGATCACCGCCCCCACACCCGTGGTGACACCGCAGCCGATGTAGCAAATCTTGTCAAAGGGCGCATCCTTGCGCACCTTCGCGAGCGCAATCTCGGGCAGGACCGTGTGATTGGCAAAGGTCGAGCAGCCCATGTAATGCAGGATCGGCGTGCCATCCAGCATCGAAAACCGGCTGGTGCCATCGGGCATCACGCCCTGGCCTTGGGTCGAGCGGATTTTCTGGCACAGGTTGGTTTTCGGGTTGAGGCAGTATTCGCATTCACGGCATTCGGGCGTGTAAAGCGGAATGACGTGATCGCCCGGTTGCAGGCTGGTGACACCGGGGCCCACCTCGAGCACGACGCCCGCGCCCTCATGCCCCAGAATGGCCGGAAACGCCCCCTCTGGATCGGCCCCCGACAGGGTGAAATCATCGGTGTGGCACAGGCCCGTCGCCTTGATCTCCACCAGAACCTCGCCCGCCTTCGGGCCCTCAAGGTTCACCTCCATGATCTCCATCGGGCGGCCTGCCTCAACCGCAACCGCAGCACGTGTGCGCATGTGTTATCCTTTCCTTTGCAATTTGCCGCAGTCTTGCGTCATGCGGCGCGGTGATTCAATATCGAGAGCGTCACGCAGACCCCGGACTGCGGCACTTTTTGCGGCAATTTCCGGCAAGAGAGGCGAAACCATGAAGAAAATCCTTAGCACAGCCCTGATGATCGGGGCATTGGCGGGGTGTCTTGGCCCGCAGGACGAGGCGCCGGAGGGCGATGCCTGCGGTGCGGCGCAGATGCAGGCGCTGATCGGCACGCCGGTTGCGGCGCAGGATTTCAGCGGGCGCGCTGCGGTGCGGATTCTGCCACCGGGGGCGATGGTAACGATGGATTACCGCCCCGATCGGCTGAATGTCGAGCATGACGCGGACGGGGTGATCACACGGATCGCCTGTGGGTGAGGGGGCACCACGTCGAAATTCGATGTGACGGCTTTGAACAGCGCGGTACGGCAGTGTCGGCTATCCCCCGCGCGGAACAAGGCGCGGCACGCGCCGCCGCGCGGATCGCTGGGCCGTCCCGCGGCCTAGCGATTTGGAGAGGGAGCGCTATGCTGTGGGATCACACGAACTTTGCGTGCATAAAGTGCCAGACGGTGCCGCTGCTTCGCTAGTCCCCGGCCCAGCAATCCGCGCGGCGGCTGACTCGACTCCGCCCAGCCCTCGCTCTATTTGATATGGAACAAATAGAGAACGAAACCCGCCATGCCCACCCGCCGCATCCTGTCGATCTGGTTTCCCCGGCTTGGGGCCGAGCGCCTGTTGCGGCGGGTGACGGACCCGGACACGCGGCTTTTTGCGGTGGTCAGTGCCGAGGCGCAGGATCAGGTGCTGACCTCTGTGTCACTGCGCGCCGAGGCGCTGGGGCTGAAACCGGGGCAGCCGCTGCGCACCGCGCAGGCGCTCTGCCCGGACCTGATCACCCGCCCCCGCAACCGTGCGGCGGAGGCGGCGTTTCTGGCCGCATTGGGGCGTTGGGCCGGGCGGTTCTCGCCTTTGGTGGGGATCGAGGGCACGGCGGGCCTGCTCTTGGATGTCACGGGCTGTGCGCATCTCTTTGGCGGCGAAGCGGGGCTGATCGCCACGCTGCGCGCCGAAGCCGGGGATCTGGGCCTCAGCCTGCGCTGTGGGCTGGCGGATACGGTGGGGGGCGCATGGGCATTGGCGCGCTATGCCGGGCAAGGGGTGGCGGCGCAGCGTTCGGGCG
This sequence comes from Roseovarius sp. MS2, assembly GCF_051447875.1. Taxonomy (NCBI): domain Bacteria; kingdom Pseudomonadati; phylum Pseudomonadota; class Alphaproteobacteria; order Rhodobacterales; family Roseobacteraceae; genus Roseovarius; species Roseovarius sp. MS2. The sequence continues at coordinate 1,050,052 of NZ_JBKHVF010000001.1, forward strand.
ATGCCATCGACCAAGAGGCCCGCGCCACCCGGTCGCGTGCCGCCAAGCGGCGGCATTGGGAGCGCGGCGGCGCGGCCCCTGTGGTGCCGGTGGGCGCTGAGGCGGATGAGATTGCCCCGCCGGGGCATCTGCCAGACAGGCTGGCACCTTTGCCAGTCGCGGCGCTGCGGCTGCCCCCTGTGGTGGTGGCGGATCTGGCGCGGCTGGGGCTGCGGCGGATCGGGGACTTGGCGGCGCAACCGCGCGCCAGCCTTGCCCGCCGCTTTGGCCCCGAGGTGATGTTGCGGCTGGATCAGGCCTTGGGCCATGTACCAGAGCCGATGTCGCCCTCGGCCCCGGCCCCGCGCTTTGCCACCCGGCTGAGCCTGCCGGACCCGATCGGATTGCGCGGTGATCTGGAGGCCGCAGTGTGCCGATTGACCGAGCGGCTTTGCCTTCTGTTGCAGGGCAAGGGACAGGGCGCGCGGCATCTGCGGCTCGAGGCCTATCGTGCCGATGGTGGGCTGCAAGCGGTCGAGGTGCGGCTGGCACGTGCGGTGGACCAGCCAGAGGCGATGCGCCCACTTCTGGAGATGCAGCTTGACAGGATCGACGCCGGGTTTGGGATCGACATGCTGCGGCTAGAGACGATTGTGACCGCGCGAATGGAAACCCGGCAGGGCGAAAGCGGTTTGGGCCGTGGGCGAGGGCCCGGTGCGCAAGAAGCGGCGCTGGCTGATCTGATCACCCGGCTGGGCGGGCGTATCGGGCTGGAGGCGATCACCCGCCGCCATCCCGCCGAGAGCCATATTCCCGAGAAATCGGCGCTGACCCTTGCCGCCGCCTGGTCAGAGCCTGCCACCGCGCCTTGGCCCACACCCGAGGCGCGCCGCCCGCTGCTGATCTGGTCGCCCGAGGCAGTAACGCGGCCCGAGACGGGGGACATCACGCTGCCGTTTCGCTGGCGCGGGCGGGTGCATGAGGTGGCCGGGGCCAGCGGACCAGAGCGGATTGCGCCGGAATGGTGGCTGGAGGACCCGGCGTGGCGCAGCGGGGTGCGCGACTACTGGCAGGTGGTGACGACGCGCGGCGAGCGGCTGTGGCTGTTTCGTGCCCATGGCGGGCAAATCTCGGGCGGGTGGTTCTGTCAGGGGCGGTTTGCCTGAGGCCGGTCAGGAAAGCGCTTGATTTGGCGCAGGATTGGCGCAACTCTGGAGGCATGAGTTTGCAAAGCCTCGGCCCGATTGCGGGCGCGCATCCCTCAACCACTCAGGTGGCGTTCCAACGCACTGAACTGGGCGTGATTCTGTCGCTCTATGGGCGCATGGTCGCGGCGGGAGAGTGGCGCGACTACGGTATTTCCTGTCTGCGCGAGGTGGCGGTGTTTTCGATCTTTCGCCGCACCGCGGAACATCCGCTCTACCGGATTGAAAAGCGGCCAAAATTGCAGGGCAAACAGGGGCAATATGCGGTGATTGGCATGGATGGTCAGGTGCTCAAGCGCGGCCATGACCTGAAGACCGTGCTGCGGGTGCTAGAGCGCAAACTGATCCGGGCGGTAGAGTGAGGCAAGGCTGGGGCAAGGCATAAGGCCCTGCCCCGATTTGTGCCGGGGCGTTCAAGCCTCGTAATAGGCATACATCTGATCGAGTGCATCAAGACCGGGCGCTTGCGGCAGGTTTGCGGGGGCCTCGGGCGTGTAATAGACGGCGACCCAATCCGGGGTGATTGGGGCCGATTTTACAGCCGGGGCGACAGGGGTTTTGACCGGGTAAGCCATGGGTTCATCTCCATATTTCCATGGCACTTACATAATCTTCTGCGCTGCGGCATAAACCGCCAAGCGCGCAGTCTTGCCATGCGTCTGATGCAAGGCACGGATTTTAGCCGATCAGCATATCCCCGGCCAAACCCAGCGTGAAGCCAAAGACCGCCCCCAGAGGCGGTAACCAACTGTGGCGCGCACGGGCGGCGGGGGCGATATCCTGAAAAATCAGGTAGAGAATGCCGCCCGCCGCAAACATCATGATAACCCCCAGAACCTGCGGCATCTCGGAGAGAAAAGAAAAGCCGATGGCTGCGCAGACCGGCCCAAGCAGGGCAAGCCCGGCAAAGAGCAAGACGATCCGATGCCCCCGGACCGCCCCACCACGCATGATGTCGCGAAAGGCGGCAAAGCCCTCGGGCAGATTTTGCAGGAAAATGAGCCCGGCCAGCAAGAGCGCGCGTTCGGCCTGCGCGGTCAGCATGGCCCCGATGGCCATGGCCTCGGGCAGGAAATCGAGCAGCATCGCCATAAGCTGCGCACCGCGCCCGCCGTGCGATTCAAGAAAGCGGTCGATGGCAAAAAAGGCGATCCCGCCGCCAGCAAAGGCAGCAAGCGCCACGGGCGCGGAAAGCGTATCGCGCGCATGGGGCACCAGCACCAGCGCAATCGCCGCCAAAAGCGCGCCACCGCCAAAGGCAACGATGCCATGGGTCGCAGGCGCAGGCAGCCGCCTAAAGGTTGCGGAGAGCGCGAGCGCCGCCCCAAGGGGCATGGCCGCGCCCGCGATCAGGGCCAAGAGCAGCGCAAACCATAAGCCCTCGCTTGCCATTGTCCCTGTGTCCGATCAGACGTGCCGCTCGACCATCATCTTTTTGATCTCAGCGATGGCCTTGGCGGGGTTGAGGCCCTTGGGGCAGGTTTTCGTGCAGTTCATGATGGTATGGCACCGATAAAGCTTGAACGGGTCTTCAAGATCATCAAGCCGCTCGCCTGTTGCCTCGTCCCGGCTGTCGATGATCCAACGATAGGCATGCAAAAGTGCGGCCGGTCCAAGGTATTTGTCGCCATTCCACCAGTAGGACGGGCAAGAGGTAGAGCAGGACGCGCACATCACGCATTCATAAAGCCCATCGAGTTTCTCGCGGTCCTCGATGCTCTGCCGCCACTCTTTTGCGGGACGGTTGGTTTTGGTTTCCAGCCACGGCATGATGCTGGCATGCTGCGCGTAGAAATGCGTAAGGTCGGGGATCAGATCCTTGACCACCGGCATATGCGGCAGCGGGTAGATTTTCACATCGCCCTTGATTTCATCCATACCGTAGATGCAGGCCAGCGTGTTGATCCCGTCGATATTCATCGCGCAAGAGCCGCAAATCCCCTCGCGGCAAGAGCGGCGGAAGGTGAGCGTGGGATCAATCTCGTTCTTGATCTTGATCAGCGCATCCAGAACCATCGGGCCGCAGGTGTCCATATCCACGAAATAGGTGTCCACCCGCGGGTTTTTGCCATCATCCGGGTTCCAGCGGTAAATCTGGAACTTGCGCACGGTCTTGGCACCCTCGGGCTTGGGCCATGTCTTGCCCGTGGTCATGCGCGAATTCTTGGGGAGTGTGAGTTGAACCATCTTGCTACTCCTTGTCAGCCGCCCAAGAGGGTCAGGCTATTTTGGGCAATACATTGCACGGCCTCGGGGCGCTGTGCGATTGCGATCACTTGCTGCGTGGTTTCAGGTGTTACGCCTGACACGCTGGCGCTTGCGATCTGAATGATCTCTCCGGCAGAGGCGGCATCAATCACGCAATCGGTGATCGGGGCAGCGTTGAGGCCCGGAAAGCGCTGTGCGACGACTGTGTTGACCACGCTCTTGGCCCGCTCGCGCGCGACGGTATCGGCGACCTGATTGGTCGCCTCGCAGGCGGTAAGGGCGATTATTGCGGTGAAAGCCAATACAGGTCGGGTCATCAGGTCAGTTACCCCTGAGACAGTATGTTGAGCCACCGAACATCACAGGCGCATGGGCTGGGCAAGTCCGACGCACGCGCACGCTCTTCTCCTGTGCTTCGGACGCAAAACGCGGGGTTGATGCTCGCCCCAGCCTTTGATCGGCACATTCGTTGATCCGGTCCGCCTGCGCCGGGCTTAGGTTTGTTCCGGGGACGATCCAGCTCACGGTGCTGCCACCGGGCGGCAGTTCTGACCATGTCGCGCCAAAACGAGCAGGTCCGCGAATGCCCATTTCGTAGCGACAATCAAGGATCGCCTTGCGCTGTTCCTGCACCGGTATGCGTGGACCCGGATTGGCAAACGCGGGCGTCGAAATAAACGCCACCATCAGCACGGCGAAAACCCCTTTGCTTAACGACGATGAAAGCTGTGACATGCTTCTCTCCCTTAGAACGTCCGTTCCTTTGGCGCGATCTTTTTGAGGCTGATGCCGCCCTGATCCTCGTCTGTCAGAGGCGTTGTGATGATCGGGCGATAGCTGAGATCGACGGAATTGCCGTCGACCCGCGCAATCGTGTGAACGCGCCATTTCTCGTCGTCGCGGGTGCTGAAATCTTCATGCGCATGCGCGCCGCGGCTTTCTTGCCGGGCCTCGGCCCCAAAGATCGTGGCGAGCGCATTGGGCATGAGATTGGTCAGTTCCAGCGTTTCCATCAGGTCGCTGTTCCACACAAGGCTACGGTCCGTGACCTTGATGTCATCCATCTTGGCCGCGACGGTCTTCATCTTCTCGACGCCTTCGGCCAGCGTTTTCGAGGTGCGGAACACGGCGGCATCTGCCTGCATCGTGCGCTGCATTTCGAGCCGCAATTCGGCGGTGGGCACAGCGCCGGTGGCATGGCGCAGCCCGTCAAAGCGGCTGAGCGCCTTGTCCACCTCGGCCTTGTTGGTGGCGGGCACCGCCGAGTCGCGATCCACCACCTTGCCTGCGCGAATGGCAGCAGCGCGGCCAAAGACCACAAGGTCAATGAGCGAGTTGGAGCCAAGCCGGTTCGCGCCATGCACAGAGGCGCAGCCCGCCTCGCCCACAGCCATGAGGCCGGGCACGACGGCATGGGGATTGTCCTGAGTGGGATTGACCACCTCGCCCCAGTAATTCGTCGGCACGCCGCCCATGTTGTAATGCACGGTGGGCAAAACCGGGATCGGTTCCTTTGTCACGTCAACGCCGGCAAAGATGCGCGCAGACTCGGAAATACCGGGCAGGCGCAGATGCAGCGCCTCGGGTGGCAGGTGGCTGAGGTTGAGGTGGATGTGATCGCCATCCGCGCCCACGCCGCGCCCTTCGCGGATTTCCATCGTCATGCAGCGGCTGACATAGTCGCGGGGGGCGAGATCCTTGTAATTGGGCGCGTAGCGTTCCATGAAACGCTCGCCCTCGGAATTGGTGAGGTATCCGCCCTCGCCACGCGCGCCCTCGGTAATCAGGCAGCCAGCGCCGAAAATGCCGGTGGGGTGGAATTGCACGAATTCCATGTCTTGCAGCGGCAGACCGGCGCGCGCCACCATGCCGCCACCGTCGCCGGTGCAGGTATGGGCAGAGGTCGCCGAAAAATAGGCGCGGCCATAGCCGCCGGTGGCCAGTACGACCATCTTGGCGTTGAAGACGTGGATGGTGCCATCGTCGAGTTTCCAGCAAACGACGCCGGTGCAGGCCCCATCGGTCATCACCAGATCAATGGCGAAATATTCGATGTAGAACTCGGCCTTTTGCTTGAGGCTTTGACCATAGAGCGTGTGAAGGATGGCATGGCCGGTGCGGTCAGCGGCGGCACAGGTGCGCTGCACGGGCGGGCCTTCTCCAAATTCGGTGGTATGGCCGCCAAAGGGGCGCTGATAGATCTTGCCCTCTTCGGTGCGCGAGAACGGTACGCCGTAATGTTCCAGCTCATAGACCGCTTTGGGCGCCTCGCGCGCGAGATATTCCATTGCGTCGGTATCGCCCAGCCAATCCGAACCCTTGACCGTGTCATACATATGCCACTGCCAGCTATCGGGGCCCATATTGCCAAGCGATGCGGCAATGCCGCCCTGTGCCGCAACGGTGTGCGAGCGGGTCGGGAAAACCTTGGTCACGCAGGCCGTACGGAGGCCCTGTTCGGCCATGCCGAGTGTCGCCCGCAGGCCCGCGCCGCCCGCGCCGACAACCACGACGTCATAATCATGCGTCTCGTATTCATAAGCAGCCATTTGTTCAGGTCCTCACAGCGCGATCTTGGCAAGGGCGAAAAGCCCGGTGGCGATCAGCCCGTAACTTAGAACGGTCACGGCAATAATCAGGCCCCGGCGCGTGCTGCCGTGGCTGTAATCCTCGATCATGGTCTGCGCGCCGCTTGCGTAGTGGCGCAGGCCAAAGAAAATCACGAGGCCGGTGAGAATGGCCATGGCCGGATGCGAAAAGGCGGCCAGCACCTCGGCGCGGTCACCGCCAAGGGCGCGGCCAAAGGCCACCAGAAACACCGGGATGATCAGGGCAAGGCCAACACCCGAAAGTTTCATATACCAGAAATGTTCGGTCCCGGTGCCAGCGGCCCCTTTGCCCTCGGCGCGTTTGCGTGCGGTCAGATAACGCATGATGCTCTCCTCAGACCAGAAGCAGGGTGATGACGGTCAGCACGACCGAGCCGATGATGCAGCCCCAACCGAGTTTCTCGGCGGTGGGAATGTCCATTCCCTTGCCCGCGTCAAAATAGAGATGCCGCAGCCCCGCGAGGTAGTGATACCACACCGCCCAAGCCGAGAGGGACAGAACCAGATCGCCAAACCAAGAGGTCAGCACCGCATCGGCCATGGCAAAATAGGCGTCAGAGGTAGAGGCCGCCAAAAGCCACCACACGATCAGAAGCGCCGCCACGATCAGGGCATTGCCGGTGATCCGGGTCAGGATCGAGGTGATCGAGGTCAGTTGCGGGCGATAAATTTGCAGGTGGGGCGAAAGCGGGCGTTCAACCGGTTTGGTTTCAGCCATGGAGCAACTCCTTTGCAGATGGCGGGCGGCGCGACAGCCGTCTTTTGCTGGTTTCTTGTTATACTTTTTCTCGGCGCTGTCACCTGTCCCGCGCGCCAAAACCCCTGTTTTGAGGCAATTGGCCGCAAAAATATTGCTTTTGTGATCACGTAAATAATCGTGTGATCACAAATTAGGCCAATGGGAATCAGGTTTTCCCTGATGGTTTCCCTGAGTCTCTGGGCTGGTGCGGGAAACTCTCTCAGGACTCGCCCGGACAGCGCATGGTTTTGTGATCACAAAATTCAAGCAGACAAGAAAAAGCCCGGGGCGCTTACGACCCGGGCCTATTCTGTGCCATGGCGCTGTTTAGTGCAGCTTGGCTTCTACATCCGCGATGGCCGCGTCGATCAATGCATTTCCATCAGCGGCGGTCATCTGCTTGGCGATCACGTCACGCGCGGCGGCAACCGCCACGACGACAGCCTGATCGCGTACGTCGCGGATGGCCCGTGCCTCGGCGCTGGCGATCTGTTCTTCGGCAGCCTGCATGCGGCGGGCAATCGAAGCCTTGATCTCTTCCTTAGCCTCTTCGGCGGCGGCGTTCGCCTCTTCCTTGGCTTGCGCCACGATCCGGTCGGCTTGTGCCTGCACGTCTTTTTGCTTGCGCTCGTAGCTGGCCAGCAAGGTCTGTGCCTCTTCGCGCAGGGCGCGCGCCTCGTCGAGTTCGCCCTTGATATTGGCGGCACGCTCGTCGAGTTTTTTGCCCAAGAGTGTCGGCACCTTGACGTAAATCAGGAAGCCAACAAAGAGCAGGAAGGCGAGCAGGACCACGAAATTCGTGTTGGAGAGCGAAAAGAACGGACCCGAAGCCGCCAGCGCGGGGCTGGCGAAGACGGCGACAACCATGGTCAAAAGCATCTTTTGCATGGCGATTATCCTTTCATCCGGTCGGCAACAGCGGCCCCGACGGTTTTCTCGTCGGCCTTGCCACCCATGACGGCAACGATCTCGGCAGCGGCTGCAACGGCCACTTCTTTGACGCTGTCCATCGCAGTGGCCCGGATATCGGCAATCTTCTTTTCGCCTTCTGCCGCGCGCGCGGCAATCTCGGCATCCGCCTTGGCGGTTGCGGCGTCCAGCTCTGCCTTGATCTCGGCCTTGGCCTGACCCACGATGGTCTGTGCCTCGGTGCGGGCATCGGCCAGCGCCTTGAGATAGGCTTGTTCGGCCTCGACAGCCTTGACCTTGAGATCTTCGGCAGCGGCGAGGTCGTTGGTAATGGCCCCCTGACGCTCTGCCAGCACGGCCGCAATGCGCGGCAGCGCAATGCGCGACAGGACAAAGTAAATCACGACCAGCGTGACGAGGAGCCAGAAAATCTGGTTGCCAAAGGTCGTAAAATCCAGCTGGGGCAAGCCCGGCGTGGATGCGGCTTGACCAGCGGCGTCATGCGTTTCGCTTGCCATGTCGTCCTCCTAGGGGAAAGTTCCGTGTCACCGAGGGGCGGCGTTGCGCCACCCCCCAGCCGTAAGGATCAGCTACCCGAGAGACTTAGACAGCGAACATCAGCAGAAGGGCGACGAGGAACGAGAAAATCCCCAGCGCTTCTGCGAAGGCGATGCCGATGAACAGCGTCGCGGTCTGGCCAGCAGCGGCCGAAGGGTTGCGCAGCGCGCCAGCGAGGAAGTTGCCGGCAACATTGCCCACACCCATCGCAGCCCCGCCCATGCCCATGCAGGCCAGGCCAGCGCCGATATATGCACCCATTTGAACGATATCGCCTTCCATAGTGATGTCTCCTTACGTTGGAATTGGCATTGATCGGTTGGTCGTGGGGCGGGCGAACCCGCCGTCGTTTCGTAGGGTGGGGGAAACCCACCACATCCTGTTAGTGGCTCGGGTGCAGAGCATCCTTGAGATACACACAGGTCAGGATGGTAAAGACATAGGCCTGAATGAAGGCCACCAGCACCTCGAGCGCATAGATGGTCGAGATGGCAAGGATAGAGAGCGGCGTCACCACGATGCCGATCCCGGTCGAGATCAGGATCATCGGCGCGAAGGCGGCGAACACTTTGACCACGGCGTGACCGGCCATCATGTTACCGGCAAGACGGATGGAGTGGCTGACGGGACGCACGAAGTAGGAAATCACCTCGATCAGCGCCAGCACTGGGCGCAGCGCGAGCGGCGCGGAACTGACCCAGAAGAGCCCCAGAAAACCCACACCATGCTTGACGAAGCCAACAACGGTCACGGTCAGAAAGACCATCATCGCCATCACTGCCGTCACCGCGATATGGCTGGTGGTGGTAAAGGCCATCGGCAAGAGGCCCAAGAAGTTGGCGAAGAGGATGAAGAGAAACAGCGTCATGATATAGGGGAAGAACACCAGCGCATCCTTGCCCGCCACATCCTCGACCATCTTGCGGATGAAATCATAGAGCAGCTCGACCACGGATTGCGTGCGGCTTGGGATCGTTGCCCGGCGCGATGTGCCCATGACCATGAGCGCAATGATCGCGAGCACTGTCAGCGCCATCCACAAGGTGACGTTGGTCAGCGTGAACACGCCCACGGCCCCCTCGCCAAAGAGCGGCTTGACCATGAACTGATCCATCGGGTGGAAAACCAGACCGGGTTCCCCGGCACCGTGCGCTTCAGTCGCCATTCTTTGCCCTCTCATCCCCGCCTTGCGCGGGCTTGTCCATGCCTTGCTGGATTTCGGCGGCGCTGCGCATCATCGTTTTGACGCCCGCGGCCACCCCCAGCAACGTGAAGATGACAAGGAACACCGGCATCGTCCCCAAGAGAACATCAAGCCCGTATCCCATGCCGAAACCGATCAAAAGACCGGCCACCAGCTCGATCACCATTCGCCAAGCCATCTGGGCCTGAGAATAATGCTCTTCCTGATGGGGCCGTGGTGCGTCCTTGGCCTTGAGCCTCGCTATCTTCGCTTCCAGCTCTGCCAGTTGCGCGCGCTGCTCGGGATCGGTCACGGGAGCCCCCTCAGGATGTTGCGCATGTGCTACGTCCTGAGCACGCCTGAGTCAAGCGCCAGAGACCCCTGCGTGGCGCTAGGTTAAAGCGTTGTTTTATTGAGTATTTTTACCAAGAAGATGCAGGGCGGTCATTCCGTCGCAACCGCCCCAAAGGCGATCTGGGGCGGTTTGGTATATTCAACCGTTTGGTTGAGTTTCAGCGCACGACAAAGACCGAGACCTTGGCGTGTTGCGCGATATAGCCCCCATGCGAGGCAAAGATATGCTCGAGAAAGCCGGGCACATGGCTGGCCACGACAACCAGATCGGCACCGCTACGCTCGATTGCCTGCATCAGCGCCGAGGTTGTTTCGACCTCGGGGTCATGGCTGATGATCGGCTCGGCCTCGACCGTGACGGCGTATTTGTTGCGCAGGTTTTCGGCAAAGCTGTGGAGGGTCTGCGTGAATTCGGCAGCGTTATGGCCAAGCTCATTGGGCAGTTCACCGCCCACGCCCGCCACGATGATACGCGCCCCATGCCGCTTGGCGAGATCCCCCGCCACGTCGAGCGCTTTGGCCAATGTGTCCTTGTGGAGCAGATCGACCGGAACCAGGATTGTCGAGAACATCGTCTTTCCTTTCGTGTTTCCGTTTTGCGTCCGCCCAGCCTAATGGCTGGTGCGCCGCCCGACCCTGTCACAGATCAAGAGCGGTTTCAGCCCACCCGGCATGGATCAGCCGTTGACGCGGGGCGCGCGCTTGGGCTTATGAAGGGCATGCAGAATGCGCTCGCCCTTGATATGGTCTTTGCCGCCCTCGCCGACCCCACCCGGCGCGCGATCCTGTCGATGCTGCTGGAGGATGACATGGCGGTCACGGATGTGGCGGAGCCATTCGAGATGAGCCTTGCCGCGATTTCCAAACATCTGGGCATTCTGGGCCGTGCCGGGCTGATCACTCAGGAACGCCGGGGCCGCGTGACATGGTGCAAGCTGGAACCGGACGCGCTGCGCGATGCCTCGATCTGGATGCAGAGCTTTGGGCAGTTCGAGGCGGTCAATCTTGATGCGTTCGAGCGGTTTCTCAAGGCGGAACTGCCGGATGAGGGCTGACGCCTGCCCCCTGCCGGACGACGGACCGCGCCCGCCGGAAATGCTCCGGTTGCGCGGCGATCTTCAGGGGGCCAGTTTTCTCTGAGGTACAAGCCAAATTTTCGCGTAGCGCTTCTCTTTCGGATCAGCGCGGTCGAAAGGTCATGCTCAATTTGCTAGGATCAATCTTCTGGCCCAATTGGCAAAGTTCCCAGCTTGCTTCACACGCTACCTTCGCTGCCTGTACCGGCTCGAACGCAAGCACGCCCAGACGATGCCCAAATCTTTCATCCTCGGACAGAACCTTTTTCGCGGTGGCGATTGCGACCTCTTTTGACATCCCATCGGAATAAAGAACATAAATCGTGCCTGGCCGCGCCTCAAAAAAGAAACCAAAGTCATTTTTCGAGGGGGTCACCCCTCTGAATGTGGCGGCCGATGCCGCGTAGCGTCCCTGCCAGACGAATTCATGTGAAAACAGGTTCCAGTGCAGGCTTTTCGCGTTCCCGGAATTGTCCATCAGCGACAGATCTTTCAAATTCACCCTAAAGGTTAGATTCCGCTTGCCTCGCCACTTTCTCCCGCAATCTAGCTGGCCGTTCGGCTCAACCGGACAGAATGTGGCCGATTCGAAACGAACACTGCTGGCCGAATTGGCAACCACCATCAGAAAGACTTTCTTTCTGAATGGATCGTCCGCGCCCTGCGCGGCAACATGAATTGGCTGCACCACTGCAAGCAGCGCAACTACCACCAGGCTGATCCAGAATTTCGACTTGGACATGCTCAACATCACCTCACCTCACTCACATTTGAAAAGTTCCAGTCATCCGTAACCCTTGGTTGAACGTGAAGCAAGATCATGTCGCCAAGCATGTATTCAGCCGGACTTCAGACCCGACACTCCTCATCCTTTAGCAACAGCACCAACGCAACCACCGTCAGCCCCACCCCCATGAGCACCACCGACTGTGGCAAGGGATGCCCCAACGCCGTCTGCCAGAGCGTGACCCAAGTGGGGGTGAGATAGGTATAGGCCATCACCTTGGCACTGGGCAGGTTGAGGCTGGCGTATTGCAGGCAGACAAAGGTTATCGCCGTGGCAAAGACCGCCGTGTAGACAATGGTGATCCAGACGATGGCAGGCAAGCTTGACCAATCGGTCGCGCGCAGGTCGCCCCAACCTGCGGCTGTCACCAAGAGCGCCGCCCCAAGCATCGTTCCAAAGGAAAACACCACCGGACGCTCGCCGCGATTGAGGCGGCGCACCAGCGGCGTATAGATGGCATGGGCCGCGCAGCCGAAGAAATAGATAGCCTCGCCGCGCCCGACCTCGAACGCCATGAGCGCCGAGACATCAGCGCGAAAGATGACCCAAAGCGCGCCCATCGCCCCGACGCCCAAGGCAACCGCCATGCGCGGCGTTGTGATCTGGCGCAAGAGCAGATAGCCGGCGATCCCCGCCATGATCGGCGTAAGCGTAAAGACCGCCGCTGCCGAAACTGGCGCCGCAGTCTTGAGCCCCTCGAACATCATCACGAAATACAGGCCCATCGCGCCACCCAGCAGGAGGTAGCGCCATGGGGCAGACCATGTGGTGCGCGGAATGCCTCGGCCCAGCATCGCCCCTGTGCCAAGGATCACGGCGGCCAGCAAGAAACGCGGCGCATTGAGGGCGGCGGGGGCGATATGCTGCGCCGCCATGGACCCAAGCGCGAATGATCCCGCCACCAGCCCAGAGAAACAGAGCATCGCCAGATGCCCCTTGAGCGCAGGCGTCATGCCCGCGCTCACGTCACTGGCCATGCCGCCGCGCGCTCTTTGAGATGGTTCAGGAACGCTTGCACCTTGGTAGTGCGGTGCAGGTCCATATGAGTGACCAGCCAAAGGGGGGCCGCCCATTCGGGACGGGGCGGCGTCACCTGGATAAGCCCCGGCATCTCTGCGGCCTGCAAGACCGAGGTGAACCCGATCCCGGCCCCGGCTAGGATGGCGTTGCGTTGTGCATGCACATCGCCCGAGCGAAACACGATGGCCTCGCCCGGCACATTGTCCTGCAACCAGCGCAGGAACGGCGCGCGTGTTTTTGGATCATCCGCGCCGACAAAGCGGTGATGCGGCAGATCCTCGGGCCCTTTGGGCAGGCCATGGCGCGCGACGTAGCTTTCACTGGCATAAAGCGTGAACTGTTGCTGAAAGAACGGCTGTACCACGTTATCGGGCTGATCCGGCACAGCGCCTGCCCGGATCGCAACATGCGCCTCGCCGTATTCGAGCCGAAACAGGCGGTCGCCGGTCAAATAACGCACCACCAATGCCGGATACATCTCTTGAAACGCGGCCAGCACCGGCACAAGCAGATGGCTGAGCCCGCCAACCGAAGTCACGACCAACTCGCCCGAGACATCGTTGCCTTGCCCCTTGATCCGCCCGGCCAACTGATTGAACTGGTCATCGGTTGCCTGCGCCACGCGCAACAGGTCTTCGCCCGCCTCGGTCGGGGTATAGCCCCGCGCATGGCGCTGAAAGAGCTTGACGCCCAGCCTCTCTTCGAGCGCGTCGATGTGGCGGATAACGGTGGCATGATGCACGCCCAGCACCTCGGCCGCGCCGCTCACGGTGCCAATCCGCGCCACATTATAGGCGGTCCGCACCTCGTCCCAATTCTCCATCACGCCGATCACCCTGCCCAGCTATCCCGTTCGCCTAGCAACTATGCGGCGGCGACGCGGCGGTTGCAATCACCCGTAATGCGCGTAGCCTGTACGCGTCTCTCACAGCAGCGGCCAACCGATGAAAGTCACGCATAGCAGCCCAGATCTTTTGATGATCGAGGACATGCCTTGGTTCATGGCGATCATGCTGGGCCTGTTCACAGTTTTGTTTGCAGGTGTCGGCCTTTTGGTTATGCCGCAGACCCTTGTTGGCGGGCTGGTCTTTTTGATCGGCGGCGGCGGGTTGGGCTTTGCAGGTGTGTGTATTTTTGTTGAACGTCTGCAAGTGATCTTGGATGCGCGCGCGGGCACCGCGATTTTGCGCAGCCGAACCATCCTGCGTCACCGCGAGACGGTCCTTGACCTCTCGGACGTGATCCGCGCCACGGGCGAGAGCACGCTATCGGGCGGCGAGACAAGCACCGATCCGTCGCGCGTGCGCCGCCCCGTGCATCGCCCCACCCTTGTTCTGCGGGATGGGGCGGGCGGCGCGCCGCTCTTGCATCCGATCACCGAGATCTATGACAGCAGCCGCGCCTCGGCGGAGGTGGTGCGCGCGATCAATCACTGGTTGGCCGAGTTGCGCGGTCCTGACCCCATGCTTGACTCTGCCCCACCCGCGCGCTAAACGCCCACGCAATCCCGGAGGCCCATGCTTCCGGTCCCGGCCCTGTGTCGGGATCGCCCCCCGTCAGCGCGTTGCGCCCACGGGGGCGTTTATCGTTTGAACCGTTGCCCCTATATGGGGTGACATGGCAGCAACCGGCATAGGAGCCTGAGCGATGTTTGAAAATCTATCCGAACGCCTCTCCGGTGTCTTTGACCGGCTGACCAAACAGGGGTCGCTGTCTGAAGAGGATGTGAAAACCGCCCTGCGCGAGGTGCGTGTCGCCCTGCTGGAGGCCGACGTTTCCCTGCCCGTCGCGCGTGATTTCATCAAGACGGTTGAGAGCCGCGCCACTGGGCAGGCTGTCACCAAATCCGTGACACCCGGCCAGCAGGTCGTAAAGATCGTGCATGACGCGCTGGTCGAGACATTGCGCGGCGAAGGCGATCCCGGCGCGCTCAAGATCGACAACCCGCCTGCGCCGATTCTGATGGTCGGTCTGCAAGGCTCGGGGAAGACCACCACCACCGCCAAACTGGCCAAGCGGCTGAAGGACCGCGAGGGCAAACGGGTGCTGATGGCCTCGCTTGATACCAACCGCCCGGCGGCGATGGAACAACTGGCCATTCTGGGCAAACAGATTGGCGTCGATACCCTGCCCATCGTCAAGGGCGAAGACCCGGTTCAGATCGCCAAACGCGCCAAGACGCAAGCGGCGCTTGGCGGCTATGACGTCTACATGCTCGACACCGCAGGGCGGCTGCATATCGACGCAGAGCTGATCGCGCAGGCGGCGGCGGTGCGGGATGTGGCCAACCCCCGCGAAACCCTGCTCGTGGTCGATGGCCTGACTGGTCAGGATGCCGTTAACGTCGCCACCGAGTTTGACGACAAGATCGGCGTGACCGGCGTTGTTCTTACCCGGATGGACGGGGACGGGCGCGGCGGTGCGGCGCTCTCGATGCGCGCGATTACCGGTAAGCCCATTCGCTTTGTCGGCCTTGGCGAAAAGATGGATGCGCTCGAAACCTTTGAGCCGGACCGTATCGCAGGCCGCATTCTGGGCATGGGCGATATCGTGGCCCTTGTGGAAAAGGCACAGGAGACCATCGAGGCGGCTGAGGCCGAAAAGATGATGCGCCGCATGGCCAAGGGTCAGTTCAACATGAACGACCTCAAGGGTCAGCTTGAGCAGATGCAAAAGATGGGTGGCATGCAGGGGCTGATGGGCATGATGCCCGGCATGGGCAAGATGGCCAAACAGGTCGAAGATGCCGGGTTTGACGACAAGATGCTCACCCGCCAGATCGCGATGATCCAGTCGATGACCAAGAAAGAGCGCGCCAACCCCGCGCTGCTTCAGGCCAGCCGCAAAAAACGGATCGCTGCCGGATCGGGCATGGATGTGTCTGACCTCAACAAGCTGCTCAAGATGCACCGCCAGATGGCGGATATGATGAAGAAAATGGGCAAGATGGGCAAAGGCGGCATGCTGAAACAGGCGATGAAAGGCATGTTTGGCAAGGGCGGCATGCCCGATATGAACGACCCGCAGGCCATGGAAGAAGCGGCCAAGGCATTGGGCGGCAAGCTGCCCGGCGGCATGGGCGGCAAATTGCCGGGCCTCGGCGGCGGCATGGGCCTGCCCCCCGGCCTCTCTGGCTTTGGCAAGAAGAAGTGACCATGGCTTCTTCTTGGCATAAATACTCATATCCGACCCCGCAACCGGCACCCCACCAGAGGGGGGCCCGGCCATGACCCTCACCCAAGCGCCCACACTGGAAACGCCGCGCCTTGTCCTGCGTGGACCAGAGCAACGGGATATTGAGCCCACAATCGCCTTTCTGCTCGACCGCGACCGGTCCGAGGGCTTTGGGTCATCACCCAACCGGGGCGAGGCGTGGCGGTGGTTCGCGCTCAACGTCGGGCATTGGCATATCCACGGCTATGGGTATTTCACCATCGAGATGAAGGACACCGGCGAGACCGCAGGGATCGCGGGCATCTGGAACCCCGAAGGCTGGCCCGAACCGGAATTGGGCTGGGCGCTCTATGCCGGGTTCGAGGGGCGCGGCATCGCCTATGAGGCGGCCGCGCGCGCGCGCCGCTATGCCTATGAAGATCTGGGCTTTGATACGCTGACCTCGAATATCGTGCCGGGCAATACGCGCTCTGTCGCGCTGGCCGAACGGCTGGGCGCGTGGTTCGAGCGGGAATATGACAACATCCACATGGGCCGCGACCTGCTTTATCGCCACCCCGGCCCCGATGCCGCCTCTGGCCGCGATGATGACGGCTCGGTTGAGGCCTACGCATGACCCACGCTTTTTCTTTCAGCCGCCGGAGTCTCGCATGACTGACGCAACCGCCCTTGCCGCGCAGCTTCTCAAGGAGCATCGCCAGAGCATTGATCGGCTCGACGCGATCCTCGTCTTTACGCTGGCCGAGCGTTTCAAGCACACGCAGGCCGTGGGGAAACTCAAGGCTGAATACGACCTTCCCCCGTCCGATCCCGCGCGCGAGGCGCAACAGATCGAACGGCTCGAAGAATTGGCAAAAGCGGCTGATCTCGACCCCGCCTTTGCCAAGGAGTTTCTGAACTTCATCATCGCCGAGGTGATCCGACATCACCAAAAGCACCAATCGTAAGGTGGGCCTGAGCCCCGCCAAACCCACGCCATTATAAGGAGAATATCAAATGGCCATGAAAATCCGTCTCGCCCGTGGTGGCAGCAAAAAGCGTCCTTTCTACCGCATCGTCGCGGCCGACAGCCGTATGCCGCGCGATGGCCGCTTTATCGAGAAGCTGGGCACCTATAACCCGCTCCTGCCGAAAGACAGCGAAGATCGCGTCAAGATGGACATCGAGCGCGTTCAGCACTGGCTGGCACAGGGCGCACAGCCGACCGACCGCATCAGCCGCATGCTGGAAGCCGCAGGTATCGTTGCCAAGAAAGAGCGTGCCAACCTGAAAAAGGCCGTTCCGGGCAAGAAAGCGCAAGAGCGCGCTGCAGAGAAAGCCGCCAAGGCCGAGGCCGCCAACGCCCCTGCCGAAGAGGCAGCCGCCGAGGAATAAGACTGGAAAGGCGCTGGAATGTCGCAATTTTCCAAGGACTTCCAGACCGGTCTGCGCGATCTCATGCGATGGCGGCGCGATGTGCGCCGCTTTCGCCGGGACGCGGTGGATGAGGCTGTCTTGCAAGACTGCCTCGACACCTTTCTTCTATCGCCCTCTGTGGGGCTGAGCGAACCATGGCGCGTGATCCGGGTGCAATCGCCCGGCGCGCGCGCTGCGGCGCTGGAGAATTTCACCACAGCCAATGCGCAGGCGTTGGCGGGCTATGAGAGCGACAAGGCGCGCGTTTACGCGGGCTTGAAGCTATCGGGGATGCAAGACGCCCCCGTGCAACTGGCGATTTATTGCGACGAGGCAACCGACAAGGGCGCGGGTCTGGGGGCCGCCACCATGCCAGAGATGCGCCGCTATTCGGTGGTGGGCGCGATCACGCATTTCTGGCTGGCGGCGCGCGCGCAGGGCCTGGGCGTGGGTTGGGTGTCGATCCTCGATCCTGAGCAGTTGTCGCGCGATCTTGAAGTGCCCGCTGACTGGGCGCTGGTGGCCTATCTGTGCGTCGGCTGGCCCGAGACCGCGAGCGACACACCCGAATTAGAGCTGGCCGGATGGGAAACCCGCCGTCCAACCCTGCCAACCGAGGTGCGCTGAGCATGACCCTGTTGCGCATCAAGGGAATTGAGCGGATCATCTCCCTATCCGCACAACCGGAGACAACCCCATGAGCGACAGTGACCGCATTTGCGTAGGCGCCATCGGCGGCGCATTCGGCGTGCGTGGCGAGGTGCGGCTCAAGAGCTTTACCGCCATGCCCGAAGACATCGCGGCCTATAGCCCGCTGAGCACCGAGGATGGCGCACGCGCCTTTGACGTGACCCTGACGGGCCAGACCACCAACGGTTTGACCGCGCAACTCTCTGGCATCAGCACCAAAGAGGCCGCCGATGCGCTGCGCGGCATGCGGCTCTATGCGCTGCGCGCGCAATTGCCCAATCTGCCGGATGATGAATTCTATCACGCTGATCTAATCGGGCTTGAGGTGTATGACACCGGCGGCGCGGTATTGGGGCGGGTCAAGGCCGTGCTCAACCACGGCGCGTCCGATATTCTGGAAATCCATGCGCCGGGGATGTCTGCGACCATCCTGTTGCCCTTTACCACCGAAGCTGTGCCGACCGTCGATCTGGCCGCAGGGCGCATCATCGCCGATCCGCCCGAAGGCCTGATATGAGCGGCACACCCCGCTCGCACGGGCGCAAATCCATCCGTGCCACCATGACCCCGCGTGAATTGATCACGCCCACGCCGGAGCTGGCGGGGGTTTGGACAGCGCGGGTGATTACCCTTGTCCCACAAGCCTTTCCCGGTGTGTTGGGCGAGAGCCTGACAGGACGCGCGCTGCAAAACGGTCTCTGGGCGCTCGATGCCATTGACTTGCGCCCCTATGGCGAGGGCAAACATCGCAATGTCGATGATACGCCCGCCGGGGGTGGCGCGGGCATGGTGATCCGCGCCGATGTGATGGGGCGTGCGATTGACGAGGTGATGGCGGGCACCCCGCCCGGCTGGCCGCTGATTTACCTGAGCCCGCGTGGTCGTAGGTTTGATCAGGCCATGGCACAAGACCTGTCGCAACGCCCCGGTGTAACGCTCATCTGTGGCCGGTTCGAGGGGCTGGATGAGCGCGTGATCGAGCATTATGGCATCCAAGAGGTGTCCTTGGGCGATTTCGTAATGACCGGCGGTGAAATAGCCGCACAGGCGATGATCGACGCCTGTGTGCGCCTGTTGCCCGGTGTTCTGGGCAATGCCGAGAGCACGGAAGAAGAAAGTCATTCCAACGGGTTACTGGAGCATCCGCACTATACCCGCCCCGCCGAATGGATGGGCCGGGTCATCCCTGAGGTGTTGACCTCTGGCGATCACGCCAAGGTGGCGGAATGGCGGCGCGCGATGTCCGAGCGGCTGACCGCCGAACGACGCCCCGATCTGTGGGAAAAACACCGCAGAACCCATCCTGACAAGGCTTGATCCAGCTTACGCTTGCGCCTATACACCGCCTTGCTTGGAATCGGTTGCGGCTCCGGGTGCGTTTGTTATTGGCTAAATCTCCCGCCAGACTTTCTTCGGTCGCCTGCGGCAGCCCCGGCAAACGGATCACAGACAAGGACGACCTGAACTCTGGCGGGCGCATCTGCGGACCCGGAAGAAGACCAAGAGCTCTGAGGACGCGAGACATCTTTGCGGGAAAAACCGCAAGCAAATCAGGAGAGAAGCGATGGATATTATCGCTCAGTTGGAGGCGGAACAGATTGCCGCCCTCGGGAAGACCATTCCCGATTTCAAAGCCGGCGACACGATCCGCGTCGGTTACAAAGTGACCGAAGGCACCCGTAGCCGCGTTCAGAACTTTGAAGGCGTCTGCATCAGCCGGAAGAATGGCAAGGGCATCGCCGGTTCTTTCACGGTCCGCAAGATTTCCTTTGGCGAAGGTGTGGAACGTATGTTCCCGCTCTATTCAACCAACATCGACAACATCGAGGTTGTTCGCCGTGGTCGCGTACGTCGCGCCAAGCTGTATTACCTGCGCTCGCGTCGCGGCAAGTCTGCGCGTATTGCAGAGGATTCCAACTACAAGGCCCAATCGGGCGCTTCCGCGTAAGGATTGGTACGATGAAAAAAGACATCCACCCCGATTATCACGTCATCGACGTCAAGATGACCGACGGCACCATCGTTCAGATGCGCTCGACCTATGGCAAAGAGGGCGACACGCTGTCGCTTGACATCGACCCCACGGTGCACCCCGCCTGGACCGGTGGCAGCTCGCGTCTGATGGATGCCGGTGGCCGTGTGTCCAAGTTCAAGAACAAATACGCTGGTCTCGGGTTCTAAACCCTGTTTCCACCCGGATACGACAAACGCCGCCCTTTGGGGCGGCGTTTTGCATGGGGCACCGGCGCAGCTTTACTTTTTGGTAAGGATTGGGGTATAAGCAGGACATCCGAAAATCGGTTTTCAGTGTCCTCACCGAAAACGTGACCCTGTGGAGCTGCTACTCCGCAGGGTCTTTTCTTTCAGGGGTTAGATCCCCATCAAGAGCCGGATGATCCCAACGAGCAGCGTGCCCGCTGCAAGTAAAACCATCCATTTCCGAAAGTCGGGTTCTCTCAGTTTCCTCACCTCCTTGCGCTGCAATGGGTTGCAGCAGGACTACAGCACCCGGTTGGCGTGAAGGAGAGGTTAAAATTGTCGATAATCTGGGCGATTTTTAGCTGAACCAGCCCCCACCCTTGCACCTGTGCCGCAACCGGATAAAACGGACAGGCATACGGGCAAAGGGCGCAGAATGGCGACGGCACTGATCATATTGGCAGCAGGTCAGGGGACGCGGATGAATTCCGACCTTCCCAAAGTACTGCATCCTATCGGCGGCGCGCCGATGCTAGGGCATGCCATGCAGGCAGGCGCGACATTGGAGCCAGATCAGGTGATCGTGGTGGCCGGGCACGGGGCCGAGGCGGTGCGTGCAGCGGCCCATGACTTTGACGAGACCGCAGAGATCGTAATCCAGTCCGAGCAACTGGGAACCGCGCATGCGGTGGCGCAAGCCGCGCCGCGTCTGGTGGATTATCCGGGCGATGCGCTGGTGCTTTATGGCGACACACCCTTTGTTCAGCCTGAAACGCTGGAACGGATGCAAGCGGCGCGCAGCGCCCATGACATTGTTGTGCTGGGGTTCAAGGCGGCTGATCCGGGCCGCTATGGCCGGTTGGTGATGCAGGGACAAGACCTTGTTAAAATTGTCGAATTCAAGGATGCGGCCGAGGCCGAGCGCGCGATCACGCTCTGCAATAGCGGCGTGGTTCTGGCACCGGCAGCGCTACTATTCGATCTGATTTCAGAGGTGGGCAATGCGAATGCGGCAGGTGAATATTACCTGACCGACATCGTGGGTCTGGCGCGGGCGCGGGGGTTATCGGCAACCGCTGTTACTTGCGACGAGGCCGAGACGATGGGCATCAATTCCCGCGCCGAACTCGCACGGGCAGAAGCCGCGTTTCAGACGCGCAAACGGGCCGAGGCGCTGGAAACTGGCGTGACGCTTGTCGCGCCTGATACGGTGCAGTTTGCCTATGACACGTGGTTGGGCCGCGATAGTCTGATCGAGCCTTATGTGGTCTTTGGCCCCGGCGTCACGGTCGAGACTGGCGCGCATATCCGCGCCTTTTCCCATCTTGAGGGCTGTCATGTGGCGCGTGGCGCGGTGGTGGGCCCCTATGCCCGCCTGCGCCCCGGCACTGAATTGGCGGAACATGCCCGCATTGGCAATTTCGTTGAGGTGAAGAATGCGCTGATCGGCGAGGGGGCCAAGGTCAATCACCTGAGCTACATCGGCGATGCGCGTGTAGGCGACGAGAGCAATATCGGCGCGGGCACCATCACCTGCAATTACGACGGTGTGAGCAAGCATGAAACGGTGATCGGTGCGCGGGTTTTCGTGGGCTCGAACACGATGCTGGTGGCCCCGGTGACACTGGGGGACGGGGCGATGACCGGCTCGGGATCGGTGATTACGCGCGATGTGGCCCCGGACGCGCTGGCCATTGCACGCGCACCGCAGGTGGACATGCCGGGGCGCGCGCGCAAGCTGTTCGATATGTTGAAAGCACGCGCCGGAAAACGCGACAAAGGATCAAACTGATGTGTGGGATTGTCGGAGTTCTGGGGGATCACGAGGCGGCACCGCTGCTGGTTGAAGCGCTCAAGCGGCTGGAATATCGCGGCTATGACAGCGCCGGGATCGCCACGATCAACGACGGGCGCCTAGATCGCCGCCGCGCGGTGGGCAAGCTGGTGAATCTGGCCGATCTGCTGGTCCATCATCCCTTGGCGGGCAAGGCGGGGATTGGCCATACCCGCTGGGCCACACATGGCGCACCCACCGAGGCCAATGCGCATCCGCACCGTTCTGGCCCGGTGGCCGTGGTGCATAATGGCATTATCGAGAATTTCCGGGCGCTGCGGGCAGAACTGGCCTCGCATGGTATCGCCCATGAGACTGAAACCGACACCGAGACCGTGGCCCTTCTTGCGCATCATTTCATGCAGCAGGGCATGGGCCCGGTCGAAGCGGCACGCGCCACAATCGCGAGGCTAGAGGGGGCCTATGCGCTTTGTTTTCTGTTTGAAGGCGAGGCTGATCTTTTGGTCGCGGCGCGACGCGGCAGCCCGTTGGCCGTGGGCCATGGCGACGGTGAGATGTTCGTGGGCTCAGACGCCATCGCCCTGGCCCCGATGACCGACCGGATCACCTATCTGGAAGAGGGTGACATTGCCGTCGTAACGCGCAACAGCCTTGTGATCACAGACGTCAATGGCCATCTGGCCAACCGCCCGATCAAGATCATCGAGATCGAGGCCGCCCGCGTTGATAAGGCCGGGCACAGGCATTTCATGGCCAAGGAAATCGCCGAACAACCTTCGGTGATCGGCGCGGCGCTTGGGCATTACCTGAGCAGCGATGGAACCCGCCTGACCCTGCCAGAAGGCGTGCCGGACTTTGCAAAAGTGGAGCGGCTGACTCTGGTGGCCTGTGGCACCGCCTATTACGCCTGTCTCACTGCGAAATACTGGTTCGAACAATTGGCACGCCTGCCGGTCGAAGTCGATATCGCCTCTGAGTTCCGCTATCGTGAGCCGCCCGTGAGCCCAGGCACAACCGCGCTCTTTGTCAGCCAATCCGGCGAGACCGCCGATACGCTGGCAGCACTGCGCTATATGCAGGGGCGCGCGGCAAAAATCGTGTCCGTGGTCAATGTGCCCGAGAGTTCCATCGCCCGCGAAAGCGATCTGGCGCTATCGATTCATGCCGGGGCCGAGATTGGCGTGGCCTCGACCAAGGCCTTTACCTGTCAGTTGACCGTGCTCCTGCTTTTGGCGCTCAAGGCGGCCCAGGACCGGGGCCATGTCGGGGCGGAACGTCTGGCGGATCTCTTGTCCGGGCTGCGCGCCTTGCCCGCCACGTTCAATACCGCGATGGAACGCAACGAACAGATCAGAGCCATCGCGCGCCAGCTTGCGACTGCACCTAGTGCGCTGTTTCTCGGGCGTGGATTGATGTATCCACTGGCGCTGGAGGGTGCGCTGAAGCTCAAGGAAATCAGTTATATTCATGCCGAGGCCTATGCCTCGGGCGAGTTGAAGCATGGACCAATTGCGCTGATCGACGAGACGATGCCGGTGGTTGTTATGGCACCCTGCGATGCGCTGTTCGACAAGACCGTTTCCAACATGCAAGAGGTTATGGCGCGCGGCGGTCGTATCCTTTTGGTGTCAGATGCGCGGGGTGTGACGCAGGCAGGCGATTGCGTGTGGCAGACCATCACCCTGCCCGATACCGATCCCATTCTGGCACCCATCCTCTATGCCCTGCCCGCACAGTTGATCGCCTATCACACCGCCGTGGCCAAAGGGACCGATGTGGATCAGCCCAGAAACCTTGCAAAATCTGTTACGGTCGAATGACAAGAGAGGTAACGCAGGCCGAACCCCCCATGTCGGACGTGCGTGGCTTGCATTGGCAGGAGGGCTCGGTTAGAGCGCAGAGACTATTTCGATCACTCAGGACATGATGACGCCGCGCATTTTCATCATAATGGCTGTATTTCAGCCGGAGCCTGAGTATCTGGCGGCGCAGATCCGGTCGCTTGCGGAGCAGTCTCATGCCAACTGTCATTTGGTGGCCGTTATCGCGGACACAAGTTCCGAAATGGTGGTCATACAGACGGCGAAGGCCATGGCACCGGACCTGCCTCTCACGATTGTTCCCAGCGACGTGCCGCTTGACGCCGTGCGCGCCTTTGAGGCGGGGCTGAGCGAGGCGCTACGCCTGATCGACGCCGAGGGGCTGGGCGAAGACGCAGCGCTCATCGCCCTTTGCGATCAGGATGACATCTGGCATGCGGATCGTCTGGAGCGCGGCGTTGCGGCCCTGGTCAAAAGCGGTGCCGATCTTGTGCATAGCGATGCGCGCCTCGTCGGGCCGGATGGCACAACCGTGCTGCACCGCTCGATGTTCGCCTTTGAGCGGCGCAAGAAAAACCCCGGCCTGCGCGGCCTGCTCTATCGCAATAACATCACCGGCATGACCACGCTGATGCGGCCCCGGCTGGTGCGGCTGGCGCTACCCTTTCCGCCGCAAAGCGGGGTGCATTTTTACCATGACCTCTGGCTTGGCCTGTTGGCTGCGGCAACGGGCGGCGTGCATCTGATCGACACGCCCTTGGTTGATTACCGCCAGCATCAGAGCAATGTGATGGGCGCGATTGACCGCACCCAGCCCCGAGGACCGCGCTGGAAGCGCCCCGATGCCATGTGGATGCGCAAGGAGGCGACTGCCTATGCGCTGGCGCGATACCTTGGGCAATCGACCTATAACCGGCTGAGCGATGCCGTCACCGATGGCAGCCTGAGCCATGGCGAGGCCAAAACCGCGCCGCTGCGCCCCTATCTGCGGCGGATGCGCGGCATGGGGACACATTTGCGCGATGCGGTTGTGTTGGGCCTGCAGGGGCATGCGGGGTTAGCACGGATCGCAGCGGGATTTGCCGTGGTCAGTATCGGCCGTGCCGTCTGGACGCTGCGGGAAGCGTTTGGGCCAGGCCTCAAGAGCGCGATCGACGGATTTGACACACGGCTTTATTCGCTCTCGCCGGGGATGTCACCGCGTCCGCCGCGCAACCTGACAGCACCGGCAAAGCCACCGGTCAAGCACGAGAACATTGTTGATCTGCGCAAGGAACCGCGCTTTGTGCCAGAGTTCACCGCCCCCCATGCCGCGCTGAATATTCTGGTGCCAACGCTTAACCCGACTGAGATTTTTGCCGGCATCGCCACAGCGTTGGACATCGGGCTGGGTCTTGCGGTGCGGGGTTATCCTGTGCGCTTCATTGCCACCGATCTCCCGATGTCCTCTCCGGGCACCTCACGCAGCTTTGTGTTGGGGCGCCTTGGGCAGGGGCAGGACCGGGAAGCGACAGCCGCGCGCATCAGCCTGCTCTGCGGCGTGCAGAACGAAACCCTACCGCTCCATTCCGGGGATATGTTCATGGCCACGGCATGGTGGAGCGCGCATGTCGCCGAAAGGTTGATCCGGCGGCATGAGATGGCGCAAACCCGGTTTCTCTATCTCATTCAGGATTACGAGCCGCATTTCTATGCCTGGGGCCCGGAATTCGCCGATGCCATGGCCAGCTATCACTTTGATTTCGAGCCGGTGTTCAACACGACCCTGTTGCGCGATTGGTTCGCTAATCAGGGGTTCGGCTTTGCCACCGGGGATGTTCTGGCGTTTCACCCCTCAATCGACATTGAACGCTATAGTCATGTCACGCGCCGGGCAGCGGGCAAGGAGCCGCGCCGTCTGGCGCTCTATGGGCGGCCAGATGTGCCGCGCAATATGTATGCCACCGCAATCGAGGCGCTTGCGCGGTTTGTCAGCAAAGAGAATTTGGGCCCTGAGGATATCGAGCTTGTATCCATCGGCCAGCATCACAGTGATGTCGCCCTGCCGGGCGGGCATGTTTTGCGGAGCCTCGGTAAGTTGCCTTGGGAAGATTATCCCGACTATTTAGGTACAGTCGATTTGGGATTGTCGCTGATGTATTCGCCTCATCCCAGTCATCCACCGCTGGAAATGGCTGCGGCCGGGGTACGGGTTGTGACCAATGGATTTGGCCCAAAGGACCTGAGCCGGTTGAGCCCCGCCATCCTGTCGGTGCCTGCCACGGCACCGGATTTGGCCGACGCACTTGGCCTCGCATGGCACGCAGCACCCGTGAGCCAATCTGAACGCGAGATTGATCTGCGCGATCTAGGCAGTCATCCCGAAGACATGATCGACGATCTTGCCAATCGGCTTGCCACACAGCTTGCACGAATCTAGATATCTGCACCATGGCACAAAAGATCATTCTGCACATCGGCTCGCCCAAATGTGGCTCGACCTACCTCCAGCGCGTGATGGTGCAGAATTCTGAGACGCTCTTGCGGCAGGGCATTCACTATCCTGCGCCTGAGGGCTCGCATCCGGGCAATGCTGCGCATCTGGCAGAGATCAGCCAAGCCGAGATCGACGCCATGTTCGCAGAGGGGGCGCATACGGTGGTGCTGAGTCATGAGGATCTCTATTCGCTGTCAAAGCGGGGCATTGCGCTTGCCGAGATCACCAAAAAGGCCGGGATTGCTGTGCAACTGCTGGTCTTCCTGCGCCCATTCAGTGATTTCGTGTTTGGTGACTATTCGCAATTCATGAAGCAGTTTTTCGATACCTTTCTGGCAGAGCGCAAACCTTATGGGGGCCGCGATTTCGAGACCTTTGCCAAACGTCGGATCGACACGATGAAGCCCGCCGCCTATCTGACGAATTGGAGCAAGCTGTTTCCCGAGCTACCGATCATTCTGGACAGCCATCGCAACATCAAATCTGTTCTCGATACCGTTCTGGGCCAGCCTCAAGATATGGTCTGGGACGTTCCGCATCACGAGACCAACCCCTCTTTAAGGATGCAGGACTGCGATATCATTGCGGCATCCATGCTGGATCCGGCCTGTGCTGATGACGACATTAAGCAAATGTTTCTTAATGCGTTTCACCACACGCAAGAACCGGATATGGGCCGTAATCCAGAACGGGTCGCATGGCTGGAAGAGCAGTTTAGACCGCATAACGAGGCTCTTCTGGCGCAATTCGGCTTTGACAACCGCGCCCCCGTACCCCGTGACACGGACGCCTGAAAAACGCCGGTGTAACAGAAGCGTTTGCGCCGTCAGGGCATAATCAGCCCGAAGCCGCCTTGTCGCTTTTCATCAATTCCTGATGGTGCGCGATGGCCGCGTCGACATCGTCATAAAGGCTGAGATGCCCATCCTCGAGCACACCGGCAAGCGAGCAGAGGCGTTTAACCTGCCCCATGTTATGCGTCACCATGATCGCCCCGCTCTGCGTGATCCGCTCAGCAAAAAGCAATTCGGATTTTTCACGAAAGGCAGCATCGCCGACCGCTGTCACCTCGTCCACGAGATAGGTTTCAAAGTGGATGCCCATCGACACCCCAAACGCGAGGCGCGAGCGCATGCCCGAGGAATAGGTGCGCACCGGCAAGTTGAAATGCTGGCCCAGCCCCGCGAAATCAGCGACGAAATCGACAAGTTCCGCAGTATCGACGCCATATACCCGGGCAATGAAGCGGACATTCTGTAGCCCGGTCATCTCAGGATGGAAGCTACCGGCAAAGCCCACTGGCCAAGAAATCGTGCCGGTGCTGATCACCTCTCCGCTGTCGGGATCCATGGACCCCGACAACATCTTGAGCAGGCTCGACTTGCCCGCACCATTGCGACCGAGAATGGCCACCGCCGTGCGATCCGGGAAAACCGCGGAAATGTTATCAGCAACCACCTTGCGCCGCCCGTTGAGCACGAAGGTCTTGCACAGGTTGCGTATCTCGATCATCGGACGTGTCCGCTCAGCGCCTGTCGCGCAGGGAGTAATAGACCATCACCAGGACCGACCAGGACAAGAGCAGGAAGCCTGAGATCATCAGCAACAGCAATTCGCGCTGTGGATACTCGGCGGTTTCGGCCAAGGTCGGGGAAATATGGGTGGCCAGATAGCGCGATTGCCGCTGCGCTTCGGCCAAGGCAACGTCGCGCGCGGCAAGCGCAGAAAGATAGCTTTTTTCGGCGAATTGCCGCTCGAGTTCGAGAGCCTGATACTCTTCGATCAATTCGGAATACTGCTGAACCCCGGACACACCAGAAGCGCCACCGAAAGCCGACCGCTCTTCGTTGATCAATTTCTGGATCGCCGCAATCTTGCGGTTGGCCTGATTGACGCGCGGGTCGCTTTCGTTGGCATTATCGAGCAAAAGCTCAAGCTCGATCTGTGCCTCAGCCATCTGTGCGCTGAGCGAATTCAACAGACCCATTTGCCCCTGAACATCGGCCGCCGGATCGACGATCTGTGTCCGGTTGCGGAAACTGGTGAGCGACCGGTTGGATACTTTGAGCCGATCCTCGGCGCGCGCCAGTTCTTCTTCGGCGTAGCGCATGGCGTCGGCGCGGGCGATGGCCGACAGCTGGTTGATCATGTTGCTGCTCTCGGCAAACACAACCTCTGCCACGGCTCTGGCGTCTTGCGGCTCAAAGGCGAGCACGCGGATTTCC
The DNA here is from genome assembly GCF_051447875.1 of Roseovarius sp. MS2. Lineage (NCBI taxonomy): Bacteria > Pseudomonadati > Pseudomonadota > Alphaproteobacteria > Rhodobacterales > Roseobacteraceae > Roseovarius > Roseovarius sp. MS2. Next base: position 1,078,453 of record NZ_JBKHVF010000001.1, read on the forward strand.
ACAAGACCACTGCTGCGATCATAGAAAATCTTGACCATGCGCTGCCAATAGGACAGCAACGCCTCGATCCTTGTATCTTCGCCGAGCGTGAAAACCGGATCGCCGGAGCGCTGATAAATCCGTGCCATATCAAGTTGATCGTGGACGGCGCGCACGATTTGCGGGCTCTGGATGAATTCGTAGAGAATATCCGTGTCCGAAGAGCTGGACCCCGACAATTCGGTGATGCCGCCCAAGAGCTCGATGGCAGAACCGATTTCCTCTGTGCGCACCGAAAAGCCGACATGGCTTGCGTATTGATCACGTGCGACTGTGTAGAGATACCCGCCCGACACCACGACTGGCAGAATCACCCAAATCACAAAGCTGAGGGCAATGAGAACATGCCGCGTGCGAATACCCGCCGGCCTTGCAGGCGGACGCAAGGACGTCTTGGCGGATGGGGCCTGAACCACGTTCGGACCCGGCCCAGTCTTGGGGGCGGCACCCTGTTCAGAGGGTTGAGCCGCTTTTTCCGCAGGAGAATTGGACTGGTTCAAATCTTGCTCTTTGGTCTGTTGTTGTCCGATCACATCTGTCGGATGGGGATTTTCTATCAAAGGACAGGGTGATACACCATCCGTCAAGATGACAAATGTAACCTTTGCCCCGGCCCTGCCGCGCAAGCGCACGGGCACAGTTCAGACCGTGATTGCGTTGATGCTGCGCGAGATGTCGGCGACCTATGGGCGTTCGGCGCTTGGATACCTATGGGCGGTGCTTGAGCCGGTGGCAGGAATTTTCCTTCTGACCTTCATCTTTTCCCTAGGATTCAAAAGCCCAAGTCTCGGCACCAATTTTCCCTTGTTCTTTGCAACCGGCATTCTGCCATTCATGGCCTATATGGACATCAGCAATAAAATGTCGGTCTCGCTGCGCTTTTCCAAGCAGTTGTTGTTCTATCCCGGTGTGACCTACACCGATGCCCTGATTGCGCGGTTCATTCTGAACGTCATAACCAGCATCATGATCGCGGTGATCCTGTTGCCTCTGATTATCATCATTTATGATCTCAATGTTATCGTCGACATGAGGGCTATTGCGTGGGGCTATACGCTTACCTTTGCGCTTGGGGCCGGCGTTGGCACGCTCAACTGCTTTTTGTTGTCGGTGTTTCCAATCTGGGAACGGGCTTGGGCCGTGTTGAACCGCCCCCTTTTGATCATTTCCGGTGTGATTTTTCTCTTCGATACCGTCCCGCTGCCCTATCGGGATTGGATGTGGTGGAATCCGCTGATCCATCCTATCGGGCTGGTGCGCAAGGGCATCTACAGCACCTATGACGCCACCTATGTCTCTTCGGTGTTCGTGATGGCCGTATCGGGCATAACACTGGCGCTTGGGCTACTGCTGCTCCGCCGGTATCACCGGGATATCATCAATTTCTGACGCGCAGTGCCGTCACAGAGCGCTTGAGCAGACCCAATCCACGCTCGATGGTCCCGCGCGCGAACAGGTTATTTTGGCTGTCCACGTGATAGGCTGCAAGGATGCCGGCCGCCTCTGCGCCTAGCGGAATTTCGCTTGGCGCGTCCTCCTCTGGCACCATGTCAAAGGCTGGTATGCCCCCGAGAAAATTGCGTGCGAGCGCGGCATTCGAGGTCTCGCAATTTCGCAACAAGCGTTGCCGACGAATATGGGTCAACAGGAACCGGCGCTGCGGCACGCGGACCAGCCGTGGGGCCACGTCAAAGAAGCGATCAACCTCTTGTTTGACGAGCGACATTGATATGCCCCGATCCAGCATCGCTCGTTTGAGATAGCGCGCAGGCTCTATCAGACCGGTCGGAGGGCTGACATTGTGATGCTTTGGACCGGCAGACCCCTGCGGCAGCATATCCGCAACATCGAGCGCTTCAAGAAAGCGGCGCACCGCATAGTCAGGCCCCTGCTCTGGTCGCAAGGGCACCGCGAGCACATTGTCATGCCCCACGAAGCGCGCCCAGTTCATCAGCATCGCGTTGTAGTTGAGCACCTGTTTTTCGACCCGCTCGTTCAGAAGGGCCACGATTCCCCGACGCCAGTCTGCACCGCTTTTGACATGCTGCTTGTAGTCGGATTCGATCCACAGATCTTGTCGGCGGAAATAACAGATCACGCAGACGTCGAAACCGGCCTGACGGATGCGCGTAATCAACTCTTCCGCGACGGCCCCGCGAGAGACCCCAAAAAGATACTCGGAACTGAGGATCACATTGCCCTCGGGCCGCAGAAAGTAATCCAGCAGTTCCCAGCCGCGCCGCGTGTCGCCCGTGATGAGGGCATTGGCCAGATGGCTGGCATTACCCTGCTCTGGAATTTGCTCTCCGGGTGCGAATGTATAATTCAGACCGCGCGCGGCCAGATCGTCTGCATGAGCCGCGAGATAGGCCTGAATCGACGTCGTCGCACATTTTGGCATCCCGACATGCAGAAAAAGGCGCTTGGCCATGATGAACGAAGCCCTCCAATCGGTCTGGCGCAACCTAGTGACCCATGCCACGCGAGACAAGGCGCAAAAACCCCACCCGCGCGTTGCCAAGGCAGGCCCCGCGCATTAAGCCATGGGGGACGACCCTTGGCCAAAGGCGGAGCGCATGGGCTGGCGCGGCTATATTCATGATGACAGCAAAACGGTGTTCTTTTGGTCGCAAAAGGCGGCCTGTACCACGCTGTTCAACTTTTTGGCCGATAACATGCCGTCACGCCCGGCCCGCAAGCAGTATTTCCACACCAACAGCGCCCCTTTTCGTGGCTGCGCCGAGGCGCTATCGGCGCGCAACTATCGCTCGGTGATTCTGGTTCGGCATCCAGTGACACGGATCATCAGCGCCTATTTCAACAAATTCTGCATCTATCGCGGCCGGCAATTGCTCTGTCGTGCGGATCTGGAGCCTTTTGCTAAGGAGTTGCATGACCTCTACTGCGCGCGCACCGGTGCCGACCCCCACGATAACAGTATGTCCTTTGAGGCGTTTCTGGACACGGTCGCGCATCTGCATGCAAGCCGACCGCGCCCTGAGAACCTGATCAACGGGCATTGGGAAACGCAGGTGCCTGCGTTCTACAAAGAGGTCGGCATCCATTATGATTTTGTCGTACATGTCGAGCGGTTGGACGTGGAATTGCCCCGGGTCGCGCGAAAGCTGGGGCTGAACTATACACCGCGCGTGCTGAACCGCACCCGCATGCCCGAAAGCCCGGTCGCGGGGTATCTGGGCAATCTGCCTGCCCGCGCGCTGAGCGAGATGAATTTTAACTATGACAATTTCATTACCCCCGAAACGCTGGCGACGATTCAAAGCATTTATGACATTGATTTCAGAACCCTCGACTATCCGCTAGATCCGAGGGATGGCTTTCATGGCAGCGGATGGGTGGGTGTTTTAAACCGCACTTTCCCAGCCTTGGGCCGCCTTACAGGAAGATGAAATCGTCACGTGAAAGGCTGGATGCCGCCACGTCTTCGAGCAATATTTCATGGCCCGCATAGCGCAGGACAGCGCCTGCGTCGGTGTCTTGAATGTCGAGCGCGAGAAAGCGGCCTGTTGGCCCCTGCCCCTCGATGCCGGTCAGACGGATGCGATCCTCTCCGAATTGAAAATCAACAATCACGTCGCGCTCGCCAGCCGTGAAATCGTTGAAGACAAAGATATCGGCCCCCTCGCCACCGATCAGCCGGTCATGGCCTGCGCCCGCGTTCAGCGTATCGTTGCCGGTGCCGCCATCAAGCAGGTCGTTCCGGCCACCACCGGCCAGAAAATCATCCCCGGCACCGCCCAACACGGTATCGTCGGCCTCGCCACCGCCAAGCTCATCATTGCCCTCGCCGCCGTCGAGCAGGTCGCGCCCCGGACCGCCGCCGATGCGGTCATCGCCAAGACCGCCGCGCACCGTGTCGTGATCAAAGCTACCGGCAAGGCGGTCATTGCCCGCCCCGCCCTCAAGCAGGTCATTGCCCGGCCCGCCACTCAGGATATCGGCACCGTTGCCGCCAAAGAGCATATCGTCCCCCGCGCCGCCGCCGATCGTGTCATCCCCCGCCTGCCCGTAAAGCCGGTCTGCCCCCAGACCACCCCCGATATTGTCATGGCCTGCGCCACCGTCGATCTGATCACGCCCATCACCCCCGGCCAGACGGTCGTTGCCCGCTTTACCGCGCAACGTGTCATTGCCCGCATTGCCTGCAAGCGTGTCGTCCTCGGGTCCGCCCTCAAGCAGGTCATCGCCCGCGCCCCCCACCCGCAGGAGGGCGGCGACCTCGGGCAGAACAGGCGGGGGCAGCGGCAAGGGAGGCAGGCGCACCGAAGGGGGTGCCACCTGCAGCGGCCCCAGAACTACGTCGAAATGCGAGACCAATGGCAAAAGCAGACCGGGCAGATCCGTGGCAACAAAGGCCCGCCTGCGGCATTGCGCAAGTCCACCTCTTCAAGCCCAAAGCGCAAAAGGGCCCCCGTAGCTGTCGGAGTAAACGCCAACTGCCCAAGATTGCGCAGCATTGGCCAGAGCGAGAGGTCGAGCCGATCCTCACCCAAGGTGAAATCGGCAATGACATCGCGTTGCCCATCGGCCCGCAGGACAAAGACATCGGCCCCCGTGCCGCCCACAAGCGTATCCGCGCCGGGACCATCGCTGAGCGTATCGTCCCCCTCTGCGCCGTCAAGCACACCGTTGCCGCCGCTGCGCGACAAGAGGTCATCGCGCATGCCGCCTTCGATCCGTGCGGCATTGCCGTGCAGGACCAGCCCCAAAGGACCAAGATCGACCCGAAAGAGGCTTAGCCCCGCCTCGCCCGCCGCAGTGACCAGAATGTCGATCCCGCCCGCCCGGACCTGTGCCGCAAGGCCTGAGACACCGTTGAGGGCAAAGGCCACCTCATCCGCGAGCGTATCAATATGCAAGAGCCGCCCCTCGGCGGTCAGGCGCAAAAGGCTAAGCCCCGCATCCCGGCCTGCGACCAGCAGGAAAACATGCCCGTCTACGGACACAACTTCGAGATGCGATACCCCGGCGAACCGGGTCGCAAGCCCATCGATAAGGTGATCCGCGACATCAAGCGTGCCCGCGTCACCGACGCGAAGCACGGTCAGGCTGGAACTGTCCGCCGCAGCGACGATCAGAAACGCACGCCCGGCGATGTCTGCCGGGGCAAGCGCCGTGATCGTCTGGATCGGCAGGCTGTCATTGCGCCCAAGGCTGGCAACAGGCTCTAGCCCGCCCTCTTCCAAGAGGCGCAGGACCGTTATGCCATGCTCTTGCGCAGAGGCGGTAAAGACAAGCACTTCACCGGGCCGCTCGATGACCGCGATATCGGAAATGGCGCGCAGATAGTGGCTGTCGCTGTCCATCATGGTCGTCACCGCCGCGATGCTTTGATCCGGACCAAGCGACAGGACGGACAAACCCTGACCATCAGCGGCGGCAGCAATCAGAACATCGCGCCCCGCAAGCCGCGCAGCAAGCAGGGTTGCGGCCTGCGGCTGCACCCCGCCTTGGCCCAGAAACCCCGGCACAGCGCTGCGCAATCCGGCATCCCAAGCCGCGCGCAGATCGGACAAGAGCAGCGGTGGCAGCGCGCCTTGCATATCGCCGACCGTCACGGCGATGCGTGGCGTTGCCTCGTGAAACCACGGCGCTTCAAGCAGTGGACCGGCGGCGGTGGCGCGCACCACGCGGCTTTGACCGGCGGCGAAGTCGGCCAGTATAAACCCCCCGTCCGGCAGGGGCGTGATTGCCACCACCGCACGCGCGACCTCGAAATTTGCCGCACGATTCGTCCCGACATGCGTCAGCCTGACTGCCATGTATATCCACCCGTTTCCCGCGTCCCCACGCAAGACCCAAGGTGGCAAAGCAAGGCTGCCATGCGCTTAACAAATCATGGCAGCCTTGCGGCATTTACCGAAAGTTAAAGGGAAATCGGTGATGCCCAAAGTCGGGTCATCACTCAGATAAAGGTGAAATCATCCACTGTGAGTTGCGCGGCGGAGATGCCTTCGACGAGGATGGTGTTACCGCCCACCGTCATTTGCGCGCCCAAGGCGGTGTCAACGATATTCATCGCAGCAACAAAGCCCGCCAGACCATTGCCGCCGTTGTTGATGTTTTCAACGCCGGTATCGGGATCAAAGCGGCGGATCAGGAAGCTGTCGATGCCGTCTTCGAAATCGGTGATGACATCCGCCTCGCCATCGAAGAAGGACGAAAAGACAAACAGATCAGCATCCACGCCACCGGTGATCGTGTCATTTCCAGCGCCCGCGTTGATCGTGTCATTGCCCGCGCCACCGTCGATGGTATCGTTACGCCCACCGCCAGCGAGGAAGTCGTTGCCGTCACCGCCCGAGATACTGTCATCGCCTTCGCCACCGCCCACGCGATCATCCCCTGCACCTGCGTCAATCGTATCCCGCCCGGTGCCGCCGCCGATATCATCCGCGCCCCCGTTGCCAAAAATCAGATCGTTGCCAAAGCTGCCCGACACGCTGTCATTGCCATCGCCGCCAGACAGGGTGTCATTGTCCGCCCCGCCCGCGATCACGTCATTGCCAGCGCCGCCCGTGATGCTATCCGCACCAAAGCCACCGCCGATGATGTCATCACCGGCCCCGCCATCGATAGTGTCATTGCCAAGGCCGCCGCCGATACTGTCGTTGCCAAGGCCGCCAAACACGATGTCATTGCCATCGGAGGCAGAAATCCGATCATTGCCATCGCCCCCGTCAAGCGAGTCATTCCCCAGACCGCCTGCGAGCACATCATCGCCAGCACCCCCACTGAGGGTGTCATTGTCATCAGTGCCCATCAGGCTGTCCGAGAGACCGCTGCCAATCAGTTGAAGCCCAATCGGACCGCTGATCGCTGTGATCACCTCGGCCACGCGGATCGACTCGTCCAGAAATTGGATCCATTCGATGTCAATCAGCGTGTCAGTGCCAAGAGACGAGACCACCTGTAGCCCGTTCTCAACGACACTAAACGCAGCCGCAGAGCGGGCGATTGTGCTGAACTCGGCCCAGTCGTTTCCGACACCGCCAATCAGCAGGTCGTCGCCCGCGCCACCATCAAGGGTGTCATTGCCCACGAGCCCATTCAGGGTCTCATCCGCATCGGTTCCGGTAATGCGGTTTCCAAAGTTGTTTCCCAGAACGGTCAAATCTTCGGGATTGTGCAGCAAGGTCAGATCCCGAAGCCCCGTCGGCATGGTATAGACCACCGCTGCACCATCCTGCGCCCCATAGATTTGGCGGATACCGGAGATGTCATCGGCGAGAATATCAGGCTGAGTCAGGATCGGGTTCATGATCGCAGCGACGGTTTCGATATGCTCAAGCCCGAGCGAATGGCCGATTTCGTGGATTGCCAGCCCCTCGAAGAGCGGCACATCGAAATTCAGTGATGCATCCACATCAAGAAGGATGTCTCCGGCGATGGGCAACTCTAGGGGAGAGGGAAAGAACGCAAACCCCAATGTATTGCCGGGAATCGGGGCAAAGAAGATACGAATATCGGGGTCTATCTGACCTCCGGCGGCACCACCGGGATCTTGGACCTGCAAAAACTCGATATCGCCATAGCGCGACCACTCGGCAAAGGCCAAGCGCAGCGACGCCTCGAAATCGAAGGTATAGACCGTGGCTGGATCGACCGAAAAGCTGGTGCCGGGCGGTTGCCGCCAGAACTCGGACACGTCTTCTTGACTGGGCGAGATGCTCCAGGTCACAACGCCACCCGGCGTTCCTGTCAGGTGCGAACCCCATTTTGTGCCGTGAAGTTCCGGCATGGCATTGTTCTCCGATTCCTAGTCTCGGTTGTGTTGAAAGGCGCAAGATACACGCCAGAGGCATCTCGCGAAAAGATATCCTTTCGAGACTAAAGATTAGTGTAAAATGAGATGCTCAGAGAAGCCAAAAGCGCCAGCTGCGCAGGGCTGCGACAGCATGTATCAGAATAGGCGGGGCGGGGTTTGGCCCAAAATGCAATGGCCCGCCCGGTTCTGGGCGAGCCATGCCTTTTCGTGTTAAAGGAACGTGAAATCATCCACTGTGAGTTGCGCGGCGGTGACCCCCTCAACGAGGATGGTGTTACCATTCACCGTCATCTGCGCGCCGCCCGCCACATCGACGATGTTCATCGCAGCAACAAAGCCCGCCAGACCATTGCCGCCGTTGTTGATATTCTCAACGCCGGTATCGGGATCAAAGCGGCGGATCAGGAAGCTGTCTGAACCATCCTCGAAATCGGTGATGATATCGGCCTCGCCGTCAAAGAAGGACGAAAAGACGAACAAATCGGCGTCCGCACCGCCAGTGATCGTGTCATTTCCAGCGCCCGCATTGATCGTGTCACTGCCTGCGCCGCCGTTGATCACATCGTTACGCCCGCCACCAGCAAGGAAGTCATCGCCGTCGCCGCCAAGGATGCTGTCATCGCCTTCGCCACCGCCCACGCGATCATCCCCCGCACCGGCATCAATCGTATCGCGCCCGGTGCCGCCGCCGATATCATCCGCGCCCTCACCGCCATCAATGCTGTCATTGCCGAAGCTGCCCGACATGCTGTCATTGCCGTCGCCGCCGGACAGGGTGTCATTGTCCGCCCCGCCTGCAACAACGTCATTGCCCGTGCCGCCCATGATGCTATCCGCACCAAAGCCGCCGCCGATGATGTCGTCACCAGCTCCGCCGTCGATGGTGTCATCGCCCTGGCCACCGCCGATATTGTCGTTGCCAGCACCGCCAATGGCCTGATCGTTGCCATCGGAGGACGAGATCGAGTCATTTCCCGCCCCACCGTCAATACTGTCATTGCCTGCCCCTGCGGCGATCTGATCGTCGCCATCCGTGCCCGCGAGCGTGTCATCGCCATCGGTGCCGGTGATCACATCGGTGGGTTCCGGCTCTACAACGGTGCCGACTGCCAGTTGACCGAGCAAGGCCGCATCGCCGGAGACACCAAAGAACAGAATATCGCCATTGGGATTGACATGCAGTTCCACGATATCGGGATCAAAGCCACCCACAATGCCGCCGTCCACCACCACGATCTCTTCTTGAAACACACCATTTGCGCTGAAGCGGCGCACATGCAAATCAATGCTGCTCACAAATTCATTGCCTGTCTGATAGGCCAATGCGAAGCCGCCATCCGACAACAGGAACAATTCCGGCTCAAATTGACGCGCCGCGCGTTCACCGCCGCCGTTGGCCCTGAAGGCGGGCGTGTTCACCGTGCCATCCGGGTTGAGGATCAGCAGCGTCATCTCACTGACACGGCTGAGCGCATTGGCGGAATCGTAGGTGTTGACGGCAATGACGATCCGCCCGTCAGGTTGACGGAGAATAGCATAATCATCCAGCTCGTTAAAGATCGCCTCGGGGAAGAATGTATCATCCAAGAGGGCAATCGGATCGCCAACGGCGGCAAGATCCGCATCGACAAAGCTGCCATAAAGGAAATTGCCGGTGCTGGCACGGGCCGACGGATCGGTGTAGCCGATGGCAAAGAAGCCACCATCGGGCAAGGCTACGGCCCCGGTGTTGAAGATCGTGCCAGTGGTCATCTCTGCTGGGTCGATCCGAAAGAAGACATCCCCCACGGCGCCATCCGCGGAGATTTTCGCCAGGACATTGTGGACGATAAGGCCCGAGCCATCCGATAAGGAAATGACCGTGCCAGGATCAGGAAAAAAGCCGCGTAGCGTCAGGCTTTCCGACAGGGGCTCGATACTGGAAATCACACCCTGTGAATCAAGCCTGACAATAAAGTCTTGGAATGTATCAAAGACAACGAGATTGCCAGTATTGGGATCGCGAATCCCATCCGTGGTCTCGTTCAGATAGATCACCGCACCGCCATCCGGCTGGGCAATCGAGAATTCGACGCTGTTGCGATAGAGCCCTGCCTCAGCCTCTGGCAGCTCACCGACACGCAGGCGCAGCGGCTCTCCGATGCGAGCACCAGACGAATCGTGGAGTGTAACAGTCTGGAAATTCTCTGTCGTCCCGGCGGGAAAACTGGATTCGAAGAAATTCTCAAAGCTAAGGAAGTTTCCGTTCGACAGGCGCAGGACTTCGGTGGAATTCATTTTTGCTCCAATTTTATTCAATCAAAGAAGTCGCTGCGAAACAGCCGCCGCAACCATAGGTTTCAACATTGTTTTCAACAATGCCACAGGTCTGCATTGCATCACGCGGCGGGATCCCGCCGCGTGTCCTGTTTGGAATTTCTCTGGTCTGCGCGATAAGTCAACAGAGATTAACACGCTTTCGTGATCGGCGTGTGATCCATGGCAAGCCGATCACGCCTTGGCACGCTCTGCATCCATATCGACCCTCAGGCTTTGTGTGCGGCCTGTCTTGCTTTCGCCGAAATAGATCGTCTGATGCGGAAAGGGGATTTCGATGTTGCGAGCGTCGAACACCTTTTTCAACACGCCATTATAGGCGCGTCCAATGCCCCATTGCCGACCCGGCACGCATTTGATCCGGGCGCGCAGCATCACGGCATTGTCGCCAAAGCTGTTGACGCCGAACCATTCCAATTCATCCAGAATGCCATCTGCCTGATCGGGATCCCCCATCAGTTCGGCGAAGGCATCGAGCATCGCTTGCTTCACCTCATCCACATTCTCGCGATAGGCCACGCCCATGTCGCAGACGAAATAGCCATAATCACGCACATAGTTTGACACCATATCGACCGAAGAAAACGGAATGATGTGATAGACGCCCTGCACATCACGCAGGCTGACCGAGCGGATCGTCAGCCGCTCGACGGTGCCGGTGACACCGCCCACTGTCACCACATCGCCGACATTCATCGCGTTCTCGAACTGAATGAAAATACCGGTGATAATGTCCTGCACCATCTTTTGCGCACCGAAACCGATGGCAAGACCCAGAACCCCGGCAGAGGCCAGAAGCGGCGCGATATCAAGGCCGATTTCGGCCAGAACGAACATCAGCGTCACGACGACAAGCGCAATCGTGGCGGCATTGCGCAAGAGCGTCAGAAGCGTCTGTTCCCGCGCGGTGGCCACTTTGCCAAACTCAGGGTTCAGCCGGTAATCGACCCAAGAGGTCAAGGCCAGCCAGAGACCAAAGGCCACCAGCAGCACCAGCGACACCGACAGGATCATACCGGTAAGGCGGAGGCCAAACTGGCTGACCATCCAGCCGCGCAGGTCAATAAGGCCAATCGCGTTCAGGGCCAAAAGCACGACCAGAACAAAGATCACCGCGCGCAGGACGAAAAGTGTCTTGGGCACAAAGGCATTGAGCCGCCCCTGCAAAAGCGGCACCCGTGCCGAAATGCCCGGCGGCAGCGCCACACCGCGCACCATCATGCGGCTGAGAAATGTCGCAACAGAAAATCCGACAAGCCCCACAACAAGCACCTGACCAGAGGCCAGAAAGGTCTGAAAGACCGCATTGCCGGGCCGCACAAGCACGACCACGAACATCGCCAAAAGATAGGTCAACGCGGGCCAGTGCCAGTGACGCGCCAGATAGGCCAATGCGCCCTTGGGCGGCGTTGCACTGTCCACTTGCGCGCCCAAAAGCCACTCGGACACCGCCCGCCGGTTGCGCAGCACCAGCCCAATCGCCAGCGCCAGAACCGCCACGGCAATCAGCGTCGAAACCGCCCGACCGGCGGCAAAGGACACATTGCCGTTGATGATCGGCACGACCAGAAGTTGCCCATATCCCACAATCCCGACAATGAGGTTGATGCGAGAGCACAGATAGGCCGACGCGCGATCACTGATCGGCAGCGGGCGCAGCGCAGTCGCCGAAGGCGAGAGCACCAGCCTGACCGCGACTTTGGCCATTTCCACCAGCAGAAAGGCGTTGAGATAGAGGGTTTGGCGAATACCAATCTGGCCAAACTCGCCCAAGGCAAGGATTGCCAGCGCATAGCCCGCCGCCCAAGCAATAAGCACGATCACCCCATCCGTGACGGCAGAGGCGAGAAAGAGCAGGACGGTCCGCGCGAGACCGCCATCGCGGGCAGAGGCGCTCATGCGGGCGTAGAGCGTTTTGCCAAGCCCGCGCAGAACCAGAAAGGCCACAACAGTGCCCACGATCACCACAGCAAGATCCGCCAAAGCCGTAAGCAGCACGGCGACCTCTCCGCCGCTGAGCCCGTCAAGCACATTGGGCGCGCGGGTGATCTGGCGGGCGACATGCGTAACCCAATCAGCGACATCTTCGGCGGCGGCCTGCGTGATCTCGGCCACCCTACGGCCAAAGGACACGTCCGAGGGCGGTGGAGCGGCGGGAACCACCGCCTCGACCGCCTCAGGCAGACCGGCGGAGCGCAGCCGCTCGACCAGTTCCGCGCGCGCGGCCTCATCCTCAATCACCTCGATCAGCACATCGACGCTGGAACGCGCGGTATCGGGATCAACCGCAGGCTCTTGTGGGGTTTGAGCTGTGGCGGTGGTGATGGTCAAAAAAAGGGCGGCAAGAAACTGCACAAAAAATCGTAGCATGACAAAGGCTCTCCATGTCCCGTTTGAATTTTGGGCACATGGACGCGCCCGTGATGGCGCGCAGGGATGTGAAAAGCGCGCCGCGCCATTCGGCGTCAGGGGCGTAAAACCTATTGGAATATCCCCTGGGGTCAAGCCCGGGGTTGGATGACGCGACGCAAAGGCGCGCATGCATCCGCCGTCTTACGTCGCTCAGGCGACCATTGCTTCCGCCTTCTTGAGATCGACCGAAACCAGTTGGCTTACGCCTTGTTCGGCCATGGTAACGCCAAAAAGCCGATCCATCCGGCTCATGGTCACGGCGTGATGGGTGATGATGAGAAAGCGGGTTTCAGTGCGGCGGCACATCTCGTCCAAGAGATCACAGAAGCGGGTGACATTGGCATCGTCAAGGGGCGCGTCCACCTCATCCAGCACACAGATTGGCGCGGGATTGGCGAGAAACACGGCAAAGATCAGCGCCAGCGCGGTCAGGGTCTGTTCTCCGCCCGACAAGAGGCTGAGTGTCGAGAGCTTCTTGCCCGGCGGTTGGCACATGATTTCAAGCCCCGCCTCCAATGGGTCTTCGCTCTCGACCAGCACAAGACTGGCTTCGCCACCGCCAAAAAGGTGACGAAAGAGCAGGCTAAAGTTGGAATTGACCGTCTCGAACGCGGTCAAAAGCCGCTCGCGCCCTTCGCGGTTGAGGCTGGCAATACCACTGCGCAGGGTCTTGATCGCCTCTTCAAGATCGGTCTTTTCCTTGATCAGACTGTCATGCTCGGCCTCGACCTCTTTGGCGTCTTCTTCGGCGCGCAGGTTCACGGCCCCCAGTGCGTCGCGCTGTCGTTTAAGGCGGTTCACATCAGCCTCGATTGCATCAGAGGCGGGCATGGTGTCGGGATCGACCGCGAGGCTCTGCAAGAGGGCCTCGGGGGTTTGCTCCAGCGTCTCGTTGATCCGCTCGGCGGCGTAGTCTCGGGTCTCGCGCGCGGCATCCAGCCGGGCCTCGGCCCGAGCACGCATTTCACGAGCCTCTGAGGCCAGGCGTTCGGAGTCGCGCTCGTCCAGCGCGGCTTGGCGCGCGGCCCCTTCAGCAGTCGAGAGCGCATCGGCGGCGGCGGCGCGACGGGCCTCGCTGCGGGTGATTTCCTCGCCCAGTTCGGCGCGCTTGGCAGCAAGAAGTTCGGGTGCAGCACTGGCATCAGCGAGGGCCTCTTCGGACTCTTCCTTGCGCTCTGCCAGTTCCGCGATCCGACGCTCGGCAGTGTCGAGCCGGTGCCGCCAGCCGCTGACTTCCTTGGTGATTTCCTGACTGCGGCGCGTCCGGCGCTCGCCCTCGCGGCGCAGTTCGTCGGCCCCTGACCGTTTGGTCATCATGGTCATGCGCGCGGCCTCGACGGCCATCTTGATATCTTCGAGATCGGCGCGGGTGGCATCCAGATCGCCAAGTCCCGCCAGACCCTTTTCCGCCTCAGACAGGCTCTGACGGGCGGTCATCGCCTCTTCGTCATGGCGGGTGACGGCGAGACCCAATGATTCCAGCCGCGATCCGGCAAGGTTGCGATCCGCCTCAGCGCGGCTGAGGGCGCGATTGGTCTCGTTGACGGCGGCATCGGCAGAGCGGCGGGCCTCACGGGCGGCGCGGTCCTCTTCGGTGCGACGGATCAGCGCCTCGCGCAGCGCCTCGTGGCCGCGCACGGCCCCCTCTGCGCGCGCTGTGGTGTGTTCAAGCTGTTGCTTGAGCTCCTCAAGCCGGTTGAGCTGTTGCAGACGCAGGGCGGCGGCAGAGGGGGCATCCTCGGCCCATGCGCGAAATCCGTCCCAGCGCCATAGATCCCCCTCGGTGCTGACCAGACGCTGACCGGGTTTCAAAAGGGGTTGCAGACGGGCGGCATCCTCGGGATCGATCAACCCGATCTGCGACATGCGCCGGGCCAGCACCTCGGGAACCGAGACATGGCGGCTGAGCGCGGTCACCCCCCCGGGCAGGGGTTGCGGCGTGTGATAGGCAGGCAGCACGGTCCAGCCAGAGGGGCCATCGGCCTCGACTTCGGGGGCGCGCAGATCATCGGCAAGGGCAGCGCCCAGTGCCTTCTCAAAGCCCTGTTGCACCTGAAGGCGGTCCATCACCTGCCCGCCCTCGGCCGTGTCGCGCTGCACCAGCTTGGCCAAGGCCGTGACCTCGGCGCGCAAGGCCCCCAATTCGCCCTCGGCCTCAGAGCGCGCGGCACGCGCCTCGGCCTCTTGGGCCTGAGCCTCGGCGCGCGCCTCGTCAGCGGCGAACAGGGCGGATTCCGCCGCCTCTGCGCGGGCGACCGCCTCGGCCTCGGCCTCTTGTGCGGCGGTGTGGTCGGCCTCGGCGCGCGTTAGGGCCGCGCGCAAGTCGGCTTGTGCGGCGCGGGCACGTTCGGCCTCGGCCTCGCTCTTGATCAAGGTCTTGCGGCTATCCTCTAGAAGGCGCTGTGCAGATTGGTGGCGGGCGGCAAGGCGCGCCATATCCTCGGTCATCTGGCTGAGATCATTTTCCCGCTGTTGCAGGATTTGCGCAGCCTCGCGCGCCTCGGTTTGGGCCGCTTCAAGCCGGGCATCGTGGCCCTCGGCCCCTTTGGCAAGTTCGCCGGCCTCCCATTCCAGACGCGCGATGGTCTCGCCTGCGTCTCGGTTCAACCCCGCCTCGCGCTCCATGTCGCGGGCGAGTTGCTCGATCCGGCTGCGCAGCGTGGCAATGCGGTCGCGGGCGGACGCCTCTTGTTCGGTCAGGGTGTCACGCTGCACGCTCAGGCGTTGCAGGATTGCCGCCGCGATGGCCTCTTCTTCGCGCAGCTTGGGCAGGGCATCTTCGGCGCGGGCGCGCACCTTGGCCGCCTCGCGTGCAGCCAACTCTGCGCGAGCGGCGACTGTGGTGCGCTCGCGCAAGTCATCCTCGGCACGAGCACGGGCCAAATCGGCCTCTTTCCAGCGGCGATAGAGCAACAGACCCTCAGCCAAGCGCAGTTCTTCACCAATTTGGCGATAGCGTGCCGCCTGCTTGGCCTGTCGTGCCAATTGCGCCAGTTGGTTTGCCAGTTGCTCGACCACGTCATCGACACGGGTCAAATTGGCCTCGGCCCCGCGCAGCTTCAATTCGGCCTCGTGGCGGCGCTGATAGAGGCCGGAAATGCCAGCGGCCTCTTCCAGGATCCGCCGCCGCGATTTCGGCTTGGCGTTGATCAGCTCCGAGATTTGCCCCTGACGCACCAAAGCGGGCGAATGCGCGCCGGTTGAGGCATCGGCAAAGAGCATCTGCACGTCGCGGGCGCGCACGTCCTTGCCATTCACCTTATAGGCAGAGCCCACATCGCGGGTGATGCGGCGGGTGATCTCAAGCTGATCGGCCTCGTTGAACCCGGCGGGCGCCAGACGGTCGGAATTGTCGAGGTGAATCACCACCTCGGCAAAGTTGCGGGCAGACCGGGTTGCGGCCCCGGCAAAGATCACATCCTCCATACCGTCGCCGCGCATTGCAGTGGGACGGTTTTCACCCATCACCCAGCGCAGCGCCTCAAGCAGGTTGGATTTGCCACAGCCATTGGGACCAACAACACCGGTAAGACCGCGCGCGATGATCAGATCGGTCGGGTCGACAAAGCTTTTGAAGCCGGTCAATCTGAGTTTCGAGAACTGCACCTGCGCGCGCGCCCTTCGTGTCCGGTGATTCCGTTGTCGTAGAATTGTGATGTCTGAGGGGCGGGCCTGTCAACGACCAACCACATGATATGGGGCGGTCACAGCATTTATCCACATGATATTGGGCGAACCGCCGCCAAGCCCCGCAGAAAGAATGCCGCGGATTGCCAAAAAGCGGTCGCAATCCTCCTTGACGGGTCGCAGAACAGCCTGCATACCGGACGGGCAAGGTTCCTCGTTTGGGTGCAAAGCGCCTCGGGGATGAAATGGGAATGACGTGCCGGTGGACCCAATTAGGGCGCCTATGCGTCAGCCGCCCCCGCGACTGTAAGCGGCGAGCCCCTGCCAGATGCCACTGAGGTGCCTATCACCTTGGGAAGGCGGCAGACAGGCGACGACCCGCGAGCCAGGAGACCAGCCCTGCGTTCGTCAATCCCGCCTCGGGTGAGAGGCGCAAAGGAGATATCGCCATGACCACATTGGTTCAAACTGCTGCAAAATCTACCGTCCTGCCGTTCATTGCCGCGCTCTTTCTGGGCTTGGGCATCGTGACCGTCGCAGGCCATGTGCAAGCCTCGGCACTGCATGACGCAGCGCACGATGTGCGCCACGCAACCGGCTTTCCCTGCCACTAACCTATGTTCTCAAAAATTGCGACCAGCGCGTTGTTCGCTGGTTTCTGTGCAGGGCTGATAGCCGCCCTGTTGCAGATGGTGTTCATTCAGCCCGTGCTTTTGCATGCCGAGTTGTATGAAGGGGGCACTCTTGTGCATTTCGGGGCAGAGGCGATCAGCGCCACGCCCGAATTGCCGGGGTTTGACGTGATGCGCGACGGGCTAAGCATCCTGTTTGCGGCGCTGATCTACGTGGGCTACGGGCTGGTTCTGGTGGCCTGTATGGGGATGGCGGCGGAATATGGCGTGCGCATCGACGCGCGCCGCGGTGTGATGTGGGGTTTGGCGGGATTTGTCGCGCTGCATTTCGCACCCGCTGTGTCGCTGCCGCCGGAAGTGCCGGGCGTGGCCTATACCGACATCACCGCACGACAAATCTGGTGGTGGGGCACAGTGATTGCCACGGCGGTGGGGCTTGGCTTGATGGCCTTTGGCAAAGGGCCGGTGATGCTGGCGGTTGCGATCGCGCTGTTGGCGGCACCGCATCTGATCGGCGCGCCTGAACCCGAAAGCTTTACCGGGCCTGTGCCACCGGAACTGGCCGCGCTCTTTGCTGCGCGTGCGCTTGGCGTCGGGATGGCGGCTTGGGTCTGTCTTGGCGCGCTTGCCGGGTATTTCTGGCAACGTGAAAGCGCCACCGCCTGACATGACATCACCCCGGCATCACGGTGCCGGGGCCATCCGCAAGGAGAGCGATATTATGGCAAAACCATTTGCCTTTCTCGGCATCGGCCTTTTTTTCGGAACAGGTCTGGGGTTTTTGATTGCCGCTACATCGGGCGCGCAGCTTGAGGGGCATGACCACGACCACGGCGCGGCAGTGCACGACCACAGCGCGCATGATCATGGCGGCAGCGCTCATGCCACACTGACCGAAGCGGGCACGCCTGCCCCGATGCTGGACCTGACGTTGCACGCCGATGGAGCGCAGAGCCGCAACCTGCATATCGGGGTAGAGAACTTTACCTTTGATCCCGAGGGGGTGAATGGCCCGCATATGCCGGGGCATGGGCATGCGCATCTTTATCTCAACGGGATCAAGATCGCGCGTGCTTACGGCCCATGGATGCAGCTGGATGCGTTGCCTGTCGGCAGCCATGAGCTACGCGTGACTTTGAATGCCAATGACCATACGCAACTGGCCGTGGGCGGCGTACCCATAGAGGCCACGATTGCGGTGGTGATCGAATGATCCCTCAGCCCGGCACGCGCCCGATCAGGCAATGCCGGAGCCGTCCGGCAGGACGTGCATCCTCGATCCAGCCATCGGCGCACTCGGCATATAGCGCAGCAAAGGCCAGCGTATCCTCAAGATCGCCTGCGGGGTCTATGTCGCCAAAGAGATACGTGGCCTTGCCCGGCGCGGAAAAGGCCACGCTGAGCGGACGGGCGCAATTGGACATGCAGTCATGGTCCTGCACCGTGAACTCCATACCCCGTTCGCTGAAAGCCGCGCGCAACCGGGCCGCAAAGCCCTTGCCATCCGTGCCCTCGCACGTAGAACAGACCACAATCCGGTGCATCATGCCCGATCCCCTTTTCCACCGGGCTTAGGCCAGCCGCCCCGCCCGATGCAAGCCCCTGAAGGAGCAAAGACATGCAAGCCAAGATTCCCGCCACCGTCGTCACAGGATTTCTCGGGGCCGGCAAGACTACGTTGATCCGGCATATGCTCGAGAATGCGGGCGGCAAGCGCATTGCACTCATCATCAACGAATTCGGCGATCTGGGCGTAGATGGCGACATCCTCAAAGGCTGTGGAATCGAGACCTGTTCAGACGAGGATGTGATGGAATTGTCGAACGGTTGCATCTGCTGCACCGTGGCAGAGGATTTCATTCCCACGCTGCAAAAACTTTTGGACCGCGAGCGCGCGCCCGATCACATTGTGATCGAAACCTCTGGTCTGGCGCTGCCGCAGCCGCTGGTGCGGGCCTTTAACTGGCCCGAGATTTCCACGCGGGTGACCGTTGATGGCGTGGTGACAGTGGTCGATGGCAAGGCCGTCACCGAAGGACGCTTTGCGCATGATGTGGCGGCGGTCGATGCCCAGCGCAAGCTTGATGAAAACCTTGACCACGAAACGCCGCTATCGGAACTCTTCGAGGATCAGATGGCCTGTGCCGATATGATCGTGATCAACAAATCCGATCTGCTGACCGAGGAGGAGCGCATCGCGCTTACAACGCGGCTGCGCGCAGACTCGCGTGATGGCGTGCAAGTCGTGACCGCGACGATGGGCGCGCTGCCGGTCGAGGTGCTGCTTGGTCAGGGTATCGGTGCCGAGGCGGATATGGAGGCGCGGCATGAACTGCACCATCATCACCATGACCATGACGACGATGATGATGATCATCACGACGACGATGATGATGACCATGATCACCATCATGACCATGGCCATGACGCCTTTGAGAGCTTTGTGGTGACGCGGCCCGAGCTCACTGATCCGGCCAGCTTTGCCCGTCAGGTCACAGAGGTGATCCGCGCGCATGATATCCTGAGGCTCAAGGGCTTTGCCGCCGTGGCGGGCAAGCCGATGCGCCTGACGATTCAGGCGGTTGGGCCGCGTGTCGACAGCTATTTCGACCAACCCTTTGGGTCCGGTCCGCGCCAAACGCGGCTGGTGGTGATCGGTCAGGCCGGGATGGACCGGGCGGCGATCACCTCCGCGCTCTTGGCATGATCATCGTCGAGGCGGCAGACCCAAGGCATCCAGAGGCCAGCGCGCTTTTGCGCGCAAGCCATGCCCTGATGGAATTGCTGTTTCCGCCCGAGGATAACTTCTTTCTCGATATCGACGCGCTCTGCGCGCCCGATATCCGCTTTTTTGCTGCGCGCATCGGCACCACAATCCTTGGCACCGGCGCGCTTGCATTGCGCGATGGCTATGGCGAGGTGAAATCCATGTTCGTGGCTGAAACAGCGCGTGGACAGGGCGTAGCAGACGCCCTGTTGCGCCAGATCGAGGACGAGGCGCGCACCCACGCCCTGCCCTGCCTGCGACTGGAAACCGGCAATTTGCTAACCGCAGCCCACAAGCTCTATGCCCGGCACGGTTTTATGCCGAGGGGCCCGTTCGGCGATTATCCCAACGCGCCCTCGTCCATTTTCATGGAAAAGCGGCTATGAGCCTATTTCGACGACTTCTCGGCCTTGGCCTTGAGGCGCGCGATCAGCTCTTCCTTGGAGGGGCGCTTGCCAAACGGGTTCTTGTCCGTACCCGGTGCGTTATGCTCCTTGTGGCGGGGAATCTTGCCGCCTTTCTTGGAGGCGCCCAATGCGTTGTAATCCATGTCGTTGCCCTTTCGGCCCGGCCCCCCAGATGGGGCCGCTCTGACGCCGCTATTGCCGCAAATTACCGCCCCGTTCAAGCTGGAACCGTCTGATGCATCTTCTCGCCGCCACCCCCGGGGCCATCGAAGATGGCAAGGAACCCGTCGATCTGGGCCAAACCCCCGCCGATGTGGTCTTTGTCTCGGCCGCCGATACCGAGCTTGCGGCACTAAGCGAGGCGCGCGGCGAAATGGCAGGCCCACCCAGTCTTCGGCTGGCCAATCTCAGCCATTTGCAGCACCCGATGTCCGTCGACTTGCATCTCGATCACTGCGCCACGAAATCGCGGCTGGTGATCGCGCGGGTTCTGGGCGGTGTGGGCTATTGGAAATACGGGGCCGAACAATATGCCGCGCGTCTGCATGAGGCCCGCGTGCCATTGGCGCTCTTGCCCGGCGATGACAAGCCAGACGCAGAATTGCGCGGCCTGTCCACGGTATCGGATGCGGATTACGATGCGCTTTGGTCCTATCTTGTGGAAGGTGGGCCGGAAAATGCCGGGAATTTCCTGCGCTATGCGCAGACCATGCTGGAGGGCGGCGACCCCCCTGCCACCGCCAGCCCGCTGCTGCGCGCGGGCGTCTATTGGCCGGGTGCGGGTGTCGCAGGCCTAAGCGCCGCGCAAGAGGCTTGGGGTGCCGGCCAGCCGGTGGTGCCCGTTATCTTTTACCGTGCGCTGGTGCAGGGGGCCGGGCTTCATCCGATCAACCGGCTGGTGAAATCGCTGTTGCGCGCCGGGCTTAATCCGCTGCCGGTCTTTGTCGCATCGCTCAAAGATCCGGTGTCGGTAGCAACGCTGGAGCATCTTTTCAGCGTGGCACCACCTGCAGTGATCCTGAACTGCACCGCTTTTGCCGTAGGTTCGCCGCATGCGGGCGACGAAAGCCCAGAGAATCCACTGGCCATGCCCGCCGCCAATAGCGCCCCGGTGTTTCAGGTGGTCTTGGCAGGATCGACCGAAGAGGCATGGGCCAAGGGGCTCACGGGCCTTTCAGGCCGCGACATAGCCATGAACGTGGCCCTGCCCGAGGTCGATGGCCGCATTCTTGCCCGTGCCATCAGTTTCAAGGGCGAGGCGTTTTTCGACGCAGCCACAGAATGCGCCATCGCCACGTATCGCGCGGTTGGCGACCGGGTAGATTTTGTGGCGCAGCTGGCCGCCAATTGGGCCAAACTGCGCCAGACGCCTGCGCCCAAGCGGCGGGTGGCGCTGATCCTTGCCAATTACCCAAACAAGGATGGACGGCTGGCCAATGGTGTGGGTCTTGATACGCCTGCGGCCACGGTGCACACGCTGCGCCTGATGGCCGAGGCGGGCTATACCGTCGCCAATCCGCCAGAAGATAGCGACGCCCTGATGCGCGCGGTGATGGCGGGGCCGACCAACTGGCTCACGGATCGCGCATCGCGCGACGGCGGTGAAACCCTGCCGCTGGATATCTATCTGGAGCATTTCAACGCCCTGCCGTGGGATCTGCGCGAGGCGATGACGACCCGTTGGGGCGCGCCTGAGACGGACCCTTTCATTGTTCCCCAAATTCTCAAATCCGACGGCAGCACCGGTGCAGGCTTTGCCCTGTCAATCCTGACCTTTGGGCATGTCGTGGTCGGGCTACAGCCCGCACGGGGCTATAACATCGACCCGACCGAGACCTATCATTCCCCCGATCTGGTGCCGCCGCACAATTACCTCGCCTTCTACATCTGGCTGCGCCACCATTTCGGCGCACACGCGATCGTGCATATGGGCAAGCATGGCAATCTTGAATGGTTGCCGGGCAAGGCGCTGGCGCTGAGCGCCGAATGCTGGCCTGAAGCGGTGCTAGGGCCGATGCCGCATGTCTACCCGTTCATCGTCAACGATCCCGGCGAGGGCACGCAGGCCAAACGCCGCGCGCAGGCGGTGATCATCGACCACCTTACTCCGCCTCTGACCCGCGCCGAAACCTATGGCCCGCTGCGCGATCTCGAGGCGCTGGTGGATGAGTATTACGAGGCCGCCGGGGTCGATCCACGCCGCATCGCCCATCTGCGGCGCGAGATCCTGACACTGAGTTCTGCCACCGGGCTCGATAAGGATGTCGGCATGTCCGGGGCGGATGAAGAGTCTGATCTGGCGCAGCTTGATGCCTATCTCTGCGAGTTGAAAGAGGCGCAGATCCGCGATGGGCTGCATGTATTCGGTCAATCGCCCACAGGGCAGCAAGAAATTGATCTGGCCATTGCCTTGGCCCGGGTGCCGCGCGGCGATGGTCAGGGTGGAGACGCCTCGCTGATCCGGGCGCTGGCGCGTGATTTCGGGCTGGGCATTGATCCGCTTGATTGCGATATGGCCGGGGCCGCCACTGAAAAGCCGCAGGACCTGGGCGGTCTCTGCGCCGATCCATGGCGCAGCAATGGCGACACGGTGGAACGCTTGGAGCTTATGGCGCAGCGCCTCTTGAGGGAGGGCAGCCAAGAGATCGGACCGCATACGTCGGCGGTTTTGGCAGAGATTGCGGCGCGCATTCGCCCCGCCATTGCCGCCTGTGGGCCGGACGAGGGCGCGGGGCTGTTGCGCGCGCTGAACGGGCGGGCGATTGTCCCCGGACCCTCGGGCGCCCCCACGCGCGGGCGGCTTGATACCCTGCCAACGGGGCGCAATTTCTACAGTGTAGACAGCCGCGCCGTGCCCACGCCGACCGCTTGGGCCTTGGGCTGGAAATCTGCCAACCTCTTGATTGAGAAGCATTTGCAAACCCATGGTGATTGGCCGCGCGCCTTGCTGATCACCGCCTGGGGCACGGCCAATATGCGCACCGGCGGCGATGACATCGCGCAGGCGCTGGCGCTGATGGGGGTCAAGCCAAAATGGGATGCCGCCAACCGGCGCGTGACCGGGTTCGAGATTCTGCCCGAGGGCGTGCTGGGGCGGCCGCGGGTGGATGTGACCCTGCGCATCTCGGGATTTTTCCGTGATGCGTTTCCACAGCTTATCGCGCTGTTTGACAGTGCGGCGCGGGCTGTGCAGGGGCTGGACGAGGCCGAAGACAGCAATTCCGCCGCCGCGAGGGCGCGGAGTGAGGGTATTGGCCCGCGTATTTATGGCGCAAAACCCGGGGCTTATGGCGCAGGCCTGCAAGCGATGATCGACGAGCGGCTCTGGGCGGACAAGGCCGATCTGGCAGAGGCGTACCTGACTTGGGGCAGCTATGCCTATGGGGCCAAAGAGGCGGGAACGCCGGACCGGGCGGGGTTTGAAACCCGGCTGCGGCAGACTGAGGCGATTGTGCAGAACCAAGACAACCGCGAGCATGATCTTCTTGATTCTGATGACTATTATCAGTTCGAGGGGGGCGCTGCGGCGGCGGTCAGCACCTTGCAGGGACGCGACCGGCCCGTTTACCACAATGACCATTCACGCCCCGAACGCCCGGTTATCCGCACGCTCGAGGATGAGATCGGGCGGGTGGTGCGATCCCGCGTGGTCAATCCGAAATGGATCGAAGGGGTCAAGCGGCACGGCTATAAAGGCGCGTTCGAGATTGCCGCGACGGTGGACTATCTCTTTGCTTTTGCTGCCACAACTGGCGCTGTGCGGGGGCATCACTTTGATCTGGTAGAGGCCGCGTTCCTAGAGGATGAGGATACGCGGGCCTTCATCGCGGCGCATAACCCATCGGCCCTGCGCGAGTTGGCGGAGCGGCTGGCAGAGGCCATTGACCGGGGGCTGTGGATGCCGCGCTCCAATTCCGCGCGGGCGCGGATCGACGGGGCGCGGGGGCGGTAGCGCGCTGAAAACAGGGGGAAATCCGCGCCGGTATCGTGTCGGTCTTACGTCGGTATATCCATGCCTTCGAACCAAAGCGCCCCGTCACGATAGCCCCCCGGATCAGACGCCCCGACTGTTTGATTTCGGGATAGTCAGCGGCCCAATCGCGGTAGCGGTCATTGGTGACGATGGGCGCGCCGACATCGCGCGCAACGGTCAGAAGGTAGCGATCGGCAACGGTGCCCTTGGGCACGACCATCACCCAATCCTCGGCCAGCCCCAGATAGCCGGCCATGGCATCATCATGTTTGTATTTGCCGGTCAGCAGATAGCCCGCATTGGCATCAAACACGACCCCCGGCGCAAAGCCGATGCGGCGCAGCTGCCCGATGACCTCGCGCAGCGTTTCGATCCTCGGGGTGTTGTCGCGCCAATACATGACGTTGGAACCGTCGATCAGGATGCGGTTCGGCTCTGTCTCGGGCTCGGGCGCGGCCGGGGCCGTGATCCGCAGAAAAAGGGCGCGCCAAAGCAGGATCAAAGCCGCGATGGTGCAAGGCCCCGCCAGCAGGATCAGATCGCCATAGCCGGGCAACAAAAGCGCCACGGCAACGCCGATGAGAGAGAGGGCAAGAAGGAGAACCGGAACAACCATAAGGTGTGTTTAGCGCGGGGGATGGGGAGGGGGAAGTGGGGGCATGAATAGCCACGTCACAATTGCTTGACGCAAGACTTTGGCGTAGAAAAAGGCCCGTTTAGCTCATATCACCCGTTGTTGGCGGTTTGTTCTTAAGCTACCCTTTGAAACATCGGTTGGGTAGGGTCATTGGCTGATATGACAGAAGAAACAATTCGTTTCACGGAAGTCGAGTTTCACCGGTTCAAAGCATTTCGGCATTACCGGATACAATTGAAACAATTCAATATTCTGGTCGGTCCAAACAACGCTGGTAAGTCTACAATTTTGACCGCTTTTCGTATCCTTGCATCATCAATTAGGCGAGGGAATGCAAAAAAGGCCACGATAGTTTCATCCCCTGAAGGGCAAGCTTATGGCTATCATGTAGATCTCAAGAATATTTCTGTCGCTGATGAGAATATATTTCACAACTATGACGACACAGTGGACGCGTACGTACGGTTTTACCTTTCAAATGGTAATTCTCTTATGCTCTTTTTTCCAAAGGATGGGGGATGCTCTCTGATTCCTTATTCATCAGGAAAAGCAGCTCTTACACCGACATCCTTTAGAAAGGCGTTCAACTGCCCGATTGGATTTGTTCCAATACTTGGGCCGGTCGAACATCGTGAAGAATTGTTTGGGCCAGAAGCCGCACGCCTTGCCCTATTTAATTATCGCGCGGCAAGGAACTTCAGAAATATTTGGCACCACTACCCTGAAGATTTCGACGAGTTTCGAGAGTCCTTGATACGTTCCTGGCCTGGCATGGATATACAACGTCCTGAGATAAGCCACGAACCTCCCAAATCTTATCTGCATATGTTTTGCCCAGAAGATAGGATACCGCGAGAAATTTTTTGGGCAGGCTTCGGGTTTCAAGTCTGGTGCCAAATGCTTACGCATCTAATTAAAAACAAAAATGCCTCAATATTCTTGATTGATGAACCCGACATTTACCTTCACTCAAGTCTGCAAAGACAATTGCTGGGAATATTACGCGAATTGGGTCCCGACATTCTTTTGGCAACGCATTCGACTGAGATCATTACAGAAGCGGAAACCGACGAAATTGTTGTTGTAAACAAGGCAAATAAATCGTCACGCAGGTTACGAAACCCAGCACAATTGGGAGGAGTTTTTCAAACACTGGGCTCCAATACGAATCCGGTACTTACCCAGTTGGCGCGTACGCGCCGTGCGCTTTTTGTTGAAGGTAAAGATTTTCGTATCCTTGGTAGATTCGCACGAAAACTTGGAAGGGCTGATGTTGCAAACAGCAAGGATTTCGCGGTCGTTGCCGCACAAGGATTCAACCCCGAAAGAATTCGCAACATGATTGATGGAATGGAGGCAACACTTGGTTTCAAGATTGTCTCAGCTGCAGTGCTTGATCGCGACTTTCGAAGTATCGATGAGTGCGAGGCCATTCGAAATGACTGTCTAAAACACTGCAAGTTTGTCTCAATCCACAAACGAAAAGAGATTGAAAACTTCCTTCTCATTCCTGATGCTATCGCTCGGTCGGCCACAAAGAGGATGGAGAAAAGTCATAACGGCACTGCACGAAGCAACGTAACCGGTAGTGACATAAAAAAGATTCTTGAAGAATATAGTAACGAGAAGAAGAGTTATTTGGCAGCGCAGTTGACTGAGAGTTACAAAGCATTTTTCCGAAACACACACAGTGGAAGACACGCGACTGAATTAGCAGCCATCGCATTCAATGAGTTTGACAAGTCTTGGAGTGACCCAGAAACGCGTATTGCTATGCTTCCAGGAAAGGACGCTTTATCAAAAATAAACTTGCATCTGCAAGATAAATTTGGTGTCAGCGTTAGCCCTAGTGCGATTATTGATGCAATGTATGTTACTGAGGTCCCGGACGAAATGACAAAACTTGTCTCATTGTTAAGTGACTTTTCTAGTGTGCTTACTCCTGCCTAACGAATGAGAAATTGGCTCCAGTTCAGCGTTAGTTATAGTTACTAATCCCCCCTCACAAAACATACCTGCTCAAATCCGCTGACCTCATCAGCTCCCCCAAATTCGCCTCCACGAACCCCGCATCCACCGTCACGGTCTCTCCGGCGCGGTCGGGGGCGGTGAAGGACAGTTCTTCGAACACCCGTTCCATGACGGTGTAGAGCCGCCGCGCGCCGATGTTTTCGACCGATTGATTGACCTCTGCCGCGATATGGGCGAGGGCGGCGATACCATCCTCAGTAAAGCTGACCGTCACCTCTTCGGTGCCCATGAGGGCGGTGTATTGCAGGGTGAGGGCATTGTCCGTCTCGGTCAGGATGCGGACGAAATCACCTTCGGTCAGCGCGCGCAGCTCAACCCGGATGGGCAGGCGGCCTTGCAATTCCGGCAAGAGGTCTGACGGTTTGGCGATGTGAAAGGCCCCAGACGCGATGAAGAGGATATGGTCGGTCTTGACCGCGCCATATTTGGTCGAAACGGTTGTGCCCTCGATCAGCGGCAAGAGATCACGCTGCACGCCTTCACGGCTGACATCGGCGCCGCGCGCATCAGAGCGGGCGCAGACCTTGTCGATCTCATCAAGGAAAACGATGCCGTTCTGCTCGACCGCCTCGAGCGCTGTGCGGTGGACGGTTTCATCATCAAGAAGTTTGTCGGCCTCTTCGCCAATCAGAAGCGCGTAGCTGTCGGCGACGCTGACACGCTTGGTTGTGGTGCGCTGGCCGAACGCTTTGCCAAAGATATCACCAAGGTTCATCATGCCCATCTGGCTGCCGGGCTGGCCGGGCTGGCCGGGAATATCCATCATGCCCAAGGGGCTAGAGGTATCGGCCACCTCGATGTCGATCATGGTGTCGTCAAGCAGCCCCTCGCGCAGCTTCTTGCGGAACATATCGCGGGTGCCTTGGCGGGCATCCTCGCCAGCGATGGCGGTGATCACGCGCTCTTCGGCGGCCTGTTCGGCGCGGGTTTTGACGTCGTCGCGCATCCAATCGCGGGTCTGGGCAATGGCACTGTCGACAAGATCGCGGATGATCTGTTCGACGTCACGGCCGACATAGCCGACTTCGGTGAATTTGGTCGCCTCGACCTTGATAAAGGGCGCGCGGGCGAGTTTGGCGAGACGGCGGGAGATTTCGGTTTTGCCAACGCCGGTGGGGCCGATCATGAGGATATTCTTGGGATACACCTCGTCGCGCAGGTCATCGGAGAGCTGCTTGCGCCGCCAACGGTTGCGCAGGGCGACGGCAACGGCGCGCTTGGCCTCTTTCTGGCCGATGATGTAGCGGTCAAGCTCCGAGACAATCTCGCGCGGGGTCAGGTCGGTCATTTGGAAATCCTTTCCACCGTCAGCTTGCCATTGGTGTAGACGCAGATATCGGCGGCGATGGCCATGGCGCGGCGGGCGATATCCTCGGCACTCAGGTCGGGATTTTCGGCCAGACCGCGCGCCGCAGCGAGAGCGAAGTTGCCGCCCGAGCCGATGGCGGCCACGTCATGCTCTGGCTCGAGCACGTCGCCCGCGCCGGTGATGACATAGAGCTGATCGCCATCGGTGACGATGAGCATCGCCTCGAGCTTTTGCAGGTACTTATCCGTGCGCCAATCCTTGGCCAATTCCACGCAGGCGCGTTGCAATTGGCCCGGTGTCGCCTCAAGTTTGGTTTCCAGCCGTTCGAGCAGGGTAAAGGCATCCGCCGTAGACCCGGCAAAACCCGCGACCACCGGATGCCCCCCGGGCGACAGGCGGCGCACCTTGCGAGCTGTGCCCTTGATCACCGTCTGTCCAAGGCTGACCTGCCCATCCCCGGCAACGACAACCTCGCCGCCGCGCCGCACACCGATGATGGTGGTGCCGTGCCACCCGGGAAATTTGGTTTCGGACATAAGAAATTCCTTCCGTTTCGCGGCTCTATATGACTGTCGCATCGAGTGTTTACAACCTTTGCCCGGCTTTCAAGCCGCTTGAGCAAAGGGGCGGTGTGGATTAGGTTTAGCACCATGATGCATGGTAATCGCGCGCGGTTGTATTTCCCAAATCCGATGGATAAGCGCGCCCGCGCGGGCGACCATAATTTCGTGAACATGCTGCAACGGGCCCTGGCGCTGTCGGATTGGACGCTTGATATCTGCACGGCAGGGCCGGTGGATACGCTGGCCGCCGCGGACGCAGACGCATACGCCCTCTTCTTGATGCAGGAACCGGCCCATGCCAAGGGGCTCAGCCTGCGGATTGCCTATCTCATGCCATTCTGGCGGATCGAGCGGACGGCGGAGCGGTGGAATTTCGACGTCGCCCGCACGGAGTTTGACCCCAGCCAGATTGATCCGGCTGAGGCCACGCGTTTTGCCAAATACTGGGCCAAGCGGAAGTTTGACATTGGCCCCGACGACACCCGTCGCGACGGGACAATTTATGTGGCTCTGCAAGGGTATATTGACAAGCGACGCTCGTTTCAGATGGCGTCCCCGCTGACGATGTTGCGCGAAACGCTGCAGAGGGCAGAAGGCAGGCGGGTGATTGCGGGGCTGCATCCCAAAGAGCAGTATTCGGACTCGGATATGCGAGAACTGGAGGAGCTGCGCCGCGCCTTTCCTCTGTTGGACGTGACAATAGGCGGGATGGAGACGCATCTGCGCAGTTGTGATTTCGTGGTTACTGAAAATTCATCTGTTGCGCTGATGGCAATGTTTTTCCGCAAGCCCGCAATCGTTTTTGCCAGAATAGATTTTCACCATACAATGCTGAACGTGGCAGAGATTGGCGTGGACAGGGCCTTTGATCGGGTCGCGCACCACGCCCCGGAATGGGACAAATACCTGCTGTGGTTTCTCAAGCTGACGTCCGTGAATGCCGGTGCGCCAGAGGCATCGGACCAGATCGCCACGCGGTTGAAGGTGCTTGGCTGGCCATTGGCGTAATGAAGTTGCATAAATGGTCAACATGCTATTCGGACAAAGAAAAGGGGCCGCGACCGGCGCGACCCCCTTTGATCTTGTGGCGTTGCAGGCTCAGATGCTGTCTTCGATCCAGCTCTGGAGGGCGGCCTTGGGGGCAGCACCAGCGCGGTTCGACACAACCTGCCCGTCCTTGAAGATGAAGAGCGCCGGGATGCCGCGCACGCCCATGGCGACGGCGGAATTCGGGTTGCTATCCACATCGACCTTAACGATCTTGACGCGGCCGGACATCTCGCTTGACAGTTCTTCCAGAACCGGGCCGATCTGTTTGCAGGGGCCGCACCATTCGGCCCAGAAATCCACGACGACGGGAATGTCGGAATTCTTGACTTCGGCGTCGAATGTGGCGTCGGTGACGGCAACGGTGGCCATGATCTGTCTCCTAGTGGTCAGGGTTTCGGTCGTGAACCTATGGAGCCGGGCGCGGCGCGTCAAGCGATGGTGGTGGATTCCAGCGCCGCAGTCACAAGATCGTGGGGTAAGGGCATGAGCGTGGCGGTGCGGGTCCAGAGGATCGCGGTGTCAATGCGATGATCCGGGCAGAGCTGCCCGAGCGCGTGGGCATAGGCCCCCATCTGCCGCAGCAGGGCATCAGGGCAGTCGGCGGGCGTGGCGGGCACCAGCGCGTTGGTCTTGAAATCCACGGCGAGGATGCGGGTATCTTCGATAATCAGGCGGTCAATCACACCATGGATGCGCCGCCCCTGAAGCGGGTCGAGGGTGGCGGTGATCGCCACCTCTGTCAGCGCAGCGGGCGTGAAAAGGGCCAGAAGGCTAGGCCGTGTCAGCACCTTGTCGGCCTCGGCGAGAAGAAGGGCGAGTTCTTCGCCTGTCGCGGCATCACCCCCATTGGACAGAAGCCGCGCAGCGGTGGCGGGCCAGTCATGGGCAGGCACAGTGGGCAGGAATTCAAGCAGACGGTGGATCTGACGACCGCGCCGTTTGGCTGCCTCTTCATCCAGCCCGCGTTCGCCGGGCAGCGCCTTGGCCCCGCCCAACTCTGACGGGCTGAGCGTTTTGAGGCGCGCAGGGAGCGGGGCGGGGCGCTGAAAGAGCGGATCGAGGGTGATTGTTTGAGGGGGCGCAGAGGGCGCAGAATTAGTCTCTGTTTCGGCCCAAATGCCGTGATCAAGACGCAGGCCAGGGCCATGGGCAAAGCTGTGGGGTTGCGCGCCTGCGGCCAGCATCCCGCGCTGCACCTTTTCATACCAAGTGTCGCCTTGTTTACCCAGATCGCCATGGGCGGCAACGATCAACCACGTCTCGGCCCGCGTCATGGCGACATAGAGCAGGCGGTCACGTTCCGCCAAAAGCGCGCGGCGTTCAGTATCGAGCGCTGCGGCCAAGCTGGGCGGCATGTCATCGGCGCGCCCGGTCCAAAGGGCATGGCCCGCTTGCGTCACGATCTGTGGCGCAGGGGGCGTGCGCCAAACGCCACATTCAGGCAAGATCACGACGGGCGCCTCAAGCCCCTTGGCCCCATGCACGGTCATGACGCGGATACGGTTGCCAGCGCTGTCGAGTTGGCGCTTGATCTCGAGATCGTCGGTTTCCATCCAGACGAGAAAGCCCGTGAGGCTATCCACCGCGCGACGTTCATAGGCCATGGCCTGCGCCAGAAGGGCGTCAATGCCATCCTCCGCCTCGGTCCCCAGACGGGCGAGCAGACGGCGGCGGCCATCGTGGCGGGTCAGAACACGCTCGATCAGGTCATAGGGGCGCAGGAAATCGGCGTGATCAAGCAGGTCACGCAGGATTGTGATGGTGTCGGGATGCTCGGCGGCGCGGGCGCGCAATTCCTCCCAGAGATAGGGACGATTGCGGCCCTGCGCGAGGGTGTAGAGCTGGTGTTCGGACCAGCCAAAGAGCGGCGAGCGCAGGGCAGTGGCCAGCGCCAGACTATCCTCGGGCGTGGCGAGAAAGGACAAGAGCGCCTCAAGATCGCGCACGGCAAGTTCCGCCCCCACCTTGAGCCGGTCAGCCCCGGCGATGGGCAGGCCCTGCGCCTTGCATTCGCGGATGATCTCGTGAAAGAGCGCGGACCGGCGGCGCACAAGGATGAGGAAATCACCGGGTTGCACGGCGCGAAAACCGCTGGGCGATTTGGGATCGGGGATGGCCTGCCGTGCGGTGATCATATCGCGCATGGCCGCCGCAACCTGCCGCGCCAAAAGGATTGCCGGATCGTTGGTGGCGCGGATGTCTACAGGCATGTGCCAGGCGGGCGGCTCGTCCTCATCCGGTTTCTCGACCAGAGGCCAGAGATCGACGCGACCGGGGAGGGTATCAAAGAAGGCTTTGTGACCCTCTTCCGGCGTAAAACCGCTCTCGCTGCTTTGATCAAAGCAGCAATCAACGGTGGTCAGGATCGCCCGCGACGAGCGAAAGGAATAAGCCAGAACGCGCGATTGCAGCGGGGTGTTGGTGGCGCTCAGACGCAGGCCAAATTCCTGCTGCATGCGGTCGAATTCTCGCGGGTCGGCCCCCTGAAAGGAATAGATCGACTGTTTCTTGTCGCCCACGACAAAGATCGTACGCGCCACATCGGCACGCGCGCCCTCGCCGCTGGTGAATTCCTGCGCCAGACGTTCGATGACCTGCCATTGCACGGGGCTGGTGTCTTGCGCCTCGTCTACAAGAATATGGTCGATGCCACCATCCAGCCTGTAGAGCACCCAAGCCGCGACCGCTGGATCGGTCAAAAGATCGCGGGCGCGCAGGATCAGATCGTCGAAATCAAGAAGGCCGCGCAATTGCTTGGCGCGTTCATAGGCGGGCAGGAAAGCGCGGGCGAAGTCATGCAAGGCGCGGGTTTTCTGCATCGCAAGGAGGGCAAGGCGCGCAGGGCGCGCCTCTTCGACGCGTAGCATCCATTGTTCGATCTGCGGCAGGACAGAGGCAAGGACACCTTGGGTCGTCTTGGTCGGAAAAGAGCCTAACTTGGCGGAAAAGGGCGATTTGGCCCCTTTGCCAGTGAGAAAGACATCCTCGAGCACGGGCAGCGCGCGCAGGTCCAACGCGCTCAATTGCGCCAGCTTGGCGGCGGCCTTGACGTCATTGGCAGACCCGGCCTGAAGCGCAGGCATGAGGTGGCCGAGAAGCGCCTGTTCACTGCCCAGAAACACCCCGTCACGGATCATCTGGGCGCTAAGCCCCTCGGGCTGATCAAAGAGGGCGGCCAGATCGGCATTGCTGAGCGGTTGTGCAAATCCACTGCGGTTGCGGACAATTTCGGCGGTCAGTTTTTCCAGAGTTTCGCCCGAATAGTGTCTGGCAAGGGCGTAAAACGTGGCGGCCTGCGGCCCGGCAGCCAAGTCTTCGACAATCTCGGCGCGCAAGAGGGTGGCAGTGCGATCCTCCATCTCGGTGAACTGCGGCGTGACGCCCGCCTCGAGCGGAAAACGACGCAGAAGTGAGGCGCAGAAGGAGTGGATCGTCTGGATTTTCAGCCCACCCGGCGTCTCGATCGCGCGGGCAAAGAGGCGGCGGGCGTCGCGCAGGGTCTGTTCGGTGATCGCGCCCTCATGGCCCAAAAGATCAAGCTCTTGCATGAGCGCGGCATCGGCCAGCATCGCCCAAGCGCCAAGGCGGCGAAAAAGACGGTTCTGCATCTCGCTTGCCGCGGCCTTGGTATAGGTGAGGCAGAGGATATGCTGAGGATCGACCCCATCGAGCAAAAGCCGCGCCACACGGTCTGTAAGCACCCGCGTTTTGCCCGATCCGGCATTGGCCGACAGCCATGTCGAGAGGTCGGGGCGCGCGGCCTCGACCTGTGCCTGAGTGGCGGCATCACGCGCAGTCATTGGCCCACCTTGGTCACGTCGGGTGTATCGGTCTGGTCCCATTCGCCGTAGCGCGCCAGCTGGTCGTAATCCCCATCCTCATCGGCATTGCGCGGCGCACGGCGCGCGGTATAGCCCATATCAGGGTCGAAATAGGCCGAAATCAGCGCATGAAATTCGGCCCAGATCTTCTCAGGTGGTTCTGTGTCCAGCGGCGCGTCCAATTCTTTGGGTTCGCTACCCAGCCCGATAAAGACCGCGCGGGCGACACGGGTTGGGCCCATCCCCTCAAAGCCGGAGCGGGTGGCAATCGCGGCCTCAAGCAGCAATTGCTTGTCGAAACTGGTTTGTTCCTTGGTCGAAGGGGGCGCGCCGGTTTTATAGTCATAGATATGCACCTGCCCCAGATCATCGAGATCGAGCCGGTCGGCCTTGGCCGAAAGGGTAAAGCCCAGATCTGGCAGGCTGGCGCGGCCTCTAGCCTCGAAATACACGGGTCGGGCCAGCGTTCGACGCCGCGCCTCAGTGTCGATGAACCAGTCGGCAACACGGTCCAGCCGCGCAAGCCACAACGCGCGCGCCTCGGCCCAAGGGACATTTTCGGCCAGAACAGTCTCTGCATGGTGCATCAATGTGGCGTGGTCGCACTGCTCCGGGTGATCCAGTGTTTCGCGAATGAACCCCTCAAGAATTTCATGCAGCACGGTGCCGCGCAAAAGCGCATCGGGCGCGCGCATCAGCGGATCAAGCGGGCGCAGTTTGAGGATATGGCGGGCATAGATGGCGTAGGGATCGCGAATGAGCCGCTTGATCTCGGTTACGGTCAGATGGTCGGGGCGTACGGCAACGGGCGGCGCGGGCGCAGGCCGGGTGGCACGCGGCACCTCGCCCGGGTCCTCTAGCGCCGTGGCGCGGTCGAGCCATAGGCGGCCACGGTTGCGCATATCCTCAATCGCCGCCTGCCCCCCCTGATCCGGCAGTCCAGAGAGCAGGTTCAAAATGCGGTTGAGCCAGCGCGAAACCACGGTTTCGGCATCGGCAGAGCGGACGGACCGGGTAAGCCAGACCTCGGGCGCGGCGATTGCCTGTTGGAAATCATGCGCCGAGAGGCCGATGCGCCGCTCGGGCAGCAAAAGCCCCACCTGATGGCGCAGCGCGCGGTTGAGCCAAGGATCGGGTTTGGGGGATTCGGGCCAGCTCCCTTCATTCAGCCCGGCGAGAATCAAGAGATCGGCCCCCTGAACGCGCGCCTCCAGCGTGCCCCAGATGAGGATATGGGGGTGCGGATCGACAGGATTGCGCACCTCGCGCGCGCTCAGAATCTTGTGAAACAGGCTGGAATAGTCACTGGCGCTGAGCGCACCCGCATGATGGGCCTCGGCCCGAAGTTCGGTCACGGCCTTTTGCGCCTCTTGCCCAGCATCCTTCAGCCAGAGCGTGCCAGAGCCTGTGCCATGGCAGCCTTGGGCGATCTTTTCCGCGAGGTCGAGATGCGTGGCCACGCTATGATCAAGAGGGATTTCGCCGGAATAGTCTCTGTTCACAAAGCAAGCGCAAAGCCAGCTCACCCATTCAGGGGCAAGGGGATCTTTTTGCGCAGCACCCCAAGCGCGCAGGCTGTCTTCGGTCGGATAGGGGGGGCCGTGGCGGCGCAGATGCAATTCCAGCTCGCGGGTGAGGCGCAGATGTGGGCCACGCTCGGCCCCCTGATGTGCCAGCGGATGTTTGAGCAGAGTGAGCAGAGATTCGGCGCTGAGCCGGGTGCGAAACAGATCGGCGACATGGCGCAGAAAGCGCCCCGGTGGTGACAGATGCAGCGGCAGACCGGCACTGTCATCAGGCAGAATATCCCAACGGTCGAGGGCTCCGGTCACTTGGCGGGTGAGCGTGCGGTCTGGCGTGATGAGGGCGGCGGTGCGCCCGTCCTCTGCCGCTTGGCGCAGGCGCAGAGCGATGGCGAGCGCCTCTTGGCGTTGCGACGGGGCCTCGACCAGCGTGACATTGGCCATGGCCCCGGCGATGTCGCGCAGATGCGGGCCGTCGCGCAGCCATTGATCGGTGACAGGGGCGGGGCGTAGGGCCAGCGACACCAGCGCGTTGCGCGCCGGGTTGGCGGGGGAGATATCAGACCATGGGCGAATGTCCGCAGGCGTGATCCCAGCCCCGGCGGCAACCCGGCAAAAACGGTATTGCGGGTGATCCTCAGAGAGCATGGCATCACCCAGCGCATCCCAGACGGGGGCGGGCATCTCAAAATCAAAGCCGGGCAGCACGACCGCCCCCTGTGGCAGGCGCGCTACCGCCTGCATAAGGTGCTGTGTCGCCCCCCGTGAGCCGGTGGACCCCGCGAGGATGACGGGATGCGCGGGCGGGGTATCGGCCCAGAGGGCGGCCAGCCGTTCGATCACAAGGCGCTGGCGGGTTTCCACATCGGGCGCGGCGCCGCCGGTCTCGAAATAGTGGCGGACGATGCCGAGAAAGGATTTGATCCGCGCCCAATGACCGGATTGATCGGTGATATCGAGCGTCTCGATCGCCTGCGGTGCGACACCTTCGCCGTGCATTTCATCCATCAGCCCCGCAAGACTATCCGACAGGTCGTAAATCGCGCTGCGGGGGGCAAGATCAGGAGCGTTGTCGAGAAGTGTCGCGATAAGCTGCACCAATTCCAGCCTGCGGCGCAGGGGCGGCACCGGATCGGGGATATGGGCCAGATCCCACAACTCTCCGAGATCAGTCAGGAGGCTGATGCGCGGTAAAAGGCAGGGGGGGCCTGCGTCGAAGAGCTCGCGGATGCGGCGGGCCATGCGGCGGGTGTTGACGATAAGTTGCACGCGCGCGAGGGCCTCGGGCGGTTTTCCTGATTGGTGCGCGCGCAGGCCTTCGACCAGAGCACGGGGGAAATCCACACCGGGCGGCACGCCATAAAGGCGGGGGGTGTCTGAAGGATCAAACATCGGGGGCCGCGAGCAGGGATTCGGCAAGGGCAATCCCCTCTGGGTGGCCGACATCGCACCAATGGCCGGGGTAATCGGCTGCAAAGAGCCGGCCCTCGGACAACATCACATCCCAAAGGCGGTTGAGGGAAAAGACGCGCTCGGGGATGGTGTGCAGCAGGTCGGGCTTCACGATCTGAAGCCCGGAATAGACCGAACCGGGGCCGCGCGTGGCGCGCCCGTCGGCATCAATCTGGAAATCGCCCGTGCCGGAATGGCCGACGGTTTGCGCGCGCGGGATGCAGAGCAGCAGCGCGTCCATCTCTGCGGGACGCCAGAGGCCAGCCAGTTGGTCAAGCGGATTGGGGCCACGCCAGACGGCATCGGTATTCATGGTAAAGACCGGGCCAGTGCCAAGCAAAGGCAGCGCGGCGCGAAGCCCGCCGCCGGTTTCCAGAATCTCAGGCATTTCAAGAGAGAGGCGGATGTCACGCCCCGCCAGATGCTGCGCCAGTTGGTCGGGCAGGTAGTGCAGGTTGGCCACCACCGGGGCCGCGCCATGCGCCGTGGCAAGATCGAGCGCGTGGTCGATGAGCGGGCGGCCCGCCACCTCGATCAGCGGCTTGGGGCGGGTCACGGTCAGCGCCCCCATGCGCGTGCCGAACCCGGCGGCAAAGAGCATCAAAGGCAGGCTCATGACGCGCGTTGTGCGCGCAAGCGCTCTAAGATCGCAGAGGTCGGCGCAGGCAGCGCCGCACGCAGGAGATCTGCAACCGGGGCCAGCGCCGGGTGATCGAGATCCCGCTGCAAATGGTCCCAGACACGGGGGATAAGATCAATGTAATGCGCCTTGCCATCACGCAGGCAGAGGCGGGCAAAGACGCCCAGAATGCGCAGATTGCGTTGTGCGCCAAGGCAGTAATAGGCCCCCTCAAAAAGGGACTGATCCGTCTCGGTCGCGCGGCAATAGCGGGCGATCATCGCTGTCTCGATAGCCCGGGGCACATCGCGGCGGGCGTCTTGCAGCACCGAAACCAGATCATAGGCGCGATGCCCGGTCATGGCGTCCTGAAAATCGAGCAGGCCCACCCGCGCCGACCCTCTGCGCCCCGGCAACCAAAGCAGGTTTTCGGCGTGATAGTCTCGCAGCACGATCACATCAGTGGTCGCGGCGTGCTGACGCAAGAGGCGGTTGAGCGCGGCGAGGGCTTCGGCACGTTGGGGGCTCACCTCTCCTGTCGCCCCGGTGAGATACCAGTCAAAGGCAAGGGCTGCCATGTCTGTCATGGTGTCGGGGCCATAAGGCTTGAGACCTTGAGGGGGTGCCGCACGGTGCAGGTCGATCAGGACGTCGGTCGCGGCGGCGTAAAGCTGATCCTCCATCTGAGGGGCAACCGGAATGACACGCGCAAAGAGCGCATCGCCCAGATCCTCGAGGATGAGAAAGCCGCGCGCCTCGTCCTGCGCCAGAATATGCGGGGCGCTGAGGCCAAGGCCGGTCAGGTAGCGGGCGATTTGCAGAAAGGGGCGCACATCCTCGCCACGCTCGGGCGGGGCGTCCATAAGCACGGCGGTTGTGCCGGTTTTGGGATGGGTGAGGCGCAGGTAGCGCCGGTTGGAGGCATCGCCCGCCAAGGGCGCAATGGCCGCGCCTGCCCAATCGGTTTTGGCGACAAAATCCTGCATCAATGCGCTGCGGTCACTCATTCAACACCCCCTTCAATCGCTGCCCCCACCTGTCACCCTGCCACATGATCCGCAAGAGGCGGTGATCCTCTGCGCCGGGTCGTGGCACAGTGTCAAAGTCCAGCAAAAGCGCATCGGGCGGGGTCAGGTCACCCAGCCGGTCAGGCCATTCTATCAGGCAGATGGCGTCTGTGAATGCGTCGGTCAGGCCAAGTTCGACCAGGTCCATCGCATCGCCCAAACGGTAAAGATCGGCATGCCAGATTTCACCGCTTTGGCCCTGATAGGTCTGCACCAGCGTATAGGTTGGCGAGGGCACATCCTCGGGCGATAGAAGCAGGGATTGTATCAGGCAGCGGGCGAAATGGGTCTTGCCCGCGCCGACACCACCCGAAAGCAGAAGCGTATCGCCGGGGCAAAGGCAGGATGCCAAGCTGCGCGCCAAGGCGCAGGTCGCCTCGGGGCTGGCAAGGAGGATTTGGGCGCGGGCATCGGACATGCCCCGACACTACACGCGCCGCGTCCGCCCGCAACCCGGTTCAGCGCAGGGGCAGAT
The DNA here is from genome assembly GCF_051447875.1 of Roseovarius sp. MS2. Lineage (NCBI taxonomy): Bacteria > Pseudomonadati > Pseudomonadota > Alphaproteobacteria > Rhodobacterales > Roseobacteraceae > Roseovarius > Roseovarius sp. MS2. Next base: position 1,116,962 of record NZ_JBKHVF010000001.1, read on the forward strand.
CCACGCGGTCTGCCGCGATGGGGGCGCGATCCTTGAGGCAGAGCATGGATTGACCCCGCCCCAAGGGCACAACCCGAAGATCCGCCCCCGGCTGCCCCGGCGATATGGCGCGATCATGGAGGGTCGCAACCAGACGCCGGGAGGCAATGCGATCCTCTACTTCGGGCCAGAGGCCGGGATCAGGGTAGCGCGCGGCGCAGGCCGCGATCACGTCATGCAGGCCCATATCGGCAAAGCTCGAATCCGGGTCGATGCCCAGCATCTCGCCAAAAGCGGTATTGCAAAAGAGCAGGCGGCCATCCTGTGCCAGCACGGCGATCCCCTCTTGCAGGCAGTCGATAACGGATTGACGCAAGTCCATCTGGAGCCGGTGGCGGCGGGTGGTCGACACCTCAAGCGAGATATCCTCGAACAGAAAGGCAACAGCACCATCGGGATGGGGCCGTCCGGTAACGCGGTAGGTCTGGCCCGAAGGCAGTGTCCAAACCTCGTGATACAGACCACCCGTGGCGCTTTTGACCATATCGGTGATCTGGCTGCGCCAGCTTGCGTAGTTTTTGGGTTCCGGCATCACCATCCGGTCGCGCAGAGCATCGAAAAATCCAAATAGGCTAGGCCGCGCGCTGAGGAATTCAGCAGGCAACCCCGTAAGATCGGTCAGCGCCGGATTAAAGATTGCGAGCGTCTTGGCCCGATCAAAGACCACAAGGCCGGTCGTGAGATCGGCAAATGTTTTGCTCAGCGTCTGGACAAACTCGCGTTGCAGCGTTTCGGCGCGAATGAGGCGGGTGATGTCCTGTGCGTGATGGATGCAGCCCAGCGCGGTGCGGGTCACATGCAGGTCATAGATATGATCCGGCTGCCCCGTATCCCCGGCAAGGTCGAGCCGGACGCAAGAGGTCTCGCCCAGCTCTGGCGGGATGTCGGGCTGTGCGGTCAGGAGCGAGACATGGGCGGGCGGCACTGCGCGGGCACTGTCATTGTGCCAGATCACGGTGCCGGCCGCATCCATGATCCAGACCGGCATCGGCGCATGCTCAGCGGCGAGGGCGCGCGCCAGCAGATCATAACGCTCCTGCGCTGCGGCATGGCGGATGATGGCGTCGGCGGGGGCCGTGTCACGCAGCACGGCGCGCAGGCTGTGTTCCTGCCGGGTCAGGGTGAGGCTTGCGCCATCCTCGGCCTGCAAGCACAGGCTTTGGCCTAGGCGCATATTCTCCTGATCTTGCGGCAGATCGCCAAAGCGAAATCCCATCCATAGGCGGAAACGGGACCAATCGCTGTCCTCGGGCGATCCATCGGGCAGAGCATCGGGCAGAGACAGGCTGCTGGCGTCGTGATCCAGCAGTGCACCATAGCGAAAAAGAAAGGCCGCATCCCGTATGCCCGGCGCCGGTTGCGCGCGCTGGGCTGGCAGGCTGAGGCCACCGATCAGCCAAAGAACCGCCAACGACAAGAGAAGGGCCAGCGGCACGAGCACGGCGATATCCGAAACGGTCATCTCAGGCATCTGCATCCCCCGCTGGCTGTTATCGGGGGTAAGTTTGGCGCAGAGTGGTTAAGGGGGCATTAACGCCGACCGGGATCACCCACGCAAAGGCTGATTGAGACCCAAGGCGGGGGCGAGCGGACCGGATGGGGCCTCGAGCGCGTCGCGGGGCCATGACACCTCGACCAGTGCGCCGGTGCGCGCGGCATGGCTGACCTGCGTGCGAAAAGAATCCGAGCCATTGGCAAAGGTGAGATCGGCACCCGACCGCTCGAGCAGGGTCTTGGCGATGAAGAGACCCAATCCCATGCCCTCATAGGCCGGACGCTCTGGATCGCTGGCGGGGGCGCGGCGGCGGATAAAAGGATCACCGATGCGCCCCAGCATGTCGGGCGGGTAACCGCGCCCGTCATCCATGATCCGTAGGGTAATGGCATCTTCGGTCCAGCCGCTCTCGACCCAGACATTATCGCGGGCGAAATCCACGGCGTTCTGGATCAGGTTGCGCAGCCCGTGGATCACCTCGGGGCGGCGCAGCACGGTGGGTTGCGTGATCAGATCCCCAACGCCATGGTCGAAATGAATCCGTTTGCCACGATCGACATGCGGCTCTGCCGCCTCTTCGATGAGGGCGGTCAGGGGGGCGGTGCGCAGGTGCAGGTCATCCTTGCCCACGCGGCCCATAGAGCGCAGGATGTCGCGGCAGCGGTCAGTTTGCTGCACGATCAAGAGCGCATCTTCGCGCAGGTCCGGGTGATCGGTCAGCTCTTCGGCCAATTCGGCACTGGCCAGTTTGATCGTCGCCAGTGGCGTTCCCAGCTCATGCGCGGCGGCCGCCACCACCCCCCCTAGATCGGTCAGTTTCTGTTCACGCGCCAAGGCCATTTGCGTGGCTTGCAAAGCGTCGGACATGGCGTGCATTTCCTGCACGATCCAGCGCGAATAAACCCCGAGAAAGAGCACCGCGATGACAATGGCCACCCAGTTTCCAAAGCGGAACACATCCGGCATTGCCAAAACGAACCCATCCTGAAGCCGCAGCGGCAAGTAGAACTGCATGAGCAAGGTCACGATCATGATCGCCATCGCACCGAGAAAGGCGGTTGAACGGCCCGAAAGCGCAGATGCCGAAACCGTGACCGGCCCCACGATCAAGATTGAAAAGGGATTGTGCAGCCCCCCTGTGAGATAGAGCAAAAGCCCGAGTTGCAGCATGTCAAAAAGCACGACCAGAAAGGTGTCTTGCTCGGAAAGACGCTTGTTCTCGGCAAAAACGAAGGCGGCGACAAGATTGCTTGCGATTGAGACGCCAATCACCAGAAAGCAAAGGCCAATCTCCAGATCAAGGCGGTAAACCCGCTCGGCGATGATCAGGGCCGTGGCCTGCCCCACGATGGCCCACCACCGCAACAGGACCAGCGTGCGCAGGCGAATCCAGTTACCACGCTGGCGGGATTTCAAGGGTTCGGGCGAAAGATGGACCATGTGTGCGCCTGCGTCCCATTGCATGCGAGAGGTGGGATGATACATAAGCAAAATCGCACTCTGCCCCTACGAACGCAAGGACATCCCATGACCCGCCTGATCGCCATTGCCGCTGCACTCGCTGTTGTCGCCGGGCTGGGGCTAACCTTTGCCCTGACCATGATGGGGGGCGAAGAAGACCAGTTCGCGCAATGCCGGACCTCAAGCGTTGCCGGGGGCGCGGCGCAGATCGGCGGGGAATTCACCCTTGTCAGCGAGACCGGAGAGACCGTGACCGACAAGGAGGTGATCGACCAGCCGTCGCTGATCTATTTTGGCTATACGTTCTGTCCAGATGTCTGCCCGCTCGACAATACGCGCAATGCCGAGGCGGTTGATCTGCTGGAGGAGCGGGGCCAGATGGTCAAGCCGGTGTTCATCTCGGTCGATCCCAACCGCGATACGCCCGAGGTGATGGCCGAATACACAGATTATGTGCATCCCCGCCTCTTGGGTCTAACCGGTAGCGAAGAACAGGTGCGCGCCGCCTCGAAGGCCTATCGCACGTTTTTTCAGGCGCATCAGCCGACCGAGGGCGAGGAAGATTTCTATCTCGTGGACCATTCCACGATGACCTATCTGACACTGCCCGAACATGGCTTTGTCGAGTTTTTCCGTCGAGACGCGACCGCAGAGCAAATAGCTGATCGTGTTCAGTGTTTTCTTGACGCTCGTTAGAATAGCGCGTTTGTTTGACGGAGGTCAGGCTGCGGGCTAGAACCTGTGTCAGGACGGCAGAGCGGGAGGAACGGCATGACTGACGAGGTTCAGGATATCGGCGAAGACAGGTCGCTTCTGCTTGTCGATGATGACGAAGCGTTTCTGAAACGTTTGGCCAAGGCGATGGAAAAGCGCGGGTTCGAGGTTGAAACCGCCGGATCGGTCGCAGCCGGGCGCGCGATTGCCACGGCACGCCCCCCTGCCTATGCCGTGTGCGACCTGAGGCTAGAGGATGGCAACGGGCTCGACGTGGTCGAGGTGATCCGGGAAAAACGGCCCGATAGCCGGATCGTTGTGCTGACGGGATACGGCGCGATTGCCACCGCTGTGGCGGCAGTCAAGATCGGAGCCACGGATTACCTGTCCAAGCCTGCGGATGCCACCGACATCACCAATGCCCTCTTGGCCACTGGTGCAGACCTGCCGCCACCGCCCGAAAACCCGATGAGCGCAGATCGGGTGCGGTGGGAACATATCCAGCGTGTATATGAGCTGTGTGATCGTAACGTGAGCGAGACGGCGCGCCGCCTCAACATGCATCGCCGCACCTTGCAACGTATCCTCGCCAAGCGGTCGCCCAAGTAAGTTTGCGCCCGTGAGGGGCGCAATTTGATCATTTTTGCGTCAACAAATTATATTTTTAGCTAAGATTGTTTCTCAAAAGCTCGTATTAAATCTTGGAGAATAGTTTGACGCCACTTCGGGCAGGCAACAGGACGTGATTTTTTGGGGGCATGGCAATCATATCGGATGCGACTGCGGCGCAAACGGGCGAAGATTCGCGCGTTTCGCAAGCATTTCTCGCTCACTCCGGTCATCAACCGCACCGACCGGATCAAACCGGGCGATGTGCTGTTGTTCTCGACCATGCGCGACGAGCATATCCGCCTACCCTATTTCCTACGGTATTACCGCGAGTTGGGGATTTCGCATTTCCTGATCGTCGATAATGACAGCACCGACGGCGGCGCAGAGTATCTGGCCGCGCAAGAGGATGTGTCACTTTGGTCCACCAAGTCAAGCTACAAGCGCGCCCGGTTCGGGGTGGATTGGCTTAACTGGCTGCAAGGAAAATATGGCCATGGCCATTGGACGCTTGTGGTCGATCCGGACGAATTCTTTATCTACCCGTTCTGCGACACGCGGCCCATTCGCGCGCTGACCGACTGGTTGGACACCTCTCAGGTGAAATCCTTTGGCGCGATGCTGCTGGATATGTATCCCAAGGGCAGGATTGATGCGGTGCCCTATCAGCCGGGGCAAAACCCGATGGAAATTGCCGCGTGGTTCGATCCGGGCAATTATATCATCGAGAAGAACAAGTTTTATGGCAATCTCTGGATTCAGGGTGGGCCACGGGCGCGGGTATTTTTCCCGGACAACCCCAAAAAAGCACCAGCGCTGAACAAGACGCCGCTGGTACGATGGGACCGGCGCTATGCCTATGAAAGCTCGACCCATATGATCCTGCCGCGCGGTTTGAACCTGACCTATGACGAGTGGGGCGGAGAAAAGGCGAGCGGCATCCTGCTTCATGCCAAGTTTCTGGATACCTTTACCGTCAAGGCCGCAGAGGAACTGACCCGCCGCCAGCATTATTCCGGCAGCGTCGAATACAAAGCCTATGCAGAGATCGTGAAGGACAATCCCGAACTTTGGTGCAAATGGTCAGAAAAATATATAAACTGGCGGCAATTAGAAATTCTCGGGTTAATGTCCAAAGGGAACTGGGCATGAGCGCGAGGAAAGATACAGGGACAGAATGAGCGTCGGCATCATCATGCTGGTTCACACGGCCTTTGGTCGCGCCGAACAGGTGGCGCGCCATTGGGCGGCGTCTGGCTGTCCGCTGGTGATCCATGTCGACAAGGCAGTGCCGCGCAAGACCTATAACGCCTTTGTGCAGGCGCTGTCAGACATGAGCGATGTGCGCTTTGCGCCGCGCCATCGCTGTGAATGGGGCACATGGGGGCTAGTGGCCGCCACCCAAGGGGCGTCTGAGATCATGCTTCGCGATTTCAAGGACGTGCGGCATGTCTATCTGGCCTCTGGCTCATGTCTGCCGCTGCGCCCGGTGCAGGAGTTGATCGACTATCTGGGCAAGCGGCCACATACCGATTTCATCGAAAGCGCGACGACGGCAGATGTGCCCTGGACCATCGGCGGGCTGGATCAGGAACGGTTCACGCTGCGGTTTCCGTTCTCTTGGCGCAAGAACCGCTATCTCTTTGATAAATACGTGGCCCTGCAACGGCTGGTGCGGTTCAAGCGGCGCATCCCCAACGGGATCGTGCCCCATATGGGCAGCCAGTGGTGGTGCCTGACACGGCAAACGCTCTCGGCCATTCTGGAAGACCCCGAGCGCAGCGTCTATGACCGCTATTTTTCCAAAGTCTGGATACCTGACGAAAGCTATTTTCAGACGCTGGCACGACAATATTCCCGCCAGATCGAGAGCCGGTCGCTGACGCTGTCGAAATTCGACTATCAGGGCAAGCCGCATATTTTCTATGATGATCACCTGCAACTCTTGCGGCGCTCTGACTGTTTCGTGGCGCGCAAAATCTGGCCCTTTGCCGATCGTCTTTATGAGGCGTTCTTGACCGATCAGGCCAGTGCGATGAAGCGCACGGAACCGAACCCCGGCAAGATTGACCGCATTTTCGCCAAGGCGGTGGAGCGGCGCACGCGCGGCCGTCCGGGCCTCTATATGCAAAGCCGGTTTCCGGTGGAGGGTCGCGAAAACGGGCTGACCTGCGCACCCTATTCGGTGTTCGAGGGCTTCAGCGATCTCTTTGAGAATTTCGAGCCTTGGCTGGCGCGGATGACGGGCATGCGGGTGCATGGCCATCTCTTTGCGCCCGAGCGGGCCGAGTTTTCGGATGGGCAAACGGTGATGAATGGGGCGCTGTCGGACAGTGCTGCGCTGCGCGATTACAACCCCCGCGCCTTTCTGGCCAATCTGATCTGGAACACGCGCGGTGAGCGGCAGTGTTTTCAGATGGGGCCGCGCGACGTGCTGACAGATATCGAGTGGGATATTGTCCGCGATCCCAATGCACAGGTTTCTGTGATTTCAGGAGCTTGGGCCGTACCGCTCTTTAAATCCAATGCCAATTTCTCGGATATCCGGCGCGAAGCGGCGCAGTTGCAGCGGGTCGAAAGCAAGCATCTGGAGGTTCTACGCTCGCAATGGATCAAGGCGCGGGTGCGCATCTGGACCATGGCCGAATTCATCGAGGCCCCGATGGAGCCGTTGCAGACCATCATCGACGAAATCGGCCAGCAGAACCTGCGCGGTTTGGCCGAAGTGCCGCGTATGGCCGATTTGACCGGCTTTGGCCAGTTCCTGCAGAACCTTAAGAACCAAGGGATGCATCCCTATGTGATGGGAGATTTCCCGGTAGAGCAGGGTATGAACGAACCACAGAGCAGTCCCCGCAAACCCTATCTTGTGCGATAAGGCCGAATGACAGGCAATTTTGATTACTTCGTGGTGTTCGCGGAAATGCGCACCGGCTCCAATTTTCTGGAAACCAACCTGAATGCCTTTGACGGAATTGAATGCCATGGCGAGGCGTTCAACCCACATTTCATAGGCTATCCCAACAAGACCGAGATGCTAGGGCTGACACAGGCCGAGCGCGACGAGGTGCCAGAGCGTCTGATCGGGGCGGTCAAGGGGCAGTCACGCGGGATCGGCGGGTTTCGCTATTTCCATGATCACGACCCGCGCATTCTGGACCTGATGCTGGATGATCCGCGCTGTGCCAAGATCATCCTGACGCGCAATCCGGTCGAGAGCTATGTATCGTGGAAAATCGCGCAGGCGACGGGGCAATGGAAGCTGACCAATGTCAAACGGCGTCGCGACAGCAAGATCACCTTTGATCCGGCTGAGTTCGAGCTGCATGTCGGGCGGTTGCAGGCGTTTCAGGTCTTCTTGCTCAACCGGTTACAAGCGGCGGGCCAGACGGGGTTTTACCTCGCTTATGAGGATTTGCAGAGCCTTGAGGTGATGAACGGGCTGGCGCGCTATCTGGGCTGCGACGCGCGGCTCGAGGCGCTGGATGCTTCGCTCAAGAAGCAGAACCCAGAGCCGCTGGAAAGCAAGGTCGAGAATTTCACCGAGATGGAGCGGGCGCTTGCCGGTCTTGATCCCTTCAACCTGACGCGCACGCCCAATTTCGAGCCGCGACGCGGGGCGGCGGTGCCCGGTTTCGTGAGCGGGGCGCGTGCGCCCCTGCTCTACATGCCGGTGCGGTCCGGTCCCGAGGCCGAAGTCTGCGCATGGCTGGCAGCGCTTGACGCTGTGCCGGTCGAGACATTGCCCACGAAGCTCAATCAAAAGGCATTGCGGCAATGGATGCGGCGCAAGGGCGGGCATCGGCGTTTTACCGTGCTGCGGCATCCGGTGGCGCGGGCACATGCCGCCTTTTGCGACAAAATCCTGATCAAAGGGCCGGGATGTTATCGCGACATCCGCCGCACATTGCGCAATTTCCACAAACTGCCGATCCCCCAAGGGGAATTGGACGAAAGCTATGATCGCGACGCGCACAGGCAGGCTTTTGCCGCCTTTCTGCGGTTCCTCAAGGCCAATCTGGCGGGGCAGACAGGGATCAGGATGGATGCGCATTGGGCGACGCAAGCCGCTGTGCTGGAAGGGTTGGCCGACTTCGCCCCGCCCGACATGGTGGTACGGGAAAATGAAATGGCGGGGTATTTGACCGCGCTTGCACGGCAGGTGGGCTATTCCAAGGCCCCCGCGCCCTTGCCCGCGCCGGAAACCGGGCCATTCCCGCTGGCCGAGATTTACGATGCCGAGATCGAGGCGCTAACGCGCGACGCCTATCTGCGCGACTACTTGACCTTTGGCTTTGGCGATTGGGCGTGATGCGGCTGGACCTCACGCAAGGGTGACGCAGGTGCCCTGTGCAAGAGCGCCAGATTGTGGGAAGCTTGGTGGCTTTTAACCCCTGATCGGAGCCTTTGATGCGCCTCGCTTCTGCTCTTGTGCTCTGCCTGTGTTTTGCCGGGCCGCTTCAGGCCGCCCCTGTTTGCGGCGATCCAGACACGCCCTGCAAGACAGCGACGGGCAGCTATCACATTGCTTTGCCCGAGGGGCCGGGACCGTATCCGGTGCTGGTTTTTCTGCACGGGCATGGTGGGCGCGGTGGGCCGATGGTCGAAGGCGAGACAGCGCGGGAAGCGACCGCGCGAGGCTATGCCTATATCGCGCCCAATGGGCTGGTCAGACCGGGGCGGGATCGACCAAGTTGGAATTTCCACCCAGATTTTCCGGGGCAACGGGATGAGGCCGCGTTTCTGCACGAGGTGATGCAGGATGCCGCCGCCCGGTTTGACGTTGACCCAAAGCGCAGCCTCTTGGCGGGGTTCTCTATCGGTGGATCGCTGGCGAGCTATATCGCCTGCGCCACGCCAGAGGCATTCAGCGCCTATGCCCCGGTGTCTGGCAGCTTTTGGCGGCCACATCCCACGGGCTGCGCCGGACCTGTTCGGCTTTTGCATTCGCATGGCTGGCGGGATGAGGTGGTGCCGCTCGAAGGGCGCGTGATCCGTCAGGTTGCTGGGCGCGATTTTGCGCAAGGCGATGTGTTTCACGCCATGAGCCTGTGGCGCGCGGCCAATGGTTGCGAGGCTCACCGCGCCGACTGGTTCGAGACAGCAAACGGCTTTATGCGCCGCGCCTGGACACGATGCGCCCCCGGCGCAGCGCTGCAATTCGCGCTATTCGACGGGGGGCATGGCGTACCAAAGGGTTGGAGCACGCTGGCGCTTGACTGGTTCGAGGCGCTGGCGGGGCCCAACCAATAGCGCAGCGTTATTCTGCTGCGATTGGCGGGCTTTCGGGCAGGCGAAACATCATGCGATGATTGCGCGCAAGTTGCAGGATGGGCGGTGTGTCTACCATCTCGGGCGTTGCCATGAGCGAGGCAAGGCCGCGCCGCTGATCCAGCCGCAGACCCGAAATCATCGAAAGCGGCACCGCCGCGACCAAGCTGATCGCAATCGGCAAAAGCCAGAGAGACACCACCCCAGCCATCATGCCCAGCGCCAAGAGCGCACCGCTGACGGTTTCCAGCCCGTGGAACTTGAGCACGGTGCGGGGGCTGTAATCGCCGCCTTTGCGCGCCTGTGGCGACCAAGTCGGGCGAATTCCGATGGCTGTCCGCAACACGGCAACCACCTGTTGCACCATCATGATCGGCGAGAAGAGGATCGACAGCAGCACCTCAACCACAAGCGAGACCGCAAAGCGCGCGCCCCCGCCATAGCGGTGCATATGCCGGTCCTCAAGGCCAAGCGCCAGCGCGCCCAACAGTTTGGGGGCAAGCAACATGCCATACATGAAAAGCAGGATCAGCACAGAGCTGACGCGGCTCATTTCTGGCCACACCGGATAGAGCGGGTTTTCCATTGAGAAATAGGTGATGACGCTGTCCTGCCCATTGCCCAGGATCGCCCAGATCACCAGCAGTCCAAACCAAGCTGGCGACAGGAGATAGCTCATCGCGCCATGAAACAGGTGGAAGCGGGACACCGGATGCAGGCCGCGCGTGGCCAAAAGGCTGAGGTGTTGCAGATTGCCATGGCACCAGCGGCGGTCGCGCAACGCATAGTCGATCAGGGTGGCGGGCGGCTCTTCAAAGCTGCCGGGGATGGTGGGAATGAACCGCACCGCCCACCCGGCGCGGCGCAAAAGGCCGGCCTCGACGAAATCGTGGCTGAGGATCAGCCCGCCCTTGCCCCGGAGCGACGGCATACGTGGCAGGCCCGCGCAATCGGCAAAGGCGCGGGTGCGCAGGATGGCGTTATGGCCCCAGTAGTTCCCCTCGGACCCGGTCCACCCCGCCAGCCCCTGAGACAGGAGCGTGCCATAGACCGAGGCCGAGAATTGCTGCATCCGGCCAAAGAGCGTATCCGAGCCCACCACCAGCGGTGCCGATTGAATGAGGCCCGCCGTGGGATCAAGAGACATCTCGTCGGAAAGTGCGATCACCGCCTCGGGGCTCATCAGGCTGTCGGCATCGAGCACGAGCATGGCCTCATAGGCGCCACCCCAGTTTTCCAGCCATTGCGCAATATTGCCGACCTTGCGTTCCGTGTTTTGCACCCGCCGACGATACCAGACGGGCGCATCGGGCGGCATGGTCGCGCGCAGCGTGGCATAGGCGCGCTGTTCGGCCATGGCGATGTCACTGTCCTGTGTATCGGACAGGATAAACAGCTCGAACCGATGGGCACTGCGCGCCACGCGCAGGGCGCTCATCATGGCACTGGCATTGCCGAAAACCTCGGCGGTATCCTCGTTGTAGATCGGCACGAGCAGCGCCACGCGCATCGGCTCTGGCATAACCCCCGCGCGCGCACGTTTCTGTTTGCGGTGGACAGCAAGGCCAAGCGTGGCCGTACCCATCGCCAGAGCGATCCAAAAGAAGGTGGCAACCACAAAGGCCAGCAGCACCCATTCCAGCCACCAAATTCCGTTGGTGGACAACCAATCGCCAAACGCCCAAGCCAGAACGCCCGTGGTGATCACGGCAGGCAGAAAGGCCGCCAAACGCCGCCACTGGAACACGGCGGAGGGCTGCCAGAGCGGCGCGTTGGGATCGCGATAGGGGTGGCGCAGGCTTTGGACCGGATGGGCCAGAGGCGCGGGCGCGGGCATCAGCCCAGAACCGGGAAAGGGTGTCAAACGGTCCATCGGTAGAGCCAGACTTCGGACACAGCTTGTCCTTGGTGATAGAGTTGCGCGCGCATTTCGGACGCCATCACCTCAGCGGGATCAAAAGAAAACACAAGCCGGGGACCGCCGGTTTCGGGATTGCGCTGAATTTGCGGCACCGAGGTTTCGAACGTGCTGGCATGCACATAGGCCACCAGCTCTTCGTAATCCTCAGGCAAGGCGGGGTGCGGGGCAAAGTCGATGACAACGACCTTGTGTTCATTCTGAGCAAAGCCCTTGCCCAGACGGGTGTTGAGCACAGGCGTCACCGGCTTGGCCGATTCAATCTGGTCAGTCCAGGTCATGCGGTAAGAGAACGCATGTTCGGACCCTTCGGCAAGCGGCGTGCGGGGTCGCCAGTACACGACGATGTTATCGTAGATTTCCTTGTCCGTGGGAATTTCAACAAGCGTCACCGCGCCCTGCCCCCAATGCTCTCCGGGTGTGATCCAGAGACTGGGACGTTCGTGGTAATGCGCTTCGAGATCCTCGAAGTTGGAAAAGGCCCGTTCGCGCTGAGCCAATCCAAAGCCGCGCGGGTTTTCATCCCCAAAACTGGAAATCTGGATAAAGGTCGGGTTGGCCAAAGGCCGCCAGATCAATTCGCCATTGCCGTTATGGATGCTAAGCCCATCACTGTCATGCACGGCGGGGCGGAAATCATCGAAACGGCCACGGTTGGTTTCATCGAAGTAGAACATCGAGGTCAGCGGCGCGATGCCGACATTCGCAAGCTCCGTGCGCGGCCAAAGGGTGCACCGCACATCGACCTCGGTCTTGGTGCCGCTGGGGCGCAGGGTAAAGTGGTAGATGCCGGTGACAGAGGGACTCTCGAGCAGGGCGTGGACCTTGTGCTCGGTGACGCCGGGTGCTGGTTTCTCGATCCAGAAGCGGGTGAAATCCGGGAATTCCTCGCCATCGGGCGAGGCGGTGTTGAGCGCCAGACCGCGCGCCGAAAGACCGTAAGCCAAATCGCGCGCAATCACGCGGAAATAGCTGGCGCCTTGGAACACGGCATATTCCTGAAAAAAGCCCGGCTTTTCGATCTCTGCACGCAGGCGAATACCCGAATAGCCCAGTGCGTCATCGACTGGCAGTTCCGGCACGATTTCATGCAGGTCATAGAGTGCGAAATCGAACGGCAGTTTGCGGGCGACGCCATTCTCGACCATGTTCACTTCGACCGCATGCGGGAAATAGAGGCCCGGCGGAAACATGTCGAATTCAAGCGTGGTGTCGGTGCCCGCCCAGATTGCCCTATCGGTGTTGTACCGGATTCCGCGATACTGGTCATAGGTCAGGTCACGCCAGGCATCGGGCACAAAGGGCCGCTCTGCATAGGGATTGGCCGCGATCTGCCGCGCCAGTTCGTGCAGCGCCTCTTCGGAAAAGGCCACGCCATCCTCGGCACGGACCATGCCGGGCCAGAGCGCGAGCGCTGCCATGGATTTGAGAACATCACGCCGGATCATTTCGCGACCCGCCATGGATGAGATTTAAACCAGCCCGCGATGTAAGCCACCGCGATCAACGCCGCGAATCCTACGAAATTCGCAACCGTCATGTTCCAGGTATTGCGTCCGATCTGGTCCATGACAAAGCCCGAAAACCGAGCAAACACCATGGAGAAGACGAAGACCGCCAGCGATTGCTGCCCGACCTTCAGAATCATTTTGAGCAGAACTCCCCACACATATGAGATGATGCCAGTGCCAGTGGCGCGCAGGCGCATACCACCTTCTCCGGCCGCTGCCCAGCACAGATATGCAAGCGCCAGAAAATGAATGTAGCGCAGGATACCGAAATCGGATTTGTTGAAGAGCCAGCTATTGGCGCCGCGCCAGTCGCGGGCCCAGTCAAAGCCAAATTCGCGCACGCCAATGTTGGAAAGTGGGATATTCGCGATCACAAGCGCCGCTGCGATACCGATCAAAACCCGGTTGACCGGCGGCTTGGGCAGCCAGCCGCGCATAAAGGCAAAGCCGGTGAAAAAGATCAACTGCCAGCCGAACGGGTTAAAGAACCACTCGCGGTTGGACCACGGCTCTGCCGAAAAGGCCACATGCCATTGACCCAAGCCCAATGAGTCGAGCAGGAATTCCTGCGCCATGAGCCAGGTCAGGCCCATCGCCGCTGCCACCGCCCAGAGACTGATGCGGCTGAGTGCCATGATGATGGGCATCATTGCGAGGATCACCAGATACATCGGCAGGATATCGAAATAGTTGGGCACATAGCTAAGCGTAAGCAGCCCCACCAATTGCGGTGCTGGGTTCTCGAAGAAATGCTGCAAGTTCAGCGAACTGATGTAGCTTTTTCCAAAGTCGCCCCACACATCAAAGGCCGCCAGCATGGTTGCGATGACAACAAACATGCCGATATGCGCCCAGTAGACCTGCCAGACGCGGTAGCCTACGCGCCCGGTGCCCAAGGTCCATCCCGCTCGGTCAAAGGTGCGGCCAAAGGCGATGGCCGAGGCCATGCCGGAGCAGAACACAAAGATCTCGGTCGCATCCGAAAAGCCCCAGCGCGCGGGAATCCAGCTTGTGAAAAAGTTACTTGGGGTATGGGCACACAGGATGATGAACATCGCAATGCCGCGAAAGAAATCCAGCCGGATGTCGCGCGTGCTTGCGACCGGCTTGGCGGCCGCATTTGTAACGCGCCCATGCGTCATAGACGGATCTGCAACACTCGTCATACCGGTGCCGACTCCTTTTCGTGAATTTGTCCGCGCCTATTCCGCTGGCAAACGGTCAGCGTCAGTCCAGTCAACGCGCGACCGTGAGATAAGTTCCAATCGGGTGTTGGCATAGGAATCAAGACGGCCTGCGCGCTGCGTGGTGCGCTCTTGCAATATATTTTCGGCCTCGTCTAGGAAGCCGCTGCGAATAGCGGCGTCAATCGTCAGGCGCTCGAACACATCGCGTTGGGCGTGGCTGCCACCGGCCAGTTGCATAGAGCGCCGCGCCCGGCCAAGGTTAAGAAACGCTGTCTTGTAATCCCCTTCACCAAAAGCCTCGAGCCCGGTGGCCGCCGAAAGGCCGGGATTGGCCACACGCGCCATGAGTTCGCCCGCGTTTGTCTGTTTGGCATCGCGGTGCATCCGCCCAAGCATGCGTTTGGCGGCCATGTCCCGGTTGTCACCAATCAGCGCCAAAAGATAATGCAGGTCGGCAAAGAGCAGGCAGCCATCTTCGCTGCGCCGCTCAGAGATATCGGCCAATTCTTCCCAGCGGTTCGCCACGTCATGCCCCTCAAGCTCCAATCGCATCAAGAGCGAGGTCGCGTTGGAAATGTCACGGAAATCATCGGTCTTGTCGCGGCGAATTTCTGTTTCATACAGGTCAAACACAGCGTCGATCTCGCCTTGGTCGAGATGCATCAGCGCCTTGTGCCACCACACATGATAGCGGAAATTGTTGCAATGCGCCCAAGCGTGTTCGCGCCCCTCAAGCCAGCTAAGCCCGGCGCGCGAATTGGCCGTCATGTCGAACACATGCGCCACTGCATGCAGACCCCAAGCATCATCGGGCGAGAGACTGAGGCCGAGCCGACCAGCCGTCTCGGCACGGGCATAATCGCCGGTTTCCTCAAGCGAGAAAGCGTGACAGCCAAAGAGATAGCCGCGTGCCGGGTTCTTGGCGTCATAGGTCGGCAAGAGCGCCTCGATCGAGGCGCGCATGCCTTTACCATCGCCAAGGATGAACCGTGTGGCATGGCTGATCTTCATCGCCAGCGCATCTTCGGGCCAGCGGGTAAGAATCGCCTCCATCTCGCGCACGGTTTCAGAAAGATGCCCATCAAGCCACGCGCCCAAAGCGCGGACATAACCCGCCTCACGCGCCGTGGGCGCAGTGCGCAGGGCGGCATCCGTGGCGATGCTATGCGCCTGTTGCGCCGTCTCATTAAATTCGCGCCGCCCAAGCATCAGGAAAAACAGCCCCTTGGTGGCATGGGCCATGGCAAAATCCGGCTCTTGGCTAAGGACTGTGCCTAGGTGGTCTGGGGTCTTCGCGGAATGGGCGAGAAAGGCCAATACCATCTTGTCCCACGCCTCGGCGACGGTGGGGGAGGATATGGTCAACTCATACCCGAATTGATCTGCACGCATGACCCGAAATCCTTTTCCTAGCTTTTATCACAGCTATCCCGGCAAATATGAAAGCAGCAACACATGCACCGCCTTACTCACCAACTCGTTATCTTCAGTTTAACGATTGTGACAGGTGAGTGGCAGGGCGCAGGGTGTAATACACCGGAAAATAGGCGCAATTTCGCTTAGGCGTAGATTGCGAGCGGCCGCGTCGCCTCAAAATCATTCAGCGATGGCGGATTCGGCGACATTTTTGAAAACGCCGTCCAATTCGGTTGCAAGCGCGCCAGGATCACACCCGATTTTGTTGACTAAAATGAAAGACCGCCGTGGGTGCAAGCGGCGAAGTGCCGCCTGCATTCTTGGTTGTGTAAAGGTGTATCGGGCCACGAGTCCTGCCGCGACACGGGCGGCGAAAATGCGATTACAATCCCTTTTTGAGCGGCCCCAGCACCGCCTCGGTATCGGCCCCGGTGGTGGGCGGCGCGCTGCGATAGCTGACCGGCGTACGCGAGAATTTGAGCGGGTTGCCGATGAGGCGCACATCGCCCTTGGCGGTATCAGGCGCAGGCATGGTGATGGTCATGCCGCGCGCCTGCGCCTGTTCGGTTTCCAGCGCCTGACCGATGGTGTTGACCGGCCCCACTGGCACCTTGCGCGCCTCTAGCCCCGCGATCACATGCGCAGTGGTGCGGGTTGCCAACACCTCGGCGATCATCGGCACGAGGGTGTCGCGCTGCGCAAGGCGGGCGGTATTCGTGGCATAGAGCGGATCAGTGGCCCAATCCGGTTGCCCCAAATAATCACAAAACCGGGCATATTGGCTGTCATTGCCCACGGCCACGATCACATGGCCATCAGCGGTGGCAAAGACCTGATAGGGCACGATATTGGGATGCGCATTCCCCGCGCGCGTAGGCGAGACTCCGGACGTGAGATAATTGAGCCCCTGATTGACCAGCCACGCCATCGTGGCATCGACCAGCGCGATGTCGATATGCTGCCCCTCGCCCGTCGCATCGCGGTGGCGCAGCGCCGCCAGAATGCCGGTTGCGGCATAAAGCCCGCACACCACATCGGCGACGCCCACGCCCACTTTCATAGGCTCGCCTGCCGCCTCGCCGGTGATTGACATGATGCCGCCATAGCCCTGCGCCATAAGGTCATAACCGGGCTTGTCGCGGTTGGGGCCAGTCTGGCCAAAGCCGGAAATCGAGCAATAGACAAGGCCCGGATAGGCGGCACAAAGCGTTTCGTGGTCGAGACCGTATTTGCGCAGGCCACCGGGTTTGAAATTCTCGATCACCACATCGGCGCGGGCGGCCAGAGCATGCAAAAGGCGCTGCACCTCTGGATCGGTCAGATCCACCGCCACGGATTTCTTGTTTCGGTTGGACGACATGAAATAGGCCGAAAGATCGGTGGGAGTGCCATCGGCATCCAAGGCAAAGGGCGGGCCCCATTGGCGGGTATCGTCGCCCTCAAGACTCTCGATCTTGATCACCTCGGCCCCCAGATCCCCCAAAAGCTGCGTGCAAGTGGGACCTGCCAGAATACGGCTGAGGTCGAGGACAACGAGACCATCCAATGGGCCGGGCATGGGCAGCTCCTTAGATACGGTTATCATACGAGCCGCGGTCGATTTCGGCGGCGATGACGGTAAAGGTGTCAGCCTCTTGCGCAGCCAAGAGGGCGGCGCGCAGTTCGGCGCGGTTGGTCACGCGCACGCCATGGCCGCCAAAGGCGCGCCCGATGGCGGCGAAATCGTGATGGCCGAAATCCACGGCAAGATTGACCATCTGCCGCTCGCGCTGTTTCTTTTCAATCAGCGCAAGGCTCGCATCGACAAAGACGACAAAGATCACCGGCAGCTTGAGTTCGGCAACAGTCGAGAGTTCGCCCGCGACCATGAGAAACCCGGCATCGCCGGAAAAGCTGACGACGGGGACATCGGGCGTGGCGAGTTTCGCACCCATCGCCAGCGGCACGGCACAGCCCATGGTGCAAAGCGCGGTGGATTGCAGCAGCGCGCGGGGGATGTAGCTTGTCCACATCTGCGAGAGGAGGATGCGATGCGCGCCGCTATCGACGGTGGCGATGGTATCCTGCGGCAGAACGGCGCGCGCCTCGGCGATGACACCGGCGGCCCCCCATTCGTCATCCGTTGGAAAGGCACCCGCCAGCGCCGCGCGGGCCGCGACCACCTGCCCCCCCGTCCACGTCGCACGGGGGCTGACGCCCTCGGTGATGGCCGCAAGAGAGGGCGCGCAGGCCCCGACGATATTCATTGTCGCCTGATGCATATATTGGTCATTGGGGACGGCGGCGATGTCGATCACCTTGACCTCGGCAGGGTCCCAGATCTCGCGCCAGCCTGGGCGCATCTCAATAGGGTCGTAGCCCACACAGAGGATCAGATCGGCCTCTTGCACGATCGGCACGAGGATACCATCGGCCAGCGGTGAAAGGCCCGCACCACCCAAGCAAAGCGGGTGGGTTTCGGGGATGATCCCCTTGGCCTTGTACGTGGTGATGACGGGGATATTCAGACGTTCGGCGGCCTCACGTATTGCCGCGCTTGCCCCCTCATTGACCGCATCGAGGCCCACGATCATCACCGGACGCTCTGCCGCCGCCAGCCAATCGCGCGCCGCTTCAGGGGCTGCGGGCTGCATCAGCACGGCATCGGGGCGGCGGCGCAGGCGCGGCGGGGTCACGCGCATATCCGCCACCGAAATCGGCACGTCGATATGCACCGGGCCGGGCCGGCCTTCGGTGGCGATGCCAATGGCCTTGTCGGCGATGATATCGGCCCCCTGCGCAGTCATGCGAAAAGTGGCCTTGGTGATCGGCGCCAGCACCGCCTCATGATCAAGAATCTGATGGGTATAGGTCAGCGCCTCATCGGCATCGACACAGCCGGAAATCACAATCAGCGGCACACGGTCCTGATGCGCGTTGGCTATGGCATTGACGCCGTTCAAAACCCCCGGCCCCAGCGTGGCAATCAGGATGCCGGGCGCACCAGTGCGGTGCCAGACACCTTCGGCCATGAAGGCGGCGGCGTTTTCGTGCCGCGCCAGCGTTACCTCGATACCCGCACGCGCCAGTGCATCCATCACGGTCAGAACCTCTCCGCCCGGCATGCCAAAGGCGTGGCGGCATCCTGCCTCGTAAAGACGGCGCGCAAGGTAATCAGCGGCGCGATTCTGGCTTTGTTGGGTAACGGTCACGGGCGGGCTCCTCTTTCGTTTTGCCGACTTTGTGGCCGAGCGCAGAAGCGACCGCAAGCCCGGTTCGCAGCGCAAAGACCGGGGCGATACTGGTTTTCCTGTGGTCGCAGACCTAAATCTGGGTTGAGAGACCGAACGAAAGCGCCTAATCAAAACGCAATTCGCCCAATTTCACGGCCCCGGATCGCACCGGCCACAAGGATTTCCAATGGCAAACCATCTCTATCAGAACGACCTGCCCGATGGGCTGGATCTTGGCCCTGTGGTGGCGATTGATTGCGAGACCATGGGACTGCACCCGCATCGGGACCGGCTCTGTGTCGTGCAGCTCTCAGGCGGGGATGGCCATGCGCATCTGGTGCAGGTTTCCAAGGGGCAGACAACCGCACCCAATCTGGCGCGGTTGCTGGAAAATCCCGATGTCCTCAAGCTTTTTCATTTCGGACGGTTTGACATTGCTGCCATGCAGAACGCCTTTGGCGCGTTGGCGGCCCCCGTCTATTGCACCAAGATCGCCTCGAAATTGATCCGGACCTATACGGATCGGCATGGCCTTAAATATCTGTTGCAGGAGTTGTTGAACATCGACATCTCCAAGCAGCAGCAAAGCTCTGACTGGGGCGCCGATAGCCTGAGTGCCGCTCAGCTCGACTATGCCGCCTCGGACGTCCTCTATCTGCACCGCCTGCGCGACGAGCTGAACGCGCGGCTGATCCGCGAGGGCCGGATGGAACTGGCACAGGCCTGTTTCGATTTTCTGCCGCAGCGGGCGCTGCTCGATCTGGCGGGTTGGCCCGAGATCGACATTTTCGCGCATTGACGGATGGCGCGCGCGCAGAACACCTATTCGCGAATTGTGGCCTGGATCAAGATCATCCTGCCACTCAGCGCGCTTGGGCTGCTCTCGACGCTGTTCCTTTTCTCGCGCACGGTTGATCCCACATTGTCCGTCCCCTCGTCACAGATTGATCTGGAGCAGCGCGCGCAAGATCTGGGGGCCACCAACCCGCGCTTTGCCGGGGTGACGCAAGAGGGCGACGAAATCCGTTTTGCTGCTGAATTCGCGCGCCCCAATCGGGACACGCCCGAGAATCTGATCGCAGACGGGGTGACCGCGCAGCTTCGCTTGAACGCCGGGACGGTGATCGACATCACTGCGGGTCAGGCCGACATGCAGCAGGGGCAGATGACGGCCAGCCTGATGGGACAGGTCCATATCACCACCTCGACCGGCTATGTCATCGACACCGAGCGCCTGAATTCCCGGCTGGACGAGGTCTATGCCGAAACGCCTGGACAGGTCACGGCAACCGGGCCGATTGGCGCGCTGACTGCTGGGCGGATGCTATTGCATAACAATGCCGAGAGCGGTGAACCGGAATTGCTTTTCACCGAGGGCGTCAAGCTGATATACCAGCCGGGGGAAACGGGGGAATGAGACCAGTGCCAAGAGTTTCCGGATTGATCGCGGCCATCGCAATGGCTCTTCTGCCTGTTGGCGCATGGGCGCAGGCCGGGCAAGTGGCCTTTGGCAAGACCCAAGCAGATCGCGGCTTGCCGGTCGAAGTGACCTCAGACAACCTTAGCGTCAATCAGGCCGACAATACCGCCACCTTTACCGGCAATGTGGTGATCGGTCAGGGCGAGATGCGGTTGGCGGCACCACGAGTGCTGGTAGTCTACCTGCCCGACCGAAGCGGGATCGAGAGCCTAGAGGCCACGGGCGGCGTAACGCTGGTCAGCGGCGAAGATGCCGCCGAGGCCGAGCGCGCCGATTACAACATCTCAACCGGCTTGATCGAACTGCGCGGCAATGTGCTTTTGGTGCAGGGAACCAGCGCCATCGCTGGCGAGACCGTGTTGGTCGATACCGCCGCAGGGACCGCACAGGTCAGCGGGCGGGTCAAGACCATCTTGCAACCGGGGACCACCCCATGAACCAACCGACGCTGACATTGGCCCATGAGAGCACCGGTCTGGTGGTCGAGAACCTGCGCAAGAGCTATCGCAAGCGGCTGGTCATTCGTGACGTCACGCTCACGCTGCGTCAGGGTGAGGTGGTGGCGCTGCTTGGCCCGAATGGATCGGGCAAGACCACGACATTCTATGCCATTGCCGGGCTGATATATCCTGAGGGCGGGCATATTCGGATCGACGGGCGCGATGTGACCGGACTGCCGATGTATCGCCGGGCCAAGCTGGGTATCGGCTATCTGCCGCAAGAGATGTCGATTTTTCGTGGTCTTTCGGTCGAGGACAATATCCTCGCGATTCTCGATATCGCCGAAAAAGATCGGCACAAGCGGCGCGAGCGGCTGGAAGAACTCTTGTCGGATTTCTCGATCGAGCATCTGCGGCGCGCGCCGGCCCTCGCCCTGTCGGGGGGCGAGCGGCGTCGAGTCGAAATTGCGCGCTGCCTTGCAGCCAATCCGCGTTACCTTTTGCTAGATGAGCCCTTTGCCGGGGTGGACCCAATTTCGGTGGGCGATATCCGGCATCTGGTGGCCGACCTCAAGAAACGCGGGATCGGCGTGCTGATCACCGACCACAATGTGCGTGAAACGCTCGAAATTGTGGACCGCGCCTATATCCTGCATGATGGCAAGGTGCTCATGTCCGGCAGCCCGCGTGATGTGGTGGAAAACGAGAACGTGCGCCGTGTTTATCTGGGCGACAGTTTTCGCATTTCCTAATGTCGCTACGGGCGGCAAATCCGCGCTCCTCTCCTTCAAATCAGATTGACAAGACGCGCGGAAAGCGCGTCAATTGAGCTATGACATGTGGTGATCTCGCGCTGTTCCCTGAATGGCCCCCGCGACAAGGGCCTGTCTTGGGACAATTTCGCCACCGGTCAGTTTTCAGCATCCGGGATTAACCAAACCCGCGGCGCATACGCCGCGTATGGCCCCGGTTTGTCAATCGAAGGAGATGAGATGCGGTATCAAATCAGTGGAAAGCAGATCGACATTGGCGAGGCCCTGCAAACGCATGTGAAAGAAGAATTGGGCACGGCTGTTGCGAAATACGCCGAACGCCCGACCGATGCGATGGTCGTCTTCTCCAAGAGCGCCAGCGAATTTGCCTGCGAAGCCATCGTGCATCTGTCGACCGGCCTGACGGCGCAGGCCAGCGCCAAGGCGCATGAAATCTACGCCGCCTTTGATGCCTGCTGCGAGAAGATGGAAAAACAATTGCGCCGCTACAAGCGGCGGCTCAAGGACCATCACCGCGACCGGGCGGAACCGGTTGAACTCTTTGGAGCGTCCACTTATATCCTCGCCGGAGATAGCGCGGAACCGGAATCAGAGCCCGACAGCCTGCAACCGATCATCGTGGCCGAGATGGAAACCAAAATTCCGTCGCTCTCGGTTGGCGAGGCGGTCATGCAGATGGAGTTGGCAGGGGCACCTGTTCTTGTTTTCCGCAAACAAGGCAAGGATACGGTCAATGTGGTCTATCGTCGTGAAGACGGCAATATCGGCTGGATTGACCCATAACGAGAGGGTGGCAGGCGGTGATACGCTTGTCTGAGCGGCTCAACTCATGGAACTTCCTATGATCCTCAAGCCAGAGGCCGTACGCGTGCTGTCCGGTGCAACCAGCAAGAAGCGCCTGATGCATGAACTCGGCAACATTGCCGAGGCGGCCTATGGCGTGTCTCATTCTGCTGCGGTCGAAGCTTTGCTGGAACGCGAGAGCCTTGGCCCGACAGGTGTGGGCCATGGCGTCGCCTTGCCGCATGCGCGGCTGGATGGGTTGGATCAGGTCGTTGGGGTGCTGGCGCTGCTGGAGAAACCGATCGACTTTGATTCTGTGGATCGGCAGCCGGTGGATCTGGCCTTTGCGCTCTTTGCACCGATTGATGCGGGGGTTGAACATCTCAAGGCGCTGGCGTTGGTGTCTCGCACGCTGCGGGACGCAGGGCTGCGCGCCAAGCTACGCTCGAATACCGATCCCTTGACGCTTTATACCATCGTTACAGAGGCGCAGGCGGTACAAGCCGCCTGACGCCCTATCGGGCGGCTGGTGGTCTTAGACCAGCCTGTCGCCCGGCTCTTGCCCCGCAAAATAAGCATCGAGATTATCGAGCGCGCGAAAGCCCATGGCATCGCGGGTTGCCCGCGTGGCGCTGCCGATATGGGGCAACATGAAGACGTTTTCATGCGCCGCAAAGGCGGCATTTCCACCCGGCTCTACCTTGAAGCAATCAAGACCAGCGGCAGCAACATGGCCGGACTTCAAAGCGGCCAAAAGCGCATCCTCATCAATCAGCGCGCCGCGCGCCGTGTTGACGACCACAGCCCCCTCAGGCAACCGCGCAAGGCGCATCGCGTTGAGCAGGTTGACCGTGTCGGGTGTGGCCGGACAATGCAGCGAGAGAAAATCCGCCACTTCGAGCAGGCTTTCGACATCGGCGTGAAAAACCGCGCCATGTTCCTCATCCGGCGCAAGACGTGTGCGGTTGTGATAATGGATTTCCATATCAAAACCGCGCGCTTTGGCGGCAAAGGCACGGCCCACGCGCCCCATGCCGACGATACCCAACCGGGCACCCGTCATCTGTTTGCCCACCATGAACGACGGCGACCAGCTATCCCATTGTCCCTGACGCACGATGCGGTCACCTGCAACCGCGTGCCGCGCGGCCCCCAGCATCAGCAGCATCGCAATCTCGGCAGTGGCATCCGACAGCACATCGGGCGTGTTCGTGACAACGATCCCAGCGGCCTTGAGCGCCGCGAGATCGCAGTGATCAACCCCAACCGAATGGTTGGCGACGATTTTGAGGCGTGGGTTGAGGTTCGCCACCACCTCGGCCGAAAAATGCTCAGAATGACAGGGGATCATTCCGTCGACCTTGGCGCTCATCGCGATGATTTCCTCGGCGGTGCCGGGAGTATCCGCCTCGTTCACGATCACATCGTAATCGCGACGGGCACGCGCAAGGGTGGCGTCGGACAGGCGGCGCGGAATCCAGAGGACTTTCTTATCAGGCATGTCAGCTTTTGTTCTTGCTCGAGCTCAGAAAATCATAGCCCGCCAGTGCCACTGTCAGGCCCACCACGACCCAAAGGTCGAGCGTGCCAACCTTGCGCACAAGGATGTAGAGAAAGGCGGCCAAGACCGCGAAGGCGAAAAGCGCCAGAAATCTGTTCATATCGTCATCCTTTTCTCATGCGGCGGCTTCGGAAAGCCAGCCTGTGAACCAGTTTGCGTTGCGCAAGAGGCGCGCGTCATTGCCGCGTGCGGCGACGAATTGCACCCCCATCGGCAGGCCATTTTCCGCCGTGAACGCGGGCACTGTGACCGCCGGTGTGCCGGTCAGCGTCCAGAGCCCGTTGAAAATCGCATCGCCCGTATACTCTAGCCCCTCAGGTGCGGGGCCGGTGGCAGCGGGACAGAGGATCGCATCACACCGCTCAAAAATCTCGCCCAGGCCGGCATAAAGCACGTCAGCCCAGTCGAGTGCCGCGAGATAGTCACGCGCGAGCGTGGCATTGCCGGTGTTCAGCGCCTCTTGGGTGCGTGGCCCAAGCGCGTCGAGGGATTTGCCATAGCGGTAATAGTATTTCGCCATTTCGGCGAAATTGATACGCGCCCGGATTTCCGCCGCCTCGTTAAAGGCATTGGGGAGCGGCACCTCGAACACCTGATCGCCCAAAGCCTCGATCAGCTCGGCAAAGGCCGCATGAAGCTGCGGATCGGCCTTGTCCCAACCCGGCGGGCGGAGAAAGGCAAAAACCGGCTTGAGCGGTGGTTCTGATGTGGCCACCGACAAGAGCGGCGGCACTGGGGCAGGCGTTGTCGCCGGATCGCCCGCGTCATACCCCATCAAGACCTCAGTCAAAAGCGCCGCGTCGGCGGGGGTGCGGGCAAAAACCCCAAGCGTATCGAGCGTGGGCGACTGCATCAGAACACCCGTACGGGGGATCGCACCAAAGCTGGGCTTGAAGCCGGTCACGCCGCAATAGGACGCAGGCCGGATCACCGATCCGCCGGTTTGCGTACCAATGGCGAGAGGCACCATCCCATCCGCCACCGCCGCCGCAGAGCCCGAGGACGAGCCACCGGGCGTATGTGCGGTGTTGAGTGGATTACGGGTGGCACCCGCGTGCATATAGGCCAGTTCGGTCGTGACCGTCTTGCCCATGATCACGGCACCCGCCGCCTTGAGACGGGCGACGATGGCCGCATCCTTAAAGGGAATGCGGCCCGCGTCCAGCGGACAGCCGTTCTCTGTCGGAATCTTGGCGGTGTCGATGATGTCCTTGAGGGCAACCGGCAGACCGTGAAGCGCCCCGATGGGGCGCCCGGCCTGACGTTGTGCATCCAGCGCCTTGGCTTGCTGACGCGCAAAATCGGCATCGAACCAAGCCCAAGCGTGTATTTCAGGCTCTCGCGCCTCGATCCGGTCTATGCACGCTTCGACCAGATCGAGGGCGCTCAGCGCCCCCGAAGCCAGCCGCGTGCGCAACTCGCACGCGGATAGCATCAGGATATCGGCCTTATTTGCCATACATAAGCTCCGGCAGATAATAGACGATCTGCGGGAAATTATACATCATGGCCATGGCGATAAACACGCAGAAGAGGAACGGCATGACGCCCGAGAAAATCTGCGTAAGCTTGATCTCTGGCGGGGCGATCCCCTTGAGGTAATAGGCCGACATGGCCATTGGTGGCGTTAAGAAACTGGTTTGCAGGTTGAGTGCCACCAGAATGCCAAAGAACAGCGGATCGATCTCGAAGAAAGCCAGAAGCGGCAGAAAGATCGGAACGAAGATGATGATGATTTCAGACCACTCCAGCGGCCAGCCCAAAAGGAAGATGATGAGCTGTGCCAACAGCAGGAACATCAGCGGGGTGAGGTTCATGCTCTGGACGAATTCGGAAATCACATGTTCGCCACCGAGGTAAGAGAACACCGCCGAGAAGGTGTAGGACCCAACAAAGAGCCAGCAAACCATCGCTGTGGTACGCACCGTCAGATACACGCTTTCGCGCATACGCTGCCATGTCATCGCACGGTAGGCGAAGGCCAAGAAGATGCCGCCCAGTGCGCCAATTGACGCCGCTTCGGTCGGGGTGGCCAGACCGAACAGGATGGAACCAAGCACTGCGAGGATGAGAAAGGCCAAGGGCACCAGCGATGTCAGGATCATGACAAAGAGCTGGGTCTTGGGAATCTCGGGGATTTCCTCTTTGGTCGGCTTGGGGGCCACAGACGGTTGCAGGATCGAGCGACCGATCACGTAGATGAGATAGAGACCAACCAGCGTCAGACCCGGCAAAAGTGCCGCCGCGTAGAGGCGCACGATAGAGACGCTCGACGCCGCTGCGTAAACGATCAGCATGATCGACGGCGGAATGAGAATGCCCAACGTGCCGCCAGCGCAGATGATGCCAGACGCAAAGGACGGATCATACCGCGCCTTGAGCATGGCAGGCAGCGCCAGAAGGCCCATCAGTGTCACGACCGCGCCGACGATGCCGGTGGCGGTAGCAAAAAGCGCGCAGGTAATCAGCGCCGCCACACCCATAGAGCCCGGCATGTTGCGCGCCGCGATGTTGAGCGTGCCAAACAGCCGGTCGACGATATTCGCGCGCTCGACGATGTAACCCATGAACAAAAACAGCGGCACGGCGGTCAGAACTTCGTTCGACATCACCGTATAGGTCTGGTTCACGAACAAATCGAATATTCGATTGTTAAAGAACCCCTCCAGCCAGAGAGTCCATTGGTCCCACGCCCCGGCATCCTCGGCCAGCCTGTCAAAGCTGCGCCACATGCGGCCGGCATCGAAATAGGCGTAGTAGCCAAAGCCGATACCCATAGCCATGAGGGTAAATGCGATGGGAAAGCCTAGAAAGACGAAGATAAGGAAAAGGCCCAGCATCATCAGGGCGATTTGCGGATCGGTCATGGATGTGCGTCCTTTTCGGCCTCAGCGGCCTTTTGCATCAGCAGGTCTTCGGTTTCGAAGACATCTTCATCGGCTTTGAGCCATTCATTGGTACGCATGCAGTGGATGCAACGAAATACCTGAGCGACACCTTGGATCAAGAGAAGGATTCCGGCGGCGACGATCACAGTCTTGAACTGATAGATCGGGATACCTGCCGGGCTGTTCACGGAAACCTCGGCATAGGACCAAGAGCGCGCAGCATATTTCCATCCGGCAATGATCAGCGCCAGAATACCCGGAAAGAAGAAGAGGATATACAGCACCAAATCGACTTTGGCCTGATTACGCGGCTGCCAGAGGCGATAGAGAAAGTCACCCCGCACATGCCCGCCACGTGACAGCGTGTAGGCGCCACCCATCATGAAGAGCGTGCCATACATAATGAAGGACACATCAAGTGCCCAAGCCGTCGGATTGTTGAAGAGATAGCGCACCACCACCTCATAGCCGGTGCCAAAGGCCATCAGGACGATCAGCCAGGCGAACGCCTTGCCGAACCAGGCCGACAGGTTGTCGGCGAAACGTATGAAACCGATCACACGGAGCCCCCTCTATTTTGAAAGCGGCCCCGGCGTTTCCTGCGCCGGGGCCCTGGATTTTCCGGTTTTTACACCGTGATTACATCTTGAGCTTGCCCGGGAAGTAGTGATCGAAGGCAAGCGCATAGTCAGGCGCGTTCATCAGTTCGTAATAGGTGACTTGCTCCACCCATGCGCGCTGGCTGTCGAGACACTTCTTCATGAAGGGGTCTTCTTCGAGAACCGGGATCAACTTGTCCCATGCTTCGATCTGACCATTCAGAATGTCCGTGGAGGTGCGGTGGATGGTAACACCGGCCTCTTCTTGCAGCCACTTGAGGTCTGCAGAATAGCGACGCATCGCCTTGGCGGTGTTCGCGGTGGAAGCCGCTTCAACCGCGTACTTCAGGATCGCGCGCATATCAGGATCGAGATCTTCCATGGTCAGCTTGTTGAACAGGAATTCAAAGCTCTCGGAGGCCTGGTGATACGAGGACAGATAGTAGTTCTTGGCCACGTCATGCGCACCAAAGTTACGGTCCGACGACGGGTTGTTGAACTCGAACGCGTCGATCACGCCACGCTCCATCGCGGGCACAATTTCGCCACCCGGAAGCTGGGCGACAGACATGCCCATCGACTGCAGCAGGTCAGCAGCAAGACCCACGGTGCGGTATTTGAAGCCCTGCA
Organism: Roseovarius sp. MS2; assembly: GCF_051447875.1. NCBI lineage: Bacteria > Pseudomonadati > Pseudomonadota > Alphaproteobacteria > Rhodobacterales > Roseobacteraceae > Roseovarius > Roseovarius sp. MS2. The sequence goes on from NZ_JBKHVF010000001.1 coordinate 1,144,949, forward strand.
GGTCAGCGACAGTGTTCACCTCGCCCTTGAACCAGCCGAAGGGCTGCGCGAACATCGGGAAGCCCATGTAACCATCGACTTCGAGGCCCATGATATCCTGGGTCAGCTCGTCATAGAGCGCCTTGCCGCCGCCTTCGTAGAACCAGCTGAGCATCGTGGTTGCCGAGCCGCCGAACACGGGGCCAGTCCCAAAGAGCGAGGCCGCTTTGTTCTTGCCATACCAGTAGACCGGCACCGAGTGCGCAATGTCGAGAACACCGTCATTCACGGCGTCGAGCACCTGGAATGCGCCCACGACAGCGCCGGCAGGCAGCACGTCGATCTTCAGACGGCCGCCGGACATTTCCTCAACGCGGGTTGCATAATCCTGCGCCATTTCCTGCCAGATGTCGCCAGCGGGCCAAGATGTCTGCATCTTGAGCACCAGCGGCGCCTGTGCCAACACCGCCGGAGCCGCGAGCGCGCCCGCAGCAACCGCCGGCGCCCCAACCGCCGCGCGGCGCAGGAACGAGCGCCGATCCATCTTCGACTTGTTTGTCATGGTAGTCCTCCCATAAATCTGTTGCGTCTATTCGCATCGGATGGCGGGCAAAGCATATCCCCCACGGGCGATTCGAGGCCCTGTTTCCGCCACACGCGGGCAATCGTAACGGTTATGTGGGCAAAGGCAAGCATTCTGGTAAGATTAATTTACCAAATTGGCCTGATTTCTTGTGTCTAGCCACGCAACAGCGGCCTTGCGTCGGGGCCAAGCCCACCAATGCGCCTTGCACGTGCCCGTCCGCTTTGATTTAACCGCTGCAATTGTCCCGCCGGAGGCCACCAATGGTCGATATCGCCACACGTGTGCATAATCACAAATGGAAAATCGACCCGATTGTCCGATCCCTGATCGACACTGATTTCTACAAGCTTTTGATGTGCCAATCGGTGTTTCGCAAACGTCGCGACACCACCGTTACCTTTTCGCTTATCAATCGCAGCAACGCGATCCGATTGGCCGATCTGGTGGACGAGGGCGAGCTACGGGAACAGCTGGATCATATCCGGTCATTGTCGCTGTCGCGGGGCGAAAGCACATGGATGCGCGGCAACATGTTCTACGGCAAGCGGAGCATGTTCACGTCAGAGTTCATGGATTGGTTCGAGACGCTGCGCCTCCCGCCCTATCATCTGGAGAAGCGGGACGGACAATACGAGCTGACCTTCGAGGGCAAATGGCCCGAGGTGATGCTGTGGGAAATCCCGGCTTTGGCGGTTCTTATGGAGTTGCGATCCCGCGCCGTGCTGCACCACCTCAAGAAATTCGAGCTTCAGGTGCTCTATGCCCGCGCCATGACCAAGCTGTGGGAAAAGGTCGAGCATCTGCGCCCGATCGAGGGGCTGCGCATTGCCGATTTCGGCACGCGGCGGCGGCATTCGTTCCTGTGGCAGGACTGGTGCGTGCAGGCCATGAGCGAGCGTTTGGGCAACCGCTTTGTCGGCACATCGAATTGCCTGATCGCCAAGAACCGCGATCTTGAGGCGATTGGCACCAACGCCCATGAACTGCCAATGGTCTATGCCGCACTGGCCGAGGATGACGCAGGCTTGGCGCGCGCGCCCTACGAGGTGCTGTCGGACTGGCATGAAGAGCATGATGGGAACCTGCGTATCATCCTGCCCGATACCTATGGCACGCGTGGGTTTCTCGACAATGCCCCCGACTGGTTAGCGGGATGGACCGGTATCCGCATCGATTCTGGTGCGCCCGAGGAAGGGGCAGAAACAGCGATCAAATGGTGGACATCGCGCGGCGAGGACCCACGGCAGAAAATGGTGATCTTTTCCGACGGTCTGGATGTGGAGAGGATCATCGCGCTGCATCAGCGGTTCTCGGGGCGTGTCCGGTGCTCCTTTGGGTGGGGTACGCTCTTGACCAATGATTTTCGCGGGCTCACGCCCGATGATGCCTTGGCGCCGTTCTCGTTGGTGTGCAAGGCGGTGGCGGCCAACGGGCGGCCCACGGTCAAGCTGTCGGACAACCCGCGCAAGGCGATGGGACCAGACCAAGAGATTGCAAGGTATCGGCGCGTCTTTGGCGTGGGCGCACAAGAAGAGTTCGACGTGGTCGTCTGACGCGTGTCATATCCGGGCGTAGGAGTGATGAACACATGAACGGCATTCCAGGCACTAGCATCATTCGGCCTTTGGGACACTGGGCGGGGCAACTGGTGTTCGCTCTGCTTTTGGCCAGCAGTGGGGCGGCACAGGCCGAGCCGGTTTTCCTGCCCGATGCGACCCTTGCCTGTACCCGCGAGGCCGAGCGCCTTGCGCCCAACCTCTCGGGGCATGCGGTGCTTGATTGCGTCGGGCGCTCGGCGCAGGCCTGCATGACGACAGACGGAGGAGAGACGACTATCGGCATGATTGACTGTCTCGACGCTGAATTGAAGCTGTGGGATGGACGGCTGAACGCGGCCTATGCCGCAAAGATGGATGCGGCCCGGGCGAGCGATGGCGAAATGGCCAGCATCGGCGCCAGCGTACCATCCCTAGAGAACAGCCTGCGCGAAATGCAGCGCGCGTGGATGGCATTTCGCGATGCGGCCTGTCTCTATGAACAGGCGCAATGGATGGGCGGTACAGGCGGCGGGCCTGCGACCATGGCCTGCCACATGCAGGAAACCGCCCGCCAAGCACTTAGGCTAGAGGGTTGGTGGGCCCAATGAGGCGCTGATCGGCCAAGCTATCAGACCGTAGTGTCAAGATGGGGATTTTATCCCGGTTCGCCGAATGCCCAAAATACTGTATCGTCAAATAAGGCACATCAGAGCGAGATATCTGTGACAGGACGGTTTGAGAAGCATGCGGTGATGATCCAAGTTCTTGCGCGAAAGACTAACTTTTTGCAGACCGAGTGTAATCGGGGCGCTGTCGCTGCGGGAGTGGTCCTATGAGCGCCCGGCTGGGACGTCGCACGGTACTGGCGGGTTTGAGCGCGGTCGCCTGTGCGGCAGGCCGCGCATCTGCACAAGACGGCACGCGAACGGTTGTCATCGGTGCCGGTTTGGCGGGCCTCTCGGCCGCGCGGGCCCTGCATGATGCCGGACATTCGGTCACAGTCCTAGAAGCCGGAGCAAAGGTTGGGGGGCGCATTCGCACATCGCGGCTATGGCCCGATATGCCGGTGGACCTTGGCGCAAGCTGGATACATGGGCAGCGCGGTAATCCCCTGACGGATCTGGCGCGTCAGAGCGGCGCGCGCGTGGTCGCGACAAGCTACAATGCGGCGATCCTCTTGGCGACAGACGGCGCAGAGATCGACCCGGACATGCGCCCCGCCAAAACCCTGTTGCGCCGCGCCCTTGCCGCAACCGAGAGCCGCACGCGCGACATTTCAGTGATGCAAGCGCTGGAGGCATCGCCCGAGTGGCAGAGTGCCGATGCAATGCTGCGGCGTCTGGTGCTCTATCTGGTCAACAGCACGTTGGAGCAGGAATACGGCAGCCCCGCGCGTCTTTTGTCGGCGTGGTACGGGGACGAGGGCGCGGAATTCGGCGGGGCAGATGTGCTCTTTCCGCAAGGGTTTGACCAGATCACTACAACGCTTGCGCAGGGGCTGGATATCCGGCTGTCCGCCCCAGTGCGCGAAGTGGCTCCGGGGATGGTGCAGCTGGCCGATGGCAGCCGGATTGTGGCGGATCGGGTGATCTGCACCCTGCCGCTTGGTGTGCTGCAATCCGGGCGGGTGCGCTTTGCCACTGATTTGACGCGCGCGCGTCAGGCGGCCATCGACGGCCTGCGCATGGGTCTTTTGAACAAATGCGTTCTGCGGTTTGACCGAATTCACTGGCCTCAGGACGTGGATTGGATCGGCTGGCTGGGCCCGCGTCCGGGGTTCTGGGGGGAATGGGTCTCGCTTGCGCGATCAATGGCGATGCCGGTGCTGATCGGGTTCAACGCCGCAGACCCGGCGACCGAGCTTGAAGGGTTCAGTGATCGTGACACCCGGGCCGCCGCGCATGACGCGCTGCGCGGGATGTTCGGCACGGGGTTTCCCGCCCCACTGGATGCGCAGATAACGCGGTGGGGGCAAGAACCACTGAGCTATGGCAGCTATAGTTTCAATGCCGTCGGCACCACGCCTGCGACGCGGCGCGCTCTGGCCGGTCCAGACTGGGACGGACAGCTTTGGTTTGCGGGCGAGGCCTGTTCGGCGGACCATTTCGGCACAGCACATGGGGCCGTTTTGTCAGGACAGGACGTGGCGCGGCGCATTCTCAAGGACATCTGAGACCCCAAGGCGTTAGTGGCGGGTTTTCAAAGCCGCGCGCCTGTTTTGTGGTCAAACAGATGCATGTTTGCAGGCGCGATACCAAGGCGCAATTGCGCACCGCCTTGGGCCACCTGATGCACCCCCGGCAAGCTGGCAGTAAAGTTTTGCCCCCCCTCAAGTTTGCCGTGCAAAAGTGTGTTGGCGCCCAAAGGTTCGGCCAGCAAGACCTGCATGGCGATTGGCCCCTCGGGATCAGGCGTCAGATGTTCGGGGCGCATCCCAAGCATGACGGGGCCGCTATGGCCTCTGGGGTTGGGCAAGCCCGCATCACCAAGCCAGAGCGCGCCATCGCGCCCCTCGACCTCGAGCACATTCATCGACGGGCTGCCGATGAACTGCGCAGCAAAAAGCGTGGCGGGGCGTTCATAGACATCCAAAGGTGTGCCGATTTGTTCGGCCAGCCCTGCGTTCATCACAATCATGCGGTCAGCCATGGTCATCGCCTCGACCTGATCATGGGTGACATAAAGCGATGTGATCCCAAGCTTGGCCTGTAGTTCGCGGATTTCGAGCCGCATCTGAACGCGCAGCTTGGCATCAAGATTTGAGAGCGGTTCGTCAAACAGGAACACCGAAGGCGCGCGCACGATGGCGCGGCCCATGGCAACGCGCTGGCGCTGACCGCCTGAAAGCTGCCGGGGCTTGCGATCAAGGAGTTCGGTCAGTTGCAAGAGCTTGGCTGCATCCTGAACCTTGGCGGCAATCTCGGATTTGGGCAGGCCCGCGATCTTGAGGCCATAGCCCATGTTCTGCGCCACGCTCATATGCGGATAGAGCGCGTAATTCTGAAACACCATGGCGATGTCGCGGTCCATCGGTTCAAGATCATTCGCGCGGCGGTCGCCGATGCGCAATTCCCCCTCGGTGATCGTCTCAAGCCCCGCGACCATACGCAGGAGTGTGGATTTTCCACAGCCAGAGGGCCCGACGATGACGATGAATTCCCCATCCGCCACATCTAGGCTTACGCCTTGAATGACCTCGGTCGGACCAAAGCGTTTCTTGATAGCGTCGAGGGTTACGGTTGCCATGTCGTTTATTTCTCGCTGTCCACAAGGCCGCGGATAAAGAGTTTCTGCATCGAGATGACCACCACCACCGGCGGGATCATCGCAAGGATTGAGGTGGCCATGATCACCGGCCAATCGGCCACGTCATCGCCCGAGGGAAACATCTGGCGGATGCCCATCACGATGGTGTTCATCGAGGGGTCCGTGGTGATCAGAAGCGGCCAGAGATATTGGTTCCAGCCATAGATGAAGAGGATCACAAAAAGCGCCGCGATATTGGTGCGGCTCATCGGCAAGAGGATATCCCAGAAAAACTGCACCGGGCTGGCCCCGTCGACGCGCGCGGCCTCGGCCAATTCATCAGGGATGGTCAGAAAGAACTGCCGAAAGAGAAAGGTCGCAGTGGCAGAGGCGATGAGCGGAAAGATCAGCCCCTGATAACTGTTGAGCATGCCAAAGCCTGCGATCACCTCATAGGTGGGCACGATGCGCACCTCAACAGGCAGCATGAGTGTGAGAAAGATCAACCAGAAGAACAGATTGCGCCCCGGGAAACGAAAATAGACAATGGCAAAGGCCGAGGTGAGCGAGATGATGATCTTGCCCACGGCGATGCCCACAGCCATGATCAGCGAATTGCCAAGCATGCTCAGCACCGGCACATTCACGCCGGAAAAGAGGGCTGCGGTGTAATTCTCGATCAGTTGGTCGCCAGGCCAGAGCGGCATCGGCGGGCGCACGATTTCGGGCTGCGTGACGGTCGAGGCCACGAAAGCCAGCCAGATCGGGAAAAAGATCACCAAGACGCCCGCAATCATCGCCAGATGCGTGAGCCAGAGGCCAAGGCCGCGCCGCTCTACCATGCCTGTGATTTCGCGGGCCATCAGTAATGCACCCGTTTTTCGATGTATTTGAATTGCAGCACGGTGAGCAGACCGACGACCAACAAAAGGATCACCGATTGCGCCGCGCTGGAGCCGAGATCCTGACTGACGAACCCGTCTGAAAACACCTTGTAGACGAGGATGGTGGTGGATTGTTGCGGGCCACCGGCGGTGATGGTGTGGATCACGCCGAAGGTCTCGAAGAACGCATAGACGATATTGACCACGAGCAGGAAAAACGTGGTCGGCGACAAGAGCGGCAGCACGATGGTGAAGAACCGCCGCCAAAAGCGCGCACCGTCAATGGCAGCGGCCTCGATGATCGAGCGGGGCACGGCCTGAAGGGCGGCAAAGAAGAACAGGAAATTATAGCTGATCCGCCCCCAAGCAGAGGCGGCGACAACCAATCCCATCGCCTCGGTCCCGTTCAGCACATGGTTCCAGTCATAGCCCAACTGCCCGAGATACCACGACACGACGCCCACGCGGGTGTTGAACATGAACATCCAGAGCACCCCGGCGATGGCCGGGGCCACGGCATAGGGCCAGATCAGCAACGTCCGGTAAGTGCCCGCCGATTTCACCAGCCGATCGGCCATGACCGCGAGAAAGAGCGCCGGGATCATCGACGCCAAAGTGACCAGCGTGGAAAAGACCGCCGTGGTCACAAAGGACGCGCGATAATAGGGATCGCCAAGCAGGTATTCGAAATTTCCAAGCCCCACGAATTGCGACGAAAGGCCGAAGGGATCAGGAATAAAGAGCGACTGCCACACCGCCTGCCCTGCCGGATAGAAGAAGAACACCGCAGAGATGAACACCTGCGGGGCAATGAGGCAGAGCGGTAGCAACCAGCCCTTGAAGGTGACACGTTTTTCCATCTGCGGTCAGGGGCCGGTTGCCCGGCCCCGCCCTGACTTAGCGGTTGGCTTGTTCAAACCGGCGCAAGAGCTGGTTGCCGCGCTCCACCGCCGTATCAAGTGCTGCCTGCGCGTCCTTGTCACCGGACCAGACCGCCTCTAGCTCTTCGTCGATGATGGCGCGGATTTGGTCGAAAGACCCAAGCCGCAGGCCCTTGGAATTCTCGGTCGGTTCCTTGGTGGTCATCTGCGTCACGGCAATATCCGTGCCGGGATTGGCCTCATAAAAGCCTGCGGCGCGCGTCACCTCGGCTGCGGCAGAGGTGATGGGTAGGTAGCCGGTGTTCTGATGCCATTGCGCCTGCACCTCGGGCGAGGAGAGGAAATTGAGAAAGGCAGCCACGGCCGTGTATTCTTCGGCCTCATGCCCCTGCATCACCCAGAGAGAGGCCCCGCCGATGATGGTGTTCTGCGGCGCGCCCTCGACCCCGTCCCAATAGGGCAGCGGGCGGATCTGAAAGTCAAACTGCGCCTCGGCTTTGACGCCTGCATAGCCAGCCGAGCTTTCGGGAAAGAGCGCGCAATCGCCACCACGGAAATTGGCACCCGCCTCGTTGCGGCGACCGGCGTAGATGAATTTGCCGTCCTTGGCCCATTCCCCCAGCTTGGCGATATGCTGCACCTGAAGCGGGCCGTTGAACACGAGTTCTGTATCAAGCCCACCAAACCCATTGGCCTGCGTGGCAAAGGGCACATTGTGATAGGCCGAGAAGCTCTCGAGATGCACCCAGCTCTGCCAAGAGGTGGTATAGGGGCAGGCATGGCCCGCCTCTTTGAGTTGGCCCAGCACCGTATCAACGTTCTGCCAAGTGCTGAGATCGGTATCAGGGTCGATGCCCGCACCCGACAGCGCATCGCGGTTCACATAGAGAACCTGCGTGGAAGAGTTATAGGGAAAAGACAGCATCTGCCCTTCGGGAGTGGTGTAATAGCCCGTGACGGCGGCGAGATAGGCGTTGGGATCAAACGGTAGGCCCGATTGCTCCAGCACCTCATAGACCGGTTTGATCGCGCCCTTGGCGGCCATCATGCTGGCGGTGCCAACCTCAAAGACCTGAAGGATATGCGGCTGTTCGCCCGCACGGAATGCCGCAATGCCAGCGTTGAGCGCCTCGGAATAATTGCCCTTGGGGGTGGCCGTGACCTTGTAGTCACTTTGATCGGCGTTGAAGCCTGCCACTTGTTCATCCAGCAATTCGGCCAGCCGACCGGTGAACGCGTGCCAGAACTGGATTTCGGTCTGTGCGGCAGCGGCAAGCGGCGCAAGCGCCGTGGTGGCGGCAAGCATGGCGCCAAAAGCGAATTTAGACATCTGATCCTCCCTGTGGAACGCAGGCCTGGATCGCACCACCCGGCCGCGTCATGCGCGATCAAGCTACACGTAAAAAGAGAACAGGCAACCGTGGTGACGGCTGCCTGTGCAAATTTCGTCAAACTGTTATAAAGCGGATCAGCCCAAGGTTATGGGCGTTACAAGCCCTTGCTCGCGCGCCAGCTTGGCCGCGACCGACGCCACGGCGAGATCTTGAAGGCCAACGCCGGTGCCATCAAAGAGGGTGATTTCCTCGGCATTGCTGCGCCCCGCGTGGGTGCCGTTGATGACTGCCCCGATGGGGGTGATGTCACCCTCGGCAATCAGCCCTTTGCCCACGGCATGCTGCGCTTCACCGATGGTGATCGACTGTGCGATTTCATCGGCAAAGACCGTGGCACGGGTAAAGAGCGCCGGATCCACCTCTTGCTTGCCTTTGGTGTCTGTCCCCATGCAGGCGATATGCGTGCCGGGTTTGACCCAATCTGCCATCATCAGCGGCTCGAACGCAGAGGTGATCGTGATGATCACATCGGCCTGCGCGCCCAGCTCTTCTTGGGTGACCGCCTCAAACTCCAGCCCCAGCTCCTTGGCGACTGCGCCAAGACGCGGCAACATGTCGGGATGCGGGTTCCACGCCACGACCTTTTCAAAGGCACGCTGCTCGACGGCGGCGCGCAATTGAAAGGCGGATTGGTGGCCCGCACCGACCATACCCAGCACCTTCGCATCCTTGCGCGCGAGATGCGCGATCGAGACCGAAGACGAGGCGGCGGTACGAATGGCAGTCAGGTAGTTGCCACCCACCAGCGCAGAGAGCCGCCCGGTATCCGGATCGAACAGGAACACGGTGGACTGATGGTTGGTCAGCCCCTTGTCCATATTGCCCGGCCAATAGCCCCCCGCCTTGAGGCCCAGCGACAGGCCAGAGCGGTCAAACCCCCCTTTGAAGCCGTAAAGCGCATCGGCATGGCCGATGGCTTCACGGACCACGGGGAAGTTATAGGCATCACCGCGCGCCATGGCGGCAAAGACCGCTTCGACCGCACCAAAGGCATCAGCCCGGCTGATAATCTTCTGGCAGATTTCCTCGCCGACGATCACGAAGCCGTCGGCGGCCACTTCTTTGTGGGTATTCATCCTGCCAGCCCTTAGTAGGCCCGGCCGCGTGCCGATACCGGCCACACGGTTTCGACCTTACCGTTCCGCACGCCGACATACCAATCATGCACGTTGCAGGTCGGATCGCAGTGACCCGGCACAAGGCGCAGTTTCTCATTCACCTTGAGCACGCCATCGGGGTCGGCAACAACGCCATGCTCGTCCGAGCATTTGACATATTGCACATCCGTGCGCCCAAAGATCACCGGCAGGCCAGAGTCGACCGACTGCGCCTTGAGGCCCGCGTCAACGATGGCTTTGTCGGCCTTGGCGTGGCTCATGACAGAGGTCAGGATAAACAGTGCGTTTTCCCATTCGCCTTGGTCGATACGCTTGCCGTCCTTATCAAGGATACGGCCATAGTCAGCATCCATGAACGCGTAAGAGCCGCACTGAAGCTCGTTATACACGCCCGAGTTGCCTTCGAAATAATAGCTGCCGGTGCCGCCGCCGCCGACGATGTCGCACTCCAGCCCTTCGGCCTTGAGCGTGTCGACAGCATCCTTGACCTGCGCCACAGCAAGGTCGATCTTGGCCTTGCGGTCTTCGTATTTGTCCATGTGCTGCATCGCGCCTTGATAGGCTTGAATGCCCGCGAACTTGAGGCCCGGTGCAGCATCAATTGCCTTGGCGATTTCCACCACGGCAGGGGTGGTGGTCACACCACAGCGGCCTGCGCCACAGTCGATTTCCACCAGACATTCGATCTGGGTGCCGTGCTTTTGCGCAGCGGCCGACAGGTCCGCCACATTTGTCAGATCATCGACGCAGCAGATGGTCCGCGCGCCCAGTTTCGGCATGCGCGCCAGACGGTCGATCTTGGCGGGGTCACGCACTTGGTTCGACACCAGCACGTCTTTGATGCCGCCACGGGCAAACACTTCGGCTTCGCTGACCTTTTGACAGCACACGCCGCAGGCACCACCAAGGCTTTCTTGAAGGAGCGCCACATCAACGGATTTGTGCATCTTGCCATGAACGCGGTGACGCATGCCATGATCACGTGCCCAATCGCCCATCTTCTTGATGTTGCGCTCTAGCGCATCAAGATCAAGAACAAGGCAAGGGGTCTGAATGTCGGCCTCGTCCATGCCCGGCAGGGCGGGGATGTCATAGCCCACTTCGTAGGCGTCGAGATTGATCGTGTCTTTCATCGGATATCCTCCCAGAATTCGGGTTGTTCAGTTGCGGCGCGCGAGGATCGCGCGCCGAAGGGAATTGGTCACTTGATCCAAGGCAGCGTATCAAGATCGACGTTGCCACCCGTGATGATCACCCCCACGCGCTTGCCCGCAAAAACCTCACGGTTTTTGAGGATGGTGGCAAGGGGCACAGCACAGCTTGCCTCGATCACGATCTTCATCCGCTTCCACGTGAGCTTCATCGCCTCGACGATTTCCTCTTCGCTGGCGGTCAGGATGTCGGTGACATTATGGCTTACGAAATGCCACGTATTCTCTTTGAGCGGCACTTTGAGGCCATCCGCGACGGTGTTTGGGGCGTCATCGGCGATGATGTGACCCGCCTTGAAGCTGCGATAGGCGTCATCCGCCTGCTCTGGCTCGGCTGCGTAGATTTCGACATGCGGCGCGAGGTTCGACAGCGTAAGGCATGTGCCCGACACCATGCCGCCGCCACCGATAGGCGCGATCACGGCATCAAGCGCGTCAACCTGATCAAGCAATTCCAGCGAACAGGTGGCCTGCCCGGTGATGACGCGCAGGTCATTATAGGGATGCACGAATTCTGCACCTGTCTCTGCCTGCACCTTGGCGAACACTTCTTCGCGGCTGCTGGTCGAGGGTTCGCATTCGGTGATGATTCCGCCATAACCGCGCACCGCGTCTTTTTTCGCCTGCGGGGCGGTGCGGGGCATGACCACATGACACGGGATGCCCCGGCGCCCAGCAGCATAGCTGAGCGACAGTGCGTGATTGCCGGAGCTATGTGTTGCCACGCCCATCTTGGCCATTTCATCGCTGAGGCCAAAGACCGCGTTCGAGGCGCCGCGCACCTTGAAAGCCCCCGCCTTTTGGAAGTTCTCGCATTTAAAGAACAGCTCTGCCCCGGTCAGATCGTTGAGATAAGACGAGGTCAGCACCGGGGTGCGGTGGATATAGGGTTTGATCCGCTCATGCGCGGCGCGCACGTCGTCGATCGTGAGGTCGCTCGGACTATGTTGATCCAGCATTTAGTCTTCCTTTCACGCGGCCTTTTCGGCCAAAACAGGCTTGGCGGTTGCGCGATAGTATTCCTGCGCAGCGATCACGCCAGACCCCATTTTAACGGGGTAATTCAGATCCGCCATGGCCATTTCAAGCGTCGCCAGACCAGAAAGCATCATCGACTCGGTCAGGCTCCCGAGATGGCCGATGCGGAAAGCGCGGCCATTCATCTCGCCCAAACCCACACCAAAGCTCATGCCATAGGTGCCAAACACACGCTCTGTCAGACGGTTGCTGTCAAAGCCCTCGGGCACGAAAACCGCACTGACAGTGTCAGAGTACAGATCTGGCGTCTGTGCCACCAGTTTCAAGCCCCAAGCAGCAACCGCACGGCGCACACCTTCGGCAATCCGGGTGTGACGGGCATAGACATTGTCCAGCCCTTCCTCGAACAGCATGTTCAGGCTCTCGGCCATGCCGTAGATCAGCTGGAGCGGCGGGGTATACGGAAAGCCGCCCTTGGCATTTGCGCCCATCATATCACGGAAATCAAAAAACGTGCGCGGCAATTTCGCGGTTTCCATCATTGCCAGCGCCTTGGGGCTGACCGCAAGGATCGCCATCCCGGTGTTGAGCATGAAGCCCTTTTGCGAACCGGAGACCGCGATATCAACGCCCCATGTATCCATCTCGAAGGGCATCGAGCCCAGCGAGCTGACGCAATCGACCATCAAAAGCGCAGGATGATTGGACGCCTTCATCGCGCCACGAACGGCAGCGATATCAGAGCGGACGCCGGTAGCGGTCTCGTTATGGGTGACGAGAACGGCCTTGATGCGGTGATCCTTGTCAGCGCTCAGCGCCTCTTGGAAACGGTCGGCAGGCGCGCCGCTGCCCCATGGGCATTCGATGATCTGAACATCCAACCCATGACGTTGGCACATGTCGATCCAACGGTGGCTAAACATGCCATACCGCGCCACCAGAACCTTGTCGCCGGGGCTGAGGGTGTTGGTGATTGCAGCTTCCCAACCGCCGGTGCCGGAGGCGGGGAATGTGATGATCTCGCCCTTGGCAGTGCCAAAGACGGTCTTGCAGCCCTTAAGAACCGGGGCGAGCGTATTAACGAACGCGGGCGAGCGGTGATCCTGTGTCTGCACCTGCATGGCACGACGCAGCCGGTCGGGGATATTCGTTGGGCCGGGGATGAAAACCGGGTTTTGATCTGACATTGCACCATCCTCCTCTGAGATAGCGGTAATATGACGTGAGGCGCGTCGCTTTGCAATTTTCTTGAAAAGCATTTTCATTTTATTAATTAAATATCCAAATGCATGATTTTATTTGATTTTCATTTTTCCATATCTAATTCAAAGAATAACATGAAAATATTTTTTATTCTGCATACAATTGCCCACCAAGACCTCCAACAAGGGAATCGCCACCATGACTCAGACCAAACGCGCGCGCGGCCGCCCGAAATCGCAATTCGCCGATAGCAGCGCCGGCACCATGCAGGCGTTAGACCGGGCGCTGTCCGTGCTGACCGCCGTGGCGCGGCAAGAAGGGGTGAACTTGACGGATCTTTCGCTCAGCCTCGGCATTCCCACCGCCACGACGCATCGCATTCTGACGACCCTGCAAAAGCGCGATTTTGTGCGGTTCGACGAAGAGCGGCAGGATTGGACCATCGGGATCGAAGCCTATCGCACAGGGGTTGCCTATCTCAAGCGGACCAATCTGGCGGATGCGGGCCGCCCGGTGATGCGGCGCTTGATGGAACAGACCGGCGAGACCGCCAATCTGGCAGTACCGGATGGGGCAGAGGTGGTTTTCATCGGTCAGGTCGAGACGCAAAATCCGATCCGCGCCTTCTTTCCCCCCGGATCGCGCACGCCAATGCATGCCTCGGGAACCGGCAAGGCAATTTTGGCAGCCCTACCCGAGGATCGGCTGATGGCGCTTCTCAAGGGCGCGGGCCTCAAGGGATTCACCGAAGAGACATTGATCACGCCGCGTGCCCTTTTTGATGATCTGGCCGAGACCCGCACGCGCGGCTGGTCGTTTGATCGCAACGAGAGGTATGACGGCATGTCCTGCATCGGCGCCGCGATTTTCAACGATCGTGGAGAGCCATGTGCCGGCGTGTCGATCTCTGGCCCCAGCAGCCGTTTTCGTGATGCCCAGATTTCAGAGTTTGGTGCGGCAGTGGCGCAGGCGGCGGTGCAGATCACCCATCTTATCGCTGGCAAGGGCGTGCTTATTTCTGAAACAACCGGGTCGCGTTAAACAGGGCATCCAGCTCTTCATACCGCTCGCGGGTGGCGGGCCAGCGTTCTTCTTGCACGGCGGCAATCAACGCCTCAAGGAGCATCATGGTCGAGATATTGGAATCCCAAGCCGAGGGGATTTCGACCCAGCAGTTAAAGGTATGGGTGGCTAGATCTGAAATCGGACTCATCCATTGATCCGTGATCAACACCACGCGGACACCGCGCGCCGTGGCAATCTCGGCCAGCCGCATCAGGCTGGTTTCATAGCGGCGGATGTCGAACATCAAAAGGGTATCGCCCTTGGCCATATCCAGCACGTAATGCGGCCATGTGGCGGAGGACGAGGTCATGTGCGTGACCCGTCCGCGCACGGCCTGAAAATGGGTAAAGGCGTAATCGGCCAGCGCCCGCGTGATACGTCCGCCAACCAGATAGAGCCGCCCGTCGGTATCGGCCAAAAGGCGCGCCGCCGCATCGAACCGGGCGCTGTCGATATTGGCAAAGGTTTGTTCGATGTTCTGCGTGACCGCCTGCGCAAATCGGTTCAGCGAATGGGTGGCGGGCGCCTCTGACGCCCAATTGGCGCGGCGTTGGGTTGGGCCGGATACCTTGGCCTCCAACTCTCGAAGCAGCGCCTGATGGAATTGCGGATAGCCTTTGAACCCCAGTTTCTGCACCATGCGGGCAATGGTGGGTGTTGACACGCCCGCATTCGCCGCGACGATCGTGATCGAGGCCAGACCCGCCGCCGGATAGCTGTCCAACAGCGCCTGCGCGAATTTGCGTTCGGATTGAGTGAGAGCGCTGTAATGCGCGCGGATCAGGTCGCGCACGGTTGGCGGGGGCTTGGTCACATCGCGGCTCCTGAACGGGTGCTGTCGAAACAGGCAGGCCGGATGGCAATCCGACAAAGCCTTCTGGAAATATATTGACACAAATTTCCCCATGTGGAAACATTTTTACAAATGCCGCAGGGGGGCGCATGACACGCAATCTGAACTGGGATGATTCTGACGTGGTCGAGGGGATCGGTGCGCAGGCCAATGGCCCGGTTCTGATCCTGTGCGAGCATGCCTCGAATGTCATCCCCGCGCAGTATGGCGGGCTTGGGCTGAGTGCAGAGGCGCGCAGCAGCCATGCGGCCTGGGATCCCGGCGCACGCGCGGTAGCGGTACAACTGGCGGAGGCGCTTTGCTCACCAATGGTGGCCGCCACCGTGTCGCGCCTCGTCTATGATTGCAACCGCCCGCCCGAGGCGACAAGTGCGATGCCAGACCGCTCTGAGGTAATCGAGGTGCCGGGCAATCGTGGGCTGAGCGCCGCGGAACGCGCCCAACGGGTGGCGCAGGTCTATACGCCGTTTTGCAGCGCGGTTCGCCAAGTGATCTGCGCACGCAAAGCGGCTGGGCTGGCGACAGCGCTGGTTACCATCCACAGCTTTTCGCCAGTATGGTTCGGGGCGCAGCGTGACTGCGAGATCGGCATTTTGCATGACAGTGACACGCGATTGGCCGATGCCATGCTGGCTGAAGCGCACCGCCTGCCCCACCGCGTGATCCGCCGCAATGATCCCTATGGGCCAGAGGATGGCGTCACCCATTCGCTACAACTGCACGGGCTGGCGCACGATCTGCCCAATGTGATGATCGAAATCCGAAATGACCTGTTGCAAGGTGCGGAAAGCCAAGCCCGCCTCGCGAATGAGGTTTTGACCCTGCTGCGTCCGGCGTTGAACGTTCTTGGTGAGACCGTCAAAGGGGGCGCCCATGCCTAGGATCGTTTGGGCCTATATTCGCGCCATTGACGCCATGAACCGCTTTATCGGGCGGGTCGCGATGTATCTGATTTTCGTGCTGATCGGCGTGCTACTGTGGTCGTCAGTGTCCAAGACATTCTTCAACCCCTCGCTCTGGACGCTGGAAACCGCGCAATTCGTGATGGTGGCCTATTACGTTCTGGGCGGGCCCTATTCGATCCAACTGGGCAGCAATGTGCGCATGGACCTGTTTTACGGGGCTTGGTCCGTCCGCACAAAGGCGTGGGTGGATGCCTTTACGGTCTTCTTCCTGCTGTTTTATCTGGGGGTGCTGCTCTATGGCGCTGTAGGCTCTACCGCCTATTCGCTGGGGTATTTCGGGACAGAGCCGTTTTCGTGGTTCTGGCAGGTGTTCAAGACGCTCGTGACCCAAGGGCCAACGGCGGCGGGCGAGATGTTCGGCTTCATGGAACGGTCTTCGACCGCGTGGCGGCCTCTGATCTGGCCGATCAAGGCCGTTCTGTGCCTTGGCGTATTCCTGATGCTGTTGCAGGCACTTGCAGAGCTTTGCCGCGACATCCTTAGGCTAAAAGGCGAGGCGGTCTGATGCCCTATGAAATGATCGCCCTCTTGATGTTTTCTTCGATGATGCTGATGCTCATGACCGGGCAGCGGGTATTTGGTGCCATCGGATTTGTGGGCGCGGCGGCGGCAATGCTGCTCTGGGGTGTGGGCGGGGTGGATGTGCCCTTTGCCAGCGCGATGAAGCTGATGAAGTGGTATCCGCTGCTGACGCTGCCGATGTTCATTTTCATGGGCTACGTTCTGTCGGAATCCAAGATCGCAGATGATCTCTACAAGATGTTCCATGTCTGGATGGGGCCGGTACGGGGCGGTTTGGCGATTGGTACGATTGGCTTGATGGTGCTGATTTCCGCGATGAACGGCCTATCCGTGGCGGGCATGGCGATTGGGGCCACCATAGCCCTGCCAGAGCTGTTGCGGCGCGGCTATGACAAGATCATGGTGACCGGGGTCATTCAGGCGGGCTCGTCCCTTGGCATCCTTGTGCCACCGTCGGTGGTGCTGGTGCTTTATGCAATGATCGCACGGCAACCGGTGGGGCAATTGTGGCTGGCGGGGGTTCTGCCGGGGCTGATGATGGCCACAATGTTCATCATCTACATCTATGTGCGCTGCCGGATTCAGCCCGAGCTTGGTCCGGTGCTGCCAGAGGAAGAGCGCAATGTGCCCTTGGCGGAAAAGCTGCGGTTGTTGCGCGCGGGCCTGCTGCCACTGGTGATCTTTGCCACGATGATGATCCCCTTTGTGAAAGGTTGGACAAGCCTTGTGGAAAGCTCGGCAATTGGCGCGATGGCAGCCTTTGTGGCGGCGGTGCTCAAGCGACGGATGACGCGAGAGGTGTTCGAGACCTCGGTGCGCAACACGCTGGCGATTTCGTGCATGTTCATGTGGATCATTCTGGCCGCCTTGGGCTTTGGTGCGGTGTTCGACGGATTGGGCGCGGTCAAGGCGATTGAATATCTCTTTACCGAGCAATTGAATCTCAGCCCGTGGATGATCCTGATCCTGATGCAACTCTCGTTCATCTTGATGGGCACGTTTTTGGATGACACCGCGATGCTGGTGATTGTCGCACCGCTTTACGTGCCACTGGTGGGCGCGCTTGGCTTTGATTTGATCTGGTATGGCGTGCTTTATACAATCACCACGCAAATTGCCTACATGACACCGCCCTTTGGCTATAACCTCTTTCTCATGCGGGCCATGGCACCACCGGAAATCAGCCTGCGCGACATCTATCGCTCGATTGTGCCATTTGTCGGCGTGATGGTGCTGGCGCTGGTTCTGGTGATGGTGTTCCCGCAAATCGCCCTCTGGCTGCCAGAGTATGTTTACGGAAAATAACCCCGAGAAGAGCCCTGGACAGGGGCCGGATTTCACAACAAGGAGAGAAGACGATGACCACAAGACGCAAGTTTCTGACCGCTGCTGGAGCGGGCGCGCTGGCCGCTCCGCTCGCCACACCCGCGTTGGCGCAATCCAAGATCACTTGGCGGATGCAGACCTATGCCGGGGCCGCGCTGGCCGAGCATGTGGTGAAACCCGCCATCGACATGTTCAACAAGATCGCAGGCGACCGGATGCAGATCGAGCTTTTCTTTGCCGATCAGCTGGTGCCGACAGGCGAGTTGTTCCGCGCCATGCAACGCGGCACGATTGATGCGGTACAGTCCGACGATGACAGCATGGCAAGCCCAACCGAAGTGACGGTCTTTGGCGGCTACTTCCCCTTTGCAAGCCGCTACAGCCTGGATGTGCCCGTACTTTTCAACCAATACGGGCTGAATGAAATCTGGGATGAGGAATATTCCAAGGTCGGCGTCAAGCATATCAGCGCGGGCGCATGGGACCCCTGCCATTTCGCCACCAAAGAGCCGATCAACAGCCTCAAGGATCTGGAAGGCAAGCGCGTCTTTACCTTCCCGACGGCGGGGCGGTTCCTGACGCAGTTCGGCGTCGTCCCCGTAACCTTGCCGTGGGAAGACATCGAGGTTGCGGTGCAGACCGGCGAGTTGGACGGAATCGCATGGTCGGGGATCACCGAAGATTACACGGTGGGCTGGGCCGATGTGACCGACTATTTCCTGACCAACAACATCTCGGGCGCTTGGGCCGGGTCGTTCTTTGCCAATATGGACCGCTGGAACGAACTGCCCGAGGATCTGCAAACCCTGTTCCGGGTCTGCTGTGACCAGTCGCATTACTATCGCCAGTGGTGGTATTGGGGCGGCGAGGCCAGCCTGCGCGTCAATGGTGACAAGATGAAGCTGACCACGATTCCCGATGCCGAATGGCAGCAAGTCGAGGATGCAGCCCTTGTGTTCTGGGATGAAATCGCCGCCGAAAGCCCGACCAAGGCCAAGGTTGTCGAAATCTTCAAGAAATATAACGCCGACATGCAAAAGGCCGGTCGGCCCTATCGCTATACCTGATAACACCGCCCCCCGGCATCACACCGGGGGGCGCTTTTACCCGCAACCCGAAACCATTAAAGACGTTCAGATACGGAAAGACGGAGCACATCATGGGGCTGACATTCGAAACCCTCAAGGCAGAGGTCGCGGCGGGCAAGGTGGATACCGTGCTTGTGTGCCTTGTGGACATGCAGGGCCGCCTTATGGGCAAACGCTTTCACGCTGGCCATTTCGTCAACAGCGCGTGGGAAGAGACCCATTGCTGCAACTACCTGCTGGCCACCGATCTGGAAATGACCACACCCGAAGGCTTTGCCGCCACAAGCTGGGAACGTGGCTATGGCGACTATGTGATGAAACCCGACCTGAGCACGCTGCGCCCGATGCCATGGCTCGAAGGCACGGTGATGGTGCTCTGCGATGTCTTGGATCACCACACCCATGCACCGGTGCCGCACAGCCCCCGCGCCATGCTCAAGGGGCAAATGGCGCGGCTCAATGCCATGGGCTTTGACGCGATGATGGCAACGGAACTGGAATTCTTCCTGTTTGAGAAAAGCTATGACGACATCCGCAAATCCGGCTATCGCGAGTTGACGCCGCTCTCGGGCTATAACGAGGATTACAATATCTTCCAGACCACCAAGGAAGAGCATGTGATGCGGCCCATCCGCAATCATCTCTATGCCGCCGGTCTGCCCATCGAGAACACCAAAGGCGAGGCGGAAGCAGGGCAAGAAGAGCTGAACATCAAATATGCCCCCGCTCTTGATACGGCCGATTACCACACCATCGCCAAACATGCGATCAAGGAAATTGCATGGCAGCAGGGGCATGCCGCCAGCTTCTTGCCGAAATGGGATCACCGGCGCGTGGGATCTTCCAGCCATGTGCATCAATCGCTGTGGCAGGATGGAAAACCCGCGTTCTTTGATCCCCAAGACAGCCTTGGGATGTCGCAACTGATGAAGCATTACATGGCGGGCCTGCTGAAATACGCGCCCGACTACACCTATTTTCTCGCCCCCTATATCAACAGCTACAAGCGGTTCCAAAAGGGCACCTTTGCCCCCACCCGCATCTTGTGGTCGGTGGACAATCGCACAGCGGGCTTTCGCCTCTGTGGCGAGGGGTCCAAGGCGGTTCGCGTCGAATGCCGCGTGGGCGGATCGGATCTCAACCCCTATCTCGCCATGGCGGCGATGCTCGCAGCAGGGATCAAGGGCATCGAGGACAAGCTGGAACTGGCCCCGCCCGCGACGGGCGATGCCTATAGCGGCCAGACGGGGCGCATCCCGGAAACGCTGCGCGATGCCTATCACACCCTCAAGCAGTCTCAATTTCTGCGCGAAACCTTTGGCGACGAGGTCATAGATCACTATGCCCGTGCCGCTGAGGTCGAGATCGAGGATTTCGACCGCGTGGTCACGGATTACGAGGTGGCGCGCGGATTCGAGCGGGCCTGAGTGCCGCACGCGCGGATTTGAGTATTTTTGGAACGACGAAAGGACGGGCACCATGCCCGCGATCAAGGATGCGATCATGCAAATGTTGAAATGTATCTCTCCCATTGACGGAACGGTCTATGCCGAGCGCCCCGTCCTGACGCTGGAGGCGGCGCAAGCGGTGGCGGCCCGCGCGCGGGCAGCACAGGCGGCATGGGCCGCGCGCCCCCTGCAAGAGCGTATTGATCTGGTGATGGCCGGTGTCGCCGCCATAGGCGCGATGAACGACGAGATCGTGCCGGAACTGGCGCATATGATGGGCCGCCCGGTGCGCTATGGCGGCGAATTCCGCGGCTTCAACGAGCGTGCAAGCCATATGGCAACGATTGCCGAGAGCGCGCTGGCGGATATCGCGGTGGGCGAAGATGCCACGTTTCTGCGCTATATCAAGCGCGTGCCGCATGGGGTGGTTTTCGTCGTGGCCCCGTGGAATTACCCCTATATGACCGCGATCAACACCGTGGCGCCCGCGCTCATCGCGGGCAATACCGTGGTGCTGAAACATGCCACGCAAACGCTTTTGGTGGGCGAACGCATGGCGCGTGCGTTTCATGCTGCGGGCGTGCCGGAGGATGTGTTCCAAAACGTGTTTCTGGATCATGACACCACATCGGCGCTGATTGCGGGCGGAGCGTTCAATTTCATCAACTTCACCGGCTCGGTGGGCGGCGGGCGCGCGATGGAGCGCGCGGCGGCGGGCACCTTTACGGGGCTTGGGCTGGAACTGGGCGGCAAAGACCCCGGTTATGTGATGGAAGACGCCGATCTTGACGCCGCCGTCGAGACGCTGATCGACGGGGCGATGTTCAATTCGGGTCAATGCTGTTGCGGGATCGAGCGGATTTATGTGCATCAGAGCCTGTTCGATGCCTTTGTCGAGAAATCCGTGGCGCTGGTGAATTCCTACAAACTGGGCAACCCGATGAACGCTGAAACCACTATCGGGCCGATGGCCAATGTGCGCTTTGCCGCAGAGGTGCGTGCACAGGTGGCCGAAGCGCTGGAAATGGGGGCAAAGGCGCATATCGCCACGATGCCCGAGGACGACGGTGCCGCGTATCTGACGCCCCAAATCCTGACCAATGTCAGCCACAAGATGCGCGTCATGCGCGACGAAAGTTTTGGCCCCGTGGTGGGCATCATGCCGGTGTCCTCGGACGAAGAGGCGATTGCGCTGATGAATGACAGCGAATTCGGCCTGACCGCCAGCCTCTGGACCGCCGATGTCGACCGTGCGCAGGCGGTGGGCGACCGCATCGAGACCGGCACGGTTTTCCTCAACCGCGCCGATTACCTCGATCCCGGCCTCTGCTGGACCGGCTGCAAGAACACCGGGCGCGGCGGTGGTCTGTCGGTGATCGGCTATCACAACCTCACGCGCCCCAAATCCTACCATCTCAAGAAGGTGACGAAATGACCCTGACTGCCAACTGGTCCTATCCGACCGCGATCAAATTCGGCGCTGGCCGGATTGCTGAACTGCCCGCCGCCTGCGCACAGGCCGGGATCAAGCGCCCGCTTCTTGTCACGGACAAGGGGCTGGCGGGCCTGCCCGTCACGGCGGGGGCGCTCGATATCCTCGAGGCCGCAGGCCTTGGCCGGGCGATGTTTTCCGAAGTTGATCCCAACCCCAATGAGATCAACCTTGCCGCCGGTGTTGCCGCCTATCAGGCAGGCGGGCATGACGGGGTGATCGCCTTTGGCGGTGGCTCGGGTCTTGATCTGGGTAAATGCGTGGCCTTCATGGCGGGGCAGACGCGGCCCGTGTGGGATTTCGAGGATGTGGGCGATTGGTGGACACGCGCCGATGCAGATGCCATCGCGCCGATCATCGCCGTGCCCACCACCGCCGGAACCGGCTCGGAAGTGGGGCGCGCCAGCGTGATCACCAATTCCGTAACCCATGCGAAAAAGATCATCTTTCACCCCAAATTCCTGCCCACGGTCGTGATCTGCGATCCCGAACTGACCGTCGGCATGCCAAAATTCATCACCGCTGGCACCGGGCTTGACGCCTTTGCGCATTGCGTCGAGGCGTTCTCTAGCCCGCATTACCACCCGATGTCGCAGGGCATCGCGCTAGAGGGCATGCGCCTTGTGATCGACTACCTGCCGCGCGCCTATGCCGATGGCACGGATATCGAAGCGCGCGCGCAGATGATGAGTGCGGCCGCGATGGGGGCCACCGCGTTTCAAAAGGGTCTGGGCGCGATCCACGCCATGAGCCATCCGATTGGCGCGCATTTCAACACACATCACGGCACCACCAATGCGGTCTGTATGCCAGCAGTGCTGGATCTGAACGCCGACGTGATCCGCGACCGGTTCGACCGGGCGGCGGGATATCTCGGCATCACCGGCGGCTACGACGGCTTCCGCGCCTTTGTGCAGGACTTCAACGACAGTCTCGGGATTCCGCGCAGCCTGCGTGATCTCGGTGTGACCGAGGCGGCGATTCCCGACCTCGTGCGCGATGCGCTGACCGACCCAAGCTGCGGCGGCAACCCGGTAACGCTGACCGAGGCCAATCTGACGGCGCTGTTCAAAGCGGCACTCTGAAGGTTTGGGGGACAGCGTCCCCCATCCTTCCATCCCTGTCAGAAACGGGCGCGCAGGGCCAGTAGCCCAAGGCGGGGCAGGCGGAGCACGAGACGGGTCAGTATTTGACCATACTCGACCTCGCCCGCCATCAGGCGCAAATACTCATGGCGCAAGGTGGAGGAGCGTCGAAAGGCGCGGGCAAACCCAGGCTCGAGCGCAGGCAGAAAGATCACTGGACGGATCAGCCGCGCCATTCGCAGGGCGCGATGCATGGGACGCAGCGCGCGGCGATAATGACTGAGTGCAGTCTGGGGCCGCCCCGCGTTCAGCGCCGCAAGGGCCGCCTTTGCCGCCAATTGCCCGCTCTGCATGGCATAGCCGATGCCTTCGCCAGTGATCGGATCAACCAGCCCCGCCGCATCGCCTGCAAGCAGAACGGCGCCCTGCCCCGGCATTTTGCGGAAATCACCAAAAGGCAGGAATTGGCCTTTGACGTGCAGGTCTGCGGCGTCAATGCCCAACATCTCGCAATAGGCTGACATGGCCTGTTTCATATCCGCGTTCTCCGACAAGAGACCGCCCACCCCAACCGTGGTCGAGCACCGTTTGGGAAAGACCCAGCCATAGCCCCATTGCGCCGCCGCCAGATCAATCCGGATTGGCCCCGCGGGATTGAGATGCGCGCCGCGCGCCTCAATCTCAAGCCCAAACCCAATGCGCTGCCGGTCAAATGGCTGACCAAAGAGCGCACGCGCCACTTGGGAATTGACACCATCCGCGCCAATCAGAACCTCATACTGCAGCATAGCGCCGTCTTTGAGCGTCACTCTCCGCGCGTCACAGTCGATCTCGGCCACTGCCTGCCCGGTAAAATCCTGCGCCCCAGCCGCCATCGCATGCCCGCAGAGCATCGCATCCATATCCCAGCGCATTGTGGCGCAGAGGGCTGGCGCGTCCTCGATCAGCCCCACCGGCTGACCACGATAGCGGAAATCCACCGTAGTCTTGCGGTCCTGTGGATCAAATGGCATTTCATGCCCGAAAATCTCGGCGTAATGCCGCCGCGCGCGTCCGGTGATGAGGCCACCACAAAGTTTTTCGCGTGGAAAGGTCTTGCGGTCGATCAGGGCCACGCGCAGCCCGGCACGCGCCGCCACATAAGCAGCCGAGGCACCGGCAGGCCCGGCCCCTATGACGATCACATCGAACCGCTGCACCGCTCAGACCTCTGGCAGCGCGTCGCGCCGGATCATGGTACGCAACGCGAAACTTGACCGCATGGAGCGGATACCGGGTGTCTGCATCAACCCATCCTCAAGAAACCGGTCAAAATCTTTCAGGTCTGCGGCCACCACCCGCAAGAGGACATCGCGTGTGCCGGTCATCAGGTAGCATTCCATCACCTCATCAAACCGCCGAAGT
This sequence comes from Roseovarius sp. MS2, assembly GCF_051447875.1. Taxonomy (NCBI): domain Bacteria; kingdom Pseudomonadati; phylum Pseudomonadota; class Alphaproteobacteria; order Rhodobacterales; family Roseobacteraceae; genus Roseovarius; species Roseovarius sp. MS2. The sequence continues at coordinate 1,169,215 of NZ_JBKHVF010000001.1, forward strand.
CGGTTTTCAAACGCGGTTATCGCGTCGCGGGTGTGATGCTCCAACTCGACAAAGATGAAGGCGTTGAGCGGCAGGCCAAGTTTCTCTTGGTTCACCCGCGCGGCATAGCCGGTGATGACGCCATCGCTTTCAAGCCGGGCAATCCGCCGCGCCAAAGGCGTGGGCGACAGGCCCACTGCCGTCGACAAATCGGCCAATCGCTGACGTCCATCGCGCTGCAGGGCGGCGATGATCTGGCGGTCAATGCGATCCATTTTTCCTGTTTTGCCCCCTGTTGTTAGAGATATAACCCAAAAGTCACACGCGATTGACATGAGTTTGCTGTTTTATCGCGCCTGACCGCTCTTACCTTGCGGGCAAGGAGGAGTCCAACATGCTCACACGTCTTGCCAGCCCAACCCATGAGGAAGTTTACCGCGTCGAGGATCACGCCAGCGGATTGCGCGGATTTATCGCGCTACATTCCACACGGCTTGGCCCGGCTGCGGGCGGATTGCGCATGCGCGTATACGAGGGTGACGACGCCGCCCTTGAGGATGTGCTCAACCTGTCGCGCGGCATGAGTTACAAGAACGCCGCCGCCGGTCTGCCGTTGGGCGGGGGCAAGGCGGTCATCCTTGGGGACCCCGCGCGCGACAAGACACCCGCGTTGCTGCGCGCCATGGGCCGTGCGATCAACATGCTGCAAGGACGCTATTGGACCGCCGAGGATATGGGCATGTCTCCCGAGGATATGGCCGAGCTTGCCCGCGAAACGCGGTTTGTCGCGGGGCTGGATTGCGGGGCGCATGCCAGTGGCGATCCCTCGCCAGTGACGGCGCGCGGTGTCTTGGGCGCGATGCGCGCTGGCGCGGCGCAGCTTTGGGGCACAGACACCCTCAGCGGTCGGCATGTGGCGGTGCAGGGGCTGGGCCATGTCGGCTGGCATCTCTGCCACTTGCTCCACGAGGCGGGCGCAAAGCTGAGCGTGGCGGATATGAACCCGGCCCATGCAGACAGCACGGTACGCGAATTCGGCGCAACCATGGTCGATCCGCGCACCATCCATGCCGTTGACGCGGATATCTTTGCGCCCTGTGCCATTGGTGGCGTGCTCAATAGTCGGAGCATCCCCGAGATCGGGGCAAAGATGATCTGTGGTGCTGCCAATAACCAACTGGCTACGCCCGAGGCTGCAGAGCGCCTGCGCGCGCGCGGCATTCTCTATCTGCCCGATTACGTCGCCAATGGTGGCGGGATCATCAATGTCGCTGCCGAAATCCTGCGGATCAGCCCACGCGCGCCTTGGGTCGAAGAGCGGCTGGGCGCGATGCAGGCGCGCATGGCACATATCCTGACGCGCGCAACGGGCGAAGACCTGAGCCCTGCAACCCTCGCGGATCGGATGGTTGAGGAACAATTGCTGCAAGTGGCGGTCTGACGCCGACATCATCCTGTCCAAGGATGACGGCAATTGAGCCGGTGCGCGTGCGCTGTTAGGTTGGCATAAACCGCACCGGAGAACCTCATGCCGCAGATCGCCATCACTTTTGCCCTGATCCTCGGACTGGTTGGGGGGGCAGAGGCGCAAACCGCGCTCAGTGAGCGAGTGAGCCTCGCGCATGGCACCTTCAGCAACGGTGGCGGCCTGACCATTGCGACCGAGTTGCGCCCCACAACCGATGGGCGCACCGCCCTGTGCGGAGTATGGTCCGAGAGCGAGAGCCAATCGAGCTATACCAAAGGTGCCGCCCGCGAGATCGTGCGCTTGGCTACGGTGTATGTGGATGGCCAGCGCATTGCGCAGAATCTGGGGGACCTGCCCCAGATCGCCCCACGACTTGATTACGCGGGTGCGCCAGCGGGGTGCATCCTGACCACTCTGTCATGGCAGCCGGGCCGCGTGCCCGAAGTATTCATGCCGCGCAAGCAGATCAGCCGCAGCAGTGGCGGCGGCAGTGGTCCGCAGATCGACTTTGCCCAGACCGGCACCGGCGCGATGAGTGCGGCGCTGGAGGTTATCCCGCTTTTGGTCCGTAACAGCCGCACCCTGCCGCTTTCGAGTGCATCGCAGGTTATCGAGGGGCGCTATAGCAGCGGTGGGGGCCTGCGCCTTGCCGCCGAACTGCGGCCGATCAATGGGCGTGCGCATCTTTGCGGGGTCTGGTCCGACCTGCCGGGTCAGGACGCTCAAACCGAGGGGCTGGGGCGCGAGATTTTGCGCCGCAGTCACGTGATGCAATCAGGCCAAGAAATAGCACGGGATCTGGGCAATCTGCGCCGCGTTTCAGCGCGCGGTGACTACACCGGCGCCGAGGCCAGTTGCCTTGACCTTAAACAGCCGTGGCGTGCCGAACAGGCTGAGGTGCCGCTGACGCTGCACCTGCCCGATACGGTGGTCTATCGCAGCACCACCCCCAAGGGGCAAACCGTAATCCGCTTTGGCGCGTGAACCAAACCCGACATTCCGTTTGCACAGGCCTGACCCACAAGTTTTCGCTTGAAGCTGGCCAAGTGACAGTGCTATCCATAGCGCCGCGGCGGGTATGGTGAAAAGGTATCACGAAAGCTTCCCAAGCTTCAGTTACGGGTTCGATTCCCGTTACCCGCTCCAAAACTCCGTGCCAGTATCAGCCGCGCAATTGTGACAGGATCGCCTCTGCCGCCGCGCGTGGATCTTGTGCCGCCCAAATGGGCCGGCCGACGACAATGTGGTCGGCCCCGTCAGCGATGGCCTGTGCCGGGGTTGCCACCCGCTTTTGGTCACCCAAAGCGCTGCCTTCAGGGCGCACACCCGGTGTGACGATCAGGCGACCCTTAGCTTCGGGCAGGGCACGGATCATCGCCGCCTCTTGCGGGCTGGCAATGACCCCATCGGCCCCGGCGTCAAAGGCACGGCCCGCGCGTTCGGCCACCAGATCAGGCAGGTCGCCCGATTTGATCATCCCAGCATCGAGATCGGCGCGATCAAGCGAGGTGAGGATCGTAACCGCAAGGATTTTCATCGGCTTGCCCGAGGCCCCCTCTTTGGCGGCGCGCACCACATGCGGATCACCATGTACGGTCAGGAAATCCAGATCGAACTGGGCCAGTCCCCGCACCGCCGCCTCGATCGTGGCGCCGATGTCAAAGAGCTTCATGTCGAGGAAAATTCGCTTGCCTTGCTCGGTTTTCAACTCGTTAGCGAGGGCCAATCCGCCCCCCGTCAGCATTCCAAGGCCAATCTTGTAAAAGCCGACCGAGGCACCCAATTGCTCTGCCAATTGGAGACCCTCCAGCGCATTGGGCACATCAAGGGCTACGATCAGGCGGTCATCAGTCATGGGGCGCGGTCCTCTGCTGTCGGATAGCGCCCTTGTCGCGGCGGCGATGCGCGGCGTCAAGCCTCTGCGCACATCCCGTCAAAAGCGGTATCAGCCAAGGTGATCTGACGCCCGTTGCGCCGAAACTCAGGCAAGCGCTGCAATTGGCGCAAGGCATCCAGCCACAATGCGTTATGGCTCGCCTCTTTTGCTGGCACCGTGACATTCAGGCTGATTTGGCCGGTTTCCGTTTCCAGCAACAACACGCCACTGACGCAGGCAGCGTGACTATCACGGCGCATCTCGCGCGCGCGAACCTTGATGATATGCATCTTACGAACCTTATTACTCTTTACAGGGCAAACGGCGCATGACGCCGGTTGTTTACAGGCTTGATACTAAAGATAGCCTTACGCGATTTCACGGTGAAATCACGACGATTTTGCATCTTTTTTCGGGATGCGGAGTCAGGCGGCAATTGGTGGCACAGGGCGGACAGTCGCCCGGCGCAGCCGAAGGTCGGACCGGCCAGAGCGATGCAGATACCGGGCATGCTCCATCAAACCGTGAGTCACCCTTGCGAATTCTGCAGTCAGAGGAGCCCGGAAAAGCACGGGATAAACCAACCGTTCCTGCCCGTCGACCACTTCGGCCCGCGCGAAAAAGGCGGACCATTCGGGATTGTATCCGATCGCTTCCAGTCTCACTGCCTGCTCTGTCATGGCTTCTATCCTCTTTATAGGGCGACATAGCCCTGTGGATAACTCTGCGACAGATCGGTATTGCAGCAGGTCCTGCCAAGTCCCTCTCACGAAAAAGTGCCGCTCACGCGATTCCAGCGCGATCCGTCTTGAACCTCACGGCACTGTTACCCATTTATGGTGAGAGGTCCCCGACCGCCGCATGCCTAATGCTGGGTGCGCCACCGGGGGAACGCTTGTCAAAAGGAGAAAGCCCATGGACTTCAACAAGTTCACGGAACGGTCGCGTGGTTTCATTCAGGCCGCCCAGACCATCGCGATGCGCGAAAGCCATCAGAAACTATCCCCAGAACATATCCTGAAAGCCTTGCTTGACGACCCCGAGGGGCTGGCCAGCAACCTGATCAAACGCGCCGGTGGCGCGCCCGAACGCGTGACGCAAGCGAATGACATCGCTCTGGCCAAAATCCCACGCGTGTCTGGCGATGCTGGGCAAACCTATATGGATCAGCAGACCGGCAAGGTTCTGGCCGAGGCCGAGAAACTGGCACAAAAGGCGGGCGACAGCTTTGTTCCCGTGGAACGCATCCTGACCGCGCTGGCCCTGGTGAAATCCCCAGCCAAGGATGCGCTAGAGGCAGGGGCTGTCTCGGCGCAAAAGCTCAACGAAGCGATCAATGATATCCGCAAGGGGCGCACGGCAGATTCCGCATCGGCAGAGGACACCTACGAGGCGCTCGAGAAATACGCCCGTGACCTGACCAAAGCAGCACGTGAGGGCAAGATTGACCCTATCATCGGTCGCGACGATGAAATCCGCCGCGCCATGCAGGTGCTCAGCCGTCGCACCAAGAACAACCCGGTTTTGATCGGGGAGCCGGGGGTGGGTAAAACCGCCATCGCCGAGGGCCTTGCCCTGCGCATCGTCAATGGCGACGTGCCGGAATCTCTGCGCAACAAGCGGCTCTTGTCGCTTGATATGGGCGCGCTGATTGCCGGGGCGAAATATCGCGGCGAGTTCGAAGAGCGGCTCAAGGGCGTGCTGAACGAGGTGACGCAGGCCGCAGGCGAAATCATCCTATTCATCGACGAGATGCACACGCTGGTCGGTGCCGGCAAGGCCGATGGCGCGATGGATGCCGCAAACCTGATCAAGCCCGCCCTCGCGCGTGGTGAATTGCACTGTATCGGGGCAACGACGCTCGATGAATATCGAAAGCATGTAGAAAAGGATGCGGCCCTTGCCCGCCGGTTCCAACCGCTGGTGGTCGAGGAGCCAACGGTCGAGGATACGATTTCGATCCTGCGCGGCATCAAGGAAAAGTATGAGTTGCACCACGGTGTGCGCATCTCTGACTCGGCGCTTGTCGCCGCCGCCACGCTCTCGCATCGCTACATTACCGACCGGTTCTTGCCCGACAAGGCCATCGACCTGATGGACGAGGCCGCAAGTCGGCTGCGTATGGAAGTGGACAGCAAGCCCGAAGAGTTGGACGCGCTTGACCGCGAAATCCTGCAAAAGCAGATCGAGGCCGAAGCGCTCAAGAAAGAGGACGACGCCGCCAGCAAGGATCGGCTGGAAAAGCTGGAAAGAGAGCTGGGCGATCTGCAACAGCGCTCATCCGAGATGACCGCCAAGTGGCAGGCTGAGCGCGACAAGCTGGCCGGTGCGCGCGACCTCAAAGAACAGCTTGACCGCGCGCGCGCCGAGCTGGACATCGCCAAGCGCGAGGGCAATCTCGCGCGTGCCGGTGAGCTGAGCTATGGTGTCATTCCGGGGCTGGAGAAAAAGCTGGCCGAGGCTGAAACCCAAGGCGATGATGGCGTCATGGTCGAAGAGGCCGTGCGCCCCGAGCAAATCGCGCAGGTGGTGGAACGCTGGACCGGCATTCCCACAGCCAAGATGCTGGAGGGCGAGCGCGACAAGCTGCTCGGGATGGAAGCCAACCTGCATCGCCGCGTGATCGGGCAGAACACCGCCGTCAAGGCCGTGGCCAATGCCGTGCGCCGCGCGCGCGCCGGGCTGAACGACGAGGGGCGCCCCTTGGGCAGTTTCCTCTTTCTCGGGCCAACCGGCGTGGGCAAGACCGAATTGACCAAGGCCGTGGCAGAATTCCTATTTGACGACGACAGTGCCATGGTCCGGATCGACATGAGCGAGTTCATGGAGAAACATTCGGTCTCGCGTCTGATCGGTGCGCCTCCGGGCTATGTCGGCTATGACGAGGGCGGTGTCTTGACCGAGGCCGTGCGCCGCAGGCCCTACCAGGTGGTCCTGTTCGACGAGGTCGAAAAGGCGCATCCAGAGGTGTTCAACGTGCTTTTGCAGGTGCTTGATGATGGTGTGCTGACCGATGGTCAGGGCCGCACCGTGGATTTCAAGCAAACGCTGATCATCCTTACGTCGAACCTTGGGAGCCAAGCTCTGAGCCAATTGCCAGAAGGGGCCGATGCTGCCACCGCCAAGCGCGATGTGATGGACGCGGTGCGGTCGCATTTCCGGCCCGAGTTCCTGAACCGGCTGGATGAGATCGTGGTGTTTGACCGCCTCACGCGGCCACAGATGGATGGCATCGTCGATATCCAGATGTCGCGGCTGCTGAAACGTCTGGCCGCCCGCAAGATCACGCTGGCGCTGGATGACGCGGCCCATAAATGGCTGGCGGATGAAGGCTATGATCCGGTCTACGGCGCGCGTCCGCTCAAGCGGGTGATCCAGCGCGCGTTGCAAGACCCTCTGGCAGAGGCGCTCTTGTCCGGGGAAATCCTCGATGGGGCGGTGGTGCCGGTTACAGCAGGCCCCGAAGGGTTGATCATCGGAAACCGGGTTGGCAGCACTACACAAGAGCCCCCGCAGGACGCTGTGGTTCATTGATCGTGAAAACGCCCCTCTGATTGCTCAGGGGGGCGTTTTTAATCGTATACACCGTCAGGAAGCCTCTGGGTTGGCTGCCTCGCGCTTTACCTTGTATTCCTCGGGAATGGGCATCCGGTTGAAGGCATCAAGCCCCGCGATTTTATAGGCCTCGGCCAAGGTGGGATAATTGAAGGTGTTCTGCACGAAATAATCCACCGTGCCTTTGAGGTTCAAAACCGCCTGCGCAATGTGGATGAGTTCCGTTGCCCCCTCGCCTACAATCTGCACGCCCAGAACCCGACGCGTCTTGAGCGAAAACAGCATTTTCAGCATGCCATGTTCCAGCCCCATGATATGCCCGCGGCTGGTTTCGCGGAACCGTGCAACGCCCACCTCATAGGGGATGCCGCGCGTCTGCATTTCCTCTTCCGACATGCCGCAGGTGGAAATTTCTGGCACAGAATAGATGCCGTACGGAAACCACGGGCTTTCAGGCAGGGTCGGGATGTCGAGCGCATGACAGGCCGCAACGCGCCCTTGTTGCACAGAGGTCGAGGCAAGGCTTGGATGCCCGATCACATCACCCGCAGCATAGATATGCGGCACAGCCGTTTGATAGGTCTTGCGATTAACCTCAATACGGTTGCGATGATCCGTCGTCAGCCCCGCCGCCGCCAGATTGAGCGCCGAAGTGGCCCCCATCCGCCCCGCAGCAAAGAGCAGCATTTCGGCGCGCACGTGGCGACCATTGGCAAGGCTCACCTCGATATGCTCGCCCGCGTCCTCGATCCGCTCGATCGCGGACCCCAGCCGCAGATCAACGCCATTCTCGCGGATCTGATGGGTGAAATCCTGAATGAGCATCCGGTCGATGAAATCGAGAAATGTATCGCGTGGCTCGATCAAGGTCACACGCACGTCGAGTGCGGAAAACATCGTGGCATATTCCACCCCGATCACGCCCGCGCCCACCACGATCAGACTGCGCGGAATCCGGGCAAGCTCCAGAAACTCATCGCTGTCCACCACGGTGCGCCCGTTAAAGGGCACAGTGTCGGGGCGATGGGTCTTGGTCCCGGTCGAGATCAGAAAGCGGTCAGCAGTCAGGCGCGTGACATCGCCCGCCTCGGTTGCAACCTCGATGGTATAGGCATCAACAAAGCGCGCCATTCCATGCAGCGTATCCACGTGGTTGCGGTTGAACTGATGTTCCAGAACATCAACCTCGTGATCCAAGGTCATGTGCAACCGCGCCTTGAGATCCTCGGCACCGATGTTGTCCTTGACCCGGTAAGCGCGGCCATAAAAGCTGCGCTCACGCCAACCCGACAGGTTGAGCACCGTCTCGCGCAGCGTCTTGGACGGGATCGTGCCGGTATGCACCGACACGCCGCCCAACCGGTCCTTGCGGTCAATCACCAACACGCGACGCTTGAGCTTGCCCGCCTGAATGGCGGCGGCGCGCCCCGCAGGACCCGAGCCAACGATGATCAGATCATAATGGCTCATGTCTTAATCCGCATAGAGCGCCTCGGCATGGAAGGTCACGTGATCCTCCATGAAGGTCGAGATGAAGAAATAGCTGTGGTCATAGCCCCTTTGCATCCGGAACGTGCCCTCTTGGCGGCGGGCGGTCATGGCATGGGCCAGCGTTTCGGGGCGCAGCAGGTCAAGGAATTGGTCCTTGGTGCCGGTATCCACCAGAACCGGCCCGTCAAATCCACGCTCTGCCATCAGCAGGCTGGCATCATGCGCTGCCCAGGCGGCTTCGTCTGCGCCCAGATAGGCCGTGAATTGCTTGCGGCCCCAATCGCTGTTGGTGGGATTGCAAATGGGGGAAAAGGCCGACACTGACCGGAACCGCCCCGGCAGTGACATCGCCAGCGTCAACGCGCCATGCCCCCCCATCGAATGCCCGGTAATGGCCTGACGGTCCATGTCCACGGCAAAATTCTCACCAATGAGCGCAGGCAATTCCGTGGCGATATAATCCCACATCCGGAAATGCGGCGCCCAAGGGGATTGCGTGGCATTCACATAGAACCCGGCCCCCTGCCCCAGATCATAGGCGTCATCATTGGCCACACCCTCGCCGCGCGGGCTTGTATCCGGAAACACCAGTGCGATGCCCTGCTCTGCCGCCCAACCCTGTGCGCCGGCCTTGACCATGGCATTCTCATGGGTGCAGGTCAGGCCCGAGAGATACCACAGCACCGGCACCGGCCCATCCTGCGCCTCAGCCGGCAGGAAGAGGCCAAAGGTCATGTCAACGCCACACACCTCGGAGGCGTGGGTATAGACGCCCTGCGTGCCACCAAAACAGGTATTTTCCGAAACCGTTTTCATCATGTTCTCCTCTCACGTCCGTAGGACTGTTCAGTAAAGTTGGTTCACCCAACCGATCACAAGCGACACCGTGACTATGGCAGCGCCAGTTGAAATCAGGATCGAGGACGACACACGCTTGGGTGCCACGCCATAATGCTGGGCGAGCATAAAGACATTTCCCGCCACGGGCAGACTTGCCGCCGCAATCATCACCGCCCCGGCGTAGGGATCAACCTCGAACAGGACGAGCACGGCAAAGGCCACGAAAACCGGGTGCAGCACAAGTTTGCAAAAGAAAGCCACCCCGCGATATGAGGTCGCTCAGCCGATTTCGACGCGAGCGATGCGCCGATGGCAAAGAGCGCACCGGGGGTGGCCGCCCCGCCCAGAATGCGCACGAAATCGTTGATCGGATCTGGAATAGGCAGGCGCAGGCCGGACCATGTGAGGCCCAGCACGATCGAGACGATCATCGGGTTCTTCAAAAGACCCATTCCGACGGTGCGCAAGATACCAAGGCTGAGCCGACCATCCCGCGTGCCGGTAATCAGGATCACCACAAGCGAGCCAAATACGATAAGGTCCACCGCCAAGACGATCATCACCCAGCCAATCGCCGCTTCCCCCATCAGCATGGCCAGCATCGGCACACCCAGAAAACCAACGTTGCCGATGACCGCGCATTGGGCCTCGATAGCGACCTCTTGAATATTCACGCGGCGCACCAGCGCTACTGCCGTGGCGATGCCATAGACAAAGGCCGTGGCCCAGAGGTAGGCGAGAATGAAATTCCAATCCAACACATCCGCCAGCGTGAGATTGGCCGAAAAGCGGAACAGCATCGCCGAAAGAGCAAAGTAAAAGACGAACTTCGTCAACCACGCCGTCGCCTCCTCGGGAAAGAACCCGGTGCGCCCGGCGCCATACCCTAGCCCGATGATCATGAAGAAAGGTAGGGTCTGGAGAAAGATACTTAGCATGCGTTGTGTGGTAGCAGGTTGAGGGGCAGGGTCAATCGCCGCCATTCATCCTTTCGTCGCAACACTTGCTATGGCCCGTCAGCCACTGCCGATCAGCACGCCAGCGGCAAAGACCAGCGCACCGCCCAGAACAACCTGAAACGCCGCGCGAAAGAACGGCGTTTCCATATATTTGTTCTGAATCCAGGCAATCGCCCAAAGCTCGATGAACACCACCACAAAGGCGATGATTGTGGCAGTCCAGAAATCCGGAATGAGATAAGGCAACGCATGGCCCAACCCGCCAACGGTGGTCATGATCCCAGAGGCAAAACCGCGCTTGATCGGGCTGCCGCGCCCAGAGAGTTCGCCATCGTCGCTGGCAGCCTCGGTAAAGCCCATGGAAATGCCTGCGCCGACACTGGCCGCAAGACCAACAAGAAACGTGGTCCAGGTGTCCTGCGTGGCAAAGGCCGTGGCAAAGATCGGGGCGAGCGTGGACACGGAGCCATCCATCAATCCGGCAAGCCCCGGCTGCACCCATGTCAATACAAACTGGCGTTTGGCGGTGCGATCCTCGGCGTCGCGCGCATCGGCATCAAGGTGCTCAGCCTCAAGCTCTTCGGCGCGGGTTTGATGACCAGCCTCGGCGGCGGCGAGATCCCCAAGCAACTTGCGGGTGTCGGCATCGGTGGTGCGCTGTGCCGCCTTGAGATAAAACGCACCAGCATCGCGCTCCATCGCCTCGGCCTCGTCGCGGATACGCTCGATCCCGAGGTTTTCAATCAGCCAGACAGGACGTCGCGCATAGAACCCGGCAACATGCTCGCGCCGGATCAGGGGGATCACCTCGCCAAACCGGCTGCGGTGCAGTTCGATCAGGCGGTGACGGTGGCCATCTTCTTCGGTCGCCATCCCATCAAAGATGGCAGCGGTATCCGGAAAATCTTGCCGCAACATCTCTGCATAAGAACGATAGATGCGCGCGTCATCCTCTTCCGAGGAGATCGCCAATGCGAGAATTTCTTGCTCGCTGAGATCGCGAAAACGGCGGCGGGACGTCATACCGGGAATCATCGGACACCTCAGTTAGAATTATTCTAAATCAGTTTAGCGCTACATTCTACGAAGGCAAAGGGGGATGTATGGGCAAAAGTGAACTACTCGGTTCATTTTTATCTTGATTTCTAAACCGATCTGTTTAGTTATATATCTGAACGCAACAGTTCAGTTATGGAGTTCGATATGAAAAGCGCCTTGATCGTTCTTACCCTCTCGCTCAGCCTCATCGCGGCCCCTGTCTTGGCTTTCAGCTTTGACACCAACAGCCTGACACCGACACTGACCTACCCTGCGCCCGCGCCTGCCCCCGTGACACAAGGTAATGCAGGAATCGACCGATAATCTGCGTCAGAAACAGCCTCCCGTGACCGCGCGCAGACGGGCTTGCGGTTACGGGCATGCGCCGACTACACTGTTCCGACCTGTGGGGAGGGATTGGATGTCGGCACCCGCCGTTGAAATCAAGAAGGGCCGCAAGTTCGACCAGGTGCTCGAAGGGGCGCGTCGCGTCTTTATGCGCGATGGATTCGAAGGCGCCAGCGTCGACGAAATTGCGCGTGAGGCGCAGGTGTCCAAGGCCACCCTCTATAGCTATTTCCCGGATAAACGGCTGCTTTTTTCCGAAGTCGCGCGGCTTGAATGCAACCGGCAGGCCGAAGAGGCGATGGAAGTGATCGCTAAGGGCGCGACCATTGATCATGTCTTGCACGAGGCAGCCACCCGGATCGTTCGGTTCTTTTTGTCAGACTTCGGACAACAAATGTTTCGCATCTGCGTATCGGAGGCGCATCGGTTTCCCGAATTGGGACGTCGATTTTATGCCTCTGGACCAGACCTTGTGCGCGAACGGCTAAGCAAAGTCTTGCGCCCCTACGTCGACGCCGGGATTCTCAAAATCGACGACATGGATCTCGCCGCCAACCAGTTTGGTGAGCTATGCAAGAGCGATCTCTTTATGCGCAGCTTGTGCGGCATGTGCAAAGAAGTAGAGCCAGCGGATATAGAGCGTGTGGTCAATGGCGCGGTTGAGATGTTTCTCGCGCGTTATCGCGCCTAATCCGGGGCAGAACGCCCCATCATCGCCGCCGCAATCTTTTCTGCCATCATGATCGTGGGCGCGTTGGTATTGCCCCCCACGAGGCGGGGCATAATCGAGGCATCGACCACGCGCAGCCCCTCAAGCCCATGAACACGCGCCTGCGGATCAACAACCGCCATAGCGCCCTGCCCCATCGCGCAGGTGCCGACCGGGTGATAGATCGTGTCGGCGCGGGCGCGAATATCGGCCTCAAGTGCCGCATCGGTCCAGTCGTGGGGGTGCAACCGCTCTTTGCGCCAAGGTGCCAAAGCAGGCGCGCGCAGCACCGCATCCATCTGCCGCGCACCTTGCATCATCAGGGTCAGATCACGGCTGTCGCTAAGGAACGCGGGGTCAATCAAAGGCGCATCCTGAGGGCGGGCAGAGCGTAGCGTAACCCGACCCCTGCTATGGGGCCGCAGCACGCAGACATGACACGAATAGCCGGGGCGAAAATGCAGGGTTCGCATGTGATCTTCGACAATGCCGATCACAAAATGCAGTTGCAGATCGGGCCGAGACACTGTGCGCTCAGAGCGCAGAAAGGCTCCGGCCTCAGCATAGGGTGTGGTGAACGGGCCCTTCCCCGTCTTGCGCCATTCAAGCGCCGCCTTTCCCAGACGCCAGAGGCCCTTGGGATCAAGGCTGATGACATCATCGCGCCTCGAGGTTTCGGCAAGGATATAGTCCAGATGATCTTGCAAGTTCTCACCCACTCCGGGCAGGTCATGCACCGGGCTTATACCATGCGCCTGCAAAGCCTCGGCCGGGCCGATACCCGAAAGCATCAAGAGATGCGGAGAGCCAAAAGCGCCGCTGCTCAGGATCACGTCCCGCTGCGCGCGCGCCTCGTACACCCGCCCTTTGTGGCGATAGCGTAGGCCGGTGGCGCGCTTGCCGTCAAAGATCACCCGCTCAGCCATGGCCTGCGTGATCACCGTCAGATTGGGCCGTGTCAGGACCGGGAAAAGATAGGCAGCAGCAGCAGAGCACCGTTGACCGCGCTGGGGGCCGTCAAAGAACTGCGTCACCTGATAATGCCCCGCGCCCTCTTGGGTCGCGCCGTTGAAATCGGGATTGCGGGGGATTTGCAGGCTCTCACACGCGGTTACGAAAGCCTCAGAAATGGCACGGGGCGCATTTTGGTTGGTGACTTGTAGTGGTCCGGATTGGCCATGCAGGGCGTCACCGTGCTGCGCGTTCCGCTCTGCCGTGCGAAACCATGGCAGCACGCTCTGCCAGTCCCAGCCATCACAGCCCAGATCGGCCCATTCATCATAATCACCGGGATGACCGCGTGCATAGAGCATTGCGTTGATCGCGCTAGAGCCGCCAAGCGCACGCCCGCGCGGCTGAAACCCTTGCCGACCGTTCAACTCTGGCTGTGGCACAGTTTTGAGCGCCCAGTTGTTGATCTTGGGTCGCCCAGACACCATCGCTGCCACCAAGCCCGGCGCACGAATGAAGATATCGCGCCCAGACCCGCCCGCCTCAATCAGGCAGACGGATAGGCCGGGGTCCTCGCTTAGCCGCGCCGCAAGCACGCAGCCCGCCGATCCACCCCCCACGATGATGTAGTCATAGATCATGGCCCGCCTCCCTCTGCCCCGTTACGCTATGCCGGAGACCTCCCCCGACCAAAGCGCGACGTGGCGTCAGGGATGCGCGACTAGCTTGGGCTCATGCCGCGCAACCGCTCAGACCGGCGTCGCAAATATTCCATGGTTGTCAAAAGCGCGATTGAGATCACGACAAGAAGCGTCGCCACCGCCAGAATGGTCGGGCTGATCTGTTCACGCAAGCCAGTGAACATGCGCCAGGGCAGGGTTTGCTGATTGGCCGAACCGACAAAGAGCACCACGACCACCTCATCGAACGAGGTGATAAATGCGAAGAGCCCGCCCGAAATCACCCCCGGCAGGATGAGCGGCATCTGCACCCGAAAGAAGGTGGTCACGGGGTCTGCGCCCATATTCGCCGCCGCGCGCGTGAGTGAGCGGTCAAAGCCCACAAGCGTGGCCGTCACCGTGATGATCACAAAAGGAATGCCCAGCGCCGCGTGCGCCAGAACCACGCCGAAATAGGTGCCTTGCAAGCCAATGCGGCTATAAAAGAAATACATCCCTGCCGCAGAAATGATGAGCGGCACGATCATCGGTGAGATCAGAATCGCCATGATCGCGCGGCGGAACGGCACATGCTCTGAGCTGAGGCCAATCGCCGCCAAGGTGCCAAAACTGACCGACAATAGGGTCGCAACCGGCGCAATCGCCAACGAATTGCGCAACGCCTGCTGCCAGCCGCTGGAGGTAAAGAAATCCTGATAATGCTTGAGGCTGTATCCGGCGGGATCAAACCGCAGCATTTCCGGTGTGAAGGTAAAGAAGTTTTGCGCGTTGAAGCTGAGCGGCATCACCACAAGAATGGGCGTGATCAGAAATACAAAGATCGCCCCACAGATCACCCGGAACGTATAGTGCCAAAGCACCTGCCCACTGGTCAGATAGGGTGCCAGATTGGCACGATAGCGTCCTTCGCCGATCCAAAAGATGAACCACGAGAAAAACCAGCCAGACAGAACCCCCAGCACAAACCCCGGCAAGCCAGCCAGAAGCACGCCCGCAATGATAAAGAGCGCGATAAGGCCCCAGCGCGTGGTCTTCTCCTGCCCCAGTCCAAAGACTGCCAGCGCAAGATAGGCAAGGACCATAAGCGCCACGGCCCCAATCGCGATTCCCATCAAGCCCGAGCCATGCGCCGTGCCGACAAACAGCCCAACAAAGGCCCCTGCAGCGCCGATCACCGGCAGTGAGAAAGAAAGTGGCTTGGTTTCGACAGGTGTCAGTGTGAATCCGTTCATGTCTCTTACCCCAGCTTCACGTTGTCGATGCCGACGATCTTGTCATAGGCCCAGTAGAGAATGAGGACCACGGCAAGCAGGATCGTGCCAAGCGCCGCCGCCAAGCCCCAATTGAGCGAGGACGAGATGTGATAGGCGATCCGGTTCGAAATGAACGTGCCGGTGGTGCCGCCCACAATCTCAGGCGTGATGTAATACCCGATGGCAAGGATGAAGACGAGGATCGAGCCCGCGCCGATGCCCGGCACCGATTGCGGAAAGTAGACCCGCCAGAACGCCGTCCAATTGTTCGCCCCCAGCGATTTGGCGGCGCGCAGATAGGTCGGCGGAATGGTCTGCATCACCGAATACATCGGCAGGATCATGAAGGGCAGCAGAATATGGGTCATCGCTACGATGGTGCCGAATTGATTGTTGATCATAACCAATCGGCTCTCATCTGCGACCAGCCCCAGCCAGACCAGAACGTCGTTGATAACCCCTTGTTGCTGCAACATCACCTTCCACGCGCTGGTGCGCACCAAAAGCGACGTCCAGAATGGCAGCAGGACAAGGATCATCAGAAGGTTCGCGGTGCGTGACGGCAGATTTGCCAGAATCCACGCCACGGGATAGCCCAAAGCAACACAGGAAAAGGTAATCATCAGCGACATGAACATCGTGCGCTGGAAGAGGATGCCATAAATACGCTCATCTTCGCTGCGCAAGGCGATACCTTGGGGCGTCTTTTCCATATCAACAGCGTTGAGGAAATAGCCGGTGGTATAGGGCGGCGAATAGGTCTTGATGGTTTCCCAGAATGTCACATTTGCCCATTCCTTGTTCGACTCGAAAAAGGCTTCGCGCATCGCAACAGGCGGCAACTGCGCCGCTGCCGCAGCACGCAAGAGATCGCCACCGGGTCCGGCATAGGTCTCTATGGCCGTTTTCGTAGCCGGGTCTTCAAGGTCCAGCGCCAAGGCGGCATGAACTGCCTCCCATGGCTCTTCCTTGGTTACGCTCTTGCCATCGACAAACTGGGTAAAGGCCGCAAAGGCCGAATAGGCACGTGCCGTATTGGGTAGAATGTCGGAAATCGCAGCACCGGGCTGAAATTCGGCATCTCCACTAAATTCTGTGGCTTCCAGCGCTTCTAGGCGGGCAATCTGATTGGACATCAGCCGTTCATTGGGCTCTGCCCCAGCCCCACCCGACATCATCTCGACCCATGTCGCGGCCTCGTCAAAGGCGGGATCAACCTCGAGCAATGCGTCTTGGAACACCTCTCCAACGTCGCTCATGTCACGCCCAGACGTGCGGAAGAGCGAGGAAATGCCGCTTTTCTCGTAGTTCAGACGGCTGCCCAGCTTGGTGTGTTCCTTGGCCTCGGCAGCAAGGAAAAGGTCAAAGAACAAGGCGCGGAACACCTGCTCGTCGGGGGCATCGCCGGAATCCCAATCCCGCAACTCCTCGACAGTCATTGGCAGTGTATTGCCCACGATCTGGTTCTCGACAGAACGGAACAGCATATCAATGATCGGCGCGATGAAGGTGAGCAGAACAAAGAGCAACAGGGGGGCGATCAGCGCCAGCGCTCGCATCTTCTGAGCGCGCAAAGCGCGGCGCAGGCTGCGTTTCAGAGGCGTGCCATCGGCGGCAAGCATCGGGCCGGTGTTGGTGCTATCGCTCATGTCTTCCCCGTCGAAATGGTCCGATTATTCAGGCCGGGTCTTGTGCCCGGTCAAAGAAGCGGTGGGGCCGCGTACGGCCCCACCTCTATTGGTCGCCAGATTACTGGGCCAGCCACGACTGGAACTTGGCGTCCAGATCGTCACGGTTGTCAGCCCACCATTCGTAGTCATAGATGTGAACGTTGGAGGCATTTGCCGGATCGGTCGGCATATGCGGCGCCATGTCGATGCCAAGCTCGGCGTGCTTGCCTACCAACGGTGCCGAAGACGCACGCGCCGGACCGTAGGAGATATACGCCGCCTGATCAGCAAGACGCTGGGTGTCGGTGCCGAACTTGAGGAAGTCCATCACGCGCGCCAGACGGTCTGCGGGCAGACCGGCGGGAACAATCCAGCCATCAAGGTCAAACGACTGCATGTCCCACAGCATTGCGATGGGCTGGTTCTGTTCAGCAATGGCCGAGAACAGGCGACCGTTGAATGTCGAACCCATGAACACTTCGCCATCCGCCAGAAGCTGCGGGGTTTCCGCACCGGCAGACCACCAGACGACTTGGTCCTTGATGGTGCCCAGTTTGGCCAGCGCGCGCTCTACACCCTCGTCGGTGCCCAGAACGTCGTAAATCTCGTCCTTGGCAACGCCGTCGCAATAAAGCGCCCATTCCATGTTGTCGATCGGGCGCTTTTGCAGCGACCGCTTGCCCGGATACTTGGCAAGGTCGAACACGTCGCAAACGCTGGTCGGCGGCTCGGTGCCGGCAGGCACAAGATCAGTGCGATAGCCGAAGGTGGTCGAGTAAACGATCTGCGGAATGAAGCAGTCGCTGACAATCAGATCACCAAAGTCATCGCTGGCAGAGGTGCCATCGGGGGCCGCGGCCAACATGGTGTCGTGGTCGATTTCCATCGCCAGACCTTCGTCGCAGAGGCGCATCGAGTCGGACGCCACCACATCGACCAGATCCCAAGTGATGTTGCCTGCCTCGTTCATGGCGCGCAGCTTGGCCACGGCCTCGGCCGAGCTTTCGTCCCAAGTCGCGGTCACGCCGGGGTTAGCAGCAAGGTAGGGCTGCACATAAGCCTTGTCTTGGCTCGCCTGATAGGCGCCGCCCCAGCTGACGATCGTCATGCTGTTGGCCATTTCCTGTGCGGTGACGGCGGTGCCCGCAGCAACGGTCAGAGCCGTGGTCGCGAGCAGGGTTTTCGTCAGTTTCATAAACATACTCCCAGTTTATCCCGTTTTTCGATGGTTGGGCCCTGCGCTACGGGCAGAACGTCGAGGGCCTTGCTCAACCCGCACCGGTTCCGTGACCGGCGCGCGTATTCTTATACTTGGGGCGCATCCAGCGCGCGGCAATCCTCTGGCAACCAGCCGATCTCGATCTGCTCGCCCGGTTGAAGGCGGCGCTGATCGGGGGCGTTGCGGGTCTTGATGATAAAATCATCGGACCCAGCCACCCGGAGCCGTGTGCGGAAAATGTCACCCATATAGATGAACTCCAGCACTTCGGCCTTGAGCGTATGCGCATCCGGCTTCAGCCGGTCACGATTGAATTCGACCCGCTCAGGCCGAATGGAAATCAGCGTGCGGTCGCCCGGCTTTTCGACATTGACGGGCTTGGCATCAATCAGGTCGCCGTTGTCTGGCTGCACGACGGCAATACCGTTCTTGATCTCTTTGACCCGCCCCTCAAGTGTGTTGTTCTCACCAATGAACTGCGCGACAAAGCTGTTCTTGGGGCTTTCATACAATTCATCTGGCGGCGCGATCTGCTGGATGCGGCCATCGTTGAACACCGCCACACGGTCAGACATTGTCAGCGCCTCGGTCTGATCGTGGGTCACATAAACTGTGGTAATCCCAAGATTGTGCGCAAGATGGGTGATTTCGAATTGCATTTTTTCGCGCAATTGCTTGTCCAGCGCGCCGAGCGGTTCATCCATCAACACCAGCTCAGGCTCGAACACCAGCGCTCGGGCGAGAGCCACACGCTGTTGTTGGCCCCCAGACAGCTGCGACGGACGACGCCCGCCAAAGGCACCCATTTCCACCATTTCCAGCGCCCGCTTAACCTTGGCTTCGCGGTCGGACTTGCCGATTTTGCGCACCTCAAGCGGAAAGCTGAGGTTTTCGGCAATCGTCATATGTGGAAAGAGCGCGTAATTCTGGAACACCATGCCAATGCCGCGTTTGTGCGGCGGGATGTTGTTGATGCTCACACCGTCCAATTTGATCTCGCCATGGGTGGCGGTTTCAAACCCTGCAAGCATCATCAGACAGGTCGTTTTGCCCGACCCCGACGGTCCTAGCATCGTCAGAAATTCGCCCTTGGGCAAGGTCAGGTTCAGATCCTTGACGACCAGTGTTTCGCCGTCATAGCTCTTTTGGACACGTTCAAACGCAACGAACGCATCGTTGTTCCCGGTATCTGCCAAGTTCGGCTCCCTATTATTCATCGCAAGCGTTTGCCTCGCGTTCGGAAGAAACTAAAACAAGATGGACCCTCACATGCAAGCGGATTGCGGCGCTTTTTTCCCGAAACCGACCTGCGCAGGTCAAATCGCCTGCAAGTGAAGCAAGATAAGTCAAATTTCCTGCAAATGACCGAGGCACGCTCCGCTTTAACGCGAGCCTCGGCAGTGTTTTCACCGGAAACCGACCTATCCCAGCACGGATTGCACGGCTTTTGTGGTTTTGTGAATCACCTCATCCGCCTCTGATTTTGTCAGGCAGAAAGGCGGCGCAAAGCCCAGAATGTCCCCCTGCGGCATGGCCCGCGCGATAACACCGGTAGCTGCCAGCGCGGCGGAAATCTGTGGGCCCACCTTGTCGGCAGCATCAAAGAATATCCGATTTTGCCGATCCTTGACGAATTCGACGGCACAGAGCATCCCCTCGCCCCGCACCTCGCCTACATGGGCATGCGCGCCCAGTGCCTCGGCCATGCCCCGATTGAGGTAGCCGCCTACATCGCGGTTATTGGCAATCAGGTTCAGATCATCGAGCAACTTGAGATTTGCCACACCCGCCGCCGCCCCGATGGGATGCGCCGAATAGGTCCAGCCGTGGCCGATGGGGCCATTCTCATCCGTGCCTTGCTCCAGCACCTTCCACATGCGGTCGCTGACGATGCTACCCGATAGCGGCGCATAGGCGCTTGTCAGGCCTTTGGCGATGGTGATGAGGTCTGGCGTCATTCCATAGTGGTCCGAGCCGAACATCGTGCCCAGACGACCAAAGCCCGTCACCACCTCATCGGCCACAAGCAGGATGTCATGCTTGCGCAGCACCTCTTGAATGGCGGCCCAATAGCCTGCAGGCGGCGGCACAATGCCTCCGGTGCCCAGCACCGGCTCGCCGATAAAGGCGGCGATGGTATCGGCCCCCTCGCGCGCGATGAGTGCCTCAAGCTCGGCCACACAATGCGCGACAAACTGCGCCTCGGTCTGATCCAGATTGGCGCGACGGAAATAATAGGGCGCTTCGGTATGAACGACCTGCGCCAACGGCAGATCGAACTTCTTGTGGAACAGTTCAAGCCCCGTAAGCGAGCCGGTCATCAGCCCAGAGCCATGATAGCCGCGCCAACGCGAGATGATCTTTTTCTTTTCGGGCCGCCCGAGGATGTTGTTGTAATACCAAATCAATTTGACATTGGTTTCATTGGCGTCAGAGCCCGACATGCCAAAATAGACCTTGCTCATGCCCTTGGGGGCGCGGTCCATAATCATTTTGGACAGGGTGATCGACGCCTCGGTGCCATGCCCGACATAGGCATGATAATAAGCCAGTTCGCGCGCCTGCGCGGCAATCGCCTCGGCAATCTCTTGGCGACCATAGCCGACGTTGACGCAGTAAAGCCCGGCAAAGGCATCGAGAAAGCGATTGCCATCACGATCCTCGATATGACAGCCCTGCCCGCCTTTGATCACCCGGTTCGGCGCCTCGCCACGGGCGAATTGCCCAAGATGTGTCGAGGGGTGAAAGAAATTCTCGCGGTCCCATTGATCAAGTTGGTCGTTGCGCAGCATCGTGTTTCCTTTCCTCGGGGGCGCACCCCCAGCTTCATCGTTCCAAAAATACTCGAATCCCGATCGTCACGCCCAATCGCGGCAGACGTATTTGATTTCCATGAATTCCTCCATGCCGCGCCGCGCCCCTTCGCGGCCCAGCCCCGATTGCTTGACCCCACCAAAGGGGATCGGCGCGCCCGTGACCTTGGTGCGGTTCACCGCCACCATGCCGAATTGTAGCGCTCGCGTCATCCGGTAGATGCGGCGGGGATCATGGCAGTGCAGATAGGCAATGAGGCCATATTCCGTGGCATTGGCGCGGGCGACCACCTCTTCCTCGGTGTCAAAGGGCGTGATCGCCGCCACCGGGCCAAAGGTCTCATCGCGCATGATCGCGGCGCCGTCGGGCACATCCATGAGCACCGTCGGCTGAAAGAAGAGAGGGCCGAGCGGGTCGCGCTTGCCGCCACAGGCAAGCGTTGCACCATGCGCCAGCGCATCCGCCACATGCTCTTCTTGCTTGCGGACCGCACGCTCATTCATCAGCGGGCCGATGTCGGGATCGTCCATGCCGCGCCCGATTTTGAGCGTCTGTATGGCGTCGGTAAAACGTCGGCAAAAGGCGTCATAGATTGGCCGCTCTACGTAAATCCGGTTAGCCCCCAAACAGTCTTGCCCCGACGTCGCAAACTTGGCCTTGATCGACTCGGTCACCGCAGTTTCCAGATCGGCATTCTTGAACACGATCACCGGAGCATGGCCGCCCAGTTCCAGCACCAGTTTCTTGACCGTGCCCGCGCATTGGCGATAGAGCAACTGCCCGATGTCGGTAGAGCCGGTAAAGCTGAGAACGCGGACGCGGGCGTCTTGGGTCCAAGGCTCAACCACTGTTGCCGCGTGGCCTGTCACCACGTTGAACACACCCGCCGGGATGCCTGCGCGCTCGGCCAGTTCTGCAAGGGCCAGTGCCGAATAGGGTGTCTCGGCTGAAGGATGAGAAACCACGCTGCAGCCCGCCGCCAAGGCCGCCGCCGCCTTGCGCGTGAGCATCGCTGCGGGGAAATTCCACGGCGTGATAAGGGCGGCCACGCCCACCGGCTCTAGCCACAATTCCACCTCGGCATCGGGCAGGTGGCTTGTGACCCCTTCGATGTTGGGGCGCTTGGCCTCTTCGGCGTAATATTCCACGAAACTTGCGGCATAGTCGATCTCGCCGCGCGCTTCACTAAGGGGTTTGCCCTGCTCCAGCACCATGATCCGCGCGAGGTCTTCGCGATGCGCAAGGATGAGATCGAACCAGCGGCGCAAGAGCGCGGCGCGATCTTGCGGCAGGGTCATTGCCCAGCCATCGAATGCGCCCTGCGCCGCATCCACCGCCTTGCGTGCCTGATCGGCACTGAGGCTGGCCACAGCACCCAAGGCACTGCCATCGGCGGGGTTGGTGACGGCAAAGGTCGCGGCCTCGTCTCCGCCCACCCATTTGCCGCCCACATAGGCAAAGCTGCGCACCAGGCGCGTGTCGGTGATCCCGTTGCGGGTCCAGATGGCTGAGTCGGACATTGTGGCACTCCCTTTGCGCCAGAGAATGTCTGGTTCACGCAGAGGGTGACGCTAAAGTTTTTGGAGTTTGCAGATTATTCTTCTGCAAGGCCGCAGAAATACGGATGTTTCATTCAAAGAAGATCTCAAACGGTGGCAGGCGCGGGGATTTGACGGGCTTGGTCACGATATAGGTGAAATAGCGCGCCAATCCGATCCGCGCCTCTAGCATCTGATCAATCAGTCGTTGATAGCTGTCGATGTCCCGGGTGACGATCTGCATCAGATAGTCAAATCCGCCGCCCAACGCCCAACAGGCCGTCACCTCTTCATAACGGTGCATACTGTCCTCAAAGGCGCGGAAACTGGCGGGGGTGTGATCCGCAAGCTCCACCGCGACAAAGACGGTCACATGCGAGCCCAGCTTCTTGAGGTTGATGCGCGCATGATAGCCCTCGATCAGCCCCGCCTCCTCCAGCCGCTTGAGCCGCTCCCAGCAGGGGCTGGCAGACAGGCCCACACGCGCGGCCAAATCGGCCTTGGTGATGCGGCCTTCCTCGGCCAGCACCCTCAGGATATCGAGATCGCGTGCGTCAAGTTTCATGCAGCGATGACCGTACCCACGTCACGCCCCGCAAGCCGCGCCATCACATGGGTGGCAATCGCCGTATCCTGAACGCCGGTGCCGGTCAGATCGCAAATGGTGATTTCGGCATCGTTCTTGCGCCCACGCGCGCGGCCCTGGATTACGTCGCCCAATTCGGCTGGCGCGCCCTTGGTCCATATCCCGGCCTCGATCGCGCTGCGCAATTCACCCAACTGTTCCACCTGCGCGGCGCGGTCGGCAACATAGAGATCGGCCCGGACCAGCGCCTGCGGATCAATCTCGTTCTTGCCGGCCTGATCGGATCCCATGGCCGTGATGTGCAGTTCAGGATGCAGCCATTTCGCCTCGATTACGGGCGTCTTTGCCGGGGTTGTGGAGATCACCAACTGGCTGGCCATCACCAGATCTGCGGGGGTGTCCACCACATGAATATCACATTCGAGATCGGCCAGATCGGCCGCGCAGGTGCGCGCGCGGTCGGCATCGCGCCCCCAGATCAGCAGACGGTCATAGGGGCGCACCAGCCGCGCCGCTCGCGCCTGAAGCCGCGCCTGAACGCCGGTGCCGATAATGCCCGCCGTCTGCACCACCTTGGGGGCCAGATGCTGCGCCGCCACCGCGCCAGCCGCCGCCGTGCGCAGATCAGTCAGATAGCCATTGTCGAGAAACACCGCCTCGACCAGACCGGTCTTGGCGGAAAAGAGGATCATCAGACCGTTCAGGCTGGGCAGGCCCAATTTGGGATTGTCAAAGAAACCGGGGCTGACCTTGATCGCGAAACCGTCAAAGCCGGGGATATAGGCGGTTTTCACATCCACCTCGCCATGCACGGCAGCCAAATCCATCGACATCACCGGCGGCATGACCACCCCGCCATCCGACAGCGCGGCAAAGGCCTGCTCGATCACCTTGACCGTCTCAAGGTCGAGCGTGATCGCGCGGCGCAATTCTGTCTCTGTCACGATCCTTATATCATGTGCCATATTTCCGACCTTCAATCACCTTGTCGCCTAAAATCACGGTTTGCCCGGTCATCACCTTAGTAAAGAGCGCCATATCAAGGTTACGGCCCGTGATGATGGTGGCGGTTGGCCCTTGGGGCGCAAGTTTGCCACTCAGCACCGCCGCAAGACCCACGACGCAGGCCCCCTCTGCCACGATCCGATCCTCGTAATAGAGCACCTGCATGGCATGATAAATCTCTTCTTCGGTCACAAGGATCACATCGTCCAAAAGATCGCGGCACATGGCATAGCTGAGACGGTTCTGCATCCCAACGCCACCGCCCAGACTATCGGCAAGGCTTGGCACTTCTTCGACCTCGACAGGATGCCCGGCGCGGATGCTTTCATACATCGCGGCACCTCGGTCCATGCTGATCCCGATCACGCGCAGGGACGGCTTGATCGTCTTGGCGGCCAGCGCCACCCCCGCCGCCAGCCCCCCGCCCGACAACGGCACGAGCAGCGTCTGGGTATCCGGGCGCGCCGCCATGATTTCCAATCCGATGGTCCCCTGCCCGGCAATGACCAGCGGATCATCAAAGGGCGAAATCTCGGTTAACCCGTCCTCGGCAACCAGCCGTTCCACCTCGGTCTGTGCCGCGTCCTGAGAGCGCCCGATGATCCTGACCTCTGCGCCCAGCGCGCGGATGCCCTCCACCTTGGCCTGCGGCACCAGGTCCGACATACAGATCACCGCCCGCAATCCGCGTGCCCGCGCGGCATAGGCCACGCCGCGCCCGTGATTCCCGGTCGAGCAACAGGTGACGCCCGCCGCATCCTGCGCCCCGGCCACCGCGTTGAGCGCGCCGCGCAGCTTGAAGGCACCGATGGGTTGCATATTCTCGAGCTTGAGCAAGAAGTCCTCGCCTGTTACCGCGCTCATGTAGGGCGAGGGAACGAGAGGCGTGCGGTCAGCGACCCCAGAAATCACCTGTGCCGCAGCATAGACATCGGCCAGAACAGGGCGCATGAGGGTCTTCCTTGTTTAGGGTGCGGGCAGAGTGCGCTGGAGCGAGCCTAGCGTCAACTCTGCGGCGCAGGATGGTCTGAAAACGACAAAACGGGGCGTTTTTCTTGGGGCAGGCCTGTTCCAAAGCCACAAGTATGGCGGGGATATTTCAACGACGGACCCCCGACATGATTGAAAAAGACCTGCCCTTCTCGGCTCAGGAATACCAGCGCCGGTTGGACAAGACCCGCACTGCCATGGCCCGCCTTGACCTTGACGCGCTCTTTGTGACCGACCCTTCAAATCAGCATTGGCTGACCGGCTATGATGGCTGGTCGTTCTATGTGCATCAGGGCGTTTTGGTCTTTCCCGAGGCCGATCCAATCTGGTGGGGCCGCAATCAGGATGCCAATGGCGGTGTGCGCACGGTCTGGATGACGGACGATCGCGTGATCGGCTATGCCGACAATTACGTGCAGTCGACCGAACGCCACCCGATGCAGGATCTGGCAGAGCGACTTAAGGGTATGGGCCTTGCCGATAAACGCATCGGCGTGGAAATGGACAACTACTATTTCTCGGCCAAGGCGATGCAGACCCTGCGCGAGGAACTGCCCGAGGCAACATTCCTTGACGCCACCGCGCTGGTCAACTGGCAGCGCACGGTGAAATCCGAGGAAGAGCTTGGCTTTATGCGCAAGGCCGCGCTGATTTCGGAGAAGATCACCGACGGGTTGATGGAACGGGTCGAGCCGGGCATTCCCAAGAACGAAATCGTGGCCGAGATTTTCCGTGATGCCATCCGAGGGGTAGAGGGCGCGTGGGGCGACTATCCCGCAATCGTGCCGCTTTTGCCGTCAGGTTCGGATGCCGCAGCGCCGCATCTGACATGGAACGGGCGCGAGTTTGCGACGGGGGAAGCGACCTTCTTTGAAATTTCCGGCTGTTACCGCCGCTATCACACGCCGTTCTGCCGCACGCTGTTTCTGGGCAAGCCGCCGCAATTCCTGCTTGATGCGGAAAAGGCGCTGGTCGAGGGGCTGGAAGCGGGGCTAGAGGCCGCAAAGGCAGGCAACCGCGCCTGTGACATCGCCAACGCGTTGGCCGCCCCGCTGGAGCGTGCGGGCATCGAACGCGGCGCGCGCTGTGGCTATCCCATCGGTCTGAGCTATCCGCCCGACTGGGGCGAACGCACGATTTCGCTGCGCTCCGAGGATGAAACCGTGCTGGAACCGGGAATGACATTCCATTTCATGCCCGGTCTCTGGATGTCGGACTGGGGTTTGGAAATCACCGAGTCGATCCTGATCAAGGAAAGCGGCCCGGCGGAAACCTTCTGCAACCGCCCGCGCAAGATGTTCGTCAAGGACTGACCCAATAAGGCCCCCACATCGACCGTGGGGGCCTTTTGCAATCCCGCTCTATTCCCATTCCATCTGTTCATAGACCCGGCCCGCATTCTTGGTGGCCAGTTCTTCGAACGTATCAAGGTGGGTATAGGCGGATTGGTCGACGTAATAGGCCCCGGCCAAGTCACCGCCGGCGTCGATATGCGCGCGGATTTGGGCGCGCAGATGTTCCAAGTAGCCTTTGGTGTAGCGGCGTACCTGATCCATGTTGGTCGGGTGGCCATGACCGGGGATCACATAGGTGGCACCCAGCGGCTCGAATTCAGCATCCCAAGTTTCCAGCCAATCCGCCGTGATCGTATCGGCAAAGATTGGCAGCATCCGTTCGTGAAACGCCATGTCGCCGGAAATCACAAGGCCTTGGTCGGGCAGCCAGATGACAATGTCTCCGGGGCTGTGAGCGGGGCCAAGATAGCGCGCCTCGATCCGGAAATCGCCCATCTCGACAGTATACTCATCAGTGAAGGTTTCGGTCGGCAGCACCACGCTGGTGCTTTCGGCGCGCTCTTTGGTCACGCGCTGCGCCGCGTCCAGATCACCGCCGCCGTGGTTCTCGAACTCGGCCGCCGCATCCACATGCGCCACAATCGGCACGCCCTGTTCGGCCCAATAGGAATTGCCCAGCATGGCGTGGCCTTGGCCATTCTCGTTGAACACCAGCTTGACCGGCTGATCGGTGATCGCCTTGATCTCTGCGTGCAGCGCCTTGGCCAATCCATAGGACGCGCCACCGTTGATCACCACCACCCCATCGCCAGTCACGATAAAGCTGAGGTTGTTGTTATGTCCGGCATTGTCATAGGTGGGCGGCGCGGTGGCACCGATGGCAGACCAGACATGCGGGATCACTTCGAAAGGCTTGGAATAGAGCAGCGACGCAGGATATTGGTCAGCAATATCCTCACTCGCCAGTGCAGCACTGCCAGACCAAAGCAGAAGAGCGGATAGCATCGCGCGCAACATCTTACACCTCCGTGACGAAACGATAGGCATCGCCATCGCGCTCTACCCGGCCCAGCCCGCCCTCGGGCAGGTGAAAGCCGACCATCGCCATCTGATCGGTCGCCAATTGATCCAAGAGCCGCAGGCGCGTGGCAATCCCGGTCTCGGCATCCTGATCCGATCCGCTGGCCCAATCGGGGCGCGCAAAGGCTAGATGCCCGTTGCCGATGGCATCGCCCACCACCAGCGCCGCCTCGGTGCCGTGACGAACCTCAAACGCGATATGGCCGGGCGTGTGACCGGGTGTATCATGCGCGAGGATACCCGGCAGCACCTCTTGCCCGCCGCTGATGAATTCGATCTGATCCTCGATGGCCGCAAGCCGCCGTGCCGCGCCCACGGCGAAGCTGGCACGCTCTGCGCCGATGCTGTCAACCGTGGCGGGATCGGTCCAGTAATCCCATTCCGCCTGCCCGATCATATAGCTGGCATTGGCAAACACCGGATCGTCGAAATCATCCAACACGCCCCAGAGGTGATCGGGGTGCGCATGGGTAAACAGAACATGGGTGATATCATCGGCACCAAGCCCAATGGCGCCAAGCGCATCTAGAATTTTGCCCGCTGTGGGCATGAAACCAGACCCGGACCCAGCATCAAACAGCACTGTGTTCGTGCCATCCTGTAACAGTGTCAGATTGCAGGGCGGCTCGACCGTGTCGCCGGTGATGCCGTACTGCGCCAGAACAGGGGCGGCATCGGCAGCGGGCAGGTTGCCCAACAAAAACTCCATGGGCAGCACAAGATTGCCATCGCTGAGTGTGGTGATCTTGGCATCGCCCAAGGTCAGCTCTATCGCGGCAAAGCTGGGGCGCGGCAGGCCGACAAGCGTGCTGGCCCCCATAGCCGCCAGAACTTGACGTCGGTTGAATCGCATGGCTTCCCTCTCCCTCATTTATTCGCATTTGTGAATATGATGATCTGGCACGCCTCAAAATACAAGTCAAAACAAGGCTGCGTTTCATGCTGATTTCCGCGCAGAGATGCGGTAGGAACGCAGCATCAATCCTCCTTTTGCGTGATCGTCAAAGCCCATGGACAGTGAACTTCCTGCCTACCTGACAACGAAAGAGGTCGCAGACCTGCTTCGGGTGAAGGAGCGTAAGGTTTACGACATGGTCGCCACCGGCGAGATCCCGCATCGCAAGATCACCGGCAAGCTCTTGTTTCCCCATAACGAGTTGATGTGCTGGATCGAGGGAACGGGCGTCACCCTGCCCTCTGAGCGCCCCGCGCTTGTGACCGGCTCTCACGATCCGCTGCTGGATTGGGCCCTGCGCGAAAGCGGCGCGGGTTTGGCAACGCTGTGGAACGGAAGCTGTGATGGGCTGGAGGTCTTTGCCGAGGGGCGTGCCGTTTTGGCGGGGCTGCATATTCCGGGCGATGCCGATTGGAATATTCCAGCGCTCGAGGCACGCGGGCTGCGCGACGCCGTGCTGATCGGCTGGGCAGCGCGTGCGCGCGGCCTGATCCTGACCCCTGCTGTTGCAGATATGGTGCAGGGGTTTGGTGATCTACGCGGGCGGCGCGTGATCCTGCGGCAAGAGGGTGCCGGCACGACCGCGCTCTTTGACAGGATGATGGCCGAGGCGGGGCTGTCACAGGGGGATATCCTGACACCGACAAGCCCGGCCCATACCGAAAGCGATGCCGCCGCCGCTGTGGCCGCAGGCGAGGCCGAGGCCACCCTTGGGATCGAATCCATGGCGCGGCAATTTCGGCTGGTGTTCCGCCCCTTGGTGCAAGAGCGCTTTGACCTGCTCATCGACCGCCGCGCCTATTTTACTGAACCGGTGCAACGCCTTGTTGCCTTCATGCGGTCTGAGACGATGATCGCCAAGGCCGAGGCGCTTGGCGGCTATGATCTGGACGGGCTTGGGACGGTGCGCTGGATTTCCGCCTGAGGCCGTGCTGTTCGATTACGGCGTAAATTTTTGGGCGGGGTTAGTGAAAACCCCGCCCATTTCAAAGCTCTGTTCAGCCTTGGCTTAGCCTTCTGCGTTCGGGAAGAACAATTGCTGACCGTCAATCTTGTAATCAGCTATGGCCTGCTGCCCCTCGGTCGACAGAATCCAATCAATGAACATCTGCCCGGCTTCGGCCTTAACATTCGCATGCTTTTCCGGGTTCACAAGGATGATGCCATATTGGTTGAAGAGGCGATTATCACCCTCGACTGCAATTTGATACTCACCCTTGTTGCCAAAGGAAATCCACGTGGCACGGTCGGTCAGCACATACGCGCCCATGGCCGTGCCAGTATTCAGCGTGGCGCCCATGCCGGACCCAGTTTCACGATACCACCCGCCGGACGCGGCAGCAGCATCAACGCCCGCCTCTTTCCAGAGCTTCAATTCCGCCTTGTGGGTGCCGCTATCATCCCCACGCGACGCAAAGGGGGCACCGACCTCTGCGATCTTGGTCAAAGCCGCCGCAATATCCTTGGTCCCGGCGATACCCGCCGGATCGGCAGAGGGGCCAACAAGGATGAAATCGTTATACATCACGTCCGAGCGTTGTAGCCCATGGCCTTCGGCCACGAATTTCTCTTCAGAAGCCTTGGCATGGACAAAGAGCACGTCGCCGTCGCCATTCATCGCATTATTTATGGCCTGCCCGGTGCCTACGGCCACGACACGCACCTCGATGCCGGTTTTGTCCTGAAAAATCGGCAGAAGGTGATCGAATAGCCCAGAATTCTGGGTGGAGGTGGTGGATTGCACCACGATGAACTGATCCTGCGCCTGTACATTGCCAGAAAGGCCCAAAGCAACCGCCGCACCGGCGGCAAGCGAAAAGAGGTGACGTCTGAGCATGAAAAACTCCCGTTTCGTTTGGATTTCAAAAGGTTGAACTTGTGTAGAGCCGACCTTGGGTCCAAGCGCGCGCGGCCTCAGACTTGGGGTGGCCAAGAACTTGGTCAATCGGGCCGCTTTCAGCCACTTGGCCGGCATGCAGGAAAAGCACCTCGTCGCCCATGCGCCGCGCTTGGCCCATGTCATGTGTGATCATGACGATGGTCACACCGCGCCCATGGGCGGCGTTGATCAGATCCTCGATTCTCTGGGTTGATGCGGGATCGAGGCTGCTGGTGGGCTCATCTAGAAACAGAAGACGCGGTTGACAGATCAACGCCCGTGCCAAGGCAAGACGCTGTTGCTCGCCGCCCGACAGCACCCGCGCTGGATGCCGCGCCAGATCGTTCAGCCCTGCCATATCAAGGGCACGCGCCGCTTGCTCTGCGCGCTCTGCCCCACGGACACCATGCACCGAAAGGGCGAAATTTAGGTTGGCCAGCACGGAGCGGCGCAGCATTACGGGGCGCTGAAAGACCATCGCCTGCGTGCGCCGCGCCCGATCATCAGGGTCCGCACCCTGCCATAGAATCTGCCCGGACGTGGCGGGCAAAAGCCCATGCAAAAGGCGCAATAGCAGGCTCTTGCCTGCGCCATTGGCCCCCATGACAAGCGTGCGCCGACCTTCGGGAATTGCCACTGACACCTTGTCAATCAAACGCTTGCCACCCGCGTGAAAGCACAGATCGCGCGCCGCGAGCAGACTATCTTGCGTGGCAACTTTGGCCGGGTTCATATCCATCACCGTGTCACGCATAGGCCGCACGCACCGCAGAGGCCCGAAGCGCCATGACCACCGCATTCACCAGCAAGGCTATCACTAGCAGCAACACGCCCAGCGCCAGCGCCAGTTCCAGATTGCCCTTGGATGTCTCAAGCGCGATGGTGGTGGTCATCACACGGGTCACGTGATTGATGTTGCCGCCCACGATCAGCACCGCGCCAACCTCGGCCACGGCGCGGCCAAAACCCGCCAATGCCACGGTCATCAAGCTATAGCGCGCATCCCACAAAAGCGCTGTGACCCGCTGATAGGCGCGCAGGCCCATCGAGGCGAATTGCTCTGCATATTCGCCATGCAGATCTTCGACCACCTGTTTGGTGAGCGCGGCAACGATGGGCGTTACCAAAATGGTCTGCGCGATGATCATCGCCGCAGGCGTGTAGAGCAATTGAAGCGGACCAAAGGGCCCAGAGGCCGACAGCATGAGATAGACGAACAGCCCTACCACCACCGGCGGCAGGCCCATCAACGCATTGAGCACCACCGTGACAACCGCGCGCCCCGGAAAGCGGAACGCGCCCACCAATGCCCCAAGCGGGAGCCCGATAAGACAGGACAAAAGAACCGCAGTCAGCGTCACGCGCAACGATAGAACGACAATCTCGCTTAGGTTTCGATCCCAATTGAGGATCAGCGCCAGCGCCTCTGCCATGATGTCGCCAAAGCTGAACACGTGCGATTTCTCCCCTCTGCGGGAAAAAAAGCACAAAAAAACATAAGATGCCAGCCCCTAACGCGACAGGCCCTTAGGGTTTTGCGGCGCGCAACCGCCAGAGTCGTAGCGGTTGGATCAACCCTGGGCCCTTTGGCCCGACGCTGACATGTGCCGCAAAAAGCCGTCCGAGTGTTTCACGCTGCGCCTCGGCCAGCGCGCGGCGTGCAGGATCGACACGGGCAAGGGAGGCGATAAAAGCCTCTAGATCGGCTATCGGTGTCGGCCGTTCATAGGTGACGGGCGCAGGGCCGATGGCCACGCGAGCCGCCAACAGCGCGTCTATTGCCCGAATCGCCGCGTGCCGTATCTCTGTCTCGTCCTCAACCGGGCGCATCACCTCGAAAAACGCACCCTCTGCCACGGGCTCGACAATCATCAATTCGCCACCGGGGCGCAGCATGCGCAAGGCCTCGCGCAACGCGGCCTGCATCAGCGGTTCGGGCACGTGATGCAGCGAATTGAGGAAGATACAGGCGTCAAAGGATGCCGTCGCAAAGGGCAATGCCTCGGCCCCGCCTTGCACAAAGCGCCCCTCGGGCACAGCCATGCGCGCGGCGGCCACTGCCTCGGGCGCGGGGTCTATTCCGGTCACAGTATAGCCTGCGCGCCGCAGGGTGCGCGCCAATGCCCCGTGGCCACAGCCGATGTCGAGCACATCACGCGCGCCGATGTCGGCAAGGATCGTCAAAAGGCGCGCGGATGTATCCAGCGCCTCAGTCATCGCCAAACTCTTGGCGCAAGGTATCGGTATGCGCGCCAAGGGCGGGCACGGCACCCAGAGTGGCATCACACCCATCCATCTGCGCGCCGGGGGCCAGCATCTGCACCGGGCCAGAGGGGGTCTCGACGGTGACGTGACGATTTTGCGGATGGGTGACGAGATCCTCCATCTCACTGACGCGGCCATAGGCGATACGCGCGGCACGCAGGCGGTCTGCCATGGCATCGCGAGGGAGCGCCGCAAAGACAGGCCGCAGGATCGCATCCAACGCTGCCCGATTGGCAACACGGGCTGAATTGCTGTCAAACCTCGGATCACGGGCCAGCGCGGCATCGCCCAATATCGCCTCGCAGAACACCGCCCATTCGCGCTCGTTCTGGATTGAAATCAGCACCGCCTTGCCATCGCGGCCCTGATACACGCCATAGGGCGCGATGGTGGGATGGTTGAGGCCCGCACGCGGCGGCACCTTGCCGCCATAGGCATATTGCAGATAGGGCACATTCATCCAGTCGCCCAACGCATGAAAGAGCGACACCGCGATATGCCGCCCCACGCCGGTTGTCGCGCGCCCGATCAGTGCCTCTAGAATGGCCTGATAGGCGGTCATTCCCGCCGCAATGTCACAAACCGAAACGCCGGTGCGTGCCGGGCCATGCTCATTGCCGGTGATCGACGAGAGGCCGGTTTCGGCCTGCACCAAAAGGTCATACGCCTTTAGGTCTGCGAGCGGGCCGTCTTCGCCATAGCCTGAAATCGAGACGGTGATAAGACGCGGGTAATCGGCACGCAGTCGGTCGGGGGCAAATCCCAGTCGGTCAATCGCCCCCGGTGCAAGGTTCTGAATGAAGATATCCGCCCGCGCCAGCATGCGCTCCATCAGCGCGCGGTCTGCCTCTTGTCTCAGGTCGAGACAGAGTGATTCCTTGCCCCGGTTGAGCCAGACGAAATAGGCGCTCTCGCCATGAACCAGCGCATCATAGCCGCGCGCGAAATCACCTTCGGGCCGCTCGACCTTGATCACGCGCGCCCCAGCCTCTGCCAAACGACCAGAGGCATAGGGGGCGGCGACGGCCTGTTCGACGGAAACAACCAATAGTCCGGCTAGGTCTGTGCGCATCGGGGCCTCTTCTCTTTTAGGTGCGGTTTGGCAGGAACATGCCCTATTGCACCGGGTCTGGGAAATACCCGTGTAATTGAACGGGTATAGCGCCCGACTATGGGGTGCCATAGCCTTGCCCCTTGGTAGGGCGGCTTGGTAGAGCTTTCTCTTATGGATATTCGCCAACTTCGTTATTTCATCGCCATCGCCGAGGCACCCTCGCTGTCGGCGGCGGCGCATCGGTTGGGTGTGGCGCAGCCCTCACTCTCGCAGCATGTGGCGCGGATGGAAACCGAACTGGGCGTGCGTTTGATCGACCGGTGGCCGCGCGGCTCGATTCTGACTGCCGAAGGTCAGGTGCTTTTGCGCCATGCCCGCGAGATCAGCGCCGCGATGGCACGGTGCGAGGATGAGATGCGCGATGCCTCGGGCGCGCCACGTGGCAAGGTGGGGTTTGGACTGCCGCCGTCAGTGTCTATGGTCTTGTCCGTGCCTCTGGCCGAGACCGTGCGGGTGGAACTGCCCGATATCCGTCTGCGCGTGGTCGAGGCGATGAGCGGGTATATCAAGGCATGGGTGGCCGATGGAACGGTCGATATGGGGCTGATCTATGATCTTCAGGACGCGGATCATTTCCGCATCACCCATGTTCTGGATGAGCGCCTGCATGTCTATTCCGCCCCGGACAACTGGCCGTTTGAAACACCCCCCGGCACAGCCGTGCCCCTGCGCGCCCTGGAACCGCTCGACATGATCCTGCCGGAGGCAGCACATGGCCTGCGCAAAACAATCGAGAGCTATGCCACTCCGCTTGGCCTGCGCCTCAACGTGCCCATCGAGATGGACGCGATGACGCAGATCAAGGAACTGGTGGCGCGCGGATCGGGACACGCGATCTTTTCGCCCTCAGCGGTCCATGACGCGGTGGCGCGCGGCGAGCTTGTGGGCGCGCCCATCACAGATCCCGATATGGTGCGGCCCGTCTATCTTGTTTCAAACCCCGCCTTTCCCACCAGCCGCGCCAGCCGTGCGGTTGAGGCGATCACACTGGACGTGCTGCGCGATCTGGTGCGGCGGGGCATCTGGCAAGGTGAGCTGCGGCTATAGGCGCGCCCAATGGCGGCAAGCGGGCATTGATATTTCCGCAGGGATCGAAAACCTGTCACCTAGGGGCCAAGTAGTGTGAGGGGCTGACATGACATCCTTTGATCCAACCGCAGATTACGCCGACATCCGCGCAGGTGTGGCCCGCGTCTGCGCCGAATTTCCCGGTGCCTATTGGCGCGATCTGGACGCGCGCCGCGCCTATCCCAAGGATTTCGTCGATGCGCTGATCCGCGAGGGGTATCTGGCCGCGATGATCCCCGAGCAATACGGCGGATCGGGGCTCAACCTGACCGCTGCCGCCGTCATTCTTGAGGAAATCCACCGCTCTGGCTGCAACGCTGCCGCCTGTCACGCGCAGATGTATACGATGGGCAACGTTCTGCGCCACGGGTCCGAGGCGCAAAAGGCGGCCTACCTGCCCGGCATCGCCGATGGATCTTTGCGGCTTCAGGCCTTTGGGGTGACGGAACCGACCAGTGGCACCGATACATTGGCGCTGAAAACCACCGCGCGTCGGGATGGCGATGCCTATGTAATCAACGGCCAGAAAATCTGGACTTCGCGGGTCGAACACTCTGATTTGATGGTTCTCTTGGCCCGCACCACCCCGCGCGAAGAGGCGACATCGAAAACTGACGGTCTGTCGGTATTCCTGATCGACCTGCGCGGCAAAGTGGGGCACGGCATAGACATCCGCCCCATCCGAACCATGATCAACCATGCCACAACCGAGGTCTTTTTTGACAACCTGCGTATTCCGGCGGACTGCCTGATTGGCGACGAGGGCAAAGGATTTCGCTATATCCTGTCAGGGATGAATTCCGAGCGCATTCTGATTGCCGCCGAATGTATCGGCGATGCCAAATGGTTCCTCAGGACCGGGTCGGATTATGCCCGCGAGCGCGTTGTCTTTGGCGCGCCCATCGGGGTCAACCAAGGGGTGCAATTTCCGCTGGCGCGCGCGCAGGCGCACATGATGGCCGCTGAGGCGATCGTGTATCGCGCGGCGGCAATGTATGACGCAGGCCACAATCCCGGCGTCGAGGCGAACACCGCCAAGCTCTTGGCCTCTGAGGCGAGTTGGGAGGCGGCAGAGGCCTGCATGCAGACTCATGGCGGTTTTGCCTTTGCCGAGGAATATGATGTTGAGCGCAAGTTCCGCGAAGCGCGGCTGTATCAGATTGCGCCGATTTCGACCAATCTGATCCTGTGCCATATTGCCGAACAGGTGCTGGGCCTGCCAAAGTCTTATGGGCCGGGACGCGGGCAATAGGGGAAGCGAATGAACGACTACGCGGATTGGATCGGGCGCAGCTATAGCCGGTCAGAGCCGATTTCAGAACGCTTGGTGCGCGAATACCGCGCCACGCTGGCCGGCACATTGGCCGAGGCGGAAATGCCCGTTGGGCTGCATTGGTGTCTGGTTCCCGATACGGTAACGCCCGACCAACTGGGGCGTGATTGCCACCCCAAGACAGGGCTGTTCCTGCCTGCCTTACCCTTGCCGCGCCGCATGTGGGCGGGGGGAGAGATCGAATTTCACGCGCCCTTTGCGCCCGGTGATCTGGTCACGCGGGAAACGACGATTGACGATGTAACCTTCAAGGAGGGGCGCAGCGGCAAGCTGGGCTTTGTCACGCAACGGCATCTTTATAGCGTGGGCGGAGTGGCGCGTCTGACCGAACGGCAGGACATCGTGTATCGCGAAGACCCCAAGCCGGGACAAGCCAAGACGCCAGAGGCTGCTGAAGAGTGGCCCGATGCAACCGCATGGCAGATCACGCCGAATTCGACCCTGCTTTTCCGG
Organism: Roseovarius sp. MS2; assembly: GCF_051447875.1. Lineage (NCBI taxonomy): Bacteria > Pseudomonadati > Pseudomonadota > Alphaproteobacteria > Rhodobacterales > Roseobacteraceae > Roseovarius > Roseovarius sp. MS2. The sequence goes on from NZ_JBKHVF010000001.1 coordinate 1,205,626, forward strand.
TTCTCGTCGCTTACCTTCAACGGTCACCGCATCCATTATGATCACCCCTACGCGACCGGGGTTGAGGGATATGAGGGGCTGGTGGTGCATGGTCCGATGCAGGCGGTCTGGATGATGAATCTGGCCACGCATATTCTAGGCCATCTGCCTGCGCGGTTCTCTTATCGCGGGCTGACGCCGCTCATCTGCAACCTGCCCGTGGCGATTGAGGCCCGTCAGCATGAAGGCGGCATTGATCTGCGGGTGCGGCGTATGGGCGATGGGGTGGCGACCATGGCAGCACAAGCGGAATGAGATAGATTGACATAACTAGATTTATCGTTATATTTGCCCCATGAGTATCACAAGCCCCACCGCCCGCGCCCTTGCTGCCCTTGGCCATGACACGCGCCTTGCGATCTTTCGTCTGTTGGTGCGGGCGGGCGACGACGGGTTGAACGTGGGCGACATCGGCCAGCACCTGGATCAGGCGCCCTCGACACTTGCACATCATCTTTCGGCATTGGTCGATGCCGGGTTGGTGGTGCAAGAGAGACAGGGGCGCACGGTGATCAACCGCGTGGATTACGCCGCTATGCGCCGGACCTTGGATTTCCTGACCTCGGAATGCTGCACAGGGGTGAAACTGGCCAAAACAGAGACAGAAACAGCTGCCTGAACGCCCTTTTCTGGGCTTAATTAAACGATATTTCTAGGGATATGGACATGACAGACTCAAGCCTGCCTCAACCGCGCGCCACCGCCCTGCTGCGGCGCCTATGGAAGGATCACCGCATCTGGATGGTGTCAGCCATGATCCTGATCGTGCTTGCAGTTTTCGACGCGACGCAGGCGCGTGCCACGCTTTTGTTTACCAGCTACGCCCTCCTCAGCACTGCACCGTTTCTATTGCTGTCCATCGGCATCGCGGCGTGGGCCACGGCGACAGGCGCAGACAATATGATCGCGCGCGCCTTTACCGGCGCTCCGGCCTTGATGATCCTGCTTGCAGCCCTCGCGGGCGGCCTCTCGCCCTTTTGCTCTTGCGGGGTGATACCTCTTATCGCCGCCCTTTTGGCGATGGGGGTGCCGCTGTCGGCGGTGATGGCCTTTTGGCTGGCCTCGCCGGTGATGGACCCCTCGATGTTTATCCTCACGACCGGGGTCTTGGGTTTGGAATTCGCGATTGCCAAGACACTTGCTGCCGTGGGTTTGGGTCTGATGGGGGGCTGGGTTGTGCATCTGATGGGCCGTGCCGGGGGGCTGAGCGATCCGTTGCGCGACGGTATCGGCAACGGAGGCTGTGGTGGCAGCAAACTGCGCGCGCCCAAGCCGGTGGTCTGGCGCTTTTGGTCCGAGCCAGAGCGCCGGGCCAAGTTTGGCCGTGAGGCACGGAATGTGACCCTATTTCTGCTGAAATGGCTTACTCTGGCGTTTATTCTAGAAAGCCTGATGCTCGCCCTTATCCCGGCAGAGACCATCACGCAGGCGCTTGGGGGCACTGGCATCGGGCCGATCCTGCTGGGCACTCTGGTGGGCGTGCCTGCCTATCTGAATGGTTACGCCGCCCTGCCATTGGTCGGCGGCTTGATCGGCCAGGGCATGGCCCCCGGTGCTGGTCTGGCCTTTCTCGTGGCTGGGGGCGTCACCTCCTTGCCGGCCGCAATCGCAGTCTGGGCCTTGGTCAAGCCACGGGTCTTTGCGCTGTATATCGCGCTGTCGCTCTCGGGGGCCTTTGCCGCTGGCCTGCTTTTTCAGCTTTGGAACATGGCATGAGACAGTTGCATATTGAGGTGAGCGGCCTGAAACCCGGCACGCGCCTGCTGGCCCCGGCGGGGATGTGCAGCCCGCAAGAGACAGTCACGCGGGCAAGCGTGACCGGCGGGCAGATCATCGACGTGGTGTTAGAGGCCGAGTTGGGCCTTGCTGCGCTCTGGATCGAATCGACGGGCGAGAGCCTCACGCTTACGCATCGCATCGCCCCCGCGCCCAAGGGCATAGACTATCCCGAGGCGGTCTATGTGCCGCGCATCACCCGCTATACCCGCGCCGCCGATGATCTGGCCGAGGCCAGCCGCGCCCTTGCCGCCAAGGCGGGTGGGGCGCGCGCGGGCATCGACGCGTTGGTGGCCGAAGCGGAGGCACGTTTCATCTACGCCCATCCCGACGCGCGGTTCAATGATGGCACCGATGCGGTGCCCTATCTCTCTTGTGGCACGACGCCCGGCTCTTGTGTGGATATCAACACCTATCTCGTGGCCAGCCTGCGCGCGGCGGGCTATCAGGCGGGTTACGTTTATGGCTACTTCTTTCCAGCGGAAAAGGGGGGCGTTACCCATGACATGCATTGCTGGGTCGTTACCCGCCATGCGGGCGAAGTGCTGGACTGGGACATCGCGCATCACATGAAGGCAGGGCTTGGCCCAACGCGCCCCGGCCTTAATCCGCGTCCCGGTTGGCGGGTCGCACTTGGGCACTCCATGGGCCACGGCTATGATATGGGTGAAACAATGGCCCAACTGAAGCTCTTGGCCGAGCCAATGCAGGCGGGGCCGGGGGGCGCATGGCAGAAACTACCCATCATCGCGCGCCTGCCCGCAGCCTGACCCTTGCGGACCTGCCCGCAATTTGAGCATAAACCGCTGGGACTCGACCCACCGGCGGTTTAGTTTCGTCCATCGGTAAATTTCTGTAGAAAACCGGCCGGATAAATTTTACCAATTGGTAAAACCAAAAAGACTGCCCACCTGCCAACATGGAGAACCACATGACACGCCTGCCACTTTCCCGCCGCCGCTTTATGGCCACCTCGGCCGGGGCAGCGCTTATCGCCGGGGCCTCCGGCCTTGCATCGCCGCTGCGCGCCGCCGAACCGATCAAGACCGCCGGTATCTATACCGTGCCCGTTGAACAACAATGGGTCAGCCGTATTCACAAGGCCGCCCTGACCGCGCAAGAGCGTGGCGATGTCGAATACGTCTATTCCGAGAATGTCTCGAACACAGATTACGCCCGCGTGATGCGTGAATATGCCGAACAGGGCTACAAGCTCATTATTGGCGAGGTGTTCGCAGTCGAACAGGAAGCCCGTGAAGTGGCCGCTGATTATCCCGATATCGCCTTTTTGATGGGGTCGAGTTTCAAACAGGATGAGGCGCTCGCGAATTTCGCGGTGTTCGACAACTACATTCAGGACGCCTCTTACCTTTCGGGGATCATTGCGGGCGCGATGACCAAGACCGCCAATATCGGCATGGTCGGCGGCTTCCCGATCCCCGAGGTCAACCGCCTGATGCATGCCTTCATGGCCGGTGCCCGCGAGATGAACCCCGAGATCAAGTTTCAAGTAAGCTTTATCGGGTCTTGGTTCGATCCGCCCAAGGCCAAGGAAACTGCCTTTGCCATGATCGAAGGCGGTGCTGACATGCTCTATGCTGAGCGCTTTGGCGTCTCGGATGCGGCAAAGGAAAAGGGCGTGCTGGCCATCGGCAACGTCATCGACACCCAAGCCGACTATCCCGAAACGGTCGTGGCCTCGGCCATCTGGCATTTCGAGCCGACACTGGATGCCGCGATTGCTGCGGTCAATGCGGGCACGTTCACCGCAGCCGATTACGGCGTCTATTCGTTTATGAAAGAGGGCGGATCGTCCTTGGCGCCGCTTGGGACGTTCGAGGGCAAAGTGCCCGAGGCCGCCATGGCGCTGGTGGCGGAACGTGAAGCGGCGATCAAGGCGGGCACTTTCTCTGTCGAGATCAACGACGAAGAGCCGAAATCCTCTTGATATGACAGGCGCAGACACGGCGCAGGTCGTTCTGCGCCTCGATCGCATCACCAAGCGTTTCGGCGCGCTCACCGCGAATGACGCGGTGAGCCTTGATCTGCGACGGGGCGAGGTTGTTGCCCTTTTGGGCGAGAACGGTGCGGGTAAAACCACGCTGATGAACATCCTCTTTGGCCAATACACCGCCGATGAGGGACAGGTGATGGTGATGGGCCGGGCGCTGCCCCCCGGCAATCCGCGCGCCGCACTCGAGGCGGGCGTGGGCATGGTGCATCAGCATTTCACGCTGGCCGACAATCTGACTGTGCTGGAGAACGTGACACTCGGCACCGAGCCGCTTTGGCGTTGGCGGTCTGATCGTGCCGCCGCGCGCGACAAGATTGCCAAGCTCTCAGCCGATTTTCATCTGTCGGTCGATCCTGACGCCCGTGTTGGTAGCCTGACGGTTGGCGAACGGCAGCGCGTTGAAATCCTCAAGGCGCTCTACCGCGAGGCGCGCATTCTTATTCTGGATGAACCAACCGCCGTCTTGACCCCGCAGGAAACCGACGATCTTTTTACGACCCTGCGCGAGGCTGTAACCAAGGGCCTGTCGATTGTGTTCATCAGCCACAAACTGCATGAGGTGATGGATATCGCCCATCGGGTCGTGATCCTGCGCCACGGCAAGGTGGTGGCAGAAATGGCCACGACAGATACCGACCGCCACGCGCTTGCCGCCGCTATGGTTGGCAGCACGGTTAGCGCGCCACGGGTTGCCCCCGGCGTACCCGGCAAGGCGCTGTTGCATCTCGACGCGGTCGGAACACCTGACCGGGGCAGCGCACCGGGGTTGAAATCGGTGACTGTCAGCTTGCGCGCAGGCCAAATCACCGGGCTTGCCGGGGTCTCTGGAAACGGGCAGGCAGCGCTGGCCGATTTGATTGCCGGCCTAAGCACACCTGCGATGGGGCAGATCAACCTGGATGGGCACACACTGGCCGCATGGTCGCCACGTGCCGCTGTCGAGCATGGCATCGCCCGCATCCCGGAAGATCGGCACAAAACCGGCACGATTGCTGATTTTTCCCTAACCGAGAATGCCATTCTGGAAAGCTATCACAAGCCGCCCATGAGCCGCGCGGGTTGGATGAGCTGGTCGCAAGCCGAGGCTGAAACACAGGCGATCATCAAAGGCTATGACGTGCGCTGTCCCGGGCCGGATACCCGCATCCGCCTGCTTTCGGGTGGCAATATGCAGAAACTGATCCTTGGCCGCGTGCTCGAGGCCAATCCGCGCATCATCCTTGCCAATCAACCCGTGCGCGGCTTGGACATCGGCGCAGTGAACTATGTGCATGAACAATTGCTCAAGGCGCGCGACCGGGGAGCGGCGGTCTTGCTCATTTCCGAGGATCTGGATGAGATCATGGCGCTGTCGGATGTGATCCATGTGATGTCCGAGGGGCGGCTTTCACCGGAATTTGCGCGCGGCACCATGACGCCTGCCGAACTTGGCGTGTGGATGGCGGGCCACGGCTTTGACGAGGGGTTGGCGCATGCGTCTTGAACCCATCGCCAATCCGAGCCTCGCCCGCAGCACCCTGCCGCCTGCGCTAGCGATTGCTGCGACGGTTGTTGTCGCGTCTCTGTTGGCGATGCTCGCGGGGGCCAATCCCTTTGCCGTGCTGGGGCTGATCCTCAAGGGGGCGGCGGGATCGCAATTCGCCATGTTAGAGACACTTAACCGCGCCACGCCGCTGATTTTCACCGGGCTTGCTGTCGCGGTCGCCTTTCGTGCCCGGCTTTGGAATATCGGTGCCGAAGCACAACTTTACGCAGGCGCGTTGATGACCGTGGTTCTGGGCACTGGCGCGTTGCAATGGCCCGCCGCAGCGCTCTTGCCCATGCTGGTTCTTGTGGCGATGCTGGCGGGGGCGGTCGTTCTGCTTGTTCCGGCGCTGCTCAAAGTGAGGTTTGGCGTTGATGAGGTGGTCACAACGCTGCTCTTCAACTTCATCTTTCTGCTGTTCATATCGCTTCTGCTTGAGGGGCCGCTCAAAGATCCGATGGGTATGGGATGGCCCAAATCCGAACGACTGATCGCAGAGGCGCGCCTGCCGCGCATCGTCGAGGGGCTGCGCCTGCATTGGGGCTTTGCGCTCGCGCTGATTGCCGCCGCGCTTGTCTGGGTTATTCAACGCCGCACCACCTTGGGCTATGAGATGCGCGCCGTTGGCCTGAACCGCGAGGCGGCGCGCTTTGCGGGTATTCCGGTCAATGCGGTGCTGATCAAGACGGCGCTTCTCTCTGGTGGCCTTGCTGCGCTTGCGGGTTTCTCAGAGGTGGCGGGGGTCAAAGGGAGCCTGACGCTCGATCTCAGCCCCGGCTTTGGCTATACCGGGATCATTGTGGCGATGCTCGCGCTGCTCAATCCGTTGGGTGTCATCGCCGCCGCGCTATTCGTGGCGGGCATCTTTGTTGGTGCCGACAGCATGAGCCGCGCGGTGGGCGTGCCGACCTATCTGGCCGATATCATGCTGGCCACGGCGCTCTTGCTGATGGTGCTGGCGATCCTGCTCACGCGGTTCCGGGCGGTGAGGGAATAGCGCATGGAAATCCTTGATATCCTCCTCTCCGCCAGCTTCTGGGCCGCCGCGATCCGCATCGCGAGCCCCCTGATCTTTGCCACTCTGGGCGAATTGATCTGCGAGCGCGCGGGTGTTCTCAACCTCGGGATTGAGGGGATCATGGTGGCAGGGGCCTTTGCCGGGTGGATGGCGGTTTATTCCGGTCTGGGCCTTTGGCCAGGTGTTGCGGTGGCGATGGTGGTGGGCATGGGATTTGGCGCGGTGCATAGCCTTCTGACAGTGCCCTTTGGCCTTTCTCAGCACGTCGTGGGGCTGGGTGTGACGCTTCTCGCCACCTCGTCTACCTACTATGCCTATCGTCTGGCCCTGCCAGAGGTGACAAGCCCGCCCAAGATCACGGCGTTTCAACCTTGGGAAATCCCGCTGCTGTCCGATATTCCCCTGATTGGCCCAGCGCTTTTCTCGCAGACGCCACTGACCTATCTGGCCTTCATCCTTGTGGGCGTTGTCAGCCTTGTGCTCTATCGCACGCCACTGGGCCTTGCCCTGCGCGCGGCGGGTGAAAACCCGGCGGCCGTGGCGGCACAGGGCCTGTCTGTCACGGGTCTTCGCATGGGGGCGGTGATCGTTGGATCGGGGCTGATGGCGGTGGGGGGCGCGTTTCTGACCATGTCGGCGTTTGATTCCTTTTTCTTCGAAATGGTCAACGGGCGCGGCTGGATCTGCATCGCGCTCGTGGTTTTTGGCGCATGGAAGCCGGGCAAGGCGCTGTTGGGCGCCGTGCTCTTTGCTGCGTTTGACGCGCTGCAAATCCGGGTGCAACAGACACCGCTTGGGGCAGATATTCCCTATCAGATCTTCCTGATGACGCCCTATGTTCTCTCGATCCTCGCTCTTATCGTCATGTCGCGCCGCGCCGAGGTGCCCGCCGCCCTGATGGTGGCCTTCAACAAGGGAGAACGCTGATGTTCGATCTGATCGTCAAGGGGGGCACCCTGCCTGATGGCACCGTGGCCGATATCGGCATTACCGGCGACCGGATCACGGCGATTGGGCGGCTTGAAGGGGCCGAGGCAGGCCAAGTGATCGACGCCACCGGCGATCTTGTAAGCCAGCCCTTTGTCGATCCGCATTTTCACCTTGATGCAACGCTGAGCTATGGTCTGCCACGCATCAACGCCTCTGGCACGCTGCTGGAGGGGATCGGTCTCTGGGGCGAACTCAAGCAGATCGTCACGCAAGAGGAAATGGTCGCCCGCGCGCTCGATTATTGCGATTGGGCCGCCTCGATGGGTCTTTTGGCGATCCGCAGTCATGTGGATACCTGTGACGACAGCCTCAAGGGCGTGGCGGCGATGCTAGAGGTGCGCGACAAGGTCAAAGGCTATATCGACCTGCAACTCGTGGCCTTTCCACAGGACGGTTTTTACCGCGATCCGACGGCGCGCGCCAATACGGTCCGCGCGCTCGACATGGGCGTCGATGTGGTGGGCGGCATCCCGCATTTTGAGCGCACGATGGCAGATGGCGCGGGATCTGTCCGCGAACTCTGCGAGATTGCGGCGGAACGCGGTCTGCGCGTGGACATGCATTGCGACGAAAGCGATGATCCCCTCAGCCGCCACATCGAAACGCTGGCCTATGAGGCGCAACGCCTCGGGCTTCAGGGGCGGGTGGCCGGCAGCCACCTCACCTCGATGCACTCGATGGACAATTACTATGTTTCGAAACTTCTGCCGCTGATGGCCGAAGCAGGCGTGGCGGCGATTCCCAATCCGCTGATCAACATCATGTTGCAGGGGCGGCATGACACATTCCCGAAACGCCGCGGCCTGACACGGGTCAAGGAAATGCAGGCACAGGGCATCACCGTCGGCTGGGGTCAGGATTGCGTGCGCGATCCGTGGTATAGCCTTGGCACCGCCGATATGCTGGATGTCGCCTTCATGGGGCTGCATGTGGCGCAGATGTCGAGCCCCGACGAGATGCGCCGCTGCTTCGACATGGTAACGGTCGAGAACGCCCGGATTCTGGGGCTGGAGGGCTATGGGCTGCATGTCGGTGCCGTGGCCTCGCTTGTGGTGCTTGATGCGGGCGATCCGATTGAGGCGGTGCGCCTGCGGGCCGCACGCCTTGCCGTCGTGTCAAAAGGGCGGGTTATAGCGCGCACGCCGCGTGGCGATGCCATGCTAGATATCTCGGGGCGGCCCGGTTCGGTGCGGCGGCGGCACCCGGTGGCATAGGCGCATCCCGGCCTATCACAGGGCATGACCACGCGGCAGGCTTGCACCTTGGGCAACAAGGCGGGAACATCGTGCCGAACCGTTCAGGAGTGTTGCCCATGCGTGCCCTTTTCCTTGCTCTGCCTCTCGCCTCGCTTGCCCTGCCCGCCGTGGCCGAGGATATCGCGCTCTCCAGCCGCGTCAGCGCCGTGATCCTCTATCCGCAAGGTGCGACCGTGACCCGTGAAGTGGCGTTTTCGGCCCCAGCCGGACAGCATGACCTTATCCTTGCCGACCTGCCACAAGGGACGCCGCTGGCCTCGGTTCGGGTTGTGGTCGAGGGCGTACGCATGGGGGGTGTTACCACCCGCAACGATTACGTGCCGCCACGCGACGCCCCCGAAAGCGCCGCGCTGATCGACGCCCGCGCCACGCTGACACAGATAGAAGACGCGCTGCGCCTTGCGCGCAACGACATTGCCGATATCGAGCTTGAGGCCGAGGCCGCCCGTGCGCGCATCGCCTTTCTCGCGCAGATTGGTCAGGGCGATGGTGCAGCAACCCTTACGCCAGACCAGCTTCGCGCTCTGAGCGCTGTGATCGGCAGCGAGACCCTAGAGGCCCGTCAGGCAGAAGCCGCCGCCACCCGGCGCGCTGACACAGCAAAACGTGCCCTGAAGGACCAGATCAAGGCGCGCGATGCGGCGCGTCAAGCGCTCGAGGCGCTGGTGCCCGAGGATGAAGCCCGCGCCATGCTTGCCGTGGGAATCACCGCTGACGCCGAGACCCAAGGTACGCTGACCGTGACCTACACCATCCCTGATGCCGGTTGGCAGCCGCTCTATGATCTGCATCTGGCGCGCGACAGCGGCGCGGTCAGGATCGAGCGGGGCGCATTCGTGCAGCAATCCACTGGCGAGAATTGGCAGGATATCGCGCTTACCCTGTCGACCCTGCGCCCATCGGAACAGACCGAGCCGGGCCAGATCTGGCCTTGGATTGCGCGGATTGAAGATCCACAAGCGATCCAACCCATGGCGCGTGGCAAGGCCGAAACCGTGCTTATGGCCGCGCCAATGGCAGAGGCCGCCGCGTCTGACATGGCCGTGGCCAGCTTTGACGGGCTATCTGTCACCTATAGCTATCCCGCCCCTGTCAGCGTTACCACCGGCGCCGATAATGTCCGCCTGATGCTGACCCCGTTGGAAACCAAGGCAGAGGTCGTGGCCCAAGCCGTGCCGATGCTGGATCAGACCGCCTATCTGATGGCGCGACTGACCAATGACACCGGCGAGATGCTCTTGCCCACCTCTGAGGCGCGGTTTTATCTTGATGGGCGCTATGTTGGGCAACGCTGGCTGAACCTGATCGCGGATGGGGACAAGGCCGACATGTCCTTTGGCCCGATCGAGGGTCTGCGCCTGACCCGTCTGGTGCGCGACCGAAACGAGGGCGACCGGGGGATTCTGACGAAATCCAACGAACAGACCGAGACGGTCGAGATCACCGTCGAAAACCTGACCGGCGAGGCATGGCCGCTGCGCCTGATCGACCGCGTGCCGGTCTCCGAGCAAGAGGATCTGGAGATCACATGGACCGCAGAACCGATGCCCACCGAGCGTGACATCGACGGCGAACGGGGCATTCTGGCGTGGACCTTTGATCTGCCTGCCAAAGAGACACAGGCCATCACAGTGAAGACACGGCTGACATGGCCCGAGGGTAAGGTGCTGCACTGACGGGCGGTTTAGCGCCGCGCCTCCCAACTGCTTGACGCATATTGGCGAGTGTAGAATTCGGCCATGAGCCCGATCATCAAGAGCGCAAGCCCGACATATAGCGGATATTCGAGCGAGGTTCGGTGCGGAAAATAGTTGATGAACACAAAACCGCGCGTCTGGTCGATGATGTGAAACAGCGGGTTCCAGTCAAACATGTTCATCATGAAGGTGGGCAAGGTGTTGACCACGAACATCTTGCCCGAGGCAATCATATTGGCCCGCTGATAAATCATGGCAAAGATCGACACGAAGCCGGGTGCCCACGGCTTGATCGCCAAAAGAACGAGTCCCACGGCAATCCCTGTGAACCACGCCGCAAGGATCATCCCAAAGGCCTGAATGGGCTGGTGGATGCTGATCGGAACAAAGCCCACGTGATAGACAAAAAGAACCACAAAGAGCGACAGAACCTGAATATAGAGCGAGCTGAGCGCGGCAGAACAGATCGCGATGACCGTGTTCATCGGCGCATGCTGCATCATCGGCGAAGCCGGTCCTTCGGCCCCGATAACAGCGCTCATCGCCTTGATATGAGTGATGTAGACGAAAATGCCGGACATCATGAACAGCAGGAAATCGCCCCGCAGCGCATTGCCCTTGAGGCCCAGAACACTGAACATCAGGTAGAATGCCATCACCATGATGATCACGGTCATGATATTCTTGAGCAGCGCCATGATTGCATTGCCATCGCTCTTGCGCACATCCCGCACGGCGGCATGGTAGATCAGTTCGGCAATATTGATTGCCGAGTGCAGGCTCGATCTTGGGCGCGTGGTCTTGAACATGGCGCGGTGCCGATGGCCTCTTATTTTATGGTTCGGGTTTCTTGCTGTCCTTGCGAGAGCGTATCATAAGGGCGCAGATATAATCCATCGGTTAACGGCGCAAAGTGGCGTCTTGGCGGCAAAGGAGCGGCGATTTGGAGTATGACAAGCTGATTTCGGTGATCCGCGCATTGGCGCTCGATGCCGGGGCAAAGATCATGGAGATCTACGAGGCCGATGATTTCGCGGTCAAGGTAAAGTCCGACGCAAGCCCCGTAACCGAGGCGGACGAGGCAGCGGATGCGATCATCTCTGCCGGGCTGCGCGCCGCATTCCCCGAAATTGCGCTTGTCACCGAAGAACAGGCGACGTCGCATGGCGAGACCGCCCAAACCTTTTTGATCGTCGATCCGCTGGACGGAACCAAGGAATTCATCAACCGGCGCGGTGATTTCACGGTCAACATCGCCTATGTCGAAGCAGGCGTGCCAACCCGTGGTGTGGTTTATGCCCCGGCCAAAGGGCGCATGTTCTACACATTGGCTGATGGAACATCCGTCGAGGAAGAAGGCCCGTTTTCCATGGATGCGCCCGGCACTTTGCACCCCGTCCGGGTGGCGCAGCCAGACAACACCGCGCTGATGGTTGTGGCGAGCAAATCGCACCGGGATCAGGCCACCGATGACTATATCGGCAAATACGCGGTCAAAGACATGACAAGCGCGGGCTCCTCGCTCAAGTTCTGCCTTGTTGCGACCGGCGAGGCCGATCTTTATCCGCGTCTGGGGCGTACCATGGAATGGGATACCGCCGCTGGACATGCCGTGCTGGCCGGGGCCGGTGGCCAGGTGGTACAATTCGAAGATCATAAGCCACTCAGCTATGGCAAAGCGGGCTTTGCCAATCCGTTCTTTATCGCCCTTGCCCCCGGCGTGGTTCTGAAAGGAGCCTGAGATGAGCGTCGTTATCGTCATACCCGCACGCTATGCCTCAACCCGTTATCCCGGCAAACCGCTGGTGGCCCTGACCGGTGCCACGGGTGAAGCCAAAAGCCTGATCCAACGTTCTTGGGAAGCCGCCAGTCAAGTACAGGGGGTCGACCGGGTGGTTGTGGCCACCGATGACGACCGTATCCGTGCCGCCTCCGAGGCGTTCGGTGCCGAGGTGGTGATGACCTCGGAGAGCTGCGGCAATGGCACCGAGCGCTGCGCCGAGGCGTTAGATGTCTTGGGCGGTGGCTATGACATCATCGTCAACCTGCAAGGCGACGCGCCCCTCACACCGCATTGGTTTGTTGAGGACTTGATCGCCGGCCTGCGCGCCGATACCGGGGCAGAGGTGGCAACGCCGGTGCTGCGCTGTGATGGGCGCGCGCTCAACGGGTTTCTCGACGACCGCGCCAATGGCCGTGTCGGTGGCACAACGGCGGTATTTGGAGAGGGGGCGCGCGCCCTCTATTTCTCCAAGGAAGTGATCCCCTACACCCCTCGTCGCTATGAGGCGGAAGAGGCGACACCGGTTTTCCACCATGTCGGTGTTTACGCCTATCGCCCGCAAGCCTTGCGTGATTACGCCACGTGGCCGATGGGGCCGCTTGAGCAGCTAGAGGGGCTCGAGCAGTTGCGGTTTCTTGAACGTGGACGCGCCGTGCTCTGCGTCGAGGTCGCAGCACAGGGGCGGCAATTTTGGGAATTGAACAACCCCGAGGATGTCCCCCGAATAGAGGCGATGATGCGGGAAATGGGCATAGCCTGAAAACTACAGGCAAAACCCTGCCAATTCGCAACATTTCGCGAAATTTCCCCTTAACACGATGCAAATGGCAGCGCTGTTGTGTAAGGTGAAAAAAAGTATCTTAGGAGCAGTCCATGCGTAGCAAAGTTACCAAGGCAATCTTTCCGGTCGCCGGTCTGGGAACACGATTCCTGCCAGCCACGAAATCGGTGCCCAAGGAAATCATGACGCTGGTCGATCGCCCTTTGGTGCAATACGCCATAGACGAGGCGCGCGCCGCTGGGATCAAGGAATTCATCTTCATCACCTCGCGCGGCAAAGGTGCGCTTGAGGATTATTTCGACTACGCGCCGCAGCTTGAGGCCGAATTGCGCCGCAAGGGTAAGGACGACCTGCTCGAAATCCTCAAATCCACCAATATGGACAGTGGCGAAGTGGCCTATATGCGCCAGCACAAGCCGCTTGGTCTGGGCCATGCTGTCTGGTGCGCGCGGCGGCTGATCTCGAACGAGCCTTTTGCCGTGATCCTGCCCGATGACGTGATCGCGGCTGAAAAGCCGTGTCTTGCGCAGATGGTCGAGGCCTTTGAAGAAACGCAGGGCAATATCGTGGCGGCCATGGAGGTTCCGGATGCCATGACAAAATCCTACGGTATCCTTGATATCAAAGAGGATATGGGAAGCATCGTATCGACCAAGGGCATGGTGGAAAAACCTGCGGCGGGCACGGCCCCGTCAAATCTTGCGGTAATTGGGCGCTACATCCTGACCCCCACCGTATTGCAGAAGCTGAATCGCAAACAGGCCGGGGCCGGAGGAGAAATCCAACTGACCGATGCGATTGACGCCGCGCGTGAAGACGGTGAAGAAGTCTATGGCTTCCGCTTTCAGGGGCAGCGGTTTGATTGTGGCTCTAAAGCAGGGTTTTTGCAGGCAACCGTTGCCTTTGCTCTGGCGCGCGATGATCTGCGGGATGAGCTTTGGAATTACATCTCGGACGTGGTTCACTCTGAAAAAGCAGCTCAGTAAGACACCACGAAAGGGCCTGCGGTGACGCATATTCTGGTAACGGGCGGGGCGGGATATATCGGCAGCCACGCCTGCAAGACATTGGCAGCGGCAGGCTATACGCCGGTCACCTACGACAATCTGTGTACCGGCTGGCAGGACGCCGTGAAATTCGGCCCCTTCGAGCAAGGCGACCTGACCGACCGCGCGCGGCTCGATCAGGTGTTTGCCACCTATCGGCCCGCCGCCGTGATGCATTTTGCGGCCCTCAGCCAAGTGGGCGAGAGCATGCGCGATCCGGGCCTCTATTGGCACAACAACGTTGCCGGATCGCTTTGTTTGATTCAGGCCGCCGTGGCGGCAGGCTGTCTCGATTTCGTGTTCTCCTCGACCTGCGCCACCTATGGCGATCAGGACAACGTCTTGCTTGACGAAGGATGTGTGCAAGCGCCGATCAATGCCTATGGCGCCTCGAAACGCGCTATAGAGGATATGTTGTGCGATTTCGGGGCCGCATTTGGCCTGCGCCATGTGATTTTCCGGTATTTCAACGTCGCCGGTGCCGACCCCGAAGGTGAAATTGGCGAATTTCACCAACCCGAAACCCATCTCATCCCGCTGATGTTGGATGCGATTGCGGGCAAACGCGATGCGCTGACGATCTTTGGCACTGACTATGACACGCCTGACGGCACCTGTATCCGCGATTACGTGCATGTCAGTGATCTGGTTGACGCGCATGTTCTGGGCCTCAAATGGCTGGAGGCTGGCAAGGAAAGCCGCATTTTCAACCTTGGGACCGGCTCGGGGTTTTCGGTGCGCGAAGTGATTGACCAATCCGCCGCCGTCACCAATCGTGCCGTGCCGGTCGTGGAAGGGCAAAGGCGGCCCGGTGATTGCACGCGGCTTGTTTCAGGCTCGACTCGTGCCGCGGCAGAACTGGGCTGGACGCCAAAACGCTCGACCCTCGCGCAGATGATCGGGGACGCGTGGCGCTGGCATCAGACTGGACATTACGACAAATAGCACTGACCTTGCCGATTGGGGGATCACGGGGACCGCATGGGCAGAGGCGACAGTATCAGCGATCTGGCGATGGCCTATCGCCTGCGGTGGAAGCGAAGGCGCCTGCTCTGGCGCAGCTTTCGCAAAAGGCGGCAATTGCGCTGTGTTCGTGACGAAACCGCCCAGATCAGGCCCGGCGATATCCTGTGTTTCAGCACGGTGCGCAACGAGGCGCTGCGCCTGCCCTATTTCCTGGACCATCACCGACGGTTGGGGGTGCGGCATTTCCTTATTGTCGAAAATGCCAGTGACGATGGCACGCGCGACTATCTGGCCGCACAACCCGATGTCTCGCTCTGGAGCACGCAGCACAGCTACAAGCTGTCACGCTTTGGGGTAGATTGGCTGACATGGCTACAAATGAAATATGGCCATGGCCATTGGTGCCTGACCCTCGATGCCGATGAATGCCTGATCTATCCCTATCACGACACGCGCCCGCTTCCCGCGCTCTGTGAATGGCTGGATGGGCAAAAGCGCCGCTCATTCGGTGCGATGATGTTGGATATGTATCCCAAGGGTCGCCTGTCAGAATACCCTTATCAGGCTGGAATAGACCCGTTTCAGGCGCTGTGCTGGTTCGATGGCGGCAATTATGGGATGCGGCGCAAGGTAGATTTGCACAGCCTCTGGATTCAGGGGGGCCCGCGTGCCCGGATGTTTTTTGCCAGCGATCCACGCCGCGCGCCGACCATGGGCAAGGTGCCGTTGGTGAAATGGAACCGGCGCTATGCCTATGTGAGTTCCGCGCATTCGCTTTTGCCGCGACGCCTCAACCATGTCTATGACACAGCCGGGGGCGAGCTGACCTCGGGTATCCTGCTGCACAGCAAGTTTCTCAACACTGTGATCGAACGCTCTGTCGAAGAACAGGCGCGGCAAGAGCATTTTGCCAATAGCAGTCTCTATGACGGCTATTACGAAGCGTTGCAGAGCGATCCGGATCTGTGGAGTGAGGCATCCACACGCCTGACCGGATGGCGACAGCTAGAGGCCATGGGCCTCATGTCACGCGGCGGCTGGATTTAGGCCATCTCGGCCATGAGCACCTGATAGCGCGCAGTATAGTCCTGCCGCGTCTCGACAGGGGGGCGAAGGGTGATGCTAAGACCCTGCATGAGCGCCGGATCAGGCTTGCCAAAGAAACGGTCTGCTTCTGCCACTGAAAACCCTGCGATTTCCGTGGCCTCCATCCATGCGCTGATCTTATCTGCCTGCTTGATCTGTTTCTTGATCGCGGGTGGGATGGCCGCAGGAAGGCCAAAGCGAATGTGAATGGCCGCCGCAAGCCGTTTGTCGAGCTCATCATAGCCCGGCCCGACCGCATTCTTGACCGGCGAGATCATATCACCGATGACGTATTCCGGCGCGTCGTGCAACAGCGCGGCCAGCCGCCACTTGGCAGGTGAGGCGGGCGTCAGGCGGGAATAGAGCCTTTCCACGAGCAAGGAATGCTCTGCCACGGAATAAGCAAAATCACCCAATGTCTGTCCATTCCAGCGGGCGACAAAGCTGAGACCATGGGCAATATCCTCAATCTCGATATCAACGGGCGTGGGATCAAGCAGATCGAGCCGCCGACCCGAGAGCATCTTTTGCCAGGCGCGGGGTTTGGGCATTGGGCCTCCGAAAATGTTGGACGATCCTGCCTAGCGCGGCTTGGCCGATTTTGCAAAGCTCTGAATGATCTGCGCCAGCAAGGGCGATTCCATGTGCGCCGCAACAAAGTTATACCCTTTGAACGGGTCCCTCTTGAGCGCCCGTATCGTGGCAACATCGGGCATTGCAATCAGGCCATTTTCGCTGGAGTAGACACTAAGACCCGGCTGCGCCAGCAGATGCGCGCTGACCGTGCAGGCGGAATCGTTGCCATGATCCTCGTAGATCAAAACCGATCCTTCGGCGATGGCGCGGGCGGCACCCGAAATGGCCGCAATTTCTGCTCCTTCTACGTCCAGCTTGATCAGTGCGGCAGTGCCGGGCGGAACAAGATCGTCGATGGCAAGCGTTGTGACTGTTTCGGTTTGGTCCTGCGCGTTTGCTGGCAGGTCGCCCATCAGCCGGGCAGAGGCATGGCTGAGATGCGTGTTGACAAAGGTCAGCACCTGACCTGAGCTTGCATGGATCGCCGCGCGATGGAGCGTGACATTGGAAAGCGTGCCTGCATTACCACGCAACCGCTCGAATGTGCGCGCCGACGCCTCGACCGCGATCACACGCTCAAAAAGCGGTGCCGCGCGGGTGGTCCAATAGCCCATGTTTGCGCCAAGGTCGCAAAACAGCGGCGTGGCCCCAGAGGCGGCGCGCAACACCGAATCGACCTCGGGCTCGTAGGGCGCAAGATAAAGCGCGAAGCGGGTCCAATAGCCATCATTGAGCAGGATACGATAAGGGGCAGCACCGGCCTCATGCAGGATCACCGCGTTCTCGGGATCAAAAACCTTTCCAAGGCCACGTGCAAAGCGTCCATAGAGCCCGCGCGTCACGGCGCAACGGAACAGGCCCATCAACAGAGCATATTGTACCCGCGCGGCCGGGCTGGAGAAGGTGAGATGTCTCGGTGCAGTCATGGGGACAGAGGTAGGCAAAGCGTACGCGCGGCGCAAACCCTAAAACAATCAGCGCAGGCAGATCTGTGCCAGGGCCTATCCAGCAGGGCTGGCGGGCGAATCGCGCATTGCCCAAAGGGGGAGTGAGTGCTATCTGCCTAGCAAAATTCTCATGCAAGGAACCACCCCAACATGACAAAAGATTACATCGTAAAGGACATCAACCTCGCCGCATACGGGCGCAAGGAATTGGACATTGCGGAAACCGAGATGCCGGGGCTGATGGCCCTGCGCAAGGAATATGGCGAGGCCAAACCTCTCAAGGGCGCGCGGATCGTGGGCTCTTTGCATATGACAATCCAGACCGCTGTGCTGATCGAAACGCTGGTGGACTTGGGCGCAGATGTGCGTTGGGCCTCCTGCAACATCTTCTCGACGCAGGATCACGCAGCAGCGGCGATTGCCGCAGGCGGCACGCCGGTCTTTGCTATCAAGGGTCAATCCCTTGAAGAGCATTGGGATTACCTCGACAAATCCTTTATGTTCGCAGATGGCCCGAACATGATCCTCGACGACGGCGGCGATGCAACGCTTTACGTTCTGTTGGGCGCACGCGCAGAGGCTGGCGAAGACATCATCCCGGTTCCTGCTTCGGAAGAAGAAGAAGTGATCAAGGCGCAAATCGCCAAGCGGATGAAGGCGAGCCCCGGTTGGTTCACAAAGGTGCGCGACCAGATCAAAGGCGTGTCCGAGGAAACCACCACCGGCGTTCATCGTCTGTATGATCTGCACAAGAAAGGGCAACTGCCCTTTCCCGCGATCAATGTGAACGACTCTGTCACCAAGTCGAAATTCGACAACAAATATGGCTGCAAAGAAAGCCTTGTGGACGGTATCCGCCGCGCCACCGACACGATGATGGCAGGCAAAGTGGCTGTCGTCTGTGGGTATGGCGATGTGGGCAAAGGCTCTGCCGCGTCGTTGAGTGGGGCCGGAGCGCGGGTGAAAGTCACCGAAGTGGACCCGATTTGCGCGCTTCAGGCGGCGATGGACGGGTTCGAAGTGGTCGTGCTGGAAGACGTGATCGACACCGCCGACATTTTCATCACCACCACCGGCAACAAGGACGTGATCCGCATCGAGCATATGCGCGCGATGAAGGACATGGCGATCGTCGGCAATATTGGCCATTTCGACAATGAGATCCAAGTTGCTGCGCTCAAGAACCACAAGTGGACCAACATCAAGGATCAGGTCGATATGATCGAGATGCCCTCGGGCCATCGGATCATCCTGCTCTCCGAAGGGCGGCTCTTGAACCTTGGCAATGCCACGGGCCACCCGTCTTTTGTGATGTCTGCCTCGTTCACCAATCAGGTGTTGGCGCAGATCGAGCTTTGGACCAAGGGCGACGCATACGGCAACGAGGTTTATGTCCTGCCGAAACATCTTGACGAGAAAGTCGCGCGTTTGCATCTTGACCGCATTGGCGTGAAGCTAACGCAGCTTCGGCAGGATCAGGCGGATTATATCGGTGTTGGCACCGATGGCCCGTTCAAGCCAGAGCACTACCGGTATTGATCTAATCAGCCATTGGACAGGAGACCGATATTGAAGAAGAATTTTTTCGATATCGGTGTCTTGGCCCTTGGCCTTGCACTCGGGTTTGGCGGCCTATCGACAGCGCACGCCAAACCCAAAGTCACCGAAACCATCAAGACCTACGCGGTTTCTGCCACGTCAGTTGCAGGGTTGGTGCAGGAGATGAACGAAAAAGGTCCGAAAGGATTCTGGGCCTTTACAGATTGGTACGTACGCTGGACCGGCGATTGCAAGCTGAGCGTTACAGTCGATATCACGCTGCCAAAGCACAAAAACCCCGCTAAAATGCCCGCCGAAGTGCGGACGAAATTCGATGCCATGCTGGCCGCGCTTACAGAGCATGAACGCCAGCACGGGCGTCACGGCATTGCAGCCGCCCAAGAAATTGAGGCTGCCGGGTGCGCAGGCGGCGATGCGATCCTCAAGAAGTATAACGCCATCGACGTCAAATTTGACAAGACCACAGACCACGGACGCAAAAAAGGTGTGGTGCTGAGATAGGTTCGGCACCGCCAGAAGCGGTATTGGTCCGAAGACTCGCCCAAGGGGAGCGTTCTGGAAAATTTCCCTTTGTCCGGAAAAAATCCCCGGCTATCGTGCCCGGAGCGTCATTTGTGGGGCTTGGTGAAACGATGGGCCGGCCGTTTGCCGGAAAAATGGGAGAGAATTGATGGGAAAGCGTGACGACCTGATCGTGAAATACGCGGATGATCTGCGTAATAAATGCGGGATGGAACCGGATATGGACCTGCTGACGAAGGTAACCATTGGATGTGGTCCTGCAATTTACAACGCAGATGCCTCGACAATTGCGGGCAGCCAACCGGCAGAGCTTGAAACCGTCAAGACGAATTTTCTCGTCAAGAAACTGGGCCTCGCCGATAGCCCGGCGCTGATGGACGCGATCAATCAGGTGATCGAGACCTATGGCAAATCCGAGCGTAACAAGTATCGCGCTGTGGTCTATTACATGCTGACCAAGCATTTCGGCAAGGAAGCCGTCTATCGCTGAGGCGATGATCCCACCGAATGTCAGAGCGCCCGCCCCTTGGTGGGTGTTCTTTTTTATGGCTCAGGAATGTGTGCGAAAGTCGCTTGTATCGAGCACTGGAGCCGCATCTATATCCTCGGCATCGAGCAGGGTGGCAACCCGCTCGAGCGATGCCACAAGCTGTGCCTGTTCCCAATCCGCGAGCGCCTCGAACTTGCGCACATAGCGCTGTTGCAGCGCGTCAGGGGCACGACGAATGGTCTCGTGGCCCGCATCGGTGATGACGATGTTCGTCTGCCGACGATCGGTCTGGGATTTTTCCCGCGTCACCACGCCATGTTTCACCAATTTGTCCACCAAAGCGGTGATGGTCGCCTGAGACACCCGCATCTGTTGGGCGATATGGGTTGCGGTGCAATTGCCCCGCTCCGCCACAATTTGAAGAACGCGGAATTGAACCGCTGTCAGCCCGGCAGCGGAAGCGAGCTTGCGCCCATAAATCTCGGTTGCGCGCAGGATGCGACGCAGGGCGATCAAGCTTTGGTCTGTGCGGTCCATACGAGCCCCTTTGGTGATGGCTGTAATGGTCGCAAAGCTGTCGCTCAATTGCAATTTCATTCCTCCTGAGAAACTAATTTAGTTCGCTAATTAAATATATAGGGTATTTTATCCGAAAAAATAAGGTATTTTGGCAATAAATGGCGAATTTTATAAATTCACACGCGCATGGTTGATTTATAGGCCTGTTTAATATATTTAGTTCTACGAAGCAAATAGAGAGGTCACACAGCGATGCGACATGCGATGGAAATGTTTCGGAAGGCCCTACCAACCCTGCGTAAGCCCTCATCAGAGGACGGCGCGGCGATCTGGGAGCTGATTCAGGCGTGCAAGCCGCTCGATGAAAATTCGATGTATTGCAACCTGATCCAATGCGATCATTTCCGCGACACCTGCATCGTAGCTGAGATGGGTGGTGAAGTTGTCGGCTGGGTTTCGGGCTACCTCTTGCCTGACGATCCTGAAACGCTCTTTGTGTGGCAGGTTGCCGTATCGGAAAAGGCACGCGGCACGGGTCTGGGCACGCTGATGCTTCGCGGGCTTCTGTCGCGTGACGTCTGCAAGGATGTAACCCGCGTGCAAACCACGATCACGCGCGACAATGCTGGCAGCTGGGCCTTGTTCCGCAAGTTCAGCGATCTGAACGACGGCGCCCTGTCGAGCACGCCGTACTTCTCGAAATCGCTGCATTTCAACGATCTGCACGACACCGAATACATGGTCACAATTGCCATGAAAGAGCGGATGAAAAAGGCGGCCTGATCCTCAGGCCCCTGCCCGCCCATTCCCCAATCACATGAAGGAATACGTTATGACGACTGACAAGTCAGCCGATCTGGAAATTTTTGCCCGTCGCGAAAGCGAAGCGCGCAGCTATTGCCGCAGCTTTCCCACCGCTTTTGTCAAGGCGCAGGGGTCTGAGATGACCGATGCGTCGGGCAACACCTATATCGACTTTCTCGCCGGGTGCTCGTCGCTCAACTATGGGCACAACGACCCAGACATGAAGGCGGCGTTGATCGACCATATCACGGCTGATGGGGTCACCCATGGCCTTGATATGCACACGGATGCCAAGGCTGATTTCCTGCGCGCATTCGAGGATATCATCCTAAAGCCGCGCGGCATGGATTATAAGGTGATGATGACCGGCCCGACCGGCACGAACGCGGTCGAAGCGGCCATGAAGCTGGCGCGCAAAGTGACGGGTCGGCGCAACATCATCGCGTTTACCAACGGGTTTCATGGCATGACCATGGGCGCGCTGAGCTGCACCGGCAACGCGGGCAAGCGCGCGGGCGCGGGCGGTGGATCGCTCTGTGGCACCACACATATGCCCTATGAAGGGGCGTTCGGGCCGGATGTAGACAGCCTCAGGATCATCGAGGAAATGCTGGGCAATCCGTCCAGCGGCGTCGATGCCCCGGCAGCCTTTATTCTAGAGCCGGTACAGGGCGAGGGTGGGCTCAATGCCGCGTCCACCGCCTTTATGCAGGGCGTGGCCCGCTTGGCCAAGGAACACGGGGCGCTGCTGATTGTAGATGACATTCAGGCAGGCTGCGGGCGCACGGGCACCTTCTTTAGCTTTGAGGAGATGGGGATCGAACCTGATCTCATCCCGATGGCCAAGAGCTTTTCGGGGATGGGCCTGCCCTTTGCCGCGCTCTTGATCAAGCCCGAGCATGATATCTGGGGCCCGGCCGAGCATAACGGCACATTCCGGGGCAACACGCATGCCTTTGTCACCGCGCGTGTCGCGATCGAAAAATTCTGGAAGGACGATGCGTTCCAGAAATCCATCGCTACAAAATCCGAAATTCTGCGTGACGCGCTGATTCGGATCGCGGACGGCATCCCCGGTGCCCGTCTCAAAGGACGCGGCATGATGCAGGGGGTCGATGTGGGTGACGGCACACTCGCAGCGGCGATCTGTGCCCGAGCCTTTGAAAAAGGGCTTATCATCGAGACATCGGGTGCCCATGATGAGGTGGTCAAGGTGCTTGCCGCCCTGACAACGCCCGAAGCGACCCTGAAATCGGGGCTGAGCATCCTCGAAGAAGCAGCGCGCGACGTGACACAGACACATAAACTTGCAGCGGAGTAACGGAAATGATTGTGAGAGACTTTAACAAAATCATCGAGCAAGAGCGCGAGCGCGTGGTCTCTGATGCGCAATGGTCGAGCGTGCGGATGCTGCTGGCAGATGACGGGATGGGATTTTCATTTCACATCACGTTCCTGGAGCCGGGTTCGGAACATACGTTCGAATACAAGAACCACTTTGAGAGCGTCTATTGCATGCAGGGCAAAGGCTCGATCACGGACATCGCCACCGGCGAGACGCATGAGATCAAGCCGGGCGTGATGTATGCGCTCGACAAGCATGATCGCCACATCCTGCGCGCAGACGAAGAGCTTGTCATGGCCTGCTGCTTTAACCCGCCGGTGACGGGCAAAGAGGTGCATCAGGCCGATGGCTCTTACGCGCTGGAAAGCGCCTGACAAAAGGGTCCGGGTTTAAACCCGGATAGAGGGATATGACATTTCCAGACCATACCGTCGAAAAAATTGGCGGCACATCCATGAGCCGCGTGAACGAGTTGCTTGGCACGCTCTTTATCGGAGAGCGGACAGGTGCCGCGCTTTACCATCGCATCTTTGTGGTCTCGGCCTTTGGCGGGATCACCAACAAGCTGTTGGAGCACAAGAAATCCGGCACGCCAGGTGTCTATGCGCGATTTGCCAACGGGGATGATGATCACGGTTGGCTTGATGCGCTGACCGAGGTGGGCCGCGCGATGCGCGAGGCACATGGGGATATTCTGGAACATCCGGGTGATCGCAGCATGGCGGACGAGTTCGTGCGCGAGCGGATCGAGGGGGCGCGGTCGTGCCTCTTTGATCTGCAGCGGCTATGTTCCTATGGCCATTTCCGCCTGAGCGACCACATGCTGGTCATCCGTGAACTGCTCTCGGGTCTGGGGGAATCGCATTCTGCCTTTGTCACCACGCTTTTGTTGCAGCGGGCCGGCGTCAACGCGCGATTCATCGACCTGAGCGGTTGGCGCGACGAGACAGAGCATGACCTGTCAGAACGGATCGCCGCAGGCTTGCGTGACGTGGATCTATCCAGCGAAATGCCGATTGTCACGGGCTATGCGCAATGCACCGAAGGGCTGATGCGCGAGTTTGACCGGGGCTATTCCGAGGTCACATTCGCCACTATTGCCGCATGGACAGGGGCGAAAGAGGCGATCATCCACAAGGAATTTCACCTCTCGTCCGCGGATCCAAACCTTGTGGGGGCGGACGCTGTGCGCAAGCTGGGCCACACCAATTACGACGTGGCCGATCAGCTCTCGAACTTGGGGATGGAGGCGATTCACCCCAAGGCGGCCAAGACCCTGCGACAGGCCGATGTGGCGCTGCGGGTAACGAATGCCTTTGATCCGGGCGATCCGGGGACGCTGATCGACGATCAGCCGACCGATACGCCAAGCGTCGAGATCGTGACCGGCCTCAAGGTCGTGGCATTGGAATTGTTCGAACAGGATATGGTCGGCGTTAAAGGCTATGACGCGGCCATTCTGGAGGCGCTTAAGCGGCACAATGTCTGGATCGTATCCAAGACATCGAACGCCAATACGATCACGCACTATGTGCAGGCGTCGCTCAAGGTTGTCAGGCGC
Source organism: Roseovarius sp. MS2 (assembly GCF_051447875.1). Lineage (NCBI taxonomy): Bacteria > Pseudomonadati > Pseudomonadota > Alphaproteobacteria > Rhodobacterales > Roseobacteraceae > Roseovarius > Roseovarius sp. MS2. Next base: position 1,229,927 of record NZ_JBKHVF010000001.1, read on the forward strand.
GTGGCGCGTGATCTGGAAGAGATTTACCCCTCGGCCAAGGTCTCTGCGCGCACCTTGTCTCTGGTGTCGCCCATCGGGCGTGATCTGAGTGGGCTCAGGGTGCTCAGCCGCGGTCTGGCAGCGCTAGAAGATGCCGGGATCGAGGTGATCGCAGCGCATCAGACACCGCGCAGCGTGGATGTTCAATTCGTCCTCGGGGCCAAGGAGATGGAGGCGGGAATCGCCGCCTTGCATCGCGCTCTGATCGAAAGCGAGGTGACCCACCTCCCTAGAAAGGCCGCCTGAGCGCGGCCATCCCCAGAGTGCGCTGAGCACAATTTGAAACGAATGCGCGGCAGTCTCTGATTGGAGCTGCCGCGCGTTTGGCGTAAGGTGGTTTTATTCGGGCCAGTATGGCCGAGACCTGATCAAGTTACACGTGTGGTGCGTAGGGAGCACGTGGGGAACGGAGGGTGTCGGCATCTGCTGGCATCCTCCGTTTGGGTCTTGTGCAGGCGTCACCGGCTCCGGGTCAGCTCCAGGAACACATCCTGCAAATCCGCCTGTTCTGTTTTCACATCGCGAATGGTGATTCCGGCGGCATGAACGGCAGCAAGCACCTCTTCGGCAGAGGTGGCACCGGATTTATAGGTGATGACCAGCGCCCCATCGCCACGCTTGGTCACGCTCAGCCCCTCCGCCTGCGGCAGGGTTGCGGCGGGCTTGTCGGGCTGAATGATCATCGTCTTGTGGTCAAGACGCCCCAAGAGATTGGCGGTGCTGTCGCGCGCCACCACTTCACCCAGATTGATAATGGCGATTTCGTCGCACATTTCCTCGGCCTCTTCGAGGTAGTGGGTGGTGAGAATGATGGTCATGCCCTGCTCGTTCAGCCGCCGCACATTCTCCCACAGCATCTGGCGCAGCTCGATATCCACGCCTGCGGTCGGCTCATCCAGAACAAGGATATGCGGATGATGCACCAAGGCCTTGCCCAGAAGCAGACGCCGCCGCATGCCCCCTGATAGGGTGCGCGCATAGGCCTCGGCCTTGTCCTCTAGCCCTATGAGGCGCAATATCTCGTCGCTGCGCCGTTCGCGCCGGGGCACGCCGTAGAGCCCCGCCTGCACCTCAAGCGCGCCGCGCGGGGTAAAGAACGGGTCAAGATTCAATTCCTGCGGCATCACCCCGATTGAGGCGCGGCTCTGACGCGGGTTGCGATCCTGATCGAAGCCCCAGATCGTAACCTGCCCCGCAGTCTTGACCACCAAGCCCGCCAGAATATTGATCAGTGTCGATTTACCCGCCCCGTTCGGCCCCAACAGGCCAAAAACAGACCCTTGCGGTACGTCGAGGTTGATCCCTTTGAGCGCCTGTTTGGCCGGGCTGTTGCGCCCCGCGCCATAAGTCTTGGTCAATCCGCGGATTTCAATGGCATTGGACGCCATGCTGCTCTTGCCCCTCGGCTTGTGTTCACTCATATTCGCACCTAGTGGAAAGCACGGCAAAAGGAAACGCCCCGATGGTAACGCAGGCACCGGAAACCCGCATTGTGGACAGCTATCGCGTCGCCTGCGACGGGGGCGAGGGTGCTTTGGGCCATCCCCGCGTCTGGCTGCAAATCCCGCATGAAACAGGGTTTGTCGAATGCCCCTATTGCGATGCCAAACTGGTTCACAAGGATTTTGAGGGCAAGGTCTGAGCCATCGGCCGGGTGCCCTGTTCGGGCCCGGGAATTTGAGTATTTTCGCCAAGAAGACGCCTGATCGGGAGGGCAACCCATGTCATTCGGAAAAGGCTGTCACTTGCATCTGATCGACGGATCGTCGTTCATTTTCCGCGCCTATCACGCGCTGCCGCCGCTGACACGCAAATCCGACGGGCTGCCCATCGGGGCTGTGTCGGGGTTTTGCAACATGCTGCAACGCTATGTTGAGGGCAACAACGGCCACGACGCGCCCACGCATGTCGCCGTCATCTTTGACAAGGGCAGCCATACGTTTCGCAACGATCTTTATCCCGAATACAAGGCCAACCGCGAAGCGATGCCAGAGGACCTGCGCCCGCAGATCCCGCTGACGCGCGAGGCCACGCGCGCCTTCAACATCGCCTGCGAAGAGAAAGAGGGCTACGAGGCCGATGACATCATCGCCACGCTCGCCTGTCAGGCGCGCGATCTGGGCGGACGGGTGACGATCATCAGCTCCGACAAGGACCTGATGCAGCTTGTCGGCGATGGGGTCGAAATGCTGGATGCGATGAAAAACCGCCTGATTGATGTGGAGGGCGTGCGCGAGAAATTCGGCGTCAGCCCGGACCGGGTGGTCGATGTGCAGGCGCTGGCCGGCGATAGTGTCGATAACGTGCCCGGTGCGCCGGGGATCGGGATCAAGACGGCGGCGCTTTTGATCAACGAATTCGGCTCACTCGAGGCGCTTTTGGACCGCGCCGAAGAGATCAAGCAGCCCAAGCGCCGCGATACGTTGATCGAAAAGCGCGCACAGATCGAGATGTCGAAGCGGCTGGTGCAACTGGATTGCAACACGCCGCTCGACTTTACGCTCGACGATCTGGAAGTGCGGGATCCTGATCCCGAGATGTTGTTGGGGTTTCTGGCGCAAATGGAGTTTCGCACCCTCTCGAAGCGCATCGCCGAGGCCTTGGGCGCAGTGGCGCCGACCATTCCGGAACCTGCCGCGCAAAGCGCTGCCACGGCACCCGATCAAACCCCCGATTGGCCAGCGATAGAGCCTGAGACCTATGTCCATGTCTCGGACCGCGCGACGCTGGACGCCTGGATCGCCACCATCCACGCCCAAGGCTATGTCGCCTTTGATACCGAGACCACCTCGCTCAACGAAATGCAGGCCGATCTGGTGGGGATTTCGCTGGCTACGGCACCGGGCCGCGCCTGTTACATCCCGGTGGCGCACAAAGACGGGGCGGCGGATGATCTCTTTGGGTCGGACGCGCGGGCCGAGGGGCAATTGCAACTGGACGAGGTATTGAACGCCCTCAAACCCGTGCTTGAGGATGACGCCATCCTCAAGATCGGTCAGAATATGAAGTACGACGCCAAGATTCTGGCCGCCCATGGCATAACCGTGGCCCCCATCGACGATACGATGCTGATGTCCTATGCGCTGCATGCCGGGCTGCACGGGCATGGGATGGACACGCTGTCAGAGCGCTATCTGAACCATAGCCCGATCCCGATCAGATCCCTGCTGGGTAGTGGCAAAGCCGCTGTCACCTTTGACCGCGTGCCAGTGGCCGAGGCGGTGAAATATGCCGCAGAGGATGCCGACATCACGCTGCGCCTCTGGCTCACGCTCAAGCCGCAGCTGCACCGTGCCCAGGTCACCACGGTCTACGAGACGCTGGAGCGCCCGTTGGTGCCCTTGCTGGCGCGCATGGAGCGGGATGGCGTGCTGGTCGACCGTGACACGCTGCGTGCCATGTCGGGCAAGTTCGCCCAGAAGATGGCCGGCTTGGAATCAGAAATTCACGCGCTTGCCGGGCGCAGTTTCAATGTCGGTTCGCCCAAGCAATTGGGAGAGATCCTGTTTGACGAATTGGGCCTGCCGGGCGGCGAAAAGGGCAAAACCGGTGCCTATGCCACCGGGGCCGACGTGCTCGAGGATCTGGCGACAGAGCATGATCTGCCTGCGCGCGTTCTGGATTGGCGGCAATTGAGCAAGCTCAAATCCACCTATACTGACGCGCTTCAGGATCACATCGATCCGGATACGGGGCGGGTCCACACCTCCTATCTGCAAACCGGGGCCAGCACAGGGCGGTTTTCCTCGTCTGACCCCAATCTGCAAAACATTCCCGTGCGCAGCGAAGAAGGGCGACGCATCCGAGAGGCCTTTGTTGCGGCCCCCGGCAATCGTCTGGTCAGTCTCGATTACAGCCAGATCGAGTTGCGCATTTTGGCGCATGTGGCCGGGATAGAGACGCTCAAGCAGGCGTTTCGCGATGGCCATGACATTCACGCCATGACCGCGTCAGAGATGTTCAACGTGCCGCTGGCCGAGATGACGCCCGAGATCAGGCGTCAGGCCAAGGCGATCAATTTCGGGGTGATCTATGGCATCTCGGGCTTTGGTCTTGCACGCAATCTGCGCATTCCAAGAGGCGAGGCGCAGGGATTCATCGACCGCTATTTCGAGCGGTTTCCGGGCATCAAGGATTACATGGACGCCACCACCGCCTTTGCCAAGGAACATGGCTATGTCCAGACCCTGTTCGGGCGCAAGATCCACACGCCCGAGATTGCCGCCAAAGGCCCGCGCGCCGGATTCGCCCGGCGTGCAGCGATCAACGCGCCAATTCAAGGCACGGCGGCGGACATCATCCGCCGCGCCATGATCCGTATGCCCGAGGCGATCGCGGGGCTGCCCTGCAAGATGCTGTTGCAGGTCCATGACGAATTGATCTTTGAAGTGGCCGAGGACAGCGTAGACCGCTTGATCGACGTTGCGCGCGCTGTGATGCAGGGGGCCGCAGACCCGGCAGTGCGTCTAGACGTGCCCCTGGTGGTGGATGCGGGCCAAGGCCGCAATTGGGCCGAAGCGCATTAAACGCCCGCTCTAACTCCCGGAATTGAGTGGTTTAGCGACAAAAACACCCCGCAAAGGGAAAGTGGTGCCCAGGAGAGGACTCGAACCTCCACGGCCTTGCGGCCACTGGCACCTGAAGCCAGCGCGTCTACCATTCCGCCACCTGGGCAGGTGTCGTGAGGCAGGCGTTTATCGCTCGCCCCGGATGGTGTCAACGGCGATTTTGTCGCTTGGCTGCAATTGCCTTATCGTCTTGTCCAAATCGCGCAGGGGCGATAGGAAAGTGAGGATACGCGCATAGCCTCGGAGGCCCGAATGTCAAAGCTTGTCACCATTTACGGCGGATCAGGGTTCGTGGGCCGCTATATTGCGCGGCGCATGGCGCAGGCCGGTTGGCGGGTACGGGTGGCGGTGCGGCGCCCCAATGAGGCGATGCATGTCAAACCCTATGGCGTTGTCGGTCAGGTCGAGCCGGTATTTTGCAATATCCGCGATGATGCATCTGTGCGCGCGGTGATGCAGGGCGCTGATGCGGTGGTGAACTGCGTTGGCACCTTTGACCGCAAGGGCAAAAACAGCTTTGACGCTTTGCAGGACAAGGGGGCCACACGGATCGCGCGGATCGCCGCAGAGGAAGGCGTGGCGCATCTGGTGCATTTGTCGGCAATTGGGGCCGATGCCACCTCGGACAGCCACTATGCTCGTTCCAAGGCAGCGGGCGAGGCGGGTATCCTACAGCATTTCCCGAACGCCGTGATCCTGCGCCCCTCGGTCATCTTTGGTCCCGAAGATCAGTTTTTCAACCGCTTTGCCGGGATGACGCGGCTTGGTCCGGTACTGCCTGTGGTCGGTGCCGACACGCGATTCCAGCCGGTCTATGTAGATGACGTGGCGCAGGCCGCGGTGATGGGGGCCATGGGCCGGGCAGTGCCGGGCATTTACGAGCTTGGCGGGCCAGAGGCGATCAGCTTTCGTGGTCTGATGCAGCAGATGCTGCAGGTGATCCGGCGGCGGCGTCTGATCGCCAATATTCCCTTTGGAGTGGCCGCGCTTATGGCTGGGGCGATGGAGCTTGTTCAGACGGTCACGCTTGGCCTTGTGCCGCCGCAGATCACCCGGGATCAGGTGCGCAGCCTGCGGCGGGATAATGTTGTCGGAGACGGGGCCAAGGGCTTTGACGCGCTTGGCATCACCCCTGTTGCGGTAGGCGCGGTACTGCCGGATTATCTCTGGCGGTTCCGTCCGGCTGGGCAATATGCGGCGATCAAGGAATCGGCCAAGAACCTGCGCGCGCGCTGACCGTCAGCTATAGGCGATGGCCAACAAGGCCACGCCCAGCACCATGCGATAGATCACATAGGGCGTAAAGCTGACGCTGCGCAGCAGGCGCATCATAAGGCTGAGCGCCAAGAGGGCCGCGACAAAGGCCAAGGCGGCGGCAATCGCCCCGTCACGGATCAGACCCATATCCGCCGTCATCGCGGCCTCTGCACCCAGCAAGACGCCGCTGGCGATGATCGTGGGCACAGACATCAGCATCGAAAGGCGCGCGGCATCCTCACGCGCAAAACCCATGACGCGCGCACCCGTGATGGTGATACCAGAGCGCGAGGTGCCGGGAATAAGGGCAATGACCTGCCACATCCCCAAGAGGATGGCATCGCGCAGGGTCCAACCTTCGCTGGTTCTGACGGTTTTGCCAGTTTGATCCGCCCAATAGAGCAGGACGCCAAAGATGAGCGTGGCCCAGCCGATGACAGTAATCGAGCGCAGCGCGTCATTTAGCCCGGTGATCTTGAGCAGCAGGCCCGCGACCATCACCGGAACCGCCGAGACGATCAACAGCAACGCAAGCCGTGCGCCGGGCGTGTCGGCACGCCCCATGAACAGGCGAGGCAGGCCAAAGATGGCCCCCCGCAGGTCAGACCAGAAGTAGAGAATGACCGCAAAGAGCGTGCCCACATGCACCGCCACATCAATGATCTGTCCCTGATCGGGAATATGCAGGAGATTCGGCAAAAGGATCAGATGGCCAGACGAGGAAATCGGCAAAAACTCGGTTATCCCCTGCACGATGGCGACAAGGAAAATGTGAAAGAGCGCCATGGTGCCTGTCCCGATCCGATTTTTGAAATCGTATAAAGCATTGTCTTAAAAAGGCAAAGTTGATTGTAGGTCCGAATCGGAATTAATTTGTGAAAAAATCAATAAGGATGTACGCGCAGCGACTATAATTAATTCATAATAGGTCATAGTTTATGACTTTTAATCCAAAGAGGAGTGCTGTAAACCTTCGCAACCAGTTGACTCGGGAGGAAAAGCCGTGGCCAAGCAACCCATGCTGAAATTTGTGAGCGTTGAGCGGGATATGCCCGAGAAACGTGGCGCAGATGATCGGCGGCAAGATTTCCATGAAATCTATGCCGAATTCGCCGATGCCAAAGCCAAGGAGCAGGCCGGACGGTGTAGCCAGTGTGGCGTGCCCTATTGCCAAAGCCATTGTCCGCTGCACAACAATATTCCGGACTGGTTGCGCCTGACAGCCGAAGGTCGGCTGAAAGAGGCTTATGAAATCAGCCAGTTGACCAACACCTTCCCCGAGATTTGCGGGCGCATCTGCCCGCAGGACCGGCTGTGCGAGGGCAATTGCGTGATCGAGCAATCGGGGCATGGCACGGTCACGATTGGGGCGGTTGAAAAATACATAACCGATACCGCCTGGGAAGAGGGCTGGGTTGAGGTGATCAAGCCAAGTGTGGAGCGCGTTGAATCTGTCGGCATTATTGGTGCTGGCCCCGGTGGGCTTGCGGCGGCGGATGTGCTGCGGCGGGCGGGGGTGCAGGTTACGGTCTATGACCGCTATGATCGCGGCGGCGGGTTGCTGACCTATGGGATTCCCGGTTTCAAGTTGGAAAAGGACGTGGTCATGCGCCGCGTCGAACAACTGGAGCAGGGTGGCGTTAAATTCGTGCTCAATTGTGATGTGGGAACAGACATCAGTTTCGATGAAATCCGCAGCAAACACAATGCGTTGATGATTGCCACCGGAGTTTACAAGAGCCGCGATTTGGACGGCCCGGGGGCCGGTGCAGACGGGATCGTGCGAGCGATTGACTATCTGACCGCCAGCAATCGTGTGTGCTTTGGCGACAGCGTGCCAGAGTATGAAAGCGGCGAGTTGAACGCAGAAGGCAAGCGCATTGTTGTGGTAGGCGGCGGCGATACCGCGATGGATTGCGTGCGCACGGCCATTCGGCAAGGGGCCAAATCGGTTACATGCCTATACCGTCGCGACCGCGAGAATATGCCCGGCAGCCAGCGTGAGGTGGCCAATGCCGAAGAGGAAGGTGTTAAGTTTGAATGGCTGAGCGCCCCTGTTGGCTTTGTTGGCGACCCGGTAACAGCGGTGAAGGTACAGAAGATGCGCCTTGGTGCGCCCGATGCCACAGGGCGGCAGAGCCCAGAGCCGATTGAGGGCGCGATCGAGGATGCGCCCGCCGATCTGGTGATCAAGGCGCTCGGGTTCGAGCCCGAAGACCTGCCAAGCCTTTGGGGGCAAAAGGAATTGGAAGTCACCCGTTGGGGGACGATCAAGGCCGAGTTCACCACTGGGCAAACCGCGATGGACGGGGTTTTTGCCGTGGGCGATATTGTGCGCGGCGCATCCCTTGTGGTTTGGGCGATCCGCGACGGGCGCGACTCGGCGGCGGCAATCCTGAACTATCTGGACCAAGCGCAAGCCGTTGCTGCGGAGTAGCGGTAACCCGTCGGTATTCCAACGATGATCCGACAGCCACGCGACGAGACAACGTGACAGACACACTGACCCACCAGATTAAGGAAGGGTAAAGACCGATGACGACATTTGATCTTAACTGGGCCGAAGAACAGCAAGCCAAGCGCGAGTGGTTGGCAGCCAATGGCATGTATGCCGAAGAAGAGGAGCATTCCTCTTGTGGTGTGGGCCTTGTCGTGTCGATTGACGGCAAACCGTCGCGCCGCGTGGTCGAGGCAGGGATCAACGCGCTCAAGGCGATCTGGCACCGGGGTGCCGTTGATGCCGATGGCAAGACCGGCGATGGCGCCGGCATTCATCTGCAAATCCCGGTGTCGTTCTTTTACGATCAAATCCGCCGCACTGGCCACGAGCCGAACGAGAGCCGGTTGGTTGCCGTGGGTCAGGTGTTCTTGCCGCGCACCAATTTTGGCGCGCAAGAACAGTGCCGGACCATCGTGGAAACCGAAGTGCTCCGCATGGGGCACACGATCTATGGCTGGCGGCATGTGCCGGTGGATATTTCCTGTCTTGGCGAAAAGGCCAACGCAACCCGGCCCGAGATCGAACAGATCCTGATTTCCGATGCCAAGGGATTGGATGAGGAAACATTCGAGCGGGAACTTTATGTGATCCGTCGCCGGATCGAAAAGGCGGTGCAGGCTGCCGGGATCATGGGATTCTACATGGCAAGCCTGAGCTGCCGCAGCATCATCTACAAAGGGATGATGCTGGCCGAGCAGGTGGCGGTGTTCTACCCCGATCTGATGGACGAACGGTTCAAGAGCGCCTTTGCCATTTATCATCAGCGCTATTCGACCAACACCTTCCCGCAATGGTGGCTGGCGCAGCCGTTCCGCATGCTGGCGCATAACGGCGAGATCAACACGCTCAAGGGCAATACCAATTGGATGAAAAGCCATGAGATCCGCATGGCAAGCGGGGCCTTTGGCGATCTGGCCGAAGATATCAAGCCGATCATCCCGCAAGGATCAAGCGATAGTGCCGCGCTGGATGCCGTGTTCGAGGTGCTGGTGCGCGCCGGACGTTCCGCGCCGATGGCCAAGACGATGCTGGTGCCTGAATCCTGGTCCAAGCAGGCCGAAGAGCTGCCGCAGTCGTGGCGCGATATGTATTCCTATTGCAATTCGGTGATGGAGCCGTGGGATGGCCCCGCCGCGCTGGCGATGACCGATGGCCGCTGGGTATGCGCCGGGCTTGACCGCAACGGGCTGCGGCCGATGCGGTATGTGGTTACAGGTGACGGCATGGTGATTGCCGGGTCAGAGGCCGGGATGGTCCCGATTGACGAGCGCACGGTCAAGGAAAAGGGCGCACTTGGGCCGGGCCAGATGCTGGCCGTGGATATGACCCAAGGCAAGCTCTATCACGATGCGGAAATCAAGAACCGCTTGGCGGACGCGCAGCCCTTTGGCGAATGGGTCGGCAAGATCAACGAGCTGGATGAGGCGCTTTCGGGGGCAACAGAGGCCCCGCTTTATTCCGGTTCGGACCTGCGCAAGCGGCAGATCGCAGCGGGCTATAGCATCGAGGAGCTGGAGCAGGTTTTGGCCCCCATGGCCGAGGATGGCAAAGAGGCGGTGGCTAGCATGGGCGACGACACGCCAAGTGCCGTTCTTTCCAAGCAGTATCGCCCCCTGAGCCATTTCTTCCGTCAGAATTTCAGTCAGGTGACCAATCCGCCGATTGACAGCCTGCGCGAATACCGGGTGATGAGCCTGAAGACGCGGTTCGGCAACCTCAAGAACGTGCTGGATGAATCGAGCGCGCAAACCGAGATTCTGGTCCTCGAAAGCCCGTTCGTGGGCAATGCCCAATGGGCCGAGATGATCAAACAGTTCAACGCCGATGTGACCGAGATCGACTGCACCTTTGCGCCCGGCAAGAACGCGCTGCAAGACGGGCTGGAGCGTATCCGCGCCGAGGCAGAGGATGCGATCCGCTCGGGCACCGGGCATCTCATCCTGACGGATCAACACCAGAACGAGGCCCGCGTCGGCATGCCAATGATTTTGGCGACCAGTGCGGTGCATAGCCATCTGACACGCAAGGGGCTGCGCACATTCTCGAGCCTCAACGTGCGCTCTGCCGAATGTATCGACCCGCATTATTTCGCGGTGCTGATTGGCGCGGGTGCCACGGTGGTCAACGCCTATCTGGCCGAGGACAGCATCGCCGACCGGATCGCGCGCGGATTGATCGAGGGGAGCCTGACCGAAGCAGTGGCCCGCTACCGGACAGCGATTGATCAGGGTCTGCTCAAAATCATGTCGAAGATGGGGATTTCGGTGATCTCCTCTTATCGTGGTGGTTTGAACTTTGAAGCGGTCGGGCTGAGCCGTGCGATGTGCGCAGAGTATTTCCCCGGTCTGACCAGCCGGATCAGTGGCATCGGCGTGTCGGGGATTCAGGCCAAGCTGGAAGAGGTGCATGGCCGCGCCTATGCCGGCGGGCAGGATATTCTGCCGATCGGCGGCTTTTACAAGGCGCGGAAATCGGGCGAAACCCATGCTTGGGGTGCGCAGACCATGCATATCCTGCAAACCGCCTGTAACAAGGCAAGCTATGAGCTCTGGAAGCGCTACAGCGCGGCTATGCAGGCCAATCCGCCCATTCATCTGCGCGACCTGATGGCGATCAAGCCACTGGGAAAGGCGATCCCGATTGAAGAGGTCGAGAGCGTAACCGCGATCCGCAAGCGGTTCGTGACACCGGGCATGTCGCTTGGGGCGCTGAGCCCCGAGGCGCACAAGACGCTGAACGTGGCAATGAACCGGATCGGCGCGCGCTCGGACAGTGGCGAAGGCGGCGAAGACCCGGCGCATTTCACGCCAGAGGCCAATGGCGACAACCCATCGGCCAAGATCAAGCAGGTGGCATCTGGCCGCTTTGGCGTGACGGCGGAATATCTCAACCATTGCGAAGAGTTGGAAATCAAGGTCGCGCAAGGGGCCAAGCCCGGCGAGGGCGGGCAGTTGCCGGGCATGAAAGTGACCAAGCTGATTGCACGGCTGCGCCATTCGACCGAAGGCGTGACGCTGATTTCGCCGCCGCCGCATCACGATATCTACAGTATCGAGGATCTGGCGCAGCTCATCTATGACCTCAAGCAGATCAATCCGGGCGTCAAAGTATGCGTCAAGCTGGTGGCGCAATCCGGTGTGGGCACGATTGCCGCCGGTGTGGCCAAGGCCAAGGCGGATGTGATCCTGATCTCCGGGCATAATGGTGGCACCGGCGCATCCCCCGCAACGAGCATCAAATATGCCGGCCTGCCGTGGGAAATGGGCCTGACCGAGGCGCATCAGGTGCTGAGCATGAACAATCTGCGCGAGCGGATCACGCTGCGCACCGATGGCGGGCTGCGTACCGGGCGCGATATCGTCATGGCGGCGATGATGGGGGCCGAGGAATATGGCATCGGCACCGCAGCGCTGATCGCGATGGGCTGTATCATGGTGCGTCAGTGCCAGTCGAACACCTGTCCCGTGGGCGTTTGCACGCAGGACGAGGCGCTGCGCGCCAAGTTCACCGGCAATGCCGACAAAGTGGTGAACCTCATCACTTTCTACGCGCAGGAGGTGCGGGAAATCCTTGCCTCTATCGGTGCGCGCAGCCTTGATGAGGTGATCGGGCGGGCGGATCTGCTGACGCAGGTGTCGCGCGGGTCGGCGCATCTGGATGATCTTGACCTCAACCCGATGCTGATCACCGTCGATGGGGCACAACACCAGCGCTATGACCGGCTCAAGCCGCGCAACGAGGTGCCCGATACGCTGGACGCCGAAATCGTGCGCGATGCCGCGCGGTTCCTGAACGATGGTGAGAAGATGCAGCTGCATTATGCGGTGCAGAACACGCATCGCACCGTGGGCACGCGGGTATCCAGCCATATCGTGCGCAAGTTCGGAATGCGCAATAGCCTTCAGCCCGATCACCTGACGGTCAAGCTGACGGGAAGTGCGGGGCAGAGCCTTGGGGCCTTTGCCGCGCCGGGCCTCAAGATCGAGGTCTCGGGCGACGCCAATGACTATGTGGGCAAGGGCCTTTCGGGGGCAACCATCGTGGTACGCCCACCAATGGCCAGCCCGCTGGTTGCCGCCGAAAACACGATCATCGGCAATACCGTGCTCTATGGCGCGACCGATGGCTATCTCTTTGCCGCGGGCCGTGCTGGCGAACGCTTTGCCGTGCGCAATTCGGGTGCAAAGGTGGTGATCGAGGGCTGCGGCAGCAATGGCTGTGAATACATGACCGGCGGCGTTGCGGTGATCCTTGGCGATATCGGGGCCAATTTTGGCGCCGGCATGACCGGCGGCATGGCCTATCTCTATGATCCGCAGGGCCGCGCGCCGACACTGGTCAATGGCGAAACCCTGGTCAGTTGTGCCGTAACAGAGCCGCATTGGGAGGCCGAGCTGAAAGGGCTGATCGAGCGGCATGTCGCGGAAACCGGCAGCCGCCGGGGGCAGGACATCCTGCAATACTGGGATCAAGAGCGGGCACATTTCATCCAGCTTTGCCCCAAGGAGATGCTCAACAAGCTGAGCCATCCGCTTGGCATGGTGCCAGAGGCTATTCCGGCAGAATAGAGACGAAATCCGGGGGCTCTGCCCCCGGACCCCCGGAGTATTTTCGCCAAGAAGAACCCGACCCGCGCCAAAGGTGTTTTGCGTGCCCGCGCAGGGCGTTATAGCTGTTACATGGCACGCGCGCGCAAATCCCCACCCTTACGGGCGAAATCCCGATGGACGCCGACCACATGGCTGGTGCGCTGGTCGCTTGTGGCCGTGCTGATCGTGATCGGAGTGATCGCAACCCATCGTGAGATCGCACCGCCCAAGACCTATTACATGGGTCAGGAAGAGCGGCGACTGGGCCGCATCGCCCAGGACTGGGTGCCAATGGCGCAAATTGCGCCAGTGATGGCGCGGTCCCTGGTGGCGGCAGAGGATGCCAATTTTTGCCAGCACTGGGGGTTTGATATGGCGGCCATTCGCACGGCGATCGCCGAGGGATCAGGGCGCGGGGCCTCGACGCTCAGTCAGCAAGTCGTCAAGAATGTCTATCTCTGGCATGGGCGCAATTGGGCGCGCAAGGCGCTGGAGGCCAGCATTACTCCGGTGGTCGAAACGCTTTGGTCGAAACGACGGATCATCGAGGTCTATCTTAACGTTGCAGAGTTTGATGAGGGGGTTTTCGGGGTTGAGGCCGCCGCGCGGCACTATTTCGGCGTGAGCGCCGCCGACCTGAGCGCCACGCAAGCGGCACGGCTGGCGGCGGTGCTGCCTGATCCCAAGGGACGCTCCGCGTCAAAACCATCGCAGGCATTGCGCAACCGGGCCGCTGGTATCCTTGATGGGGCGGCAACGATTGACCGAGATGGGCGCGCCACCTGTTTCGAGGATTGAAAACCGCAGCCAAAGGGGGCATTGAGGGGCGACCCCCGAGACCACAGGTAATCGTTCATGGCCAAGCTCTATCATGTCCCGCTCTCGCCCTTTTGCCGCAAGGTTCGGCTGAGTCTGGCGGAAAAGCGGATCGAATGTGAGCTGGTGGAAGAGCGCTATTGGGAGCAGGATCCGGATTTTCTGCGCCGCAACCCGGCCGGCAAAGTGCCCGTGCTGCGGATCGACGGCAAGACCATGTCGGAGAGTGCCGCGATCTGCGAATATCTCGAAGAGAAGTATCCCGAACCGTCCCTGATGCCCAAAGGCACCGATGCGCGCTATGAGGTGCGGCGGCTGGTGGGGTGGTTTGACGACAAGTTTCATAGCGAAGTGACCAGCAAGTTGGTCTATGAGCGGGTGAACAAGAAGGTGATGAAGCTAGGCTTTCCCGACAGTCGCAATGTCAAGGACGGCGCCAAGGCGATCAAATATCATCTGGATTACATGGCGTGGCTGTTGGATCACCGGCGCTGGCTGGCGGGCGATGTGATGACGCTGGCGGATTTTGCGGCGGCCGCGCATCTTAGCGCGCTGGATTACATCAGCGATGTAGACTGGACGCGCAGCGAGGCGGTCAAGGATTGGTATGCCAAGATCAAGTCGCGCCCGGCGTTCCGCGGGATTCTGGCGGATCAAGTGTCGGGATTTCCGCCGCCTGCGCATTATGCTGATCTCGACTTTTAGGTTGGGGGCGCTGCCCCCGTCGCCGCAAGCGGCGACTCCCCCGAGGTATTTTGCGCCAGATGAATGTTGGGCTGAAACAGAGACTGATTGATCAAGCGCTAGCCGAAGGGTTTGACGCCTGTCGGCTGTGTCGCCCATGGGATGTGGGGCATGTGCCCGAGCGTTTGGCCGCATTTCTTGGGCAGGGCTATCACGGGCAGATGGGCTGGCTGGCAGAGCGCAGCGAGTGGCGCGGCGCGCCTGAGGCGCTCTGGCCCGAGGCGCGCACCGTCATCATGTTGGGCGAAAGCTATACCCCCGAGGAAGACCCCTTGGCCGGGTTGAAGCGGCCCGATTGCGGCAACATCTCGGTTTATGCACGTAACAGAGACTATCACGACACGGTCAAGAAGCGGTTGAAGCGCTTGGCGCGCTGGCTGATCGACGCGGGCGGCGGGGAGGTGAAGGTGTTTGTTGATACGGCCCCCGTGCCGGAAAAGCCGCTTGGACAAGCGGCGGGGCTGGGATGGCAGGGCAAGCACACCAATCTGGTGAGCCGTGAGTTGGGAAGCTGGTTTTTTCTTGGGTCCGTTTTTACGACACTGGATCTAGAGACGGATCCGGCAGAAATCGATCATTGTGGGTCTTGCCGCGCCTGTCTTGACATCTGTCCCACCGATGCTTTTCCCGCGCCCTATCAGTTGGACGCGCGGCGCTGTATTTCCTATCTGACGATCGAGCATAAGGGGCCCGTGGATGAAGCCCTGCGCCCCGGTCTGGGCAACCGGATTTACGGCTGCGACGATTGTCTGGCGGTCTGCCCATGGAACAAGTTTGCGGTTACGGCGCGTGAAGTGAAGTATCACGCGCGCGAGGATCTGGTGGCGCCACGGCTGGCGGAGCTGGCAATGCTGGACGATACCGCGTTCCGTGCGCGATTTTCCGGCAGCCCGATCAAGCGCATCGGGCGGGATCGGTTTTTGCGCAATGTGCTCTATGCGATTGGCAATTCCGCAGATCCAAGCTTGCGCGCGGTGGCGCAATCGCAGTGCGAGGATGCGGATGCGGCCGTCGCGGATGCGGCGCGGTGGGCGGTCAAACGACTGGATCGTGACGCAAACGGGCTGGCATAGCGCGAGAAACCCGCTACACCCCTAGCCTGACAGTCAAAGAGGGCAGGCAGATGGCGTTGTTGTTGGGCGTGGACACCGGGGGCACTTATACCGATGCCGTTCTGATCCGGGATGAGCGCGAGGTGATTGCGAGCGCCAAGGCGCTGACGACACGGGCCGATCTGGCCGTGGGAATTGGTGCTGCGGTCGAGGCCGTGCTGCGCGAAAGCGGCGCGAATGTGGGCGATATCGGCCTTGCCTCCCTCTCGACGACCTTGGCGACCAACGCGCTTGTCGAGGGGCAAGGCGGGCGCGCGGGCCTAGTTTATATCGGGTTTCGGGCGGCAGATTTGCAGGCACATGGGCTGGCCGAGGCGCTGGGCGGTGACCCGGCGATTGTGCTGAATGGTGGCCATAACCACGCCGGAGGCGAGGCAATGCCGCTGGATAAAGAGGCGCTTTTGGCCTGGTTAGAGACTGGAACAGGGGCAGAGGCCTATGCGGTGGCATCGCTCTTTGCCACCAGAAACCCCGCGCATGAATTGGCGGCGGCAGAGACGATCCGCGCGGTAACGGGACGGCCTGTGAGCCTGTCGCATCATCTGTCGGCCAAGCTCAACGGGCCGAAACGGGCGCTGACCGCGCTGCTGAACGCGCGGCTCATCGGGATGATTGCGCGGCTGATCGACCGAGCCGAGGGCAAGCTGGGCGAGTTGGGGATACACGCGCCGCTGATGGTGGTGCGGGGAGACGGGGCGTTGATCAGTGCCGATCAAGCGCGGGAACGCCCCATCGAGACCATTCTGAGCGGGCCTGCGGCAAGCATCGTGGGCGCGCGCTGGCTGACCGGGGCGGCGCATGCGCTGGTGTCGGATATTGGCGGAACAACGACCGATGTGGCGGTCCTGCGCGAGGGGAGACCGGCGATTGATCCCGAAGGCGCGCGTGTGGGCCCATGGCGCACCATGGTCGAAGCGGTCGCGATGCGAACCTTTGGGCTGGGTGGTGACAGTGAGGTTCATGTGCGCGACGAAGGGCTGGAGGGCGGCGTGATCCTCGGCCCGCGGCGCGTGGTGCCGGTGAGCCTGATGGCGGCAGAGGCACGCGAGGCGGTGCATGGCGTGTTGGAGGAACAATTGCGGGCAGTGGCACCCGGCGAGCATGACGCGCGGTTCGTGCGCGCGGTACCGGGGATCGAGGCCGGGGGATTAGGCGAGCGCGAAGAAGCTCTGTTGGGCCGGATTGGTGTCGATGTGCGCCCCGTCGGCAAGGTGCTTAAGACGCGCATGGATGGCGCGGCGCTGACACGCTTGGTGCGCCGGGGGCTGGTGCAGGTGGCGGGTATCACGCCGTCGGATGCAAGCCATGTGCTGGGCGGGCTGGACAGTTGGGATGCAGAGGCCGCGCGCATGGCGTTGGAACTGGTGGCGCGCAAGCGAACCGGGTCGGGCAACCGGCTGGCAGAGGGGCCAGAGCATTTGGCGCGCATGATCGTGGATCGCCTGACGCATCAGACAAGTCTGGCCTTGTTAGAGACTGCTTTTGCCGAAGAAGACATGGACTTTGGCCTGTCTCCTACGGCGCTGGCCGAGCATGTGCTGATGCAAAAAGGGTTGGATGGGCATCGCGGTTTGGTGCGAATCGAGAGCGGGCTGGCGGTGCCGGTGATTGGTCTCGGTGCGTCGGCGGCGAGCTATTATGGCGCGGTGGGCGCGCGGCTGGGCTGCGAGATGATCCTGCCTGCGCATGGCGGCGTGGCCAATGCGATTGGCGCGGTGGTGGGCCGTGTGACAATCCGGCGGGGCGGCACGGTGACATCACCCTCTGAGGGCAAATACCGCGTGCATCTTGAAAGCGGGCCAGAGGATTATGCCGCGTCCGATGCCGCGATGGCGGCGCTAGAGGCGGTTTTGCGGGCCGAAGCACAAGCCGAAGCCGAGGCGGCCGGGGCAGTGGATATTCATGTTACCGCGCGCCGTGCCGTAAAAGAAGCGCAGGCCGAGGCGCGACGGGTGTTTTTGGAAGCTGAAATCGTGGTAGAGGCGAGTGGACGGCCTCGTATCGCCGTCTGAGGTGTGGGGGCGCTGCCCCCGGTCCCGGAGCAGTTCGGGAACACTGAACGGGAGGGCGACATGACAGCAGCAGATCGGTTTGACGCGGATATTGCAGGGCGACTGGACGGGTTGCGCGATGAGGGGCTCTATAAGGGCGAGCGGGTGATCGCCTCGATGCAGGCGGGCGAGGTGCGGCTGGCGGATGGGCGCGCGGTGGTGAACCTCTGCGCCAACAATTACCTGGGTCTGGCAGATCATCCCGAAGTGATCGCGGCGGCGCATACGGCGCTGGACCGTTACGGGTTTGGCATGGCGAGCGTGCGGTTTATTTGCGGAACGCAGGAAGAGCACAAAGAGCTGGAGGCCCGGATCGCCGGGTTTTTAGGGTGTGAGGATGCGATCCTTTATGCGGCGGCGTTTGACGCGAATACCGGTTTGTTCGAGACGATCTTGGGGCCAGAGGATGCGATTATCAGCGATGCGCTCAACCATGCGAGCATCATCGACGGTATCCGGCTCTGCAAGGCGGAGCGCTATCGCTACGCCAATCGCGACATGGCCGATCTGGAGCGGTGTTTGCGCGAGGCGAAGGACGCGCGGCATCGGCTGATTGCAACGGATGGCGTGTTCTCGATGGATGGAACTTATGCGCCCTTGGATGAAATTTGCGATTTGGCCGCGCGCTATGATGCAATGGTGATGGTGGATGATTGCCATGCCACCGGCTTTGTCGGCGAGACCGGGCGCGGCACACCCGAGCGGTTCGGGGTGATGGACCGCGTGGATATCCTGACCGGCACGCTGGGCAAGGCGCTGGGCGGGGCCTCGGGCGGGTATACGGCGGCAAGTGCGCAGGTGGTGGATTGGCTGCGGCAACGCTCGCGCCCGTATCTTTTTTCCAACACGCTGGCGCCGGTGATTGCGGGGGCCTCGCTCAAAGTCTTTGATATGCTGGAGGACGGCGCGGAGCGGCGTGCGCGGCTCTGGGACAATGCAGCGTATTTCCGCGAGAGGATGGGCGCGCTGGGGTTTGAAATGCTGCCCGGCGAACATGCGATCATCCCGGTCATGTTGCGCGATCAGAAGCTGGCGCAAGAAATGGCAGCGCGGCTGAATGATCGCGGCGTTTATGTGACCGCCTTCAGCTTTCCGGTGGTGCCCAAGGGGCAGGATCGGATCAGAACGCAAATGAGTGCCGGGCTTACGCGCGATATGCTGGACCGGGCGATTGACGCTTTTGCGGTCGTGGGCCGCGACCTAGGAGTGATCTGATGCAGAACGAGATGAAGGCGCTGGTCAAAGCCAAGGCCGAGCCGGGGCTCTGGATGGAATACGTGCCGGTGCCCGAGGTTGGGCCATCGGATGTGCTGATCAAGGTGCGCAAATCGGCGATTTGCGGCACCGATGTGCATATCTGGAAATGGGATGAATTCTCGGCCCGGACCGTGCCGGTGCCGATGGTTGTGGGCCATGAATTCGTCGGCGAGATTGTCGATACCGGACCTGCGGCGGTGAAATACCGGATTGGTCAGCGGGTGAGCGGCGAGGGGCATATCGTCTGCGGCACCTGTCGGAACTGTCGCGCGGGGCGAGGGCATCTGTGCCGCAATACCAAAGGGGTGGGCGTGCATCGCCCCGGTTCCTTTGCCGAATATCTCTGTATCCCCGAAAGCAATGTGGTGCCAATTCCAGAGGATATTCCCGACGAGATTGCAGCAATCTTTGATCCCTTTGGCAATGCGGTGCATACCGCGCTCAGTTTCGATCTGGTGGGTGAAGATGTGCTTGTCACAGGCGCGGGGCCGATTGGCATCATGGGGGCGCTGGTCGCGCAAAAGGTGGGCGCGCGCAAGGTGGTGATCACCGATATCAACCCCTACCGTCTTGATCTGGCGCAGCGGATGGGGGTGCAGCATGTGGTTGATGTGGGCAAAGAGCACCTGCGCGATGTGATGGCCGACATCGGCATGACCGAAGGCTTTGACGTGGGGCTTGAGATGTCTGGTGCGGCCCCGGCGATGCAGCAGATGATCGCGCGGATGAACAATGGCGGCAAGCTGGCGCTGTTGGGGATTGCGCCCACGGAATTTGCGGTGGATTGGAACGCGGTGATTTTCAAGATGCTGCATATCAAGGGCATCTATGGCCGCGAGATGTATGAGACTTGGTACAAGATGATCGCGCTGGTGCAATCGGGGCTGGATGTGTCGGGCCTTATCACCCACCGGATCGGAATTGATGATTTCGAGCAGGGCTTTGCCGCGATGATTTCGGGCAATTCGGGCAAGGTGGTGATGGACTGGTAGGGGATCAGAGCGGCAGCGCGGTGGTCTTGAACACGGTGCGCAGGGCAAAGCTTGATTGCATTTTCGCCACGCCGGGCAGCCGGGTCAGGTATTGGCGGTGGATACGCGCGAAATCCTCGGTATCCTCTGCGACGACCTTGAGGATATAGTCTGCAGTGCCGGCGGTGAGGTGACATTCCAGCACATCGGGCACCCGCGCCACCGCCTTTTCAAAGGCGTCGAGCACCTCGTCTGCCTGCGTGGTAAGCGTAATCTCGACAAAAATCGTGGCGGGCACGCCCATCTTGCGCGGGTCAAGCAGAGCGACATAGCCCTTGATATACCCATCGGATTCAAGGCGCTGAACGCGGCGGTGACAGGCAGAGGCGGAGAGATTGACCTCTTCTGCGAGGTCGGCGTTGGAAATGCGCCCGCGCCGCTGAAGGACATGCAACAAGCGACGATCTGTCGGATCGAGGGACATTTGCGCAAGACCTTTCCCACTAATCACGTAATTTCCGAAGGATATTCACAAAATCCCGTAAAAGGCGAGCGAAATTTCAATCTCCTTGCGCGCATTCTGTTGCAGACTCCGCGCAAAACAACACAGGGAGGAGTATAATATGAAAATAGGTTGTCCGACGGAAATCAAGCCACAAGAATTCCGCGTAGGCATGACGCCCAATGCCGCAAAAGAGGCGGTGGGTCATGGCCATGAGGTGCTGATCCAATCCGGCGCAGGCCTTGGAGCAGGGTTTGACGATGCCGCTTATGAGGCGGCAGGCGCCAAGATTGTTGGCACCGCCACAGAGATTTTCGCACAGTCCGACATGGTGGTGAAGGTCAAGGAACCGCAGGCCGCCGAGCGCAAGATGCTGCGCGAGGGGCAGGTTCTGTTCACCTATCTGCATCTGGCACCGGACCCCGAACAAACCAAGGATTTGTTGGCCTCGGGTGCGACCTGCATCGCCTATGAAACGGTGACGGATCGCGCGGGCGGTCTGCCGCTCCTTGCGCCGATGTCGGAAGTT
Organism: Roseovarius sp. MS2; assembly: GCF_051447875.1. NCBI lineage: Bacteria > Pseudomonadati > Pseudomonadota > Alphaproteobacteria > Rhodobacterales > Roseobacteraceae > Roseovarius > Roseovarius sp. MS2. The sequence goes on from NZ_JBKHVF010000001.1 coordinate 1,250,862, forward strand.
GCCGGGCGCTTGGCGCCCCAAGTGGGCGCGTGGACGCTGCAAAAGGCCAACGGCGGGCGCGGCGTACTGATGGGCGGCGTGCCCGGTGTGGGCCCGGCGCGGGTGATCGTGATCGGCGGCGGTGTCGTGGGCACGCATGCCGCCAAGATCGCCGCAGGCATGGGCGCGGATGTGACCGTGCTCGATCGCTCCTTGCCGCGTCTGCGCTATCTCGATGACGTGTTTGGCGGGTCGTTCAAGACCGGCTATTCCTCGGCTGGGTTGCTGGCAGAGTTGCTGCCGCAGGCGGATATGGTGATTGGCGCGGTGCTGATCCCCGGTGCCGCCGCCCCCAAGCTGGTGCGCCGCGATCAGTTTCCGATGATGAAGCCGGGATCGGTGCTGGTGGATGTGGCAATTGACCAAGGCGGGTGCTTTGAAACCTCGCGCGCCACGACGCACCAAGACCCCATCTATGAGGTCGACGGGATCATGCATTACTGCGTGGCGAACATGCCGGGCGCGGTAGCGCGCACCTCGACGCTGGCGCTGGGCAATGCCACGATGCCCTTCATGCTGGCGCTGGCCGACAAGGGCTGGAAACGCGCCTGTGCCGAGGATGTGCATCTGCTGAACGGTCTGAATGTGCATGCCGGTCAGTTGACCTATGCCGCTGTCGGCGAGGCGCTGGGGATAGCCACGGTTGATCCCAAATCGCTGATCTAACGGACAGCGCCCCCAGTCCGAAAAGGCTGGGGGCGTTTTCTGACAAGACCACGTCGCAAATGATGCTGGACCGCCTGCCCCCCGTCGACTAGCGTCATTGAAAACGCCAACAGGGGGCGATTATGGCCATGTTCATCCTGCGCCGTGTTGGGGTCATGATCCTGACGGCGCTCTGTCTGACATTTATCGTCTTTTTCCTGACCAATCTTTATCCCAACCTCGAAAAGCTGGCCAAGACCCAAGGCGACTTTCGCATGAGCGATGAGGAAGTGGCCAGTTATCTGGGCCGCAATGGCTATTTGCAGCCGATGGCGGTGAAATATGGGCAATGGCTGGGCGTGGTTCCGGGTTTCGTGATCCTTGATCGCGACGGGGTGACGCGCGGGCAGTGCATCGAACCGGGCACCGCCCCTGAGGATGCGCCAAGGTTCTGCGGCATTCTGCAAGGCGACTGGGGCTATTCGACCGTGTTCCGCGAGGATGTGGGCAAGATCCTTGGCGACAAGCTGGCGCTGACAGGCAGGCTGATGTTCTGGGTGATGGTGTTGATGGTGCCCTCGGCCCTGATCCTTGGCATCTTGGCGGGGATGCGTGAGGGGTCGCGCACCGACCGCACGCTGTCGACTTTTGCCATCACCACCACGGCCACACCGGAATATGTGTCGGGCGTGCTCTTTATCGCGGTGTTTGCCAGCACGGCGGTGGGCCTCAAATGGTTCAAGGGCACGGCAACGGCGGCGATGGATAACCCGACGTTCGAGAATTTCTTTTTGCCGGTTCTGACCATCGCGCTCTATGGTATGGGCTATATCGCGCGGATGACGCGGGCCTCTATGGCCGAGGTGATGACCGCGCAATATATCCGCACCGCGCGCCTCAAAGGCGTGAGTTTCCCGAATGTCGTGATGAAACACGCGCTGCGCAACGCGCTTATCGCGCCCTTTACGGTGATCATGCTGCAATTCCCATGGCTTTTGAACGGGGTCGTGATTGTTGAAACCCTGTTCAACTACAAGGGCTTTGGCTGGACGCTGGTGCAGGCGGCGGGCAACAATGACATCGAATTGCTGCTGGGGGTTTCCGTGATCTCTGTGGTGGTGGTGCTGGTGACGCAGCTGATTTCAGACATCGGCTATGTCTTTCTCAATCCGCGCATCAGCGTGCGCTAGGGGGTATCGGGACCATGGAACCATTAAGCTGGAGCGAGATTGCCCTGCGGATGCTGGGGCTGTTCCTGCCGGTCTGGATCGCGCTGATTGTGACCTTTGCGCTGTCGATCACCTTCAAGCGGCGTTTGGGTCTCTATGGCAAGCTGTTTGACAGCCCCATCGGGATGGTCGGCTTTGCCATGGTGATGTTCTGGGTGTTCACCGGCATCTTTGGCGGTGCCTTTGACATGATCCTGACGCATGATGTGCTGTCACAATCCGCCACGATGAAGAACAAAGGGCCGGGCACGCCCTTTACCCAGATGATGGGCACGCCCGATCCGGGGGCCTATCCCTATTACCTTTTGGGCGGGGATAATCTGGGCCGGGATGTCTTTAGCCGAATGATCGCGGGCGCGTGGGAGGTCATCAAGATCGCGCCCTTTGCCAGCATGTTCTCCTTCATGGTGGGCATCACGCTGGGCCTGCCTGCGGGCTATTATGGTGGGCGACTGGACACGCTTTTGTCGTTCATGGCCAACCTGATCCTCGCCTTTCCGGTGATCCTGCTGTTTTACCTGCTGGTCACGCCGGAAATCGTGCAGACAGGGATACCCGTCTATATGGCGGCGGTGCTGTTTCTTTTTCCGATCATATTTCTGCTGCTGTTGTGGAATTCGCGCTATCACACGCAACCGTCGCGGCGGAACGTCTATTTGGGGGTCACGTTGGTGATCGGTCTCTGGCTCTATTCCGGGATTGCCTGGGATGCCGATCCGCTGGGGCTGGTCAGCTTTCCGCCCAACCTCTTGGTGGTGTTCGTGGCGGTTGTGTTCGTCAATTCACCCACGGTGTTCCGGATCGTGCGCGGCCTGACCATGGATATCAAAACGCGCGATTACGTGGCGGCGGCGCAGACACGGGGCGAGCGGCCTTGGTACATCATGCTGTGGGAAATCCTGCCCAATGCGCGCGGGCCGCTCTTGGTCGATTTCTGCCTGAGGATTGGCTATACGACGATCCTTTTGGGCACGCTCGGGTTCTTTGGTCTGGGGCTCAGCCCCGAGAGCCCGGATTGGGGCAGCACCATCAACGACGGGCGTAAATTGCTGACGATGTATCTGCATCCCGCACTTCCGCCGGCCTTTGCGCTCTTGTCTTTGGTGCTGGGCCTCAACCTCTTGGCGGATGGTCTGCGCGAAGAAAGCCTGCGTGATTGAAGATGAGTATTTGAAGAACGCTGAAAGAGCGCGGCAGCGCCCCGGTGACAAGGGAGATGGACATGGCCAAGCTGGACTATGACGGGCCGATCCTCGAGATCGAGAACCTGTCGATTTCCTTTTTCACCCGGTTGCGCGAAATTCCGGCGGTGATGGATTTTTCCGTGACGGTGCAACCCGGCGAGGCGGTGGGGCTGGTGGGCGAATCCGGCTGCGGCAAATCCACCGTGGCGTTGGGCGTGATGCAGGATCTGGGCGTGAATGGCCGCATCGTGGGCGGGTCGGTGCGGTTCAAAGGCCGCGATCTGGCCAAGATGAGCGCCGCCGAATTGCGCGATATTCGCGGCAATGAAATCGCGATGATCTATCAGGAACCGATGGCGAGCCTGAACCCGGCGATGCGGATCGGCAAGCAACTGATCGAAGTGCCCATGATCCATGAGGGCATTTCCGAATCCGAGGCTTGGGCGCGGGCGCTAGAGGTGGTGCGCGATGTGAAACTGCCCGATCCCGAACGCATCATGCGCAGCTATCCCCATCAGTTGAGCGGCGGACAGCAACAGCGCATCGTCATTGCCATGGCGCTGATGTCAAAACCGTCGCTCTTGATCCTCGACGAGCCGACGACCGCGCTTGATGTGACGGTCGAGGCGGCAGTGGTGGAGCTGGTCAAGGATCTGGGCAAGAAATACGGCACCTCGATGCTCTTCATCAGTCACAACCTTGGTCTGGTGCTGGAAACCTGCGACCGGATTTGCGTGATGTATTCCGGCGAGGCGGTTGAAACCGGCAGCATCAAGGATGTGTTCGACAAGATGCAGCATCCCTATACGCAGGCGCTATTCCGGTCGATCCCCCTGCCCGGCGCGGACAAGAACACGCGACCGCTCAAGGCTATTCCGGGCAATTTCCCCCTGCCGCATGAACGCCCAGAGGGCTGCAATTTCGGGCCACGCTGCGATTATTTTCAGGCGGGCCTGTGCGATGGCGGCGATATTCCCATGGCGGGGATCAGGGGCGATGACCGGCATTTCACCCGCTGTCTGCGGTTTGCCGACATTGATTGGAACGCCCCGATCGAGGCCATGGCGCAACATGAGGCGACCGCGCCGGGCAAGGTCGTGCTCAAGATGGAGAACCTCAAGAAATATTACGAGGTGGCAGCCAATGCGCTGTTTGGTGGGAGCAGCGGCAAAAAGGTGGTCAAGGCCAATGAAACTCTGAGTTTCGAGGCCCGCGAGAGCGAGACGCTGGCGATTGTGGGCGAGTCGGGCTGTGGCAAATCCACATTCGCCAAGGTCTTGATGGGGCTAGAGACCGCGACCGAGGGGCAAATCCTGCTGGATAACCGCAATATCGAGCAGATCCCGATTGAGAAGCGCGATACGCAAACCGTGGCCGATGTGCAGATGGTGTTTCAAAACCCGTTCGATACGCTCAACCCGTCGATGACGGTGGGCCGCCAGATCATCCGCGCGCTCGAGGTGTTTGGCATCGGCGACACGGATCAGGCGCGCCGCGACGAGATGCTGCGCCTGCTTGATCTGGTGAAACTGCCGAGGGAATTTGCCGAACGTATGCCGCGTCAACTGTCGGGCGGGCAGAAACAGCGCGTGGGCATCGCCCGCGCCTTTGCCGGCGGTGCGCGCATCGTGGTGGCGGATGAACCGGTGTCGGCGCTGGATGTGAGCGTGCAGGCGGCGGTGACAGATCTGCTGATGGAGATTCAGCGCAAGCAAAAGACAACCCTTCTCTTCATCAGCCACGACCTTAGCATCGTGCGTTATCTGAGTGATCGGGTGATGGTGATGTATCTTGGGCATGTCGTGGAACTGGGCACCACCGATCAGGTGTTCGCCCCCCCCTATCACCCCTATACCGAGGCGTTGCTTTCGGCCGTGCCGATTGCCGATACGCGGATCACCAAGAAACATATCGTGCTTGAGGGTGATGTGCCTTCGGCCATGAACCCGCCGCCCGGCTGCCCGTTCCAGACGCGGTGCCGATGGAAATCAGAGGTGCCGGGGGGCCTGTGCGAACGCGAGGTGCCGCCGGTGCGTGAACTGGTGCCGGGGCATCAGGTGAAATGCCACCTGTCGCAAGAGATGTTCAACCAGATGGAGCCGGTGATCACGGTGGCGGCGGAATAGGGTCTGCAAGCCTGTTAGACCGTCAGCGCCCCACGTGCGCGCAAGATCCCGATGGTCATCATCCCGCTGGCAAAGACGAAATAACCCGCGATGAGCACGAATTGCGTCTCGATCCCAAGGCCCAGGTCAATCCCTAGCCCAGTCACCCCCGGCCCAATGGCCGATCCCAGAACCATCACGGCGGCGGCCATGGCCTTGATGCTTCCCAGATGGGCGGTGCCATAGAATTCCGCCCAAAAGGCATTGGGCAAGGTGCTATTGGCCCCCGTGGTCAGCGCCAGACACACGAACCCCAACAGCAAGAGGCCCGGCCCCCCCGAGACGGCAAAGAGCAGGAACGCCGCGACCATTGGAAGTTGCATGAAGGGCAAAAGCCGTGCTGTGCCCAGCCGGTCCAGCGCCCAGCCCGACAGGATCATCGCGCCAATGCCCACCGCCGTATAGGCCGGGAACATCGCCACCAGTGCCACATGGCTTAGGCCTTTGACCTCAGCGATATGCACCTGATGGAAAAAGAACGCGGTATTAAAGGCGGAAGGGCCCAAGAGCGCCGGCACCATGAACCAAAAAAGAGAGTGCCGCAGCGTCTGGCGGCGGGTCCAGTGGCGCGCATCCATACCCAGCGACTGGCTGCTTTCAGCCCAGCTTTGCGGGGTGCGTTCCTTGGCCAAGAGCACCAGCAAGAGCGGGATGCCCAATGCCGCCACCAACGCCGCGCCAACCCAAAGCACGCGCCAATCATAAATCGCCAAGAGTGACACGAAGATAAGCGGCAAAAACGCCTCGCCCAGCGCAAAGCCCAAGGTCGCGACAGAGAGCGCCTTGCCGCGCGCGGCCACGAACCAGCGCGCCATGGCGACCACGGCCAGATGGCTCAGCATGCCCTGTCCGGTAAAGCGCAGCGCAAAGATCACCAGCGGCAACAGCCACCAGACCGGATTGGCCGCCATAAAGAGACAGGCCCCGACCATGAGAAGCAGAACCAGCGGCGCTAGCCTGCGCACACGAAAAAGATCCGTCAGCCCCCCGGCCCAAACCATCACCAGCGCCGATGCCGTGGTGCCAAGCATATAGATGCCACCCCATTGCCCATGGCTGAGGCCAAAACTCTCGCGGATTTCACCGGCAAAAATCGAGATGAAATAGGTCTGCCCGAAACTGCTCAGGAAGGTCAGCAAGACCCCGGCGGTGAGCCAGGGCGCATTGTAACGGAGAAAGGCGAGAATCGGCATGTGCCTTGTTCGCGCGAAACGCCGCTGAAGGAAAGAGGAGCGCACCAGAGGTGGCGCAAAATATGGGGGAATGGCGTGACATTCCCCCCCAGACTTCGTATAAAATGGCAAAACTTCCGAAGGAAAAACCGCATGTCCGAACCCGCCGCCGCACCCGAAGAATATGGTGCTGATTCCATCAAGGTTCTCAAGGGGTTAGAGGCAGTCCGCAAGCGTCCGGGGATGTATATCGGGGATACCGATGATGGCTCTGGTCTGCACCATATGGTTTATGAGGTCGTGGACAACGGCATCGACGAGGCCTTGGCCGGTCATGCCGATGCCGTCAACGTCACGATCCATGCCGACTCTTCGGTTTCAGTCAGCGACAATGGCCGTGGCATTCCGGTAGATATTCACGAAGGCGAGGGCGTATCTGCGGCAGAGGTCATCATGACCCAACTGCACGCAGGCGGCAAATTCGACAGCAATTCCTACAAGGTGTCGGGTGGTCTGCACGGCGTGGGCGTGTCGGTTGTGAATGCCCTGTCTGAATGGCTGGAATTGCGCATCTGGCGCAACGGCAAGGAACACTATGCCCGGTTCGAGGGGGCTTTACCGTTGAATCCCTGCGTGTGGTGGGCGATGCCAATGGGCGCAAGGGCACCGAGGTACGCTTTCTCGCCTCAACAGAAACCTTCTCTAATCTCGAATACATCTTTGAGACACTGGAAAAGCGTCTGCGTGAACTGGCCTTTCTCAATTCCGGGGTGCGGATCATCCTGACGGATGAGCGCCCGACAGAACCGCTCCGCTCGGAGTTGTTCTATGAAGGCGGCGTCAAGGAATTCGTCAAATACCTCGACCGTCACAAATCCCCCGCTATGCCTGACCCGATCTTTATCACCGGCGAGCGGGACGATATCGGCATCGAAGTGGCGATGTGGTGGAATGACAGCTATCACGAAACGGTTCTGCCCTTTACCAACAACATCCCGCAGCGCGATGGCGGCACCCATTTGGCGGGCTTTCGTGGTGCGCTGACCCGCACCATCAACACCTATGCCCAGACCAGCGGCATCGCCAAAAAGGAAAAAGTCACCTTTACCGGCGATGACGCCCGCGAGGGGCTGACCTGTGTTCTCTCGGTCAAGGTGCCTGATCCGAAATTCTCGTCCCAGACCAAGGATAAACTTGTCAGCTCCGAGGTGCGACCGGCGGTCGAGGGGTTGGTGGGCGAGAAACTTGCCGAATGGTTCGAGGAAAACCCACAGGTGGCCCGCGTCATCGTGGGCAAGATCATCGAGGCGGCCCATGCCCGCGAGGCTGCGCGCAAGGCGCGCGAACTCACGCGGCGCAAGAATCCGATGGATGTCAATTTCCTTGCGGGGAAACTCAAAGATTGCTCGTCCAAGGACCCTTCCAAGACCGAGCTTTTCCTCGTCGAGGGTGACAGCGCCGGTGGCTCTGCTCAGACTGGGCGTGATCGGGGCACGCAGGCGGTTTTGCCCCTGCGCGGCAAGATCCTCAATGTCGAGCGTGCCCGCTTTGACCGGATGCTGGGCAGTCAGGAAATCGGCAATCTGGTGATGGCTTTGGGCACCGGCATTGGCAGGGACGAATTCGACATCAAGAAACTGCGTTACCACAAGATCGTCATCATGACCGATGCCGATGTGGACGGCGCGCATATCCGCACCTTGCTGCTTACCTTCTTTTACCGACAGATGCCGGAGCTGATCGAAGGCGGATACCTCTATATCGCGCAACCGCCGCTCTACAAGGTGATGCGCGGCAAGTCCGAAGTGTATCTCAAGGATCAGGGCGGGCTGGAGGATTATCTGATTGCCCAAGGCACCACCGATGCCGCCCTGCGCCTTGGCTCGGGCGAGGAGATCGCCGGCCCCGACCTCGTGCGCGTGGTCGAAGAAGCGCGGCAGGCGCGCCGTATCCTAGAGGCCTTCCCAACCCACTATCCCCGCCACATCCTTGAACAGGCCGCGATTGCCGAGGCGTTCTTGCCCGGTCGCGTGGACAGTGACCTGCAAGGCGTGGCGGATACCGTGGCGGCCCGGCTCGACATGATTTCCAACGAATACGAACGCGGCTGGCAGGGGCGCCCGACCCAGGACAAGGGCCTGCGCCTGTCGCGCACCGTCCGCGGAGTCGAGGAAATGCGCACGCTCGACGGCCCCGTTCTGCGCGGCGGCGAGGCGCGCAAGCTGGCACAATTGACTGCGCCGCTGCGCGATATCTACCGCGAGCGCGCCACGCTCATCCGCAAGGACCGGGCGCAGGCCATATATGGCCCTCTCGACCTCTTGGATGCGATCCTGAAAGAGGGCGAAAAGGGCCTGAGCCTGCAACGCTACAAAGGCTTGGGCGAAATGAACCCCAATCAGCTTTGGGAAACCACGCTTGATCCCGAGGCGCGCACGCTTCTTCAGGTCAAGATCGACGATGTGGCCGAGGCCGACGATCTCTTTACCAAGCTGATGGGCGACGTCGTCGAACCGCGTCGCGAGTTCATCCAAGATAACGCGCTCAACGTCGCAAATCTGGATTTCTGAACCGGGTTGGGGGGCACTGCCCCCCAACTCTCAATTCGCGGAATGCGCCCAATCCCAATACATCTGGCGTACCTTTTCGGTAACCGGCCCAAGGGTATACTGTGTCTCTTCAAAGGCCGAGACCGGCGTCACCTTCATCAGGTTGCCGGACAGGAACACCTCATCTGCCGCGTGAAAATCGTCGAAACTCATCACCGTTTCATGGACCTCGATCCCCTCGCGGCGCATATTTTCGATATGGCGCGCGCGGGTGATCCCGGCCAGAAACGTGCCGTTGGGAATGGGGGTGAACACCGCACCATCCTTGACGGCAAACACATTTGCGGTTGCGGTTTCGGCCACATTGCCCAGCGCATCCGCCACCAGCGCATTGCCAAAACCACGCCCGCGCGCCTCTTTCAGCATCCGCGCGTTGTTGGGATAAAGACAGCCCGCCTTGGCATTCACCACCGCGTCCTCTAGCACCGGACGCCGGAACCGCGTGCGCCCAAGTGTTGTGCTGAACCCCTGCGGCGGCATCGGGATTTCCTCAAGACTGATGGCAAAGCCCGTAGCACCCTCTTTGGGCACAATCCCCAGATCGCCCCCCTCTAGGGCCCAATACATCGGCCGGATATAAACCGCCGCCTCCTTGGGATAGGCGCGCAACCCCTCCCACACCCTCTCGACCATGTCTGCCGCCTCGACCGTTGGCGTGATCATCAGGGCACGAGCCGAGGCATTGACGCGGGCGCAATGCCGATCAAGATCGGGGGCAATTCCATCGACATAGCGGGCGCCATCAAACACCGTCGTTCCAAGCCAGGCCCCGTGATCCGCCGCCCGGATCACTGCCGGATCGCCCTCGTGCCAGGCCCCGTTGAAATAGGTGCGAATATTCGTGCCCGTCGCCATCTGCTCTGCCCTCCCTTGCGGTCAGGCAGAGCCTAGGCCTTGCTTTGCGCCGCGTCTAGCCCTCTGCAGGAGCGTGTGACAAAAGCTCTGTCAAATCAATGGGATCATTCACCATCGCCAGATTGCCCGCCGCATCGCGGGGCCATTCGGATTCAGGGCGGTCGCGGTATAGTTCCACCCCGTTGCCATCCGGGTCACTCACATAAATCGCCTCGCTCACCCCGTGATCTGCCGCGCCTTCGATCGTGATCCCGGCCCGGATCACCCGCCGCAGGGCATCTGCCAATTGCGCCCGGTCCGGATAGAGAAACGCGGTGTGATAGAGGCCCGTGTGCCCCTTGGGCGCAGGCGTGCCGCCAAGGCTCTCCCATGTGTTCAGGCCAAGGTGATGATGATAGCCCCCCGCCGACAGAAACGCCGCGCGGGTGCCGAATTTCTGTTGCAGTTCAAAGCCAAGAACACCGGAATAAAATGCGATGGCGCGGTCCAGATCGGCCACTTTCAGATGTACATGGCCGATGCGGGCCTCAGGGTGAACAGGGGTCATTTGCGGCTCCAATCTTGGGTTTCCCCTAAAATGGCCGCAACCGCCCCCGTGCTCAATTCCCCGATTCTGCCCAGCTCCTGTGCGCGAATGCGTGTCTCAGACTGCGGCTTTCAGGCTCTCTTCCAGATAGATTTCGCGCAGCCGCGCAGCCACCCGGCCCGGTGTGCCATCGCCCAAGGCCGCGCCGTCAATCTCGACCACCGGCATGACAAAGGCACTGGCCGAAGTCACAAACGCCTCATCGGCATCCTTGGCCTCGTCAATCGTAAAGGCGCGTTCCTCAACCTCCATCTGCGCCTCGCGGGCAAAGCGCAGCACAGCGGCGCGCGTGATCCCGTGCAGGATGTCGTTGGACAATTGCCGCGTGATGATCCGGTTGCCCTTGACGATATAGGCGTTGTTGCTGGTGCCTTCGGTCACATGACCATCCTCAACCATCCAGGCGTCATCGCATCCGGCCTTTTTGGCCATCATCTTGCCCATGGAAGGGTAGAGAAGCTGCACCGTCTTGATATCCCGCCGACCCCAGCGAATATCCTCAATGCTGATCACCTTGATGCCTTTTAGGGCAACAGGGTTTTGCGCCAGACCCGGCTTGGACTGGGTAAAGAGCACGAGCGTCGGCTCGGTTGTCTCAACATTGGGGAACACGAAATCGCGGTCGCCATCGCTGCCGCGCGTCACCTGCAGATAGACCAGACCATCGGTAATGTCATTCGCCCGCACCAATTCGCGGTGAATTTCCAACAGATCATCAAAGGCTGCTGGCTTTTTCATGTCGAGTTCATTCAAAGACCGTTCCAGCCGCGCCAGATGCCCGCCGAAATCGATCAGCTTGCCGCCCAGCACGCTTGTCACCTCGTAAACGCCATCGGCCATCAGAAACCCCCGGTCGAAAATCGAAACGGTGGCTTCGGTTTCCGGCAGATACTCGCCGTTTACATAGACAGTGCGCATGGTCTTATCCCCATAACTCTGGCCGCGGCGGATGCACGCCTGCAGCATCGAAAATCAAAGCATCCTCGCGGTCTTCGGCCAGAAGCAGCGGGCCGTCAAGGTCTGTCACCATCGCGCCTTGGGCGACAAGCACCGCAGGCGCCATCGCAAGCGAGCTTCCGATCATACAACCCACCATGATTCCATACCCTTGGGCGCGTGCCGCTTCGCGCAAGGCCAGCGCCTCGGTCAGACCGCCGGTCTTATCCAGCTTGATATTGACCACGTCATATTTGCCCTTGAGCTTGGGCAGGCTGGCGCGGTCATGGCAGCTTTCATCCGCACAGACGGGCACCGGGCGCGCCATGCCGATAAGCGCCTCGTCCGCGCCAGCGGGCAACGGTTGCTCGACCAGCGCCACGCCAAGCCGCACCAGATGCGGGGCGAGATCAGCATAGACCGCCGCGCTCCAGCCTTCATTGGCATCGACGATGATCTTGGCCTGTGGCGCGCCACGGCGCACCGCTTCTAACCTTGGCATGTCGTCTGGCGTGCCCAGCTTGATCTTGAGCAAGGGCCGATGCGCATGTTTCGCGGCCTGCGCCTGCATCGCCTCGGGCGTATCAAGCGAGAGCGTATAGGCCGTGATTTCCGGCCCCGGCACGGGCAAACCCGCCAGTTCCCAAACGCGGCGTCCCGCGCGCTCGGCCTCCAGATCCCAGATCGCGCAATCCAGCGCATTCCGCGCTGCCCCGGCAGGCAACAGATCATAGAGCGCGGCGCGCGATAAATCCCCCGACAGACCCTCAATCTGCGCGGTCACACTCTCCAATGTCTCGTCATAGCGGGCGTAGGGCACACATTCGCCCCAGCCGGTCACGCCCCCATCGGTCACACGCACGGTCAGCACTTTGGCTTCGGTCCGCGATCCCCGGCTGATGGTAAACACCTGCGCCAGCCGGAAGACATCCCGCGTTACATCAATCTGCACACGCGCCCCCTTTCATCGTTCCAAACATGCTCAAACCGCCGCCAAGGCAGCCACCAGCGGCGCTGCTCCAAATCGGTAAGGATCGGTTGCAGGCAGGCCCATTTCGGCCTCGACACGTGCCAGATAGGCGCGCGCGCCCTCCTCGGTCATATGCTGCGTATTCACCGAAACGCCCACGATCTGACAGGCCGGATTGGCAATCCGCGCGATGGGCAGAACCATGTCGCGCAGCGCCTCGAGTGTTGGCGGCGTGTAATCGGGCAGACCACGCATATGCGTGCGCGTCGGCTCGTGGCAGAGGATCAGCGCATCGGGCTGACCGCCATGAATAAGCGCCATCGTAACCCCGGAAAAAGAGACGTGGAACAGGCTGCCTTGCCCTTCGATCAAGTCCCAATGATCCGGGTCATTGTCAGGTGTCAGCCATTCCACCGATCCGGCCATGAAATCCGCGATGACCGCATCCAGCGGCACGCCATCGCCGGTGATGAGAATCCCCGTTTGTCCGGTCGCCCGGAACGTGGCCTTCATCCCAGCGGCGATCATCTCGCGCTCCATCGCCATGGCGGTATACATCTTGCCCACCGAGCAATCCGTGCCCACCGCCAAACAGCGCTTGCCGGTCCGTTTCTTGCCATCCGCGATGGGGTATTTGACCGACGGCACCCGCACATCATGCAGGGTGCGCCCCGTCGCCTCGGCCACCGCGCGCAGATCCGCCTCGTCGCGCAAAAGGTTATGGAGGCCTGCCGCCAGATCAAACCCTTCTTCCAGCGCCGCCACCAACACCTTTTTCCAGTCTTGGCTGATGACACCGCCCCGGTTGGCCACGCCAATCACCACGGTCTTGACGCCCGCCGCCTTGGCCTCGGCCAATGTCATGTCGGGCAGGCCCAGATCGGCCCCGCAGCCGGGCAGGCGCAATTGACCCAGCGCATTCTCGGGCCGCCAGTCACGAATGCCAATGGCAACCTTGGCTGCCAGCATGTCGGGCGCGTCGCCCAAGAACAACAGATAGGGGGTCTCGATCATGGCGCATCCTTTCGCTATAGCTTGGCGGCAGTTTCCAACGATTTACTTGCGATTTTCTGTTTGATTTCATGTAAATTTCTTAAGTGACACATGTTCCTTCGACAAATGAGTGAAATCATCGAATTTTCTTTCCTCTACCCGCGAACCCCCAAATCCCTGCGCCGGGAAAAGCGCCTTGCAGAGCCTTGCGCAATTTCATAACCACAGCCGCGACAATCCCGCAATTTCCTTATGTAACGGAGCCACCCGCCCATGAGCTTTCGCCTGCAACCGCCCGCCCCTGCCCGCCCCAACCGCTGCCAATTGTTTGGCCCCGGTTCCAATACCAAACTGTTCGAAAAAATGGCGGCCTCGGCGGCGGATGTGGTGAATATCGACCTTGAGGATTCGGTTGCCCCGACTGACAAGGATATCGCCCGCAAGAACACGATTGAGGCGATCAATTCGGTTGATTGGGGCAAGAAAACCCTGTCGGTGCGGATCAACAGCCTCGATTCCCCGTTCTGGTATCGCGATGTGGTGGATTTGCTTGAACAGGCGGGCGACCGGCTGGATCAGATCATGATTCCCAAGGTGGGTTGCGGCGGGGATATCTATGCGGTGGACGCGCTTGTTACCGCGATTGAGGCCGCCAAAGGCCGGAAAAAGCGGATCGCTTTCGAGGTCATCATCGAATCTGCTGCTGGCATCGCCCATGTCGAAGAGATTGCCGCCGCCTCGCCCCGGCTCGAGGCGATGAGCCTGGGTGCCGCAGATTTCGCGGCCTCGATGGGGATGCAAACCACCGGCATCGGCGGCACGCAAGAGGATTACTATATGCTGCGCGAGGGCCAGCGCTATTGGTCTGACCCGTGGCATTGGGCACAGACCGCCATCGTGGCCGCCTGTCGCACCCACGGCCTCTTGCCGGTCGATGGCCCGTTTGGCGATTTCTCGGATGATGAGGGATTTCGCGCGCAGGCGCGGCGCTCGGCCACGCTTGGTATGGTTGGCAAATGGGCGATTCACCCCAAACAGATCGCGCTCGCCAATGAGATTTTCACGCCTTCTGAGGCCGCCGTGCAAGAGGCCCGCGAGATCCTGAAGGCAATGGAAGAGGCCAAGGCGCGCGGCGAGGGCGCGACCACCTACAAAGGCCGCCTTGTCGATATCGCCTCGATCAAACAGGCCGAGGTGATCGTCAAACAGTCTGAGATGATCGTGGGACAGTGACACAACAAGGAGCGGTCCAATGGGCCGCCCTTCTTATTTCTGCCGCCGCAAATAGACGTAATAGGCCCCGCCACCGCCGTGTTTCAGATGCGCCTCGGTGATCTGCAACACCAGCGGTGCCAGCGGCGGCATCCGCAGCCATTGTGGCACATTGTGCCGCAAGACCCCGTGCCGCACCGGGATCGGCCCGCCGGTATCGCGATCCTTGCCCTTGCCCGTGACCACCAGAACCAGCCGCAGCCCCGCCGCATGTGAGCGCAGGATGAACCCGGTCAGCGCCGGATGCGCGCGATCCATCGTCATGCCGTGCAAGTCGATCTTGGCCTCGGGCAAAAGCTTGCCGCGCTTCATCCGCTGAAACGCTTTTTTATCCATCTGCACCGGCACAGTGGCCACACGCTCCGAAAGACCGGGCAGAAGATCATGCGCCGGGGGCGCACCCAGAGCCCTCTGGCCGATCTGAAAATCCTCCAATCGCGGCGTAGGCGGCGCGCTGCGCGGATTGCGGATCATCGGCTCGGGCGGCAAGGGCGAAACGCGGCCGGGCGTCTCAGGCCGAAGGCGCTGCGCGGTCCGGGCGACCTGTTGCCAAAGCTCCAACTCCTCAGGCTTGATGCGCCTGCGACTCACGGTTCCTGCTCCGGCAGCATGGCATAGGCGCGCTGAATGGGCATAAGCACAACCATTCGCCCCGGATCGCGCAACCGTCCCGCCGCCTGCCCCGCCGCATCACCAGTGCCAAAGAAAATATCGGCGCGCTGCGCGCCCTTGATCGCCGAGCCGGTATCCTGGGCCATCATCAGGCGGCGGATCGGGCCATCGCCATCCTTTTCCACCCAGACCGGCGCCCCCAAGGGCACAAAGGCCGGGTCAACCGCCACCGTGCGCAGGGTCGTGACCGAGCGGTTCATTGCGCCGAGCGGCCCCCGCTCTGCGGGCACATTATCCAACCGGCGAAAGAACACATAAGACGGGTTATGAAAGAGCAGTTCGCGCCCAGCCTCGGGATTGCGCCGCACCCAGTTCTTGATCACCTCGGCAGAGACCTGATGCACAGAATAAATGCCGCGCTGCACCAGTTCGACCCCGATCGAGCGATAAGGATGGCCGTTGGCCCCGGCATAGCCCACACGGATCACCTGCCCATTCTCAAGCCTGATCCGCCCAGAGCCTTGGATTTGCAGAAAAAACAACTCGACCGGATCATCGACCCACGCAATCTCAAGCCCGCGACCGCGCATGACATCCGTTGTCTCAATCTCGCGCCGGGTAAGCCAAGGGTTGGATAGCCGTGCCTCGGGCGGCTCGCGGTAAACCGGATAGCGATAGCGCCCATCGGGGCGCGTCGCGCCATGCAATTCCGGTTCGAAATAGCCGGTAAAAAGCGCGGGCTTGCCCTCAGACATCATCACGGGGCGAAAGAACAGCTCGAAAAATCCTCGTGCGTCGGGGCGTTGCTGCGCCAAGGCACAGAGCGACCGCCAATCGAGGTCTTTCATATCTGGGCAGGTGTTGAGGAAAACAGAAAGGGCCGCGGCATGATCATCCTCGGCCCATCCATCCAGATCGTCAAAGCTCAGGATCTCGTGGGTCACGTCCTGCGCCTTGGCTGGTGCGACACACACCAGCCACAAGCTCAGCCCCAATCGCCACAGCCCCCGGATCATTCGCCCGTTGCGACAAGCCGCCAGTTGGGATCATCCGCACCCATGACACGCTCATAGGTCCAGACGTCTTTTTGACGCTTCGACTGGCCCGGCACCCCTTCGACGATCTCGCCCGCGCTATCGCGCACAACCGAAATCAACTCGCCCACGTACCGCACAGAGATTTCCGCGCGCCGCGTGTCGGCATCAAAGCGGGCATCCGCCAGTGTCAATTCGCGCACACCGATGAATTCGGCCTCAATCGTCAGCCCCTGCTGTTCGCGGGCATCGACCACCTGCGCAAAGGTCTCGTAGACATCGCGATCCAGAAACGGCGTCACTTCATCCAGCTTGCCGCGCTCAAACGCCATCAGGATCATCTCATAAGCACCGCGCGCCCCTTGCAAAAAGGTCGTGACGCTGAAATCCGGCTCAATGCGCTTCATTTCAGCCAAGGCCGCTGCGGCATCAGAATCTTCGGGCACATGATCAACGATGTCATGATCTGGACCGCCCTCGATCACCTCGAACTCTCTGCGGCGGCGGGTCTCGGGCGCGGGCGCGCTGCGCGTCGGACCCTCGAATCCGTCACGGGTGCCCAAAACACTCTTGAGCCGCAAAATCAGAAAAATGGCGATACCGGCGAGTACCAGTAACTGCAAGATGGGCGAATTCATGGACACCTCTTGTTGTGCGGGGCATGGTAAGCGTCAGCGCTCAGTCCTATGTAGGGGCTGGACAGGGTCAAGTCCACCGTAAGGGGCATAAAACAAAGGGGGGCCGCTCATGTGGCTTTTTCTGGCATTCCTCGCCGTTCCGCTGATCGAGATCGCATTGTTCATTCAGGTGGGCGGGCTGATCGGTCTATGGCCCACCTTGGCGATCGTGGTCCTGACCGCTGTGATCGGCACATCGCTCTTGCGCAAGCAGGGGGCGGTTGCAATGTCGAACCTGCGCCGCTCGTTCTCGGATCTTGATGATCCGTCGGAACCGCTGGCGCATGGGGCGATGATCCTCTTTGCGGGTGCGCTGCTACTGACCCCCGGCTTTTTTACCGATGGTTTGGGCTTTGCGCTTTTGATGCCGCCGGTGCGCCGTTCGGTTTTCCGGCAAATCCGGCAGCGCGTGCATGTCCAGCACTTTGAGATGGGCGGCCGACCGCCGCCCGCGCGCGATGATGTGGTTGAGACCGAGTATGAAGACGTGACACCAGACCGCAACACTCAAAACCCAAATCGTCGGTTGCACTGACACCGCCCCTTAAGCCTGCGAGACCTTGTGCGCGGGAACACCCCCGCCGCACGCACACCCAACGCCCTAAACTGCGCCCAGAGCAAAGTGGTCTGCGGCTCTCAAATCTGTTGATCCAAGTGGGAACCAAGGGCATGCTGAAATAACGAGTTTTGACTCACAAAACGCTGCCCCTGTCCGGCCTCTGCGCGCGAGACGCCCCATTTGAGAGAAGTCATGAAACGTCATTTTGGCACCCGATCCCTGATTTCCACGTTGGTCTTGCTGGTATTGGTCGGATGTTCGGCAGCGCCGGAAATCATTGGCATCAGAAACGCGAATGTCCCCGTTGAATCCGTCGAAGACCTCACAAAGCATCGTATTTTCATCATGTCGACGCGCGGCTCATCCGAGGTGGCTGGGGCCTTTTACTCCTCTGTTCGGGCACCAGAACTTGGCATGGCCTCGGTTGATGCCACTGTGCCCCCAACCCATGTTGTCGGCGTGCTGGAGCGGCCAAAGCGCCTGCCTCCTGATCCACGCACCGAATTCACCGTCGTTAACCCAATCGTCTACAGCACCGATGCGGCCTTTATCTCGGGCATAAATCGTGAGCTGGCCAAACGCGCCCCCGGCGACCGCAAACTTCTGATTTTTGTGCATGGCTTTAATAACACCGCAAGCGACGCCGTCCTGCGCCTATCGCAATTTGTAGAGGACACCGACTTTCAAGGCGTGCCTGTGCTGTTCACCTGGGCCTCGGCGGCGAAGGGAACGCGCTATGTCTACGACCTCAACAGCGCGCTCATCGCCCGCCCCGAAGTAAGGAATCTGGCCGCCATCCTGAACCGGACCAAGGCCGAAAGTGTGGATGTTTTTGCGCATTCGATGGGCACCTTCCTGACGATGGAGGGGCTTGTCCATCAGCAGCAAACCGGCAGACTTGGCAAGGGAATTCCGATTGATCACATTATTCTGGCCTCTCCTGACATCGACATAGATCTGTTTCGCACTCAGATTTCGGCTCTGCACCCGTCGATCAAGCAGCGGATGTTCCTTTTGATTTCCAAGGATGACGCGGCACTGCGGCTGTCACGCCGGATTGCGGGGGGCGTGCCGCGTGTCGGCGCAGCAGACGCGCTCGAGTTGGAAAAACTCGGTGTGACCGTGATTGACCTGTCCAAAATCGAGGATTCCAATTCCGGCAGCCATTCCAAGTTCGCCGGCTCTCCGGAGGTGGTGCAACTGATCGGCGCGGGGCTGAATGCGAACGAACGTTTCGGCAGAACCGGAAGCAGCACGACATTTCAGGAGCTTCTTGCCAACACGCCCATCATGATTCTGCGAAATTAGACCACGGTCAGGCCACCCGCTTGTCGTTTACCCGGCGCTAGGCGCATCAACCGGGCGAATATTTCAAGGGCAACGGGATAGCCTAGCCATAAAGGCCCCATTTAAATGGTACGGCCTTGCTACGCGGTGCTGTTCTAAATCCGCGATGGTTCCACACTGTCATGTCGCAGGCTACAAAGGCGCATTGCAACTGGATCAGTTGGTCGGGCAAAGAGCGAGATACGCAGCGGTAGGGTTTCGGTATCTCCATTGCACACGATCAGCGCGCCACTTTGGACCTCGCTGTAAACGAGGCTCATCGGTAACCAAGCGAGGGCAAATCCCATCAGGGCCATTTCCTTGACCCCAACGGTGAATGCACTCTCAGCAAAGGTGCTGCCAGAGTGGTTGGAATAGGAGGTACTCGCCCCCGCAAGCATATCCGCGAAAAAGCTGCCGGATGGATAGCGGATCATAGGTGTATCCTCGGGTGGGGCCCCCTTGCGATCAAGCGTGAAGCGCAGCGCGCCGCCGATCACCGGGACAAGCCGGTCGCGGCCCCAAGTTGCACGAACGATACGGTCATCGAATGGCATCGGCTCTCCGCCATCGCGCTCATAGCACATGAGCAGCGAGGCTTCGCCGCTCAGGAAAAGCGAGATGCAGTCATTGTGGTTTGCCGCCCTTAGGCGAAAATCGACCTCCGGCTGCGCGTCCCGTGCGCCCGCAGCGAAATCAGGGAAAATCGAGACGATCAGCGAATGCTGCGCCGCGACTGTTACGGTCGATCTTGCGGCATTGTATTTGGCGATCCGCTGTCTGAGGGCCTCAACATGCCGGATCAGCGCCTGAAGCTCGACGATGTTTTCAGACAACGCCGGTTCAATCTCGACGCGGTTGGCTGCACGTTTGACGATCGGGCGACCAAGCCAATTCTCAAAGCTTTGGATGCGTCGGGAAAAAGCTGGTTGCGTGACATTTCGGCGTCGTGCGGCACGGCTCATATTGCCCTCTTCCAAAAGAACAAGCACGTCATCGAAGATGTTGAGATCCATTTTTCATCCCTTACCCATACTTTTGATATGAGTAGTCCAAGAAAATAGCATTTTCCACCGCTGTAAAGGGGGGTTAGCCTGTTTCCAATATTGGGTGAGGGTCATTCATGGGCGAAGGGCATATTTCGGGGGCTGCTCGGCATATCCGACAAAGTGCGTGGCCGTCGGCCGCGCGCCGAAAGGATCTGGCAAGCGCGCTTGCGGCATTTCCCAGAGTGCGTCTGGGGCATTTTCCCACACCGCTGGAACCCATGGATCGGCTAACCGAGCATTTGGGTGGACCCCGTTTTTGGGTAAAGCGTGATGACTGCACAGGGTTATCCTCTGGCGGCAACAAGACCCGCAAGCTCGAATTCCTGATGGCCGATGCATTGGGAGAGGGTGCGGATACGATCATTACCCAAGGTGCCACCCAATCCAATCACGCGCGCCAGACAGCGGCCGCAGCGGCACGACTGGGCATGGCCTGCCATATCCTGCTCGAAGATCGGACCGGCTCTGCCGACCCAGAATATACGCTGGGCGGCAATGTGTTTCTTGACCGGCTGCATGGCGCAACAGTGGCCAAGCGGCGGGGCGGCGCCGACATGACGGCAGAGATGGAGCTTCTGGCGGTAGAGCTTCGCGCCGCCGGGCGGAAGCCCTATGTCATTCCAGGAGGTGGCTCGAACAGCACCGGCGCGCTTGGGTATGTGAATTGCGCCTTGGAACTTTGCGAACAGTCCGCGACCATGGGGTTAAAGATCGACGCATTGATCCACGCCACGGGCAGCGCGGGCACCCAAGCGGGCTTGGTGGCTGGCCTTGCGGCGCTGGAAAGTGACATCGCGCTCCTTGGTATTGGCGTTCGGGCCCCTCGGGACAAGCAGGAAAGCATGGTCTTTGAGCTTGCGAAACGCACCGGTGCGCGCATCGGCTGTGAAGAGGCCATCCGTCGTGAAGACGTAAGGGCCAACTGCGATTACGTGGGGGCGGGATATGGCATTCCCACGCAAGGCATGGTCGAAAGCGTCAGGCTTCTGGCAGAGCTTGAAGGCCTGCTGTTCGATCCGGTCTATTCCGGCAAAGGGCTTGACGGTCTGATTGACCTGACCCGCAAGGGCGCCTTTGGCGACATGGAGAATGTCGTCTTTCTGCATACTGGCGGATCAGCCGCGCTGTTCGGATACACCGGCGCGTTTCACCTGCCAGGCTATCAGGCAAACTAACCACCAATGAGAAGAGGGAGAACTTGACCATGGACTTTAAACTTGCCCGCCGCGTGCTTGCCGTCGCGGCTTTGACAACGGGGCTGGCGCCTGCCGCGCTCTGGGCTCAGGATCTGACGGGAACTCTCGCCAAGATAAATGACAGCGGAGAAATCGTGATCGGCCATCGCGAAAGCTCGGTGCCATTTTCCTATCTGAATGATCAGCAGCAGCCCGAGGGCTATTCGATCGACCTGTGCATGAAGGTGGTCGAGGAAGTGGAAAAGACGCTCGGAAAGGATATCGAAGTCCGCTATGTGCCCGTCAATCCCAAGACCCGCATCGCGCTTATGGCGAACGGGACAATTGATCTGGAATGTGGGTCCACCACCAACAACCTGACGCGCCAGCAGCAGGTTGAATATCTGCCCGTGACCTTTGTGACCGGCACCAAGATCCTGACCCGAAAGGATTCGGGCATTTCCTCGGTTGCCGATCTCGACGGTAAATCCATCGCGCTGGCACAGGGCACAACCAACGAACGCGCCGTCAAGGCAGCGGTCGAGGCCCAGGGGCTAGAGGTGAAAATCCTGCCGGTACGTGACCATGCCGAAGGCATGCTCTCGCTAGAGACCGACCGGGTTGATGCCTACTCCACAGACCACATTTTGCTGTTCGGTTTGATTGCCAATGACGTTGCCCCCAACTTTTATCCAGCGTGAGCGAGACTCCGGGTTTGAGTTTTGCCGTTTTCGGCGGATTGGGCAACGGGGTCTGGCGCGGAGCTTTGCGTATTGCGCAGCGTCAGGCCCCGTTGCGGGGTGAAGGTCTGTGCGAACTCGGCGGGCGTTTGCCAGCCGAGGCGGGAATGGGGGCGTTCGGTGTTGTAGTCCTTGCGCCAGGCGGCCAGCGTGACGCGAGCATGGTTCAGGGACGGAAACAGGGTCTCGTTCAACAGCTCATCGCGTAGTCGACCGTTGAAGCTTTCGATGAAGGCATTCTGGGTCGGCTTGCCTGGCGCGATGTAATGCCAGTCGATCTTGCGGTCATCGGCGAACGTCAGGATCGCGTTCGAGGTGAACTCGGTCCCATTGTCGCTGACCACTGTTCCGGGCTTTCCACGGGCCTCGAACAGCGTCGCCAGTTCACGCGCCACTCTGGCCCCGGACAGCGAAGTGTCGGCGATGAGCGCGAGGCATTCGCGGGTGCAGTCATCGACCACGGTTAGGATTCTGAACCGGCGGCCATCCGTCAGTTGATCGGATACGAAGTCCAACGACCAGCGCTGGTTCGGCATCAACGGCAACACCATCGGGGCCCGTGTTCCCATGGCACGTTTGCGCCCACCGCGACGGCGCACATGCAGCCGCTCTTCGCGGTAGATGCGGAACAGCCGCTTGTGATTGACCTCATGGCCCTCACGCCGCAAAAACACATGCAGACGCCGATAGCCGAACCTGCGGCGAACTCGTGCCAGTTCCTTCAGCCTCTCCCGCAGCGCGGGATCATCCTGCCGGATCGCCTCATAGCGCATCGTCATCCTGCAGCAGCCGATGACCCGACACGCCCGCCGTTCGCTCATCCCGTGGCCTTCCACAAGATGTGCGACCGCTTGCCGCTTCGCGGCGGGCGTCACCATTTTTTTCCGAGCAAGTCTTTCAGAGCCGAGTTGTCCAACATGGCGTCGGCGAGCAGCTTCTTCAGCTTCCCGTTCTCATCCTCAAGCGCCTTCAGACGCTTCGCCTCACTGACATCCATGCCGCCATACTTGGCTTTCCATTTATAGACAGTTGCATCGCTGACACCGTGCTTGCGGCACAGATCGGCCACGGAAATACCCGCCTCATGCTCTTTCAGGATGCCAATGATCTGATCTTCGGTAAATCTGCTGCGCTTCATCTCTGGTCCTTTCGGTTGGGCCAGAGTCTATCTCAAACTGGATTAGATGCAGGGGGCAACGTCACCAAGTCCAAGACACCGGATGAATTTGCCGTTGTCGGTGATTTTTTGTCCTTCGATCCCTATGCGCTGATGGTCCGTCGTGACGACAGTGCCTTTGAACTGGTGGGCAAGACCGCGCTGGCCAACGTGTTCCGCTCGGGCGAGATCAACGAGATCTATTCAAAGTGGTTCGACCCGATGGGCGTGCCTGCCGACCCGCTCCTGCAGGCCGCATTCCAGCTTGGTGCCCTGCCTGAGTAAAAGACCTGTGGCCCGCTCGTGACCGGGCGGGCCGCGCAAGATCGGGGGACCGGCCAAGATGAACTATAACTGGAACTGGAGCGTTCTTTGGGAACCGGAATACTTCGGCTGGCTCCTGAGTGGCCTTGGCTGGACCGTGTCCGTAGCGCTCTGCGCTTGGGTGATCGCGATAGTCGTGGGATCGCTGGTGGGCGTAGGCCGAACCCTGCCCAATAAAGTGATAAGCACACTCTGCACCACCTATGTCGAACTGTTTCGCAACGTTCCGCTGCTGGTGCAGATGTTCATCTGGTATTTCGCCGTCCCCGAGATGTTGCCCGAGGATGCCGGGCGCTGGATGAAGCGCGACATGCCACAACCCGAGTTTGTCACGGCAGTTGTGGCCTTGGGCCTCTATACCGCAAGCCGCGTGGCAGAACAGGTGCGTGCCGGGATTGAGGCGGTGCCATCGGGCCTCAAGTCAGCGGCAACCGCACAGGGTATGGGCGTGGCGCAGGTGTACCGATACGTTCTTTTGCCGATTTCTTTCCGCCTGATCGTGCCGCCAATGACATCGGAATTCCTGACCGTCTTCAAGAACTCATCGCTCGCGCTGACCATCGGGCTGCTCGAACTGACGGCGCAAAGCCAGCAGATCGCAGAATACACATTCCAGAGTTTCGAGGCCTATACGGCAGCCACCGTCATCTACGTGTTCATCGCGCTCTGCGCCACAATCGTCATGACTGTCCTGGAACGTTACACGCGCATTCCGGGCTATGTTGGCAAGGGGAACTGAGATGGGCGATTTTGATTTCGACGTCATCCTGAACAACCTGCCGTTCCTCTGGCAGGGGTTGCAACTCAGCTTATGGCTTACCTTTCTTGCGGTTTTGGGCGGTATCGCTTTGGGCACCTTGCTCGCGCTGGCGCGGCTCTCGGGGATCAAGCCGTTGGCGATATTCGCTGCGGCCTATGTAAACCTGATCCGGTCCGTGCCCTTGATCCTTGTGATTTTCTGGTTCTACTTCCTTGTGCCTTTGGCGCTTGGCCGGCCCATCGGCGGCTTCTATTCGGCGCTCATCGCCTTTGTGATGTTCGAGGCCGCCTATTATTCCGAGATCATGCGCGCCGGTATTCAAAGCGTTCGGACGGGTCAGGTGCACGCGGGACAGGCCACCGGTCTCGGCTACTGGCAGATTCAGCGTTACATCGTGCTGCCGCAGGCATTCCGCAACATGATCCCAATCCTTGTGACACAGGGAATCATCCTGTTTCAGGATACCTCATTGGTCTTTGTCGTATCGCTTCGCGACCTGATGACCGCCTCTTCCATCGTGGCCCGAACCGAGGGCCGCCTCGTTGAAATGTATCTCTTTGCCGCGCTCGTTTACTTCGTGATCTGTTTTTCAGGTTCGCTGTTCGTGCGTCGGCTTCAAGCGCGGATGACGACATGATCGAAATGAAAAATGTGAGCAAGTGGTACGGGGACTTCAAGGTTCTCACCGATTGCACGACAAAAGTTGCAAAGGGTGAGGTCGTTGTGGTCTGTGGGCCCTCTGGCTCGGGAAAATCCACCCTGATCAAATGTGTGAACGGGCTTGAGCCGGTTCAGGAGGGGCGGATCGTCGTAGATGGTGCCGAAGTGACAGGCAGTGGAGCAAAACTGACCAAGCTGCGCGCCAAGATTGGCATGGTGTTTCAGCATTTCGAGCTTTATCCCCATATGAGCGTGCGCGATAATCTGTGCCTTGCGCAGGAAAAGGTGTTGGGCCGGACCCGCAAAGAGGCAGAGGCGAGATCCGAGACGCTCTTGACGCGCGTGGGAATGATTGACCACGTCGCCAAATATCCCGGTCAGTTGTCGGGCGGTCAGCAACAGCGCGTCGCCATTGCACGTGCCCTTGCCATGGACCCGATCGCGATGCTCTTTGATGAACCGACATCCGCACTTGATCCCGAGATGATCAAAGAGGTTCTCGACGTTATGGTAGGGCTGGCCCGTGACGACGGCATGACCATGATGGTGGTCACCCATGAGATGGGCTTTGCGCGCAAGGTCGCGGACCGTGTCGTCTTCATGGATGCGGGGGCCATCGTAGAGGATCGCCCAACGAAAGAATTCTTTGACGCGCCCCAAAGTGAACGCGCACAGGACTTTCTGTCAAAAATCCTGCAAAACTGAGGTTCCCCCGCGCTCGGCTCGTCCACGATGCCAAGGTGCCACCTTGGTGAAGTCGGAGGATAAAGGCTATTGTCTCGGGTGCTGGGGTTCGCGCCTGCGCCTTATGGCGTGAGCCTAAAGCCCGTTCTGCAAACCTTGGCCTGCCATCCCAGTCGTTCTCGCGGGTTGCCACGTCTTCGCGACACAGGCTGAGGCTGACCCCAACGATAGGCTGCGCGACAATGAGAGTAAGGCGTTCCAAAGCTGACTACTCAAGATCGACGATGGACACATGGGCTGAGACAATTTGCCAGCCCACTTCAGGAAGCTTGATCAGAGTCTGGCTCTGCCGTCCCGTTCGGGACGCAGGCCATCCCGCGCGGGTGAATATCGCGTTCGTTGTGGCACAATCATCGCCAAAGGTTGTGACGACCACGCGCAGAAGACTGCGCGCAAGGCCCACACCCGGCCGCGCCTTTCGGAATGCAAGAATTTCATCCTGCCCGAACAGATTTTCAGAGGCACCCAGCCGGATCGTGTGATCACTGGACCAAAACAAGGCATCAAGCGTCTCTACATCATTTGTGACAAGGGCCGTCTCGTAGCGATAGAAAACCTCTGTCACCTCGGCGTGCACCTCTGGGCGGTTGATATAGCTCAGCTCGGTCATGCGCGATCCTGTGGCTTTGGTTCAAAGATCTGCGCTGTCTTGATGAGAAGATGATCCGCCCCCCTCGCCCCTGCCAAAGACAGCCCAACCGGCGCCCCGGTATAGGTCGCGAGCGGGATGCTGATCTGTGGCAAACCCGCATGCCCTGCAACGCAGAGCATGGTCAAAGCGGCATTGCGGAACAATTCCAGATCGCTCTGTTGGGTTGATCGCAGCGGGGCAGCACCCGGCGAGGTTGGGAAAACAAGGATCGTTGCGGGATCAATCGCCTTTTCCAGATGTTCACGGATGGCGCAACGCTTTTCAACCGCGCGATCAAAGTCTTGGCGTGTGATCCGGCTCGCGGTTTCAAACCGCTCCCGTATCCCCGGACCAAAATCAGGTTGGTTTTGCGTGATCCAAGGGCCAAGCGTTTGCCAGATTTCATAGCCTTGATGGATACGGAACGCCCCTAACCAGTCGCTCAGATTCCCGTCTGGCAAAATTGGGTCTGAGCGATGATCAACCACGGGAAGTGCATCGCGCAGGGCCGCAGAAACGCCGCTCTCAGCCAAGGACCACAGGTCTGAGGGCAACCAAAACTTGATCGGCTTCACCGTCGCAGGCGCATCCTGAAAAACAGAAGCGACAGTCGCCATGGTCATCAGATCACGCGTAAAAAAGCCGGGTGTATCGTAGCTGGGTGCCAATGGCACAAGACTGTCCCCCGACATAAGCCCATGGGTTGGCCGCCAGCCGTAAACGCCACAAAAGGATGCAGGCAAACGAACGGAACCGCCGGTGTCACTTCCAAGGCCGATATCCACCAACCCGGCAGCCACACTGGCCGCAGAGCCAGAGGAAGACCCCCCCGGTACGCGGTCCTGAGCAGCGGGATTCAGGGGCGTGCCGTAGCGCGCATTCACCCCCATCAGACTATAGGCCAGCTCATCCATCTGGGTTTTGCCGATAATCTCTGCGCCCGCATCCAGCAAAACCTGCACGACAGTAGAGGTCGTGGTCGCTGCGCCGTGGAACTGGCCCCACTCTGGGCATCCAGCCCCGGTTACATGCCCTGCAATGTCAAACCCGTCTTTGACGCCAACGCGCAAGCCTGCAAGTGCGCCAGAAGGGCTTTTTCCTTTCAGCGGGCTGTCAAATCTCGCTATGAATGGGTCGCATGTCGGCAACATCTTGTGCCTCCTTAGAAGGTTGTTGAGATATTCGGGTAGAATTGCGCAGGCAGCCAGAGCGACGTGATCGGTACATAGGTGATCACGAACAGGGCGATCAATCCGACCAGAATGAAAGGCAACGCGCCCTTTATGGCTTCGTTGAAACTCACGCCAAGCGCCCCCGAAACAAAGAGGTTCAGCCCAAAGGGCGGCGTGAACATGCCGATTGCCGCGTTGACCGCAAGAACGATGCCCAGATGAATGGGATCAATACCCGCCGCTACGGCCACGGGTACGATGAACGGCACAAGGATGATGATGATCGAATTCGGATCAAGGACCATGCCAGCCAAAAGAATGAGGCAGTTGATCGTCAATAGAACGTAAATCGGGTTATTGCCGATACCCGCCAGCAAGCCTGTCAGTCCGCTGGCGACGCCCGAGGTCGTCAGATACCAAGCAAAGGCTGAGGCCGCAGCGATAATGATCATGACTTGCGCCGTCGTGATGGCACT
The DNA here is from genome assembly GCF_051447875.1 of Roseovarius sp. MS2. Taxonomy (NCBI): domain Bacteria; kingdom Pseudomonadati; phylum Pseudomonadota; class Alphaproteobacteria; order Rhodobacterales; family Roseobacteraceae; genus Roseovarius; species Roseovarius sp. MS2. The sequence continues at coordinate 1,278,612 of NZ_JBKHVF010000001.1, forward strand.
GTCGACTGCTGAATCAAGAATGTCGGACAGGGTCATTTCGCGGTAGATCAAGGCCGAAACCAAGACGGCATAGATCACCGCGACTGCCGCCGCTTCTGTCGGGGTGAATATGCCCCCATAGATGCCCCCGAGAATGATGAACGGCGTGGCAAGGCCCCAGAAACATCCACGCGCCGCAGTGAGTATCTCGGTCGTGTCCCAGCGCGCCTCGCGGGCCATGCCAGTGGCCCTTGCGTACAAAACGCAAACTCCGATGAACGCCACACCATAGACCAATCCTGCGCCTACGCCCGCCAGAAACAGTGCCCCGATCGACACACCCGTGACCGCGCCATAGACGATCATGAAAATCGACGGCGGGATAATGATGCCCATGGATCCGGAGCTCATCAGCAGGCCGATGGAAAACCAGCGTTTGTATCCTTCCTTTTCCATGGCAGGCAGCATGATTTTGCCCACCGCGATCACGGTTGCGGGGCTAGAGCCCGAGATCGCGGAAAAGAACATCGAACTTGTAACAGTTGTGATCCCCAATCCGCCCAGCAACGGGCGCACCAAGGCATTTGCCAATCTTATCAGACGCTTGGAAATTCCACCCTGGGCCATGATATTGCCCGCAAAGATGAAAAACGGGATCGCCATCAGCGGAAACTTGTCAATGCCAGAAAACAATCGCTGAATGATGAGCACAGGCGGAGTCGAAGTCGTGGTTTCCAGTGCCACCATCACAGGCAACAGCAACACGACAAAGACGGGAACACCCACAAGAAGCAGAGCAACGAGGGATCCAAAGAAAATGGCGTGCATCTACGTATCCTTAGGCTGTACTTTGAGCAGCCGTCAGACGGCGCGCATCTTTTGACAGTAACAAGGCGTTCTGGACAAACCGCACCGACATGAGCGTGCACCCCGTCGGAATGGCGAGGTAGACAACCCACATGGGCCATTCGAGCGACGCGGATGTTTGGCCAAACTGTTTCATCTGGCTGACAAGCGTCCAGCCATACCAGGCCAGCATCGCCGTGGTGCCAGCGGCAATCAGGGCAGCGATCTGTGCCAAACGATGCGCCATGCCGGGCGGCAAGATAGCCCCCAGCACATCAATCGAGATATGCGCCCCAGAGCGGGCCCCAATCGCCCCGCCGATAAACACAAGCCAGACGATGGAATAACGGGTCAACTCAGCCGCCCAAGCGAGCGCGACACCAAAGAACGCACGCAATGCAACGTCTGCGACCAAGATTATAACGGCAACCAGCAACAGAAGTGCGACTGAAGTACGTTCCAGAAATGTCAGCGTGGCGTCGATCCGTGTCAGCCATTTCAGCATCGGCAAAGTCCTTGTTGACGGGGCAAAAAGCCAGGGCTCAGCCCAAGCACGTGGATCGGCCCGCAAAGCCCAGCGTGCCGAGGGCCGATCCCAAGGCCCCGTCATACCGACAGGGCCCTTTGTATCAGATCACTTGGAGAAGGAGTTGATCTCGGCATAAGCCGCCTCGAGTAGATCACTGCCGATGCGGTCTGCGAATTTCTCGTGTACCGGCTGCATGGCCTCTGCGAAGAGGGCCAATTGTTCCGGTGTCATTTCGACCACTTCGGTGGTGCCCGCATCAATGATTTCCTGAAGCAGGCGCCCATTGTCCTCTGCCGAAACCTGGCGTTGGTAATCGCCGGCCTCGCGCGCGGCCGTCATCAGTATGTCTTGCATTTCGGGGGCCTGCGCATCGAACCACACCTTGGAAAAGATAAACGCGGTCCCGATATAGCCGTGGTTCGACAACATCATGTAGTCCTGCACTTCGTAGAACTTCATCGAGTTGATTGATACGATCGGATTCTCTTGGCACTCTACCACGCCCTGCTGAAGCGCCGTGTAGGTTTCGGAAAAGGCCACGGGTATGGCCGTTGCACCCAAGGCTTCAAACTGAGCAATCAGAAGCGGGCTTTCCATCACGCGGACGTTGCGCCCAACATAGTCTTCGGGTTTGCTGACGAGATGGTTGCAGGTCAGCTGTTTAAATCCCGATTCCCAGAATTTTGCGCCCACGAAACCCGACTCTTCAAGCGATTTGAGCATCGCGCCGCCAACCTCTTCTGAATCGAGCAGCGCATAGGTCGCCTCGACTGACGGAAAGAGGAAAGGCAGGTCGATCAACTGCAATGACGGGCTAAAGTTCGCAAGCTTGGCAGTGGGAATGGGCGCAGCTTGTACCGCACCAAATTGCATTTGCTGCGCAACCTCAACATCGTCGCCAAGGGCGTTGTTGGCGTAGATTTCAACCTCATAGGCCCCGTTCGATGCGGCCTCTACAAGCTCTTTGAATTTTACAGCACCTTTGTGCTGTGCCGAGGTGTCTGGCAGGTCATGGTGAAACTTGATGACCTCTGCGAGAGCGACAGTCGATGTCATACTCAGCACAAGTGCAGTAAGGCAACCAATTGTAATCTTTCTCTTATTCATTTCGTTCTCCTGTAGGACAAGTTTCTGTCTGACGCGCGAATCTGTGAGCGACACTTGGTAAGGGCACAATTACTTTGCAATTCTGGTGTCCTTTTGGCTGCGGGCTAAAAGACTATTGCCCCGGAAAACGGCACGGTGATTGCTTTTTGGGCACTCGCTGAACCTCTAGAACGCAAGGGCCGCACCATCAGCGCGCGGATCGCTCGCGGCCTCCATCAGCCCTGTGCAATGCTGCACCACGGCCCCTGCGTGCCCAGCAAGATCGGACCATGGGGCAATCATCTCGATTTCATGACCGACCGCACGCAGACCCGCGACAAGAGAGGGATCAAAGCGGTCCTCAAGTTTGAGCGTTGTGGTTGTTTCCCCCCAGGTCTTGCCCAAGAGCCAGCGCGGCGCGCTGACCGCCTGCTGTAGGTCTTGACCGAAAACTGCGTAGCGCGTGAAGACTGCCGCTTGCGTCTGTGGCTGCCCTTCGCCCCCCATCGTGCCATAGGCCATGATGCGGCCATCGTTCAGCGCGGCAAGTGCAGGATTGAGGGTGTGAAACGGGCGCGCGCGAGGGCGCAATTGATTTGGACCAGCGTCCAACGAGAAACCCGCGCCTCGGTTCTGAAAGAAAACACCCGTATCGGTGCAAGTCAGCCCAGAGCCAAATTCCCAGAACACGGATTGAATGAAGCTGACAATCGTTCCCTCTGAATCGGCCGCCCCCATCCAGATTGTATCGCCCGGCTTTGCCGGGTGCGGCCAAGGCAAGGCCCGCGCAGGATCAATTCGGCCCGCAAGGTCGGCTATATGATCCGGGTGCAGCCAGTCTTGGGCTGGGCGCTCCATAAAGTCAGGGTCGCCAAGCTCTGCATTGCGCTGAATGAAGGCCTGCTTTGTGGCCTCGACCAATCCATGCAGATGTTCAAGACCGTCTGCCTTGGTCACGCCAAGCCGGTCAAATATCGCAAGGATCATCAACGATGAAATCCCCTGCGTGGGTGGCGTCATATTCCAGAGTTGCCCCGCGCCAATCTGCGTTGTGAGCGGTGTCACCAGCTCTGCCGAGAAGGCGTTGAAATCCTCCAGTCGCAGCGGGCTACCTTTCGCGTCGAGAAAGGCGGCATGGGTCTGTGCAATCTCGCCACGGTAATAGTCGTCCAGCCCGGTCTCTGCCAAGCGGGCGAGCGTATCCCCGAGAGCTGACTGTCGCAGTCTGTGCCCCGGCGCAGGCGGCCTGCCCCCGACCAGATAGGTTTCGGCAAAGCCCGGCACATCCCTGAGCCCATCCAGCTTTTCCAACGTCGTACGAGATTGATTGCCGGTGACTGCGATTCCGTCACGAGCCTGCGAAATCGCGGCACCAAGCAGATCCTTTAGCGGCATCCGGCGTCGGTCCGGCACCAGTGCCAGCGCCTTGGCCCAGCCATCAATCGTGCCCGGCACTGTCAGAGCGGCCAAGGCACCCCGCGCAGGGATTGCACCTGTTACGCCCTGCGCGGCATACCAGCCGGGCGTAGCCAAAGAGGCGGCCCGACCGCAGGCCGATATTCCGACAGGCGCCATTCCCGGCCGATGAATGAGCCAGAACCCGTCACCTCCGATGCCGTTCATATGGGGGTATGTGACCGCAATGCTTGCAGCCGCGGCAACCATTGCCTCAATCGCAGTGCCGCCTGCATTCAGCACATCCCGCCCCGCCAAGGCTGCCGCTCGGTGGGGGGCACTGAATGCGCCGTTAAATCCCAATGCTGTGCTTAGCAATCTCTTCACCTCTAAGTGAGCACTTGGAAATATGAGGCATGGGTTAAAATAGTAAGTCAACTATTACTTATAGTTCCCTGCAAACAAAATCTGTTTATGATGGGCTGGGCCAATCACCGAGGAACGCTCATGAGCAATAGAATTTCAGCAGTCCCAGAGGTCGCGCCCAGAAGTGAAGGTCGAAGCGCATCGCAAACCAAAGAGAAGATATTGCTCGCAGCGATCGAAGAGTTCTGCGAGCACGGATATGCTGGCGCGAGCACAACGAATATTGTCCGTGCAGCCGGCTGCAATATCCGGATGCTGTACCATTATTTCGAAAGCAAAGATGGCCTCTACCTTGCCGCTCTGACACGCGTCTACCAACATCTGCGCAGCAGCGAAGCCTCTGCGAATTTCTGGAATCTGCCCCCGAAACAAGCAATCATCGCCCTGACGCATTTCACCTTTGACTACATGCTAAGAAACCAGAGTTTCCCGCGCATGATCATCAATGAGAACCTCAACAAGGGGCGCGCAGCGGTCAATATTGCCGACTCGATCAGAACAGCATCAGCACCCTTCATAGCCAAGATAGATAAGCTGATTTCGCAAGGTCATGCATCGGGCGAGTTTCCGTATCGGCCAGATGCGCTGAATCTCTACCTCACAATTCTGGGCCTCAGTTTCATTCACATCACCAACAGATTCACTCTCACGGCAACCTTTGGCGTGGATATGTCATCACCGGAATTTTTAGCAGAGCGAAAAAGGCACGTGACACAAGCAGTACTCGCTTTGCTTTCAAGTGATATCAGCACTTGAACCCTGCGCCCCGTTTCGTTGTCGGCAGAGCGTCTCTGCAGTTTGTGGAGTGGTAGCGTATTGAGCAAAGGCCATGCAGCCCAAAATCACCCGCACGGCGACGGTGTCTCTCTAAGGTTTTTTCAAAGAAGATCGCCTAATCTCGGCCAAAGCCGCATGTGATTAAACTCTGAAGGTCGAATTCCACCCCAATCGCCGCCCCCAAAATCGAGCAATATTTAGGCACTTGCATAGTAAGTAAGCAATTACTCACCACCCCTTGCGGAATTGCCAGAGCTGAACCTGCAAACAAGTTGCAACGACGCGCCTTTTGCGTGGACCTCAAAACAGACGCGCGCTCGGACCTGTCTAGAGCACGCGCGTTCTGACGTTTCGTCCGGGGGCTCAATAAGGCATGAAAGTTAACATCACAGAGACTGGTGAAGAGGTAACAACGTCTTTTGATGACGATGCGGCAGCTCTCATGGGCAGTGATGGCAGCGCATTGGACAGGCTCTTTTGGACGAGCACTCAGATCATCCGGTTCAGTGCCGCCCAGAAACTTCTCGGCGGCGCGCACATCGCTGAATTCACCAGAGCTTCTACCCATAGGATCGGTCGCCAAAGTCATCCTTGGGCGCACCCGCCGGATCGGCGCAACATCGTCGCGTCCCTGTGTCCGTGATGGATGACTGAGCGCGCGACGATCCGCGCGCATCAATGGCGACTGACCTAACCCTTCAACCAGACCCGAAAGGAAACCACATGAAGACCATTCTGAACCAAAAGTTCACGCGCCGCTCCTTTGCCGGGCTTGCGCTCGCCACGGTCACAGCGTTTGCTACACCCGGCCTGGCGCAGGATACCATCAAGATCGGGCTGATCGCCTCTCTCTCCGGCCCCTCTGCCAAGTCCGGCGAAGCAATCACCCGAGGTATGGCGCTGGCGATTGATGAGATCAACGCAGCCGGCGGGCTGTTGGGCAAACAGGTCGAGATGATCCGCCGCGATGACGAGGACAACCCCGGCAAAGGTCTGACCGCAGCGCGCGAACTGGTCCAGCGCGAAGGGGTCGTGGTGTTGTTTGGCGGCCTGCAAACGCCTGTCTCACTCGCCTTGGTGCCTTACATGAACCAAGCCAAAGTTCCGTTCATGGGGCCATGGGCCGCTGGCACCCCAATCACCCAAAACGGTGCCGAAGAGAACTATGTCTTCCGGGTGTCTGCCGTGGATGAAATGGTGGACGTCGCTCTCGTCGAACGCGCAGTGACAGTTCATGGGTCAAAAAACCCCGGCATGATGCTGATCAACAACCCTTGGGGCGAGTCAAACGAGAAAGGATTGACCGCCGCCCTTGAGGCAAAGGGAATGCCCACAGCCGGGATTGAGCGGGTTGAAGCAAACGATATCGACGTCGTTCCACAGTTGACCCGACTAAAAGAGGCCGGTGCCGATGCGATCTTTATGGTCGCCAATGTGGGCCCGTCTGCGCAGGTCATGAAATCACTGGAGCGCATGGGCTGGGACGTTCCGGTCATATCCCATTGGGGACCAGCCGGAGGCCGCTTCTCTGAACTGGCCGGGCCGCGTGCCAAAGACGTGGAAATGATCCAAACCTTCACCTTCTCAGGCAACGACTCGCCCAAAGCTGCGGCAACTCTGGACGCGCTAATGGCCAAGTTTCCCGAAATCAAAGGTCCGGCGGATGTCACCCCGGCAGTGGGCATCGCGAATGCCTATGACGCGATGCATCTTACGGCTCTTGCCATTCAGAACGCAGGTTCAACGGACGGTCCGGCAATTCGCCAAGGGTTCTATGACATCGACAGCTATGACGGGTTGATCAAAACCTATTCCACCCCCTTCACGCCAGAGCAGCACGACGCGCTGGGAGCAGAAGACTACGTGTTCACGCGATTTATTGACGGCGAGATCATCCCCATCAAGTAGCGCCCCCGAAACAAAACGTCGGAAGGCCAAAGGGCCTTCCGTATCACTTGCGGGAGAGGATCATGATCGCGTCCACACTCATTACCGGACTGGCGCTTGGCTCGATGTACGGGCTGATGGCTCTGGGCTTTCACATTACCTATGCGGTGTCAAAAACAGTCAACTTCAGTCAGGGTTCATCCATGATGTTCGGCGCTGTCATGGGGTATACTTTCATGGTGACGCTGGGTTGGCCGTTCTGGATTGGAATTCCGGCGGCTTTGGCCTGTTGTGCGATACTGGGTCTCGCGGTGGAACGCTTCTTGGTTCGCCCTTTCGCCGCGCGCGGCTCTGACGCTTGGCTCATGGCGACGGTTGCAGGCGGGATTGTCCTTGATAACATCATTCTGTTCACCTTCGGCAAAGAACCCCGCAGCCTGCCGTCACCGTTTGTTGAAAATGCGATCGATATCTTTGGCGCTGGCGCCTATCCGTTGCAGCTGATCATTCCGGTCGTCGGTCTTGCGATTGCAATGGCCTTGACGATTGTGACGACCAAAACCCGACTTGGCAAAGCCATGCTGGCCTCTGTGCAACGACCAGAGGCGGCACGTCTGACAGGCGTGAATACACAAGCGGTTATCGCAGCATCCTTTGCAATTTCGGCAATTTTTGCCGGTGTCGCGGGATTGCTGATCGCTCCGCTTTTCAACGTGTCGGCCGGCATGGGTGTCGTCTTTGGTATCAAGGCGTTTGCGGCTGCTATTCTCGGCGGGATCAGCAGCGCTTGGGGCGTCATGATTGCTGGCGTGCTTTATGGCTGCGTCGAGGCCCTGACCACCGCTTACATTGGTTCGAGCTATACGCAGATCGTCTCATTCAGTGTTGTCATACTGGTGCTGGTGACGGTGCCGAACGGCCTGTTTGGTCGCGCAGAACTCAAGAAAGTCTGATCCATGGCTGAACAAGAATACGTATCCGCACGGCTGCGCTTGACCCGGCTTTTGGCCCATCCGGGCACGTCAATCTTGGGAATAGTGGCTCTGACCGCCATCACGATCATGCTGGCACTCAATGCCAATGGTTACCTTGTCTTCATCCTCGCCCTTTTTGCGCTGAATGTCGTCGTTGGTGTCGGTCTCAATATTCTGTTGGGGCTTTCCGGACAGATTTCCTTTGGTCATGTCGGGTTCTTCGCGATCGGTGCCTACACGACGGCGATCATGGTGATCGCAGGCTTTGATTATTGGCTGGCTTTCATCGTGTCTGGCATCATAAGCAGCTTTGCGGGCATGTTGCTGGCGATGCCAGCCCTGCGGGTCGCGGGCCCCTATCTTGCGATGATGACAATCGCCTTCGCCTTTATCGTCGAACATGCTGCGATCGAATTACGGGATCTTACCGGTGGGCATAATGGCCTGATGGGCTTCCGGTCGCCTGAATTTGCTGGGCGCATATTCTTTGAAACCGAGGTGGCGATTGCTGCGGTGCTCCTTGCCGGAGTGTCCCTGCTGTTGTTTCTACAACTGTCACGGGGCCGGTGGGGTATGGCAATGCGCGCAGTGGCCTCCAGCGACGTGGCGGCGCAGTCCATCGGTCTTAACCCCTTTGCGATCAAGACCACGGCCTTTGTTCTTTCTGCACTTTTGGCCGGGCTCGCAGGGGCGCTTTTTACACCGCTACAACTCTTCATCAGCCCAGGTTCCTTCCCTTTCTTCCAGTCAATTCTGTTTCTTCTGGCTGTGATTGTCGGCGGAACCGGGCGTCTTTTGGGGCCAGTCATAGGCAGCCTGATCGTGGTTCTGTTGCCCGAGGTCTTATCAGGCCTCGCGGAATACCGGTTGCTCATCTTTGGCGGTATCATGATGGGCGTGCTTCTGCTGGCACCAAAAGGGATCATCGGTGGGCTGATGGGATACCTAAGCGCCGAAGATCCAACCACAGCAAAGGCATCCGGCAAAGCCCTTGGTGACTTTCTCTCAGGCCTGAACGAAAACACCGGCGGATTAAAGGTCACTGACCTCGGGATCAAGTTTGGTGGGGTTCAGGCGGCAAAGGATGTGTCATTCACCGCCCCCTCAGGGCGCATAACCAGTGTGATCGGGCCAAATGGCGCGGGCAAGACAACCGTGCTGAACATGATCAGCGGGTTTTACAAACCTGACAGCGGCCGCATCGAAATGTCAGAGGATATCGCAGGCCGCCCGGCTTGGCGCACAGCGCGCGCTGGCATTGCACGCACCTACCAGACCACACAGCTTTTTGAAGACTTGAGTGTGCGTGAGAATATCCTGATCGCCCTTGGCACCGGGCACCTTGGCTGGTTGCTGGGACGCCCGCCTCGCGATGCTCAGATCGCCCTCGCCGACGACCTACTTGCCTTTGTGGGATACAAAGGCCCCGTGGCGCGCCGATCCGGCGATTTGCCCCATGTTGACAAGCGTCTGGTGGAAATCGCCCGCGCATTGGCCACGAAACCTTCTGTTCTTCTTTTGGACGAGCCTGCGGCTGGCTTGATGCATAGCGACAAAGAGGCACTAAGCCTGCTGATCCGCAAGATTGCAGAGGCTGGCGTTGCCGTTGTTCTGGTCGAACATGATATGTCGATGATCATGCGCATTTCAGACGAGATTATCGTTCTGGATGCCGGTGTTCCGATCAAAACCGGAGCGCCGAGTGATGTTCAAAATGATCCCGCCGTGCGCCGGGCGTATCTTGGCGACAGCGCCTATCAAGGCCGCGAACGCAGCAAACCTTGGATACGTGGCGGCAAAAAGGACGTGCTCAGCACACGCAGTTTGACCGCGGGATATGGGGCCGCCGCAGCGCTCGACTCTTTGGACATGGATGTTCAGCCCGGCGAGATGGTCGCCGTGTTGGGGGCAAACGGTGCCGGAAAATCAACGATGATGCGATCCCTTGCAGGGCTGCACAGGCCTGTCTCGGGGGCGATCCTGCTTGATATGGTGCCCATTGAAGAGCGGCCAGCCCACCAGATCGCACGCGCGGGCTTGTCGCTTGTTCCGGAAGGACGGCAGGTCTTTCCACTGATGAGCGTACGCGACAATATTCTGATGGGCGCTTATAACCGGACCGATCTTGACGCCGAGGCAGAGATCGACAGACTGCTTCAGCGCTTTCCGCGGCTGTGCGATCGGATCGACGCGCCCGCTGGCGTTCTCTCGGGTGGGGAACAGCAGATGCTCGCGATTGCCCGCGGCCTGATCGCAAACCCACGCATTCTTTTGCTGGACGAGCCATCGCTGGGTTTGGCGCCGTCTATCATAGCAGAGCTCTACGATGTGCTCGCCGATCTGCGTGACGAAGGGGTCACTGTCTTGCTTGTGGACCAAATGGCAACGCTGGCGCTGGCCATTGCCGACCGCGCCTATGTGTTGGAAAGCGGACAAGTCGTGAAATCGGGGACATCGGTGGATTTGCAAAAGGATGCATCAATCGAACAAGCCTACCTCGGTGCCGAGGTGGCTGCGCAATGAGAAGAAAGGGAGCCTCATGGATCTGACATTTCATAACATCACCCTGCCCTCAGAGCCAGGTCAGGCGTTTGATCTGGGTGTGCACGGTGGCAAGATTGTCGAGATGAAAGCGGCGGGCACGCTGGAGCAAGGCGACAAAGCCCTCCACCTGAACGGTCGGATCGTTCTCCCCGGCTTTGTCGAGACGCATATCCATCTCGACAAATCATGCATTCTTGACCGGTGTCAGATGAAAGGCGGCCTGCAGGAAGCCATAGCCGAGGTCGTTGGCCTGAAAGCCGCTTTTACCGAAGAAGATGTTGCTTTCCGCGCGGCCAAGACGCTGCGAAAATGTGTGCTCAAGGGCACCACGCAGATGCGCACCCATGTCGAGGTCGATCCTGTCGTTGGTCTGCGGGGATTTGAGGGCGTGAAACATACAATCGCGGAATTCGCATGGGCCATTGATGTGGAAATCTGCGTTTTTCCACAGGATGGGCTGCTCAATAACCCCGGCACGGATGAATTGATGGTCGCAGCCCTAAAGGACGGTGCAGGCTCGGTAGGGGCAGCACCCTACACAGACACGAACCCACATGGCCAGATTGACCGCGTTTTCGAGATGGCACGCGACTTCGACGTAGACATCGACATGCATCTCGATTTCGGCTCCGATGCCACGTCCCTCGACGTGGACTACGTCTGCCGAAAGGCGGATGAATATGGCTGGGGCGGCAGGGTTGCGGTGGGCCATGTCACCAAATTCGCAAATATGTCTGCCCATCGGCTTACCGCGCTTTCACGGCGCCTTGCGGATGCAGGTGTCGCCGTCACGGTTCTTCCGTCCACCGATCTTTTCCTGATGCATCGCGACCACACAGAAAATCTGAGCGTGCCGCGTGGCGTAACGCCAATACATCTGATGGCCGCCGAAGGGGTAAATTGCTCTTTGTCCACAAACAATGTGCTCAACCCATTCACTCCGTTTGGCGATTGCTCCCTGATCCGAATGGCCAATCTCTACGCCAATATCGCACAGATCGGACGACGCGAAGATATGGCCGGATGCCTTGATATGGTGTCCTCTCGCTCCGCCAAACTTCTGAACCTGAAAGACTACGGGATCCAGAAAGGCGCACCCGCAGATCTGGTCATAATTGATGCCCGGGATGCGACAATGGCCGTGGCCGAGCTTGCTCAGCCAATGTACGGGTTCAAACGCGGCAAGCCCGTGTTTACCCATGCATTGCCTGAATTGCACAGCCATTAAGCGTTGAGGATGGAGGATCGCCCAAGCGCCTTTAGAGACAGGCCCAGATTGGGCGGACAGGCGAACGGCCCTCTCAATCGGCTGATATTTGGCGCAAAAGACCTCTGTCAGATCAAAGGCTGCGTCGCCCCCTGATCGCGCCCTCACAAATTACCGAACCAAGCCCACCTGGAGATACCCCATGTCAAACCCCGTTACCGCCGCCAAAGAAATCGTTGAGGCCTACCTAGAACGCTCCATGGTGCCAGACCCTATCGGGGCCGCCGCCTATGTCGCTGATGATTTCGAGGTCATCTTTACCGGCGGGCGTCAGTTTACCGGCCCGGCGGATACAACTGCGTTTAACGCCAAACGCTACAAATGGGTGAAAAAGCGCTTTTTGCGAACAGATGCCGCCTACGACGCCGAAACAGGGTCCGTATACGTCTACAACACTGGGTTTCTATACGGCGAATGGCCGGATGGCACGCCGTTCGAAACCAACCGTTACATGGATATGTTCGTGGTGCGGGATGGCAAAATAACGTCAACGAATGTTTGGAACGACAGTGCGGAAATTCTGTTGCACCGCGCCGGCCTGGCCGAAGCCCCGCTTTGATCCCGAGAACCCGAACTGGACCCGAAGAGGCAACTATCAGCCGATTTTTGGTTAGAATTTAGCGCATTGCCCGAGAGAACTGGTGCCCCATGACGGACTCGAACCGCCGACCTTGTCCTTACGAAGGACCTGCTCTACCAGCTGAGCTAATGGGGCTTTGCGGGCGCTACTATGGCCCTACTGGTTCTTCTCATTTGCCTTGAACCCTATGGTTTTGCAAGTCATTCGCGAGCGGACCCGCAAATTTCGAACGACATGCTCCACCCACAAATCAATCGAGGCAACGCGAAGCGGCGTTTAAACGACTGAACTGCGGCGCGCAAGGTGGAATCAGTGCAGGGGTGGCCCCTGCTGTTTTAGCGCGCCATGCCCGCTTGAGGGATGACATTTGTCGCCAAGACCGCTACGCTGGGTCATCCGCAGATGAGAGATGCTGTGGGGACTGCGATCACAAGTCGACCTTGAAGATCGTGAAAAACCAAGCCCCACGCGTCAAGATGTACAGTCGCTTGAGTTGACCACTGAGTATGGAGCTTAAACCGATCTTCCGGAGGATGTTACTACCTCTCATGGATGGGTTGGTGGGATTGTGGCAGCTATATATGCTGAGCGTGCGCGACCATCGTCGCACTATAGCTTTGCTAGTTATCTTGTAAGTACCCGTAATTTCTTAGGTTCTGGTTGGTGCTGATCGTCCGATTAAAGCCACGATACCTCGTGGCCACATGTCGCTGAAGCATCCCACAAACCCAAGGCTACGAGCCCTGCCGTTAGGGTCAACAACGACATCGAGCCCTGTCGGGCGACACGCCACCGTTTGCTGGGTGGTCTGTTAAAATGGGGTTCTTCTGAAATGGACGTTTACCTTATTGCTCCAACACCGGAATTTGGACGCGACACGCTTATTTCCGACGCATCCCTCAATCTGGACGAGCGGTTCACACTTATGGCTGCTGCGGGCATTGTGACCGTCGCCGCGTTCTTTGACCCGGATGTAAATTTAACGCTGTGTGATGAACTGATTGAAGATGTGGATTTCACCAATCCCGCACAGATCGTTTGCATCAGCATGAATGTTTCCCAAGCAAGGCGCGGCATCGAAATCGCTCAGGAATTCAAGAAAATGGGGCGAACTGTCGTCATGGGGGGCGCACATGTTTCACTGGCCCCAGAGGTTTTCGAAGCCGACGCTGATTGCCTCGTGATCGGAGAGTTCGAAACTTCGGCAGAGGAATTCATGCGCGATCTGCGGAATGGCGCGCTCAAGCCGCGATATGTAGGTGGCAAGGCGGATATGGCGCTTTCTCCTTTGCCGCGCTGGGATCTTTATCGAAATGAGCGTGTCGTCACCGGAGTTATTCAAACCAGTCGCGGCTGCCCGTTTGAATGCCATTTTTGCGATGTGATCCAGTATCTGGGGCGAACCCAGCGACACAAACCGCCCGAAAAAGTCATCGAAGAATGCCAATTGCTCTATGACCACGGCTATAGAAACATCAGCCTTTCGGATGACAACTTTACGGTCTATCGCAAAAGAACGCGAGAGTTGCTGGAGGTGCTGGCAGCTTGGAATGGGCGTGACGGTCGGGAGCCTGTCCAATTCTCAACACAGGCATCCATAGATATCGCACGCGACCAGGGCATCATGGATTTGTGCAACGAAGCTGGCGTACGAGACATCTTCATTGGCATCGAAACCAACAGCGACGAGGCACTACAAGAGTCAAAAAAGCGTCAGAACCTGAAGCAGGATCTCGTCAAGCAAACCCAGACTGTGGTGGAATCCGGCATCGTGGTGTCCTCTGGGATGATGATCGGTTTTGACAGCGATGATCTTAGCTGCTTTGAACGCCAGTTCGAATTTGGCATGGCCCTTCCGGTTGTGACGATCAGGGTAACTGTTTTGGTCGCGCCGGTTGCAACACCTCTTTACGCAACAATGGAGGCCGAAGGACGTCTTGTTCAGAACGGCAATGAAATCAGCTTTGCTGGCACGGATTGCTGGACCAATATCATCCCCAAGAACATGACCCGCAAGCAATTGGCCGAGGGCGCAATCTGGCTTGTGGACGCGCTTTTTGAGCCAGACAATGTGATCAAGCGGTTCAAGCATGTCGCTAAACTTTTGAAGCCCGCGCCCGAACATTTGCGACGCCAGTCAAAGGCAAAGATTGCCGGTTCCGGTGTCATGCTGAAACTCATGCGATCTGGGGCCAAGGACCCCAACGCAAGACGCGTCATTGATGCAGTGAACGAAATGACACGTGCGCGCCCCGAAATCGCATGGGATCTCTCGCCAATCCTGGTCAAATATCTGAATACCTATTTCGCCATCAAGCGATCCTCCATGATACGCTCATCTCAGCTTGATCGCGTCTCCTGATATGGAACGTGCGACGCAGGGCGGCCGTCTTGCGAGACGGGAGTCCACCCATGGAACGACCGTCAGTCTGCGGCAGGATATTCTGGATGTTCTGACTGCGCGTGCAGATACGCGCCAGATCAGTGTGCTGGGGCGTGGGGATCGCGCAACCCACTACACCGGATCCCAGTTGCTGGAAGAAGCAGAAAACTGCTTGAAAGACTGGGCCACCTGTCTGGGGAACGGGCCGCAGGTGATGATCGCCGCGCTCCCTTTTGGCGAGGCGTTTTTATTCCCGCTGCTTGCGTCGCTGATCGGCGAAGGCTGTCTGGTGCCCATCGCGCCACCGCGACCATCAGATGCACCGGGCCGGATGCGCCATATTGTGGAAACCTGCGGCGCGACGGTGGTTTTATGTACAAGCGCCCATCAAGCGGCTGTTACTGCCCAGCTGTGTGATGATGAGGGCAATCAGATTTGTCCGGTCTATGTGGTGGACGGCCCGAATGTGCCGCTGGCAACGTTCAATAGCGCACCCAAGATAGTGGCTCCGATCATACAGCACACGTCTGGCTCAACCCGTTTTCCAAAGGCCGTTCCGATCACTGCTCAACAGATCCGCGCCAACTGCGCGATGATTCAACGGCTTTGGGGCGTGAACGCGGAAACTGTTACAGTCAACTGGCTGCCGCATTATCACGACATGGGGCTGATGGGGGGTATTCTCTACACCCTTCTCAGCGGCGGGCAGTCACTGCAGATGAGCCCGTTTGAAATGATCCGCAGCCCGCTCTCCTGGCTCAAGGCGATTTCAACCTATCGTGCAACCTTCAGTGGCGGGCCTGCGTTTGCGTTTCAGGAATGCCTGAATCGTGTTCCTGAAAGCGCCTGTGATACTCTTGACCTATCAAGCTGGAAACGCGCGTTTTGCGGCGCAGAACCCATCCCCGCAGACCTTTTGGGGCGCTTCTCGACCCGGTTCGCAAAGCAAGGACTTGATCCAAAAGCCGCCTTTGCCTGCTATGGCATGGCGGAATACACGCTCTTCATCGCCGGAGAGCCGGGTATCCCGGCAACCGAGGCCACGCTTTCCAACTCCACCGTCGCGCCTTGTCTGTTATCTGCGGAAACGCGCGCGAACATCCGGATTTGCGATCCAAATAGTGGCCATGTCCTGCCCGAGGGTGCGACAGGAGAGTTGTGGTTGCGCGGGGGATCCGCCGCTGCGGAATATATTGGCCAGACTAAGGACACATCGCAAACCTTCGTGCAAACGGCGGATGGCGAATCGTGGCTGCGCACGGGGGATCTCGGACGGGTCTCGGGGCAGTTTCTTCTTATCAGCGGGCGTCTGAAAGACATCATCATCACGAACGGCCAGAATGTCGCCGCAGCAGAGATTGAATGGTTGGCGGCAAAAGAGGATACCGCGCTTAATCCAATGGGGGCCGCCGTCTTTGTGCCGCCCGGTGCGCCAAATGGCCATGCAGCTTTGTTTATCGAGGTTCGGCAAGGCATGACGCCGCAGCGCGACCACCGTCAGCTTGTGTCGGCTATCCGCCGCTCGGTTACTGGCACGTACAGCATAAAACTTGATGATATTCGTATTCTGCCACGGGGCGAGCTACCTCGGACAAGCAGTGGAAAGATACGCCGTCAAGTTTTGGCAGACACCTATGTCGCCAGCCCCAACGATGTTCTCAGGCGGGAATAACGGCCATGCGCGGCAACATCTGGGCAGATCCTACCTCGTTTTTCAGCACCCCATCGGACGCGGCAGCAGTGCTTCGGGACCTGGAGCTGCCTCGGATCGACCAATATCTTGCAGCCCTGTCAGACAACAGCGATATCAAGCTCGAAAACCTCAACCGCCTGTCAGTAAATACGCTTGTTGCCATGACGGGTGACGATCATCTTAAGACACGCCGCGTCATTGCGCCCTTTTTCAGCAAAGACGGGCTGAAGCACTGGGCAGATATTCTGGACGCTGGGGTTTCCCATGCGCTTGCACAGCTTTCAGCAGCGCCCAAGCCCGATCTGGTCGCCAATTTCACGATCCCGTTGTTTTTGCGGGTCATGCCGCAGATGTTTGGTCTCAAGATCGACGAAAGTGAGGCACATTTCAGAGCCATCGAGACGGTTCAGCGGCTGACCGAACCTTATCTTTCCGTGCCCACTCTGCGTAAACTCGAACATGCGGTGGGTCTGTTGATCAGCACCTTTCCCGATCCCTCAGCGCATCAAAGCCCCGACCAGCCCGAAACGCTGATCGAGTATCTCTATCGGCGGCGCTCCGATCTGCCTGCGTGGCTTGACGCAAGGTATCTGGTTCTGGGAATTCTAGTGGGCTCGAACTCGGCCACGCAGTCTGTTGCTTTTGCACTATACGGTCTGCTGACCGGACCACCCCGCAACTGGCAAGACGCGGCGCGCCCTGGCTGGGCCGAGCGCGAGTTGCCGCGGCTTCTTAGCCTTTATCAATCAACGCGCACCCTTGTACGGGTCGCACCCGAGGCGACCACCATCGCCGGGCGCCCGTTCCACAAAGGGCAAGCGGCGGTTGTGGACATCGTCAAAACCAACAGCTGCCTGCGCAGTGATACCAAATCAGGCGTGCGGCACATGAGCTTTGGCAGCGGCGCGCATAAATGCCCCGGATCGTTCCTAAGCGAGATGGTCTTTGCGCAGTCGATCCCTGCATTGGCTCGTCGTTTCCCGAGCATTGTGCTGAGCAAAGAGCAATGCAGTTTTGTTCAAACCCCCATGATGCAGGCCCCTACTGCGCTGCCCTGCGAAACGGCGCAAGGATCGCATCGGGCCACCTCGCGGCTGTGCGACATCCGTGATACCGCGCTGGCCCATGAGGTGGTGCGCGACAATGATCGTTTCTCGCCGCCGCAGATGACAAATTACCTATCGACGTTAGCCCAGCACAGTGGGCGCGATCTGACAATAGCGGTTAAAATATCTCAGAATGCCCTGTTCTTCATGGATGGCCCGCGCCATGAAGCCCTGCGCACCGCAATTGGCAGACGCCTCGGAGCAACGCGGCTGCAAGACTGGACAGATCTAGCGGACACGGCCATCGCCGACGCGCTCGACAACCTGACGCGCATGCCCAATCCGGATCTGGTCACCGGCTTCACCGATCTATTGCGCCAGACTGTGATTGCGCCAATCCTTGGCGTGTTCCCGTCCGACCCGTTGCAGTTTGAGCGTCTGGCGCCAGAGCTTCAGGCTGTTCTCGAGCCATGGCTGTCGATGCGGGATCTTTTGGCCGTTCAGGAAAAGTTCAACGAAGCGATGGCGCTGATGACGGTGCCCGCTACCGCAAACTGCTCACTTCTCAGCGATCTTTTGGCAGAGCCCCCCGAGGGGTTTTCAACCGATGATCTCAAAGCGGTTGTCTTGGTGCTTTACGGGGCCAGCTTCAATCTGTCCCACACCCTTGCAAATATTTTGCATCTGATTTTGTCGGGCCCGGTCGAAGAGCGCGCCAACATCGAGACGCCAGACTGGATTTCTACCCGCCTTGAAGAGCTGATAGCCCTGTGCGCAAGCCCCAAGTATATCTACCGCATGGCTCGCGCTGATCTTGAGCTGGCCGGCATGGCGATGAAAGCCGGAGATACAGCGCGCCTCACACTTCAGGCTATCAACCGTGACCGCAACCCGGGGGCCTTGCATCTGTCGTTTGGGCAGGGCATGCACCGATGTGTTGGTGCAGCCTTATCGCGATTGATCATCCGACGCGCGATTCCCGCCGTGTTCGAGCGGTTTCCCAACCTATCCCTTGTAAACCAAGGACAGCGCTATTTCCCGATATCACAAACCGTAGCACTCTCGGCGTTGCCCTGCGTGCTCTCCTCATGAAAGAAAGAAGAATGCCTCAGTCTATTGAAGAGCAGGTGCTTGCATTCGCTGTTGAACAAATAAAGGTTCGCACGAAGGCTGCCGATATGGAAATTACGGCAGACTCTGTCCTTACGGATCTTGGCCTGCAATCAATCGAGGCCGTTCTGCTCAGCGGTGAAATCGAGGATCAGTTTCAAGTGGAAATTGATCCTGCGGACATCTTTGCGCATGACACGTTGGGCGCCTTTGTACGAGAGATCGCGGGGCGTATAGAAGCCTGATGGGACAGTACCATCTTGGCCTTTCGACCTCGGGGCACGATCCTGCCCTTGCAATCGTTGATGAAATGGGCCGCGTTGTTTTTGCCGAAGCGACCGAGCGATTTATGCAAGACAAGCGCGCCTGGGGCATCGCCCCGGATCATGTGACGCATCTTCAATCGGCATTGTCGTCCATCGGCTTTGACCCAGAAACCGACAGCTTACAGGTTGCCACAAGCTGGAAAAACGTCAAGGCTGACGTGCCTGTCACATTATCCAACGTTCTACTGCCCGCTACAGACGGGTTATGGCTGCGAGAGCTGCAATCAGCAGCCCAGCGTGGGGCCGGTGCCACGCTATTGCGTCTGCGCCTTGCCTCTACGATGCCAAAGATACGCCGGTTTGATCATCATTTGTGTCACGCCGTATCCGCCACTGTGTTCGCCACGGCCAGCGATGCCGCATGCCTTGTGATCGACGGCGAGGGTGAGGTGGGGGCAGTCTCCTTGTTTGATCTGCGCGACCGACAGCTCAAGCGCCGGTGGCGGTCTTGGGGGCCCGGAAGCCTTGGGACATTTTATGCGTGGTTGACCACCCTATGCGGATTTGACTGGCGCTTGGGCGAAGAATGGAAAGTCATGGGGCTGGCAGCTTTTGGTACTCCCAAGGCCGAGCTGCAGCAGGTTCTGGCCTCGGTCTTGAGCGTGGAACAGGGGCGTCTGCGATTTGCCGATCACACCATTCTTGTGAAGGCGCATGAAACGCTGTCTCAGTTTGGCCGAAGCGATACAGCACCCGTGTTGCAGGCTGCTGATCTGGCAGCAAGCGGTCAGGCGGTTTTTGCGGATCTCACCGACCAGATCTTGGCTTCTTGCCTTGAGGGGTCTGATGAAACCCTGATCCTCAGCGGTGGATGCGCGTTAAACTCGTCTTACAACGGAACCATCGTTGGGCGCACCGGCTTTGAGCGTGTCTTTGTGCCGCCCGCACCTGCGGATGATGGCAACGCGATTGGTGCGGCAATGCTCAGTTGGATGCAAACAACGGGTGAAACCCGCATCCCTGTCTCGAACGGTTCGGCCTACTTGGGCAGCTCCTCGGCACCAAAGGCCGTGGGGCGCCTGTCTCATTTACAAGGGTTGGGCCATGTCAGCGATATCTCGGGCGATAGCGCGGGACAGATTGCCAAGCATTTGGCTCAAGGCAAGATCATCGGCGTGATGCGCGGGCGGGCAGAGTTTGGCCCGCGCGCCCTGGGCAACCGATCCATCCTTGCTGATCCAAGATCGCCAGATATGAAGGATCGTATTAATCGCTGCGTCAAGGGACGTGAGCCGTATCGCCCTTTTGCCCCAGTGATTGCAGAGAACCGGGTGCCAGAGTGGTTCGAGCGCTCGCAACCTTCTCCGTATATGTCAGTGACATTGCCGTGGCGTGCCGCTGGAATGGCGCGTGTTCCTGCCGTCGTTCACGAGGATGGAACCGGACGGTTGCAAACCGTGTCACCAACAAACGCAGCGTGGATGCATGATTTGACGCAAGCCTTTGGCGCGCTGACAGGCGTGCCCATCGTTCTGAACACAAGTTTCAATATCATGGGCAAGCCCATCATTCATTCAGTAGAAGACGCTCTCGCCGTTTTTGCGACGTCAGGTTTGGATGCTGTGCTGATAGATGATTATCTGATCGAGAAATAGAATGAGCGACACGCATAGGTGTGAACACTGGCTTAAGGTCATTGGCAATTTTGTGGAACCATGGGCGGGCCGAAAGTTCGGGGCCTTTAACCACATCGTAATCACAAACGAGGCTGGCAGCAAACCGCCACTCTTGTGGGTTTTCAATAGCGCGATCGAATTCCCGGCACTGGCAGAGGCCCTTGGGCCAGATCAGCCCCTGATCGGCATGCGGTCCTTGAATACGGTGATCCGAAGAGAATCCCTGACCACTTGGCACAACCGAACGCTTGCAGCATCCTATGCCAACGACCTGGCATCCTATCTGCGCGACAGGCCGTGCACAGTGGGCGGCAATTGCCAAGGGGCAGCAATCGCAGGGGAATTGGCCCGCAACTTGGTTCTCAACGCTATAGATGTGCAGGGCTTCATAGCAATGGAATGGATAGAGGTTCCGGCTTTGCCCCTGCAGGCCACGTTGCTCTTTGGTGCCGAAAGCAAGGACTATAATCCCTTTCTGAGAAATATTGATCCATGGCCCGCCTGGAATCGGCTTTTTGTGAATCCCACCTGCCGGATATTGCCAGGGGGGCACGGCACCTATTTTCGTCCGGATACGATATCCGCGCTTGCAGGCGAGGTGCGTCACGCTCTTGCCCTACCAAAAGCTCCAGCAGTTTCAGATCGGTCGGCCTTGGCACCCGAAACGGTCCCGCAGACGGTTGCGACAAGGCAGCGTATCACGATCTCGATCAAATGCGCCGAACTTCAGGCCGGCGATGACGTTCTGGCCGTTTGGGAATGCGATGCCAGCGTGCTGCCGCATTTAGAGGTGATCGCCATTGCCGAGACAGCGACGAGCGGCCAGCTACTTGAATTCCGCGCACCTGCCATCGCTGGCAGGTGGACACTTCAGCTTTTCCTGACCAACCCGTTGCACGGGCCATTGACGTGGAACGTCGATACTCTGCGTGAGTACAGGATTACCGTCGTGGATGAGCAAGACACTACAGCTTAGCGACCATCGCAAAGCGGTCAGCCTATCAGATGTCAGTGGTCAGTCTGCGCGACACTGATGGGCTGGTTCGCTTGTCTTCACGGAAAGTGGCGATTCATCCGCGATTACAGGTGGTTGACCGATTCTGTTTGCAGCCCCTCAGGCGTCATAACGAGAATGAAAACGCCACACCCGCCGCAAAGTTCAGAGGTTCTGAGGAGAGCAGCCGCCTCTTGAACAAGCCGCTCGGCATTGCTTTCCGGGCCATGGTTCTACGGTCAGGTCAGCGCAGGACATAAGCAGGAATTTCAGAACATTCTCAAGACTCTACCGCAAGAGCGCTTGCCCAAACTGAAGTCGGGCGGGTCCAAACACGCAATGCGGGTTTTTGCAATCAAGTTTATGTGATAGGTTGCAGAATATTTTCAGTTTATCAGGAGATTCCGGTGGACCGAATTTTTAGTAATTTTAATCGCGTCGCTTGTATTTCGCTCTCGGTTGCGATGCTGCTGAATTTTCCAAGTAAAGTATTGGCGCAACAGGGAAATTTAGAAAAACCTATTGAGTGCAGCAATATCCACGACACCGTCAATCAAGCGGAAGGCGCTGCTCGATTCGCTCGCACGCTCTGTGCGGATATCGTCGCGCTTGACCAGATGATGGTTTACAACCGCTTTGGCAGCTTCAACCCGTACGGGATGATCTATGCGCTCCGGCGGGACGTGGTCAGCACTGCAACCCCGGTCAAGGCGCTGACAGCCGATCAATGCGACATGGGCCTCGGCATCGAAAGCCACGGCACTGACCTTGCCCCCGGCAAGGTCCGCCTGCGCGATTGCAAGCGACCCAGACCATTGACGCTGCGCGCCAATGTCGGTGACATTCTTCATATCAGATTAGGCAATGCGCTGCGCGCAGAGGCACCGGGATTTTCCGAGACATTCTGCAAGACCCGTGCAGATGAGCCGGGCATGCCCTATGGCGCAGAGCTGCATGGCCTGCGCGCCGCAGTGTCAGAAGAGACCGTTTCCGGGCAGCTTGATCATGATGAGGCGTCTTGCCGACCGGCAAACGGCTCTCCACGACCCAGCGCTGATGGCAATTGGCCAATGACGCGCGGCGCAAATTTGGCCATTCAGGGACTGACATCTTTTGGGTTACGGGACGGCCAGATGATCGAGGCCCCTGATGCCTGCAAGGGTCTTGCCGCGATCAAACCGGGCGCGGCCATCGATTGCTTTTACATGATCGAGCGTGAGGGCCCGTTCTTTATGGCAAGCACCGGCGCGCCTTCGGGCGGACAGGGCGATGGCGGCAGCTTGACGCACGGGCTTTTTGGGGCTGTCATGGCCGAACCATCCGCATCACGCTGGTATCGCAGCCAGGTGACGCAAGGCGCGTTCCGGGCAGTATGGCGGGCTGCGGAAAACGCCGTGCGCCATGCGATCCGCGCCGCTGATATTGATGATCCATCTCGCTACGAGGTGGTGGAGCGCGATCCCATCTCGGGCCGCCCATTGCCTTTGTTGAACATGCTGGCACGTGTGGATCGCGCCGACGAGGCACTCCGCGACGAAGACCCGACTGCGTATTTCGCCAAAGGCGTGTTCGAGGTGGTCCATTCCGATCTCAACGCCATCGTGTATCGCGAAGATCGCGAAGCGGGCCGCCCGCTCGCCTTCCGAGAATTCTCGGTTTTCTTCCATGACGAGCTGAAAACCTTTTATCCGCGCAACTTCGAGGAACTGGGCGCCTTTGGTGCGGGCCAGCTTTCCGGGGTCCGCGACGGGTTCGCCATCAATTACGGGGCCAGCGGGATGGGGGACATGCTGCTTGCCAACCGCAAAGGCATCGGCCCCGCCGCCAATTGCCAGGAATGCCTCTATGAGGAGTTCTTCTTGACCTCTTGGGCCAATGGCGATCCCGCTCTTCTCGAGCATTACAGCGACGATCCGTCAAACGTGCATCATTCCTATCTCAACGATCCGGTGGTTTTCCGCAATTTCCATGCCGGACCAAAGGAGACGCATGTCTTCCATCTTCACGCGCATCAATGGTTTGCGGGCAATGACGGCAATCGTGGCGCGTATCTGGACAGCCAGACCGTCGCACCGCAGCAGGGCTTTTCCTACGACATCTACGGCGGCGGGATGGAGGTTTATCATCGCGGCACGCAGGGCGAGCAAGGTTGGTACGAGACGCTGGGGTCAGGCAACCGCAACCGGACGGTGGGGGATTCGATCTTTCATTGCCATCTCTATCCGCACTTTGCCCAAGGGATGTGGGAACTCTGGCGCGTTCATGACGTGCTCGAGGATGGCTCTCGCAAACTTCCAGACGGGCAATGGGAACCGGTCCTGTCGCTGGCCGAGATGGGTGAAAAGATCAAGGCGCGCAAACGGCCAGGATCGGTTGATCAGGCGACCGGCCGCTGGATAGAGCCGTCAGCTGGGCTTGGCCCACAGAACGTCGGCACACCAGTGCCAGCGATTGTACCGTTGCCGGGACAGGCCTGGCCAGTGTTGCCGAGCTATCCCATGGATGTGGCGAAACTTGACGAAGAGGGCGGCGTATCTGCCGATCCAGTAAGCGAGATCACCACGTTCGCAGGCTATCCGTTCTACATCGCAGGCCAACCGGGCCACCGCCCACCACAGGCACCGATGGACATCGCCCGCGCCTTGGATGGCGATATGGTGACGGGTGACTATCTCGACGGCGGCATGCCGCGCCATGTGGTCACCGATGACAGCACCCGCGCCTTGCCCTTTACCGTGCCGCAAAGCGTGGCAGACCGTCTTGCGGCTGATCCCGGCACGAGCAATCTTGCCTCGGCGTTGGCAGATCCTGCGCTGCGACAGCGCGAGGCGCTGCAATCGCAGATCCTTGCCACAGCGCTATCGCTTGGCGACATGACCATGAAGCTCAAGGCCCTCACGATCGACCTGCTGGAATACGATGGCGAGCCGATCGAACGCTCGGCCATGGCTTTTCACCACAACGGTGTTCTGCCGGATGGCACGGCGCTTACGGTGCTGGCACCGGACGGCAGCAGCTCGCTGTTCGAGCCCTCGGATGGCGGATATCCGACACAGGGCGGAGCCAAGCGATTTACCGTCAACGGCGCGCCCGCCAAACCTGGCGCGCCATTCGCTGATCCGTGTGGCGCACCTTCGGCTTTTGGCCAGATCACGCGGGTTGACGCGGACAACTACAGCTTTGTTTCCGGCGGGGCCAGCTTTCCAATCCTGACCGTTTCGGCAGGTCAACCGCTGGTTGGCGGCGCAGATGCAGGCGACGCCGAAGTCTCGAATTGGGTCGAGCACGAACGCACCGACCGTTTTCCGAACGGCCCTCCCACGCTCTACTACATGGATGGTGCGACAGCGCGGGTGATCGAACGCGGTGCCCATGTGTTTGAAAGTGATCCGTTTCTCAAGGGCCTCAAGTCTGTGGAGTTTACGCCCGATCCAGCGGTCATCGGATACCGCCGCTACGAGGGCTCGGCGGTGCAGGTGGATATGATCACCAACCGCGCAGGCTGGCATGACCCGCAGGCGCGGATCAACGTTCTGACCCATCCGGCGGATGGCTATCCCGGCTCGGACAGCTACAAAAAGGGCGGCGGTCGCATTTCACCCAAGGTGACAGCCAGTGAAGAGCCATTCTTCTTTCGCGCACTCTCGGGCGAATGCATCGAATTTCGCCACACCAACGAGTTGCCCAAAGAGCTGGAACTCGACGAGTTTCAGGTCAAAACCCCGACCGACACCATCGGCCAGCACATCCATCTGGTAAAGTTTGACGTCACCGCCTCGGACGGGTCGAGCAACGGCTTCAACTACGAGGACGGTACTTTTGCGCCGGGCGAAATCGCAGCGCGCATCTGTGCGGCCAAAAACACCGCGTCCATTGCAGATGTCAGTTTCAGCCGTAGTCCGGGTGAGCTGTTGATGCGGGAATATTCCGGCGACAAGGGCGACCTATGTTCAAAGGACCCAAAGACCGGGCTTTGGAAGGTAAGCGAGGCCTATGATCACAAGATCTGGACACTGCCCTTGTCGGGGTATCGTGAGTTGTTTCAGACCACGACGCAACGGTGGTTCGCCGATCCGATCCTGTCGGACACGCGCGCGCCGGATGACGGCAGTGGCATAGGCAAGGCTGATCGCACCCTTCGCACGGTGTTCAGCCACGACCATTTCGGTCCATCCTCTATCCAGCAACACGGGTTTTACACCGCGCTGGTGATTGAGCCGCAGATCGCCCAGATTTGCGATCCGGGCAAGGTCTCTTGCACCGCTCCACGCGTCGACCGCGAGCTGGTTACAGCAGGGCCGCAGGATGTCGGGGCACGCAAGGTGATCGTAGACCTGCTTCCGGTCGATACCGATGTGCTGACCTACCGTGAATTCGCGGTATCCATCGCTGATTTCGCGCTGCTCTACGATCCGCGCAATAACGTGCCCGTCGAGGCTGTTGAAAAAGCGCTTCAGGGCGGTGACACGATGGCGATGAAGGGCATGCTGACCCTCGCCTGTGAGGCGCGCCATGGTGCCCGCGCCGCCGCGCTCGAGGCCAGCGGCGCGCCCTCGGTGCAGGTTGATGCGCGGCTTCAGGACATGTCTGATATCTGCGATTCCGCCTTGGCCAAGGATGGAACCGGCTGGTTTGGTGCCATGGGCGATCTGCCACCGGCCTGGCTTGCGGCGGGCCGTCCGGGTGATCCGGCGCATCAGGCTGGCCTTGCGCCCGCGCTTCTTGATCAGGTTACTGTCAACTATCACGGCACAGACTATTCGGCACCGGATTTCCTCCAGCTTTACATGACCGATTACCGCGCCAAGGCGGCGGGCCATGCCCCCGGTCCAGAGGCGCTGCTGGCCAGCCCCGTCTCGCCACCCGCCCGGCCCGAGAGCATTTCGGTCGACCACCACGATCCATATCTGGTGAATTATCGCGGAGAGCCCTTTCCCCTGCGATTGGGCGAGGATTCCCGTGCGGGATCATCTTGTGCACTTACACCGCGTGTCGAGGACTGGGTGACCCCCCTGCTCAACGGCGTGACAGACCGCTGCGAGATCAGTCGCCAAAAGACAGGTGAACCCGGTGATCCGGCGAATGTCATGCTGAGCGCGCTGCACCAAGACCCGGCAACTCCGATCTTTCAGGCGCTCGATAACGAACCCTTGCAGTTCCGATTGATCCAGGGCGCGCAAGAGGTGCAGCACACCTTTACGGTTGAGGGCATGACACTGCCCCGCAATATCGACCAGATGTTCCCAAGCGCAACCTCGGAACGCGAGCCGATCACCCCGCGCGAGACCTTGGTGCGAACCTGCGAAACCAATGAGGGCGCAGCCAGCGGCGTGCGCATGGCTCGGGCTGGTCGACCCGACGAATATCGCCAATGGGCTGCCTATGGGGCCAACCATTGGCCTGCGGGTTCCTCGCAACGGCAGTTTTGGGCGGATATCGAGGCGCAGCTTGCGCAATGCTTCAACGCCGATGGGCGCATCGCCGCACAGGAAATCGGCATATCAGAGCATTTCGAGTTCCGCGCCGCCTTTCTCTATGACAACAATTTCAGTGGTCTGGGCGAAGAGGTGAGCCGCAACCGCTTTGCGCCCGGGCGCATTACCTCGGTGCAAACGCTGCTGGATTTGCTGCGCGAGCGGCGCGAGCAATTGGTGCTTCGCACGCGCGTGTCCGACACCCCGTATCACTTCGGATCGCAGGATGCGCTTTGGAATGGGGCCTGGGGGCTGATCCGGGTTGCGGCGGACAATCGCAATTACCTTGCGTATGTCACGCTGTTGGAACAGGTCGACCGGTTCATCGCCGAGGTCGAGCCGCTGGTACGCGACAATCCCGATGCGCCGCCGCCACCTGCCCTGTTGCGTGACAGCACGCGCCTCCTCTTGGCTCCACTCGACGAAGCGGTCAAGCGCTTGCCAGAGCTGTCGACCGATCCGCAACTGCGGGCGCTGCCGCGTAATCTCGGCACCCTTGATGCCGCACCGGATCAAGACACCGCCGCCACGCCAGAGCCGCTGATCGTTCCGCTAGAGCGGTTTCAGGATGAGGCGCAACGCACCTTGCGAGCGCTGCCAGAGCTGCGCCAAGATCGGGCGCTCAAACGGCTTCAGCTTCCGGTGCCCGAGCGCAGCCCGATTTTGCGGCCCGAGTTGAACCAGCTTGAGCTGTTCTTTCGTGGCAAGACCGAGGTGCCCGATTACCAGCCAGTCGCCGAGTGCCCGCGCAACGCCCCCAACGTCTATACTGCCATCGTCGCCATCGAAGCCGAGACGGTGTTTCCGGGGCAGGCGGGCACCAACTACAGCACAAGCTTGAACGATCCTGACGGTCTGCTCTTTGCGCTTGTCGATCCGCGAGTTCTGATCAATCCCGATATGCCGCAAAGCGTGTCCGACCTTGATCTCGAACTGCGCACGAACTGGGAAGCGATCCCGCTCTCTCGGGTGATCGACGCCGTCCGCCGCTTTTATGACAAGCCAGAGCCGCTGGTGATCAACGTGAACGCCGGTGACTGCGTTTTCGTGACCTTGCTCAATGCGCTGCGCTACCAAGACGGGCGCATTCCGGGTCTTGCGGACGGAACAGGCGATGCGCGCATGCCCGGCATTACCTCGCTCAACGTCGAGCGGCCATGGGAGGCTGCTTCGGAAGAAGAGAACACACCGCACGAGATGAACGCCGACAGCGACCGCAGCACAGACGTGGTGCCCTCCGCACGGCTCGCGGTGACGCTGCCCTTGCCGATCCTGACGCGGCAGAGCAGCTATGGCCGGCCCTTTGGGAACAATGCGATCTGGGCGCTCAGTGGTATTCCCGCCGATCAGCGCGACCCAACCCTGTCGATCCGCGACCGCACCGATCGGCTAAAACGGCCACGCATTGCCGAGATTGAGCAGTTCCAGTTCTACGCTGGTCTTGCCTATGCCGATTATCGCTACACGCTGCCCACGCCGCTTGTCGCAAGCCTGTCCGAAACATTGGCCCCTCAAACCGCCGATTTCCTTGGTGATCTGGGCCGTGGCATCACGATCCCCGAGGGCATAGCCGCGCTTCCTCTGGCAGCCCCTTCGGGCAGCGCGCCGACCCTTCTTGGCAATCAGTTGCTACAATTACGTGACCAGCGCGACGGGGCCATCTCGCGCCTGCGCACAACTCTTGAGGAGGTCCCGCAACAACCCACACCCGAGGTTGCCCCCCCAATCCGCGTGCCCGCGATCGACGGGCAACTCCGCGATATCGGGCGTCTCCCGCAGGGAACCTTGCGTCAACTCGAAGGCCGTGTCCCGCAAATGTCGGGCGAGGCCCGCGTGGTTCTGCCGGGGGATACCCTGCTCCGAGACTCGGTCGGGCAGTTGAACCGCATCCCCAATCTGCGACCAGCTGACCTTGACCGTCGCTTGGCAGACATAATCGACGGGTTCGAGATCGACCGAGAGCGCCTTGTGCCCGGCCCGGACAGTCTTGGGATTATCAAGCGTCAACTTGTCACGCATTTCATTCCCTATGCCTATGGCGCACTGCCGCTCAAATCGTTCGGCGATGTGATCGGGCATCCGACGCATGGGTTGATCGGGGCCATTACCGTGGTGCCACAAAACGCCTCTATCGGCGATGTCCGTGGCCGCAAAATACGCTTCGAGGCTTGTGAAAACAGGCTCGTGGCACCGGGCACCAGCATCGCGCCGCAGCTCCGCCTTTATGATCTGGGCGAGCTTCAGGCGCGCCGCTGGCTCGAGCTTGAGCGCCTGCCGAACCGCACGATCCGCCTCCTGTGTGAGAATTACGTGATCGTGCCGCCAGCCGGCGCACGCAGCGCTTGGCCACCAATGTGGCACGCGACACTGCGCGCCCGAGGTCCGGATGGTGCAGGCAGCCACCCGATCCGGCAATTCACCTTGTTCTGGCAGGACGGGTTGAACCAGCGCGACCGTGACACCGCCGATATCTGGGCGCTCGGGGGCTCGAATGAGCAGCTGGTCAAGGATTGCGCGATCTGTGATGACAGCTACGATTGGGGCGACAAGGGCGTGAGCTATCTTAGCGAGCCATTCCATGTGCGGCTTCGGGATACCAATCTTGGGCCTGTCGAATCCCACTATAACCTCAATGAAAAAGACTTTGGCACAGCCTTCTGGAAACTGACACCAACTGAAATCCCAACCGCGACCAAGGCACAGATGCCGGTTCTCAGGGCTGTGGCGGGCGAAGAGGTGGTGGTGCACGTGGTCCATCCGGGCGGCCGCGCGCGCCAGCGTGCCTTTGCCACCATCGCGCAGGATTACAGCGATCTGTTCCCGGGCTTTGGTTTCCCCCGTGCCGCGTTGCTCGCTCCGGGCAAGGCGATCACGGCGTCGCTGACCAAAGTGGTCGAGCCGGGCTGCTACCTGTGGTTTGACGGCCCGCTACACCTGCGTGCAGGTGGGGTTTGGGGGCTGCTCGACGTGCTGACACCGGCGCAGGCCCACGACCCCAAGGCGACATCATGCAGCGCGCGCCGCTGATCGCCCTTCTGCTGGCCGTACTGGCCACGACGGGGCAAGGCAGGGCGCAGGCCAGCCTTACTGCGGCACTAACCCTGCACGACCCTATCACCGGCGCGCCCACCACCGCAGATGACAGGAAACCCGTGCGCCTGCGCGTCCAACTTACGGATCCTGTAACTGGCCTGCCACCGCGCGGCGTGGATTTGTTGGGCTGGGTGCGCGGCGTGGCTGCGGATAATCCCGGCTGCGAAAGGGCTGCACAAAACTACCGCGCGACCCGTCGAACACCGCTTGGGTCTGTAGACTTGAACGGAATCCTGCTGGCCACCTACAACAGCGGTGCAAGCCTCAGCGTGGTTGATCCCAAGCTGAACTTCTATTCCTCGAACTTGGTCGCCGCGCATCGCCTTGATGGCGCACCCACCTCTGTCGCCACCAGCGCACGACAAATGCGGGCTTACGTGGCCTATCCCGATGACGGGATCATTCTCGCCGCCAGCCTGACCGGCCCGGATCGGCATGTGCTGGCCGACGGGCTGCCCGGTGTTACCTCGCTGGTCACGGCGCGCACGGGTGATCTCTGGGCTGGGGATCGTGCAGGGCAGGTGATGCGCCTGTCACCAGACGGCACCCTGCGCGAGA
This sequence comes from Roseovarius sp. MS2, assembly GCF_051447875.1. NCBI lineage: Bacteria > Pseudomonadati > Pseudomonadota > Alphaproteobacteria > Rhodobacterales > Roseobacteraceae > Roseovarius > Roseovarius sp. MS2. Next base: position 1,309,195 of record NZ_JBKHVF010000001.1, read on the forward strand.
CGCGGCGCTTGGGTGTTGACGCGGTTACGCTGACCCGTCCGCGCGATCCTGAAACCGACAGTATCGCCGCCTATACACCAGCGGGCGCAGCGTTTCTGCTTGACGGGGCAACCGGGCGAGACATCCTGAACACCACCTTTTCCAGCCCCGTGGCAGACCTGAGCATCGTCGGCGATACCGGCCTGTTGGCCGTTCTGCGCGACGCCCCGCAGGCCGAGATGCGCTATGCCGATGCCCCCGATGCGCCGCTGACGATCCCACTTGGCAAGACATTCGCCCGAATCGAAACCGGGCCCGATGCGCGTATCGCTCTGGCTTATACCCCCGGCGATAGCATTGTGGCGCTGATCGACCTTGCACTTGGCCGCGTGGTGCAATCCGTGGAACTGGCGGATGCCAGCGTCAGCGAAGTCACCTTTACCGATAACGCCGCCTTCATCCTCAGCCATGATGGCGGCTTTCTTGGTGCGATTGATCTCGCCACTGTCGCACTGGGCAAGGCGGCCGTGCTGCGCAAAATCGACCTTGGGGCCAAAACCGAGCGACCCGAGGGCACAGATGGGCTGCTGGTGCCGCTCTTTCCCTCGCCACAGGTCATCGCGGTCGAGCCGCGGTTTCAGACCGGCTGGCTGGTAGGCGAGTTGGCCTCGACCGTCGAGATGCCGCCGATGGACTCGATCCGCTTGCGCGGTGGTATTCCGCAATCGCTTCAGGTGATCGACCGCAGCTTTCAAGAGGTGGAAACCGGCGTCTTCGAAACAGTATGGGCCTTTGATGCGGGCGCGCGCGAACTGATTCTAACAACCTTCGCGGGCCAACTCTCAACCTGCGTGCCCTTTCATGTTCGCGGCTTCGTCGAACAGCATGCCCTAACCCCGGTACGGCTTGTGCGCGAGGGTGCCCAAGTCCCGGTCGCCGGGGAACCCTTTGACCTCGTATTCCAAGTGACGGGCCCCGACGACCGCCCGCTACCCCTGCCCGGCCTGCACCTGATGGTGCCAAGCATGCTCTCGGGCACGATGGTCGAGGCGACGGCAACCGCCGACGCCGCCGGTCTCTTGCGGGCGCGCCTGACCTTGCCGCATGAAGGGCCATTCGTGGTACAGCCCCGCGACTTGCCGCAAGGCTTGGCGCTGCGCTCTGCTCTCATCCTCAAGGCACGCTCCGAGAAGGAAACTCCATGATCCGCACAGTGCTTCTTACGCTTTTTCTGGCCGCTGCCCCCGCTCTGGCCGATGGGCCTGCAACGGCGGATTTTGCCCGTGAACGTCTGGCGATGCCGCAGGTGACGCTGATTGACCAATATGCCCGAGAGCAGGCGTTCCACGGCCCGTTGACCGATGGGCAGATGCTTGTGATCAACTTCAACTACACAACCTGCGAGTCGATCTGCCCAATCGGCAATGACGTGATGGCCGAACTGGACGATATGCTGCCGACCGATGCGCCGGTGCGTCTGCTGTCAATCACCATCGATCCGGGTCGCGACACGCCCGCCCATATGCGCAAGGCGGCAGACACCTTTGGCGCAAGTGATCGCTGGTCATGGCTGACCGGCACGCCGGGCGAGGTGTCGCGCCTTCTGGCAGCGTTCGATGCAGATTTCGCCAATATCGTCCTTCATGACCCGGTCTTTATTGTCGGGGATTTGCAGTCGGAACGCTTTTACAGGTCACAATCCATACCCGAGGCGCAAGAATTGGCAGATCTGGTCGCATCGCTGATCCGGTGAGGGGGCTTTTTCTGGCAGCGCTGCTGTTTCTTGGCACGGCCAGCATGGCGCAAGACGGGCACGAGATGTTCACCGGCCAAGCCGCTGTCGCCGATCCGGCTGGCGAACGCAGTCTTATCCGTTTTCCGTGCCACACCTGCCACGGGCGCGACGGGCAGGGGGGAATCGAGGGCGACGTACCGCAAATCGAATGGTCGCGTCTTTCGGTGGCCTCCGCTGACAGGCCGGGATACGGTGCCGATACGTTCCACCGTGCGGTAACAGAAGGTATCGCAGTCGACGGCAGGCCGCTCAGCCGCCTCATGCCGCGTTACGCGCTCAACCGCGCCGAGACAGACACCCTGCGTGCCTATCTGGGCCGACTGCACGAAATCCAGAGGCGCGGCGTGCTATCCGACAGGCTGCGGATCGGGGTTGCCACCATTCCGGGTGCCACTGAAATTTCCGATGGCTACAGGGCTGCGCTGGCGAAATCGCTGTCAGAGCGACTGGGCGGCGACCGCGTTTACGGGCGGCAGATAGAATTGGTGCCCGTTGATGCAACACAGCCCGGCGAGGCGCACGATCTGCTCGCCGTGATCGGCCTGCCAGTTGCGGCGGTGAACCCCTTCACACAGCTTGGCCTGCCTGTTCTGGCACCTGTCGGCGCGCTTTCGGGTAACGAGGATTCCAGCATCCTGCGCGGCATCACGCCCTCGCGGGATGCGCTGCACGCAGCGCTCGCAGCGGAAGTCGCGATCAAGGGGCAAGGGCCGATCTTGGTCGTATCGCAAGACCCGGCGCAACGCAGCGCCTTTGCACTGGCGCTATCACTGGCCGCACCAGACCGCGCGCAGACCGATCATGCAAAAGAGGCCGAGGATATCGTCGTGCTCGATGCCTCCCCGCTGCCACAGAACAGCGCAGCAAGGATCTGGATCACGTGGCAAAGCCTTGCAGCGCGAAGCACCACAGCCGCACCCGACCAAACGATCATGGTCGCCATCGAAACCCCACGCATTGTCTCGGATGCCATCACGGCGCAGACGCATCCGATCCAGATCCATGCACAAGAGGCGGGCGCCGTTCTCGCAGAGGCGCTAAAGGCGGCTGGGCGCGATGTCACCCGGGCGGGGCTGCTCAAGGCGCTTGGGGATACAGTGCTTGTAGATATCGGACTGGACTACGCGCGTTTTCCACTGACCGGCACCGAAGAAATCGCCGTTGTCCCGATGCCCTAGAGCATGTTGCCCAAAAGTCGGAACCGGCACGGGTTTTTTGAGCACAATATCCAAGCCCTTGGGGCAGATTGCGCGCTAACGCGCCCGCAAGCGTTCTGCCACCAAAGTGCCGTCGGCTGCAATCCTGGCACGCAGTTCAACACGGTCTCCTTGCTGCACCGCGTCGCGAATTTCAGTTCCGGCATGGGTGGCAAATACTGCGCCGTCCACCGCATTCGGGGCACTCAGGGTGCCGCGCAGCCGCACGCGCCCGCCCACCGGCATAGGGGCTGGCGCGCCCTCAGCATCCCGCGCGCCACCCTCGATCCACGCCTCAAGCAAGGCGATATCGGTCTCTTCCAACCACGGCGGCCCATCCAAGGGCATCCGCGGATCAGACAATCCGCGCACCCGGCGGATAAGTTCTGAGGCAACCGGATTGCCGGGTATAACGGCAATCCGGTCCCCGCCGCGCAGAATATCCGCAAGCGTGTCAAGCCGGAGCGCTTCGGGCGGGGTTTCGTATTTCCCGTTGTCAGAATGGCACTCGATACAGCGCTGGCCAAAGATGCGCCGAACCTCGGGATAGGTTACGATACCGTCCGCCAGCGGGTCTTCTGTAGTGAGCGGCGGTTCCGTTGGTTTCGAGGGGCCAGGTGCCCCGGCATCAACCCAGCCGCGAAGCAGGGCGATTTGCGCCTCGTCGAGAAAAGGCGGCCCGTCCAGCGGCATCCGGGGTTCTGCACGGCCTTCCACGCGAGCGATCAGCGGGCTGCCCGCAGCATCACTTGGAAGGACCACAGGGCCGTTTTCGGATCCGCTCATCAGGAACTCGTAGGTCTCAAGGCGCAGGGCAAGCGGAGCAAATTCGCCACTGTGGCAGGCGACACACCGCTCCTCGAAGATGGGCAAGACCACATCCCAAGTCTCGGCTTGCGCAGCCGAGCCGAGACCTATCAATACCATGGCCCAGCCAATCGCGTTCGACGCGACAACGCAAATGCCTACCTTGGCGCGTTTGATCTGCAGGGCCATTGTGCGGGTCTCCTTCTCAGATCAAGCCAAAACCACCCGCGATCAACAACCATGCTACAACGCCAAGAGTAGCACGACGGCATCGTAAGGCACTGGAGGGAAGCCTTATTTTTCGGCCCTGTCCATGTGCTCTTCCTCTACGATTTCAGCGTCGGGAACGGTGTCATCCTCTGTCTTCACAGGTTCGGAATTGGGCTCGTCCAGCGCGCCCACGATAAGCGGCAGCATCTCAAGCCCCGTGGGCGTGGCAATCGGACTATTGGGGGGCGCGCGCCAGCTAAGCGTGTCGAAGGAATTGCAATTCTCGCAGGCAGGTGCCCATTCGGCGTGAATATGCTGGCATTTATCGCAGACCCATTGCGGCCCACGCGGTGCCGACAGCGCCCGCGCCAGCCAGCCCTTGACCACCGCGTCGGATGCCCCTTCGCCCCGCTCAATCGCCGCCATGATGGTTAGCGCGCGCGCATCCGGCTCGACCTCGGCCAGCGTGCCCAGCGCACGGCGCGCCGCCGGGAAATCCTCTGCGGCCAGATTCAGTTCCGCCTCCAACAGCCGGGTTTCACGGTTCTCAGGATGAACCTTGAGCAGCTTGGCAAAGCGTTTCAAACGCTGGCGTGGCGACTCATTCGGCTCAATCGCGGCAAAGGCCGCCGCAAGATCGGGATGCGGCCGAACCAGCCACGCCTTGTTGATCACGCGCAGCGCATTGCGTGTATTGCCTTGGTCAATGTAGCCGCGCGCTGCCAGCACTGCCGCCGGAATAAGATCGGGCGACAGGCGATTGGCCTCGATCGCCGCCTCGCGCGCCTCGATGGTCTTGCCCTCATCCAGCACATCACGCGCCTCTGACAGCGCAAGCACCGCATCCCGGCGCTTGTGCACATCGCGCGGCAGGCTGCCGTATTTCAGCTTGGCGTTCAGCGTCTCGCGCGCGCCTTTCCAGTCCGAGGTTTTGGCCTGCAAATCAAGCAGCGTATCCTGAACCTCGGCATGTCGCGGTTTAAGGGCAAAGGCTGTCTTGGCCAGTTTCAGCGCGGTTTCGGTATCCCCCTCCGCCAGCTTTTGCCGCAGAATTCCACGCACGCCAACAAAGCGGGTTTTCTCATTGGTCAAAAGCTGTTTGTAAACCTCTTCGGCCTTGCGCCGATTGCCTGCCATCTCAGCCGCCTGCGCCGTGATGAGATTGGTCAGCGCCGGTTTGCGCAGGTATTTTTCAGCTTTCGCAGCCTGTGCCATCGCCGCCTCGCCCTCACCAGACGCCAGCGCCAGCATCCCCTCGGACAGCGCGCGATAGCCCTTGTCTTGACGGCTGCGATCGAAATAGCGCGACAGCGCGGTTTCATCACCGTTGATGAACTTGAGAGATGCCACCAAAAGCCCGGTCAACTTCATCAAAAGCCAGATGATGAACACCAGCACGCCCAGCGCAATCACCGCCTTGATCGGGGTCAGGTTGATCTCGACCCCCGCCATGACAATCCGCACACCGCCATCGAGTTCGAGCAGGAAACTCGCGCCCAGCGTCACGCCCGCCACCAGGGCAATGAAAACCGCTATCTTGATAATCGACCAAAGCATGGCGCTCGCCTTTTCTCGTTCAATTCACTGTTTCGGCCAGCGCCTCTGCGGCGGCCAGCGCCTCTTGGCGGCGCGTGGCCTCGGCGACCCACCCATCAAGGGGCGCGCGCGCTGCCTCGGAAAGCGTTGCAATCTCGGTCAAGGCATCGCTTAGGCGGCCCTCGGCCAAGGCGGCCTCTGCCCGAGACAGGACCGCATCGGGATCATCCCCCTCCTGAGGGCTAAGCGAGCGGATACCAAGCTGACTCTTGAGAAAGCCGCCCACGCCGGCCACAGCATCGCCACTTTCGGCTCGTGCAGCGGCAAGGGCGGCGCGCGCCGCCTCGGGGAAACTCTCGATCAGAGCGGCCTGTGTCGGCACGCCGGTTTCCGCCTGATCGGCCAACACGTCAGGCACTTCGGCACCGGTCTCCCGCAGATCGCTTAGCGCCGGGGCGAAATCACTGCCAGTGTCGAGCGCGGTCAAAACCTGCGTCAGCGCGGCGCGGCGCAGCGTGGCCACAGCGCTATCGCGTGCCGCCGCCTCCTGCGCATCTGCCGCCGACCGTAGCGCCTCAACCTCAGCCGCTTGCGCCGCGAGGGATGCGCGCAAATCCTCGATCTCGGCCGCCGGCACGCCGCCGCCCTGCGTCGCCGGACGGGATTCTAGCGCCGCGATACGCCCCTCCAGATCGGCGATTTGCCCGGTAAGCGCGGTCAGTGTCTCGCTCAGGCCCTGCATCTCGCCGCTCAAATCCGGCGGGCTTTGTACCCCATCCAAATCAGCGCGCAGGGCCGTCAGCCGCGCGTCCTGTTCCGCAAGCGCCGCCTCAACGCCGCTCTCTTCGGGGGCAAACCACGAAGGGGGCAGCACATAAGGCGCCGCCGCAACACCCACACCCGCCGCCACGACACCGCCCAGCAACATCGGCCAGAACCCGCCTTGGCGCACGATCACCGGTTCGGGTTTGTCTTGGGCAAGCGGCTCAGGCTCGGGCGTGTCGCCCCCGACATAAATCGCGCCGGGCGCGCCGTCTTGACTGATTTCAGGCTCTTGGCTCTCCGTGGCAGGCGTATCCATATTCGGCTCTGACGCATCTGAAGCGTCCTGCACTGTGCTCTCGGGCTGCTCTGGCTCTGACATTTCGGGCGCTGTCTCCGCGACCGGCTCCACAGCATCCGACACGATGTCTGCCTCACCCGGTTCCTTCGGAGCTTGCTTCTTGTCAGCCACCTTGTGCCATCCTTTCGAATCTCACCACACGTCCCTGTCAATCTGACCTTACTGCGGTCGTTTTCCACCCTCAAGCCGCTTGGCCATCTGCACGAGGTCTTGCACTACGGCCAAGACGCCCGGCAAATCCGGCATTTCCGCAATTCGCACGCACGCCGCCACATCCTCTGGCAGCGCATCCGCCGCATTGCGGCTTATGGCCGCGATCAAGAGCGGCGCGCTGACGCCCTCGGCCTGCGCCAAAAAAATCCGCGCCGTGCGGGGGGACATTAGCGGCAGGATCACCGGCTCCGCACCCCGCAAGAGCGCCCGCGCCTCGGCGCTCAGCGTTGCCTCAACCTGATCATAAACCACCGCATCGCGCGCCGTATGCCCCGCAGCGCGCAAGGCCCCGGCCACGTCCGCCGCTACATGCGCCCCGCGCAGATGCAGGAACGGCCCACATGCGCCATCCTCTGCGATCCGCGCCAACAACGCCCCGGCATCACCCCCGGCGGAAATGGCACGCAACCCCTGGGCCTCTGCCGCCTCTGCCGTGGCATCGCCCACCGCATAGCAGGGGGAATCCCGCCGCGCGCTCAGGCGGCAAAATCCCTCCACCCCGTGTCGCGAGGTGAAAATCAGCGTCTCATCCCCGGTAAGATCGGGCAGCGCCCCACCATAAGCGATCTGCATCACCGGCGAGACCACCACAGCAACATCACCGCAGAGCGCTTTCACCTCTGCGGCCATGCGGCTGGCCTCCGGCTCGGGCCGGGTGATCAGGATCGTGACGGTCATGGCCCATCCAGAGTTGTTGCCTGTCTCATTCGGTGTTACCTGCCTTGGACCTTTCACGCAACGCATGGCCGCGATGACAGAGCCTTTGATCCTCTTGGGACTTGAGAGCAGCTGCGATGATACCGCCGCTGCGGTGTTGCGCATTGACGCAGATGGCCGGCCCAAAATCCTCTCCTCGGTGGTGCATGGTCAAACCGCGCTGCACGCCGATTTCGGCGGGGTCGTGCCGGAAATCGCGGCGCGCGCCCATACGGAAAAGCTGGATATCTGCGTGCGCGAAGCGCTGACCGCAGCGCATCTGACACTGCGCGATGTGGGGGCCGTCGCCGTCACCTCTGGTCCGGGGCTCATTGGCGGGGTGATCGCTGGGGTGATGTGTGCCAAGGGGATCGCTGCGGGCGCAGGCCTCCCGCTTATTGGCGTCAACCATCTTGCGGGCCATGCCCTGACCCCGCGCCTCACCCATGATGTGGCTTACCCCTATCTCATGCTGCTGGTCTCGGGCGGGCATTGCCAGTTCCTGATCGTGCGCGGCGCGGATGATTTCACCCGGCTAGGCGGCACCATCGACGACGCCCCCGGCGAGGCGTTTGACAAAACCGCGCGCCTCATGGGCCTACCACAGCCCGGCGGCCCCAATGTGGAACGCGAGGCGCTAAAGGGCGATCCCACCCGCTTTCGCTTTCCCCGGCCCCTGCTGGATCGTCCTGGCTGCGATATGTCCTTTTCCGGGCTGAAAACCGCCCTTCTGCGCGCCCGCGATGAAATAGTGACCGCGAAATCCGGGCTGACACGGCAGGACCGCGCCGATCTCTGCGCCGGGTTTCAGGCCGCCGTGCGTGATGTTCTGGCTGAAAAAACCCGCCGCGCCCTGACCGCCTATCTGGCAGAGGCACCCGCCACCCCGGTCATCGCCGTCGCTGGCGGTGTCGCCGCAAATACTGCCATTCGCGCCGGGTTAGAGACTGTTGCCGCAGAAATGGGCGCAGCTTTTGTCGCGCCCCCGCTTGCGCTCTGCACTGATAATGCCGCGATGATCGCCTATGCCGGGGCCGAACTCTTTGCGCTTGGCCACCGCGATGACATGACCCTTGCCGCCCGCCCCCGTTGGCCCTTGGATCACGCCAGCCCTGCCATGCTCGGCAGCGGCAAGAAAGGGGCCAAGGCATGATCCTCATCTGTGGCGCGGGCGCATTCGGCACGGCCCTTGCCGTGACATTGGCGCAAAACGGCCCCGTCACCCTCTGGGCGCGCGACCCGGCCCACGCCGCCGAGATGCAGCAGACACGCGAGAATACGCGCCGCTTGCCCGGCATCTCCCTGCCGGACAGCGTGACCCTAACCACCGGCCCCGTGCCCAAGGGCGATATCCCCTGCCTGCTTGCCATGCCGATGCAGACGCTGGGCGGCTTCCTTTTGGAACATGCCGCATCCCTCGCCCGCCGCCCGCTGGTTGCCTGTTGCAAGGGCATGGACCTGACCACGGGCCTCGGCCCCACCGGCCTCATCGCGCAATCCTGTCCTTCGGCAACCCCTGCAATCCTCACCGGCCCCAGCTTTGCCCGTGACATCGCCCTTGGCCTGCCAACGGCGCTGACGCTCGCCTGCGGCGACGACCACACCGGCCAAATGCTGCAGCGCTGCCTTACAACGCCCACCCTGCGCCTCTATCGCAGCACCGATACGCTGGGTGCGGAACTGGGCGGCGCGCTCAAAAACGTGATCGCCATCGCCTGCGGTGCCGTCATCGGGGCCGGTCTGGGCGAGAGCGCGCGCGCCGCCCTGATGACCCGTGGCTTTGCCGAAATGAACCGTCTTGCCCATGCGCTGGGCGCGCACCCCCAGACGCTTGCGGGCCTCTCGGGCTTTGGCGATCTGGCGCTCACCTGCACCTCTGACCAGTCGCGCAACTACCGCTACGGTCTGAGCATCGGCAAAGGCGCAGGGTTTGATCCCTCCCTTACCGTCGAAGGTTCCGCCACCGCCCGCGCCGTCTTGGCCCGCGCACAGGCGCTCTCTCTCGATATGCCCATCACCCATGCCGTCACCGCGCTTGTCACAGGCGAATTGCACGTGGCGCAGGCGATGGATATGCTGCTGTCACGCCCATTAAAGGAAGAATGATGCTCATTGCCCTGATCGCCCGCGACAAACCCGGTGCTCTGCAAACCCGCCTCGACACCCGCGAGGCCCATGTCGCCTATCTCAAGGACACCGGCGTCGTGTCTCAGGCCGGTCCGCTGCTCGATGACGCAGGCCAGATGATCGGCTCACTTGTCATCCTCGACGTGGCCGATATGCAGGCAGCACAGGATTGGGCCGCCGCTGATCCCTACGCCAAGGCGGGGCTTTTCGCCAATGTCGAGCTGATCCCGTGGAAAAAGGTCATCTGATGCGCTATTGGCTGTTCAAATCCGAACCCTCAACCTGGGGCTGGCAGGATCAGCTGGCCAAGGGCGACGCGGGCGAGGAATGGGACGGCGTGCGCAACTATCAGGCCCGCAATTTCATGCGCGAGATGGCCGTGGGCGACCGTGGCTTTTTCTACCATTCCCAGAGCGAAAAAGCCGTGGTTGGCACCGTCGAGGTCATCGCCACCGCACATCCCGACAGCAAATCCGACGATCCACGCTGGGAATGCGTGGATATCAAGGCCGTCGCCTCCGCCAAGACACCTGTCACGCTCGACACGATCAAATCCGATCCGCGTCTGGCCGATATGGTGCTGGTGAAAAACTCTCGCCTCTCAGTGCAGCCCGTCACGGCCGACGAATGGCGCATCATCTGCGATATGGCAGGCCTTTCGGGCTAGGGCGTGTTGCGCCCCATGGAAAACACACCCGTCCCGGGCCTGACCCGGGACCTCGCCGAGACAACATGGGCCCCGGGGCGATGTGACCCCGATCAGACGCAAGGCGCTCTAATCCTCTTTGCCCCAGCCTTCGGATTGCATTTCGCGCATGCGGCTGGCGGTGCGCTCAAACTCGAACGATCCCTCGCCTTCGATATAGAGGTATTCCGGAACCGCCGCCGCCGAACAAATCAGCCGCACGCGCGCCTCATAAAGCGCATCAATGAGCGTCACAAACCGCTTGGCCTCGTTGAAATTGCTGCGCCCCATCTGTGGGATGTTTTCTAGGATCAGCACCCGCGCCGCTTCGGCCAAGGCCAGATAATCCGCCGGTCCAAGGGGATTGCCGCAAAGATCATAAAACGTGGCCCGCGCCACGCCATTGTGAAACGCCGGTATTTCCACCGCCCGCTTGTTCACGATAATCGTATGCGGCCCGCCGCGACCCTCGGTCAAACTGTGCCAAATCGTCTCTATCTCGGCCCGACTCTCGGCATTGATCGGGGTGAAATAGCTCGGGCTGCCCGTCAGACGATCCTGCCGGTAATCGGTCGGGCTGACCATTTCATGCAGGACCATCCGCTCTTTCAAAAGCTCGATGAAAGGCAGAAACAGCTGCCGGTTTAACCCATTCTTATACAGGTCATCCGGCACTCGGTTCGAGGTTGTGACCACAACCACCCCCGCCGCAAACAGCGCCTCGAATAGCCGCCCCACGATCATTGCATCCGTGATGTCTGTGATCTGCATCTCATCAAAGGCCAATAGCCGCACCGATTTGGCCACCTCCGCCGCCACCGGGGCCAGCGCATCCGCCTCGTTGCGCGCTCGTGCGGCATGCAGCCCGGCATGGATTTCCTGCATGAAGGCATGGAAATGCACCCGTCGGCTGGGCACGGCCAACGTGCTTACAAACAGGTCCATCAGCATGGATTTTCCGCGCCCGACCCCGCCCCAGATATAGAGGCCCTTGGGCGGCTCTGGCGCGCGGCGAAACCAGCCCTTGCGCGGGGCCTCGTCGAGGCCTGCACGAATCCGCTCGAACTCGGGCAAAAGCGCCTCTTGCGCCGGATCGCGGGTCAATTTGCCATCGGCCACAAGGCGGGCATAAAGATCAGGCAGGGTTTCCATCGGCCTAGCGCGCGCCGCGGGCCAGCTTCTGCATGACGCCCACCAAGTCGGCGCTGATCCCCGGCTCTGACAGGGCATGCCCCGCCACGGGGATCATCCGCAGATCGGCACCCGGCCACCGCTCGGCCAGCCGATGCGCCGTCACCGGCGGGCAGATCATGTCATAGCGCCCCTGCACGATCGTGCCCGGAATATGCGCGATGCGCGGCATGTCATCCAGAATCTGCCCATCATGATCCAGAAATCCACGATGGGTGAAATAGTGATTCTCAAGCCGGGCAAAGGCGCGGGCGTAATCGGCGGGGCTATCACCACCCACCCCGGTGGAATGCACTGTGGCCAGTGCATTTTCCCAGGCTGACCATGCCTTGGCATGGGTCACTTCCTCGCTCAGGTTGCCCGAGAAAAGTCGGCGGTGATAGGCGGCAATCAGATCGTCGCGCTCACCTTCGGGGATTAACTCCACGAATCGCGCCCATGTTTCCGGCCAAAACGCCCCGGCACCGCCCCCATAGAACCAATGCAATTCCGCCTCGGTCATGGTGAAAACCCCGCGCAGCACCAGATGCTGCACCGGCGCAGGGTGCGCCTGCGCATAGATCAGCGCCAGCGTCGCCCCCCAACTGCCGCCGAACACGATCCAGCGGTCGATGCCCAAGGTCCGGCGAATCAACTCGATATCCGCCACCAGATGCCATGTCGTATTCGCCTCGACACTGGCATGCGGGCGCGACCGGCCACAGCCGCGCTGATCAAACAGGATGATCCGGTAAACCGCCGGATCAAAATAGCGCCGCATCGCCGGGCTGCATCCACCCCCCGGTCCGCCATGCAGCACAATCACCGGCAGGCCATCGGGGTGGCCCGATTGCTCCATATAAACGCTGTGCCCATCGCCCACATCCAGCATACGCCGGTCAAAGGGCTCGACCGGAGGATGGAGATATTGCACTGCGCTCTTTTGGCCTGAGAATTTGTCCATGAATGTCCTATATATGCCGCAAGACCAAAAGAGCATATGGAGAGCAGAATGCAAGCCGCTCAGAGCACGATTGATCCCACCGAGGTCGCCAAGTTCGAGGCGATGGCCGCTGAATGGTGGGACCCGAACGGAAAATTCAAGCCCCTGCACATGCTCAACCCCTGTCGGCTGGATTACATCACAACCCAGATCGCGGCAGAGTTCGACCGTGATTTGCGCGATCAGACCCCCTTTGCCGGGCTGCGCCTGCTTGATATCGGCTGCGGTGGCGGTCTTTTGAGCGAACCGATGGCGCGTCTGGGTGCAACCGTGGTCGGGGCCGATGCCGCCCCCCGCAACATTCCCGTGGCCCAGGTCCATGCCGCGCAATCCGGGCTCGACATCGACTATCGCCACACCACCGCCGAGGATCTGGCCGCAGCAGGCGAACAGTTCGACGTCGTGCTCAACATGGAAGTGGTCGAGCATGTGGCCGATCCGCTGACCTATCTCACGGCCTGCCAGCAGCTTTTGAAACCGGGCGGGCTCCACATCTGCTCGACCATCAACCGCAACCCAAAAAGCTATGCGATGGCCATTGTGGGCGCGGAATATGTCATGCGCTGGTTGCCCAAAGGTACGCATGACTGGGCCAAATTCATCACGCCAGACGAGCTATACGATCTCTTGCGCAACGCCGCGCTCGAACCTGTGGATCGCAAAGGCTTTGTCTTTAACCCGATCACATGGGGCTGGCGCCTGTCAGACCGGGACCTGAGCGTAAATTACGTGACGGCAAGCGTGAAGCGCTGAGGCGCGGGTTGCTGGGCCGGGGACTAGCGAAGCAACGGCCATGGATGCCACTTAATGCCAGTCAAGTCCGTATGACTTCACGGTGAAGCGCTCCCTCTCGAAATCGCTAGGCCGCGGGACGGCCCAGCGATCCGCGCGGCGGCGCTACGCGCCTTGTTCCGCGCGGGTAGCAGACGAATTCACGTCCCCGGCTCCAGCCGCGCCCGTAATTCCCGCAGAACCGGAAGGCTGGCGCGCACGCGGTCTTCGCCCAGATCGCGGATCAGGTCCGAAACCATCGGCGTGATCGCCGCCATTGCGGCATCGCGCGCCTGACGGCCTGAGGGGCTGATCGCCACCATTTTGCGCCGCGCATCATCCCAATCGGGGCGGATATGCACATATCCCGCCCACTCCAGCTTGGACAGGGTATTGGTCATCGCCCCGCGTGTGACGTGAAAACTTTTCGCCAATTGTGCCGGGCTCCGCTCATCCCCGATCCGCGCCAGATGGTTGAGCACCGAAAAATGCGAGATTTCCATCCCCTTCGGCAACACCCGTGTCAGACGGCTGCGGATCAACTGCTCATTCGTAAGGATCTCGCTAAACAGCGCCACGGCAAGGGAATTGCTGGTCGTATCGGTCATTCAGGGCCCGTCAAACGCTCTATCATGGCGCAGCGAAGGCACGCGCCTGCGCGCTTGTGCCACCGCATCGGGGTCAAGATCAACCATCACGATGCCCGGCTCAACGCCACCATCGGCAAGAACCTCTCCCCATGGTGCCACAACCATACTGTGCCCATGGGTTTGACGGGTGCGTCCAGTTGTCGCGGCATGGATGCCGGTCTGTGCCGGAGCCAGCACAAAACACCCGGTTTCAATGGCACGGGCGCGCAACAGCACCTCCCAATGCGCGGCCCCGGTCACATGCGAAAACGCCGCCGGAACGGTCAGCACAGTGGCCCCCGCCTGCGCCAGACGCCGGTGCAAATGCGGGAAACGCACGTCGTAACACACCGTCATCCCCAGCTTGCCCAGTGGCATATCGGCCAGAACTGCCCGATCACCGGGGCGAAACCCATCCGATTCGCGATAGGTTTCTTCGGGGGTGACATCCACATCGAACATATGAATCTTGTCATAGCGCGCGACAATCTCGCCATCCGGGCCAATCAGAAACGACCGGTTGGCAAAGCGCCCATCGGGATCATCGGTTTTCAGCGCGAGCGACCCGATCAAAAGCCAGACACCGGCCTCTGCCGCGCGCGCGCGCAGGCCCGCCAGTGTCGGATCGCTCTCTTCGGGGTGCAGGACGGCGTTTTGATGCGTGCGGCTGCCCGAGACACAATTGGTAACCTCAGGCGTCAGGATAAACTTGGCCCCATCCGCAATCGCCGCATCCATCATAGACAGCGTGACCGCCAGATTGGCCTCGGGGTCATCGCTGCTACTCAGCTGCAAAAGCGCCGCGCGCATCGCCGTCACCCGCGCAACAGCGCGTCAAGCTTGCCCGCCTGTTCCAGCGCATAAAGATCATCACAGCCACCCACATGGGTGGTGCCTATGAAAATCTGCGGCACTGTATGGCGGCCATTGGCGCGCTTCATCATCTCAGACTTGCGCGCGGGCTGTGCCAGCACGTTGATTTCTGAAAAATTAACGCCTTTCTTCTGCAACAGGCGTTTGGCCGAATGGCAAAACCCGCAGAGCGGTGAGGTGTAGATTTCGACTGGTTTCATGATTGGGATCCCCGGTTCGCTGTCGCGCGAACTTAGGCATCCTTGACGGCGCGCGCCAGTGTCACAACGCTCACTTCCCCGCTACCGGCTGAAAAACAGGCCTGCGTCGCCACCGACAGCGTCGCCCCCGAGGTCATGACATCGTCAACAATCAGAACCGAACGCCCGGCAATCAATCCCCTATGCCGCGCCGTTACTCGAATCGCATCGGTCAGCATGGCGTGTCGCGCCTCGACACTCAGCCCCTTCAGGCTCTGCGTGCGTTTGAACCGCGTCAGCAGGTCAGGGCAGCATGGCAAACCGGTCTCGCGCGCCAATCCCTGTGCCAAAAGCGCCGATTGGTTGAACCGCCGCGACAGCATCCGCCCCCAATGAAGCGGAATGGGCGCAATCAGCGTATCGGGCCGCAACAGGGGCTGCGCCGCCCGCGCCATCCACTTTGCCGCCGGGCGCACCACATCGTGCCGGTCGCCATGCTTGAGCATGAGGATCAGTTCGCGCCCATTCTCATGATAGCGAATCGCCGCGCGCCCCTGCGACCACGGCCGCGCCATGCGCAGGCAGTCATCGCAATGCGCGGCCTCCGCATGCCCCTCACCGGGCAGAGGCACGCCGCAGGTCTCGCAGACCAGCCCCGAGATGAACGGCGTATCCCGCCAGCACGGGCCACAAAGACCGAAATCGCTATCCACCACCGCGCCGCAAAGCGTGCAGCGGGCGGGATAAACCATGCGAACCGCCGTTTGAAAAGCTGCTGCCAGCACTCTATCCTTGCCCCATGACCCAAACGCTCCTGACAGATCGCGCCGCCCTCACTCGCAACCGCCTGCGCGCCCAGCGCGCACCGGCGCTCTTTCTGCACGAGATAGCGGCGGATGAGGTCGAGGATCGCCTGACCTTGGTTAACAAATCCTTTACCGCACCCGCCGTTGTGACGGGTTTTCCGCATTTCTGGAAATCCCGGCTACCAGAGGCGCGCATCGTCGCGGATGATGAGGTGCTGATGCTGGAACCCGGCGCGCATGATCTGGTCATCCTCGCCCTCTGCCTGCATTGGGCCAACGATCCTGTGGGTCAGCTTATTCAGGCCCGCCGCGCGCTGCGCCCCGATGGCCTGCTGCTCGCCGCGCTCTTTGGCGGTGGCACGCTGCACGAATTGCGCAGCGCCTTGGCTCAGGCCGAAGCAGAGGTCAGCGGCGGCCTCTCGCCCCGCGTCCTGCCCATGGCCGAAATCCGCGATCTGGGCGCGCTGATGCAACGCGCGGGCCTTACCCTGCCGGTGGCCGATACTTTGCCGCTTCGCACCAGCTATGCCGATCCTCTGGCGCTGATGCGCGACCTGCGCGCGATGGGCGAATCCAATGCGATGAGCGCGCGCCATCGCGCACTAACCCCGCGCCGCATGCTCTACCGCGCCTGCGACATATATTCACAAGCCTTTGGTATGGATGACGGACGCATCCCCGCCACATTCGAGATGATCTTCCTCACCGGCTGGGCCCCTGACGCCAGCCAGCCCCAGCCGCTGCGCCCCGGATCAGCCAGCGCGCGCCTTGCCGATGCGCTTGGCGCGGTGGAAACCCCGTTGAAAGATTGACCTTTCAGGCACAGCCTATATGTCACCCCTGTCCCGGAACACACAGGAATGACCAAGCCATGCTTGATGCCAGCCATGATGCCGCCCGCCCAGAACACGCCGCCGCCGATCACCCCAAGGTGCCGCGCGCGAAAACCGGTGTGCTCTTGGCCAATCTCGGGACACCGGATCACTACACCTACTGGCCCATGCGCCGCTATCTCAACGAGTTCCTGTCGGACCGCCGGGTGATCGACTACAGCCCGTGGAAATGGCAGCCGCTCTTGCAGCTCATCATCCTGACCAAGCGGCCCTTTACCAGCGGGCATGCCTATAAATCCATCTGGAACGAGGATAAGGGCGAAAGCCCCCTGATGACCATCACCCGCGACCAGACCACCAAAATGGCCGCCGCGATGCAGGAGCGCTATGGCGATCAGGTCATGGTGGATTTCTGTATGCGCTATGGCAATCCCTCAACCAAATCCAAAGTGCGCCAGATGGTCGAGGCGGGCTGCACCCGCATTCTCTTCTTTCCGCTCTATCCGCATTACGCCGGTGCCACCTCGGCCACCGCGAATGATCAGTTCTTTCGCGCCCTGATGGATGAGACATGGCAGCCCATTGCCCGCGTGGTCGAACCCTATTTCCAGAACCCGCTCTATATCGAGGCGCTCGCGCAATCAGTCGAACGCGCCTACGCAGAGGTTGAAAAGCGGCCAGAGATCCTCGTGGTCTCCTATCACGGCATGCCGAAACGCTACCTGATGCAGGGCGACCCCTATCATTGCCAATGCCAGAAAACGACCCGCCTGCTCAAAGAGCGGCTGGGTTGGGAAAATACCGAGATCACCACAACGTTTCAGTCGGTCTTTGGCCCCGAAGAATGGCTCAAGCCCTATACCGTAGACGAAGTGGCCCGCTTGGCCCGCGAAGATGGCAAAAAGCGCATCGCGGTGATGGCCCCCGCCTTTTCCGCCGATTGCATCGAAACGCTGGAAGAGATCAACGAGGAAATCCGCGAAAGTTTCGAAGAGGCCGGCGGTGAAGAATTCACCTATATCCCCTGCCTCAACGACGATGACGCCCATATCAAGGCGCTCTCCTCCATTGTAGAAACCAATCTCAAAGGCTGGCTCGATTAAAGCTAGCCCGCGCCTTGGCAGTGCCCGGATGCGGTGATCTTGGTGGTCCCACCTGAACTGCCTCTTTTATGGCGAGGGTAAAGATGTCGTATCGCAGCGCGACGATCACGGGCGGCCCGGTTGCAGTGATCGGAAGCGGGCTTGCAGGCATAACAGCAGCGATGCGCCTTGCGGATGCCGGGCTCCGGGTGGTGCTGTTCGAGCGCAATGAAACGCTCTTTTCCGGTGCAAGTGCCGTGTGCGAGGGCAAAATCCACCTAGGATATACCTATGTGCTCGATTCCAGCCATACGACAACGCGGCGGCTTCTGTCAGGGGCGGTGCGCTTTCGGCCAATCTTGACCCGCTGGATACCCGAGGCCGGTCTCGGACTGTCAGAAAAACCGTTTCTCTACGCCTGCCCCCGTGACAGCATGGTGCCCAAGGACGGGGTCGCAGCCCATCTTGCCCAGACTCAGGAGGAAGCCGATTCTTGCGGCACAGACCTGATATGCAAACGCGACCTGCGCTTGCGCCCTCTTAACGCCAGCGAATTGGGCGCCCTCTTCGACACGACCGAAATTTCAGCGGCATGGGAAACCAACGAGCTTGCAAGCTCTCCAAGGACGAAACGGCCCTTTTTGTTATCTGCCCTTGGCGCGCAGCCTCTGGTGGAAGCGCGGACAAAGGCCGAAGTCACGGGGATCACCCGCGAAGATGATCACTTGGTGATAACATGGGGGGCCGATGGCCTGCGCGAGAAATTCGGCGCAGTCATCAACGCAAGCTGGGAACAGCGGCTGCGGCTTGACCGGTATCTAAACCTGTCGCCACCGCGCCAAGCCTTGCATCGCTTCAAATGTGGCTTGCATCTTCAGAGCAAAGACCTTGCAGAGCGCACACCCAACGTGACCTTTGTCATTGGCGAATACGGCGACACGGTCGCATACGGAGACAGGGTTTACGCAAGCTGGTATCCGGCAGGCATGTTGAAAAGCGAAGTCGCGCTGGCACCTGATCCGGCACCGGTCTGCATTACGCCCAGCACAGCTCGGCACATCACCGAACAAAGTATCGCGGCCCTCGCGCGCTATATGCCCGGCTACGGTAACGCGCTTGCGGAGTATACAAACGATTTCGAGGTGCGGGGCGGATACATTTCAGCCTGGGGCACCTCTGGCATCACCGATCCCAACAGCGGATTGCACAGCCGGGCAGAAATAGGTGTGACAAGCCTGCCAAGGTATCACTCGATCAACACCGGCAAATACGTTATGGCACCGAAATACGGAGAAGAGGCAGCTTTGCGCGTGTTGTCTGAGATGGGGCTTGATGCGTGATCACCGTATGTATTCCCGCCTATCAGGCCGGTGCCTTCATCGGCGAAACGGTATCCTCCGTCTTGGCGCAAAGTTTCGATGATTTTCGTATCGAGATCGCGATCGACCCATCCGAAGGGGATAAAGACAGCACAGAGGCGGCGCTAGAGCCGTTTCGCGACGATCCGCGCGTGAATATCTCTACCAATCCCCGACGTCTGGGATGGGCCGGAAACTTCAACGCGCTGCTGCAACGGGTAGAAACCCCGTTCTATGCCCCGCTCCCCCATGACGACATTTGGGCGCCCGACTATCTCGCAACGTTCTTTCCTTTGGTCTCTGAACACCCAAAGGCATCGGTTGCTTATGGCGATATGACGATGTTTGACGCCAATGGGATAACCGGATTTAGATCGGTGGCCTTGCCGCAGGGCGAGGATCGGATGACACATCTGATCCGCTTTATGGTGCAAGGGGCCCATGCCATGCCGTGGCGCGGCGTGACGCGCCAAAGCGCCATCGCAGTGACCCAAGGCTTCCCAACAGATTTATGGGGCGGATTTGCAGTCGAGGCGGAATACGCCCTCGGTCTTCTAGAGGCCGGGCCAGTAATTCATGTTCCAAAAGCGCTCTATCGCAAACGGGTCTTTCAGCCACAAGAACGCATGTCTGCCTCAAAGGCCCGAACCATAGATTGGGCGGTAGAAGACCGTTTGAACGCTTGGAAGAGACATTGCCACGCGCTTGAGGTTCGGATGCGGCGGATGATGTCGACATTCAAACCCACCAGCCATGAGGTTTTTCTGGCTGAGTTGGCGTTTCGCGCCGCGATGCTTATGCGACGCCATTCCTTTGTGACACCGGGGCTGGACAAGGCCGAACTCGCATCACTGGCATCGCTGCGCTCTTACCTGCCCTCGATAGATCACCCGCTAACCCCATGCGTGGCTGAGCAACTTAGGTGGTTTGACCGCGCTGCGCAAAGTCGGACAGAGTAACTGCCCATGTCTGGGACCAATCCCAATCAGGCACAAAAAAAGGCAGTGGTTTCCCACTGCCTTTTCTTTTGGTGCCGTTGCCGGACTTAGTCAGCAGCGATAACAGCCGCGACGATTGCCAGCAGAACCAGCGGAACCCAAACGCCAGCGGCGGACGAGCTTGCAGCGGTTTCTTCAACAACGACCGGTGCCTCGATAACGGGCTCCGACAGGTTGCCTGCAAAAGCGGTCGAAGCAGCGGCGCTCAGGGCAGCAGCGAGAACGAGTTTCTTCATGATTATCCTCCAGATTTTGGCATGACGTTGCAATATACAACGCCAAGCACCCAAGACTTAACCTCGTAAGATTTTCTAATCAGCAATCCAAAGCGATTGCAATTCTATCTTGGGTCCGCCACCCAACAAATCGCCTCTTTTTCGTCAAATTAGCAACACCTGCGTGCCAACCTTGGTCAAAGAGAACAATTCCGCGATGTGCTCGTTGTAAAGTCCGACACAGCCATTCGACGACCGCCGCCCAATTTTGCGCGTGTCATGGGTGCCGTGAATGCGGTAATAGGTCCAACTCAGATAAAGCGCGTGGGTGCCCAGCGGATTATCCGGCCCCGGCGGCACAAAGGCCGGCCATTCCGGATTGCGCTTGAGCATCGAGGGCGTCGGGCGCCAGCTTGGCCCCTCCACCTTTTGCACCACCGATGTGCGGCCACGCCGCGTCAAATCGTCGGTCAGCGGCACCGAGGATGGGTAAAGTTTATAAACCGACTGATCCGCGCTCCAGAAATGCACCGCGCGCGAGTCGATATCGACCAGAATAGCCCCGTTGTTCAGGTTCGAAAAATAGGGCCGCCAATCCAGCATCCGGAACCCGGAAATATTGCGCCGCACCGTTTCTTCTTCTAGGCCACGCTCCAGTTCGACGGTATCCGCACCGTCCACACCTTGCGCAAGTGCCGGGGCACCCAGCAACGCCGCTGCTCCGGTCAGAAACGTGCGCCGGTTCCACGAAATCCGAGAGTCATGGGTCATGTGAGAAACTCCAGTCAGGCAAGCCGATGATCCGTAAGGTATAGGGTGCCAAGATTTCCGCCGCAAATCAAGAAAGTCACAACGCGCGATGTTCTGCGCATGTGGGTTTGAATCGCAACGCAAGCCGGGCTAAAGCAGAGGTCTAAACAATTTTCGGGTGGTTCTGCATCATGGCGCGTCTCTACATCCTGTTGGTCTCGGCTCTTTTGGCTCTTTCCGCCTGCGCCGCACCGCCCCCACCACAATTGGGCTCGGATGGCAAACCGCTGCCGCGTGTCTACCGAATCGCAGCGGGCCAGACCTCCGAGGTGCAATTCCGCATGCTCGATTCGGTCAATTCTCTGCGTCAGGCCGCCGGTCAGCCGCCGCTCACACTTGATTCTGCCCTCACCGCCGCCGCCGCAACCCATTCGCGCGATATGTCGGTGCAGAATCGCCCCTGGCACTTTGGCTCAGATGGCTCCTCACCGCTCGACCGCGTGCGTCGCGTTGGATATTCCGGCTCCCTCGTCGGCGAAACCATCTCGGAAACCTACGAGACAGAGCTTCAAACCCTCGCCGCTTGGATGGAACAAGAGGGCACGCGCCGCGTGATCCTCTCTCCCGAGGCGCGCAAAATGGGCTTTTCCTGGCTTCAAGAGGATGGCGGCAAGATCTGGTGGACAATGATCCTCGGCACCTGATCACGCATTGATGGTGATCGGCGTCCCGTCGCGGACCATGGCATAGACATCCTCCATCTCGCGATTCTTGACCGAGATACAGCCAGCCGTCCAATCTGGGCTTAAAAAGGCCAGTGCGTTCGGCTCGCCATGGATGAAGATATCTCCACCCGGTGATTTGCCCAAGGCCTTGGCATAGGCAATATCCGCCTCATTGGGATAGGAAATCCCAAGCGACAGATGAAACGAACTGTTGGGATTGCGCCGGTCGATGTGATACTCGCCCTCGGGCGTGCGCCCATCCCCCTCGAATTGCTTATGCCCCGAAGGCGAAAAGCCAAGATCAACCTTGTACCGCTCCAGCGTGCGATTGTGATGCAAGAGAAACATCTCTCGCTCACCCTTGTTGACAATCACCCGCGTCACATCGGGGCCACGATAGGTGCGAAATTTAGAATCCTGTCTGCCACACGCTGCCAAGGCGCTCAGCCCCGCCAGCAACACGAACCGTCTGTTAGATTTCATTGTTTTTATCCGCTCACTGCTCGTGATTCTAATACCAAAAAAAATGCGGGGCTTGGTAGAAAAATTGCTCCGTTCACGCCTTATTCAGTGTGAATCCGGCCACCAATTCCACATGCGCCGACCAACGGAATTGATCCACCACCCGCACCGGACCCATCGCATAGCCCGCCGCAATCAGGGTCTTGGCGTCTCGGGCAAATGTCACCGGATTGCAGGACACATAGGCCAGCCGGGGCAAGCGCGCGCGGGCAATCTCGGCAATCTGCGCCTCGGCCCCGGCACGCGGCGGATCAATCACCGCCCCGTCAAAGCGCGCCAACTCATCCGCCAAGAGCGGTCGACGGAAAAGATCACGCGCCTCTGTGCTCAGCGGATAGAGCCCCGCAGCCCCACGCCGTCCGGCATCCAGCGCCGCCAGCATCTCGGCCTCCCCCTCAACCGCATGTACTTGCGCCCGCTGCGCCAAAGGCAGGGCAAAGGTGCCGCAGCCAGCAAAAAGATCAACGATCCGCCGCGCCCCCGCCAAAATAGTCTCTGTTTGAGCCAAAAGCGCCGCTTCACCCTCTGCAGTGGCTTGCAGGAATGCGCCCGGCGGCGGCACCACCCGTGCCCCGCCAAACACCTGCACCGGCGCGCGCCGCGTCACCACAACCTCGTCCTCCCAGGCCAGCCGCGCCAGATCATGCCGCTCAGCCAACGCCGCCAGCGCAACACGCAATGGTCCATCCAGCGGCTTGCCATCCGTAGCCGCCACATCCAACCCAACCAAAGACCGCGTGACGCTGACCGCCAGCGCCGCCTTCCGGCTCGTGCCTGTCTCGGCCAGATCACAGGCCACGCTAAGGCCGCGCATCACCTCGGGATGCAGCAGATGGCAATCAGGGACCTCAATGATCACATCGCTGCCACGGGCATGAAACCCGGCCATCGCCCCCTTTTTCGTGCGTTTTGCAGCAAATGTTGCCCGCCGACGGGATCGCGGTGGCGAAATATGGATCGGCTGAAATTCAGCCACGATGCCATGCGCTGCCAGCGCCGCGCGCACCACCTCTTGCTTCCACGACGCAACAAACCCGTCTGACGCATGTTGCACCTGACATCCGCCACAGGATCGGAAATGCCGACAAGGCGCGCTCACCCGATCCGAGGATGGCAAAAGAATGCGCACATCGGTCAGGGTTTGACCGTTCAAAGTGCCCGAAACCCGCTCACCGGGCAGGGCCAGAGGTGCGTACACCGGCCCCTCGGCAATGCCGTCGCCCTGATGCCCCAACCGTATGATGTCATGCTCGCTCATGCCTGCGCCTTTACCCCGCGCCGCGCCGCTATAAAAGCCCGCTCACAGCAGATCGTCGCGTGTCAGCGCAAACCCCGACTCGATCCAGCGCCGCTCCAACGCGTGCAACCGTTCACCCAACGTGGGGCCGGTATACTCTGGCATCAGGTCCGCCGCTGTCACCGGAAACCTTGCCTTGGCCCCTTTGGCCAAATCCTCGGCATCGCGCGCCTGCCAGGTGTTTTCCAGCAGCGCCGCGCGCAACAGCAAGATCGCGCGCCCCTCCGCGATCCCGTGGCGATAGCCCAACTCTGCCGCGTGCATCATGTCTGCCGCCGCGCCCCTCAAACTATCCAGCCGCCGCGCCTCTGCCCGCGACAGGCGCAACCGCTCCGCAACCGTCTCTCCACCCAGCGCGGCCAACCGTAGAATCGCATCTGGGGCTGTGTTTGTCTCTGATTCCAGATGCACCAACAGCGGCAAGGCGCGCGCATCGCTTCCGGGCAGAACCACAGCCAACACTCCCGTCGCCTGCATCGCGGCCACAGACGGTGCCGGGTCAGGTGCGGCGAGCAGCTTCCGCATTTCCGCCCCCACACGCTCGCGCGACAGCCCGACAATCCCTTCGACATTGCCAGCACAGGCCGCCAACCCCTCGGCGTCAAGCCCGCCTTCGGGATCACCATACCAGGCATGAAACCTGAAAAACCGCAGAATACGCAAATAGTCCTCGCGAATCCGTTGATCGGCATCCTCGATAAACCGCACCCGCCGCGCGCGCAAATCCTCCAACCCGCCCAAAGGATCGACCACGGCACCATCAGTCTGGGCATAAAGCGCATTCATCGTAAAATCGCGCCGCCGCGCATCGGTGCGCAGATCGTTGGCAAAGGCCACCACCGCATGACGACCAAAGGTCTGCACATCCTCGCGAAAGGTCGTAACCTCATGGCCGATGTGACCCGAAACCACCGTAATCGTGCCATGTTCAAGGCCCGTCGGCACCGGCCTTAGCCCCGCCGCATGGGCCAGCTCCATCACCATCTCGGGCCGGGCATCCGTGGCAATATCAATATCCCCCACCGGCATCTCCAAGAGCGCGTTGCGCACACAGCCGCCGACAAACAGCGCCTGATACCCCGCCTCGGTCAGCATGGCACAGACCGCCTGCGTCGCCTTATCCTCGATCCATGCGCCAGAAACCTTCATTCCGGCTCCGCCAGATCCGCCAGGTTACGCAGAATGCGCGCCGTCGCCCCCCAGATGTAATAGGGGCCATAGGGCACCGCATAATAGCGCCGCCAATCCCCCCGCCAGCGGCGCATTTCGACCCTATATCGGCCCAACTCTAGCAAATGCGCCAAAGGCACGTCGAACACCTCATCGACTTCGCCCTGCTCGGCCCGCGGCTCGAACGCTCCATGCACCCGCGCCAGAACCGGCGTCACGTCAAAGCCGGTCACGGTCTCGTGCCGGGGCAAGAACCCCAGCACCTCGACGCTGCGCCGGTCTAGCCCGATCTCCTCCTCCGCCTCCCGCAGCGCGGTGGCCGTGATATCAGGATCACCCGCATCCTGCTTGCCGCCCGGAAACGCAATCTGCCCCGGATGATGCCGCAACTTCGAGGACCGTTTGGTCAGAATCACGCGCCCCTCGCGCACCGGCACCAATACCGCCGCCGCCCGCAATCTGCGCCCTTCGGGCAAAACAACACCGGGATTTAGATCATAATCCGACGAAGGCGCGCGCGCCGCCCGCAATGCGCGCAGCGCTCGCTCCAGCGGATCAGTCACTGCCCCCCGCCCCGTCATCCTTGGCCTCAAACCCGACAGTGGCCGGGTCCAGCCGGTAATGCGCCCCGCAAAACTGGCAATCGGCGGTCACAATCCCCTCTTCGGTGGTCATGGTCGCAATATCGCGCGCAGAATAGATCGACAGGCTGCTGCGCACCCGCTCTTCCGAACAGGTGCACCCAAACCGCACCGCCTGCATATCGAAAACGCGCGGCCCCTCTTCGTGAAACAGCCGCACCAAAAGATCCGTTGGCGCAATCGACGGGCCGATCAGCTCCAGATCCTCGACCGTATCCAGCAAGACATTGGCGCGGTTCCAGTTTTCGGCATCGTCGCCGTCCAGAATATCCTGCGGCTGCAACAGCCCGCCATCGCCCGATCCGCCGTCATTGGCAAAGGGCGACGCCTTGGGCATATGCTGCAACATGACACCACCCGCGCGCCAATGCTCCACACCACCTGCCTCTGTCGATTTCCCGAAACTCAGCGCAAAACGCGTGGGCAACTGCTCGGACTGGGCAAAATACGCCTCGGCACAGTGGCGCAGCGCCTCTCCGGCAATCGGCGTAATCCCCTGATAGGGCGTGGTGCCCTGCCCCTGATCCAGCATCACGGCGAAATACCCCTCGCCCAACTGATCGAACGGGCGCGCATGGCTCAGCCGCTCTGCGTCGAAACTGGCATAGGCGCGCATCCGCGCAGGCTCGTCCGGCTCGCTTGGCCCATAGTAATCGGTGGCAATCATCCGCACCGCACCGCGCGTCTGCACCTGCAACGACAGCTTCCACCGCAGCTTGATCGTCTGCCCGATCAACGCCGTCAAAAGCGCCATTTCCGCAATCAGCGCTTCAACCTGTGGCGGGTAATCATGCTGTTTCAGAATCCCGTCCAGCACCCCATCAAGGCGCACCACCCGCCCTCGAATATCCGCGCGGTCAAGTTGGAATGGCAGGATCGTATCATCCCAAGCGATTTTCTGTCCAAGTGTCATGGGCTTTCCTTTGGGTCTCGACTTGGCATATCGCGCCTGTACCGTCAGGACAAGCCAACCCCAAGAGAGGTGCCACGTGATCAGACGATTCGGAGACAGCCCCCGGCCCGATGTGGCCTATCGCCTGCGCCCCGGTGCCTATGCCATCCTACCGCATCGCGGGCGGCTGCTTGTGACCCATCAGGCAGAACCGCTGCCAGAATTGCAATTGCCCGGCGGCGGCATTGATCCCGGCGAATCACCCGTGCAGGCGCTCTATCGCGAGGTGTTCGAAGAAACCGGCTGGCTCATCGCCCGGCCCCGACGGCTCGGGGCCTTTCGCCGGTTCACCTATATGCCGGAATACGGATTCTGGGCGGAAAAGCTCTGCATCATCTACCGCGCCCATCCGGTCCGGCGCTTGGGCCCACCCACCGAGCCGGGCCATCGCGCGGTCTGGATCACACCGGAACAGGCGGCACGTGACCTCGGGAACGCTGGCGACCGGCATTTCGTCAGCCGGGAAACGCACTGCCTTTGAATTCCAGCAGTACCCCGGAAATATCATCATCAAAATCAGCATCCCCGGCAAAATCCGACAGTTTCCAGATCAATGATTCGAGCAGCGCCATGCCCCGCGTCTGCCGCAGATCCCGCAGGATATGCGCCAACCCCTCTTCTTGCAGCAGCGCCCCGGTTTGGCCCGCACATTCAATCACCCCATCGGAATGGATCAAAAGGCGATCACCCGGCCCCATCTGCACCTCGAATTGCTCAAACTCGGCCCCGTCGATCAACCCCACCGGCAAACCGCCCGCGCCCACAAATTCCACTGTGCCATCCGCGCGCTGCAACGCCGGATGCGGATGCCCCGCCTGCGACAGGATCACCCGCCCGCTCTCCAGATCGACATCCGCCAGAACAAGGGTGAAATAATGCTCGGTTTCCATCTCTGACATGATCAGCCGGTTCAGCATCGCAATCGCCTGCGCAGGCGGCCGTGCCACGAACCTTCCATCGCGGGTCTTGCGCAGGGCCAGGTTCTGCTCCGGCACAGAGGCCGACAGATACCCCGCCAGCCGCGCCGTCATCAGCGCCGAACTGATCCCATGGCCCGACACATCGATCCCGTATAGCCCGATGCGCGTGGCCCCAATCGGGAACATCCCCACCAGATCGCCGCCCACATGCCCCGCCGATTGCAGCATCAAGGACACCTCGGCCGCGCCGAAATCGCGATAGCGCTCGCTCACCAGCGATTGCTGCAGCTTCTTGGCCTCGACCAAATCGCTATCGAGCGAATCATAAAGCGTCTGCAACTCGTCCAGCGTCGATTTGATCAGCCGGTTCTTCTCGGTCAACTCGCGCTGCATCCGCAGGATACGCGCCCCCGCCGAAATCCGCGCGCGCAGTTCGGCGGCATTGACCGGCTTGGTCAGAAAATCATCCGCCCCCGCATCAAGGCCCAGCGCCACCTCATCCTTGTCACTCTTAGAGGTCAAAAGGATGAAATACCCATAGCTCTCTTGTTGCAAGTCTCTGAATTTACGACAGAATTCAAGCCCACTTAACCCCGGCATCATCCAGTCGCTCATCACCAGATCAGGCGGTTGATCCCGGCAAAGTCGCAGCGCCTCCTCGCCCGACTCGGCCTCCTGCACCTCGAATCCCCAGCGCTGCAAAGAGGCGGTCAGGATACGCCGCTGCAATCGGCTGTCATCCACCACCAGCACGCGCTGGATCACCCCGCCGCCCGCATCCGTCCCTGTCACCTGTTCCGCTCGTGATCGCACCGGGGCCACCTTTTACACTGTCCGCCCCCTTCCTAGGCTCACAGGATTTAACGGGATATGAATGTTAAAATTCGCACGAATTTCCAGCCCAGCTTAACCCTTTATCAGCCCTTGGCGCCCAGTCTGATCCCATGTGTCGGAGGGTAGATGATGATCGACTGGGGCCGCGTGCAGGACCTGCGCGATGAAATCGGGGCAGACGCCTTTGCCGAGGTGGTAGAGCTTTTCCTTGACGAGGTGGATACCGAGATCGGGAAACTACGCCTGCCAAACGCGGGCCAGAACCTTGAGGCGCTGTTGCATTTCCTCAAGGGCAGCGCGCTCAATCTCGGCTTTACCGCCTTTGCCGATCTCTGTCACAGCGGCGAACGCGCCGCCGCCATGGGCGCGGGTGCCAGCGTTGATCTGACCGCCGTGCTCGATTGTTACGCGCACTCGAAATCCGAATTCGTGGCCGGTCTTGATCGGGTCATCGCCGCCTGAGGCTCAGATCAGGAACTCGGCCAGCACCTCATCGCGCGTGATATCGCGATATTCAAACCCGGCAGCATCCAGCCGCGTCAGGATCGGTGCAAAATTCTCGGGCCGCGTCGTCTCGATCCCGATCAGCACAGAGCCAAAGTTGCGCGCCGATTTCTTGAGGTATTCAAACCGGGCAATATCGTCCTCCGGTCCTAATATCTCCAGAAACTCGCGCAGCGCGCCGGGCCGCTGCGGCATCCGCAGGATAAAATACTTCTTCACCCCCGAAAACCGCTGCGCCCGCTCCTTCACCTCCGGCAACCGTTCAAAATCGAAATTCCCGCCAGAGGTCACACAAACAACCGTCTTGCCCCGGATCACATCCGCCATGTCCTTGAGCGCATCAACCGCCAGCGCCCCCGCAGGCTCGAGCACGATCCCCTCGATATTCAGCATCTCCAGCATCGTGGTGCAAAGCCGATCCTCTTCGATCACCATCGCTGCACTTGGCTCCATATCCGCCAGCCGCGCGAATGTGCGTGCCCCGATCTGCGCCACAGCCGCTCCATCGGCAAAGGTGTTCACATGCCGCAAGCGCACAGGTTCCCCCGCCGCCAGCGCCGCACCCAGACAGGCACCCCCCGCCGGTTCCACCAGCGTCAGCGCGGCACGTGCGCCCACATAGCTGCGCACCCCCGCCGATAACCCGCCACCGCCCACCGGCAGGATTAAACGATCCGGCATGCCACCCAACTGCGCCTCGATCTCGACCGCAACGGATGCCTGCCCCTCGATCACATCCTCGTCGTCAAACGGCGACAGGAAATGCCCACCGACCTGCGCGCAATAGGCCTGCGCCGCCGCCAGCGTGTCGTCGAAATAATCGCCCGTCAGCCGGATCGCCACGGCATCGCCGCCAAACTTCTCGGTCTTGCCGATCTTTTGCTGCGGCGTCGTCACGGGCATGAAAATCACGCCTTTGACCCCAAAATGCCGGCACATATAGGCCACGCCCTGCGCGTGATTGCCCGCACTGGCACAGACAAACGTCGCCGTATCTGGCCGCGCCGCCAGCACCTTGCGCATCGCATTGAACGCGCCGCGCAGCTTGTAGGACCGCACCGGGCTCAGATCCTCGCGCTTAAGCAGGATTTCAGCGCCATAACGCTCGGACAGGTGATCATTGCGTTGGAGCGGTGTCGGCTCGAACACGGCGCGCATCGCCGCCTCTGCGGCGCGGGCATTTTCCTGAAACTCGGTCATGCCCGCCTCAGTGCCCCAATCACACCCTTCTGACAAGGCTCAGAGCGCGCGCTTTTCGATATAATAGCCGTAAAGCGTGGTCAGAATGCTGATATTGACCAGACCCGACACCACCGTGCCCAGCACCATCAACACGGCCCCGATCACCGGCGTCAAAAGCAGCAACCCAAGCAAAAGCTGCAGCGCGAATTGCGCCACCCCCAGAATAAGAACAAGGATCAGAATCGTGGCGCTGCTGCCTTCGGTCGCGGTCCACGCCTCTTTCAACGTGAGCGGCTTGCCAATCGCCGCCGCAGGCAGCATCGTCGAAAGCCGAAAGAACACCACATTGGCCGCGACGATCACCACGACACTCACAATCGTGACAATCAGTGGCACCACGCCGCCGACAACCCCAACCACCAGAAAGAGGGGCAGCATCAGGCCCATCATCACAAGGCCAAGCCAGAGCGAATGTCCGATATAAGACAGCATGCGATCCGTGCGCAGCATCGGCACCCAGCCTTGGGGGTATTCCGCCAAGAGGATAAAGCGGTGCCACGCCACAATGACCCAGAGCGCCAGACCGATCAGCACAAGCGCCAACAAGATTAGCCCCGCGATCTGTCCGCCCGTCGCACCCTCGGAATCCGTCCCGTCCATCGAGACACCCAGAACCGCAAAGAGGACCAACGTCGCAATCCCGATCCCCAAGGGCACCAGCACAATCCGGACCACCTGAGGCAGATTGTTGAAAATCATCTGCACTGAATGGATAAAAATACGCCACGCCGCCATAATCGCACCTTTTGACAATTGCCCGCTGTCGCTAGCACAACCAAAGGCGCAGTCAACCGCGTCCACTTGCCCATCACCGCAAAAGCCGCTACTCCGCCAGCCAGATTTGACGCAAGGGGAATGACATGTCCGCGCCCAAGAAAGTTGTTCTGGCCTATTCCGGGGGCCTCGATACCTCGATCATCCTGAAATGGCTCCAGACCGAATATGGCTGCGAGGTTGTGACCTTCACCGCTGATCTCGGTCAGGGCGAGGAGCTAGACCCAGCTCGGCAAAAGGCCGAGATGCTGGGGATCAAGCCCGAGAATATCTATATCGAGGATGTGCGCGAAGAATTCGTGCGCGATTTCGTCTTTCCGATGTTCCGCGCCAATGCGCTTTACGAGGGGCTCTATCTCTTGGGCACCTCCATCGCCCGCCCACTGATTTCCAAACGTCTGGTCGAGATTGCCGCCATGACCGGTGCCGATGCCGTGGCCCATGGTGCCACCGGCAAGGGCAACGATCAGGTCCGGTTCGAGCTGGCCGCTTACGCGCTCAATCCCGATATCAAGGTGATCGCCCCTTGGCGTCTCTGGGATCTGACCAGCCGGACCAAGCTGATCGCCTTTGCCGAAGAAAACCAAATCCCGATCGCGAAAAACAAGCGTGGCGAGGCTCCCTTTTCCGTCGATGCCAACCTGCTGCACACCTCCTCCGAAGGCCGCGTGCTTGAGGACCCCGCCGAAATGGCCCCCGATTACGTGTATCAGCGCACCGTCAGCCCCGAAGACGCGCCCGATACGCCTGAGTTCATCGAAGTCAGCTTCGAGCGCGGCGATGCCGTGGCCATCAACGGCACCCCCCTCAGCCCTGCAACCATCCTGACCGACCTCAATGAATTTGGCCGCAAACACGGCATCGGGCGGCTCGATTTCGTCGAAAACCGCTTTGTCGGCATGAAGTCGCGCGGCATCTACGAAACACCCGGCGGCACCATCCTGCTCGAGGCCCATCGTGGCATCGAACAGATCACCCTTGATAGCGGCGCGGGCCATCTCAAGGATTCGCTCATGCCGCGCTATGCCGAACTGATCTACAACGGCTTCTGGTTCTCGCCCGAACGCTACATGCTTCAGGCCGCCATCGACAAAAGCCAGGAACATGTCACAGGCACCGTCCGCCTCAAACTCTACAAAGGCTCGGTGTCCTGTGTTGGCCGCTGGTCCGATCACAGCCTCTATTCCGAGGCCCACGTCACCTTTGAAGATGACGCTGGCGCCTATGATCAAAAAGACGCGGCCGGCTTCATCCAACTCAACGCGCTGCGCCTGAAACTCCTTGCAGCGCGCGACCGCAGGCTCAAAGGCTAAGGATCGTGGAGGCCGATTTCTGGCATACCCGTTGGGAAAACATGCAGATCGGCTTTCATGAAGGCGACGTAAACCGCATGCTTGCGGCCCATATCGGCGCGCTTGGTCTCAAGCCAGGCGCGCGGTTTTTTCTGCCCCTCTGTGGCAAAACCCGCGATATCGCCTGGCTCTTGGCCCAAGGCTACCGCGTCGCAGGCGCGGAACTCAGTAACATCGCCGTGCGCCAGCTTTTCGAGGAGCTGGGCACCGTGCCGGAAATCACCGATCACGGCACCCTTCGCGCCTATGCCGCCCCCGGCGTCACTGTGTTTGCGGGCGACATTTTCGCGCTCACCCCCGATCTGCTCGGCTCTGTCGATGCAATCTATGACCGCGCCGCGCTCGTGGCGTTGCCGCCCGATATGCGCACCCGCTACACCGCGCATATTGTGGCCCTTACGGCCACCGCCCCACAATTGCTCATAACCTTCGAATACGACCCCACGATCATGGCGGGCCCACCGTTTTGCGTCACCTTCGATGAGGTGAGCCGCCACTACGCCACTCAGTACCGGATCACCACGCTCGCCAATCTCGACGTGCCCGGCGGGCTCAAGGGCGTCTGCCCCGCACGTGAAATGGCGCTACATCTCACACCGCGCTAGGCCATCTATTGCCGAACGGCCCCATAAAAAGCGAAACATTGCTCAACACCGCGTGACCTCACGACGTCGTTGTTTGGCCTCTCCCTGCAATTGCGCCATGTTGCTGGCAATAGCAGGAGGGTTAAAACCATGCTGAGCAATGTTCGGAAACTCAAGGCAGCGCTGCTCGCAGGGCTTATCATCCTTGGCCTGTGCGTCCACGGTGGCCGTGCCCATGCGGCAGAAACAGAAACGCTCATCGTCGCAGGCGGCTGTTTCTGGTGTGTCGAATCAGATTTTGAACAGGTCCGGGGCGTCATCGCGGCAGAGTCGGGCTTTACCGGCGGCACGGTCAAGAACCCCAGCTACAAACAGGTCACATCCGGCGGCACCGGTCATTACGAGGCCGTGCGCCTTACCTTCGACCCCGCCCAAGTCACCCGCGCACAACTCCTGCACCTGTTCCTGCGCTCGGTCGATCCAACTGACGCAGGCGGTCAGTTCTGCGACCGGGGTGACAACTATCGCACCGCGATTTTCGTCTCTGATCCCGCAGAAAAACAGATTGCAGAGGGTGCCATCGCTGAGGCAAAATCAGCCTTGGGCCAGAAAATAGTGACCCCCATTCTCAATGCTCAGCCCTTCTATGCCGCCGAAGCCTATCATCAGGATTATTACAAAAGCAGCGAAATCATCCTCACGCGCTTTGGCCCCCGAACCAAAGCCAGCGCCTACAAGCTCTATCGCGACGCCTGCGGCAGAGATACCCGCGTCAAAGAGCTTTGGGGCAAGGATGCGCCCTTCGCCGGTCACTCCTGACCAAGAAACGCGGCCACCTCGGCCGCCAGGGGGATCGCTCCTGATGCTCCGGGGCGCGTAACCGCAAGGGCGGCAGCACCAACCGCCCCTTGCAACGCCCGCTCTGGGTTCAGGCCCGCAGCCAACCCAGCCACCAAATACCCGGCCAGGGCGTCACCGGCGCCAGTCGTATCCACCGGAACAACCTTTCGCGCCGGAATAGTGACTGCATCTCGGCACCCCGCCTCTGTCCAGAGAACACCGCGCGCCCCCCGCGTAACACACAGCATGGGCACCTGAACCGCGCCCATGGCCTGCGTCATCCGCGCCGCCTCCCCCTCGTTCACCATCAAAAGGGTGACATGGGGCAGAACCGCCCGCAGCGCCGCCTCATCAAAAGGCGCAGCAGAATAGGCGACACGCATCCCCCTGTCTTGGGCCATGCGCGCCGCCTCAACCTGCACATTCGTCTCATTCTGTAGCATGAGCCAGTCGCCCAGCCCCGCCTCCGCCAACGCGGCCTCAACATCCTGCATCCGCAAGGCCCGATTGGCCCCGGCATGGATCAAAATCGCATTCTCGCCGCTCTGCTCAACTGTAACCACCGCATGGCCCGACGCCCCTTGGTCCCGGCGCACATGCCGCACATCCACGCCATCCGCAGACAAAAGCTCTACCATCCAATCGCCATCCGCGCCCACCGCGCCGATATGCACCACTTGCCCCCCGGCCCGAGCCACGGCAATCGATTGGTTCGCCCCTTTCCCACCCAGCAACCGCGCATAGCCCTGCGCCGTGACAGTCTCACCCGCATGCGGCAACTGCGCCACGCGATAGACGTGATCGGCATTGATCGACCCGAGATTGAAAATCATACCGCCCGCTTCTTTTTGGCCCAAATACTCAACTTTCTTTTCCAAGGATAACAGCCAGGCACCCGCCCGCAATCGCGCTTTGGTCTTTCACCCCGCAGCATGGATTTGTAAGGTCGCTCAAGCAACAAGGGGGCGCAGGTGAGCACCACGGGATCAACCGTCACGCCGATGATGGCACAATACCTAGAGATCAAGGCGCAATATCCCGAGGCGCTGCTTTTCTATCGCATGGGCGACTTTTACGAACTGTTCTTTGACGATGCCGCCGCCGCCGCCGAGGCGCTCGATATCGCGCTGACAAAGCGCGGCAAGCATCTCGAGCAGGATATTCCCATGTGCGGCGTGCCTGTCCATGCCGCCGAAGGCTATCTTTTGACCCTCATTCGCAAAGGGTTTCGCGTCGCCGTCTGCGAACAGATGGAGGATCCCGCCGAAGCCAAGAAGCGCGGGGCGAAATCCGTGGTTCGGCGCGAGGTGGTGCGCCTTGTAACCCCCGGCACCCTAACCGAGGAAAGCCTGCTTGAGGCACGCCGCCACAATTACCTTGTCAGTTTTGCAACCGTGCGTGGCGCGGGCGCGCTGGCTTGGGTCGATATTTCCACCGGCGCTTTTCATGTCATGCCCTTGACCCCCGCGCGGCTCGGCCCCGAATTGGCCCGCCTCGCCCCGCGCGAAGTGCTGCTGACCGAGGCGGATATTGCAAATCTCGGCGAATTAGTCTCTGAATCTGGCGCTTCTCTCACCGGTCTGGGGCAGGCCGCGTTTGACAGCACAGCAGGCGAGCGACGGCTTTGCCTGCTCTATGGCGTTGACACGCTCGACGCCTATTGGGTCTTTCACGCGCCCCGAAATCGCTGCGATGGGCGCGATCGTGGACTGGCTCGACATCACACAAAAGGGCAAATTGCCCCTGTTACAGCCCCCGACCCGCGAAAACGAGGCGCGTGTCATGCAGATCGACGCCGCCACCCGGCGCAATCTGGAATTAACCCGCAGCCTGAATGGCGGCCGCGCCGGCTCGCTTCTTGCGACCATCGACCGAACCGTGACAGCAGGCGGCGGACGGCTCCTCGAACGTCGCCTCTCCAGCCCCAGCCGCGCGCTCGACACCGTGCAATCCCGCCTTGAATCAGTGCATTTCGCGGTGGAACAGAGCCGCATTTGCGCAGACCTGCGCGAATCCCTGCGCAAGGTGCCCGATCTTGACCGTGCTCTGTCACGCCTGGGCCTTGATCGTGGCGGTCCGCGCGATTTGGCGGCGGTGCGCAACGGGCTGGCACAGGCCATGGAAATTGCCCAGCGCCTCGCCAATACGGACCTTCCCCCGCTTCTGCACCAAGCAGCTCTGAGTCTGACCGGTCATGACACCCTTCTTGACCTCCTCGATCAGGCCCTGGTCGCAGAGCCACCGCTTCTGGCGCGCGATGGCGGCTTTATCGCGCCGGGCTATGACAGAGACCTCGACGAAGCACGCCAATTGCGCGACGAAGGGCGCGGTGTGATCGCCCGAATGCAGGGCGACTATATCACCCAAACCGGCATTCCCTCGCTCAAGATCAAACATAACAACGTGCTGGGTTATTTCATCGAAGTGACCAGCACCCATGCCGACCGCATGCTGAGCGCGCCGTTGAACGAAACCTTCAAACACCGCCAAACCACGGCCAATCAGCTCCGGTTCACCACCGTGCCCCTGAGCGAGATGGAAACCCGGATTCTGAACGCAGGCGGTCGTGCGCTCGAGATCGAAAAGCGGCTCTATGATGCCCTGAAGACCGAGATTCTTGACCGCGCCGCCGAAATTGCACACTGCGCCCGCGCGCTCGCCGAACTAGACCTGACCACCGCTCTCGCCGATCTCGCGCGGGCTGAAAACTGGTGCCGCCCGAACGTAGACCAGAGCCGCGCGCTCAACATCATAGGTGGGCGGCATCCCGTTGTGGAACGTGCCCTGCGCGCCCAGGGCGGCGCACCCTTCATTGCCAATGATTGTGATCTGGGCGGCAAGAGCGATATTTGGCTACTGACCGGCCCGAATATGGCGGGTAAATCCACCTTTCTGCGCCAGAACGCACTCATTGCCCTTATGGCCCAAATCGGCAGCTATGTGCCTGCGACATCCGCCCATATCGGCTTGGTCAGCCAACTCTTTAGCCGCGTCGGCGCGTCAGACGATTTGGCGCGCGGGCGCTCGACCTTTATGGTCGAAATGGTCGAAACCGCTGCGATCCTGAATCAGGCAGACGATCATGCGCTGGTGATTCTTGATGAAATCGGGCGCGGCACAGCCACGTGGGACGGGCTCAGCATCGCATGGGCCACGCTGGAACATCTGCACGATGTCAACGCCTGCCGCGCGCTCTTTGCCACGCATTACCATGAACTGACCCATCTTAGTGACAAACTCGACCGCGTCGAGAACGCCACCGTAAGCGTCAAAGAGCACGACGGCGATGTCATTTTCCTGCACGAGGTGCGGCGGGGCGTTGCGGATCGTAGCTATGGCGTGCAGGTCGCCAAATTGGCCGGTCTCCCTGCCTCGGTGGTGGCGCGGGCACGGGTGGTGCTCGATGCGCTGGAAAAAGGCGACCGCGAAGGCCACCGCGCACAAAAAACGCTGATCGACGATCTACCGCTCTTTGCGGCACTCGCGCCGCCCCCAGCCCCCAAACCACCCCGCGAGTCGGTGGTGGAAAAGCGCCTGAGCGCGATCCTGCCCGATGCTCTTACGCCCCGCGAAGCGCTTGAACTGATCTATGAACTGAAGTCGCTTAGTCAGGAACAGGCCGACAAGGCGGGGTAACCCCCGCCCCATCGCACATCATCCACGATTCGAGGATACGCCCACCTGCGCCGGGCGCAAAATGCGATCATGCAGCATGAAGCCCTGAGTCGAGACCTGAATGATCTCTCCTGCCTTGGTGCCGGGCAACGGCGCCTCGAACATCGCCTCGTGATGCTGCGGATCGAATCGGTCTCCGACCTGCGGATCAATCACGGTGATGCCATGCTTGGTAAAGACATTGAGCAATTCGCGCAAAGTCAGCTCGATCCCCTCAAACAGGGCCGCTGACGCAGCACGTTGCTCTTCATTCACGGTTTCAAGCGCCCGCTTCAGATTGTCATGCACCGGCAGCATATCGCGCGCCAGCTTGGATCCGCCATAATTCTCGGCCTCGCGCCGATCCTTCTCGGACCGCTTGCGCGCATTCTCGGCATCAGCCAGCGCGCGCATGAACTTGTCGCGCAGGGCGTCCCGCTCGGCGCGCAGCGCGTCAAGCTCCACCGCTTCATCACTCATATCGTCATCCATACGCTCGCGCTCTTGCGCGGCGGCCTCTTCGATATCATCGAGAAAGCTGTCTTCTTTCGGCTCTGCCATTCTTCACCTCTAGCTCCGGTCGGAGATCAGTTTACCCACGAGCTGCGCCGTGTAATCCACAATCGGCACAATCCGCCCGTAATTGAGGCGCGTGGGGCCGATAACCCCTACCGCACCGATGATCTTACGGTCAGCGTTCATATATGGAGAGACCACCAAAGAGGAACCCGAAAGTGAGAAAAGTTTGTTCTCGGAGCCAATAAAAATGCGTACTCCGGCCCCCTCATCGGCCAATTCAAGGAATTCAGCGATATCGCGCTTGCGTTCGAGATCGTCAAACAGGATGCGAATCCGTTCCAGATCCTTTTCCTCAGAGGTCGCATTGAGCAGATTGGCGCGACCTCGCACAATCAGCCGCTCGTATTTGTCGCCCTCGCCTTCCCACACTGCAAGCCCGCTATCAATCAGATCGCGGGCAAGCTGATCAATCTCCTGCCGCCGCGCGGCAATCTGACGTGAGATCACAGTCTGCAAATCCGAGAGCGTTTTGCCCTCGATCAGCGCGTTAAGAAAATTCGCGGCCTCGCGCATGGAACTTGGCGTTTGGCCCGGTGGCGGGGTGAATATCCGGTTCTCGACATGCCCATCGGAAAACACCAGCACCACAAGAGCGCGGTCATGGCCAAGACTGACGAATTCGATATGTTTGATCGGCGCCTCATGCTTGGGCGCAAGAACCAGCGATGCGCCCCGCGTAACACCAGAGAGCGCAGCCCCGATGCGATCAAGCACACCGCCCACATCCTGCGAATTGCTGCCGACCGTCGCATCAATCGCCTGCCGGTCCGTGGCCTCTAGATTGCTGACCTCAAGCAGACCATCGACAAACATCCGCAGGCCTTCTTGCGTGGGAATGCGCCCCGCGCTGATATGCGGACTGCCCAACAGGCCCATATATTCCAGATCCTGCATCACGTTGCGGATCGTGGCGGCACTAACCTTTTCGCTGAAGTCACGGGTCAGGGTGCGCGACCCAACCGGATCGCCATTGGCCAGATAGCTCTCGACCACGCGGCGAAACACTTCGCGCGAGCGATCGTTGAGCTGTTCGAGGATCGAGGCGGCGTCTGTCATCGGCTGTGCTTCCTGTCTCTTGGGCTATTAAGGACCGCAGAGGCCAAAGGTCAATCGGGGTTGCCATAGGAGGGCTTGCCCATATATCTCGGGGCAATCAAGGAAAAGGACATGCCATGCGGCCGTCAGGTAGAAATCTAAGCGAAATGCGCTCCGTTTCAATCGAAACAGGGGTGCTCAAACATGCAGAGGGCTCTTGCCTGATCAAGATTGGTGATACGCATGTCTTGTGCACCGCCACTATCGAAGAGCGCGTCCCGCCTTTTGTCAAAGGTTCTGGGCTGGGCTGGGTCACGGCAGAATATGGCATGCTGCCCCGCTCTACCGGCAGCCGCATGCGCCGCGAGGCGACGGCAGGCAAACAGGGCGGGCGCACCGTTGAAATCCAACGCCTGATCGGCCGCAGCCTGCGCGCCGGCGTCGACCGCGTGGCCCTTGGCGAACGCCAGATCACGGTGGATTGCGATGTGATTCAGGCCGATGGCGGCACCCGCTGCGCCTCGATCACCGGCGGCTGGGTTGCCCTGAAACTGGCGGTGCAAAAGCTGATGAAAGCGGGCGATGTGCTTAGCGATCCGCTGATCGACCCTGTCGCAGCCGTATCCTGTGGCATCTATGCTGGCCAACCCGTGCTCGATCTCGACTATCCCGAGGATAGCGAGGCCGGAGTGGATGGCAACTTCATCATGACCGGCACAAAACGCCTTATTGAAGTGCAGATGAGCGCGGAAGGCGCAACCTATAGCCGCGATCAGATGAACGCGCTGCTTGATCTGGCCGAACTCGGCGTTGACCAGCTGGTGGCGAAACAACGCGAGGCGACGGGTGCGTAAATTCACCGACGACCGGTTGCTCGTTGCCACCCACAACGCCGGAAAACTTGACGAAATTCGGGCGCTTTTGGCGCCCTACGGCGTTGATGTGGTTGGTGCCGCCGCGATGGGGTTGCAGGAGCCTGCAGAGACAGAAACAAGTTTTGTCGGCAATGCGCGGATCAAGGCCCATGCCGCGGCGCAGGCCACAGGCCTGCCCGCACTCTCGGACGACTCCGGGATAGCGATTGACGCACTTGACGGCGCACCGGGCGTCTATACGGCAGATTGGGCCGAAACAGAGACGGGCCGCGATTTTGGCAAAGCGATGTCTCGGGCACATGAGGCGCTGTTGGCCAGCAAAGAACCACAGCCCTGGACAGCACGGTTCTGTTGCACATTGGTCTTGGCCTGGCCCGATGGGCACGACGAGGTCTTTGAAGGTACGGTCGAGGGCTGGGTGGTCTGGCCCATACGTGGCGCAGAAGGGCACGGTTACGATCCGATGTTCCAGCCGCTCGGTCACGATCTGACCTTTGCCGAAATGTCGCCCGCAAAGAAGAACAGGATCAGCCACCGCGCAGATGCGTTTGGTAAATTGGTCGCAGGCTGTTTTGGCTGAGGATTGGCAACAGGGCGGCTTTGGTCTCTATCTGCATTGGCCCTTTTGCGAGGCCAAATGCCCCTATTGCGATTTCAACAGCCATGTCGCGCGCCACATCGACCAGAGCCGCTGGTGCGCGGCCTATCTCACCGAGATTGATCGCTACGCCGCGCTTTTACCCGGACGTGTGCTCAATACTGTGTTCTTTGGTGGCGGCACACCCAGCCTGATGGCTCCGGAAAAGGTGGCAGCGATTATTGAGCGGATCAAACACCATTGGCCTATGGCGAATGACCCTGAAATCACGCTCGAAGCGAACCCCGGCTCGGTCGAGGCCGGGCGCTTTCGCGCCTTCGCACAGGCGGGCATCTCGCGTATTTCTATGGGTATTCAGGCCCTGAATGACGCCGATCTCAAACGGCTGGGCCGTATCCACAGCGTTTCCGAGGCAAGGCAAGCTTTTGATATCGCGAGAGAAACCTTTGAGCGTGTCAGTTTTGATCTGATCTATGCCCGACAAGATCAAACTCTCGACTCTTGGAAAACGGAACTGCGCAGCGCGCTCTCTATGGCGGTGGATCACCTGTCGCTCTACCAGCTTACCATCGAATCCGGCACAGCCTTTGGCGATCGCTACGCAGCGGGCAAGCTGCGCGGGTTGCCAGAGGATGATATCGCCGCAGAAATGTATGAGACGACACAAGAGATCTGCGCATCTGCTGGCCTGCCAGCCTATGAAGTGTCGAACCATGCGCGCGCCGGTGCGGAATCGCGGCACAATCTGATCTACTGGCGCTATGGTGACTATATCGGCATCGGGCCGGGCGCGCATGGGCGGATCACGCACAATGGCCAGAAATACGCCACCGAGGCCCATCGGGCACCGGGCAAATGGCTGGAATCTGTGGAAAACAGCGGTGTGATTGAGACACGCGAGCGCCTGTCTGGTCCGGATCAGGCCGTAGAATACTTGTTAATGGGCCTGCGCATCACCGATGGAATTGATCCGGCGCGTTTCGAAAGGCTCGCAGGCAAACCTCTTGACCCCGCCGCTGTCGATCATTTGGTGTCCATCGGGATGATCGAAACGCACGACAACCGCCTTCGCGCCACCCGTTCAGGACGGGCGGTGCTCAATGCTGTGATTCGCGATCTCTTGCCGGATTAAATGCTGAGCATGCCAATCAGGCGATCCAATTGATCAAGCGAGGCGTAATGGATCGTAATTCTCCCGTTCTCCTGACCGGGAACATGCTCAATCTCGACCTTCATGGTTAAACTGGCCGAAAGATCGTCCTCCAGCGCCCGAGTATCAGCATCCTTGAGGATCTCTTTGCGCGGCTTCGCTGAACGGCCGGTGTCGCTAAAGATGTTACCGATTCCAGCCTTAGCCAATTTCTCTGTCTCACGCACCGACAGCGATTTCTGGATAACCTGACGCGCGATAGCCGCAGGATCGTCCAATGTAATCAACGCTCGCGCATGACCCGAGGACAGCTTGCCTTCACGCAGAAACGTCAAAACCTCATCGGGCAAAGACAAAAGGCGCACTGAATTCGCAATATGGCTCCGGCTTTTACCCAGCGCGTCAGCCAGCCGCTCTTGCGTATGACCAAACTTTTGCATCAATTGCTGATAGCCAAAGGCCTCTTCCACCGGATTGAGATCGGCGCGTTGAATATTCTCGATGATGGCAACTTCGAGCACTTCGGTATCGTTGAAATCACGCACCAAAACCGGAATCTGATGCAACTTGGCCATCTGAGCCGCACGCCACCGGCGCTCGCCGGCCACGATTTCATATTCCCCATCCCGGTCCGGGGCGGGCCGCACGATCAGGGGCTGCAAGATTCCCTTTTCAGAAATCGACCGCGCCAGATCCTCGAGAAGCGCACCATCAAAATCCCGACGCGGCTGGTTCGGGTTAGGCCGGACCTTTTCCACCGGCACCATCAGATCCGGACGCCGCGGCGCATCAGTGGGGCGTTCCGGGCTCTCTGTCGTGACATCCGCCATCAATGCTGACAGCCCACGGCCAAGACCACGTGGTTGAGATTTCTTGCTGGTCATTGCCGATCCCCTTTGATCAGGCGGCGATTCGCGCCGTATTTTCAATCAGTTCCTGCGCCAACTCGCGATACGCTTGCGCCCCCTTGGACAGCGGATCATAGCTTAGCACGGACATGGCATAAGACGGCGCCTCGCTTACACGAACATTTCGGGGAATCCGCGTACGAAAGACCAGCTCCCCAAGATTGTCACGTGCGTCCTGTTCAACCTGGGTAGAGAGGTTGTTGCGCGAATCAAACATTGTCAG
Source organism: Roseovarius sp. MS2 (assembly GCF_051447875.1). Lineage (NCBI taxonomy): Bacteria > Pseudomonadati > Pseudomonadota > Alphaproteobacteria > Rhodobacterales > Roseobacteraceae > Roseovarius > Roseovarius sp. MS2. Next base: position 1,351,608 of record NZ_JBKHVF010000001.1, read on the forward strand.
CACAACTCCCTCGATCCGCAGCGCCGGATTCGCTGTCTGACGAATCTCTCTAATGGTCAACATAAGCTGCGACAGGCCCTCAAGCGCAAAAAACTCGCTCTGCAGGGGCACAAGAACCGAATGCGCCGCGACCATTGCATTCACCGTCAAAAGATTGAGCGACGGCGGGCAATCAATCAACACATAATCAAACCCATAAGCATCCATCGCAGGCTGTCGCAGGGCGTCATGCAGCAGGAAACTGCGTTTCTCGTTTGCAATCAGCTCGATATCAGCAGAGGAGAGATCGACCGTCGATGGAATGATCGAAAGCCCATCTTGCGCAGTCGGCTGAATAACATCCCCCAGCGGCGCCTCATCCAACAAAAGATCATAGACTGTAAATTTCCGCGCCGCCACATCCAGCCCAAGACCAGTCGAGGCGTTGCCCTGCGGATCAAGATCAACGATCAGCACCCGCACGCCGGTTTCTGCCAGCGCGGCCGCCAGATTAATGGTTGTCGTGGTCTTGCCTACCCCACCCTTTTGGTTGGCAATCGCAATGATCTTCGGTCCTTCGGGGCGCGTCGGATCAGGCACGGGACACTCCTGTGATGGCAAAAATGACAGATCCATCTTCTGTTGCACTTTTAACAAGCCGGTGGGTGAATGACCACGTCCTTTCGGCTGCGGCCATTTCATTCTCCCAGCGGGCCCCCTTGAGGAAAAGTGCAACACCATCCTGTGCTAAATGGCGCTCGGAAAACTCCAAAAGCCCACTTAACTCCGTCAGCGCGCGCGCTGAGAGCACATCCGCTTCTTGCGGTCTGACCTTTTCAATCCGGTCATTGAGAACCATCGCGTTAAGCCCTGTCTCTCGAATCACAACCCGTAGAAACGCCGCCTTACGGGCATCCGATTCAATCAACGTCACCCGTCGGGGCGAACCACCATCCTGAGCCAAAATCGCAACCACCAAGCCTGGAAAGCCGCCCCCTGATCCCAGATCAACCCAATGATCCACCGAAGGCGGAGCAAGTGCATGAATTTGCGCAGAATCGGCGAAATGCCGTGTCCACATCTCATCAAGGCTTTTTCTTGAGACCAGGTTGATGCGCGGGTTCCACTTGACCAACAAATCTGCATAAATTTCAAGCCGAGCCTGTGTTTCACGTGAAACATCCGGCAAGCCGGTCACGCGATCTTCTCCCGCGCCGCTTGGCGCAGTTTTGCAAGAATCAGGCTTAGCGCCGCGGGTGTCATCCCCTCGATCCGTGCCGCCTGAGCAAGATTCTCTGGCTGCACCTGCGCCAGCTTACCCTTGAGCTCATTCGATAGACCCTCAATGCCATGATAAGCAAAATTCTCTGGAATAACATGCGCTTCATCACGCTTCATCATCGCCACATCACGCGCCTGCCGTTCAATATAGCTGGCGTAAAGAGCGTCACGCGCAAGCTGCTGCTGACACTCCAGATCAATCTCCGAATAGCCCTGATCCAGCCGCAGAAGATCCGAGAAATCAACATCGGGAAAGGATAGGATCTGAAATGCGCTGCGCCGTGCACCATCCTGGTTCACTTTGAAACCGCTCTCAGACAATTGGCGCGGAGTAAAAGTTGTCGCCTCCAACCGCTGTCTTCCTTGAACCAAACGCTCCATCTTGTCGCCAAAGACCGCCCGGCGTTCATCTCCAACACAGCCAAGATCGAGGCCCAGAGGCGTAAGGCGCTGATCCGCATTATCCGCACGCAACGAAAGACGGAACTCTGCGCGCGAGGTGAACATGCGATAGGGCTCACTCACACCCCGTGTGGTCAGATCATCGATCATCACCCCAATATAACTATCGGTGCGGCTAAACTGAACCGGCTCGCGTCCTTTCGCCTCTAGCGCCGCATTCAGCCCTGCAACCAGGCCTTGCGCTGCGGCCTCCTCATATCCAGTTGTCCCATTGATTTGTCCCGCCAAAAACAGGCCCGGAACAGCCTTGACAGCAAGACGGCTGTCAAGCGCGCGAGGGTCGACATAGTCATATTCAATCGCATAACCAGGCTGAAGTATCTCGACCCGCTCCAGCCCAACAATGGACCGCACATAGGCCTCCTGAACGACCGCCGGTAGCGATGTCGAAATCCCGTTGGGATAGATCACGTGATCCGACAAGCTTTCTGGCTCCAAGAACACCTGATGCGAGGTTTTGTCAGAAAACCGTACGATCTTATCCTCGATCGACGGGCAATAGCGGGGCCCAATCCCATCTATATGGCCGCCATACATCGCCGAGCGATCCAGGTTTTTCCTAATTATATCATGGGTCTGTGCATTCGTATGCGTGATCCCACAGCACACCTGCCGGGCCGTTGGGCGCTTGGACAGAAACGAAAACAGCACCGGGTCATCATCCCCCGGTTGCTCCTCCAGTCGCGACCAGTCAATCGTCTTCCCATCTAACCGGGGCGGCGTGCCAGTCTTTAGCCGGCCCATCGGCAGTCCAAACCCATCCATACGCTCTGCCAACATCACTGCGGGGCGGTCTCCCATACGGCCCCCCGGATAGGACTCATCCCCAATGTGAATCACACCACGCAAAAAGGTCCCGGTTGTTAGCACCACTGCGGATGTCGAAATTTCGCTTCCATCCGCCAAACGCACACCGGCGACGCGCTCGCCTTGCATCACAAAATCGGCCGCCTCACCCTCAACAATTTCCAAGGTTGGGCAGGACTCAAGTTCTCGCAGCATCTCTTCGCGGTAAATCTTGCGATCGGCCTGTGCCCGCGGCCCCTGCACTGCGGGCCCTTTGCGCCGGTTCAACAACCGAAACTGAATGCCCGCACGGTCCGCAACTCGGCCCATGACCCCATCCAAAGCGTCAATCTCACGCACGAGGTGGCCCTTGCCAAGCCCCCCAATCGCTGGATTGCAAGACATCACCCCGATACCAGCCCGGTTCAACGTCACCAGCGCGGTTCTCACACCCATGCGCGCGGCCGCATGCGCGGCCTCCGCGCCAGCATGCCCACCACCAATAACAATGACGTCAAAATGTTTCACGTGAAACACCTCTCATTTACCCAAGCAGAAGCTGGCGAAAATTTCATCGAGCACCATCTCGACATCAATACGTCCTACCAGAGAATCAAGCGCTCGGATAGCCGCACGTAGCTCCTCCGCCGCAACCTCCGCCGATGCCTCCCCATACGGAAGAAGCTCCAAAGCAGCCTGTAGCGCACCCAATCCGCGCTCCATGGCTTGCCGATGCCGCGCCCGCGTTGCAATCCCCGCACCAGCGACACGTTTACTTAACACCTGCCCAATCCGCGCTACCAACTCCGACACACCAGCACCCGTTTTGCCAGAAATGGCGTTCTCAACACGTCCCAACAAATCTGCCTTAGCCCAAAGGATGATATCATCCTCACGGGGGTCCATCTCCGGCTTCTCCCCAGCCTCAACAAGAAACACCCGCAAGTCAGCGGCATCCGCCCGCGCCCGCGCCCGCGCAATGCCAATGGACTCCACGGCATCCACCGTCTCACGCAGGCCCGCCGTATCGAGCAATGTCACCGGCAACCCGGCCAGATCCATGCGAACCTCAATCACATCCCGCGTCGTCCCGGCATATTCCGAGGTAATCGCCGCCTCCCGACCTGCCAAACTGTTGAGAAGAGTGGATTTTCCCACATTCGGTGCCCCGATAATCGCAACTTCGAATCCACTACGGATCCGCTCCCCAACCCAGCTGCCAGCGATCTCCCGCTCGAGAGCCTCGGCTACCTCTCTCACCAGCGCCGTCACCTCAAACGAAACGTCTACCGGCACTTCCTCATCGGCAAAATCAATCGTGGCTTCCAAAAGCGCCACCGCCCGCAGCAAAAGACCCCGCCACGCCTCGCATTTCCCGCCCAATGCACCAGAAAACACCCGCAGCGCCTGCTTGCGCTGTGCTTCAGTCTCCGCATCGATAAGATCAGCCAGCCCCTCAACCCGCGCCAGATCAAGTCGGCTATTTTCCAAGGCCCGGCGGGTAAACTCGCCCGGTTCCGCCAACCGAAGACCGTCAATTCCCCCAAGCACGTCCAGCACTGCCGCTACAACGGCCACGCTGCCATGAAGATGAAATTCCACTGTCTCTTCGCCGGTAAAACTCTGCTTTTCAGCAAACGTCAGCACCAGCGCTTGATCCAACTGCGCGCCCTGCCCATCCCGCAACACCCTCAAGACAGAGTTGCGCGGCTCCGGCACGTCACCACAGATGTGCAGACAGGCGTCAAACGCGCGCGGCCCGCTAACCCGGACAACCGCAACACCCGCCTTCCCCTGTGCTGTCGCCAAGGCATAAACCGTGTCCATCCGGACACCTCCGCTTTCGCTCCGCCTCAGGTGTTCATCGAGTCAAAGAACTCGGAATTCGTCTTGGTCTGCTTGAGCTTCGACAACAGAAACTCGACCGCATCGGTCGTGCCCATCGGATTCAGGATCCGCCGCAGAACAAATGTCTTCTGCAAATCGCCCTTGTCGATCAGCAGATCCTCTTTCCGCGTCCCAGACTTGAGAATATCAATCGCCGGGAACACCCGCTTATCCGCAACCTTGCGATCCAACACGATCTCAGAGTTGCCGGTGCCCTTGAATTCTTCAAAGATCACCTCGTCCATCCGGCTGCCCGTATCAATCAAGGCCGTCGCGATAATCGTCAGCGATCCACCCTCTTCGATATTCCGCGCCGCGCCAAAGAACCGCTTGGGCCGCTGCAACGCATTGGCATCCACACCCCCGGTCAGCACCTTCCCCGAGGACGGCACTACCGTGTTATAGGCCCGCCCCAACCGCGTGATCGAATCAAGCAGGATCACAACATCCCGCTTATGCTCCACCAGCCGTTTCGCCTTCTCGATCACCATCTCCGACACCGCCACATGCCGCGTCGCAGGCTCGTCAAAGGTCGAACTCACAACCTCGCCCTTGACCGAGCGCTGCATATCCGTCACCTCTTCCGGCCGCTCATCGATCAAGAGGACGATCAGATAGCATTCCGGATGATTTTTCTCGATACTATGCGCGATATTCTGCAACAGCACCGTTTTACCCGTGCGCGGCGGCGCCACAATCAAAGACCGCTGCCCCTTCCCGATGGGCGCAACAAGGTCGATGATCCGCGCCGACCGATCCTTGATGGTCGGATCTTCGATTTCCATCTTGAACCGCTCGTCAGGATAGAGCGGCGTCAGGTTATCAAACGCAATCTTGTGCCGCGCCCGCTCAGGGTCCTCAAAGTTGATCTGTGTAACAGAGGTTAGCGCAAAATACCGCTCCGTCTCATCAGGCTGCTTCATCTGCCCTTCGATCGTATCACCAGTGCGCAACGAATACTGTCGGATCATGTCAGGCGAGACATAAATATCGTCCGGACCGGGCAGATAATTGGCCTCCGGTGACCGCAGGAATCCAAACCCGTCCTGCAGAACCTCCAGCACACCATCGCCGTAAACCGTCCAATCCTCCTCGGCCCGCTCCTTGAGGATCGAGAACATCATCTCGCCCTTGCGCATGGTCGAGGCATTCTCGATTTCCAGCTCTTCGGCGATCGTCAACAACTCCTTGGCGCTCAGCGCTTTGAGGTCGGACAGGTTCAAACGGTCTTCGGACATGGGAAATCCTCTGGTGACACCCGATTTCGGATGCGGCCTATGGTCAGATACGGGAATTTGACAGCCACCAGAACAGCGGCCCAGCGCTTACATAAGCAAGAGGGCCCGCCGCGTCAATCCGGCTCAGAACTTGACCACGACAGCAAGCACGATCACCACCATCGCCAGTGTCGGCACCTCATTCATAATCCGATGCTGTCTGCCGGTGCGCGTATTGGCCCCTCGGGCAAATTCCTTGCGCCGTGCACTCAGCCACATGTGAAACCACGTCATCACGACGACGCCCGCCAATTTTGCATAGGGCCAAGCAGATCCCCAATCGACAATACCCGGTGTCATCACCAACAACAGGCCAAAACCCCAGGTCGCGATCATCGACGGCTTCATGATATACCGCAAAAGTTTGTATTCCATGACTTGAAAAACACTGTCCCGGCTATCCCCCGGCTCGGACTGTTCCGTGTGATAGACAAACAGCCGCGGCAGATAGAACAACCCCGCCATCCAGGCGATCACAGACATAATATGCAGCGCCTTGATCCAAGGATAAGCCACACTCAAGACGTCACTCATGCAATTCTCCGATCCAACCCTGTTCTTCTTAAATATTAAGAAAGAGATAAGAAAGGATGTTGTGTGAAGTAGGGCACGCCGAAACTGTGGATTAAATCGCTACCCACAGGATCATCCCCATGGGGACAACACTGTTGACGGTTTTTCAAGCCTCTGTTGTTTTCACGAAGTGACCGTCAAAATATATCATAACCACAATAGGTTACATTAAACTCCCCCAAGTTGTGGTATCGCTGTGTCCTTGGGATAATTCGGCCAATCAAACATTGTCCTCACACCAAAGTTGTTCTTTCCCACAGAGGATGACTCACCTCAGATCAATCCTGAAATTCAGAGTTGTCCCCGCTCTGCTGCATGGGATGGATTTCTCCCGGGATTATTCCTAAACAGTCCTGCATGTTGTTCCGCAGGTTATCCACATGAACGCCCCCATCATTCTCGCCTCCGGCTCTTCTATCCGCCAGAGCCTCTTGCGAAACGCCAGTCTTACCTTTGAGGCGGTCACACCCCGCGTCGACGAAGAAAGCGTGCGCGCCGCCCTTCTGGCCGAGGACGCCAAGCCGCGCGACATCGCCGATGCTTTGGCAGAGCTCAAGGCCACCAAGATCAGCGCCCGCCATCCCGCAGCGCTTGTCATTGGCTGCGATCAAGTCCTCGATCTTGAAGGAGAGCTTTTATCCAAGCCAGAAACCATGGATCAGGCCCGCGCACAGCTTTCCGCCATGCGTGGCAAACGCCATGATCTTCTCTCAGCGGTGGTGATCTGTCAGGGGGGTCGTCCGCTCTGGCGTCATATCGGTATGGCGCGCATGACGGTCCGCCCCTTTTCTGACGACTGGCTCGAGGGGTATCTTGCCCGAAACTGGCCTGACATTTCCGTGAGCGTCGGGGCTTACAAGCTCGAAGCGGAAGGCGTGCGCTTGTTCTCTCGCGTGGATGGTGATTATTTTACGGTGCTCGGCTTGCCGCTGCTCGATCTTTTGTCCTTTCTCACCCTCCGAGGAGACCTGCAACAATGAGCGATGACAAACAGCCCCTTGCCAGAATCCCACTGGCGGGCGTCATTGGATCGCCTATCGCGCATTCGAAATCGCCGCAATTGCATGGGCACTGGCTCAAGACCAACGGTATTGCAGGCCATTATATTCCTATGGATGTCAGCGCTGATAATCTGGCTGAAGTTTTACAAACCTTGCCAAAAATGGGCTTCGTTGGCGTCAATATCACCGTCCCGCACAAGGAACGCGCATTGGCCTTGGCCGATCTTGTAACAGATCGCGCCACTCTGATTGGCGCAGCCAATACGCTCATTTTCCGCAAGGATGGCAAACTGCATGCCGATAACACCGATGGCTATGGGTTCATTCAGAACCTCCGCCAAAACGCCCCCACGTGGCAGCCAGAGTTGGGCCCCGCTGCTGTCCTCGGTGCCGGCGGTGCTGCGCGTGCGGTGGTGGCGTCACTTCTCGATGTTGGCGTGCCGGAAATCTTCATTTCCAACCGCACCCGCATCCGCGCCGAAGCGTTGCAATCTGAATTTGGCAAGCGTCTGACCGTGGTCGATTGGGTGCAGGCCGGCAATATGCTGGAAGAGGCGACGACAGTCGTCAACACCACGTCCCTTGGTATGTTGGGCAAGCCGCCCCTGCGCGTGCCGCTTGATGGCTTGCGGCGCGGCGCGTTGGTCACAGATCTCGTCTACGCACCCCTCAAGACCCAGTTCCTGATCGAGGCCGAAAAAATGGGCTGCGTCACCGTTGACGGTTTGGGCATGCTTCTGCATCAGGCGGTTCCCGCATTCGAGCGTTGGTTTGGCGTCCGCCCCAATGTGGATAGCGCCACCCGCGCCGCAGTCTTGCGATGACCATTCTGATTGGCCTGACCGGTTCCATCGGAATGGGCAAATCAACCACCGCCCGCCTCTTTAACGAAGAGGGGTGTCCTGTCTGGGATGCCGACGCCGCTGTGCATCGTCTCTACGCTCCCGGTGGTGCCGCCGTGGCACTCATGGCGGCCACCTTCCCCGAGGCGATCGAGGACGGGGCCATCTCCCGCGCCCGGCTCAAGGCGATCATGTCCCGCGATCCCTCTGCCCTCGCTCAGATCGAATCCATCGTGCATCCGCTGGTCGCGCGCGACCGTGCGGATTTTGTACATAATCACCGTAAGAACCTTACAGAGCTTACAAATCCCGCGCCCGTCCTCGTCCTCGATATTCCCCTGCTTTTTGAAACCGGCGCGGATCGTGGCATGGATTACACCGTCGTGGTCAGCGCCCCCCCGAAGTGCAGCGCGCCCGCGTCCTTGAGCGTGGCACCATGACCCCAGAGCAGTTTGAGAATATTCTTGAAAAACAGATACCTGATGCCGAAAAACGCGCCCGCGCCGATTATGTGATCGAGACCGAAACCCTTGAATCCGCCCGCCAACAGGTCCAATCTATCCTTCGCGACATAAGACAAAGGGCAGACCATGCGTGAAATCGTTCTCGACACGGAAACCACTGGTTTTGAACCAGAATCCGGCGACCGCATCGTCGAGATTGGCGCTATAGAGCTCTACAACCACATGCCCACAGGCCGAACCTTTCACAAATACATCAACCCGCAGCGCGCCATGCCCGAGGCCGCCTTTGCGGTTCATGGCCTTGGCGATGATTTCCTGCGCGACAAGCCCTTATTCGCTGAAATTGCTCAGGAATTTCTTGATTTCGTGCAGGATGCGCGGCTTGTCATCCACAACGCGGCGTTTGATATGAAATTCCTCAACGCCGAACTCGGCTGGCTCAAACTGCCACAACTGCCATGGGATCAGGCGGTTGATACCCTCGCCATCGCACGCAAGAAATTTCCCGGCTCTCCGGCCTCGCTTGATGCGCTATGTCGCAGATTTCAAATAGATAATTCCGCCCGCACCCTGCATGGTGCCCTGCTTGACTCCGAGATTTTGGCAGAGGTTTATCTGGAATTGATCGGTGGTCGCCAACCCGATTTCGTGTTGGCCACGGGGCCAACCGCAAAATCTGGTGGCTCGACCGACACAGCTCACTGGCGGCCACAGCCCAGACCGACGCCGCTCGCCTCTCGTCTGACAGCCACAGAGAATGACGCCCATCAGGCCTTTGTGGCCAAGATGGGCGACGCCGCACTCTGGCGGAAATTTTCTTAGGCGTCAGCCTTGGGCGCAGACACTTGCGCCTGACGGCGCGCAATTTCGTTGCGATAAAGCTGAACGAAATCAATGTTTTCAAGGTTCAACGGCGGGAAGCCACCATCATGCGTAATGTCGCTGACGATACGCCGGATGAACGGGAAAACCATCCGCGGACATTCGATCAACAGGAACGGATGCAGCTGCTCTTCCGGCACGCCTTCGATGTGGAAAACGCCCACATATTCCAGCTCCAGAACGAACAAAACTTCATTTGCGGCCTTGTTGCGCGAGTTGATGGTCAGTTTGACCACCACTTCATATTGATGCTCCACGCTGCGCTTCTTGGCATCGAGATTGACCGACACCTGCACATCCGGCTGCACCTCACCCCCAGTGCCCCGCTGTGCAAGCACATTCTCAAAGGACATATCGCGAATGAATTGCGATAGGATGTTCATTTTCATTTGTGGCCCGGCTTGTGCGGTGCCATTTTCATGTTCGGCCATGAAAACCTCCTGAAGGGATAATCTTCTCATTCCCTTAGCAGGACGCGGGCCTTGCCTCAATGCCCATCCTGTGCCGTGGATGGGTTCAGCCTTTCAACAGCCGAAAACAAACACTTGCGAAAGAAAGGCTTAGCCAACACCATATTTTGCTTGCGAGGCACCAACACATCCAACCTTGCCTTCGCGGCCCGGCTGCTCATCAGGATCACGGGCACCTGTGCAAGACCGCTGCGGATATACTCCAACTCGCGTGGAACAGCGTCTGACCCGCCAATGTGGTCGACATCGAGCACAAGCAAGGACCACCGCTCTGGCCTTGCAATCAAGTCTCCAATCAATGTGTCATGGTCGGAACACAAATGCACCTCGCAATCATACTCCGCCAGCCATTCACAACATTTTCGGCTATTTCGATCGCTTGCCGCGCTCACCGCGACCCGCCGCACACGGTTCAAACCCTCCATTTTCGGCTGATATGACAGCCAAACGGGCGGTTCTGTATCAATGAGCCTATCGTTGATCCCGTCCCACCGCTCTGCATCATAGGGGCTCTGCGGTTCTTGCGCGGCGTTGCGCATGTAATACGCGCCAAACATCACCAGAATAAAACTGACCTGCGTTGCATACGCCGCAAGAACAGCCCACCAAAGCGACGGGAGGATAAAAACCGTCGTTGCAAACACCACAGTCGCAACCCCGAGACTCAGCAAGATCGTTGTAATCGCAAACCCCGGTTTGGCACGCGTATTGGTCCGCAAAGGATCATTGCCCTTCGCAGCTCCGAAGTCTGGCGTCGCGTCGAAACGCGGTTTGATATCCGTTTTTATCAATGTACTCTCAGTCGGTGGGTTCACTCAGATAAAGAAGAACACAACCATATGATGAAACGATACCGGCATGCAGCGTCCTTTTTTCAGGACCGTCTTGCGGCCCGAAATCTGTTTTCATCAAGGGAATGGTAGATTTACCAACAAAACGGCACTTTGGTCGACCGTTGAAAGATACCAGACCATAGGCCCAAGTTAAAGGCGCAATTGAAAGAGCCCAAAGGTCTAATCACGCTAGAGTTGTATTAAATCAGACATCTAAGAGGGCATATCCGACATGCGCCTTTTCAAAAGCCGCATCAATGGAGCCATAACCAATGGGGTAACGTACATCGGCACCTGATAGCAGCCGATGAAAAGCAACAAGTCAGAGGCCGTATTCGCAGGCAGCGCGCCCAGAAAGAGCGCTAAATTGCGGTTCCCTCCAATAACGGCAAGTGCTGGTGCGGCCTCTGCGCGGCCAAACCGGGTCACCCCCAAGAAAATGGTGATCTGCGCCCCGAAATTCAGACCAAAAACAACTGCCAATGTGCGCCAAAGCTCAGGGCTTGCTGTCAGCAATGCTGGGCCTACTGCGGACATCAACCCAACGACAACCACGGCCATTACCACGGTTATCAGGCCTTCAACCGCTCTTTCCCCTTGGAATGATTGGAAAAAACTAAAGCACCGGCGCAAAATCAGGCCAAGCCCGCCCGCAACAGCAATCACACCAAGCAGCTTTGCCGCTGCAATGGCCACCACTGCAGGGCTACCGAACACCGGCATCACCCAAAACACCGGCAAGACGGTGAGCGGCAAAAGCATCGTACCAATGATCAACTGTCGCAAGGCCGGTGCCGGATCGCCCCCCACCATCAGGGTAAGGCCAGGGCTGCCCGTCAGCGGGGCGGCGGCCAGCACCAACACCATCCCGATCCCAAGGATAGAAGTCAGCGCGCCCATCACCGCCAATAGCCCGATGGCACCCATCGGCAAAGCGACCTGCATCATCAGCGTAATTCCCAGATAGCCGGGAACATCGGCCCAAGCAGGAAAGGCGCGCAGAACGTCAACCCGAAGGGTGCTGAGAAACAAAAGGAAAACAATCATCGGAAAGATGAACGGTGCCAATTCCTTGGCTAATCTGGGTGCCAAAATGCCCACGACCAACCCTAGAGCAAGCATCAAGCGCCCATGACGCGCCAAACCATGCAGAAGCGCAATCAAATCGCTGCCGCCCCACGTGCCGCTTGGTCATACCCACCCGACAGCGCCCTAAGCAGCGCTGCAAGCCGCGACACCTCTGCCGGGTCAACCCCCATCTGTTGCACGGAACGAACAAGCAGCGCCTCGCGCACCCGTCCATATTGCGCGCAATAGTCTTGCCCTGCCTCGGTGATGGTGATCGTCTTTTCCTTGCCGCTGCGGCCAGAGCGCACAAGCCCCTGCTTTTCCAGCTTTTTCACAGCGTAATTGACCAGATGTGTATCCTCGATATTCAGCACGAGGCAGATATCGGCAAGGCTTTTGGCGCGCTCCCGGTGATGCACCAGATGCACGATCAAAACCTCTAGCGGGGTCAGTCCCGGCATCCCTGCCGCCGTCATGCAGCGCACCATCCAGCGCTGGAATGCGTGGTTCGCCATGGTCAGGGCAAACTCCATCTCTGACAGTTCCGGTAATCCCGAATTGGCCAGATGTGCCGATGAGACAACAGGCCCTAACGCGCCAGCATTGTTTGGGGTATCCATAGGGCAATCTCCGGAAATAGCGTCAGAATGGCGGTGGCCAGCACCAAGAGCAGGAAAAACGGAAAGGCATAGCGCGCAATCTCGAAAATACTGCGCCCGGTGATGGATTGCAGCACAAACAGGTTGAACCCCACAGGGGGTGTGATCTGGCTCATCTCTACAACAAGGACAAGGAAGATCCCGAACCAGATCGGATCAATGCCGGCGGCAAGCACCATGGGCAGGATCACCGAGGTGGTCAGCACAACGATGGATATTCCGTCCAGGAACATGCCGAGAATGACAAAAAACACCACAAGTGCCGCGAGCAGCAGATTGGGCGAATACCCCTGCTCTCCGATCCACGCCGCCAGGGCGCGCGGAATGCCGGTATAACCCATGGCAACAGTCAAAAAGGCTGCGCCTGCCAGAATAAAGGCAATCATGCAGGTGGTGATCGTCGCACCGCGCAGTGCCTCCCACGTGCTCTGCCAATCCAGCGAACCACCAATGGCCGACAGGATCAGCGCACCTAACACGCCCACGACAGCGGCCTCTGTCGGCGATGCCAATCCAGCATAGATCGACCCGATTACCGCGACGATCAACAGGATCGTTGGCCCCAAGAGTGTGAGAGCCCGGAGTTTTTCACCCCATGATGTTGCTGGTTCCCGCTCGGGCATGCGCTCTCGGTTCATCAGCGCCCAGATCATTGTGTAACCGGAAAAAAGCACAGCAAGCAGAATCCCTGGACCGATCCCCGCCAGAAACAGCCGCGCGATGCTTTGTTCTGTTGCAGCGCCATAGACGATCAGGATGATAGAAGGCGGAATGAGAAACCCAAATGTGCCCGATCCGGCCAGTGTGCCGATGATCATCCGGTCGTCATAACCGCGCTTCGTGAGTTCTGGCACAGACATCCGCCCAACGGTTGCTGTTGTCGCAGCGGACGACCCAGAGACAGCGGCAAAGAGCGCGCAGCCAAATATATTGGCATGGAGCAGGCGCCCCGGCAGTCGTCCGGTCAGGGGGGCAAGGCCCGAAAACATGTCAGACGACAGGCGCGAGCGGAACAGGATCTCACCCATCCAAATGAACATCGGCAGCGCCGTAAGATCCCAGATGTTCAGCGCGCCCCAAACTTTGGTGCCAAACACAAGCTCGGCCGGTGCGGTGCTGGCCAGCATCATTGCCACCAGCCCGACTGCGATCAGGCCAAACCCAACCCACAGGCCAAGCGCCAACACCCCAAAAAGGACGACAATCAAGAGAAGAGAGAGGATTTCAATGCCCATCCTGAACCCCTTTGCCATCCTCGGCCCGCTGAAATGACGGAACGGACCCGCGCAAGAGCGTGACAAACTCGTCGAGCAAGGCCACCCAGAATAGGCACAGCCCCACCACCATCACCGTTTGCGGCAGCCAGAGCGGGAACTTCGCCATGCCGAAAGAGACTGCGTTGAAGGCCCATGAATCCCATGCCTGCACCCCCGCGCTGTAGAGCGCAAAGCTGCATAAGCCAAGCGCCAGCAAAAGAGCGACGCCAGAGAGCATCCGCGCAGCCGACGGCGGCACTGAATGGATCAGCAGCGTCACTCGCACATGGCCACCCGACCGAAGCGTACCCGCAAGTGCCAGAAAAACCGCACCAACGAACAGGAACCCGCCCAATTCCGATAAGGATGTGATGGCGATACCCACCGGTTCTTGGCCAATGGCGAGCAAGGTTTTGTCGATTACCCGCCCCAGCACTTGCACCAGAACCAGCCCGGCAATTGTAACAAGCGCGAGGGCGGCCAAAACAAACCCCGCTGCATAAAGACGATCAAGCAGCCCGCGCAGCATCCGCAGCCTCCCTTATGTCAGAGAAATGTGGCGCGGGTTTGCCCCCGCGCCGAAGGGGTCAGCGTGCCGTGTAGGCGGACAGGATCGCCACGCCTACGTCACCGGCGCTGGCTTTCCATTCGTTGGCCATCGTCTCGCCAATCTCGCGCAGGCCATTGGCCAAATCCTCAGAAGGGGTAGAAACCTGCATGCCATTCTCTTTGAGGATCGCGATCTTTTCCTCGGTTTCTGCCATCGACATTTGCCAGCCGCGCGCCTCTGCCGTGACAGAGGCCTCGAACAGCGCCTGTTGCTGCGCTTCGCTCAGGGCCTCGAAGGCGCTTGTATTCACAAACACCATGTTCTTCGGCAGCCACGCCTGCGTGTCGATATAGTGGCTCACAAAATCCCACGCCTGCGACGAGACACCCGTCGAGGGAGAGGTAATCATCGCCGCGACGCGCGATGTCGAGAAAGCGGTCGGAATATCCCCGGCCTCGACCGTCGTTGGAACAGCGCCCATCAATTGCGCCAGACGTTCGGTTGCAGTGTTGTAGGCGCGGAAACTGACACCTTTCATCTGGTCAAGCGCGGTCACTTCCTCTGTCAGATAGAGGCTCTGACCCGGCCATGGCACAGCAAAGAGCAGGGTCAGCCCCTGCTCTGCCAAACGTGCTGTAACCTCATCGCGTGAGGCATCCCAAAGCTTCTTGGCATCGTCATAGCTTGCCGCAAGGAAGGGGACTGAGTCGACACCAAAGACCGCATCCTCATTTGCCAGCTGCGACATGAGGATTTCCCCAATGGGGGCCAGCCCGCGGCGCACGGAATCGCGAATTTCAGGATGCGCATAGAGCGAACCTGCTGAATGCACGGTGATGGTGAGCTCGCCATTCGTCGCCGCCGCGACATCCTCGGCAAACTGCACGATATTCTGTGTGTGAAAGACAGAGTCGCCATAAGGCGTGGGCATATCCCAAGCCGTTTGCGCCTGTGCAGTACCGAAGCTGAGGGCAAAGGCTCCTGAGAGGGCGAGGGTGGTGAAGTGTTTCATGGTCGTCTCCCTGATTGAGCGAAGTGACCGGTTGTATCCCCGGTTCAAGGAAAGCTTGACGGATCATTTATAATTTGTCAACAAAATGTAAATGAAGCATAGCGGGGATGAACAAGATGACCAAAGTATGGGATTTCTGGATTGATCGTGGTGGCACCTTTACCGATGTGATCGGACGCAACCCCGAGGGCAGCATTGAACCGCTCAAGCTTTTGTCCGAAAACCCCGAGGCTTATGAGGATGCCGCCATTGAAGGCATCCGGCGTCTTTTGGGCGGAGCCATTGATGCAGACCGCATCGGCACAGTGCGTATGGGGACGACCGTGGCAACCAACGCGCTTTTGGAACGCAAAGGGGATGCCACGGTTCTCTTGATCACAAGCGGGTTTCGCGACGCTTTGCGCATCGCCTATCAGGCGCGACCAGATATTTTTGCCAAGGAAATTCTGCTCCCCGAACAGCTCTACTCCCGCGTGATCGAAGTACCTGAGCGCTTGCGCGCCGATGGAACACTAGAAGCCCCCCTTGATCTGACGGTCATTGCCAAGGATCTTGCCGAGGCGCGCGCCGTAGGGATAGATGCCGCCGCCATTGTTCTTATGCATTCCTGGAAAAACCCCGCGCACGAACTGGCCCTTGCCGAAGCAGTGCGCGATGCAGGATTTACACAGGTCTCGGTCAGTCACGAAGTGTCGCCGTTGATCAAGCTGGTGGGGCGCGGCGATACGACCGTGGTTGATGCTTATCTCTCGCCCATTCTGCGCCGCTATGTGGCGCGGGTGGCCTCCGCGCTTGGTGCGACCCCGCCGGGCGAACCCGGCCCCACGCTACAATTCATGATGTCCTCGGGGGGCTTGACCGCCGCAGAGCGGTTTCAGGGCAAGGACGCAATCCTTTCAGGGCCAGCAGGTGGTGTCGTTGGCATGGCACAGACGGCTGCGATTGCTGGCTTTGACAAGGTGATCGGCTTTGATATGGGCGGCACCTCGACCGACGTCGCGCATTTTGCGGGCGAATACGAGCGCGCCTTTGACACCGAGGTGGCGGGCGTGCGCATTCGTGCGCCCATGATGCGGGTGCATACGGTGGCGGCAGGTGGCGGTTCTATCCTGCATGCCGAACCGGGGCGGTTTCGTGTTGGCCCCGACAGCGCCGGCGCCTATCCCGGCCCTGCCTGCTATCGCAACGGCGGGCCGCTCACGGTGACTGATGCCAATGTCATGCTGGGTAAACTCAACCCAGATTTCTTTCCGCCCATCTTTGGCCCCGGTCAGGATCAACCGCTCGATCGTGATATGGTTTCAGCCCGCTTTGCACAGATCGCCACAGAGGCAGGCGACGGCAAATCACCCGAAGAGGTGGCCGAAGGATTTGTGCGTATCGCGGTGGAAAATATGGCCAACGCGGTCAAGAAAATCTCGGTACAGCGCGGCTATGACGTGACCCGCTACCTGCTTAACTCCTTTGGTGGCGCAGGTGGGCAACATGCCTGCCTTGTGGCCGATGCCTTGGGCATGGAAAAGGTTCTGATCCACCCGCTTTCTGGCCTTCTGTCAGCCTATGGCATCGGTCTGGCCCGCGTTAGCGCGTCACGGCAACAAATGGTGGTGGAGCCGCTGGAGGACGGCAGCGACAACGTCATCACAGGTGTGCTGGACGATCTGACTGCGCAGGTCATGCAGGAAATGCAGGCGCAGGGCGTGACCGGGGCAGACACTCGCCCCCGCCTCTATCTGCGCTACGACGGCACCGATACCGCTCTGCCGGTGACCTATGATACCCCGTCGCAAGCGCGTGCGGAATTCGAGACGGCGCATCTGGCGCAATTCGGCTTCACCACGCCCGACAAGCGCGTGATCATCGACAGCGCCGAGGTTGAGGCCACAGATACCGTCCTTCCTGACACCCCCGAGAGCGAGGCCGCCCGCAACGTGGCTGAGGCGCAGACCGACACGCGCACACGGCTGTTTTGTAATGGTGACTGGACCCCTGCGAGCGTGTTCCGCCGCGCGGGCCTGACACCCGGCAATACCATCACCGGGCCTGCCCTGATCATCGAAGAGAACCAGACCATCGTGGTCGAGCCCGGCTGGCGCGCAGAGATTACGGCACATGACCATGTGCTCTTATCCCGCCACGAGCGGATGGCCCGCGACATGGCGATTGGCACGACCGAGGCGGATCCGATCCTTCTTGAGGTGTTTAACAACCTCTTCATGTCGATCGCGGAACAGATGGGCGTGACCCTGCAAAACACCGCGCAGTCCGTCAACATCAAGGAGCGATTGGATTTTTCCTGCGCGGTCTTTGACGCCACGGGTGCCTTGGTCGCCAATGCCCCGCATATGCCGGTGCACCTTGGTTCTATGGATCGCAGCGTCGAGACGATTATTCGCCTCAATGAAGGCGACATTCACCCCGGCGATGTCTTCGCCCTCAACGCGCCCTATAACGGCGGCACGCATTTGCCCGACATTACTGTTGTCACGCCGGTTTTTGATGAGGCTGGGCAAGCCATCCTCTTCTGGGTCGCGTCGCGCGGTCATCATGCCGATGTCGGCGGCACCGCTCCCGGTTCGATGACACCGCTTGCGACCACCGTGGATGAAGAGGGTGTGTTGATCGACAATCTTCGACTGGTAGACCGGGGACAATTCCGCGAGGATGCTTTGCGCTCAATCCTCAGTGACCACCCCTATCCCTGCCGCAACATCGACATGAATGTGGCCGACCTCAAGGCGCAGATCGCCGCCAATGCGCGCGGCATCAATGAGCTGCGCAAGATGGTGAGCAATTTTGGTCTCGATGTGGTGCAGGCCTATATGGGCCACGTTCAGGACAACGCCGCCGAGGCGGTGGCGCGGGTGCTGGAGAAATTGTCGGATGGCGCGTATGAATACGAGACCGACACCGGTCAGGTGATCCGGGTCAAGATCACGGTAGACCGCGCCGCACGCGAAGCGACGGTTGATTTCACCGGCACCTCCGAGGTCCGCAAAAACAACTTCAACGCGCCAGAGCCGGTGACGCGCGCCGCCGTCCTTTATGTGTTCCGGGTCATGGTCGAGGCCCCAATTCCCATGAATGCAGGCTGCCTGCGCCCCATTCGGATCATCGTGCCCGAAGGCTCTATGCTTTCGCCACGCTATCCGGCGGCGGTGGTTGCGGGCAATGTCGAAACATCGCAGCATGTGACCAACGCGCTGTTTGGCGCGATGGGGGCGATGGCCAATAGTCAGGGCACGATGAACAATCTGACCTTCGGCAATGACGAGTTTCAGTATTATGAAACCATCTGCTCCGGCTCTCCTGCCGGGCAGTTCAACGACGGGCGGAAGTTTCCCGGCACTTCGGGCGTGCATGTGCATATGACCAATTCGCGCCTGACCGATCCGGAAATTCTCGAATTGCGCTTCCCCGTGTTGCTAGAGAATTTCGCCCTGCGTCCGGGGTCTGGCGGCAAAGGGGCTGTCAATGCCGGGGATGGCACAAGCCGTACATTGCGGTTTCTCACCCAGATGGATTGCGCGATCCTGTCGTCGCACCGTAACCGCGCACCGCAAGGCGGCTCGGGCGGCGGCGCGGGCGAGGCCGGTCGGACCGAAGTCCGCCGTCTTTCGGGCAAGATCGAGGTGCTGAACGCCTGTGACCAGACGGTGCTTGAGGCAGGCGAAGCCGTGACCGTCATCACACCGACTGCGGGGGGGTTTGGCCGGGCTTGACCCCGGCCGCCCTTCAAATCTCGGGGTTTGGCAGGCTCTCGAACGCGAGTTTGAGGGCGTCGCCCCAGCTATCAGAGATCGTGCGAAAATAAGGATCGTCTGCCTCGATCCGATGGATCGACGGCAGCCGCATGCTATCGGCCTCGTAAATGCACATGTCGAGCGGCAAGCCAACGGATAGATTGGCCTTGATGGTCGAGTCAAAGCTCACGAGCAACAGCTTCATTGCATCGGCAAAGCGCATGCTTGGCTCATATGCGCGCACCAGAATTGGGCGGCCATATTTGGTTTCACCGATCTGGAAGAACGGCGTCTCGCGGCTGGCTTCGATAAAATTGCCCTCGGGGTATATCAAAAACAGGCGTGGCGGCCCGCCCTTGATCTGACCGCCAAGGATCATCGTCGCGTTAAAGGTACTGTCAGCGCGCTGTCCGGTGCTGGCGTGGGTTTCGATCACATCGCGCAGCGTACCCGCAACAAGACGCGCGGCCTGGAACATCGACGGGACCGACAGGATGGTTGGATCACGCTCGTCATGCGCCTTGGTGCGTTCTTCCAGCAGGCTGACAACCGCTTGGGTGGTGGCCAGATTACCAGCTGTCAACAGCACCATCGCGCGTTCACCGGGCAATTGCCACGTGTGCAACTTGCGGAAGGTCGAGATATTATCAAGCCCAGCATTGGTGCGCGTGTCGGACATAAAGACGATGCCACGATCAAGGCACAGGCCCACGCAATAGGTCACGTCTTAAACCCTCTGTCACTGTTGCTGCGTCACCTGCAGCGTCACATCCATATTCTCGGTCGCCGCCCCGTAACGATGCCCGGATATCGGCGCGGCCTCGGTATAGTCTAGCCCAGTCGCCACCCGCACATAGCGTGTATCGGGCGAGATGGCGTTGGATACGTCAAACCCGACCCATCCAAGACCCTCTACATGGGCCTCTGCCCAAGCATGGGTCGCGCTCTGTTCGTCTTGACCGTCCATCCGCAGATACCCTGAAACATACCGCGCCGGAAGACCCATTGCACGCGCGCAGGCGATGAACACATGCGCGTGGTCCTGACAGACGCCGTGCCCTGCGGCAAGCGCATCCTCAGCCGTCCAAGCAATCTCGGATTTTCCGGTTTCATAGGCTATTGCCGAATGCACCCGTGTGGACAGATCATGCAGTCGCGCCAAGTCTCCCTCACCCTCGATATGACGCAGAATTTCCCGACATCCTTTGCCGGCTCGGGTGTGTTCAGTGGGGCGCTGGAATAGCCACAGAGGTGCCATGCCCTCATGTGGGCCGACAATTCCGGCGGTGTCAGTCATCTCTACCACGCCCTCGGAGCGGATGGTCAACTCGGTCACATCGGACTCAAAAGTGAACATCACCACGTGATTGCGGTGGTGATCAATGAATTCCGCCTGCTGCGTGGCGCCCTCTACGGTAACGGACCAATTCACCAGCCGCTGTCCGCGCGTTGGTTTGGGATAGAGCCGCACCTGTTGCACGCCATATGGGACTGGCGCGGAATATGAATAGTGGGTGAGGTGTTTGATGGCGAGGTGCATGGGCTATCCGTAAAACCTGTAGTCGATTTCGATTTGTTTGCTCAGCCTGCCCAGATGGCCAAGCACCTCCTGCACATATTCATGCAAGCCGTAATCAAAGATCGCGGCGACATCATGGCTCATGAACCGTCGGCAGAGTGTGTCGGCCTGGTGGTGGCATGACAGGCGCAGGTCGTAATCCGTTGCCAGATAGTTGAGGTTATCGCGCAGCTTGCCACAACAGAAATTCAGGCTGCGTGGCATACGTTTGTCAAGAATCAGAAACTGCGCGATGCCCATTGGCGTCACATCCGGGCCGATGGTCAGGCGATAGCCACCTTCACCACTGACCGAGCGCAGGATCGTGTCCCATTGCACATTGTCGAGCCGCGAACCGACCGCCGCCGCTGAGGGCAGCAGCACATAGTATTTCACGTCGAGAATGCGCGCGGTATTGTCAGCGCGTTCAATGAAGGTGCCGATCCGAATGAAATCATAGATTTCATTGCGCAGCATGGTCCCAAGGATGCCCCCACGCACCAGCGCGTTGCGTTCGCGGATCAGCGATAGAACTTTGGGTAGATCGCGGGTTGCCACTTTGCGGGCAAGCGCCTCTTTGAGCAGCATCCAAAAGGAATTGACCGCCTCCCATGCTTCATATGTCAGCGCCGTACGTACGAGCCGTGCATTGTGCCGCGCCTGCGTGACCACCGCCATCACAGAAGAGGGATTGTCGGGATCGCGCAACATCCAGTCGATTGCTAATTCTGGCAACACTTCGGTGTGTTTCTGTTGATAGCCATAGGCCACTGCCGCAGCTTGCAAAACTGACAGCCAATCGTCAGCCCCGCTGCCCGCGCGCGTCAGCGCGATGCGTTGGCCGGTCTCGATCATCCGTGATGTATTCTCGGCGCGCTCCAGCAGACGCGCCATCCAAAAGAGCCCTCCGGCTGTTTTCCCCAACATGGCTCAGTCCTCCAACACCCAAGTGTCCTTGGTGCCGCCACCTTGGGACGAATTCACAACCAGCGAGCCCTTTTTCATCGCAACCCGCGTCAGCCCACCGGGAGTCACGTTTATCCCCTCGGGCGACATCAGCACAAAGGGCCGCAAATCCACATGCCTCGGGGCCAACCCGGATTTGGTAAAGACCGGCACGGTCGAGAGGCTGAGCGTAGGTTGCGCGATGTAATTGCCCGGTCTCGCCCGCAGCTTGCGCTCAAACTCTTTTAATTCCTTCTTGCTCGCTGCGGGGCCGATCAGCATGCCATAGCCGCCCGATCCATGCACCTCTTTGACCACCAGTTCTGACAAATGCGCCAGAACGTAATCAAGGCTCTCTTTTTCGTTGCAGCGCCATGTTGGCACGTTCTGCAAGATGGGGCGCTCGCCTGTATAGAATTCTACGATCTCGGGCATGTAGCTATAGATCGCTTTGTCATCGGAAATGCCGGTGCCGGGGGCATTTGCGATGGTGATCCCGCCTGCGCGGTAGACATCCATGATCCCCGGCACGCCAAGCGCGCTCTCGGGATTGAAGTTGAGAGGGTCGAGGAAGTCGTCATCCACCCGGCGGTAAAGCACATCAATCGGTTGATATCCGCGTGTTGTGCGCATGGCGACGCGCCCGTCGACGATCCGCAAGTCATGCCCCTCGACCAGTTCGACGCCCATTTTGTCGGCTAGAAAGGCATGTTCGTAATAGGCCGAGTTGAAAATGCCGGGGGTCAGAACCGCCACCGTCGGTGTGCCTTCACAGGCCGCCGGAGCAGATGCCGCAAGCGAGCGCCGCAGGTTGCGCGGATAATCCGATACCGGGCGCACCTGATTGCGAGAGAACAGCTCTGGAAACATCCGCAACATGGTTTCGCGGTTTTCCAGCATATAGCTCACACCTGACGGCGTGCGCGCATTGTCCTCAAGCACAAAGAACTCATCCGGTCCGGTGCGCACAAGGTCGATGCCGGTGATATGGGTATAGACACCCCCCGGCGGCATCATCCCGATCATTTGGGGAAGAAACGCCACGTTGTTCGAGATCATCTCTTGCGGCAAACGCCCGGCCCGGAGGATTTCCTGTCGGTGGTAGATGTCATGCAAAAAGGCGTTGATCGCGCGCACCCGCTGCTCGATGCCGCGCTCCAGCCGCTGCCATTCCCGCCCCGAAATGATGCGTGGAATGATGTCGAAGGGGATCAGACGCTCTTCGGCCTCTGACCGCCCATAGACGTTGAACGTGATCCCGGTAAGGCGAAAAAGATCCTCCGCCTCACGACTTTTGGCACGCAGGCGAGCGGCATCTTCCTCGCTCAGCCAGGCATCAAACTTGGCATAGGGGCCACGAATCTGCCCATTCTGCCCCTGCATTTCATCGAACATATCCATAGGATCATGCTTTCCCTGTCTGGGGCCTGTGCAATCGAAATTGTTGCGACAGACGGGTCCCAATGCGGTTTCATGCCCGCTTATCCCTCAATCATGCACAAATTTTAAGCTTTGGCAAAGAGTTGTCGCCGCGCCCAGAGGATTACCTGAGATCATGTGTGTAAGTCTTTATTACGACAAACATTAGATTTTATTCCTTTTTGTTAGCAAAACTCATAATTATAAAAGAACCCATAGCCCCAAAGATCAGCCAGAGGTTACCGTGACCCGAACGCCCGAGATGTTGCACGTCACCGTTCAGCGCGGCACGGCAAACGATACCAGAACAGAGCACTTTGAGGTCCCGGCGCGGGAGAATCAGACGGTGCTTGATGCGGTGAGCTGGATTCAGCAAGAGGCTGACCCAACGCTCAGCTATCGTTTTGCTTGCCGTGTTGGAATGTGCGGATCTTGTGCCATGATGGTCAACGGAGTGCCGCGTTGGACCTGCCGCACCCATGTCAGCCGCGTTGCCAGCGGCGGGCAGCTGGATATTGCGCCGTTGCGCAATCTTCCGGTGATCAAGGATTTGGCGACAGACATGGACCCGTTCTTTGACAAATGGGTGGCCGCAGAGGCGCGGCATCACCCGACACGCGGACGACTGGAAGAGTTTGACCCGATCAAGCCTGACGCCCCCGAACGAGCCGAGGCCAATCTTGGCATTGAATGCATCAATTGCGGCATCTGCTACGCCGCCTGTGACACCGTGGCAGGCAACCCCGATTATCTGGGACCCGCCGCATTGCAACGCGCTTGGACACTTCTCAACGACAGCCGTGATGCAGACCGGCCGGGTATTCTGGCGGCGGTCTCGGGCAAGGGCGGCTGTCACAACTGTCACTCCATGGGCAGTTGCGCGCAGTATTGCCCCAACGGGCTGAACCCGATGCGCGCGATTGCGGGATTAAAGCGGGAAACGGTCAAGGCGGCCTTGCGGGGCAAGCGCGATGCTTGATCTGCGGCTCTACATGGCGCAACGCCTGAGCGCTTTGGTGATGGCCCCCTTGGTTCTGGGCCATATCGCCGTGATGATCTATGCCATTCAGGGCGGCCTCAGTACGGCCGAAATTCTGGGCCGCACCCAAGGGAGCCTCCTGTGGTTCCTGTTTTACGGCACCTTTGTCATTGCGGTCTCCGTCCATGCCGCGATTGGTGTGCGTGTCATTGCGCACGAATGGCTGCGCCTGCGCGGCATCGCGCTCGGGATGCTGACATGGGGCATCTGTGCGGCCCTTCTTGCCCTTGGCCTGAGCGCGGTATTTGCGGTGACGCTGCCATGAAGCAACCGCCCCGCTCGCATCCACTCTGGTTTGCCTTTGTGCTGCACCGCATCTCTGGTCTGGCGCTTGCGCTCTTTCTGCCCGCACATTTCTGGCTATTGTCACAGGCGATTACCGCCCCTGCGCGACTTGATGGCTTTCTCGCCTTTGCCGAAAATCCCTTGGTCAAGATCGCCGAATTCGGTCTCGTCTTTCTGCTTGCCGTCCATATGTTCGGCGGTTTGCGCCTGATGGCGCTCGAATTCCTGCCATGGTCTGACCGCCATAAAACGCTGGCCGCGGGGGCGGTTGGCGCGGCACTCTTTCTGTCTGGCACGTTTTTCCTGAGGGCGATCTGATGACCCAAATCGACCGACATGATACCGATATTCTGATTATCGGCACCGGCGGTGCGGGGCTTTTTGCGGCGCTGCATGCGCAGCAATCGGCGCCTGCAGGCACGCGGATCACCATTGCCGTCAAGGGCCTCATTGGCAAATGTGGCTGCACGCGCATGGTGCAGGGTGGCTATAACGTGGCGCTGGGTGGCGGCGACAGCGTGGAGCGGCATTTCATGGACACCGTAAAGGGCGGTAAATGGCTGCCCAATCAGGATATGGCCTGGAAACTTTGCGAACAGGCGGTGGTGCGCATTCACGAGCTGGAAAATGAAATCGGTTGCTTCTTTGACCGCAACGCCGATGGCACGCTGCACCAAAAAGCCTTTGCCGGGCAAACCGCCGACCGCACGGTCCACAAGGGCGACCTGACCGGCATCGAGATCATCAGCCGGTTGATGGAGCAGGTTCTGGCGCGCCCCGTGGAAAAGCTGCAGGAACATCGCGCCATTGGTCTTATCCCTACGCGCGACGGTAGCGCCTTGGCGGGTGTGCTCTTTATCGACATGCGCACGGGCGGCTTTCGTCTGGTGCGCGCCAAGACGGTCCTTATGGCCACGGGTGGCGGGCCGACGATGTACAAGTACAACACCCCTTCAGGCGACAAGACGATGGATGGTCTCGCCATGGCGCTGCGTGCAGGATTGGAACTGCGCGATATGGAGATGGTGCAGTTTCATCCGACCGGCCTCTTGGCGGGGGATCACACGCGGATGACCGGCACCGTGCTGGAAGAGGGGTTGCGCGGCGCGGGCGGTCAGCTTCTGAACGGTGCCGAAAACCGCTTTATGTTTGACTATGACCCCAAGGGAGAGCGCGCGACCCGCGATGTCGTCAGCCGCGCCATCTATGCCGAAATGCGCAAGAACAATACGTCTGCGAATGGTGGCGTCTTTATCTCTATGGCGCATCTTGGCCCCGACAACGTGCGCGCCAAATTCCCCGGTATGGTCAAACGCTGCGCTGACAGCGGCTTTGATCTGGCAGGTGGTTTGGTCGAGGTCGTGCCAACCGCGCATTACTTCATGGGCGGCGTGGTGGTCGATCCCGATACCCGGACCGCGATGGAAGGGCTCTATGTGGCGGGCGAGGACGCCGGCGGCGCGCATGGCTCGAACCGTTTGGGGGGCAATGGCGTGGCCAATTCCACCGTTTATGGCGGTGTCGCGGGTGATGTGATGGGCGCGGATATTCGCACCATGGGCGCGCTGCGCGATCCCTGCCCCAACGCGCTGCAGGCCGAGATTGACCGCGCCTTGCATCCCCTCAGCCGTCAGCCCGCGCCGGTTCATCCCCTGCGTCACGCGCTGCAAGAGGCGATGTGGGAAGACGTTGGCGTGATGCGCACAGCGGCGGGCATGGAGCGTGGTTTGACCCGCGTTGCCGAGATTTCCAATGCGCTGATGGATGTCGGCGTCGGAGGCGATAATCTTGCCTTCAACCTCACATGGCACGATTGGCTAAACCTGCGCTCACTCTGTGACGTGTCCGAGGCGATTACACTGGCGGGCCTTGCGCGCGAAAACTCGCGCGGCGCGCATTACCGAGAGGATTTCCCGGACGAGGGTGATCTTGATGCGTCCTATTTCACCGTGATCACCCAGAAGGGCAGCGATCTGACGGTCCGCCGTGATGCGGTGCAGTTCACGATCATTCGCCCCGGCGAAACAATCCTGCCCGAGACCGAACCCGAAACATTGGTGGCCGCGCAATGATCCCAATCGACCTTATCCAGAACACCGCCGAGCGCCTGATGGACAAGGCTGCGATTGAAATTCCAGACGATTACTTGACTGGCCTTCAAGCAGCAGCCGAGACCGAGGACGGTGATCTGTCGTCTTTCGTCCTTCAAGCGATGCTTGAGAATTACAAAGCCGCCAAAGAGGACCGCCGCGCGATGTGCGGCGATACGGGGTGCCCGCGCTGGTATGTGAAGATGGGCAACGAGGCTCGGATTGAGGGGGGGCCGGTCGCGCTCGAATCCGCGCTGCGCCGCGCGACAGCCAAGGCCACCTATGACGTGCCCCTGCGCCCCAATCGCGTGCATCCCCTCTGGCGCACGGATCACAACAATAATGTTGGCATCGGTGCGCCTGAGATCGAGTATGCGTACGAGCCGGATGGCGACTGGATTGATCTTATAACGGTGCACAAAGGCGGTCTCTTTGGCACGGATTACCGCATGCTCTTTCCGTCTGACGGGATCGAAGGGATCAAGCGGTTTTATCTCGACAGTCTTGTTGCCTTTGGCAAACGGGGGCTGGCCTGTCAGCCTGCGATCATCGGCATCGGGTTGGGTGGGTCCAAGGATACCTGCATGGTGTTGGGCAAGCGCGCCGCCTGCCTGCGCGTCGTGGGCAGTGAGAACCCGGACCCGAAGATCGCCGCGTTAGAGCGCGAGTTCAAGGATTTGGGCAACTCCATCGGCATGGGCGCGATGGGGTTTGTCGGCAAGAACATGGTGATCAATTGCAACATCGAGGTGGGCTACTGCCATACCGGAGGCATGCAGATGTCGGTGCATGCCTTTTGCCTCTCG
The DNA here is from genome assembly GCF_051447875.1 of Roseovarius sp. MS2. NCBI lineage: Bacteria > Pseudomonadati > Pseudomonadota > Alphaproteobacteria > Rhodobacterales > Roseobacteraceae > Roseovarius > Roseovarius sp. MS2. The sequence goes on from NZ_JBKHVF010000001.1 coordinate 1,378,775, forward strand.
TCCCGCCGGGCCGTCGCGCGCCTCTATCCTGATGGGCGGGTCCACTACCGCACCGATCCCGAATGGTTTACCCCCTATCAGCGCCGCGAAACCGTGGATTGGCCGGGCAGTGCACAGGAGGCGGCAGAATGACCAAGCCCCGCGAAATCCGCCTGAGCACCACCCCAACGCCCGAGGCGCTGGCCGAGCTGCGCCTCGGTGATATCGTTTATCTTGATGGGTTGCTGTATACGGCCCGTGAAGGCGTCTACATGCGCGCATTGGAGCAAAAGGCGAATATTCCGCTGGAACTGCCCAGCCAGAGTGCAGCGAATTTCCACTGCTCTCCTGCCGCCGCCATTCGCCCCGATGGATCTTTCAACATGGGGGCGGTGACGGCCACCGCCTCTTTCCGCTTTGCCAAATGGTTGCCGGAATGGATGGCCAAGACAGGGGCCAAGCTGATCATCGGCAAAGGCGGCATGTCGTCGAAGGATTACAAATCCTATTTCGTACCCAATGGTGCGATTTACCTTTCAACCGTGGGCTATGGCACCGGGGCGCTGTTAGGTCGTGGCATCGAAAAGGTCGAGGCCGTGCACTGGCAGGATGAATTGGGATTGGCGCAGGCGATGTGGGTCATTCGCTGCAACAAGATGGGGCCGTTCATTGTGGCGTCTGATTTGGACGGTAACTGCCTTTTTGAACGCGAGAACGCCAAGATCGCCAAGAACCTTGAACGGGTCTACGAAGGCACGCGCCCCGCGACGCTCAAGCGCTATGGCGAGACGGATGATCGCTCTGACGAGGTGATTGGCTAGATCAGCTCGCGCAAAAGCAAAACCACGCCCGAAACAAAGGTCATCACGATCAGCAATCGCCGAAAGGCCGTGTCGCTTAGTCGTTTGAAGACGCTTATCCCAATCTGCGCCGCCAAAAGCGCCGCCGGGATTGCAATCGCAAGATAGATCAAGGTCTCGCGCGTGTAGGCACCTTTGAGTGCCAGCGTCCCTGTCGCTACCGCGAGAACACCCACGTTGAACGGTTGAAGAACGGCGCGTGTCTCATGCCGTGGCCAAGGGCGCAGCGTACACCACATCATCGGCAGCGCCCCCGAGAGCGAGGCTGCACCGCCTAGAATGCCGCCCAAGAACCCCACCAGCATATCCCAGAATGGCGTGGCGCGTTCGAACGTTGGAAGGTTTGCACGCAGAGTGAAATACCCACCGTAAAGCAGCAGCATCGCCGCCACGACGGTCTTGAGCGTGCTGGCGTCAATCACGCTGAGGATCGTCACACCAATCGGGATGCCCGCCAATCCTGGTAGGAGAAAACGCGCCAGCCGCCGCTTGTTCTGTCCGATGGCCGCGCGCACGACCCAAAGCCCTTGCAGGCCCGTGACCACGGATAACACGACCAACATGGCCACCGCTTGAACGGGCGGCAGAACGGCGAGAAAGAAGCCAAGCGCAAACAGGGCTGTGCCAAACCCGGCAAGACCGTTGATGGAGCCGCCTGCCATTGCGCCCGCAATGACATAGGGCAGGGCGTCGGCGTTCATCCCGTGGGTCCGCCTGTGGAGGGAGTGAAAATGCCGATCTCGACCGCACCCAACAGGGCTTTGTGGATTTCCTGAATGATGCGGATACGTGGATTGTCGCGCCGATAGGCCAGTGTCAGTTGGCGCACGGGCGCGCCCTCGGGCAGTGGCACGCGGCGCAGCGGTAGCGGTTGCACCCCCCGCACACAGCGCGCAGGAACGATAGAAACGCCAAGACCCGCAAGCACCATGCTCGAAATCGCTTCGAGTCCCTGTAACTCCATCGTGACCGACACGGGAATCCCGTGCTCGCGCAGCCAACCGTCGATCAGCCCACCGACAACAGCGTCGCGGCTGAACCGGATAAACGGATACCGGAGCAAAAGATCTCGCACATCGTCGCCCTCGGCCTCTTGTGGGGCGAGCAGTTCCATTGGCTCTTGCGCAATGTCGGCATGGTCGATTTCCGGGGGTAACGGGCCCTGCCGTGACAGCACCGCCGCATCAAGCGCGCCGCGTTCAACCTCTGCGATGAGCGAGGTGGTCATCCCGGGTACGATACGCACATGCAGGTCTGGATAGCTTTCCTTGAGCAAGCGCACTGACAGCGGGGTCAGGCCCGTCAGGGTCATAGGAACGGCCCCCAACGAGATTTCGCCACGAAACCCTTCGTCGCCCAAGACCGACGGCACGATGGCATCGTAGGCACGCACGATATCGCGCGCCCGCGCCACCAATGCACGCCCCGTCGGGGTCAGTTCCGGCGACCGGCGTGAGCGGTCAAAAAGCACAACCCCCCATTCTTCCTCGAGGCTGCGCATTTGTTGGCTGACGGCGGCGTGGGTCACAAAAACCGCTTCGGCAGCAGCGCTAAAGGTCTTGTGGTCATCCACCGCAATCAGGGTGCGCAAGCGCCGGATTGACATGTCCCGCCTCTTTCGTAAGTTTAGTTAACGCATCCTGTAACGGAATATTGCTTATATTAAGCGTGTCTTAAAGTTACACCTAAAGACGACGGCGTTGCAATCAGCGAACAAGCCTGCCGCCGACACGACAGAGGAGGAGGAGGAAAACATGAAGCTGAGACAGTTGGGCGCGGTGTGCGCTATGGGGCTTGGGCTGACGGCGACTGCCGCGTTGGCCGAATATCCCGAACGCCCCATCAACATGGTCATTCCCTATGGCGCAGGCGGCGCGACCGATATTTCGGCCCGCACCATCGCAGAGCCCTTGGGCACCGTGGTCGGCAAGCCGCTGGTCATGTCGAATATTACGGGGGCAGGGGGTGCCACCGGATCGGTTGCGGTGCAAAACGCCAAGGCAGACGGCTATACCATGCTTTTTGCCCGCGTCGGCTCGCACACGGTCAATCCGGCGATGAAGGCCACGCTGCCCTATACGCTCGATGATTTCCGCTTTGTGACGGTGTATGAAATCAACCCCGTCGCCTGTGCCGTGCGCCCTGATTCCGGCATCGAAACCATCGAGGATCTCATTGCTCTGACGGAATCCGAGGGCACCAGCTATAGCTCTTCTGGCGTCGGTTCGATGCTGCATCTCGCGGCGGTGATGGTGCTGGATGAATTCGGTGTCGAGAACCCGCTGGATAAGGCGATTCACATTCCCCAAGGCGGCGGTGGTGAGGCGGCCACGGCTGTTCTCAACGGCACTGTGACCTTTATCTGCACCAACACATCGGCGCTTGCCAATTTTGTGGCCAATGGGCAACTGAAGCCGATCCTCGTGACCACGGCCGAACCTGTCGAGGGGTTTGATGCGCCGACGGCTGTCGATCTGGGCAAGCCTGATCTGACACAGCTTGTGGGGTGGACCGGTATCGCTGGGCCGGATGACTTGCCAGACGAGGTTGCCGCAAAATGGGGTGAATGGATGGCCGCAGCAGCCGGAGACGCGAAATTCGTGGACCAGATGAGCGCGATGGGTTCGGTCATCAATGTTATGAGTCCCGAAGAAGCCAACGCTTTCATTCAGGCGCAGTATGAAACCTTTCGTGCGCTGGTCGACAAGCTCGGCATGCGGATCGAGGGCTAAAGCATAGCGCACGCATAGGTCGGGCACAGAGATGCCCGGCCTTTCAGTGCTAGCAAACTGATCGGGGAGGATCAGGGTGAACAAACGCGCAATTCAGGTGCAACTGGGCATTGGTGCCTGTGTGGCCTGTGTTTTTCTGATCCTCTATGCAATTCCCTATTGGATCTCTGCCCCGAGCAATATTCGCAACATCGTTCTGTCGCCCCGGTTTTGGCCCTACGCCATCGCCGGTCTGACAGGACTGGTTGGGCTGGGCATGCTTTTTGCTGGTCGCAAGGAAGATGTTGACGGCACGCCGGCCAATGACCCGATCGAAGACCCGCGCGCTGGGCTGATGCGGTTGGCGGGCATGGCAGTTTTGATGGCTGTCACCTTCTGGCTTTTGCCGCGCATCGGTATGGTCTGGGCGTCGATGCTGGCCTTTGCATCGCTCGCCTTTTTGGTGAAGACACGGCATCCGAAAACGGCGTTGATTTGCGCTGTGGCGGTGCCACTTCTGCTCTATGGGTTCTTCGCCCATGTCGCCGGTGTCGCGATCCCGCAGGGTGAATTTGTGAGGCTGCCATGAGCGTGATCGACAATTTAATGGCCGGCCTCGCATTGGTCGGAAATGTAGACGCGCTTGTGTCCTTGGCGATCGGGATCGTTATCGGGGTCATCGGTGGGGCGATTCCGGGGATTTCTGCGACTATGGCGGTGGCGCTCACCTTGCCCTTTACCTTTCCGATGCAGCCTATCAATGGCATCCTTTTGCTTTTGGGTGTTTACAAGGGCGGTATCTTTGGCGGTTCAATCCCTGCCATCCTGATCAAGACACCCGGCACGCCTGCATCTTCGGCCACGGTGCTCGACGGGCATCCGATGGCGGCACGTGGCGAAGCGGGGCGCGCGCTGGGCATGGCGCTTTGGGCATCCTGCACGGCAGACGTGATCTCGAACCTGGCCTTGATCCTTTTTGCGGGTTGGCTTGCGTCTTTTGCGCTCAGCTTTGGTCCGCCAGAGTTCTTTGCACTCATCCTCTTCTCGCTCACAATTATCGCAGGTGTGTCGGGCGAGAGCCTGTTGCGTGGCGCGCTCTCTGCGCTCTTGGGCCTGCTTTTGGCCACCATTGGGCTTGACCTCGTTTATGGCACCAATCGCTTTACCTTCGGCGATCCCAACCTCATGGGCGGTCTGAACTTTATCGCCGTGCTGATCGGTCTCTTCGCCATTCCAGAAGTCATCAACATGGTTTGGCACCCCACTGGCCATATGGGCAAGGTACAGACACTGGGCAGTAAATGGGTTACATTCGCCGAGTATCGGCGGTGTTTCCGCTCTATCGTGCGGGGCAGTTTTATCGGTGTGTTTCTCGGCGCGATCCCCGGTATCGGCGCGGCCCCTGCGGCCTTTCTCAGCTATTCAGAGGCGCGCCGCAAATCCCCCAACAAGGCCAATTTTGGAAAAGGCGAAATAGAGGGTGTCGCCGCCTCTGAGGCGGGCAACAATGGTGTCGCTGGCGCCACACTGATTCCGCTTCTGGCCTTGGGTGTGCCCGGCGATGTCATCACCGCCATCATCATCGGTGCCTTTATGGTGCATGGCTTGCAGCCGGGGCCCATGATGTTCGTGATGAACGTGGATATCATCTATGGCCTTTTCATCGGCCTCATCTTTTCCTCAGGCTTCCTTTTGATCGTCGGAGGTTTGGCAATTCGTGGGTTCAAACCCGTGGCCGACATCCCCAAGCGTATCCTGATGCCCATCGTCCTTGTGCTTTGCATCTACGGGGTCTTTGCGGTTAACAACAACATCTTCGATGTCGGCGTCATGTTCGTGATGGGTTGGGTTGGCTTTGTCTTGTCCCGGTACCACATACCCGCCGCTCCGTTCTTGATCGCCTTCATCCTTGGCCCGCTTCTCGAGGATAATTTCCGCAAAGCGATGCTGATGTCGGGCGGTTCGCCAGATGTGTTTTTGCGTGGGCCGATTACCTGGTTCTTCTGGACTTTGACCCTGATCGCGGTCGTGGCGATTGCACGCGGCACGCTTGACAAGGCACGAGACAAAGGCTGAGCGCGGAGTAAGGTGAAATTTTCGTGACCAGCTCCTTTGGGGCTGCGAAACCGTGACTTCCTTTATTATATTCAAAAAATCTTATATAATCGTCACAGGCACCCTGGCGGGTGTTTTGCCGTGACCAGAGAGGAAAAGAGATGACAGGCACCGAAACTGAATTTACCCCGCTAATGTCATTCGCGGGCGGTGTGTTGATCGGCTTGTCAGCCGTGTTGCTGATGTTTTTTCAAGGTCGGATCATGGGGGCCACTGGCATTCTGTCGGGATTGATTGCCGGCGGGGTGCCGGGCGATAAAATCTGGCGCGCGGCGATGGTTGTAGGCATGATCGCCGGACCGCTTTTGGTGCTGGGGCTGACCGGGCAGATGCCCGCAGTCGAGGTGCCGATTAGTTTGCCGATGATCTTGATTGGGGGCTTCATCGTGGGCATCGGCGTGACCTTTGGGTCTGGCTGCACCTCGGGTCATGGGGTTTGCGGCCTTGCGCGGCTTTCGCCTCGGTCATTCGTAGCCACGCTGACCTTTATGGTCGTGGCCTTTGCGACTGTCTATGTCCTGCGTCACGTGATTGGAGCCTGAGCCATGCGCATTCTGTCAGCCTTGTTTGTCGGTCTTGTTTTTGGCGTGGGAATTGCCATCTCTGGTATGATCAATCCGGCTAAGGTGCTCAACTTCTTTGACATCGCCGGGACATGGGACCCAAGCTTGATCTTTGTGATGGGTGGTGCGCTGCTTACCACCTTTGTCGGTTACCGCGTGGTGCTCGGACGCCCCAAGCCGATCCTCGAGCCAAAGTTCAAGCTGCCCACCAAGACGGTCATTGATACCCGTCTGATTGGGGGATCAGCGGTCTTTGGCCTTGGCTGGGGCATCGCCGGATTTTGCCCCGGCGCGGCTATTCCGGCGCTTGGCTCTGGCAAATACGAGGTGCTGGCCTTTGTAGCCGCGCTCTTGTCCGGGATCTGGGTGGCGAATATGATTCAAACGAAACAGTCAGACAAAAGGATAACGGCATGACCGACTATCCCGTGAACATGGGCGTCAAGCCAGAGGTCAAAGCATTCTTTGACGAGGCCACGAATACGATCAGCTATGTGGTTAAGGACCCCGAATCGCGCGCCTGTGCCGTGATTGATAGCGTGATGGATATCGACATGGCAGCAGGGCGGATCACCTATGCCCATGCCGATGCAATGATTGCCCATGTTATGGATCACGGCCTGACGCTTGAATGGATCATCGAGACCCATGTCCACGCCGATCATCTCTCGGCAGCGCCGTATATTCAGCAGAAGCTGGGCGGCAAGATTGGAATTGGTGAAAAGATTCTGGTGGTTCAAGACACTTTTGGCAAAATATTCAACGAAGGCACCGAGTTTCAGCGTGATGGCAGCCAGTTCGATGCTTTGTTCAAAGATGGTGATACCTATAAAGTAGGCCAAATGAACTGCCTTGCGATCCACACGCCCGGCCACACGCCCGCCTGCATGGTGCATGTGATGGGCGATGCCGCCTTTGTTGGCGACACGCTCTTCATGCCTGATGGTGGGTCTGCGCGGGCGGATTTCCCCGGCGGTGATGCGGGTGAGCTCTATGACAGCATCCAAAGGGTTCTACGCCTGCCCGACGACATGCGTCTTTTCATGTGCCACGACTACGGCCCAAACGGCCGCGATATTCAGTGGGAAACCACCGTCGGGGCGGAAAGGGCGCATAACATCCATGTAGGCGGCGGCAAGACCCGTGAAGACTTCGTGAAGTTCCGCACAGAGCGCGACGCACAGCTTGCCATGCCCCGGCTGATATTGCCGTCCTTGCAGGTCAACATGCGCGCGGGCGAATTGCCCCGTGATAGCGCGGGCAACCCGATGTTGAAGCTCCCTGTTAACCGTCTCTAAGCCAACGCCAAGGCAGGGCAGGGGGCGCTATGCTCGGATCATGCTTATCCCACAATCTCTGGCCTAGGCGCATCTTGCGAGGCTGTATGCCTCGATCCGTCCCTGTGGGGTATTTGGCACCAGCCGCGCCTTTCACTCTCGTGTGCCCTATTCCGTGGCGAGTGATTAGGCAAAGCCGGTGATGAGCTGGCGCAAGCCAATCGCCGCACCCACAAATATCGCGGCAAAGGTGATCGGCGCGCTAAAGGACAGCACCGAAAAGGCGGAAATCCCCTGCCCGACCGTGCAACCAAAGGCCAGCACTGCGCCAAAGCCCATGCAGACCGCGCCCAGCATCTGCCGCCGCAATTCCCTCGGGTCCTCACAGGCTTCCCACCGGAAATGGCCTTTGATCAGGCTGCCGCAAAACGCGCCGGCCAGCACGCCAAAGACCGACGCCACGCCAAAGCTGAGGCCACCACCGCTGGCGGTCATCAGAAAGATGATAGTCTCGCCGAGGGGCGCAGAGAATGTATGCGTTTGCACTGGCTGCGGCATGAATCCATGCGTGGCCACCCAAGAGGTGCCAAACCAGCCCGATGTGACCGCAATCCCAACCATCGCCCCCCAAAAGAGCGCCCGACGGTTCTGTAAAAAGTCGCGCGAGGCAAGCGCCGCTAGGCATATCAGCGCTGAAATCGCCAATCCGACCCAGATCATCGGGAGCCCAGTGAGCGCGCCCAGAATCTGCGCATAGGACTGGTTTTCAAACGCAGGGCTTGTCGCCTCTGTCGCCATGATCCGTAGCCGGGCAAAGGGGCCTGACATCATCACATAGGCTGAAATCCCCATCACGAGCACGATCACAAAGGCCCGCAGATCACCCCCGCCAAATCGCGCAAGCGCACCAAAGCCGCAGTTCCCAGCCAGCGACATACCATAGCCAAAGAGCAGCCCACCCAAAACACTGGCCAGCGGCGACCAAGGCGTGATCCAATAGGCATTGGCTGAAATGTCAAAGAGGCCCAGACCAGCCAGCCCAAAGGCCGTGATCCCCGCCACCCCAATCGCCAGCCCCCACATGCGCAGACGCGTATCGCTCTGCTGATAGAGCAGATCCTCAATCGCGCCCAAGGTGCAGAATCGTCCGATGCGCGCCGCAAGCCCAAGTATCATGCCGCCCGCAAAGCCGAATATCAGGATCATCAGGGGTTCAGAAATGCCACCGGGCATGATGCTCCTCCGTTTGACGCTGGCAAGGCCGCGGTGCGTGAATCACGGCTGCTTGCAAAACAGATCGTAGACAGTTTCGAGCATCTGTATCGCGCGCCGGTCTGTCAAACGGTAATAGATGGCTTTGCCTTCACGTCGTGGTGTAACCAGCCCTTCCAAGCGCAAGCGTGAGAGTTGTTGTGACACGGCCGCCTGTCGCGCCGAGAGCAGATCTTCAAGTTCGGTTACTGTCTTTTCACCGGTTGCGAGATGACAGAGGATCATCAACCGCCCCTCATGGCTGATTGCCTTGAGAAACTCTGCCGCCGTATGCGCCAGATCGAGCATCGCATCGACGCTTTCGTTCGACACATCCAGTTGCGGAGGAGGAGCACGGCGTAGCATCGGAATCACGGCGCTTTGGTTGCGCCGGGATGCGCATCCAAAAGCTGTGTCAGCAGAAACCAAAAGAATTCATCGCCCGCATAGCCCTCGATCCGGCCCAGTTCCTGACCGTCCTCGACCAGAACAAAAGTTGGGGTAAAAATGGGGCGACTGGAAAAGGCGATATCTTCGGGCAGCGCGTTGATCTGTACCCGACGCAAGGGCGCGCGTGTGCCCTCGATGGTTTTGGGATAGGCCGGGCCAATCTCGGCATTCCACCGCTCGCACCAATGGCAGCCATGCCGCTCGACCATGACCAGTTCTGCCGCCAAGAGCGGACCCATCAGGCCGAATGTCAGAAAAAGGCTGACGAGAAAGGTAGCAAGCATACGCATCGGTGTTCCGATTGACGGACAGACTAAAACATATGATAGTTTGAATATGTTTGCGGATCAACCCGTCTAAGGATTCCCCATGTTCGATGTCTCTCTGCTCAGCGCCTTTGTCGGGGGATTGATCGTCTTTTTCTCGCCCTGTGTGCTGCCCATCGTCCCATTTTACCTCAGCTACATGGCCGGAGCGTCGATGTCAGAGATCAGCGCCGAGGGCCGTCTTGCCCCGGGCGTGCGCCGCCGTGCCTTTGCCGCATCGGTAATGTTCTCGGCGGGAATCATCACTGTCTTTGTTTTGCTAGGGGCAGCCGCCTTTGGCCTCAGCCAGGCGTTCCGCGGCTTTCAGACCGAGTTTCGCCTCTTTGCTGCGCTCGTCGTGCTGATCCTCGGGCTGCATTTTTTGGGTGTGCTGCGCATCGGCTTTCTTAACCGGGTGTTTCAGATGGATGCGGGCGATACCCGGAACATGTCGGTGCTTGGCGCCTATGTGGTTGGCTTTGCCTTTGCCGCAGGTTGGACGCCATGTGTGGGCGGTGTGCTGACAGCCGTGGTTTTCACTGCAAGCACCGAGGCCACGGCGATGAAAGGGCTGGTGCTGCTCTTGGTGTTTGGTCTGGCCATGACCACGCCCTTCATGGTGGCCTCGCTTTTTATCGGGCCGTTTCTGCGCTTTGCTTCGAAATTCCGCCGCCACCTGCCCAAGGTCGAAAAGGCGATGGGGCTGCTACTGATCGTCTTCGCCGCACTCATTGCCACCGACAGCGTCAATTACATCGCCCAATGGATGCTGGAGACATTCCCAGCCTTCCAAAACATCTAATCGAGGAGGACCAAGATGAACCGAGTTTTGACCCTGCTGGCCGCCGTCCTGTTTTCTCTGCCGGTCGCTGCGGCGGAATTGGGCGATGATGGCCTGCACAAGACCGACTGGATGCGTGACACCTTCAAGGACCTGCGCGAGGATTTGGAGGATGCCAACGCCGAGGGCAAAAGGCTGATGGTGATGATCGAGCAGCGCGGCTGCATTTACTGCACCAAGATGCACGAAGAGGTGTTTCCCCGCCCCGAGATTGCCGATTTCATTCGCGAGAACTTCTTTGTCGTGCAGCTCAATCTGCATGGTGATCTGGAAGTGATCGATTTCGATGGCGAGTCGCTGAGCGAGAAACAGGCGGCGCGTAAATGGGGCCTGCTCTTTACGCCGTCGATTCTGTTCCTGCCAGAAGAGGTGGCAGAGGATCAGACAGCGGCACAGGCGGCGGTGGCAATGATGCCCGGCGCCTTTGGTCCGGGCACCACGTTGGATCTGCTCACTTGGGTGCAAGAAAAGCGCTATGCGCTTGATACTGAGGAAGATTTCCAACGCTATCATGCACGCCGCATCGCCGAACGGGAGGCTGAGAAATCGCAGTGAGAACACGCGCGGGAACACATTAAATTCAAGAATACGAATTTATTGTTGTGTGAGCGCGCGATTGTGTTCTATGATATACAAAAATCTGAATGTGTTAGGGAGGACGCATGAAACGATCAATTCTCACGGTGTCGCTGATATGCGCGACAATGAGCGCGTCAGCGGCCGAAGTTGCGCCGACGGATGTCAAGTTTACCGATGGGGCCATAACAGACTCATTAAGCGGCACGGTCGGTGACCCGGTGGCAGGCCGTGAGGTGTTGGCCAACCGAGCGTTGGGCAATTGCGTTGCCTGTCATCAGATCACCGAGATGAGTGACGTTCCGTTTCATGGTGAAATCGGGCCCATGCTGGATGGTACGGGTTCCCGGTGGAGCGAAGCCGAACTGCGTGGCATCGTGGCCAACGCCAAGATGATGTTCCCTGACTCGCTGATGCCGTCTTTCTATCGGACGGACGGGTATACGCGACCGGGCAACGCCTTTACCGGCGAAGCGGCTGACAGCACATTCGGCCCCCTCCTCACCGCACAGCAAGTTGAAGATGTGGTCGCTTATCTGGTGACCCTCAAAGAGTAATCGCGCCAGACAGCGTGACCAAGATCAGGAGTTTGAAAACATGACACTGACACGACGCAACGTGATGATCATGGGGGCAGGCGCCTTTGTCGCCTTTGGCTTGCCCATGCGCGCCACCGCAGCAGGCGAGGATCGCATCGCCGAATTCACCGGAGGTGCCGCTATTGCCGATAGCGGGATCACCTTGACCGCCCCCGAAATCGCCGAGAATGGCAATACCGTGCCGATCGAGGTTGCGGCCCCAGGTGCCGTTGAAATCCTTGTGCTGGCTATGGGCAACCCGACCCCCGGTGTTGCGACCTTCAAATTCGGCCCCTTGGCCGCATCGCAAACCGCATCCACGCGCATTCGTCTTGCAGGCACGCAGGACGTGGTGGCGATTGCCAAGATGAGCGACGGCTCTTTTGCCAAGGCATCGAGCAACGTCAAGGTTACAATCGGCGGCTGCGGCGGCTGAGGCATAGGTAGGAGAAACCAGAATGGCACAAGACGTCACACCCCGCGTCAAGGTTCCGAAATCCGCAGCCGCTGGCGAAGCGATTGCGATCAAGACCTTGATCAGCCACCCGATGGAATCCGGTCAGCGCAAGGATAAAGAAGGCAATATCATTCCGCGCTCTATCATCAATCGGTTCACCTGCGAGTTCAACGGACAGAGCATCGTCGACGTGACGATGGAACCCGCAATCTCGACCAACCCTTACATCGAATTCGCGGCCATCGTGCCCGAAGCCGGTGAATTCAAGTTCACTTGGTACGACGACGACGGCTCGGTTTACGAGGACATCAAGCCAATCGAGTTGAAGTAAGGGTCAATCGTCAAGGGAGGGACGAGAATGAAAAGAACAGGACGGATTACCGGTCTGATCGGCGCAACGGCGCTCTTGGCAGGGGCGGCCTTTGCCGAAGCTGTGGATGACACGCTGATCGTGAACGAAGAAATCGAGATTATCACCCGCACCGCAGCCCCTGCGCATCTTGCAGACAGTGTTGATGAAGTCTTGTCAGGGTGGCATTTCCGCGAAGCGGAAACCCGCGCCATGCAAGCCGATGATTTCGACAATCCCGGCATGATCTTTGTTGAGAATGCGATGACAGCGTGGGAAACCGCCGAAGGCACCGAAGGCAAATCTTGCGCAAGCTGTCATGGTGATGCCGCCGAGAGCATGAAGGGCGTACGCGCCGTCTATCCCAAGTGGAACGAGACCGCTGGCGAAGTGCGCACGCTTGAAATGCAGGTCAACGGCTGCCGGACCGAGCGTATGGGCGCAGAACAGTGGAAATACAGCGGGACCGAGATGATCAACATGACCGCGCTGCTCGCCTCTGTCTCGCGCGGATTGCCGGTTAACGTTGCAATTGATGGCCCGGCTCAGGCGACTTGGGAGCTGGGCAAGGAAATGTACTATACCCGTTACGGTCAGCTCGAACTGTCTTGCGCCAATTGTCACGAGCAGAATTATGGCAACATGATCCGGGCCGATCACCTGAGTCAGGGTCAGATCAACGCCTTCCCCGCCTACCGCCTCAAGGATGCTGCGTTGGTCGGCGTTCAAAACCGCTTCCGAGGCTGTATCCGCGACACGCGCGGCGAAACCTTTGCTGTTGGCAGCCCCGAGTTCATCGCGCTCGAGCTCTATGTCGCGTCGCGCGGCAACGGTCTGTCGGTCGAAGGCCCGTCGATCCGAAACTAACCGGAATACCCCGCCTGACTTTCAGTCGGCGGGGTTTTCTATATCCAAAAACATTCAAGAATCCGCATGTGATAAGTGCGGGAGTTGGAAAGGTCCACCATGATCTCGCGGCGTGATTTTCTTCAGACAAGCATGGCGGCGTCAGCCATTCTTGGGGCGTCTTCCTTTGGCAATTGGGCGAAACTGGCGGCTCAACAGGCGCTCACTCAGGACCAACTGTTGCAATTCGACACCTTTGGTAATGTCAGCCTGATCCACATCACCGACATTCACGCCCAACTCAAACCGATCTACTTCCGAGAGCCGTCGATCAATATCGGCGTGGGTGGAAACAAGGGGGCCGTGCCGCATGTTACAGGCGCAGACTTCCGCAAGCTCTATGGCATCGACGATGGCAGCGCCTCGCATTATGCCCTGTCCGCTGGCGATTTCAGCGCGCTTGCGCAGACCTATGGCAAGGTTGGCGGGCTGGACCGGATGGCGACGGTGATCAATGCCATTCGTGCCGACCGCCCTGATGCCATTCTACTCGATGGTGGCGACACATGGCATGGGTCATACACCTGCTACCACACAGCAGGCCAAGACATGGTCAATGTCATGAACGCGCTCAAGCCCGACGCGATGACCTTTCACTGGGAATTCACCCTTGGGTCCGCCCGCGTTCAGGAAATCGTCGAAAGCCTGCCCTTTGCTGCGCTTGGACAGAACATCTTTGACGCGGAATGGGACGAGCCGGTCGAGATCTTCCCACCCTACAAGTTCTTCGAGCGGGGCGGCGTCAAGATCGCCGTTATTGGTCAGGCCTTTCCTTATATGCCCATTGCCAACCCCGGCTGGATGTTCCCGGAATACAGCTTTGGTATCCGCGATGAGAATATGCAGGCCATGGTGGACGAGGTGCGCGGCCAAGGTGCTGAACTCGTAGTTTGCCTTAGCCACAATGGTTTTGACGTGGACAAGAAGATGGCAAGCCGTGTAACCGGCATCGACGTGATCCTGTCAGGCCACACCCATGACGCCCTGCCAGAGCCCGTTCTGGTTGGTGAGACGATCATCGTCGCCTCTGGTTCCAACGGCAAATTCGTGAGCCGCGTTGATCTTGATGTTCGCGATGGCCGGATGATGGGCTTTCGCCACAAGCTGATCCCGATCTTCTCGGATGTGATCGAGCCTGACAAAGAGGTGGCCGCCCTCATCGAGGAACAACGTGCGCCCTATCTCGATCAATTGACCGAGGTGATTGGCAAGACCGACAGCCTGCTCTACCGGCGCGGCAATTTCAACGGCACGTGGGATGATCTGATCTGTGACGCGCTTTTGTCCGAGCGTGAGGCCGATATCGCCATGTCCCCCGGTGTTCGCTGGGGGCCAAGCCTGATCCCCGGTCAGGACATCACCCGCGAGGATATCTTCAATGTCACCTCAATGACCTATGGCAAAGCCTATCGCTCTGAAATGACAGGCGAATTCATCAAGGTCATTCTCGAAGACGTGGCCGACAACATCTTTAACCCCGACCCCTATTACCAGCAGGGCGGCGATATGGTGCGCATCGGTGGCATGGGATACCGGATCGACATCAACCAGCCGCAGGGCAGCCGGATCAGCGATATGACCTTGCTCAAGACCGGCGAGGCGATTGATCCGGCGAAATCCTATGTCGTCGCCGGTTGGGCTTCGGTCAATGAAAACACCGAAGGCCCAGAAATCTGGGACGTGGTCGAAAATCACATTCGCAAACTCGGCACGGTCAGTGTCGCCCCCAATAACAGCGTCCAAGTGATTGGCGCGTAACGACTTGCTGAAAGGAGGCATTTGAGATGTCAGGGACATTCAAAGGCAAACCCACCTCCCGGCGCGCCTTTTTGCGCGGTGGCGTGGCAGCGGCGGCTGGGGCCGTCGCGGCGGGTGCGGCACAGGCCGCCACCCCAGATCCACTGATTACCGAAGTGCAGGATTGGGCTATCAGCCTTGGCGATGGGGTTGATGCCACCCCCTATGGCCTGCCCATTGAATATGAGGCGGACGTGGTGCGGCGCAATGTGCCGTGGCTCACCGCCGATCCGATCAGCTCGATCAATTTTACCCCCATTCACGCGCTCGACGGAACGATCACACCGCAGGGCTGCGCGTTCGAGCGGCACCATTCCGGCGCAATCGACCTCAAGAAAGAGGACTATCGCCTGATGATCAACGGCCTTGTTGATACGCCGCTGGTCTTTACCTACGAGGATCTTGAGCGTTTCCCACGCGAGAACCACGTTTACTTCTGCGAATGTGCGGCCAACACCGGCATGGAATGGGCGGGCGCACAACTGAACGGCGCACAGTTCACCCATGGCATGATCCACAACATGGAATACACCGGCGTCTCCCTGCGCACCTTGCTGGAAGAGGCCGGATTGGACGCGGCGGGTGATCTCAAGGATAAATGGGTTTATGTCGAGGGCGCGGATGCGTCTTCCAATGGCCGTTCGATCCCCATGGCCAAAGCGCTTGGCGACTGCCTTGTTGCGTTCAAGGCCAATGGCGAGGCGCTGCGCAAAGAACATGGATACCCCGTTCGCCTTGTCGTACCCGGTTGGGAAGGCAATATGTGGGTCAAGTGGTTGCGTCGCATCGAAGTGACCGACGCCGCTGTCGAAAGCCGCGAAGAAACCAGCAAATACACCGACACGCTCGAGGATGGCACAAGCCGCAAGTGGACTTGGGTGATGGATGCCAAATCGGTCATCACCTCGCCCAGTCCGCAATCGCCGATCAAGCATGGCAAAGGCCCGCTCGTGATCACTGGTCTTGCTTGGTCCGGTCATGGTGCGATCACGCGCGTGGACGTGTCCAAGGATGGTGGCAAGACCTGGGAAACTGCCCGTCTCGCCAAACCGGGCGAGGCCAAGGCGCTGACCCGTTTCTACCTCGACACAACATGGGACGGCGAAGAAATGCTGCTCCAGAGCCGTGCGATGGACGAGACCGGATATATCCAGCCGACCAAGGCGCAACTGCGCGAGGTGCGCGGTCTTAACTCGGTCTATCACAACAACTGTATTCAGACATGGTGGGTGCGGCCCAATGGGGAGGCAGAAAATGTCGAAGTTTCTTAAGTTTACGTTGGTCACAGGGTTTGCTCTCAGCGCCACGGCAACTGCTCTCTGGGCGGGTGAATACGGCCTAGGGCGGCCCGCCCTACCCGAAGAGATCGCGGCTTGGGATGTTAAGGTCATGCCAGACGGGCGCGGTCTTCCCGAAGGATCGGGCGACGTCTGGACCGGCGACGAGGTTTTTGGCGAGCATTGCGCGGTCTGCCATGGCGATTTCGCTGAAGGTATTGGCAACTGGCCCAAACTGGCTGGTGGTGCCGATACGCTTGACCGTGACGACCCGCTCAAGACGGTGGGCTCCTACTGGCCCTATCTCTCGACCGTGTTTGACTATGTCAACCGCTCCATGCCCTTTGGCAACGCGCAGAGCCTGACACCGGATGAGGTCTATGCCATCGTTGCCTATATCCTCTACTCCAACAACCTCGTGGAGGATGACTTTGAGCTGAGCCACGAGAATTTCTTGGATGTGGAATTGCCCAACGCGGGCGGCTTCATCGTCGATGACCGCGCCGAGACTGAATATGCGATCTGGCACGGCGATCCTTGCATGGAGAACTGCAAGGAAAGTGTCGAAATCACGATGCACGCCACCGTTCTGGATGTGACGCCAGACGAACAGTCCGTCCCAGACGAGGCGAGCGCAGCAGAGCCTGTCGACGTGGCCGAGGCCACCACGGAGCAGGAGGCGACCACGGCCGCTGCCGAGGTGGATGAAATTGATCCGGCCCTTATCGCTGCCGGCGAAAAGGTCTTCAAGAAATGTAGCGCTTGTCATCAGGTTGGCGAAGGTGCCAGCAACCGCGTTGGCCCGATGCTAAACGGGGTTATGGGGCGTGCGGCGGGGTCGGTGGAAGGGTTCAAATACTCTGACGTGCTGCAAACCATGGCGGCGGATGGCCTGATCTGGACAGATGAAACGCTGATCGCGTTTCTCGCCAATCCACGTGGCTTTATGAAAGGCACCAAAATGAGCTTTGCAGGCCTCAAAAAGGATGAGGACCTCACGGCAATTTCAGCTTATCTTTCAAGTTTCAGTAAGTAGACTGAGGCCATGATAGCGCGCCGCCTCTTGCTCATTGCCCTGACCGCTGTTTTCGCGGCAGGCGCAGCGCAGGCCGAATTGGTGGGTGACGCAGAGGCTGGTGAGACGCTCTATGGGCAGTGCAAAGGCTGTCATGAAATCGGGAAGGGGGCCGAGGACCGGATCGGCCCCCATCTCAATGGCCTCTTCGGGCGGCGTGTCGCGTCGCACGAAGGCTTTGCTTATTCCGCCTCAATGCAGCGCGCTGGGGTTGATGGGCTGATATGGGGCTTTGACACGCTCGACGCCTATATCGAAAATCCCCGCGCGCTCGTGTCTAAAACCCGCATGAGCTATCGCGGCATGAAGGACGCGCAGGACCGTGCGGATCTTATGGCCTATCTGCGCCGCTTTTCTGCAAGCCCCGCAAATATCCCCGAGGCCGCTCCAACCGCGCGGGGCACGGATCATACCGTTGATCCCGCAATTCTGGCGATTCAGGGCGACCCCGAATATGGCGAATACCTGTCTAGCGAATGCGTAAGCTGTCATCAGGCCGATGGCTCTAGCGACGGGATCCCATCCATTACCCGCTGGCCCGAAGAGGATTTCGTGGTCGCCATGCACGCCTACAAAGACAAACTGCGTCCCCACCCGGTGATGCAGATGATGGCCGGACGCCTGTCGAACGAGGAGATCGCGGCATTGGCGGCCTATTTCAAGGACCTCGACTGAACCGAGGTCCATTCAGGGAGGACTGAAAATGACCTTTAACCGACGCAAGTTTATTGCCGTTGGCGCGGCAACCGCTGCGACCCTTTCGGCACCGCATGTCCTTGCCGATACCCACGGCAAGCCCCGTGTCGTGGTGATAGGTGGCGGATCAGGCGGGGCCACCGCCGCGCGCTATATCGCCAAGGACAGCAAGGGCGCGATTGATGTGACCCTGGTCGAGCCCTCGCGCAGTTATTTCACCTGCTACTTTTCCAACCTTTATATCGCCGGTTTCACCGAGCTAGACGAGATTTCCCACACCTATGGCACACTTGCAGCCAAATACGGGATCAACGTCGTGCATGACTGGGCCGTTGATGTGGACCGGGATGCCAAAACCGTCAGCCTCGCGGGGGGCGCGGTTCTGTCCTATGACAAACTGATCCTCAGCCCCGGCATTGATTTCGTCGAGGGCGCCGTGCCCGGTTGGTCCGTTGCCGCGCAGAACAAGATGCCTCACGCCTACAAGGCCGGATCGCAGAGCGAACTTCTCAAGACGCAGATCATGGCGATGCCGCAGGGCGGACGCTTTGCCATGGTCGCCCCGCCCGACCCGTTCCGCTGCCCTCCGGGGCCCTATGAGCGGATTTCCATGGTGGCGCATGTGCTCAAGCAAACCAACCCAACCGCCAAGATTCTGCTGGTCGATCCAAAAGAGACATTTTCGAAACAGGCGCTGTTCGAGGAAGGCTGGGAACGCCACTACAGCGGCATGATCGAGCGGGTCGGCCCGGATTTCGGCGCAACAAACGTGACCGTCGATCCCGAGGCGATGACCGTGGACATCGACGGATCGGTCGAAAAGGTGGACGTTTGCAATGTCATCCCGGCGCAAAAGGCCGGACGTATTGCCGATATGGCGGGCGTCACCGATGGCAATTGGGCGCCTGTCAATGCCGCGGATATGTCCTCCAAGGCGGACCCGGACGTGCATGTTCTGGGCGATGCGGCCCAACAGGGCGATATGCCAAAATCAGGCTTTGCCGCCAATTCTCAGGCCAAGGTCTGCGCCATGGCGGTGCGCGGTGCGCTGACCGGCTCCAAGGTCTTTCCAGCCAAGTTCACCAACACCTGCTGGTCGCTCATCGCCCCTGATGATGGCGTCAAGGTTGGCGCTACATACGAGGCAACACCGGAAAAGATCGCCAAGGTCGACGGTTTCGTTTCGCAGACTGGCGAGGATGCTGTGACCCGCAAGGCAACCTATGAGGAATCTGTCGGCTGGTATGCCGGGATCACCACGGACATGTTCAACTGAATACGCGCGATCGCCACTCTGAAAGAGGAGATTTCCATTGAAACGCACAGTTCTGGCTGGTGCTCTGGCCCTGATTTCGCTGCCCGCCGCGGCAGCAGAGCAGGCCACCACCTATCCCTTTGACGGCAGCTTTGACGATGCAACCTTTGCCGTCGAAAGCGCCATTGTCGGTCGCGGGCTGGTCATTGACCTGCAAAGCCACGTGGGTGACATGTTGAACCGCACCGGCGCAGATGTGGGCAGCGATGTCAAAATCTTCGACGCAGCGGATATCTTTCTGTTCTGTTCCGCCACTCTCTCGCGCGAGGTGATGGAGGCAGACCCCATGAACATCGCCCACTGCCCCTATGGTATCTTTGTCGCCGATCAGGGCGGCGAGGTCTTGATCGGCTATCGCAACTACCCAGAGGGCGAGATGCAAAAGGTGCAGGCGATGCTGGACGATATTGTTCAAGAGGCGCTGCAATAAGCGAGTGCAATCGGGCTGCTTCGGCGGTCCGATTGACGCATATCAAGGCGTGTAGACCCCTGACTTAATATCTGGTCACATCTTTCATCGCAGGGCGGCATATGCTTGAATCCTTGATAGACAGATTTGGCGACGGGGCGGTTCTGGCCATGGCGGGCGCTTTGGTCGGCGTTCTCTTTGGTGCCGCCGCCCAACATTCCCGGTTTTGTCTGCGTGCCGCCTCAATCGAGGTGGCAGAACGCAGGTTCGGGCCACGCCTCTCGATCTGGCTTATCGCGTTTTCGGCTGGTGTCGCCTCGGTGCAAGGGGCAATTGCGCTTGGCCTGCTTGACGTTTCAGAGGCGCGACCACTGGCAGCCACGGGCAGTATGTCGGGGGCCATTATCGGTGGCCTGATGTTCGGGGCGGGCATGATCCTTGCGCGCGGCTGTGCCAGCCGTTTGCTTGTGCTCTCTGCCACCGGCAACTTGCGCGCCATTATAACCGGCCTTGTTCTGACACTCGTGGCGCAATCGGCGCTGCGGGGTATTCTGGCCCCCTCGCGTGAGGCATTGGCAAGCCTTTGGCTGATGCCAGGGGGTGAGCCGCGCAATATTCTGTCACTCCTCGGTATGAGCCCGGGCATGGCGGCACTGATCGCGGCACTGGTTCTGGCGGCGGGGTGTTTTCTAGCGTTTCAGCGCGACGTGCGTTTCAGCCACGCCCTTGCCGCCGCTCTGGTTGGCTGTGCGGTGGGTCTTGGCTGGCTGCTGACCTATGCCATTGCCCAGACCTCGTTCGAGGTGGTCGAAATCTCTTCTGTTACCTTTACGGGCCCGTCCACAGATACGCTGATGGGATTGGTCAACAGCACCAGCCTGCCGCTTGGTTTTGGTGTGGGCCTTGTGCCGGGGGTGTTTACCGGTGCCGCCACCATGGCCATCCTAACCCGCGAATGGAAGATCGAGCGGTTTGGTCCCGACACCCCGATGGAGCGTTATCTGATCGGGGCTGCGCTGATGGGTTTTGGCAGCATGCTTGCGGGCGGCTGTGCGGTGGGTGCGGGCATGTCGGGTGGGGCGATATTCGCTCTGACTGCATGGGTGGCCGTGACCTGCATGTGGATCGGTGCAATGGCCACGCATCTCATGCTGACCGGGCGCGTGTTGCGCCCGGCCACATCGTAATTCCGCCTCAGGCGGCGGCCTTCATCAAGCCTTCATCGCGGATTTGCTTTTCCGCTTGATCGAGCGATATCCACGCCCGTTCGATCAGCGTGTCGATTTCGGACTTCGAGATCACAAGTGGCGGCGATATGATCATACGGTCGCCTACATGGCGCATCACCAGATTATTGGCAAAACACCGCTCGCGACAGATATAGCCTGCGGTGCCCGGCTCGGACGCAAACTTGGCGCGGCTCGCTTTGTGCGGGGTCAGCGCCAGCGACCCCATCATGCCGATAATCCGGGTTTCACCAACCATCGGGTGCTCTGCCAGAGAGTTCCACTTTTCTTGGAGATACGGCCCGGTGTCATGCGCCACGCGCTCGATGATCTTTTCCTCTTCGAGAATGCGCAGGTTCTCTAATGCAACGGCACAGGACACCGGGTGCCCCGAATAGGTGTAGCCGTGGTTGAATTCGCAGGCGTTGATCACCTTGGCCACCCGATCCGACACAAGAGAGCCGCCAATCGGCGCATACCCAGAACTCAGACCCTTGGCGATGGTCATGATATCGGGACGGATGTCATAGGTCTGGCTACCGAACCAGTTGCCGGTGCGGCCAAACCCACAGATCACTTCGTCGGCAATCAGGAGGATGCCGTATTTATCGCAAATCCGCTGAATCTCGGGCCAATAGCTGTCGGGCGGAATGATCACGCCACCCGCGCCCTGCACTGGCTCTGCGATGAATGCGGCGACGCGGTGCGCGCCCAATTCCTCGATCTTGGCCTCCAACTGTCGGGCGCGTTCCAGGCCGAATGCTTCGGGGTCGCTATCGCCGCCCTCGGCATACCAATGCGGCTGGTCGATATGGTAGATGTTGGGAATAGGTAGGCCGCCCTGTGCGTGAATGCCGGACATGCCCCCAAGACTACCGCTGCCCACGCTAGAGCCGTGATAGGCATTCTTGCGGCTGATGACCACGTTGCGCTCGGGCTCGCCCAACTGGGCCCAATAGGTACGGACCATGCGCAGGTTGGTATCATTCGCCTCAGATCCGGACCCGGCATAGAACACATGGTTGAACCCCTCCGGTGCCAGCTCTGCCAGCTTGGCCGAGAGCGCAATGGCGGGCACATGGCTCGTCTGGAAAAACGTGTTGTAGAACGGCAATTCCATCATCTGCCGCGCTGCGACATCTGCCAGCTCTTTGCGCCCATAGCCGATATTCACGCACCAAAGCCCGCCCATACCGTCGAGGATCTCATGCCCCTCGCTGTCGGTCAGGGTCACGCCTTTGGCTCGGGTGATGATCCGTGCGCCTTTGGCGCTCAGTTGATTGCCATGGGTAAAGGGGTGCATGTGGTGTGCGGCGTCCAGCGCCTGCAACTCTGCGGTCGGCATATGGTTGGTGATCATCGTCATGGCATTCCCTTTCCCGAATCGGTTCGGCCACGCATGCGCGACCCTCACTTCAAAAATATGATCAAATTATCCAGTGTCAATCGAATCAGTAGAGCGCGCCCGATCGCTCTAGGGAATGGCGAACTTGTTCCATTCCTTGGATCACGTCCTCGCGAATGGCGCGGGCGGCGGCCTCTGCATCGCGGGCATGCATCGCGGCGAGCATATCCTTGTGCTTGTCTGGCAGGTTCTGCGTGCCCATGCGCCCGCAAACCACGCGGAGCGATGGCCCAAACCGAAGCCAGAGCCCATCGGCCACATCAGCCAAAATAGGCGCCTGTGCGATTTCATACAGCCGTTTGTGGAAGCGATAGTTCAGTTCTAGGTAAGCGCGCAAATCACCGCGTAGAATCGCGCGATCCAGCTCGTCGTCCAGACCCGCAAGCCAATCCAGATCCTCTAGGCTCGCCCGCTCGGTCGCGCGCAGCGTCAGATAGGGATCAAGCCATTGTCGCGCATAAATCAATTCGCTGATGTTATCGGCCGTCAACAGCGGCACAGAGACCCGGCGATTGCCTTGAAATTCTAGCGCGCCCTCCGCAATCAGGCGGCGTATGGCCTCGCGCACGGGGGTCATCCCTGCGCCCAAACGTTCCGAGAGTCCTTGGATAGTTACGGCCTCTCCCGGTGCCAAATCACCAAACAAGACCAGATCGCGCAATTGCCGATAGATCAACTCATGCGCCGGAAGGCGCGTTAAATCCCCGTCGATCGTGCTGAATTTCTGTGCGGCGGTGGTCATCGGCAAGGCAATCCAATCAGGCATCTCAATGTCCGGCCTTGCGAGTTTAGCCTGTGCATGAAAACATTACCATATTGCCATGAGCGGAAATTTTTGATCAAATCCGCACTAAGGCAGACACATGCCGACCAACGGGAGAACATGATGAGAAATCTGATACTGACCACAACAGCCGCTGTCGCGCTTGGCGCTTTTGCCGCGCAGGCCCAAGAAGTAAGGGTGTATAACTGGTCTGATTACATCGACGAAGAGTTGCTGACAAAGTTCGAGGCAGATACGGGCCTCAAGTTGATCTATGACGTCTTCGACAGCAACGAGGTTTTGGAAACCAAAATGCTCGCAGGTGGTTCGGGCTATGACGTTGTTGTGCCCTCTGGCACCTTTCTGCAGCGTCAGATTCAGGCTGGTGCGTTCCAGAAACTGGACCTCTCCAAGCTTCCGAACCATGCCAACATGTGGGACGTGGTGAGCAGCCGCACGGCTCAGTACGACCCTGATAACGCCTATTCCATCAACTACATGTGGGGCACCACCGGCATCGGCGCGAATGTCGGAAAGGTCAAGGAATTGCTTGGTGAGGATGCACCGCTCGATAGCCTCGAACTGGTGTTGAACCCCGACAACATGGCCAAGCTGGCAGAATGCGGCGTGCACTTCCTTGATGCGCCCGCCGAGATGATCCCGATGGCCCTGAAATACATCGGTGAAGACCCCAACAGCCATGATCCCGATGTGATTGGCAAGGTCGAGGACGTGTTGATGGCTGTGCGTCCGCATATCCAGAAATTCAACAGCTCAGAATATATCAACGCGCTCGCCAATGGCGATATCTGTGTGGCTGTTGGTTGGTCCGGCGATATTCTTCAGGCGCGTGACCGCGCGGCAGAGGCCGACAATGGCGTCGAGATCGTCTACAACGCACCCAAAGAAGGGGCGCAGATGTGGTTTGACCAAATGGCGATCCCGGTCGATGCCCCCAATCCCGAAGGCGCGCATGTGTTCCTGAATTTCATCATGGACGCACAGAACATGGCCGCCGCGTCGAACTATGTCTATTACGCGAATGGTAACAAGGCGAGCCAAGAGTTTCTGATCGAAGATGTGATCGGCGACCCGGCGATCTATCCGTCGGAAGAGGCGTTGAACAACCTCTTCACAACCACGCCTTATGACGCCGGCGTGCAGCGGACCGTGACCCGCCTCTGGACCAAGATCAAGTCTGGCACCTGACCCGAACAGGATCATCGCCCGCGCAGGACTAGGCCCTGCGCGGGCACTCTCAAACAGTCGGGGGCAGGTATGGCACAAGTTGTTTTCGAGCCTTGGAATGATCCCAAGGCAAAGCCGCTTATCCAATTCAAGGGCGTGACCAAGCGGTTTGGTGATTTTACCGCGATCGACAACCAGACATTCGACATCTACGAACGCGAGTTCTTTGCATTGCTTGGCCCTTCGGGCTGCGGCAAGACGACGATGATGCGCATGTTAGCGGGATTTGAAAAGCCGACCGAAGGCAAGATTATCCTAGCCGGTCAAGACCTTGCGCCGATCCCCCCAAACAAGCGCTCTGTGAACATGATGTTTCAGTCCTATGCGCTGTTTCCGCATTTGTCGGTCTGGGAAAACATCGCCTTTGGTCTCAAGCGCGATGGCAAGCCAAAGGACGAAATCGCCGCCCGTGTTGACGAAATGCTCAAGCTGACGCGCCTGCAACAATTCGCCAAGCGCAAGCCGCATCAGATTTCTGGCGGTCAGCGTCAGCGCGTGGCCCTTGCGCGCAGCCTTGCCAAGGCACCCAAACTACTTTTGCTCGATGAACCGCTTGGCGCCCTTGATGCGAAACTGCGTCAGGCGACCCAGTTCGAGCTGATGGACATCCAAGAAAAAACTGGCACCACATTCGTTATCGTGACCCACGATCAAGAAGAGGCGATGACTGTAGCTAGCCGCGTGGCGGTGATGGACAATGGCCGTATCATTCAGGCCGACACGCCCGCGCGCATCTATGAGCTGCCGAATTCCGTTTACGTGGCCGATTTTATCGGCGAGGTCACGATCATCCCCGGCACCGCCCGCAAATCTGGGGAAGGGTATGAAATCGCCTATGCCGAAGGCATGACGCCGCTTTATGCCGAAACAGAGACCGCCTTTGACAATGGCGAGACCTGTCACATCGCACTTCGCCCTGAAAAAGTGGCAATCAGCGCCGAACAACCGGCTGACCGCCGCAATGCCGTGCAGGGCAAGATCATCGACATCGCCTATCTTGGCAATCTCTCGACCTATCACGTGGCCCTGCCCAATGGTCAGATGATCAAGGCGCAAACCGCCAATACGCGCCGCCTGTCCCGGCGTGGCTTTACTTGGGAAGACACCGTCTGGCTGTCGTGGACCGACACCGCCGCCGTGCTCTTGAAAGGGTAGGGGGATGCGCCGCTTTGCCCTGATATTCCTGCCATATATCTGGCTTCTGGCGCTGTTTCTGGTGCCGTTCCTGATCGTATTCAAGATCAGCCTGAGCGATATCGCCACAGCCATTCCGCCCTATACCCCAACCTTGGAGTTCTCGCAGGGTTGGGAAAGCATCAAGACGTTTTTCAGCGCGCTTGATTTTGACAATTTCCTCTTTTTGACGACCGATGATCTTTATTGGAAGGCGTATATTTCTTCACTCCAGATCGCCTTTTTTGCTACTCTTCTCACGCTGTTGGTTGGGTATCCGATAGCCTATGGCATGGCCAACGCACCCGATCACTGGCGCCCGACCTTGATGATGCTCGTGATCCTGCCGTTTTGGACCAGTTTTCTCATCCGGGTTTACTCTTGGATGGGTATTCTTTCGACGGAAGGTTATCTCAATCAGGTGCTCTTGAAGCTCGGCGTTATCTCTGAGCCGTTGATCATCCTCAACACGCCCACGGCGGTTTACATCGGCATTGTCTACACCTACCTGCCGTTCATGATCCTTCCGATTTATTCCGCGCTCGAGCGGATGGATGGTTCCCTGCTTGAAGCGGCCGAGGATCTTGGCTGTTCGAGAATGAAGGCGTTTTGGCTGATCACGGTGCCGCTGTCGAAGACCGGTATCATTGCGGGTTGCTTTCTTGTGTTCATCCCAGTCATTGGCGAGTTCGTTATTCCCTCCCTCTTGGGCGGATCGCAGACCCTGATGATCGGCAAGGTCCTGTGGGAGGAGTTCTTTAATAACCGTGACTGGCCTGTGGCCAGTGCCGTGGCAGTTGTTCTTTTGCTGATCCTGATCATCCCTATCGTGCTCTTTCAACGTAACGAGCAAAAACAGCGGGAGGCCGAAGAATGAGACGGCTCACATGGTTCAACGCCACCTCGCTGACGCTTGGTTTTGCCTTTCTCTACCTGCCGATGATCATCCTGATCACCTATAGCTTCAACGAGTCCAAGTTGGTCACGGTCTGGGCCGGGTTCTCGACCAAATGGTACGGTGAATTGCTCAGCAACCAGTCTTTCCTTGATGCCGCTTGGGTGACGGTCAAGGTGGCGGTGGCCTCTTCTACCATCGCAACGATCTTGGGCACTATGGCGGCCCTCGTTTTGGTCCGCGCTGGGCGCTTTTATGGGCGCACACTGTTTTCCGGTATGATCTATGCCCCATTGGTCATGCCAGAGGTGATCACTGGCCTGTCGTTGCTGCTTCTATTCATCGGGATTGGTCTTGATCGCGGAATTTTTACCATCATCCTCGCGCATACTACCTTTTCGATGTGTTTCGTTTCTGTCGTTGTCTCGTCGCGGCTTGTGACCTTTGATCGCTCTCTGGAAGAAGCGGCGCTTGATCTGGGTTGCTCGCATTTTGACGCCTTCCGCCTTGTCACGCTGCCGATCATCGCGCCTGCGGTTATCTCGGGCTGGCTTTTGGCATTTACCCTGTCGCTTGATGACCTCGTGATCGCCAGCTTTACTGCTGGTCCTTCGGCAACCACCCTTCCGATCAAGATTTGGTCGGCGGTGCGCCTTGGGGTGTCGCCCGAGATCAATGCGCTCTCGACCATCATGATTGGCATTGTCGCTGTCGGCGTGATTTCTGCCTCGCTGATTACCAAACGTGCCTCCCTGCGCCAGCAGGCTGACGAACGCGCCGCCGTGCGCGCATGAGTCGGGTATTTCCGGCCCATACCTATGGTGAAGGGCCAAGAGAGCGTGGCTATTGGCAAACCACGGCAGACCGGCCTGATTACCCTACCGCAGAGGGAACGATCACCTGCGATGTTGCAGTGATTGGCGCAGGGTTCACTGGGCTTTCCGCTGCTTTGCATCTTGCTGAGGCGGGGCAAGATGTGCGTGTGTTCGAGGCGCAGACGCCCGCATGGGGTGCTTCTGGGCGAAATGGCGGCTTCTGCTGCCTTGGTGGCTCTGCGGCGTCGGATGCCATGCTCCGCAAGATGCACGGCGAATCCGCGCGCCGCGAATACCGCCAGAGCGAGGTTGAAGCGGTGCGCTTGACCCGCTCCTTGATCGACACCCACGGGATTAGGCCGGATGTTCATTCCGACGGTGAAACGGTGCTTGCTCACACCGTCAAAGCCGCCGCAGGCTTTGCTGACCGCGCCGCCCGGATCAAAGCCGATTATGGGGTTACACCCACGCTGATCCCCGGCTCTGAGTTGACCCAAATGGGAATGAAAGGCCCGTTCTACGCGGCGCTTACGACTCCTCTTGGCGTGGCCCTCAACCCGTTTAAATACACAATCGGTCTTGCCGGTGCCGCAAGCCGGGCAGGCGCACGGATTTACGCCCACTCACCTGTGACCGGCATTCGACAGACCAACAGCTTTACTCTCACAACCCCAAAGGCACAGATCACCGCCCGCCGTCTGATCGTCGCCACCAATGGGTATTCATCGGACGATCTGCCGGGTTGGATGCGTGGGCGCTATATCCCCACACAGTCCAACGTCATCGTCACCCGCCCCCTGACCGAGGCAGAGCTGGCTGACCAAGGCTGGACCACGCGGCAAATGTGCTATGATGACCGTTTTTTTCTGCATTATTTTCGCCTGATGCCTGACAACCGCATGCTCTTTGGTATGCGCGGGGGCCTTTTCAGTTCGCCGGGATTCGATGTCCGCATGCATCGCACGATCCGGCGGCATTTCGAGGCGATGTTTCCGGCGTGGCGCCACGTCGAGACACCATATAGCTGGAATGGGCTGCTCTCATTGGCCCCGGATTTAACGCCCTACGCCGGGCCGATTCCGGATATGCCGGGTGCCTTCACCGGCCTGAGCTATCACGGCAATGGTGTGGCAATGGCAAGCTATGCTGGCGCGATCCTGGCCGATCTGGCGATGAACCGCACCACCCGCACCCTCTATCCCGAAATCATGGCCAAACCGCCGGGCAAATGGCCCTTGGGCCGTTTTCGCCGCGCGATGCTGTGGCCACCTTATGCGCTGGCGACACTCACCGGAGGCTGATCTATTCTGGAGTACGGGCAGAGCGCGCTTTGTTGCGCCTTATGCCCAATTGCCGCTCGCGCCAGATGATGAGAATTCCCGCCAGAATAACCAGTGATGCGCCTGTCAGCATGGCGCGCGTTGGCACTTCGTCAAAGATGAAATAGCCAATGCCAAGTGCAAACAGGATCGAGGCATAGTCGAACGGAGCCACTACGCTGGCGTCGGCAAAGCGATACGAGGAGGTCAGAAAGATCTGGCCCAACCCGCCAAGCAACCCCGCCAGAACAAGCAGCCCAAGCTCCGGTCCGGTCGGCATGACCCAGCCGAACGGAATAGTCAGAAAGGACAGCACCGTCGACGTGACCGAGAAATAGAACACAATCGCGCTGGTTTCTTCGGTCTGGACCAGTTTGCGCACATAAATCTGCGCAAGCGCCGCACAGATTGCCCCCGTCAGGGCCAGCATCGCGCCGACCGCTTGCACGGTCTCTACTGTTGGCCCGCTCAGTGCCGTCAGGCGTGGTGCCAAAACGATCAGCACCCCCCCAAGACCAAGCGCTACCGCGCCAATCCGGACAACGCCGACCTGCTCGTTGAGAAACATCGCTGCAAAAACCACAACCAAAAGCGGCGCGGCATACCCAAGCGCCGTCACCTCGGGTAGCGGCAGCATGCCCAAGGCGGCGAAACTAAGCCCCATTGCGGCTGTGCCTACAAAGCCCCGCCAAAAATGATTGAGTGGTGAAGTGGCCTTGAGCCCTGTGCGCAGATCCCCTCTCAGCGTCAACCACACGAGAATCACTGGGATGGCAAAGAAAGAGCGAAAAAACACGGCTTCGCCCGGCGGCACATGCGCCGCCGTGGCCTTGATCAGCGATGACATGGTGATGAAGAGCATCACCGAAATAAGTTTGAGCGATATTCCCGTCAGAGGGCGCATGGTCTTGGCTCCAACACCCTCTGTCCGGTGTTAAGCGTCGGTTTCTGCGGCCTTTCGGGGCAGCACCCAATCCGCGCGTGGGAAGTGACAAGTATAGCCCTGAGGGAAGCGTTTGAGATAATCCTGATGCTCTGGCTCCGCCTCCCAGAACTCTCCAACTGGCTCCACCTCTGTCACCACCTTGCCCGGCCAAATGCCGCTGGCCTCGACATCGGCAATCGTGCGCAGCGCTTCGGCCTTTTGCGCATCATTGCAATAGTAGATAGCAGACCGATAGCTGAGCCCGATATCATTGCCCTGCCGGTTCATCGTGGTCGGATCATGGATCTGAAAGAAGAACTCGAGCAACCGGCGATAGCTGATGCGCGCCGGATCAAAGAAAATCTCGATCCCTTCTGCATGGGTTCCGTGATTGCGATAGGTCGCATTCGCCACATCCCCGCCCGTATACCCCACGCTGGTTGAGATTACGCCGGGCAGCTTGCGGATCAGATCCTGCATGCCCCAGAAACAACCCCCCGCCAAAACAGCGCGTTCGCTCATGTCACATCCTCCACCTGATCGAGATACGCCCCGTATCCCTCTGCTTCCATGTCGTCACGATGTATGAATCGCAGGCTCGCTGAGTTGATGCAATAGCGCAAGCCCCCGCGGTCGCGCGGACCGTCTGGAAAAACATGACCAAGATGGCTGTCGCCATGAGCGCTGCGCACTTCGGTCCGGATCATACCAAGGGTGAAATCATGCAACTCCTTGACATGTGCAGGCTCCAGCGGCTTGGTAAAGCTAGGCCAGCCGCAACCGGACTCGTATTTATCCGAACTGGCAAAAAGCGGCTCCCCGCTTACGACATCCACGTAAATCCCCGGCTCTTTGTTGTGCAGGTATTTGCCGGTTCCGGGATGCTCCGTTCCGTTCTTTTGTGTTATCCGGAATTGCTCGGGGCTGAGGGCCGCGATTTTTTCCGACGTCTTGAGATATTGGGTCAAGTCTGCGCCTCCTGTGATAGATCCATGGTAACAGATGGATCTTCGCCGCGAAAATCAAATACCTGTCGTGGTGATCCGAAGCCGAGCGTGTCGCGTACTCTTACCAAAGCAGGAGGATACCATGCGTGTCATCGCGATCATACTTGCGTCCCTTATTTCGGTACCAGCCATGGCGCTCGATCTAGACGCGCCTTTTGGCAATATTGACGGCGGTGAAATTCGCCTCTCTGAGTGGGCGGGGCAACCTGTTCTTGTGGTCAACACCGCCTCGCGCTGTGGCTTTACCCCTCAATACGACGGGCTTCAGGCCCTCTATGATCAGTACCGTGACCGTGGCCTTGTTGTGCTTGCGGTGCCGTCGGATGACTTTAGGCAAGAGCTGTCGAGCGAGGCAGAGGTCAAGGAATTTTGCGAGGTAAACTTTGGCCTCGACATCCCAATGACGACGATCACCTCGGTGCGCGGCGAGGCGGTGCACCCCTTCTATGCGTCGGTTCTGGCCGAGACCGGTTTTGCGCCAACGTGGAACTTCAACAAGGTATTGATAGCCCCTGATGGCCGTGTTGCTGGCACGTGGGGCTCTACCACGCGCCCAACCTCGGGCCAGATCACGGAAAAGATTGAGGCGATGCTCAACTAACTGCGCCGTAAATCACGCGCAACTGATGCCGATTGCCCTGAAATGCAAAACCCCGGTGTTTCCACCGGGGCGCGCATTGGCGTGCAAGAACGTGAGTGATGGCACAGCCAATTACAAAACAACAGAGACCAGAGCACAAGTATACCTATCCACATGGATACATATCGCAGAAACCACGCCTTCATTCATGGGGAATAAATCAGGTTAAAGGCCCGTATGGAAAACCTTACCTTTGCGCCGCCGTTGGCCAGATTGAAAAAAGAGAGGCCCCAGTGTTTCCACCGGGGCCTCCTTTCACGTCTTGAGATGCCTTCTTACTCGGCTTCTTTTTCACCCTTCTCAGGCACGATTTCTTCGCCAGTGACTTGATCGACAACTTTCATCGACAGACGCACCTTGCCGCGATCGTCAAAGCCCAAGAGTTTGACCTTTACGTCCTGCCCTTCCTTGAGCACATCGCTCGGATGGTTCAGGCGTCGGTTCTCGATCTGGCTGACATGCACCAGACCGTCCCGCTTGCCAAAGAAATTGACGAAAGCGCCAAAATCCACAAGTTTGACGACCTTGCCGTCATAGACCTTGCCCTCTTCCGGCTCGGCCACGATCGACCAGATCATGTCATAGGCTTTCTTGATCGATTCCCCGTTCGGCGATGCGATCTTAATGATGCCTTCGTCGTTGATATCGACCTTGGCGCCAGACACCTCGACGATCTCGCGGATCACCTTGCCGCCCGACCCGATGACTTCACGGATCTTGTCGGTGGGAATCTGCATGGTCTCGATACGCGGTGCGTGTACGCTGAACTCTGCCGCGCCCGAGAGTGCCTTGTTCATTTCACCAAGGATGTGCAAACGCCCGGCTTTCGCCTGTTCCAGCGCCTTTTTCATGATCTCAGGTGTAATGCCTGCGACCTTGATATCCATCTGAAGCGAGGTGATACCGTCTGCGGTGCCAGCCACCTTGAAATCCATATCGCCCAGGTGATCTTCATCCCCCAGAATATCCGACAGGATCGCAAAAGAGCCGTCTTCTTCCAGAACCAGACCCATGGCCACGCCGGCCACGGATGTCTTGAGCGGCACGCCCGCATCCATCATCGACAGCGACCCGCCACAGACTGACGCCATGGACGAAGAACCGTTCGATTCCGTGATCTCGGACACCAGACGCACGGTATAGGGGAAATCCGTCGCCGGCGGCAGAACCGCCTGAAGCGCGCGCCACGCGAGTTTGCCGTGACCGATTTCACGACGTCCCGGTGCCCCGACCCGCCCAGCTTCGCCCACCGAATAGGGGGGGAAGTTGTAATGCAGCAGGAAGTTGGATTTGAAATTGCCGTGCAGCGCGTCGATGAACTGTTCATCATCGCCGGTGCCAAGGGTGGTCACAACCAGTGCCTGCGTTTCGCCACGCGTGAACAGCGACGAGCCATGGGTCCGCGGCAAGAGGCCGGTTTCGCATACGATGGGACGGATTTCATCCAAACGACGCCCGTCGATCCGGTTGCCATTCTTGACAACGTCACCGCGCAGAACCGTCGATTCCAGCTTCTTGAACGCCGAACCAAGGTTCTGATCCTCAAGCTGCTCATCGCTTAGCTTGGCCTTGATCGCCTCGCGGGCAGCGGAAATCGCATGGGTGCGCTCCTGCTTGTCGCGAATGGCAAAGGCGGCGCGCATCTGCTCTTCACCGGCTGCTTTCACAGCCGCATAAAGATCAGAGTAATCCGGCGGGGTGAAATTGAACGGCTCTTTGGCACAGTCTTCGGCCAACGAGATGATCAGATCGCAAACCGGCTTGAGCTGTTCATGCGCAAAGGTGACCGCGCCCAGCATTTCCTCTTCGGTCAGCTCATAGGCCTCGGATTCCACCATCATCACGGCATCTTTGGTGCCTGCGACAACCAGATCGAGACGCTGCTCGGGGTTGTTGCGCAGATCGTGCATGTCGTCGATTTCGGGGTTGAGGATATATTCCCCGTCCACAAAACCCACGCGGCACCCTGCAATCGGACCCATAAAGGGCGCGCCCGAAATCGTCAGCGCCGCAGAGGTTGCGATCAAGGCCACGATATCGGGATCATTCACCAGATCGTGGCTCAGCACGGTGCACATTACCAACGTTTCATGTTTGAAACCCGGCACAAACAGCGGGCGGATCGGACGGTCGATCAAGCGTGCGGTCAGCGTCTCTTTCTCAGAGGGGCGCGCTTCGCGCTTGAAAAAGCCGCCGGGCACCTTGCCTGCGGCATAGTATTTCTCTTGATAATGCACGGTCAGCGGAAAGAAATCCTGACCGGGTTTTGCCTCTTTGGCAAAGGTCACATTGGCCATGACCGAGGTCTCGCCAAGCGTGGCAATCACAGTCCCATCCGCCTGACGGGCGATTTTGCCAGTTTCCAGAGTGAGGGTTTCCTCCCCCCACTGCATCGATTTTTTCGTCTCTTTGAACATCACGTTTCCTAAGTTGGCCGGTCCGGGCGTATCCCGTCGGGCCCATTTGCATCCGGGGCCGCATTGCCCCGCGGCTTTTGGTTCTTCATCCTGCTCTCTCGGCAAAGCCAAACCGGGACAGCAATCGGATCATACGAAAACCGCGCCCTATTGGGGGCGCGGTATTTTGTCTTAGCGGCGGATGCCGAGGCGCTTGATGAGGTCCTGATAGCGGGCCTCATTCTTGCCCTTGAGGTAATCCAGCAGCTTGCGGCGCTGTGCCACCATCATCAAGAGACCACGACGACCATGGTTGTCTTTCTTGTGGGTCTTGAAATGCTCAGTCAGCGTGGTGATCCGCGAGGTCAGGATTGCAATCTGCACTTCGGGCGAACCTGTGTCGCCTTCTTTGGTTGCGAATTCCTTGATAACGCGGTCTTTTTCTGCGGCAGTAATCGACATCGGGGTCTCCTTGCATAAAAGTGTCGGGCACAAGCCGGGATGTCGTCCAGCAAGGTCCATGGAACACCCTTGGGACCGTGCCCAAAGGATACGCGCGTATAGGGGAAAATGCCTGAAATGGAAAGCGTGAATCGCGATGTGCCGTTTGTCTGCGGCTAGAGACCGCGGATCACTGGCAGAGCCTCGCGTGGCAAGAGCGCGATGTGATCAAGGGTCAGGCCCGTGGCATTGCCAATCGTCGCGATCTGGACCCCGTTCAGCAACACGGCTTGCGATGTCCCTCCCTCTGGCTCCGGTTCAAGGCTCAGGCTTGGTTCGTCGCCAGCCTGCACATCGTAAAATACGATCAGCCGGTCCTCTTCGGGTTGAAAATCAACGATTTCGACCGCCTGACCTTCTTCGATCCAATCCCCCAGCAGCACCGTATCGGCACCTGCCCCGGTGGTAACCAGATCGCCGTGACCAGCAAGGATAAGATCGTTACCGGAGCCGCCATTCAGAAAGTCGCGCGCGTCGCTGTCATCAAGCGTGGGCGTTGCGATGTCATCGACCAGCCCGACCAGCACATCATCGCCCCAACCGCCAAACAGCGTGTCCTGCCCGAGCCCCCCCTGCAACGTGTCATCGCCGATATCGCCATGCAGCGCATCGTGGCCCGCATCCCCGCGCAACAGATCATTCCCGGCGCTACCGACCAGACTGTCATCGCCATCGCCGCCAGAGAGTTCATCCGCGTCATTGTGGCCATAGAGAGTATCTGCGCCCTCTCCGCCAAAGAGGGAATCCATCCCGTCCCCACCATGGAGCGTGTCATCGCCGGCATCTCCGGAAATCCGATCATTGCCGAAGCCACCAAGCAGGCTGTCATCCCCTATGCCGCCGAAAATCGTATCGTCCGACCCCTGCCCGTGGAGCTGATCGCCACCCTCGGTTCCAGTCAGCGTCTCTGCCTCGGGCGTCCCGTTGATAATCTCGCCCATGCCGATAGGCGCATCGTGCCCAAAGATACCATCAAGCAGACGAGGCCCCTCGTTGTCACTCTCCGACTGGTCGCCCTCGTCCTCAGGCTCGTCGGTCGCAGGCTGAAGGCCGACGAACGCCGCCGCCCCAACCGCGACCATCCCCAAAAGACTCGCAAACATCAACATTGCACGCCACTCACTAGACCCGCAACGATTAGACGCCCGGCGTGCCCGTCTGGCAAATCTTTCCTGTAACCGTGGTTAACCGTCTACCGCCCCGGTGGCACCACCTCATAGCCCTGTTCCTCGGGCTCGTCGTCGACCATCTCGGCCGGAAAGCCGGGCGCACGAATGTCGAGGCCGGTCGCCTCTTCAAGTCGCCGAATGATGTCATCTGACTGCGCACGTGCGCCATAACGCCGGATACCGTCATCAAAGATCGAGATCATCAGGGGGGAAATTTCCAGCGGCACGCCTGCGTCATCGGCAATCTTTTGAAACAGGCCGATGTCTTTCTTCACCAGGTCCATGGTAAAGCTGATGTCGCGGCTGCCGTTCAGGATCACCTGACTTTCGGTCTCATGCACAAAGGACGTGCCGGAACTGATCTTGATGGCTTCATAAGTGGTCGCAAGGTCCAGCCCCGCGCCCTTCATCGTCACCATCGCCTCACACAGCGTCAGCAGATTGGCGGTCGCCAGATAATTCGTCATCACCTTGAGCAAAGAGGCGCTGCCGATCTCACCCGTGTGCAAGAGCCGCCGACCCAAGGTTTTCAAGAGCGGCAGAATCCGTTCAAACGTGGCGCGGTCGCAGCCCGCAAAGATCGAGATATTGCCGGTATCGGCCCGGTGGCACCCACCTGAAACCGGACAATCCACCGCCGCCCCGCCTGCCGCGATCACAAGCCCGCCCAAACGGCGGATTTCATCGGCATCGGTGGTGGACATTTCCATCCAGATCTTGCCAGGCCCGACCTCTGGCAGCATCTGCTGCATTACCGCATCCGACGCCGCAGGCGACGGCAGACAGGTGATCACCACCTCGCAGTCGCGCATCATCTGTGCCGGGCTTGTGGCTGCCTTGGCCCCGCGCGCGACAAAATCACTGACCAGATCCGCGTTCAGATCATGCACTGTCAGATCATGGCCATTGCGCAGCAGACTGCCCGACAGTTTGCCGCCCACATTGCCCAGCCCGATGAAACCGATCTTCATGTTTTTTTATCCTCTCCCTGCGCCGCTCTTTGGACGACTCCGCGCAGCCTTTTGCGATTCGGTTCCGAATTGCAAAGCCATTTGCGACAGTTTCAGGCAAAAGATGATCAGCGCCGCCGCAATGTATCGCCAAGGCTCAGCGTCGGCTCGAGCGTGATGCGCACCGGGGCACTATCCTCGGGGTTTGACGCGCGGGCCGCGATGATCTCGGCGGCACGCCGCCCGATCTCCAGCCGGCAGGCGTCCATCGTTGCAAGTGCCCGCGGCAACCCTTCCAACAGTTCGACGCCATTAAAGCCAGCGAGCCCCATATCATTGGGAATGTCGATCCCCTGCTCTAACAGATAGAGCAGCCCGCCCGCCCCAATCATGTCGTTGGAATAATAGAGGAAATCCAGATCCGGTGTACGCCGTAGCATCTCAGCGGTCATTTCCCGCCCCTTGAGAAGCGCTGATCCACCAGAGTAAAACTCGTGATCCGCCATCTCGATCCCAGCCTTGGCCAGAGCTTCGGTAAATCCCTCAAAGCGTTTGCGCGCTCTGTGGTCGAGTGGCATCTTGGTGCCCATGAACCCGATCCGCCGATAGCCTGCCTTGATGATAGCTTGCGCCATCTGCTGCCCGGCGCGCCGGTGCGAAATCCCCACGACCGAGTCAATCGGTGTGCCGTCCACATCCATGATCTCGACCACGGGAATCCCGCTTGCCCGCAACATGGCGCGGCTTGCATCCGAATGCTCCAGCCCTGCGATGATCACGCCAGACGGGCGCCAGGACAGCATTTCGTAGAGGACTTTTTCCTCTTTCTCAGGCCGGTATCCTGTCAGCCCGACCACGGGTTGCAACTCGGTTTCCTCAAGAACTCGGCTAATTCCGGTCATCACCTCGGGAAAAACCATGTTCGACATCGACGGAATGATAACCGCAACAAGATTGACGCGCTGACTGGCCAAAGCCCCCGCAATCTTGTTGGGCACGTATCCTAACCGCTTGGCCGCTTCGAGCACCCGTTGCCGCGTGCCCTCCGAAACATCGCCCTTATTGCGCAGAACGCGGCTTACCGTCATTTCAGACACGCCCGCGGCCTCGGACACGTCGCGAAGGGTCAGGGGATGTCTGTCATGCTGGGTCACGGAGGGATGTCCACAAGGTCCTACGCCTTTGTTACCGCGAACACCCTGACAGGATCAAGCTGCCTGCGTGAATCCACGGCAAAACACGCTGACAGGGAAATCGGACGATGACAAAGGCCCTCGCTCGCGCTAATCAGTTCCCCGCGTGGCCCCGTGGCTCAACAGGATAGAGCAGCCCCCTCCTAAGGGGCAGGTTGCAGGTTCGAATCCTGCCGGGGTCGCCATTTCCCATTTTCATGATATTTTTCCATGCAATTACAAGTGTTTGCGTGGGCGTGTCCCAATTCTGAATTTGTGTGTCCCATTCTAAGCACCCACAACCAACAATCTTACAATGCGGGCGCGATCCGCCGCGCGGGTATACCGTTCCACTTCTTTCAAGCTGATATGACCCGCCATAGCCGCGATCTGGTGGACAGTTTTACCCTGTTCCGCCCAGTAAATGCAAAATGCTTTCCGAAGGCCGTGGAGCCGCGCTTGCATACCTGCTTCTACCGCAGCATCGCCGAAAAGAGCCCCCAGACTTTCAGGTGTGTACGGTTTACCGCGCGTTGAAGTAATGAATGCTGGCGAAATATCTGGAGTACGACTGATGACAGCACGGAGTTCTGGTGTGACCGGAACATAGGCCGTCACTCCACTTTTCTGTCGCGTATACTCAATGAGACCATCCTTGATGTTCTTGCGCCCTAGTTTAGCCAGATCGACACGCGCCGCCCCGGTGTACAGAGCAAGATCAAAGATGAGCCGTTCACGCGTTCCCACTGCCCATGCTTTCATAAACGCAGCAATGTCGTCAGCATCTGCAACCAAGAACCCCTCAGATTTCGGTTTGTTCAGTTCAATCCCGGTGAATGGATTCTTCTTGATGAATCCGAGGCGGCGCAGGTGTTCAAAAACCGGCTTGAGGGCTTTGTATTCATTCACCGCACCGTGACCGCCTTTCGCATATAGAGATTGCTCAACCAAATCGGAGGTGATTGTCTTAACTGGTCGCGTTCCCTGTGCTGCACGATAACGTGCAAAGATTGCAGCGCGTGATTTACGTGTCCCTACAGAATACTTCGACCACCCCTCGTTACTGGACGTGTAGAGGTCCATTGCCCACGCAAACGTTCCCGTGTCCGGCGTCTCTGTATCTGGCGGCATGTCCTGCCATCGTGCCTGTTCTGCCCAATATGCCGCTTTCACCCTTGGGTCAGTTGGTTCAAGACCATGAACCCCCAGCGATTGCTCATTGCCGTTGCGGCGGTAGTAGTGGAACCACCGCCCCCGGCGTTTTCTTGAGCGTAGATAACTTTCTTTCTTCATGCTGCCCCCGAAAATGGCTTTCCGTCCCATTCAGATTTTACCGAGGAATCCTCGGGATATTCAAAAGTCACCCCGTCCGGCCCAACACCCCGAATGCGAACACCTGGGCAAAGCTCACGGGCGACTTGAAACGCCTCTTCAATCTGGCGCTTCGTCGGCATTGAGGGGGAGCGAGGGGACGGCACGTGGAGTTACCCCGCCGCGCCTGCTGGCATTGGCTTCCTCAGGATCATGGTCCCGTCTGCCTTGATCTCCACAATCGGCGGCTCACCATAGACAGCGAGCCATGCCGCCAGTTTGCGAGAAATTTGCGCTTTTGTCATGTCTTAATCCTTTTCCAGTTGCATTTCCCATTTTCGCGCAAAACCGTCACGAATCAACAGTCATGAACCAATGAAACAAGGCGCAGCGCACATGAATTGTGGATAACCTGCAATTCTGGCCAAATTTCACGTTTCCATACATAGGACCCTGTTTTGGGCCTTTACAAATCCCCGAACCGTTTTTTTTCTGAAACAACTCGGGGATTGGCTTTTTATTGGCCGCGCAGGCGCGGCGTCAGGGGACCACCGGTCCCCCACCGCAACCAGAAAACCTGCGGCGTTCTGCGGGCCGTGTCCTCACCTTCGGTTGCGGGCCGCACCACCCCTTGAACGTCTTGATTTTCAAGTTGCGGCGGTTCCCCCCCCAGCTCTCGGCGAGGGCCAGTCCGGCAAGAGAGACACGCGCGATGCGCGGCTCACTTGCCAGCCCGTCCAATTCTGGAAGGGAGCAAGAGACCGAGGGAGGCCACAAATGGCTAAACAATTCGATATTCAACAACATGTCACGGATTCAATCATTGAAGCGATTGAGGCAGGGACACCCCCTTGGCGTCAGCCATGGACAGGGAGCAAGGCAGCAGCCGGATTCCCCTTGCGTTCAAGCGGTGAACCTTATCGCGGGATCAACACGCTGATGCTGTGGCTGATCGCAGGGAAGGAAGGATATGCAAGCCCATACTGGTTCACATTCAAGCAGGCGAAAGCGGCGGGCGGAATGGTCCGCCGTGGGGAGAAATCCGCTTCCGTTGTCTATTACAACACCATTGAGAGAGAGGACGAGGCCACAGGGGAAGAGGTCAAAATTCCGTACATGCGGGGGTATAGGGTTTTCAACGCAGATCAGATCGACGGACTACCCGAGGAATTCTATCGTCCCGCCGTAGTGGAATCCCGCGATCTTGGCACCAGCGCCGATCCAATCCTTGATGCCTTCTTTGCAGAGACAGGGGCGCAGATCGAGACGACCGAAAAAGCGGAGGCGTTTTATCATCCAGCGCGTGACGTGATCCACATGCCGCCGGTCAGCACGTTTCATGATGCGGGCGGCTATTACGCGACTCTTGCGCATGAAACGATCCATTGGACCGGCCATGAGACCCGCCTAGACCGGCTGACCAAGGGCCGGAACCGGCAAGCCTATGCACATGAAGAATTGGTTGCCGAAATCGGGGCTTGCATGGCCTGCATCATCCTTGGGTTGACCCCGGATTTTGGGCAGAGCGGGGCATATGTTGAGGGTTGGCTCGAAGCCCTAAAAGGCGACAAGAGGTTCATTTTCACCGCCGCAAGCGCAGCACAGAAAGCGGTGGACTACATCACCGCTCATCAAATTCAGCAAAGTGCAGCCGCATAAGCGGCCCCCAAATCACAGGAGACATGGAATGACATATCAATTTGCGACGAGAGAAGAAGTGTTCACACGCGGAGACGCCGCGCTGGCAGCGGTGCGCGACATTTTCAATGGCGTCGAAGACGCAATCCCTGATCCGATCACGGCGGTTCAGGATCACTTCGGAGACGCAACGGAGATCGACGGGCAGTTCGCAGATATTTTTGCAGCAGCCATCGCAGAGAATGTCAGACTGAAAGCGGCGGCGCTGGATGCAATTGCAGCATGTGGCGACACGATGAAGCGCATCCTTACAGGTCAAGCAGAAGGGAAGGACATGCCGTTTTTCGCGCAGATCGAACAGGAATTTGAGCGCGCCACCGAAGGTGAGACCGCATATCATGAAGACATCGTGCGCTTGGGCGTTGAGATGATGATTGAGCGGCTAAGCTATCCACCCAAGGGTCGAGCGATGTACACACTGCATTTGGTGGAGTGAGCCTACCAAAGCCCGCCGCATAAACAACTTGCGGCGGGCTTTATGAGGTATGTCTCTAGGTGTTTCGATCCGTCGTGACAGAACCCGTGACGCGCTGCGCTGGCGTCACAGAACCCGTCACCGCCGGTCGACAATCTGCCAGATTGACCGGCCAGCGCCGCGCTGGACCCGTGTCGCTTGTGGCGACAGGAGGGCTAAGGCCCCCAAATGAGCATTGAAAAAAGAGAGAAGGGAAGAAAGGAAGGAAGGAAGCATCCGGGCAATTTCAAGATATCCACACGATCATTCCCCAAAGGATGTCAAGAACGACGTATTGGCGTTTGATTGGTAGTCTTTTGAACTGTACCGTTACGGCTGATTGTCGTGGTCCGGACGGTTTCAACACCACGGTGAGCTACCTCAATCCCAACAGAATTTACTTCTCCTTCTCGGCCACCAAAGCACCGATTTATAGCGTCAAGAATTCCAACATCTTCAAGTCTATTAATCCGAGGTGATGGATTGTTTCGAACACTTGGAACAGTACCGGGAAACAAATAAATACAAGGGGG
The DNA here is from genome assembly GCF_051447875.1 of Roseovarius sp. MS2. Classification (NCBI taxonomy): domain Bacteria; kingdom Pseudomonadati; phylum Pseudomonadota; class Alphaproteobacteria; order Rhodobacterales; family Roseobacteraceae; genus Roseovarius; species Roseovarius sp. MS2. The sequence goes on from NZ_JBKHVF010000001.1 coordinate 1,420,162, forward strand.
TGGCAAGCGATACTGACCAATATCCGTCAACCTATCAGGGTCGCCCAAAAGTTTTGGACACGGCCTTGCTGTAGTGCCGCAAATCCAATCCCATACAATCAATCCGTCAATTCTCTGATTGCGGTCAATCATTTCGGCACTAAGGCGGGTATGTATACCAGACCATACGTTGTGGCGCGGATCAGCACCCGGGTTGCTGCATACCGACCAAATAATAAACTCGTCAGCATGTGGTGGACGCTCAAAAATATTGGTGTTGTTGCCATCAAGGCAGCCCTTTAATTCAATGATAGCAGTTCGACCATTGTTCAGTTCAACAAAGTAATCATGCCTATTTGCCTCCCCTGCTGAGCCCCAATCTGCAATATAATCTCCATCTTGCAAATGGCTTAGCACCAAAGAAACAAAATCCCGTTTCTCTTTCATCGAGGCTGAAAACTGTCCCCTTATTCGCTCAATTGTGCCGCGAAATAGTCCTGATTGATAAAAATCCTGCTCGTCTAATCCGTGATTGCCAAGTTTATGGGCCTCTGTTTTCAGAACCTCAGCGAATTCGAGAATTTTCTCTCTTAGCTCCGCGTTCTTTTTGCACGGAATCTCACTCATGCTTGCTCTCGATTTTTCGCTGGTTCTATTTCATTGATTAGCTTCTCGAACAAGTGCTGAGCAATGTATCGAACAACCGGCACCGCGACGCCATCCCCTGTGAGGTGGTAGGCTTCGTTGTAGCGGTCAGGTAATTCATATGTATCTGGTAGCCCCATTAATCTCGCCGTTTCTCTGGTCGAAATTAGGCGTGAACGAATCTTGCTGCCTTCAACAACCATTATAAGTTGTCGAGATGAGCCTCCCGCAGGCGTCCTAAGACACCCCGCAATTTCATCGAACCTGACTTCAGCCCTCTGAACCTTGATGCCGTGCTCGTGTCGCGTCCGCTTATAGATAGTACCTACCATCTTAGAACCGGAAGCCTTGGCGGTCTCTACTTTTGCGAGATTTACTTCGCTCATCATTGATAACAACAGAGTAGTCTCAGCCGGTTTGTGCCATGGAGTGGATGCCGGATTATCTTCAACGAGATCGGCAAACTTTGAAGTTCGCTTCTTTGGTTTTGGCAACTTCCACCATTGCCAGTTCTTCTGTAGATCATGTGGGAGCCGATTGTACGCATTTTTCAAACCATTCGTATGCCAAGGCGCTTTTGGCTCATCTGTTGTCGTAAGTGGCGCAATGCTCATGTCATTCCGGACGCCAATAACGAAGAGTCTTGGGCGGGATTGAGGAACAAAGTGTGCCGCATCTGCGACGATTGCACCATATGTGTAACCAAGGTCCGTCAGCGCTTGGCAGATCGCTGTGAAATCGGCTCCACCATGAGATGTTAATGTTCCCAGCACGTTCTCGAGCGCGATTATCGCTGGGGCGCGGCTCTCGTCTCGGAGCGCTTGAATGTGAGAAATAAATGGCCAAAAGGTCCCTGAACGGTCGCCTTTTAGTCCGGCTCCACCACCTGCGAGCGAAAGGTCTTGGCATGGGAAAGAGCCCCAGACGAGGTCGGGCCTGCCAGGCATTTCTTCAGGTGAAATGTTGCGGATGTCATCTACGATAAGGTGGTCTTGACCCCAGTTCCGTTTGTATGTTTCGCCCTTCTTTCGGTCGAAATCATTTGCGAAAAGGCAAACCCAATTTTCGCCCAACCCGGCACGAACCATACCTCCGCCTGCGAAAAATTCATAGAATGTTCTTGGCATGTTCTTCCCCTGTATCTAAGCGATGTAGACCAGACTGCGTGTCAAGACTCAACATTTTATTGACAGAAACTGGGTCTCGTGGCAGCCGAAGCTCCTGACCCGGTCAAACAACCGTGAGGCTTGAGACACCTTTTGACAGACAGCGTGGCTGCAAGAGGGGAATGCTGGACTTGAGCTTACGCCAGTCTTGTGGGTAGAGGCAGAAATCCTGCCGCTCCGGTTATGATTCTGGAACAACGTTGCTTGACGCAAGCCCACGATATGCACTCAGCGCAACATGGAAAGGCAAGATAAACAGGAACGCCAATGCAGAAGCCAGTAAGTTTTCACTGGTCATATTTGCCTGTCCAAGCGCAATAGTATCACGTGACCTTTCAGGGCTTCTTGAGAGCGCCAGAAACACTACGGCTTCAATTTCGGATATGCGAAGCCACCTCGCGCGAGTGTTCCCATCGAGAAACCGTTCAGCCTCATTCCAGACAGCCCGTTTCCGTATGGCAGGCAGATTATGATACGCAATAAGGACACAGCCTCTGCGCGTAGGTCCCCAAGCGGAAAAACCCCCCTGTGCGTCGTCAGCATTGATCGCAATCACGCGTGAAGAAACGCGAACATCGCAAGGTTCTATGTCCCTGCACGCCTCAACGTAAACGCGCTGTCCGGTATAGTAGAACGCGACAACACTCATCCCTAAACAGATAAAAAATTGTCTCATTGAAACTGGCCTCTCCATGTTTCTGTTGCAATGTAAATTAGATTAACATACTGTGAACAGAAAGTGAACAACAGCAGCAAGCAATGTTTTGTCTAAACAAAACGCTAACGCAGTCGCCTACGGCTCCGATGGTCGCCTGCGGCTCCAAAGTTCGGACAAGTCCGGGGAGGTAGAATATGCGCGAAAACGTCCTGGCTATCCGCCTTGATGATGATGAATGGAACCGGATATCGGATATGGCCGGATCAGTCAGCCTGCCTATGAGCAGTTATGTCCGGTCATTTGTCCTGACACAAAAGCCCCCAAAACCGAAGGCGACAGGTGTGACCGTGGAAGCCGTGGCGGCGCTAAACCGCATCGGTGCATTGCTCAATCAGATTGCCCGTGTTGGCAATTCATCGAAGTCGATACCGGCGGCTGAAGTCATGCGGGTGACAGCCGCGCGAGAGCGCATTCTTGAGATTGCAACAAAACTGACAGGAGATTGAACATGACCGACGAAACCGCAATGGTCCGCACTATCAACATCGTTTTCACATCTATCATGATGCTCATGATCACCGGCTTTGTCCGGGTTTTGATCTTTGCCGCAGATGCACCGCGCCGCCGCCGGTTGGCGCGGAAAGCCGCAAACCGAGGCGATCACAGATGATCGGCAAAACCCGGAAAGGGGACAGTTTCGGCAGCCTCATTCGATACCTGACAAAGGAAGATCGGGGACGGCTTCTGGCACTCTACAATCTCGCGTCAGACAGCCCAGAGGCGGCAGCATCTGAAATGACCGTTGCCGCAGCGCAGAGCACCCGCACAACGCAGCCCGTCATGCATATCTCGATCAGCTATGCACAAGGAGAGCAGCCAACCCCCGCGCAGATGCGGGCGGATGCGCGGCGCGTCCTTAATTCTCTCGGGTTGTCCGAAAATCAGGCCGTGGTCATCGCGCACGATGACAAAGACCACCCGCATTTTCACATCGCTGTAAACAGAGTTGGGGCGGACGGAAAGGCGGTTTCCGACAGCAACAGCTATGCTCGGATAGAGAGTGCATTGCGCAGGATCGAAGCGGAACGTGGTTGGGCAGCGGTAGAAGGTCGAAACGCGCCATCCCCAACCACAGGGGAGCGTATGCGCGGCCATCGGCGCAGCCGTGAGCCTTACCAAGCTGAAGTCCCGGAACGCGTCCGGCGGGCGCTTCTACACGCCACAAGCTGGAAGTCGCTACACAGGGAAATCAGGGCCGCAGGATGGAAGTTGGACATTGTTCAAAAAGGCAAAGGTTCCGGCGCACTTTTGACTGGGCCGGACGGGCAGAAAGTGGGTGCGGGCCGGATCGACCGCGCGGCGTCTCTGACGCAACTGCGGCGGCGGCTTGGACGTGATCCAGACAGCTTGCGGAAAGCGCGTATCAGGAACCTTGGTCGAGAACTGCGGCGCGGTGCAGGCATTGCGGCCAGCGCCGCGATAGCGCCATTCCTGTCCCCCGGCTTTCAATCCCAATACCGCCCGCGCCGGAGGCCGCGCGGCCACCGCGCACCCGGTCTTTAATGGAGGTGAAACATGGCACGAATTAAGAAGCCGGAACCGACCGAGGATACAGGGACAGACTTACCTCATTCCGACGACATCCGGCGCTTCATCGTCCACGCGCGGGATTTGATTGATGAACAGCGGGCAGTCAAGGATGACCTGACAGCCGCGCGGGAAGCGCTGGCCTCCGTTTCTACAGCATATCAGAGAACCACACGAGCGCTTGAAAAGCGCGCGGCGGATGGCGTCACAGTTCACATCGGCGCAGATGTAGAGACAGCGCGGAAACGCATCGCCCATGCGCTGACAGAGCCACTATCACGGGCAGAGAATGTCGCGAGGGAAACCCGCCTTGTTGGGTTTTTATCTGGACTCACAGGAGCGATCATCGGCGCAGGCGGCGTCATGATCGTTTTGATTTTCAATTGAAAGGATCAATCCATGAAAAACAGCACAGCACTTGCGGCATTCCTGACAGCCGCAGACAAAACCCATGACATGCTTGATGCCACTGCTTGCCGCCGTGCGGCGGTTTGGCTGCGGTGGTCAGACGCATTTGGTGCAACATTGACCGAGGATGAAAGTATCCGCATCTCCCAGGGCGGAGCCTTGGGCGATTGCGCGAGACAGCTTATCCGCCGTCTGTCTGATGAATTCCCAGCACCGCCCGAGGATGGAAATCTACGGTATCTGGACGACGATGAAACCACGGCGTGGATGCAAAACATCCTGACTGGGCCGGACAGGAAAAAGACGGCGGCGGCAGATGATCCGGGTAAAGTCGAGAGTCCATTTGCAGATATCGCACCCGGATATTGAAAAGGAAAAACCGGGTCATTTGACCCGGCTTTTCCAAACCACCTTTGTCTTTATCTTTAAGCTGCCTATCCGGCAGGAAGGACACCGCCTGTCCGGCGGGAAGGTAGTAGAGGCGCACCACACCGCCTATTCGGCGGGAAGGTTGAGTAGTGGTTTGCCTCATTCGCCTATTCGGCGGAGGGGGTAGATCAGTCCATTTGTCGCCTTCACTGTGATACATGTATGTGGTGAAAATGCACATACAAGAAAAAACTCTACGATTTAGAAACTTTCTTCGTCCATCTCGTCGCGAAGTTCCTGACGGCGGTACTGCATGATTGACTTTACAACACTATTCAATGTGTAACCTTCGCTGTTGACGTCTGCCTCGTACTTGGCCACAAGCTCATCAATTCGCTCATCTGTTGTATCAGCATTAATGTCGAACTGGATGGCACTATCAACCCAATTAGAGGTCGCTTCGATACTCATAAGAGTGTAATTGCCCGGCTTGTAAAGTTCAACAATGGCTTCGTCGTGAGACGAAAAGCTTTCATCGTACGGATTACATTTCCGCACATCACCAAATTCTTCGACAATATAAGCGCGGGCTTCCTCGACGGTGGCGTACTCGCCATGGGCGAAGATCGCCCAGTCCTCCTGACTCCTGTTTGAAATCGTGGGTTGTGAGGTGCTAATCTGAATCTTATCCGCATCAACATATTTATCTTGGGTTTGGTTCGGGCCGATGTAGTTGGTTTCGATGACGTAATACACGATGTTTCTCCAGTCATTGTTGAGGCGATTTATGCGGCAGAAAGCATCCCTACGCGCGGTGGATATGGCACATCAAAGATGACCCAGAGCGACGGCACAGGACAAAACTTTGGCGTGATCATCTGTGCCGATTGAAGTATCAGGGTTTCCATCCCAGCACTCCGCGCCATCTGATCGGATATTAATCTCACGGGCATCAATTCTTTCGTTAATCGAACCAATTGTCATTTCCAATCCTCCGGCCATGGCGTACCGTCGTTGAACTTACGCGCCCGCGCCATGCGGGCCGTGTGTTCGAGGTCTGCAATCGTCTTTCTGCACTCCAATGTAAATTTACGAAGCTGATCCGCCTCTGCCTGCGGCAGAGTACTCAAAATTCTCTCTTCCTCTTCTGTAATCATGTGCTTGTCCTTTCACTCTGTCAGTCATTTATGAGCAATTTTCAGAGCCGCAAGCTATTTATGCTTTCCTATACTTGATTCACCCGCAGGCGGCTTATCAGGCAATTTTGACGTTCCACCACCGCCCTTCGGCCTACCCGTGGGAAGCCCAGAACCGGGCCGCACAGGGGCAATTGCATAGGTGCTGGAAACGACCTGATCCCGATCCCCGATCCAGCGCAGAACGCGTGTGGGGAGTTCTGTAATCAGTGAAAATGACCGCTCAAGAAGGACAACATAAATCAGCGCCATCAAAACCGCGTAGCCGATGATTGCAATGAAACCGAATGTAAAATCACCGCCAATAACCCCTTCAACCGCATAGAAAAAACCGGCGGACATGAGCGCATCGGACACGCGGAATATCACCATGCCTGCGATGAATCCAAAAATCATAAGAAGCGGGGTAAAGGCGAGCGTCAGCATGAGCAACCAGCCGTTCCGGCCCGCTTCACCGCTGATCCCTTCACCGTCCATTCGCATATGGGACAATGCAAAAAGATTCACGGCGATCACCGCTTCTATGACAGTCAAAAAATATCCGGTCACGCCGAGGAGCCAAAATGTAAACGGCATGATTGGCAGGATGAATGACAAAATTACACCTGCACCAATCATCGCAGTGACGATGGGTCCGAGGGACACCGCCAGCGCACCGCCCGTCGCAAGTCCGGCAAGCGTGTTAATCGCGATCAGTGCGAATGCGAATGTGATCAAATATTTGCCAATCGACGTGAGTCCGATCATAGGATCATCTGCGAAATTTCCCGGTTCCAACGCCGACAGAAAAATTCCATGGAGTTCTGTGAGCATGGCTTGCGCACCCGGTACGCGATCCCATATCGAATCCGCCGCATCTGAGTTGATCTCTGCAACGCTCGCAGCATCAAGGGGATACCCAAGCGCAGCCAGCTTCGCACCACTTTCCGCAAATTGCCTGTCATAGCTTTCCAGTGTGCGGAACATTTCATCAGCGGTCGACAGGCCGGTTACATCATCTTCTGACACATAGGAGCCAAGCCCCAACCATGAGCGGCCTGTGGCACGGCCCCCGGCCTCTTCAAAAAGATCCTCTGGGCTTGCCGAAAGTTGCGGTCCCGATGTTTCTGGACGCGCTTCAATCACGGATGAAAGCCGATTGTTGAGGCGGGCCAGTGTTATGTACCATGTTCCCGCGCCAAGCCACCCTTCACCAAGACAGTCAGGGCCGGTGCAGTCGGCATCGCCTCGGATGCGATCTAGCAGCAGGTCACGGCCATCGTCCGATCCTGACGCAGCTATCGCGGCGGCGCGGAGCGCGGTCATAGATTCTGTCATTGCCGCGTTGGCATCGCGCGTGATCCGAGCGATTTCACCTGATATGTCCGGCATATCACGCCCATACCGCGCATCTTCAAAATGCGCGGCGGTCAGGGTGGACATTTCTGACGCCACGTTGTCGATCAGAACAGCATGACCCGTGCTGAATGCATCGCGCACATCTTGCCCTGCATCGCCAAGATCAGAAAGATACACCGGCATATCTGGAGTCTGCCAACTGCCGCAAATGCCCATCATCCGCGCGGCGTCTGGGTTGACTGGACCCCCGGTGATGGCCGTTGTCGCGGATATCCGATCAGATGGCGCGGAGTGCGAGACGGTATTCCCCCGGCTGTCAATCACAGTCACAGCAGAATTTGCGGCGGCGGGACTGATGGTTTCAGTCAGATGATACCCAATCACCGGGCGCGGTTCGGAATTGTCGTCAGCGTAACCGCTGGCGACGTCCAGTTGGTATTGCACGACCCGCATGCATCCAGCATTCGCATAGAGATCACGAACAAGACCGGGCGAAACGCGAGGGGCGCTGGCCGCGATTGGAATGTCGTCTGTAATCACCGTCTCCGCAGCCGCAGTCCAGACGAGAGAAGCAGTGGAAGTTGCGCCACGCACGATATATGCAATGCCCGCTTGACCGAGATTGTACCCTCCGAGTCCAGGGAGCGGGATCAGGAGGCCGACGCCGAACACAATGCGCAACGGTGCCCATAGAGACGACCAGCGTTCACCCAAAATTTTCCCTTCATGGGCAGTTTGCAGGACGCCCACCGTCACGTTGTAGAAAAACAACAGCCCTCCGACGGCAACACAGGTAAAATTCAGATACCCGATGATGGTCGAAAACACGGTTGGACCCGACCCGCCCGCAGCAGATGGGAAAAGAGGGCCGAAGATTTCATGCAGAATGACGCTGGAATATGCGTCACCAAACTCTGTCCCGAACCCGGACCAGATGGTTTCGGCGGAGGGGTCAGATGCGAAAGCCGGAGAAGCCAGAAGCAGTGCGATCAGTAGTAAAATATGTCTCATGGGATGGTCCTCTCTCAGGCTGCGGCTTTGATATTATCTGCGGACATGGCGAAATCTTCGCGGGCTTTTTCAGCCGATTTCCGAAGCTGATCCTGCGCGAGGTCTTTGAGGTCCGCGTCACGCTCAAGCCAAAGGGAGAGCATATGGCTCTGCCGATGCGATTCCTCTTCATGACGCTGCACCGCGTTCAGCCCATGGAAATCGCAAAGTTCACCGGCGCGGGACAAAAGGATCGGGCGGAGAATCGCAAGGGCACGATCAGTAACAACCTCGGGCGTCGTCGTTGCAGATTGCCAATCTCCATCAAACTCGTCATCGACGATCCCGACGATAGCCGCGTTGCAGAACGTCCTGGAGTACTGCCGCCCGGCCTCTTTCGCTTTGACGATACAGGGGCGTGATACTGGCATTTTGTTAATGCGACCGACACCAAGTTGCGCGGCGTCTGGTGGAACATCTTTTGTCAGAACCGCGAGATTTTCGACAAATTCCCGCACCCATGCATAATTTTTCAAGAGGTTGCCCGGATGGTTCAACAGTTCGCCATCATCGTCTTGCTCTTGCAAATATCGACCCACGGCGGCTTTCCCGTCGGGCTGTTGTTCATGAATAGAAAACTCGATCCGGACAAGGTTCGGATCAATGTCCTTCTTCGCAATTTGCTCTTTGGCGAAGCGCTCGAAATCCTTTTCATAAACCTTCACAGAGACATTGCCGGAGCCAAAATACATCGTCCGTCCAGACTCTTCGGTCCCTCTGTACGTGGGGTTCTTCATCTTTTTCCGGGTCGCCGCCATTTTCACCGCCATGGCGTCAATGTCGTCCCAAAGGCCCGGCGCAGAGATATCGAATGAGACATCAACGCGGGCGACATTGACCGGGCCGAGACGCTTCAAAATCTTGGGCGCAAGGATTGCGCACTCTCCAGATGATCCCGGCAATTCCATCGACGGCATATTCGTTGCATGCCCCGCACGAATTGTGGCAACCCGCCCTTTAACAGTGGGATCAAAAGCGAGGTGCGATGCACCATGGAAACCATCAGTGCCGCGCCCCACGCGGCACGGGCGCAAGCATTCCGAAGCAGCCACGGCGAACAGGTGATCGCGGGCGATGGCCTCTTCATACTCACCTTGCTCTACATCCTTCGCAGTAATCGCATCCTCGGTCTCGAACGTCCCGATCCGCCGTCCGGTACCATCGCGGCTATTCGGAACAGAGACAGTCAGCCAGTCGATGAAGGCGCGATGGAGAAATGCTTGCATCTCCTGTTGAGTTGTTTTTTTCCGAGATGCGCGCCGTTGGGGGGGTACTTTGCGGCAGAGTTCGCTTTCTGCCGCTTTTCCTCGGCGGTGTTTTTCTCTTTGTTTTTAGAGGTTTGCCTCGAAGTATAACCCGTATTACCACACGGGTTATTTTTGGAGGCGGGGGTAGGTCCCGCTTCGTTAGCCTTATTGAAGGATTTCTGGATATTTTGAACGGTCATGAGCAGTCATTCCTTGACTGTTCGCCCCGCATCACATATGTTTTTGAACGTAATATGTGTGATGGAAGCGAACGTTACACCACGTCGGACGGCAATCCGACGACGATCAAAACCCGGCGCGAAAGCGGCGGGTTTTTTCGTTCATGGTGGCTGGGGAAACGCGGCTACATGCCCGCATTCTGATTGCGAATTGTGTCCCGGTCGATCTACTAACCCATTGATCCGATTAGGGGCGAAAACGCCCCCTGTGTCCCGCTGGATTGTTTGATTTTGTTGACAAAAATGTGAAGCTTGGCGGTTCTGCCGGGGTCACCACAAAACCAATGAAATATTGTTCTCTCCGGAGGTATTGCAGGAGTGCATAAAGCGCTTCATGATTTTTTGCGTCGAATTCAGCTAAAAGCGGTGGACTGTGGTACATAACTTGTAAAAGTTGAGCCGTCACAAGGATCAGCAGCGTTGCGAACGAATGCGCTAAAGGCTGCGTTCGGGATATGGGGATCTGGCCGATTAACTTTGGAAAGCCTGAAATTTGACCTAATGATTGGCGACACAAGACGAGCAGCGATACAATCACATCATGCCATTTTCCCATCTTGAAACACGCAAAATCGTGAGCAAGCCCCGGCTCATGTTTCGCCCGGATCCCGTTTTGGGTTGGCGGCTGTCGCCCGAACATACGGTCCGTGTGGCGTTTCGCAGTGGCATTTTTCAGAACATTGCGGCTGATGGCTGGCGTTATGTCCCTGGATCCCAGACCGCGCAGGGACCGCGTGTCGCAATTTATGGCTGCTCGTTTACCTATGGCACCGGTTTGTCGGATGATGAAACCTTTACCGCCCTCCTCCAGCGCGACATGCCAGATGTCCAGATTTTGAACCGGGGCATTGGCGGGCACGGTACTGTGCAGAACCTTCTGCAGCTACGTCGTGACATTGCCGCAGGAACAATGGATGCCGCCGTTCTCGCCATGATCAGCGATCATCGGTTTCGCAACATCGCCCATCCACAACGCATGCGGCAGTATCTCAGCGAAGATTGGTATAAATTGAGGGTCGAACATATGCCCGTTGCGCGATTTGATGGAAAGGGCCAGATTCAGATCGTGTATCGCGAGATTTGGCAACCGGCGCTGCGTGACGTTGAATTCGGAGTTTTTCTACCGGATGACCATATGATCAACCTTGCCACATGTGCAGTGCTCGGCATGGTCTGCGAGACGGCCGAGGCGGCAAGCATCCCTTTGCAGATTGTCCTGCTGGATGCGCTGGACCCCGATTTTAACTCCGCTGTTTTCAGCCGGTTTCCAGAAGCTACCGATATTTCAAATCCTCACGACCGGGATCACACATTTCTGCCACGGGATATTCACCCAAACGCCAGAGCCAACAGCCTGTTTGCTGATCGGCTGCAGCCGCTCATCAGGCGGCTGATTGGCACGGATCTCCGCCGTCGGAGCGACCCGTGACCGCCCCCCGTTACACGCTTGGCATCTCGTCGCATTTCCACGATTCTGCGGCGGCGCTCGTGCAGGGCACACACATCCTTGCCGCCGCGCAGGAAGAGCGTTTCACCCGGCGAAAGGCTGATTGGCAGTTTCCTATGAACGCAATCACCTATTGTTTGTCGCAGCTTCCGGAAGGCGCGTCGCTTGATCGCGTCGCCTATTATGAGGATCCCGGACTCAAACTGCGGCGCATTCTGCAAACCGCGCAAACCCGGCTTCCGACCGGTGCGCGGCTCTGGCCGCGGATGGTGGAAACCCTGCGAAGCCTTGCAGAAGAGCTGCCGATGCAATTGAGGAAGATCGCCGAGGATACAGACCGAATAGTCTTTGTCCCGCATCACCGATCACATGCTGCGTCGGCGTTCTATCCTGCGCCCTTTGCCGAGGCGGCAGTGCTGGTGTTGGATGGGGTCGGTGAATATTCCACCACGACACTTTGGTCAGGCAAGGCCACAGGGTTAAAGGCCGAGGCAGAAATCAGCTTTCCGCACTCACTCGGTCTCTTTTATAGCGCGTTTACGCAATACTGCGGCTTCAAGGTAAATTCTGGCGAATATAAACTGATGGGCCTCGCCCCCTTTGGCACGCCCGAATTCCGCCAAAAAATCCTTGATGAGCTGATCGAGCTGCAACCTGACGGTGGCTTTGCCCTCAACATGGCATATTTCGACTTTGACCGGGGGCTGAGTACCACATCGCCGCTTTTTGAAATGCTGTTTGGTCAACCGCAGCGCAAAGAGTCTGATCCGATGACACAGATCCACATGAACCTCGCCGCCTCTGCCCAAGCGGTGCTGGAAGAGGCGGTGTTGGCCCTTGCCAAAACCGCTTTGGACCGTGCGCAAAGCATGAACCTCTGCCTTGCGGGGGGTGTTGCGCTGAATTGTGTGGCCAATAGTCGGCTGATCCGCGACCTGCCCGGCCTTCGCAATCTCTGGATTCAGCCTGCATCCGGTGACGCGGGCGGTGCCTTGGGCGCGGCGCTAGAAGTGGCGCGCGATGACGCTGCAACCGAGGCGCAGCCAATTCCAAACGATACCATGGCAGGCGGCTTTCTTGGGCCACAGTTCACCGATGCTGACATCTGCGCGGCGTTAGAGACTGCGGGATTGGTCTATCAGCAGGTGCCCGACCCAACGACCTATGCCGATACGGTCGCACGGGCGCTGGCCGAGGGGCAGATTGCCGGTCATTTTCATGGGCGGATGGAATTCGGACCGCGTGCTTTGGGGAACCGCTCGATCCTTGCCGATCCGCGCGGCAAGGACACGTTAAGCCGCGTCAATAAATCAATTAAATTCCGTGAAGACTGGCGTCCCTTCGCCCCTATCGTGCTGGCCGATCAGGCGCCCCTCTATTTTGAGGACCCAACCGATAGCCCCTATATGTTGCTTGTCGCGCAACTCAGGCCGGAATTTTGCGGAAATACTACCTTGTCAGACGCACGTGGGCGCGGCTTGCACAGCCCGATGCAATTGCAGAACGCTGTTGTCAGCGATTTTGCCGCCGTCACCCATGTGGATTTCAGCGCGAGGTTGCAGACCGTAACACCCGGTATTGGCACACGGGCAGGTGCGATCCTCGCTGCGTTCCATGCGATGACTGGTTGTCCGATGCTGCTCAACACCTCGTTCAACGTACGTGGGGAACCGATCATTTGTAGCCCCAAGGACGCTATTGACTGTTTTCTCAACACCCATCTGGACCTTCTTGCCATCGGCGGGGTGATCGTTCGAAAATCTGCCCAGCCGGATTGGGTTCACAAGAAAATAGGGAGGATGCACTTTGCCGCAGATTGACCACCCTGAGTTTCTAGAGCGGATGATGATCCTTCTTGGTGCGCATCCGGTAGAGGGCCCTGTCGAAACAGCGGGCCTTGTACCGCCAATGGCAGAGCTAAATGCCGCCCCGCGCCCTTTTGCAGAGGTTTACGGTGCTGAGGGCCTTCTTGCGCAGACAGGCATCCGTGCCATGGAGGACGGCGAGCAGAGCATGGCGGCCTTGCTCAGCGCCCTGCAGGTCGCGCTTGAGAATGGTCGGCTTGATCTCGCGCCCCCTGATAAACCTGCGCCCCGTTTGGGCGGGTTTGTCTATCCGGTCGTCTAAGGACATTCTTGCCCCCTGCGGCGGATATCTCCCGCCGCAAGAGGTGTATTAGTGCGCCTAACTGCGCGATGGAAATACGCCCTCAAGGGCGATGCAATAGCGAATGACCTGCGTTGGGTCCTGCACAGCAACTGGCTGGTTTCCCCCTGAGGGCACGATCATCTGCGGCGACATTTGCACATTGGCGGGTTGGTCCGAATAGATCGTCTCCTGTCCGGAACCACCATCCGGTGCCGCCGCTAGAATCTTGTCCCCCGGTCCGGGGAAATTGCCATCGCTGTTGGTCGCGTTCACCGCGTGGCTATGCGCGGCCAACTGATTGGTGGTCAGTGTCACTGTCTGTTGTCCGCTGCTTTGCCCCCAAGACCGCGGGCTCAGACCGGTGCCGGTGCCTTGGCCAACCGGAATACGACCACGCAAATCCGGCAGGCCAAAGGATACGTTCCCATCGCCACCAAACGTCGTTCCAATCAGGGCAAAGAGTGCACTATTTTCACTGATTGCAAGAAGTTGGCCGTTGGTTTCTGCCCAGCCAGTCGGACAAAAATTGACGATACCCATCGGTGCGATCTCGCCAACATAGGGGTCTGCGTCTGCCAGTGCTGCTTGCGGCGCTGCACATGCGGCAATGCCAAGCCCAATCGCCATCAGCGCGTCACGGGATTTCGTTTTCAAATGTGTCATCAAAGTCTCCAAAGTCTTGATACGGAACGGCAACCTGTCGCTCGTCCAAAGGTGGGATCAATTACGTGATGGGAACGCACCCACTGTTGCAATGCAGTGGTAGAGTGCCAAGGTCGGATCCAGAGTGCTGATCGGGGTGCTTGCCCCGGCGGGGGCGATCATCGCCGCGCTCATCGTGACATTCGGGTTGGCCTGAGAATAAATTGTCTCGTTGCCGCTGCCGCCGGTCGGTGCCGCCGCCAACAGCTTATTCCCCGGACCAGGCAAATCGCCGTCCAGATTGTTCGCCTGCACCGTATGGCTATGCTGCGGCATCGTTGCCTCTGTCATGACCTTGGTCTCAGAGCCAAACCTTTGCCCCGCCAGCCGTGGTGTCAGGCCGTTCCCGGTCCCTTGGCCCACCGTAATCCGGCCGCGCAGATCCGGCAGGGCAAATGTCGTGATCCCGTCTCCGCCAAATTGCGTGCCGAGTAGGGAAAACAGTGCTTGGTTTTGTGCAATCGGCAACAATTGACCTGCCGCTTCGGACCAACCGCGTGGGCAAAAGTTAAAGCCGACGATCATGATGTCCCCAAGAAAGGGCTCTAATCCAGCCTTTGCTTGGTTCGGCGTAGCGCCAAGGCTCAAAGTCAGGCTCAGGGCTCCCACTGCCGCAAGCATGCTCTTCTTCAAATTCTTCATTGCTGACTCCAAATATTAAAGTTGTGTCTGATATCCGCAAAAAATCGCGCCCGCAGCGTCAGCCGGGGCCTTGGGTTATGCTCAGGGTCGCGACGGAAATACCCCTTGGGTAGCAATGCAATACTGCATCACGAGCGCCGGATCTTCGACATTGAATGGCTGGCTTTGGCCGGAAACGCCGATCATCGTCGGCGCCATCGTGACCGTGGGCCCCTGATCAGAATAGATCGTCTCAGAGCCCACCCCGCTTGGCGGTGCTGCCGCCAAGAGCTTGTTACCCGGTCCCGGTAGATCTCCATCGAGGTTGTTTGCATTCACCGCATGACTATGCAGCGGCATTTGAGCAGCGCTTAGCGTGACAGACTCTGCTCCGGTCATTTCACCTTGGCTGCGCGGTGACAGGCCAAGTCCGGTTCCTTCTCCCATTGCACCCCGACCCCGCAAGTCGGGCAAGCCAAAGGTGCTTGTGCCGTTGCCGCCATAGGTTGTTCCAATCAAAGAAAAAAGTGCCGTGTTGCTGGAAATCGCAAGAATTTGTCCTTCCGCACTCATCCAGCCACGCGGACAAAAATTGTAGCCAACAGCAATGATATCCCCAATAAATGGGTTAAGACCGGCCTCCGCCCGATGTGGCACTAGGCTTCCCCCCGCTAGGAGTCCAAGTCCTAGTACCAAAATAGCAGTCGATTTTTTAAGACAATTCATACGACATCTCCAAATATATGTTAAACTCAAAGTTGAGTATTTAGTGTCTTACGATTCCCAATAAAACGCAAAAACTATTCTTAAGGTTCGGGGCCAAAAGAGCACCGTTTCAGGCCAAAGGCCTGGTCCGAGATCCGATCGGATTTGGTGCGTGACAAGGTTTTGATGACTGACCAAAAATACAGGGTTTCGCACCCACATCTAAGCATCCGTGTCGCAACCCCGCCCGTCACAAATCCGCATGTCGCGATTGGTGGCCTTGGCGGTTCAGGAACGCGGGTATTTGCAGCCACACTCTCCGAAGCGGGTATCCGGCTTGGGGCGCAGCTCAACGTGCCGCTTGATAACCTCTGGTTCACCGTGCTTTTCAAGCGTGCGGATTGGATTCAGCATGGCGCGCCAGCGGCAGAGGTCGAGATAGCCGCAAAGCTTCTGCGACGCGCCATGACAACCGGGCTGTGCGGCACCCTAAGCGTTGAGGAACACGCGCTTCTAATGTGCCTGCGCGATCTGCTTCCGCCAAATGGCTCTTGGCAAAACGGCGCACGCGCAGCGGATGCCGAGAGCCTGATCAATAGTGGTCCACCGCAAGTGGGCAGCGATCAGCCTTGGGGCTGGAAAGAGCCAAACACCCATGTGTTTCTTCCGCATCTCGCCCAAGTCTTCCCTGAATGCCGCTATATTCACGTCGTGCGGGACGGGCTCGACATGGCGTTCAGCAAGAACACATGGCAAGCTCGGCATTGGAGCCATTTGTTCGGTCTGCCACAGGACCCGGATACCTCACTTGCGTTGCATCAGTTGCGCTATTGGATAGCTGCAAACAGCGCAGCAATAGATTTTGGCAGGGCTAACATGCCCGGACGGTTTCTTGTTATGTCATACGAGGCCTATTGCGCTGATCCGGAAAGACACTGGCCACGCCTTCGCCGCTTCTTGGACTTACCAGATCACACGTCACTGCCTGCCAACCTCTTGCAGCCCACCACGATTGGGCGAAGCAAAGAGCATGATATTTCACAGTTTCCGTCTGACGTGTTCACGCGCGCGCGTGACCTACAAGCAGAGATAGATGCGCATCATTTCTAAATGCCGCTGACTGCCTGTAGCTGGGCGTTCTGTGATCTGATCGACGTCGAGAGGAATTCAACAGAGCGCATCGCGGCACGGCCTAAGTGAACGCGCTTTAGCCGTTTTGCGGCCCTGTTGCCTCTGCTTCGATCCGCGCCCGTTCGGCATCGCTCTCATAGCTGGCCCAGGGGCGATCTGTGCCTGTGGGCGGCAGATCACTGGGTTTATGCACCAGATGCAGATGCGTCTTGGCGATGAAATGCCCGGTGATTGGCGCGGTCAGCAATAGAAACAGCGTGATCATCAGTTCATGAAATGAGAACTGCCCCACGACAAAGTAAAAATACATCATCGAGGCAATCAGCGCTCCGCCCACCCCAAGCGTCGTGGCTTTGGTCGGCGCATGCAGGCGCATCATCGGGTCCGGCAGCTTGATTAGCCCAAAAGACCCCACCAAGCCAAACACGCCGCTGATCACCAGACAGGCCGAAATGAGAATGTCCACAACCATGTTCCGCCCCCTATTCGATGATATCGCCGCGCAAGAGAAAGCGCGTGTAAGAAACGGTCGAGATAAAGCCAGTCATGGCAATGATCATCGACACCTCAAAATACATCATTGTGCCTTTGAGAATACCAAACAGCGCCAAGAGCGCGATCATATTCACCACCATTGTATCCAGCGCCAGAATCCGGTCGCCCACGGTGGGTGAACTGATCACCCGATAGATATTGAGCAGCAATCCCAGACCAAAACAGCCAAAGGCAAAAAACAGCGCATAGTCGATCATTCGAAAATCTCCTTGAGCCGGCGTTCGTAGCGCGCCTTGATGTCATCGCGCACCGCGTCCGGATCGGGCGCATCGAGGCAATGCACGAGCAGGCTGCGACCATCCGCTGACAGGTCGCTTGAGACCGTGCCGGGCGTCATGGTGATCGTGCCTGCCAGCACTGTGATCGCCTCTGGTGTACGCAGATCTAATGGGATCGTGATCCAGGCAGGCTTGGTGTTGGCATTGGCCTTGAACAGAATGATCATGGCCACCTGCACATTGGCCACGCAGATATCCCACAGAACCACCAGCACGAATTCCACAATCCGGGGCAGGCTCGACAGGCGCGGGCGGTTGGGCCAATAAGGCGAGGTTATGATCGGGATGATCAGCCCGAGGATCGTCCCCAAGAGAAGGTTACCAAAGGTCAGCTTGTTCACCATCATCTGCCAGACCACAATCAGGGTCAGCGTCAGGAACGGATGGGGCAGGATCTTGCGCAGCATCGTCTTTCCTCCCTCAACCACCGTTCAGCACGGCGGCGATATAGCCTTCTGGCGCATGCAATTGCTGCGCCGTGGCCTCGATATACCCCATCACCGGCCCCGCCAGCACCGACAGCGCCACAATGCCGCCCAGCATTGCGAAACATACGACCAATGGTAGGGCGGGTTGTGCCGCGGGGGCGGGTTCCTCGCCCGTCTCAGGTGCCAGCTTCCAGAAAATCGCACTGCCCGCCTGACCCAGACCAAGGATCGCAACCAGCGACGTGGCCAGGATCACTGCCCAGATAAGCCAGACTTGCTCCATTCCGCGCACGGCGTCGAGAATGAGCAGCTTGCCAACAAATCCCGAGAGCGGCGGCATACCAGCCGTGGCAATCGCCGACCCAAAGAAGAGCGCGGCAATCATCCCGTGCTGCGCCATGCGCGGTCCGGGTAGCATAGCGCCTGCCAAAGACCCGCGCCGCTCGCGTACCAGATCGACCACAAGGAACAAGAGCGCTCCGGCCAGCGTGGAATGGATCATGTAATAGAGCGCCGCAGCCGTAGTTTCGGGCCGAAACCCGGCCAGTGCAATCAGCAGCGTGCCCATAGAGCCGATTGCGGCGAAGGCAGCCAGCCGCCCAAGCCGCTTGGCCCCCAGAATACCCACCATCCCGGCCACAAGCGTGATCAGCGCGGCATAGATCAGCATTTGGTCGATCAGCGCCGCAGTCGCCCCAAGATCGGGGCCGAAGACCAAGGTGTATGTGCGCAGAATCGCATAGGCCCCGACCTTGGTCATGATGGCAAACAGCGCCGCCACCGGGGCAGGGGCCTCGGCATAGGTTTCTGGCAGCCAGAAATGCAGCGGCAAAAGTGCAGCCTTGATGGCGAAGACAAGGAAGAGCAACATCGCGCCAACCCGAAGCAGCGCACTGTCCTCAACCGGAATCTCTGCTGCCCGCACCGCCAGATCGGCCATGTTGAGCGTGCCTGTCACCGCATAGAGCGTGCCAAGCGCAAAGAGAAACAGGGTCGAGCCAAGCAAGTTGTAGATGACATATTGCACACCCGCCTTGAGCCTGCGCCGACCCCCACCGTGGATCATCAGACCGTAAGAGGCGATCAGCAGCACCTCGAAGAACACAAAGAGGTTGAAGGCGTCGCCTGTCAGGAAGGCACCGAAAATGCCCATAAGCTGAAACTGATAGAGGGCGTGAAAATTATTGCCGCGCTGGTCCCAGCCGGTGCCCACGGCATAGAGCAGCACCAGCAGTGCCAGAACCGCTGTGACCAGAACCATCAGCGCCGACAGCCGGTCGAGAACCAGAACGATACCAAAGGGGGCTTGCCAGTTGCCCAGCTCATACACTTCAATCGCGCCGCTTGACGCCTTCACGGTAAGGCCAATGGCAATCGCCAGAACCGCAACAACGCCTGCAATGGAAAAAACCCGCTGCAACGATGGATGGTGCCGCATCGACAGCGTAAGGATCGCGGCCAGCACTGCCGGCAGGATGACCGGGGCAATAATCCAGTGGCTCATGCCTCATTCTCCTGCGCGGGCTGCTCTGGCGGTGTCTCGGATCCGATATTCACGGTGTCATCGCGCGATGAGAGGAACGACCCCAGCGCCAGCATAACCACCACCGCCGTCATGCCAAAAGAAATCACGATGGCTGTCAAAACCAAGGCCTGCGGCAGCGGATCCGTATAGCTTTCTACACCGTCCTGTAAGATGGGCGGCATATTCACCACCAGCCGCCCTGTGCCAAACAGGAACACGTTCACCGCGTAGCTGAGCAGCGAGATGCCGATGATCACCGGGAAACTGCGCAGCCGCAGAACCAGATACAGCCCACCAGCGGTCAAGAGGCCTATTGCACTTGCAAACAGAAGCTCCATCTTACGCCTCCTTCTCGCCCGGCGCGGTGCTGAGGGCCGGGTTGATGTCCATGGGCGCGACGTTCACCGTCTCACCCGACCGCCGCGCCATGCTTGACAGGCTGTTGAGTGCCAGCATCACCGCGCCTACCACGGTCAGGAACACGCCGGTGTCAAACGCCATGGCCGTAGCCCATTCGAATTCCTCGATCGGCGGGAAATGCAGATAGCCGTAATCGGATGTAAGGAACGGTCGCCCTGCCAGCCATGCCCCGATCCCTGTCACGCTGGCGATCAGCACACCCACACCGATTGTGGCATGGTAGGTCACGCGCTGCCGTGCTTCGGCCCAAGCAAAACCAGAGGCCATATACTGCATGAGAAACGCAATCGCTACGATCAGACCGGCGATAAATCCGCCGCCCGGTTGATTGTGACCACGCAGGAAAATATAGGCCCCGACCATCAGCGCGATGGGCATCATCACGCGGGTGGCTACAACCATCATCAGCGGGTGGCGATCCCCCGCTTCCGGATAGCGATCCGCCTTCCATTGCGAAAGCCAGCGCCCGCCCGGTCCCTTGAGCACGGTTTCTGTCAGCGCGTAGATGACAAGCGCGGCGATGCCCAGAACGATGATCTCTCCATAGGTATCAAAGCCCCGGAAATCGACGAGGATCACGTTGACCACATTGGTGCCGCCGCCGCCCTTGTAGGAATTCGCGAGGTGAAAGACCGAGATGCTCTCTGACGCGAAATCGCGCAGAAGAATGGCATAGGTCAGACCCGCTACTGCAATACCGCCAACGGCAGCAATGCCAGCATCGCGCATCCGCCGGGCAACACTGCTTTCGGCCGGGGTTTCGCGCGGTAGGAAATTCAGCGCCAGAAGCAACAGGATGATCGTCACCACCTCGACCGAGATTTGAGTCAACGCAAGGTCTGGCGCAGAGAAATAGACAAAGCCCATCGACACAATCAGGCCCACAATCCCCATCAGGACCAGCGCCAAAAAGCGGTTGCGATGGAACGCGACCAAACAGATTGTCGCCAACACCAGCAAGAGCCACCCAATCGCAGGCACCAACGTTACGGGCAACATCTCGCGCGTGGGCGCAGCCATGCCGCCGCCCATATAACCAAGCACACCCGCGCCGATCACCGTGACCGCGAAAATCGCGCCGTTGCGGGTGAGCGCGCCATTATGCACACCATCTGTCAGCGCCGTGCTCAGGGCCGTGGCAGCCCGCGTCACCGCGTCGAACATCACCTTCGCCTCGGGCCGTGGCGTTGCGTTCCACATCGCCATCAGTGGCGCATGCAGGCGTAGCAGGATTGCGCCGCCAACCACCGCGATCACCGACATCCAGAATGCAGGCACCAGCCCATGGATGTGATAGATTTTCACGTAAGGATCAGACTGTGTCACAGCGTGTGCCGCGACCCGCACCAGATCGCCGGCAAAGGTCATTGGCATAATCCCAATCAGGATCACCAGAAGCGTCAGGAATGCAGGCGCGGCCCACATGCCGAAACCCGGGTCATGCGGCTTGGCCGGATAATCGTCGCGCTTGGGGCCAAGGAACACATGAGCGATATATCGGAACGAATAGGCCACCGAGAAAAGCGCGCCCAAAGTTGCCAACGCGCCCATCATCCAATGTGGGCCGATCCAATGGGTCTCGGCCACTTCTGCCAGCATCATTTCTTTGGACAGGAACCCGTTGAAGGGCGGAATCCCGGCCATCGACAGTGCTGCAATAGTGGCAATCGTAAAGGTGATTGGCATCAGATGCCGCAAACCGCCAAGGCGCTTGATATCTCGCGTATGCGCCTCGTGATCTACAATGCCCGCTGTCATAAACAGCGCGGCCTTGAATGTGGCGTGATTGATGATGTGAAACACCGCGACAACCGCCGCCGCCTTGGTGCCAAGCCCCAAAAGCATGGTGATCAGGCCCAGATGCGACACTGTCGAAAAGGCCAAGAGCGCCTTGAGATCATCCTTGAAGAGCGCGATCTTGGCGGCCATCACCATGGTAATGAGGCCCGTCGAGGATACGATCCAGAACCATTCCGGTGTGCCCGCCAGAACCGGCCACATGCGCGCCATCAAGAATAGCCCAGCTTTTACCATCGTGGCCGAATGCAGATAAGCCGAGACCGGTGTCGGCGCGGCCATCGCGTGGGGCAGCCAGAAATGGAACGGAAACTGCGCAGATTTTGTGAAACACCCAAGCAAAATCAGGATAAGGGCCGGCAGGTACATCGGGCTCGCCTGAATCGCGTCTTTCTGCGTCAGGATCACGCTGAGATCATAGCTTCCGGCGATATTCCCAAGGATCAACATGCCCGCGATCATGGCAAGACCGCCAAGGCCCGTCACCGTCAGCGCCATTC
This sequence comes from Roseovarius sp. MS2, assembly GCF_051447875.1. NCBI lineage: Bacteria > Pseudomonadati > Pseudomonadota > Alphaproteobacteria > Rhodobacterales > Roseobacteraceae > Roseovarius > Roseovarius sp. MS2. The sequence goes on from NZ_JBKHVF010000001.1 coordinate 1,442,301, forward strand.
GCGCGCCTTGCCGCCCTTCGGGCAGGTGTTTCCAATATCCGATCAAAAGGAAGGATGACAGCGACGTCAGTTCCCAGAAAATCAACAATAACAAAATGTTGTCGCTCAGGACAATTCCCACCATCGCGCCCTGAAACAGCAGCAGATAGGTATAAAACTGCCCCATCGGATCTTCGCGTGACAGGTAAAACCGCGCGTAGAGGATGATCAAAAGGCCGATGCCAAGTATCATCCCGGCAAAGAGCAGCCCCAGACCATCCAGCATGAAATTGACGTTAAGACCAAGCGACGGCAACCACTCGATGCCAAAGGTCAGCACTTCGCCCCGCATCACCGCAGGCGCGCAAAGCAGCAGCAATATGAGCGCAAGGATCGTGGGCGCTGCGGTAAAGGCGGCGCAGGTGTTGCGCCCGGCTTGGATCATCAGGCCGGGAAACAAAGCTCCCAAAAACGGCAACGCCGCGATGATCGGCAAAAATCCTGCGGCATTGTCCATCCGTCTCCCGCCCCTCTCCCTGTTCTCTGCCTCGGCCTTGGCACCACGTCGCGGGTGCATTTTACGTGCCGTTTCAGTTGATCCAGCGTAATATACGGCGGCATTGCCGCGCCACAACCCAGCTTGTGACGATTTTCCACCTCGTGAAACCGCGACGCTTGAACGCAGGTCCTTGGGATGCTCTGCTGCAAGCGTACCCAACACAGGATCCGACAGTGACCAGCCCCCTACATAGCTTTCCTATTACCGTATATTACGAAGACACCGATATGGGCGGGATCGTTTATCACGCAAATTATCTGAAATACATAGAACGCGCCCGCAGCGCTTGGGTGCGCGACAAGGGCATTGATCAGAACGCCATGCGCGATTGCGACGGCCTCATATTTGCTGTGCGCCGGGTCGAGGCTGATTATCTTGGTCCCGCGCGGCTTGATGATCGGCTTACGGTTGAAACGCGCGCCGTTGCCGGAACTGGCGCGCGGTTGGTGATAGAGCAATCTGTGCTACGCGGCACCGATGTCATCTTTACCGCGCAGGTCACGATCGCTTGCCTGACCCTTGCGGGAAAGCCGGTCAAACTGCCTGCGCCTCTGCGTACGACCGGCTGAGCGCGCCCGCTCGACGCGTCACGGGCATTGTCCGACTACCCGTAAATACGGGCGTAACTGCGTTGAACCCACACCAAACTCGCGGATCACATCTGCCTCTGGTCGGTTGTCAGAGATAATCGCTATATCCCCATCATACCAATCCGCAGGGGTGGCCGCGCCGGTCCTGTCGCGCAGTTGCAGCGCCTTGGCCACACGCAGAACCTCGTCGGTATTCCGGCCAACAAATACAGGATACTCGAAAATCATCCGTATCCGTTGCGCCGGATCAATCAGAAAACTCTTGCGAATGGGCCATTCCGAGGATTCCTTTTCGTGGACCATGCCGAATATCCGCGCAAGTCGCATGCCGTGATCACAGGCACAGGGGAAATCGACTTTCACGTCGAACATATCCTCGATCTCTGCATGCCACGCTTGCTGTTCTGCGATCGAAGAGGCAGTCAGGGCTAGGTTCTTGATCCCACACGCAGTCCAGGATCTTGAATAGCTGGCCAGTGACGCGATCTCGGTGGTACAGACCGGCGTAAATGCGGCGGGATGGCTGAACAGATGCACCCAACTGCCCTCAGCCCAATCCCAAAAGCGCAAAGTCCCCTGTGTGGTCTCGACAGCAAAATCGGGAAACAGGTCTCCGATCTGCGGCAGCCACTTTACCGTTTTGCGCAACGAGCTGGGCAGTTTCAAAACCTCGTTTCCCGGCCCGCGTGGAGTAAAGAATTGTATGGTCATGCCAGCGCCCCATCGTCCTATGATTGAAAGTTGTTGATGCCTGCAACAGTGAGAGGATTGAAACCAAATGTGTTTAAAATCGGGCAAAGGCATTTAACGTTATGTCTTAACACAAAAATCGCCCATCGGTCGTAGATGCTTGTGTCTAAAAGGTGACTTTGATAGTACTCTTCTAAATGTCCTGAGTGCATGGGATTTTTGGTTCGGTCCCAATTCACCCCGCGCAGACGTCCTTGGTTTTCGCCTCGCGATATATTCATCTCCAGACATCGATGCGAGACAATATGCCACTAAGGGCCATGGTTCTTGAAGAGGACCGCGCAACCAAGCTTCTTGTGACAGAGCGCCTTGCCGAAGAGGGTTACGAAACGGTGCTGTGTCCGGATATTTCTGCTGTTTTGGACGCGGTAGAGCGCAACAACGTACACATCTGCGTGGTGGGGGCCCGTTATCGTGGCGTAGATGGCTATGATATCGTGCGCCAGTTACGCCACAAATCCGGTGCCGGGCTAATCTTGTTGGGCAATTCCGAAGACGAGATCGACGCCGTTCTTGCGCTGGAAATGGGGGCAGATGACTATATGGTCAAACCCGTGCGCCCCCGCGAACTTTGCGCCCGTGTGCGGGCTGTGGTGCGACGGATAGCGGCTGCGGCACCCGATGCCGATGGGGCCCGCCCAATGCCAAGCCCGTCGTTGCGTCGGGTAGGAAATGTGGAAATCTGCGGCGTGCGTCGCTCTGTTCGAATTGGCGGGCAGCCAATTGAATTGACCACATTCGAATTTGACGTGCTGATGGTGTTGGTGGCCCATACCAATGCGATCTTGTCGCGCGACCAGATTATCAAATCGGTACGCGGAGATCAGTGGTCGATCAGCGACCGTTCCGTGGATGGCATCATCAGCCGCTTGCGTCGCAAGTTGTTCGCGGGCGAGGAAGGAAACCGCCGCATCAAGACCGTTCATGGTCGAGGTTATATGCTCCTCGAAGCGCAAATGCTGGACGAAGTCTGACCCCGCCGCCACGTTCCGGCAAATATCCGCCCGATCCTGAGGCGAATTCCGCTGTAAACCAGCGCTGGCTTGCGGATGGTGTTGGCTTTCCCGTTTCAAATAGGATAGTTTGCTCTGCAATAAGGCCGGAGAACGGCCAGACACACAAAGAGCAGGCAAATGGAAGCAGAAACCCTGGCATTGGCACAGGAGATAGATTTCTCCATGTGGGCGCTTTTCGCACGCGCCACTCTCACCGTTAAACTGGTGATGTTCATGTTGATCGTGTCCTCGTTTTGGGCCTGGTCGATCATCATTCAAAAGATCATCATCTATCGCAAGGCACAGCTTGAGGCGGAAATCTTTGATCGCCGCTTTTGGTCCGGTGAGCCGCTCGATGGGTTGTTCGACGAAATCGGGCCAGAACCTGCGGGTCAATCCGAGCGGATTTTTGCCGCCGGCATGACAGAATGGCGGCGCAGCCATCGCAATGACGGCAATCTCATCGCCGGCGCTACGGCGCGGATCGACCGCAGTATGGACGTGGCCATCGCCAAAGAATCCGAGGGCCTTCAGAGTGGGCTTCAGGTGCTGGCGACAGTCGGCTCTACCGCGCCCTTCATTGGGCTTTTTGGCACCGTCTGGGGCATCATGCATGCCTTCGTCGAAATTGCCGAGCAGCAGAATACCAACCTTGCCGTTGTGGCACCCGGCATCGCCGAGGCGCTCTTGGCCACCGGCCTTGGCCTCATCGCGGCCATTCCGGCGGTTATCTTCTACAATAAGCTCAGCGCTGATGCCGACCGGATTGTAGCGGGATACGAGGCCTTTGCCGACGAGTTCGCGACCATTCTCAGCCGACAGTTGGACAGCTAGACCATGGGCGCGGGTGTCGTTCAGAAATCAGGCGATTCAGGGCGTCGGAGACGCGGGCGTGGCCGCTCGCGCCCGATGTCTGAGATCAACGTCACGCCCTTTGTGGACGTGATGTTGGTGCTTTTGATCATTTTCATGGTGGCCGCCCCCCTTATGGTGGTGGGCGTGCCGGTGGAATTGCCCAAAACCGCCGCCAATTCCCTTCCCAGCGAAGAAGAAGAGCCGCTGACCGTCACTGTCACCGCCGAGGGTATCGTGATGATCCAGACCTCTGAGGTGCCGCGCGAAGAACTGGTCGCCCGTCTGCGCGCCATTGCGACAGAACGCGAGAGTACCCGCGTGTTCCTGCGCGCCGATGGGTCAGTGCCTTATCAAGACGTGATGCAGGTCATGGGCGCACTCAACAACGGCGGCTTTGCGAATATTGGGCTGGTGACAGATGCTGGCGGTCCAGCACTTGACGGGCAGGGCGGCTAGGGGCGCATCTGGTGAACACCGGACAGATCATATCGGGCGCGGGCCATCTGGCATTTATCGGCTGGGCCCTGCTTGGGGGCGTCTTCCGCTCTGATCCACCCCCCTTCGAGGCGGTGGAGGCCACAACTATTTCCTCTGAGGAATTCGCGGCCCTGCTCGCACGCCAGAGCGCCCCCGAGGCTGTCGCCAATGTCGACACACCAGAGCCGCCCGCGCCCGGCGATTCTGCGCCGCCGCTTGCCTCTATCCCCGATACCCCGCCTGAGAGCACGCCGCCCCGGGCACAGGAAACCGCGCCCCCTGATCCCGCGCCAGATGTCTCGGAAATTACCCCGCCTGCGCCCGCCGAGGTGACGGATACTGCGCCGGTGCTTGAAACCCCGCAAGAGGATGTGGCGGTCGTGGTTCCGCAGGTTTCGCCCCGGCCCAAGCCGCGCCCCGCGCCCCGCGTTGCCCCCGAGGCCGTGGCACCGCCGGAACCGGATGTGCGCATTGATGAGGTGGCCCAGCCCGAGGTCGCGCCCGAGGAAGGTGCCGAAGTGCCGCAAGAGCCCGCCGAGGCTACGGCACAGGAAGAGGCGGCAACCGAGATCGTGACCGAGGCGGAAGAGTCGAAAGACGCCGCGCCCACGTCCTCTCTGCGACCCAAACCGCGCCCCGCGCGCCCGGTTGCTCAGGCCGAAGCACCAACGCCCACCGAAACTCCGGCGCCAGCTACCACCGAAACACCCAGACCCGCTGCGCCCGCGACCGATCAGAGCGCCGTCAACGATGCACTGGCCGCCGCCCTTGGTACCGGTCAGCAGACCGACACCGCCCCCAGCGGCCCGCCGCTCACGTCTGGCGAAAAGGATGCGCTGCGTGTCGCTGTGCAGCAATGCTGGAACGTAGGCTCGCTCAGCACCGAGGCGCTGGGCACTACGGTTGTGGTTTCGGTGCGCATGGGCGAGGATGGCAGGCCGGACAATGGTTCGATCCGCATGGACAGCTTTTCCGGCGGGGGCGATGCGGCAGCGCGTCAGGCTTTCGAGGCAGCACGCCGGGCGATCATCCGCTGCGGCGCCAATGGTTTCAACTTGCCGCCGGAAAAATACGACCAGTGGCGTGACATCGAAATGACATTCAATCCGGAGAGTATGAGGATCAAATGATGCGCTTTATGATGACCCTCCTTGCGGCCCTCACACTCTGGGCCATGCCCGTTCTGGCGCAGGGCAATGGCCCGCTTCGGATCGAGATCACTGAAGGTGTGATCGAACCGTTGCCCTTTGCCGTGCCCGATTTCGTCTCGGATAGTGCGGCGGGTCAGGAACTTGGCCGCAACATCGCCAGCGTGATCGCCGCCGATCTCAATGGCACAGGGCTCTTTCGCCAGATCCCAAGTTCCGCCCACATCAGCCGGATCACCAGCTTTGAAAGCCCGGTGCAATATGCCGACTGGCGCGCTATCAATGCACAGGCCCTGATTACAGGCGCGGTCAGCACGGATGGTGCCGGGCGCATCATCGCCAAATTCCGCATCTATGACGTGTTTTCCGGTCAGGAACTGGGCGCAGGTCAACAGCTTGTCGGAACACAGGACGGCTGGCGGCGTATTGCCCACAAGGTTGCCGATCAGGTCTATAGCCGTATCACCGGCGAAGGCGGCTATTTCGACAGCCGCGTTGTCTTTGTTGCCGAGAGCGGCCCCAAGGATCAGCGCGCCAAGCGGTTGGGCATCATGGACTATGATGGTGCCAATGTGCAGTATCTGACCGACAGCACCAGCATTGTTTTGGCACCCCGCTTTTCCCCCACCGGCGACCGGGTGCTTTACACCAGCTATGAAACTGGCTTTCCGCGCATCTATGTGCTCGACGTGGCCAATGTGGGGCGTCGCGAATTGCCCACACAGGACGCCACCATGAGCTTTGCGCCCCGCTTTGCCCCCAATGGGCGCACCGTGGTCTATTCGCTGACCCAAGGCGGCAATACCGATCTTTATACGATGGACATCGGCAGTGGTGCCAGTACCCGGCTAACCACCGCCCCCTCTATCGAAACCGCACCCAGCTATAGCCCCGATGGCAGCCAGATCGTGTTCGAGAGCGACCGCTCCGGAACACCGCAGCTTTACATCATGTCCGCAGGTGGCGGCGAGGCCCGGCGCATCAGCTTTGGCGAGGGGCGCTACGGCACGCCCGTCTGGTCGCCGCGCGGCGATCTTGTGGCCTTTACCAAACAGTCCAAGGGGCGCTTTCACATCGGCGTCATGCGCACCGATGGCAGCGAAGAGCGTCTCTTGACCGCCTCCTTCCTCGATGAAGGCCCAACATGGGCCCCCAATGGCCGCGTGATCATGTTCACCCGCGAAACCCAAGGCGAACAGGGTCAGGCCAGCCTCTATTCGGTGGACATCACCGGGCGTAATCTAAAACAGGTCCCGACCAATACCGGGGCCAGCGATCCTTCGTGGTCACCGCTTCAGAATTGAACCCACAAGGCCCGCGTTTCCTTGGGACGCGGGCTGTGATATGACAGGCCAAGGCAGAAACGAATGGGGCTAAAATGACCTATCTGAGCAAGACACTGATCCTCTGTGCAGGGCTGGCACTGGCCGCTTGTACCAATCCCAACCGATTTGACGACGGCAGCGCTGTCGATCTCAACAATGGCGCGAACTCCGGTGCGGGCTTTGCCGGCTCGGCGCAAGATCCCACCTCGCCGGCCTATTTCCAGCAGACGGTGGGGGATCGCGTGCTTTTTGCCGTCGATCAATCCACGCTCGGCTCAGACGCACAAGCCACGCTTGACGGTCAAGCCAACTGGCTGACCACCAACCGTGATTTCACTGCCGTGATCGAAGGCCACGCCGACGAACAAGGCACCCGCGAATACAACCTTGCCCTTGGTGCACGTCGCGCCAACGCGGTTCAGGAATATCTGATTGGTCGCGGTGTTTCCCCGAACCGCTTGCGCGTGGTCAGCTACGGCAAGGAACGCCCGATCGAGATTTGCAGCAACGAGGCGTGCTATGCCAAGAACCGGCGCGCGGTGACTGTGCTGGCCGCCGGTCTAGGCAGCTAACCTAGGAAGAGGGCCGCACCATGCGTCGTTTCGCGTTCATTCTGGCAGCAGGTCTTTTTGTTGCGCCGCAAACTGCTCCGGCGCAGACGGATCAGACGCTGGCCGACATCCGTCAGGAACTGTCGGTGCTTTTCGTCACTTTGCAGCATCTCAAGCGTGAACTCAGCACCACCGGTGCTGCGGGCCAACTGAGTGGCGGCGGGTCTCTGGTGGACCGCGTGAATGCGATTGAAAGCGAAGTGCAGCGCCTCACCTCCAAGACTGAAGAGCTGGAATTTCGCATTGATCGCGTGGTGTCCGATGGCACCAATCGCGTCGGCGATCTAGAATTCCGCCTCTGCGAACTGGAACCCAGCTGTGACATTGCCACGCTGGAACCCGGCAGCACGCTAGGCGGGGTCGATCCTGTGACGGCGGGTGGCGGGGCGGTTCCACTTCCGACCACCCCAGAGGTCAGCACCGGCGACAATCCGCAGCTTGCCATCGGTGAGCGAGACGATTTCGACCGCGCCGAAGCCGCCTTGCAGGCAGGCAATAACAGCGAGGCGGCGGCAGGTTTCGCCGCCTTCCTGTCGACCTATCCGGGCAGCCCGTTGTCTGGCCGCGCAGGTCTTTTGCGCGGTGAGGCGCTCGAGGCGGCTGGCCAACAGAGCGAGGCCGCGCGCGCCTATCTTGACAGTTTCAGCGCAGCCCCCGACGGGGCAGAGGCCCCAGAGGCGCTCTTTCGTCTTGGTCGTGCGCTGGGTCGTCTGGGCCAAACCCAAGAGGCCTGCGTGACTTTGGGCCAGGTCGAGGCCCGCTATCCCACTGCGGCGGCGGTCTCTTCGGCGCAATCCGAGATGGGCCGTCTGGGCTGTTCGTGATCCCGCCAGACGCGCCGTTACAAAGCAGCCTCGCGGCGCATTTCGCGGGGCATATCCCTACCCGGCTGGGCGTTGCCGTGTCCGGTGGCAGCGACTCGCTGGCGCTTTTGCACCTTCTTCACGGCTGGTCCCGGGCGGGTGGCCCCACGCCCGCCGCTGTCACCGTTGATCACGGGCTGCGCCCCTCCTCTGCGCAAGAAGCCGCGGACGTGGCACAGATCTGCGCCCGTCTGGCGATCCCGCACGACACCGTGCGTTGGCAAGGTTGGGATGGCTCCGGAAATCTTCCTGACCACGCCCGCCGGGCGCGCTATGCGCTCCTCACTGACTGGGCACGCGCCAATGACCTGCGTGATATTGCCATTGGCCATACCCAAGACGACGTCGCCGAAACATTTTTGATGCGTCTTGCACGCGGCGCGGGTGTGGATGGGCTTGCGGCGATGCGCCCGCGTTGGACGCAGTCGGGGGTGACCTTTCACCGCCCGCTACTCGACCTCTCCCGCGAGGCCCTTCGCGATCATCTGCGCACACTTGGTCAATCATGGATCGATGATCCAACCAACGATGATACCACCTACCTGCGCCCCCGCGCACGTCAGAGTCTAACGGCCCTCGCGCCCATGGGGCTTGGTGCCGCGACGCTGGCCGATGTGGCGCGCACCCTGTCCGGGGTTCGCACGGCGCTGGATCATGCCACTCTGACCGCCGCCCGCGCACTTCTTCAGGTGCAGTCTGGGGATATTCTCATCGACCACCCCGGATTTAATGATCTCCCTGAGGAAATCGCGCGCCGTCTCATGCAGGCGATGCTGCAATGGCTTGCGGGGGAGGAGTATCCGCCGCGCGGCACCGCTCTCGCGAGTTTTATCAAAGCCGCCCGTGATGGCCACACAATGCCCCTGCACGGCTGCCTTCTTCTGCCGCCCAAGAACGGCCAGCTTCGCCTCACGCGGGAATATGCCGCGGTCAAGGGACTGCGCGCGCCCGTAAACACCCTCTGGGACAATCGCTGGCAGGCGACCGGCCCCGCATCCCCCGGTGTCGAGATAGCCGCGCTTGGACCCAACGGACTGCAGGCTTGCCCGGATTGGCGCCTGAGTGGCCTGCCGCATGCCTCTGCGCTCTGCGCCCCTGGCCTCTGGCAAGGGGATACTCTGATCGCCGCCCCGCTCATGGGTCACCCGAATGGCTGGGCGCTGATCCTCAAGCCTGAGCAGGACAATCTGCTGATGTCCATATTATGTCATTGAAGATAGGGCCGTGATCTCTATTTATGATCCATGCGCCCTGTGCTAGACGCACGGGGATACGAATTTTGGGAGAGAACCCTTGGGTAACGCAAGAAATATCGCCTTCTGGCTGGTGCTGTTCCTTTTGATCCTCGCGCTGTTCAACCTGTTCAGCGGGTCGGGCAACACCCTCCAGAGCCGCGCAGTGCCATATTCCGAGTTTGTGGCGGCAGTGGACAGTGGCGGTGTGAGCCAGGTAACGCTGGATGGCGAGACTGTGCGCTATCGCGGCGCTGATGGGCAGGATTATGCAACGATCAAGCCCGAGGATGCAGAAATCACCCAACGTCTGATTGATGCGGGTATTCCGGTCAAGGCCGAGAGCCAGCAGCAATCCGGCTTTCAGACCTTCATTGTCTCGCTTCTGCCTTTCCTTCTGTTGATCGGCGTGTGGATCTATTTCATGAACCGCATGCAGGGCGGCGGCAAAGGTGGCGCGATGGGTTTTGGCAAGTCCAAAGCCAAAATGCTGACCGAAAAGCACGGCCGCGTCACATTTGACGATGTGGCAGGCATCGACGAGGCCAAGGAAGAGCTCGAGGAAATCGTGGAATTCCTGCGCAACCCGCAGAAATTCTCGCGGCTTGGCGGTAAAATCCCCAAGGGCGCGCTGCTTGTCGGCCCTCCGGGTACCGGTAAGACGCTGCTAGCCCGCGCCATTGCGGGTGAGGCGGGCGTTCCTTTCTTCACCATCTCTGGTTCTGACTTTGTGGAAATGTTCGTGGGTGTGGGTGCTTCCCGCGTGCGCGATATGTTTGAGCAAGCGAAGAAAAACGCGCCCTGTATCGTGTTTATCGACGAGATTGACGCGGTCGGCCGCCACCGTGGGGCGGGCTATGGCGGCGGCAATGACGAGCGCGAGCAGACGCTGAACCAACTGCTTGTTGAGATGGACGGGTTCGAGGCCAACGAAGGCGTGATCATCATCGCGGCTACCAACCGCAAGGATGTTCTTGACCCCGCACTTCTGCGCCCCGGTCGGTTTGACCGTCAGGTGACCGTGCCCAATCCCGATATCAAGGGCCGCGAGAAAATCCTTAACGTTCACGCCCGCAAGACACCGCCTGGCCCCGATGTGGACCTGCGCCTGATTGCGCGCGGCACGCCCGGTTTCTCTGGCGCGGACCTTGCCAACCTCGTCAACGAGGCGGCGCTGATGGCTGCGCGTGTCGGTCGACGTTTTGTGACTATGGTCGACTTCGAGAACGCCAAAGACAAGGTGATGATGGGGGCCGAGCGCCGTTCGATGGTGCTGACCGACGATCAAAAGGAAAAGACCGCCTATCACGAGGCCGGGCATGCGGTGGTGGGTCTTGCCCTGCCCAAATGTGACCCTGTCTACAAGGCTACGATCATTCCGCGCGGTGGTGCCCTCGGTATGGTTGTGAGCTTGCCCGAGATTGACCGGCTCAATTGGCACCGCTCTGAGTGCGAGGAAAAGCTGGCCATGACCATGGCGGGGAAAGCCGCCGAAATCCTCAAGTACGGCGAGGATAACGTGTCGAACGGCCCTGCTGGCGATATTCAACAGGCCAGTGGCCTTGCGCGCGCCATGGTGATGCGCTGGGGCATGTCCGACAAGGTTGGCAATATCGACTATGAGCAGGCGCACGAAGGCTATATGGGCAATGGTGCCGGTGGCTTCTCGATTTCCGCACATACCAAAGAGCTGATCGAGGAAGAGGTCAAACGCCTGATCGACGAGGCTTATATTCGGGCCAAGAAAATCCTGACTGATCGTCAGGAAGATTGGGAACGTCTGGCGCAGGGTCTCTTGGAATACGAGACACTGACCGGAGACGAGATCAAGCGCGTGATGCGGGGCGAACTTCCCTCGGCGAATGACGATGACGACGGCAGTGCCGAAGCCAGCAAGCCCTCTGTAACCGCAATCCCGAAAACCAAGCCCAAATCCACGCCCGGCGACGGCGGGCTGGAGCCAGAGCCCTCAACGTGAGCACGAATGCCGCGAAACAGGATTGGAATCCCGGAGCCTATGCAAGGTTCCGGGATCAACGCTTGCGGCCTGCCCTCGATCTTTTGAACGCCGTCGGTCAGATGGGCGCGGGCGATGTGGTGGACTTGGGATGCGGCAACGGCGTGATGATCGAAACCCTGCGTGCCCGCGCGGGCAATCGCGCGGTTGTGGGGGTCGATGCCAGCCCCGCCATGCTCGAAAAGGCACAAGGGACGGGTTATGACGCCCTCCAACAGGCCGATATCGCCGAGTGGCACCCGCGCCGCGCGCCGGGCCTGATCTATTCCAACGCGGCCCTGCATTGGGTTGGTAATCACGAAGCACTTATGCCCCGGCTCGTCCGCATGCTGGGCAAGGGCGGGACGCTGGCTGTGCAGATGCCGCACCAGAACAAGGCCCCCTCGCACCGTGTCTGGCTCTCGCTGGCAGAGGAACTCTTTGCCGGGCGGATCGAAAAGATGGGCACCCCCGGTGTGATGTCTCCGATCAAATACGAGGAACTTCTGGCGCCGCTCGGTCAATTCCGCCTCTGGGAAACGGATTATTATCAAAGGCTGACCGCCGAACCCGGGAGCCACCCGGTGCGCCGCTATACCGAAAGCACCTATGCCCGCCCGGTTCTGGCCGCGCTCGAGCCGGATGAAAAGGCCGATCTCATTCGTCGTTACGAAGAGGTGATGCATAGCGCCTACCCGGTTCGTGCCGATGGTACTGTGCTGTTCCCGTTCCGCCGCATGTTCTTTACCCTGACCGTCTGACTTGAATTTGAACGGCCCTGCGGGGCGAGTATTTTCCACCAAGAAGAAACGGGGCGCAAAGATCAATGCCCGCATTGATGCCAACCGAGTATGAGGGCCGAATCACTTGGCTGGGCCGAGTGGCGCAGCGCGATGCGTCTCTGGCAGCCGAACCGCTCGACGCGGTCGACGTGACCTTTGCCGGTGTCGCGGGCGAAGAGCACGCGGGCCTGACCCGCCCTTCATGTAGCCGCGTCATTTCCCAGCACCCCAGAGGCACCGAAATCCGCAATGCGCGGCAATTTTCCGTCCTTTCAGACGAAGAGCTGACAGCCATCGCCGCCACCATGGGCGTTGCACGGCTTGAACCAAGCTGGCTGGGTGCCTCGCTGGTGATCAGTGGCATTCCCGACCTCAGCCATTTACCTCCCTCATCGCGCCTGCAAGGGCCGGATGGGGTGACGCTGGTGATTGATATGGAAAATCGCCCCTGTCACCTGCCTGCCAAGGTGATCGAGACCCACGCCCCGGGCTTTGGTGCACGGTTCAAGCGCGCGGCTCTCGGGCGGCGCGGTGTCACCGCTTGGGTCGAACGTGAGGGGCGGCTGGCCTTGGGGCAAATGCTGCGCCTGCATATTCCCGATCAGCCGGTCTGGTCCGAACTCTCGCGTGTGCGCGCCACGTTGCTCTGACCCCCCCTTTCTCGGTTTCCGATCCGACACCGTCTGCGGTGATCCGCCGCAAGCACAGGCCCATGTGTCGGATTCGCATGCTGTGGGATGCCGAGAATTGGCTATCACCGTGGTCAGATCAAGCCCAACAGACGAGGGAAGGAAACGACTATGGGTTACAAGAGCGACATCGAGATTGCACGGGAGGCCAAGAAGCGACCGATCCAAGAGATCGGCGAAAAGCGGGGCATCTCGAACGACGATCTTCTGCCCTATGGCCATGACAAGGCAAAAGTCAGCCAGAAATTCATCGACTCCGTTCAGGGCAACAAGAACGGTAAGCTGATCCTCGTGACTGCGATCAACCCCACCCCTGCAGGCGAAGGCAAGACCACGACCACTGTTGGTCTTGGTGACGGCCTGAATCGCATCGGCAAGAAGGCCACCGTTTGCATCCGCGAGGCCAGCCTTGGGCCAAACTTTGGCATGAAGGGCGGCGCAGCCGGCGGCGGCTATGCACAGGTTGTCCCGATGGAGGACATGAACCTGCACTTCACCGGCGATTTCCACGCCATCACCAGCGCACACAGCCTGCTCAGCGCCATGCTCGACAACCACATCTATTGGGGTAACGAGCAGAACATCGACACCCGCCGCGTAGTGTGGCGTCGCGTGGTCGACATGAACGACCGCTCGCTGCGCCAGATCACCTCGTCGCTGGGCGGTGTTTCCAACGGCTTTGCGCGCGAAGATGGCTTTGACATCACTGTCGCGTCCGAGGTCATGGCAATCCTCTGCCTCTCCAAGAACCTTAAGGATCTTGAGGAGCGTCTGGGGTCTATGATCGTGGCCTATCGCCGCGACCGCAGCCCCGTCTTCTGCCGCGATATCAAGGCCGAAGGCGCGATGACTGTGCTTCTCAAAGATGCGATGCAGCCCAACCTTGTGCAAACGCTGGAAAACAACCCTGCCTTCGTGCATGGCGGACCCTTCGCCAATATCGCGCATGGCTGTAACTCGGTCATCGCGACCACGACCGCGCTCAAGATCAGCGACTATGTTGTGACCGAAGCGGGCTTTGGCGCTGACCTTGGTGCAGAAAAGTTCATGAATATCAAATGCCGCAAGGCGGGTCTTGCCCCCGATTGCGTGGTCATCGTGGCCACCGTGCGTGCGATGAAGATGAACGGCGGCGTCGCCAAGGCAGATTTGGGTGCCGAGAACGTTGATGCGGTCAAGGCGGGTTGCCCGAACCTTGGACGCCACATCGAGAACGTCAAATCCTTTGGCGTGCCGGTGGTTGTGGCGATCAACCATTTCGTCACCGATACGGAAGCAGAAATCGAAGCCGTCAAAACCTTTGTTGCCAATCATGGTGCCGAAGCCGTGCTGTCGCGCCATTGGGAACTGGGCTCCGAAGGCTCTGAGCCTCTGGCGCGCAAAGTGGTCGAAGTGGCCGAGGCCGGGAATGCCAATTTCGCGCCCCTCTATCCCGATGACATGCCGCTGTTCCAAAAGATCGAAACCATCGCCAAGCGCATCTATCGCGCTGACGAGGTGTTGGCCGATCAAAAGATCCGCAGCCAGCTCAAGGAATGGGAAGCGCAGGGTTATGGCCATCTGCCAGTTTGCATGGCCAAGACGCAGTATAGCTTTACCACCGATCCGAACCGTCGCGGTGCGCCCACCGGCCATTCCGTACCGGTCCGCGAAGTGCGTCTTTCGGCCGGTGCTGGCTTTGTCGTCGTCGTCTGTGGCGAGATCATGACAATGCCGGGTCTGCCCAGCAAACCTGCTGCCGAGACGATCCGTCTCAACGACGACGGCCAGATCGAAGGCCTGTTCTAAACCTTACCAAATAAGGCCGCCCAGAGTATCGCGCTCTGGGCGGCCTTGCGCGTTGCGCAGAACGATTTAAAGCACGATGAAAGGGCTGGGAATGACGGCTAAAGTGATCGACGGCAAAGCCTTTGCCGCAGAGGTGCGGACCAAGGTGGCCTCGCATGTGACGCGCCTGAAAGAGGAAAACGGCATCACGCCGGGCCTCGCGGTGGTGCTTGTGGGCGAAGACCCGGCCAGTCAGGTCTATGTCCGCTCCAAGGGCAAGCAGACCGTCGAAGTGGGCATGAATTCCTACGAGCACAAGCTGGATGTTGACACGTCAGAGGCTGATCTTCTGGCACTGATCGACCGTCTCAACAAAGACGCCACCGTGCACGGCATCCTCGTGCAATTGCCGCTGCCAAAGCATCTCGATTCCGATCTGGTGATCAACTCTATTGATCCGGCCAAGGATGTGGACGGTTTTCATATTTCCAACGTCGGCCTCTTGGGCACTGGCCAGAAATCCATGGTGCCGTGCACGCCCTTGGGCTGCCTGATGATGCTGCGCGACCATCACGGCTCGTTGGCGGGCATGGATGCTGTGGTGCTTGGCCGCTCGAACATCGTGGGCAAGCCAATGGCACAGCTTCTTTTGGGCGATAGCTGCACTGTCACGATTGCTCATAGCCGGACCAAGGATATCGCCGATGTCTGCCGTCGCGCCGATATCGTCGTGGCTGCCGTCGGTCGCCCTGAAATGGTGCCGGGCGACTGGATCAAGCCGGGGGCTACCGTGATCGACGTGGGCATCAACCGGATCGAACGGGACGGCAAGACTGTGTTGGTCGGCGACGTCGATTACGCCTCGGCCGCCGCTGTTGCCGGGGCGATCACCCCAGTGCCGGGCGGCGTCGGCCCGATGACCATCGCTTGCCTCTTGGCCAATACCCTCACCGCCTGCTGCCGCGCCAATGGTCTGGCCGAGCCAGAGGGCCTGACGGCCTGAACGATCAGCCCCGCCCACGTGGCGGGGCGCCTGCCCCAAGCCCACCAATCAGCGGGCAACCAAGTGTCTCGCGCAGGGCATCGACCAGTTCGTCGACTGTTTCGGTCGATACAAACACTCCCCCCGTCGCATCGGCCAGACATTTTGCGACGGTCTGCCCGTCATAGCCCTGCGCCTCGGGGCTGTTCCACGAGAACGGGTCATGCACAACGCGAAATCCGATCACATGTACCGTCAAATCGCGCGCCTCTGCGGTTAAGGCTGCCCCAAGCGCACAGGGCGTACCGCCGCAGGTCTCGTTGCCATCCGTAACCAAGACCACGATCCCGGGTTGTGTGCGATACTCTAACACCTCTGCCGCCGCCGCCACCGAGGCGGCAATCGGGGTCAGGCCGCCGGGCATCAGCGCGTCGACCGCCACCACCACCGCAGCCGCCGCATCCGGCATAGGGGCAAAGTGCCGGGTGATCCCCGAACAGGGATGACTACCCCCAGCCCCATAGGACAAGAGGCCAATCCGCCGATAGGGTGCAACGTCGGGCATCACGCGCCGCAGTGCCGCGCGCGCCTCGATGATCCGGGTTGCGGCAGTTGGATCATGTCCCACCTCGGCCATGGACCCAGACCCGTCAAATACCAGCATCGCATCAGCAGCACAGCCCGTGGCCGCCTGTGGCGTTGGGCCCGGCAGAACAGCGAGGGCTAGGCAGAGAGCAATCGCGCGCATCAGGGGCCTCCGGTCTCAGGATCGCGCCCTTAGCCTATCGCGGTCTCAGCATATGTCCAGAGAACTGACCCTGCCAAACTTGCGCAGCATGCACGGGCTTTCTCCGACCGGTCACACGACTTTCAGGCAGAAATGAAATTCGTTCATCGGTCGAAAGGTTTCGACCATTTTGTGAAGAGTAAGGTTGATGCCAAGTTCTGGAAACGTCTCGGTCAGTTCAACAAACTCTTGATCCGTCAGAATGTTGCAATGCACGTCGACATAGCTGGTGCGGGCCGTGTTCATCATCTTACGCGCATGTGCCAACGAGAACTGGCGCGCGACACCATGATTGGCGCCGTGCTGCCAGACCTGTCCTGCTTTGAACGGCCTGAAATGATAAAAATGGTCAAAAACCGTCTGTGCGTCCGGGCCGGCGATATCACGCGTCTCGCGGTCGATGAACTGGCCAAGTGTCGTTCTGGGGCGATCAATGTCATAAGTATAACGACTGTCGGGAAACGCCCCGGTGATGGCACCGCCCGGACCCATCTCAGCCGCAAGCTGACGGAAAAACCCAGGCAGATTGGCTATATGCTCATAAACATGGGACGCAAAGACAAAGCGCACCCCTGCGCCCGGAATTGCCTGCGGCAGGGTGATGTTCGTGAGCACATAATCGGCCTCAACCACCCGATCTGCGCGCCTCAGCGGGCTGCTTCTGTTAAGGCGTCTCAGCTCGTTTGTGGTGCTGACATCGGCGTAGCGCACATTCCAATCCGGTCTGGTCAGGAGGGGGCGACCAACTGGTCCGGTTTCGACCCCAAGCTCTGTCGAGCGAACACAGCCCGCGACAAAATCGAGGAGTCTGGTATTCCGCTGATCAAGCTACCCGGGCGACCGCCGACTGGCTCAGTGGCTTGTCTTTTCCTGCCTGCGCTGCGCTCAACGGATAGCGCAAAGTCTGGGTTATCGCGAGAATTTCCAGCGAGGCTATCGTGGTTTCGGGCGCGATGCGCCGCTCTTGTCAAGGACCTCGGCACCGTCTATACGCCCCCGGTGGCCTCGTAATGGGGTCCGACTTAACCCACACACGCCGCGTTCGGCCGCTCCCGTCGCTGGGGGCCGCATCCGGCAAGGAGATAGCGACATGAAACTGCATGAACTGCACGACAATCCCGGTGCCACCAAGCGCAAAAAGCGCGTTGGCCGTGGTCCGGGTTCCGGCATGGGTAAAACCGCTGGCCGGGGTATCAAGGGTCAGAAATCCCGTTCGGGTGTTTCGATCGGTGGCTACGAGGGTGGCCAGATGCCGCTCTATCAGCGTCTCCCCAAGCGCGGCTTCAACAAGCCGAACCGCAAATCTTTTGCTGTCATTAACCTTGGCCTGATCCAGAAATTCGTTGAGGCTGGCAAGATTGACGGCTCTGCGCCGATCACCGAAGAAACACTGGTGTCCTCGGGTCTCGTCCGTCGCAAACTTGATGGTATCCGCGTCCTGAACAAGGGTGACGTGACCGCCAAGTTGACCATTCAGGTCACAGGTGCCTCGCGCGCTGCGATTGAAGCGGTCGAAAAGGCCGGCGGCTCCCTCTCGGTCACAACCGCGCAAGCGGCTGAATAAGAGGTTGTGAGCGGCATCTGTGCCGCTTACATATAGCCCAAGTTTTCCTTTGACGCCGCCTGAGCTGGAAAACAGCCCAAGGCGGCGTTGTCAAATGAAAGAGACCCGCGAATGGTATCTGCAGCAGAGCAAATGGCGGCCAACACCAGCTGGTCCGCGCTGGGCAAAGCCACCGAACTGCGCAAACGAATCCTGTTCACCCTCGGCCTGCTGATCGTCTACCGGCTGGGTACCTTCATCCCGGTTCCGGGTATCGACGGTGTGGCGCTGCGCGAATTCATGGAGGGCGCGCAGGCCTCAATCGGTGGCATGCTCAGCATGTTTACCGGCGGCGCGCTCGGACGGATGGGCATCTTTGCTCTGGGCATCATGCCTTATATCTCTGCGTCGATCATTGTTCAGCTGATGACCGCAATGGTGCCTGCTCTTGAGCAACTCAAGAAAGAAGGCGAGCAGGGTCGCAAGAAGATCAACCAATATACCCGCTACGGTACGGTTGCGCTTGCAACGCTGCAATCCTACGGGCTTGCCGTATCGCTGCAGTCGGGCGATATGGTCTCCAATCCCGGCATGTTCTTTATCGCGTCCTGCATGATCACGCTGATCGGGGGTACCATGTTCCTGATGTGGCTGGGCGAGCAGATTACCGCGCGCGGCGTGGGCAACGGCATCTCGCTGATCATCTTTGTCGGTATCATCGCCGAAGTTCCCGCGGCCCTGGCACAGTTTTTCGCATCGGGCCGGTCTGGTGCGGTCAGCCCTGCGGTGATCGTGGGTGTCATGCTGATGGTCGTGGCCGTGATCGCCTTTGTGGTCTTCATGGAACGCTCTTTGCGCAAGATCCACATTCAATATCCCCGCCGTCAGGTCGGTATGAAGATCTATGATGGCGGCTCGTCGCACCTGCCGGTCAAGGTCAACCCGGCGGGCGTGATTCCGGCGATCTTTGCCTCGTCTCTTCTTCTTCTTCCGGCCACGATCACGACGTTCTCCGGAAATACCACCAATCCGGTTCTCTCGACCGTGATGGCCTATTTCGGCCCCGGACAGCCGCTCTATCTGCTGTTCTTCACGATCATGATCGTGTTCTTTGCCTATTTCTACACCTTCAACGTTGCGTTCAAAACCGATGACGTGGCCGAGAACCTCAAGAACCAGAATGGCTTTATTCCCGGTATTCGTCCGGGCAAACGGACGGCGGAATATCTTGATTTCGTTGTGAACCGTGTGCTGGTCATCGGCTCTGCCTATCTCGCTGCGGTTTGCCTTCTGCCAGAGATCCTGCGCAACCAGTTCGCCATTCCCTTCTACTTTGGCGGCACCTCGGTTCTGATCGTCGTATCCGTGACGATGGATACTATTCAGCAGGTTCAGTCGCATCTTCTGGCCCATCAATACGAGGGCTTGATTGAGAAATCCCAACTGAGCGGCAAGGGCAAGAAACGCAGCCGCAGAAAGGCACCGGCGCGGCGATGAATATCATCCTTCTCGGACCGCCGGGCGCAGGCAAGGGCACGCAAGCGCATTATCTTGTCGAAAGCCGGGATATGATCCAGCTCTCCACCGGCGACATGTTGCGCGCCGCCAAGGACAGCGGCTCTGAGATGGGGCGCATCGTCGCAGATGTCATGGCGCGCGGCGATCTTGTGACCGATGAAATCGTGATCGGCCTGATACGCGAGCAGTTGCAAGGCGCGCGCAAAGGCGGCTTCATCTTTGACGGCTTCCCACGCACTCTGGCGCAGGCGGATGCCTTGGCCGATCTGCTCGAAGAAACCGGCGAGACCTTGGAGGCCGTGATCGAATTGCGCGTCGATGACGAAGCGCTCGTTCAGCGCATCACGGCCCGTTCAACCTGTGGTGGGTGCGGCGAGGTCTATAACGATATCACCAAGCCGTGGCCTGCGGATGGCAAATGCGCAAAGTGTGGCTCTACAGATGTCAAACGCCGTGCGGATGACAACGAAGACGCGCTGCGGAATCGTCTGATGGAATATTACAAGAAAACCTCGCCGCTGCTTGGCTATTACTATGCCCATGGTCAACTGACCTCGGTCGATGGTCTGGCTGAGATTGACGCGGTGCAGGCTGAGATTGCAGAAGCGCTTGACAAATAGCGATTGATAGGGGTTCGGGGCCTTGACGCCCCGACCATTTCCCCATAACCAGCCCTATCTCGAACACGAGATTGATTCTGGTTCCGGGTCGCACCCGGTATGCGAATCACTCATTTGGAATCAGCCGCGGCCCGGTGCGTGATCGCTTCGGGCTTACGTTGTGAAAAAAGGTTCTGGTGCTACGGAACCGCAACGAAAAAGGAAGCTACACTTGGCACGTATCGCCGGCGTCAACATCCCGACCAACAAACGGGTTCCCATCGCCCTTACCTACATCACCGGAATCGGCCATGCCTCGGCCAAATCCATCTGCGAAGCGCTCAGCATCGACGTTTCGCGTCGCGTAAACGAGCTTTCGGATGCCGAGGCTCTGGCCCTGCGCGAACATATCGACGCGAATTACACTGTCGAAGGCGACCTGCGCCGCGACACCCAGATGAACATCAAGCGTTTGATGGATCTTGGCTGCTACCGCGGCCTGCGTCACCGTCGCAATCTGCCGGTGCGTGGTCAGCGGACCCACACCAACGCCCGCACCCGCAAGGGCCCGGCAAAAGCCATTGCCGGCAAGAAGAAATAAGGGAGGGCAGCAGATATGGCACGCGATACCAAACGCACCAAGAAAAAGGTTTCCAAGAACATCGCCACGGGCGTTGCTCACGTGAACTCTTCCTTCAACAATACCAAGATCCTGATCTCGGACGTGCAGGGCAATGCCATCGCATGGTCCTCGGCTGGGACCATGGGCTTCAAAGGCTCGCGCAAATCCACGCCCTACGCGGCGCAGATGGCCGCTGAGGATGCTGGCCGCAAGGCACAGGAACACGGCATGCGCTCGCTTGACGTCGAAGTTCAGGGGCCGGGTTCGGGCCGTGAATCGGCGCTGCGCGCTTTGGCGGCTGTCGGCTTTAACATCACGTCGATCCGTGATGTGACACCGATGGCGCACAACGGCTGCCGCCCACCGAAGCGCCGCCGGGTCTGATCCGATACATCTCTTGGTGTGGCCGCGCCTTGGCGCGGTCCCGCTTTCGTCATTTTACATCCTCGGGCGCTCTGAACCTTTGGACATGGGAACAGGGCAAGAATGGAGGGACGCATGATCCACAAGAATTGGGCTGAATTGATCAAGCCGACACAGCTTGAAGTAAAACCCGGCAATGACCCGCTGCGTCAGGCGGTTCTGATCGCCGAGCCGCTCGAGCGCGGCTTTGGTCTCACGCTGGGTAACGCGCTGCGCCGCGTTCTTCTGTCTTCGCTGCAAGGGGCGGCCATCACCGCCGTGCAGATCGACAATGTGCTGCACGAGTTCTCCTCGGTGGCCGGTGTCCGCGAAGACGTGACCGACATCGTTCTCAACCTCAAGGGTGTTGCGATCCGCATGGAAGTCGAAGGGCCCAAGCGTCTTTCGGTCAATGCCAAGGGTCCGGGCGTTGTCACTGCCGGTGACATCTCTGACAGCGCGGGTATCGAGATTCTCAACAAGGATCATGTGATCTGCCACCTCGACGAAGGCGCTGACCTCTTCATGGAACTGACCGTGAATCAGGGTAAGGGCTATGTGTCGGCTGACAAGAATAAGCCTGAAGATGCGCCTATCGGCCTTATTCCGATCGACGCCATCTATTCGCCGATCTCGCGCGTCAGCTACGAGGTTCAACCGACCCGCGAAGGTCAGGTTCTGGACTATGATAAGCTGACGATGAAAATCGAAACTGACGGATCGATCACCCCGGATGATGCCGTGGCCTATGCCGCGCGCATCCTGCAGGATCAACTGTCGATCTTCGTGAACTTCGACGAACCCGAGTCGGCCAGCCGTCAGGATGACGATGACGGTCTCGAATTCAACCCGCTCCTGCTCAAGAAAGTGGACGAGTTGGAATTGTCGGTCCGTTCTGCCAACTGCCTCAAGAACGACAACATCGTTTACATCGGCGATCTGATCCAAAAGACCGAAGCCGAGATGCTGCGCACGCCGAACTTTGGCCGCAAGTCGCTCAACGAGATCAAGGAAGTGCTCTCGGGCATGGGCCTGCACCTTGGCATGGATGTCGAGGATTGGCCGCCAGACAATATCGAGGACCTCGCCAAGAAGTTCGAAGACGCGTTCTGATATACGCGTGCGATACACCCACCCTACGGAGAGCTTCGTAGGGTGGGGTAATGCCCGGAATGCCGGGGAAAATACGGGCCAATGCCCCAAGGAGAGCGGCTGACACGCATCAGACCGCCGGACAAAGCAAAACACGCTAAGGAGATAGAAAATGCGTCACGCAAGAGGCTACCGCCGCCTGAACCGCACCCATGAGCACCGCAAGGCGCTGTGGGCGAATATGGCTGGCTCGCTCATCGAACATGAGCAGATCAAGACCACCCTGCCCAAGGCCAAGGAACTGCGCCCGATCATCGAAAAGCTGATCACTTTGGGCAAGCGTGGCGACCTGCACGCCCGCCGTCAGGCCGCAAGCCAACTCAAGCAAGACGCTTATGTGGCCAAGCTGTTCGACATTCTCGGACCCCGCTACAAGGACCGTCAGGGCGGTTACGTCCGTGTGCTCAAGGCCGGCTTCCGTTATGGTGACATGGCACCGATGGCGATCATCGAATTCGTGGACCGTGACGTTGATGCCAAAGGTGCATCGGACAAGGCCCGCAATGCGGCCTTTGAGATGGCAGACGACGAATAAGATCATAACCATTTCAGATGGTTACAGATTAACCCCCGCCCTCACCGGCGGGGGTTTTGCATGTTTGGCATCGGGAACATACCACCACTAGGCGCCGCAAAGCCTTGCATTGCCGCGTCACTCCCAGCATATCTCAAAGGCCAAGAAAATCCTTGGGGAGCCTGTCATGTTCCGCTTTCTCTGCCTTGTTCTGTTGGCCCTTCCCGGCCTGCCGCGCGCCGAAACCCGCGTGCCAACCTCGCAGGTTGAAATCCAGCTCGGCTTTGCTCCGGTGGTGCAAGAGGCCGCTCCGGCGGTGGTAAATATCTATGCCAGTCGCATCGTCGAGGCACGCCGCAGCCCATTTCGTGGAGATCCGTTTTTTGAGCGCTTCTTCAACGATTTCGGCAGCACCCGCCCACGTGTGCAAAATTCCTTGGGCTCTGGCGTGATCCTCTCGGCGGATGGTATCGTCGTATCAAACTATCATGTTGTGGGTGAGGCTACGGATATCCGCGTGGTATTGAACGACCGCCGTGAATATGCCGCCCGCGTCCTTTTGGCCGATGAAGAGGCGGATTTGGCGCTATTGCAGGTCGAGAATGCCCCAAGTCTGCCTGCCCTGACCCTGCGCGACAGTGACACCGTTCAAGTGGGCGAATTGGTATTGGCCATCGGCAACCCGTTTGGTGTGGGCCAGACCGTTTCAAGCGGCATAGTCTCGGGTCTTGCGCGGTCGGGCACGGCTACGGGCAATGCGCGCGGCTACTTCATCCAGACTGACGCGCCGATCAATCCGGGTAATTCCGGCGGGGCGCTGGTCGATGTGAACGGCGACCTTATCGGCATCAACACGGCGATCCTGTCGCGCTCAGGCGGTTCGAACGGCATCGGCTTCGCAATCCCCGCCGGCCTTGTGGCGCAATTCGTGGCACAGGCACGCGCGGGCAAAACGGAATTCGAGCGGCCTTGGGCCGGTCTGGGGGGCCAGCCCGTGACGCCCGACATGGCCGAGGGGCTGGGTATCGCCCGCCCCGATGGTGTCGTGATTTCCGAGGTACATCCCCAAAGCAGCTTTGCCGCTGATATTCGCCCCGGCGATGTCATCACCCGTGTCGGTGGCCAACCCGTCAACAGTCCGGCCGAGGTGATCTATCGCATGTCAGTCGCTGGTATTGGGTCAACGACCAGTATTACTCGCCTGCGTGGGGGGACAGAGCAGGAAATCGAGATTGCGATGATCGCCGCGCCCGACAGCCCGCCGCGCGACCCTTTGGAAACTGGTCCGCGCGCCGCAATCCCGCAACTGACCCTTGTGACAATCAATCCGGTCGTGATTGATCAATATCGGCTGCTGCTGATGTCAGAGGGCGCATTGGTGGAAGATCCTGGCCCATTTGGTGCGCGGGCCGGATTGCGGCCAGGCGACATTCTCCGCGCGGTCAACGGCGTGCCCATCGGCACCAGCCGTGCCGCAAAGGACGCGCTGGAAGAGGTGATGACCACCCTTAGCCTCGATGTCTTGCGGGATGGGCGGCGCATGGCGCTGCGGTTTAGGATCTAAGTGGTGGCAGATCTTTTCGATAGCGGCGCTACGCCTTGCCCGGATACTGGCCCCCGTCCGCTGGCAGACAGGCTCCGGCCGCGCCGTCTGATGGATGTGATCGGACAGGAACAGGTGCTTGGCCCTGAGGCCCCGCTTGGGGTGATGCTCGCCTCGGGAAGCCTTTCGTCGCTGGTGTTCTGGGGCCCACCCGGTGTGGGCAAGACCACCATTGCCCGGCTCTTGGCGGATGAGACGGACCTGCATTTTGTTCAGATCAGCGCCATTTTCACCGGCGTTCCAGACCTGCGCAAAGTGTTCGACGAGGCAAAGCATCGCCGCACTCAGGGCCGTGGTACGCTGCTTTTCGTCGATGAAATTCACCGCTTCAACAAGGCGCAGCAGGACGGGTTCCTTCCGCATATGGAGGATGGCACGATCCTATTGGTTGGCGCCACGACGGAGAACCCGAGTTTCGAGTTGAACGCCGCCCTGCTCAGCCGCGCGCAAGTTCTGGTGCTCACGCGCCTCACTCTGGCAGATCTGGAGCGCCTCGCACAGCGCGCCGAACAAGAGTTGGGCCGCGCCTTGCCGCTCGACGGTCCGGCGCGAGAGGCGCTGCTTGACATGGCCGATGGGGATGGGCGCGCGCTTCTCAATCTGATTGAACAAGTCGCCGCGTGGAAAGTCGAAGGCAAGCTGGACAGCGCCGCTCTGGCCACGCGCTTGATGAAGCGCGCCGCCAAATATGACAAGTCGGGAGATGAACATTACAACCTCATCTCTGCGCTGCATAAATCCGTGCGTGGATCGGACCCGGATGCAGCGCTCTACTGGCTGGCGCGCATGCTGACAGGGGGTGAGGACCCGCGCTATCTTGCACGGCGCATCCTGCGCATGGCGATCGAGGATATTGGCCTCGCCGACCCGCAGGCGCAATCCATCTGCCTGCATGCTTGGGAAACCTATGAGCGGATCGGCAGCCCCGAAGGCGAATTAGCATTGGGTCAGGCGGTGGCCTATCTCGCGCTCGCACCCAAATCGAACGCAGGTTACGCAGCCTACAAGGCCGCGCTGCGCGAGGCGAAAAAGACCGGGAGCGCGCCGCCGCCAAAGCATATTCTCAACGCTCCCACCCGGTTGATGAAGGAACAGGGCTACGGAGAGGGCTATGCCTACGACCATGACGCCGAGGATGGTTTCTCTGGCCAGAACTACTTTCCGGATGGCATGAAACGCCCGGTTCTCTATCAACCGGTCGAGCGCGGTTACGAACGCGAGCTCAAAAAACGACTCGAGTATTTCGCCAAGCTCCGTCTGCGTCGCACCTGAGGAAACCAATAAAACCTCAGAATTTATGACCTTTTTATCTATAGGCAGGGTGCGATTAAGGTCTGGAAACGCGCCGCGTTTCGTGTTTTGTTATAAGAATGTCGCTTTTGTGCATCCTTGTTGACCCTCCGAAACCCAAGGTTTCTGGATGGGCTGATGTCGCGTCTTCGCAAATCCAAGAAACAAAACAAGACAGGGAAACCCTATGAAAAAGAATATTGATCAAGTCCTTCTGGACCAGCTTGCGCAGGCTGCTTGCACCGGCGCAATCTCTCGCCGGTCGTTCCTGCATTTTGCCTCTGCTGCGGGTCTGACCGCCTCTGCCGCGACCGGCCTTTGGGGAACATCCGCCGCCGCCAACCCGACACCGGGCGGCACATTCCGCTGGGGCATTCACGATGGCAACACCTCGGACACCCATGATCCGGGGACGTATGTGACCCGTCAGATGATCTTTTTGGCCCACACACATCGCAGCTATCTGACCCTGATTGAGCCGGACAACTCCCTTGGTAGCGATTTGGCCACCGGATGGGAGGCGACGCCAGACGCCATGCAGTGGACCTTCACGCTTAACCCAGATGCTGCCTTTCATAGCGGCAAGCCGGTCACGGCGCAGGATGTGATCGACAGCCTCAATCATCACCGGGGCGATGCCTCTACCTCGGCCGCTAAGGCGCTTTTGACGGATGTGACCGACATCACCGCTGATGGCGACCACACGGTTACAATCAGCCTTGCCCGTGGCAATGCCGATTTGCCTTGGCTCATGACCGACTATCACTTTGCGATCTGCCCCTCGAATGGCGATGGTACTATTGACTGGCAGTCGGGTGACGGCTCTGGCCCCTACAAGATCGACTCTGGCGAATTCGGCATTCGCTGGGAATTGACGCGCCACGATGGCTGGCACGGGACCGGTGCCTATTTTGACAAGGTAACGATGATCGTCCTCAACGATCCCAATGCACGCCAAACTGCGCTGGTGACGGGGGATGTGGATTGCGTGTCGCTGATCGAGCTTAAGACGCTGGCGCTCTTGCAGCGCAATCCCGACATATCGGTCGACAACATCCCCTCTGGCGGCGCAATCACGATGCCGATGTTCTGCGACACGGCACCCTTTAGCGATGTGCGCGTGCGCACCGCGCTGAAACTTGCGATGAACCGGGATGAAATTATCGAAAAGATTGCTTTTGGCGCCGCGACCAAAGGCAATGATTTCCATCTTTCGCCGGTCCAGCCCTATTGGCCCGAGGACATCCCGCAGCGGGAATATGATCCGGATCAGGCCAAATCGCTGCTCAAAGAGGCAGGGCAAGAGGGGCTTTCCGTCAATCTCTCGGTGGCCGAGAGCGTCTATACGGGCGCGGTTGATATGTGCGTGCTCTATGCCGAACAGGCCAAGGCGGCAGGGATCGACATCAAGGTCGTGCGCGAGCCAAGCGATGGCTATTATTCTGATGTCTGGCTGAAAAAGCCGTTCAGCGCCGTGTCTTGGGGCGCACGCCCGACGCCCGACGTTATGTTTACGCTGGCCTACAAGAACGATGCCGCCTGGAACGAAAGCCGTTGGCAGAACGAGCGCTTCAACGAATTGCTGCTCAAGGCCAAGGCCGAACTGGATCAGACCCTGCGCGCCGAGATGTATCGTGAGATGTGCCTTTTGATGCGCGACGACGGTGGCACCCTTCTTCCGTTCTTCAACAACTGGGTCTATGCGCGCGGCAAGGGCGTCAAGCGCCCGGAACAGGTTGCGGCAAGCTGGGGCTGTGATGGCGCACGCGCCGCAAGCCGCTGGTGGTTTGAGGCCTGACGCCACTTTCAAGACCCGGCACCATAGGGTGCCGGGTTTTCAACCACCGAAGCCTGGGCAAGCCCGCTTCGGCATTTTGCGTCACTGCGATGGGTCTGATGCGGAAATATTTTCCGCCGAGACCCAAAACACTGTTAGCCTAAGCCATAAAGGCCGCGCCACGTGACAAGGCGAAAGGCAAAAACAGCAGGAGGGAAAGATGGGGGATATCCTTGGGCTCGTCGCAAAACGGCTCGGATTGGGATTGATCATTCTACTGGTCATATCCGTGATCATATTTTTTATGGTCGAGCTTTTGCCCGGCGACATTGCGCAGGCGGTGCTGGGACAGGGCGCAACGCCCGAGAATCTGGCGGCACTGCGCAAGGAAATGGGCCTCGATCAGCCCGCAATCATTCGCTATCTGCATTGGCTCTCTGGGGCGGTGATGCTCGATTTCGGCAATTCCATCGTGACGGGGGCCAGCGTGGCCGAAACGATTGGCGAGCGCTTTGCCAATACGCTTTTTCTCGCCGCCTACGCCGCCGCGATTGCCGTGCCGATTTCCATCGTGCTGGGTGTCCTTGTGGCGCTTCTGCGCAACTCGATCTTTGACCGGGTGGCGAATGTTGCGACGCTCACCTCGATTTCAAGCCCAGAGTTCTTTTTGGGCTACATTCTTATTCTTTATCTCGCGGTCAAGACGGGCATGTTTCCCGCCATCGCCAGCCTCAGCAATGACATGAGCTTTGGTGACCTGCTCTACCGCACATTCCTGCCGGCGCTGACCCTCGTTCTGGTTGTGACTGCGCATATGATGCGGATGACCCGCGCGGCGATCATTAACCTTTTGGCGTCGCCCTATATCGAAATGGCCCGCCTCAAGGGTGCGCCCCCCTGGAAGGTCATTGTCAAACATGCCCTGCCCAATGCTTGGGCTCCGATCATCAACGTGGTGGCGCTCAACCTGGCTTATCTCATCACCGGCGTGGTGCTGGTTGAGGTTGTCTTTGTCTATCCGGGCATTGGTCAGGCGCTGGTCGATGCGGTCAGCAAACGGGATTTCCCCGTGGTTCAGGCGTGTTGTCTGATCTTTGCCGCGACCTTCATCCTTCTCAACCTCGCAGCGGATGTGGGCTCAATCCTGACCAATCCGCGCCTGCGGCATCCGAAGTAAGGGTCTAGAGATATGAGTGTATTCGTCATCGCCTACTATACCCTGTTGCTCGGTGCATCCTGCCTTGCAGCCTATTTCAACAAGCGGTCCGCCTTTTTGCTGCTCTTTTCCCTGACGTTGGTCTCCTTTGTTCTGGGCATCATCGGCGGCGTTTCGGCTCTTCGCATCGTGGCCATTCTCGCGGGGCTCTTGGCCCTTTCGGCCATGGTTTCCTATGCCTTCCGCGAGTTTCTGGTCGCGATGGCGTCCAAGAACCTTGCCAAGGAATTGCGCACGGCGCCGCTCACGGCGGCTTTTGGCATGTTTGTGATCTTTACCGTTGCCGTCGCGGGGATCTTTGCTCCGCTCATCGCACCCCATGGCGAGGCAGTGGTTATCACCTCGGCCTTTGCCCCGGCGGACGCAAATATGCTGCTTGGCGCGGATCAACTGGGCCGCGACATCTTTAGCCGGCTGGTCTATGGCGCGCGCAACACAGTGGCACTGGCACTGGCGGGCACGGTCATGGCGTTTCTTCTGGGGGCGCTCGCCGGTCTCATGGCCGCAACCTCGGGTGGTTGGTTCGACCAATTCCTAGCCCGGACCTCGGATGTGATCATGTCGATTCCGTCGCTGATCTTTGCCCTGCTGATGCTGTCGATCTTTGGTGGCGACCTTGCGAACGATACCACCAGCTTTTGGCTGCTTTCGACGTTCACCGGGATCACGGGCCTTTTGCTCGTCTCGGCAATTGCAGAGCGCAGCCTGATGGGCTGGGTCATTGGTCTTGCGATCCTTGCGGGGGTCGCGGCACTGTTTGGCGGCTTTATGCTGGCGATCTTCAACCCGTCCGAGATCATCCTTATTCTGGTGGTTGCGGTCATCTATAGCCCGCGCGTTTTCCGCCTGACGCGGGCGGTGGCGGGCAACGTGGTTGTGATGGATTACATCGAGGCCGCGAAACTGCGCGGCGAACGCAGATGGTATCTCATCCGCCGCGAGATTCTGCCCAATTCCACAGCCCCTTTGATCGCGGAATTCGGTCTTGAATTCTGCTTCGTGTTCTTGCTTATCGCGGGGCTTTCTTTCCTAGGGCTTGGCATTCAGCCGCCCACCGCCGACTGGGGCTCTATGGTGCGTGAGAACGCAACGCTGATCTCGTTTGGCGATATCACCCCGCTCATCCCCGCAGCGGCCATCGCGCTTCTGACCGTTGCGGTTAACTTCGTGGTGGACTGGATGCTCTACCGTTCCTCCGGCCTGAAGGTGTGACCCCATGATCAAGAGCAAAGACGTACTTCTGAAAATCCGCGACCTGAAAATTCAGGGCTATTCCGACGAAACCTGGGTGGACATCATCAAGGGCGTGGACCTTACCCTCCATCGTGGCGAGGTGATGGGCCTGATCGGTGAATCGGGTGCGGGTAAATCGACCATCGGCGCGGCCTGCATGGGCTATGCCCGCGATGGCACGCGCATTTCCAACGGTTCGATCGAGTTCGACGGGATGGAACTGACCACCGCCTCCGAGGGTGAGCGGCGTATGCTGCGCGGCTCGCGCATTGCCTATGTGGCGCAATCGGCGGCGGCCTCCTTTAATCCGGCGCACAAGATCATCGACCAGCACACCGAAGCGCCGCTGCAATACCGTCTGAAAAAGCGGCTAGAGGCGCAAGAGGATGCCATGGACCTCTATGAGAGGTTGCGCCTGCCCAACCCCAAGGAAATCGGATTTCGCTATCCGCATCAGGTTTCTGGCGGGCAGTTGCAGCGTGCAATGACCGCGATGGCCATGTCCTGTCGGCCTGATCTGATCATCTTTGATGAACCCACAACCGCGCTCGACGTGACCACGCAGATCGAGGTTTTGGCCGCGATTCGCGACATCGTCGATCAATTCAACACCGCCGCGATCTACATCACCCATGACCTTGCCGTGGTGGCGCAGATGGCCGACACGATCAAGGTGCTACTCAAAGGGCGCGAGGTCGAAGAAGCGCCCACCAAGCAGATGCTCGACAATCCGCAGGAAGAATATACCAAATCCCTCTGGGCTGTGCGCAGCTTTCAAAGCCCGCAACGCCATCGCCCCAAGGATGGCGTGCCCCTGATTTCAGTGCGCAATGTCGACGCCTCCTACACCGGCGGGGCCAAGGTTCTGGATGATGTCAGTTTCGACATTTATGAAGGAATGACCGTTGCGGTGGTGGGTGAATCCGGCTCGGGTAAATCTACAACAGCGCGGGTGATCACAGGTCTTTTGCCGCCCTCCAAGGGCGAAGTGTTGTTCAAGGGCAAACCCTTTCCACCCAGCTACAAGGACCGCACCAAGGATCAATTGCGCCAGTGCCAGATGATCTATCAGATGGCGGATACCGCGCTCAATCCCAAGGTCCGGATTTCCGAGATCATCGGGCGTCCGGCCGCCTTTTATTCGGGGCTCAAAGGGGTCGCGCTTAAGAACCGGGTGGACGAATTGCTCGATCTGATCGAGTTGGAACCCTCGCAATATTACAACCGTTATCCGCCTGAATTGTCTGGCGGCCAAAAGCAGCGGATCGGTATTGCCCGCGCCCTTGCGGCGGAACCAACCTTTATCGTCTGCGACGAGGTGACATCAGCCCTTGATCAGCTGGTGGCCGAAGGTATCCTGCGCCTGCTCGACCGGCTGCAGAACGAGTTGGGGCTGGCCTATATGTTCATTACCCATGATCTCGCAACGGTGCGTTCCATCGCCGATGAGGTGGTGGTGATGCAGCATGGCAAAGTGGTTGAGCAGGGCCCCAAGGACGAGATGTTTACACCGCCACACCACCCCTACACTGATCTGCTGCTCAGCTCGGTGCCAGAGATGGACCCCAATTGGCTAACCACGTTGCTCGAAGAGCGCGGGATAGACAATGTCGGCGATGCCGCCGCAGCGCGAATCGATCCAAACGATCCCAAGGTCTCGGGTGCGAACCTTTGATATTACATCGGGTGCGGAGGGGGCTCTCCCTCCGCGCCACTATGCGCTGATTTATGGATGATGCGGCGTTACAGGATCGCCATGGCAGAGAAAACGAACGTGCCGATGATCGCGCCATAGACGATCACCACTGCCTGCCAAGAGGCACTATGCGCGCGCAGTTCGCGGTTCAATTCGTCGCGGGTCATCGGCTTGCCTCCGTTATAGCGTTGCGTCCCCGGATCGCTTTCACGATCACAGGGCGCACATAATAGATTTCTGCGTTTGCACAATGGGTATTTTGGCGAAAATCCATGCGTTTACGGCATGCCACCTGCCCGATTTCGGCATATCGCGCGATTGCGAAGGCTCAGTGTCTGAAACCGACCTTTGCAGAGCACAGGGCCTTTCAGCACAATGCAGCACTCGGGCTTTTATTCTTCAGGGAATTGCGCCACGCATTGCTGGACCTGAACCTGCGCCTGCTTTCTCAGTTGCGGGAGGATTTTCTGGTAATCCGCCAATTTGCGGCGCTCCTCAGATACGTCAATTGCGACTGGCGTGGTCTGGGTGCGGTACTGCGTTGTGGGGCAGGGGTAGGGGATCACGATGTTCCGGTACGGATCGTTACGATAGCAGGTCGACGGCACCGTGTAGGGCACCGTTTGCGTGTGTAGCGCATAGCCGCGCGCGATATTTCCCTGGGCGGTTGCGATAGCGGCCTCAACGCTGCGATATTGCTCGGTTGCACCAGAGATGCATTGCTCTCGCGGCGTGGCACAGGCGGCAAGCAGTCCCAGAGAGGCCACCTTGATCAATGATGCTATGCGGGTGTTCATCGGAGAGTTACCTTTCTGCAATCCCCGATTCTAGCCACACTTCCGGCCTAAGCTCAACTGCCGCTATCGCCTTCCACCAAGGCCGCAATGATCGCCTTGGCGCTTTCCGAGTCCCAATGCGCATCCCCTTGCAGGCGCGCGATCTCATGGCCTTCCGGATCAATGATAACCGTGATGGGCAGGCCAAAGACGCCCATGGCGCGGGCGAGCGCGCTCTTGGGGTCGGTGTGCAGTGGCAGATTGTCGACGCCGATCTCATCAAAGAATTTGGCCATGGCGGTGGGGGCATTGCGGCCCGTGGCAATGGTCACAACCTCGAAATCCTCGCTTCCCATTTCAGTTTGCAGATTCGAGAGCGTGGGCATTTCGGCGCGGCAGGGGGCGCACCACGTGGCCCAGAAATTCAGCAAGACATGACGCCCTTGAAAATCGGCGAGCGTTCCGATGGTGCCATCAGCGCGGGTGTATTCTGTCTCAGGAACGGGCGCGGGCGAAGAGTGGAAATTCAGTTTTTTCATGTCGCCGTCTCGCAGCGCCTCAAGCGTGGCAATATCGGCCATGGCAGCATTTGCACCAAGGGCCACGGCCATATAAAGGACGATCTGACGAATGCGTTTCATAATTCCCTCCGAAGGGCCAAAGACATGACTGACAAGACCTCGAACCAGATGTGGGGCGGCCGCTTTGCCGCTGGGCCGGATGCGATCATGGAGGCAATTAATGCCTCGATCTCAT
The DNA here is from genome assembly GCF_051447875.1 of Roseovarius sp. MS2. Lineage (NCBI taxonomy): Bacteria > Pseudomonadati > Pseudomonadota > Alphaproteobacteria > Rhodobacterales > Roseobacteraceae > Roseovarius > Roseovarius sp. MS2. The sequence continues at coordinate 1,475,385 of NZ_JBKHVF010000001.1, forward strand.
TCGACAAGCGGATGGCGGCACAGGATATTGCCGGCTCGAGGGCCCATGCCGCGATGTTGGCGGCAACAGGTATCGTCAGTGATAGTGATGCCGCCGCGATGAGGGAAGGCCTCCTCACGGTCTTGTCAGAAATCGAGGCGGGGGAATTCACCTTTTCCACAGCGCTTGAGGATATTCACATGAATGTCGAGGCGCGGCTCAAGGATTTGATCGGCGCGCCTGCTGGGCGGCTGCACACCGGCCGGTCGCGCAACGATCAGGTGGCCACCGATTTCCGGCTCTGGGTGCGGGATCAACTGGATGCGGTGGATCAGGCGTTGCAGGCGTTGATGCATGCCCTTCTGGTGCAGGCAGAGGCAGGATCAGACTGGGTGATGCCGGGGTTCACCCATTTGCAGACCGCACAACCGGTGACATGGGGGCATCATATGATGGCCTATGTCGAGATGTTTGGCCGCGATCTAAGCCGTGTGCGCGATGCACGGGCGCGGATGAATGAATGCCCCTTGGGCGCGGCGGCGCTGGCGGGCACGTCCTTTCCGATTGACCGCGAGATGACAGCCAAGGCGCTGGGCTTTGACCGCCCCTGCGCCAATAGCCTGGATGCTGTCAGCGACCGCGATTTCGCACTGGAATTTCTGGGCGCGGCCAGCATCTGTGCCATGCATCTAAGCCGCTTTGCCGAGGAGTTGGTGATCTGGTCGTCGGCGCAGTTTCGGTTTGTGGCGCTGAGCGATCGGTTTTCCACCGGGTCAAGCATCATGCCGCAAAAGAAGAACCCCGATGCAGCAGAGTTGATCCGCGCCAAAGTGGGGCGGATTTTCGGGGCCAATGTGGCACTGATGATGGTCATGAAGGGCCTGCCGCTGGCCTATTCCAAGGATATGCAGGAAGACAAGGAACAGGTCTTTGACGCCGCCGACAACCTGATGCTGGCGCTGGCCGCGATGGAAGGCATGGTGCGCGACATGGCGGCGCGGACGGATAATCTAGAGGCCGCAGCCGGGTCTGGCTTTTCGACCGCAACCGATCTTGCGGATTGGTTGGTGCGGGTACTCGATATGCCATTTCGCGAGGCGCATCACGTGACAGGGGCCTTGGTGGCCAAGGCAGAGGCCAAGGGGTGCGATTTGCCAGACCTGAGCCTGACCGAGATGCAAGAGGTGCATGGCGAAATCACCGCGTCGATCTATGATGTCTTGGGCGTGCATAATTCGGTTGCCTCACGCGTGAGCTATGGGGGTACGGCACCGTCACAGGTGCGCGCGCAAGTGGCGCGGTGGAAGGAACGGTTGGGATGAAACGACTTGGATTTGCTTTGCTCGGCCTAGCGATTCTGTCAGGTTGCGGCGTCGATGGAGAGCCGGTGCGCCCCTCGGCGGGGGTGAACGTTGGTGTTGGCACCAATGGGGTCAATGTCGGTGTCGGCGGTGGTGTTCGCGTCGGTGGCGTTAATCTTGGCGTGGGGTTGGGCCTGTGAGATGGGTTTTTGCGGCGCTGGCCATTTGGGGCGCTATTCATCCGATGTACTGGTTCCTGCAATGGTTCGGGCAAAACGGATATGATCTCATGGGTATGGTCGATGCCTGGCACGCCAACGCCGCAAGCTCGGGTCTGGTCTGGGATCTGACGATTGCTGCCGTGGCGCTTACCGTTTGGGTGATTGCTGAGGCCGTAAAGCACCGGCACTGGCTGGGCCTGATCGCCATTCCGGCGACGTTCTGCATTGGGGTGAGTTGCGGTTTGCCGCTCTATCTGTTCTTGCGGGCATCGCGGGGCGGCCTACGCGACATTTGAGTATTTTTGGAACGATGAAACGGGGCAGGATGGCGCGTGGATCACTTTCTCTATCATAATGGCGTGTTGCACGCCGAAGATGTGCCGCTTTCAGAGATCGCTGAAGCGGTTGGCACGCCGTTTTACTGCTATTCCACGGCTACCCTGTCTCGGCATTTCCGCCTGTTTGACGAGGCGCTGGCAGGTATGGATCATCTGGTTTGCTACGCCATGAAGGCGGCGAGCAATCAAGCGATCCTCAAGACGCTGGCGGGTTTGGGCGCTGGCATGGATGTGGTCTCGGGCGGTGAGTATGCGCGCGCGCGTGCCGCAGGCGTGCCGGGCGAGCGCATCGTGTTCTCGGGTGTGGGCAAGACGCGGGATGAAATGCGCATGGCCCTTATCGGCGGCATCCGGCAATTCAACGTCGAGAGCGAGCCGGAAATGGCGGTGCTCAATGCCGTGGCGCTGGAATTGGGCCTTCGTGCGCCGATCACAATTCGTGTCAATCCCGATGTGGATGCCAAGACCCATGCCAAGATTGCTACCGGCAAGAGCGAGAATAAATTTGGTATTCCGATTGCCCGAGCGCGCGAGGTCTATGCGCAGGCTGCGGCCCTGCCGGGGCTCGAGGTGATCGGGATCGACGTTCATATCGGCAGCCAACTGACCGAGTTGGCACCGTTCCGCCTTGCCTATGAAAAGGTCGCCGAACTCACGCAGGTTCTGCGCGCCGATGGGCATGATATCCGTCGTCTCGATCTGGGTGGCGGTCTGGGTATACCCTACACCCGCTCGAACGAGGCCCCGCCGTTGCCCACGGAATATGGCGCGCTGATCCGCGAGGTGCTGGGGCATCTGGGCTGCGAGATCGAGATCGAGCCGGGCCGCTTGATCGCTGGCAATGCTGGGATTCTGGTTGCCCGCGTGATCTATGTAAAATCCGGCGAAGGGCGGGATTTCCTGATCCTCGATGCTGCGATGAATGACCTGATCCGTCCGGCAATGTATGATGCGCATCATGATATCGTGCCCCTGCACGAGGCGACACCGGGGGTCGAGCAACGCCCCTATGATGTGGTGGGGCCGGTCTGCGAATCGGGCGATACTTTTGCCAAAGGGCGCATGCTGCCGCCATTGGCCGAAGGTGATCTGGTGGCGTTCCGCAGTGCTGGTGCCTATGGCGCGGTGATGTCGAGCGAGTATAACACGCGGCCTCTGGTGCCCGAAGTTCTGGTGCATGGGCGTGACTTTGCCGTGATCCGGGGCAGACCGACCTTTGACGAAATGATAAATCGCGATACCATCCCTGAATGGCTCTGACGCGATGGGCGCGCGGGGCCAAGATGAGGTGCCGCGCATGGCTGCGACCGAAAACCCCTTGAAGGTGATGACCGCGCGGTTGCGGCGACCGCTCATGCTGACATGGGCGGGGTTGATCGCCGAGCGGTTGGTGCGCGCCTTTTGGCCGGTCTGGAGCGTGATCGCGTTGAGCGCAGCGGCGCTGATGCTGGGCCTTCAGGATATGGCCGCATTCGAGGTGGTCTGGGGTGCGGCTATGCTGGCCGCTTTGGCCGTACTCGCCTTTGGCGTGCTGGGCATGGCCCGGTTTCGGTTCCCGCGTCGGGCCGAGGCCCTGGCGCGGCTGGATGAAGCGATGCCCGGCAGGCCGTTGGCAGCACTTGGCGATGTGCAGGCGATTGGCGCGGGCGATGCCGGGTCGGCAGCACTCTGGCAGGCGCATCAGGCGCGCATGGCAGCACGCGCGGCGCAGGCGCGCGCGGTCGAGCCGGATTTGCGTTTGTCACGACAAGACCCCTTTGGCGTCCGCTACATTGCGCTTTTGGGTCTTATCGTGGCCCTCCTTTTTGGTTCGGTCTGGCGCGCGGGATCTGTCGTTCAAATGGTGCCAGGTGGGGGTGCGGCGGCGCTGGCCTCTGGTCCGACATGGGAAGGCTGGATAGAGCCGCCAGCCTACACCGGGCTTCCTAGCCTCTATCTGGCTGATCAGGGCGCGGTGATCGAAGTGCCCGAGGGCAGCCGCATCACCTTGCGGTTCTATGGCGAGGTGGGGGCGCTCAGCCTGTTTGAGACAGTGTCAGGCGGCAGCACCGAGGCTGCAATTACCGATCCAGAGCAGAACTTTGACGTTACCCGCACTGGCGACTTGCGCATTGACGGGCCGGGCGGTCGGAGTTGGGCCGTCCAAGCGCTCGCCGATGCGGCACCGACGGTCGAGGTCATCGAGCGCGACGCCCGCACTGCCTTTGACGGGCAAATGAGCCAGCCCTTTGGCGCGCGCGATGATTACGGTGTGGTCAGCGGCGGCGCGGTCTTTACGCTCGATTTAGCGCAAGTGGATCGGCGGCATGGTCTGGCGGTAGAGCCTGACGCGCGTGACCCCATCAGCCTTGATCTACCGATGCCTTTGGCCGGGGATCGGACCGAGTTTACCGAGACATTGGTCGAGAACCTGTCCGAGCATCCTTGGGCGCATTTGCCCGTCACCCTGCGCTTGCAGGTTGCGGATGCGGCGGGGCAAGAGGGGCAATCCGAGCCGTTCCAGATGGCCCTGCCTGCGCGGCGGTTTTTCGATCCAATGGCTGCAGCCGTGATCGAGCAGCGCCGCGATCTTTTGTGGTCGCGTCAGAACGCGCCCCGTGTCGCGCAGGTGTTGCGGGCGGTGTCATACAAGCCAGAAGGCCGGCTTTTTCGCTCAGAGAAAGCGTATTTGCGCCTGCGGATCATCATCCGGCAGCTTGAGGCAATGACGCAGAGCGATGGGCTGGACGCGGCCGAGCGTGATGAGATTGCGCAGGCGCTGTGGGATCTTGGCGTCTTGCTTGAGGATGGGGATCTGGGCGATGCGCTGGAGCGGATGCGTGCTGCACAAGAGCGCCTGAGCGAGGCGATGAAGAACGGCGCCAGCGAAGAAGAGATTGCGCGCCTCATGCAGGATTTGCGCGATGCCACGCAAGATTATCTGCGCCAAAAGATGCAGCAGGCAGAGCGTGAAAACCCGGAAGAAAGCGATCAGCGCAGCGCCGAGAACATGATGCAGATGAACCAACAGGATCTGCAAGACATGATGGACCGCATCCAAGAGTTGATGGAGCAGGGCCGCTATGCCGAGGCACAGCAGGCACTCGAAGAGTTCCAGCAGATGATGGAGAACATGCAGGTCACGCAGGGGCAGGGCCAGCAGGGTCAATCCCCCGGCGAACAGGCGATGGAGGGGTTGGCAGAAACGCTGCGCGAACAGCAGGGCCTGTCGGATCAGGCGTTCCGCGATTTGCAGGAACAGTTCAATCCAGGTGCGCAATCCGGCCAGTCGCAGAACAATGAGGGCCGCAGCGGCGGCGAGGGTCGCGGCGAGAGCCATGATGGTCAGCAAGGCCAAGGTGGCCAAGGCGGCGAGCAACAGGGCCAAGGTGGTGAAGGTCGCGAACAGGCCGAGGGTGGCGAAGGTGCCGAGGGGTCGCTGGCTGAGCGGCAAGAGGCGCTGAGACAGGAATTGGAGCGGCAGCGGCAGGGTTTGCCGCAACTGGGTGGCGAGGCAGGCGAGGCCGCGCGCGATGCGCTGGAGCGTGCTGGCCGCGCCATGGAAGGGGCCGAAGACGCGCTGCGCACTGACGATCTGGCGGGGGCCATCGATAATCAGGCCGAGGCAATGGAGGCCCTGCGCGAAGGGATGCGCAACATGGGCGAGGCCATGGCGGAACAACAGAATCCCGGTGGTCAGGGCGAGGCCGAAGGCCAGCCCGGTCAGGCTCAGGCTGATCCCTTGGGGCGCGAGGCCGGGCAGGGCCGACAGGTGGGCACGCAAGACAGTCTTTTGCAGGGTGAGGATGTCTATCGCCGCGCGCGAGAATTGCTTGATGAGATCCGCAAGCGGTCAGGCGAAGGCGCTCGGCCGGATGTGGAACTGGACTATCTCAAGCGGTTGCTGGAGCGGTTCTAGGTCTTTTTGACCGATCCAAACGCCGCTCTTGCGGGGAGAGGCAACAGGTATTTCCCCAGGCAGTTTTTCGAATTTATCGCAAATTGTTGCAAGTATATGGTAAATCCCGACGCGGGCGCGCGAACACGCCCCTGTGTGTCAGTAAAAAAGGGACGGAAATGATTCAGGAATTCAAGGACTTCATCGCTAAGGGCAATGTCATGGACATGGCCGTTGGTATCATCATCGGGGCGGCCTTTACGGCGATTGTCGGCTCGCTTGTTGCCGATCTGATCAACCCGATCATCAGCCTGTTCTTGGGCGGCATTGACTTTTCGGGCCTCTATATCGTGCTGGGCTCGGGCGACTATGCCTCGATCGCTGCCGCAGAAGAGGCGGGCGCCGCGGTGTTCGCTTATGGCCGGTTCGTCATGGCCGTTATCAACTTTTTGATCATCGCTTGGGTGGTGTTCATTCTGGTCAAGCTGGTAAACCGCGCCAAGGATGCCACATCCAAGCCCAAACCAGAGGCAGCCGCCGCTGATCCCGGCCCGTCCGAACTGGATATTCTGATGGAAATCCGCGACGCGCTGAAAAAGTAAGCACGGCAAGGGCGAGGAGCAATTACGCTTCTCGTCCTCTCAAACCCGGTGATAGGGGCTACCGGCGAGGATTGATGCCGCGCGATAGAGCTGTTCCGCCAGCATCACCCGCACCAGCATATGTGGCCAGACCATGCGGCCAAAGGACAGCGCGAAATCGGCACGGGCGCGCAATTCAGGCGCGATGCCATCGGCCCCACCGATCACCAAAGCCAGATCGCTGCGCCCGGCATCGCGCCAGCCCGCCAGCGTATCGGCAAATTCGGGAGAGGTGATCTCTTTGCCGCGCTCATCAAGCACCGCAAGCACGGCACCTTGGGGAATCACCCGATCAAGCAAGGTGGCCTCGGCGGACATGCCCCCACCCTTCTTATCTTCGACCTCAATCAGCGTCGCAGGGCCAAGGCCATGCGCGCGCCCCGTTCGGTCGAACCGGGTGAGATAATCGTCGAACAACACACGTTCCGGGCCGGTCCGCAACCGGCCCACCGCGCAGATATGAACCCGCATTCAGACTTGAGATGCCGCCGTCTGCCCGGAAGGCAGCCACATTTTCTCAAGCTGATAGAAATCGCGAACCTCGGGGCGGAACACATGAACGACGACATCGCCTGTGTCGATCAGCACCCAATCGCCGGTTTCCTTGCCCTCTGTGCGGGACACGATCCCCATATCCTGCTTGAGACGGTCCATCAGTTTCTCGGCGATGGCTGACACCTGCCGCGAGGAACGCCCCGAACAGATCACCATATAGTCGCACATGGCTGTTTTGCCGCGCAGGTCGATCTGCACAACATCTTCGGCCTTGTCATCGTCAAGAGAGGTCAGGATCGCCGCAAGCTGCGCTTCGCTGTCTGCGGTCATGGTGGGCATCATTGCGATGGCCCCCTGGTCAGCGGCCTTCGCCGCATATGTCGTAAAAGACAGGACATCGTCCTCCTTTGCTGCGCACCGCAGGACCCCGGTGCAAGGTATAAGGCTAAAGTAGCAAGAGTTGCGTGACTTTTCAATAAACCCTGTTCCAGATCGCGCCGAAATGCAGGTAATGTCACATAATCGTGGTGACGCCTGATAAGCCGGGCCAAAGGCCAGTCTGGACAAGGCGCGAAATTCAGGCTCTTTTCACCTCAATGACGGAGGAGCGCCATGACCACAGCCCTGATCACCCATCCCGATTGTCTGGGCCATGTGACGCCCGAAGGTCATCCCGAACAGGTTGCGCGGCTTGAGCGTATTCTGGAGGCGTTGGAGGGCAAAGACGTGATCCTCGTCAAGGCACCCTTGGTGGCCGAGGATGACCTCTTGCGCGTGCATCCCAAAAGCCATGTCGAGGCGATCCGGGCGGCCTCTCCTGCTTCGGGCAAGGTGCAACTGGATGCCGATACCTGGATGTCGCCGGGAACGCTGGCGGCGGCGCATCGCGCGGCGGGCGGTGCTGTGCGCGCCGTAGATCTGGTGTTGTCGGGCGAGGCCGACAATGTCTTTGTCGCCACCCGCCCGCCGGGCCATCATGCCGAGCGCGAAACGACGATGGGATTTTGTCTCTTTGGGAATGTGGCCGTTGCCGCAAAATATGCGCTGGATCATCACGGGCTGAAACGGGTGGCGGTCGTCGATTTCGACGTGCATCATGGCAATGGCACGCAGGATTTGTTGGAGGATGAGCCGCGCGCCTTTTTCGCCTCGTCGCATCAATACCCGCTTTGGCCCGGCACCGGCGCCGCACATGAGACAGGGCCGCACGATACGATCCTCAACGTGCCGCTGCCGCCGCGCTCGGGCGGGGCGGTGTTTCGTCGAGAGTATGAGGAAAAGGTGTTTCCGCGCGTGCGGGCGTTCAAGCCGGATCTGATCCTTGTTTCTGCTGGGTTTGACGCGCATCGCGATGATCCGCTGGCCGATCTGATGCTGGAAACGGAAGATTTCGCTTGGGTTACAGAGCGGCTCTGTGATCTGGCGGATGAGCTTTGTGGTGGGAAACTGGTCAGTTGTCTTGAGGGCGGCTATAACCTCTATGCGCTGGCCGAAAGTGTGGCTGCGCATGTCGATGTGCTGATTGCGCGCGGCGCAGCCTGATCCCTGACCAACAAGGAAACCTGATGCGCGCCGGACTGATCCTGCTGTGCTTTGCCTATGTGCTCAGCCAGTTTTTTCGCGCCTTTCTGGCGGTGCTGAGCGGTCCCTTGGCGCGCGATGTCGGGGCCACACCGGATGATCTGGCGACGGCCTCGGGTCTGATGTTCGTGACCTTCGCGGCGATGCAATTGCCGGTGGGCTGGGCGCTCGACCGGATTGGGCCACGGCGCACGGCGTCGGCTTTGCTGCTGTTGGGTGGCGGTGGTGGTGCGGCGCTTTTTGCAATGGCCGTCAGCCCGCTGCATATCAACCTTGCGATGGTGTTGATCGGCGCAGGCTGCGCGCCGGTCCTGATGTCTTCTTATTACATCTTTGCGCGGCAATTCTCGGTGGCGCGGTTTGCCACGCTGGCGGCGGTCATGCTGGGGGTGGGATCATTCGGCAATCTGGTGGCCTCTTATCCGATGGCATGGGCGGCAGAAACAATCGGATGGCGCGCGGCGCTTTGGGGATTGGCGGCGGTTTCGGTCGCGGCGGCATTGGGTATTCTGGCACTGGTGCGCGACCCAGAGGCAGTCGCAGGGGATACGCGCGGCTCGCTTCTTGATCTGCTCCGGATGCCCGTGGTTTGGGCCATTCTGCCGCTGATGTTTGTGGCCTATGCGCCTGCGGCAGGGCTGCGGGGCCTTTGGGCCGGTCCCTATCTGCGCGATATCTTTGGGCTTGATACGGTGCAGGTCGGACAGGCGACGCTGGTCATGGGGATGGCGATGATCGCGGGCACCTTTGCGTATGGCCCCCTCGACCGGGTGTTCAAGTCGCGCAAATGGGTGATTTTTACCGGAAATGTCATCTGCGCAGTCGCCCTCATGACTTTGATGCTCTGGCCGGAACGCAGCCTTGGGCTGTCGATTGCCCTCTTGGCGGTTATCGGCCTTGCTGGGTCCACATACCCGGTGCTGATCGCGCATGGGAGGGCGTTCTTTCCGGCCCATTTGGCAGGGCGGGGTGTGACGCTGCTCAATCTCTTTGGCATTGGCGGTGCGGGCGTGGCGCAATTTGCCTCGGGGCCGCTTTTTGCGTCCGCCGCGACCGGGAGCGCAGTCGCGGGCTACAAAGCGCTTTTTGCGCTGTTCGCATTTGCCCTTGTCATCGGATTGGTGATCTATCTCTTCAGTCGCGACAGCATGGAGTGAGTGCGGCCCCTTTCACATTGGCCGTAATCCCTGTATGACCCGCACCGCAACCCCCGCTATGGAGGCAGACACACATGGGTTACAAGATCGTCGTCGCAGGTGCCACGGGCAACGTGGGCCGCGAAATGCTGAACATCCTCGCCGAGCGCGAGTTTCCGGTCGATGAGATCGCGGTACTTGCGTCCCGCCGTTCTCTGGGCACCGAAGTCAGCTTTGGCGACCGAACTCTCAAGACCCAAGATCTTGATACGTTCGACTTCTCAGGTTGGGACATGGCGCTGTTCGCCATCGGGTCGGACGCAACCAAGGTCTACGCCCCCAAGGCGGCCAAGGCGGGCTGTGTCGTGATCGACAACTCGTCGCTCTATCGCTATGACCCCGACGTGCCGCTGGTCGTTCCGGAAGTGAACGCCGATGCGGTCATGGGCTATGCCAAGAAGAACATCATCGCCAACCCCAACTGTTCCACCGCGCAGATGGTTGTGGCACTCAAGCCGCTGCACGACCGCGCACGCATCAAGCGCGTTGTCGTCTCGACCTATCAGTCGGTATCGGGCGCTGGCAAAGAGGGCATGGATGAGCTGTGGGACCAGACCAAAGCGGTCTACAACCCGACCGATGACAAGCCTGCCAAGAAATTCACCAAGCAGATCGCGTTCAACGTGATCCCGCATATCGACGTATTTCTTGAGGATGGGCAAACCAAGGAAGAGTGGAAGATGGTCGCTGAGACCAAGAAGATCCTCGATTCCAAGATCAAGGTTACAGCCACCTGCGTGCGGGTTCCGGTCTTTGTCGGCCATTCCGAGGCCATCAATATCGAGTTCGAGGATCATCTAGACGAGGCCGAAGCGCGCGACATCCTGCGCGAATCCCCCGGGATCATGGTGATCGACAAGCGTGAGAACGGTGGCTACGTGACGCCGATCGAATGCGTCGGTGACTACGCCACCTTCATCAGCCGTATTCGGCAGGACCCGACGATTGATAATGGCATTAACCTGTGGTGCGTCAGCGACAACCTGCGCAAGGGCGCGGCGCTGAACGCTGTGCAGATCGCTGAAGTGCTGGGTCAACGGGTGCTGAAAAAGGGCTGAGTTACCTCAGGCAGATTAAAGACGGGCGCGCTATCAGGCGCGCCCGTTTGCATTTTCGGGGCAATTACTGCACCGGCGCGACCTTGAACTGAACGGAAGAATACCATTCAGCCACCGCGCGGATCTCGTCATTCGACATCTCAGCGGCGATGCCGCTCATGATGTCGTGCTGACGTTTGCCGGTGCGGAATGCCTTGAGCTGTGTGTCGATATACATCACCGTCTCACCCGCCAGATTGGGCGCATCGTCGATCAGCGCGATCCCATCTGCGCCATGACAGGCGGTGCAGGTCTCGGGCGCATTCTCGGCCGTCTGGCTTGGGGCCAGAGTGGCGACCGGCGTCTGGCTGCTATACCAGGCCGCCAGATCGGCAATCGCCTGATCGCTGAGGCTTGCCGCGACCACGCTCATCATTTCATGCACCCGCCGCCCCTCGCGGAACGCGGTCAGTTGATGCTCGATATAGGCCGGGTTCTCGCCGCCGATATGGGGCACGATGGGCATTTTGGCCATGCCTTCGATACCGTGACAGGTGCGGCATTGACCGGCCAGTTTGCGCCCCGCCTCTGGGTCGCCGGTCAGTCCCTCTGCCATGGCGATCTGGGCGAGGAAAACCCCGCCCAGACCCAAGATACATGCCTTAAGCATCAATTGCCCTCATACCAGATGCGATAGATCGCCCCGGCAAGGTCATCAGACACAAGGATCGAACCATCGCGCAACTGCGCCACATCGACCGGGCGGCCAAGGTATTCGCCGTTCTCGTCGATCCAACCCTCGGCAAAGGGCTCCATCGTGGCATTGCCCTCTGCGTCGATGAACGTAACCATCACGCGGGCACCAACCGGTTCAGTGCGGTTCCAAGAGCCATGCTGCGCCGAGAAGATGGCGTTCTTGTATTTGGCAGGGAACATCTTGCCGGTATAGAATGCCATGCCAAGGTCGGCCGCATGGGCAACAGTTTCGACGGCAGGCATCACCACGTCTACAGGGACTTCTTCACCCTTGTACTCGTTGGTGCGCACGGATCCACCACCATACCACGGATGGCCGAAATGCTGGCCCGCCTCGGTTTGACGGTTCAACTCGCCCGGCGGAATGTCATCGCCCATGCCGTCGACCTGATTGTCTGTCCACCACAACTCGCCGGTTTCGGGATGGAAATCCTGACCAACCGAATTGCGCACGCCATAGGTAAAGACCTCGCGCCCCGTGCCATCGGTGTTCATGCGGATGATGCCACCAATGCCCACCTCGCTATATTTCTCAAGCCGATCCTTGGGGGCCACGTTGAAGGGCTGACCAAGCGAAATGTAAATCTTGCCATCTGGCCCGATGTCACAAACCCGCGCGGTATGGTTAAAGCTTTCTTCGTCCTCTGGGATCAGATCACCCTTGGCCACAAGGTTGAAGGCTGCCACATCCGGGCTTTCGTAAAAGAACTCGGCGGCGGGAAAGAGCAGCACGCGGTTCTGTTCAGCGATATAGAGAAAACCGTCCTTGGAAAAGCAGGGGCCATTGGGGATCGAGAATTGGAGCGAAGGGGCGAAATCCTTGACCTCGTCGGCGACGCGGTCCTTGTTGCGGTCGGTAACGGACCACACCTTGTCCTTGCGGGTGCCCACGAAGGTCACGATGCCTTGCGGACCTACAGCCATGTGGCGCGCATCGGGCACAACCGCGTAAAGGCCGATCTTGAACCCGTCGGGCAGGCTGATCTGCTCGAGCGTTTTCTTGATCCCCTCGGCATAGTCGCCGCCCTGTTCGATGAACGTGAAATCAGTGACGCCGGTGGACTGAAAATTTGAAAGTTTTTCCAGATTGTCCGGCACGTTGGCAGCTTGCGCATGGGCAAGCCCGGCGCTGAGCGCCAGAGTGGCGATGGATGACAGCAGATGCTTCATTTGGTTCCTCCCGTTTGAAAATCCGTTCGACCTGTCTGACTTGCCAAGCCCAGACAGGGCCGTGATCCTAGACTTCTTCAAGCTGACCCAACGCGCTCTCCCCTTCGCGCGGCCCCTGCGAATACCGTTTACGTTGCATTCGCACATGCAGACCCTATCGCAGTTTTTGGGCGGAACAAGGGTTTGCTGCCTGAATTTTCTACGACCAAAGTCTTAGGTCTCATTCCAGTGTCATGGTGACGCTGCCGAGGCCTGCGATTTCGCCTTGGGCGGTGATCGGCGGCGTCACCCAAGGCAGCCCGTTGAGCGATCCGGTGATCACTATATGCCCCGGCTGCAAGCCGCCGCAATGATCCCCCAAGGCGCGCACAAGAGCGCAGAGCGTGGCAAAGGCACCCTCGCCGGGCACTTTGGCCACGCCATCAAGCAGGGTGGCATCGCCAAGGGTCAGATGTGCCTGGGCACTGGTGACGTCAATCCCTTGCCAGTCGCGACAAGCCTCACCCAGAACCACCGCGCCGTTGAGTTGATTGTCCAACATCTTGAGCGCTGCACCGGCGCCCTTGGGATTGGCAAGGCGGCTCTGGACCAACTCAAACGCAGGCAGCAGTTCTACCGAGTCTCGCAAGCGCGCCTCGAAATCAAACGCAGCGGTATCCGGCACTGGGGCAATCAGGCGAAAGGCGTATTCAAGTTCGACTCCCGCTTCTTCGCCCTCTGAGAGGGAAATTTTCGCGGGGCTCTCGTAAATGTCGTGGGCCATGATAGGGGCGATGATGATGGGCGAGCCGGGCGGGCAAGCAACCTTGAATCCCCCCACAGAACCAAGCGCAGAGGCGACTTCTGTTTGGACCGCAAAGATGCGCTCGCGCGTTAACCCCTCGCCATAGGTATCGGGCAGTTTGGGGCCGCCGTTCCGCGCCTCCAGCAGTGCCTTCGTCAGGGGATCGGTCATGCTGCGATCACCGCGCCCGAGGCGATCATCGCCGCGATCTGCTGCGTGTCATAACCAGCCTCGCGCAGCACCTCGCGGCTGTGCTGGCCAAGAACGGGCGCGGCACAGCGGATGTTTGCCGGGGTCTCGCCGAACTTGACTGGATGTCCAAGGGTCTTGACCGGACCAGCCACAGGATGCTGCACTTCAACAATCATATCGCGGGCTTGTGCCTGTGGGTCGGCCTGCATTTGCAGGATATCCAGCACGGGGCCGGCAGGCAGACCGGCCTCTTCCATCCGTGCCAGCCAAATCTCGGACGTTTCGTGCCGAAGATAGCCGTTGAGGATATCTTCGAGTTCCCTGAGGTGCTGCATGCGGTCATGGTTTGAGGCAAAGCGCGGGTCATCGTTCAATTCGGGGGCCTCGATCACATCGAGAAACCGCAGCCAATTGCGTTGGTTGGCGGCCCCCACGTTGATCCAGCCATCGGCGGTCTGGAACGCCTGATAGGGACCGTTCAAAGGATGCGCAGACCCCATCGGGCCGGGTGCCACGCCAGTGGCAAAGGCAATCGCCGATTGCCAATAGGTCTGGGTGATCGCGGCCTCAAACAGTGAGGTATCCACCTTTTGGCCTTGTCCAGTTTGCAACATCCGAGCGTAGGCAGCAGAAACACCCATCGCCGCCACGATCCCGGCCGTAATATCGGAAACCGGCGCACCAGTCTTGACCGGGGGCCGCCCCGGCCCCTCGCCAGTGATCGACATAAGGCCCGACATGCCTTGGGCGATCAGGTCGAAGCCACCACGCTCTGCATACGGTCCCGTACGGCCAAAGCCCGAGATTTCGCAATAGATAAGGCGCGGGTTGATGGCGCGCAGATCGTCATAGCCCAACCCCAGACGCTCCATCGTGCCCATGCGGTAATTCTCGATCACCACATCAGCCTCTTCCAGCAAACGGTGCAGCACTTGGACCGCCTCCGGGTCCTTGAGGTTCAGTGCCACACCCCGCTTGTTGCGGTTCATCATCATATAGGCAGCAGATTCGCCGTTGATCGCAGGGGGAACAAAGCGCCGGCTGTCATCGCCGTCCGGCTTTTCCACCTTGATCACATCCGCGCCCATATCCGCCAGCATCAGGCCACAGACCGGACCAGCCATGATATGGGCCAGTTCGATCACCTTCATCCCCACAAGGGGGCCAGTGGCGTTCATGTCCCGCTCCACTCTGGTTTTTGCTTGGCAAGGAAGGCCTCGAGCCCGTGGTGGAAATCGCGGCTCATGTAGCACATTTCGATAAGGTCGGCGTCCTCGACACGGGTGGCTGCGCTTACGCGGCGCATCGCCTCTTTGGTCGCCCTCAGCGTGAGAGGGGCCATTTCGGCAAGCGTGTCGGCCAATGCCCCGGCACGGGACATCAGCGCGGCTTCATCCTCCAACACTTCCGAGATCAGGCCGCATCCCTGCGCCTCTTCTGCGCCAATTAGGCGGGCGGTAAAGATCATCTCGCGCACGCGCCCGGCCCCCATCAAGGATGAGAGGCGCGCCAGATTGGCGGCGGCCAGGCAGTTTCCAAGGGTGCGGGCTATGGGAAAGCCGAACTTCAGATTGGCCGCGGCAATGCGGATGTCACAAACTCCGGCAATTGCCGCGCCGCCGCCGGTACAGGCGCCGTTGATCGCAGCGACGGTTGGCAGGGGACAGCGCTCGACCGCTTCTAGGACACGCTCAATCCGGGCCTCGTAGTCAAGCGCATCCTGCGGTTTGTCAAAGGCCCGAAACTGCGTCATGTCGGTGCCCGCGGCAAACGCCTTGCCGCCTGCACCGTGGATCACCACCGCGCGGATGCTGCCATCTGTCGGCACCTCGCGGCATAGGCTGGCCAGCCCCTCATACATCGCAAAGGTCAGTGCATTGCGCGCATCAGGCCGGTTGAATGTGATCCAGAGGGTCTGCCCCCGGACCTGCGACAAAATCTCGGTCATCGCCGCCCCCTCAGCGGTAGAAGTATTCAACAAGGAAGAGCGGCACCGAGGGCACATAGGTGCAGAGCATCAGCACCGCCAACAGGACCAAGATGAACCAGATGTTGACCTTGGATACCTCCCAGATATTGGCCCTTGCCACCGCGCAGGCGGTAATTAGCACCGACGCAACCGGCGGTGTCTGCTGACCAATCGCAAGGTTCAGCGTAACCACAAGGCCGAAATGCACCGGGTCGATACCCGCCGCCGTGATCAGCGGCATTACGATTGGAATCACAAGGATGATCGCTGCTGCGGAATGCAGGAAAAAGCCAATGATCAGAAAGAAGAAGTTGAGGATGAGCAAGATTGCCCATTGCTGATCGGTGATGTTGAGAATGCCCTGCGCCAGATGCTGCGGGATCTGTGCGCGGGTCAAGAACCCACCCATCAAAACTGAGGCCGCGACCAGCAACATCACAACAGCCGTTTGCATGCCCCCATCCAGCATCGCGCGGCGCAGATGTTTGATATCCACTTGGCGATACCAAGCTGACACGACGATGGCTGCGATCACGGCAAGACCAGCCGCCTCGGTTGCGGTCACATAGCCGCCAAAAATACCGCCAAGGATAATTACCGGCAGCAAGAAGGCGGGCAGTGCATCAACAAAAGTCTCGCGCAGGCGGGGAATGTTGAATGCCTCTTCCGTCGGCAGATTGTAGCGGCGGGCAAAGACATAGGCCACGAACATCAGGCCTGCCGCCCCCAAAAGACCCGGCACCACGCCCGCAACAAAGAGCTGTTCGACCGACGTATTAGAAGAGGCCGCATAAAGAATCATCGGGATCGACGGCGGGATGATGATCGCCAACGAGGCCGAGGACGAGGTAACAGCCGCCGACAGTTCCTTGGAATACCCGCGTTTCTTCATCTGCGGGATCAGGATCGACCCCATGGCGGCGACATCCGCCACCGCAGAGCCAGAGATTTCGGCAAAGAAAAGCGACACACCGATGTTCACCATGGCCAGCCCGCCACGAACAAAGCCGATGATGGCGGTGACGAAATTGATCAGCCGGTCCGTGATACCGCCCGCATTCATGATGGCCCCTGCCAGCACGAACATCGGGATGGCAATCAGCGAAAACTTGGTGGACCCGCTATACATATCGAGTGCAATGGTCACCAGACTGCTCGGCCCCTCGGTAAGCAAGAGACCCAAAACCCCGGCAAGAGCCAAGCCGATGGCAATCGGAATGTTGATACAGATCATCGCCACAAGGGCCGCGAAAATACCCAGCATAAGCATCACACGCGCTCCTTGTTCTTGGCCAGTTCGGTCTCGACTTCTTCTTCGATCTCAGCATGTTCCAGAGAGATGCCGCGCGATGTCTGAACCCAGTAATGCGGCAGGCTGAGCAATTGGCAGATGATAAAGAGGATGGCACCGATCGGGATCACCGATTGTGTCAATTGCACCGGCACCCATGTAAGCGAGGTCAGCGTATCGCCTTCCAGCACTTCAAGCACCTGAAACCCGGCGCGCGCCATGAGCACGAAAAAGAGCAGCACCAGCGCTTCGCCTACCAGAACCGCAATCATCCGGTACCGGGTGGGTAGGGCGAGAAGGACCGAGTCAAAGCCGATATGACGCCGATGCAGCGCCGCGAGAGCGGAGCCATAATAGGTGATCCAAGCCAGCATGATCGCGGCAACCTCATCGTACCAAGAGAAACTCTGGCCCATGAGGCGGGCGATAACGGCAACGATCACGACGATCGTCAAGCCGACCATCAGCAGAACCGTGATCCATTCAAGCAGGCGGCTTGCGATCCGATTGGTTTGGGTAAGCAGAGGGGTCATGTTGTGCAACGTTCCGGTGCAAAAGGTTGCCCGGCATGCGCATGCCGGTTCAAGTTCGCGAAATCTTGTAGACAAACGCCTGTGACGGCCCCCGAACAGGGACCGTCACAGAGTAAGATCAGCTTGCGTTACCAAGTGCGAGCACGGCGTCGATCAGCTCTTGCCCACCTTCGACCTGCTCTGCAAAAGCGTCATAGACCGGCTTGGACGCCGCGATGAACGCGTCCTTGTCGGCCTCGTTCACCTCGACCCCGGCAGCCTTGATCACGTCGAGCAGTTCGGTTTCCATCCGTGCAGCCGTCTCATAGGTAAAGGTCTGCGTGTCTGTGGCACATTCCGCGAGCACTGCGCGAACATCCTCTGCCTGCCCGTCAAACCCCTTTTTCGACGACAGAATATACGCTGGCGTATAGACATGGCCCGTGACCGAAAGGTACTTTTGCACCTCTTGGAACTTGGCCGTCGCGATCTGTGTATAGGGGTTTTCCTGCCCGTCCATCACACCCGTCTGCAACGCAGTAAACACATCCGAAAAGGCCATCGGGGTGGGGTTGGCGCCGTATTCTTGGAACATCTTGACGCGCCATTCGCCATTGGGCGTGCGCAGTTTGATCCCCTTCAGGTCCTCGGGCAAATTGATTGGCCGGATGTTGTTGGTGATATGCCGGAACCCATTTTCCGCAAGCCCGACGATGTGATACCCGTTGTTGTTTGCAGCAGTCTGGAACGTGTCCATCATGGCATCCTGAACGCGGCGCATATGGTCGCGGTCTTTGATGATGTAGGGCATTTCAAAAACACCGAACAGCCCATCAACCGAGGACATCACCGACGAGGGCAACGCAAAGTCGACCTGACCCAGCTTGAGCTTTTGCAGCAATTCCTTGTCATTGCCCAACTGCGACGAGCCAAAGGTCTGAACCTCTGCCTTGCCACCGGATTTTTCGCCCACGCAGGCGGCGAAATGGTTTGCTGTCGCCTCAAACAGCGAGCCCGGTTCGCCCACATGGCCAAACCGCATGGTGACATCTGCCGCCATCGCGGGCACCGCCACAAACGACGCCACCACGGATGCAATTATTGCTTTTTTCATTGTCTTCCTCCCTTGGTTTTCGTGTCTGCGCGGGCTGTGCCGCGCCTTGGTCTTTCCTTATTGTGCAATCATTACAGTTGGTCCGGGAAGGCCCCTCTTCCGTCCCGGACCGATAACGTTAGGCTGCGGCGCGGGCGCTTTCGAACTTCTGGCCCAAAAAATCCATCGCCGCCTGTACGCCCCCGGCCCGGTGCGGCACACCCGCATCGCGCAGGCCCATTTCCACGCCCGCAAGGGTGCCGATCAGCATCAGATCATTGAAATCCCCCAAGTGACCGATGCGAAATACCTTGTCCGCCACTTTGGACAGACCATTCCCCAGAGACATATCATAGTTACGCAGGGTCACGGCACGGAAATTATCGGCTGAATGCCCCTCGGGAACCATCACGGCGGTGAGCACTGGCGAGCGGTCAGACGCTTTCTTGCAGAGCACCTCTAGGCCCCATGCCTCAACCGCCGCGCGCGCCGCCGCGCCATGGCGCTTGTGCCGGGCAAAGACAGTGTCGAGCCCTTCCTCGTGCAACATGTCGATTGCCTCGTTCAAACCGTAGAGCAGGTTTGTCGCGGGGGTATAGGGGAAGTAGCCCGTATCATTTGGGCCCGCCATTTCTGCCCAACTCCAATACGAACGCTTCAGCGCGGCAGATTCGGAAACTTGCATCGCCTTGGCGCTGACCGCGTTAAACGACAAGCCCGGCGGCAGCATCAGCCCCTTTTGCGAACCGGATATGGTCACGTCCACACCCCAGTCATCGTGTCGGTAGTCCACTGAGGCGAGCGAGGAAATCGTATCGACCATCAAGAGCGCCGGGTGATTGGCGGCGTCCATCGCGCGACGCACTGCTGCCACGTCGGTCACAGAGCCGGTAGAGGTCTCGTTATGCACAACGCAGACGGCTTTGATCTCATGCGCCTTGTCCGCGCGCAGATGCTCTTCGATCCGTGTGGCATCGGCCCCAGCGCGCCAGTCGCTGTCGATAAAGACCGGGTTCAGGCCCAGTTTGAGTGCCAGTTTCTGCCACAGCGCCGCGAAGTGACCAGTTTCATACATCAGAACTGTGTCACCGGGTGAGAGCGTGTTGACCAAGGCCGCTTCCCAAGCGCCAGTGCCAGATGAGGGATAGATGACCACTCGGGCTTCGGTCTTGAAGATGCTTTTCATCCCCTCAAGCGCCTTGCGGCCGACATCGGCAAAGGCCGGGCCGCGATGATCCATGGTCGGATAATCCATCGCCCGCAGAATGCGATCCGGCACGTTCGAGGGCCCCGGGATTTGCAGAAAGTGGCGGCCAGCGGTCATTGTCATTCCTCCCATAGACAGCATCCTTGCCCACCGTCGGTAAGATCTGAACCGGGGCAAAGGTGAATTCTGTTGAATTGAATTCTGAATTCAATATTCTGTCAAGACCAAACTCTGACCATCGACCGGATCGGGACCCTATGCTGGACAGCACGATACAAAGCCGCCTCAGCCGCGAGGTGCAGGGCGAAACGCGCTTTGATACCTTTTCGCGTGGGCGTTACGCGACGGATGCCTCAATCTATCAGATTATGCCGGCAGGAGTGATTCTGGCCAAGGCACCTCAGGATGTTCTGGCCGCGCTCGACGCTGCACGTGCTGCCGGTTTGCCGCTCACGATGCGGGGCGGTGGCACCTCGCAATGTGGGCAAACGGTGAACTCCGGGTTGATTGTCGACTGCTCGAAATACCTCAATCGCATTCTGGAACTGGATGTGGAAGGGCGGCGCGCGGTGGTCGAGCCGGGGATTGTTCTGGACGATCTGAACCGCGCATTAAAGCCGCACGGCCTGTGGTTTCCTGTCGATGTCTCGACCGCGTCGCGCGCCACGATCGGTGGCATGGTTGGCAACAATTCCTGCGGTTCGCGGTCGCTGCGCTATGGCACGACACGGGATAATGTAACCCGGATTGAGGGATTTCTGGCTGATGGCACCCCCTTCGATTTCGGCCCCGGCTCTGGCAACCGCGTGCCCGAACCTCTGCTGCGGCAAATGCTTGATCTGGGTGCGCGAGAAGCTGGCGAAATCGCGTTGCGTTTCCCCAAGGTGCAACGCCGCGTGGGCGGCTACAACATCGACGCGCTGGTCCCCGGTGACGCGCCCATCAACCTCGCCCATCTGCTGATCGGGTCCGAGGGGACGCTGGCCACGTCGACCGCGATAGAGATCAAGCTGTCACCGCTGCCATCGAAAACCCGCGTGCTGGGTGTCTGCCATTTCCCCACTTTCCGCGCCGCGATGGAGGCCGCCAAGCCGCTGGTCGCGCTTGGCCCGACCTCGGTCGAGTTGGTCGATAGCACCATGATTGATCTTGCCCGCGCGATTCCCATTTACGCCAAGACACTTGAGCAATTCGTGCGCGGCGCGCCTGCTGCCATGCTGCTGGTGGAATTCGCCGATAGCCCACCCGAAAATGAAGAGAACATGCGCCGTCTGGCCGATACGATGGCGGACCTTGGCTATGGGTTTGGGCGCGGCGGTGCCGCCCATGAGGGTGGCGTGGTCGAGGTCTGGGATATGTCCCTCGCCACCGAGATTGGTGAATTGCGCAAGGCAGGTCTCAACATCATGATGTCGATGAAGGAGGCGGGCAAACCCGTGTCCTTTGTCGAAGATTGTGCCGTGCCGCTGGAACATCTGGCGGATTATACAGATCGTCTGACCGAGGTGTTTCATAGTCACGGCACCACCGGCACGTGGTACGCGCACGCGTCCGAAGGATGCCTGCATGTGCGCCCTGTCCTCAATCTCAAACTGGAACAGGACGTGCGTAAAATGCGCGAAATCGCCGAGGCGGCCTTTGCCATGGTGCGGGAATACAAGGGATCGCATTCGGGCGAACATGGCGACGGGATTGTGCGCTCTGAATTCCATGGGGCGATGTTCGGTCCGCAAATCCTCAGGGCATTCGAAGAGGTCAAGGCGGCGTTCGATCCCGACACCCGCCTCAACCCTGGCAAGATCGTACATGCGCCGAAAATGGACGACCGCAGCCTTATGCGCTATCCGCCGGGCTATGATTTCGCCGATCTGAAAACCGGCAACGACTGGTCTGCCTGGACAGGCAAGGGTGGCGGATTTCAAGGCGCGGTCGAGATGTGTAACAACAACGGCGCCTGTCGCAAGCTGGCAGGCGGGGCGATGTGCCCGAGTTACCGCGTGACCCGAGATGAGCGCGACGCAACACGAGGCCGTGCCAACACGCTGCGCCTTGCGCTTTCGGGGCGGCTTGGCCAGAACGCGCTTTTCTCGGATGAGATGGCCGAAACGCTGAAGCTTTGTGTCGGGTGCAAGGCCTGCAAGCGCGAATGCCCAACCGGTGTCGACATGGCCAAGATGAAGACCGAGGTGCTCTATCAGCGGGGTCAAAAGCTGGGGTTCGGTCTGCGCGCGCGGCTGATTGCAGAGATGCCACGCTATGCTCGACTTGCGGTGGCGCTGCGGGGCCTGATCGCCTTGCGCAACCGGGTGCCGTTTCTCGCCAGGCTTGGCGAGCGGATTACCGGTCTGGCACATGCGCGGTCTCTGCCCATGTTTCGAGGGGATTTTTTCAAGGACTCTGAGGTCAAGCGCGCCCACTCGTCGACCAAGGCAGGCAAGATCATTCTCTTTACTGACACGTTCAACCGCTGGATGGAGCCAGCGATTCCACGTGCCGCTTTGCGCGTTCTGACCCGTGCAGGCTATGAGGTGATCACCGCACATGCGCCCGGTCGCCCGCTTTGCTGTGGGCGGACATATCTGGCGGCGGGGATGATCGACAAGGCGCGCGCCGAGGCGCGGCGGACCTTGGATGCGCTCTTGCCGCATGTGCGCGCTGGCGTGCCGGTGGTGGGGCTGGAGCCGTCTTGCCTGCTCACGTTGCGGGATGAGTTTCTCACGCTCTTGCCGGGGGATGAGGCGCAGCTCTTGTCAAAGAATGCCTATCTCTTCGAAGAGTTCATCGCGCGCGAGGCGCGCGCCGGGCGGCTTGATCTGCCGCTGGGCCCTTTGGGGCACACTGCCCATGTCCACGGCCATTGCCATCAAAAGGCGGCGGGCGTGATGGGCGATATGGGACAGGCGCTGGCGCTGATCCCCGATCTTGATCCAAAGACTATCGAGAGCAGCTGCTGCGGCATGGCGGGGGCCTTTGGCTATCAGGCTGAAACCATCGACGTATCCCTGAAAATGGGCGAGCTGTCCCTGCTTCCAGCCGTGCGCGCCGCAGCATCCGATGATCTCTTGATCGCGAACGGCACCTCATGCCGCCACCAGATCGCAGATGGCACCGACCGCCGCGCGCTGCATATCGCGGAAATCTTCGACAGGGCATCGCAAAATGCTGTAAGGGAGGGCCGCAAAGATGGATAACCCCGGCCCGGAGGCCCCCATGACCGCCCTCAAACCCGATCCGATTGGCCGCACCGCGCTCGCCGTTGAGATCACAAATCGACTGCGTCAGATGATCCTTGAGGGGCAATTGCAGCCCGGTGAGAAGATCAACGAAAAGGCCCTGACCGAGCAATTCGGCGTGTCGCGCACACCGCTACGCGAGGCGCTCAAGGTTTTGGCGGCAGAGGGATTGCTTGACCTTATCCCGCATCGCGGCGCTGTCATCACCCGTCAGAGCGAGGCGGAATTGGCAGAGGTGTTCTGCGTGCTTGCCGCACTTGAGGGCTTGGCCGGCGAATTGGCCACGATGCAGGCAAGCGCAGAGACCGTGCAGGACATCGCAGAGATGACAACGGCCCTGCGACGGACCTATGACGAGGCGGATCGCCCGACGTATTTCCGCATCAATCAAGCCATTCACAAAGCGGTTCTGGCCGCAGCTGAAAATGAGACTTTGCTGCGCGCGCATGAGCTTTTGGCCTTTCGGGTGCAGCGGGCACGCTATCAGGCCAACCTGACCCCCGAACGCTGGCGCGCGGCAGTAGAAGAGCATGAGGCCATTCTGGACGCGCTGCGCACGCGGGATGCGGAGCGTTGCGGTAAACTGATGAAAGATCACCTGCTGCGCAAGTTCGCATCGATCAAGGCCAAAACGCAGGCCTGAGCGCAGGGCTGCAGACCTTGTGCAGCGGGATGCTGTTAGTCCAACCCGAACCGCCCCGGCTTCATAGCCGCCAACACCTCCGACGAGACGTCTGGTGCCACCCCCGCAATCAGCGCCGCTGTCAGGCGTGACAATGCGGGGGCGGTCTGCACCCCGTAGCCGCCTTGCCCGGCCAGCCAGAAAAAGCCTGTCGCGCGCGGATCAAATCCCACTACGGGCGTTCGGTCAGGGGCAAAGGTGCGGAGGCCTGCCCAGCTATGCTCTACCCGTGTCACCGGCACGCTGACTGCCTGCTCGAACCGATGCAGCCCCTCGGCCAGCACCATGTCATCGGCCCAGGCATCATGCGGTTCTACCGGGTCTTCATCGGCGGGGGAAACCATCAGCTTGCCTGCCTCGGGCTTGGCATACCATGTCTCTGCGATAGAGCCAAAGATCGGCCAATGCTCTGTTTCATAGCCCTGGGGTGTTGGAATGATCGCGGCCGAGCGCCGGTAGGGCTGCAATCCTGCGCGCGGCACTCCGGCCAAGGCGGACACGTCATCCGCCCAGCCACCTGCCGCGTTGATGATGATCGGGGCGCTATGCTGTTCCTGTGCGGTCTTGACCTGCCAGAGCCCGGCGCGATGCGACAGGCCGGTCACCACAGCACCTGTAACGATTCGTCCCCCTCTTGCGCGTAGCATCCGCGCATAGCCTTGTAGCAAACGGTCCACGTCGATGCCGCGCGCGCCGCGTTCGATCATCGCCCCGGCAATACGGTCGGCGCGCAGGATCGGCACAATCTCGGCGGCCTCCTTGCCGGTCAGCCGGTCAATGCCGGTCGAGCCGTCGAGATAGGCGTCGAGGATTGGCAATTCTTCCTCGGAGGCAACCATAAGTTCGCCGCGCGGGCTAAGCAGCGGTTGGTCGCTGATTTCGCCCGGCTGCTCAAAGATCGGTTCTGCCACGGCATTGAGTGCGCGCAGCGTGGCATTGCCGTAGTTGCGGATAAAGATAGCGGCTGAGCGGCCTGTGGCGTGATAGCCAATCTGCCCCTCCATTTCGAGCACCAATACATCAGCCCCGCCGCGCGCCAGTTCCGCAGCAGCGCTGATCCCGGCGATACCGCCGCCGATCACGATCACATCGGCCATGATCAAGCCCCCTCATACCCTGTCAAAACCGATGTAAGGTTCTGGCCTAATTCCTGACAGAGATACCCACCCTCTTGCACAAAGAGTGTCTGTATCCCCAGCCCGGCAATCGCGGCCCCGATGCGCGCAAACCCGGGTGTGGTGATCGCCAGACCCTGAAACGGGTCGCCCTCATAGGCATCAAGACCGAGGGCCACGACCACGACATCAGCCCCGAAATTCGCCACCCGCTCTAACGCGGTGTCGAGTGTTTTCAGATAGGCGTCATCCCCGGTGCCGCGCTCAAGCGGTAGATTGAGGTTATAGCCGGTGCCGCGCCCGGTGCCGCGCTCATCGGCATGGCCCCAGAAGAACGGATAGAACCGCGCCGGATCGGCATGGATCGAGACAGTCAGCACATCGTCGCGGTCATAGAATATCCCTTGGGTTCCGTTGCCGTGATGCACATCAACATCAAGGATCGCGGGGCGCAGGCCGCTTGTGCGCAGCCGCTCTGCCGCAATCCCGGCGTTGTTGAAAAAGCAGAACCCACCCGCCAGATCGCCAAAGGCATGATGCCCCGGCGGGCGGCAGAGGGCATAGGCGGCACGCTCGCCAGCGGCGAGCATATCGGCCCCAGTAATGGCGGTCTGTGCTGACCAATAGGCCGCTTCCCATGTGCCCGCCCCGATGGGACAGGCGGTATCCGCCTGATGATAGCCCGCTTGGCCTACGGCGGATTTGGGATAACTGTCGCTGCGATTGGCGGGGTGAACATTTGGGATCACCTCATCCCCTGCGCCGTCGATGCGTTGCCATCGGGTGTAAATGTTGCGCAGGAAGGTCACATATTCTGGTGAATGAAGCGCCGCGATGGGCCCAAGACCGGCATCCTTTGGCGCAACAAAGTCACAACCGGCTGCTTTGGCCCCGTCCGTCAGGCGCGCGATACGCTCAGGCTGCTCGGGGCAGGGTTTGATCACCCCGTTCGCCATGAAATGTTTGGGGTCGTGTCGCCATTGCCGATCGTCGAAAATCGCCTTCATCCGTCTTCTCCCTTCAGTCGCCGCATCGCAGGCTGCGGCAGGCGCATCTGCGTGGCCTGCGGTTGCGCCTCGAATCCAAGGCGCTCATAAAACCGCCGCGAGGCGGGTGTATGCGCATAAACCGCCAGCATCATCCATTCCGCCTGCCACAGCCTACCTGCGCGGCGCGCTACCTCGGACAAAAGCGTGCGGCCAAGTCCCTGACCGCGCGCTGCTTTTGTGACCCAAAGGTCGGAGACATAAACGCCTGCCGCCCCGCGCACAGTGGAAAAAAGCGGGCCAAAGAGGGCCGCACCGATCAGATCGCCCTCAAGCGCGAGCAGGCCGTATGCCGCCGGTATCTTGCCTGTCAGCCCGGCGCGCAACGCGTCAAGACCGGCGCTATGCGCATCGCCCAAATCCGCACTCAGCTGGCGCAGGGCCGCGTCTAGCAACGCCATGTCGTCCTCTGTTTCGACTGCGCGAAAATCTACCATCGGTCAGATCGCCACCCGGTCAGCACCCTTGAGGCCCAGCAGAGTGCGGGCCTCGTCGGGGCTGGCCACGACGCGCCCCAACGCCTCGACAATGCCGCGCACTTTGATGACTTGCTCCGCGTTAGAGCGGGCAAGCGTGCCGCGTCCGATGGTCAGACTATCCTCAAGCCCGACGCGCACATGGCCGCCCATCGCCGCCGCCTGCGCCGCCATCGGCATCTGATGCCGTCCCGCGGCCAGAACGGAAAACATATAGTCCTGACCAAAAAGCTTGTCTGCGATGCGCACAAGATGCGTGAGGTTCTCGGGGTCCGCGCCCATTCCGCCCAAGACGCCAAAAACAAACTGAATGAAATAAGGGGCGCGGATCAGCCCGCGATCCGCGAAATGTCGGAGCATATAGAGGTGGCTCAGGTCGTAGCACTCAAACTCGAACCGCGCGCCGCGCTCTTGGCCCAGTTGCGTCAGAATGCGGGCGATGTCGCGGGGCGTGTTCTTGAACACCAGATCGTCGGACCCTTCGAGAAAGGGTTTTTCCCAGTCGTGCTGCCAGTCGGCGATCCGCTCTGCCATTGGATAGAGCGCAAAATTCATTGTGCCCATGTTGAGTGAGGCCATTTCCGGCGCGGCCTCTTTCGGCGCGGCGAGGCGTTCATCCAGCGTCATCGTGGCGCTGCCCCCGGTCGAGAGGTTCAGGACCGCATCACAGCCTTCTTTCAGGCGTGGTAGAAAGGCCTGGAAATGCTCTGGTTTTGCAGAGGGCCGCCCGGTCTTTGGATCACGGGCGTGCAGGTGAAGAATAGCCGCGCCCGCCACGGCCGCCTCGATCCCTGCGCGGGCGATGTCATCGCCGGTGATGGGCAGGTGCGGCGACATGGACGGCGTATGGATCGAGCCTGTAAGTGCGCAAGTAATTATGATTTCGCGCATTATAAAGCTCGCTCCAGTGCCGGGCGAATTTCATCGGTAAACTCTGCCAGCGATGCATCCAGCATTTCGGTGATCTCGTCCAGATGCGTCTCGGTCACGATCATCGGGGGGGCGACGATGATATGGTCCCCCTCAACCCCGTCACGGGTGCGGCGGGCGTAGACGATCAGACCTTTCTCATAGGCGATCTGCACAAATCGGTCGAAGGCGCGCAAACCCTTGGGCAGCGGGGCCTTGGTGCCGCGATCCGCCATGAATTCGAACGCGGTCAGCAGCCCCTTGCCGCGCACATCACCGATGATGGCATAGCGCTGCATCAAGCCACGCAAACGCTCTTGCAGGCGGTCACCCATGCGGGCGGCATTGCCCACCAAATCCATCCGCTCAATCTCGTCGATCACGGCGAGACCGGCGGCGCAGGCCAGTGGGTTGCCTGCGTAAGTAAAGCCGTGGAGAAAGCCGCCAGCGTCCAAAACCGGCTCGACCAACCGCTCATGCGCAACCATCGCACCCAGTGGCACGTATCCAGCGGCAAAGCCCTTTGACATGACGATAATGTCAGGAGCGAGGTTCCAATGCTCAGAGGCGAGGAATTTGCCGGTCCGTCCTGCGCCGGTCATTACCTCGTCCAAAATGAAAAGCACGCCGTATTTGCGGCAAATCTCCTGCACCCTCTCCATATAGCCGCGCGGTGGCACCAGCGCGCCCGTTGATGCGCCGCCGATAGGCTCAACCACAAAGGCAAGCACGCTCTCGGGGCCTTCCTCGATGATCTTGGCCTCGAGCATGTCGGCATAGTGATGCCCGGTCGCCTCTTTATCGGCGTCCAGCCCATCGAGATAGGCGCGCGGTGCGGGAATTTTCGGCATTGCCTGCATCATCGGCGCAAAGGGATCGGTGAGCGGCGCATAAGAGGTGATGGCAAGCGCGCCTAGCGTACAGCCATGGTAGGATGGTGCGCGGCTTATGATCTTCCAACGGCTGCCCTCTCCGATGGCCAGCGCATATTGGCGCGCCAGCTTCAGTGCGGATTCCACGGCCTCGGACCCGCCCGAGACAAAGAACACCCGGTTCAGCCCCTCAGGGCAGAGGGCGGCGGTTTTGGCGGCGAGTTTCTCTGATGCCTCGGTCTCGAAATGCAAGCGATAGCCAAAGGTGGATTTCTCCATCTGGCGGCGCATCGCGTCGAGCACGTTTTCGTTTGAATGGCCGATATTGCAGACCATCGCGCCAGATGAGCCATCAAGATAGCGCTTGCCATCCACGTCCCACATATAGACGCCGCGCGCCTGATCTAGGACCGGCTTGCGCTCGCGTCCCTGATAGAAAAGGTGAGAGGGTTTTACGTTCATTGTCTTATCCCGGTAACGCCGCACAATCTTGCGGGCGCAAGTGCAGATGCACCGCAGCGCCCACCGCAAATGGGTGGTCGTCGATCATGTTGATGGCTTGTAACTGCGCCTCACCTGCACGCACGAAATACCGCACGGCCTGCCCTTGATAATCCACTGTTTCCACGGTCGCGGGAACAGAAATCACACCCTCGGGCGCGGGATCGCGCGCGAGCCTCAGCTTTTCGGCGCGCACCACCAGCTTGGCTGGGCCGGTGCCGCACAGATTAGGCGCCTTGGCGGCGGGCACGCTCACTCGGCCGAATATGGCATCCTCCACGACGACCGCTGCGCCATGTTCGACGCAGCGCGCCTCAGAGATATTGGACGCACCGAGAAAGTTCGCGACAAATTCGCTGGCCGGCGTGTTATAAACTTCTTCGGGTTTGCCCACTTGCTCTACCCGCCCCTCGGACATGACAACGATCAAATCGGACATGGCCAGCGCCTCGGATTGGTCATGCGTGACAAAGACCGTGGTTACGCCGATCCGTTCTTGGATACGTTTGAGTTCAACGCGCATATCTTCGCGCAGATTGGCATCAAGTGCCGAGAGCGGTTCATCAAGGAGAAGCACATCTGGTTCGATCACGATGGCACGGGCAAGGGCGATGCGCTGTTGTTGCCCGCCAGACAGTTCCTTGGGATAGCGTTCCCCGACATTGGGCAATTGCACAAGATCAAGCGCAGCCTGCACCTTGGCTGGAATTTCGGATTTTGGGACGTTGCGGTATTTCAGGCCAAACGCCACATTTTCTGCCACAGTCTTGTGCGGGAAAAGCGCGTAATTCTGAAAGACGAGACCAAGATTGCGCTTGTGAATGGGCACGTCGTTGACGCGCTTGCCGCCAATGAGGATTTCGCCCTCGGTGGGATCGAGAAGCCCCGCGATCATTCGCAGATTGGTCGTCTTGCCACAGCCCGACGGACCAAGCAGCGTGACAAAAGCCCCCTCGGGAATTTCCAGTGTGGTGCGATGAACGGCGGTAAAGGTGCCGAACCGCTTGACGATGTTCTTCAGGGTAACGGCGCTCATTCGCGGGGTCCTCTCGGGGTGGACCGCGCCCCATATCGGGACGCGGTTCTGGCTCAATACCCGCGCTGCACGCGGCTGAAGGTTTCGGACCATTCGGCCTCATTGCCGTTCCAGTACGTCGGGTTGGCAAAGGTCAGCGATTCAAGCGTGCCGGTTGGGTCGTAGGCGGGCAGGGTTGGGATCTTGGACCCCAGATCCACCTTGGTCCCATCCAGAGCGGGCGGATAATTCTGCCCCTCGGCCACAGCGATTGAGGTTTCAGGCGCGAGCATAAAGTTCAGCAACTCCTCACATGCCTCAACCGGGCTGCCCTTGAGCACGTGCAGACATTCCTGCCAAGCAAAGCTGCCGGGCGCGTCGTAATAGCCGATGTCGTGGCCCTGCTGTTGAAGGGCGGCGATGCGGCCAGACCAGCCTTCGGTGACGTAGATCTCTTCTTCGGCCAGAAGGCTCATCAGCTCTGCGCCCGAGGACCAATATTTCAGCGCCAGATCTCGATGGCTGCGGATCGCATCCCAGACCGCTTCCATATCCTGAATGTTGTTCGGGTCCTGCCCGGTCTGCAACGCGCCATACCAGACCCGCGTGCGCCAATCTGACCAACCGCCGATCTTGCCCTTTGTAGGGTTACACCTTAGTTTACAGTGATGCCGGAAGAACCGAACTGACGCCGGACTTTGCCGGATGGGCCAATGAAATAAGGGCTTTTGCGGAATAATTGGGCGGACAACTCGGCGGTACGCGAAGTTTGCAGTGGAAGGGCAAAATAGGGCCGATAGGGCAAAAATGGCGCTGACGAGGGGCGCGGGCGAGGGAAGCGCCAGAAAGCGGCCAAACCCTATTAAAACAGGGTTTAAACGGCTATTTCACGGGTGTTCAGGGGGCCATATCGAGGCGCTTGAGGGGCCCGGAACTCGGAAGTGGCGCGCCGAGTTCCAATCTCGCTTCCGAGATCGGGAATATCGCTTTAAAAACAAAGGGTATGGTGAAAACACCATACCCTTTTCTATCAGGTGAAGTAGGAAGTGATTTTTTAGGTCGGATTGCGTTTGCGCATAGCATCAAGTCTGCTCGACAAGTCTTGAAGACCCTGAGAAATGTCTGCCCCTATCGCCGTCTCTGTGGCCGCCGGAACGGCTACCGGCGAGGAGCTCTCGGAGGTTACAAGGGCGTCCCTGATGTCGGATAGAAGAAGCAAGGCACGGTCAAACGCGAGGAACAATATGCCGACCAGTCCGACTGAAATCGCGGGCACTGCGAAGTAGATATCCTCCGCTGCCAAGGCGGCTATTACGCAAAGAGCGGCCACGCCGAAGCACCCATATGAAGCAATGCGCAAGTAAATCATCTTTGGCTCCTTGATCGCGCAGAGTTTCCTACCACGCATGCGCCGACCAGACAATCTCGCCGAGGATGCGCAAGCGGTTCATGTCCGGGCCGGTTCGGGTTTCGGTCGGGTGGGCGGCATTGTCAGATGTCAGGATGATCAGCTGGTCGGGTACCAATTCGACGCGCTTGACGCGGGCGCTGCCGTCGACGTCGACGAAGGCGTAGACGTGGCGATTTCGAACTGTGGTGCGGCGCTCGTCGATCATGACGAGGTCGCCGTCGTGCAGAGTGGGCGACATGCTGTCACCGGCAACGGTAAGAAGACAAGCTTGTGCCGGGGAGATGCCCCGCTCGCGCAGCCAGTCCTGGCGAAACGCAAGTGCGCCCTGAAGGCTGACTTCTCCGTTTAAAGCCCCGGCCCCTGCCGCAAGCCGCGCATCGACGCGCGGGATCGCCGCAAAATCTTCGTGGTCGATCTGGGTGGTGTAGACCGTTCCGGTCTCCCGCTTTGGCCCAATGTAGAAGTCGAGGTCGAGCGCCTCGGCGATCTCCTTAGCCCGCTCCAGATTGGGCCTTGTTCGCTTCTCGTCGTTTCTGACAACAGCCCGGAGGTAGCCTTGAGGCCAGCCGCACTTGGCCTCAAAGCTATTCACATTTTCTCCCAGCTCCTCGAGCCGTGCAAGCACTAGAGATCCAAAGTCCATAACGCTCCCTTAATCCATTTTGGGCAAATGCCCTAATAAAAAAATGCTTGCAATTTGGCATTTCCCTAAATTATAGTTGGGCAAATGCCAAATAAGGGCGCGAGCATGAATTCCGAACAAATCCAGGCACTGGCCAGTAGCTATTCGAGCCACACTGGCCTCAAGGTTTCGACGCTAGGCGTTTACGCAGTGAACGACGGCAAGTTCTTCTTGCGGCTAATCGGGGGCTACGACTGCCGCACAAAGACCGCCCAAAAAGTCGCGGAATGGTTCTCTGACAACTGGCCCACCGACCTTGAATGGCCCCGCGACATCCCCCGCCCATCCGCAAAACAGGAGGACGCCGCATGAGCCTCGACCCTATCGACACGTCCGGCTTCAAACCCGCAACGCTGGCGGATCAACCGCAGCCGATGCTGATCTGGGCCGACCTATCTGACCTAGTGATCGACCGGCGCTATCAGCGCACCGTCACCGCAAAGGGCCGCTGCGCGATCCAGCGCATCGCCGACGGCTTTGACTGGCGCAAATATCAGCCAATCCTTGTTGCCCCGACCGAGGGCGGAAAACTCGCCGTGGTGGACGGCCAGCACCGCGCGCATGCGGCGGCGCTCTGCGGGATCGAGAAACTGCCCGCCATGACGGTGCCGATGACCCCGACCGAACAGGCCGCAGGATTTGCCGCGATCAACCGAGACCGCATTTCGATGGATGCCCCCACGATATACCGCGCAGAACTGGCGGCGG
Organism: Roseovarius sp. MS2; assembly: GCF_051447875.1. Taxonomy (NCBI): domain Bacteria; kingdom Pseudomonadati; phylum Pseudomonadota; class Alphaproteobacteria; order Rhodobacterales; family Roseobacteraceae; genus Roseovarius; species Roseovarius sp. MS2. Next base: position 1,507,675 of record NZ_JBKHVF010000001.1, read on the forward strand.
GCACGCCGTGGGCTGTGGCCTGCAAGGACGCGGTCGAGGCGGCAGGGTGTAAACTGGCGACGTCGAACGCCACCGCGTCCAGAAAGCCCCCACGGACCGTCTACGCCACCAACCTCATTCGCCGGATGGTTCAGAACGGCGAGGCGGCCGCCGTCACGTCCGGGCTGCGCGCAATCAGCGAAAGCCCGGCCGGTGAGGACGTCGAAAGCTACGTCGGGCCTGTTCTCTCGGTCTGGCTCCCCGCGCTCGCTACAAATCAGCGATTTCTGTTGCTCGACCTGCCCGCGATCTTCGACAGCGTCGACATTCTGACGATGTTCGACGAGGCGCGCGCCAAGAGCCGCATTAGCGGCGCGTCGGCCAAGTCAATTGTCCTTGGCCAAGTTGTCTGTGCCCTGAACATTGCAAAGGGGGATGCCGCATGAGCCCGCGCCCCGCACCCGAACGTCGCCTGCCTCCGGGTAGCGGCCTCGCCATAGCCTTCCTCTTTGCCCTCGCCTTCTGGGCCATGGTCGCCGCAGGCCTTTCTGTCGCGGTGCTGAGCCGAGGCGTGGCCCATGAAACTCCCCCTTCAACACAGGATTTAATGTGATGCGGTTATCCGATCTCATTCCCGACGCTGGGCAGTTGCAGTCCGAAATCGCGGCCATTCCCCAAGTGCAGCGCGTGGCGCTGGCCCTGCAGTTGGTGCGCGATATCGACGAGCCGTGCTGCGCGCTGCCGCTGATGCGTCTGAGCCGCTTGGCCGAGGATCATCATCTGTCGATCCGCAGGGAAGCGTTCGTGCGGGAGCGTGCCCGATGATCCGCCGTCTTGCCCATAAGTTTCGTCTCCGCGTGCGTGCTGGCCTGTGCGCTGCGCGGTCCCTGCGCCCCGGCTGTGCCCAGTCTGCTTGCTCCGGCCGGGGCGTCTTTTCTGTCATCGGTGACGTGGTGGGGGCTTTGGCGCTGTTCGCCCTGCTCTTTGCCCTTGCCAGTTTCGGAGGGTGAACGGGATGGACCTGCATGTTCAAAGATGGGGCCACGGCTACGCCGTTTTCGACGGAAAGGCGCGGGTCTCCGGCGCGTTCAGCAACCGCGACATCGCGTTGCGCGCCCAAGACCGGATGCAGGACGAGGCCCTCAAAGCCAAGCACGCCCGCAACCGCCCCTGCCTGACCTGCGGCACCGAGTTTTGGTCAACGGGACCGGGACACCGCATGTGCGGCAACTGCCGCACCAATTGTGCCGGGCTCGACGCCCAGATGGTGGGCTGATGCACCATGCGCCGCTCACCTCGCCCCGCCTGCAACGGGTGCTTGCCGTCCTCAAGGATGGCCGCCCGCATACCACGCGCGAGATCGTGCGGCGGGCGCATGTGGTGGCGGTGAACAGCTGCATTTCCGAATTGCGCGCCAACGGGGCGGAGATCCTCTGCACCCGCGAGCGCAAAGCCGACCGGCTGATCTGCCGGTACACAATGACGAAGGCCCCAGAATGATTGAACGTCTCACCACGATAACCGAATTGCCCGTCACTGAAATCGGGATCGAAGGCCGCCTTCGGGACGTTTCGCCAAGTGGCGTTGCTACCTTGGTCGAGGCGATCCGCGAAAACGGGTTTGTTGGCCGGATCACGGTGCGCCGCAAGAAGGACGGCGACTATGTTCTCGACGGCGCACACCGGCTGACGGCGATGCGTGAATTGGGTGCCGAGACGATCCCCTGCGACGTGGTGCGCTGCTCTGATGCCGAGGCGGCGATGTTCGAGATCGACGGCAACCTTGCCGGGGCCGATATGAACACGCTCGACGAGGCCTATTTCCTCGCACGGCGGCGTGAGGCGATCCAGAAGCTGCATCCGGAGATGAAACAGGGGATGGCCGGGGCGGCGGCGCGTTGGTTCGAACTGAACTTTAGTTCACTGGCACAGAGTATCGCCGAGAAGCGCGGCATCACCACACGCCAAGTCTACAAGATCATGGCCGCCGGGTCAAAGCTGGACCCACGGGATTATCAGTTGCTGCGCAGTGCGCCCAAGCCCATCGCGCTCTCTGATCTGATCGAGATCGGCAAGATCGAGGAGACAGTTGAGCGCTACGACGTGGTCGAGGCTCTGGCTGCAGGCGCGGCAAAGAGCGCCAAGGCTGCCCGCAAAGCCTATCGCGCGGCGCGCGGAGACGCACCGGCCCCGGCCAGCCCCAAAGACGCCACCCTCGCGCGCCTCATGGACGCATGGGACCGCGCGGGCAAGCGGGAGCGCATGGCGTTTCTCGAGGAGCGCGGCGCAGAGGTTGCGGCGCTGTTCGGCGAGATTGACCAAGGGGACGCGGCATGACTGGACCCGCCCCCGCGCAAGAGTGGTGGTCTGCGGCCGAGTTGGCCGAGGCCGGACTCCCCGACCTGCCGGAAACCGACCGGGCAGTCCGGTTGATGGCGGAGCGCGAGGCATGGGCGCGCCTACCCGGCAAGGCGCGGCGGCGCAAGGGACAGGGCGGCGGGCTTGAATATCACTGGAGCATCTTGCCGCTGCGCGCCCGGATGCGGCTCAGCGCCGGTCTGGTCGCGGCTCCGGCGGATAAGCCGGGGACCGGCGAGGCATGGGAGCGCTATGCGGCGGCGGGCGACAAGGCGCGCGCCGAGGCCGAGGCGCGGCTTGGGGCTATTGCCGAGGTCGAGCTTTTGGAAGGGGCCGGTCTGACCCGCTCGGCGGCCGTGCGCGAGGTCGCGCGCAAGCTGGGGAGGTCTGACAAATCCCTCTGGAATTACCTCGGGCAGGTCGAGGGCGTGGCCCGGGCCGACCGGCTGGCTTACCTCATCGACGGGCGCGCGCTGCGGCGTGCCCCCGCCCGGCGGGACGACATAGACCCTGCGTTTCTGTCACTTGTGCGCAGCGACTGGTTGCGTCTGTCACAGCCGAGCCTGACCAGTTGCTATGACCGCGCCGTGCGCGTCTGGACTGCCGAGCGGCGCAACAGCGCCGTGCCGCCTCTCCATCAGGTGCGCCGTTGGCTCAAGGCCAGCGTCTCGGTCCCCACGGAGATTTTCATGCGCAAGGGCGAGGAGGCACTGCGCCGCCTCTACCCCGCGCAGGTCCGCAGCAAGGCCTTCATGGCCCCGCTGGAATGCGTCCAGGGCGACTATCACAAGTTCGACGTCTTTGTGTCGTGGCCGGGCTACGACAAGCCCGTGAGACCGCAGATGATGGTCTGGTCGGACGTCTATTCCGGCAAGCTCTTGGCTTGGCGCCTGTCGCCGACGGCGAACAGCCACACGGTGCAGCTGGTCACCGGCGACCTGATCCGGACCTATGGCATCCCACAGTCGGTTCTGATCGACAACGGCCGGGAGTTCGCGGCCAAGGCGATGACAGGCGGCACGCCGACCCGGTTCCGCTTCAAGATCACCGACGAGGATATTCCCGGCCTCCTGCCGCTCTTGGGCGTCGAAATCCACTGGGCCACGCCCTATTCGGGGCAATCCAAGCCCATCGAGCGGGCGTTTCGAGATCTCTGCGACCGGGTGGCGAAGCATCCCGCCTTTGACGGAGCCTATACGGGCAACAAACCGGAAGCCAAGCCTGAGGATTACGGCACCCGCGCCGTCCCGCTCGACGAGTTCCGCCTCGTTCTCGAGGACGAACTGGCGCATCACAACGCCCGCCCCGGGCGGCGCAGTGAAGTGGCCATGGGACGGTCGTTCAACGAGGTGTTCAACGAGGGCTACGCCAAGGCGACAATCAAACGCGCGACCGACGAGCAGTTGCGCCTCTGGCTCCTGCGGGCCGAGGGCGTTCGCGCCAAGGCGGGCAATGGCGCGCTGAAGCTCTACGACACGGAATACTGGTCCGAGTGGATGTACCGGATCGCAGGGGAAAAGGTGGTTGCACGCTTCGACGCGGATGATCTGACAGCCGGGCTGGAAGTCTATGATCTGGCGGGCCGCTATCTGGGCCACGCGGCCTGTACCGAAGCGGCGAAGTTCTTCGACGTCGAGGCAGCGCGCGACCACGCCCGCAAACGCGGGGCATGGGCCAAAGCGCAGAAGGCCGAGGCCAAGGCCGCGCGCGAGCTGTCTGCGGCAGAGGTCGCGGCCCGGGTGCGCGCAGCCTCGGGGCTGGCGGCAGACGAACCGCTGCCTGAGGCGCAGGTGCATCAACTCGCCACGCCGCACAAGGCCGCGCCCAAGCGGCAACGGCGCGCCCAAAGCGCCGAAGAGATCGAGCATCTGGCCGAGATCGAGGCCCGGGTGCTGCGGCTTGAAGAACACCGCACCAATCCCGTCGATCCGGTCGACGAAGATCCAGCCGCCGTCTTTGCCCGCGCCTGCGCCTTGGAGCGTGCGCGAGATGAGGGCGAGGCGCTGACACAGGCGCAAGCCGACTGGCTGGCCGACTATCAGCAGAGTTCCGACTACCGCGCCCAGCTGCGCATGGCGCGCCGCTTCGGTGCCCCAGAGTAACAAGAAAAGGAGAGCAGAATGACACCTTCCATTGCGCCCCTGCGAAACGTCGCGGCCCTGATTGGCCTTGTCGAACGTGTGCAGACCCGCGCCTTTGGCCTGCCCGGCATGGCCACGTTCTACGGCCCCTCCGGCTGGGGCAAGACCACCGCCGTGACGGTCGCGGCCAACGAGTATCAGGCCCATGTCGTCCAGGTCAAAGACTGCTGGACGCCGACCTATCTGGCGCAGGCGATCCTGCGTGAAATCGGCCTGCCGCCCCAGCGTGGTGTGGCCGCCATGGTCGACGCCATCGGCGCGCAGCTTGCCCGCAGCGACCGTCCGCTCATCATCGACGACGCGCAATACCTTCTGCGCAAGCGGATGGTCGAGCTGGCCCGCGACATCTACGAGAGCAGTCAGGCCCCGGTCATTCTGGTGGGCGAGGAAAAGCTGCCGCAGGACCTGACCCGCTGGGAGAACATCCACAACCGCCAGCTCGCATGGGAGCCTGCGCTCGCCTGCAACCTCTCGGACGCGGAAAAGCTCGCGCCGATCTACGCGGCGGGTGTCGACGTTGCCCCGGACCTCCTTGCGGCCATCGTGGCCGCCTCGGGCGGGTCGATCCGCCGGGTCTCCACCAACCTTGCGCGCGCCAAGGAGCTGGCCATGGGCCGGGGGCGGCGACTGGCCGATCTCGAGCTTTGGGGCAACCGGGTCTTTGACACTGGCCAGCCCCCGGCCGTGCGGCGGGTCGATGATTTCCGCCCGGTGGCCCGGCCGGAGAAAAGAGAGGACACGGTCGTGCCGCTTACCAAGGTCGCAAAGGAGCCGCGTGAATGAAGCCTTTCCGCAGCACAATGGAACGCCACGCTTGGGATCGCGTCAAAGGCATGCAGGAGTTTCACTGGAGCGACCTCGCGACCCTTGGCGTGCATGGCGACACTGCGCAGACGTTCGTGCGTCGCTGGGAGCGTGCAGGCCTCGTGAAATGCATCCGCAAGGACATGCACCGCAAGATATTCCGGAGCGTTGAGTTGGACGCGGCAAACCTGACAGCGATTGAAGCGCCCGACGGCGTCCCGACCCCCGAGGGCAATATGTGGCGGGCGATGCGGCGGCTGGTGCAGTTCGGGCCAACTGACTTGGCCGCGCATGCGAACGCCGGAGGTGTCGAGGTCACCGTCGAGAAGGCCCGCGCCTATTGTCGCCAGTTGCTGGGGTCCGGCCATCTCAAGGTGCGTCAGACGGCGATCATCGGACGCCGTGAGGCGATCTATCAGCTGATCGATGACAGCGGGCCTTTTCCTCCGAAAGCCGTGCGGCTCGCGGGCATTCTCGATCCCAACACCGGGGCGTTTTCCCCCGCGAAAGGCGGTGCGGCATGAGCGCGCTCGACACCGCCCGCACCTTCTGGGGCGAGGATATGCCTGATTGGGTCGCCGCCTTGGCCCGCGCCTGCGACGAGACCAGCCAGAGCAAGGTCGCGTCCAAGATGGAGCGCAGCCCGACGCTGGTGTCCAACGTCCTGCGCAATCGCTATCCCGCAGATACCAGCATCGTTGAGGACATCGTGCGCGGGCATTTCATGCGCGCGGTGGTCGATTGTCCGGCACTGGGCGAGATCGGCAAACAGGTCTGCCGTAAGTGGCGCGGCAAGGCAGCGAATTTCGAGAATGTGAACTCGCAGACCGTCACCATGTACCGCGCCTGCAACCGTTGCCCCATCCACAAGGGGGCCGACGATGACGCGGCGTGACGACAGCCTCGATGCGTCAGTGTCGGGGCTTGCGACGCAGGCCGTGCCCGCCCGCGAGATCGCGCGCCGTCTCGGTGTCACGGCGCAGCGCGTCCACTCCGTGCTGCACTACCTGCGCCGCCATGGGGCCGTGTTTCCGCCCGTGCGGCTGGGGAAACCTTGCGGGCCTCAGGGCGCGCAGCTGACCCGCGTCAACGCCGAGACCCGCGCCGCGCTCGAGCCGCATGCCATCGCGCGCGGGATGGAAACCAAGGCGCTCGCCGTCCGCATCCTCGACGTCGTGATCCGCGACGGTTTGATCGACGCCATTCTCGATGACAAGGAGACCGAAGTATGAACGCCCCCGAAATCGCCCGCTGGAGTCCCGACGAGATGCTGCGCCTTGCGGCCTCGGGCGTGGCCAAGGTGGATCTCCTTGGCCCGCGCGGTAGCACGCTTTGCTCGATGGACGAGATCGCCGCCATGGCCGCCGTCTGCGCGCTCCATGGCGTGGGTCCAAGCCTCCTTTCAACACCCCCTTCAACAGGAGAGTAGCGGTGCTGGATTTCTACCTCCTTGCCCGGTTCAAACTCGGATCATGGATGCTGCATCGGTCTTTGGACGTGATGCCGCGTTGCAGCCTTCGAGACACGCTGCGGATGGCCGTCGTGCAGGCCTATGCCTTCGAGCGCGAGCAATTCGAAACACCCCCTTCAACAGGAGAGTAAAATGTCTGAATTCACCCCCCATCCGGTGCCGTCAGGCATCATCGAGGAGAACGGCCGCCGCAAAATGGTCGACGCCAAGGGCCGCGAAGTGCCGCTTGATCTCGTCCGTCCGCAGGACCAGTTGCAAGACGAACAGGTGCGCAAGATCGCTGGGTATGCGCTGGCGCTCAGCGACCAGCTCCGCCGGTTCAAGGAACACACTTTCGACGACATCTCGGATTTCGAGGCCATCCTCGCGCAGGAGTATGGGACCAGCGTCGGCGGGGCCAAGGGCAACAAGACGCTGACCACCTATGACGGGCTCTTTCAGGTGCAGGTCCAAGTGCAGGACCGGGTGGACTTCGGCCCCGAGTTGCAGATCGCCAAGGGCCTGATCGACGAGTGCCTCAATGAATGGTCCGCCGACAGCCGCCCGGAAATTCAGGCCATCGTGACGCGCGCCTTCAACACCGACAAGGAAGGTCAAATCAACCGCGCCGAGATCTTCATGCTCCTGCGGCTCGACATCGCCGACGCGCGGTGGAACCGGGCGATGGATGCCATCCGCGACGCCATGCGCGTGGTCGGCAAGGCGACTTACGTCCGTGTCAAGCACCGCACGAACACCGAGGCCCCATGGCAGACCGTGGTTCTCGATCTGGCGAAGGTGTGAGGTGATGGACGACATCGTCAGCAAGCTGCTTGCCGCAGCGGAACACACCTCCAGCACCACCTTCGATTTGATCGAGGCCGCGCGGGAGGGCGGGCCGTTCCCCCATGGTGACATTGTGACAGGCGGCACGCTCTCGATCTTGGCCGACGCTGTGCGGCTCCTGATCGAGGTCATGCCGGGCGAGGACGAGGACCGCACCCAGCTTCACGGTGCGGTTATCCGCTATCTGGAGAGCGCGCTATGAGCCACGACAACACAATCCATCCCAGCGGCACGCATCGGCCTTACCGACCAAGCAACGGGACCGAGGGAGAAATCTTCATGGCCGAGTGGTGCGCGAACTGCGACTTGGCCAATTTTGATGACCCCGAACATTGCTGCGCGATCAACCTGCGCGCCATGATGCATCGGATTACAGACCCCGAGTATCCCGCAGAGTGGCAATATTCTAACGGCGGCGTGCCGCAATGCTCCGCGTTCGTTCGCGACGGGGCACCCGAGCCGCGCTGCGACCGCACCTTGGATATGTTCGACATGTCAGATGCAGAAGAGGAGGAGTGACCCATGACGACCAATGACCAGAATTACCGCGTCACGGCAGAAGAGCTGCGCCAGTTCATCGAGCGGTTCGAGCGGCTTGAGGCGGAAAAGAAGGACCTCGCGGAGGAGCAAAAGGAGCTGATGGCAGAGGCCAAAGGGCGCGGTTACGACACCGCCGTGATGCGCAAGATCATCGCCCTGCGCAAGCGCGACATCAACGACGTCGCCGAGGAACAGGCGGTTCTCGAGATGTACGCGCAAGCGCTCGGGATGACGCTGGCATGAACCGCGCGCTGCAACAACTGATCTTCGCAGCCTGCCGCCAGCTGGGCCTCGACGAGGACGCGCGCCGCGATCTGCAGGCCAGCGTCACCGGCAAGACGTCGTTGCGCGACATGAACGACGGCGAGTTGCGGCTGATCGTTAACCGCCTGAAGCAGGCCGGGTTCGAGGACAAACCCCGCAACCCGCGCCACAAACCTGCACCGCGCGCCGATCTGCGCATGATCCATGTGCTTTGGCGCAAGCTCGGCCAGTCGGGCGCGCTGCGCGATCCCTCCCGCGCCGGGCTCAACAAGTTCATTCGCGCCCGGTTCGGAGGCGTCTGGGGATCGGTCCCGGCCGACGTCGACATGCTGCGCGAGTGGCAGCAGATCGACGCCGTCATTCAGGCCCTCAAAACGTGGGGCCAGCGCCAGAACATCGACTTCGATTGGGAGGATCACCGCCGGTGAAAAAGCCGCGCCACCCCGCCTCTGACCATGCCGTGATCCGCTATCTCGAGCGGGTCAAGGGCGTGGATATCGACGCGGTGCGCCGCGAGATCGGGCGCGTGGTGGAGGAGGGTCTCGAGGCCGGAGCCTGCGGCGTGATCAGCGGCGGATTCGTCTACAGGATCGAGGGCGGATGCGTTGTGACCGTCACCCGGCGTCATACGCAGCCCCCGGGGCGGCGACGCAAGAAGACCCAACCATGACAGAGGGCGAGGTTTTTACCCCGGTCCAGATCCGCCCCTACGTCGAGGCCCTCGGCGAGGCAGACGCGGTCGAGTTCCTCCTCGAGTTTGGCGGTGCCGAGCTTTACCTCGGGCGCAACCCGCGCCGCAGCCGTGTCGCCAAGCGCTTTGGCCGCGAGAAAGCCGCGCTCTTGGCCCGCACGGCCGAGCATCTTCCGGCCCGCGTGCCGCTTGCCCGCCGATGGATTGCGCAGGTCCTCTACAAACAAAACTTGCCCATTTCGGAAATTGCACGCAAAGTGCGGGTGTCCGACGTGACGGTGCGCGCCTACCTCAAGGGCATGGGCGCGGCACCGACGTCCCAACCGGACCTATTCAACTGGAAAACCGACTGATCTGACCCGCAAGGACTTGCGGGTGTCTCGGATGCTGCCTTGCGCGGCATTCTGATCCTGTTTTCAGCAGGACAGAGAGGCCCCCAATGTCCTTTATCGACGGCTTGCATCCGCGCATCCCATTCAATCAGGCAAAGTGGTCGGGCGGGGCTATTACTCCCCGCATCGTCGTGTTGCACGACACCGCCGGGCCGTTGGACGCGGGCTCTTCCCGCGATTACCTGCGCGACAATGATCAAAAGGTTTCGGTGCATTTTGTCTTGGAACGGGACGGGGGCATCGAACAACAGGTCCGGGTGGGGCACCGGGCCAATCACGCCGGGCGGTCCAACTATCATGGGCGGTCCGGCGTGAACGATTTTTCGGTGGGCATCGAGATCGTGAACCCCGGGCGCATGACGCGGTTCTCGGCCACCGAGGCGCAGGCGTGGTACGGTCGGCGTTTCGACATTGGGGAGCACGGCATTCAGGAGATCGAGACGCCGCAGCACGGGCGCGGCCTCTGGATGCCCTACACCGAGGTGCAGCTGACGTCTTTGAGGCATCTCTTGCGCAACCTCTTTGAGGGCATCCCGACGCTCACTGACATCACGACGCATTGGTATATCTCGCCGGGCCGCAAGGTGGACACCAACCCGCTTTTCCCGCTGGAGCATATGCGCTCTTTGATCTTTGGTCGGGAGGACCCGCTCGACGCGGCCGAGGACGAAGTCGCCGTCGACGTCCCCGGCGAAGAGTTTGTCCAGATCGAGGTACCCGACGACGCGCTCAACATGCGCCGGTGGCCGAGCTTCAATCCAAACGTCCTCGCGCGCATTCCCGACGGGGCCGTGGTGCCGGTTATCCGGTGCGGCGAATTCGGCGGGCGCGCTTGGCTCAAAGTTATCTACGGCGGCCATGAAGGCTGGATCGTGGGGCGCTACGCCGCGCCGATTGTTCACTCGAAGGGGAGGGCCGCATCATGAAGCGCCAACTCAAGGAAATCATCGGCGCGGTCGCGCCAACCATCGCCACAGCTTTGGGCGGGCCGCTGGCGGGTGTTGCGACCCGCGCCATTGCGGGCAAACTGCTCGGCAATGAGGCGGCCGACCCGCTTGCGGTCGAGCGGGCCATCGCGGAGGCGACCGGCACGGACCTTGCCAAGCTCAAGGAACTGGAATTCGAGTTTCGCGCCCAGATGGAGGAGGCCGGGATCGAGTTGGAGCGCGTGGCCGCAGGCGACCGCGACAGCGCCCGCAACCGTCAAGCCGCAATGAAGGACTGGACGCCCTCCGCCTTGGGCCTTGTCGTGATCGTCGGGTTCTTCGGGGTGTTGGCCTACATCTTTGCCTACGGCCTGCCCGCGCAGGGGGGCGAAGTGCTACTGATCATGGTTGGCTCGCTCGGGGCGATGACGACGCAGGTCGGCAACTACTTCTTCGGGTCTTCGGTTGGCTCGAAAACCAAGGAAGGCATCATCGCCGACCTCAAGAGAGGCGGTGCGGTATGATCCGGATCACGCTCTTGGGTGTTCTGGCAGCGATCCTGTTGGCCGTACAACCGGCGCAGGCGCAGACCTGCATGGCGCGCGCTGAACTTCTGCGCGCCTTGTCTGAGCGGTATGGCGAGGTTCTGGCGATGCAGGGCGTGATTTCGACCGGCCCGCTCCTTGAAATATTCATCGCCCCTTCGGGCAGCTGGACGATTGTCTTGACCCGTCCCGAGGGCGTGTCCTGCGCGCTGATGGCCGGGGAGGGCGCGGCGATCCTCACGCCGCCAGCAGGCGACCCGGCATGATGGTTGACTGGGACCTGTTCTGGAAGGGCCTCAGCGTCGTGTTCTCGATGCTGGTGGCCTTCTACACCTTCGTGGCTACCCGCCGCAAAGATTTGGACGCGAAGCTCGAGGCGGGCCACGAGCGCATGGACCGGCACGAGGCGCGTATCTCGCGACTTGAGCAGGCAGTGCAGATCATGCCGGGAAAGGATGACATGCACGCGCTCCAGCTCGAACTGGTCAAACAGACCGGCGCGATGGAGAAGATGGCCGCCGTCATGGAGGGCAATGCCAAGATCACCGCGCGCCTCGAGGTCATCGTGTCCCGTCACGAACAACACCTGCTCGACGGAGGCAAGAAGTGAGCGATTATCAGACAACCCTGCGCAAGCACCGCCGCCTCGCAATCCTGCGGCATCTCGAACAGGTCTCTGGCTACACCGCCAACGCCTCGATCCTGCGTGACGTGCTCAATGGCGTGGGCGTCGGCTCCACCTTTGACCAGGTGACCACCGAATTGGCATGGCTGCAGGAGGTGGGCATGGTGACGGTGGCCGACCATGGCGACTTTGTCATTGCCGAGGCCACCCGGCGCGGCATCGAGGTCGCGCGCGGCGAGGCCGTTCATCCGGATATCCAGCGTCCAAGCGCACGGAGGCTCTGACATGCCCCCGCCCCGCAAGGTCGAGCTATTGCCGCCCGAGCTGCGCCAGTGGCTGCATGACTGGTGGAAAGCCAAGGGTTTTCACGGCTACGAGGAACTGGCCGAAGAACTGAATTTCCGCCTTGCAGAAGACGGGCTCGAGCTGCGCATCGGCAAGAGCGCACTGCATGCCTACGGTCAGGAATACGAGCAGTTCGTCAAGCTGCAGGACGAGGCCGGGGCATGGGCCAGCCAATGGCTGGCCGACAATGACCTCTCGGAGGAGGCCGACCGGCACCGCGTCCTGTTCCAGATGATGACAAGCGTGGCCTTCAAGGTTCTGAAATCGCAGATGACCAAGGAGGGCGAGGATATCGACCCGCGCGAGCTGCATTTCTTGGGCAAGATGATGAAGGACATCATGTCGAGCGCAGGCATTCGCGAGCAGCTGATGGTCAAGGAACGCGCCCGCATAGCCGCCGAAGAACGCGCCAATGCGGTCGAGGCGCTCGAGGCGCAGAGCGAAGAGCTGGGCCTGAGCAGCGCGGTCATTGGCAAGCTCAAGCGCGAGTTTCTGGGGGTGCGCGGTGGATGAATTGATACCGACAGCAATGGATGACCTCGCGGGAATACCGTCCAAGGACCTCTCGACCGGAGGGAAAGTGATGGTTGGTGACCACAACTGGCGTCGCGCGCCCTTGTCCCGCCGCGTGCGGATATTCCTGTTCGGACGCAGGGAGCGCATCACGCATCTGGGCATGCGCTGCACGGTCGCGTGGTGGCGGGAGCAGCCCTATCTGATCTGGATTGCCGAGGCGCGCCCATGATCCGCGCCATCGAATTCCCCAACCCGGCCGAGTTCCGGCGGCAAAAGCTGCCCGGGAGTTTCCACATCGACCTGACCCAAGGTGGCCCCGACTGTGCGGCCTTCTGGTTTTACTGCCCCTGCGGCTGCGAAGGTCCAAACCGGATCATCATCGGCTTGCGCGTCAAGCCCGCGTCTACCCCAAGCTGGGAGTGGAACGGGTCCCTGTCCGAGCCGACGCTCACGCCGTCGGTCAATCAACTGCGTTGCGGCTGGCACGGCTGGCTGCGCGATGGCTACTGGGAGGCAGTGTGATGGCTACGCCTGCCCAAATCGCAAACGACATGGCCGCGCATGCCCAATACTGGGCGAAGCGCGACAAGAACATCGAGCGCGCCTGCCGGGACGCCGCGCGGGTAATCCGGGCCCTTCTCGCGGGCGAAGAGGTTGACGGGCGCACCTATTACGGCGTGCAAAAACGTCTGATGGACCGGGCCAGAGGGCAGGGGGACTACGCCGTGGCCATTGGCGGCTATCCCGACTTTGACCGCGCCCGGATCTGCATGGAGCGGCTTCGCGCGGAGGCTGCGCAGTCATGACCGCCCCCGTCCTCACCCGCGACCCCGACGCGCTCCCCGAGGAACTGCCGCGCGGCTCGGAGATCCCCGAGAGCCTCGATCCGCTCGCCGACGGCATTCTGATGGCGCATCAACGCTCCTGGCTGGCTGACGAGAGCGACCTCAAGGTTTGCGAAAAGGGCCGCCGCACCGGCATCACCTTTGCCGAAATGCTGGGCTGCGCGCTCATTGCCGCCGCCGCGCGCGGCGCGGGCGGGCAAAACTGCTTTTACATCGGCGACACCAAGGACAAGGGCCGCGAGGCCATTGGCTATGTCGCGCATTTCGCGCGGGTGATTGCGGGGGCAGCCCATCCCATCGAGGAGTTTCTCTTCGAGGATCAGCAGCCCGACGGCACTACCAAGTTCATCTCAGCCTACCGGGTGCGCTTTGCCTCCGGGTTCCGGGTCGAGGCGCTGAGTTCCAACCCTGCCAATATCCGGGGCCTTCAGGGCACCGTGGTGATCGACGAGGCCGCATTCCACAAGGACGTGCGCGAGGTGATCGACGCCGTGAACGCGATGCTGATCTGGGGCGGCAAGGTCCGGATCATCTCGACCCATAACGGCTATCTCAATGCCTTCAACGAGCTGATCCGAGAGGCGCGCGCGGGCAAGAACGGCTTTGCGGTGCATCGCTACACCTTCGGCGACGCGGTCGCCAACGGGCTTTTTAAGCGCGTCTGCATGATGCAGGGCAAGACCTGGACGCCAGAGGCCGAGGCTGCGTGGGAGGCCACCGTGCGCCGGGCCTATGGCTCGCGCGAAGCCGCGATGCGCCAAGAGCTTGATGCCGAACCCGCCGAGATGGAAGGCGCGGCCCTCACCCGCGTGCAGATCGAGGCCTGCATGGCCAAGGGCATCCCGTTCCATCGCTGGACGCAGCCCGACAGCTTCAAGAATGCCGACGAACCCGTCCGCAAGGCCGCCGCTGAAGCCTGGTGTAAAACCCACCTTGAACCGGTGCTTAAAACCCTCGACCGAACGCGCCCGCATTTCATGGGCGAGGACTTTGCGCGCTCGGGTGACGCGACCGACATCATTATTCTCGAACAGGGCGTCGACCTCACCCGGCGCACCAAGCTCATTGTCGAGCTGCGCAACATCCCCTTTGACCAGCAGCGCGACGTGCTCTTCTGGCTGCTCGACCGGCTGCCCAACTTCTACAAGGGCGCGATGGACCGCACCGGCAACGGGGCCTATCTCGCCGAAGTCGCGGCCCAACGCTACGGCGAGCGGATCGTCGAAGTCTCCTTCACGCGCCAATGGTACGAGCTCGAGATGCCCCCCTATATCGAGGCCTTCTCGGACCGCACCATCGTTCTGCCCGCCCATGAGGACGTGCTGCGCGACCACCAGGCGCTGCAATACACAAACGGCATCATCCGCGTGCCGGAGAATTTCCGCTTCAAAGGATCGGACGGGCTCGACCGGCACGGCGACAGCGCCATAGCGGGTGCACTTGCCTGGTATGCGAGCAATCAGGAGGTCGAGGCCTACGGATATCGTGGCGTGCGCCGGGATCAGCCTGCGGAGGCCACAGGGCGCATGCAGCGCCGCCCCGATCACAGCGACGATGACCGGCCGCGACGCGGTTGGTGGCAGCCCCCGGCAGGGGCACGGATCAGAGGAGGCTTGTGATGCCAGAAGAGAACACCAACGCGTGCGCAACGTTTCCCAGTTCAAGCGACACACGCGCGGCGAACAACAGCACGCGGCAGACTTGGCGTGTCCTTTCGGAAGCCGAGAAGGCCCGGGTCGACGCGGTAAAGGAACTGGGTGCCACGTTTATCGGCCTCTGCCATGAAATCGGCGGCACCGATCCCGACGGCGAGCGCTTGGCCTCCCGCCACCTGAGCCTCGCGGTCACCCATGTCGAGGACGCCGTCATGCGCGCGGTCCGGCATATCACAAAATAGGAGCGACCATGGCCAAACTGCCCCAGATCCTCGACCAGTTCGGGCGGCCCGTCCAGCGGGCCGAGCTGAAGCGCGAGATCTCTGCGCCCACCTTCGGCGGGGTGCGCTCGCCTCTGGGCGGATACCCCAGTCAGGGTCTCGATCCGGTGCGCCTTGCAAACATCCTGCGTGCGGCCGACATCGGCGACCCGGTGCGCTATCTGGAGCTTGCCGAGGAGATTGAGGAAAAGGACCTGCATTATCTGGGCGTGTTGGGCACACGCAAACGCTCGATCAGCCAGATCGAGATCACGGTGGAACCGGGCGGCGACACCCAGTTCGATCTCGACGCCGCCAAGGCGGTCGAGGACTGGCTCAAGCGCGACGAGCTGCGCGACGAGGTGTTCGATATTCTCGACGCCGTCGGCAAGGGCTACAGCCACACCGAGATCATTTGGGACACGTCGATGGGCGATTGGGTGCCCGAGCGTCTGGAGTGGCGCGATCCGCGTTGGTTCCGGTTTGACCGGGTCGATCATCGCACGCCGGTGCGGCTCAACGATCAAGGGCAGGAGGAGCCCTATCCGGGCTTCAAGTACATCTTTGCCAACATGAAGGCCAAAAGCGGCTTGCCGATCCGGTCGGGTCTGGCGCGCGCCGCCGTCTGGGCCTTCATGTTCAAGAAATTCACCGAGCGCGACTGGGCTATCTTCACCCAGACTTACGGACAGCCTCTGCGCGTCGGCAAATACGGCAGCGGGGCCAGTGAGCGCGACCGCGATACGCTCTTTGCGGCCGTCGCCAATATCGCGGGCGACTGCGCGGCGATCATCCCGCGCGAAATGGAAATCGAATTCGTCGAGAGCGCCAATGTCGGGTCGAGCACCGACCATTACGAGCGCCGTGCCGATTGGTACGACAAGCAGATTTCCAAGGCGGTCCTTGGCCAGACCTCAACCACCGACGCTCAGGTGGGCGGGCTTGGGTCCGGCAAGGAACACCGCGAGGTACAGGAGGACATCGAGAAAGCCGACTGCAGCCAGCTGCAGGCGATCCTCAACCGGTGGCTCATCCGGCCTTGGCATGCGTTGCAATACGGCGAGAACGCACCGCCCGCGCCGCGTCTCAAAATCGGCAGACCCGAAGAGGAGGACCTCAAGGCGTTCACGGAAGCCGTGGGACCTCTGATCGACCGGGGGCTTGAGGTTGACGCCGCCCAGGTCTACTCGCGTTTCGGGCTGAGCAAACCGGCGGCGGGGGCGCAAGTTCTGCGTCCGATGGGCGGTTCTGCCCCTCCGGCGGGTGTTGTGATCGACCCCACAATGCAGGCTTCGCTGACTAAACGGTTTTTAGCCTCGATTAAACGGCCTCTGGGGTCCACGGCGGGCACAGTGGCCCTCAACGCGGAGGAGCACTCAGCGGCCCTCTCAGGGCCTCTGGGCGATGCAGCGGATCGGCTGGCGAATGAGGCCTCCGGGCCGACGCTGGCCATGCTCGAACAGATCGAGGCGATGCTGGAGACGTCAACCAGCCTCGCCGAATTCCGCGAGCGGCTGCTGGCCGGGTTTCCGGACCTCGACGATGCCGCACTGCGCGACGTGATCGCAGCGGCGCTCACCGCCGCCCATGCCGGAGGCCGGGCCGCGCTGGAGGAAGACAGTGGCTGACCTCAGCACCACGTTCCGGCGTCCGTTCCGCGAGCAGATCGCTGCCTTTCGCCTGCGCCTGGGCGACCTTGTGCCGACGGCGCGGTGGGATGACATCACCCGCGCCCAGCACGACCGCGCCTTCATGGTGGCCGGGGCGCAAAAGGCGGACCTGCTGGCCGATCTGGCGGCTGCCGTCGACAAGGCCATCTCGCAAGGCACCTCACTCGAGGAATTCCGGCGCGACTTTCGCGCCACCGTCACCCGGCGCGGCTGGCACGGTTGGACCGGCGAAGGCACCAAGCGCGGCGAGGCATGGCGCACCCGGGTGATCTACCGCACCAACATCGCCACCAGCTACGCGGCCGGGCGCATGGCGCAGCTCATCGAGGGCAATTTTGCGTTCTGGGTCTATCGGCACGGAGGATCGAGCGAACCGCGCGTGATCCATCTGGGCTGGGACGGGCTGGTCTTGCCGCCCGATCACCCGTTCTGGATCACGCATGGCCCGCCCAACGGCTGGGGCTGCAGTTGCTACGTGATCGGCGCGCGAACCGAGGCGGGCGCACGCCGTCGCGGCGGCGACCCGGACAAGCGCCTGCCCGACGATTGGCAGTCGCGAGATCCGCGCACCGGTGCGCCGAAAGGGATCGACAAGGGCTGGGATTACACGCCCGGGGCCAGCACTGTGGACGAAATTCGAACGATGGCGGCCAAGGTCGTCGACTGGCGGTATAATCTCGCAGTGGCCTACATGACCAGCCTGCCGGACCGGACCCGCGATCTTCTGGTGGAAGGATACCGAGGCCTGCCGTCCCTGGCTGACAGCCTCGCCCGATATGCAACCCGCGTCAGCGCGGCCAAGACTGACGCCGCCCGCAAGGCCCTCTCAGAGCGCGAACCAATCCAGTCTCTTGGCTTGGTGACCTCCGTGCAGGCCCGTGCCTATCGAGAGGGCGCGGGGCGCGACCTCGATCTCTACGACATAGCCGTCGACGCCGATGCCATCCGCCATGTGTTCGTCCGGCATGGAGACCCGGCGCGGGAGGCCGCGCGGGGGCAGATTGCCGTCCGCCCGGAAGATTTTGGACTGTTGCCAGAGATTTTCCAATTTCCGGACAGCTTCGAATGGTCTGACGCGCGTAGCCTGCAGTCACGCGTGTTAAGGCTGACCAAGGTGGTTGGCGCACGCCGTTACGTTGCGCACTTCGTTCTAAGGCCGCGCCGTCGCCGCCTCGTGCTCTTGACCTATTGGGTGGAAAATATCGGCTGACCCCTCCCGTACGCCCTTACGCGTTCCCGCAACCTGAATGCGGTGGGTGGATGCACAGCCGACAAAAGGAACATAGCCATGATCACCGTCAAAATCAATGAAGAGGAAATCACCCAAGCGCTCGCCCGGGTGTCTGCTGCCCTGACCGACATGACCCCTTTGATGCAGGACATCGGCGAACTGATGGTCAACAGCACGCGGGAAAACTTCACGGACGGCACCGATCCGGATGGCAATCCTTGGGCACCCAAGAGCCCGGCCACGCTCGAAGCCTACCGGCGGCGCGGTGACGGCCAACCCACCCGCCCCCTGATCGGCCCCTCGCGGACCCTCTCTACCACGATCAATGCGGAGCCTTCGGCGGACCGGGTCGCGTGGGGCTCGAACGTCATTCAGGCGGCCGTGATGCAGTTCGGGGCCGAGGCCGGGGAGTTCGGCGCGCGCATCGGCCGGGACAAGAACGGGCGCGATTTCGTGATGTCGATCCCGTGGGGGGCCATTCCCGCACGTCCCTATCTCGGGGTCGGCGACGAGGACACCGACGCCATCGTCGCCACCATCGAGGAGTATCTGGACAGTGCCTTCGGACAGTAGTTGACTGACAGCGCGGCGTCGGGCAACCTGAGGCCCGGCAGCATAGCGCCACCGCCCCGCAAACAGTTGCGGGTGTTTCGGGGCCCCTGCGTTGGCGATGATCGCCAACATGAAACAGTCCCTCGCCTCCCTTTTGAACGCGCGCATCAGCGCCCTTGCCCCTTCCTCTGAGGAAGAGGCGGCGCTCGTTGCCAAAATGGCCGCCGCAGCCGGTATCGAGACCGGCACGGTGCGGCAAATCCTGCGCGGCGATATCGAAACCCCGCCTGAAGAGCGGCTGCGCGGTTTCGCGCAAGCCTTGGACGTCTCCTTTGAGAGCCTGCGCGACGCGGTTGCCGCGTCTGCCCCAGAGGTGCAATCCGACCGTGTCATGATGGCGGCGCGAGAGATGGTGGCGGCAGACGGCACCGAAGCCCCCGAGTGGGTGCATTTGCTGCCCGTTGGGAGCGCTGAGACCTTCGACGGGCGCGGTCCCTACGAGATTGCCGACATGCAGGCCGTCATCGAGCAAAGCATGTCACAGCGCGGCGATCTGGAGATCGACGTCAACCACGCCTCTTTCCTTGCAGCCCCCAAAGGCGGCGATGCCCGCGCCGTGGGCTGGATCACGGAAATGCAGGCGCGCGCGGACGGTATCTGGGGCCGGGTCAAATGGACTGAAGAGGGCCGCCAGCTTGTGGGCGGGCGCGCCTATCGCCGGATTTCGCCGGTGCTCAATTACATCGAGCGCGGCGGCAAGAAAATCGTGGCCAGCATTTTGAATGCCAGCCTCGTCAATCGCCAGAACCTGCGCGGCCTGGTCGCGCTCAACAACGAGGAGACTGACATGTCGTTCATCCAACGACTGGCAAAAGCGCTTGGGCTTCCCGAGGACGCGGACGAAGAGGCGGTTCTCGCCAAGATCACGTCAATGTCCACAGCGGCCGCGCAGAGCGCAACCATCGGCAAGATCGGCGTGGCGCTTGGCCTGCCCGAGGGGGCCGACGCCAATGCGGTGCTCAATGCCGCGCGCGAGCGTGCCACCACCGGTCAGGACGGCGATCTGATCACCGCCTTGCAGGCTGATTTGACCAAGGTCACGAGCGAACTCACGACGCTCAAGACTGACCGGCAGCGCGAGCGCGCGCAGGGTGTGGTCGATGCGGCCATGGCCGAGCGCCGCGCGGGCATCAATGCGACGTCGCGCGAGCGGATCGTGTCGATGCACATGAGCGATCCCGAGGGCACCGAGGCGTTTATCGCCGGGCTGCCCAAGCTGGAGGCCTCCGGCATGCATGTCGTGCCGCCTGCCTCAAAGGACGGCTCCGTGGCCCTCAACGCCGAACAGGCGCAGGTCGCGGCGCAGCTGGGCATTGCGCCCGAGGAATTCGCCAAGGCGCTTGCCGCTGAGCAGAAGGAGCTGACCCAATGACCGCACTGACCGCAGACCGCAACACCCCCCAGTCGATGGGTCCCCGCCGCGTGGGGCTGGTCGCCGCCGCGACCACGATCTTTGCCGGGGCGATGCTGATGCGCAACGCCACAGGCTTCCTCGTGGAAGGCCAGACCGCGACCGGCCTGATCGGCGTGGGCCGCGCGCAGGAATATGTCGACAACGCGGCCGGGGCGAATGGCGACATCCGGGTCGAGTTCGAGCCGGGCATCTTCCGGTACGAGAATTCGGCCGCCGCAGATGAAATCACCGAGGCCGACCTGGGCAAGGTGTGTTTCGCGGTCGATGACCAGACCGTCGCCAAGACGAGCGCCACAAACACCCGCTCCCCCGCCGGGGTGGTGGATCACGTCGATGAGCTCGGCGTCTGGGTTCGTTTCGACGAAGCCCTCACCCGCGCCGCTGCAGCCTGACAGGAGACTCTGACATGATTATCAACACCGCCACGCTGAATGCGCTGCGCACCGGGTTCCGGCGCGAGTTCATGGGCGCTCTCGAGCAGGCCCCGACCCAACGGGAGCGCATCGCCACCACCGTGCCCTCGACCACACGCTCCAACACCTACGGCTGGCTGGGCAAGCTTCCCAACATGCGCGAATGGATGGGCGACCGCGTCGTGCATGGTCTCGCCGAGCACAACTACACCATCGTCAACAAGGATTACGAACTGACGGTCGGGGTCGACCGCAACGACATTCTTGACGACAATCTCGGCGTCTACGCGCCCATCATGCAGGAATTTGGCGACAGCGTTGCCGCCAAGCCGGACATGCTGGTCTTCGAGGCACTCAAGGCTGGCTTCGTCAACACTTGCTACGACGGCCAGAACTTTTTCGATACCGACCACCCGGTCCTCGACGAGGATGGCAAGGAAGTTTCGGTCGCCAATACCGACGGCGGCTCTGGCACGCCGTGGTTCCTGATCGCGTCGGGCCGCCGCATCCGCCCGATCATCTTCCAGGAGCGCCAGCGCCCTGAGTTCGTCGCCATGGACAACGCCACCGACCCGGCAGTGTTCTCCAAGAAGGAATTCCAGTACGGCACCGACGCGCGCTGGAATGTGGGGTACGGCCTCTGGCAGATGGCGTGGGGCTCCAAGCAGACCCTCGACAAGGCCCACTACAAGACCGCCCGCGAGGCGCTGATGGGCATGAAGGGCGATTACGGCCGCCCGCTGGGCCTCACGCCCAACCTCCTTGTCGTGCCGCCCACGCTGGAGGGGCAGGCGCTCGAGCTGCTCAACGCAGAGCGGGACGCGGCCGGGGCCACCAACGTCTACCGCAACACGGCCGAACTGCTGGTCGTGCCGTGGCTGGCATAAGGGGTTTCTGAGATGACCGGCACCCCGCAGACCCGCGAAGAGATGGAGACCCGGGCGCAGGCGCTCGGGCTCCAATACCCGGCAAATATCAAGGACGCGACCTTGGCGAAGAAGATCGCCGAGGCCGAGGCTAAAAAGCCGGGCACCGGGGAGAGTGTCGAAGGCGTCGTCACTCCGCCTCCGGCGGAGGGCGCTCCGGCCCCGGAAATCCAAAGCGAGAGCGGCCCGCTCGTGCTCGAGGTGACCGGTCCCGCGCAGGGCCGCCGCCGGATCGGGCGGCGCTTCACCCGCGAGCCGCAGGTCATACTCGCCGACGATCTGAGCGAGGCCGAGGCGGCCGCGCTGACCGGCGACGAGACGCTGACCATCCGCGCGTACCATTTGGCGCAGGACGAGGGCTGACCCGCGCACGCTCTGCCTGCCAGAGCCACCCCGGCGGCGGCCTTCCGCCGTCGGGACCCGCAAGGACAGGAGAGCTGAGACGTGCCCTACACCACCCTTGAAGAGCTTACGGATCGCTTTGGCACGCCGATGCTGGTGTCGTTGACCGACCGCGCCGAGGCCGCCACAGGCCTGATCGACGCGGACGTGGTGGCCTCTGCGCTGGCCGATACCGACGCGCTGATCGACGGCTATCTCAAGGCCCGCTACGTTCTGCCGCTGTCCGACGCGCAGCCCCTTGTCGCCGCAATTGCCCGCGATATCGCGATCTACAAGCTGCACACCTATGAGCCCGACGCCAAGATCACGGCCGACTACAAGCAGGCCCTCGCCAGTCTGAAGGATATTGCGGCAGGCACGGTGCAACTCAGCGCCGCAGGTGTTGTGCCGGCATCATCCGGCGGGGGTGAGGCCCGGGTAACGGACCGGCCGCGCCCGATGACCGGTGAAAATCTGAAAGGCTTCATCTGATGATCGACGATGTGATCACCCGGATCGAGGCTGAGGTGCCCGAGTTGGCAGGCCGGGTCGACGGCGGGCGCGCCTTTGTCGATCTGATCCGCTCGAAAAAGCTGCCCGCGCACTCGGTCGCGGCCTACGTCTTTCCCTCCGGCATTCAGGGCGGGCGCGCCGATGCCGCCTCGGGCGTCTACAGCCAGATGCTGACCTATCGCACAAGCGTGGTGATCTTCGTCCAGTCCTTTGATCGCACCGGGGCCACAGCCCTCGACAAGATCGACCAGTTCCTGATGCGTGTGGTGCGCGCCTTGGCGGGCTGGGCACCGGGCGACGAGGTCGGCGTGCACCGGTTCGAGCGCGGCCAGCTTATTGAGAGCGGGGCCGGTCGCCTCGCCTATCAGCTCGATTTCTCCATCGATGACCAACTGAGGATCCTCTCATGACCAATCTCCCCACCTCCGGCGGGTCTTACACCCGCGACGACAAGGGCGCGCTGAAGCCTGCCGGGTCTACCCCCAAGCCCGCGCCGAAACCCGAGAAGAAGGACGCTGAAAAATGAGCCGCCTCTGGAGACGCAAAGTACTGCTCGCCAAGCTCGAGACCACCTATGGCACCGACGCCGCCCCCACGGGTGGCGACGCAATCCTCGCCACCGATGTGCGCCTGTCGCCGATGCAGGGTCAGGACCTCGACCGCAATCTCGACACGCCGCATGGCGGCCCCACGGGCACGATCCCGGTCGATCTGCACCGCACGATCTCGTTCAAGGTCGAGCTGGCAGGCTCCGGCACCGCCGGAACAGCCCCCCGCTGGGGCCGCCTCCTGCGCGCCTGTGGCTGCGCCGAGACCGTGACGGTGGCCACCTCCGTGGTCTACAACCGGGTCTATTCGAACCTCGAGAGCGTCACGCTGCACCTCAATATCGACGGCACGCTCTATGCCATGGTGGGCGTGCGCGGCACCGCCGCCTTTGACATCTCGGCCTCGGGCATTCCCTATATCGAGTTCGAGTTCACCGCGCTCTATGTGGCCCCGGCAGACGTGGCGGTGCCCACGGCGGATTTCACCGGCATTCCCGATCCGCTCGCAGCCTCGGATGCCAACACGCCCGTCTTCACGATTGATGCGACCCCGCTCGTGATGCGCAATTTCAAGCTCACCCTCGCCAACCGCATCGAGGCGCAGTTCCTGATCGGCGAGGAGGAGGTGCTGCTCGACGGGCATGAAAACACCATCGAGGCGCGGGTGCGCGCGGTGGCGCTCTCCACCTTCAACCCGTTCACCATGGCCGCCGCCCAGGAGAAGGTCGCGGTTGAGATCGAGCACGGCAAGACGGCCGGAAACATCG
Source organism: Roseovarius sp. MS2 (assembly GCF_051447875.1). Taxonomy (NCBI): domain Bacteria; kingdom Pseudomonadati; phylum Pseudomonadota; class Alphaproteobacteria; order Rhodobacterales; family Roseobacteraceae; genus Roseovarius; species Roseovarius sp. MS2. The sequence goes on from NZ_JBKHVF010000001.1 coordinate 1,531,331, forward strand.
TCAATATCGCGGCCCCGCGCGCCCAGATGCAGCGCCCCGAGGGGCTTGAGGACGGGCAAGGCCGCAAGGAATGGCCGCTGCGCCTTGTGCCGCTGCCCTCCACCGCCACCGCCGCCGACCAGTGGGTGATGACCCTCACCTGAGCCGGTTCAACGCCCCCTTCAACGCCCCTTTGAAAGAGAGTTCACCCCCATGTTCAAGATCGACCAGACTCCGACCTTCACCCACCGCGTCGAGATCAAGGTGCCCGCCAACGGCGGCCACGAGCTGCAGGATATGCAGGTCACGTTCCGCGTGCTGCCCGACGACGAAATTGAGGCTTTCGACATGCGCACCTCGCGCGGCGAGCGGGAGTTTCTGGCGGCGGCCGTGGTGGGCTTTGACGACGTCGAGGACGAGAAAGGTGCAAAGCTGCCCTATAGCGACGCCCTGCGCGACCGGCTGGTGGGCCTCGCCTATGTCCGCGTGGCGATGATCAACGCCTATTACGCGGCGCTGATGGGGAAACGGGTAAAAAACTGAAATGGGCCGGGCGGGCATGGGCGCGCGGCGACCTGATCGAGGATGCGACAGGCAACGACCATGACGACGAGGCGGCGTTCTGGGGGATCGACCCGGGCCAGCTCAATCGTGATCCGTCCGGCTCCGGCTCTGGTGTCTGGCCGCAGAATGTCCCGGCGCTGCGCGCCTTTCTCGCGGTCTGCAATCAATGGCGCACCGTCTCGGCCGGGCTCGCGGGCTTCCGCGTGGTGGGCCTCGACTACACTGCCGCGCGTGCGGGCCTGCGCATGAGCGGGATCAAGGTGACGCCTCAGCTTTGGGCCGAGGTGCAGGTGATCGAAGGCGCGGCCGTGGCCGCGATGCGGGAGAGCTGACATGACATTGGTCGCACGGGCCGAGATCCTCATGGACGCCGACCAGGCGAAGGCGGAACTGCAGGCCACCGGCACCGCCGCCAAAGGAGCCGCCCAGGACATTCGTGGCGTGGGCACGCAAGGCGCCAATGCGTCACGTGGCGTGAAACAGCTCGAAACCGCCGCGCGGACCTCGGCGACGGGCCTGACCGCCGCCAGCAGCGCCGCCGAGGTGAACGCGGCCGCGACCCAGAAAGTGGCCTCGGCCAATCGCCTCGCCGCAGGCTCGATGGGCAATCTGGTGGCGCAGGGCAATGACGTGTTCGTCATGCTGGCGGCGGGGCAAAACCCGCTGACGCTGGCCATTCAACAGGGCACGCAGATCACCCAAGTTATCGGCCCGCTCGGAGCGGCGGGCGCGTTCCGGGCCTTGGGGGGCGCGGTGCTGTCGATGTTGAGCCCGATCAACCTGATCACCATCGCCGCATTGGCGGCGACGGCGACCGTGGTCAACTGGTTCACCTCTGCCTCGGAGGAAGGCGAGAGCTTTGCCGATACGGTCGAGGCGCTGGAGACCCGGATCGACAGCCTGAAGGACAAGATCGCCGAAGCCTCCGCCACCCGCCTCGAGCTGGCCGACCGGTTCGGCGAGGGCTTCGTGGAACGGGCGCAAAACATCCTAGACCGGATCGTCGAGGCCGAGAAGCGGACGGCACAGCGCGAGGCGGCGGCCGGGATCACCAGCTTCCTTGACGAGGGGAACATCAACCTGCCACGCCCGGACAGCGGCGACCAGGTGCGGCTCGCCCAAGAGTTCGACCTCGGCAACATCTTCTTCGGCAAGGCGCGCCGTGAGAGCCGGAGCCTGATCAACGACGTGTTGACCGACCTTGTGCAGCTGCAAGAGGCGGCCCAAGGTACCGTCGAAGAACAAGCCGCCGCCGTCGACGCGCTGATCGAAAGCTACACCGCCGCCGCACAGGCCTCTGGGGAAATCTCAGAGGCGGAACAGGCGCGGCTCGACACGCTCGACCAGATGCGCCTTCGACTGGCCGAGGTCGCCCAGCTTCGAGCCCAGGACCCCGCACAAAACCGCCAGACCGAGGAAATGCTGACCTTCCTCGACCTGGTGACCAAGAGCACCGGCGAGCAGCTCAAGGCCGAGGCGGCGGCGCAGGCCATGCTCTCGACGATGACCGAGCAGAATGCGGTTGCCCAAGCCATCGCGCAGCATGGCGCGGACAGCGCCGAGGTGACGCGGCTGCGCGCCCAATTCGCCCTCGACGCCAAGCTCGAAGAGATCGAAGCCTCCGCCGCGAGTGAGACGACAAAGCAGGCCCTGCGCGATGCGGCACAAGCCGCTTTTGATCTCGCCACGGCTGATATGTCGGGGGCACTGGCTGCCGCCGCTAATGAGGCGGCACGCCTCTCTGACGAGGTGCGCCGCGCCGTGGACGGCATGTTCGATCTGGCAACCCAAGGCGAGCTTGATCTGGAGATCGCGCGCCTGCGCGTCCGGTTCAAAGACGATCCCGCGCGCATGGCAGAGGAAATCGCGGCCGAGCGTGCAGCGCGCCGGTTTGACGCGGAAACCGAGGCGCTGCGCAAGGATTTTGCCAATCCGGGCGAAGAGTCATTCCTGAATGTTCAAAGGCAGGCAGCCATTGACCGCGCAAGGGAGGCTGCACGTCTTAATGAACTGGCACGCCCCGCGCGCGGCGGATCGGGCGGTGGCGCGACCAATGCCACCTTGCGCGAACAGCAGGCGCTCGACCGCCTGATCGAGAGCAAGCGGCGCGAAATCGAGGCGCTGCGCGAAAGCGACCCGGTGCAACGCGAGATGATCCGCCTGCGCGAGCGCCTGACCGCCGCGACCCCCAAGCAGCGCGCTGAGATAGAGGCCCTTGTCGAGGCCCATGAGAACGAGCGCGTGGCGATGGAGCGCAAGGAGGAGTTTCGCGACGCGGTGGGCGACGTCCTGCTCGAAGCCGAAAGCCTGCGCGACGTCTGGAGCGGGATCGGCGACATGATCATCCGCGCGGCCAAGGAGGCGCTGATCCTTGGCTCCGGGCCTCTGGGCGGCCTCTTTGGCGGCAGCGGCATCTTGGGCGGCCTGGTCAGCGGCATTGGCGGCGGGCTTGGCGACCTCTTTGGTCTGTTCTCGGGCGGCTCGCTCCTGTCCTTCGCGGACGGAGGCCTGCCCGGCTTTGCCAGCGGCGGCGATCCGCGCGTGACACGCCCCGGCCTCCTTTTGGGCACGGGCACCGGCCGAGGCGACAAGATCCCGGCTTTCGTGAGTGCCGGGGAATTCATCATGACGGCCGAGGCCACAGCCCGCAACCGCGCGGTGCTCGAGGCCATGAACGCAGGCGCCATCATTCCCGGATTTGCCGGAGGCGGCCTGCCTTTGCCTGCGCAAGGGGCCGGTGCGGCGCAGGCCTCGGGTCGCGCGGGGGCGTCGGGCGACGGTATCACGCGCCTGCGGATTGAGCCTTCGGAGCTTTTCCGCGTCGTGGCCGAAGAGCGCGCGCGCTCCGTGGCGGTCGAAGTGGTCGACGGCTTTGCAAATGAAGAACTGCCGGGCCGGGTCGAGGCGATCCGGCGCGACCCATTGAGGAGAGGATAATGGCGGTCCAGGTCTGGCCCATTCCGACGTCGGAATTCTTCGACCAATTGGGGATCGAGGAAGCCACCTTCTTTCTGCCTGGCGAAAGCACAAGCTCTGTCACCGCCGGGGGCGAGGTCATCACGCACCGGCGTGGCGCGCGGCTCTGGCAAGGCGAGGTTGTTCTGGGTCGGTCGGAGCCTGAGGTGATCGCCGCGCAGGACGCCCTCATTGAGCATCTGCTCGAGCCGGGTGCCTCCTTCATGATCTACGACCGCCGCCAGTTCGCCCCTGAGGACCCCGCCTATCCGGCAGGCATCAATTGGGCCACCCAGCCGGTCACGATCAAGAGCCTGATCCCGGGCAATCGGGAACTGAGCCTGCAAGGCCTGCCGCCCAACTTCACCCTGCGCCGGGGCCAGAAGATCGGCTTTCAATATCTTGCGAGCCCCGTGCGCTACGCCGTCCACCGTATCCTCAATGCGACCGTCACAGCGGACGGCACTGGGGCAACGGCCCGCTTCGAGGTCTCGCCCTTCCTGCGCCCCGGTGTCGTGGTCGGGGCCTCCGTGATCCTTGAGCGCCCGCAGCTGCGCGCAAAGCTGCTCACCTTCAAACCGGGTGCGGGGCGGTCAAAGCGCACCGAAGGCGGCAGCTTCACCTGGCAGCAAACCTTGGGAGGCGGGGTATGAGCTTTGATCTTGCCCAAATGGACCAGCTGGCCGAGCGCAGCGGCACCGACGCCCATATCCTCGTTTTGATCGAGCCGCGCGACCGGGTGACGGGCGAGATCGTGCCCATGGGCCTCTGGACCGGAGACGACCACCAGACCTTCACCGTCGACGGCGAGACGCATCTGTTCCTCGGTGCAGGCAATGTGATCGAGGTCCCGCCGATCCGGGCAGGCATCGGCCTCGAGGTGCGCCGCCACCGCGTGATCCTGCCGCCGATGACCGATGCGGCCAAGCTGGCACTTCAGGTCTATCAGGGCGCGCAGGCAAAGGTGCGGGTCTGGTCGCAACCGCTCGACATCTACACCGGCGCGCCGCTCGGGGTCCCGCAGCGCGTGATCAAGGGACGGCTCGAGACCGCGCCCGAGACGCTGGGCAAGCTCGGGGACCAGTCGCGCACGGAGCTGGTGATTTCCTCGGCCACCCGGCCGCTCACCTTTCGCCAGCCGCTCTTCAAGTCCGACGCGGCACAACGGCTGCGCGACCCGTCCGACAAATTCCGCGAATACGGCGGCAGTATCGCCGACCGCCCGATCCCGTGGGGTCAAGAGACGGTCGTGACCGAGCGGCCGCCGCCGCCCATACCCAATAACGACCCGAGCGACCGCAAATGAAGACTCGCGAACGCCTCCTGCGGCAATTCCTCGACGCGCGGCGCGCAGAGCCGTTCCGGCCCGGGCGGAACGATTGCGCGCTATTCGCAGCCGACTGGATTGCAGCGCTGACCGGCACCGATCCGGCCGCGCCTTGGCGCGGGTGGTATGAAACCCTTGATGAAGGCCGCGCGCTGCTGGTCGAAGACGGCTTTGCCTCCCCGGCCGAGGTTCTGCACCCGATCCTGTTGAGGGAGGCGGGCTGGATGCAGGCGCAGGCGGGCGACATCGCGGTCTTGATCGAGGCGGGCGAGGAAGCCATGGGCCTTGTCGGCGGCGGGCATATCCATGTGCTGCGGCCCCGGCGGGGCTTGGGCGCGGTGCCGCTCGACCGCGCTATCCGGATTTACCGGCCATGAGGCTGCTTCTCTGGATCACGGCGCTTGTGCTCGCCTCGGCCGCCCCCGCCTCGGCCGGGCCGGTGGCAGGACTTGTCGCTGCCGTCTTTGCCGGGGTCACGGTCAAGGCCGTTGCCCTCTTTGCCCTGCGCCTCTTTGCAGGCGTGGGCCTCTCGATCCTGCAACAGCGCCGCGCCCGGCGCGGGCGCAACGCCGCCTTCGGGCTTCAGGTCACGGCCACAACGCGTGGCGAGCTGGAGAGCGAGACCTCGATCATCGGCCTCTATGCCACCAAGGGGCATCTCATCTATCACAACAGCCACGGCCCCAATAACAAGTATTACCAGACCGTGATCGAACTGGGCGGCCTGCCCGGGGCCGGGTTCAACCGCGTCATGGTGGACGGCGTCTATTCCGAACTGGGCGAGGAAGAGCATCCCGACTACGGCTTCCCGCTCATCGCCAAGCGTGACCAGAGCATCGATTACGCCTGGATCAAGGTCTATGACGGCACCCAGACCGCCGCCGATCCGACGCTGGTCGCCAAATATGCCGAGGACCCCGAGACGCCCTGGACAGAGGCCCATATCGGGCGCGGCATCCCTTACGCGATCCTCACGATGGAGGTCAGCTCCAAGGTCTGGCCCAACGGCGCGCCGGAGCAGCGTTACGAGGCGCGCGGCATCCCTTTTTACGACCTGCGTCGCGATAGCACGGCCGGGGGCACGGGGCCGCATCGCTGGGACGATCCCACCACGTGGGAGCCGACGCGCAACCCGGTGGTCAAGATCTACAACATCCTGCGCGGCCTCCGGCTCTATGACGGGTCCGTCTGGGGCGGCGAGGCCGAGGCCGAAGACCTGCCCGGCTGGAACTGGGTGCCCGCCATGAACGCCTGCGACGCGGATCTGGGCGGGCGGCCCAAATACGAGGCGGGCTATGAAATCCGCTTCGCCGAGGACACGCCGCATGACGTGATCGGCGAGCTTCAGGCCGCCTGCAACGCGCAGATGACCGAGTTCGGCGGCTTCTTCTACATTCAGGTCGACGCGCCCGATATTCCCGTGGCTGTGATCACCGACGACGATCTTCTGGTGACCGACGCCGCCACCAAGGACCCGTTCCCCGAGCTGCTCGAGATCTACAATCGCGTGACCGCCAAATATGTCTCGCCGGGCGCGCTCTGGAACGGCGTGCCGCTCGATCAGATCCGCAACGCCGCGTGGGAGGCCGAGGACGGCATCGCGCGGAATTTCGAGATGGACCTGCCTGCGGTGTTCAACCCCGGACAGGCCGGGCAGCTGGCGCAATCGGCGCTCAAGGATCATCGCCGGTGGCGGCGTCACACATGGCCGCTTCCGCCCGATTACGCCGGGCTGCGCCCGCTCAACACCGTGGCCGTCACTTCTGCCTGGAACGACTACACGGACAAGCTCTTTGAAGTCACCGAGATCGTGCTCGATCTGCACCGGTTGACCGTCGTCGCCTCCCTGCGCGAGCGTGAGCCAGAGGATTTCGAGCCAGACACGACGCTCGAGATCCCCGACCGCAGCTCGATCCTGCCTCGTCCCGTGCCGACCGATGCAGGCCTGCCGTTCTTCAATGCCGCCGCGCGCACCGTCACCAACGCCGAAGGCACCCGCGCCCATGCGGCCGTCGACGTCACTTGGGACGCCTCCGGCATCGCCGAGACCATCAAGGGCATCGCCATCGAGTGCCAAAAGCGCGAGACCGAAGAAGAGGTCTGGAGTGGCACCGTGCTCGATGTCGAGCGAGGGCTGGCCACAATCCAGCCTGTGCCGCCGCTCACCGACCTGCGCGTCCGCGCCAAGGCCCTGTCCGACAATCGCCGGGGCACCTGGTCGGCTTGGATTTGGGTGACCACGGATGATGTGCGGGTGGCCGCGGCCGATCTGGCCGATACGCTCACCGCCGTGGTCGTGCCTTCGGGTCTGGCGGTTTCGTCTACTCTGGTGACGGATGGCGTGGCACGGGTGTCAGCCAATTGGGCGGCCGTGGCGAATGCCGTGGGATATGAGGTGGGTATCACCGAGGGCGGGAATGAAATCGTCCTCTCCGTCGGCAATCCGGGCTGGTCGGCGCAGGTCGTGCCCGGCGCGGCCCTGTCGGTCCGGGTGCGCGCGGTCAGCGCCGTTGGCAACAAATCCGGCTGGACGGCGGCCCGAGCCGTCACGGCCCCCGTCGATACCATAGCCCCGGCAACACCCTCTGGCCTCGCGGCAACGGGCGTATTCGAGGGCATCTGGCTCAGATGGACGGCGAACACCGAAGGCGACCTCGCGCGCTACGAGATCGTCGAACGTGTTTCAACCTCCGGCCCCGGTGCCAGCACCGTGCCGACCTATGTCACCACGTCGCCACAGTTCATTTCCGAGGGATTGATCAACGGCGAGACGCTGAATTACTGGGTGCGCGCCGTCGATACCTCTGGCAACAAATCCGGATGGACAGCTCGCGCCTCAGCCACGGCGCGCAAGACCGGAGACGTGATCACCAACGAAGCCTTGCGGGGCCTGATCGACGCCACGTCCTTTGCCGCCGGGATCGAGCCGGTGACGATTGTCACGGCTCTGCCCGCCACCAAACTGACAGAAACCGTGGTCTTTGCGGGCAAGCTCTACCGCTGGTCCGGGACGGCGTATGTCGCCACCGTGCCCGCCGGAGACTTGACCGGACAGTTGACTGACGCGCAGATCGCAGCCGTAAGCGCTGCCAAACTGACGGGGCAGATACAAACTCCTCAAATCGCGACAGGCGCAATTACCGACGCGAAGATCGCAGGGTTGGCCGCGTCCAAAGTGACCGGGCAATTGGCCGATGTTCAGATTGCAGCCCTGAGTGCCGCTAAGCTGACGGGCGCGATTGCGTCGCCTCAGATCGCGAACGGTGCTGTCACCGATGCCAAGATCGCAGGAATAGCGGCGTCAAAAGTGACGGGGCAGCTTACTGACGGCCAAGTGAGTTCGATATCGGCGGCAAAGCTGACGGGCCAGATCACGGGAACCCAGATCACAGATAGTTCAATCACGACCCCTAAGATCGCGACCGGGGCTGTCACGGCGTCTCAAATAGCGGCAGCGACCATTACTGGGGACAAGATCGCAGCGAACACAATCTCGGCTGAAAAAATCACGTCTGGGACGATCACCTCTGCTCAAATTGCGGCGGGAACCATTCAGGCCTCAAACATCGCTGCAGACACGATCACCGGAGACAAGATCGCCGCAGCGACAATCACCTCCTCTGAACTCGCAACCGGCTCAGTAACGGCAGTCAAGATCGCCGCTGCCACGATCACTGGCGACAAAATCGCAGGCACCACGATCACAGGTGACAAGATCGCCGCGAATACGATCACAGCGGCAAAGATTGCCTCAGGCACGATTACTTCGGCTCAAATTGCGGCGGGAACCATTCAGGCCTCAAATATCGCTGCGGACACGATCACCGGCGACAAAATAGCCGCGAGCGCGATCACCTCTTCAGAGATCGCAACAGGTGCAATAACCGCCGTAAAAATTGCCTCGGCCACCATCACCGGGGACAAGATCGCGGCAGGCACTATCACCGCCAATAATATCGCAGCTGCCACCGTCACCGCCGCTAAAATCGCCGCCGGGACCATCACTGGCGACAAGATTTCCGTCAACACGATCACCTCTGCGCTGATCGCCACAGGTGCCGTTCAAGCCGCACAGGTCGCGTCTGGTGCAATTACTGCAGGTAAACTGGCGATTGGCTCTTTTACAAACCTCAACCAGGACGAGGATTTTACCGACCCTTCCGCTTGGACAAACCCTACCGGACTGACATGGCAGGCCAGCGGCAACTCAGTGGCTTGGGGATCAACAAATCTTGCCCGTCTCGAGGGCGATGCAGGCAGCTATGTGGTACCCGTAAGCAAATTTTATTTTGAACTCGATCCCGAGGGCGAGAGCCTCTTTTTTGAGTTCTTCGCGAGGATCATCTCCGGCACAGGAATGGTTTACGCTGATCTGCAGCTTGCCAACAACCCAAGCTTCTCCGGAGTAAGCGGCACCGACTATACTTTCAGGAATGTGGGCAACGTCACGTCCACGAGCATCACAAAAAAACAGGGCGTGATCTCCGTCCCTCCCGGGTTCCGATATGCGCGCATCCGGCTGATCAAGGGCAACAACGGCACGACAAGTTGTTTCATCGGCGGCGTTTCCGCGCGCCGGATGAACACTGGCAAGCTGATCGTGGACGGAACGGTGCAGGCCCGGCATATCGACGTAAACGATCTGGTCGTGGCGGGGCTCGCGACCATCAACGCAGCCTATGTCAAAGATGCCAACATCTCCGGCACCCTGAGCGCCGCGAAGCTGACTGCAGGGTCGGCCCTCGCGGCCACGATCACGGTCAACGGCACGGCGCTGAGCACAACCACCACCCGCGCGGCGGACCCGGCAGCGCGCATCAACGCGGCCACCACCCAGATTGATCCGGGTAAGATCGTCATTTCGGGCGCGACGACCCTTGCCGACTGGCGAAAGGGTGGGGACGAGACACGCATCGACGGCGGCTCGATCAGCGCGAACACGATCTCAGCCAACAAGATCGCCATTGGAAGCCGCAATGTGACGCCGATTGGCATCACCTTCAGCACCAACGGCAATGTGCTGTCCTGGACCTCTGGATTTATCAGATACGTGGGTGACGACGGCGCGCTCGCCACTCAGGCCATTACCGGCGGGTCGACGACCTACAGTTCCAGTTGGCTGTATATCTACTGGACCCAAGGCAGTCCGGCTTTGTCGGTTACGGGCTCGCCAACCACAGCCTTCACCAGTGAGAAGGTCGTGCTCGCGCAATACCGGGGCGGCACAAATCTCGACCAGAACTACGGCCGGACGATCATTGACGGCGACTTCATCAAAACCGGCGCTATCGACGCCAGCCACATCGCAGCCAATACGATCACGGCCACCGAAGTGGCGGCCAATGCGATCACCACGGCCAAGATCAACGGACGCGCGGTCACTGATCCCCAGACCTTCTTTGAAAACTATGGCGGCGGCACCAAGACCCCAGCGACCTCGCCCAACTGGAACAACGCCACGTCCTTCTCCATCGTCGTGCCGGATAGCGGCTCGATCTTGTTGATCGACTGCCACGTCAACTGGCTTTTGAATGGCGGAACCTTGGGCGCAAGTTGGGGTCTCCGCTTCCTGCTGAACGGCGTTGCTTTCGACTCGATGGGTGGCTCGTATTTTCAGGAGTTGGCCCCGTTTCGCCGCGCAATCTCGGTTGGCGCGGGAACGCATACCGTCGTGCTGCAATGCCAGCGCAGTTCGACCGCCTCCTTCCTCATCCAGAACGTCCACACCGTCGCCACGATCCTGAAGAGGTAACCCATGACGATCCGCGCCAATATCTACGACACGGCCACGGGCCAGATCATGGGCCATATCGAGGCATCTGCCGAAACCGCCATGGCCAACGTCACACCAGAGCGGGGGTTGTTCGTGGCCCCGTTAGCGGAAACGGCAACCCATTATATCGCGTTCAACCCGCTACGCCTTGCCGCGCGGCCTCAAATCACGCCACCGGACACGGCCCAGCAGACCGGCTGGGCCTATGACCTCTCGGCCCTCCCCGAGGGCAGCGTGGTCACCGTGCTTAACGAGGCGGGCGATGAGCTGACCCTTTCGGACCTGTCGGAGCCTCTCACGCTGCTCGACCCTGGCCTTTATCGCCTGACGGTCGCACCGCCCCTCCCATGGGTCGGGTTTGATATTGAAGTGGAGCTGCATGATGCCTGAGTTCGGTCAAAACACGCCTGCCGCCCGCGCCCTTCGCACGGCAGGCGTGCGCGCCGAGGCCGCGCGGCGGATGTCCGCTTTAGCAGCGGCCTACACGCCAGAAGAACGCGAAACATGGCCCCTGCAAATCGCCGAGGCGGAGGCGGTCTTGGCGGGGTATCCCGATCAGGCCCCCATGCTGACGGCCTTGGCCGCGCCGCGCGGCCTGAGCGTAATCCAGATGGCCGAAACCGTGCTGCGCCTGCGTGACCAACTCAAGCTCGCCAGCGCCGCGATTCTCGCCGCGCAGGCCGCGCTGCTGGCCATGGACCCGATCCCGGCGGATTACTCCGCCGGGCGCTGGTGGCCCTGACAGGCCCCGCTACAGGAGGCCCCGAGCGCGCTGGAGAGCACGCCCGGGGACGCGGGGCCAGTCGCCAAACATACCCCCGCCGACCAGCAAACGCCTTATGGCCGCTCCCTGCCCCAAAGGGGCGGCGACTTTATGAGGCGATTCGATTTGGAAGGTCTAGAACTGCGTTGCTGCGCCTGCAGCCGTCTGCTATTTAAATATGAGAGAGGCGCGCAGATATCCGGCGTCTCGATCAAATGCCCGCGCTGCCGGGCGATGAATATCCTGAGGCCAAGAGCCCTTCCCCCAAAGCGCGATGCGCAGAGAGAAGGAGCCGAACTTGGCCAGATCGACCACACTCCCGAAACCTGACCTGCCGCCCGGTGCGCCGGGCCTGCCCAAGGGCACCCGCTACCGGCGGCAATATGGCGTCATTGTCCTCCTTGAGGACGAGGCCGCCCAAGTCGACGCCTTTGGCCGCCTGCGCCGCCAAGGCTTCAAATGCCGCGTGGTGGTGACATGAAACTCGCCATCCACCACGCGAGCCCGATCCCCGACACCTACCGCGCCGCCCGGGTCTCGAGCCTCTTCAACGTCGAGGGCGACGCCGATTTCCGCCTCGAGATCGAGGCCGATCTCTTGGCCCGCCCGTGGCAGATCGGCCTCATCGTCGGCCCCTCGGGCAGCGGCAAATCCTCGCTCGCCCGCGCGGCTTTTGGCGCGCAGCTTGATCCGCGCCCGTGGCCCGAGGGCGCGCTGATCGACGCGATTGATCCCGAGGGGGAATTCGATGCCGTTGCGGCCGCCCTCTCCGCCGTGGGCCTTGGCACCGTCCCAAGCTGGCTGCGCCCCTATCCCCACCTCTCGACCGGCGAGCAGTTCCGGGCTGAGCTCGCGCGCATTCTGGCCGAGCGGCCGAGCTTTGCCATTCTCGACGAGTTCACCTCGACCATCGACCGGCGCGTGGCCCAGATCGGGGCGGCCGCCTTTGCCAAGGCCTGGCGGCGCGGCAAAGGCCAGTTCGTCGCCGTCACCTGTCACGAGGACGTGGTGTCCTGGTTGCAGCCCGATTGGGTGATCGACACTCGCCGGGCCGAGTTCCGCTGGAGGCGTCTTCGACGGGCACCGCGCATTGCCATGGACATTCACCAGACAGACGGCTCCTTCTGGCCCGCCTTTGAGCCGCATCACTACCTGAAGCTGCCCCGCATGATCGCGGCCAATTACTACGTGGGCTTCGTCGACGGCGCGCCCGTGGCGCATCTCGCAGTCTCGACCCGGCCGGGGCTGGTCGAGGGCCGCGCCTGCCGCCTTGTCGTCATGCCCGAGTGGCAGGGCGCAGGGCTGGGCCTGCGCTTTCTCAACGAGGTCTGCGCCCTCTGGCGGCGCGGCGTGAACCGCTACGACAAACCGATGCCGATGCTCTTTCATACCTCGCACCCCGGCCTTGCCGCAGCCCTGCGCCGCGATCCCCTCTGGGCGCAGGTCTCGGCCATCCTCTACGCCGAGTCCAAAGAGCGCAGCATGAAGACCCTCGCCGCCGCCCGGGCACGCAAAGGTCTCAAGCCCGCCGGGACCGGCTACGGCGGGCACTTTCGCGCCGTGCAGGGGTTTCGGTATGTGGAGTGAGAGGGGTGTTTAGGGGGGTGTTAAATGCCCCCTTCAAATGCGCGTGGCAGGGCCGTCCGCTAAAAACGCGTTGCTGTAAACTTCACTGTAATTCACTGCAAACTTCGCTGTCACGCTACACCCTTGTAAGCGGCGTCAATGAGGATCGAGGCACCTTTTTCTTTCATCTCCTCATCTGAGATGTACTTGCGATTATAGGCCAGCCCCGTGGTTCCATAGTCATAAGGCACAGCCGAGAGGTAATCCGGGGTCACCCGGCGGAAGGCATTGGTCAGCGCATCCATCACCAGCGCCATGTTGGGGATGTTGTCGAGGTTCAACTCGACTGTCAGGCCAAAGTTCACATAGCGCGCATAGTCGAACACGCCGGACAGATGCGCGATGTTATATTCACCCTCTTGGCTAGAGCGGACCTGTGCCAGATATTCATCGCCGCCCGCAAAGGTGCCATCGACCACGGTAATCCCGGTTTCTGCTGTGTAAGGGTCAAACGCATGTTTGCGGAACGCTTCGGACACCACCCCGCCCCAGCCATCAAACCGTACCTGTTTCACATCCTGGGCCTGGGCGAACTTGGCAAAGGGTGTCTGCACACCATATGCGAGGCCCGCAGCGCCGATCAGGCCCAGAAAATTGCGCCGGTCCAGATCGCCGTTGCGATAGCGGTCGAGCAGTCTTTCGTATCGTTTGGTATTGTCCATTTTTAATTCTCCTTGTTGAGGGTTAATGCGGTTCTTAAGCGCCGCCTTTCATGGCGAGTTTGCGGGCCACCGCCGCTCCGAGCAGCGGAAGGCCCACGGTCATAACGATCATCACGGTGCCAAGAGCGTTGATTTCCGGACTGATCGAATTGCGCAGCATCGAGAAGATCTGCGTCGGCACGGTCTCGACCCCGCCGGGTTTCCAAAAGAGCGTGCCGGTGATGTCGTCAAAGCTGATGGTGAAAGCAAAGAGCGCCCCCGCCGCGACGGCGGGCAGCATCAACGGCAGGGTCACGGAAAAGAAGGTCTGCACCGGCGAGGCGCCGAGGCTGAGTGCGGCCTCTTCTACATCGCGCTTGATGCTGACAAGGCGCGCCTGTACCACAAGGATCACGAAGGGCAGGGTAAAGATCACATGCCCTGCCAGAAGCAGTGCGAAACTCTTGCCGATGCCCAGCCAGTTGAGAAACAGCAAGAGCGCCACCGCCAGCACCACCTCTGGCACAAGGATAGGCGCAATCAGCAGCGTGGTGATCGCGTTGCGACCGGGGATGTTGTAGCGCACCAAGGCAAGGCTTGCCAAAATCCCCAAGGTCGTCGAGATCACCGCGGTCATCAGACCAAGCACAAGCGACGTGCGAAAGGCGCGCATCACGGCGTCGTTATTCCACAGCTCCTGAAACCAATGCAGCGATACGCCAGTCATCGGAAAACTGCCGAATTGGTTGGCGTTAAATGACAAGAGCACCACCACCGCCACCGGCAAAAACATGAAAGCATAGACCATAACGGTCCAAGCGCGGATGATCTGCCACCCCATCAGCCCAGCCCCTTGGCCAGTTGCGCCATGCCGAGATAGCGGTTGTAGATGGCGACCAGCAGCCCCAATACGATCAACAGCAAGAGCGACAGCGCCGATCCAAGTGGCCAGTTCAACTGGGTGATGATCGCCTCAAACACCAGATTTGCGAACATCGCATCGCGTGGCCCGCCAAGAATCACCGGGGTAATATAGGTGCCAGCGCCCAGCACAAAGCAGAGCAAGCCGCCCGCCGCGAGGCCGGGAAGCGAGAGCGGCAAGGTGACTTGGGTAAACGCCTGCCACCGGGTTGCCCCCAGCGAATTGGCAGCATCCTCCAGATTTGTGTCGATGCCCTCAAGGCTCACGTAGACATTGAGCACCATGAAGGGCAGCAAGAAATGCACAAGCCCGAGGATCACCGTGGCCTCGTTATACAGCATCTGGATCGGTTCGTTGATGATGCCAAGCGACAAGAGCAGGGAATTGAGCGCGCCGGATGTGCCCAGAATGTTGATCCAGCTCATCGTGCGGATGATATAGCTGATCCAGAACGGCAGCATAAGCAAGAGCAGCAGCACCATCTTGTTGCCGCGCGAACGGGCGATGAAATAGGCCGCCGGATACCCCATCAGGGCACAGATTGCCGTGGTGATTGCCGCGATTTTCAACGTGTTGAGCAGGATGTCGCGGTAAAACCGATCCGTGAGGGTTTTTTGCCAGTTGTCGAGGTAGAAGCCGACCGTATCCGCGCCCATCGCCGAGCGCAGCCAGAACGAATAGACGACGATGAACATGAGCGGCACAAGCAAAAGAAGCGTCACCGCCCCCAAGGCGGGTGACAACAGAATCCACGGCTGCCTCGCTTCGCGGGCCTCAACCGACATGCGTCTCCCTTTCATGCGCGACCCGTCAAATGCGGGCTTGCGATGAGGGTGCAAAGCAGGCCATCATTAATCAAATAGATAATGGGAATTGTGACAATAGATGTAGCCTATGGATGATCGTAACAGCCCCGAACGCATCATGCGCGAGATGGATTGGAACCTCTTGCGCACCTTTGTCACGCTGGCGCAGTCCAGCTCTGTTACGGATGCTGCACATCGGTTGCGGCTGACGCAGCCGTCTGTGTCTACAGCGTTGAAACGGTTAGAGGAACGGGTTGGCAAACGTCTTATTCACCGCACACCGGGGCATTTCGCACTGACCGAGGCGGGCGAGGTTCTGTATCGCGAGGCGCTGGATATCCAAGGCTCTATTCTGCGCCTCTCGACCCTCATGCGCGATATGACGGATGAGGTGACGGGTCATGTGCGCCTGTCTTTGGCCTCTCACGTGATCTGCCCGCTTTTTGATCAGGTTCTGGCAGAGTTCCATGCTGAAAACCCCCGCGCGACGTTGGCAATCGAGGTGCATTCTTCTGCGCAGGCGATTGAAACGGTGTCGGCGCGCTCGGCCTCCTTTGCCATCTGCCTTGTGCATCAGCGCAACCCCAAGCTAGAGTATATGCGCCTTTATCGAGAGTTCTTTGGCCTGTTTTGCGGGCCGCGCCATGCGCTGTTTGGGCAACGTGATCTCACGCGGGCGGACCTTGCTGGGCGCTCTGCCGTCAGCTTTGAAACCGACCGATTGCAAGACGCTCTCAAACCCGTAACCTTGATGCGGGCACAGGCGGAATTGGGGGATCAGATCATCGCCACCTCCAGCCATCTGGAAGAGGTGCGGCGCATGATCATCGCGGGAATTGGCGTGGGTCCGCTGCCGTTGCATGTGGCGGAGCGCGATGTGCGAGACGGGCTTTTGTGGCAGTTACCCCCCTATGATCAGACGGCGGCGGTTGATGTGCACGTTGTCTGGAATCCGCGCGCCGTGCTCAATCGGGCGGAACAAAGCCTGCTTGATCGGCTATTGGCCCGGATTGACGAAACCCCGATTGAAGAGCGCACCTATCGCTAGAGTTCTGCGCGCAAGGCTTGTGCCCCGCATAAAAGATTCAACCGTTTCGCAAATCAGTGTAGCGTCAAAATTGCCCCGTTTCGGGCCAGTTTTTCATCACTGATTCCAGGAGACCTGTTTTGACGCCCACAACGACCTCCCCAGCCGTCACGCTGACCGTTGCCATTGATGGGGCTGCCCCAGTCACCAAAACTTGCGATCTTTTGGTCGTCGCCTGCGAGCCACGCAATCTGAGCAGTATTTGTGACTATACCGCAGCAGAAACAGCGGTCTTTGATCAGCTGACCAACTTTACCTTTCACACCACTTTGGTGAGGGTAAAAGTGCCCAATCCTGCGCCGCAATATGGCATCATTCTAGCGCCGACAGAGATTTCGGCCATGGCGGGCCATGTCAGTGGGTATCGCAACGAAACAGCCAAGCAATTCTCGTTAGAGACCGCCAATTCCATGACCGAGAACCTTGTTACCGTGTATCAGCTACAGGGTCCGGCCAATCCGCCAATGACCGAGGCGGAGTTTCTCGCCAATCTGGAACAGACGCTGCCGACGCTCGATTGGTGGCCTTATCCGGATTATGAGATTGTGACCGACAGCACCGGCGCGCCGGTCGATCTGCGGACGCCCTATTTCGACCATTTCGATAATACGGGTCTTCGCGGTGGCGGACCGTGGAATTATCTGGGCCTGCAGGGCAAGAACAACACGGTTTTTGTGCATGGCTCGACCTGCTTTGAATCCGTGCTGCAGTGCTGGCAATATGGCGGGATGCTGCTGGATCAGCAGGCGGCGCTGGGCTGGTCGCTACCTGCCGACAAGGGGGCGCCTATCATTGTGCTGGGGGCTGGGCCTTCGGGCATGATGTTCGCGCATCGGCTGCAAGGTTTGGGCTATACCAATGTCGAAATCCTCGAATCCACAGACCGTTTCGGAGGCAAGACGCATACCGTCACCTACGATACACCATCGCCCAATGGGCAACCCACACCCTGTGAATTGGGCACCTGCTATCTCTCACCCGCGTATGACAAGATGGCCGCGCATTTTGCCGCCTGCGGGTTCATGGACGGGAATATCCGCGAGGGCATGTTTCTGACCGCCGATCACCAGGACCCCGCAGGCCATTCAATCCGCGCCATGGTGACGACAGGGCAGTTTCCCGGCGTGCCTGCCCCGGCCACCTTGATGGATTATGACGACTACACCCTGCTCAAAGGTTACTACGAGGCCAACCAGCCCTTTGCCGATCCGGAAAACTGGATGGCCGGGTTCAATGAGGATAAGGTCAAGGCCGAAATCTTTGTGCGTCTTGCAGAGTATGACGTGCTCTTGGCGATCTACCGTGGGCTGACCCTGCCGATGCCGCTGAGTGCGCCGAAGGAGTTGCTGCAATATGACAGCTTCTACGATTTTCTCGCCAAGAATGATCTGCTGATCCTGACCGGAATGCTGGAATATGCCTATTCGGTGCAGGGATATGGCCCGCTGAAACAAATCCCAGCCTATTATGGCATGATCTGGATTTCATTGCCCCTGACCCTTGGTCTGATTTTCAGCGACAAGCCAGCAGTTACCGTTTTGTCAAAAGGTTGGCTTGATATCTGGAAACAAATGGCCCCGACGCTAAGTATCACTCAAAATGCTCAGGTGACAAAGATCACCCGCTTACCTTAAACTTTGGGGGCGGAACGGG
Organism: Roseovarius sp. MS2; assembly: GCF_051447875.1. Lineage (NCBI taxonomy): Bacteria > Pseudomonadati > Pseudomonadota > Alphaproteobacteria > Rhodobacterales > Roseobacteraceae > Roseovarius > Roseovarius sp. MS2. Next base: position 1,549,427 of record NZ_JBKHVF010000001.1, read on the forward strand.
CGCCGTGACGAAGGGGACAGAGGTGAAAGCGCTGGAGCGCAGGGCGACAACTATCGCCGCCGCGGATGTGGTGGGGTTTTCTCGCCTCGTCGCAATGGACGAGGAGGGGGTGTTTGAGCGGCTGCGCATCTTGCGGCACGCCATTATTGACCCGGCGATTGCAGATCATGGTGGACGGGTCGTCAAATCCATGGGCGACGGGCTTTTGGTGGAATTCCCCGGCCCTGCCGCAGCGGTCCATGCCTCTTTGAGCGCGCAACGCGCTATTGCCGCGCATCAGCTTCAGGAACCCGACGACCTGCGTATCTGGCTGCGCGTGGGGATAAACCATGGCAGTGTCCTGATCGACGGAAGCGATGTTCTGGGCGATGTCGTCAATATTGCGGCGCGGCTTGAAACCCTATCGGCACCCGGCGGCATTTGCGTGTCACGCACGGTGCGCGACATGCTGGCGCGGGAACCGGGCCTGACGATCACCGGGCAAGGCATGCAATTTGTCCGAAACATCCCCACGCCGGTTGAGGTTTGGCATGTTACAACCGGGGTCGAAGCCGAGAACCGCAGCACCGTAACCCAGAGCGCAGATCGTCCCTCTGTCATCGTGCTGCCCTTCGATAACTTGTCCTCTTCGGTCGAGGATGGGTTTCTGGCGGATGGGATCGCCGAAGATCTGATCAACGAGTTGTCGCGGTTTCGCTCGCTTTTTGTCATCGCACGCGGCTCCTCCTTTGCGTATAAAGACCGCGCGCAAGACATGCGCCAGATCGCGCAGGACATGCGTGTGCGCTATGTGGTCAAAGGTGCTGTGCGCCGTGCGGGTGCCCGTCTGCGTGTCACCGCACAACTGATCGAGGCTGAGACAGGTCGTCAGATCTGGTCTGATCGCTATGATCGCGACATGGCTGATCTCTTTGCGCTGCAAGATGACATCACGCGCTGTATCGTGACTGGGCTGACACCGGAGATTGGCGCGCATGAGCGTGCCATGTCGCGCGCCAAACCCACCGAGAGCCTGTCAGCTTGGGAAATGTGCCAGCGTGGCCTGACCGAGATCGACATGCGCACCTCTGGCGGCGTCCGTAACGCAACCGCCCTCTTTCATGCCGCCGCCGAGGCAGATCCGACCTATGCTTTGCCCCATGCGCTGATAGGACGTGTTCATGCGGTGCGGATTTACTCGGGCCGGAGCCGCAATCCCCGCGAGGATGTGGTGAAGGGCATGTTTCACGCCAATCGCGCCATCGAATTGGATGACAGACTCGAGCTTGGGCATATCACGCTTGCGCAACTTTTGACGCTGCAAGGGCAAGAGAACGATGCCCGAGAGGCGTTGGCCCGCGCGCGGGCGCTCAATCACAACGATGCGCTGATCTATAACGCGCAGACCTTTATCAACCTCTTCCAAAAGAACCCCAACACCGAAGAGATGGAGGCGGCCGGGCTAGAGGCCATTCGCCTCAGCCCTCAGGATCCGATGCTGTGGTCCTTTTACTGGATGCTCGCCGTTGCCATCTGGATGCGCGACATGAGCTTGGGTGAGAATATGCGCCAGTATCTCGAACCTGCGGCGCGCAATCCTGGGGCGGAGGCCTTTGTGCATTCCGCCTATGCTGTTCTATCCCTGCGCGCCGGGGATCAGACCACGGCAGAGCGTGCCTTGGCGCAGGCCTTGACCGTGCGGCCTGATTTCTCGTTGGATGTAATCAAATACGGGTTTCACTTTCCAAAATGGCCCGCGCTGGTGGCGGGGATCAAGGATGACCTGGAAACGCTCGTCTCGATGGGTTTGCCGCGCCGGTGATGCAAATGCCCGCGAGATGTGATAGACTAAGGAAATTACCGCTAGACCCAAATTGTATCAAACCACGTTTCCGACGGAGTGTTCGTTCAGAGCCCAGCATTCATGGCAATTGCCGAGGTTTTCACGATGAGTATTTTTGATCTGTGCCTTCTTTTGATCCTGTTTCAGATCAAGCATTACCTTGGCGATTTTCAGTTCCAGACGGCATGGATCGCACGGAACAAAGGAAGGTATGGGCATCTGTCGGGTATCGTGCACGCCGGAGTGCATGGGATACTCAGCCTGCCTATTCTGCTCTGGTTTGCTCTACCTTGGAATTTTGCTCTTGGTCTCGTGCTGGCAGAGGTGGCGCTGCATTATCACATAGACTGGTCCAAGGCGCGTCTCGTGCGCATAGAGGATCTGACCGAGACCGACCCGAGGTTTTGGTATTACCTCGGGCTCGATCAGGCCGCGCACCAGCTTACGTATATCGCGCTTTTCGCAGTGGTGGTCAGCCGCGCGACCTGAGCGTTTCACGCCCCAAACGACAGGCCCATATCCCAAAAGCTTACCTCTAACCGCGTCGCCGTAGTAAAACGCTGGCAAAGCCGCCCCCAGGCCGGGGTTGTCTCGGCACCTGCTCCCAGCCGCAGAAGGACGGCACCGTCAAAGAGCGTGCCAGCATCGCGACAAACCTGTTGATAGGCGTCGCCTGCGTAGGTGTTGATCCAATCCGCATAGGGGTGATCCGCAGGTACCGGCCCTAGCCGCGCGCCAATCTCGCCATAGCCCATGACGCATGGGGTAAGGGCTGCCAGAAGGTCAAGAAAATTGCCAGAATGGCCCGCGTCAAGCACGTAGCGCGTATAGGCAAGGTTGGCGGGATGCTCTTCTGCGGTGTAGAGATCCGCCTCGCTTAGCCCCGCCTCGGCGCAGGTTTTTACATGCAGGCTAAGTTCGTGATTGACCAGCGCATCAACGGTGGCGGCACAGGCGCGCATTTCCTCGAGCGCATCGGCTTTGGTCACAGCGAGCGCCCAAGCCCGCGCAAAATGGATCAGGAATACGTAATCCTGCACGAGATAGCCAAGGAAGGCCTTGCGCGGCAACGTGCCGTTACCCAATCCTTCCACAAAGGCGTGATGCGTATAGTCCTGCCAGACCGTGCCCGCCGCATCGCGCAAGCGGGGAAAGGTCGTTCCGTAATCGCGCGTCATTCTGCGTTCAGGTCCATGGCAAGCCCGGAAACCGGGGTCGCGTCACTGATCATTCCTGCGTCGAGCAGGAATTGTTCAAACCGCTTGTAGCGCGCGTGATCCAAGGCGGCGGGCCGGGTTGCAAAGCGCGGAAAAGTGTCAACCCAAGCCTTTTCATTCAGCTCATCCTGCAACTCGGGCGAAGTGCCTGCGAAAATCTCCCAGCTGTCTTGCGGATGGTTCATGATGTACTGCGTTGCGCGCTCAGTGGCGTGCAGAAAGCGGCGGATCATCTCGGCATCCATCGAGTCGGGATTGGCGACATAGATCAGCTCGTCATAGGCGGGCACACCTTCTTCCTCGATATAGAAACAGCGGCCCGGCACGCCTTCGATCTCCATCTGATTAAGCTCGAAGTTACGATAGGCGCCGATCACCGCATCGACCTGACCGGACATGAGCGAGGGCGACAGCGACCAGTTGACGCTGACCAGTTCGATATCGCTCAGGCTGTGGCCATGCTGCGCAAGAATTGTGGAAAGCAGCACTTCTTCGACGCCAGCCACCGAAAAACCAACCTTGCGGCCCTTAAGGTCAGCCGTGGATTTGATCGGCCCATCCTCTAACACCAAGAGACAATTGAGCGGCGTGGCAACGAGCGTGCCAACGCGGCGCAGCGGAAGGCCATTCTCGATCTGCATGTGCAATTGCGGCTGATAGGAAATCGCAAGATCGGCTTGCCCGGCGGCGACCATCTTGGGCGGATCACTTGGGTCGGCGGGGGCAATGACCTCTACCTCGAGTCCGGCTTCTTTGAAATATCCCAATTCCTCGGCCAGAATGATGGGCCCGTGATCGGGGTTTATGAACCAATCGAGGATCAGGGTCATCTTGTCCTGCGCCATGGCCGGGCTGGCCAAAAGGGCAAAGATCAGGGTGAGGTGTTTCATGTATCTGTCTCCTGTTGAACGTCGCCAAGGGCGATCAGGGCAATTTCGCCGTCCCAGTGGCCGCGCAGCCGTGTTGCGGCTTGCCATGACCGCAAACCAGAGCGGCACGCGAGCACCGCGCGCGGCCCCTGCGGATGCGTGGTGGGGTGATCGAAATCCGAAACGCGACGGCGGATGGCGTTTGGCAAAGCGGGCCCGCTCTCTGCCTCGGCGCGCAGGTCGATCAGCCAATCGGAGGGCGTGATCTGAGCGGGGGCAATAAAATGAAATCCATCCTTTGGCTCTGGTGCTTTGTCAAAGCGGAAGCCGCCGAAACGGGAACCGATCGCCTCAAAGGTCACAAGCTGCCCCAATGGATCAGGCTCTATTCCGGCTAAATTTGCGATTGCCATCTGCGCCTGAAGACTGCCCATAACGCCGACAGCGGGACCAAACACGCCATCAGCATCGCAACTGCCTAATCGGTCTGGCAGGTCCGGAAACAGCGCACGCAACGAGGGCGCGCCGCCGCAAAAGCCACCGACGTAGCCAGAGGTGCCAACAATGGACGCGCTGATGAGCGGCTTGCCCAAGCCATGGCAGGTGTCGGACAATATGTAACTTGCCGCGAAACTGTCAGCGCAGTCGAGCACAAGATCAACGACCACGACATGGCCCGGTGCATTGACCGGATCAAGCGGCTCTAATACGGCTGAAATCTTGCAATCTGGATTTAGCAAGGTCATGTGTGCCGCGGCAACCTGCGCCTTTGGTTGGCCGATATCCGCCATGCGAAACAGCGTTTGACGGTGCAAGTTGCTGAGACTGACCCGGTCGCCATCCATCAGCGTGATGCGCCCCACACCTGCGCCCACGAGGTATTGCAGCACCGGGGCGGCCAAGCCGCCCGCACCCACCACCAGCACATGCGCCGCCGCAAGCCGATCCTGACCAGCAACCCCAAACGCGGGCAGGGCGATCTGACGTGCATAACGGGTCATCGCGTGACCTCAATCCAGTGCTGCACCCGCGCCTCGGGGTCGGGATTGAGCGTGATATCCGTCACGGCAGACACGATATCTGCCCCGGCTGCATAGGCCCCACCCGCCCGCTCAACCGACATGCCGCCGATGGCGACCAAGGGAACGTCGCCAATCAGGCGCTTCCACTCGGTCAACTTGTCCAGACCCTGTTCGTGCCACTTCATCTTTTTCAGGATGGTAGGATAGACCGGACCAAGCGCCACGTAATCGGGATCGTACGAGAGAGCCCGGTCAAGCTCCGCATGGTCATGGGTGCTAAGCCCCAGCTTCAGCCCGGCACGGCGCATGGCGGGAATGTCGGCGGTGTCGAGATCCTCCTGCCCCAGATGCACCCAAGTCGCGCCTGTATCAATCGCGGCTTGCCAATGATCGTTGACCACGAGAGTGGCACCATGGGTCCGACATAGGCTCTGTGCCTGCGTAATTTGCGCGTTCAAGGCCTCGCCCGTAAGATCCTTGATGCGCAACTGCACGAGCTTAACACCAAGTGGCAGCACGCGGCGAAGCCAGTCCGTGTGATCGAAAATCGGATAGAAACGCGGCAGAGACATCAGGTAAAGGCCCTTCCTAACACGGGGGTCGAGGGGGCGGCCATATCGCGCGGCTCCATCGGGTCGGCCTCATAGGCAAGGCGCCCTGCCTCCAATGCGCGGGCGAACCCGTCGGCCATCGCCGCCGGATCGCCTGCCTTGGCCACGGCTGTGTTAAGCAGCACTGCGTCATAGCCTAGTTCCATCGCATGCGCCGCTTGGCTTGGCAGGCCTAGGCCTGCGTCGATCACCAGCGGCAGATCGGGGAAATGCGCACGCAAAGAGCGAAGGCCGTAGATGTTATTGAGGCCAAGCCCCGTACCAATCGGGGCGCCCCAAGGCATCAACACCTGGCATCCCGCCTCTACCAGGCGCTCGCAGAGCACAAGGTCTTCGGTGCAATAAGGAAACACCTGAAATCCGTCCTCGGTCAGGATGCGCGCCGCTTCGACCAGACCAAAGGGGTCTGGCTGCAGGGTGTCGGCGTGGCCGATCACCTCAAGCTTGATCCAGCGCGTGTCAAACAGTTCCCGCGCCATCTGAGCCGTTGTTACAGCCTCCCGGACCGAATGGCAGCCGGCGGTATTGGGCAGTACGCGCACATCAAGGTCGCGGATCATATCCCAGAACGCCTGGCCCGCGCGGTCGCCCCCTGCCTCACGCCGCACAGAGACGGTGGCGATGCCCGCGCCAGAGCGTTTGAAGGCATCGGCGAGGATCGCGGGCGAGGGATATTGCGCAGTGCCCAGCATCAGCCGCGAGGTGATCTCGGTCTCGTAGAAAACAGGCATGTCAGCCCCCTTGCCGTGGTGCGACGATCTCGATCCGGTCGCCGTCATTCAGTCTCTGTTCTGGTCTCATTGCAGCAGGAACAAAACTTTCGTTCACTGCAGTCGCCACCTTGGCCGCGCCATAACCCAGCTCGATCAGCAGCGCATCAAGCGATGGTGCAGCGGTGTCCTGCACAGTGCCGTTAACCGTGATCTTCATGATAAAACTCCGGTTTCTGAGTATCGCCCGAGACCATCTCTGCTGCCATACGCGCCACCGCAGGCGACAAGAGGAAGCCGTGGCGAAAGAGGCCGTTGACATAAACTGTGCCTCCCTTGCGGGAAACGCGCGGAAGGTTGTCGGGGAAAGCAGGGCGTGCATCAGCGCCAATTTCCAGCACCTCCGCCTCGCCAAAAGCGGGGTGCAGAGCATAGGCAGCCGACAGCAGCTCCATCACGGACCGAGCCGAGGCACGGCCGCGCTCCGTGCTCTCGATCTGTGTCGCACCCAGCATGAATACACCATCGCCCCGTGGCACGATGTAGAGTGGAAACCGCGGGTGCAACAGGCGAATGGGCCTTGTCAGGGTCACATCACGGCTGCGCAGCACCAGCATCTCTCCCTTGACCCCCCGCAGATCGGGCAAACTGTCCTGCGCGGCGAGGCCGCGACAGTCGATCACCGAACCATGAGGCTCTGCCGCATCTTGTTCGAATCGCACGCCTGCGTCCACCAGGCGCTTGTGCAGGTGATGCAGTGCCGCGCGAGGATTGATATGCGCCTCATCAGGAAAGAAAAGTGCGCGGTCGTGGCGCTCAACCAAATGCGGCTCTAACACGGCCAATTCTTCGCCTGTTACAAATCGATGCCCCATGGTTCGGCGGGCGAACTGATCCAGTTCGCGGCGGTCGCGCTGCAAGGTGACAACGAGCGAGCCCCGTCGGATTACCTCAACTCCCTGTGCCGCCCACCAATCGGCGGCCGCTTGACCCAATCGCACCACTGGCTCTTCTGCGGAAAAGCCCTCGCAAAATGGGGCCAGCATGCCGCCCGCCCACCAAGAGCAGGCATGCGCGCCGGGTGATGGTGCGGGATCGCGTAAAATAACGTCAATGCCACGCGCGACAAGTTCGGTTGCCACGCAGAGGCCAACGATGCCCGCGCCCCGGATGGTGACAGGCCCTGTCATGTCCAAACCTCGTGAAAGTGGTGCACCGGGCCATGGCCCTTGCCAATTTCCAGCGCATCTGCGGCGAGAATGGCGCGATGCAACCAGCCATGCGCAGCCTCAACCGCTTTTGGCAAGGTTAGTCCCTTTGCGAGATGTGCCGCAATGGCCGATGATAGCGTGCAGCCAGTGCCGTGGGTGTTGCGCGTGGCGATGCGGGGGGCGTCGAGGCGGTATCTTGCGTCAGCAATCAGCCAATCGGTGCAAGTCTCGCCTTGCGCGTGCCCGCCCTTCATCAAGACGGCCACGGCACCCATGTCCCGAAGAAGCGCGCCCTGCGCCTGCATTTCTGTACTGTCGCGCGCCTCTGACATGCCCAAAAGTGCTGCCGCCTCTGGCAGGTTCGGGGTGAGGAGATCGGCACGTGGCACAAGGTGCTCCACGAGGGCGGCACGCGCAGCGTCCGGCAAAAGACGCGCGCCGGATTTTGCGACCATCACGGGATCAAGGACGATGGGGCCATGATATTCGGCCAGAGCCCGCGCCACTGTTTCGATGAGACCTGCGTCGCCCAGCATGCCGATCTTGATGCAATCGACCCTGATATCGCCTAAAACAGCTAAAATTTGTGCTTCAACAGTCGCGTTAGGGATGGGATGCACATCGGTCACCGCACAGGTGTTTTGGGCTGTCACGGCGGTAATCACGCTCGTTCCATAGACGCCCAGTGCCGAAAACGTCTTGAGATCTGCCTGAATACCCGCGCCGCCGCCGCTGTCGGAGCCCGCGATTGTCAAAGCTGTGGCAATCATCTGCCGTTCCTCTCATCTTGCGGGGAAACGGACGGAGTGCGCACCGGGCGTGCTGAGGTCCGTTCCCTACGCCGGCATCACCCGGATCAGGTTCGATGGGTTGGCTTTGCACCTCTCAGCCCTGAACACGGGCACCCCAACGGATATGCCTGATTGCTAACAGCCGGTTCTGCGCGCTGCAAGAGGAGAATGCGAGACAGGAAATGTCGCAAACAGCCGTCAAACCGGCGTGTAAACACGCCACTTTGGGGCAGTCCCTCTTGCAGAAAGTTGCTCAGATGTCCTGTGTTCTAGACCGCCCTCAATTCGACCGCGTCGCGAAATTCGTGCTCGATCCCGCGCTTGAGGTTCCGCAAGAGGTGCTGGAGCGTATTGCTCTCCTGCTGGTTGATACGCTCGGCGTGGCTGCGGGGGGCGCGACACTGGAGGTGGGTCAGATTGCACGCGATTTCGCGGTAGAGTTTCATGCGGCTTCTAGTGACAAACACAGCGCAACTTTGCTATTTGACGGGCGAACCTGTGCCATGCCTGGGGCGGCTTGGGCGCTTGCTACGCAGATCGACAATCTTGATGGGCATGACGGCTACAACCCGACCAAAGGGCATATCGGCTGCGCGTTGGTGCCGGCGCTCTTTGCCTATGCTGGGCAGCATCCACAGTTGACCGGGCGGCAGGCGCTCACTGCGCTTGCGATGGGCTATGAGGTGGCGGCACGGGCCGGTGTGGCGCTTCATGCCACGGTCAGCGATTACCATACCTCGGGCGCTTGGAATGCGCTGGGTGTTGCGGCCCTTGGGGCGCATCTGCGTGGGCAGCCCTCGGATGTGTTGCGCGAGGCTATGGGGATCGCGGAATATCATGGGCCGCGCAGCCAGATGATGCGCGAAATTGCCAATCCGACCATGTTGCATGACGGATCGGGAATGGGGGCTCTTGTAGGAATTTCGTCACTGTTTCTTGCAGAACGCGGCTTTACCGGCGCGCCCGCGATTACGGTCGAGAGAGAAGACGTGGCGCATATTTGGGAAGATTTGGGACAGGATTGGACCATCCTGCGCAACTACATCAAACCCTATCCGATTTGCCGTTGGGCGCATGGCGCGCTGGAAGGGGTGCGTGTTCTGATGGTCGAGCAAGGGCTGCGCGCCGCAGAGATTGAGCGGCTTGAAGTGGCGACATTTGCCCAATCCGCCGCGCTTTTTCCGGGCCTTCCCAAGACGACGAGCGAGGCGCAATATTCTCTGGGTTTTGCGCTTGCCACGCTGCTGGTGCATGGGCGCATCGGGCCAGAGCACATCACCGGTTCGGGCCTGAATGATCCGGAGGTCGCCCGCCTGCACGCGCGGATCACGGTGCGTGAAGAACCGCGCCATTCTGCCCGCTTTCCCGGCGGGCGCTGGTCTGATGTGACGGCGATCCTGCAGGACGGGCGGCGACTGACCTCAGGCGATGTCAACGCGCGCGGCGGCCCAGAGGCCCCCATGCCCGAAGCGGACGTGCGCGCCAAGCTGGGTGCGATGGCCGGGCATGTGCTGTCGGAGGGGCGCATTGCGGCGCTTTGGGATATGAAACAGAGACTGTTGCAGCCAGATATGCTTTTTTCCGAGATGGCTGATCTGGTCACGCCTGCACCGGACCGATGACAAAAAAAGCCCCGCCATGAGGGCGGGGCAAGTCAATGGTGCCCGAGAAAGTCAGGCCTTGGGCACCGGCGGTGTCTGGGTAATCAGTTGGGTCGCTCTTCCATTTCCGAGCGAATTTGCTGGCGTAGCGCGTCGATGGGCACCACCTTGCCCTCGCGCTTGAAGCACCAATAGGTCCAGCCGTTGCACGAGGGTGCGCCTTCGAGATGCGCACCGATCTGATGGATCGAGCCGTTGACGCCATCGGCCACCAACGTGCCATCGGCACGCACCTTGGCCGCTTTGCCGTTGATCGAGGTCAGAACCTCACCGGGGCGCAACATGCCACGTTCGATGAGTTGTCCAAAGGGCACACGGGGCTCTGCCCGTTTGGATGTTGAAACCTGAAGCGCGTCGCGGTCGAATTTACGGATATTCGCAAGCCGCTTTTCCGCAACACTGCGATAGGCTGCCTCACGTTCAATCCCGATGTAATCGCGGCCTAGCATCTTGGCCACGGCACCCGTGGTGCCCGTGCCAAAAAACGGGTCCAGTACGACATCGCCGGGATTGGTCGATCCGACAAGAACGCGGTGCAACAGGCTCTCGGGTTTTTGCGTCGGATGCGCCTTGTCGCCGTTGTCATCCTTGAGCCGCTCATGCCCGGTGCAGAGCGGAAGCACCCAATCCGAGCGCATCTGCACCCCGTCGTTGAGCGATTTCAGCGCCTCGTAATTGAAGGTGTACTTCGCACCCTCGGATTTCGACGCCCAGATCATCGTTTCGTGGGCGTTGGTCAGGCGCTTGCCGCGAAAATTCGGCATCGGGTTAGATTTGCGCCAGATCACATCGTTCAGGATCCAATAGCCCGCATCCTGCAGCGCCGCACCGACCCGAAAGATGTTGTGATAAGAGCCGATGACCCAGATTGCCCCATGAGGTTTGAGCAAGCGGCGCGCCGCCTTGAGCCAGTCTTGGGTGAACTTGTCGTAGGCGGCGAAACTTGCAAATTGGTCCCAAGCATCATCGACCGCATCCACTTGGCTATTGTCGGGTCGATGCAGGTCGCCCTTGAGCTGTAGATTATAAGGCGGATCAGCAAAGATGAGATCAACGCTTGCCTCTGGCAAGCTGTTCATCACCTCGATGCAATCCCCGGCGATAATCGTATTGAGAGGGAGCGCAGGCGCGCCCTTGGCTTTGGTCATTGTCGTCATCTTCTGCCTCTGTCCCGGCGCTTCTGCGCTCTGGTCGTTGGAGACCAAGATGAGTCAAACCCGATTCGCCGTCAAATTCTTTTTTGAATCAGAGGGTTAGTTATTTTCTTGATACAATATGTTGTGCACCGGCTTGAACGAACGTCTATGATGTGGGGTCACACCAAGATTTAGGAGCGCCTCTCTGTGGCTTTTCGATGGGTATCCGGCGTTCCGTTCCCAGCCATAGCCGGGGAACTGTTGCGCTAAATCCCACATGATCTGATCGCGCCTGATTTTCGCCACAATTGAGGCCGCCGCAATCGAAACCGAGACCGCATCGCCGCGCACAATGGCACGGGCGGGCAGGGTCAGGCCACGCGGGATCAGGTTACCGTCAATCAGGACAAGATCGGGCGGAGGATCGAGTGCTGCAATCGCCCTCTCCATCGCCAGATGCGCGGCGCGCAGAATGTTGAGCTGATCAATCTCTGCGACGCTGGCATGGGCCACGCTGACCTCGGCAGAGGCATGGATAGCCTCACAAAGTGTGGCACGTCGCGCCGCGCTGAGTTTCTTTGAGTCGTTCAACCCCTCGGGAATATTGCCCGGATCAAGGATCACGGCGGCGGCCGTCACCGGACCAGCCAATGGCCCGCGCCCAACCTCATCCACCCCGGCAATGCGGAGATACCCCTCTGACAGGGCGGCGCGTTCATGGGTGAAATCAGGGCCAAGCATAATCCCACGTCGCATGATCCGAGCGCAAATGCAAAGGGAGGGGCGTGCCCCTCCCTTGCGCGCGCGCGCGATGTTTTCAGTAGAAGCCGTATTGGTTCAGACAGTGATCCCGGTAGATCACCTGATGATGCCCGCCCACCCGCACGGCGCAGGCCGACGGCAAGGCAGTGTAAGAGCCGTAGCGCTGGTTCAGGCAGCGGCCAGAGTATCCAGCCCGGTTGCCTGCATAGACCCTGCAAGCCCCCGGCAAATTGACGCGCTGTGCCTTGCCATAATTTTTGCCATAGCCCCCACGGCCGTTGTCATAGCGGTGATCGTTATAGGCTTTGTCATGCCGACGGTCACGGGAGCTGTAATTACGACCATCGTAGTCGCGATACGAGCCATTGTCCCGATAGCCGTCGTTGTTCTTCTGCTTGCTGTTGCTGGCAATCGCCGCGCCTACAATTGCGCCCAAGGCAATCCCCACGGCAAGATTGCGGTTGTCACTGCGGTCGCGGGCAAGCGCGGGGGTGGCGGTGGCGGTTGTCAGCGCAACGGCACCAATAATAAGGGCTGTGGTAATTTTCCTGAACATTGGATGATCCTTTCACAAGCGAGTGGTCTAGTTGCGATGGTTGTCGCGGTGATAGGGGACATGGTTGCCATAGCCCCGCTGATAGACCGGGCGCCCTTGATGCTGGCGGCCATAGCCGCGCTGCGGTTCGTAAGAGCGGTGCTGGTTGTAGTGGTGGCGGTGATGATTGGGTTTGTAGACCTGTTTGTGGTGCCGTTTCGGGGTGTAATAGTGCTGCTGATAGCCATGACCGCGCGTGGCATAGTCATTGCGACGATCGCGGTCGCGATTGCGATCATCCGCAATTGCGGCCCCAACGATGGCCAGCGCCGCAACCCCGGCGATGATGGCCGCGGTTTCGCCGCGGTTCTGGGCTTGGGCTGGGGCTGCGGTAAGGCTGGACACGGTCAGAGCCGCGCCGATGATGAGAGCGATGAACTTGCGGTGCATGGTCATTCCTTTCAGGATGCTGACGGTCGTTTTCTTGCGTCGGTCCGCATGACCGAACGCTGTAATCCGAGGATGGGATCAGCCCGCCCAGACAGGCAATAACGCCCCAATGATATCAGATAACACGCCGTTTTCCGGCCAGTCCGTCGCACAAGTTATTGAATAGCCGCAGGCCTTGGCGCATCTTGGCGGCATGGAACAGATAACACGCCCCTTTATCCTTGCCTTTGGCCTGATGCTTGCCGCAACCACGGCACAGGCGGCCTGTCAGGTAGAATACAAGGCCAAGCGCGACAAACCGCTTGAGCTGTATTACGACGTCACCGTCGTAAACGCGCCCTGCGCCTCAGCAGAGGCCGCGCTCCGGGCGCAATTGGCACAGCAAGGTCTGACCTTGCTCAAGGTGCTGTCAAAGAAGGAAACCTAAGGTGATAGGTCAACGGGTGCGCGGATGCGCGGGATAACCACCACCGCCGCTGATGCACGCCGATCCGGCAATCGTGTAGTGATTGTCGGGGTCGGGGCCATCGTGGCAATTCTGACCAGTGCCGCGGTGTTCCTGTTTCTCAGCCTGCCAGATGCCAACGCCTTCAACGCCAAGGTTGAACGGATCTTTGTTGAGAATGACGCGCTGACCGGTGAAGGCGAAATCAAACTGCTGGAAATCCTTGCCCTTTCAGGTACGGCATTCTCAGAAACACTGGTCAGCTACCGGATGGTGATCTTTGTGTTGCTGGTTTTTGCCACCGCGCTCTTGGTCGCCTCATTGGTGTTTCTGGTGATGCTGATCACCCTCAACCGCCGCATGGCGCAGATCGAGCGCTCGGGGATTCAGGTCAGTTCCCTGCTCATCAGCCGCGATGAAAAGACAGTGTATCTCAACGATATGGGGTTCAAGCTGACTGATGCCGCCATGGAAACGTTGAGTGTACTGGCAGAGGCCCGGATGGATGACGATGTGATGACCGGGGCCGAAATTGAAGCCGTGATTTCGGGGCGCAAACCCGAGGATTGCGAAGAGGCCGCCGGCGCAACGCGCATTAAGCGCCTGCGCGATACGTTGGGCAATCAGTTGGTGAGCGAGCTATTGGTCAAGAATATTGCGCGGCGCGGGTATATGCTGGCCATCGACAAGGCCGTGATCCGGGTGATCTGAGCAGTCTCAGACGCCCAAGGCCGCGACCAGCCGCGACCAGTCATGCGCCCAGCCGTCATCATTGCGCTCACTCAGCCGGATCATCCAAAGCTCCATGTCTTGCCCCGGCAGCGCCTGATCAAGCGGCACCAAACGCCCTTCGTCCAAATCGCGTTGCACCATGCCTTCAGGCAGCCAGGCCACGCCGATTCCTCGGCGCGCGTATTCATGGGCGGCGAGCGTCAGCGCGGTTTCGGCGCGGCGGCGCAGGATACGGTTTGCGGGGATACGCGGCAGAATCGCGCGCGCCATGATCTGTCCCAGAAACACGTCTGCCGGATAGCCGATAAATGGCAGATCACTGCCCTGCGCCAGACGCGGGGCCGCCACTGGCCTCAGTCGCTCTCGCCCCAACAGAACCTGTTCGAAACTTCGGCTGAGCGTGAGTGGCGCAATCTCGGGCACGGCATAAACGACGGCCAGATCGGCCTCGCCGGAGAGCAGGCGCAACAGACATTCCTCGCGGTTGTCGGATCGCACCCGTACCGGTCGTCCTCCTTGGGCGGTCAGAATGCTGACGATCGCCGGGGAATGGGTGGTGGTAATCGCGTGCTGACAGGCGAGCGTGAGGCCCCGCGTCCCGGTGCGCTGTATCAGGCTTTCGCGCAGGTGGCGCAATTGCGTGGCCAACGCCCGCATCTCGCCCGCCTGCGCCTCGATCTCGGGCAAGAGCACAACGGGTTTGCGCCGCCGATCAAAGAGTGGCACGCCAAGCGCGTCCTCAATCGCGCGTAGGCGGCGGGTAAACGCGGATTGGCTCACATGCCGTGTCTCGGCGGCGCGCGCCAATGACCCAGCATCAGCAACTGCCAGAATATCGTCTAGCCACTCTAGCCGCATATTGCATTCCTTGCATTATATACGACAATAATAGCATTGGACGGGCGTATTGTCCCGCTTTAGCCTGCAAAAAACGCATGTTAAATGGAGGACACCCATGCATCTTGCCCGCTATCCCCGTCGTTTTCTCGCCCATCTGCCGACTCCGCTGGAACGGCTGGACCGTTTGACCAAGGAATTGAACGGTCCTGAAATCTGGATCAAGCGGGATGATTGCACCGGCCTTAGCACCGGCGGCAACAAGACCCGCAAGCTGGAATTCCTGATGGCAGAGGCAGAATTGCAGGGCGCGGATATGGTGATGACCCAAGGGGCCACGCAATCCAACCATGCGCGTCAAACGGCGGCCTTTGCCGCCAAACTGGGAATGGATTGCCACCTGCTGCTTGAGGATCGCACGGGTTCGAACAACGCCAATTACAACAATGGCGGCAACGTTCTGTTGGATCACATGCACGGGGCGACCACGGAAAAGCGCCCCGGTGGCGGCGACATGAATGCCGAGATGGAAAAGGTCGCGGACAAGTTCCGTGCCGATGGGCGCAATGTCTATACCATTCCCGGTGGTGGCTCGAACCCGACAGGCGCGCTTGGCTATGTTAACTGCGCCTTCGAGATGCTGGCGCAGTTCAATGATCGGGCGCTCAAGGTGGATCACATTGTTCATGCCACCGGCAGTGCTGGCACGCAGGCGGGGCTGATCACCGGTCTCAAGGCGATGAACGCGCAAATTCCGCTCTTGGGCATTGGCGTCCGCGCGCCCAAGGCCAAGCAAGAAGAGAACGTCTATAACCTCGCCTGCGCGACCGCTGAAAAGCTGGGCTGCGCCGGAGTGGTCAAGCGTGAGGATGTGGTTGCCAATACCGATTATGTTGGCGAAGGCTATGGCATTCCCACGGAATCCGGCATCGAAGCCATTCACATGTTTGCCGAATTGGAGGCAATCCTGCTCGATCCGGTGTATTCGGCCAAAGGGGCTGCGGGCTTTATCGACCTGATCCGCAAGGGTCATTTCAAGAAAGGTGAGCGCGTCGTCTTTCTTCACACCGGGGGGTCTGTCGCGCTGTTTGGCTATGACAGCGCCTTTGATTTCTCGGGCCGCTGGAAAAAGTAACCCATCCCAAAGGGCGAACAAGACAAAGCCCCGCAGCAATGCGGGGTTTTCCATGCCTGACATATCCGGTAAAGCGCTCTGTAACCTATATTTGCAGGCGGAAAAGCACGCATGAAATTCACATTGTCCTGGCTGAAAGAGCATCTGGAAACCACGGCCTCGGTTACCGAGATCGCCGAGACCCTGACCGATCTTGGGCTAGAGGTCGAAGGCATCACCGACCCCGCCGCGCGGCTGCGTGACTTTACCATCGGCAAGGTGCTCAAGGCAGAACCGCATCCCGATGCGGACCGGCTGCGTGTCTGTCAGGTCGCGACAGCGGATGGAGAGACCCAGATTATCTGCGGCGCGCCCAATGCGCGGGAAGGGATCACCGTCGTGATCGCCAAGCCGGGCGTCTATGTGCCAGGCATCGACACCACCATCGGCGTTGGTAAGATCCGGGGCATCGAGAGCCACGGCATGATGTGTTCCGAGCGCGAGATGGAGCTTAGCGAAGAGCATGACGGCATCATCGAACTGCCTTCGGGCGAGGTAGGCCAGCGGTTTACCGATTGGCTGGCCGCCCATGATCCGGCCAAGGTTGACCCCGTGATCGAGATTGCCATCACCCCCAATCGTCCCGATGCGCTTGGCGTGCGCGGCATTGCTCTTGATCTGGCAGCGCGGGGAATGGGCAAGATGAAACCGGCGCAAACTGTCGACATCGAGGGGCAGTTCGCCTGCCCCATCGGTGTGACGATTGACGCGGATACGGCAACCGGCGGCTGTGAGGTTTTTGCTGGGCGGTTGATCCGGGGGGTCAAGAACGGCCCTTCTCCCGAATGGTTGCAACAGCGGCTGCGCGCCATCGGACTGCGCCCGATCTCGGCGCTGGTCGATATCACCAACTTCTTCACCTATGATCGCAATCGCCCCCTGCATGTCTTTGACGCGGACAAGGTGAAGGGTGACCTTCGTATACACCGCACGACAGGCGGCGAGACATTGATTGGACTGGATGAAAAGGAATACACCTTTGGCCTCGGTCAGGTGGTGATTTCTGATGAGTCCGGCATTGAGAGCATTGGCGGTATCATGGGTGGTCTCGCAACCGGCTGCACTGACGAAACCGTAAATGTCTTTCTGGAAGCGGCGGTATGGGACACCGTGCAGATCGCCACAACGGGCCGCGCTCTGCGGATCAACTCAGACGCGCGCTATCGCAACGAGCGCGGTATTGATCCTGCGTTCAACATGGAAGCACTGGATCTGGCGACGCAAATGATCCTCGACCTATGTGGTGGTGCGCCTTCGAACCGCGTCGTCGCGGGCAAGGTGCCGGATGTGAGCCGCGCCTACCGGCTTGATCCTGCGCGGGTGCAATCGCTGGTGGGAATGGAAATTCCTGAAAGCGAGCAGCGTCAGAGTTTAACTGCACTCGGCTTCAAGCTCGAGGGTAACATGGCCTATGTCCCAAGCTGGCGGCCTGATATTCTTGGCGAGGCGGATCTGGTGGAAGAGGTGGCGCGGATTGCATCTCTGACCAAGTTGCAAGGCCGCCCTATGGCACGCGCCCTGCCTGGCGTGCCCAAGCCGATCCTCAGCCCGATGCAAAAGCGCGAACAGATCGCGCGCCGCACCTGTGCGGCGCTTGGCTATAACGAATGTGTCACCTACAGCTTTATTGACCATGCCGCAGCCACGCTCTTTGGCGGAGGCGATGACGCGACGATGCTGGCCAATCCGATCAGCGCAGACCTTAGCCACATGCGTCCGGACCTGCTTCCGGGTCTGTTGCGGGCTGCGGCCCGCAATCAGGCGCGGGGGATCATGGATCTGGCGTTGTTCGAAGTGGGGCACGCCTTTCATGGTGGCGAGCCGGGTGAACAGCATTTGCAGGTTGCGGGACTTCTTGTAGGGCGCTCGGGGCCCAAAGAGGTACATGGCGCAGCGCGGGCGGTTGATGTCTTCGACGCCAAGGCCGATGTCGAAGCGATCCTTGCCGCAATTGGCGCGCCTGCCAAGGCGCAGATCCTGCGCGACGGGCCGGCATGGTTCCATCCGGGTCGGCATGGGCGGATCTGTCTGGGACCCAAAAAGGTACTGGGTATCTTTGGCGAAGTGCATCCGCGCATTTTGCAGGCGCTGGATGTCAAAGGGCCTGCCGTGGCCTTTACTCTTTATCCGGCGGAAATTCCGTTGCCGCGCAAGACATCTGCCAGCAGGGGCGCATTGGACATCAGCGATCTGCAGGCGGTCGAGCGCGATTTCGCCTTTGTGGTAGACGTCCAAACCGAGGCGCTGACCCTTATCAACGCGGCGGCTGGGGCCGACAAGGCGCTGATCGAGGATGTTCGCGTGTTTGATGCCTTCAGCGGCGGCAATCTGGGTGAGGGCAAGAAATCCCTCGCTCTGACCGTACGCCTTCAACCCCGCGACAAGACACTGACCGAGGCTGAGATTGAAGCGGTATCGGGCAAGATCATCGAAAAGGTAACAAAGGCGACCGGCGGAGTGCTGCGTGGCTGAACAAAAGGAGAAAACCATGCTCAAGGTCTATCTTTCAGGCGAAATCCACACTGATTGGCGCGATCAGATTGTTGAAGGGTCCAAAGGGCTTGATGTGGTGTTCTCAGGCCCGGTCACGGATCACGCGGCGAGCGATGATTGCGGCGTGGCGATCCTTGGGGAAGAGCCGAACAAATATTGGCACGACCACAAGGGCGCGATGGTCAACGCCATTCGCACGCGCAAGGGGATTGCCGAGGCGGATGTTGTCGTGGTGCGCTTTGGTGAGCAGTACAAGCAATGGAACGCTGCCTTTGACGCAGGTTATGCAGCGGCACTTGGCAAGTCCTTGATTATCTTGCAACGCCCCGAACATGACCATGCGCTCAAAGAAGTAGATGCCGCCGCTCTTGCCGTGGCCCGAGAACCGGCGCAGGTTGTGGAACTGTTGCGCTATGTGCTCAATGGTACCTTGCCGGGCTAGGGGCGGCTGCGCTATCCTTGATCAAGAACGGGCTTGCTCCTGGGGCATGCTCAGTCTGACGAAGCGTTCAAGGTCGGTCACGTAAAAGGGATCACAAGCCCCACGAGAATCAGGAGCACGCCTGAACTGATGTTCATGCGGCGCAGTGCTGCCGGGCTCTGCAAGAGGCGACGCGCGCGGTCGAGAAAAAGCGCCAGTGCCAGATTGCCAAGCATGGGCACGATCGCCGAAATCGCAAGAATCGCGGCGATGTCGAGCACGGTAACCTGCGCCAGATCGAAGAAACCCGGCAGAAAACCCATGTAGAAGAGGATCGCCTTGGGGTTGCCAATGACCGCCGCCACGCCAACCGAAAACCCGGCCCAGATGCCGGGGCGGGTCATGCGACTATCGGCACCCGGGACGCGCGCAGGCGCACGGATCAGCAATAGGCCCATACCGATGAATACGCCCGCTGCGATCCAGCGCAGCAGGTTCAGCGCATCACCATAGATCGACAGAACCCAGGCAAGGCCGAGAATGGCGCAGAGCGGCCAGATCAGATCGCCCAAGGCCACGCCCACAGCCAACGGCCATGCCCCGCGCATACCGCCCGAGAGGGCGCGCGCCGTCAATGCCACCCAGACCGGGCCCGGCACAGCCCAGAGGCCTGCCATGGCTGCGGCATAGAGCATCAGATCGAAAGGCGCGATGGTCATGGGGCTTCTGGCAAGGTCAGGCTGCCATCCTCGGCGAGTGGCCAAAAGGGGTTCATCGCCACTTCCCAAACATGACCGTCGGGATCGGCATAATAGCCGGAATAGCCGCCCCAGAATACCTTTTCAGGATGTTTGAGCGCGGTAGCCCCGGCGGCGAGCGCGGTGGAAAAGGCGGCGTCCACCTCTGCCTCGGTTACAAAGTTCTGGGCCAGCGTGATTGCCCCGGTCCCGAGGGCGGCATCCGGGCGGCCCTGATCGGCGGCGAGATGCGCCTTGCCGAAGAGACCAAGCACCAAACCGTTCATCTGGTAGAACACCACCTCTGGAAGTGCCTGGGCCGGGGTCCAGCCAAGCGCTTCATAGAAGGTACGCGACCGGTCAAGATCCTCGACGCCTAGGGTAATGAGAGTGACGCGTTGCGGGGTCATGGGGCCTCTGGTGTGATCTGGCTGATGCCAGCGGTGTCTGTGACGTGGATATGTTGTGCGCGGTTGCCCAGTTCGGAGAATAGCTCTGGCCCGGTGCCGGTCATCCATGCCTGAGCGCCGAGTGCGCAGATTTCGTCATAGAGGGCCGCGCGGCGGGTGGCGTCAAGATGGGCTGCGACCTCATCCAGCAACAAGAGCGGCGGTGCCCCGAAATCGCGCGCAAGGGCGCGGGCATTCGCAAGGATGAGCGAGACCAGAAGCGCCTTTTGCTCGCCGGTGGAGCAGTCGGCGGCGGGCACGCCCTTGGCGGCATAGACACCGTAGAGATCGGCGCGGTGCGGCCCGATCAGTGTGCGACCCGCCATCAGATCGCGAAAACGGCTCTCGGCCAATGCTTGACGCAGATCGTCGGCACTGTCCGGCATCTCCCCTTCGGTTTGCGTCAGCTCCAGTTCTGCAGTGGGAAAGGCGGTTTCGGCTTGCATCTGCGCCCCCATGATCAGGGCGAGCGCGTGCTGGCGGTTGGTATGGATTTCGGCGCCCGCGTCGGCCATTTGCCGTTCGAGCGCAAGATACCACTGCGCATCGCGCACCTGATCCTTGAGCAGACGGTTGCGTTCGCGCATCGCCTTGTCATAAGCGAGCGTAACCTCGGCATGGGCGGGAATAAAGCTCATGGTCATGCGGTCGAGAAAGCGGCGGCGGCCGTCTGCCCCTTCGATCCAAAGGCGGTCCATGGCTGGGACGAGCCAGAGAAGGCGCGCGACGCGCCCGAGCGCAATCTGCGTGGCGGACTTGCCATCGATCCGGACCTGGCGGGCGGCCATGCCCTCGGCGAAGGTCTCGACTTCGTGGACTTGGTGCAGGGAATGCAGAATCGTGGTGATCTTCCAGCCGAGCGCCTCTGGCCGTCGCGCCATGTCCTGTGCGGCGGCGCGCCGCAGGCCACGACCGGGCGACAAAAGTGAGACTGCCTCGATCAGGTTGGTCTTGCCCGCCCCATTCGGCCCATAAATCGCTACAGGCCGCGCATCCAGCGACAGCCGACCGAATTTATGCGAGCGGAAATGCGAGAGGGTCAATTCCGAGAGGTAAAGGCCGGGCATTCACGGCCCTTTCATCGTTCCGAAAATACTCCCGCCGGAGGCTCCGACAGGCGTCACACCCGCATTGGCATGACGACATAGACCGCTGTCGTGTCATTGCCTTCGCGCATCAAGGTGGGATCGCCCGAAGAGTTGAACAGGAAAACGGCGTTCTCCCGGTCGACCTGACTGGCGATTTCCAGAAGGTATTTAGCGTTGAAGCCAATCTCGAGCCGCTCATCGCCATAGGCCACGGCCAATTCTTCTTCGGCGGCACCGCTATCTGGGGCGTTGACCGAGAGGATCAGGCGATCTTCGTCAAGCGAGAGCTTCACCGCGCGCGAGCGCTCTGAGCTCACGGTTGCCACACGGTCTACCGCCTGCGCAAATTCTGCGGCATCCACCTCCATTCGGCGGGTGTTGCCCTGCGGAATGACGCGGGTGTAATCGGGGAAGGTGCCATCAATCACCTTGGAGGTGAGGGTAATGTCGGGCGTGGCAAAACGGATCTTGGTTTCTGAAACCGAGACCGCGATCTTCATGTCATCGTCTTCGAGCAGTTTACGCAGTTCGCCCACGGTCTTGCGCGGAACGATCACGCCGGGCATGTCCGAGGCTCCATCAGGCAGGTCAGCATCAATACGCGCAAGGCGGTGACCATCCGTTGCCACACATCGCAGAACCTTGCCGCCATCGGCGTCCGAGACGTGCAGATAGACGCCGTTGAGGTAATAGCGGGTTTCCTCGGTGGAAATGGCAAATTTCGATTTGTCGAAGAGGCGGCGCAGCACTGGCGCGGGGGCCGAGAAATTGCTGGCATATTCCGAGGAGGCCATCACCGGAAAGTCTTCTTTCGGCAAGGTGGCGAGATTGAAATTTGACCGTCCGGCCTGCACCGTAAGACGGCCCGAGGCCCCGTCGTCGCTGAGCGTGACCAGCGAGCCATCGGGCAGTTTGCGCACGATTTCATGGAGCATCACTGCCGATACAGTTGTGGCACCGGCGCGCTCGACCTGAGCAGGAGCCTTGTCCACCACTTCGATATCAAGATCGGTGGCGCGGAATTGTACGCTGTTACCTTCGGCCTCGATCAGGACATTGGCGAGGATCGGGATCGTATTGCGCCGTTCGACCACCGATTGGGCCTGAGACACGGCTTTAAGCAATGCGCCGCGTTCGATGCTGAGTTTCATTCCCTCGCTCCTGTCAGGTGCCGGATCAATGCCGGGAGGGGCAAGGTAGCAACTCCACCCCGCACCTCAAGTGTTTTTTGGAGTTTTCGGCTGGAAAACCGACAGCGTCAAGGGCTGGCGCCACTTACCCTTCCAGCGTGCGACGCAGAAGCTCCAGATCCTCGGCAATCTGTGCATCTTGAATGCGCAACTCGTCGATACGCTTGACGCCATGCATGATCGTTGTGTGGTCGCGCCCACCAAAACGCCGACCGATTTCCGGCAAGGATCGCGATGTCATCTGTTTGCAAAGATACATCGCCACCTGTCGCGGGCGGGCGTAGCAGCGGGTTCGCTTTGGGCCGATCATATCGCTGAGCCGGATATTGTAATGATCCGAGACCTTGCGCTGAATTTCCTCAATAGACACTTTGCGCTCGGATGCGCGCAGCACATCCGCAAGGCAATCTTGGGTCAGTTCCAGTGTGATCGGCTTGCGCACCAGCGAGGCGAAGGCGAAAAGCCGGGTCATCGCACCCTCGAGCACGCGCACATTTGTGCTGATCCGGTGCGCGAGGAATTCAAGCACGCCGTCGCTAAGGGCAAGGTCGGGATATTGCGCGCGGTAGCGGTCGACCTTGGATTGCAGGATGCCAAGACGCAATTCATAATCAGTCGGGTGAAGGTCAACCACGAGGCCACATTGCAGGCGCGACTTGATGCGTTCCTCAAGATTGGCAATCTCTCCGGGGGCGCGGTCGGCGGAAATTACGATCTGCTTGTTCTGGTCCACAAGCGCATTGAAGGTGTGAAAGAACTCTTCTTGCGTGCTGTCCTTGCCGGCGATGAACTGCACGTCGTCGACCATCAGAACATCGACGGAACGGAACACCGATTTGAAATCCATCATCTTGCGGTCGCGCAGCGCTTGCACAAAGCGATACATGAACTGTTCCGCCGAGAGATAGACAACGTTGAGATCGGGGCGGGTGATCTTCAATTCCCAAGCGATCGCATGCATCAGGTGGGTTTTGCCAAGGCCGACGCCGCCATAAAGAAACAGTGGATTGAATGTAACGGGGCCGCATTCGGCCACCCGGCGCGCTGCGGCATGGGCAAGTTCATTGGGCTTGCCGACCACGAAACTATCAAACGTGAACCTCTCGTCCAGCGGCGCAGACGGAACGATGCTGTCGGCGATAGGTTCCACCGAGGCTACGGTAGCAGGCCGTGAGGGGCGCGCGCCACTATTGGCGGCAACACGGAATTGCAGGCGCCTGACATCAGGAGACAGATTGCTCATCTGATAGAGAATCAATTCGCCAAAATGTTGCGATACATAATTGCCAAGAAATGTCGTGGGGACATGAAAGGTCGCGACACCATCATCGACGCGAGCAAATTCCAGCGGCTCTATCCAGTTCTTGAAATTGCTCTGCCCGACGGATTGCTGAAGTTTTTGCTTCAACTGGCCCCATTGCTCTTGTGTCATTCTGTCCCCGTTCCGCGACTCTACCGTTCTTCTCAAGCCGGATCCGACAGCAGTTGTTCGATCCGGCGCGACACAGTTTTGAGTCGGCAAAGCAACTTGCGTTCCGATGCTAGGTGCAACGGATGCATGTCCCCTCGTCAACAAGCGCGTACTCTGAAATCAATCACCGTATATGCGCGGCCCGTCCCAAAGCCACGCGGTTCCTGACCGCAAAGTACATTCGCATTGGACATGACTAGAGCAGAGTGCTCAGTAGCGGTGCCATAGCTGAGGGTTTCCCTCTTCTGCTTGACCCCGATACAGCCTGTCCCCCCAAGCGTGAATCGCAGGTCTGAAATTAGCAACCTCCGGCCTGTTGCGGCAACTACTCTATGCGCTTGACAGAGGCTTTGACCGAAAAGAATCTCTGACCGCAGCCGGACCCGCAGACATGCAAAAGGCAGCGTCGACGACGCTGCCTTTTAGTTTCAAAGGGTTGCTTCTCAGCTTTGCGCGATTGCTTTTACGCGCGACGAGAGGCGCGAAATTTTGCGGGATGCGGTGTTCTTGTGCACCACACCTTTTGTTACGCCGCGCATCAATTCGGGCTGAGCATTGCGCAGGGCGGTCACGGCCGCGTCCTTATCGCCAGAAGCGATGGCCTCTTCGACTTTGCGAAGGAAGGTGCGGATGCGCGAGCGGCGGGATTTGTTGATGGCAAAACGCTTTTCGTTCTGGCGGGCGCGTTTCTTGGACTGCGGCGTATTGGCCATGTAAGTGACCCTTTCTCGGTTCGATATGTGTAAACGCACGTCATACCCAACCGGGACCCCCGCCGAACGGGGTGATTCTTGCCTAAGCGGGCATCACGCGCATGTCTGGCGTGCCGTATACGCCAGTTGGCCCGGAATGCAAGCCCTCGTGGGGCAGATCAGTCGCCCAGCTTGGCATGCACCTCGTCAAGGTCGATCTCACCTATTGGCATCTTGTTGGCTGGATTTTCGAAATCATATTTGAAGAGGTCAAAATCGCGTTTGTATATTTCGTAGATCAGATGCATCGAGAGGTCGTCGAAATACTCTTCGACAGGATGCGCGCGTTTGGGCCCGTGGCCTTCGGATTCGTTGAACCGAGGAATGGTTTTGAGGTCGATCGTATGCTTGGTGTTGATCGCCCCCAGCACCTCGCCCATGCCGTCATCGAATTTCTCTGTCCAGAAAATCTTGTTGTAGCGGCCACCGTTGACGATAAAGGTCGAGATATGGCCCGACATCGCGGACCAGTGAATATCTGGCTCCATCGGTCGTTTCCAGCGGATGGTGTCCCGAGCAAAGAGCAAAAACCGGCGAAAGCTTTTGATCTGGTCAAACTCTTGCTTGCCGTCGTCGCCGCCCACTTCAATTCCGTATTTCTGGATGATGGTCGGCACCAGCTTGCCGCGATAGCGGCTGCCGTTGCGCTGAATGCCGCAAATCTTGTCGAAAAAAGACGACAGGATGCGGGTATATGGGTTGCGCACGCAGGAAAACGCATAGGAGGTATGGGTTTTCACATTGGCGTTGATCAGCTTCTGACTGTCTTCGCGCGCCCATTTATGAAGGCCTTCCGTTGCGTCGTGAATGTCGCCATCAAAGAACACGCCATGGTCGGAATAATAGAGAATTTGCCCGATGGTCGAGCAGGCACACTTGGGGACCACGCGGTAGACCACGCTCTCGCTTTCGGTCATCCAGGTTCCGGGAAATCCCATGATCACTGCCTCCGCCAATACTTTCCCGCTTGATGCAGGCTTGATCCTGTCTAACCTGTTCAAAAAACCAAAGAAAGTCTGTTTATTCAGGCGCTGTTCACCGTTAATGCTATAAACAGTCGGTAAATCGAAGGTTAAACCGTTTCCGTAATGGCAAAGATCGCATTCATCCTGCTGTGTCACAAGGACCCTGAGGCGATCATCCGTCAGGCTGAGATGCTGACGGCTGCGGGCGACTATATGGCGATCCATTTTGACGCACGCGCCAAGCCCGAGGCTTTTAACCGGATCAAGACAGCCCTGGCGGATAATCCCAGTGTGACCTTCGCGAGAAAACGCATCAAATGCGGTTGGGGCGCCTGGTCTTTGGTGCAAGCCACGCTTTACGCGGTTGAGGCGGCGGTTGACGAATTTCCGCGTGCCACGCATTTTTACATGCTCTCGGGCGATTGCGCGCCGATCAAGTCGGCCCGTTTTGCGCATCAATTTTTGGACAATCGCGATGTCGATTATGTCGAAAGTTTCGACTACTTCGAGAGTGACTGGATCAAAACCGGGATGAAGGAAGAGCGGCTGATTTATCGCCACTTCTTCAACGAACGCACACAGCCCAAGCGGTTCTACGCGTCATACAACCTCCAGCGCAAACTGGGTCTGACGCGCCCCATTCCGCCTGACATCCAAATCCAGATCGGAAGCCAGTGGTGGTGCCTGCGGCGGCGCACAGTCGAGTGGATTTTGGAATTCACCCGCAAACGGCGCGATGTGATGCGGTTTTTTCGCACCACATGGATTCCCGATGAAACGTTCTTTCAAACGCTTGTGCGGCATCTGGTGCCTGAGAGTGAGATTGAGACGCGCACACTGACATTTCTCATGTTCACAGACTATGGGATGCCGGTCACGTTCTACAACGACCACTACGACCTCTTGCTCAGTCAGGATTATCTCTTTGCCCGCAAGATCAGCCCCGAGGCATTGGAGCTGAAGCGGCGTTTGGGCACGCTCTATTCTGACGAGCGCGCGCAGTTCCAGATTTCGAACGAGGGGCGCGGCCTGTTTCAGTTTTTGACTGCGCGGGGCCGGGAAGGCCGACGATTTGCTCAGCGGTTCTGGGAAACCGAAAGCACACTGGGGCGTGAGCGCGAGCTGATGATCGTTGTGTGCAAGAAATGGCATGTGGCCAAGCGTTTGCTGGAGCGCATCCGACAGGTCACAAACCTGCCTGCAATCGAATATCTTTTCAACGAAGAGGGCACAGCTCTGCCTGATCTGGGGGGTATTCAGGGTACTTTGGCCAAGCGAACCCGGCATCGGCGGGCCCTGATGCGGATGCTGTTCGATTACTATGAGACGGATCGCCTGCTTGTCTGCATGGACCCCGGCAGCATTGATCTGTTGCAGGATTTCTGCGGTGATCGCGCTGTGACCAAGCTTTTGGAGGTTCAGTGTCATTTTACCGATGCGTATCTGATTGGTCATGCCATGCGTGTTGGACTGGCGGGCGAACAGACCCCGCCCGAGACATTAGAGCGGCTGTTGCCCACAATCCGAGGCGACATGACCTATGAGAGCGACCGCATACGCGATTCCGAATTCGAGAATCACATGATACTGCGGCAATCGGATGATCGGGGCCAACGCGCCGATCT
The DNA here is from genome assembly GCF_051447875.1 of Roseovarius sp. MS2. NCBI lineage: Bacteria > Pseudomonadati > Pseudomonadota > Alphaproteobacteria > Rhodobacterales > Roseobacteraceae > Roseovarius > Roseovarius sp. MS2. The sequence continues at coordinate 1,576,603 of NZ_JBKHVF010000001.1, forward strand.
ATTGGCGCGCTTCCTTGATATTCCGCGCGAAAAAGCGCAGGAAATCGCAGAGCCCGACCACCTGTTTGCAGATTGAGGACGCCCCATGCCCTATGCCTATGATCCCCAGAATATCTTTGCCCGAATCCTGCGCGGTGAGATCCCGAACAAAACGGTGCTGGAGACGGCGCATACCCTTGCATTTCACGATATCCAGCCGCAGGCCCCGGTGCATGTGCTGGTGATCCCCAAAGGGGCCTATGTCAGCTACGATCACTTTGCGTCAGAGGCGAGTGATGCTGAGATCGTCGATTTCAACCGCGCCGTAGCCGAGGTGTGCCGCCAGACGGGCGTTGATCTGGGCGCAGATGGTCAGGGTTTTCGCGCGATTACCAACGCCGGTGCCCATGGTGTGCAGGAGGTGCCGCATTACCATCTGCATATCCTCGGCGGTCGAATGCTGGGCCGCATGCTGGCGCGCGCCGAAACCTGAGTCAGCCCCGCTTGTGCCGCAGATGAGATGCGCCCATATGGGGCGCATTGGTCAGACATAGGACTTGGCAGGCATCTTCATGAATTTTCGCACCCGCGTCGGCGCATTCATCGACACCTCTCTGTTTCAAAACGCGATTCTGGGCGTGATCCTGTTCAATGCCGTGATCCTCGGCATGGAAACCTCTGATCCGATCATGGAGCGGGCGGGTGATCTGATCCTTTTGCTCGACAAGCTCTGTCTTGCGGTTTTCGTGGTCGAGATCGCCGCCAAACTTTTTGCGCGCGGAATCGGGGGATTTTTCCGGAACGGTTGGAATATCTTTGATTTCGTTATCGTGGGAATTTCTTTGGTTCCGGCCACTCAGGGCCTGTCGGTGTTGCGGGCACTTCGTATCCTGCGTCTGTTGCGCGTCGTGTCTGTTGCGCCCTCACTGCGTCGGGTGGTCGAGGGGTTGGTGACGGCCCTACCCGGCATGGGGTCGGTGTTCCTTTTGATGGGTATGCTGTTCTATATCGGGTCCGTGATGGCGACCAAATTGTTTGGCGCGGCGTACCCGGAGTGGTTCGGTGATCTGGGTCGCTCGGCCTATTCGCTTTTCCAGATCATGACGCTCGAATCTTGGTCGATGGGCATCGTGCGGCCGGTGATGGAGGAATTCCCCTATGCTTGGGCGTTTTTTGTGCCCTTCATCATGGTCACGACCTTTGCGGTGGTGAACTTGCTGGTCGGTCTGATCGTCAACTCGATGCAGGATGCGCATCACGCTGAGGACGTAGAAAAGACCGACAATTACCGCGATGAAGTGTTGACGCGACTCACACAGCTCGAGGCGCTGCTCCGGGACGTTCAGGACAAGAAACCGAAAGGGTGAGCGCAAATTGCGCAAGAAGCGGGTCGTCTTATGACGCAGCCTTGGGGCAGATTTGGGGAAACCCGAACCGGAGGCCCGAGAATGATTGCTATCACCGCCTTGCCCACAGAGACTGTCCGCGCCTTGCAAGCTGGCGCGCCCGATGCCTATGGAACCCCGCCTGAACATCATGTGGCGCAGGGATCTGGCAATCCTTGCCGCCATTGTCTGCGCCTCATACCCGAGGGGGCGGCGATGCTGATCCTCGCCTATCGGCCCTTTGCCGGGTTGCATCCCTATGCGGAGACCGGGCCGATTTTCCTCTGTGCGGATGCCTGTGCGCGGCATGACGGCACAGCGATTCCCGAAGTCTTGCGCGACAGCCCCGACTATCTGCTCAAGGGTTACAACAGCCGGGACCGCATAGTTTACGGCACCGGTCGTGTTGTGGCAGCGGTCGAGATCCCTGCCTATGCCGAACAGGTGTTCGAGCAGAGGAATGTGGCCTATATCCATGTTCGCTCGGCGCGCAACAATTGCTATCAGGCGCGGATCGACCGGGCTTGACCGGCGCAATTGCTTGCACGCCGCGCCGATGCGCGGTAACTCGCCGGAGAGACCAGCGGGATGGATGCAATGAGTGATCTGCGGGAAAAATATCTGACGGCGATTGCCCATGCGGGCGACGAGACCACGCTTGAGGATCTGCGTGTGCAGGCCATTGGCAAGAAGGGCGAAATCAGCCTTGCGATGCGCGAATTGGGGCGGATGAGCCCGGAAGAGCGGCAAGAGGCCGGACCACGCCTGAACGCGCTGAAAGACGAGATCACAAGCGCACTTGCCGCCAAGAAACAAGCCTTGGGCGATGCCGCGCTGGATGAACGCTTGCGGGGCGAGTGGCTGGATGTGACGCTGCCTGCGCGCGGGCGCAGGGCGGGCACGATCCACCCGGTCAGCCAAGTGACAGAGGAAGTCACCGCAATCTTTGCCGACATGGGCTTTGCCGTGGCTGAAGGGCCGCAAATAGAATCCGACTGGTTCAATTTCGACGCACTGAACATTCCCGGCCATCACCCGGCACGTGCCGAAATGGATACGTTTTACACGCATCGGGCGGACGGGGACGAACGGCCGCCGCATGTCCTGCGCACCCACACCAGCCCGGTGCAGATCCGTAGCATGCAGGCCAATGGCGCGCCCATCCGGATCATTGCGCCGGGCCGCGTCTATCGTGCCGATTACGATCAGACCCATACCCCCATGTTCCATCAGGTCGAAGGTCTGGCGATTGACCGTGCCATTTCCATGGCCAACCTCAAATGGGTGCTGGAAGAGTTCGTCAAAGCGTTCTTTGAAGTGGACAATGTCGATCTGCGTTTTCGCGCGTCGCATTTCCCCTTCACCGAGCCATCGGCCGAGGTGGATATCCGCTGTTCTTGGGAAGGTGGCACGCTCAAGGTGGGCGAGGGCAATGACTGGCTTGAAATTCTCGGGTCCGGAATGGTCCATCCCAAGGTGTTGCAGGCTGGGAATATCGACCCGAATGAGTGGCAAGGCTTTGCCTTTGGCATGGGGATCGACCGGATCGCGATGCTGAAATACGGGATTCCTGATCTGCGGGCGTTCTTTGATTCTGATTTACGCTGGCTGCGGCATTACGGGTTTGCGAGCCTTGATCAGCCGACGTTGCATGGCGGGTTGTCGCGGTAGGGGGGCAGACCCATAGCGCTAAGCAGAGCGGAAGGATCGCGCAGGCTTCTGGCCAAGCGATTCCTTCCTATGAATATCGCCATTTAACGCTATTCTAACGTATCGCGTATACCTGTGGGTGGGTTGATACGGGACAATAGGATACGTATCTGGGTGGCATGTAAAGTGCTGCAAATGATCCATGGTTGTGCGCCTGCCTATCGCTTTTGGCACGGGAATGGCGCATGTTGACTGGATGTGTGAAGACCCCGTCGACGGCGCAGTCTGCGTCGTATATCTTTTCGGCTTTAGGAGCCATGACATGCCGCTGACCCAGTTGATCTACGCCTCTCAGCCTTTTGGCTTTGACCCGGCGATGCTGGCGGGCATCCTGCTGGATGCGCGGCGCTATAACGCCCGTGACGACATTACCGGTGCTTTGATTGTGCGCGGCGATATGTATCTTCAACTTTTGGAAGGTCCGAAGCCCAAGGTCGAGGCGACCTATGATCGGATCATTCAGGATGACCGGCATGTCAATCCGGTGCGCCTGATGCACCGCGAAGTGCAAGAGCGGATGTTTCCCAAATGGTCGATGCTGGACGATCCGGCGCAAAGCTGGGTCTGGAGCATCGCCGAAGTGCGCGGCGGCGCGTTGGAGCGGTTTTCGGCTGGGCAGGAGGCGCTAAAGTTCTTTCAGCGGCTGGCCGCATCGCGGTGTGATACGGCGGGGTGATCCCCCGCCGCAGTCATTGATTTAGCCAACCACGTTGAAACCGGGTCCATAAGGATAGCCAGTGATATTCTCATTCCCGTCTTCGGTAATGACCAGAATATCATGCTCGCGGTAGCCCCCGGCACCGGGTTGATCCGCCGCCAGCGTCAGCATCGGCTCCATCGAGATGACCATGCCCGGCTCGAGCACCGTGTCGATATCCTCGCGCAGTTCCAGACCTGCCTCGCGGCCATAATAATGGCTGAGGATGCCAAAGCTGTGGCCATAGCCAAAGGTGCGATATTGCAGCAATTGGCGCTCTTCAAAGAAGGTGTTGATCTTGTGCGTGACCTCGGCGCAGCTGACGCCGGGTTTCAGCAGAGACATGCCGTATTCATGGGCGGCGACGTTGGCCTCCCAGATTTTCAGGCTGGCGTCGTCTACTTCGCCGGCAAACATGGTGCGTTCCAGCGCCACGTAATAGCCTGACACCATCGGAAACGTGTTGAGTGACAGGATATCGCCGCGTTCAATCGCGCGGGCAGTCACAGGGTTATGCGCCCCGTCCGTGTTGAGGCCCGATTGGAACCACACCCAAGTGTCGCGATACTCTGCATCCGGGAAGCGTTTGGCAATCTCAGCTTCCATCGCATCGCGGCCTGCCATGGCCACGTCAATCTCGCGGGTGCCAATCTGAACCGCATCGCGGATGGCATAGCCGCCCACGTCCGCCACCTGCGCGCAGGACCGGATGAGGCTAATCTCTGCCGCCGATTTACGCATGCGTTGCCGCATCGTCGCAGGGGCAAGATCGACCATCGCAGCAGGCTTTAGGAAAGTTTCCAGTTTGTCGCGTTGCAGCAGCGTCAGGTGGTCACCCTCATAGCCCACGACACGCCCTTCGCCCGTGACCGACAGGATTGCGCGCCAGTAATTGTCGCGCTGCCAGTCGGTATAGGTGATGTTGTCACAGAAACAGCGACGCCACGGCTGACCGGCGTCAATCCCCGCCGATATGGTCACACAATCGGTGTCGGTGACGACAAGACCATAAGGGCGGCCGAACGAGCAGTAGAGAAAGCCCGAGTAATAGGCGATGTTGTGCATGGATGTGAGAACAACCGCCACCGTGCCATGCTCGACCATGAGCGCGCGCAGCCCCTTGATCCGGGCCTCATATTCAGATGTGGCAAAGGCCAGCGGTGCCTTTTCGCCGTTGTGGAAACGATAGAATTCAGGACGTGCAGTCATAGTGACCCTCCTTGCAAAAGAAGGTCCCGGCGTTCAGGACTGTGGGGAAAGGCCATTTTGGGGCGACGCCATCGCCCGGGCCTATGGCGTTTTTGCCGATTAGCTCGGGTCTGGCAAGCGGGTTTGCGACAGGGATATAGGGATTGCGGCATGGGAATGAAAATCGGCGCACGAAATCTGATCACCGATGTGCCTGGGTTGTGCGTGGGCAATGCGCAGGACATGCGGCTCCGCTCGGGTGTGACAGTGCTGGTGGGCGATGCGCCTTTTACCGCAGGTGTGCATGTGATGGGCGGTGCGCCGGGCACGCGCGAGACGGATCTGCTTAGCCCCGACCGGGTCGTTGAACAGGTCGATGCTTTGGTTCTGTCGGGTGGCTCGGCCTTTGGGCTTGATGCTGCGTCGGGTGTGGCCGACGCGCTGCGCGATGAAGGGCGCGGGTTTGCCGTGGGCGATGTGCGGGTGCCCATCGTGCCGGGGGCGATTCTTTTCGATCTGCTGAACGGTGGCGACAAGGCATGGCGTGAGAATCCCTACAAGGGACTGGGCCGAAAGGCATTGGCGGGCAGGTCTGAGGACTTCGAGATCGGCAGCACGGGGGCCGGAACCGGGGCGACCACGGCAAACCTGCGTGGAGGGCTAGGTTCCGCCTCGGTTGTTTTGCCCTCTGGCGTGACGGTGGGGGCCTTGGTTGCGGTAAATGCGCTTGGGTCCGCCACGGTGGGGGACGGGCCCGAGTTTTGGGCGGCCCCGTTCGAGAGGGGGGCAGAATTTGGTGGGCGCGGCGTGGCGCGGGCCTATCCCGATCCTCTGCAGGCTCCGACCAAGATGGCGCAGCACGGCAATACCACGATTGGGATCATCGCAACCGACGCGGCGCTAACCCAGGCACAATGCACCCGATTGGCGGTGGCGGCGCACGACGGCTTTGCGCGGGCGCTTGTGCCGTCGCATACGCTTATGGATGGTGACGCTATCTTTGCCTTGGCCACAGGCGCGCATCCCCCGCCTGATCTCGCGGCACAGGTGATGCTTGGCCACGCAGCCGCTTGCGTGATGGCGCGGGCTATTGCACGCGGCGTGCACGCAGCGCGGTCTGTCGCGGGCGATACCCTGCCCGCGTGGCAAGACAGATTCGGCTAAGGTGGAATCCTCTTGCAGACTCAGGGCGAGGGGCGTATATGCCCCTCAACAGCGGCGCTTTCGGGTCCACTCGAATGCACCACCGGAGAGTGTAACGGGCCGCGCGCCCGTTTTTTTGTGCTTGGGAACCATGACGAACGACTTGATTGCAAAGGCAGCGATTGATCGCAGACTGGCCGAGATCATTACACCCGTGATCGAGGATCTGGGCTACGAATTGGTGCGCGTCCGGCTTATGGGCGGGCAATATCACACGCTTCAGATCATGGCGGACAAACCCGAAGGCGGGATCGAGGTGGATGATTGCGCCGCGATCAGCACAGCGGTCAGCGCTGTACTGGATGTCGAGGATCCATTGGTCGAGGCGTATACGCTCGAAGTATCAAGCCCCGGAATTGACCGGCCTTTGACCCGTCTCAAGGATTTCGAGATGTTCGAGGGCTATGAGGCCAAGATCGAGACCACCGAGCTGATCGACGGACGCCGTCGCTTCAAGGGCGTTCTTGCGGGTGTTGAAGGCAGCGAAGTGCTGATCAATGTCGAGGAAGGCACGATCGGGCTGGAATTCGACTGGCTCTCTGATGCCAAGCTGGTTCTGACGGATGAGTTGATCAAGGAAATGCTGCGGCAGCGCAAAGCGGCGGGCGTGATCAACGAAGAGCAATTTGACGAGATCGAAACCGAGAACGGTTCTGAGGAGGACTGACACCATGGCAATCACATCCGCCAACCAGCTGGAGCTGTTGCAGACCGCAGAAGCGGTCGCGCGCGAAAAGATGATCGACCCAGCACTGGTGGTCGAAGCGATGGAAGAAAGCCTCGCCCGTGCTGCCAAGAGCAGGTACGGCAGCGAGATGGATATTCGCGTGAATATCGACCGCAAGACCGGGCGCGCCAAATTTACCCGTGTCCGCACTGTTGTCGAGGATGAGGCGGTCGAGAACTATCAGGCAGAGATGACCGTCGCGCAAGCCAAGCAGTATCTCGACGACCCCAAGGTCGGTGACACCTATGTCGAAGAAGTGCCGCCCGTCGAAATGGGCCGGATCGCCGCGCAGAGCGCCAAGCAGGTCATTCTGCAAAAAGTGCGCGAGGCCGAGCGGGATCGGCAGTTCGAGGAATTCAAGGATCGTTTGGGCACCATTATCAACGGTGTGGTCAAGCGCGAGGAATATGGCAACGTCATCGTCGACGTGGGCCGTGGCGAAGCGATTCTGCGCCGCAATGAAAAGATCGGGCGCGAGGCCTATCGGCCCAATGATCGCGTGCGCTGCTACATCAAGGATGTGCGCCGCGAACAGCGCGGACCGCAGATTTTCCTGAGCCGCACCGATCCGCAGTTCATGGCAGAGCTGTTCAAGATGGAAGTGCCCGAAATCTATGACGGCATCATCGAGATCAAGGCCGTGGCGCGCGATCCGGGTAGCCGGGCCAAGATCGCCGTGATCAGCTATGACAATTCGATTGATCCTGTTGGCGCCTGCGTTGGTATGCGCGGCAGCCGGGTTCAGGCGGTTGTGAACGAGCTGCAGGGTGAAAAGATCGACATCATCCCGTGGAACGAAGATCAGGCGACCTTCCTGGTGAACGCGCTCCAGCCTGCCGAGGTCAGCAAGGTGGTGATCGACGAGGATGCGCAGCGTATCGAAGTCGTGGTGCCAGAAGAGCAGTTGAGCCTTGCCATTGGCCGTCGTGGTCAGAACGTGCGACTGGCCAGCCAGTTGACCGGGCTGGATATCGACATCATGACCGAGGCCGAGGATAGCGAGCGCCGCCAGAAGGAATTCGAAGAGCGCACCAAGCTCTTTGTTGATGCACTTGATCTGGATGAATTCTTTGCGCAATTGCTGGTTTCCGAAGGCTTCACCAACCTCGAAGAAGTGGCCTATGTCGATGTCGACGAATTGCTCGTGATCGACGGGGTTGACGAGGATACCGCCGCAGAACTTCAGGCGCGTGCCCGCGACGTGATCGAGGCTCAGGCCAAGGCCGCTCTGGACAAGGCCCGCGAATTGGGTGTCGAGGATAGCCTGATCGCCTTTGAGGGTCTGACCCCGCAGATGGTGCTGGCATTGGCCGAAGATGATGTGAAATCGCTTGAGGATTTCGCCACCTGCGCCGATTGGGAGCTTGCCGGTGGATGGACCACAGTCAAGGGCGAGCGCGTCAAAGACGAAGGTATTCTGGAGAAATTTGACGTCTCGCTCGAAGAGGCGCAGAATATGGTCATGACCGCCCGCGTGATGCTGGGCTGGGTCGACCCGACCGAACTTGAGGCCGATGCTGACGAGGCCGATATCGACGGCGATGATGACGAGGAGGCCGAGGCCTGATCGCTCAGGCCTTGGAGCACATCATGGGGCGCGGTGGTGAACCCAAAGACCGGAGTGACGGTCCCGAGCGTAAATGCATCGCCACGGGTGAGGTGCAGCCGAAGCATGGGCTTATTCGCTTTGTGATCGGCCCCGAAGGCCAGATTGCGCCAGATCTGGCTGAAAAGCTACCGGGGCGTGGTATCTGGGTCGCGGCGGATCGTGCCGCCCTCGAAAAGGCTGCAAATAAGGGGCTTTTTGCGCGTGCAGCCAAGCAGACTGTCCAAGTGCCTGAGGGGTTGGTTGACCAGGTCGAGGCGCTTTTGGTGCGGCGGGTGATCGACCTCATCAGCCTTGCCCGAAAAGGTGGGCGCGCCGTGTCGGGTTATGAAAAGGTCAAGGACATGCTCATGCGCGAGGATGCGCGTGTTCTCATTCAGGCCAGCGATGGCTCTGAGCGCGGAAAATCTAAACTGAGCACGCCCTATGGCGGCTCTTTCATTGGCTGGCTTACGGCGGACGAGCTGGGTCAGGCCTTTGGCCGACAAACCACAATCCACGCGGCACTGGGTGCTGGAGGTTTGTTGCAACGTGTTGTAGAGGAGGCGGCAAGACTGAAAGGTCTGCGCGTCTCGGACGGCGAGACAGCGCGCCGGAAAGGAAAGTAGAAGACTATGAGCGACAACGACGGAAAGAAACCTTTGGGGGTGCGTGGCGCAGGTTCCCGGCCGGGGAACGTGAAGCAGAGCTTTAGCCATGGCAGAACCAAGAACGTCGTGGTGGAAACCAAGCGCAAGCGTGTCGTCGTGCCCAAACCTGCGGCGGCGGCCACTGGGGCTGCGGGCTCTGGAACGTCTTCGGGTATCACAGCGGCGTCCAAGCGTCCGGCAGGTATTTCTGATGCAGAGCTGGAGCGCCGGATGAAGGCGCTCGCCGCAGCCAGAGCGCGCGAAGCCGATGATGCAGCCCAACGCGAGGCGGATGAAAAGGCCCGCGAAGAGGAGCGCAATCGCCGTCGCGAAGAGGCTGAGGCCAAGGAACGCGAACAACGCGAAGCCGAGGAAAAGGCGCGTGCCAAACTAGAGGAAGAGGAGCGCCAGAAGCGCGCCACCGAACAAGCTGCGCTCAAGGCTGCGGCTTCGGCGGCAGAGCCGGATGCTGCGCCCGTAGCCGCGCCCACTCGTGTGCCAGCCTCCAAGGCAGCCCCTGTCGCGCGCAAGCGCGAAGAAGACGATCAGGTTTCGCGTCGTGGCAAGGCGCGTGGTGGCGAAGATGCCCGCCGCGCGGGCAAGCTCACGCTCAATCAAGCCCTGGCCGGGGGCGAAGGTGGGCGCCCGAAATCTATGGCTGCGATGAAGCGCAAGCAAGAACGCGCGCGCCAAAAGGCCATGGGCGGCTTGCAAGAGCGTGAAAAGATCGTGCGTGACGTGCAACTACCTGAGACTATTGTCGTATCGGAATTGGCCAACCGCATGGCTGAGCGTGTCGGTGATATTGTCAAAGCGTTGATGCAGAATGGCATGATGGTCACGCAGAACCAGTCGATTGATGCTGACACCGCCGAACTTATCATCGAGGAATTCGGGCACCGCGTGGTTCGCGTGAGCGACTCGGATGTCGAAGATGTGATTGATCAAGTCGATGACAAGCCCGAGGATCTCGCCTCGCGGCCGCCTGTGATCACCATCATGGGCCATGTCGACCACGGCAAGACTTCGCTTCTGGATGCGATCCGCGATGCCAAGGTTGTGGCTGGCGAGGCTGGAGGCATCACACAGCATATCGGTGCTTATCAGGTCAAGACCGACAGCGGTGCATTGCTCACATTCCTTGATACGCCCGGTCACGCGGCCTTTACCAGCATGCGCGCCCGTGGCGCACAAGTGACGGATATCGTGGTTCTGGTTGTTGCGGCTGATGACGCAGTCATGCCTCAGACCATCGAGGCGATTAACCATGCCAAGGCGGCCAAGGTTCCGATGATCGTGGCGATCAACAAGATCGACAAATACGAGGCCAACCCGCAAAAGGTGCGCACCGATCTCTTGCAACACGAGGTGATCGTCGAACAGATGTCAGGCGATGTGCAGGATGTCGAAGTGTCGGCTGTGACCGGGCAGGGTCTGGATGAACTGCTGGAAGCTATCGCGCTTCAGGCAGAGATCCTTGAACTCAAGGCCAATCCCAACCGTGCCGCTGAAGGCGCTGTGATCGAGGCGCAGCTTGATGTGGGCCGTGGCCCTGTCGCCACCGTTCTGGTCAAGAAAGGGACGCTGCGCCAAGGCGATGTCTTTGTTGTGGGCGAGCAATATGGCCGCGTGCGCGCGTTGATCAATGATCGCGGCGAGCGGATCAAAGAAGCTGGCCCGTCGGTACCGGTCGAGGTTCTTGGCCTCAACGGCACGCCCGAGGCCGGTGACGTGCTGAACGTCGTCGAGACCGAAGCGCAAGCGCGCGAGATCGCCGAATACCGCGCCAACGCCTCTAAGGAAAAGCGTGCGGCGGTGGGTGCTGGCACCACGCTCGAACAGCTTTTGGCCAAGGCCAAGGAAGACGAGAACGTCAAAGAACTGCCAATCGTCGTCAAGGCGGATGTGCAGGGCTCTGCCGAGGCTATCGTTCAGGCGATGGAAAAGATCGGCAACAACGAAGTGCGCGTGCGCGTGTTGCACTCTGGTGTGGGTGCCATCACCGAATCCGACATTGGCTTGGCCGAAGCGTCAGGTGCGCCGGTCTTCGGCTTTAACGTTCGCGCCAATGCGCCTGCGCGTAACACCGCCAACCAGAAAGGTGTGGAGATCCGGTATTACTCGGTCATCTACGATCTGGTTGACGATGTGAAGGCGGCGGCGAGCGGTCTGTTGGGCAATGAAATTCGCGAGAAGTTCATTGGTTATGCCAAGATCAAGGAAGTGTTCAAGGTTACGGGCATTGGTCGCGTGGCAGGTTGCCTTGTGACCGAGGGTGTCGCGCGGCGGTCTGCCGGTGTGCGTCTCTTGCGCGATGATGTTGTGGTCCATGAGGGCACGCTCAAGACGCTTAAGCGCTTCAAGGATGACGTCAACGAGGTTCAATCCGGTCAAGAATGCGGTATGGCCTTTGAGAATTATGACGATATCCGTCCTGACGACGTGATCGAGATTTTCGAGCGCGAGGAAGTGACGCGGACACTGGCCTAAGCTAAAGGACAGAGACAAAATAATGGGGGCGGCCAGCTAGGCTGCCCCTTTTGCATGATTGAGGTTGAGAAGATCGAATAAAGCGAAATCAGGCGGTGCGCTGTTCGACTGGACGACCGGAATAAAGACGGCTCCCTACCCTGACCTGCATCAAGCCATTGCTGAGAAGCCGCACAAAAATACCCTGAATGGAAACACAAGACCCTAGTTGAACAGTGCGCAGCATGTCATCCCCCCGAATGTAACAAGGCTGTGAAGATTGAGTGAGTATTTCCATAAATGGTGAAAAAGATACTAACTTTTTCGCATAGCGTTCAATTTTCTTGCGACGCGCCCAATATCACGAGAAATCCGTGTGAAAACCATTGACATGAGGAATTTTTAGGCGGGGCAAAAGCCGACAAAAGGCTCAAAGCCAGTCGCGCAGAATGGGAATCAGGGGAATATCGGCTGGGGGCATGGGGTAGGATCGCAAGTCTGCCGCGCGCACCCATTTGAGCGCTTGGCCCTCTCGCCCCTGCACGATCCCCTCCCATTTGCGGCAGGCAAAGAGCGGCATCAGCAGGTGAAAATCGGGATAGGAGTGGCTGGCAAAGGTCAAAGGGGCCAGACAACTGGCCCAGGTGTTGATGCCCAACTCCTCTTCCAATTCGCGGATCAACGCCGCCTCTGGTGTCTCGCCCGGCTCTACCTTGCCGCCGGGAAATTCCCACAGACCGGCCATTGATTTCCCCTCCGGTCTTTGGGTCAACAGAATGCGGCCGTCCACGTCAATGAGGGCGACCGCCGAAACCAGAACAGTTTTCAAGACCGGTAATCCGCGTTGATGTCGATATAGCCATGGGTCAGATCACAGGTCCAGACCCGTGCCGTACCACCACCTAGGCCCAGGTCGACATGAATCACGATCTCCTGTTGCTTCATATAGGCGGCGGCGCTGGCTTCGTTATAACTGGGGCTGACAAACCCGTCTTTGGCCACCTGCATATCGCCAAACCAGATCGCCAAAAGGTCACGATCCGCCCGCGCCCCGGATTTACCGATGGCCATCACCACACGGCCCCAATTGGGGTCTTCACCGGCGATGGCTGTCTTGATCAGCGGTGAGTTCGCAATCGCCTTGGCGTGGATATGCGCCTCGGCATCCGAGGCGGCACCAGTGACCGATATTTCGACAAATTTCGTCGCCCCCTCGCCATCGCGCACCACCTGATGCGCCAGATCGAGCATGACACGGCGCAGCCCCTCCATAAAGCCCATGCTATTCTCGGTCATCCGAAGGCCAGAGGCGCCGGTGGCGGCCACGAGCAGAGTGTCTGAGGTTGAGGTGTCGCTATCCACGGTGATGCAGTTGAACGTCGTGCGATTCAGCGCGCTGACCATATCTTGAAGGATGACCTGATCTATCGCAGCATCGGTGAATATATAGACAAGCATCGTCGCCATATCCGGGGCGATCATGCCCGACCCTTTGGCAATCCCCGCGATATGCACTGCCTGCCCATCAACCATCACCACCTCTGAGGCCCCTTTGGGAAAGGTATCAGTGGTCATAATCGCACGGGCAGCCGTTTCAATCGCATGGGGCGAAAGGGCAGAGGCCAGATCCTCTAGCTTGTCGATGATACGCTCATGCGGCAGCGGCTCACCAATCACCCCGGTCGAGGAGGAAAAGACGCGATTCGCTGGAATGCCCAGCGCACTAGCCGTCGCTTCGGTGATGGCTTGCACAGAGGTAGCCCCCCGCCGCCCGGTGAATGCGTTGGCATTGCCCGAGTTGACCACGATGGCTGCACCGGCCACCGGATCGCACCCGATCTTGTCCTGACAATCGAGCACTGCGGCCGAGCGGGTGGCCGAGCGTGTAAAGGCCCCTGCCACGGCCGTGCCGGGCGCGAGGCTCACCAAAAGCACGTCGGTGCGGTTTTGATAGCGCACTCCGGCCTCTGTTGTGGCAAAGCTCACGCCGCCGATCACGGGCAGCTTGGGAAAGCCTTCCGGGGCAAGCGGGGAAAGCGGCGGTTTGGCGCCCATGGCTCAGTTCTCCAGCAGGTCGGTTTGGTTGATGACAACAGGGTCCATTGCGGTCGTGTCGGTCCGGATCACTTCGGTCGCCGCCTCGCGTGCAGCGATAAAGGCATCAAAGGCCTCTTGCCGCAGGGTGTTGGTCAGCTCGTCGCGCACACCGTCCAGCGTCGGGCGTTCCTTGATCCGCGTCTCGTTGAGTTGGATAACATGCCAACCGAATTGTGTTTGGATTGGCGCAGAGACAGCCCCCACGTCGAGGGCTGCCACAGCGGCAAAGAACTCTGGAACCATCACGCCATCACCAAACCAGCCCAAATCCCCGCCTGACGGGCCGGACGGGCCGATGGAATGCTCCTGCGCCAGCGCTGCAAAATTTGCCCCGCCCTCCAATTCGATCACAAGGTTTTGAGCGGCCTCTTCGGTCTCGACCAGAATATGCGCGGCCTTGTATTCGGTTTCGTCCTCTGCCCCGGCATATTGTGCGTCATAGGCGGCTTGCAGGCGCTCTTCGGTCAAGTCGGCGTTGACAACGTCCTCTGCCACATCGGCGGCCAAAACGGCGCGGCGCTCGTTCTCGAGTTGTAGTGCAGCCGCACGAGACAAATCGCCCTCATGCGCTTGGCTCAACAATTCCTGCTGGATCAGTTGATCCAGAACGCCCTTGAACAGAGCCTCTGGGGGCACCTGATCATATTGCGCGGGCAGGGCTGCGCGAACCGCGAGCATATGCCCAAGGGTAATATCGGTGCCGCCAACGGTGGCCATCACCGTTTCGGCACTTGGGGTGTCCTGCGCAAAGGCCTGAGCGCCAATGGCAAGGCCAGAGACAAGGGCCGCGGTCGAAAGCAAGTGGCGGTACATGAAATCATCCTTTGGTGGGGCCCGCAGAGCGGGGGTGCGCGGGTGCGCAGCGTTGACACTCAACCGGCTGGCCCTTACATCGCCCTGAGACCAAGGCAGAACCGCCGTCTTGCGCCCCGTTTTAGGGGGACGCGGCAAGAGGGGCAAGCGGTTGCCTGCCAAGGATAGGCAAAACACCGGAACGGATAAAACATGTTGGGTATTGGAACGGTCGCCAAAAAGATCTTCGGCACCCCGAATGACCGCAAGATCAAGGCGACGCGCCCGTTGATCGCAAAGATCAATGCGCTTGAATCCGAGTATCAAGGCCTGAGCGATCAGGCGCTCATCGACAAGACCAACGAATTCCGGGCTCGGATCGCCGGGGGCGAAAGCCTAGAGGCCCTCTTGCCCGAGGCTTTTGCCAATTGTCGCGAAGGGGCTCGCAGGGCCTTGGGTCTTCGGGCCTTCGACGTACAGTTGATGGGGGGGATATTTCTGCATCAGGGCAATATCGCCGAGATGAAGACAGGCGAAGGCAAAACCCTCGTTGCGACATTCCCCGCTTATCTCAACGCTCTCTCGGGCAAGGGCGTGCACATCGTCACCGTCAATGACTACTTGGCCAAGCGGGATGCCGAATGGATGGGCAAAGTGTTTGGTGCGCTCGGAATGACGACGGGTGTAGTCTATCCCCAACAGCCCGAGTCCGAGAAAAAGACGGCCTATGCCGCTGATGTGACCTACGCCACGAATAACGAGCTTGGGTTCGATTACCTGCGCGACAACATGAAATCGTCGCTCGAGGATATGAACCAGCGCGGCCATAACTTCGCGGTGGTCGACGAGGTGGACAGCATCCTGATCGACGAGGCGCGCACGCCCCTGATTATCTCTGGGCCAAGTCAGGACCGCAGCAGTCTTTATCAGTCGATCAATACGCTGATCCCTGAATTGCAAGACGAACACTATAAGCTGGACGAAAAGACCCGAAATGTCACATTCACGGAAGAGGGTAACGAGTTTCTCGAAAACCTGCTTGTGACACGTGGTGTGCTGCCCGAGGGGCAATCTCTCTATGATCCCGAGAGCACGACCATCGTGCATCACGTCAATCAGGGTCTGCGCGCGCACAAACTCTTTACCAAGGACAAGGACTATATCGTGCGCGGTGGCGATGTGGTGTTGATCGACGAATTTACCGGCCGGATGATGGCGGGCCGGCGCCTGTCGGACGGTTTGCATCAGGCGATTGAGGCCAAAGAGGGCTGCACGATCCAGCCAGAGAATGTGACGCTGGCCTCTGTGACGTTTCAGAACTACTTTCGCCTCTATGACCGGCTGTCGGGTATGACCGGCACCGCCCTGACAGAAGCCGAGGAATTTGGCGAAATCTACGGTCTTGGCGTGGTCGAGGTGCCAACCAACAGGCCCATCGCGCGCATCGACAAGGATGATGCCGTCTATCGCACCGCCCGCGAGAAATATGAGGCGATTGCCTCGGCCATTCGCACCGCGAGCGAAAAGGGTCAGCCGACGCTGGTGGGCACCACCTCTATCGAAAAATCCGAAATGCTGAGCAAGCTGCTGACCGAAGCGGGCATTGCTCATAACGTGCTCAACGCGCGCCAGCATGAAAAAGAGGCGCAGATCGTTGCCGATGCGGGCAGGTTGGGCGCGGTGACCATCGCCACCAACATGGCCGGACGCGGCACCGACATCAAATTGGGCGGCAACGTCGACTTCAAAGTTATGGAGGCCATCGCCGCCGATCCAGAAGCAGATCCCGAAGAAATTCGCAAACGGATCGAGGCCGAACATGCCGCCGATGAAGAGGCGGTGAAGGCCGCAGGTGGCCTCTTTGTGCTGGCGACCGAACGACACGAGAGTCGTCGGATCGACAATCAGCTGCGCGGTCGCTCGGGCCGTCAAGGCGATCCGGGTAAATCCGCCTTCTTCCTCAGTCTCGAAGACGATCTTATGCGCATCTTCGGCTCTGAGCGGCTGGAAAAGGTGCTGGCAACGCTTGGCATGAAAGAGGGCGAGGCGATCATTCACCCTTGGGTCAACAAATCCCTGGAACGCGCGCAAGCCAAGGTCGAAGGGCGCAACTTTGACATCCGCAAGCAATTGCTGAAATTCGACGATGTGATGAACGAGCAGCGCAAGGTGATCTTCAAGCAGCGTCTCGACATCATGCGCGCCGAAGATCTGAGTGAGATCATCAAGGACATGCGCGGCGAGGTGATCGACGATCTGGTCGATCAATACATGCCACCCAAGACCTATGCCGATCAGTGGGACACCCAAGGTCTCTATGCGGCGGTGATCGAAAAGCTCAACATGGACCTTCCGGTGATCGACTGGGCCGCAGAAGACGGCGTGGACGACGAGGATATTGTCGCCCGGCTGGACAAGGCCGCCGATGAGATGATGGCGGCCAAGGCAGCACAATTCGGCCCCGATACCATGCGGATGATTGAAAAGCAGATTCTGTTGCAGACCATCGACGGAAAATGGCGCGAACATTTGCTGACGCTCGAGCATCTGCGCAGCGTCGTTGGGTTCCGTGGCTATGCACAGCGCGACCCGCTCAACGAATATAAAAATGAAGCGTTCCAATTGTTCGAAAACATGCTCGATAGCCTGCGCATGGATGTAACGCAGAAACTGGCTCAGATTCGCCCCATGAATGAGGCCGAGCAGCAGCAGCTGATGCAGGAAATGGCAGCGCAGCGCGCAGCGATGATGGCGGCTGCTGACACCAGCGAACCAGCTGAAGTGAATGAGAATGCAGCCCCCGGTTTTGATGAAAACGATCCTGCAACTTGGGGCAATCCGGGGCGCAACGATCCATGCCCTTGTGGATCCGGCAAGAAATTCAAGCATTGCCACGGGCGTCTGGCCTGACACCAGCGCCCGATTGACACCCATTCCGCGCCATACCGGGGCCATTTTTGTGCATTAGGCCTTTCCCTGACAATTGATGTGTCAGGGAGAGTCTTATGTCCAAGGCCAGACGTTACATCACTGCAGGCGGCACGCTCGCCTGTGCTTTGGGGATCGGGTATTTCATGCAGGCCGGGGCTCAGAGCCCGGCGCAGAATGCCACTGCAATCCCCGGCCCGGCCCTAGAAGCGCCGGTTGAGATTACCCAGATCGAGCTGACCTCTGCAGGGGCGGTGCCGCCGATGACAGCGCCAGAGCCTGTTGCCTTGCCTGCAACACCCGTGACGCTGGCCGTGGCTGAGGATGTGCCTTTGACTGACACCCTGCCCGAAGAAGAGATCGCACCCAGTTTTGCCTGTGATTACATAATGGAGGCCCGCGCGCAGGCCGCCGCGATGGTCGAGGTGACACTCAGTGCGCCCTGTCAGCCCAACACAAATTTCACGTTGCACCACAACGGCATGATGTTCACAGCCGTCACCGATGATCAGGGTGAGAGCACGTTGACCATCCCCGCATTGGCCGAAGCGGCGGTGTTCATTGCTGCGTTCGAAGATGGCGAAGGTGCCATTTCTACTGCAACAATGGACACGCTGGCGCTTTATGACCGCTTTGTCGTGCAATGGCGCGGAGGCGAGGTGCTGCATCTGCATGCGTTCGAATATGGTGCTGAATTCGGTGGCTCTGGTCATGTCTGGGCCAATGCCAGTGAAGATATGACACGCGCGCTCAAGGGCGAGGGTGGGTTCCTGACATCTCTTGGTGAGCCGAATCTCGATCAGGGGCTGAGGGCCGAGGTCTATACCTTTCCCACTGGTGCCATGCTGCAAGATGGCGTTGTGCATTTTCAGGTCGAGGCTGAGGTAACAGACGCCAATTGCAGCCGGGATTTCGAAGCGCAGTCTATCGCGACGGGCGCAGAGGGACTCGTGGTGCAAGATATTGTGCTGGCAATGCCCGACTGCGAGGGGATTGGTGACTTTCTTGTGTTGAAAAACCTGTTCAATGACCTGAAGATCGCGTCGAACTAAAGCGCGGTGTTGCAGGGGGCAAGCTATGACAATTGTGCGTGCGGCGTTCTTCGCCGCACTTTCGTTTCTGATATTACCTGGCTTTGCCCGAGCGCAGGATGTCACGCTACGCTCGCACGACGGCGCTGTGGAGATTTCTGGCAATCTTTTGGGCTTTGATGGCGAGTTTTACCGCGTCGACACGATTTATGGCGAGCTGACGGTAGATGGCTCTGGCGTGGCCTGTGAGGGGCCGGGTTGTCCTGACCTGGAACATTACGTGGCACGTCTGGTGTTTTCCGGGGCGCCCACGATTGGCCGGGTGTTGATGCCCGCTCTGATCGAGGCATTCGCCATTCGCGGTAATTACGACGTGACCCGCGAAGATCTGAGCCCGCAAGAGCTGCGGTTTGCGCTGAATCAGGGCGACGGCACTTTAGTTGGCGAATTTGTGTTTCGCCTGACCAATACCGACGAAGGTTTTGCCGATCTTTTGGCTAATGAGGCCGATATTGCCATGACCCTGCGCGAGGCGCGGCAGGACGAGATCACGCGCGCGCGCGAGGCGGGATTGGGCAATCTGATGGCCCCGGGGCAGGTGCGCGTGCTGGCACTTGATGCACTCATTCCCGTGGTCGCACCAAGCAATCCGGTTCAGGATATCAGCCTGCGCGAATTGGCGCAGGTGCTGTCGGGCGACGTCACCAATTGGGCCGCTTTGGGGGGGCCCGATGCGCCGATTGATGTGCACCTCTGGGATGCGGCGACCGGCATTGGTCAGGCCAGCGTCGATCAGGTGCTGCGACCAGAGGGGCGGGACGTACTGGAACGCGTGCAACGTCACCCCGACGGCGCGACCTTTGCCGAGACGGTAGCCAGCGATCCATTTGCCATTGGTCTCACGACACGTTCTGAACAGGGTAACACTTGGGAACTGGCGCTGAGCGGGGACTGTGGTTTTGCCCTCAGCGCCACCCGTCGCGCCGTCAAGACCGAGGATTATCCGCTGACCGCCCCCCTCTTTATTTATTTGCCCGCACGGCGGCTTCCGAAACTGGGGCGCGAGTTCATGACCTATCTGAGGGATCCGTCGGCGCAGTTGGTCATTCGACGCGCCGGGTTTGTGGATCAAACCCCAGAGGAAATCGAGATTAACGCCCAAGGCGACCGATTTGCCAATGCCATCGCGCAGGCAGGCACAGAGGTAGGATTGGAAGAACTGCAACGGATGGTGAAGGTTCTGGGGCCGCTCAAACGTCTGACCACAACCTTTCGGTTCGAGGCTGGATCGGTGCGGCTTGATGCGCAATCCCGCTCTAACGCCGAGCAGTTGGCGCGAGCGATGGAACTGGGCCATTACGATGCGCGGCGATTGGTCTTTGTCGGCTTTTCCGATGGCGATGGTCCGGCGGGCACCAATCGCGACATTGCCCTGCGCCGGGCCGAGACGGTACAGCGTGCCGTGATGCGTGCCGCCGAGACTGCAAATCTAGAGCGAATCGGCCTAGAGTTGGATGCCTTTGGCGAGGCGATGCCGATGGCCTGCGATGACACAGCCTGGGGGCGGCAAGTGAACCGTCGCGTCGAAGTCTGGGTGCGTTGACAGCCGTCAGAGAAAGCCTGACGACCGAAAGCTGACCTCAGAGGATTTACCGATCACGATATGGTCGTGCAGCGTCAGGCCGAGCGCCTCTGCGGCGGTTTGAACCTGTCGCGTCATGCTGATATCAGCGGCGGAGGGCGTAGGATCACCCGAGGGGTGGTTATGCACCAAGATAAGCGCGCTTGCATTGAGATGTAGCGCACGCTTGACCACTTCACGCGGATAGACAGGGACATGATCAATGGTGCCACGCGCCTGTTCCTCATCTGCGATGAGGATATTCTTGCGGTCCAGATAAAACACGCGGAACTGTTCGATCTCGGCATGGGCCATTGTGGTGTGGCAATAATCGAGCAGGGCATCCCAAGAGGAAATGACCTGACGCCGGAGCACACGGGCGCGGGCCAGACGATGCGCTGCGGCCTCCACGATCTTAAGCTCTGTTGCCACCGCTTCGCCCACGCCGGGCAGCGCGATAAGCCGGTCCAGCGGGGCAGAGATGACCCCGTTGAAATCCCCGAATTGTGCCAAAAGCGCATGCGCCAACGGTTTCACATCGCGCCGGGGAATGGCGCGAAAAAGCACGAGTTCCAAAAGCTCGTAATCTGGTATCGCTGCGGCCCCTCCTTCAAGAAAGCGACTGCGCAGCCGGGTGCGGTGATCGCGAATATAGGAAGGCTGTGACGCACTTCGTTGTCCCTCTGCTACATCATTGGCAAAGAGGGGAAGCGGCATATCGGAAAAGGCGCGGGGTTTGCTCATGCGCCCACATTGCCGCAAGAGCCTTAGCAAGAGGTTAACGACTGCGCGGCGCATGAAAAAACCCGGCCGTGTCTGGCCGGGTTTGGTTTAGCTTTTCATCGAGTCCCAGAAACTTCGGACCGATGAGAAAAAGCTCTTGCTCTCGGGGCTATTGTCCTCGCTCAGCGCTTCGAACTCACGCAACAACTCGGTTTGCCGCGAGGTAAGGTTCACCGGAGTTTCAACCGCCATTTCGATGAACATGTCGCCATGCGCACCACCGCGCAGCGCGGGCATCCCCTTGCCACGCAGGCGCATCTGGCGGCCTGATTGCGAACCGGGTGGTATCTTGACCCGGCTGCGCCCGCCGTCGATTGTGGGCACCTCGATATCGCCACCCAGAGCGGCCTTGGTCATCGACACTGGCACGCGGCAAAAGAGGTTGGTTTCCTCGCGCTCAAACAGCTCATGCTTGGCCACCTCGATGAAGATGTAAAGGTCGCCTGCCGGACCGCCACGCATGCCAGCCTCGCCCTCACCAGCAAGCCGAATGCGGGTGCCGGTTTCCACCCCGGCTGGGATGTTGACCGAGAGCGCGCGATCTTTCTGCACGCGGCCTTGACCCTGACAGCTTTTGCAGGGGTTCTTGATGATCTGCCCCAGGCCTCCGCAGGTGGGACAAGTCCGCTCAACGGTAAAGAAACCCTGCTGCGCGCGCACCTTGCCCATGCCTGAACAGGTGGGGCAGGTGCTGGGCTGCGCACCGCCTTCGGCCCCAGAACCCTCGCAGGCATCGCAGGGCACGGCAGAGGGCACCTTGACCGTCTTTTGCAGGCCAGAATAGGCCTCTTCCAGCGTTATGCGTAGGTTATAGCGCAGGTCAGCGCCACGTGCGGCACGCTGCCGCCCGGTGCCGCCACGCGCACCGCCCATGAAATCGCCGAAAAGGTCATCGAACACATCAGAGAAGGCAGAGGCAAAGTCGCCTTGGCCGGCACCACCGCCAAATCCACCCGGACGCGCGCCGCCACCGCCCATGCCACCTTCAAAGGCCGCATGACCAAAGCGATCATAAGCCGCTTTTTTTTCCGGGTCCTTGAGCACGTCATACGCCTCTCCTGCCTCTTTGAACTGGCGTTCAGAGTCGGGGTTGTCGGCGTTGCGGTCGGGGTGCAGTTCCTTGGCCTTCTTGCGATAGGCCTTTTTTATATCATCGGCCGAGGCGCCCTTGGACAGCCCGAGCACTTCGTAATAGTCACGTTTGGCCATCGGGGATCTCCTTGGTGTGACCCTGATGGGACCGATCCGGCGCGATGCCGAACCGGCCCCGATGGGTCAAGACGGGCCTCAGGCGCGCTTGTTGTCGTCGAGATCCTCGAAATCGGCGTCAAGGATATCATCCTCATCGCCGCCGCGATCGGCTGCACGCGGTTCGTCGTCTGGGTCGCTCTGGCTGGACTTGTAGATCGCCTCGCCCAGCTTCATCGAGGCTTCGGCCACGTTTTGGATGCCAGATTTGATCTTGCCAACATTGTCGGTCTCAAGCTCGTCCTTGAGCGCGGCAATGGCCAGTTCGATCGCCTCAACTGTGGTTGGATCAACCTTGTCGCCATGTTCCTCAATCGACTTTTCGGTCGAGTTGATAAGGCTTTCGGCCTGATTGCGGGCTTCGACCAGTTCGCGACGGGCCTTGTCGGCCTCGGCATTCTCTTCGGCGTCCTTGATCATCTTCTCGATGTCTTCGTCCGAGAGACCGCCCGACGCTTGGATCGTGATCTTCTGTTCCTTGTTGGTGCCTTTGTCTTTGGCCGAAACAGACACGATACCGTTGGCGTCGATGTCGAATGTTACTTCGATCTGCGGCATGCCACGCGGTGCGGGTGGGATGTGTTCCAGATTGAACTGGCCCAGCATCTTGTTGTCCGCTGCCATCTCACGCTCGCCTTGGAAGACGCGGATCGTGACGGCAGACTGGTTGTCTTCGGCAGTCGAGAAGATTTGGCTTTTGTTCGTCGGAATGGTTGTGTTGCGGTCAATGAGGCGGGTGAACACGCCACCCAAGGTCTCAATCCCGAGCGACAGCGGCGTCACGTCGAGCAGCACCACATCCTTGACGTCGCCCTGAAGCACGCCCGCCTGAATGGCAGCGCCCATGGCGACAACCTCATCGGGGTTCACGCCCTTGTGCGGCTCTTTGCCAAAGAACTTGGTCACTTCCTCGACCACGCGGGGCATGCGGGTCATACCACCCACAAGAACCACCTCGTCGATGTCGGCGGCGGTAAGCCCCGCATCCTTGAGCGCGGCTTTACAGGGCTTGAGCGACGCGGTGATGAGATCGCCCACAAGGCTTTCGAGCTTGGCACGGGTCAGTTTTACGACCATGTGCAGCGGCTGGCCATTCGACCCCATCGAAATGAATGGCTGGTTGATCTCGGTCTGGGACGAGCTCGACAGCTCGATCTTGGCCTTTTCTGCCGCTTCCTTGAGGCGCTGAAGCGCCATCTTGTCCTTGGTCAGATCAACGCCATGCTCTTTTTTGAACTCATCGGCAAGGTAGTTGACGATGCGCATGTCAAAGTCTTCACCGCCAAGGAACGTATCGCCATTGGTGGATTTCACCTCGAAGAGGCCATCGTCAATCTCGAGAATGGTGACATCGAAGGTGCCGCCGCCAAGGTCATAAACCGCGATGGTATGCGTATCTTTCTTGTCCAGACCATAGGCGAGTGCCGCTGCCGTCGGCTCGTTAATGATACGCAGCACCTCAAGACCGGCAATCTTGCCTGCGTCCTTGGTGGCCTGACGCTGAGCGTCGTTGAAATAGGCGGGCACGGTGATAACGGCCTGCGTCACCTCTTCGCCAAGATAGCTTTCGGCGGTTTCCTTCATCTTGCCGAGGATGAAGGCAGAAATCTGTGAGGGGCTGTATTTCTCGCCACGTGCCTGAACCCAGGCATCGCCATTGCCACCGTCAATAACGGTGAACGGCATGTTCTTTTTGTCTTTGGCGAGATACGAATCGTCCGCGCGGCGGCCAATCAGACGTTTCACACCAAAGATGGTGTTTTCTGGATTGGTCACGGCCTGCCGCTTGGCGGGCTGGCCGACGAGACGCTCGGTCTCGGTAAATGCGACGATGGACGGGGTGGTGCGCGCGCCTTCGGAGTTTTCGATCACGCGGGCCTGAGAGCCGTCCATGATCGCGACGCAGCTGTTGGTGGTGCCGAGGTCAATACCAATAACTTTGGCCATGTTGTTCGATCCCTTCTAACTTAGGCGATGTGACAGAGGCCTGACCCGTTACGGCATCCGGCCCCCGGTGAATGACAGGTCAGCCCGTGGCATGACCAGTGGTTCCGGGCGTATATAGGCAGGGGATTGTGCCCCTGCAAGCGGTGGCTGCTGGGCAATTCCTCGAATTTGGTCCGAATTGGCGCTGTCCGGCGCAAAAGGAGGCACAGGATGCCAGAGCCAACGCTGATCCTGCGGGATGTCGTAATCTACAAAGGGTGGCTCGACCCTCTGGAACAAGAGGCGTTGATCGCGTCCCTGCGCGATGTGGTGGCTCAGGCACCGCTTTTTCAGCCGGTGACACCCTCGGGCCGCGCGATGAGTGTGCGCATGACTTCGGCGGGGCGCTGTGGTTGGATCAGTGACCGAAATGGCTATCGTTACGCGGGCCATCATCCTGATGGAATGGGTTGGCCCCCGATTCCCGAAACTGTTCTGGCAATCTGGCGCGCCTTGGTCAGCGAAACACGGCTGCCAGATTGCTGCTTGATCAACCACTACACGGGGCAGGCGCGCATGGGCCTGCATCAAGATCGGGATGAGGCTGATTTTACTTGGCCGGTGCTGTCGATTTCTTTGGGGGATGATGCGCTCTTTCGCATCGGCAATGTGACACGCGGAGGCAAGACCGACTCGCTCTGGATTGCGTCTGGCGACGTGGTGGTCATGGGGGGCGCGGCACGGCTGGTCTATCATGGGATCGACCGGATCAGACCCGGCACCTCAAGCCTATTGCGCGGGGGTGGGCGGATCAATCTGACCTGTCGGGTGGTGATGTGAGGCGCCACGCCGTAGCGCATTAAAAAGGCCTTGTCCGCGCACTGGCGGACAAGACCCGTAATAAAAGAACCGGCGCTGTCAGGCGTTGACAGAAAGGCGCTCGATTTCTTCTTTGATCTTGAGTTTCTGCTTTTTCAGTTCCGCGATTTCCAGCGTGCTGCTGCCCGGCGCGCGCTGCGCCCGTTCCACTTGTTCCGAGAGCGCGTGATGTTTCTTCTTCAGTTCTTCAATATGCGAACTCAAGCTCATGGGCAGTCTCCTCTGTGGTGTGGATGTGTCTTTTCGACATGGGAAGTGCACCACATTTTTACAATACTGTCACGCTGCACCTGCAAACTGCGCGGCGCTTTGCCTGCGGCATTTTAGAAAAATCAATCCGGAAAAGGCAGCGCTGCTGCGTTCCTGAGCACATCCGAGGTTGCAGTGGTGTAATCTGCCCCATCCTGCCCATGATTTTCACCCGCGTGAAGCAGCCAGCCATCGTGCAATCGCAGTGCGGCGCGCCCCCCTTTGCGCCCTCGCAGCAGAATCAGCCGTGCCGCACGGCCCCGGCGTGGGATCAGCGGCAAAATCTCGATACTGCCCAGATGTGTCGCCATTGCCGCCAGAAGATCCGGTAATCGTTCTACCCTCTGAATGAAGGTCACGGTGCCGCCAACGCCCGTACGCCGAGCGGCGGCATGCACCCAATCCGCCAAGGGCAACGCCTCGCCCATCGCCTTTTCGCGCCCGGTGTCGCTGGCTGGGGTGCTTCGGTCACGCTCGAAATAGGGTGGGTTGGCGATCACGTGATCGAACTGACGCCTCCGCAAGCTGGCTGGCATGTCTGCAATATCGCCCTCGAAAACCTCAAGTGCGATACCATTGGAGGCGCTATTCTGGCGGGCCAACGCCGCATAGGCGGCCTGAATCTCTAGTCCAGCCAGAGTGACGCCCGGCACCCGTGACGCGACGCAAAGCGCAGCAATTCCCGACCCGCACCCCAGATCAAGCAGGCTCTGACCCGCCCGCGCCGGAACGCTTGCCGCCAAAAGCACCGGATCGACCCCGGCGCGATAGCCCGTCTTGGGTTGCGCCATGCGCAGACGCCCCCCCAAAAACGCATCGTGGCTCAGGTCTTCCTCGGCAAATGGCTCAGTCCTCAAGCGAGAAACCATTGTCAATCAACGTGATCCGTGCGTCTTCGTAATCTTCATTGGCGACCATCAAACGGCGCGGGAAAATGCCGATCGAGCCCTCAAGGATGCTCATGTTTACGTCCATTTCAAAGCAGTCTATACCCTCGCCCTGAAGAAGAGCCTGAGCAAAGGCGATGGACGCGATGTCATTGGTTCGCAAAAGTTGTTTCATAGGCCATAGATAAGGGCAGGGCGCGCTCTATGTCGAGCCATGTTGACGGGGGAAGTATGGGATTGGACGAAATCGCCACAAAACCGCATGAACAACTTGCTGCGCATCTTGCAGCCAAGATGGAGGCGGTCAATCTCTTGATCCGCGAGCGGATGGCCTCGCGTCATGCGCCGCGCATCCCCCAAGTCACCGCGCATCTGGTTGAGGCGGGCGGCAAGCGTCTGCGCCCCATGCTTGTGCTGGCGACAGCAGACCTCTGTGGTTACGACGGACCGTTTGATGTGCATCTGGCTGCGACGGTTGAGTTTATCCATACTGCCACCCTCTTGCATGATGACGTCGTGGACGAGAGCGCGCAGCGGCGGGGCCGCCCCACCGCCAACTTGCTTTGGGACAACAAATCAAGTGTTCTCGTGGGCGATTACCTTTTTGCACGCGCCTTTCAATTGATGGTCGAGCCGGGATCGCTTCGCGTGCTCGATATCCTGTCCAACGCCTCGGCGACGATTGCCGAGGGCGAGGTGTTGCAACTGAGCGCGGCGCAGGATCTCGCGACGACCGAGGATATCTACCTCCAAGTGGTGCGTGGTAAAACGGCAGCGCTCTTTTCCGCCGCAACCGAGGTGGGCGGCGTGATTGCAGGTGCGCCCGAGACGCAGATCAAGGCGCTGTTCGAGTATGGCGATGCGCTTGGTATCGCGTTCCAGATCGTCGATGACCTGCTCGACTATCAGGGCGACGCCAAATCCACCGGCAAGAATGTCGGCGATGATTTTCGCGAGCGGAAATTGACCCTGCCGGTGATCAAGGCGGTTTCAGCGGCCAATGCCGAAGAGCGTGCGTTTTGGAAACGCACCATCGAAAAAGGCGATCAGCGCGATGGCGATCTGGAGCATGCCTTGGCGCTGATGCAGGCACATGGTGCCTTGGAACAGACCCGCGCCGAAGCATTGGATTGGGCCGCCCGCGCACGCGCGGCGATTGCCGTGCTGCCGGATCATCCGGTGCGTGGGATGCTCGATCGCCTTGCGGGATTCGTGGTGGCGCGGATCAGCTAAGGCGCGTGGCCTGCACCCACCAGCCAGGGTGTGCAGCACTCAGCGCTTGGGCAGCACGCGTGGCAGTCGCGGTATCGGGATAGAGCCCGAAACAGGTGGCTCCTGATCCCGACATCCGCGTTAGGGCACAGTGCTGCGTCGCGGAAATCGCGTGCAGCACATCGGCCACCACCGGCTCTAAGGTGATTGCCGCATCTTGCAGGTCGTTGCGTTGTGCGCGCAGCCAGTCGATCAGAGCGGCGGCATCAGGCCATTCGGGCATTTGCGCAGGCATCGCTGGATTTTCACGTTGTGTCAGCCTGCGGAAAATCGCAGGCGTCGAGACCGGCACGCCGGGATTGACCAGCACGGCATCAAGCGTGGGCAAGCCTGCCACGGGCACCACATCCTCGCCAATTCCGCGCATCCGCGCGGCGCGCGCCAGCAGGCAAACCGGCACATCGGCGCCAAGAGCCAGGACATCGTTTGGCACAGGCTGACCGCGCAATTCTGACAGCGCCCTAAGGCAGGCGGCCGCATCGCTTGACCCGCCGCCAATGCCAGCCGCTGCGGGCAGATGCTTGTCCAAGCTAATCTCGGCGGTGATCCCCATCAATGCCGAAGCGCGCAGCACGAGGTTGTCTGGGCCGCCCGGCACACCCACGGCCATGGGGCCGGTCACTGTTAGCCGCGCCTCGGGCGCAGGCCGCACGCGCAGTCGGTCTCCCACATCGGCAAACACCACCAGCGAATCGAGCAAATGATACCCATCTGCCCGTTGGCCGGTGACATGTAGCGAGAGGTTGATCTTGGCGGGGGCGAACCCGTCAATTACCATCTTTGACAAGTTTTAGCGGCTCCGCGCCTTCGTCCTTCAGCACTTGATCTAGACCGACTTCGAGCTTGCGGCGCACGCGCTCAGGTTCCAGATCGGGCGACGGCTCGCTCTCGTTCAGGGACAATGCGCGTTTCCATTGAAACCGCGCTTCGACCTTGCGGCCTACAGCCCAGAGAACGTCTCCCAGATGGTCATTCACCACCGGGTCAGTCGGCATCAATTCGGCGGCACGCTCCATCTGCACGATGGCCTCTTCATACCGGCCAAGACGATAGAGAACCCATCCCAGACTATCCACAATATAACCGCTATCGGGTTGCGCGGCGACGGCGCGCTCGATCATATTCAGTGCCTCATCGAGATTGATGTGCTTTTCCACCATCGTATACCCGAGATAGTTCAACACCTGTGGGTGATCCGGGTTCAACTCCAACGCACGACGAAAATCGGCTTCAGCCTCGGGCCAGTTGTCCAAGCGTTCGTGGCTGATGGCGCGGGCATAACGCACGAACCATTGATCGTTCCCCCGCGACTGATACAGCTCGAGCGCCCGGTCATAGGCTGGCACTGCGGCGGAAAAATCCTCTTGTGAGCGATGGAGATCGCCCACTGCAACATGAACCTCGGCAAGGTTGGGATAGTCTTTTGCCAATTGCTCCAGAACTTCGATCGCCGCGTCAGGCTTGCCAGCGCGACGCAGCACATCGCTGCGCCCCAGTTCCGCCAGATGGTAAGAGGGGTGATCGCGCGGTACTTTCTTAAACGCCTCGATTGCTAGATCGAAACGCTCCAGATCCTCTAGCAGGTCTGCCGCCATCAGCACGGCATCGACATGGGCAGGTTTGATCATCTCGGCCACGCGAGCATAGATCAAGACATACTCATCATTGGCCTCTTGCATCAGGGCGCGGCCAAGCGAAAAGAAGACTTCGGAAATTCCGTCCGATGCGCTGTTCACGAGATCAAAGGGGAGGCTCTCGCCTTCCGCGAGCCGTGCGCGCAGCGTTTCGATCTCGGGATCAAGATCTGTGCCAAATGTATCGTCGATGATCGTGACGGCGCGCTCGTGCTCTCCGAGTTGGCTCAGCACCTGCGACCAGCCGATGACGCCGCGCCTTGTCCGCTGGATTGGTCCATCATCTTCGCCGCTGAAGACTTTGTCTGCGCCTTCAAAGTCCCCGACCGAGGCCAGAGCCAGCGCTTTGTGATAGATGGCAAAGCTACGCAAGCCACGTTCCTTGGCCACATCATCAAACCGCGCCAACGCCGAAGTCATGTCGCCTTTGCCCAGATCGGCCCAGGCTGAAATCATTCCATCCGCCAGATCGCCAACCCCGCGCCCCTCTTCGATCCGCTTCAAAAGAGCATCCCACTGCCCTTGCCGCGTTTCGTCGGCCACCAGCGCCATCTGGCTGACCTGACTGCGTAGCCCGTCCGCCTCGATCTTGCGCGCGACGGCGACTGCAGGCTCCAGTTTGCCCAAGGCTAAATAGGCGACTGTCGCATTTTCCAAGAGGGCCGGATTTGACGGGTCGCGGGTCAGCGCCTGCGCATAATACTGTGCGGCAGCGGCGAAATCCCCACTGGCCCGCGCCTGCTGTGCCGCGAGATAGGCGCCAGAAGACACCTCTGACATCGCGGGCAGGGGCATGACCTGCAAAAGGGCGGTGAATGCAAGCGCTGCAAGGGGTCGATGAGTCACGCTGTCCTGCCTTTTATGGTCTGGGTTGTCGCAAAGGTAATATGCCCGCCCCCCCAAGGCAATGCGGCGCGGCATAATTGCCGCGCCACACCCCAAAGATCACGCAAACCTTACATATTGGGATAGTTCGGCCCATCCCCACCCTGCGGCGTGACCCAGTTGATGTTTTGGCTCGGGTCTTTGATGTCGCAGGTCTTGCAATGCACGCAGTTCTGAAAGTTGATCACGAACCGCGGGTCTTTGCCCTCTTCGCGCACCACCTCATACACGCCGGCCGGGCAATAGCGCTGCGCGGGCTCGTCATATTTCGGCAGGTTCACGCCAATCGGCACCGATGAATCCTTCAAGTGCAGATGCGCAGGCTGGCTTTCCTCGTGGTTGGTCATCGAGAAACTGACATTGGTCAGCCGGTCAAAACTCAGCTTTCCATCAGGCTTCGGATAGTCGATGGGCTTGTGTTTCGACGCGGGTTCGGTCGCGGCGGCATCGGTCTTGCCATGACTTAGCGTGCCCAACAGGCTGAAGCCCGCGGTATTGGTCCACATGTCGAACCCACCGAGACCAAGCGACGCCAAGAGGCCGTATTTCGACCAGAGCGGTTTGACATTGCGAACCTTTTTAAGATCCTTGCCGATTGCACCGCTGCGCACTTCGGTCTCGTAATCGGTCAACTCATCACTCGCGCGGCCCGCAGAGAGCGCGGCATGCGCTGCCTCTGCGGCGGCCTTGCCAGACAGCATGGCGTTGTGATTGCCCTTGATGCGCGGCACGTTGACCATGCCCACCGAACAACCCAACAGCGCCACGCCGGGTGCCACCATTTTCGGCATCGACTGATACCCGCCCTCGGAAATCGCGCGTGCGCCGTAAGCCACACGCTTTCCACCCTTCAGCAGCTCCGCCACCATCGGATGATGCTTGAATCGCTGAAATTCCATATAGGGAAAAAGATAGGGGTTCTTGTAGTTGAGATGCACCACAAAGCCCACATAAACCTGATTGTTCTCAAGATGATAGATGAACGATCCGCCGCCTGCATTGCTGCCTAGCGGCCATCCCATCGTATGCGTGACGGTGCCGGGGCGGTGCTTGGCGGGATCGACTTCCCAAATCTCTTTCATCCCAAGGCCGAATTTTTGCGGCTCCTTGCCCTTGGACAGGTCATATTTTGCGATCACTTCTTTGGCGAGCGATCCACGCACACCCTCTGAGAGAAATACGTATTTGCCGTGCAGCTCCATCCCCGGCTCATAATTCGGGCCGGGCGTGCCATCCTCATTCTTGCCAAACTCGCCAGCGACAACACCCTTGATCTCGCCAGACCCACCATAGACCAGCTCTGAACAGGACATGCCGGGGAAAATCTCAACGCCCAGCTCCTCGGCCTGCTCGGCCATCCAGCGACAGACATTGCCCATGCTGACGATGTAATTTCCGTGATTGTTCATCAGCGGAGGCATCGGGAAATTCGGCACGCGAATGCGTCCGGCCTCGCCCAGCATGTAAAAATTATCCTCGGTCACCGGGGTGTGAAGGGGCGCGCCCCGCTCTTTCCAATCCGGGATCAGCGCGTTGAGACCGCAAGGATCAAGCACCGCACCTGACAGGATATGCGCACCAACCTCGGATCCTTTTTCCAGAACCACAACGGCGCAATCAGGATCAAGCTGCTTCAGGCGTATCGCAGCCGACAGACCGGCTGGGCCTGCGCCCACGATTACAACGTCATACTCCATCGTTTCGCGTGTTATCTCGGTCATCGTGCTTATCCTTTTCTCGGGCGCGGCAACTAAGGCCTGACGCGCAACAAAGTTGCGAGTGTGACTAGCCTGCGCATGCGTCAAGCGTCAATTGAAACACGACGTAAAACCAGATGGAAAACGGCATTTCGTCACGTGCCAGCGGCCTAATCTCATGGTGTCTGCGATCCGCTCTTGCAATCGGGCGCGCGCTTCGGGCAAGCTGCGCTGAAATCTTGGGCATGTTATCACGGGGCCAGCTATCCAGCGGCCCCGCTTCTGACAATGGACGGTTGAAATGGAAAAGATCCCGATGACGGCTGGCGGCCATGCCGCGCTTGAGGTCGAGTTGAAGCAGCTGAAATCGGTCGAGCGGCCGGCGATCATCCGTGCCATTGCCGAGGCGCGCGAACATGGTGATCTCAGCGAGAATGCCGAGTATCACTCCGCCAAAGAGAAACAGTCCTTTATCGAAGGGCGGATCAAGGAACTCGAGGGCATCCTCAGCCTGGCTGAGGTGATCGACCCGGCCAAGCTGTCGGGCCCGATCAAATTTGGCGCGACTGTTACGCTCGTGGATGAAGATTCGGGCGAGGAACGCACCTATCAGATCGTGGGCGAACACGAGGCCAGCATCGAAAAAGGGCTTCTGAACATAAAATCGCCGATTGCCCGGGCGCTCATCGGCAAAGAAGAGGGCGATAGCGTCGAAGTGCGCACGCCCGGTGGTGATCGCGGCTATGAGGTGATAAAAGTCGCCTATATCTGATCAGGCACCCCATCATGCGCCCAGCCCGCACCGAAAATGGCCCTTCCAAGGGGTTTGATACGAAATCTGAAACCGAAGCCGTCACCGCGATCGAATGGATCGCGGTGGTGCTTTCGGCGCTATGGCTCTTGGGCTCGGCTGTGTTCTTTCTGGTGCTCACTCCGCAGTTGGAAACTGGTGGCAGTGCGCTGCAATTTGTCATCGTTTTGATTGCCGTCTTCATGCCAGTGGCGATGATTTGGGTCGGTGCCACGGCCGCCCGCACCAGTCGGGTGATGCGCGAGGAAAGCCGCCGCTTGCGCGCGGCCATCGACGCCATCCGCGCCGCCTATGTCGCTCAGAGCCAAACGCTTGGTCAGACCGTCGACAAGACCGTCAGCCAGAAACTTGACGAAATCGCCGCCGCTCAGCGCAAGACCGAAACGGCATTGGCGACGTTTTCCTCGATCCGTGTGGGTCTGCCAGAACCCCGCCCGGTGCTTGCCCCGGCACCCTCGCCAAATGATCCCGGCGATCAGGTGTCGTTGCCGCTTGGAACCTCTGCTGAGGATATTCAGGCCCCACTCGAGCGGTCTGATTTCATCCGCGCCCTGAATTTCCCCGACAACCCCGAGGACAAGATCGGCTTTGCCGCGCTGCGCCGCGCACTCAAGGACCGGCCGACCGCCCAATTGATCCGCGCCTCGCAGGATATCCTGACGCTGATGTCCCATGATGGCATCTATATGGACGACCTGCGCCCCGATATGGCCCGCCCCGAGGTTTGGCGCCGCTTTGCCGGGGGCGAGCGTGGCCGCACCATCGCCGCCTTGGGCGGTATCAGGGACCGGTCGTCTTTGGCGTTGACAGCGGCCCGGATGAAGCAGGACACGATCTTTCGGGATGCTGCACACCATTTTCTGCGCCGCTTTGACAAGATGTTCACACAGTTTGCCGAGACCGCCAGTGATGCCGAAATTTCGGAACTCTCCGAAACCCGCACGGCCCGCGCCTTCATGCTCTTGGGGCGTGTCGCGGGCACCTTCGACTGATCCGCGCCTCGGTTTCATCTGGCCTTAAATACCTCGGGGGCCGGGGGGCAGCGCCCCCCGACTCTGCGATTGCCCCCGCGAAAAATCCACGGCATGATGCGCGCCTGAGGAGATAGAACCGATGCGCAAGTTTCTTGTCGTGCTGGATGATAGCCGCGAATGTCTCAATGCCATGCGATTTGCTGCCATGCGCGCCGCCCATACCGGGGCTGGGGTGGAAATCCTCGCTGTGATCCCGCCCGAAGAATTCAACCATTGGATCGGCGTGGGTGATCTAATGCGTGAGGAACAGCGTGAGCGGATCGAGGCGCATTTCGAAGTCTTTGCCAAATGGATGCGTGACAAGCAGGGGATTAATCCAGAGCTGGTGATCCGCGAAGGCGATCCCGCAGTCGAGATCATCGCGCAGGTGCAGGATGATCCCGCCATCGGCGTGCTGGTTCTGGGGGCTGCCACTGGCAAGAAGGGGCCTGGCCCACTGGTCACGCAACTGACCAAGACCGCTGGCACCCTGCCCATTCCCATCACCATTGTGCCCGGCGATCTGACCAAAGAACGGCTCGAGGCCATTACCTGAGCAGGGTAGTTCTAGTTTAGAATCGTTCCAATCCTTGACACCAGAGGGCGTCGGGCGCATATCTTTGGCAACCACGAAAGGGCGCGCCATGTTCATCCAGACCGAATCCACCCCCAATCCCGCGACACTGAAATTCCTGCCCGGTCAAACCGTGCTTGAAGCTGGCACCGCTGATTTTCCAAGCGCCGAAAAGTCCGGAAGTTCTCCGTTGGCCGAGCGTATTTTCCGTGTGCCCGGGGTGTCTGGTGTGTTTTTTGGTAATGATTTCGTGACCGTCACCAAGGGCGAGGCGATTGAGTGGGATCATATCAAGCCCGCGATCTTGGGGGCGATCATGGAGCATTACCAATCTGGCCAGCCAGTCATGTTGGGCGAAAGTGCTGTGGCCTCTGGCCATGCCGAGCATACTGGCGAGGATTCGGCGATCGTGAACCAGATCAAGGAATTGCTGGATACCCGCGTACGTCCCGCCGTGGCGCAGGATGGCGGCGATATTACCTTCCACGGCTTTGACCGTGGCGTGGTCTATTTGCATATGCAGGGTGCTTGCGCCGGCTGCCCGTCTTCGACCATCACGCTCAAGATGGGCATTGAAAACCTGCTGCGCCACTACATCCCCGAGGTGACAGAGGTGCGCCCTGTTGGTCTCTGAACCACTGATACTGGCGTTTGACACATCGGCCGCGCATTGCGCGGCCGCTTTGTTGCGGGGAGACCGCGTTTTGTCTGCACGAGCCGAAGAGATGGGGCGCGGACAGGCAGAGCGTCTTATGCCCTTGCTGCAAGAGGTGCTGGATCAGGCCGGTGTCACATGGATCGACCTTAACCGAATCGGTGTCGGCATCGGGCCCGGCAATTTTACCGGTATTCGCATTTCTGTAGCGGCCGCGCGGGGGCTGGCCCTCAGCCTTGGAATTCCGACAGTCGGGATCAGCACGCTTGACGCGATCCGCGCGCAGGCTGGCGCAGGGACGCCCTGCGTGCCCGCACCCCGCGACATGGCCTATGTCCAGACCCGCAACGCCGCGCCCGAATTGGTTGCGCTTGCCTCTGTCGCAGATCCTGTCTTGCCGCCTGATCCGGTGCGACTGGCCGAACTGATTGCGCGGCTGGCAGCTCTGGCACCCAACAACAGCCCGCCGCCCGCCCCGCTTTATGTGCGCCCCGCCGATGCCGCCCCCGCGCGGGATCGGCCACCGGTGATCCTCGATGACGCCTGAGGCTCTCGCGACCTGCCACGCGCGCGCTTTTGCCGGGGCGGGCAGGGCTTGGTCTGCTGAGGAATTCGCCACGCTTCTGGACAGCGCATTCGTTTTCATATCCGGCGATGCGCGGGCCTTTGTGCTGGGTCGGGTCATCGCCGATGAAGCCGAAGTGCTGACGCTTGCCACCGATCCTGATCATCGCCGCAACGGTCTTGCGCGGGCCTGCCTCAGCGCCTTTGAGGTGGTAGCGCGCGCGCGCGGCGCGACCATGGCCTTTCTCGAAGTCGCCGAGGACAATCCGCCGGCCCTCGCGCTTTATGATGCGGCTGGCTACCG
Organism: Roseovarius sp. MS2; assembly: GCF_051447875.1. NCBI lineage: Bacteria > Pseudomonadati > Pseudomonadota > Alphaproteobacteria > Rhodobacterales > Roseobacteraceae > Roseovarius > Roseovarius sp. MS2. Next base: position 1,612,046 of record NZ_JBKHVF010000001.1, read on the forward strand.
GGAAAGCGCGCGCCGCACCGGATATTATACCCGCAGCCAAGGGCCCAAAGTGGACGCGCTGATCCTGCATAAAACGCTGGACTGATCCGAATAGCCTCGCGATAGGTCCAGTTACAAGAAATTCATCAGACCTGCACGGCTCTGCACGCCCGCGCCCTTGCAAAATGGCGGAACATGGGGCTAGGAATTGCCATGCAGATTTACCTCCCCATAGCCGAGGTGTCGGTCAACATCTTTCTCCTCTTGGGGTTGGGTGGGATCGTGGGCATTCTTTCGGGCATGTTCGGGGTTGGGGGCGGCTTTATTCTGACGCCGCTTTTGTTCTTTATCGGCATTCCGCCTGCGGTCGCCGTAGCGACCGGTGCCAATCAGATCATGGCTGCCTCCTTTTCCGCAGTTCTCGCGCATTTCAGGCGCAAGACTGTCGATCTCGAAATGGGCACGGTGCTGCTGATTGGCGGCCTCATTGGGGCCGCTCTTGGGGTGATGGTGTTCAACTATCTCAAGTCGTTGGGGCAGGTCGATCTTTTGGTCACGCTCTGCTATGTGGTTTTTCTGGGCGTCATCGGCGGCATGATGTTCATCGAAAGCCTGCGCGCCATCCGCAACACCCGGCGCGGCGTGCCCCCCAAGCGCAAGAAACACGGCTGGGTTCATGGCTTGCCGTTCAAGATGCGGTTTCGGACCAGTGGCCTTTATATTTCGGTGATCCCGCCGCTTCTGGTGGGAACCAGTGTTGGCATTCTCGCGGCGATCATGGGGGTCGGCGGCGGCTTTATCATGGTCCCCGCGATGATCTATCTTTTGGGCATGCCGACCAAGGTTGTGGTGGGCACTTCACTTTTTCAGATCATCTTCGTCACCGCGTTTACGACGCTCTTGCATGCAATGACAAATTACACGGTTGATATCGCCCTTGCCGTGTTCTTGCTGGTGGGGGGCGTGATCGGCGCACAGTTTGGCACGTCTATCGGCACAAGGATGAAGGCCGAGCAATTGCGCATCCTTCTTGCGATCATGGTGTTGGCGGTCTGTGGCAAGCTGGCGTTCGATCTCTTGGCCACGCCATCGGAACTCTACTCGCTTGGTACGGGCGGGGGGGCGTGATGTTCTGGCGTCTGTTGCTTTTGCTGGGCCTTGCCGCCCTGCCGCTGCGCGCCGAAAAGGTTGTATTGGGGCTGAGCAAAGACAAGGTGGCGATCACCGCGACCTTTGAAGGCTCGGAAATTTTGATCTTTGGCGCGGTCAAGCGCGAGTCCCCGATTCCTGATATTCCGCTGGATGTGGTCATCGCGGTTGCTGGTCCGTCAGAGCCGGTGACGGTACGCCGCAAGGATCGCCGCTTTGGCATCTGGGTGAATACGGAAATGGTCGTGCTTGATTCCGCCCCCAGCTTTTATGCCGTCGCCACGACAGGCCCGCTCGACAAGGTCATGTCCGATACCGAGGATTTGCGGCATCGCGTCTCGATCCCACGTGCAATCCGTTCTGTGGGCGCGGCCAGCATGGCCGAGGATGCAGAGCGCTTTACAGATGCCCTGATCCGTATTCGCCGGGATCAAGGGGCCTATGCCATGCGCGAAGGGGCAGTAGTGCTGGATCAGGAAACGCTCTTTCGTGGCGCGATTCAACTCCCGGCCAATCTGACCGAAGGGGAATATCTGACCCGGATATTCCTGACCCGAGAGGGGCGCGTGGTATCGCAACTTGAAACCGTGATTGACGTGCAGAAAGTAGGGCTGGAACGCTGGCTCTACACCCTGTCCCGCCAGCAACCGCTGGTCTATGGCCTGATGTCGCTGGCGATTGCCATCGCTGCGGGCTGGGGCGCGTCCGCAGCGTTTCAAGCGATGCGGCGTGGCTGATATCGCTGCGGGCGGCTTCGTTTAGGCACCGGCCCAAAACCCTGAGATCAAGATAGAGAGCTTATGCGCCTGAACATCGACGTGACCATGGATTACCAGCTGACAGGGCATGACACGGTGCTCCTGACACTTGAAGCGGCGGAGACCGATGGGCAAACCGTGATCGAGAGCACGCTTGACGTTGAGGGTGCCGACCTGCGTTGGATCGAGGTTGAGGGGATGCCGGGGCGCCGGGTCTGGGCGCATGTGACAAGTGATCGGATGAGATTGCAGTATCGTGCACGTGTTGAGGTGACACGCACATGTGCGGATTTGGAAAGGCTCGTGGGCACGGCGATGCGCGACCTGCCCGGCGAGGTTGTGAGCTACTTGCGCCCGTCACGGTTCTGCCAATCCGACCTTTTGACCGAATTCGCGACCCAACAGTTTCGCGGTCTCGAAGGAGGAGCGCGGATTGCGGCGATTGTAGACTGGGCCCGTTCCGAGATCAGCTATGTGTCCGGCTCATCCAGCGCCACAACCTCGGCAATAGACAGTTTCATAGCCCGCAAGGGCGTGTGCCGCGACTACGCCCATCTCGTATGCAGCCTGGCGCGCGCGGGCAATATCCCGGCGCGCTATACCTCGGTTTATGGTGCTGATGTGGACCCGCCCGATTTTCACGCTGTGGCCGAGGTTTGGCTAGAGGGGGCGTGGCACCTTGTCGATGCCACCGGTATGAGCAGCGCCGCCGACATGGTGGTGATCGGCTCTGGTCGGGACGCAAGCGATGTGGCCTTCATGGAAACCGAAGACTGGGCGCGCCCCCTCTGGCAAGCGGTCGATGTTCGGCGGGTGTGATCTTGGGTCTTTAGCCCCGCCCGATAAAGGGCATTTTCGTTGCCATCAGCGTCATGAACTGCACATTCGCCTCTAGCGGCAAATCCGCCATATGCAGCACCGATGCGCCCACGTGCTCTACGTCCATCGTGGGTGGCGGCGCGTCAGGATTGGCGGCGATGATCCCCTCCAGCAATTCGGTTCTGGCATTGCCGATGTCGATCTGACTGCACGCGATATCATAGGGGCGTCCATCAAGGCTGAGCGTCTTGGTCAAGCCGGTGATCGCATGTTTGGTGGTGGTATAGGCCACCGAACCGGGGCGCGGCGCATGCGCCGAAATCGAGCCATTATTGATGATCCGCCCCCCCATCGGGGATTGATTGCGCATTTGGGCAAAGGCCGCGCGCGCGCAAAGAAACATGCCATGCAGGTTCACATCCACGACTTGCCGCCACTCCTCATAGCTCAGCTCGTCGATCATCGCGGCGCGGCCAAAGCTGCCGGCGTTGTTAAAGAGCACATCAAGCCGCCCGGCGCGGGCGATGAAATCCTCGAACACCCGCACCACATCGCCGGGGTCCGTGACATCGCCGGGCAGGATCACGGCGTTGTCATGCCCCTTTGCCACAGCGTCCAGCGCCTCTGGCCGCCGCGCCATCAGCCCGACATGCCAGCCAGCCCCAAGAAAGGCGCGCGCGCAGGCGGCCCCGATACCGGCGCTTGCCCCGGTAATCAGAACGGTTTTCATGTCTCTTCCTCCTGTTCGAGTTGCAGGGGCGCAGGCCCGCCGCGCAAATCATCAACTGTGAGCGGTGCCGAGGGTTTGGATAGCCTGTTGCGCACGATCCAGTGCAACCGCTCTTCGGCGCGGGTAATTGCCACATAGGCCAGCCGCTTCCAGAGCGGTTGCCCCGCCTCTGAGCGGCCCATCTGTGCAGCGGCGTAAATGTCAGGGGCGAACACCTGCACATCTTGCCATTGGCTGCCTTGTGCCTTGTGGATCGTCACCGCCGCGCCATGCAGGAACGTTGCCCCCATATTGGCGGCAAAGGGGATGAACGGCTCTTCTTCATCCGGTTTTTCGATCTTGACGATGGACGCGGCAGAAATCTGCGGATCTTCCGCTCCGATCACATGCAGGCGGGAAAAGCCGGGCCTACGCCCTGGTCCAAGGTAAACCACCTGCGCGCCCTTGATCAGCCCGCGCGCCTCGAGATCGAGCCGCTTTTTGCGATGCTTGAGCGGTAGTTCGATCCCGTCGCAGATCAAAGGCTCACCTGCCAGAAGCTCGGTTTCGGGCGCGCCATGCACCGCGCGAAAGGCATTGATCAGGCGGATGCGCGTGGCATTGCGCCAGACCAGCACCGGCGAGCGCGCCATCAAATCAACCTCGACCCGCTCTGCCCATCTTACCCGTTCGTCCCGCTGCGCTGCATCTTCAATCATGCGCTCGAACTGGTGAAAGTCCAGTGCAGGATCGGCAAGGGCGTGGGCCAGGTCAAGGATCGGGTTGTCCGCGTCCTGCCGGTGAATACGGCTGAGTTCCAGACGCGCCGGCGCGGGCAGCGTTTCAAACACCATACCGCCGGTCGATTTCACAGGCGGCAATTGTGCGGGATCGCCAAAGAGCAGAAGGGTTGGGAAAATCTCTTGCAGATCCTCGAATTGCTGACCATCCAGCATGCTCGCCTCATCGACAAAGCCGATATCCAGTGGTTCTTCCCGACGCTTCCAGCCGGTGATGAAATCCGAGCCTCGCAGGCCAGCAGCGGCAAGCGCGCCGGGGATGGATTTGTTGCTCTGGTAAAACGCAAAGGCACGGTCCAGCGCCAGATCGGTCAAGCCCTCGATCTCGGGCCGCTCGCCCTGACCGGCCAGCCATTCGGCGATCTTCTCATACTCCGGGTGATAGACGGGGGTATAGAGGATGCGGTGAATGGTGGTGGCAGGCACCCCGCGCATCCGCAGCACGCTCGCGGCCTTGTTGGTGGGCGCAAGGATGGCCAGCGTGCGCTTGTCCCGGCGTTTGCGGCTCTCGTAATCGCCTGAAACGATCTCGACGCCTGCCTCTTCCAGCGCGCGGTAGAGCGCGGCCAAAAGCAATGTCTTGCCGGATCCCGCCTTGCCGGTGACCGCCATGACCGCAGTCTTGCCGTCGCGGGGTGGGGTCAATAGCCCTGTGTCAAGATCAACACCGACACTGCGCAGCGCCGCCGCGATACGGTCATGCGCCTCGGCCTGATCGGGCGAATATGTCAGTGCGGTTTGCGTCATGGCGCGACCCTATCCTTGGTGTGGGGCAGGTGCCAGAGCCAAAGGCGCTTGACCAGTCGGGGCGCACTTCCCTATTGCAGCGCAGCCGGGTACTGTCTGGCAAAAAGACCGGGGGCGGCAACGATCCGCACCTCGCGACCAAGGGGAATGGACAATGGCGCATATCATCGTCGTCGGCAATGAAAAGGGCGGCGCGGGCAAATCGACCGTGTCGATGCATGTGGCGACGGCCCTAGCCCGAATGGGCCACAAAACCAGCGCGCTTGATCTCGACCTGCGCCAGCGGACCTTTGGCCGCTACGCGGAGAACCGCGCCAAATTCTTGGCGACATCCGGCCTTGATCTGCCGAGCCCACGGTATCACGAACTGCCCGAAGTGGCGGCGGATCAGCTCAAGCCGGGCGAGAATGTCTATGATCGGCGGCTCTCGGCGGCGGTGGCGGAACTGGAGGCGGATAGCGATTTCATCGTGATCGACTGCCCCGGTTCGCACACCCGTCTGAGCCAAGTGGCCCATAGCCTCGCCGATACGCTGATTACGCCCCTCAACGACAGTTTTATCGACTTTGATCTGCTCGCCCGCATCGACAGCGACGGCAAGAAGATCCTCGGCCCGTCGGTCTATTCCGAGATGGTCTGGAGCGCGCGACAACTGCGGGCACAAGCCGGTCTGCGCGCGATTGACTGGGTGGTCGTGCGCAACCGTCTGGGCGCACAACAGATGGTCAACAAGAAGAAGATGGGCGATGCGGTCGACAACCTCGCAAAGCGCATCGGCTTTCGCGTGGCACCGGGCTTTAACGAGCGCGTGATCTTTCGGGAGTTGTTCCCGCGTGGTTTGACGCTGCTCGACCTCAAGGATATCGGGGTCAAGGGTCTCAACATCTCGAACATCGCCGCGCGTCAGGAATTGCGCGAATTGATCAAGGCGCTGAACCTGCCGGGCGTGACCGCCAATTTCTAACGCTCTGTCCGCGTCTCAGATCACGAACTGATCCCGCGCATAGCCTTGGATATAGAGCAACGCCGTCAAGTCTGCGTGCTGGATGCGGATGCCACATTGCGCGGCGACGCTTGGCTTGGCATGAAGCGCCACGCCTGCGCCCGCACGCCCCAACATGCCCAGATCATTGGCCCCATCCCCCACGGCGAGCACGTCAGTCTCTGAGATCCCAAGCCGTGCGCTGATCTCTTCCAGTGCCTGCACCTTGGCTGCGCGGCCCAATATGGGGCGCGCGACATCCCCAATCAGGCGATCCTTCGCGACCAAAAGCGTGTTGGCGCGATTCTCGTCAAAGCCTAGATGTGCGGCGACCGATTGCGTAAACGCGGTAAACCCGCCCGAGACCAGCGCGCAATAGGCCCCGTTGGCCCGCATCGTCGCGACCAATGCGGAACCTCCCGGCATATAGGTGATCCGGTTAGCGAGAACCTCGGCAATCACGGTTTCGGGCAAATCCTTGAGCAGCGCCACACGCTCGATCAGCGCGCCCTCGAAATCCAGCTCGCCGTTCATCGCCCGCGCAGTGATGGCGCGGACATGCGCGCCCACGCCTGCGACCTCTGCCAATTCGTCAATACATTCCTGCTGGATCATGGTGCTGTCCATATCGGCGAGCAGCATCTTTTTGCGCCGCCCCTCTGTGGGCTGAACCACCAGATCAACGGCTTGGTTTTGCAGTTCGGCCCAAACCTCCCATCGGTTGCCTGGCACCTCGGGCATGTCAAATTCCGCCGCCTCATCAGGGGCTAACCACTGCACCGCCCCGCCGCCCCAGGCATTGCGCAATGCCTCGGCAAGAGCGGGGTCAAGCGCACCGGGTGCTGCGATCAAGGTGGTGGTAAACATGGGGCAGGTTTCCGATCGTAGCCGTGCAGTGTCGTATTTTCTAGCTCAAGCGGCGTTCTAGCGTCATTTCTGCACTTGCGAAAGACCCTGCTTGGCCGTAATCCGATCCGTGGGACACCCCTCCCCAACGAGGGGCGCTTATCTGAGAGGGTAGCTATATGGCTATTGAAGCACCGGCAACGCGGCCGGAAAATCCGCGTTTTTCTTCTGGCCCTTGTGCCAAAATCCCCACATTCACGCTCGATATGCTGTCTGATGCCCCCTTGGGCCGCAGCCATCGTGCTGCCGGGGGCAAGGCCAAGCTAAAGGCCGCCATCGAGAACACCCGCGCCATTCTGGGCGTGCCTGCTGATTACAAGATCGGCATCGTTCCCGCCTCTGACACCGGGGCTGTGGAAATGGCGATGTGGAGCCTCTTGGGGGCGCGGCCCGTCGAGATGCTTGCGTGGGAGAGTTTTGGTGCAGGCTGGGTCTCGGACGTGGTCAAGCAACTCAAGCTCGATGCTGTGGTCAAGACCGCTGATTATGGTCAGATCGTTGATCTGGCCTCGGTCGATACCGACAAGGATGTTGTCTTTACCTGGAACGGCACCACTTCTGGCGTGCGCGTTCCGAATGGCGACTGGATCAAGGCGGATCGTCAGGGTCTGACAATCTGTGACGCGACAAGTGCGGCCTTTGCGCAGGACCTGCCGTGGGACAAGCTCGATGTGACGACCTTCTCTTGGCAAAAGGTGCTGGGGGGCGAGGCGGCGCATGGGATGCTGATCCTCAGCCCTCGCGCAGTGGAACGGCTGGAGAGCTATACGCCCGCATGGCCCCTTCCCAAGATTTTCCGCCTGACCAAGGGCGGCAAGCTGATTGACGGCATCTTTGTAGGCGAGACCATCAACACGCCCTCGATGCTGGCGGTCGAGGATTACCTTGTGGCGCTCGATTGGGCGTCGTCGATTGGCGGGCTGACCGGCCTGCAAGCGCGCGCCAATGCCAATCTTGCGGCGGTCGAGGAATTTGTGACGCAAAACGATTGGCTCGCATTTCTGGCGGCTGATCCTGAGATCCGCTCGAATACGTCTGTCTGCCTTACGTTTGAGGATGCGCGGATCAAAGATGGCGCAGCCTTTGCCAAGGCGGTGGCTAAGCGGCTGGAAACGGCGGGTGTCGCCTATGATATCGGGGCGTATCGCGATGCGCCTGCGGGCCTGCGGATCTGGTGTGGTGGCACGGTCGAAACCGCTGATGTCGTGGCACTGATGCCGTGGATCAAATGGGCGTTCGAGACCGAGATCGCAGCGCTGTCCGTATCAGCCTGATTCCGATTTCTTGAAAAGAAATCGGCCCGGAGTCTTTGAAAGACTCCGGGCCTCTCCCCCAAAGCTTTCATAAAAGGACCAGACAGATGGCCCCCAAGGTTCTCGTATCCGACAAACTCTCTGAAACCGCCGTCCAGATCTTTCGTGATCGGGGCATCGAGGTGGATTTCCGCCCTGAATTAGGCAAGGACAAGGATAAACTCGCCGAGGTGATCGGTGACTATGATGGCCTCGCCATCCGGTCCGCAACCAAGGTCACGGAGAAGATCCTTGCCAATGCGCACAAGCTCAAGGTGATCGCGCGGGCCGGCATCGGCACCGACAATATCGACAAGGAAGCCGCCTCTAAAAAAGGCGTGATCGTCATGAACACGCCCTTTGGCAATATGATCACCACCGCAGAACACGCGATTGCGATGATGTTCGCGGTGGCACGACAGCTGCCCGAGGCCTCTGCCTCGACCCATGCTGGCAAATGGGAGAAGAACGCCTTTATGGGGGTGGAGCTGTTCAACAAAACCCTCGGCGTGATTGGTGCGGGCAATATCGGTGGTATTGTCTGTGACCGGGCGCGCGGCCTCAAGATGAAGGTGATCGCTTATGATCCCTTCTTGGGTCAGGAAAAAGCTGACAAGATGGGGGTGGAAAAGGTCGACTTGGACGAGTTGCTGAAGCGGTCCGATTTCATCACGCTGCATGTGCCGCTGACCGATCAGACCCGCAATGTTCTAAGCCGTGAGAACCTTGAAAAGACCAAGAAGGGTGTACGCATCATCAATTGCGCGCGTGGCGGTCTGGTGGATGAACAGGCACTTGCTGACCTCCTGAAATCCGGCCATGTCGCCGGGGCTGGCTTTGACGTGTTTACCGAGGAGCCGGCAGTTGAGAATCCGCTATTCGGTCTGCCCAATGTCGTCTGCACGCCGCATCTGGGGGCGGCCACCACAGAGGCGCAGGAAAACGTGGCGCTGCAAGTGGCCGAACAGATGTCAGACTATCTTCTGACCGGCGCCGTCACCAACGCGCTCAACATGCCCTCGGTGACGGCGGAAGAGGCCAAGGTGATGGGGCCGTGGATCAAGCTGGCGGATCACCTTGGCAATTTCATCGGCCAGATGACCGACGAGCCAATCAAGGCGATCAACATCCTTTATGATGGTGTTGTGTCCGAGATGAACCTTGGTGCGCTCACCTCTGCGGCGGTGGCGGGGATCATGAAATCGGTCAACCCCGAGGTCAACATGGTCTCGGCCCCCGTGGTGGCCAAAGAGCGCGGTGTCAAGATCAGCACCACCAAGCAGGACAAATCCGGCGCTTTTGAGGGCTATATCAAAATCACCGTGGTCACGGACAAGCGTGAGCGGTCTATCGGGGGCACGGTATTCTCGGATGGCAAGCCGCGTTTCATCCAGATCAAGGGGATCAATATCGACGCTGAAATTGGTCGCCACATGCTCTATACCACCAACGAGGATGTGCCGGGCATCATCGGCACCTTGGGGATGACGATGGGTGATCACGGCGTCAACATCGCCAACTTCACACTTGGGCGGTCGGACGCAGGCGGCGAAGCGATTGCGCTCCTCTATGTGGATGCCCCCGTGCCCGAGGCCGCGATCAAGGCGTTGCATGCCACGGGCAAGTTTCAGCAGATCCGCGAATTGAGATTCGACGTGAGCTGACGCGCAACGCAAGCTCTGCCACTCAACGTGACTTGAACCAATGATCGCCGCCTGCATGCGCCGGGCGGCGGTTTTCTTTTTGGGGATGAACTATTGAACGGAAAAATCTTGAAAGCTGTTCTTGCCACCCTAAAACCACACGACGTTTGCCCGTATCCACGATGCAAACCGACTAATGCCCGAGAACCACTGTTGGACATATCGTCTAGAAGATGGATTTTTCAAAGTTTGACATGAATCTTTTGCGCGTCCTCGACGCGCTGCTCATCACCCGCTCTACCACCGTGGCGGGACAACAGGTGGGGCTTTCGCAATCCGCTGTCTCGTCGGCCCTTGGTCGTTTGCGGGTGGCACTGAATGATCCGCTTTTCTTGCGTGAAGGGCGTCATCTGGTGCCTACAGATTATGCGCAATCGCTGGCACAGCCTGTTCGTGCCATTCTGGCCGAGACTGAGGCGCTTTTGACGCGACCGACCAGTTTCGAGCCTGCCCGGTCCGAGCGGCATTTTCATATTCTGGGCGCAGAGTTTTGGGGTGCCCATCTCTTGCCCGAGTTGATGGCGCATCTGGCGTCTGTGGCACCCGGCGTCACTCTTTACTGTGCGACGATGTCCGGTCCTGACCCTTCTGAGGCTTTGCTGCTAAAACGCGCTGATCTGGCGCTTTGCCCGATGTGCGACTTGCCCGACTGGGCCGCGGCACAGCCACTCTATCGCGCGGGGCAGGTGCTTTTGGCGCGTCAAGATCACCCGCGCCTTGTGGCGGCGGGGCTTGCGCCCGGCGATACGGTGCCCTCCGACCTATTGGCAGAATTGCCGCGGGCGGATTGCGGCGCGAACCCCGGACAGAAAGCCGGGCGCACGGTCGTTACCCTGCCGGATGTGCATACCCTTGCGGCGATGTTGTCGCGCACACCACTGGTGTCGATTCTGCCCCGGCCCCTTGCAGTCCACCTGGTTACTGGGCAGGGCCTTGCGGTTTATGCCCTGCCAGAGCCGATTGCGGTGACCGATGTTGCTATGGTCTGGCATGTCAGGTCCCAAAACGATCCCGCCCATCGTTGGCTGCGCGAGCGTTTGGCCGATACGCTTTGACCAGCTTGGGAATCGCTGGACATCTGCCGCGTGCAGGGGTTCAACGGGGGCATGACTGATCCGATTTATGCCATTCCCGATATTCACGGGCAGGACGCCCTGCTAGAAGCTGCACTTGACCTTGTCGCGCGCGATGGCGGGACAGAGGCACAGATCATATTCCTTGGGGATCTGGTGGACCGGGGGCCAGATAGCCGCGCGGTGATCGACCGGCTTATGACAGGGCAGGCGCAGGGCTGTCCTTGGACCGTGTTACGCGGCAATCATGATCAGATGTTGATCGATTTCCTCGATACCGGCGTGATCCATTCGCCGCATATCGGATCTGGCCTCTCATGGTTGAATCACCGCTTGGGTGGGGTCGCGACGCTGGCCTCCTACGGGCTTGACGTGACCGAGAACGCGACGCAATGGCAAGCGGCCCGCTGCGCTGTGCCTCAGGCGCATCGCGACTGGCTGGCGGGTTTGCCGCTTTGGCAAGAGGTGAGGGATCTGCTTTTCGTTCATGCCGGTATCCGCCCCGGAGTTGCCTTGACCGCCCAAGACCCTGCGGACCTGATGTGGATCCGGGACGGCTTTCTCGACCATGAGGGGGCGCATCCTTGGCTTGTCGTCCATGGTCACACCGCGCTTGAGATGCCCACCCATTTTGGCAACCGCATAGATTTGGACGGTGGGGCCGCCTATGGCCGCCCGCTCTGGCCTGCGGTGTTTGAAGGGCGTGATGCGTGGCTCCTGACGGAAAGGGGCCGTATTCCGCTCTGACTAGGGCAGGCAAAGGTGTCTGACGACACGTCCCCGTTGCCAGATGTGCATCCCAGCCGCTAGGCTCCTGCCAAAGCAACCCGGGGGGAGGATACCCATGACCGACATCGTGATTCTGGACGGATGCCGCACGGCGATTGGCACTTTTGGTGGGGCGCTTGCCGCGACGCCGCCCACCGCTCTTGGGGCCATTGTGGCGCGCGAGGCGCTTGCCCGGTCTGGGGTTGAAGGAGGGCAGATTGGTCACGTGGTGTTTGGCCATGTCATCAACACCGAACCGCGCGATATGTATGTCAGCCGCGTGGCGGCGATGGAGGCGGGTATTCCCGACACCACGCCGGCGATGAACGTCAACCGCCTCTGCGGCTCTGGCGCGCAGGCGATTGTTTCGGTGGTGCAATCCCTGATGCTGGGCGATGCCGATTTCGGCCTTGCGGGTGGGTCCGAGAACATGAGCCGCTCGCCCTTTATCATCCCCGACCAACGGTGGGGGGCCAAGATGGGCGATGTCAAAACGCTCGATATGATGCTGGGTGCGCTCAACTGTCCCTTTGGCACCGGCCATATGGGTGTCACCGCCGAGAATGTCGCAGCGGAACATGGGATCAGCCGCGCGGATCAGGATTCCTTTGCGCTTGAGAGCCAGAAGCGTGCTGGTGTGGCGATCAGCGAGGGGCGATTTAAATCCCAGATCGTGCCGGTAGAGGTGCGTGTGAAACGCGACATGGTGGCCTTTGATACCGATGAGCATCCCAAGGCCACAACGCCCGAGGCGCTCGCCGGTCTTAAGACTGTGTTTCAAAAGGATGGCACCGTGACCGCCGGGAATGCCAGCGGCATCAACGACGGGGCTGCAGCCCTTGTTCTGGCGCGGGCCAGTGCGGCGGAGGCAGCCGGTCTTAAACCGCGCGCGCGTATACTTGGATATGCCCACGCCGGGGTGCGTCCGCAGGTGATGGGCATTGGCCCGGTCCCTGCTGTCGAGATGCTGCTCAAACGCATTGGGCTTGAGGCTTCGGATTTTGATGTGATCGAATCCAATGAGGCCTTTGCCGCGCAGGCGCTTGCGGTCAACAAGGGCCTTGGCCTTGATCCCGCCCGTGTCAATCCCAATGGGGGCGCGATTGCGCTTGGCCATCCCGTTGGGGCGACTGGCGCGATCCTCACGGTCAAGGCGCTCTATGAACTGGAGCGGACCGGAGGCAAGCGGGCCATCATCACAATGTGCATTGGTGGTGGTCAGGGGATTGCCTTGGCTATCGAGCGGCTTTGAGAGCATATTTTCAGTGGCTTTAACCGCTTGTTCACGACGATGCCGGATGGTGAGGTCATCACGATCCGGCATGTCGGAGGACAGGCATGAGCCTCGCCAACAAACTGGCAGATGAACGGCGGGCCAGATTGGCCGCCGAACGCCTGCTGGAACAGAAACAAGCCGAACTGCAGGCCGCCAATCGCAAATTGGGCAAGCATGCGCTTGCCCTCTCGCATGAGATTCATGAAACGCGGGCTGAGGTGCAAACCGTTCGTGACGAAAATCAGCGCGTCAAATCCGATCTTAATGACGCTTATCAAAAGGTGGAGATTGCCGAACGTCGTCTTTGGCACTCGATCGAGACGATTCAGGACGGTTTTGCCTTTTTTGACGCCGACAGCCGGATGATCGCGGCCAACAATGCCTATCTTGCGGTGTTTGACGGGCTTGAGGCGGTCAAACCTGGTGTCAGCTATATCGAGATCCTGCAATTCATCACCGAAGAGGGGATCGTCAATATCGGCGCGCTGAAACCACAGGAATGGCGCGAGAAAATGCTGGATCGCTGGCAGAGCACGCAACCTGAACCAGAGGTGATCCGCCTCTGGAACGGGCAGTATATCAAGCTGATTGACCAGCGGGGGCACGGTGGCGATGTCGTGAGCCTTGCACTCAATATCACCGATACGATCCGATATGAGAAGGAACTCAAGGAAGCCCGTCGCCGGGCCGAGGCGGCAAATAGGGCGAAATCATCCTTTCTTGCGAATATGAGCCACGAAATCCGCACGCCGATGAATGGGGTGGTGGGCATGGCAGAGCTGTTGATGGAAACTGAGCTGACCGAAGAGCAACGGCTCTTTACCTCGACCATCAAGAACTCTGGCGAGGCGCTGTTGGTGATCATCAACGATGTGCTCGATTACTCCAAGATCGAGGCGGAGAAACTGATCCTGCACGCTGAACCCTTTGATCTGGAGCGATGTATTCACGAGCTGGTGACGCTGATGCAGGTCAATGCCCGTGATAAGGGGCTGGATGTGCTGGTGGATTACGATCTGTTCCTGCCAACGCAATTTGTCGGTGATCCGGGGCGCATTCGGCAGATCATGACCAACCTTTTGGGCAATGCGGTAAAGTTCACCGAAAATGGGCATGTTCTGGTGCGAGTGACGGGCGTTTACTCCGATACCGAAGGGCGCGCGAGTATCCATGTGACGGTTGAGGATACCGGGATTGGAATTCCGCCGGACAAGATCGACCACATCTTTGGCGAGTTCAATCAGGTCGATGACGAACGCAACCGCAAGTTCGAGGGAACCGGCCTTGGCCTGGCCATCACGCAAAAGCTGATCCGGATGATGGGCGGAAAAATCTGGGTCGAGTCGGAGCCGGGCAACGGCTCGATCTTTGGCTTCTCGATATCCTTGCCGGTGGCGGAAGTTGGCGAGATCGCCTTTCCCAATCTAAGTGCGGGAACATACCGCGCCCTGATTGTCGAGCCGCAGGCGACCAGCCGCGCCATTCTGGAGCGGCAGTTGGGACAATTGGGGATCACCGCAGTTTCCTGTCAAAGCGCGGCAGAGGCCTTGACGCAGGCGGGTAACGGGTTCGACCTGATCGTGAGCGATCATAACATGAGCGGGATGGACGGGCTGGAACTGGCCGAGGCGCTGCGCGAAGCGGGGCACGACACGCCGTTTTTGCTGTTCAGTCCCAACACCGGCTATGCCGATCAGGACCCGGCGCGCATTCACGTGCAGGCTGTGCTGCAAAAGCCTGTGGCGCGGCGCGATCTCTTTGACGCCTTGGCTAGGGTGATGCCCCCATCTGATGCATCCAGCCGGGCGATGCGGGTGCTGGCGGCAGAGGATAATCGCACCAACCGCCTTGTCTTTTCGAACATGGTCAAGGGGTTGGATATTGAGCTGACCTTCGCTGAGAATGGTCAAGAGGCGGTTGATCTCTTTCAGTCACTCGCGCCAGATGTGATCTTTATGGATATCTCGATGCCTGAAATGGATGGCAAAGAGGCCACGCGCGCTATTCGAGCCATCGAGGCGCAGAGCGGGCGGCATGTGCCCATCGTTGCGATGACGGCCCATGCCATGACCGGGGATGACGCGGAAATTCTGGCAGCGGGCCTCGATCACTACCTGACCAAGCCGCTGCGCAAAGAGATGATCCACCAACATATCCGTGCCGCCTGTCCGAAGGGCGTGCGTTCGCCAGAGGGCGAGGCGACGCCGGATCAGGCCGCTGGATGATCGCGTAGGAATACCGGTTGATCGGGTTTTGAAAGGCTGGCCGTATACCGATAGCCGCCACTGTCGAAATCGAGAATGGCATCCGGATCGGTCAACCGATGCTGGATGATAAAGCGCGCCATGGCACCTCGCGCGCGTTTGGCGTAGAAGCTGACGATCTTTGGCGCGCCTGCCTTTTCCTCCATAAACACAGGTGTCACCACCCGCAGGCGCAGCGCGTTTCGATCAACCGCGCCGAAATACTCTTGGCTCGCACAGTTGATGAGCGTATCGGCCCCAAGCGTTTCTGCCTGCGTATTCAGGGCCGTGGAAATCTGTGCCCCCCAATAGTCGTAGAGTGTCTTGCCGCGCGCGGTCTTTAATCGGCTGCCCATCTCAAGGCGATAAGGCTCAATCGCGTCGAGTGGGCGCAGCACACCATAAAGCCCAGACAGGATGCGCAAGTGATCCTGCGCCCAGCCCATCTCGTCTGGGTCAAGCGATCCCGCCTCAAGCCCCTGATAGGTATCCCCGGCAAAGGCGAGCGCGGCGGGTTTCTGCGCCATTTGCCCAAAATCGGCGAAACGGTCGGCGTTTAGGCGGGCAAGGCTTTCGCTGATATGCATCAGCTTTTGCAGATCACCCACATTCAATCCCTGTGCCACATGTGCCAGTTCAGCGGCCTCCTGGGCGAACACGGGGCGGGTGGGTGTAATCCCCTCGACCGGGGTCATGTCCAATTTTTTGGCAGGGGATACGACGACGAGCATGGGATTTCCTGTGTTTGCGGTGCCTGTGTTATAGCCCTGCATATGGAAGGCTACAGGCGCTTTGCAAGCTGATTACCCGATGGGCGTGTTATGGTTTCCGCAAGGCGACATGAAACTCGTTGAACGGTGCCCGAGTTGGCACCATGCGATCCACACGCAGCGAGATATGACCCGCCGCGCCCAAAGTCTCAATCATGTCGGAAAACTCTGAATCCGAGAACACATTGCAATGCACATCAACATAAGAGCGCGTTGCCTGAAGGGCGAATTCCTGTGCTTGTTCCGCGGTGAACCGGCGCTCTCCAACCGCATCGTTGTGGTTCGCCCACACCTTTCCCGCGTCAACCTTTCGATTGAACGTGAAATGTTCCAGCACCGTGTCCGAGGCAGGGCGCGTGATCCGAAGTTGGTGGCGCGTTTCTAGCTGTGAGAGCGTCGTTGTGGGGCGGTCGATGTCATACGTAAACCTGCGATCCGGATAGAAACATAGAAACAGACCGCCGGGTTTGAGCACGCGTTCAATCCCCTTGAGTGACGATATCATATCAGGAACATGCTCAAGGACATGCGCACAAAAGACGAAATCCAGCGTTTCATGTGCGACAACGGCATCCAGATGCTGATTGCCAAGCACATAGTCCAGCGGAACGATATCTTCTTCTCTGTATATGTCGCCCTTTCTGACCAGTCGTTTCAGAAAATCTTCTGATTTGACATCGGCATAAAGCATGTTGGGATAGCTCTCGCGCCGAAAGACGGGGCGACAAAACGGGCCGATTTCCAAACCTCGACCATTTTCCAGCGTGTAGGACTCAAGGAATTTCTTGCGCAATGCGTCCTTGGGACGTCTTTTGGGTGGTGATGCATCAGGTCTCTTGTCAGAGTCAGGTTTTGTCTGGGGAGGCGAAGAATGAACCGACCACAAATTTGAAAAACGCTTAAACAGATGTCGCATCCAAAACCTATTCTGCGGCGTGTTACCAATGATCAGGATTTAGCACAGAAGCCGGTGAACAACAACGGAGCAGCAGGGCTTGGTCAGGCAGGTTCCATCACTCTTGCAGATGTAATGCCGCGAGAAACGCCGCGCCGAAGCGGTCGGCGTATTTCTCGCCCAGAAGACGTTGCATCTCTTGTGCGGTCCGGGGTCGCTGGCTGGCAACCTTGGCCAGGAGCGCGGAAGAGCAACTGAGCGGGCGGTCAATGCCCGTCTCTCCCCGGTTCAGATCGGCCTGCGCCTGCATCAGACGGTCGTAGACCTCGCCAGCGGTGCTGCCGGCCAGTTTGCGGCGGGTGGGATGCACAGGCTCTCGCGCGCCGGTGATGACTTCGAGGAATTCGGTGCCGAAACGCTCCAGCTTCTTGGCGCCGACGCCGCTGATCCGGGCCATTTGATCCAGCGTTTCTGGCCGGGTTTCGGCCATCTCTATCAGGGTTCGGTCGTTGAAGACGATATAGGCGGGCACGCCTGCTGCCTCTGCCAACGCACGGCGTTTGGCCTTGAGCGCCGAAAGGAGCGGCGCATCCTCGTCCGACACAAGCGCGCGCACAGCGGGGCGCGGGGTATGGTCGATCGTGTCGCGGCGCAGGGTCACGCCTTCTTCGCCACGCAGGATCGGGCGGGCGGTCTCTGTCATCACCAGCGCGCCATGCCGCTCACGGTCGGGCCGGATCAGGTCGTGGCCCATCATCTGGCGAAACACCCCCTGCCAACCGCGTTTGTCCATGTCGCGCCCGACACCAAAGGTTGGCAGCGCCTCGTGGCCGCGTTGACGCACCTTATCGGTGGCGGTGCCGGTGAGGATGTCGATCAGATGGCCAGAGCCAAAGCTCTCGCCGGTGCGCAGGATCGCCGAGAGCGCCTTGCGCACGGCCTCGGTGCCGTCAAACGTTTCGGGTGGGGTATCGCAGAGGTCACAATTGCCACAGGGTGTGGCCTGCTCGCCGAAATAGCGCAAGAGCGTGGCCCGGCGGCATTCCAGCGCCTCTGCCAAACCCAAAAGGGCATTGAGCCGCCCGTGATCGGCCATGCGCCGTTCCGGCGGGGCAAGCCCTTCGTCAATCTGGGTGCGGCGCAGGCGGATGTCATCGGGACCAAAGAGCGTGAGGGTCTCGGCCGGTGCGCCATCGCGCCCGGCGCGGCCAATTTCCTGATAATAACCTTCGATGGATTTGGGCAGGTCGGCATGTGCGACCCATCGGATATCTGGTTTGTCCACCCCCATGCCAAAGGCGACGGTGGCCACAACGATCAACCCATCCTCGCTGCTGAAGCGGCCTTCGACGATGCGCCGGGCCTCGGCCTCCATCCCGCCATGATAGGCGCAGGCAGAGTGCCCCGCATCCAATAGCGCGCGTGCGAGGGTTTCGGTCTTGGCGCGGGTGCCGCAATAGACGATGCCAGACTGTCCCTTGCGCGCGGCGGCAAAGGCCATGATCTGCGCGCGCGGATTGTCCTTGGCGGCAAAGGCCATATGGATATTGGGCCGGTCAAAGCCTTGCAAGAAGGTTTGTGGCGGCTGTCCATCAAACAGTTTTTCGACGATCTCGTCACGGGTTTCGGCATCGGCGGTGGCGGTGAACGCGGCAAGCGGCACATTGAGCGCGCGCCTGAGTTCCCCAATCCGCAAATAATCGGGGCGGAAATCATGGCCCCACTGGCTTACGCAATGGGCCTCGTCCACGGCGATGAGGCCCACGCCAATGCGGCGCAACATGCCAAGCGACGACCCCGCCGCCAGCCGTTCGGGCGCGATATAGAGCAGGCGCAAGCGCCCCGCCTCAAGTGCTTGCCAGACCTCGGCGGTTTCTTCCTCGGTATTCCCAGAGGTAAGCGCGCCCGCCTCGACACCCGCGGCGCGCAGGGCGCGGACCTGATCGCGCATCAGGGCGATGAGCGGTGAGATCACCACCGTCACCCCCTCGCGCATCAGCGCGGGGATTTGAAAGCAGAGCGATTTACCACTGCCCGTGGGCATGATTGCCAGCGTGTTGCAACCCGTGGCGACGGTGTGAATGATCTCTTCCTGCCCCGGACGAAAGGCATCGAATCCGAACACATCGCGCAATAGCGTGGCAGCGCCTGACATGAGACCCCTGTAAGTTTTGACTATATCTGCTCTTACAAGAGGTTTTTCACACTAAGATTAGGTGAACAAGCCCCGGCGATCAGTAAAACGCCGCCGCATTGTTGATCAGCACGATCCGCAGCGCGTAAACTGCGACCAGCACAACAAGCGGTGCAAGGTCGATGCCGGACATCGGCGGCAAAATCCGACGCACACGGCCATAAATCGGCTCTAACAGGCGATTGAGACCATACCAGACCTGCGCGACGAATTGCTGCCGCAGGTTCAAAACCTGAAAATTAATCAGCCAAGACATGATCACATGCGCGATGATAAAGAACCACAGGATGTCGAGAAGGAGCATCAAGATCTGGAAAAGCGATTGCATTTGGCGAATATCCTCTGGGTCTAGCCGCCTATGACCTATGCAAGCCTGCGCCAAAGCGCAAGCCTGACGCGCGGTCGCGGTTGACGCATGAATGTGGCAATGCCAAGCCAGCCGCGAAGGAGATTGCCGATGTACCCCGTTCTGCGCCTGATGTGGCAGCTTTTCCTGCACCGCAAATCCCCGCGCCTCGCGCTTACGGGGACGCATGTTTCGCACCATATCTGCATGCCCTGGGACATCGATCTGTGGCGCGAGCTGAACAATGGTCGGACGCTGACGATCTTTGATCTGGGGCGAATACCCCTGGCGGGGCGTGTGGGGCTGATTGGCGCGCTCAAGCGCAATCGCTGGGGTTTGGCGATTGCCGGGGCGAGTGTGCGGTATCGCCGCCGGATCACCATGTTGGAGCGGATCGAAATGCGCTCTCGCTTGCTGTCATGGGATGAGAAATTTGTCTATGTCGAGCAATCCATGTGGAAAGCATCGGGCGAATGTGCCAACCACATCTTGTTACGCGCGGCGATTACGGGGCGTGAGGGGATCATCGCCCCAGATCGCGTGGTGGCCGAATTAGGGCAAGACATAGCGGCGCCAGCATTGCCGGACTGGGCACAAGCGTGGATTGCTGCGGATGCCACACGTCCTTGGCCACCGATGCAGGATGCGCAGGAATAGCTTGCGCAAAGCCTGTGAGGGTTGTCATATCCCTTTGAAACCAAAGGGGTTGGGGCATGACAGGCGTATCGCCACGCAAGCGGATCTGGGGTTGGTATTTCTTTGACTGGGCCAGCCAACCCTATCACACGCTGCTCGTCACCTTTATCTTTGGCCCCTATTTCGCCTCGGTCGCGTCGGAATATTTCATCGGCACGGGCCTGCCCGAAGAAGTGGCCGATGCGCAAGCACAGGCGATGTGGTCTTGGTGTCTGACGGCGACGGGGCTGATCATCGGGTTGGGGGCACCGTTTATGGGGGCCTTTGCCGATACCACCGGGCGGCGATTGCCATGGATCATTGTGTTTTCAATGATTTACGTGGTTGGTGCCACGGCGATTTGGGGCATGTTGCCGGATGGATCAAACCTTTGGTGGGGGCTTATTGCCTTTGGGTTCGGCTTTGTCGGGGCGGAATACGCGCTGATTTTCATCAATTCGCAACTGCCCTCGCTCGGCAAGCCGGAGGAGGTGGGGGATATCTCGGGGTCGGGTTTTGCCTTTGGGTATCTGGGCGGGGTTCTGTCGCTCTTGATCGTGCTGGCGCTGTTTGTTGAGCAAGGAAGCGGCAAGACCCTGATCGGGCTTGATCCGATCCTTGGGCTGGATGCCACGCTGCGCGAAGGGACGCGGGCCGTGGGGCCATTCACGGCGCTCTGGTTTGTGGTCTTCATGGTGCCCTATTTCCTATGGGTGAGGGACACGGGCCCAAGGGGGCATGGCGGTGGCGTGGCGGTGGCGCTTGGAACATTAATGAAGACAATCAAGAGCTTGCGGCATCGGTTGAGCCTGAGCACCTATTTGGGATCTTCGATGTTCTACCGGGACGCGCTTAACGGATTGTACGGGTTTGGCGGCACCTATGCCATTCTGGTGCTGAACTGGTCGATCACCTCTGTCGGGGTGTTTGGGATCATCGGGGCGATTGCCGGGGCGGTGTTTAGCTGGTTGGGCGGCAAGGCGGACAAGCGGTTTGGGCCCAAGCCAGTGATCAAGGTCGCCATCTGGGCCTTGATCGGCGTCTGCGTCATTGTAGTGGGTATGGATCGCAGCCAGATTTTCGGGGTGCCCTTGGCGGAGGGATCCACGCTGCCGGATATGATCTTTTTCGGCTGTGGCGTATTGATCGGCGGCTTTGGCGGGGTGCTGCAAGCGTCTAGCCGGTCACTGATGGTGCGGCATACTGATCCGGCCTTACCCACTGAAAACTTTGGACTTTATGGGCTTTCGGGGCGGGCGACGGCGTTCATGGCACCGGCACTTATTGGCCTTGTGACCACACTCAGCGGGTCGGCGCGCATCGGGGTGTCGCCTGTGATTTTGCTTTTTGTAATCGGCCTTGTTCTGCTACGCTGGGTCAAAGCGGAAGGGGACAAGGAAACATGGGTCGGATCGTAGCCGTCACGGCGCTTTTGCTTGGGCTTGCGGGCTGTATGCAGTCTAAACCGGAACCCGAAGCAACCGGCGTTTTGTCCAGCCAAAGCATCCCTGCGTCGATGCAAGGTATTCAAGCCAAACAACTTTTTGGTGCACAGCGGGGTGCGTCCGAGCATAGCCCGGCGGCCTATGGCAGCTATGCCAAGGGCTGTTTGGCAGGGGGCGTGGCCCTGCCTGAGAGCGGGCCTACGTGGCAGGCCATGCGCCTGAGCCGCAACCGCAACTGGGGGCACCCGGAAACCATTGATCTGGTTCAGAAATTGTCGCTCGTTGCGGCGCAGCAGCCGGGGTGGAGCGGCCTCTATGTGGGGGATATCAGTCAACCACGGGGTGGGCCGATGCTGACGGGACATGCCAGCCATCAGATGGGTTTGGATGCCGATATCTGGCTAAGACCGGCGGATAATCTAAACCTCAGCGTGGCGCAGAGAGAAAATATCTCTTCTATTTCAATGCAGAAGGCGAACGGGGCCTATACCAACAGCCAGTGGACCCGCGCCCATCACGAGATCGTCAAAGCCGCTGCCAAGGACCCGCGCACAGCCCGGATTTTCATTTTCGCCGGGGCCAAGGCGCAGATGTGCAAGGATGAACAGGGCAGTGATCGGGAGTGGCTGCGTAAGGTGCGGCCGTGGTATGGGCATCATTATCATTTTCATGTCAGGCTGAATTGTCCAAGCGGAGCAACGGGTTGCGTGACGCAGGAGGCGATGCCGCCGGGGGATGGCTGTGCAGAGGCGGAACAGTGGGTGCGCAATATCCTCAATCCGCCGCCACCTGATCCCAATGCGCCTGCGCCCAAGCCCAAGCGCGAATTGACAATGGCGGATCTGCCGGGGCAGTGCGTCGCCGTTTTACAAGCCGAATAAATCAGCATGATGCGAGAAATTTTGCGGGCACCACATGATTTTGTTTTGACAAGCGCAAAATCTGTGGCAACCTGTGGGTAAGTTCAACAAGCGAGAGGAGGTGGTCCAGTGTCTATAGAGGGATTGGAGCGAGGTGTCGGAACAGTTTGGGAGGTGATCGCCTAGGGCAGCCCCGAGGTGAAAACGACCTGAATTGGTGCGCCTAACCGGCCCACCTCCGCGACTTCTAGAGGGCCGTTCCCGGTTGGGACGGCCCTTTTGATTTGGATGGCGCAGCGTGTAAGCTTCGTAAGGTGTGTAAGGGGATTATGTAAGGTCGTGCGGCATTTTGGGGCGTGTTGCGTTCGACCGGGTCCACATCGCCCCGGCCCCTGAGCCGGGGCCTCCATCCCGCCTTGGCGAGGTCCCGGGTCAAGCCCGGGACGGGTGTGGTTTCGATGGGGAGCGCATTGCCGGGGGAATGTCCCGTTTCAGACCAGTGGCAGGATCAGCGCGACCTGTAGCCCGTGAGAGGGGTGATTGCGCAACTCAAGCCGCCCGCCGGATTGTTCAGCAAAGCCCTTGACCATCGAAAGCCCGAGACCTGAGCCCTCGCCCACCTGCTTGGTGGTAAAGAAAGGCTCTGTGATGCGGTCGATCATGGCGGGGGGCACGCCGGGGCCGGTATCCTCGATCAGGATTGCCACCTCGTGCGCGGCTGTGTCGACCACGGCCGAGAGCCGCAAAATTCCGCCTTCGGGGTGCATCGCATCGCGCGCGTTGATGGCGCAGTTCAAGAGCGCGGTTTCCAACAGCTGACGATCCGCGCGCAGGCTGAGGTCTGGCAGCGTGCCAGAGAGGGCGATGCGCACCGTTTCGGGCAAAAGGCGGCGCAGCGAAACCGCGAAGTCTTCGAGAAAGGGGCCAAGAGCGATATCGCTTCGCATCATTTGGGATTTGCGCGAGAAGGCCAGCAACTGTCGAACAAGATGGGCGGCGCGGTCTGTGCCGGCGCGGGCCTCGTCCAGCATGAGTTCACGCTCTGCCAGATTGGGCAGTTCTGACGCAAGATCGAGATTGCCCCGGATCACGGTCAGGATGTTGTTGAAGTCATGGGCGATGCCGCTGGTCAGTTGACCGACCGCGCGCATCTTTTGCGATT
The DNA here is from genome assembly GCF_051447875.1 of Roseovarius sp. MS2. Lineage (NCBI taxonomy): Bacteria > Pseudomonadati > Pseudomonadota > Alphaproteobacteria > Rhodobacterales > Roseobacteraceae > Roseovarius > Roseovarius sp. MS2. The sequence continues at coordinate 1,635,597 of NZ_JBKHVF010000001.1, forward strand.
GCACCTCGGCCTCTTGGGCGCTGCGCAGGGTCGCGCGGGTGCGCATCATCGAGAGATAGGTCATCATGTAATAGGCATTGATGCCGAACCCGGCAAAGACGATGGCGACCTGATGGCTTTGGGTCTCGGTCTTGGCGACAAAGGCCAGAACGATGCCTATGACACAGAGCGTGAGCAAGAGCGTATCCCACAGCGCCAGAAAAGTCAGATCGGTGTGGCGGCTGAGATTGTAGAGGCCAAGGCCGATCAGCCCGCAAATGCCGATGAATTCATAAGCCCGGCTGTCGAGGGTGGTGAGATAGATGGTCATTGCCGCATACCACGTGGAAATGATCATACTCGCTAGAAAAAGCGCGCAATAGGCCCCGCGCGTCTTGGGCAAATTGGGTGCGCGCAGCACGAAGATATAGACCCCGTTGAGCACGGTATAGACAAACCCCCAGATCAGCATGAGGGTTTGCCCCGTGCTGATCCACAAAAGGAGCGCCGCGCCGATGACGATCGCGTAGCGCGTGAGAATTTCCGTCACGGAGGTGGCATCCGCGTGTCGGAGGATCTCGATCTGGCGACGGTATTTAGCCGGGTCGGTCATGGCGGGCCTATGGGCGGACCTATGGGGATGAAACGAAAGGCACGTCCTGCGAGCATAGGCGAGATGCCCCGGACCGCGCCACCGAAAGGTTGCAGGGCCGGAGCGGATCAGCGGTTAACGGCTATACTTGATGAATGGGGTCACGGTGCCGATGCGATCGTAAAGTTGGCGCGCGGTGGTGTTGAACTCTTGCGTCATCCAGTAAACCGTTGGGCGGCCGTCTGCATCGGCGCGGGCATAGACCGCCTCGATCAGGGCGCGGCCCACGCCAAGGCCGCGCGCTTCGGGGGCGGCGTAGAGATCCTGAAGGTAGCAGACCTGTTCCACACGCCAATTATGCGCGTGGTAGATATAATGCACGAGCCCGACCGGGCGACCGGCCAGAAGCGCAATCAGACCGTTCTGATCGGGGTGATCCGGCGAAAGGAGGCGTGCAAAGGTGGTGTCATAAACCTGCTCTGGCAGGGTGGTTTCGTAGAAATCGAGATAGGCGCGCCAGAGATCGCCCCAAGCGGGACGATCGGCGGGTTCTACCTGGCGGATGGTGAGGGCCGCGGTCATTCCGCTGCCACGGCCTGCGGATCGACCAGCGTGACGATATCCATCATAATGTTGTTCAACTCGAAATCCTTGGGTGTGTAGACCCGTGCCACGCCCATTTCGCGCAGGCGACGGGCGTCATCCTCGGGGATTATGCCGCCGACGATCACGGGCACGTCGCCCAGATCAGCCGCGCGCATACGGTCCATCAGATCCTCGACCAGCGGCATATGGCTGCCTGAGAGGATCGAGAGGCCGACGACATGGGCGCGGTCCTCGAGCGCGGCATTGACGATTTGTTCGGGGGTGAGGCGGATGCCCTCGTATCCGATATCCATGCCGCAATCGCGGGCGCGGCAGGCGATTTGTTCCGCCCCGTTGGAATGGCCATCAAGACCGGGTTTGCCCACAAGAAACTTGAGGCGTCGGCCAAGCCGGTCGGAAACCGCGCTGACGGCAGCGCGAATGTCATCCAACCCTTCGGTCCGGTTCGAGGGGCTGGCAGACACGCCGGTTGGTCCGCGATATTCGCCAAAGACGGCGCGCATCTGTGCGGCCCATTCGCCAGTGGTGACGCCGGCGCGGGCGCAGGCAATTGACGGCTCCATCACATTGCGCCCCTCTGCGGCGGCGGCACGCAACGCGGCAAGTGCGGAGGTTACGGCGGCAGTGTCGCGCGCGGCGCGCCAGTCATTGAGCCGCGCGACCTGTTCGGCCTCGACCGCTGGATCAACGGTCATGATGCCGCCATCCTCGGTTTGCAATGGCGAGGGTTCGCCCGCCTGCCAGCGGTTGACGCCGACAACGATGGTCTCATTCCGCTCGATCCGGCCAAGGCGGTCTGCGTTCGACTCGACCAGACGGGACTTCATGTATTCGATGGCCGACACCGCGCCGCCCATGGACTCGAGATTGGCCAATTCGTGCCGTGCGCCATCCTTGAGCGCCTCGACCTTGGCATCCACAGCGGGGTTGCCATCGAAGAGGTCATCGAATTCCAAGAGGTCGGTTTCATAGGCAAGGATCTGTTGCATCCGCATCGACCATTGCTGATCCCAAGGGCGGGGCAGGCCCAATGCCTCGTTCCAGGCGGGCAGTTGCACCGCGCGGGCGCGGGCGCGTTTCGAGAGGGTGACGGCCAGCATCTCGATCAGGATGCGGTAGACGTTATTCTCGGGCTGCTGCTCGGTCAGGCCAAGGGAGTTGACCTGCACGCCGTAGCGGAAGCGGCGGTGTTTGGGATCGTCCACGCCGTAGCGGTCGCGCAGGATTTCATCCCAGAGATCAACGAAGGCGCGCATCTTGCACATTTCGGTCACGAACCGGATGCCCGCGTTGACAAAGAAGGAAATCCGCGACGCGAGCGCCGGGAAATCAGAGGCGGGCACGCGGGGGCGCAATTCGTCGAGCACGGCGATGGCGGTGGCGAGGGCAAAGGCCAGTTCCTGCTCGGGCGTGGCACCTGCCTCTTGCAAATGGTAGGAACAGACGTTCATCGGGTTCCATTTGGGCACATTGGTGTAGCAGTATTCGGCCACATCGCCGATCATCCGCAGGCTGGGTGCGGGCGGGCAGATATAGGTGCCCCGGCTGAGATATTCCTTGATCAGATCGTTCTGCACCGTGCCTTGCAGGGCGGTGACATCGGCGCCCTGTTCCTCGGCCACGGCGATATAGAGTGCCAGAAGCCACGGCGCGGTGGCGTTGATTGTCATCGAGGTGTTCATCTGGTCGAGCGGGATATCCGCGAAGAGCGCGCGCATGTCGCCCAAGTGGCAGACGGGCACGCCGACCTTGCCCACCTCGCCTTTGCTGAGGATATGATCGCTGTCATAGCCCGTTTGCGTGGGCAGATCGAAGGCCACCGACAGGCCGGTCTGCCCCTTGGCAAGATTGGCGCGGTAGAGAGCGTTGGATTTTGCGGCGGTGGAATGGCCCGCATAGGTGCGGATGAGCCAAGGCTTGTCCTTGGGGCGGTCTTGCTGCGGCTGCGACATACGGGGCCTCGTGAATCAGGGTGCGCAATTTTGTTACGTTTCGAGGGAGGGTATAGGCAAGAAGGTTGCGCTGTCAATTCGCTGCGTTGCGGCATGTGGGTGGGAGGTTTTTTGGGGAGGTCCTCGGGTCGAGCCCGAGGATGATGTTGCCATTTACCAAAACCAAAAACCCTGATTTGGTGGCGCTATGGGACAGACCGTGGACATGCCGCTCTGGGCGTTAGTGTTGTTGGTGGGGTTTGCGGCCGTCACCTTTGCCAGTCATTTTCTTTTTCCGTCGGTGCGATGGTTTCTGCGGCGCAGGCTGGAGCGGGCGGTGGCGCGGCTGAACACGCGGTTGCAGCGCCCGATTGAGCCATTCAAGCTGGCACGGCGTTATGACATGATCCAGCGGTTGATCTATGATCCCGAAGTGAGCCGGGCGATTGCCGCCCATGCACAGGCCGAGGGCATCCCCGAAAACGTGGCGTTTGAGCAGGCCAAGCGCTATGCGCGTGAAATCGTTCCAAGCTTTTCCGCCACTGCCTATTTCGGCATTGCGATCAAGCTGGCGAAATGGCTGAGCCGGTCGCTGTATCGGGTGCGGTTGGGGCATTTCGACGAAGAGGCGCTGGCGGCGGTAGACCGCGAAGCGACGGTGGTTTTTGTGATGAACCACCGCAGCAATATGGATTATGTGCTGGTGACATGGCTGGCGGCAGAGCGGTCGGCGCTGAGCTATGCGGTGGGGGAATGGGCGCGGGTCTGGCCGCTGAGCCGGCTTATCAAGGCGATGGGGGCCTATTTCATCCGGCGCAAATCGCGCGGTGATCTTTATCGCCGGGTGCTGGCGCGCTATGTCGGGATGGCGACGGATGGGGGCGTGACACAGGCGATGTTTCCTGAGGGCGGGCTGAGCCTGACGGGGGGATTGCAGCCGCCCAAGCTGGGCCTCTTGAAATATATGGTGGAAGAGCGCAGCCCCGATGGGCGCGACGTGGTGTTTGTGCCGGTGGCGATCAATTATGACCGGGTCTTCGAGGATCGGTTGTTGGTGGCCGCAGCGGAAGCGGGCGGGCGGCGGTTTCCGGCGCGGATTTCTGTCGTGGCGGGATTCGTGCTCCGGCAGGTGTGGCTGCGGCTGCGGCGGCGCTATCACCGGCATGGCTATGCGGCGGTGAGTTTTGGTGCGCCGATGTCTTTGGCGGAGTTTGAGCGCGACCATCCGGAGGCAGGGCTAAGGGGGTTGGCGCGGGCCCTGATGGCGCGGATCGGGGCGGAAGTGCCGGTGTTGCCGGTGCCCTTGGTGGCGCGGGCATTGATGCAGGCTGAGGGGCCACTGACGCGAGACGCTCTTGATGCGGCGGTGGCGGAGATGCTGGGCGCGGTGCCGCGCGCGCATGTGCATCTGCCGCGCAAGGATTTGGGATATGCGGCCCGGTTCGGGATTCAGGTGCTGCGCAAGCGCGGGATGATTGAAGAACGGCAGGGTGCCTTTGTGATCACCGAGGCAGAGCGGCCGGTGGTGGCCTATTATGCCGCCTCGATCGACCATCTATTTTGCGGGCGCAGCAGGGGATAGGCGGATTTTCTGCATCCGCTCGGTTATAAAATTACAAAAAATCACCAAATGCTATTGCATTATTACTTAGCCGTTTGTATTTCAGGGCAAGACGGACGATTCTGCATTGCGGCATTCTGAGACAGGAGGTTGACCATGGCCCTGGATACCAAGACGGGCATCGCGCCCTACGACGCCCCCGAAAAGGACCTGTATGAGGTAGGGGAAATGCCGCCCTTGGGCTATGTGCCCAAGAAGATGTACGCCTGGGCCATTCGCCGTGAGCGGCATGGCGAACCCGACGTGTCGTTTCAAAAAGAGGTGGTCGATGTCTGGGATATCGACAGCCAAGAGGTTCTGGTTCTGGTGATGGCGGCGGGCGTCAATTACAACGGTGTCTGGGCCGGTCTGGGCCAGCCGATCAGCCCCTTTGACGTGCACGGGCAGGATTATCACATCGCGGGGTCTGACGCCTCTGGGATCGTGTGGAAGGTGGGCGACAAGGTCAAGCGCTGGAAGGTCGGCGATGAGGTGGTGATCCACTGCAATCAGGACGACGGCGACGATGAGGATTGCAACGGTGGCGATCCGATGTTTTCGCCCACGCAGCGCATCTGGGGCTATGAGACCGGAGACGGGTCATTCGCGCAGTTCACCCGCGTGCAGGCGCAGCAATTGATGCCGCGGCCCAAGCATCTGACATGGGAAGAGAGTGCCTGCTATACGCTGACGCTGGCCACCGCCTATCGGATGCTGTTCGGCCATGCGCCGCATGATCTCAAGCCCGGTCAGAATGTTCTGGTCTGGGGCGCGTCGGGCGGTCTGGGCTCTTATGCGATCCAGCTGGCGAATACCGCCGGGGCCAATGCGATTGGCGTCATCTCGGACGAGAGCAAGCGGCAATTCGTGCTGGATCAGGGGGCCAAGGGCGTTATCAACCGCAAGGATTTCAAATGCTGGGGGCAATTGCCCAAGGTGAATTCGCCGGAGTATAACGAGTGGCTGAAAGAGGCGCGCAAGTTTGGCAAGGCGATCTGGGACATCACCGGCAAGGGTGTAAGCGTCGATATGGTGTTCGAGCATCCCGGCGAGGCGACATTCCCGGTGTCATCGCTGGTGTGTAAAAAGGGCGGCATGGTGGTGATCTGCGCCGGGACGAGCGGTTTCAACTGTACCTTTGACGTGCGCTATATGTGGATGCATCAAAAGCGTTTGCAGGGCAGCCACTTTGCGCATCTCAAGCAGGCGGCGGCGGCCAATAAGCTGATGGTCGAGCGGCGGCTTGATCCCTGCATGTCCGAGGTGTTCCCATGGGAAGAGATTCCGCAGGCGCATATCAAGATGCTGCGCAACGAGCATAAGCCGGGCAATATGGCGGTGTTGGTGCAGGCGCCACGCACCGGCCTGCGCACGGTGGAGGATGTGCTGGACGCCGGCCGGTAAGGCGCGTCTGGCAAAGGGAGGAGCGGCTCGCGGATCAGGAGGGGTTCGCGGGCCGATCTATTTTGAAGGGGTTGGGTGTGGCGCGGGAGAGGCCCCGGGTCAGGCCCGGGGCGTGACCGAGTTAGGGGCGCGCCTTATTCCAGCGTGGCGATGGTGGCGCGCAGGGTGGCCAGCCCCTCGGATTTCTCACTGGAGGTGAGGATCAGCTCGGGATAGGCCGCCGGATGCGGGGCAAGTTTGGCGCGCACCTGATCCAGCACGCGGTCGCGGTCGGCGGCGTTGATCTTATCCGTCTTGGTCAGAACGCATTGAAAGGTCACGGCGGAGGCGTCGAGGAGCGACATGATCTCTTCATCCACGGTTTTGATGCCGTGGCGCGCATCGACCAGCACAAAGGCGCGGCGCAGGGTTTGGCGACCTGACAGGTATTGCTTCAAGAGCGCCTGCCATTTTTGCACCACGGCGAGCGGCGCATTGGCATAGCCATAACCGGGAAGGTCGACGAGATAGTGGCTCTCGCCCAATGCGAAGAAGTTGATTTCCTGCGTGCGGCCGGGGGTGTTGGAGGCGCGTGCAAGCGCCTTGCGGCCTGTGAGCGCGTTGATCAGGCTGGATTTCCCGACATTGGAGCGCCCGGCAAAGCACACCTCGAGCCTGTCGGCGGGCGGCAGGCCTGACATGGCGACGACGCCTTTGACGAAATCAACCGGCCCGGCAAAGAGCTTGCGGCCTTGTTCGGAAATCTCGTGCTCAGGCTCTGGCGCGATGGGAAAACGCAGTTGCATCACAGCACCTCAAGCTGGTCGCCAAGGGCGATGGTGCCGCCGGTGATCACCTCGGCGTAAATGCCGAAATCCTGATGATCCCAGGTCTTGTTGAGGGCGGACAGCGTGTCGAGGTCGCGCGCGCCGGTCGCGGGGTTGGCGGTGGTGGCCAAGCAGCGGCGGATCGGTTCACGCACGATCATTTCGGCGGTCCCGAGGCGCAGAGTTTTACCGATGAGGTCGAATTCGGCCCAAGGGGCAAGCCCGTCGAGATGGATGTTACAGCGCCAGCGTAGGGGTGACACATCGGCCCCCATCTTGTCTGCGAGGTCTGCGTTTGAGGCGAGGTTGAGCAGGCTCACCGACGGGTAGTCGGTATCGGTATAGCCGCGCCCATCAAGCCGGTAGAGGCGCAGGGGCTGCGTGCCTTCGGGCGGCATCAGGGGGCGAACCCAATCGAGAAACGCCTGCCCGTCGTGATCGGGATGAAAGGTCATATCGGGGCGGTCGGGATGGGTGAGGGTGACGGTCTCAGCCGCCTCATCCAACTGCGCATTGATCGCCATGAGTGCGCCGGTCTTGGACCCGCGCGAAAAGTTGACGCAAGGCCCCCATTCGCCGTCCGTCAGCCGGGCGATTTCGAGGGCGACTGCCCAAAGACGGTCGCCGGGCATGGCCTGCCCGGCGGTCAGCGTGACGGTGCTCAGCGCTTCGCGCCCGTGGCTCTTGATCGGATGCCGCCAGAGGGCGCGAACCTCTGTCATTTTTTCTTGGGTGTTGTTTTGGGCGTGGATTCGGCCGCGGGTTTCTCTCGTTTGAAGCCCGAGGTGATATTGCCGAACACATCCGGTTTATAGCCTTGGCTGCGCATGATCATATATTGCTGCGAGAAGGTGATCACGTTGTTGGCGATCCAGTAGATCACGAGGCCAGAGGCAAAGCTGCCCAGCATGAACATGAAGACCCAAGGCATCCAGGCAAAGATCATCTTTTGCGTGGGGTCGGTGGGTGACGGGTTCAGTTTCTGCTGCAACCACATCGAGATGCCCAAAGCCAAGGGCAGGATGCCGATGAAGATCAGCGCCATGATCGAGCCCGGTTCCGGCGCGGCCCAAGGCAGCACGCCCCAGAGGTTGAAGAGCGACGAAGGATCGGGAGCCGAGAGATCCTTGATCCAGCCCACCCAAGGCGCATGGCGCAATTCGAGCGTGACGAAGATCACCTTGTAGAGCGAGAAGAAGATCGGAATTTGCAGCAGGATCGGCAGACAGCCCGCCGCCGGATTGACCTTTTCCCGCTTGTAAAGCTCCATCATTTCTTTCTGGAGTTTCTGGCGGTCATCGCCAGCGGTCTCTTTGATCTTCTCCATCTGCGGCTGGAGGTCTTTCATCTTGGCCATGGAGACGTAGGATTTATAGGCCAACGGCAGCACCAGCGCCTTGATCAGCAGCGTCAGCGCGATGATCGCCCAGCCCATGTTGCCAATCAGGGCATTGAGCCAGTGCAGCACCGCAAAGATCGGTTTGGTCAGGAAGAAGAACCAGCCCCAGTCAATGGAATCGAGAAAGCGGTCAACGCCCTGTTCGTTCTGATAGTGCCGGATCGTCGCCCATTCCTTGGCCCCGGCAAAGAGGCGGGTTTCGGCGCTTGCGGTCTGGCCCGGCTCGACCGTTTGGGTTGGTTGCACGGCTTCGGTCTGATAGATGCCGCGTTGCGGGTCGAACTTGGCCACCGCCTTGAACGAGCTGCCCGCTGCGGGGATGAGGGTGGTCATCCAGTAGTGATCCGTAAAGCCGATCCAGCCATTCTCTGTCACTTGGGTGACTTCGGCGGGCGCACCTTCGCGGGCGTTGAACGGGTATTCCTCGACATCGTCATAGTCGATTTCCGACAGGGTGCCATCCGCCATCATGATCAACCCCTCGTGGAGGATGAAGAAGTTCTTGAGGTCGGCGGGGCGGCCATGACGGGCAAGGATACCGTAAGGGGCAAGGCTGACGGCGGTTGCCCCGGTATTCTCGACGGACTGGCGGACGGAGAACATGAAATCCTCGTCGACGCTGAGTTCGCGGCGGAAGATGAGGCCTGCGCCATTGTCCCACGAGAGGGTGACGGGCGTGCTTGTCGTCAGTTTTTCGCCGCTCTCGACCTGCCAGAGCGTGTTCGCGCCGGGCACTTGATCGGGGGTCAGGCCAGCGCCGGGCGCCCAGCCATAAAGGGCGTAATAGGGTGTTTCGTTGCCGACAGGGGCCATCAGGCGCACGATCTCTGACGCGGGGTCGATGGTTTCGCGGTAATTCTTGAGGAAGATGTCGTCGATCCGGCCCCCTTGCAGGGAAATCGTGCCCTTCAGGCTGGGCGTGTCGATGGTAAGGCGCGGCGCGTCCGGCTCTGCCACGGGGGCTGCGGTTGTGGCGGTGGTCGCCTCGGCGCCGCCCGTGGCCGAGGGGGTGGGCAGGCTCTCGGTTGCCGTGGGTACGGCGGCGTTGGGATCGACCGGGGCGGGTTCGGGTGGTGGGAACATCACGAACCACACTAGAATCACGACGAAACTAAGTGCTGTTGCCAAGATAAGGTTCTTGTTCTGATCATCCATCGCCGATGGCCATCCCTGTATTACATGTCAGGGCGGTTCAACAGAGTGCGGCGGCAAAGGTCAAGGGGATTCCGGGGATTTTACCCCAAGGCGCGGGGATTCATCGCAGGGTTCAGCCCTTGGCGCGGGCGATCCGGGGCAAGGGGCCGAGTTTGGCGCGATGCGCCGCGATCCAGTCGGGCGTTGCCGCGAGGGGCATGGGGCGGGCGATGCCAAAGCCCTGCACATGGGCGCAGCCCGGTTGCGCGAGCATGGCAAGTTCGCCCGCTGTTTCGACTCCTTCGGCAAGTGTGGCGAGGCCGAGACGGTCAGCCATCGACAGGATGGCCCCCACCATGCGCTGTTGGTCCGGGTCGCGGTCAATGGCGGTGACATAGGACCGGTCGATCTTGAGCCGGTGGACGGCAAAGCGGCGGATCGTGGCGAGCGAGGCGTGGCCGGTGCCGTAATCGTCAAGGTCAATGGGGCAGCCCATGCGCGCCAGTGCCGCGATATTGCGGGTGATGACATCGTCGGCAGAGGTGGCGACCACGGTTTCCAGCACTTCGATCACCAGCCGATGGGCGGGCAGGTCGCAGCGATCCAGCTCCCAGGCGAATTTCTCGGGCAGGGTGGGATTGCGCAATTCCTCGGGAGAGAGGTTGAGGCCGACGCAGGGAATATCGAGGCCGAGGTGATCCCATGTTTGCAGGGCGCGGAGCGCATTGGCGAGCATGGCATCGCCCAGCACCTCCATCCGGCCCGAGGCGGCGAGCAGCGGCAGGAATTCCGCTGGCGCGATCAAGCCTGCTGTGGGGTGCTGCCAACGTGCAAGCGCCTCGAACCCGGTGATTTGGCCGGTATCGGTGCAAATCTGCGGCTGGAACCATGTGACTAGCCGCCCCTCTTGCAGGGCTGTTGTTACCTCTTGTGCAAGGGCGCGCGGCGGAGGCGTAGGTGCGGCCATGCCGCGGCCATAGGCGCGGATCGCCGCAGGCCCGTGGCGCTGCGCCTCATGCAGGGCGGTTTGGCAGGCGTCGTAAAGGGCTGTGGCGGTGCGCGCGGGGGCCTGTGCATCAAGACAAAGGCCCAGCGAGGCAGAGATATGCAGCGTGGTGGCATCGAGCGCGATAGGCTCTGCCAGTGCCGTGCGCAGCCGCTCGGCCAAGGCCAGAAGCGGGCCCAGCGTGAGGCCGGGCTTGGGCGCCAAGAGCACCCCAAGCCGCCCGTCGCCAAGATCGAAAAGCTGATCCGCGGGCCGCAGCATGCGCGCGAGGCGTTCAAGGCTTTGAAGGATCACACGGTCGGCGGCGGCAAGGCCGTGGCGATGCGTCAGCGTCTCGAATTCGTCGATCTGAAGAAGCAGGCAGGCGGTGCGTGTGCCCCCCTGCCGCGTGTTGGAGAGGCTATCGGCGATAGCGGCGCGCAGGGGCGCGCTGCGCGCGGCCTCATCCGTCAGGGGCGGGGTTTGGCGGCGGTCCGATAGGGCAAGCGCCAGAAGGGTGAGCGGTAGCGCCAAGAGCAGGGCCGCAAGCCCGAACCAGTGGGTTGCCAGACCCGCCGCCGCGATCAGCGCCAGCGATTGCGGCCAATGGCGCGCGCGCAGCCGTGCCGCAATCCCTGCAATCCGTTCTTGCCCTGCTGTGACCATCAACCCTTGTCCCGCAATCTGGCGATGAGCCTAGCGCGGTGGGGGTTAACGGAGTTTGGGCAAGCCTTCGGGATTTGCGTCGGATTTTATCGATTCGGTGGTCAGGCCCGCGAAATCGAACAATTTCGGATCAAGCAGATGCGAGGGCCGCGCGTTCATCAGCGCGCGGAACATGACCTGACGGCGGCCGGGGCTGCGCGCTTCCCAGCTGTCGAGGATTTGTTTGACCTGCTGGCGTTGCAGCCCGTCCTGAGACCCGCAAAGGTCACAGGGGATGATCGGGTAATTCATGGCGCGGGCGAACCGCTCGCAATCCTCTTCGGCGACATGCGCAAGCGGGCGGTAGAGGAACAAATCGCCCTCTTCGTTCACCAGCTTGGGCGGCATGGTGGCAAGCCGCCCACCGTGAAAGAGGTTCATGAAGAAGGTTTCGAGAATGTCATCGCGGTGATGGCCGAGCACGACCGCTGTGCAGCCCTCTTCGCGGGCGATGCGGTAGAGATTGCCCCGGCGCAGGCGTGAACAGAGCGCGCAATAGGTGCGCCCGGCAGGCACCTTGTCCATGACGATGGAATAGGTGTCCTGATATTCGATGCGGTGGGGCACCTGCATACGGCTGAGAAAATCCGGCAGGACGGTGGCCGGGAAACCGGGCTGGCCCTGATCGAGATTGCAGGCCAACAGCTCTATCGGCAAAAGGCCGCGCCATTTGAGTTCGTAGAGCACGGCGAGCAGGGTGTAGCTATCCTTGCCACCCGAGAGGCACACGAGCCATTTGCCGCCCGGCGCGATCATGCCATATTGCTCGATCGCTTCGCGGGTATGGCGCACGATCCGTTTGCGCAGCTTTTTGAATTCGGTGCTGCTGGGCGCGCCGTGGAATAGCGGATGGATCTCTTCGGACTCGTCTAGCATGGGCTGGCTTTAGGGGTTTTGTGGGGGGCAGGCAAGGGTTTGGGTGGGGGATTGCCGCCGGACCCTTTAAAAGGGTCCGGTTCGTTTTCTTTTCAAGAAAACAGGTAAGCACCGCCCTCAAAGCGCGCGGTCGAAGAGTTGCGCGAGGAGGGGGTTGGGGAATCTGCGTTTGGCGGTGACGGCGTGGAAATGTTCGGTGAGGCCGACGCTATGGGCGGCCTCTTGCAGGAGGCCTGATTCCAGTTCGTTCTTGACCACGATGGGGGGCAGCACCGCAAGGCCGATATCCTCGCGCGCGAGGAGGCGCATCATGGCCATGTCATCGACTTCGGCGGCGAGCACCGGGCGGATCGAGAGCCGCGCGCAGAGCGCGTCAAACCCGGCGCGCACCGGAGATTCGAGCGTGGGCACGATGATCGGATTGGCGCTTAGCAAAGCGCCAAGGCTGTCTGCGGCCTTGATCCGGGCGGGGGTGCCGATCACGCTGACGGGCTGCTGCGCCACGGGATGCACGATGAAGCTGGTGAGCGCATCGGCGCTGGGGGCCACATTCGTGAGCACGACATCGAGGCTGAGCGCCTCTAGCCCCTGGAGCAATTCGATAGAGGTGCCGGAGCGCAGGACAAGTTCGATCTGAGGCTGGCCCAAGAGCGGGCGCAGGAATTCGATCTGGAAATTGCGCGACAGTGTGGCGAGTGCCCCCACGCGCAGCACTTGTTGCGCATGACCGGTCTGGCGCAGCGTCGCGATCAGCTCTTGCCCTGCGCCAAAGATGGTTTCGGCATAGTCGAGCGTGATGCGCCCCGCCTCGGTCAGGTGCAATTGGCGATTGCGCCGCTCGAACACAGGCTGGCCCAGACGATCCTCGAGCTTGCGGATCTGCACCGAGAGGGCAGATTGCGAGAGGTTGAGCCGGGCCGCGGTGCGGGTGAGGTTGCCGTCGCGGGCGACCTCCCAGAAATAGCGCAGGTGGTTGTAGTTCATTTCGGTCATATCGTTCTGTTTAGAAGAATGATTTGTTTGGAACAATGAATTTTTATTATGATCGGGTTTTGCCTATCACCGGGAGAGCCATTTGCCCCCGGAGGTTACATGCCGATCCATCTTTTGCCCCTGCTTGCGCCTGTCGTTCTGATCGTTGCCGCAGTGCTGATCCCTGCACAGCGGACTATTACCCCGCGCCGCGCCGCGTGGCTGGCGGAAGGGGCTGGCCTTGTGGCGCTACTAGTGGCGCTGACGATGCCGGTGATCCTGATGGTCACAGGGGCGGGCGATGGGGCCGCGCCCGGCGTGCTGGGCCATGTGATCGCGGTGCGGGTGGATGTGGTCAGCGCCGTGATGCTGATGCTGGTGGCCTTTATCGGCTGGGTCGTTGCGCGGTATGCGCGCACCTATCTGGATGGCGAGGCGGGGCAGGCCCGCTTTGCCTTGTGGCTTTTGGCGACGCTGGCCGCGGTGCAGATCCTTGTGCTGTCGGGCACGGTGGTGCAGTTCGTGGGGGCGTGGGTTGCCACCAGCCTCTGTCTGCATCGTTTGCTGCTGTTTTACCCCGATCGGATCGGGGCGCAGCGCGCGGCCTATAAGAAATTCGTGACTGCGCGGCTTGGGGATGCGGCGCTGATCGGTGCGGCGCTGCTGCTGGTTGCGGCCTACGGAACCACGCAGATCGCGGGCATCCTGAGCGCCGCGCGGTTGGGTGAAGGCGGCGCGCTGGCAGCGGCGGCGGCGGGGTTCTTGGCGCTGGCGGCGCTGCTGAAATCGGCGCAATTCCCGAGCCACGGCTGGCTGACCGAGGTGATGGAGGCGCCCACGCCGGTTTCGGCCCTGCTGCATGCCGGGGTGGTGAATGGCGGCGGGTTTTTGTTGATCCGGTTTGCCGATGTCCTGCTGTTGTCGCCGCTGGTGCTGGCGGTGCTGGTGGGGATCGGCGGGTTTACCGCGCTTTTTGGCGGGGTGGTGATGCTGACGCAACCGACGGTCAAGGTCTCGTTGGCGTGGTCCACGGTGTCGCAGATGGGGTTCATGATCCTGCAATGTGGTCTGGCGCTCTTTCCGCTCGCCCTGCTGCATATCGTGGCGCATTCGCTGTATAAGGCGCATGCGTTCCTGTCGGCGGGCGGCGCTATTGAGCGGGTGGCGGCGCAGCGGCGGCCGGGGCCGGTGGCGGTGCCGGGGCTGCGCTCTGTCGCGCGGGCCTTTGGGTTGGCGATCACGATTTATGGGCTGGTTTATCTTGCCTCGGGCGCGCTGATCGGGTTTGGCGCGAAATCGCCGCAGGCGGTGGCGCTGGGCGCGATCCTGATCTTTGGTGTGGCCTATCTTTTGGCGCAGGGGTTGGCGGATGCGGCCCCGCGCGCGCTGACACGGCGCACGGCGCAGATGTCGGTGCTGGCGACGGTGGCGTATCTTGCGCTGCAACGGGGTGCGGAATGGCTGACCGCTGGTGTCTTGCCGCCTGCGCCTGTGGCGGGGCCGCTGGAATGGGCGCTGATCCTGTTGGCGCTGGTCAGTTTCGGCGCGGTGGCGGTGGCGCAATCGACCCTGCCGCTCTGGGCGCATCATCCGGCGGCGCAGGGGCTGCGGGTGCATATCACCAACGGATTTTACATCAATGCCGTCGAGGACCGCCTTTTGCGGGTCTGGTCGCGGCCACGGGCGCGCAAGGGAGCGGCATCATGAAGAGCGAGACGCATGCCGGGTTTACCGGCCCCCATCTGGAACTGATTGCCCTGTCGGAGAAGGTGAGCCGCGTTATTCCGCCGCTCTGGCCGCTGGAGGCGACCGTTGCGGTCAATCCCTTCCTTGGGCACACGGGGCAGAGTTTGGCGCAGGTATCGGCCAAGCTGGGCCGGATCGCGGGCCTGCGGGTGACGATGCCGAATGCCTGGTATCGCGCGCGGATTGCCGAGGGGCGGATCACTGCGGCTGACCTTGAGGCGGCGCTGGCGGAGGCCCCTGCGGGTGCGCCCGCGACGGTGGCTGCGTTGAAGGCGGCGGCGGAGGCGGAGGAAGAGATGCCCGAGGCATTGCCCACCCTCGCGCATCTGGCGCAGGAGGTGTCGGGCGTGGACTGGCCGGGCCTGATCGAGGCGCGCATTGGCGCGTGGGCGGCAGGTTATTTCGATGCGGGTCAAGCGCTCTGGCAGGTGACGGCGGGGCGCGGGGCCTATGAAAGCTGGCAGATTTTTGCCAGCCGGGACCTGACGCCGGAAATCTCGGGTTTGACTGGGTTTGCGGCGCGCGTTGCAGCACAGCCGGGACGCGCGCGGGTGGCGCTGTCACTGGCCTGCGACGCCTTGGGTTTGGAGGCGGGCGCGGCGAAGAGCTATTTTCACCAGCTTTTGCTGGGGCTTGGGGGCTGGTCGCAACTGGCGCGGCAACGGTTGTGGCAAGCCGAGATGGACGGGCAGGCAGAGCCGATCACGACGGACCTTTTGACGATCCGTCTGGTTTGGGAAGCAGCGCTTTTCGCGCAATATGGCGATCAGATTGCGGCGCGCTGGGCGGACATACGCGCCACCCATGCGACGCCGGCATGCGCGACACCGGCGCAGCTGGCCGCGTGTGTGTTGCAAGAGGCCGCAGAGCGGGCGGCGCAGCGCGATTTGGCCGAGGTGCTGGAGGCGGAGGTGCCCGAGAAGGTGCAGGCGCGCCCCACGCTTCAGGCGGCGTTCTGTATCGACGTGCGGTCCGAGGTGTTTCGGCGCGCGCTGGAAAGCCTGGATCCCGGCATTCAAACCCTTGGTTTTCCCGGGTTCTTTGGCTTGGCGCATGGGCATCGCAATTTTGCTTCGGATGTGATCGAGGCGCGGTTGCCGGTGTTGCTGGCACCGAAACTGTCGAGCACGGCCACAGCCCCGAGCGCGGCGGGTGCCGATCAGGCCGCACGGTTCGGAGCGCGGGCGGCGCGGGCCTGGGGGCGGTTCAAGCTGGCGGCGGTGTCGTCCTTTGCCTTTGTCGAGGCGACCGGGCCGGTCTATCTGGGCAAACTCTTGCGGGATGCTTTGGGACAGGCCCCGCGCCACAACATCCCCCCTGCGCCGCAGTTCAGTGCCGAATTTACCCTGACCGAGCGGATTGCCACGGCTGCGGCCATTCTGCGGGCGATGTCGCTGACCGGGGATTTCGCGCCTCTGGTGCTGTTGGTGGGGCATGGGGCGCGTGTGGTGAACAACCCGCATGCCAGCGCGTTGCACTGTGGGGCCTGTGGTGGTTATCCCGGCGATGCCAATGCGCGGCTATTGGCGGGGCTGCTGAATGAGGCGGAGGTGCGTGCCGGGCTGATCGCGGAAGGGATCGACATTCCCCATGATACGGTTTTTGTCGCGGGGATGCATGATACGACCACGGATGCGGTGACGCTCTATGCGCAAGACCCCGGTTGTGCCGTGATCCCGGCCCTGTTGGAGCGCGCGCAGATGGTTTTGCAAGAGGCGGGGGCACTGGCGCGGACGGAGCGTGCGCTGCGCCTGCCGCGTGCGGGCAAGGGGGGCGATATTGGCGCACGTAGCGCCGATTGGGCCGAAACCCGGCCCGAATGGGGGCTGGCGGGGTGCAACGCCTTTGTTGCGGCACCGCGCGACCGGACGCGGGGCAAGCCGTTGGGGGGGCGGGCGTTTCTGCACGACTATGACTGGCGGCAAGACGACGGCTTTGGCGTGCTGGAGTTGATCCTGACCGCGCCGGTCGTTGTCGCAAGCTGGATCAGCTTGCAATATTATGGATCGGTGGTCGCGCCCGAGGTGTTCGGCGCGGGCAACAAGCTGTTGCATAATGTGACCGGCGGGGTTGGCGTGGTCGAGGGCAATGGTGGCACCCTGCGGGTGGGGCTGCCGTGGCAGTCAGTGCATGACGGGGCGGAGTTCATGCATGAACCGCTGCGCCTGGCGGTGTGTGTTGCGGCCCCGGCGGAGGCGGTGACGGGTATTCTGGCGCGGCATCCCGATCTGCGTGCGCTGTTTGACAATCGGTGGCTGCATCTGATGTTGCTGGATGATGCGGGACGGATCGTGCAGCGCTATCGGAGCGGGTTGGAGTGGCAGGGCTGCCGCGAGGAACGGGGCATTCGCGCGGCGGCCTGAGGCCAGCCGGGGGAAAAGATTGCAGCGCAGGAAGGGGCGCATTAAACCTTGGACAGGATTGCGCCCGCTTTGGGCCGTGGTCCTGACCCGCAATCCCCGGACTGATGTCCGACCGGAAAGAAGGCTTGTGTCATGCCCGTGCCGCCCCCTGACATGCCAGAGATGTTGGCGGACCTCAGCCGGTTTCTGGAGCGGCCCCAGACCGATGAGACCGGGGCAGCTTCGGTAGCACTTGGGCCGCAGCTTCAGGCGGCGCAGGCATGGGTGCAGGCGCAGGAGGGGGCGACACCCCTAGCGGATTTTCTGGGGGCGCTGCTGATGCGCATGGCGCAGGATGGGTTGAAAGGCCGGATTGCGGCGCAGGCCGCGCAATTCGAGCTATTGACCCTGCGCGCGGCGCAAAAAGCGGAAGAGGCCGACAGGCTGTCGGGCAGGGCGCGGGCGCTGGGCCTGCTTTTGGCGCAGGTGCTGCCTGATCTGCCGGAGGCGCAGCGCGCCACGCTTTTTTCGCCGGAGGAGTACCTGGCGAGTAATCCGGATGTGGCTTTGGCCGGGGTTGATCCGCTCGCGCATTACCTCTCAAGCGGGGCGGCGGAGGGGCGCGCGCCGCGATGGTTGGATCAAGGGGGGAAACTCTTGGGGCGCTGATCGAGACCTGCCCCGCGCCCCGGTCTTGTCGCGACCTGCAAGAGGTGGCGCGCGCCGAGGCGCTGGCGCTTTTGGGGCAGCAGAGACCGGAGGTTAGCGTGATCCTGCCAACTTGGAACCGAGCGCATACGGTTGTGACGGCGGTGGCATCCGCCCTCTTGCAATCCTACGCGCCCAAAGAGGTGATCGTGATCGACGACGGCAGCCGCGATGCCACGTTGGAGCTGTTGCAACAGCGGTTTCCCGAGCCTGTGGCGGCGGGGCGGCTTGTCCTGCTTGGGCAGGAGAATGCGGGGGTGTCGGCGGCGCGCAATGCTGGGCTGGCGCGGGCGCAGGGCGACGTGATCGCCTATCTCGACAGTGACAATTACTGGGAGGCGGATCACCTGCTCTATGCGGTGGGCGGATTGCTGGCGGTGCCGGGGGCGCAGAGTGCCTATACCGCGATTTGTCGGCACAACCTTTCGCAGGGGTGGAGCGATGTGCTGTTTCAGAGTTTTGACCGGGTGGCACTGACCGAAGAGAATTTCATCGACCTCAACAGTTTTGTGCATCGGCGTGCGCTGGTCGAAACGCTGGGTGGGTTTGATACGGCCCTGACGCGGCTGGTGGATTGGGATCTGATCCTGCGGTATACCGCCCTGTCGGACCCGGTCACGCTGCCGGTCATTACCGGGCATCATGTGGTGGACAGTCTTGGCCTTGATAATATCTCGACGCGCGAGGCGTTGGGGCCGAACCTTGCCCATATTCGCGCCAAGCAGGGCAGTATTCCGGAGGGGCCGTGACCGATCCAGAGGATGATATTGCGCGGGGCATGGCCGCGTTGCGCGCCCAGAACCGGCTGTTGCTGGAACAGGTCGAGACGCTGCGTGGAACGCTGGCCGCGCGCGAGGATGAGATCACGCGGCTGAGTGCGCGGCTTTTGGAGTTGGAGGCGCTTCGTGCTTCCCCCGAGCCCTCTGGTCTTTTGGCGCGGTTGCGCGCGCGGCGGCGCTGATCCATGCGGCCCGATGTTGATCCCGAAGCGGTCGCGCGGTTGCGCCGGTCGGCATGGTTTGATGCGGGTTGGTATGGGCGGGTCTATCCGGATGTCGCGCGTCTGCCGCTTGATCCCGCCACGCATTATGCGTGGATCGGTGCCTTTTTGGCGCGTGATCCGGGGCCGCAGTTCGCGGCGCGTGCCTATCTTGCGGCCAATCCCGATGTCGCGGCGGCGGGGCTTGATCCGTTCACGCATTTTCTGACCACTGGGCAGGCTGAAGGGCGCAAGGCACATCCCGGTGCGGGGCCTGCGCGCGTGCCCGCACCCCTGCGGCGGCTCAAGCATTTGCGCGATTTGCTGGAAACCGGCGGGCTTGAGGCTGGGCCGCGGGCGGCGCTGGCGGACATGGCCAAGGGGCAGATGGGGCCGGAGGCCGCTGCCGGGGCGGCAGAGACGCTGGGCCTTATGGCCTTGCAGCGTGGAGAGAGCGCGGAGGCGCGTGCCTGGCTGGCACGTCGCCAAGAGATTTCGGGCGGGGCGCTGGCGCGGCTGGCCCCGGTGATGGCGATTGCGGCGGCGCGAGATGGGGATCGCGCGGCGGCAGAGGCCATGGCAGAGGATGCGCCGAAATCCCCGGCTCTGCACCTCGCGCGGATCTGGTGGGCGGGGTCCGAGGCCGAGGCGCTGGCCTGTCTCAATGCGGCGCTGGATTTGGCCGGTCATGCGCCGGTGGCCTTGGCAGAGGGCGCGGCGGCGCTGCTTGACCGGCTGATCCCAGCGACATCGGGCGCTGCGGGGGCAGAGGAGGGGCCGCTTGTCAGCGTGCTGATGGCGGCACATGACAGTGCGGCGACGATTGAAACGGCGCTGCGGGCGATGCAGGCGCAAAGTTGGCGGGCGTTCGAGCTTTTGGTGATCGACGATGCCAGCAGCGATGATACGGCGGCGATTGTGGCGGCCTATGCGGCGCGTGATCCGCGCATCCGCCTGATCCGGTTGGACCAGAACCGGGGCGCTTATGGTGCGCGCAATGCCGGGTTGGCCGAGGCGCGGGGGCGGTTTCTGACGTTGCACGATGCCGATGACTGGTCGCATCCTGACCGGCTGCGGCTTCAGGTGGAATTCCTGCTTGGCAATCCCGGATTTGTCGGCTGTCTGAGCCAGCAGGCGCGGTCCATGCCCGATTTGCGCCCCTGTCGCTGGACTGGCACAGGCGCCTTGATTTTCGAGAATATGACCTCGCTGATGCTGCCCACCGATCTGGTGCGCGACTGTCTGGGGGGATGGGACGCGGTGCGCGTGTCCGCCGATAGTGAATTGCTGCGCCGGGTGCTGCATCTTTTTGGCACGCGGGCGGTTGCCTCGCCCGACACCGGCCCGCTGGCCCTGCAACGGGCCAGCGAGGGCAGCGCGACGGGGGACGGGGCAACCGGCATGGATTGGTTCTATTACGGCGCGCGGCGCGAGTATTATGAGGCGCAGATGCACCACCATGCGCGTGCCCCGCATCTGTGGTATCGGCCCGGTGGCGCGCGCCCCTTTCCCACGCCTGCCCGGCTGTGCACCGGGAGGGCAGAGGTTGAATGTGACCGGGTGTATGCGGGGCTGATGACGGTGCGGGATGCCGGGGTGGAGACGCTGCTTGGTTGGTTGGCCGAGGATCGTGCGGCGGGGCGCAGCGTGGGTCTGGTGCCGCTCTATGATCTGTCGATGCCGGAGGAGGCGGGGCTATTGCTGCATCCTGCCCTGCGTGATCTGGTGGACGGAGAGGCGGTACGGGTGCTTTGCCATGGTGAGGTGGTGCGCTCTGCCCGGTACCGTCGCCTGCCCGGACAGGCCGTGACCGAGCCGCATCGCTATCTGCCGGTTGTATGGGAAGACGGACAAAAAATGCTGGCACCCGGAGAGGTGCCAGCAGAGACAGTGTAGGGGCGCTGACCAGACGCCCGATCAGAGGAACGTGAAATCGTCCACGGTGAGTTGCGCCGCCGTGATGCCTTCGACGAGGATGGTGTTGCCATTCACCGTCATTTGCGCGCCGCCCTCGACATCGACGATGTTCATCGCCGCGACGAACCCCGCCAGACCATTGCCGCCATTGGTGATATTGGTCTCGCCGGTATCCGGGTCCACGCGGCGGATGAAGAAGCTGTCCAAACCGTCCTCGAAATCGGTGATCACATCGGCCTCGCCGTCGAAGAAGGACGAAAAGACGAATTGATCTGCGCCGGTTCCGCCGGTGATCGTGTCATTTCCAGCGCCCGCATTGATCGTGTCATTTCCAGCGCCGCCGTCGATTATATCGTTCCGCCCGCCACCAGCGAGAAAGTCGTTGCCGTCACCGCCCGAGATGCTGTCGTCGCCTTCACCGCCGCCAACGCTGTCATTGCCTGCACCGGCATCGATCGTATCGCGCCCGGTGCCGCCGCCGATATCATCCGCGCCGCCATTGCCAAAGATCAGATCGTTGCCAAAGCTGCCCGACATGCTGTCGTTGCCTTCGCCGCCTTCGAGCGTGTCATCGCCAGCGCCGCCCGCGACCACGTCATTGCCGTTGCCACCGGACACGAAATCATTGCCAAAGCCTGCGCCCAGCACATCGTTGCCGCCGTTGCCAAAGATGGTGTCATCGCCAAGGCCGCCACCGATGCTGTCATCCCCCGGCCCGCCAAAGAGCGTGTCATTGCCATCCGAGCCGGAAATGTTGTTGTTGCCGCCCCCGCCCGAGTCGATGTTGTCATTCCCGTCGCCACCCGCGAGCGTGTCATCATTGACCGTACCAATCAGCGAGTCGTCACCATCGGTGCCCACGATCACCTCGCCTGTGATCCCCGTCCCGTTGATCAGATCAGCCGCGCTGATGAGGGTATCGTCGAATTGGAAGAATTCGACCGAGGTGAAGAAATCCGTGCCCTCGCTTGAGATGATCCGGATGCCGCCGTTGATCACGGAGACCTGCGTATCGGCGCGGGCCACGGCGAGCACGGCGGTATCTGTGCCGCCCTCGCCGTCGATCGTGTCATCCCCGAGACCGCCCACAAGACGGTCATCGCCGTCCCGCCCTTGAAGCCGGTTGGCCGTGGCGTCACCGATGAGGATATCGTTGCCAGTGCTGCCACGCAGCCATTCGATATTGGAGATCGTATCGGTAAAGGCCACACCATTGGCTGTGCCCGTCACGATGCCGGTGGCGAGGTTGGCGTTGACCGCCGTCACGCCAAAATCGTCATAGCGCAGCCGGTCAAACCCGGCGCCGCCATCGACAGTGTCATTGCCGCCGCCGACGCGGAAGGATTCATCTGCCGTGCCGCCGGTGACCGAGTCGGCCTCGTTGCCCGTCCGAAGCTCGAACACGGTGCCGTTGACGGTGCTGGTGTTGCCGCCTTGGGTGATCGATCCAGCCACGAGATCGGCCGTGACCGCCGTTCCCCGGAAATCGAGTTGGACAAGGCCTGCGCCGGTCAGGTTGTAGGTGTCGCTTCCGCCAAAGCCACGGGCGCTGATCCATTGGTTGGATGCGGTGTTGAAGTTGAACACGTCATCGCCAGAGGTGCCCCGGATACGCAGCCCGCCATTGGCGAAGCCGGAGAGCATCGGGTTTTCGACGTCAAGCAGGGTGTCGAAGCCCTGTGCGCCCTTATCAACGGTGCCGGTATTGGCTGCCCCGTCGATGGTTGCGGTGATCGCAGATGCAAGATTGCCGTAGCTGACCTCGGCAAAACCATCAACCAGACCACCGAAGTCGACCGTGTCATTGCCGCTGCCGCCCACGACAAAGTCGCCGAAGTCGGGGTTGTTCTCGCCCGTGCGGATCAAGTCAGAGCCTGCACCGCCGATGAGTTGGTCATTGCCTGCGCCGCCGTCCAGCGTGTCATTGCCCCCTGCGCCGTCGAGCACATCGTCACCCGCCAACCCGTTCAGCGTATCGTTGCCGGTGCCGCCAAGAAGGGTGTCGTTGCCATTGGTGCCGGTGAACAGCTCGCCATCGGGCAAGAGTTCGCTGGTGGTGTTTTCAAAACTGGTGAGCTGGATGTTCTGGTTCGGGGCAAAGGGGCCAAACGTAACTTGCCCGCCATTCGTGATCGAGGCGTCGAGCGCATTGAAGCCGGCGACCGACGTCGGCAAAATCACCGTGTCATCGCCGCCAATCCGGAAGACATAATCCGTATTTGAGGAGTTATCGAAGAAGGCGATGATGATCGCTGTGCCCTGCGGCGTAGTGATAAAGCCCAAAGAAAGATCGACGGTATCCGCAGCAGGCCCCGTAAGATCAATACCGTCGATCCGTGCGATCGTCACATCGTCTTCGTTGTTCAATTCGATCAGTGGCAAAATCTCTTCGGGGTCGGATACCCCCAGACTGCGGTAGTTGAAAACATCGCCGGTGATGGACAGCTCAAGTTCTATGGCCCGGACTTCAATGACGTTGTCGTCGGGCGAGCCATCTCTGCGTACGGCGATGCCGCTGGTTGTAAACAAATTCATTGTGTTTCCTTCTTAGGCTAGTTCCAAAATGCTCCGGGGACTGTAGCAATCACGAACCCGTGTATCCAACGTTTTTCCCAATGTTTCCAATATTGCACCCTAGGGTTGAATAAGTGAGGGGCGCCGATGGCGCCCCTCTCGTTGATTTGATGACTGCTTAAAGGAACGTGAAATCATCCACGGTGAGCTGCGCGGCGGTGACCCCTTCGACGAGGATCGTGTTGCCATTCACCGTCATCTGCGCGCCGCCCGCCACGTCGACGATATTCATCGCCGTGACGAAACCCGCCAGACCGTTGCCGCCGTTGTTGATGTTTTCAACGCCAGTATCGGGATCGAAACGGCGGATGAAGAAACTGTCCAAACCGTCCTCGAAATCGGTAATCACATCCGCCTCGCCGTCGAAGAAGGCGCTGAAGACGAACTGATCGGCCCCGGTTCCACCGGTGATCACGTCATTGCCAGCGCCCGCATTGATCGTGTCATTGCCCGCGCCGCCGTCGATGGTGTCGTTGCGCCCGCCGCCAGCGAGGAAATCATTGCCGTCGCCGCCAAGGATGCTGTCGTCGCCTTCACCGCCGCCCACGCTGTCATTGCCCGCACCGGCATCAATGGTGTCCTGTCCGGTGCCACCGCCGATGTCATCCGCGCCCTCGCCACCGTCGATGAGGTCATTGCCAAAGCTGCCCGACATGCTGTCGTTGCCATCGCCGCCCGAGAGCGTATCATCGCCCGCGCCGCCTGCGACCACGTCATTGCCAGCCCCGCCGGTCACGGAGTCGTCTCCGAACCCGGCCCCGATGATGTCATCGCCCTCACCGCCATCAATGGTATCATTGCCAAGGCCACCGCCGATGTTGTCGTTGCCAAGGCCGCCAAACACGATGTCATTGCCATCGGAGGCGGGAATCGAGTCATTGCCGTCGCCGCCCGTGATGCTGTCATTATCCAGCGTTCCCGGCAGGAACTCGGACCCGGCGGTGCCGTTCACGATGTTGAACTCGGGCTGCGCCCCGGTGCTGCTGATCGTGGTATTGCCGCCCGAGTTCTCGACATTGAAGGTGGCATTGCTGAAATCGCCCTCGAGCGTGATGGTCGTATCGGCCACCCCGTCGCCATCGGTGTCGACGTCCAGAATGGCAGAGCCAAGGGTCACGACGATGTCATCGAGTCCGAACACGCTTCCGAGGATTTCCAGAAGGTCGTCATCCTGCCAGTTGTCGATGATGTCGCCATCAAGTTGTTGGGCTGTGCCGCTGACCGTGTCTTCGCCACCGCCAAGCATGATGAGTTCCGGCGCGCCGGTCGCGTTGATCTGATCCGACCCTGTCGAGCCGGGGACATTCACAAAGCTGCCACTGGAGTTGAAGTTGGAGGCCTGCATGTTGCCAATGAAAAGGCCGGAATCAAAGACGAAGTCACCGGTATCGGCGATCCCGATCTTGATCTCGTTCAGCCCCGCTTGAACGGGGGCAATCACGGTGATCAGCCGCGAAAATCCGTCATACTCAGTGTCGAACTGCCCGGTAAAGAGGTTTGTGGAGTCGTTGACGCCGTTGTTGTTAAAGAAGTTGCCCGGTGTATTGATGCTCTCTCCGACGATCGAGAGGGGCTGACCGGGGTCATTGTTGAAGAGCGCAAAATTCTGTCCGTTCACGAAAACGGCTGCGATATCGACAAACTGGCTGTTGACGAATTCCGGGAATTCATCCGAGCCAAAGAAGAGGTCGAACGAGACTGCCGGGGCATCGCCGATGTCTGTCGCGTCAAAGGTGAATGTGATGACGGAGGCGTCATTGGTGCGCCCTGCCCCAGAGAAGGCATCGCGCGCCGCCTCGTCGAGATCGGCATCGCCGGGTTCATCGAGGACCTCGGAAAAGGAGGCGGAGGTATTGCCAGAGCCCGGCCCGCTGCCGGTTGTCAGGAACACGCCGCGCTCGAGGTTGACCACGGGAGTTACCGTCTCGAACTGAAAGTCGCCGTCCAGATCCTCGAGCCGGTTGATGGCAAAGCCATCGGGCAAGAGCGCGATGCCCTCGATTGCGCCGGTGAACGCGACATTGGTCAGGGTCAGATTGGGGTCAGAGACCAGAACGTCTGCGATCTGATCGAACCCCGACGGCCCGATGATGGGCAGGCCAATGCCTGCGGTGGGTGCGTCGGAGAAGCGCAGAGTGGTCGTGCCCTCTTCAACCGATTGCACGAGGGTCGCGCCGAATTCGAAGGGCGATACAGAGAAGGCCGCGTCTTCTGTGCCGTCGCCATCGATATCAATCGACACAGTCAGGCTATCTGCGCTGATGCTGACGATGGAACTGCTTGTAAGCCCGGTGATGCGAATCTCGTCCCCAAAGGCGAGCGTCACGCTATCGCCGTCAAGTTCGGCCGCTGACCCTTGGATCACATCCAGCCCAAAGCCGCCGTCGAGGATATCAGCCCCCAGCCCACCATTCAGAAGATCATTGCCGTCATTGCCAAACAGGCTGTCGTTGCCGCCATCGCCAAGCAGGGTGTCCTGCCCCTCTTGCCCGTTGATGAAATCGTCGCCATCGAGACCCGAAATCGCATCATCCGTGCCAAAGCCGATCAGCGTATCGTTGCCATTGGTGGCCGGAAACAGCTCGACCTCGGCGGTTGCAACGCCGGAAATCGCATTGGGCGAGAAGGCAACACCGGGAGAGAAGGGGCCGCCGGGTGGAATATCAGCAAACCCGGCAGCCGCCACGACCGCCGCAAGTTCCGTCTCGGTGGGAACGGGGCCTGCAAAGAGCGGCACGCTATCCAGTTGGAACAGGAAGGTTTCGCCGGACAGGTCATTGGTGAAGCCGATGAACTGCGCCATCGCGCCATCAAAGGAGACCTCGGCCATAATCGTCTCGAACTGGCTCTCGAAGAAATCGGGATCAAGATCCTCCAGGCGCGTCTCGAAGAGGTCGCCTTGTGTCACAACAAGATCGCCCTCAGGCTCTGTTGGATCAACGGTGGTCGACGTATAGGTGAATTGCAGATCATCACTTCCCAGCAACTCCAGTGTCGCTGGTTGAAGGCCAACGATACTGTCCCCGGCCGTAATGAACTGAAACCCCGTTAAGGTGAAAAGCGTTGCCATGTCTAAGCCCCCAAGACTATGGAAATAAAGATTAAAAAGTGGGCTTTCGGATGGATATCACAAAAACGTGAACCGATTCCCACAGCCAGAGTTTAGACGGGAAGACGTGATTTTCAATGTTATACGCCGGGTTTGTTGCCGCGAGAGGGGGCGCGCAGCAACAGGCCGGTGTTGAACAGCCATCTTGGCGGGTGGCTCAGAACCTTGCGGCGAGGTCTGCGACGCCCTTGGGCAGGTCGGGCCAGACCGGGCCTTCGCCGCTGTCAATCGCGCGGCGGCATTCGGTCTGCATCGCCGCGACCCATGCTTTCCAGCCCTGCGCCAACGTCAGATCGCCGTCACGCAAGCCAGAGGCGGCAAGGGCAACGGTACGCGGTGCACCGTCCAGCACGGCGGCGGTGAACACGATCCCGGCTTGGGCGATGTTCATCTGCGTGGCCTCGGAGCCGACGGCAAGGATGCGCGTGCGGCAGTCGGTCTTGATCGACGTGGCGCGCGCCAGAGCGGCGGCTTGGGCCTTGGCCTCGGCGGTGACGGCTTGGGCGAAATCAATCTGCATCGGGGGTCTCCAACTCATAGGGCGGCAGGGTCACGGGGCCGTTGCCCGTAAGGGTGAGGGGCGCGGGAAAGAGCGTTTCTTGCGGCGCGTTGGCCCCGTGCGGCAGTACGAGCGTGAGGCGCAGCGTGCCGCCCACACGCTCGACCGGGCCTGCGAACCAGTCGCTTGCGATGGCCTCGGGCGGCAGGGTCGCGCCCTCGGGCAGTGGCGAGAAATCGAACACCTCGCCATTGAGCGTGAGGGTGTCGTCAGCGCGGCTTAGCATAAGGGGCGTGTCGCGGCGGGTGGGTGATAGGGTGATCTGCATGCGTGTCTCCTTTAGGACCAGCGGCCAAGGGCAAACAACCGTGTTGAAACCGATGATCGAATGCCCCCAACTGTCCAGGTGTTGAACGTCAGGGAGGCGTTGCTCACCCCGATCGTCGTCGGGTTTCCGAACCGCGGCGCGCCTATTGTCGGGGTGATTGCAAGGCCATCGACCCCGGCGAAGACCGCCGGATAGGTCCAGACCGTTTCCGCGGCACCGTCTGATGTGAGAGTGCCAGTGCAAATCTGTGTGCCATCCGCAAATCGAATATACCGCCCGTTGGCGTTGCTGCCGCGCTCGATCACAGCCCCTGTCGGCAAGGTGCCAGACATCGACACGGTGCCAAGGATATTCGCCTTGCGATAGACATCCGCGCCGAGTGCCGCCCCTTGGGCCCCAACGGTCAAAACCCGCCCCGGCGTGGCATCATTGGCCGAGGTTTGCACCGCAGCGCCGCTGAGACGCCCGGTCTGGGCATTGACGCGCAGCGCCTCGGTCCAGTTGACGCCATCGGCGGTGACTTTGATGGAAAAATCATCCTGCCCGGCGATGCCCATTTCCGCGCGCCCGGCAAAGCCGGTTTGAAACAAGAGGCTTGCGGTGGCACCCGCTTCGGCCTTGTTGATCTTGAGCTGATGCCCTGCGCCTGCATGGGTGAGCAAGGTCGCCTCTGCCGCCACGCTCAGACGGTTGAGCGCATCGGCATCGGTGGCGATGCCAAGCCTCTCAAGCCGCTCTGGAATGCTGCGCCACGTGCCATCCCGATAGAGGCGCAGATCACCAGTTCCGCGCGCGGTTGCGATCCAGCCTTCTTGCGGCGCAACAAAGCCCCAGGCTTCGCCGAGAAAGACGGCGATTTGGCCATCCTGCCCGGCCCAGGCCCCCATCGCCCCTTGGCCAAGGGCATAGCGCGCGCCGGTCTCGGGGGCGGCGGGCGGTTCGGTGGCGTCGAACCCGTCCAGCGCCATCTGGACCAGAAGATCCAGCCGCTGCACAGCCTCATTATAGGTCACATGCTTTTGCGCCTGTGACGGGGCGATAAATGGCAGGTCTAGGCGGGCTGATACATCCGACATCGGTCTCTCCAGAACGGTTGCGCAGACGAGAGACTCGGGAAACGGGATTACCAACCCCTTAACAAATGGGGCGATGGTGGACTATCTATCTGATTATAAGTTAAAAAATGTCCGGCTGGACGGCCGTAGCATTGCCGCAACCAGCACCGATCAGATGGCAAGACCGCACCTGCGGCACACCAATGAGGTCGGCGTTGGCAGCGGCAACGTCGAGATGAGCCCCTCACCGATTTTGCCCAAGAGCGCCCCGGAGAGTGCGTGGGCCTTTTATGCTTTGAACAGGCTTCAGCTTCCGGCGTATTTCATCACGATGTCTGCGAACTGCTCTGCTGGCAGAACCGGCGGAATGAGGGTCAATACCTTTCCGTTCGCGTCGAGCAGAAAGATATGGCTGCTATGGGCATAGATGGGCCCATATTCTGGATGATCCATGACCTTTTCAAAGGTGATCTGAAACGCACGATAGGCCTTGCTCAACGCCTCGGGATTGCCGGTCAGGCCAATAAGATCCGTCGAGATTTCAGCCAAGGCGGGCCCGATCGTCTTGGGCGTGTCCAACTCCGGGTCTATGGTGATCATGATCGGGCTGACTGGAATGCCACGCTGTTTCACAAGCTCTGCGGCATCCACCATCATTGGCAGGGCCGCACTGCAGATGCCGGGGCAATTGGCATAGCCGAAGAATACAAGCTGCATCCGACCGTCCGGATCAGTCTGGGTGCGGGTTTTGCCGGTATGGTCGACAAGCTCGAACGCGCCGCCCAGTTTCCATGGCAGTGCCGTCACTTGATCCGATGGCGCAAGGACGGGCGGCGCTGCGTGCTTTTCCGGGCCATGCGCCAATGCGCCAGATGCCAAGCCGCTACATGCCACGGCCAGCAGCAGAGTTCGGAGTTTCATTCAAACAATTCCTTGATGAATTGCTGTTCTTCTTCAACGCCGATGCCGGTGTAGCCATGTGCGGCAATCTCTGCGTTGACGCGCGGGTCGCGGCGGAACCATGGCCCCTTGCCATCCGCCTCGGGATGGTTTTCTGCCCATACGTCCGTCCAGCGGTTGGCGGCGGTCCATTCGGCATCGCCCAGAGCGCGGATCTTTTGCACCAGATAGATGTTCGTCGCCTTAAGATCGGGATCTTCGATCAACAGGCCGTCAACCTCGACCTGCTTGCCGCAGAATGGCAATATGTCAACCGCCGCCCCTGAGAACGCAGCCTGCGCGTTCTTGTTGGGATAGACCAGAACGTTGTCGGCGTTGCGCAGCAAACCCAGTTGGCGCACCCCGCCACCGCAATCTGTCGGGCAATCGCCGGTCAGTTCGCACAGAATATCCACCACCTTGGCCTCAAACCGCGCGGGTTGCTCGGCATAGAGGTTCCATGTTTTCGCCTCGGACCCTTGTGAAAAATCCTGCGCGCCAGCAGGAAGCGCCATGCCGGTGAACGCGAGCATCATCAGAACATGTTTCATTGTGCGTCCCCTCACTGAGCTGGCTTTGGAATGGCGAACGGCGGAACTGCCCCGTAATCCTCGTGGTTGAGTTTTGTGATCCCGTGATCGGTGACCACTTCCTCTACCACCAGATAATTCAGCCCGTCGCGATGATAGAGCAGGCCATCCGCCGTAATCTCGTGGCTGGCAAGGCGCAGCTGCGTATCGCCCCCGGCAGAGCCGTCGTCGCCCGCGATCTTGAGCACCATGTAGACCTGACCGTCATCGCCCAGCAGGCCCACAGGGATGCCCCCAGCCGAACACCAGAGCGCACAGGTGTGATGCGCCGAGCCGGTCACCGCGTCCGGGCCGCCCATCACGCCAGAGTAATAGCACCAGGTATCAATGATCTCGCCCCGGACCTGAACGCGTTCACCCTCGGCCGCAAGTGCGGCCAGAGGCATAGGCAGCATCATTGCCGCCAAAAATAGTTGCTTGCGCATGGTTCTACCTCTCAGGCTACGCAGTCTTGTCTGCGAAGCTAACCACTCATTGCTTGCAACAGCCAAATAAAGTTTCTGTCAGGTTTGGTGAGGAATGGCCCAAGCGAGCCAGTCCGCGCCGACGGAAACGTCGAATATCTCGCGCCAAAGGGGGGGCTGTGTATGATGTAGCGCGGTCAAGCCGAGTGGTTCTGGACGCCAGCATATCGCGCGGCTGCTGGCGGGGATGTCATGGAAAGGTATATATTTTATCTGGAGTGCCAGTCTTGGAAACATTCGACCCGCCCAAGCAGATCCCAGTCAGTTTAGCCGTGTGATCGGCCGCCTGTTTTGGAAGCGGAATTTCAAATTTCGTTAGTCTATATGTCATGACATTCGATTTGGCGGCTTGGCCGGTGGCGGGCCTGCAAACTGCGCATAGGATGCCGTTGAGCGAGATATGCTGTGAAAATGGCCGCCCCATTAGGGTTTTCTTTGCGGGAGGGCGGGGCGCGTTTTTGTCGATGACGCGGGCCTTCGTGCCGGTGTTCTTCTTTCCCTTCATTTCGCTAAAGACATATGGCGGCGAGGATGGTTTGATCGTGTGGCGCACCAAAGGCCAGCAAAGGCTGTACATGAAGGATCAAGCGACGTTGCATTGGGTGGTTTTGGACATTGCCGGTATCCGCAATAGCGACCGCCGGATGACTGCGACAGCGCCCCTGTGCCATCGACCGAACGGGGGGTTTATTTGATGAGACTGGTTCTGGTTGGTTGGGGGGCCATTGGATCGGAAGTTGCGCGCCTTTTGAAGGCGCGCGCTGCGCCGGTCGATCTGGTTGGGGTTGCTGTGCGTGATACTGCGCGTGACATTGGCGTACCGCTGATTGATGACCCCGCCGCGCTGGCCGCGCTGAGACCCGATCTGGTGGTTGAGGCGGCGGGCCAGGCGGCTGTGATGCCATGGGGCCTTGCATCCTTGAGTGCGGGGGCCGATTTCGTGCCTGCCTCAACCTCGGCCTTTGCCGATGAGGGAACGCTTGAGGCACTTGTGGACGTTGCGCGGCGCAACAGGCGGCAGGTGCTGATTCCGCCGGGGGCGCTGGGTGGCATTGACGCGCTGGCGGCGGCGGCGCGGTTGCCGCTGGCGTCAGTGGTTCACGAGATTGTCAAACCTGCCCCTGCCTGGCGCGGGACTGAGGCGGAACGCCTGTGTGACCTGTCTGGCCTGACCGCGCAGCACTGCTTTTTCGATGGCACAGCCCGTGAGGCGGCGCGGCGCTTTCCGCAAAATGCCAATGTGGCGCTGATCACTGCGCTGGCGGGGTTAGGCCCCGACCAAACCCGGCTTCGCCTGATCGCCGATCCCGATGCCACGGGCAACCGTCATCGCGTGACAGCACAGGGCGACTTTGGGCGGATGGAGATTGTGCTGGATAACCTGCCCCTTGCCAGCAATCCGAAATCGTCAGCGTTGACGGCGCTATCGCTGGTGCGGTTGATCGAGAACCGGGCCGGACCGCTGGTGATCTGATACCGTGAGCGGCTGTGCAAAACTCGGCCATGCTTGCAGCGCGATCAGCCTGCGGCGTGTGGCGTAATGGTCGCCCAGCTTGACCCTTTGGGGGGCAGGGGAGCGTGGATGTGTATCGGGCGGTTGGCCGCACCTTGCGATCCTATGCCAAGAATGGCTTTTTCATGCTTCATGCTCTGGCGCGATAGGGGGGCGAATAGATATGACCCAGCCGGACAGCAATTCGTGTTAATCATAATGCCAAAACGGTACTTGATCATGCGCCAAACAACCTGGGCGGACGTGTGGATTATTTCGGTTCACTGAACAATCATAGGTAGTTTCTTTTCTAACCTGATTAAGTATCTGATTTTTATATGTAAAGCCAAACTTTCAGCATGGCGCGGGCGCAGAGACAGCTCTGGCCTGACAGGTTCTGGGAGAGCTGACGGACCAAAGCACATCTCAGAGGGGTTTCTAATCCATTGAATCAAGGCGTGTTTTGGTGACTGAAAAAGCGATTGACCCGAAACGACAGGGGGGACGCCCCATCGGGTTCTCAGAAAAGATTTTCAGCCTATGCGGTATTAACAAATTTTTAACTTTCCTTAGAATTGAAAATTCGCAAGTTTTGGGTTTCAGAAAGCATTTTTTGTTTAAAAAACATAACAAATGCAAGTTTCATTCTTGTTTGCTGGGGCGCGAAATGGTTACGTTCGAGTGGAGTGAGCTATCTTTCGATCTTAACGAGTATCTTTCGTAGCGTTGAGCAATGTTCGAGTGTGAGTGACCGACTGTTTCAATCTCAAGATATGGATTTTCATCACTGTCCTAGAATTCATCAGCACCAAAACAAAACACTAAAAATTACACGGTAATAACCCGCATTTTCAGGTGCTTAGGCACTTTATGCGGATGGAAGACTGCGGCCGGAGTTCAGTCTGAACTTGGCGTCAGGTGGGGAGGCACGAAATTACTAGCTATCGATCAATGGCCCAAGGTTCAGGGCTATCTTCCGTAAGACCCAAGCTGCATGTGAATTTGTGCAGAGGGTTACGCGGTAGCCCGGGAGCAGCAGATGCCACTGGCGGGCCGAATTCGGTCCATGCCTTGGCATTATACAGTGACCCCAGCTCAGGCGCGCGCGACGGGCCAAGCCTTAGACATCACGCAGGCAAGACCACGGCAGACCTGTTGCCGGGCTAGTCCGGAAGCAGGCAGTCCAGCGTCCCTTGTCCTTCCATCACGCTTATCCCGGCCCTCCATCATGGTGCCGCCGGACCAGTTCCTTACTGACCGATCAGGAGAATTCCCAATGGCTAACGTTGACGATTGTGCGGGTTTCTTAGGCCAATTGGCAGATGTTGCCATCCGCGCGCGGGCAAAGCGCGACCCTCAATAATTTCAAATTTCATGGCGCAAGCGGGGCATCACCCACCGCTTGCGTAAGCACAGATCACGCCGCAGAGCGCGGCATCAAAAAATAAAGCAGGAGCATCACCAATGGCTTTTTCAGTTGAATACGCAACGTCCGCCGGCACCATCAATACGAACGAGCTCGCATTTGAGCTTTTGAATGGCACCACTACGTCCACTACGTCCGGGACCGTCAGCTTGTTCGATCCCAATTTGTCTGGATTGACGGGGGACGGTTTTGCTGTGCGCTTCAAAGGCGTTGTAGATTTCTTTGAAGGAGGTAACTGGACCTTTGGTCACGACGCTGATGATGGGTTTGTTCTGTTTATCGACGGTGTGATTGTTGCGCAGCGATTTTCGGGCACTGGTATCAATCCTGGTTGGTCGACATCTTCCGTCGTCAATCTCACCGCAGGCCTGCACAATGTCGAGGTGCTCTATTGGGAGAATACCGGCGGTCAGGACGTTTTCCTGACGGCCCGAGCACCATCGGGGGGGAGCGCTACCCAGATTGGTGCTTTCGGCGGTTTGCCCGTCACTGCAGGCAGCTTCGCGGATGGTGTGCTGCTTTCGGATACATCGGCCGATGCGGATAGCAACCTTGCGGTTGCTTTTGATCATGGCGATGCGTTCTTGAACGCTGCCGATACCGATGTCGATCAGACGCTGACCGTGACTGGTATTGATCCCGATGTGACAGCGGGTGAGGTGAGAGTATCGAATGGCACTACTACCATTATTCTACCCTTTGACCTTGGCACGATTGAAAATGGCATCGCCACGGTAACCCTGCCGGCGAACTCGCTTGACTTTCTGGACGACGGCACGCTGACGGCGACGGTGGAGGTGCAGGATCTAAACGGCAACGTTGCAACTGCAAGCGATACCATTGCTCTTGACACGACTGCCGATGCTGCGCCGAACCTCTCTGTCGCGTTTGAGGGCGCAGGGGTGGACGACTCGACCTTCAACGCAGGAGAGGCAATTCAGGTTGCATTCAGTGGTATTGATGCGGATGCGACAGGGACGTTGACAATCACATCCGCGGGCGGTGGTTCGGTTGTTTTTGAGGGGCTAGACATCGAGTCATTTAGCCCGATTTCGCTTGATCCCCTGCAAATGGCTGCGCTGAGCGACGGCATGCTTTCGGTTACATTGGAGGTGACCGATACGGCGGGCAATATGGCGCAGGCCCAGTCAAATGGCTTTGATCTGAACGCCGCCCCACCGATGATTACGACCGTGACCCTCGCGGGGGGCTCTGGCGTTGAAGGCACCGTGATTGACGGTGATGTCGATGGCTCTGTCACGCTGACGATTGCGTTCAACGAAGCGATGGATACGGCTGTTGATCCGACGGTCACTCTGGATACGGCGTCTGCCAGCAGCTTTACAGAAGCCGAGCGCGCATGGTCGATGGATGGCTTGAGCCTGACAATCACCTATACGGTTGTGGATCAGAATGTCGATCTGGCCGCGATCACAGTGGGTGTCTCGGGGGCGCAGGACGTGGCAGGCAATGTAATCTCTGCTGTGTCCGAAGTGGCGACCGGCACCGCGATTGACACCGAGAGCACAGCCTCTGAGACCGAGTCTGTCACGATTGCCGAAATCCCCGATCAGAATGCTGCGACCACTGGCACGCCCATCGTTCTGGCCAAGCTGTCGGGTGCTGATGGCACGACCTATGCCCTGACAGGGGAAGCGGCGGTTAACGCACATGTCGAGATTGTCAGCGATGGCGAGGACGGTTTCATGGTCCAGATCATCGACACCGAGGCCGCGCGCGGGTTCTTTGACCTCGAAGAGAACGGCCCGAGCTTTGATATTTCCGTGACCGGTACGGATAACGCGGGCAATACCACGGCGTCGGTCCTGTCGATCACGCTGACCGATCTGAACGATGCGCCGGAACTGGTGCCGGGTGAGAATGATCTGACCGGAACGGTGACCGAGCGCGAAGATGGGGTGCTTGGCGAGAATGCCACGCCCTTTGGCACCACCGGCACCTTTGGTGTGCATGACGACGATGTGGCCAATAGCCACTCGGTCACGGTGTCGAATATTTCCAGCACCAATGGCACCTTCCTTGGGGTGTTCCAGGCGGGGTTCTCTGATCCGATTCAGGGCGATGGCAATGGCACGGTGCAATGGACCTTTAACATCGGCGCACCGATCACCAATCCGACGACCCTGGCGGCCCAGATGGCGATTGTCGATGCGCTGGCAGATGGCGAGAGCATCACGCAGGTCTATGACGTGACGACGACCGAAACTGTTGGCGGCCTGAGCTTTGTCCAGCGGATCGTGGTTACCATTGAAGGCAGCAATGATGCGCCGGTGATTTCCGGCACGGCCGTTTCGGCGGATCTGACTGAGGTTGTCGATGACGGCAGCAGTGACCAATCGCTGACGGCGACGGGCACGTTGACCGTGGCAGATATCGACACCAGCGACACGGTGACGGTCGCAGTGTCCTCGGTGGCGACATCGGGCAGCTTTGCGGGCACGAACCCGCTCGACAATACCACCCTGCTGGCGATGCTAGAGGTCGTGGCGGGCGACGGCACTGTCGGCCTCCTCGGCTCCGAGACTGCCGCGATGGCGGCGGATGCGACTGCGGGCTCGGATTTCACCTGGCAGTTCAGCGCGGGCAACCCGGAAAGCTCGCCGTTTGATTTCCTGCCTGCGGGCGAAACGCTGATTTTGGAATATACGCTGACGGCGACGGACGATTCCGAGACCGCGAACGCGACCGATACGCAGGTTGTGACGATCACCATTACCGGCACGAATGACGTGCCGCAGATCGGAGCCAGCAGCACTGCCGCGACCACGGTGGTCGAAGCAGGCGGCGTCGAGAATGGTGGTGAAGGCACAGCAGAAGCCACAGGCAATCTGTCGGCGGATGGCAATTGGACCGATGCCGATGATGGCGAAGCCGCAGCCTTGGTTGTGAGCGAGATCGCCTTTGGCGAAACCAGCGTACCGGTTGCCGTCGAGGGTGAAACCGAGATCGCAGGCACCTATGGGTCGCTCTTTGTCAGTGCCGATGGCAGCTATCGTTACGTGCTGGATAACGCGCTGGTCGCGACACAGGCGCTGAATGCCGATCAAGCTGTAACCGAGGTTTTTGACTATACCATCGCCAACAATGGCGGTGGCCTGGGCAATGAGGCAAGCGCGACGCTGACCGTCAACATCACGGGCGCGAATGACACGCCGGTGATCAGCTTTGGCGAAGGGCAGGACGTTGGCACGGTCGAGGAGGCAGGCGTCAACGCCGAGAACGAAGCCATCAATACGCCACCGACCACCGCAACCGGCACGCTGAGCGCGGATGATGTGGATGCCGAGGATGCACCGGTCGATCTGATCTGGAGCGCTGGGGCTGATACCATGGCTGGCCAAGCACAGACAGATTCCCTCACAGTTGAAGGGGTTTACGGCAGTTTTGCGGTAGATGTTTCGGGCAATTGGACCTTCACGCTGGATAACACCGCCGAAGCGGTTCAGTCGCTTCACGACTCGGAATCCGTCTCGGAGACTTTCACGGTTACCGTGACCGATGACCGGGGTGCAACGAGCACACAAGATGTGGTGATCACCATCAACGGCACCAATGATGCGCCGGTGATCGTTGCGAATGAGGGGGCCGATACCTCGGTCACAGAGCAAGACGGCAGCGCGGATCCAAAACTTGAGCCCGAGGGGCCACTCTCCTCGGGTGATCCGGACGCCTCTGGCAGCTTCTCGGTGTCGGATGTTGACACCGGAGGTACGGATCAGGTGATCTGGTCGATCACCGGGGTGAACGGCGAGGCAATCGAGCATTCCGTGGCCAATGGTTCCGCCGCCGAGGCCGTTGGCACCTATGGTTTCCTTGTTTTGAACAGCGATGGTGAGTGGTCCTATCAGTTGGACGATCGCGACGAAGACACGCAGGCGCTCGCCGCGGGTGTCGTAGTTACCGACACCTTCACTGTGCGCGTGGCCGATGGGCTGGGTGGATATTCTGAGGATACCGTCACAGTTACTGTGACCGGCAGCAATGATGCCCCTGTGATTGAACTCTTCGGGGGTGAATTGTCGGGTCCGTTGGGTCCGGATTCAACCTTGGGCAACGTTTTGGAATCCGATGCTGCAAACCTGACTGCCAGCGGCACGCTGACCGTATCGGATGTGGATGCGAATGACTCGGTTGCAATATCTGTGACTGCCGTATCGGCTTCGGGCACATTGGGCGGCTTTGAAGAGGATGACGCGGCGCTTCAGGCCATGATGACCATCAGCGGCGGTACCCCGCTTGAGACGGATGCTGGCAATGCAAGCGGTCAGATCACCTGGAGCTTTGATAGCGGCAGCGAAACGTTCGACTATCTTGCTGCGGGCGAGAGCATCACGCTCAACTTTACCGTGACTGCCGATGACGGCGACGCGACCGACACCGAAACCGTGACCGTCAGGGTCAACGGCACCAATGACCGGCCCGAGATTGTGATCGGGGATGGGGATTCAGCCACAGGTGAGTTGACGGAATCAACCGGTCTGATGGGGGAAACCCTGGTTACCGCAGGCACGTTGAGCATCGCCGATGCCGATCTTTCGGATGCGCACAGCGTTTCTGCGAGCCGCGTGTCTGTGACATGGACGGATGTGAATGGGGCCGACAATCTTGGCACTGCGTCGGATGTGACGCCGCTGCGCGAGGGCCTAGAGGCGGCGCTGGATGCGGCCTTTGCTGCTGCCATCAACCTTGGTGATCCGCGGCAAGTCGACTGGAGCTTTAGCCTTGCTGATAGCCTTGCCGATTTCCTAGGGGCCGGTGAGACGCTGACGGTGGTTTATGATGTCACCGTGAATGATGGCGGGGCGTTTGACGGCACGGATGAGGACGGCAATGAAAATTCGGTCTCTGCCGTTCAAAAAGTCACGATCACGATCACCGGCACCAATGATGCGCCGGTTGTTCTGGCCGATGAGAGGAATGAGTTTGCCGAAGGTGACGCGCTGGTCATCGACGAGAACAGCGTTTTGGATCAGGTTGCACTGACACCTGAAGCGACCGTTACCGTCAACCTGCTGGGCACTGGTGACGATAGCGATGATGAAATCTGGGTAACCACGGTCACCGAACTGGACGCCAACGACACCCGCGCGATCACCGGGACAACCAGCGTGTCCGCCTCGGGCAATATCCCCACAGGATTTGTTGCGTCGGATGCCCAAGCGGCGTTTGACCTTAGCGACGCCTTGAACGGGGTTGTCATCTTTGACCGCAATGCCGCCGTGTTTGACGCTTTGGACACTGGTGAATTCATTGATGTGGCGCTGACCTATACGGTCACAACCACCTCGCCGGACGGCACCACCACGACCGATAACGAAGTGACAACGGTCATCCGTGTCACCGGTGCGAATGATGCGCCCTATATCGTGGAAGAGGATGATTTTGCAGCCTCTGTGACCGAGCTGCCGGATTTGGACGCAGGCGAGAATGCCGCGCGCCCGACTGTAAATGGCTCTATCACGTTCAATGACGTTGATCCGGGCGATCTTTCGGCGCTTCAGGTTACAGTTGAACCTGTGCAAGACGTTGGTGAGGGTGCCGCGCTTTTGGCGAATTATGTCGGCACATTCTCGGCGGGCTTTGTTGCGCCGACCGGCACATCGGTCGCTGAAGCTGGCGAGGTGTTCTATAGCTTCGACCTCGATGATCTTGTGCTCGACACTTTGACTGAAGGCGAGACCTTTACCCAATCCTACCAAGTGTCGATCTCGGATGGCACGGCCACCACGAGCCGCAATATCGTGCTGACCTTTACCGGCACGAATGACGCGCCAGTCATCACCGCGGCAACCGGCGACCTAGCCCTGACCGAAGATCAGGGTGATGTCGCCAGCGGGTCTGTGACTACGCAGACGCTGACCGGCACCATCAGCTTCGACGATGCCGATACCTCGACCTTGCCGGCCAGCGGGGGCGCGGGTGGTGCAGATACCCATACCGTTACGGCGGAAGTGACCTCGGTTGCATTGGATTCTGAGGTTGATGAAGCCTATGAAGGACCCACAGGTTCCCTGTCCTTCGATGCCACGGCGGCGAACGCCTCTGATGCGGTTGGCAACACGGTTGGTTGGTCGTTTGAAATCACCGATGGGCAGTTTGATTTCCTCGCTGCCGGAGAAGTTCTGAGCATCACCTATACGGTGACGGTTGAGGACAACAACGGCGGCACCGATACACAAGACATCACCTTTACCATCACTGGCACGAATGACCTGCCGGTTATCAATGTTGCTGAGTCTGACGTTGAGATCAGCGGCAATGAGGATGCGGTGGGAATTTCCGGCACGGTGCTGGCCACGGATGTGGACGGCGACGAGCTGAGCTTTGCGCTTGCGGATGGTGGTAGCCCGGAGAACGGGTCTGTCACCGTGAACACAGATGGCACCTACACCTATGTTCCGAATGCCGATTTCAACGGGACGGATGCCTTTACGGTCGCGGTTTCCGACGGCAATGGCGGCACCGATACAGTAGAGGTCAGCGTCACGGTCAACGCGGTCAACGATGCTCCGGTGAACACCGTGCC
Source organism: Roseovarius sp. MS2 (assembly GCF_051447875.1). NCBI lineage: Bacteria > Pseudomonadati > Pseudomonadota > Alphaproteobacteria > Rhodobacterales > Roseobacteraceae > Roseovarius > Roseovarius sp. MS2. The sequence goes on from NZ_JBKHVF010000001.1 coordinate 1,675,301, forward strand.
CGAGCCCCTGAGCACGGACGAGGATACCGCTGTGGCGCTGACCGGGTTGTCAGTGTCGGATGTAGACGCCGTTGAGGGTACGATTACCGTGACCCTTGCGGTCGCAGACGGCGCAGGCACGATTGCGGCGTTGGATGCTGGTTCGGTTACGGTTGCGGGGTCGGGGACGAATTCGATCACGCTGACCGGGACGTTGGCGGATATCAACGCTTATCTGGCGACTGAAACCACTCCGGTCTTTACGCCCGCGCAGGATGCGAATGGCGATGTGACCTTGACCATGAGCACGGATGATGGCGGCAGCACCGGCGAGGGTGGCGCACTGACCGACATCGACACGGTGACGATCACGGTGAACCCGGTTAACGATGCGCCGGTTGTGGAGGGGCCTGTATCGGCAGAGCAGACCGAGGATGCAGAGGGCTTTACCGTCAATCTCCTGAGCGGTGCGTCGGATGTCGACACGGGCGACGTGCTCACTGTGTCCGGCCTGACGCTTGACAGCGGTGACGACAGCGGCGTGACGGTGTCTATGGATGGCAACAGCCTGACGGTTGATCCCGATGCCTACACCGCACTGGCGGTGGGTGAGAGCGAAGTGATCACCTATAGCTACACGGTGACGGATGGAAATGGCGGCGAGGTCTCTCAGACCGCGACGATCACCATCACCGGGGCAAATGACGGCCCGGTTCTGGAGGACGTGACAACAGCACCGGCGATTGTCGATACGGCTGGCGATGACACGCTGTCTTCGGTTTCGGATACGCTGGTTGGGTCGGATGTCGATAATGGGGCGGTTCTGACCTATGCGATCAGCGGCCAAGAACCCGTAATGGGCGAGACTTCCCTAGAGGGTAAGTATGGGACGCTGACGGTCTTGTCTGATGGCAGCTATACTTACACGCCTGATGCGGCAAAGTTGCAGGGGCTGGCCGCAGATGCCGAACCGAATGAGACCTTCACGATTGTTGTGACGGATGAGCACGGTGCGTTCGATACCGCGACGTTGACGGTGGATATCACCCCGGCCAATGACACGCCGGAACTGGCCTCGGTCGATGCCATCAACATCACCGACACAGCCGCTGCGGATGATTTTGCAGCACAAGGGGGACTCTGTCTGCCACAGACCGCGACAGCGGGCATGTGGACGCGATGGTGTATTCGATTGCAGGGCAGGAAGTTGCAGAAGGTGCCACATCGCAAACCTTCTACTTTGATCGTGTCGGCAACGCGGTCGTGACCGAAGCCCCGCTGAATGGTGTGGAATTGGGCACGCTGACGGTGCAATCGAGTGGCGCTTACAGCTTTGAGCCGAATGATGCGGGTATCAACAGTCTGCGTGCTGATCAGAACCCCGTCATCACGACCACGCTGCGCGCGACAGACCCGCAAGGGGCCACGTCAGAGACCGGGCTGGTGATCAACATTGATGGTGTGAACGATAACCCGACCATTACCGGAACCGATCCTGAGGTTGACCAAGGTGTGGTGAATGTGGCCGCCAAGGAGCAGGCGGAGGCGGACGAGGGCGATCTGGTTGTCGTGTCTGGCACCATTTCGTTTGCCGATGTCGACAGTAATGGCATCCCCAGCTTTGGCTTTGCGGCACTTGCGCCGGGTTTTGTGGGAACGATCCAGTTTTCACCCTCGGGCGAAACCGTGGATGAGGGGACATTCACATGGACCTTCAGCATTCCCGATGCCACGCTCAATGCGCTGGCCGAAGGTGAAGCGCTCGGCACCAGCCCGCAGGTCTATGACATCACCGTCAACGATGGTGATGGGGGATCGGTTGTTCAGCGGGTTTCGATTGCAATTGTCGGAACCAATGATGCACCGGTGATTGCCGGGGCCTTGGGGGCGGTCTGGCGATTTCAGGTGCCGCAACTGAGGCTGCGGATGGGGCGATGGATGCTGCCATCACGACCTCTGGCACGCTGTCGGTTTCCGATGAAGATACGCGGGATGAGGTGACCGTTTCGGTGACCGGGGCGGTGGTATCTGGTGGGACCTTTGCGGGCACCGTGCCTTTGGACAGCGCGGCACTTGCCGCGATGATGCAACTGGCGGCGGGTACTGCGGCTGAATCCGGCTTTGGCGACACCGTGGTTTTGGGTGCGGATGGCACTGGCTCTGACTTTACCTGGGCCTTTGCATCGGGCGCCTCTGGCGATGCGGCGTTCGATTTCCTCGCTGCGGGTGAGACGCTGGTGGTCACCTATACACTGACCGCAGACGACCTGTCCGAGACTGACAGTGCAACCGACACTCAGACCGTGACGATCACGATCACCGGCACCAATGACAGCCCTGTCGCCTCGGCGGCGGATGGGGTCACGGTTGCAGAGGATCTTGATGCAGCCACGGTCATTGCGACCGCTTCGGGAACAGATGTCGATCTGAGCGATGTGCTGAGCTACAGCATTTCTGCAGGGAACGATGCTGGTCTCTTTGAGATTGATGCCACCACAGGCGACATCTCACTTGTGGCGGGTCAATCGCTGGATGCGGAAACGGAGGTTGAGCATGTTCTGACCGTGACGGTCAGCGACGGCAACGGTGGCACCGATACGCAAGAGATCACCGTCAACGTCACGGATGTGGACGATAACCTGACCACGGCTCCGGTGGATGCAGACGGTGTGGCGGGTGGGAGCGTTGATGAGAATGCCGCATTGGGGACGGTCGGAATTACCGCCGCCTCAACCGATGCGGATATTACATCTGGCGCAATAACCTATGCCATCGTCGGGGGCACTGGTGCCGCAGACTTTGTCATTGATGCCGAAACGGGCGTTGTGTCCGTCGCCTCGGGCGCAAACATCGACCGGGAGACAGGCAGCTCTCTGACCATCGACGTCGAGGCAACACCGGCCAATGGTGCGGCAAGTGTCACCTCGACGTTCACAATCACGATCAATGATGTGAATGAGTTCGACGTGAGCACGCCGGTGGATAGCAATGCCGCTGCGAATGAGGTTTCTGAAAACGCAGGCCCCGGTACTCTGGTCGGTATCGTGGCGTCCGCCTCTGATGCAGATGCAACCACCAATGGCGTTACCTATAGCTTGACCGATAGCGCCGGTGGGATTTTCGAGATTGATGCAGCGACAGGCGAAGTGCGTCTTTCGACAGCAGCCATGGCCCCGCGCCCGGATTTCGAAACCGCAGAAAGCCATACGATCACTGTGCAGGCGATGAGCGCGGACGGTTCCATTTCGACCGAAGACTTCACGATCACGATTTTGGATGCGAATGACACGGCACCTGTGTTTGCAATCAACGCCGCACAAAGCGTGGCGGAGAATGAAACCTCTGTCGTTCGGTTGTCTGCAACCGATGTAGACACCGATCAATCTGGTATCAGCTTTACCATCGTTGGTGGGGATGATCAGGCGGCGTTCCGCGTTGTTGAGGACGAGGGGGTTTATACGCTCGAATTTATCAGCGCACCTGATTTCGAGATGCCGACCGATATCGGTGGCAACAACATCTATAATGTTGTGGTTGAGGCCTTTGATGGCACCAACATGACGGAACAGGCGTTTGCAATCACAGTGACGGATGTGAACGAGGCCCCCACAGCGGTCAGCCTTGACAACACGACGGCGACCTTGGCTGAAAATTCGGTCATCGGGTCCGGCATCAAAGTGGCGGATATCACCATCACGGACGATGCTCTTGGGGTAAACGGTGTTACGTTGACTGGGGCGGATGCTGCCTTCTTCGCGGTGGTGAGCACGGATACCGGGCTTGAGCTGCATTACGTTGGGGAGGCTCCGAATTTCGAGGCTCCAGCCGATGCAGGGGCGGACAATAGCTTTAACGTTACTGTCGAGGTCGATGACGGGACGGTTGGCGATACGCCAGACGCAACCACAGACTTCACCCTGACGGTGACGGATGTGAACGAGGCACCTGTTGCCAATCAGGTTCCGGCAGAAACCTTCCCGGTTGTGATCGAGGACGAAGTCTTTAACGGCATCGTCGTTTCAGAGTTTGGCGAAGCCTTTGGTGAGATTCCGCTGTCGGTCTTTGCGTCCGATGTGGATGGCAACATTGATCCGTCCTCTCTGTCCATCGACGGTGTGACCGTCGAGGGCAATGTGGTCACGCAGGCCGAGGCAGGTATCTCCTATAGCGGCGAGACAGGGGCATTCAGTGTTAACGCGGCGACAGAGGTCTATCAGTCGCTGGATGTCGATGAAGAAATCTCGGTTGTGGTGAGCTTTACCGTCACTGACAGCGAGGGGCTGAGCGACAATACGGGCACGATCACCTTCACAGTGCGCGGCACCAATGATGCGCCAGTTATTGTGGTGGCCGAGTCGGACATCACCGGCACCGGGGCAGAAGATGAGGGTGCAATCACCGGCACGATTGTGGCGGATGATGTGGATGATGGGGCGACCCTCGGGTTCTCCATCGAGGATGGCGATAGCGCCGCAAACGGGAGCGTTACCGTAGACCCGAACACCGGCAGCTGGAGCTATACGCCCGATGCGAACTTCAACGGCGTGGACAGCTTTACTGTGACGGTCTCGGACGGTCTGGGTGGGTCTGTCACGCAGGTTGTCGATGTTACGGTTACAGCTGTGAACGATGCGACCGAGATTGATGTGTCGAGCCAACTTGCGGCGACCCATGTCGAAGCGGTCGATGCAGCCGCGCCTGTTGCGACACTGGTCGCGGCTCAGGCCAGTCTGACCGATGTGGATGGTCTGGATTATGACACCGGCACCTTCACGGCCTCTGTGGTGGACGGCGATGCGACCGACCTTCTTGATCTTGACACCTCTGGCAGCGTCAGCGTTGTGGATGGTGCGGTTTCGGTCGGCGGCACGCAGGTCGGCACGGTAACGGGCCAAGGCACTGCCACGCTTTCGGTCAGCTTCCTTGCCGCGGCCTTTGCGGCGGATGTGCAGGCGGTGATCAACGCGCTAAGCTATGCGACCACCGACGCCACGCCCGTTGCATCGCGCGAGATCACGCTCGATCTGACGGATGGTGATGGGGCTGCCGCCGAGCAGCAGACCATTTCGGTCTCTATCACGGCAACGAACGACAGCCCGATTGCCGTCAATGATGCCTTTGGTGTGACCGAGGGATCGTTCGCGTCTGCCTTCAACGTGTTGAGCATCGGCACGGCAGACAGCGATCCCGAAAATGACACGCTCAGCGTAACTGCGCTGGCGGATCTGGCGGATGGGGCGCAGCCTGTTGGTGGATCGGCAACCGTCGGCGCGTCTGCCGGTGTCATCACAACCGATTGGGGCGCTGAGGTGACGCTGCAGTCCAATGGGCAGCTGTTCTATAACCTCACCTCTTCCACCGCTCGGTTCAATGAACTGGCGGCGGGCGAGACTGCGGTCGACAGCTTTACCTACACGGTCAGTGATGGGAATGGTGGCACGGATACGGCCACGGTTTCGGTCACTATCACGGGTGTCAACGACGCGATCCTGGCTGCGCCTGACACAATCACCGCGACAGAAGATACGGCCGCCTCTGTGACGGGCAATCTTCTCGCGAATGATACGGATGTCGATATCAACGACATCCCGACCATTGTGGACGCCAGCAGCTCTGTCACAGCGACTGCGGTTGCAACGGCTGACGGGTTCCGGATCACGACGATTGACGGGGTCGTGGTGAACCTCAGCGCCAATGGCGATTACACGCTCACCGCGCCGGATAGTCTGGCTGCGGGTGTGACCTCGACAGCGACGTTCCAATATACCGTCCAAGACAGCGGTTCGGCACAATCGACAACAACCGTAACTGTGCAGGTGACCGGCGATAATGACGCGCCGACAGCCGTACAAGTCACGCTTCTTGCATCCAATGAAGACACGGTTCGGATCATCACCGAAGCGCAGCTTTTGTCAGGTGCCAGCGATGTCGATACGGGTGCCGTGCTCGAGATCACGGCTCTGGCTCTGACCAGCGGCAATGGATCTCTGGTCGACAATGAGGATGGCACTTGGACGTATACGCCTGACCTGAATGACAATGGGGATGTGACATTCTCCTACACAGTGTCGGACGGGCTGTTGACGGCCACAGCAAGCGCCACGCTGGATCTGTTGCCGGTGAACGATGCGCCGGTGGCGCAGGCGGATGCGGCGATCAGCACGGGTGAGGATCAGGCGATCTCTGGGACGGTGACGGCCACGGATGTGGACGGCGACAGCCTGAGCTTTGCGCTGGCCACGGGCGGTGCCCCGGCGAACGGATCGGTGACGGTCTCGGCCAATGGCGGCTACACCTATACGCCGGATGCCGATTTCAACGGGACGGATGCCTTTACGGTCTCGGTCACGGATGGCAACGGCGGCACGGATACGGTCGTGGTCAATGTGACGGTGAACGCGGTGAACGATGCGCCGGTGGCGCAGGCGGATGCGGCGATCAGCACGGGTGAGGATCAGGCGATCTCTGGGACGGTGACGGCCACGGATGTGGACGGCGACAGCCTGAGCTTTGCGCTGGCCACGGGCGGTGCCCCGGCGAACGGATCGGTGACGATCTCGGCCAATGGTGGCTATACCTACACGCCGGATGCCGATTTCAACGGGACGGATGCCTTCACGGTCTCGGTCACGGATGGCAACGGCGGCACCGATACGGTCGTGGTCAATGTGACGGTGAACGCGGTGAACGATGCGCCGGTGGCGCAGGCGGATGCGGCGATCAGCACGGGTGAGGATCAGGCGATCTCTGGGACGGTGACGGCCACGGATGTGGACGGCGACAGCCTGAGCTTTGCGCTGGCCACGGGCGGTGCCCCGGCGAACGGATCGGTGACGGTCTCGGCCAATGGCGGCTACACCTATACGCCGGATGCCGATTTCAACGGGACGGATGCCTTCACGGTCTCGGTCACGGATGGCAACGGCGGCACGGATACGGTTGTGGTTTCCGTGACGGTGAACGCGGTCAATGATGCGCCGGTGGCGCAGGCGGACGCGGCGATCAGCACGGGTGAGGATCAGGCGATCTCTGGGACGGTGACGGCCACGGATGTGGACGGCGACAGCCTGAGCTTTGCGCTGGCCTCGGGCGGTGCCCCGGCGAACGGATCGGTGACGGTCTCGGCCAATGGCGGCTACACCTATACGCCGGATGCCGATTTCAACGGGACGGATGCCTTCACGGTCTCGGTCACGGATGGGAACGGCGGTACGGATACGGTCGTGGTTTCCGTGACGGTGAACGCGGTCAATGATGCGCCGGTGGCGCAGGCGGACGCGGCGATCAGCACGGGTGAGGATCAGGCGATCTCTGGGACGGTGACGGCCACGGATGTGGACGGCGACAGCCTGAGCTTTGCGCTGGCCTCGGGCGGTGCCCCGGCGAACGGATCGGTGACGGTCTCGGCCAATGGCGGCTACACCTATACGCCGGATGCCGATTTCAACGGGACGGATGCCTTCACGGTCTCGGTCACGGATGGCAACGGCGGCACGGATACGGTTGTGGTTTCCGTGACGGTGAACGCGGTCAATGATGCGCCGGTGGCGCAGGCGGACGCGGCGATCAGCACGGGTGAGGATCAGGCGATCTCTGGGACGGTGACGGCCACGGATGTGGACGGCGACAGCCTGAGCTTTGCGCTGGCCTCGGGCGGTGCCCCGGCGAACGGATCGGTGACGGTCTCGGCCAATGGCGGCTACACCTATACGCCGGATGCCGATTTCAACGGTACGGATGCCTTCACGGTCTCGGTCACGGATGGCAACGGCGGCACGGATACGGTCGTGGTTTCCGTGACGGTGAACGCGGTGAACGATGCGCCGGTGGTAACGCTCGCAAATGTAACCACAGACGTAGACGAAGATGCTGACACCACGTCTCGGATCAAGGTTGCGGACATCGTCGTGTCGGATGATGAGCAGGGCATCAACACTCTGGCCTTGGTCGGTGCTGACGCGGCTCTGTTCGAGATCGTTGGAACGGCCTTGTTCCTGCGCGCTGGTGCGTCGCTTGACTTTGAAACCAAGGCGCAGCTCGATGTTTCCGTCACTGTGAACGATGCGAGTGTTGGTGGGACCCCTGATGGCACAGCGTCACTGAGCCTGACAGTCAATGACGTCGAAGAGGGGCCTGTATCCACCAATGAGAATGACACGCTGATCGGTAGCGATGGCGATGATCTGATTGGTGGCCTTGACGGAGACGATAGTATTTCCGGTGGGCTGGGCAGCGACTCGTTGTTTGGCGAAGCTGGCAATGACACCCTGTCCGGTGGTGACGGCAATGACACTGTTGCAGGCGGGGATGGCGATGACGTTGTGAACGGCGACGCTGGCAATGACTCTCTGGGGGGCGGTCTGGGCAATGACACGCTGAACGGTGGCGATGGCAACGACACCATGGGTGGTGGCTTTGGCGACGACTTACTGTCGGGCGGCACTGGCGCTGACGTGGTTGCTGGTGGTGCTGGCAACGACACACTGGACGGCGGCGACGGCAATGACTCGATCTCTGGTAGCTTTGGCAACGATGTGATTAATGGCGGGGTCGGAAACGATCAGATTGGCGGCGGTGCCGGGCGTGATACGATCGACGGCGGCGCTGGTAATGATCAGATCGGTGGCGGTGAAGGCGATGACGACATCAGCGGTGGGGCAGGCAATGACTTCCTCGCTGGGGGTGGGCGCAACGACGTGATTGATGGCGGCACCGGCAATGATACGATCAACGGCGGCGCTGGAAATGACATCATGACCGGTGGCGCAGATGCGGATATCTTTGTCTTCAGCGCCTTCGTTGACGGTGAGCTTGATGTTATTACCGATTTCGAGGATGGTACGGACCGCTTGTTGATCCGTATCGTCAATCCCGATACCGGCGAGGTGAACATCAGCAACGGGGGCAATGGTTTGCAGGGCTTTGTGGATGCGTTGGGTATTACCCAGGCAGATGAAGGCGCGCAGATCAATGTGAACGGTCAGATCATTCTGTTGGAGGGTGTTGATGCCTCTGTGCTGGGGGTCGACGACTTCCAGTTCCTCTAAAAAACATAAAAGGATGCGTGATCGTCGTTAAGATCGCGCATCCTTTTGAATCCAGAGACTTTTTGAAGCCAGAGGCAATGGCCGACAGGCTATCTGAGCGACAGACGCGCGGTGTCCCTGCGCCTCTGCGACAAGCGCACAGCCAAGTGCCTTTTGTGCAACCTGCGCTAAACCCCGACGTAACGATCCACGAGGCTGCGGTCGGCGCGCAGCGCCTGGGCGGTCATCACCGCCCCGCCCGTGCCATTCTCGAGAAACGCCACCCGGTCGGCCACATCGAGCACCGCATCGACCCGTTGTTCGACCAGCAGAACCGCAACGCCAGATGCCCGCAACCCCACAATCACCTCGCGAATGGCCGCGATCATCGAGGGCTGCAACCCTTCGGTTGGCTCGTCGAGCAATAGAACTTGGGGGCGCAGGCAGAGCGCGCGCGCCATGGCGAGCATCTGTTGCTCGCCGCCCGAGAGGGTTTGCGCCTTCTGCCCCAACCGCTCGCGCAGGCGGGGAAAAAGCGCCAGCACCTCTGCGCGCACCTCTGGCCCACTTTGCCGCGCCATGAGGCCAATTTCAAGGTTCTGCGCCACGGTCAGGTCTGTAAAGAGCCGCCGCCCCTGGGGCACATAGCCCACACCGGCGCGGGGCACCTGATGCGCGGGTAGCGTGCTCAACTGTTGCTGTCCCAGCCAGATTGACCCAGAGATAAGCGGCAAGAGCCCCATGATCGCGCGCATTGTCGTGCTTTTGCCCGCGCCGTTGCGCCCCAAAAGGCACAGGATTTCACCCGCCTGCACCTCTAGGCTCAGATCGCGCAGCACCTGCGCGCGGCCATATCCGGCGCTGACCCTATCCAGCCGCAGCATCGGACACGCCCCCCAGATAGGCGGCCTGCACCGCGCGGTTGGCATGGATTTCCGCAGGTGTCCCCTCGGCCAGCACCCGGCCACCATCCAGCACGGTGATCCGGTCCGCCAGATCCATCACCACCCGCATGTTATGCTCGATCAGCAGGATGGTCGCCTCTTGCGCCACCTCGCGGATCAGGCGCAGAAAGCTGTCGATCTCGCCCTCGGCAAGGCCTTGTGTCGGCTCGTCAAGGATCAAGAGGCGCGGGGATTGGGCAAGGCCCATCGCAATCTCCAAGAGGCGCTGATGCCCATAGGCCAGATCGCCCGCCTCTTGGCCGGCGCGCTCTGCCAGCCCGACCCGCGCCAGCGCCTGATCGACAGCGGTCTCTACCGCCGCGCCATGCAGATGCCGACGCGCGGCAAGGGCTACGTTTTCCCGCACACTGAGCCGGCCAAAAACCGAGGTGATCTGAAACGTATAGGCCATGCCCAACTGCATCCGCCGATGTGCGGGCAGGGCAGTTATGTCTTGCCCATCGAAGCTTACCCGCCCCGCAGTCGGGGGGATACGCCCGGAAATCATGCCCACCAGCGTTGTTTTGCCTGCGCCATTGGGGCCGATCAGGGCGCGAATCTCGCCCTTGAGCAGGTCGAAATCCACATCCTCGACCGCGCGCAACCCGGCAAAATTCTTGGATAGCCCCCGCGTGGATAGCAGCATCACGGCATCCCCCGCCAGAACCGTCGCCGCACGTCGCCCATCAATCCTTGCGGCGCAAAGAGCGTCAGCGCCACCAGCGCCACACCGGCGATGAGCATATAGGCCGTGGTCACACCGGAACTGAGGTCAATCAGGTAGAACATGAAGAGCGTGCCGATGAATGGCCCCAGCACCGTGCCCGCCCCGCCCAAAAGCACCCACAAGAGCGGAAAGATCGAATATTGCACCGAGGCGAATGTCGCCCCCACATAGCCAAACAAGAGGCCATACGCCGCCCCCGCCGCCGCTGCCATCGTCCCCGAAATCACCATGACCGCGAATTTATGGGCGAAGACGTCATAGCCCAGCATGCGTACCCGTTCTTCATTCTCGCGGATCGCCACCAGCACCCGGCCAAAGGGCGACCGCACCAGCCAGAGGCACAGCATCAGGCAAAGCCCGAACAAGAGCAGCGCCGCGAGATAGCGATTGCCCTCATCGCTCAGGTCGATGCCCCAGAGCATCCGCTGTGTCTGTTGGATCACGAACCCCTCATCGCCCCGCGTCAGCGCCCCGAAATAGAGCACGGTGAGGTAGCCCGCCTGTGCGAACATCAGCGTCACGATCATAAAGGCGACCCCGGCCGTGCGCAGCGCCAGCGCTGCCAGCACGCCCGCCACCACCGCCCCGGCCAACACCCCAAGGATCAGCGCCGGTGCCGGTGTCAGCCCCAGATGCTGCACGCCGAGGCCCATCCCATACATCCCCGCCGCGAAAAACAGCGCATGGCCCAAGCTGAGCAGCCCCGTGTAACCGAACATGAGGTTATAGCCCATCGCGTAACTCGCCAGCACCATCACCCGCGCCAGATTGCCGTGGTGATAGGCAGGCAGCACGAAATGCAGCGCCAAGAGCAGAGCCAGCAGCCCGACATGCAGGGCATAGACCCTCACGTGCTGCGCCCCCCGAATAAACCCTGTGGGCGGAATACCAGAACCAGACCTACAAGCAGCGTCGCCAATATCTTGGCCAGCGTGGGCGAGAAAAAGACCGAGATGATCCCGTCGCTGAGGCCGATCAGCACCGCTGCCAGCACTGTGCCGGGCAGGCTTCCTAGCCCGCCGATGATCACCACGATAAACGACAGCAAGAGCGGGTCCGCACCCATCAGGTAATGCGCCTGTTGTATCGGCACGATCAGCACGCCCGCCAGCGCCGCCAGCGCGGCCCCCAGACCAAAGACCAGCGCATAGACCCGCTCGACCGGGATGCCAAAGGCCAGCGCCATGTCGCGATCCGACTGCGTGGCCCGCATGACCAGCCCGATGCGGGTGCGGGTCATCAAGGCCCAGACGGCGCAGAGCAGCACCACCGCTGCACCGATCACCGCCAGTTTGTAAGTGGTCGTGCCCAGCCCCCAAGGCCAGATCATCGCCCAGCCCTCGGCCCCATGTTCAAACCACGGAAGTGCAATCCGCGTGTTGAACGGTGCCTCGACGGGGCGCGCATCCGGGCCGTAGCCCATCAGCGTGACCTGCTGAATGATATAGAGCAGGCCGATTGTGGCAACGATGGTGCGCTCTGGATCATACTCCAGCCGTTTGAGGATCGTCATATCGGCGGCCACCGCCAGCGCCCCCACGATCAGTGGCGCTGCCACCAGCGCCAGTGCAAAGCCGATGGCGGGATGCCCCACCACGCTCTGCGCGATCCACCACGCCAGCACCGCGCCCAGCATGAAAAACTCGCCATGCGCGATATTGACCACCCGCATCACGCCAAACACAAGGCTGAGCCCCACAGCCGTCAGTGCCAGCACCGCCGCAGTCACCGCGCCCTCGAGCGTGGCCAGAACGAGATAGGGGCCTAACTCCATGCTAGGGCCATGTGCGGTGCCACGTCATTGCGCGGCAAACTCCAACCCGCCCATCAGGATGCGGTCATCATCGGTCAGGGTCACGATCTGGCCATGCTTGCGCTCTAGCGCGCGGGCCACCACCTCGTTGCGCGGCTCCCATTGATAGGCGCGGTCCTCGGTGACGGGGGCCCAAGTCAGCCGACCGCCCCGACGCCACGGGTCCAGCACGATGCCCTTGCGAAAATCATCGCCTTTGGCGCTGACAATCGCGGTGCTGTGTTCCAACCGAAAGGCATTCTCGGCATTGGCCACCGCGCGGTGCAGATCAAGCGTCTGGAATTCCTCGAGCTTTAAGCGGTCCTCCATATCGCGCGCCCAATGCCAGCAAAGGCCGCGCGGTTTCAGCCCCATGTTGACCTTGGTGTTGTGCACAATGGGCGGATCGGTGATCTCGTATTCCAGCGCAAGGCGGTGGGTATGTTCATAGGCGATGCGCGCGGCGCGCGCGGCCTCTTCTGGGTCCACGTCTGGTCCAAGCCCACGGATCGCCGCCGCAAGCCGCGTCACCTCTTGCGCCTCGGGGGGCGGGGGCGGCGCGCCGCACCCCGCCAGAACCGACGCCGCCAGCCCTATCAGAACAAGCCTCCGCTTCACCCTATCGCCCCGCTTGCCAAACTCGCCTTAGAAGGGCTGAGCCGTGTAATCCACCTCATCGGGATAAAGCGTATCCTCGATAGAGGTGCGATGCACGCGCACCAGTTTTCCGCCCTCAACCCGGCTGATATTCTGATGGCCAAAGACCTGATGCGTCTTGCCGTTGAAAATCTTGTCGCCCTGCGGATGCGCAAGGCTCTCGGGCAGGGTTGTCATCGCCTCGACCGCCTCGATCAACGCGGCACGGTCCTGCGGCCCGGTATAGCCCGCCGCCTCCATCCCGGCCTTGATGACATGCAGCGTTTCCCAGCAGCCAAACATATGCGCATAGGTCGACACGTCCCGCGGGTCGCTGATCGACGACCCCCGCTCGTTGACCCCCACCGCGGCACGATAGGCAGTTTCATGCGCGCTTTCGTCCGGTTGCTGATCGCGGCACATGCCTTCCCAGAAATAGCTGTTTTCAAGGAATTCCAGACCGGGGCTGTCAATCGCCACCGCCTCTAGACTGTCGATAAAGCCGAAGAGTGCCGGACCCTGCCCACCAAAGAACTCGCCCAGCTCCTTGACGAAGGTCAGCACGGCAGGCCCGACCATGACGTGATAAAGCACTTCGGTGTCACGCGGGATCTTGGGGAAATACTTGGTGAATGAGGTTTCCGAGGGCGGGATTGCGATATGCGCCAGTACCTCGCCGCCCTGCGCCTCGATCGCTTGGGTAAAGAAATCGCGGTGATCGTGACCAAAGGCGAAGTCCGGGAAGACCATCGTAACCTTTTTGCCAAGGTTCGCCGCCACATAGGGCGCCATCGCCTGAACCTGGCTTTTGACATCTGTGATGCCCGGTTGCAGCGTGTAGCGGTTGAGCATCCCAGAGGCGACGTGATGCCCTTCGGAGACCACGAAATACGGCAGCTTCAATTCGCCCGCACGCGGCGCAGAGCCAATGACGACATGGCTGAACAGCGTGCCAAACCCGATGTCACAGCCATGCTGATTGGCGAATTTCTCGACCACTTCGGCCCCGCGCTTGGGGTCTGTGCCGTCATCCTCGGCGACAATCTCGACCATGCGGCCATTGATGCCGCCACCCTCGTTGATCAGCTTGACCGCCGCCTGCGTGGTGCGGTCATACCAGCGGCCATAGGCGGCACCGATGCCGGTGCGATGCACCTGAAAGCCGATTTTGATGGGGGCTGCGGTCTGCGCATGGCTGTAGCGCGCCCAGAGCGGCAGGCTTGCCGCCGCAACGCCACCGACAAGGGCCCCGCGCCGCGTGATGCCGGTTTTCGGCCCGGTTTGCTGGCCATGTTTCGGGGTGTTCATCGCGCATCCTCCAAAGATCAATCGCCCTTACAGGGCAAATGCCGCACCTGCATACCTTGCGCAAGCCCCTAGGGGTTGTCCAGCGGTTAACGTGTCACGCCCCCCGCGGCGTCGCCAATAGCCAGAGGCCAAAGACAGTATAGGCCACCATGAAAAGGGCGAGCGGCACCTGTCCCAGCACGGCGCGCCGCCGCCCTTCGCCTGCGCGCATTGCCAGCGCATGTGCCAGCAGAATGGCGATCACATGGCCTGCGACCACAGCGCCCGCCTGCGTCATCCAGATCAACTTGACCGGTCCGGGGGTGTTCAGGAATCCGGCGGAAATTGTAAGGTCTGAAAGGCCCAGCGCCCGTGCAATGGCGGCCAGAACATACTGTCCATCAAGCAGAAACGCGGTCAGGTAATGGGCAATGTGATAGGCCAGAGCGATCGGCAGCAGGGTGGGCGCATAGAGGCAAAAGAGCCCGCGCAAGGCGCGCGGTCGCCCCCCTGCCAGCCGCTCACCCAGCCAAAGGGCGGTGGCAAAGACCACAATAAGTGCGGTGTTGGCTAAAATTAACCCCAAGATGTTGGGGGAGATGACCGCAGAGCGGCCCGGAAATTCTAACGGGTTCAGGCCCAGAATGCCCAGCCAGAGGAATGTTTCATTGATCCCATCGAAACTGCCAGAGCCAAGCAGGATCAGACAGAAGCAAGCCAGCCCCAAGCTGGCGGTGCGGCCTTTTGCAATCTTCCAGCCGGGCAGCCCAATGGAAATGCAACCGTTTGAAAAACCTAGTAAACTCATCCGTCTATAGGCGCGCATCAACACTGTGAGTGCCTCGGCCCGCACCAGCCAGGCGGGGCCGAAAAGCATCAGCCCGGCCAGCATGGCATACCAGTAAAAGCCCACCACCACCGCCAGCCGCCCCGGATCGGCAGGGGCCGGATCGGCCAGAAGAAACCCGGAAAAGGCAAGGAAACCTAATACGCTAGGCCAGTGGCCCAAGGCGCGGGGATAGCGCAAGGGTGCGCGCATCCCGGTGAGGTGGCGCAGCAAGACACCCACCCCCACCCAAGGATTAAGCCAACGCCAGACATCCCCAACCATCCCCTGAACCGTGACCAGCACAATCCAGAACACCACCCAGATCGCCAGCGGCAAGGGATTGACGCCCGGATCACCCGGCCCGGTCAACCCCCGCCAGACCAGCCAACCCAGCAGGGCTGACACTGCAAGACTGGTGAAATAACGTGCAAAAACAGAGGGGCGCAGGCGGGCAATCCTGATGGGTCGGAACAACCGGTCGGCAAATTCCCCCGGCAGAATGGCCAAGAGCGCCACGGTCAGCGCCACG
Source organism: Roseovarius sp. MS2 (assembly GCF_051447875.1). Taxonomy (NCBI): domain Bacteria; kingdom Pseudomonadati; phylum Pseudomonadota; class Alphaproteobacteria; order Rhodobacterales; family Roseobacteraceae; genus Roseovarius; species Roseovarius sp. MS2. Next base: position 1,691,050 of record NZ_JBKHVF010000001.1, read on the forward strand.
GTAAGGCCCCCGGCAGCGATGTAAACATCTGTAGGCAACAGCAGGACAAACCCCTGTTCGCCCGCATGCGCCCAGACGGCCCCCGCCGTTAGGCTAGCAAGTCCTCCGCTCAGCATGATCGCGCGCATATGCCTGCCCCGTTTTCCCGCCCAGCCGAGTCTGACCTGTCCCCAACCTGCGGGAAAGGGGGAAATCGCCCCAGACAAACGAAAACCCCCGCACCAGAGGCGCGGGGGCATACCGTTCACCACACAAACCTGTCGCGCTTACCCCGCGTGGCGGTGTCCTGTCGCGCGAAATTCTGTCACGTCCGTCACTGCAAACCGGCCACCGGCCAGCTTTTGCAGCTTGCCCTGACGCAACAGTTGCCCAAAGGAGCGCAAGCCATCCTCGCGCGAGAAGCGCTCTTGCTCGACTTCTTTGAGTTTCCCCATCAGCATCGGGCGCGAGAATTGCGGACGTCCTTCGACATCCGAGAGATAGGCCGCCGCCGCTTCGAGCAGGTCGGGCAAGCTGTTTGCGCCCACTTCTTCGGCGAAAGAGGTGAAGTTGCCCTCATTGGGGGATGTCGTGCTCTCCACTTCAAGATCGGCGGCAGAGATGCGGCGCGGGCGAATGGGCGCGCGCGGTGTGTCGATCCGCTGTTCCGCCACCAGCTTGAGCGGTGCGGGGCGGCTTTCTTCGGGGCGGGCAGACCGCTCTGTCGGGGAAGCGATCTGCGGACGGCGCGGGCGCACGACACTGGCCAAATCGCTGCGATAGGGGGTGTCATCGACATTCTCGCGCAGCGTTGATCCCGCGCTCTGCTCTGCGCGGGTGGCGGCCACGGCGGCGCGCAGATGCTGGATGGCGTTGCGCCGCTGGCTGGAGGCGGGTGCCTCAAGCTGGGTGTCGGTCTTGTCGAAGATGCGCGTAAGGTCGTTGGAGCCGGATGCGTCTTCAAAGCGCCGCATGCCCTGCTCTTGCGCAGGCGTCATCGCGCCCTCGTTCTGGTCGTCTTCGTCTTCGTCTTCGTCTTCGTCTTCGTCTTCGTCTTCGTCAGTGGCAAGCGGCGGGGTCTGCTCGGCCTCGGCGGCGATGTCCTCGATGTCCTCGATTGCGTCTATTTCGTCTGCCTCAGCGCCCTGCGTCGGGATGTCTGCCTCTGGTTCTGGGTCGGCTGTCGTGGCACTTTCGAGGGCCAATTCGGCCTCGACTTCGGCGAGTTCGCGCTGCAACTCGGCCTCTTCCTCTGGGCTGAGGATGCTGGTCTCGGCGTCAAAGAGATTGTCCTCGTCGTCGTCGAAATCGTCGTCGTCATCCTCTTCAAAGATACCTTTGGCGACGGCGGCCTCAAACTCGGTGCGTTTGACCTTGATCACGCGGGCGAGGGGGGGCGTTTCGGGCTTGGTCTCTGGGGTCTCGGTCGGTGTGGCATCCGCCATCAGCGCGGCCAGAGTATCCTCAAAGTCGTCGGCTTCGGCCACTTCGGCCTCTGTTTCCTCTTCGGTCAGTACCTCTTGCGGTTCGGGCGTGGGCACTGGCTCGGCGGATAGGACGGCGTCGAAATCCAGATCTTCGTCTTCGGCCTCTTCGACCGTGACGGTTTCGTTGCGATCATCCTCGGCCATGACGGCGCTTAGATCCTCGGCAACGGTATCGAGGAAATCCTGCGCGTGTTCATCTTCGGTGTATTCAGAGTCTGCGGTCTCTGCGTCTTGCGCCACGACCGAGCGGATACGGCTCAACTTGGCGGCGATGCTCTCGCTATCCGGGGCAGATGCCGTATGGATGATCTGCGGCTCTTGCTCTAGCCCCTCGGGCTGAATGGGGGCCTCTTGTGCTACGGGTTCTTGGGCGACAGCGGCGGGTGTGTCTGGCAGGCTTGCAAGCTCTTCTTCCGCCTCGTCGGTATCGACCATCTCCGGCGAAGCCTCGGCCATGGCCGGCGGCACAGGGGCGGTTTGGGGCATCTCGGGCGTGGTTTCGGGGTGTTCCGGTTCGGCGGCAACCTCTGGGGTGGGGGCCACCAAGGGCGCGCGCACCACCGCTTGCTCGCTCGCGGCGCGCAGAACGATTTTGCCTCGCTCTTCATGTGCCTCGACGCGCCGGGCGATTTCCCGCTCGGCGATTCGCGCCAGCATCTCGGCATCAGGGGTTGGCGGCTCTGCTCCGAAATACCGGTCATCCGCTGCCAGATCGCGAAAATACTCCGCAATCGCCTTCATCGTATCAAAGGAATCGTCAAAGCCTTCTAATGTGCACGAAAATGTGCCGTAGGAGACCGTAAGTATCTTGTTTGAACCAACCATAATATGCGCTCGCTTTGCTTGCCTGCAAAGACAGGGTTTACCATGACGCCATAGACCAAAGCGGCCCGATTCTTAGATTTTTACCGTATCATTTCGTGTTCAGAATGTGACATCAGGTACGTTAACGCAACGATAACAGGTAAAGTTGATGATTGTTCGCGAAACAGAACCTGTAATCCTGATCGGCGGGGCCTCTCTGCCCGAAGGTCAGGTTAACCATGTGCTCCGGCTTGCCCGGGTTGTGATTGCGGCGGATAGCGGGGCAGATAGTGCGCTGCAGCATGGCATCACACCGCAGGCTGTGATTGGTGATTTCGACAGTATTTCGCAATCGGCGCGTGCCGCGATCCCAGAAGCGGCGCAGTTTCCGGACCCCGATCAGGATACGACGGATTTCGAGAAATGCCTGAGGGCGATTGCGGCACCGCTTATCCTTGGACTGGGATTTTGTGGCGACCGGATGGATCACCAACTGGCGGCCTGCACCGCGCTGGCGCGCCATCCCTGGCAGCGCTGTATACTTTTGGGGGAGCGGGATCTGATGTTTCTTTGTCCGCCCTCGCTGAACCTGCCGCTGCCAGAGGGGGTGCGCGTCTCGCTTTTCCCGATGGGCGCGGTTGAGGGGGTGTCGCAGGGGCTGAAATGGCCGATTGGCGGGCTCAACCTTGCGCCGGACGGGCGTATCGCCACATCAAATGCGGCGCTTGGGCCGGTGCATCTTGCGGTGACCGCCCCCAAGCTGCTGGTCATCCTGCCGCTTGAAATGCTCGATATGACGGTGGAGGCGTTGCGTGCCACGCAGGCCTATTGGCCAAGCCCCGGCAAAGAGGGCGACCGCGCATGACCCTGACACAGCGCCTGATGACATGGGCCGATGCCGTCGTCTTTGATCTTGGGCGGCAGATGCGCTGGACGTTTCTGCCACCTTTGATGGTCTATTTCGCGGCTGGGTTTTCCGGGCTGACGATGATCGTCGGCACATTCTTTGTGAAAGAATACCTCGACCTTTCGGCGGCCTATCTGGCGGGTCTTGCATTCTGGGCGGGGTTGCCCTGGGCGCTCAAGATGCCGCTTGGGCATCTGGTGGATATCATCTGGCGGTGGAAATGGCTGTTGATCTATCTTGGTGCGGGGCTGATCGGGCTGTCGGTGCTGATCATGTATCTACTGCTGACCCGGACCGAGGCGATGGTGGCGATCATGCCGATGGGGGCGTGGTATGTGACCTCGTACCTTCTGGCCCCATGTGGGTTGGTCATTCAGGACGCGGTGGCTGATGCGATGTCGGTCGAGGCGGTGCCGCGATTTGATGCAGAGGGCCAAGCGATTGATCTGGACAGGTCGCGGGCGCTGCATACCACGATGCAGACGCTGGGGCGGTTTGCGCTGATTTCCGGCACACTGGCAGTGGCCGCGCTCAATATCTACATGTTCGCCGGAATCGAGGAGTTGGGGCCAGAGGCCAAACGCGCCACCTATGCGCTCATTTATCTATCAGCCCTGTCTATTCCGTTGGTGTCGGTGTCGGGTGTGCTGTTGGCGGCATGGCAGAAACATCGCCTGCGCCGTGGCCTGCGCCAAACCGGGCTGAGCGAGGCGGAGGCCGATACCCTCTTTGAGCGTCCCGGCGAAAAGACGCAGGCGAACCCGTGGTATTTCATTGGCGGGGCGGGATTTGTGGCGCTGTCGCTGACCATCGGCCTGAGCGACATCCCATTTGGGCAAGAGATCATCTTTGCGGGGTCCATGGCGATTGTGCTTTTGCTGATGCGGCAGCTTGTGGCGGTTCTGCCGGTGGCGCAGGCCCGCACATTGGTGGGCACGGCGATCATCATCTTCATGTTCCGCGCCACGCCGCGTCCGGGCGATGGCTATACGTGGTTCTCGATCGACCTTTTGGCGTTCGATCAACAGTTCCTGTCGGTGCTGTCCCTCATCACCTCTGTTTTGACGTTGGTGGGCATGGTGATCCTGCGCCCGCTAATGGCGCATCGCAGCATCGTCTATATCGTGGTGCTGCTCACGCTGGCGGGGGGCATTCTGTCCTTGCCCAACATCGGGCTTTATTATGGGGTGCAGGAGATCACGGCGGCCATGACAGGCGGCATCGTCGATGCCCGGTTCATCGCCATTCTAGATACGGCCATTGAATCGCCTCTGGGGCAGGTTGCCATGATCCCGATGCTGGCCTGGATCGCGCGCAATGCCCCGGATAATCTCAAGGCCACGTTCTTTGCCGTGATGGCATCCTTTACCAATCTGGCGCTGTCGGCGAGTTCGCTGCTGACCAAATATCTCAACGAGGTTTTCATCGTGACGCGCGAGGTGCGGGATGCGGCAACCGGGCAGATCACGACACCGGCGGATTACAGCGCCTTGGGGATGCTCTTGATCACCGTGACGCTGATCACGGTCGGCCTGCCGCTCTTGACGGTGTTCGTCATTCAGCGCTCACCGTTGCGCAGTAAGGATTAGGGCAATTCCGCCTCTGGGATGACCGGAAAGAACTCGCCGCCGGACCAAAGCCCGAACCAGCCGTCGTGTCGGTCGCCTATCTCGACAAGGCGGTAAAAGCTTTTGCGGTCGATCAGCGCCTCAAGATTGGCGCGCACCAGCACATAAGGTGACGGTTCGCCGGTTTCGGGGTCGCGCGTGACGCGGATGGGGGTATCGGGGCTGGCGGTCACGTGGTCGCCGACATTGGTTTCAAACCGCAGGGTTTGCGCGGCCCCCGTGCCTTCAGCTTCGAAATCCACTGCGACAAAGGGTGCGTCATCGACGGTGATTCCGACCTTTTCAACCGGAGTGACCAAAAAGTAATCATCGCCATCGCGGCGCAGGATGGTGGAGAAAAGCCGCACCAGTTCGGGCCGCCCGATGGGGGTCCCAAGGTAGAACCACGTGCCATCGCGCGCAATCCGCATGTCTAGATCGCCGCAAAACGGCGGATTCCACAAATGCACCGGCGGCAGCCCCTTGCCCTTGGCCCGCACCGCCCGCGCAGAGGCGGCGATGCCTTCGGCTGACGGGCTTGTGACGGAATCTTTGCTCATTGCTTTTGCCATTTCTGTCCCAAGCTATACACTCATACAGAATGATATAGGTCTGACGGGAGTTTTGCCATGACCGATGACACTGATCTCTTGGCCGGTCTGGAGGCGCTGGAGGGCAAATTGGCCCAAGCGCGGGCGTCGATCACCCGGCGGTTCATCGGGCAGGAGCAGGTTGTCGACCTGTCCCTGTCGGCGCTGCTGTGTGGTGGTCACGGTCTCTTGATCGGGCTGCCCGGTCTGGGCAAGACGCGACTGGTCGAGACATTGGGCACGGTCATGGGCCTGCACACCAACCGGGTGCAGTTCACGCCAGACCTGATGCCAGCCGACATTCTGGGTAGCGAGGTTCTGGAAACCGCCGAGGATGGCAAGCGCGCGTTCAAGTTCATCGAGGGGCCGGTGTTCTGTCAGCTTTTGATGGCTGATGAAATCAACCGCGCCAGCCCGCGGACCCAATCCGCCCTGTTGCAGGCGATGCAGGAACGCACCGTGACGGTGGCCGGTGTCAGCCGCCCGCTGGGCATGCCGTTTCATGTGCTGGCGACACAGAACCCGATTGAACAAGAAGGCACCTATCCTCTGCCCGAGGCGCAGTTGGACCGTTTTGTTGTTCAGATCGAAGTGCCCTATCCGGACCGTGATACCGAACGCGCGATCCTCTTGGCGACCACGGGCGCTACGGAAGAGGCGGCACATGGGGTCTTTACCCCGTCCGAATTGATTGCCGCGCAACAGATGCTGCGCCGGATGCCAGTGGGCGAAAAGGTGATGGAGGCGATTCTCGATCTGGTGCGTGCCTGCCGCCCCGAAGATGCCAGCGCCGCCGATGGGGTGCGCGCGAGCGTGGCTTGGGGGCCGGGGCCGCGCGCGGCGCAGGCGCTGATGCTGACCGTGCGGGCGCGGGCGATGTTGCAAGGGCGGCTTGCGCCCGATGCGAGCGACGTGGCCGCCATGGCGCAGCCGGTTCTGGGGCACCGGATGGCGCTGAATTTCGCGGCGCGCGCGCGGGGCGAGAGCCTGCCTGCGCTGATTGCCCGCACGGTCGAAGATGTGACTCGCGTGCAGGCCGCCGCCTGAGATGGCCGATCTCGCCCCCGCCCCCCTGCGCCCCCGCGCCGAGGCTGAAGCCGCCCGGTTTCCGCCGCTCTTGGCGCAGGCGGAATTTTTGGCGCGCACGGTGCTCTTGGGCGAGCATGGGCGGCGGCGCGCGGGTGCGGGCGATGATTTCTGGCAATACCGCCCGGTGCAGCCCGGTGATAGCCGCCGCATGATCGACTGGCGTCGTTCTGCGCGCTCTGATGTGCAATTCGTGCGGCAGCGGGAATGGCAAATCGCACAGAGCGTGATGCTCTGGGTCGATCCTGCCGCCTCCATGCGCTTTGCCAGCGACAAGAACCTACCCGACAAGGCTGATCGCGCGCGCCTGTTGGCGCTCGCGGTGGCGATCCTGCTGGTGCGCGGGGGGGAACGGGTGGGTCTTACGGGGAGCGCCTTGCCGCCCCGGCGCGGTGAGGTGCAGGTAGCGCGACTGGCTGAGGCGCTCTTGCAGGAGAGTGGGGCGGATTATGCCAGCCCTGATATGTCTGGCCTCATTCCGCATGGCCGGGCGCTGCTGATTTCTGATTTCATGGGTGATCTGGACCCGTTGCGCGAGGCGCTGACAGGGGCAGCGGATCGGGGGGTGCGCGGCCTGCTCTATCAGGTGCTGGACCCCGCAGAAGAGGCGTTTCCCTATACCGGGCGCACGATTTTTGAGAGCATGGGCGGCACCCTTGCCCATGAGACGTTGAAGGCAGGCGATCTGCGGGCGCGGTATCTGGAGCGTTTGGCCGAGCGTAAAGATGCGCTGGCCGCACTTTGCCATGCGACGGGCTGGCGCTATGGGTGTCACCACACCGGCGAAAGCGCGCAATCGGCGCTCTTGTGGCTGCATGGCGCGATGGCCGGGGGGGCGGGCGCATGATATTGGGCCCAATTGGCTTTGCGGTTCCTTGGCTCTTGTGGGCGCTGGTGGCTTTGCCGATCCTTTGGATCATCCTGCGCGCCGTGCCGCCCGCACCGATCCGGCGGCGCTTTCCCGGAGTGGCGTTGCTTTTGGGCCTCAAGGACGAGGACAGCGTCAGCGACCGCACGCCGTGGTGGCTCTTGCTGCTGAGGATGCTGGCGGTGGCGGCGGTGATCGTGGGGCTGGCGGGGCCAGTGCTCAATCCGCGCGACGAGGGCGAGGCGCGCGCGTCTGGCCCACTTTTGATCCTGATGGATGGCAGTTGGGCCAGTGCGCGGGACTGGGCAGCGCAAACGGCGGTAATCGACGCGATGCTGGCAGAGGCTGGGCGTGATGGGCGACCTGCGGCTTTGATGCAACTCAGCGATCCACAAGCGCCGGTGTTTCAGGCGGCGGACAGTCTGCGCGCGCGGGTGCCGGGGCTTATCCCCGCCCCTTGGGCTGTCACGTCAGAGGCGATGGCGCGGGCCGTCGATCTGTTGGGCGAGGCAGAGTTCGAGACGCGCTGGTTTTCGGACGGGTTGGACCGCGAGGGGCGCATGCCGGTGCTTGAGGCGCTTGAGGCGCGTGGCCCGGTCACCGTCCACGAAAGCCCACGCGCCGTGTTGGCGCTGACCCCGCCGACACTGGAAGACGGGCAGATCCAATTGCGCGCGTTGCGCGCCGTGCCGGGGCCGCTGCGCGAGATCGCGGTCAATGCCCACGGGCTTGATCCCGCCGGCGTGTCGCGCGTGCTGGCCACCCTGCCGATGACCTTTGACGAGGACGCCATCGAGGCGACAGGCGCGCTGGCGCTGCCGCCCGAACTTCGCGCCCGCGTCACGCGGTTCGAGATCGCCGGAGAAGCACAGGCGGGGGCGGTGACCCTGACCGATGATGGGCTGAAGCGGCGCGAAGTGGCGCTGATCGCGGGGCGCGAGGATCGCGAAGGGCTCGAACTCTTGTCGCCGCTGCATTACCTTGAACAGGCGTTAAGCCCTACCGCTGACCTCTTGGAAGGGGGGCTGATGGATGTGTTGCCCGCGAATCCTGATGTGATCGTGCTGGCGGATGTTGCGGTGCTGTCGGGCGCGGAACAGGCAGCCTTGCTGGACTGGGCGGACAAGGGCGGCCTGCTTTTGCGCTTTGCCGGGCCGCGCGTTGCGGCAAGCGATGTGTCGCGCAGCGACGAAGATCCGCTGATGCCGGTGCGCCTGCGCGCGGGTGGGCGCACAGTAGGCGGCGCGATGAGCTGGGGCGAGCCCAAGACGCTGGCCCCCTTCATTGAAGGCAGCCCGTTTCAGGGGCTGGCCATTCCGGGTGATGTGACAGTCAGCGCGCAGGTGATGGCGCAGCCTGATCCCACCTTGGCGGATCGGGTGATTGCGCAACTCAGTGATGGCACACCGCTTGTCACGCGCAAGCGAATCGGGGCGGGGCAGGTGGTGCTGTTCCATGTCACGGCCAATGCCGAATGGTCGAGCCTGCCGCTTTCGGGGCTGTTCGTGCAGATGCTGGAACGTCTGGCCGTTTCATCCGCGATGGCACCGCCCGATGCGGCGGAAATGGCCGGTACGACATGGCAGCCGCTGCAGGTTCTGGATGGGTTCGGTCGGCTCAATGAGGCGGACACGCGCCCCGGTGTGGCGGGCGAGCGGCTTTTGTCCGGCTCGCTTGGCCCCGATCTCTGGCCCGGTCTGTATGAGGGCCCGGAGCGCAGTGTGGCGCGCAACGTGATTGATGGCGAAACCCAACTTAGCCCGGTGGTATGGCCCGCGCGCGTCGCGGTCGAGGGGTTGGAGCGTGCGCCTGAGACGGCGCTTGGCGGTTGGTTGCTGGCGGCAGCCTTGATGCTGCTGACCGCTGATATTCTGGCATCCTTGGCGCTGTCCGGGCGGCTTTGGCCTGCGCGGGTCGCAGCGGTGCTTGCCCTCGCGCTTAGCCTTGGGGCGGTGCCCGAGGCGCGGGCGCAGGATGACGCGCGCGCGTTGCTGGCGACCGAGGAATTGGCCTTGGCCTATGTGATCACCGGCGATACGCGGCTCGATGATACGTCGCGCGCGGGTCTGCGCGGGTTGGGGCAAGTGCTCAATTTTCGCACCTCGGTAGAGCCGGCAGAACCGCTGGCCGTCGATCTGGAACGTGACGATCTCACGTTCTATCCGATCCTCTATTGGCCAATCAGCGCCGATCAGCCGACCCCCTCGGCAGAGGCCTATGTCAAGCTCAACGATTATTTGCGCAATGGCGGGCTTATCCTTTTTGACACGCGCGATGCCGATGTTGCCGGGTTTGGCGCGGCCACGCCCAACGGCGCGCGATTGCAACGGATTGCGGCCCCGCTGGATATTCCGCCGCTCGAACCCTTGCCCGAGGATCACGTTCTGACGCGGACCTTCTACCTGCTGACTGATTTTCCGGGGCGACATTCCGGTCGCGCGGTTTGGGTCGAGGCGGCCCCGCCCGATGCTGAACAGATCGAGGGCATGCCGTTTCGCAATCTCAACGACGGGGTGACGCCGGTGGTGATTGGGGGCAATGACTGGGCTGCGGCCTGGGCGGTGAACGAGCGGGGCGATCCGCTATTTCCGGTCGGTCGTGGCTATGCCGGTGAGAGGCAAAGGGAACTGGCCTATCGTTTTGGCGTCAATCTGGTGATGCATGTGCTGACCGGCAATTATAAATCCGATCAGGTGCATGTGCCCGCACTTCTGGACAGGTTGGGCCAATGACCGGCAGCGTGATATTTGACCCCCTTTTGCCGATCTGGCTGATCGCGGTTCTGGCGGCGCTGGTGGCGTCGGGCTTGGCTTTGGCGCTTTGGCGCGGGTTGGCGGGATGGCCGTTCCGGGCGCTGGCCGGGCTGGTGATCCTTGCCGCGCTGATGGGGCCAGCCTATCAGCAGGAGGAACGCACTGCCCTCAGTGACATTGTTCTGATTGTCGAGGATCAAAGCGCCAGCCAAGACTTGACGGATCGCGCCACGCGCACGGCCGAGGCCGCCGACACTCTGACAGCACGGTTGGAAGCGCGCGGCAATACCGAGGTGCGCCGCGTGCAGGTGCCGGATGCACCCGAGAATGGGGGCACGCAGGCCATGACGGCGCTGGCGCAGGCGATGGCCGAAGAGCCGCTGGGCCGTATCGCGGGCGTCATTCTTCTGTCGGATGGGCGTATCCATGATGTCGAGCGGGCACCAGACATTCCCGCCCCGCTGCATCTGTTGCACACAGGCCGCGAGGGGGATTGGGACCGGCGTTTGCGGATCGACAACGCCCCGGCCTTTGCCATTCTGGGCGAAGAGGTGCAAATGACCCTGACCGTAACCGATGAGGGCGCAGCCCCTACGGGCGTTATGTCTGTGCCGCTTGATATTTCGGTGGATGGGGCTGAGCCACGCCGCTTTGAGGTGCCCTTGGGCGAGGAAATTACCCTACCGCTGATGCTGCCGCATGGCGGGCGCAATGTCCTGCAATTCACCACCCCCGCCGCGCCGGGCGAATTGACGGATCGCAACAACACGGCGCTGGTGCAGATCAACGGTGTGCGCGACCGGCTGAGTGTTTTGCTGGTGTCGGGTCAGCCGCATCCCGGCACGCGGACATGGCGCAACCTGCTCAAATCCGACAGCGCGGTTGATCTGGTACATTTCACCATTCTGCGCCCGCCGGAAAAGCAAGACGGTGTGCCGGTGCGGGAATTGTCGCTGATCGCCTTTCCGACGCGCGAGCTGTTTCTGGAAAAGGTGGATGATTTCGACCTGATCATCTTTGACCGCTACCGGCGGCGGGGCATTCTGCCGAATGTTTATCTCGAGAATATCCGGCAATATGTCGAGAATGGCGGGGCGGTGCTGTTTGCCGCAGGTCCGGATTTTGCCGGGGCCGAGAGCATTTACCGTGGTCCGTTCGAGGCGATCATCCCCGCCCGCCCGACCGCGCGTGTGGTCGAGGATGGCTATCTGCCCAAGGTCACGGACTTGGGCGAGCGGCATCCGGTGACCGCGGGGCTTGACCGGGAATTTGCCGGGGATTGGGGCCGTTGGTTGCGACAGGTTGAGGTCACGCAAACGGCGGGTGATGTGGTCATGTCCGGGGCGGATGACCGGCCCTTGCTGTTGCTTGACCGTGTGGGCGAGGGGCGCGTGGCGCTCTTGGCCTCGGATCACGCCTGGCTCTGGGGGCGCGGGTTTGAGGGCGGTGGTCCGCAGCTCGAACTGTTGCGGCGTCTGGCGCATTGGATGATGAAAGAGCCTGAGTTAGAGGAAGAGGCGCTCTGGGCCGAGGCGACGGGCCAGCAGATGCGCGTCATCCGACGCTCGTTAACCGAGGATGTTGGCCCCGTGACGATCACCACACCGTCTGGCGAGGTGGTGGAACGCCCGTTGGAAGAGGTCTCACCGGGGCGGTTTGAGACATTGTTCGATGGGCCGGAAATTGGTCTCTATCGTTTGGAAAACGGAGATCAGAGCGCGGTCATCGGTCTGGGCCCAGCAGCGCCGGTTGAATTTGAGCGCACGATTGCCAGTGCCGAGGTGCTGCAACCCGAGATCGACGCGACCAATGGCGGAGTATGGGCGCTGGAAGACGGGGTGCCCGCGATCCGTGCCGTGCGCGAAGGGCGGCCCGCCGCCGGGCGCGGCTGGATCGGGATCACACCGCGCGGCGCCTATGAGACCCAGAGCCTGCGTCAGATGGCGATTATGCCGCCTTGGCTGGTGCTGCTCTTGGTGTCAGGCTTGATCCTTGGGGGATGGCTGCGCGAGGGGCGGCGATAGGGGCCGCGCTTAGCGCTGCAGTTCGACCCGGAAGGGCGCGGTACTCCAGCCATCGACCGAGCAATGCGCCCGCACGAACACCTCTTGTGTGCCCTCGGGCAGGGGCAGACCATTCAGCGAGCGCGTAAAGGGTTGTTCTTCGACATGTGGGTGATGCAGCAGGCGATAGCCCAGCCGATTGCCCGTCGCATCCAGAACCTCCCATCCATCAACATAGTGGTCCCAGCCGGTGTCAGGGTGCAGGACCGTGACCGCAATATTCCAGGCTGTCCCAACCTGTTTCAGTTGCACGCCAAGAATATCGGGGTGATCCGCTGCGGCGGAGCTGGCGACAAAGCCGAGGACGAGGCACAAACATCTCATGCTACAAGTCTAGCGCATTCCTGCGCAAAAAACACTCAAGTCTCTGTGTGTTGGTCTGGACCGTCCGGCAGAAGCAGCACCGCGCGCGACTGTGACGCGAATTCCCGGCGCAAGAGCATGAGGCAGGTGATGATCGTGGCCCCGATCAGCGCCGCCGGCCCCAAGAGCCATGCCGCCGCCGAGAGCGCAAAGTAGATCGCCCGCAGGCCCCGATTAAATCCCCGCGCGGCGGTGATGTTGATCTCGGCCGCTTTGCGGGCACGCGGCAAGGCGGCGGGATCGCTTGGGTCATTGGGCACGGCGGCCATGATCACAGCGCAATAGCCAAAAAGCCGATTGGACCAGACGAATTTGAGAAAGGCATTGGTGAGAAACACGAGGATCACAAGGATCTTCACCTCCCAGACAATCACCGGTACCGTGGACGGGGTCAGATCATCGGCAATGCCCATCACCCGTTCCAGATCGCCCAGCATGGCGAGCGCCCCGCCGATAGCGATGAGCGTGGCCGAGGCGAAAAACGCAGTACCCTGCCGAAGGCTGCCCAAGAGCTGCGCATCGAAGATGCGGGCGTCACGGGCAACCATTTGCACCATCCATTCGCGCCGATACTGCGCCATCAGTTTTGTCACCGAGGGCCGCGCCTGGGGTGGGTTTTCGATCAAGAGGCCAAGGCAGAGCCAGCTCAGCGCCAAGCCGCCCAAGGCAAGGGCGTCAAGCGTGCTGAAATGTGCCAGTTGATCCATCCAAATCATGCGCGCAAGCTATCGCTATGAGGTTTGACTTGCCAGATGCAAAAATTGGTTATATTTTATTACCAATCAGGAGGAGCTATCATGGAAATGCCCATCCCCCGGCCAGAGATTCTGGCGCGCAAGGCTGAATTGGTCGAACGTCTGCGCGAAGTTTTACCAGAAGATGCGGTGATTTCCGACCCCGCCGAGACGCGCGCCTATGAATGCGATGCGCTGACAGCTTATAAATGTGCGCCCTTGGTGGCAATCCTGCCGGGATCGACCAAAGAGGTCTCGGAGGCGCTGCGCATCTGTCACGACATGGGGGTGCCGGTGGTGCCGCGCGGCTCTGGCACGTCTCTTGCGGGTGGGGCTTTGCCCACGGCGGACAGTGTCATTCTGGGTGTGGCGCGGCTGAATGCGGTGCTTGAGACGGACTATGACAATCGTTTTATCCGGGTGCAGACAGGGCGTACCAATCTGAGCGTCACCGGCGCGGTTGAGGAACACGGGTTTTTCTATGCCCCCGATCCCTCAAGCCAATTGGCCTGCGCCATCGCGGGCAATATCGCGATGAATTCGGGCGGGGCGCATTGCCTGAAATATGGTGTCACGACCAACAACCTGATGGGTGTGACCATGGTGCTGATGGATGGCACCGTGCTGGAACTGGGCGGCGCACATCTGGAAGCCGAGGGGCTGGACCTCTTGGGGATCGTTTGCGGGTCTGAGGGGCAACTGGGCGTTGTGACCGAAGCGACGCTGCGCATCCTGCGCAAGCCAGAAGGCGCGCGCCCCGTGCTGATCGGGTTCGATTCCAATGAGGTCGCAGGGGCCTGTGTGAGTGACATCATCAAGGCTGGCGTGCTGCCGGTGGCCATTGAATTCATGGACCGCCCCTGCATCGAGGCGACCGAGGATTTCGCCAAGGCGGGCTATCCGATGTGCGAGGCGCTGCTGATCGTCGAGGTCGAGGGGTCGGATGCCGAGATTGACGAGCAACTGGGCCTGATCGAGGGGATTGCCCGGCGGCACAACCCGGTGGAATTCCGGCAGAGCCGGTCCCCCGAAGAAAGTGCCGCGATCTGGCTGGGCCGTAAATCGGCCTTTGGCGCGATGGGGCAGATCAACGATTACATGTGTCTGGATGGCACCATCCCGGTCAGCCAATTGCCGCATGTTCTAAAACGCATTGGTGAATTGTCGGAACAATTCGGGCTGGGTGTCGCCAATGTGTTTCACGCAGGCGACGGCAACATGCATCCGCTGATCCTGTTTGATGCCAATAAGCCGGGTGATCTGGAACTGTGCGAAGACCTTGGGGCCGAAATCCTCAAGCTTTGTGTTGAAGTGGGCGGGTGCCTGACCGGCGAGCATGGGGTGGGTATCGAAAAACGCGACCTCATGACCCATCAATATGCGCCAGAGGATTTGGAAGCGCAGATGGCCGTAAAAGATGTGTTTGATCCCAAATGGCTGCTGAACCCGGCCAAGGTCTTTCCGCTGGCGTCCTCTGACGCGCGGCGCGTGGCCTGAGCGATCCGACCGGGGGCCTTGCCCCCGGACCCATGAGTATTTTTCCAAGAAGAAGCAGCATGACACCCAAGACCGAAGCGGACCTGGCCGAGATCATCCGGGGTGCAGAAGGCCCATTGCGCATCGAGGGCGGTGGCACCCGACCGATTGGCGCGCTGTCCAATGGCGCAAGGCTGAGCACCGCCGGCCTGAGCGGGATCACGCTCTATGAACCCGGCGCGCTGACGCTGGTGGCGCAGGCGGGCACGCCGCTTGCTGACATCGAGGCCGCATTGGACGCCGAGGGACAGCGCCTGGCGTTTGAGCCGATGGATCACCGGGGATTGTTGGAAACCCAAGGAACACCCACAATCGGCGGTGTTGTCGCCGCCAATGTCAGCGGACCGCGCCGTATTCAGGCCGGGGCCTGCCGCGATTTCCTGCTTGGCGTGCGGTTTGTCGATGGGCGTGGGCAGATCGTCAAGAATGGGGGCCGCGTGATGAAAAACGTCACCGGCTATGATCTGGTTAAGCTGATGGCGGGCAGTTACGGCACGCTGGGTGTGCTGACCGAGGTGGCGCTCAAGGTCTTGCCGCGCCCGCGCAGCATGGGGATGCTGCGGATTGAGGGGCTGAGCGATGCCGTTGCTGTGACCGCGCTATGCCGGGCGCTGGCGTCACCCTATGAGGTGACAGGGGCCGTGCATCTGCAAGCCAGTCCAGAGGGGGGGCCCCTGACCATGATCCGGCTGGAAGGGTTCGAGAATTCGGTGGCCTATCGCGCTGAGGCGCTGACGCGGCTTTTGGCCGAGTTCGGCACGTGCAGCTTTGAGGCAGATCCCGAAAAGACCGCCGCGGCATGGGCACATATCCGCGATGTCGGCCCGTTTCAGGGGCGGGCGGGCGATGTCTGGCGGTTGTCGGTGAAGCCCACCGATGCGCCGGGGATCGTTGCGGATCTGAGCGGCGGCGAGGCGTTTTATGATTGGGGCGGCGGGTTGATCTGGCTGTTGGCTGCTCAAGGATCGGGGTTGAGTGCCGCGAAAATCCGCAGCGCGGTGGCCGCGCGCGGCGGCCATGCCACGCTGATCCGTGGCGACAGAAGCCAAGGCGCGTTTCACCCGTTGCCCGGCCCGGTGGCGGCCTTGCAGGCCGGGCTGCGGCAGAAATTCGATCCAAGACAGATTCTAAATCCGGGGCTGATGGCCACGGGTGCAGCCGCCTGAGTGGCGGGAAAGTAGAGATAGATGAAAACTGAATTCACCGCCGAACAGCTTGAAAATCCCAAGATTGCCCGCGCGAATGAGATTTTGCGCTCTTGCGTGCATTGCGGGTTTTGCACCGCCACGTGCCCGACCTATCAGGTTCTGGGCGATGAGTTGGACAGCCCGAGAGGGCGCATTTACCTTATCAAGGACATGCTGGAAAATGACCGCGTGCCGGATGCCAAGACGGTCAAGCATATTGATCGCTGCCTGTCCTGTCTGGCCTGCATGACCACCTGCCCCTCTGGCGTGCATTACATGCATCTGGTGGATCAGGCGCGCGAATATATCGAAGAGCGCTATAAGCGGCCCTTGGGGGATCGTGCGCTGCGCTGGATTTTGGCGCGTATCCTGCCCTATCCGATGCGATTTCGGGTGGCGCTGTTGGGGGCCAAGATCGGGCGGCCCTTTGCGCGGCTGATGCCTGATGCGCGGCTGCGCGCGATGCTGGAAATGGCCCCAAAGCAGGTGCCGCCCGTAAGCCGCAATGACGATCCGCAAACCTTTGCCGCGCAAGGCACGCGCAAAAAGCGGGTGGCGTTGATGACGGGCTGTGCGCAAAAGGCGCTCAACACCGATATCAACGATGCCACGATCCGGTTGCTCACGCGGCTGGGGTGCGAGGTGGTGGTGGCTGAGGGCGCCGGGTGTTGTGGGGCGCTGACGCATCATATGGGCAAAACCGACGAGAGCCACGCGACGGCAGCCAAGAACATCAAAGCTTGGGCGCGTGAGATGGATGGGGCTGGCCTTGACGCCATCGTCATCAACACCAGCGGTTGCGGCACCACGGTCAAGGATTACGGCCATATGTTCCGGCATGAGGCGCTGGCAGCAGACGCCGCGCGCGTGAGCGCGATTGCCATGGATGTGAGCGAAATCCTGATGAAGCTCGATCTGCCGCAAGGCGCGGATAAGGAGATGGTCATCGCCTATCACGCCGCCTGTTCGCTGCAACATGGCCAAAAGATCAAGACCTATCCCAAGGATCTGCTCAAGCGGGCCGGGTTCGCGGTTGTGGAACCGGCAGACAGTCATCTTTGCTGTGGGTCGGCGGGCACTTATAACCTGATGCAGCCCGAGATTTCCAAGCAACTCAAGGCGCGCAAGGTGCGCACGCTGGAGGCCAAGAACCCGGACGTAATCGCCGCAGGCAACATCGGTTGCATGATGCAAATCGGTTCAGGGACGGGTATTCCGGTGGTCCACACGGTCGAGTTGCTGGATTGGGCCACGGGGGGACCAAAGCCGCCCGCCATGAGCCGCGCGGCCCAAGGCATGACCGGGGTTCCGATCCTGCGCTGATCCGGTCATAATCTGGCCCAAAACCCGTGCTATTCGGCAAGGGAATTGAGCGGGACAAAGACCTTATGCTGCGTATCATCACCTTTCTTTTGTCGGTCTGTGCAGCGGGTGCGGCGCTATCGCAGGATAGCCGCCTGCAACGTCTGGATGTCGGCGACGAGGCCCGGGACTGGGAGGCCGTGGGGCGGCTGGAATTGGCCGGGCGCGGATTTTGCACCGGGGCACTGGTGGCACCCGATCTGGTGCTGACGGCGGCGCATTGCCTGTTTGACAAGGAAACTGGTGCGCGGATTGATCCCGCACGGATCGAATTCATGGCCGGGTGGCGCAATGGGCGCGCGGCGGCCTATCGCTCTGTTCGGCGCGCGGTGACGCATCCCGATTATGCACCGGCTGCTGATGTGACTGCAGAGCGCGTGCGCAATGACGTGGCGCTGCTCGAATTGCATCACCCGATCAACAACACGCGCGTCACCCCGTTCGAGACGGATGAGCGCCCGCGCAAGGGGCAGAAAATTGGCGTGGTCAGCTATGCCCGCGACCGATCAGAGGCCCCATCCCTGCAAAACATCTGCGAAGTTCTGGCGCGTCAGGATGGTGTTCTTGTGATGTCATGCGATGTCGATTTCGGATCGAGCGGCGCGCCGATCTTTAGCTTTGAGGGCGGTGTGCCGCGCATTGTTTCGGTTGTCTCAGCCATGGCCGAGGTAGAGGGGCGCAAGGTGTCGCTTGGCACGCAGTTGACCGATCCGCTTCGGGTGCTGCAAGACGCCCTTGATGGTGGCGCTGGCGTGTTTCAGGAAGCCGCGCCCAAGATGTTCACCTCGGGTATTCGCCGCGATACTGGCGCGAAATTCGCCAAGCCATGACAGGCTGGCGCACTGGCCTTGCGGCGCTGGTTGCCCTGATGCTGTGCCCGTCGGGTGCGATGGCGCAGACGAGTGGCCTTATTCGGTTGACGGACCGCGATGACCTGTTCGGCTGGGAGGCGGTGGGGCGTGTCGATCTTGGGCGGGATGGTTATTGCACGGGCGTTCTGATCGCCCCTGACCAAGTGCTGACGGCAGCGCATTGTGTCCATGATCGCGCCCAGCGTGCTATCGGCGCTGACGTCATTCAGTTTCGCGCCGGTCTGCGCGATGGTGTTGTGATCGCGGAGTCTGGCGTGGCCCGCTATGTGGTTGCCCCGGGATATGATCCGGCGGCGGGTATGCAGGCCGAGAACGTCCGGCGCGATGTCGCACTCTTGCAGTTATCCGCGCCCATTCCCGCAGCCCTAGCCGCGCCCTTTCACCTTGCGGGCACCCTCGCGCCCGGTCAGCGCGTGAGCATTGTCTCTTATGGCCGCGACCGCGACAAGGCCCCGTCATGGCAGCGTGAATGCGGTCTTTTGTGGCGGTCCCAGGGGGTGATGGGGTTTGACTGCGCGGTGATCAACGGTTCATCCGGTGCGCCGGTTTTTGCGCGGGATGGTGGGCGGGCGCGTATCCTGTCGTTGGTCAGCGGTGGCAATTGGGACGGGGGCGAAAGCCGCGCCTATGGTATGGACCTGCCCGAGATTGTGGCGCAGTTGAAACAGGATCTGCGTGCGGCGGCCTCGCGCCCCATCGCGGCGAATCCGGGGTTTCGGCGTGTGACGGTAGGCGGGGATGCGGCGGCGTCCGGGGCGAAATTCGCGCGGCCCTGAGGGCCGTAGCGGGGTCTTGACAGCCGCCGTAGCACTTCCCAAATCAAGAGCGTTCCGGTGCCGCAGGATGGGCCGGACAGATTGCCTGTCCCCAAAGGGGAAGGCGCCAACTTGGTATCGCTCAATGGAGGATGACCCATGCGTAATTTTGATCTAGCCCCGCTCTATCGCGCCACTGTCGGTTTCGACCAGATTGCCGACCTATTGGATCGTGTGATGTCCAGTGACGTGGCCCAGCCGACCTATCCGCCCTATAACATCGAAAAGACCGCTGATGATGCCTATCGCATCTCGATTGCCGTCGCGGGTTTTGCCGCTGATGATCTGGGTGTTGAGGTCAAGGAAGGCTCACTTGTCGTCTCGGCGCGCAAGAGCGATGAAGAAGAGGGCCGCACCTATCTGCATCGTGGTATTGCGACGCGGGCGTTTGAACGCCGGTTCCAACTCGCGGATCATGTGCGGGTGATCGGCGCCACCCACGCCGATGGGATGCTGCATATCGACCTGCGCCGCGAGGTTCCTGAGGCGCTCAAACCGCGCCGGATTGCGATTGCCAGCGGTGACGTCGTGACCAAGGATGTGGTCGATGTCGACAAAGTGAACTGAACCTGAAGCTATGCCTGCGCCCGGTCAGAGCAGTCTGGCCGGGCGTTGCTGCTCAGGGCCGCCGCGCCTCGATCAGCACGCCATCCGTTGCACCGCCGATCAGGCGCAGCGCGCCATCCTCGGCGATATCGAACCGCGTCACCTGTTCCAGCGCATCGAGCATGCGGCGTTCTTGCTCCATCAGAGGTTCGGGGCAGGCCATCATCGTGCTCCCCATGGCACCAAACTGTAGCCCCTCGCCCGTCAATGTATAGCCGCCCACCAGACGGTTACAGCCAGAGCTGCCCGCGACGCGCCCAGGTGTGATGAAGTTGAGGGTCAGGCGTTCCGGCTCGATCAGCGGGGTCTCACCCAGCACCGTCACCTGCCAAGAGGGCCCTGTCAGAAGGTCCTCGGGCGCGCCCCCACATCCGCTAAACTCTCGCTCGCCAAGGGTTAACTGTGCCGCATCGGGGTGGGGCATGCCGGTGGCATCGTCGCGGCAGATGCCTTCGCGGATGGTCAGCTGCGCCGCAATCTCGGGCATGTCAAACACGTAAGCGCCGGGCAAAACCTGCACATCCGGGCGCGGCAGGCTATGGGTGATCTCGCCGTAATCGGCGGTAATCTCTGCGTTTTCTGCGGTTAGCACAACAGACCACCCCGGTTCATTTCCGCCGGCACGATAGCTTTGTTGTTGTGGCGGCGGCACCTCTTGGCATTCGGGCAGGTCGCGCCCTTCCAGCCGGAGCATGGCCATATCGCCCTTGTTCCAGAACTCTGTTTCTGGCTCTTTGATACCTTCGAACCGGGCACCTGAGGCAGAGATGACCTGTTTCATCGGGATATCGCGCCCTTCGGCGCGCAGCACCGTTTCTTCGCCCAGGATTCCGAAAGAGACCGTGGTATCGCCACAGATGAAATCAACCGCAAAGGCGAGCGCCGTCACCGGCTCTAATATCAGCTCACCGAGATCAACCGGCTCCGTTCCATCAGCAAAGGGCAGATCCCTCAAAAGCCAGCGGGGTTGGTTGTTAACCCGGATCACCGCACTCAGCCGCCCGGACAGGTTGGCAGGCACCGTCATCTCAAAGGGCAGCGGCACCTGTTTGCCATCCGCGTCCAGCGTCACCTCGCCCAGCATGGCCCCAAACCGCCCCTCGGCCACAACCACGGCGCGGGCATCGGGGGGCAGGGCTATCCGTTGCAGATAGCCGACTGCGCCGGAGACAAGCCGGGCTTCGTCGTTCTGCGCCTGCACCGTGGAGGCGCAGACCACAGCCATCAGGCCGGCCAAAAGGAAAGAGCGGGGCATTGCCGGCCTCCTTTGCTTCAAGACTTGGTCACATCCTAGCGAGGGACCTGACTTTGGTCGAGTGCCGCTTTGGTCAGATGCTCATGCAAATGTATTTCATTTCGAGGAAGTCCTCGATCCCATGATGGCTGCCTTCTCGGCCAAGCCCGGATTGCTTGACCCCCCCAAAGGGCGCAACCTCGGTCGAGATGATGCCGGTGTTGACTCCGACGATCCCGTATTCCAGCGCCTCGGCCACTTTGTAGACGCGGCTGAGATCCTTAGCGTAGAAATAAGAGGCGAGACCAAAGATCGTGTCATTGGCCATGGCGATGACGTCATCCACGCTCTCGAACTTGAAGAGGGGGGCCAGCGGGCCGAATGTCTCGTCGGTGGCAAAGGCCATATCCTGTGTGCAGCCGGTGACGATGGTCGGGGGCAGGAAAAAGCCCGCGCCTTGCACCGGCTCGCCGCCTCCCAAAATGACCGAGGCGCCTTTTGCCTTGGCGTCGGCCACATGCTCTTGCACCTTGACGATCGCATCGGCGTTGATAAGCGGGCCTAGGGCCACACCGTCGTCCATCCCGTCGCCCATCTTGAGCTTTTCCACCGCAGCCTTGAGCTTGGCGGCAAAGGCGTCATAGACCCCGGCCTGCACATAGATGCGGTTGGCACAGACGCAGGTCTGACCGTTGTTGCGGAATTTGCACAGGATCGCGCCCTCGACCGCCGCATCAAGATCGGCATCGTCGAACACGATGAAGGGCGCGTTGCCACCCAATTCCATCGAGCATTTCATCACCTGATCAGCGGCTTGGCGCAACAGGATGCGCCCCACTTCGGTCGAGCCTGTAAAGGTGATCTTGCGCACGGCCGGGTTCTCGCAGAATTCCTTGCCAATTTCAGAGGCGCGTGAGGAGGTGACGATGTTGAACACGCCCGCCGGAAGGCCCGCGCGCTCGGCCAAAAGGCCCATCGCGGTGGCCGAAAGCGGGGTTTCCGCCGCCGGACGCCCGACAAAAGAACACCCCGCCGCAAGTGCCGGAGCAGCCTTGCGGGTGATCATCGCATTGGGAAAATTCCACGGTGTGATCGAAGCGACGACGCCGATGGGCTGCTTGATGACGGTGATGCGCTTGTCGCGCTGATGGCCGGGAATGGTCTCGCCATAGATGCGCTTGGCCTCTTCGCCAAAGAATTCAATGAAGGAGGCCCCATAGCCCACTTCGCCTTTGGCTTCGGTCAGGGGTTTGCCCTGTTCGGCGGTCAGGATCACGCCCAGATCATGCTGGTTTTCCATCATCAGATCAAAGAAACGGCGCAGGACGGCGGCGCGTTCTTTGCCGGTCCATTTCGCCCATTCCTTTTGCGCGGTCTCGGCGGCGGCAATGGCACGGGCCACCTGCGCACGGCTAAGATCGGCCACATGCGCGATGACGTCCCCGCGCGCGGGGTTCGTGACCTCGAAGGTGCCATTATCGCCATCCACCCACTCGCCATTGATATAGGCCCGCTCGCACAGCAGGCTGGGGTCCTTGAGCATGGATTTCAGGTCGGTCTTGGTCATTGCGTTTCCCTCTTGGCATGGCTTTTATCTCGCCATGACAGACCAGCTTGGGCTAGGAATGTCTAGGGCCAGATAGGGAGGAATACGCCGTGGAACTGGACGATGCCTATGCAAATGTGCCCTATATTCCGGGTGGGGCACAATATCCGGCACGCTGGACCGTGGCCGCCGAGGCGTTTCGTGCCAAGTTGAGCGCGGAGCGGCGCGCAGAGCTTGGACTGGCCTATGGCGAAGGTGCGCGGCAGGCATTTGACCTGTTTCACCCCAAAGGGGCGGCACGGGGGCTATGCGTCTTTGTGCATGGCGGCTATTGGCTGCGGTTTGATCGGTCGCTCTGGTCGCATCTGGCGGCAGGGCCGCTCGCACGCGGTTGGGCGGTGGCCATGCCCTCTTATGATCTCTGCCCCGAGGTGCGGATTGCGGACATCACCCGACAGATTGCCCGCGCGCTCTGCGTTCTGGCCGCACGCCATGAGGGGCCGCTGGCGCTGGTTGGGCATTCTGCGGGCGGGCATTTGGTGGCGCGGATGGCGGTGCCGGGGGTCTTGCCCGGTGATGTGGCTGCGCGGCTCAGCCATGTCATGCCCATTTCGCCGGTCTCGGATCTGCGCCCCTTGCTGGAAACCTCGATGAATGAACACTTCCGGCTGGACCGGGCGGCGGCAGAGGCCGAGAGCCCGGCGCTTATGCGGCCCTTGTCTGTGCCAGTCACGGTCTGGGTTGGCTCTGATGAGCGGCCCGTGTTTCTGGATCAGGCGCGATGGCTGGCAGAGGCGTGGAATGCGAGCCATGAGATTGCTGCCGGGCGTCACCATTTCGACGTGATCGAGGCCTTGACCGATGCGAATAGCCGCATGGTGTCACAACTCCTCGGGTGATGCAAAACGTGATGCGGCCCATCACAAAGCCTGAATTGACGCCTCTTACGATTAGCCTAGAGTGCCGGGATAGCGCGCGAGGATCCAATGCCGAAATCCGCCCCCCTGATTACCCCCGTTCTTGTGGCGGGTTGCACCATTATTCTGATTTCCTTTGCGATCCGCGCCTCGTTTGGCGTGTTTCAGATTCCGATTGCGACCGAGTTCAATTGGCCCCGCGCCGAGTTTTCGCTGGCCATCGCGATCCAGAATCTTGCGTGGGGCTTTGGCCAGCCGATTTTTGGCGCGCTGGCCGAAAAGATCGGCGACCAAAAGGCGATCATTCTGGGCGCGCTGACCTATGCGGCGGGTTTGGTGCTGTCGTCCTTTGCTGTCACGCCAGAGGCGCATCAACTCTATGAGATTCTCGTGGGTTTTGGCATCGCGGGCACCGGATTTGGCGTGATCCTCGCCGTGGTCGGGCGGGCAAGTTCGGACGAGAACCGCTCGATGAGCCTCGCCATTGCCACTGCTGCGGGATCGGCGGGGCAGGTGTTTGGCGCGCCTCTGGCAGAATTCATGCTCTCGCTGATGACATGGCAGAGCGTGTTCCTGATCTTTGCCGCCGTGATCATCGCGGTGCTGGCGATGCTGCCGCTGATGCGCGCGCCCGCCCCGGTGGACCGCACGGTGATCGAGGAATCGATGGGCACGATCCTGCGCCGCGCCTTTCGCGATCCGTCCTATACGCTGATCTTCCTCGGTTTTTTCAGTTGCGGTTATCAACTGGCCTTTGTCACCGCGCATTTCCCGGCCTTTGTCACCGAGATGTGTGGCCCTATCCTTCCCGGTGGGGCGCTGCATAATATTGGCATCACCACCACCTCTGCGCTGGGCGCTGTGGCGATTTCGATCATCGGTCTGGCCAATATCGCGGGCACGCTGACGGCAGGATGGCTGGGCAAGCGCTATTCCAAGAAGAACCTGCTGGCGGGTATCTATCTGGGCCGGACGCTGATTGCAGCGGCGTTCATCATGACGCCAATTACGCCTGCGACGGTATTGCTTTTTTCGGTCTCGATGGGGGCGCTGTGGTTGGCGACCGTGCCTCTGACATCCGGTCTCGTCGCGCATCTCTATGGGTTGCGCTACATGGGGACACTCTATGGGATCGTGTTCTTTTCCCACCAGCTTGGCAGCTTTATGGGCGTCTGGCTGGGTGGCAAGATGTATGATCTTTACGGGAATTATACGATGGTCTGGTGGATTGGTGTGGGTGTCGGCGCCTTCTCGGCCATCGTCCACCTGCCGATCAAGGAGCGGCGGTTGCAGGCAGCTTAATCGCGCATCAGATCACGCAGCGCGGTCAACACCGCGTCGCTGTGGGTATAGGTCAGGCCATGGCCCGCGCCCTCGATCACCTCTTGGCGGGCGTTTCGGTTGACCTCGGCCAGTCGCGCCATGCTGCGCAGCGGGATAACGGTATCTTCGCGCCCCCAGATCGCCAGCACGGGCAGGCGGCTTTCGGCGATATCCGCATGCTCTTCGGTCAGATCCTCTGAGACCATCCCACTGATGGAACGGGCGACCGCAGGCACAAAGCCGCGAGTGCGCAGTTGGGCCTGTTGCAGATCGACGATGCCCGGCACGCTGGAGGGCAGATGCCGCTCTGCTTCGCAGCCTTTGCGAAAGCTGCGCGGGAATCCGGCAAGCATCAGCCATTGCGCAAACCAGCCGCCGCGCGCCACCCGTTCTGCCAGCGGTCCCAGATCATGCCCAAAGCCCGCAGGCGCAATCAAAATGAGCGCGCGCAGGCGCTCGGGATGCAGGGCGGCAAAGGCCGTGGCAATCGCGCCGCCCATGGAATAGCCCAGAAGCGTAAAATCGCCTGTAATGCCCTGATCCTCGAGCAATTCCTCAAGCTGGTTGATGAAAAAGGCGCTGTCCTGCGGGCCATCTGGCCTATCGCTATAGCCGCGCCCATAAAGGTCATAGACCAGCACGCGGTAGCCAAGTTTGCCCAATCCCGCCGCGATGCCCTGCCAGACAAAAGAGGGCGTGGTCAGACCATGCACACAAACCGCCACCGGCCCGCGCGTGGCCCCCAGCCAGCGATAATGCGTGATCCCACGTGAGAGATGGGCAAAGTCGCCGGGGGCATGTTTGCGGAGCCTGTCATTCATTACAGGCTTCATCGCTTCGCGCAGAAACGGGGCGGCGATGAGCAGCCCCACTAGGATCAAAAGGCCAAGCCAGATCATGCCGCCGCCCTCCAGGCGTCGAGAATATAGCGGCTTGTCATCAGGTCGAGATGCGCGCCGCCACCGTTTTTGAACAAGGTGATATCTTTGGGCGATTGTCGCCGGAAGCGTTCAGGCTGGTAGAAATCTGCAATCAGGTGATCCCGGGTGATCGCCCCGGTGTCCAGTGGCGCCTTGATCTCGCCGATATGATCCACTGTGGTGTCGAAACTATCGACAAACACCCGCGCCCGGGCGATGGCGGCATCATCCGCTTCGCGCATATCGGGGCGATAGGCCCCGATCAGGTCAATGTGCTGACCGGGGCGCAGCCAGCCCCCCTTGATCAGCGGATCGCTGGACATGGTGGCAGAGGTGACGATATCCGCCGCGCGCACCGCTGTTTCCAGATCCTCGGCTACGCTCATCCCCTCACACTCTGCCGCCATCGCCTCGGCATTGGCGCAGGTGCGGTTCCAGATGCTGAACCGCGCCTGCGGAAAGACCGCGCGATAGGCCTGCCAAAGCGAGCGGCCCACGGTGCCCGCGCCGACAATCAGGATGGTTTCGCTATCGGGCCGCGCCAGCCGGGTGGCAGCATAGAGGCTATCACCGGCGGTTTTCCACTTGGTCACAAGGTGGAAATCAACCAGCGCCTCGAGCGTGCCATCGCTATCGGAATAAAGATTGACCGCCCCGTTAATCATGGGCTCGCCCCGCTCTGGATTGCCCGGAAAGATCGTGGCGGATTTCACCGCGAGCCCCATGCCGTCAATCCATGCCGCGCGATTGAGAAGTGTATCGCGGCCCCGGTAGAGCAGCGTATCGGCAATCTCGGCCTTGGGCAGGCGGTGCCCCGCCTCGAACGCAGCACAGAGACCGAGCCAGTCCAGATGCGCCTCGCCTTGGGCAAAAGGAATGATCGTCAGGCTCATGCGTCTCTCCTGTGTTTAGCGGCGATAGGTTGGCGCTTTGGCGGCCAGCGTCGCATCCTTGACCGACTCGCGCCACAAGAGATAGAGCCCAGAGCCCACAATCAGGGCAATTCCGATCCAAGCGGTCGCATCGGGCCAGGTGCCAAACACCGTCACCCCCCACATGATCGCCATCGGCATGGCGACATATTCAAAGGGCGCGGCAAAGGCGGCCTCGGACAGCCGGTAGGCCTGAGAGATGAAGAGGCCCCCCAACATGCCGGATATGCCAAGCATGATCAGGATCGGCCAATCCCCCGGCGCGGGCCAAACCCAAGCGCGGAACAGGAATTCAAGCGAGGGATGCCCCATCCCGGCAAAGCGCCCGTCGCCAAAGCTGAGGCCGATGATCGTGCTGGCGATGATAAAGGTAAGCTGGATGTAGAAGGCCATGGTTGGCGCGCTCTCGGTGCCGCCGATCTTGCGCGCGAGGATATGCATGACGGCGTAGAGAAACGCCGCCGCAATGGGCAAAAGCGAGGCCAGTTGAAACGCCGCTGTGCCCGGCTTGACGATCACCAAAACGCCCAGAAACCCCACGGCAATGGCCGCCCATCGCCGGGTGCCGACGCTCTCGCGCAGGAACAGCACCGAGAACACGGTGATCACCAGCGGTGAGACAAAGAACACCGCCACGGCATCGGCAATCGGCATTGCCGCCAGACCCAGAAAGAGACAGGTATTGGCGCTGACCACGCAGAGGCCGCGCAAAAGGTGCATTTTCGGGCGGCGCGTGCGTATAAGGGCCAGACCGCCCGCAAAAGGCATGACAAAGGCCACAAACGCCGCCATGCCCACCAGTGCCCGGATGAACACTACCTGATGCAGGGCATAGCTATCCGAGAGAAACTTGATCCCCACATCGTTGAGCGAAAAACACAGCACCGCCGCCAGCGCATAGCCAGCGCCGATCAGGTTGGAACGCTGAATGGTTGCGGCGGTGGTCATGGGACGTCCTTTAGATGTTACGGGCCGCAGCCCGCACCGCCCGTTCCAGAGCGTCCAGAAAACGCGAGCGGTCGGCCTTTGTAAACCCTTTGCCGCCGCCTTGGCGAAAGGGGTCTGCGGCGCGCAGGTCGGCCATGAGGTCGCGCGTGGCGAGCACGTTGCCGATGTTGGCCCCCGTCAGCGCCTCGCCGTTGTGTTTGAGCACCAGCGCGCCCGCTGCCACGCATTTCGCGGCCAAGGGGATATCCCCGGTAATGACTACATCGCCCGGCCCCGCGCGCTCGGCGATCCACATATCGGCCACGTCGGGGCCGTCGGGCACAATCACCATCTCGACAAGCGGATTGCGCGATGGGCGCAGACCGCCGTTCGAGACCACAAAGATCCGCAGCCCGTGCCGCGTGCCGACACGCTCGACCTCGTCCTTGACTGGGCAGGCATCAGCATCGACGTAAATGGGCATAGGGTGGTCCTTTTGCCTAGGGTCAGAGGGGCGCATCAAGCCAAGCGCGAATTTCGGCGCTGTGCTCTCCGCGTGTGGGTGGTGGGGCGACGCTGTGGCGTTGACCGTCAAACCGGGGGGCGGGGGCGGGGCTAAGGCCGCCGCCACCCTCCTGCCAGACGCCACGCGCTGCCATATGCGGATCTTGTGCGGCCTGATCGGGGCGCAAAACCGGCGCGACGCAGGCATCCGACCCGGCAAAGACCTCGGCCCAATGTGCCAGCGGCTGCGCGGCAAAGAGGGCAGCCAATCTGGCCCCCTGTTCGGGCCATTGCGCGCGGTCGTGCTGCGCCGCAAGATGAGGATCGTCCGACAGGCCAAGGCGGGAAAGGAACGCGGCGTAGAACTGTGGCTCAAGGCATTGCACCGTGAGCCAGCCGCCGCAGGCGCAGGCGTAGACGCGGCTCCAATGTGGGCCATCAAGCAGGCTTTGACCGCGCGTCATGCTGAGGTTGCCGGTGGGCATCATCGACATCAAAAGCGCCATCATATGCGCCGAGCCATCGACAATGGCCGCATCCACCACGGTGCCCTGTCCGGTGCGCGCGGCGCGGATCAGACCCGCCAGCATCCCGGCCAAAAGATAAAGCGCGCCGCCGCCCACATCGCCTACAAGGGTAGCGGGCGTCTGCGGCGGCGTGCCGGGCGCGCCCGCATACCAGAGCGCGCCGGAGGTGGCGATATAGTTGAGATCATGCCCCGCCTCATAGGCGCGCGGCCCGTCCTGCCCCCAGCCGGTCATGCGCCCATAGACAAGGCGCGGGTTGGCGGCCTGCATCGTCTC
Source organism: Roseovarius sp. MS2 (assembly GCF_051447875.1). Lineage (NCBI taxonomy): Bacteria > Pseudomonadati > Pseudomonadota > Alphaproteobacteria > Rhodobacterales > Roseobacteraceae > Roseovarius > Roseovarius sp. MS2. The sequence continues at coordinate 1,719,775 of NZ_JBKHVF010000001.1, forward strand.
TGGCCCCAGACCCAGCCGCTCCATCACGCCGGGGCGAAATCCCTCGATCAGCGCATCCGCGCGTTCAATCAGGGCGCGGGCAATGGCGGTATCCGCTGTGGTTTTAAGATCCAGCACGATGGACCGCTTGCCACGGTCGAGCAAGTTCTTGGCGCCCGCCACGGGATTGCCTGCACCGGGGCGGTGGATCACGATCACCTCTGCGCCCATTTCGGCCAGCATCATCGCGGCAAAGGGCGCGGGCCCCAGCCCTTCGAATTCCACCACGCGCAGACCTGACAGCATCTTTGCCCCAATCTTGTTTGGGCGCAGGGTAAGGGCAGGCGCGCGCGAAGGCCAGATGCCTCGCGCCGCTCCGACTTTCTGCTCTCTTGGCGCGGCATTGGGGCTGCGCTAGGGTAGGGGTGTGGGGGAACGGGAGGGACCGAGCAGATGCAGATGAGTGACGCGCGCGACATCAAGGCGGATCGGGCGACGGTCTGGGCGGCCCTGCTTAGCCCCGAGGTGCTCAAGGAATGTGTGCCCGGCGCGCAGGAGGTGACGGGCACGCCCGAAGAGGGGTTCGAGGCGACCGTTGTGCAAAAGGTCGGGCCGGTGAAGGCGACGTTCAAGGGCATGGTCAAAGTGTCGAACATCGTGGAGTTGGAAAGTCTGACCCTGACCGGCGAGGGCAAAGGCGGGGCCGCAGGCTATGCCAAGGGCGGGGCCAATGTGCGACTGGAAGACAGTGAAACCGGCACGCGGCTGAGCTATGATGTCGAGGCGAGCGTCGGCGGCAAGCTGGCGCAGCTGGGAAGCCGGTTGGTGGACGGTTTTGCCAAAAAGATGGCGGATCAGTTCTTTACCCGCCTCGAAGAAGTGCTGGAAGGTCCGTCAGAGGACGATCCTGAACCCGAGGCGGAAAAGAAAGGCTGGCTTAAACGGTTGATCAGCTAGGTTGCATCACTCTGTCAGAAGTCGATTGCGGGATACGGTGCCGGGGTCATTTCCGGCGATGACATCCGCAATACGTTGGCCGATCATGCGGCTGGCCTTGAACGAGGGGTGAATGAGGTCGATCCCGTGATAGGTTCGGTCGCCATGCGGCACCATGTCTGCAAGGGGCAGAAAATGCACCCCCCGGTCAAGCCCCGCCAAGAGCGCCACGCGACGATCCATCTCGGCCCCTTCATCGGTGCAATGTTCCACAGGTGATGTGATGCCCGGCGTGCGCAGATAACCGACATAGATCACCTGCGCCCCGCTTTGACGGAGGCGCGAGACAAAGCCGGGGATCGCGCCGCGTCGCCCATCCCGGGAAATCAGGCGATCGAGCTTGCCCCCACAGCGCATGCAGCCGCAGCCAAGCCAGAGATCATTGCCGCCGCCATTCAGCACGGCCCAATCCCAATCGCCCTGCCGATATTGCTTGGTGATGTTCAGGCCAAGCGCGCCGGTGATCGGCAGGCGGTATAGAAACCGCGCTCCGGCAACCGACATATCGGTGACGCGCACGCCCAATTCCCGTTCCACCGACGAGGAAACAGAGCGCCCAGTCAGCTTGTGCATCGCCAAAAGCGAATCACCCATGACCAGAATGCGCGGTTCTGCCTGCGCTTGGCTGACCCCCGTCATCAGCGTACACGCCAGCAGAACAAGCCTGAATATATGCTTGATCATCCCGTTCCCCTTGCCGTCGTCAGGCCCGCCACCCCGTGTGGTCGGTACTCTAGCATCATGCAGGCAAACTATGAACAAACTCACAAAAACAGACTGTTCTTTGATCGGCGACACCGCGCATCGACGCACAGGGACCTATGCCGGGATGCGCGTTGCGTTAGGGTGTCGATGGATTAGGTTCCGCACAAAGGGGAATATCTATGACAGCTATCGTAACGGTCGAGGGTCTAAGCAAGACCTATAAGGGCGGCTTTGTCGCGCTCAACGCGGTGACACTCAGCATAGAAGAGGGCGAAATCCTTGCGCTGCTTGGTCCCAATGGGGCGGGCAAGACGACACTGATTTCGACACTCTGCGGCATTACCACGCCGACGGGTGGGCGGGCTTCGGTCGGGGGGCATGACATTGTGACCGGCTATCGTGCCGCGCGGGCGATGATCGGCCTTGTGCCACAGGAAATTGCGTTGGAACCCTTCGAAAAGGTCATCAACACCGTGCGCTTTTCAAGGGGGCTATTCGGGCGGTCGCCGGATGAGGCGCTGATAGAGCGTATTTTGCGACAACTCTCGCTTTGGGATAAGCGCAACAACCGGATTCGCGAGCTTTCGGGTGGGATGAAGCGCCGGGTTCTGATCGCCAAGGCGCTCTGTCACGAGCCGCGTGTTCTGTTTCTCGACGAGCCGACGGCGGGCGTCGATGTGGAGTTGCGCCGGGATATGTGGGAGGTGGTGCGCGGGTTGAAAGAAAGCGGCGTGACCATCATCCTGACCACGCATTATCTGGAAGAGGCCGAGGCCATGGCCGACCGGATCGCGGTCATCAACAAGGGAGAAATCCTGTTGATCGAGGACAAGGCCGCGCTGATGCGTCGGATGGGGCGCAAATCCTTGCGGATTGATCTGGTGTCGCCGCTTGAGCACGTGCCAGAGGCTCTCTCTGGCTATGATCTGGAACAGGCCCCGGATGGTCAGGCGTTGATCTATCATTATGACACACGCGGCGAGGGCACCGGCATCACCCGGCTTTTGCAGGCCTTGGCTGCCGAGGGGCTGTCGGTGCGAGACATCGAAACACGCCAGAGCAGTCTCGAAGAGATTTTCGTGGGCCTTGTGCGGGAGGACGCAGCATGAACCTGCACGCTATTCGCGCCATTTACATCTACGAGATGAAGCGGTTTTTCCGCACCATCCTTGAGAGTCTGCTGTCGCCGGTCATTTCGACCACGCTCTATTTCGTGGTCTTTGGTGCCGCCATTGGTGGGCGGATCCAAGAGGTGGAGGGTGTGAGCTATGCCGCCTTTATCGTGCCCGGCCTGATCATGCTCAGCGTGATGACGCAGGCAATTTCCAACGCCTCTTTCGGGATCTATTTCCCGAAATTCATCGGCACGATCTTTGAATTGCTCTCGGCTCCGGTCAATTTCCTAGAAATCGTGCTGGGTTACGTTGGCGCGGCGGCGACCAAGGCGTTGATGATCGGCTCGGTGATCCTGATCACGGCCAGCCTGTTTGTTGATCTCGATATTCAGCATCCTTGGATCATGGTGCTGTTTTTGGTGATGATCTGTCTGTCCTTTGCCCTTTTTGGCTTCATCATCGGCATTTGGGCCGAGAATTTTCAGCAATTGCAATTGATCCCGCTGTTGGTGATCACGCCGCTCGTGTTTCTTGGGGGGGCGTTCTATTCCATCTCGATGTTGCCGCCGGCGTGGCAGGTGGTGACGCTGTTCAACCCGGTTGTTTACCTCATCTCAGGGTTTCGCTGGGCGTTTTTCGGGGTGGCGGATGTGGGGATCGGATACAGTCTTTTGGCGGTTGCTGTGTTCTTTGGCCTCTGCCTTGCGGCGGTTTGGATGATCTTCAAGACCGGATACCGCATCAAATCATGACCCTCTCGCGTGATCTTTTTCGCGCGAGAACAGGGGAAACGCCGGGGAAGGGCGATCAGATGCACGGGCTGCCTTGTTTGTCATGCCCTCGCACTCTACATCGGGCGGCATGAGACATATGATCCCCTTCCTCAACCGCAGGCCCACCGTCGCGGTCATCCGCCTTGCGGGGATGATCGGCGGGGGTCCGCGCGCGGCCCTGAGTGACGAAGCCATCGGGCCGGTGATCGAAAAAGCATTTGCGCGCGGCAAGCCGGTGGCGGTGGCGCTGGTCATCAATTCTCCCGGTGGATCGCCGGTACAATCCTCGCTTATCGCGGCCCGTATCCGCCGGCTGGCGGAGGAAAAGAAAATCCCCGTGCATGCCTTTGTCGAGGATGTGGCGGCCTCGGGTGGCTATTGGCTGGCGGTTGCGGCGGATGACATCTGGGTCGATGCCTCTTCGGTGCTGGGCTCTATCGGGGTGATCTCGGCGGGCTTTGGCGCGAACGAGTTTCTGGCGCGGCAGGGGATTGAGCGACGCATTTATACGGCAGGCAAGTCCAAAAGCACGCTGGATCCGTTCATGCCCGAAAAGCCCGAGGATGTGACCCGCCTCAAGAGCATTCTGGAAGACATTCATGCCGCCTTTATCACCCATGTGAAATCCCGGCGCGGTGCGCGGTTGCGCGACGATCCAGATTTGTTCACGGGGGAATTCTGGCTGGGGTCGCGCAGCGTCGAATTGGGGCTGGCGGATGGCATCGCGCATCTGCTGCCGAAGCTCAAGGAACTTTACGGCGACAAGGTGCAGCTTGCCCGCTATGGCCGCAAACGCGGGATATTTCCGCGATTTGGGGCGGCTATCGCCGAAGACGCGCTGAGCGTCGTCGAAGAACGGGCCAGCCTTGCCCGGTTCGGCCTCTGATTTGTTGGTCAAGGTCGTCATATTCTTTCTTGTGGCGATGGGGGTCCTCGCCATGTTTGGCCGTCTCCGGTTTCCGGGGCAAAAGCGGCTCAGTCAGGCCAAATGCCAGAAATGCGGGCGCTACCGCATCGGCAAGGGGCCCTGTTCCTGCGAAAAGGGTAAATTGAAATGATGCCATGGCTCTTGTCGGCGCTGGGGCTGGTGATCCTGCTTCTGGCTGGGGATGCCTTGGTCAAAGGGGCTGTGAACCTAAGTTTGCGTGTGGGGATCCCGGCGCTGATCGTCAGCCTCACGGTGGTGGCCTTTGGCACCTCTGCACCGGAACTGCTGATCTCGGTCAATGCGATTTTGGATGACAAGCCGGGGCTGGCACTGGGCAATGTGGTGGGCTCGAATACCGCCAACATCCTCTTGGTGTTGGGTATTCCGGCTATTCTCGCGGTACTGCATACCAGCAGCTGCAGGTGCTCCAAATCGTATCTCCAGATGCTCGCCGCTTCGGTCCTGTTCATTCTGCTGGCCTTTCGCGGCACGTTTGACTGGATCTCGGGTCTGATCCTGCTTGCGGCTTTGGCGCTTATGCTGGCGGATGCATTTCGCGACACGATGGCGCATCGTCGCGAGGCGGCCATCACGGCCCTGTCCGAGGTGGATGGCATCGAGGATGTGGAAGGCGCAGACCCCAATATGCCGTGGTGGCAGATCATCACTTTCCTTGTGCTGGGCCTTGTGGGGCTACCGCTTGGTGCGGATATCCTTGTGGACAATGCCTCAATTCTCGCGCAGCGCTACGGCGTCAGCGAGGCGGTGATCGGCCTTACGCTGGTTGCGGTCGGCACCTCTTTGCCGGAACTCGCGACCACGGTGATGGCGGCATTGCGCAAACAGGCCGATGTGGCGCTGGGCAATGTCATTGGCTCCAACATGTTCAACCTGCTTGGCATCATCGGTGTTGCGGCGCTGGTTGGTGAAATTCCTGTTGATCCTCAATTCCTCAATTTCGATCTCTGGGTGATGCTGGGCACGTCCTTGCTGATCATTCCTTTCGTGTTCTTCAAGATCGACATCACGCGTGTGTGGGGCATCGCCTTGACCTCTGCTTATGTGGTCTATGTCTCGGTGATATTAATCTGAGGAGTAGCAGGGCATGACGCGGGCTTTGGTGACAGGCGCGGGTAAACGGCTGGGCCGGGCAATGGCGTTGGAGCTGGCACGGCAAGGGCATGATGTGGCCGTTCATTACGCCACCTCGCGCGAGGCAGCAGAATCCGTGGCCGATGAAATCCGCGCGTTGGGGCGAGAGGCGGTGACGCTTGAGGCGGACCTGCTGGACGAGGCGCAGGTGATACCGCTGGTGGCGCGCGCTGCCCAAGCACTGGGCGGTCCGCTGACCACGCTTATCAACAACGCCTCGATCTTTGACTATGACAACATCCAGACCGCCACGCGCCTGAGCTGGGATCGCCACATGGAAAGCAATCTGCGCGCGCCTTTCGTGCTGACGCAGCAGATGGCGGCGCAGGTGCCCGCACCGACCATGGACGACTATGACGAGCCGGTGGCGCAGGGGCTGGTGATCAATATGATTGACCAGCGCGTGCACAAGTTGACGCCCGAGTTCATGACATACACGATTGCCAAGATGGGTCTCTGGGCGCTGACCCGGACTGCGGCACAGGCGCTGGCCCCACGGGTGCGCGTCAATGCCATCGGACCGGGGCCGACATTGCAAGGGCATCGCCAGAGCGACAGCCATTTCCAGAACCAGCGCCGGGCGACCATTTTGCAACGTGGGGCCAATCCGCAGGATATCACAGCGGCGCTTGTCTACTTCCTGAATGCACCGGGTGTGACGGGCCAATTGCTCTGTGTGGATGGGGGCCAGCACCTGGGTTGGCAGACCCCTGATGTTCTGGGTGTGGAGTAAAACGCGCGTCCGACGAAAAAAGTTTTGCACTGGCCGTGGGTTCGTCACGCAAGCGTTACAAAATCGTTAGTGTTTTCAACATTTTGCCAAGGGCATATATTTTTGTTGATAGATATCAATGTGTTGGTAAACTGCCTAAAAATTAGGCATCTTAACGAACCCAGCCGAATCCAAGGAAAATTTCCACTTCCCGGAAACCTATCCGCAGAGTTATCCACAGAAACCGTGGACAGCTTCCCTCTTGCTCTCCGGGTCGGATCATTGCAGCACTCGGGGGGAATCATATCTGAGAGCCGATGACCGAAAACGCCCCCGAATCCCCACCCAAACCCGGCCATGATGTCATCCGGGACTATCTGCGCACGCTAGACGCGTCGCCGGGCGTCTACCGGATGCTCGATGCGCAGGCGAGGGTGCTTTATGTGGGCAAAGCGCGCAATCTGCGCGCGCGTGTGTCGAACTATGCCCGCCCCACCGGCCATACCGGGCGCATCGCGCGGATGATTTCAGAAACTGCGTCGATGATGTTTCTCACGACCGCGACCGAGACCGAGGCGCTGCTTTTGGAGCAGAACCTCATCAAACAGTTGAAGCCGCGCTACAACGTGCTGTTGCGCGACGACAAAAGCTTTCCCAACATCCTTGTCACCGGGCATGAGTTTCCGATGATCAAGAAACATCGCGGTGCCAAGCGTGAAAAGGGGGCTTATTACGGACCCTTCGCCAGTGCCGGTGCTGTCAACCGAACGCTGGCGCAGTTGCAGCGCGTGTTTCAGTTGCGCAATTGCACGGATGCCATGTTCGAGAGCCGGACGCGCCCCTGCTTGCAATATCAGATCAAGCGCTGCACCGCGCCCTGTGTGGGCAAGATTGATCGGGCAGAGTATGCAACGCAGGTCAGCGATGCAGAGCGTTATCTGTCGGGCCGCTCGACCGAGATTCAGGAAAAGCTGGCCGTGCAGATGGCCGAGGCCGCCGAGGCGATGGAATACGAGCGTGCTGCTGCCCTGCGGGATCGTATCAAGGCGATGACGCAGGTGCAGACCGCCCAAGGTATCAACCCCCGCACTGTGGACGAGGCCGATGTGATCGCGTTGCATCTGGAACAGGGCCAAGCCTGCGTGCAGGTGTTCTTTATTCGCGGCGGGCAGAACTGGGGCAATCAGGATTTCTATCCCCGTGTCGGTGTGGATGTTGAAGAGGCCGAGGCGCTCGAGGCCTTTATCGGTCAGTTCTATGACAGCAAGGAACCACCGCGCGCCTTGCTCTTGTCGCATCCGATTGAGAATGCCGATCTGATGCAGCAGGCGCTAAGCGACAAGCTGGGGCGCAAGGTGACGCTGAACGTGCCCCTGCGGGGGGAAAAGGCCGAGTTGGTCGACGCCGCGATGCGCAATGCCCGCGAAAGCCTTGCACGTAAAATGGCCGAGACAGCCACCACGGGCAAATTGCTGCGCGGCTTGGCCGAGGCGTTTGATCTGCCCGGCCCGCCGCAGCGGATCGAGGTTTATGACAACAGCCATATTCAGGGCACAGATGCCGTGGGCGCGATGATTGTCGCAGGCCCTGAGGGCATGATGAAAAACCACTATCGCAAGTTCAATATCCGGGGCGATGACATCACGCCGGGCGACGACTTCGGGATGATGAAAGAGGTGTTGACCCGCCGCTTCAAGCGGTTGCTGAAAGAAGACCCTGATCGCAGCCAAGGGCATTGGCCGGACCTGTTGTTGATCGACGGTGGGGCGGGGCAAGTCAGCGCCGTGGCCAGTATCATGCGCGAGATGGGGGTTGAGGATATCCCGATGGTCGGGGTCGCCAAAGGCGTGGACAGGGATGCCGGCAAGGAAGAGTTTCACCGCGTGGGCAAACATCCCATGGCGCTGCGCCATAACGATCCGGTGCTCTATTTCGTGCAGCGTCTGCGCGACGAGGCGCATCGTTTTGCCATCGGCACGCATCGCGCGAAACGCGCCAAGGCGGTGGGGGCCACGCCACTGGATGAGGTGCCGGGCATCGGGGCTGCGCGCAAACGTGCGCTTTTGGCCCATTTCGGCAGCGCCAAGGCCGTGAGCCGTGCCAATCTGGCCGATCTGCGTGCGGTCGAAGGGGTCTCAGACGCGATGGCTCAGAAGCTCTATGATTTTTTCCACGAACGCGGCTGAACGCTGTGCATCAGTCAGCTTGACAAAGCATACTCAAAAACTGAATATGAATTCATTTTCATTTTTGAGTCGCCCATGCCCGCGCCCACCGATCACACCAGCTATCCCGCGTTTCTCGCTGTGCAGGTTGAGGGCGAGGCAAAGGGTATCCGCACTGCGCAGGCGCTGCGTATCGCAGCATGCTCTCTTTTGGAAAGCGCGGCGCTTCAGGATCTGACCATCGGGGCCATCTGCAAAGAGGCGGGCGTCGCCAATGGCACCTTTTACCTCTACTTTCCCGATCAGGCGCATCTGCTCGACGATCTGCTGCAAGGCTTTGCCGCCTTTCTGCAAGCGGGCATGATCCGCGCCAGCCAGAGCAGCCCCGAGCGCAGCATGCGCCCCGCGACCGAGGCCTATGCCCGCCTATTCGAAGCCAATCGCGGGCTGATGAAATGCCTCATCCATCATCTTGATGCCTTTCCAGCGGCGCGTGCCGCGTTTCACCGGCTCAATCGGGAATGGATCGACACTGTTGTGGCCGCCACCCGCCGCAGGCTCGCCCGCGAGGGGCGGGGCACACTGAGCGAGGCCGAGTTGACCCGCCGGGCCTATGCCTTGGGTGGCATGACGGATCAGTATTTTTCCAGCCTCTATCTCTCGGGCGAGGCGGGGCTGGTCGATGTGTCTGCCGACCGGGCGGCGGTGATTGCCACGCTCACAACCATCTGGGAACGAGGATTGCAGCCATGAGCCTGCTTGACCAAGCCGAATTTGCCAGCCCTGACCGGCTGCGCGCGCATCAGGCCGCCGCTTGGGCGGTTCAAAGCGCCTATGTCGCGGCACAGTCGGAGTTTTACCGTGACCTATGGCAGGGGCGCACACCCCCTGCTGACCTGCGCGATCTGGCTGAATTGCCCCTGTCGGACAAGGCGCAATTGCGGATTTCGCAGGCGGAACATCAGCCGTTTGGCACCTATATGGCCGCCTCCCGGCGCGAGGCGGTGCGGTTGCACCGCACCTCTGGCACCACTGGGCAGGCGATGAATTTGGCCCTCTCAGCCCGCGATTGCGCGGTGACAGAGGCGGTGGGCGGGCGCTGTCAATCCGCCTCTGGCCTGACGCCCGACGATACCGTGGTGCATTGCCTGAACTATCAGATGTGGATGGGCGGGCTGACCGATCACATGACCTTGCAGGCGACGGGCGCGATGGTGGTGCCCTTTGGCGTTGGGTCAACAGAATTATTGGTACGCACCATTCAGGAGGTGGGGATCACCGCGATTTCCTGCACACCCTCTTATCCGTCAGTGCTGGAACGGGTGATCGCAGACAAGTTTCCGGGATTGAAACCGCGCGATCTGGGCCTGCGTTTGGGGCTCTTTGGCGGCGAGGCGGGGCTGGATGATCCGGCGTTTCGCGCACGCCTGCGGGATGTCTGGGGCATGGAGCCGCGCAATGCCAATTACGGCGTCTCGGATGTGTTCTGCAATTTCGCGGCGCAATGCGAACACGACACGCGCCTGCATTACATGGCGGCCGATGTGCTCTATCCCGAGCTGATAGACCCTGAGACGGGCGCATCGCTGCCGCTTGAGGCGGGGCAGACCGGGGAATTGGTGCTGACCCATCTGGCGCGCGATTGTCAGCCGCTCGTGCGGTTTCGCAGCGGCGACATCATCACCGTGGATGCAACCGATCCCTGCACCTGCGGGCGCAGCGGGTTCCGCTTTCGCGTGGTGGGGCGGTCGGATGATATGGTGGTGGTGCGCGGCCTCAATCTCTTTCCGACGATGGTCGCGGCAGTCATCAACGAGTTTGCGGCGCTCTCTGGCGACTACCGGATCATTCTCGATAGCCCGCCGCCTTATGATGCCCTGCCGGTCACGGTGGAACGGGCCAAGGGGCAGCCTGTGACAGATGGGCTGGCCGAAGAGGTTGCCACCGCGATCAAGACCAAGCTGGGCGCAACGGCGCGGGTGACAGTGGTGCCGCATGGCACCTTTCCCCTGACCGAGGGCAAGACAAAGCGTGTGCTGAGAGGCAACCAATGACCGATGTGACCTATGAAACCGTCTTGAGCGAGATCGTGGACGAGGGCGTGCGCTGTATCACGCTGAACCGGCCCGGCAGTCTGAATGCCATGAACCGCGCCCTGATCGACGATGTGGCGCGGGCGTTCGAGCGGGCGAATGCAGATGCACAAACCCGCGCGATCATTTTTACTGGGGCGGGTAAGGCGTTTTGCGCAGGCGACGACCGGCGCGAGCATGTGCATCCCTCCTCCGAGGAAGAGGCGCGTGATCTGGTGAAGGCGATCCAGCGTGCGACCGATGCCATCGTTCTGGGACACAAACCCGTGGTGGGCGCAATCAATGGATGGGCGGTGGGCGGCGGCTTTGAGTGGGCGATCAATTGCGACTTCCCGATTTGGGCCACATCGGCGCGGGGGTTCTTTCCAGAGGTGTCACTGAACCTCTTTGTCACCGGCGGGGTCAGTAGCCTGTTGCCTGCGCTTGTGGGGCTCAACAAAGCGCGCGAGATGCTGTTTTTCGGCGACCGTTACGGGGCGGCGGACCTGCACGCGATGGGGCTGGCGTGGAAATGCGTGCCCGACGCGGAACTGATGGACGAAGCCAAGGCAACTGCCCGCCGGTTGGCCGATCTGCCCCCCTTGGCTGTGCGTGCGATGAAGCGGGTTCTGAACGCCACTGCGATGACTGACCTGCGCCGCGCCATGGACCACGAGACCGAGGCCACGATTGCCGGGTTCATGGATCCTGAAACCACCCGGAGGCTGCGTGATTTCTAGCAATCAAGGGCGCTTTCCCTCGCGCCTGTGACAGGATAGAACAGAGGCCATGACGTGGACCTTGCCCAATATCCTGACCACGCTCCGCCTGCTGGCAGCCCCGGCAGTCGCGGTCATGTTCTTATATTTTACAAGACCTTATGCCGATTGGTTCGCGCTGATTCTGTTCGTCAGCGCGGCGATCACCGATTGGTTCGATGGGTATCTGGCGCGCAGCTGGAAACAAGTGACCAAGCTGGGCACGATGCTGGACCCGATTGCCGATAAGGCGATGGTGGTCATCGCCCTGATGGTGATCGTCGGCTATTCAAGCATGTCGCCCTGGTTGGTGCTGCCCGCCACGGTCATTCTGTTTCGAGAGGTGTTTGTCTCGGGCTTGCGCGAATTTCTGGGCGACACCGCAGGCACGCTCAAGGTCACGCAATTGGCCAAGTGGAAAACCACCGCGCAGATGGTGGCGATTGCCGTGCTGTTTGCCCAAGGTGTGTTCGAGCACTATTTTGGTATGTCGGTGTTCGGCATGGATGATCATCTGGTTTTGTCCATACTTGAGGGGCGCGAGGATGATTTGCACGGGTTGACGTGGAAATACACCGGCATGGTTTGGGCCGGCCACGTGGGCATCTGGCTTTTGTGGCTGGCGGCGGCGTTAACCCTGCTGACGGGGTTCGACTATTTCAACAAGTCGATCCCCTATCTGAAGGATGAGAGATGATGGATGTGCTCTATTTCGCCTGGGTGCGGGAACGGATCGGCCTTCCAAAGGAACGGATTGATACCACACCCGCCACGGTCATGGACTTGGTGAACCAACTGCGCGCGCGCGAAGAGCGGTATGAGGCTGCGTTTGCTGATCTGAACGCGCTGCGCGTGGCGGTGGATCAAGAGTTGAGCGATTTCGATGCGCCGCTGGCCGGTGCCCGAGAGGTGGCGTTCTTTCCGCCGATGACCGGGGGCTGAGCCATGGATATCCGGGTACAAGAGGCCGCGTTTGACCTTGGTGCCGAGGCAAATGCCTTTGTTGCGCGACAGTCCGGGATGGGCGCGGTTGTGACCTTTACCGGGATTGTGCGTGATCTCGATGGTGCGTCTCTTCGGGCGATGCAGATCGAACATTATCCTGGCATGACGCAAAAGGCGCTGGAAAAGATCGCGGAAGAGGCGCGCGAACGCTGGAGTCTTGGGGATGTTCTGGTCATCCACCGCTATGGCACCCTGCAGGCGGATGCGGTGATCATGATGGTCGCCACCGCCGCCCGGCACCGCGCCGATGCCTTTCACGCGGCGGAATTTCTGATGGATTTTCTAAAGTCGCGGGCGCCCTTCTGGAAGAAGGAAGTGACCGAGGCGGGGGCCGATTGGGTTGCCGCCAAAGATGCGGATGAGGATGCGCTGACGCGCTGGTAAATCATGTGACGCGCGGTTTTGCTTGCGCCCGGACGTGTTCCGGGGTGATCTATCGCGAACCCAATTCGCGACAGAGACCATCCCATGAGTGCCATCATCGACGACTATATCACCACGCTCACGCCCCGCGCCAAGGGCCATATCAGAGGCCTCGCCAAGCTTGTGATTACAGGCCACGGCAGCGTCATGCTCAGCGAGGCAGGCGCGCACGCCGGGGATGAACCGGCGGATGTGGTGCTAAGCGCAAGCGACGAGGTGTTTCGCAACATCCTGTCCGGCGCACAAAACCCGGTTATGGCTTATATGTCAGGCAAGCTGAAGGTTGAGGGCAACGTGCAACGCGCACTCAAAGTCAGTGCGATCCTGACGGCTCAGGGATAGCGCGACACTGTCACGAAAAGCGGCGGTGCCGATCTGGCCCGCCGCATTGAATTCATAGCGCCACAGGCACACGCACGCGGTTACTTGCAGCGTTTTTCGGCCTCTTCCACTGCCGCAGTATATCCCAGCAGAGAGAACGTATCCTTGGTCACTGTGCCACGCCCTGAGCGGGCGGTCAGAACCGCATCCGCGCCGCGTTTCATCGCTGCGAGAACTTGGGCGTCATCCTCGGTGCTTGCGGGCCAAGCCCATTCGCCTTCGGTGAACAACTCGAATTGTGTGCCGCCGATATTGAGGTTTACGGTCGAGCCCCCGGCAAACGGATAGCCACCGGTAAAGGTGATCTGGCCCTGCACGCCTGCACCCGGGCGGAAGAACGTCATCAACAGCACATCGCCGCGCCGCACCGCCACCACGCGCCCATCCTTGGTGTTGACAGATTCCGTGGGCGCAGAAACCGCCCAGCATTCGCGCGGATCACTGTCCTCGAACACGCTCCACGCCGTGCTGGTGGCCACCTGATTGGTGCTCGTGCTTTGCGCCTGTGCTGCGGGTGTGATCAGCATCGCCACCGCGATGGCCATACCGCCTGCAAATCTTGATATCATATGTCCAGCCTCCAAGCTGTCCTAAGCCTCAAATCCTTCGGTCGCCAGCTACCCTTTACGGGAATATTTTTATATGCGACCAGTTCTGTCTCGACATTGCAATATTAGCCTGAAACACGCGAGAAGTGAAAGACGCAATTGGCGGATTTCCGCATATCCCGCCTGTCCCCCGATCTGCCGGAGTATACCGATGACCAACGCTGTCCCCTTCACCGAAATCTGGCGCGGCCCCTCGCCTGAGAGCGTGCACCTTGGGCATGCGGTGATTTGCGACGCTGGGGGCGCGATTGTCGAGGCTTGGGGCAACCCTTCCGAGACGATCCTACCGCGTTCGTCGTGCAAGATGCTCCAAGCTTTGCCGCTGATCACCAGCGGGGCGGCGGATGCGCATGGGCTGACCTCGGAGCAACTGGCGCTCTCTTGCGCCTCTCATAATGGCGCGGCGATCCATACCGAGCGCGTCAATCGCTGGCTATCTGATCTGGGCCTGACGGATGATGACCTGCGCTGCGGTGCCCATGACCCGCAGGACAAGGCGGCGCATAAATCACTGCTGTGTTCCGGCACCTCGCCCTGTCAGGTGCATAACAACTGTTCCGGAAAACATGCGGGCTTTGTCACGCTCAACCGGCATCTGGGCGGCTCTGCCGACTACATTGATCCCAGTCACCCGGTGCAAAGGGCCGTGCTCGAGGCGTTCGAAGAGGCCACGGGGGAAACGTCGCCCTATTTCGGCATTGATGGGTGTTCCGCCCCCAATCACGCCAGTTCGCTGCATGGCATGGCCCGCGCGATGGCGTGGTTTGCGGGCGCGTCAGACAGCGGCGATGTGGCCGAGCGCGCCGCCGTTCGGCTTTGGCAGGCCATGGTTGCGCATCCTGAACTGGTGGCGGGTGAGGGGCGGGCCTGCACCGAACTCATGCGCGCCTGTTCCGAGCCTGTGGCGCTCAAGACAGGGGCGGAGGCGTTTTTCATTGCGATTCTGCCCCGGCGCAAGCTTGGTGTCGCGCTCAAGATCGTTGATGGGGGTACGCGCGGTGCGGAATGCGCGATTGCCTCAATCCTCGTGCGTCTCGGTGTGCTCGACCCAGAGCATCCTGCGGCGCGCAAATATCGCAACGCTCCCATCGTCAATTGGCGCGGCATCGAAACGGGCATGATCCGCCCGGCCGCAGCCCTCGCCTGACGCGACTCGGGCGTATCGGCGGCGCTCCTCTCATGCCTGAACCCGGCCCATATCGGCGCCGGGCTGCTCAATTCACCCCTGGCGATGCGCGGTCTCTCGCCCGCTGGCTGACACCGGCGTAGGTCCGCGTATCGGACCCCCGGCATCTGGCCGGTTTCCGCGCTTTTTGGCGCGAAATCAGCGCCCCCCGCGACAGGTGGATCAAGCCTGCGCATGCTCTGTCCATGGGAGCGCCTCTGCGCCCCTCAACCAGAGAAAGGACGACCCAAATGACCAAGGAATTCGGTGCCGCGACATTTGCACTCGCGCTGAGCCTGCCTGTGATGGCATTCGCGGGCGAGTTTTCCGCGATGGATGCGGATGGCGATGGCTATGTGACCATGTCCGAGTTTCAGCAGGTGATACCCGACGCCACCGCCGAGACCTTTACCACGGCAGATGCCAATTCCGATGGTGCACTGAGCGCCGAGGAAGTGGCCGCCGCCGTCGAAGCCGGTGTGCTGCCCGCATCGGACGGCTGATCCGGGTCTTAGACCTGTGCCATCACCAGCGACGGGGCGGAGGAGGATCTCCGCCCCGATTCGTGATCCTTCGGCCCATCTCTTGAACAACGCCTGCTCACCCCCATATCGGGCCAAACGACCATTTTTCGCCGCAGGCTTGGGGGGCGCGACGTGACTGATCGGACCAGAAAACCATTCCTGACGGAGCAGGCCCCTGCACCGTCGATGCAAAGCCGATGGGACGGCGTTCTGACACCCGAGCAAAAAGCGTGGTGTGATGCGCGCGACATCGCCCTTGCCTATGATCCGCTGCAAATTGGCTGGGTTATCGCCGACATAGACAGCACGTGCTTGCGGTCTACGCCTGCCACTCCATTGTCATGGAAGGTCAAAACGCCGGGCCTTTTGAATTTCCGGCGCTGGCAGCCGTCGGATGTGCCGGCCTATATGCGGCTTTTGTCCGACCCCGAAGTCTGGCAGCACATGTATGAGGCATGGCCCGGCACCCTGACACAGGCGCTGGCACGCGACCTGATCGACATCTCAGGTCTGAGCGATCATCACGATGTTCTGGCCGTCACACTTGATGCGCAGCCCATCGGGCAGATGCGGCTTGCCTTTGGCGCGGATGCCAGCAGCAGCGATACCGCCGAAATCAGCTATTGGCTGGGCCGTGACTATTGGGGCCGCGGTCTTGGGCGGGATCTGGTGCACCGCGCCACACGGCGTGCATTTGCGGATCATGCCTGGCTTTATCGTCTGGTTGCCTTTGTTCATCCCGACAATGTGGCATCGGCAAGATGTCTGCGCGCGGCCGGCTATCACGACCGGGGCCACCGCGATGACGGGTGGCAGTGTTTCGTGATCTATCGCGACACCTGAGGATCAGACCGGCGGGCCGGTGCGGGGCTGTGGCCTGTTGCGCAAGCGCCGGTTATGCGCCAGCGCCCACAGGTTTGACGCAAAGAGCGCGCCAATCACCACGACACCCCCGAGGATGGCCCAAGGCCCCGGGTCTTCGCCGATCACCGCCCAGACGAGCAGCGGTGCCAACACGGATTCGAGCAGGATGAGCAGCGCCACCTCTGCCGAGGCCAGATAGCGCGGGCCCAGCGTGAGCAGGCAGGTTGAGACGCTGATAAACGCCCCATGTGCCAGAATAAGGGGCCAGTTGGCGTGCCAGACGGTCATGGGCTGTGCCGCAGGCCAGATCGCGAGCGACGCCCCGAGAAAGGCCAGCGGAATAGCCGGGATCATCGACACCGCGCGCAACTGCCGCGCCGTGGTCATCGCCCCGGCAAAGCTGGCCGACACGCCAAGCGCGATCAGATCGCCATGCCAATGCGCGCCATGCGTCTCGCCCGAGCCCCAAGCGATCACGCCAAGCCCCGCAAACACCCCTGCCATGGTCAATACCATGCGTTTGCTGATGGACTCGCCCAGAAAAATCCGGCTGAAAATCGCAGCAAAGACCGGCATGGAGGCAAGGATAAAGACCACATTGGCGACGCTGGTCAGGCTTACGGCAAAGACAAAGCCGGGGGCGGTGATGGCAATCAGAAAGGTATAAAGCAAACCATGCTTGCCGGTTTTCGCAACCTCGCGGATGCCCCGAAACCCTTGAAACAGCAGCACGCCCGTCAGGATGACGGACCCCGCCGTGATGCCACGCCAAAAGGCGATGCTGGCGGCGTCGCCGTCGATCAGCCGCACAAAGAGCGAATCCGGCACGACGAACAGCACGCCGAGCGCGGTGATGATCAGACCTTTGAGATGCGTATTCATTGGGCAATCTCTGGGGGGAATGTCGGGCAAAGTAAACCCCGTCTTGGCTCTCGCCAAAGCGCGCGGGCGCGGTCTATGCTGCGCCGGACAGCCAGAGGAGTGCCGCGATGCCCGCCCCCGAAAACCGTTTCAAATCCGCCCTGTTGCGCGGTGAGCGTCTGATTGGATGCTGGGCTGGTTTTGCCGATCCTTACGCGACAGAGGTTCTCGCGAGTGCCGGGTTTGACTGGCTGGTGATCGACGGGGAACATGCGCCCAACGATTTACGCTCTATCTCGGCGCAACTGGCGATGCTGGCGGGGCGGCAAAGCCTGCCGGTGGTTCGACTGCCGATGGGTGAAGCATGGGCAATCAAGCAGGTGCTCGACGCAGGCGCGCAGAGCCTGATCATTCCGATGGTCGAGAGTGCGGATCAGGCCCGCGACCTTGTGCGCGCCACCCGCTATCCGCCAGACGGTATTCGCGGATCGGGCGCGGCGCTGGCGCGGGCGTCAGATTTCTCTCGGATCAAGGATTACATCCCCACAGCCAACGCCCAGATATGTCTGATCGTGCAGGTCGAGAGTATGGCCGGTATAGACGCGCTCGGGGAAATTCTGGCGGTCGAGGGCGTGGACGGCGTCTTTATCGGCCCCTCTGATCTGGCGGTCGATATGGGGTATGTGGGCGATAGCCACGCGCCTGAGGTGCAAGAGGTCATTCGCGGAGCCTTGGCCTTGATCGCGGCGTCAGACAAGGCGGCGGGGATTCTGGCGCTCGACCCCGACACAGCGCAGCGCTATGCCGATTGGGGCGCGCAGTTTCTGGCGGTGGGCATTGACGTGGTGATGCTGGCACAGGCAGCACGGGCGACCGTGGCGCGCTGGCGCGATGCGTGAGAGCCTCGTCGCCGATGTCGGGGCAAGCCATACAAGGGTGGCGCTGACAGCAGGCTCGGCGCTCAAACCGGGCAGCGTGCAGCGCTTTGAAAACGCAGCGTTTGCCGGGCTCTTGCCGATCTTGACGGCGTATCTTGCAGAGCACGGCACGCACCCGCGCGCAATCTGTGCCGGTGTGGCGGGGCCGGTGCGGGCGGGCACGGCGCAACTGACCAATCTCGATTGGTTCATCGACGGGGCCGAGATGGCCCATGCCACAGGCGCAACCGAGGTGCATCTGATCAATGACCTTCAGGCGCAGGGCTATGCGCTTGATGATCTTGACCCCGCATGGATCATGCCTGTGTTTGCAGGGCATCCTGATCCTAACGGCCCGCGCATGGTGCTGGGTCTGGGCACGGGCAGCAATATCGCGGTGGTGCACCGGGTTGGTGCCGACCTTTTGGTGCCGCCCGCCGAGGCCGGTCATTCCGGTTTGCCGCATCTGGGCGATGCGGCCAACGCGGTGATCGCGGCCTTGGGCGCAGAAGTAGCGCATAAACCCTATGAGGCGCTCTTGTCTGGCTCTGGGCTTGTGCGCCTGCACCGTCTGCGCATTGGCGTGACCCTTACCGCCCCGGACATCCTGACCAACGCATCACAGGGTCAGGGAGCATGCGCTGAGACACTCGCTTTGTTTCTGGAAATTCTGGGCGCTGTCATGGGCAATCTGGCACTCACCCATATGGCGACAGGAGGCGTGTTCCTGATCGGCGGACTGGCCCGCGCTATGGCGCCGCTGCTCAATAGGCCAGAGTTTCGTCAGATGTTTGTCGCCAAGGGCCCGTATCGACCCATTATGGAAGCCACGCCGATCCATCTGATCTCCGAGGATACCGCCGCACTCATTGGCTGCGCGCGCTACTTGCGGCAGAGGTTGAAATAATGGGCGTTTGAGTGTATATTTGAATATACATTCAAAGGATCACCCCATGAAGCGCCTGCATACCAATCAGATCTGCACCATCACCGAATTGCGCGAACCGCAAAAGGTGCTCGACGCGGCAGGTGGCAAGCCGGTGGCAATCATGAAGAACTCCAAATGCATCGGGTATCTGGTGCCCGAAGAGGCCACGCTGCAACAAGAGCCGCGTTATGCAACGATGGACGAGGTGATGGCCGCAGTTGAGGCAACGCATGCACAGGCACAGCCCGTGCTCGACTACCTTAAAGACAAATGAGCTTCTTGCTCTTGAGTGTGGAGCAGGTCGAGACACTCCATGATCTTGTTTTGAACCCCGGCGAATTACCCGGCAGGGCGTTGGATAAATCGCTGTCAGGGGCCTTGGCGCGCGTCGATAACCGGCTGGCTTATGGTATGATAGAGGATGTGTTCGATCTTGCCGCTGCCTATGCAGAGGCGATTGCGCAGGGACATTGCTTCAACGATGCCAACAAGCGCACAGCTTATCGGGTGATGATCGTCTGTCTCCGCCTGAATGGCATGACAATGACACATGACACCGAAGACGTCGGCCAGCGGATCATCCGCCTTGCGCAGCGCCTGGATGATGCCGGGGAAATGGCAGATTGGTTGCGCGCGCAGGCTGGCGCATAGGCCGCAGCCACTTCCCCCGCCGCGCCCGCTCTGCCATACTGTCGCCCAACCCAAAAAACATAAAAGAGCAGTGGCATGAACGATCTTCTCTCGCCCACCCCGAAATCCGATTATGACGCCTCCTCCATTCAGGTGCTCGAGGATATGGAGCATGTCCGGCTGCGCCCCGGCATGTATATCGGCGGCAAGGACGATCGCGCCCTGCATCACATGGTGGCCGAGATCATCGACAACTCGATGGATGAGGCGGTGGCAGGCCACGCCACATGGATCGAGGTGGAATTACACGCCAACGGCCATGTCAGCGTGCGCGACAACGGGCGCGGCATTCCGGTTGATCCACACCCCAAAGACCCCAAGAAATCGGCGCTCGAGATCATCTTTTGCACGCTGAACGCGGGCGGAAAATTTTCAGGTGATAGCTATCAGACGTCCGGTGGCCTGCACGGCGTTGGCTCGTCGGTGGTCAATGCGCTGTCGGATCATCTGCGGGTCGAGGTTGCGCGCAACCGCGAGCTTTACATGATGGAGTTCTCGCGCGGCACTCCACAAGCGCCCCTGGCCAAGATTGGTGCTGCCCCCAACCGACGCGGCACTTCGGTGACATTCCATCCCGATCCAGAGATATTCGGCTCTCTGACGCTCAAACCGGCGCGGCTCTTCAAGATGGCGCGCTCCAAGGCCTATCTCTTTTCCGGTGTCGAAATCCGCTGGAAAACCGAGATCAGCGATGGCGACACCCCGCAAGAGGCCACGTTCAAATTCCCCGGTGGCCTTGCCGATTATCTGGGTGAGGCCTTGGGCGGTGCCACCACCTATGCCGAGCGTCCCTTTGCCGGCACCGTCGATTTCCGCGACAAATACAACGTTCCGGGCAAGGTGGAATGGGCGATCAACTGGACGCCTGCGCGCGACGGGTTTATTCAATCCTACTGCAACACCGTGCCCACGCCCGAGGGTGGCACGCATGAGGCCGGGTTCTGGGCGGCGATCCTCAAGGGGATCAAGGCCTATGGCGAGTTGTCCAACAACCGCAAGGCCGCGCAGATCACGCGCGAAGACCTGCTCGCGGGTGGTTGTGCGCTCGTGTCCTGCTTTATCCGAGAGCCGGAATTCGTGGGCCAGACCAAGGACCGTCTTGCCACCACCGACGCCGCGCGCATGGTCGAGGGGGCGGTGCGCGACCATTTCGACAACTGGCTGGCTGCCGATACCAAATCGGCGGGCGCTATTCTCGATTTTCTGGTGCTGCGCGCCGAGGAACGGCTGCGGCGGCGTCAGGAAAAGGAAACCCAACGCAAGACCGCAACCAAAAAGCTGCGCCTGCCCGGAAAGCTGGTGGATTGCTCTTCCAGCACCCGCGACGGCACGGAGCTGTTCATCGTCGAGGGCGATAGCGCGGGGGGCTCGGCTAAGATGGCGCGGGATCGCAAGACCCAAGCTCTCTTGCCGCTGCGTGGCAAAATCCTGAACGTGCTGGGCGCGGCCTCGTCCAAACTGGGCAGCAATCAAGAGATCAGCGACCTGACGCAGGCCTTGGGCGTGAGCCTTGGCAGCAAGTTCAATCTTGATGATCTGCGCTATGACAAGATCATCATCATGACCGACGCTGATGTCGATGGCGCGCATATCGCGGCGCTGTTGATGACGTTCTTTTTCACGCAAATGCGCCCGATGATCGACGCGGGGCATCTCTATCTGGCCTGCCCGCCGCTCTACCGGCTGACCCAAGGGTCAAAACGGGTCTATTGCCTTGATGAAGCCGAGCGCGATCTGTGGCTGGAAAAGGGGCTGGGCGGCAAGGGCAAGATCGACGTCAGCCGCTTCAAGGGTCTGGGCGAGATGGACGCCAAGGATCTCAAAGAGACGACGATGGACCCCGGCTCGCGCAAACTCATCCGCGTGACCATCGACGAGGATGAACCGGGCCAGACCAGCGATCTGGTCGAACGCCTGATGGGGAAAAAGCCGGAACTGCGGTTCCAGTATATTTCCGAGAATGCGCGGTTCGTGGAGGAGTTGGATGTTTGATTACGGCCGAAACTCTGTTGGCCGTCCCTGAGCCATCCATGAGTGCATTTCGTCTAATCTTTCCTGAGTTGGAAGATCAAGCGCTTCCTTCTCTGTGTGACCCTCATGGATTTTTTTCTCTGTCATCCAACCTTGAAATATCGCGTATTCATCTTCCAAAGCCGTTGGCCCTGGTAGTTTGCAGTTGGCTTCTACTCTGAGAAAATCTCGAAGCTTTTTGATGATTAGCTGATAGTCTTCACGGTGAAACGCGACATCAACGCCGTTAAGGTCTGAGAGGCAACGCTTCAGTTCGTACGGTTCCTTTTCAAATATCAGGAACTTCTTGTCACTCGTGTCCAGATCAGGAGCCCGCCTTCTCCCCATGTCGAGACCCAGTTCAAATGGCATATTCATGCGGAAGTTTTCGTTCGCTGATTTGGACACAGCACGGCTCAAATCGTGGATCGAAAAGCGACATAGTCCAATTAGCTCAAGTATTTTCTCTAATCTGCTTTGCCCGGCTTCGAGACTCTCCGATGCAAGTCTAGGGATTAGACCTGAACGCACGATGCAAAACAGCATCGCCTCAAGAAGTGGCCCGAACTCTTCATCGAAGGGGCAGTTAATAAAAACTGACTTTTGATAGTCACTCAAAGTAGCAATCAGCCCTTAGGCGGATACGGATCTTTTCCGTAAGAATTGCGTTCGCGTATGCGCCCATTACGACCGTGAACGTAAAGCTCAACCCCAGATCGCTTTGCCTGCTCGCGCGCTATCTCTCTCGCTTCGTCCTGCGTGTTTACGATTTTAGATGCCTTTGCCGCACCTGAGGACCTTACAGCCCACTTACCACCACGCGGGACGACGTGTACACTCTTTTGGGACATCTTTTGCTCCGCTGCGTTTGCGCTAATCATACGTGTCCAACGCAAGCTTTTCAATTCACAACCGCTGGGTGTTCTTACAAATCCAGTTGAATGTTCGCCCGCGGAACAAACCGCAGCGTGATGCGCCGCCACGCGATCGCCGGGCCGCCCGTCGCACCGGAGGTGCGCCGATTTAAGGGGCACGCCATTGGCGTGACGGCCTGGCGATTTTGATGCGTGGCACTCCGTCTTTGGGTCGCACGGATTTTGCAGGGATAAAGTGGCAGCCACAACCGTTGCCTCGCCAGACCGCGGCCCGTCGACCGCGCGGCTGTCTCTCCCGAGGACAAGGCGCGACAGGCCGCTTGAGATCCCCGCCTTCGCGGGTATGACGGGAGAAGGGCAGCGGCTCAGCACCCCCCTTGTCGCCGCCCCTCTGCCCGCTTATCTTGCACTTTGCAGCACCGGCCCCGCGCCGTGCCTGCTGCGCCCGAGGGCTCATCGCGCTGACCCTGTCAGGCCCCCTGATCCCCTGAGCACGACCCGGCCCGGCACCCCGCCTGACCGGGATCAGTCAGGAGACGATCCCATGTCCAAAGGAAAAAGCCAGAGCAACCGTGAGGCCAAGAAACCCAAGAAGGAAAAGCCCAAGGTTCTTGCCACCGCGAATTCCAACAGTGGCAAGAACGCCACCGTGATCGCAGGCAAAGCGGTCAAGTAAACGCTGGGTCGACAGCCGCGCAATCGGCGCGGATGTGACCTGCCCCTCAGGCCGAGCGCAGACCGGTTTCCACCAGAAGCCCTTTGCGCTTGGCCTCGTAATAATAGCCCCGCGCATACCACATGATCGCCGCATCAGGATTGCCATCCGCCACGATATAGGCCCCGCGCAGGTATTTGACCCCGTATTTGAGATTGGTCTCGGCATCGAGCAACTCGGAGGCAGGCCCCCGATGCCCCATGCCGCGCGCCGTCTGGGGCAGGATTTGCAGCAGGCCATAATAGGGCCCGTTGCGCGCACCGGGGCGATGCGTGCTCTCTCGGATCGCCAGACGATGCACAAGGCTGCGCGGTACCTCGTAATGATCGGCATATTTGTTGATCAGACTACGCAACTCGGGCGTTTCATTGGGATAGAGGGGCGGATCAAAAGGGGCGTTGCGGCTGGACACTTCCGGCTCTGGCCGCGCACAGGCGGCCAGCGGGGCAACCGCGATGAAACCCAGAACAAGACGGCGACTGATCAAAGACATGGCGGCTCCTGAAAAACACTGGGTGCAAGATGCCTGTATCCGTCTTTTCGCGCCAGAGGGCTTGTATGGGGCAGGCGAAACCCCGCCGCCTTGCCAATCCCTGCCGCCCGCGCCATGTAAGGGCGATGACACAAACGCTTCTTTCCTTTGGCCACGGCTTTTCCGCCCGCGCCCTTACCGCTCGCCTGTTGCCGCAGGGCTGGCAGATCATTGGCACCACCCGCAGCGCTGACAAGGCCGAGGTTTTGCGCCGCGAGGGGGTGACGCCCGCGCTTTGGCCGGAGGATGATTTGCGGCCTGCTTTGGCATCGGCCACGCATCTGTTGATTTCTGCTGCACCCGATGCGGCGGGCGATCCGGTGTTGGCGCGATATCGCGATGCGATTGCCGAGGCCGCGCCCCGGCTGGCCTGGGTTGGCTATCTGTCGACCACCGGAGTTTACGGCGATCATGCAGGCGGTTGGGTAGATGAGGCAACGCCGCTTACCCCCTCGACCAGACGCGGCCAGATGCGGGTTGACGCCGAGGCGGACTGGCAGGCGATCCCCGGTTTGCCGCTTCACATCTTTCGCCTTGCGGGGATTTATGGCCCCGGTCGCGGACCGTTCGAGAAAGTGCGCCAAGGCACGGCGCGGCGGATTGTAAAGCCGGGGCAAGTGTTTAGCCGCATCCATGTAGAGGACATCGCGCAGGTGCTGGAAGCGTCGATCAACCGGCCCAATCCGGGCGCGGTCTATAACCTCTGCGATGATGATCCGGCCCCGCCGCAGGATGTGATCGGCCATGCCGCAGACTTGTTGGGCCTGCCACTGCCCGAAGAGGTGGCCTTTGACGAGGCCGAGATGACACCAATGGCGCGGTCATTCTATGCGGAGTCAAAGCGGGTTTCGAACCGACGGATTAAAGAGGAGTTGGGGATAAAGCTGATTTATCCTGACTACCGATCTGGGTTGCGCGCACTTTTAGCCGCCGGGGATTAAGAAGGGGGCGCTGCCCCCGTCCCGGACGTTGTCCGGGACTCCCCCGAGGTATTTTGGGCCAGATGAAGCCGGGGTCAGCATTTGGATACAATCTTGTTGGCATGGCCCATCTTGCGCCCCGGCTTGACCTCTGCCTTGCCGTAGAGATGTAGTGAGACGCCGGATGCCCGCGCCAAGGCCGGCACGCGGTCCATGTCATCGCCGATCAGGTTTTCCATCACCACATCGGCATAGCGGGTGCCATCGCCCAAAGGCCAGCCAGCCACCGCGCGGATATGTTGCTCGAACTGGTCGATGGCGCAGCCTGCCTGCGTCCAGTGGCCGGAGTTGTGCACACGTGGCGCGATTTCATTGACGATGAGGCCCTTGGGCGTCACGAAAAGCTCGACCCCCATCACCCCTACATATTTGAGACTGTTGAGGATTTTGGCCGCCAAAAGCACCGCATCAGTGCGCTGCGCCGCTGTCAGGCGCGCGGGCACAGTGGTGGTGCGCAGGATGCCGCCCTCATGCACATTCTCGCCGGGATCGTAGCAGGCCACATCGCCTGCCTGATTACGTGCGGCGATGACCGAGACTTCGTGGGAGAATTCGACAAAGCCTTCGTAGATCGCGGGTTGCCCGGCCATGTCAGCCAGCGCTTGTTCGGCATCGGTAGGGGACATGATCCGCGCCTGCCCTTTGCCGTCATACCCAAAGCGACGGGTCTTGAGGATCGCAGGTATGCCGATTTCGGCCATCGCTTCGGCCATGTCCTCGGGATCGTCCACGGCAGCAAAGGGGGCGGTCATCAGCCCCAGATCGCTCAGAAACGATTTTTCCAGAAGGCGGTCTTGACTGACCTTGAGGGCGCGGCGGTCTGGGCGCACTGGGCACGCACGCTCTAGCACATCGAGGGCTGCGGTGGGGATGTTCTCGAATTCATAGGTGATCACATCGACCATTCCGGCAAAGCGGCGCAGCGCGTCTTCATCTGTGTAGTCGGCCTGAATATGCTGATGCGCCACATGGCTGGCTGGGCAATCGCCACCCGGCTCAAAGATCACGGTCTTGAACCCCAACCGCGAGGCGGCAACCGAGAGCATGCGGCCCAATTGCCCGCCGCCGAGGATTCCGATCGTGGCACCCGTGGGAAGCATCTCACTCATCGCTGGGCTCATCCGGGATAGAGGCCGAAAGCGCCGCGCGCCAATCGTCCAGGCGCTGTGCAAGCGCGGCGTCAGAAATGGCAAGGATTGCCGCTGCCATCAGCCCGGCATTAGCCGCCCCCGCAGCCCCAATCGCCATCGTAGCCACCGGGAACCCCTTTGGCATCTGCACAATGGAGTAGAGGCTGTCGACGCCTGACAATGCCCGCGTCTGCACCGGCACGCCGATCACCGGCACGCGCGTCTTGGACGCCATCATCCCCGGCAGATGTGCCGCGCCGCCGGCCCCGGCGATGATCACCTGCAAGCCGCGCGCGACCGCCGATTTGCCGTAGTCCCAAAGCCGATCTGGCGTGCGATGTGCCGAGACGATGCGCGCCTCATAGGCCACGCCCAATTCATCCAGAATCTGCGCCGCTTCGCGCATGGTGGGCCAGTCGGATTGACTGCCCATGATGATGCCGATCTTTACGCCTGCCATGTAACGCCCCTCGTATCGAAGCGCGCACTATACTGATCACGTAGGCCTACGCAATGATGTCCGGGTAAAGCCGATCCTCGATCCTTGCGATCATGTCGCGCAGCCAGAGTTTTTTCTTCTTGAGCCGCTGGATCATCAACTGATCCGCCGTGCCCTTGTCTTGCAGCGCGCGAATGGCCTCATCCAAATCGCGATGCTCGCGACGGAATTCCTCCAACTCGACGCGCAACACATCCTCGGATTTCATCGACAGGTCGCTGAAGGCATTCATGGCATGCGATTCCTCTGGGCTCTTGAGCGTTTAAGATAGCGAATCGGAACCCGTTCGCAAAGCCCTTGCACGCCTGTGGACCAGCCCCCATATTCCTATCCATGGCCGCCGAAACGGGGCCTGAAAGATGGACGGTCGCTTAAGCTCAAGGACGTGTCGATGACAAAGCTTACTCTGGGGTCGCACCCCTATATGCTGGGGTTTGAACAGCTGGAGCGCATGCTGGAACGCAGCGCGAAATCTGGAAACGAGGGCTATCCGCCCTTCAATATCGAACAGACCTCGCAGAATTCCTATCGTATCACGCTGGCTGTGGCTGGCTTTGCCGAGGATAATCTGGCGATCACTGTCGAGGATCGGCAATTGGTGATCCGGGGCCGTCAGAGCGACGAGGCCGAAGACCGGCTCTATCTGCATCGCGGCATCGCGGCGCGCCAATTTCAACGCTCTTTCGTGCTGGCAGACGGGGTCGAGGTGGGTGAGGCGATTATGGAAAACGGTCTTTTGCACGTCGATCTGACACGGGCACAGCCCGAACCGGTGGTGCAGAGAATCAAGATCAACAAGGGGTAAGCGATCATGGATACGCGATATGATTTCGGACAGGATACAGATCGCCCCATCGTCTATGTGCGCGCGGTCAAAGTGGGTGATCTTCCCGCCGATATGCGTGAACAGGTGGGGGATTTGACCACGCTTTACGCGGTGCACACCGCCGAGGGTGAGCGTCTGGCATTGGTGCGAGACCGCAAGTTGGCGTTTTTGCTTGCGCGTCAGAACAATATGGAGCCGGTGACGGTGCATTGATGGCCCGTGCTTAGCCGGTCAGATGGCAAAAGGGCCGCCCCGCGGGGGACGGCCCTTTTTCGTTAAGTTAGCTGCGTTTAGCCGGCGATCAGGCCAAGGCTTTCGAGCTTGAGAATCACTTGATGCGCGCAGTTGTCGACATCGACATTCTCGGTCTCGACGCGCAATTCGGGGTTCTCGGGAACGTCATACGGATCGGAGATCCCCGTAAATTCCTTGATCTTGCCTTCGCGGGCCAGCTTGTAGAGGCCCTTGCGGTCACGGCGTTCGCATTCCTCGAGGCTGGTCGAGACATGCACCTCGATAAAGGCGCCGAACTGCTCGACATCCTCGCGCACCGCGCGGCGTGTCGTGGCATAGGGGGCGATAGGCGCGCAGATGGCGATGCCGCCGTTCTTGGTGATTTCAGAGGCCACATACCCGATGCGGCGAATGTTGAGATCCCGGTGTTCCTTGGAAAGGCCCAGCTCGGAGCTCAGGTTCTTGCGCACGATATCGCCGTCGAGCAGGGTTACGGGACGCCCGCCCATCTCCATCAGCTTGACCATCAGAGCGTTGGCAATGGTGGATTTGCCCGATCCTGAGAAGCCAGTGAAAAACACGGTAAAGCCCTGCTTGGACCGTGGCGGACGTGTGCGGCGCAATTCGCGCACCACTTCGGGGAACGAAAACCACTCGGGGATTTCCAGGCCTTCGGCCAAACGGCGGCGGAGTTCGGTGCCGGAAATATCAAGCACTGTTGCGCCTTCCGGCACTTCGGAAATCGGGTAATACTGGGCCTTCTCCTGCACATAGACCATATGTTTGAAATCGACCATCTCGATGCCGATTTCATCCTGATGCTGCTTGAACAACTCTTGCGCATCATAGGGGCCATAGAAATCCTGACCCTGACTGTTCTTGCCCGGGCCAGCGTGATCGCGACCCACGATGAAATGCGTGCAGCCGTGGTTTTTGCGGATCAGGCCGTGCCAGACCGCCTCGCGCGGGCCTGCCATCCGCATTGCCAGATTGAGCAGGCTCATCGTGGTGGTCGCGCTTGGGTATTTGTCGAGCACCGCCTCATAGCAGCGCACGCGGGTGAAGTGATCCACGTCGCCCGGTTTGGTCATGCCGACGACAGGGTGAATGAGCAGGTTCGCCTGCGCTTCTTTGGCGGCGCGGAATGTCAGTTCCTGATGCGCGCGGTGCAGCGGGTTGCGGGTTTGAAAGGCCACGACGCGGCGCCAGCCAAGTTTGCGGAAGAGGGCGCGCAATTCGTTGGGGGTATCGCGGCGGCCCCGAAAATCATAATGCACCGGCTGTTGAATGCCGGTCACAGGCCCGCCCAGATAGATTTTGCCAGCCGTGTGATGCAGATAGTTCACCGCCGGATGTGCCAGATCATCCGCGCCGAACACATGCTCGGCCTCGCGCGCCTTGTTGGGGGTCCAGCGGTCGGTGACGGTCATGGTTGCCAGGATCACACCCTCTTGGTCGCGCAGAGCGATGTCCTGACCGATTTCCAGACCGTCAGCGAATTTTTCGTTCACATCCAGCGTGATCGGCATCGGCCAGAGTGTGCCGTCGGCCAGACGCATGTGTTCGACAACACCGTCGTAATCGGCCTCGCTCAGAAACCCTTTGAGCGGGTTGAAGCCGCCGTTCATCAAGAGTTCAAGGTCGCAGATCTGGCGCGGGCTGAGATCCCAGCTGGTGAGGCTCGCGGCCTCGACTTTGAGCTTTTGCGCACTCTCGTAAGAGACATAAAGTTCGGGCACGGGGGCGAGATTAGGCAATTGCATCGGAATCCTCGGATAATGACGTTTTAAGAGGTGTTGCAAAGGCAACGTATTGCGGCGCGGCTTAGACCCGTAAGAGGTCTGAAATCAAGGCATAGCCGCATTGCGCGCGCATTTGAGGCTAAAATGATGCGAAAAGACACTGAGAGCGAACAACTGGATTTCTAACGCCTAATCCGGCGAACGTCTCGGGCAATTGCATGGGATATTGAGGCAGATCAATCCGCTCTGGCATTGGCTAGATTAGAATCGTTCCAAGCGCGCGACTCATCGAAGCTAAAGGAGCAATTCCGTGACCCCTCCTCTCAAACTTATCCTCGGCACCCTGTCTGCCTTGGCCTTGGCGCAAGGCGCTGCGGCGTCTGATCTGCGCGAGCGCGCGCAAGAGCTTTTTGCGCCGTTGCCGTCGACCATCCCGGCGTTGAATGACAACGTGATCACAGAGGACAAGATCGACCTTGGCAAGGCGCTCTTTTTTGATCCGCGCATGTCAGCCTCGGGTGTTTTCTCGTGCAACTCCTGCCACAACCTCGCCACGGGCGGCGATGACAATATGGAGACCTCCATTGGGCATGCCTGGCAAAAAGGGCCGCGTAATTCGCCCACCGTTCTGAATGCCGTGTTCAACGAGGCGCAATTCTGGGATGGCCGCGCGGCGGACCTTGCCGAGCAGGCCAAAGGCCCGGTTCAGGCAGGTGTCGAGATGGCCAATACCCCGGAAAACGTCGTCGCAACACTGATGTCGATGCCGCAGTATATTGATTGGTTTACCGCCTCTTTCCCTGAGGAGGAGAACCCTGTCAGTTTCGATAATTTCGCCAAGGCGATTGAAGCCTATGAAGCAACGCTGATCACGCCCTCGCCCTTTGATGCCTTTCTCAATGGGGACGACGCGGCATTGAGTGACGGCCAAAAGGCGGGGCTTCAGTTGTTTATCGACAAGGGCTGTTCGTCTTGCCACAACGGCATCAACCTTGGTGGCAATGGCTATTATCCCTTTGGTCTGATCGAGAAACCCGGTGCCGACGTGCTGCCGCCTGACGACCGTGGCCGCTTTGCCGTGACCGAAACGGCTGATGATTCCTATGTGTTCCGTGCCGCGCCCCTGCGCAATATCGACCAAACCGCGCCCTATTTCCACTCGGGCAAGGTCTGGGATCTCAAGGTCGCGGTTCAGATCATGGGGACGTCTCAATTGGGGGAAGAAATCAACGATGCTGAGGCTGATCAGATCGTGGCCTTCCTCGGGGCGCTGACCGGCAAGATGCCAGAAGTGACCTATCCGGTCCTGCCCGCCGAGACCCTTCTGACCCCGCGTCCCACGGGAGAAGTGCAATAAAAATGGCGGGCGGGGGGCGTTTTGCCCCCCGCCGCGCGCCAAGTATGGGTTAGTTGATCAATCCGGCGTGGCGCATGCCGTCTTCGACCAGCGCCTTGGTCGGATCGCTAAGGCCCACCAAAGGCGAACGCACCTCTTCGCTGCAAAGCCCCAGCCGCGACATGGCGTATTTGACGCCCACCAGCCCCGGTTCGACAAAGATCGCGCGATGCAGCGGCATCAGACGGTCCTGCAATTCCAGCGCTTTGGCATAGTCGCCCGCCAGCGTCGCCTCTTGGACCTGCGCCACTAGCTTGGGCGCGACATTGGCGGTGACGGAAATCACGCCAACCCCGCCCTGCGCGTTGAACCCATGGGCGGTCGCATCTTCGCCTGAAATCTGGATGAAATCCTTGCCACAGGATATGCGCTGGGCGCAGACCCGCGCCAGATCGCCTGTTGCGTCCTTGACCCCCACAATGCGTGGCAATTGCGCCAGTTTGCCCATGGTGTCAGGGGTCATGTCCACGACGGACCGACCCGGAATATTGTAGATGATGATTGGCAGATCGCAACAATCATGCAGCGCTGTGAAATGCGCAATCAACCCGGCTTGCGTTGGCTTGTTGTAATAGGGGGTCACGACCAGCGCGGCATTCGCCCCGACCTTGTGGGCGTGCTGCATCAACCGGATGCCTTCAAGCGTGTTGTTGCTGCCAGCGCCCGCAATAACCGGAATACGGCCCGCTGCGGCGCGCACCACCTCTTCGACGACCATCTCATGTTCCTGATGGGTCAATGTCGGGCTTTCGCCGGTGGTGCCTACGGGCACAAGCCCATGGCTACCCTCACCGATGTGCCACTCCACCAGTTTCTTGAGCGTTTCCACATCCACTGCGCCGTTCTTGAACGGCGTGACCAGGGCAGGAAAAGATCCTCTGAACATGACACGCTCCTCTTGCTGACTTTGTGGGCAGGACCCGCTAGTATTCCGGGCCATCGGCGGCAGACCGCACATCTGCACCGGCATCGTGCATGGACGCGGGCGCGCGGGCCGCTTAGGCTGGCGTTGTCTATCCTTCGCAAAAGCGGAAAATGCAAGAGATGTTGCGCGCGCTGATCATGGTTTTGGGGCTGAGCCTGTTGGTTTCGCCGGGGTATGCGTCTGATCTGCCACGGCAGGCACCACGCCCGCTGGCAACTGCGCTTGATGCCATGCAGGCCGGACGCTGGGAAGTGGCTGCTCGTCTGGCGCGGCGCGATGGAATCGCCGCTGCGGATCTGATCGAATGGCACCGTCTGCGTGCGGGTTTGGGCGAACCGGATGCGATCCTCGATTTTCTTGGCCGCAACGCCCATTGGCCCGGTCTAGACTACCTGCGTCAGCAGAGCGAAGAGCCGATGACCCATGCCGATTTCGACGATGTGTTGGCATTTTATAAGGGCTACACGCCCCAGACGGGCACTGGCGCGCTTAATCTTGCGCGCGCTTTACAGGCACGGGGGCGGCAAGGCGAGGCTGAGATCGGCCTTGTGTTGGCGTGGCGCACGCTGGACCTGACGGGTGCCGAACATCAGGATTTCCTGCGCGAGTTTGGCGCGCTCTTGGCCCCGCATCACGAGGCCCGGTTGGAAATGGCGCTTTGGCGGGGCTTGGCGGATGTCGCGGATATGCTGCCCCTGGTCCCGGAAGAAGCGCGCCGTCTGGCGAAGTTGCGCGAGACTGTGAAACGCGACGGCGGCAAGGGGCTGACCGAGGCTGAGGCGCGCAATCCCGGCATCGCGTTCGAACTGTTCACCCGCCACCTGAGCAACGCGCCCGAGGATGCTATTGCTGTTCTCTTGCGCCAGAGCCGGATCAAGGCGGGGCTAGGAGAGCCGGAGCGCTGGGCCAGCTGGCGGCGCACCTTGGCGCGGCAGAGTATGCGCGCGGGCGAGGCGCAATTGGCCTATGATATCGCGTCTGTGCATCAGCTGGTCGAGGGGGCAAATTTTGCGGATCTCGAATGGCTTTCGGGGTATCTCGCGCTGACGTATCTCGACGCGCCTGAACTTGCGCTTGATCATTTCCAGCGCTTTCGTGCCGCTGTCGCCACGCCGATTTCGCTGGGGCGGGCGGGCTATTGGATTGGTCGCACCCAAGAGGCGCTGGGAGATCCCGAGGCGGCGCAACTGGCCTATGCCGAGGGGGCCGAATATCAGACCAGTTTTTACGGGCTATTGGCCGCTGAGGCGGGGAAGGTGGCATTTGATCTACGTCTGGCCGGGACCGAGGGCACACCCGACTGGCGCGGTGCTGCGTTCGCGCAAACCGACCTGCATGAGATTGGAACGCTGGCCCTGCGCATGAACGATCTGAGCCTTGCGCGGCGGTTCTTCCTGCATCTGGCCGAAGCACAGGATCGCACCGGCCTTAGGCAAATGGGCCATATGCTCGAAGATCTCAAGCAGCCCCATCTTCAGGTGATGTTGGGTAAGACGGCGGCAGAGCGTGGGGTGATCGTGGAACGCCCCTATTATGCCCTGCATCCAATGGTGGACATGGACCTGCCAACGCCGATGGAACTGGCCCTTGCGATTGCCCGGCGAGAGAGCGAATTCAACCACGTTGTGGTCAGCGGCGCAGGCGCGCAGGGGCTGATGCAGCTTATGCCCGGCACGGCGCGGGATATGGCGCGTGATCTGGGCCTGCTCTATGTGCCCTCAGATGTGCTGAATGACTGGGTTTATAGCGCGCGGCTTGGATCGGCCTATCTTGCCGGGTTGGGTGCCCGGTTTGGTGGCAATATCGTGCTGGTCTCGGTCGGCTATAACGCTGGTCCGGGACGCGCGGCGCAATGGATCGAACAGTATGGCGATCCGCGGGGCCGCGATGCTCATGGGATCGTTGACTGGATCGAGCATATCCCATTCCGCGAAACCCAGAATTACGTGATGCGCGTGGCCGAAAGCCTGCCCGCTTACCGCGCCCGTCTGGGCAAAGACCCGCTGCCGCGCCCCTTCTCCGAGGAGCTGGCGGGGAATAGCGTGGCCCCGGTTGGAGAGTGAACCGCGCGACCCTATTGGCCGCGCGGTCAGTGCCTGTTAGCCGATAATCGCGTTCAACGTCGCACTTGGGCGCATCACCGCTGCCAGCTTGGCCGGATCAGCGTGGTAATAGCCGCCAATATCGGCGGGTTTGCCCTGGGCTGCGGCCAATTCCCCAACGATTTTGGCTTCATTCTCGGCCAAGGCCTGTGCGACTGGCGCGAATTCTGCAGCGAGGGCTGCATCCTCGGTCTGGGTCGCCAAGGCCTCGGCCCAATAGCGGGCAAACCAGTAGTGGCTGTCGCGGTTGTCGGGCTCTCCCACCTTGCGGCTTGGTGAGCGGTCATGATCCAGAATGCCCTGCGTGGCGGTTTCGACAGCCTCGCCCAAGACACGGGCGCGGTCATTGCCGTTGGTTTCGGCCAGAAACTTTAGGCTCTCGCCCAGCGCGCAGAACTCGCCCAAGGAATCCCACCGCAGGTGATTTTCCGACTGCAATTGCTGCACATGCTTGGGCGCAGAGCCGCCGGCCCCGGTTTCGAACATGCCACCGCCCTGCATCAGTTTGACGATGGACAGCATCTTGGCGCTGGTCGCCAATTCAAGGATCGGAAACAGGTCTGTCAGGTAGTCGCGCAGCACGTTGCCGGTGATGGCGATGCTGTTCTCGCCCTTTGTGATGGTTTCCAAAGAGGCGCGGGTTGCCTCACGCGGGGCCATGATCTCGAACTTGTCCTCGACGCCGCGTGCCTTGAGGATCGGTTTTACCATCGCGATCAGCTCTGCGTCATGGGCGCGCGCCGCATCCAGCCAAAAGATCGACCGATAGCCGGTGGCCTTTTGCCGCTCGATGGCCAGATTGACCCAATCCTCGATCGGGGCTTTGCGTGCCGAGGCCGAGCGCCAGATGTCGCCCGCTTCCACGCTATGCTGATGCAGCACGGTGCCATCTTCGAGCATCATCTTGACGGTGCCAGTCTGAGGGATTTCAAAGGTGGTGGGATGGCTGCCGTATTCCTCGGCCTTTTGCGCCATCAGGCCAATGTTCTGCACTGTGCCTGCGGTTGCCGGGTTCAGTTTGCCATGCTCTTTGAAGAAGTTGATGGTCTCGTCATAGACCGGCGCATAGGCGTTGTCTGGGATGACGCAGACGGCATCATGTTCTGCATTGTCCGGGCCCCAGCCCTTGCCGCCGGCGCGGATCAGCGCGGGCATGGAGGCGTCAATGATCACGTCGGACGGCACGTGCAGATTGGTGATCCCCTTGCCGGAATCCACCATGTAAAGCGGCGGGCGCGCGGCCATGCAGGCCTCAATCGCGGCCATGATTTCGGCCTCATCCTTTACCTTGGACAATAGGTCGCCCAGCCCGGAATTCGGATTCACGCCAAGGGCGGCCATTGCATCGCCAAACTGCTCGAACACCGGAGCAAGGAAGGCTTTGACCGCGTGACCGAAAATGATCGGGTCCGAGACCTTCATCATCGTGGCCTTGAGGTGGATGGAAAAGAGCACGCCTTCGGCCTTGGTGCGCGCGATTTCCTCGGCAAGAAAGGCGTCAAGTGCAGCGGCGCTCATGTAGGTGGCATCGACCACGGTGCCCGCCGGATAGCTCAGCCCATCCTTGAGCACGGTTTCGCCAGCGGCGGTTTCCAGAACAATCTTGGCCTTTGCGGCCTGTGGCAGGGTGGCGGATTTCTCGTTCGAGAAGAAATCCCCCCCGACATAGCGGCCACGCGCGTCTTGCTGTCGGCGGACCAATCGCCCATGCGGTGCGGATTGGCTTGGGCGTATTTCTTGACGGCGCTCGCGGCGCGGCGATCAGAATTGCCCTCGCGCAGAACCGGGTTCACGGCAGAACCCTTGAGCGCATCGTAGCGCGCGCGCGCGGTTTTCTCGTTTTCGGTCTGCGGGTCCTCGACGTAATCGGGGATGGCATAGCCTTGTCCTTGCAATTCGCGGATTGCTGCAAGGAGTTGCGGCACAGAGGCCGAGATGTTCGGCAGTTTGATGACATTAGCGGTGGGGGTTTTCACCAGTTCGCCCAGTTCCGCGAGATCGTCGGCGATACGCTGTTCTTCGGTCAGATGCTCGGGGAAAGAGGCAAGGATGCGGCCTGCCAGCGAAATATCCTTGGTGCCGACGGTCACATCGGCCGCCGCCGCAAAGCGTTGGATGATCGGCAAGAGCGAGGCGCTCGCCAGTTCGGGGGCCTCATCGACCTTGGTGTAGATGATATCGGGGGTATTGGACGTGGCCATCGGGGATCCTTTCCGATCAGGGGATGCGCGCGGCGGCCCTGCGGCGCAGGCGCGCGACTCGTTGGATTGAGCTTGTCTTAGCGGATTATTTGCGCGCGATAAAGATAGTATGCGACGGTATACAAAATAAAATGACTCAAACCATTTCCGCTGTGCGTGCCCGCAACCGTTGCATCAGGACAAAGCCGGTCAGCACCGCGCCCAACACCCCTAAATGCGCGGGCATCGGGGTGCCTGCGAAATGCTGCCCGATGGGCACGGCAATTGCCACGCTGCCGACAGTCGCCACAGCCCCGGTCACACTCGCCGCCATGCCCGCAATCGCGCCCATAGGGGCCATTGCGAGCGCGTTGAGATTGCCAAGCGTCAGCCCGGCCTGAAAGAAAACGCTGGTCTGCCAGATCAGAAAGACCGCGAATTGCGCATGAGGCGGAAGGCCGATTTGCCAGAGCGCAATCGCCACGATGGACAGCCCGATTTGTGACGCCAGAGCCGCGCTGACCATCCGTTCCACCCCAAGGCGCATGACAAGGCGGGAGTTGAGGAAGCTGCCACAACCCGCAATCAGCGCCATGAGGAAAAACCAGTAGGGGAAACTCTCTGCGCGGTGAAACGTCACGTCGAACACTGGCTGCACCATGCTCAGAGAGGTGAAAAGCGTGGCCATGCAAAGCATTTGCACGACGATGGCCACCCGCGTCACCGGATGCGCCAACACCTCGCGCAGTGCGGCCCAGAGAGGGGCCGCGCGAAATGGGCGGCGCGCCTGCGGCGCAAGCGGTTCCGGAAGTCGCAGCGCCATCCAGAGCGACAGGATCAGAGCAAAGAGCACAAAGGCTGCGAACACCCCGCGCCACCCTGCCAAGACAATCACACCCGCGCCCAAGAGTGGGGCCATTGCAGGCGTCAGAGCAAACACCATCATCACAAAGGACATGAGCCGCGCCATATCGCGCCCGGCATAAAGATCGCGGATAATGGCGATGGACACGATGCGAAACGCCGCCGCGCCCACGCCCTGAACCGCGCGGGCGGCCAGCAGGGTCTCAAGGCTTGGGGCAAGCATCGCAAGACCCGCCCCCGCCGCATAAATCGCCGCACCGATCAGGATCACCCGCTTGCGTCCGAAGCTGTCCGAAAGTGGGCCAGAGACGAAGGTGCCCAACCCCAGACCCAGCAAAAATGCTGTAATGATCAGTTGCGCCCGGTTGGGCGCCTCTGGCGTCAGCGCCTCGGCGATATGCGGCAAGCCGGGCAGCATCGCGTCGATTGAAAACGCCACCGTCGCAGCCATCATCGCCATCATGGCAATGAACTCTGGCCGGGAGAGGGCAGGTTTGGCAGGCGCACTGTCAGGCATGCGGAAACTTTCGTCGTGCGATCGGACCGCGTTTAGCACGCCATCTTTGGGCTGACCAGACAGGGCTTTGCGAATAGTTGATAAAAATAGTATGTGAAATCTCTTGGGTCCGATAACAGCAACAGGATAGCGATGCTGTCCCATTGTCGCAGGCTCAGCCTAGTCGGTCTCATTGGAGCGGTGGCGACCAAGGCCGATGCCCCCGCGAGGGATCGCGCGCATGTTTTCATAGGCATGACGGATGAAGTGAAGCCTTTGATAGCGGCCAAATCCAATGGTCTTGGCAACGGGGTGCTGCTGCTCCGAGGCGCGGGCTTTTTAAGGTCGAGGACCGGCGCGCCCCACGCTTGGCTCAGTCGTCTTTCAGCCCCGCGCTCCGGTATTGATGGCGCAGGATGCGGCCAACCCTTTGGCTTGGGCCAAGGTCAGCTAAGGCTGGACAAACCAGCCCGCCTGGTGTGTTGTAAGGCAATCCACTGGGTTGCCGTCGATATTCATTGTTTACAAAGAACAATGTTGACCCATTTCCGAATGGCAACCCCAATCAAACAAACGACACAGGGAGAAAAACCATGAAGAAATACCTTAGCTACACCGCTGTGGCCGCCCTAAGCCTTGCCTTTGCAGGCGAGGCTATGGCGACCGAATGGAACGTGTCTGTCTGGGGCAAACGCCGTGCCTTTACCGAACACGTCGAAAAGATCGCGGAGTTGGTGAGCGCAAAGACAAATGGCGAGTTCACCATGAACATCAGCTATGGCGGTCTTTCGAACGAGAAAGAGAACCTTGATGGCATCTCAATCGGTGCGTTCGAAATGGCGCAGTTCTGTGCCGGATATCACGCCGACAAGAACCCATCGCTGACAGTGATGGAATTGCCGTTCCTTGGCGTGGAGACGTTGGAACAGGAAACCGCCCTTGCGCAGGCCCTTTACGCTCATCCGGCGGTGCAGGCTGATCTGGCGCGATGGAATGCGACGCTTTTGATGCCCACGCCGATGCCTCAGTATAATTTTGTCGGTGCAGGTGACGTGCCTGATAGCCCCGAGGATTTCAAAGGTATGAGCGTGCGCGCGCTTGGCGGGATCGGTACTGCCATGCAGGCGATCGGCGCTGTGCCCACCTCGATGTCTGCGACGGAAGTGCGGCAATCAATGGATAGCGGCGTGGTCAAGGCCGTCAGCTTTGCGCCACATGCCCATATGTCCTTTGGGACCATCGAGAGCGCGACATGGTGGACGGCCAACCTCAATCCCGGCACGGTGAACTGTCCCGTCGTGGCCAATACCGATGCCCTCAACGCGCTGAGCGATGCAGAGCGCGAGGCCCTGCTTGGGTCGGTTGATGAGGCGCTGGCGCATTACATTGACTATTACGAGAACGAGACGATGAAGGCTTGGGGGCCTGCACTCGAAGAGCGCGGGATCACATCGGTCAGCTTTGATCAGGCCTCGCTCGATGCGTTCAAAGAGGCGGCCGCTGGCCCTGCCGCGCAGAGCTGGATCGAAGAGAATTCCGCGCGCGGCCTTCCCGCTCAGGAACTCTATGAATTCGTGACAAGCAAACTGACCGAAATCAAGGGCGGCTCCTGAGCCGATGAAACCGGCCCGCCGTGCAGAGCGCGCGGCGGGTCGTTTATCATCCTAAAACGACAGGGGGAAAACCCATGGCGGGTTCCGCATCCGTGCTGTCTGATAACAGCCTATTGAGCCAACTTGACCGGCGCCTTTATCGGTTGGAACGCGTGTTGGCCTTGCTGAGCGGTCTGGCGGTGTTCAGCATCATGATCCTTGCGGTGATCTCGGTCAGTGGCCGGAATTTTTTCAATCAACCTGTCCCCGGTTATGTCGACTGGATCGAGCAGATGATGCCGCTGATCGCGTTTATGGGCGTGGCCTACACGCAGCGCGATGGCGGGCATATCCGCATGGATATTGTTGTAAGCCTGCTCAAGGGCCGGGCGCTCTGGTTGGTTGAACTCATCACCACGCTGGCGGTTTTGGTCCTGATGCTGCTGTTGGTTTGGGGAAGCTGGGCACATTTTCAGCGCAGTTTCGACTTTGCTGCACCGATGTGGAGCCGCGACAGCACGATTGATATCGGCCTGCCGATCTGGCCTGCCAAGATACTGGCGCCCATCGCCTTTGCCGTGCTGTCCCTGCGTCTGACGCTGCAACTCTGGGCCTATGGACGGGCCTTTCTTTCGGGGTCAGAGCAGCCAGTGGCGGTGCCTTTGATAGAAGATGTGGCCACGCAGGCCGCGCGCGAAGCCGCGCAATTGACCGGCCATGACACGTAAGGAACGCATCTGATGGAGCCCATCGAGATTGGAATTGTCGTCACTGGACTGATGTTGGTTGTTGTGGTTCTGGGCATGCGGGTGGCTTTTGCCGCAGCTCTGGCCGGTGTCATCGGCCTGATCTGGATTTTCTGGTCCAAAAAGGGCTATGCGGGCGACGAATTTCTCTGGGCTGTGACCGTCGCAGTCAAGACCGCAGGGCAGGTGCCGCATTCCAAGGTCAGCTCGCAGGCGCTGAGCCTTATTCCCACCTTCATCTTGATCGGCTATCTCGCCTATTACGCGGGCCTCACACAGGCTCTTTTCGAGGCGGCTAAACGCTGGATTGCCTGGGTGCCGGGGGGCCTTGCGGTGTCGACCGTCTTTGCCACCGCAGGCTTTGCCGCCGTGTCGGGGGCCAGTGTGGCGACAGCGGCGGTTTTTGCCCGTATTGCCATCCCCGAGATGCTCAAGATCGGCTATGATAAACGCTTTGCTGCGGGTGTTGTGGCGGCTAGTGGCACCTTGGCCAGCCTCATTCCACCCTCGGCCCTTTTGGTGATCTACGCCATCATCGTCGAGCAGGACGTGGGCAAGCTCTTGTTGGCGGGGTTCGTGCCGGGGATGTTCTCGGCGATTGTCTATGTCCTTTTGATCATCGGTCTGGCCCTGACGATCAAGGGATTTGGCCCGCCGGTCACGGGATTTACATGGCGTCAGCGGCTTGTCTCTTTGCCGCCCGCGCTGCCCATCGTGTTTGTGGTCGTCACAATCGTGTTCTTTGTCTACAATCCGTTTGGCGGCGATGCTTGGGGCACACCCACTGAAGGCGGGGCCATCGGGGCGTTTCTGGTGTTTCTGGTCGCGCTCTATCGCGGCATGCGGTGGCGCGAGTTGAAAGATGCCCTGCTCGAGACTGCCAAGCTCAGTGTGATGATCTTCACGATTATTTGGGGCGTGCTGATCTATGTGCGGTTCCTCGGCTTTGCCGATCTTCCGCATGCCTTTGCCAATTGGATCACCTCTCTGACCATGTCACCAATGCTGATCCTGATCTGTATCCTGCTGGCCTAT
This sequence comes from Roseovarius sp. MS2, assembly GCF_051447875.1. NCBI lineage: Bacteria > Pseudomonadati > Pseudomonadota > Alphaproteobacteria > Rhodobacterales > Roseobacteraceae > Roseovarius > Roseovarius sp. MS2. The sequence continues at coordinate 1,760,375 of NZ_JBKHVF010000001.1, forward strand.
GCGGTGCTGGGCATGTTCATGGATGCAATCGGGATGCTGCTGCTGACCCTGCCGGTGGTCTATCCGGCGGTCATGGCGCTGAATGGCGGTGTCGCGGTCAGCGCGGCCGACAGCACCTTTGGCATGTCGGGACCGATGTGTGCGATCTGGTTCGGGATTCTTGTGGTCAAGATGGCCGAGTTTTGTTTGATAACGCCACCGATCGGGCTCAACTGCTTTGTTGTGGCGGGGGTGCGGGACGATATCAGCGTTCAGGATGTGTTCAAGGGCGTGGCACCGTTCTTTGTCGCCGATGCTGTGACCATCGCACTTTTGGTGGCCTTTCCGGCGATTGTCTTGTGGTTGCCAGGGCAGGTATGACGACGCGAAATCGCTAAAACTTGAGGTGTTAACAGCCCAGTAAGCTCTGTTGTGCTAATCCTTAACGTGGGTGAGTACAAAGGTGGTGAGAATGGGCGCGCAGAGCAATGCGAAGCCAGTCATCATCAAACGGAAAAAGGTTGTGGGCGGTGGCGGGCATCATGGGGGCGCCTGGAAGGTTGCCTATGCTGACTTTGTCACGGCTATGATGGCCTTTTTCCTGCTGATGTGGCTGCTGAACGCGACGACCGAACAACAACGCAAAGGGATCTCGGACTATTTTAGCCCGACGGTCCCGATCAGTCGAACCTCTGGCGGTGGCGACGGTGCCTTTGGGGGCGAGAGCGTCTTTTCCCAGGAGAGTCTGTTGCAGAGTGGCTCTGGAGCCTCTCAACCTCTGGCGACCTCCAGCCAACAGGTGCGGGGCGAGATGGGGCTGGTTGAAGGCGGCAATCTCTCGGCTGATCAAGAGGCTGACGCACAGGCGTTTTCCACCATCGAGGCGATGCTGACAGGGCGGAGCGGCGAGAGCATGGTGTCGGACGACCTTCTGCGACATATCGTGACCCGTGTCACCGATGAGGGTTTGGTAATCGAGATTTTCGAGCTGCCCGGTGCCTTGCTCTTTGAACCGGACCAAACAAGCCCGACGCGCCTGCTCCAAGACCTCTCGATGCTCTTGGCCTCTGCTGCCAATCTGGTGATCAACGATGCAGCCCTTGCGGGTCACACGCGCGCGCGACCTATTACGCTGGTACGAAACCCGGTCTGGGACCTGTCAACGGCGCGTGTTGATCAGTTTCGCCAAAGGCTTGAGGACGCAGGGCTTGCGGCCAAACGGATACGTCGAATCGCGGGCCATGCGGATCGTTCTCCGGCTGTGAGCGATCCGATGGACCTGCGCAACAACAGGCTCGAGTTGATCCTGCTGCGATCCGAGAGCGGCCAGAACTAGGGATAATTTTATCTATTAGCGGACTGTTAAAGTTACGCGCGTATGCCTGTGTCCCAAGGTTGGTCGACGCAGCAGAAGGGCGTATCCATGACAATTTCCTCCTCACTCAATGCCAGCGTTGCGGGGCTGAACGCGAATGCCACGCGGCTTGCCACCATATCGGATAATATCGCGAATTCGTCGACCTTTGGCTATCGTCGGGTCGAGGCGGATTTCGAATCCGTTGTGATCGCGGGTCGCGGCGGCAGCTATGCTGCGGGTGGGGTGCGTGCGGGCACGCAGCGCCTGATTGATCAGGGCGGTGCGATTGTCAGCTCTTCGAACCCGACCGATCTCGCGGTGCGCGACCGTGGGTTCTTGCCGGTGGCGCGTGTCACCGATCTGGTAGTTGGCAATGGCGACCCTCGGATGCTGTTGACCACGACCGGATCTTTTCGCGCCGACCCTCAGGGGCGGCTTGTAACGGAATCGGGTCTTGTTCTGCTTGGGTGGCCTGCCAACCCTGATGGCACGATCCCCGAATTTTCCCGCGATACCAGCACCGGGCTGGAGCCTGTTCAGATCAACGTCAACCAGCTGACCGGTGAGCCGACCACTGCCATCAATCTGGGTGTGAACCTGCCAGCCACAGATACGCGCTTTGACAGCTTGGGCGATCCCCGGCAGCTCTCGATCGAGTATTTCGACAATCTCGGTACGTCCGAGACAATCTCGATTCAGTTCACGCCCACCATTCCAGCCACGGGCCTCTCGAATGAATGGACCGTCACCCTCACCGACTCTGCGCAAGGCAATGCGCTGATCGGCGAATATGTTTTAACCTTTGATGATGCGCGCGAGACGGGCGGCACGTTGTTGAATGTTCAGAGTGTGACAGGTGGCACCTATGATCCGACCAGCGGCGCCATCATCGTTGATGTCGCGGGAGGCCCGATCGAGATCAATATCGGGCGTCCGGGCACCTCTGCTGGCATGAGCCAGCTCTCGGATAGCTTTGCGCCGCATTCTATCGCCAAGGATGGCTCTCCGGTAGGCAACATGACCTCGGCCAATGTGGACGCGAACGGATTTGTACGCGCCACTTTTGATACCGGGGTCAGCCGGATTGTGTATCAGGTGCCGCTCGTGGACCTGCCAAATCCGAATGGCATGGTCTCGATGGATCAACAGACCTACTTGCCCTCGACCGATAGCGGCTCGTTTTTCCTGTGGGATGCGGGGGCAGGGCCGACGGGCGATATTGTGGCCTTTGCCCGTCAGGAATCCGCCACCGATGTTGCGGGCGAATTGACGGATATGATCCAGACTCAGCGCGCCTATTCTTCGAATGCCAAGGTCATCCAGACCGTCGACGAGATGTTGCAGGAAACAACCAATATCATCCGCTGATCGCTTTTTTGAGGCAGAAGGAAAGGAAAAGTCATGAGCCTTGGTTCCGCCCTGTCCAGCGCCCTGAGTGGGCTTGCCGCCAATACGCGCGCAGTGGATGTTATTTCGGGCAACCTCGCCAATGCACTGACCGAGGGGTTCGCGCCGCGCGAGGTCACGCTCGCGGCAACGCGGGACGGTCGGGGCGTGCAGGTCACGGGTATCGTGCGTCAGGTCGATCTGGGTCTTTTGTCAGACAGACGCTTGGCTGATAGCGCGCGCGCCGCCTCTGAGGTGCAGGCCGCGTTCGCCCGCGCGGTGGAAAGTTCGGTTGGCACGCCCGACGCTCCAAACTCCCTCACAGGGCGTCTGGCCACGCTTGAAGTGGCGCTCGAGACGGCGGCCACCCGACCCGAGGATACAAACCGGCTTGACGCGCTCCTAAGCGCGGCACAGGACCTGACTGCGGGGATCAACGATGCGGCGGCAGACATCGCGCGGCTGCGCACGGCGGCAGATCGCGACATCGCAACAACGGTGCAGGAACTGAATGCAGGTCTTCAAGAGGTGGCCGCGCTCAATGTTCAGATCACCGCGGGGCAGTCGCGTGGGACTGACATCACAGCACTTGAGGACCAGCGCCAACGCACCATTGACACGCTGTCGCTGATCGTCCCGCTGCGCCAGGTGCCGCGTGGGGATGCCTCTGTTGCGCTTGTCACCACTGCCGGCGGGATGCTGCTGGATGGTCGAGCTGTCAAGCTGACCTTTGCTGCCACACCCCTTGTGACGCCGCAGATGACACACCAAGAAGGGCAACTCTCGGGCATCGCCATCGATGGGGCTGACGTGCCCATCGGTGCCGACCGGGGGCCTTTGCAAGGCGGTCGCCTTGGCGCCCTACTCGACATCCGGGATCGCGCGTCCGTTGAGGCCAATTCCAAGCTCGATGCGCTGGCGCGCGATCTGGTTGAGCGGTTTCAAGCCCCAGACCTCGACGCAACCCGCGCACCCGGTGCGCCGGGCCTTCTAACCGATGCAGGCGCTATTTTCGAGGCTGGAAACGCGCTTGGCCTTGCTGGACGGATCGCGGTTACCCGCCTTGTGGACCCCTCACAGGGGGGCGCACTCTTTCGACTTCGGGATGGGCTTCGGGCAACGGATGGCGGGCCGCCAGGGGCGGGGGCGCTGCTTGGGGCGTTGAGCCACGCCTTGACGCAGACCAGCGTCTTACCTTCTGGCCTCTTGGGGGGCGGGGCGCGTTCGGCTGCCAATCATGCCGCCACCCTGATCTCAAGCCTCTCCCAAGAGCGGGTCACAACCGAAGCGCGCCTGAGCTTTGCCACAGGTCAGGCCGCCGAATTTCGAGCGCAGGAATTGGCCACGGGCGTAGACAGCGATGCAGAGCTGCAGCGCCTTTTGCTGGTCGAGCAGGCGTTCGGGGCTAATGCCCGTATGATCCAGACGATTGATGACATGCTTGATACCCTGTTGAGGATATGACCATGAATTTTCAGACCATTGGTGATCTTGCGCAGTCCTTTGCGCTGCGCCGGCAGGGCGTGGACCTGCGCCAGCAATTGGACCGTCTTGGGCTAGAGTTGAGCAGTGGCCGGGCCGCAGACCTTGGGCGGCACCTGTCGGGAAACCTCCTGCCACTGGCCGACATCGAGCACGAACTGGTGCTCTTGGCGGGTCATCGCACGGCTGCCCGTGAGGCTACGACCGATACCGAGGTCATGCAAGCCGCTTTGGCCCGCGTGCAGGGCGTCACCACAGATCTTGCGACACAGGCGATCATCCTGGGCACAGCGGGTACGACACGCCAAGTGTCGGACCTTGCCGCAACCGCAACTCAGGCCCTTGGCTCCTTGATCGGGTCTCTCAACACCGAGGTGGCAGGGCGCGCCCTCTTTTCTGGCGCGCAGACAGACACAAGCCCGCTGGCCGCAGCTGAAACCGTCCTCTCCGAGGTCCGCGATGCGCTTATTGGGGCGACGACTGCCGCAGAGGTAAAAAGCCGATTGGATGTCTTCTTTGATAGTCCCACCGGCGGGTTTCTGGCCTCGATCTATCAGGGCGGGGATAGCGAGGTTGCCCCCTACCGGCTTGGCTCGGGCGAGTCTGTGGCCCTTGATATCCGGGCGGATCATGCGGGGTTGCGCGCGGCGCTCAAGCAGGTCGCCTTGATCGCCGTAAGCGATGATGCGGGTCTGGCTCTGGCATTAGGTGATCGGATCAGCCTTGCCTCTGGGGCCGGTGTTGCACTCTTGGCACATCAGGATGTGCTGACCGAAATGCGCGCAAGTCTCGGGCAGGCCGAGAACCGGATCGCGCAATCTGCCGTGCGTATCGCCGCTGAAATCACCAGTTTCGAGATCGCGCGCGGCGAACTGGTCTCTGTCGATGCGTTCGAGACGGCGGTCGAGTTGGAGCAGGTGCAATTCCAACTGGAATCCCTTTATACCGTAACGGCGCGGGCGTCGCGCCTCAGCCTCTTGAATTTCCTGTCATGACCCTCTGGTTGGGACTTGTCCGGGGGATCATGGCACTGGCGCTTGCGCTTGCGGGCGTTACGGCTGCGGCCAGTCCGATCCGGATCAAGGATCTGGTCGAGTTTGACGGGGTGCGCGGCAATGACCTTGTGGGCTACGGTCTTGTTGTGGGGCTGAATGGCACGGGTGACGGGTTGCGCAATGCGCCCTTCACCGAAGAGATCATGTCGAATATCCTCGAACGCCTCGGAATCAACGTCTCGGGCGAGCAATTTCGCCCCAAGAATGTTGCCGCCGTATTTGTCACGGCCGAGTTGCCGCCCTTTGCCCGTGCGGGCAGCCAGATCGACGTGACGATATCCGCCATCGGCGATGCCAAGAGCCTGTTGGGCGGCACGCTTGTAATGACCCCGCTCAATGCGGCGGATGGTCAGATTTATGCCGTGGCTCAGGGTACGATCATCGCTGGGGGCGTGGCGGCGCAAGGGGATGCGGGCGGGGTCGTGCAAGGGGTCCCGACGGCGGGTGTCATTCCCTCTGGTGCGCGGGTCGAGCGCGAGATCGACTTTGACTTTGCAGGCCTTGATACAATCCGGCTGGCCTTGCGAGAGCCGGATTTCACCACTGCCGGCCGGATAGAGACGGCGATCAATGGCCGTGTGGGCCGGGATGCCGCCATCATGCTGGACGCTGGCACCGTGCAATTGACGCTCTCGCGGATGCGTGCGGCCTCGCCTGCGCATGCCCTTGGCCAGATCGAGAATATTCTGGTCGAGCCCGAGCGCAAGGCCCGGGTTGTGGTCGATCAACGGTCAGGCACCATTGTGATGGGGCAGGATGTCCGTATATCGCGGGTCGCCGTTTCACAGGGTAACCTGACCCTACGCATTCAGGAAACGCCGCTTGTGGTGCAACCCAATCCCTTTGCCCAAGGCGAAACCGTTGTGGTGCCGCGCACACAGGCCGGGATCGAAGAAGAGCCCGGGATTGGATTGGCCGAGGTTTTACCGGGCACCTCACTCTCGGAGGTGATTGCCGGGTTGAATGCGTTGGGTGTGGCCCCGCGTGACATGATCGACATTCTCAAAAGCATCAAGGCGGCAGGCGCGCTGCATGCCGAGTTCGTCGTGCGATAGAATCATCCCGCCTTGAGCGCCTCAAGTCCGATGCGAACAGCACGGTTCGGGTTCTGTGCCAGTATGCGCGCCCCCAGCCTTTCGGCGAGTTTGGTGTGCCCTTTGGCAACGGCGCGGGTGAACAACTCGCGTTGATAGCGCGGCAAGTCGCGCCGGGCGCGCAGCAGGCGGTAATAGTCCTCAGCCGTGAGGGTTCCGTTCAGGGCCCCGAGAATGATCGGGCTAAGAATGCCCATCTGATTGAGCGCACTGCCCAAGCGATGCCCAAGAAGGGGCGCGCGCAAATGCTGCACATTCGGATGTTGGAACCGGGCGGCATGTTGGGCATCGAGCGGCTCGTAGGGATCATAGAGGATCGACACGCGATGGGCCGCGTGACTTACCTCTGCCGCATCTCCGTATTTTCCTGAAAAATCTCGATCCCAAACGGTTTTGTATCGCGTTTCCCAAGGCACGACGGACCTGTCGACCGTGCTCTGCGGCGAGATGGCAACCACGTCGCAGCCGGGTGCCGCCGGCGCAAAGGCGCAGGCGGCATAGCCCCCATCGAGGCGCCATAGAACACCACGCGGCGAAACTGTTTGAAGAACCCCTCTTGTTGGAGGGCGTCGAATTGCGCGCAGACCCATGGTTCGCGGTACCATGTCCAGCCACCAGCCAGAACGCCCAGCATCGACCACCCCTGATCTTGAATGAAACTATACCCCCAAGGCCGCCGATCTTCGCGCTTGGTCATGGCGATATCCAGATTGTCGAAGGTCACAACCAGTGTATCCGGATCGCGTGGCATGAAGAGAAAGCTGTGGCCCTCTGGGCCTGCGCGATACCAGCCATCCTTGCCCGCAAGGTGCTGCGCGATCTGGTCCCAATTGTCGTCGCTGGGTGCAACCTCTGGCGCTTTGGGCTGGAGGCGGATGCGAGTGATCGGATGTCCCTCTTCTTCGCGCGTCGAGAGCGGCGTATAGGTGCCAAAGGCCTTGAGAAAGGGAAAGGCCCCAGAACCCTTGCGCACATCCATAAACACGCGGCTGTCTGCATGCAGACAGCGTTCGAGAAACTTCCCGAGAAACGGCACGTTGTGACGGTCGCCAAACCCCGAGAGGTTGCAGAGCACATCCACGGAACGCAGCTCGTTCTCTGCCCGGATAACCCGGATACGGTCGGGGCTGACGTCATTCTCGACCAGAAAGGCGGTATATCCCGCCACCCAATCCTCTTCGCCGTCTTTGAATTTGCCGCGGCGGTTGCAGTTGATGAGCTGGATGTCGCAATCGAATTTATGATGCAACGCCAACATGAAACCGCGGGCCTGTCCGGTGAGATCCGCCGCAACGCTGACAGACTCTAGGTCTAGCTCGTCGATAAGCGCACCTTCGAATGTACTGTTGCCGCGCCCTTTGATCGGGGCGAGGGCGGGCGTGATCCCGGTTTCCTGGACCAGTTTCTCCAAATAGGATCCCTTGGGCGGAAGGCCATTGTGGATATTACCCAATTGCCGCTTGTTCGAGGCCCAGAGGTGGAGCGCGGTGGTCTCAGGGGTGATCAGCCCCTCGGCCAATTCAGCCCGGCGCAGGAATTTGAACCGTTCTGGAAAGGTGATCGGATAAAAAGCGTTGAGCGATTGCACATGCGCCTCTAGCCCCAAGGCATGCACATAATGCGTGACCATCATCGGCCCCCAGACGCCCCAAGGCTGTTGCGAGACATGCACCGGTTTGCCCTTTTGCGCCTGTTTTCGCATCATCTCTTGCCGCTTGCGGGGCAGAAAGGGCGCGATGGCATAGCGATCCGAGGTAAATTCCAGCATCTGTGCCAGAATTTCGCTGTCGGCGGGCAGGCCCAATACGGCGTTGTTGACACGATGCTCGCCCGGCAGCTCATACCCCAGCACATAGTCGCTGTCATAGTCCATCGGGCGATGGCAATAGACATCGGTATCCACCCAGATCATGCCGGGGCATTTGTGGATCATGTGCAGGCGGAACCAGTCGGCAAAAAGGGCGTAGCTGTTTTTCTGCTCGTATTTGATGAAATCATCGGTGTCGATAATCTCGCGCCCGTCGCGAAAGATGACGCCTGCGGGCATGTTCGGGATGGGTTCATAGGCGAATAGGGTGATTTTCTGGCCCTTGTCCACAAAGGACTTGAGGCAAATCTGTTCCAGCCAGCTGAGTGCGCCGCCAATCCAGAGCGTTCCAACCTCGCGTGTCCGTGCCACCAGAAACTCTCCTTTTGGCGCGCCATAGCGCTGGCAAATCGCAGTTGCGAGCAGGTTAGACGCTCTGACCGGGTTTGTGAATCGCCAGAATGGGGGGCGTAGGCGAAAGTGCGGGGCCGTGTCAGCCATGCCATGTGGCTTGTCTTGATGGGGATGCTCACATTAAGATGTAGGTAAAACAAAGCCGCCAGACGGCGCGCGCAAAGAGGCGAACATGAGCACAGAAACCTATACCGTCGTCTCGACGATGAAGAACGAGGCGCCCTATATCCTCGAATGGGTGGCGCATTACAAAACGCTCGGTTTCGATCATATTCTTGTCTGCACCAATGATTGCACCGATACGACGGTCGAGATCCTGCGGCGATTGCAAGAGATGGGCCATGTCACGCAACATGACACGGTCGTGCGCAAGGCGGGCATTCATCGGAGTGCCCTGCGGCAGGCCAGCCGCCGCTATGATATTGTGCTGAATGCCTCTTGGGTTTTTGTGTGCGATGTGGACGAATTCCTGAATATTCATCTTGGCGACGGCTCGGTTCGGGCGCTGGTCGCGGGGTCTGGCGCGGATGCGGATGTGATTTCAGTGCCGTGGCGCGTGTTTGGTCCCGATGGTGTCGAGCAGTTCGCGGATAAACCCGTCACTGAACAATTCACCAAGGGTGAATATGAATGGGACGCCGAGGCGCGGCCCAACACCGGTAAGTTTGTCAAATCGCTCTACACCAACCAGCACAAGTTTCAACGGATGGGCCTGCATGCGCCGGTGTCGCGTGACGAGCATGTTGCGACCACGCGGCGCGTCCTGCCCGGCGGGATTGATTATGTTGTGAACGGGCTTCGCACCGACAATCCGCCTCTTTTTACGCATGCGCAGGTTAACCACTATGCGTTGCGCTCGATGGAGAGTTTCTTGGTCAAGCGCGCACGCGGGCGGGCCAATCATTCGCATCACGTTCTGGGCAAAGAGTATTGGGACAAGTTCAATCTGAACGATGAAACCGATACGTCGATTACGCGCTACAGCGAACAGACCTCTGAATGGCTGGAGCGTTTCAAGCGTGATCCTCAATTGGCTGACTTGCACGCCAAAGGGGTCGAGTGGCACCGGCGCAAGGCGGCGTCATTGCGGATGGACCCGGATATGGACGAGCTTGTCTCGGCGATTGAGGCTGACTTGGGTTAGTGCGCGGTATCGCCCTGCAAATCCACGGTAAAGAACCAGTCTGCCGCGGGGTCGCGTAGGGCGATTTCGTCAGGAATAACGCCCGGACCAGAGAGAAAGACATTCGATCCAAAGTGACCATGCAACCGCGACAGATGTTCCATGCGGGGGCTGGTCAATTCTGCGAAAAAATTGCTGTAATTCTCGGTGGCGCGCAATTCGTCTATCTTGGCCCTGTGACAGGCAACCGAATGGTGATGCGCGGCGGCAATCTCGGGGTCCTGCATGAGCCGGTCAAGTTCTGCCTGCATCTTGGCAAGGCGCGGTTGAATCGAGAGATCTTCTTCGAAGTTGTTGTTCATGCGAAACCAGTAGGCGAGGCCCTGATCGCGGTCCACATGGTTGACGCGGCCTCTGTCACGCTTGACCAGAAAACTCTCGGCAGATCGGACGGCGTAGTGATTGAGCTGCACGAGATCATAGCCATAGGTCTCGATCGTCGAGCGCCAGCCGTTGCGATACATTTCGCGAGGCAGGGGTTTGCCCGACCCATTGACCCAGTTGATCTCTTCCCAGAGTTGGGGGTTGAGTCCCTTGGGTCGATGCACACCTAGTTTCTTAAAAAGGCCGATGTTCTTGAAAAGGGCCTTAAACCCCCAGGCCTGATGCGGCTTGCGTGCAAATTCCGGGGCGCAGCGCAGGAACTGTTCGGTAATGGGGCGGTCGACATAGTCCCGCACATCGCCATTGCCAAAAAGCCGCCAGGTCATCGCGATCATATTGGCCTCTGGCACCGCCTCAAACAGCGCATCAAGCGTGCCGTCGCCTGTTTTGATGTTGATGTATTCATCCACGTCGATGCAGGTGATCCAGGTGGCGGATTTGATCAGCGGTTCGCTTTCGGCCGATTGCAACGCAGCGTGTTGCGGGGGCATGTCCATTTCGCGAAAGCGGTTGTCGCGGTGCTGCACGTAACCTTTGCGCTCCAACAGGTGCAGCATGGTGTCCGTGCCGTCGGTGCAGTCGTTCGTATAGACAAGGATATCGTCAAACCCGACAGCGCGATGATAGGCCAACCATTCGAGAATGAAGGGTCCCTCGTTCTTCATAGTGGTGACAATTGCGGCGCGACCGCGCCCGCCATGCACCGGATCAGGTGCGATTTCGGGCATGCGAACGGGAGTGTGCTCGAAATAGGATTGCGCGCGCTCTAGCAGGGGCGGATGCTCGATCAGCGAGGATTTCGGCACGATCCGTGAAATTGATCCCGTCGGATGGCGCAGTGCCATATGCCGATAGAACCCCTGCGTGCGCGCCGCATCGGGGCGTGCATTGCCCACTCGCAACAGGCGCCAGACCGCATCCTTGGGCAATTTCGACGGGGCAAGGCACCAGCGTTGTCGCCCACCGCCCGAGTCGAACTGAACGCAGCTATGATCGGCAAAGCGCGTCGGCTGACCACTGCGCACGCGCCAAGGATAGCAATGCCGCCCGATGAGGGTGATAAGCCCCCCCCGTGCGGCAACGGCGCTGTCAAAAATCGTCTCGGGCCCCGTTGCCACAAGATCGTGCACGTCGATATTGGCCACAGCACGGGCCTCGGCCAAAAAGCGGTGGCGGGCAATTTCGTAGTAACTGAGCGCGGCGAGGGGCGAATCCCAAGGGGAGGGTGGGGGGATTTCCATCCGGTCTTTGCCCGGTGCCTCTGGCACACAAAAGGGATGGGCCTCGGGTGGCGCGTCAGGATAACCGAGCGGCTGATCGCTTGTCAGCAGGATCACTATGATGTCGAGCCCGCTCTCTCGGAGACCGTCCCGAAGCGCGCGCGCAAACTCCGGATCTGTTCCGGGGCGCGCCCGGTCAAGGATCACCGCACCAGTCATGCGCTGCTGATCAGCATGGAACGAAAGCCAGGTCAGAACTGTGGCGGCATCCTCTCCGTTTCGCACGGCGGCGATGGTGTCTCGCCCCTCCATCAGCGTGAATTCGGCCTCGGCGGGCATCACATCTATCACGCCTTTGGGCGTCTGGAACGCCAGACGACCTTCGGGAGCGGAATAGACAAGGATGGGCGCACCGCCCACACTCATTTCCGCTTGCAACACGGCACCCTTTGGGGGCTGTATCTGGGCTGGTTCAACCTTGGGGGCAAAAAAGAGCGTGACCCGTCGCTCGCCCTCGTGGCGCGTTTCGACGGCATCGAGCAGGACAATCCCCTCACGCGTTTGGCCCGCCATACGACGTTCGATCACTTGCCCATTCATGTTTCGGCGTCACCTCTGGCCATTAGCATCTGTGCCGTTAAAAAGGCACGCCCTTCTTCGGCCGAAGGGGGGGTGCTATCGGTGAGAAACCCTACTCTGAATGCCAGCCGAACGGCGTCGATATCCAGCATCAGCGCTTGGTAGCGGCTAGTATGCGCCGAGAGGCAGGCCGCATGCGCCGCGGCGACACCCGGAAGGGCCATGAGCCTCTCGAATTCTTGCCTTGTATGGCTCATCATGGGCAAAATCTCTGGAGCGTCGACGGTATTCCAATTGCGTTCTGCCCAGTAAGCGATCCCGATTTCGCGGTCCATATGATTGGGCAATCCGCGGGCACGTTTGAGCATGAATTCTTCGACCGAGCGCAAAGAATAATGGTTGAGCCAAGCCACAGGTGGGCCGTTAACTGCACCATAAAGCGAGATGGCACTGTCATTGGCCGCGAACCCCTTGGTCAGGCGCTTGCCGTCTGGACCTATCCAGGATGGGACGTGACGCTGACGCACGCGCGGGCGGTGGACGCCGGGCTGCCGAAAGGCCGCAGGCCGGTGCAGTGTCTTGAAGAGATGAGCGAGCGGGAAATGCAAATCAAACGGTGCTGCGCGGGTGAAACGCTCTGGTGTCAGGCCTGCACTGCGCTGTTTGTGACCGCCATAGCCGAACAATCGCCATGGCAAGGCGAGGGCGTCGAATGGGCCTGCCTGCCTTTCGTAATCCGCAAGCAACTCGCGGAGGTTGTTGAAACGGCCGCAAAGAAATTCGTCACAATCAAAAAAGAGCGCCCAATCGGCATTCTTGTAGCTTTCGCTATCGCGCAATTGGCGCAACGCTTGCCATTGCACGGATTTGCCACCCTTCGGGGCAAAATCCAGATGCACGATCCGTGGGTCCTGGGCCAGTGCTTCCAGCAGTTCCGCGCTGCCATCGGTGCAGTCATGGCTGCAAACCAGCATGCGGTCAAAGCCGAGCATGAGATGGTGCGCAAGCCACTCTACGATATAGGGGCCGTCATCGCGTAGACAGGTCATTCCCAGAATATGCAATGTTGTCCCCTGCTGTCTGCCTCTTGTGGTCGGCGCGCTGGTGGACACTATAAACGGGCCTGCAGATCAAAGTCACCCAATGGGCGCTGCACAATTGAAAATTCTCTGTTCGTGTCGAGTGCAGGTGGCATGATGCATGCGCAGCGCGGCGCAAATCGCGCAAGCGCGCTACAGATAGCCGCGTACAAGGCTCTCGGCGATCAGCGTCCAGCCATCGGCGATAACAAAGAACGCAAGCTTGAAGGGCAAAGAGACGATGGCAGGCGGAACCATCATCATGCCCATCGACATCAGGATGGCCGCAACCACGAGATCAATGATCAGAAACGGTAGAAATACCAGAAATCCGATCTGAAAGGCGCGCGCGATTTCCGAGAGCATGAAGCTTGGAATGAGAATTGAAAGCGGCGCGTCCGGTCCTGCGGAGAGGGTGGTCGTCTCAGGGCGCAGGGCGGCTATGGTTGCCAAAGTGTCGGGGTCGACACGGCCCAACATGAACACGCGGAACGGTGCCAGCGTCCGTTCAATGGCCAGATCAGGGGACAAGCGTTCCTGTAACAGTGGTTCAATCCCAGTCTCCCAGGCTTGGGTAAAGACCGGCTCCATCACGAAGAAGGTAAGAAAGAGTGCGAGGCTGACGATCAGCATATTGGGCGGGGATTGTTGAAGACCGATCCCTTGCCTCAGGATCGATAGGACCGTGACGACAAAGGGGAAGCACGTGACCATAATGGCAATCCCAGGCGCGAGGCTGAGCACGGTGATCAAAGCGATCAGTTGCAATGTTCGTGCTGAGAGTGAGGCGTCATCGCCCAAAGACAGGGTCAGATCTTGTGCCGGAGCACCGGTGGCAAGCGCTCCTAGAAAGAGGGTGCTCAGTCCGATGAGGATCAGACCAGACTTCATCACAACCCGTCCTGCAAATTCGCAACTTCGGTCACGCGCACGGCAATCTGCCCCTGTTGATCGCCGGCCAGCTCTTCGAGTTGACCGCGCGCTATCAGGCGCTCGCCGACATAGAGTTCGACCGCATCGTCAACACGCCGGTCGAGAACCAGAACGGCGTTCTTGCCAAGTTTAAGAAGGTCTCTGATCAGCGGGCGTGCCTTGCCGACTGAAACCGTGATCTCGATCGGGACTGACGAGAACGGATTTTGCAGATCGTTGACGTGGGTTTCATTGCCGCCAGTTTTGTTATCCATCACGCCACTATCCTCTGATTTTGCTGAAAGAAACCGGATATCGCCTGCTCGATCCGAAGCAGGACATCCGGCATGTCAAGAGCGCGCTCGCTCTCGCCCAGGCGCACGCAGACCTGACCGCTTGCCAAGGTTGGATCCTCTGTCAGGGTGCAGGCAAGGTCGGGTATTTCGGCGCTGAGGCGGCGCAGGATTGCAAGATCTGCCGGACCGGCGGCAATCTGCAAAGGCTGACGCCCATTGGCTTCCAGCAAGTCGTGCAGAATTTCGGTCACATGCGGGATCAGCATCGCGTGGCTGATCGGTGGCAGAACCGTTTGGGTGATTTCCTGCAAAAGTTGCTGCATCGCGCCCATGATCGCGGCATGCACCTCTTCATAGGTAAAGCTGATGTCTTGCAGGTTTTGGACAAGATCGGCGGTGATCCTGCGCCCGTCGTCTACCTGCGATTTCACACAATCTTCCCAACCCGCCTGATACCCTTTCTCAAAGGCTTCTAGGCGTTCTTCCTCGAGCGAGACATCCGTGATCGCGATAGGCTTACCCTGAGTGAACGCGCCAAATTCGTTCAAAAGATGTGTGATCGACATCAGGCTCTCTCCTCTTCAGCTTCCAGCCAGTTGCGCAAGATCTCGACGGTTTCCTCTTGGCGTTGGCCGATCAGCGCGCGCAAGCGTGAGACCGGATCGTCTGTGCCCCCATCAAGACGCGGGCGCAGAGAAATCTGAGGTACCTCAGACACGTCGGACAGGCCTGCTACGTCGATGTCGCCATCCTCGATTACGCCGGAGAGGGGGGTGAGTGCGGGGTCTTGTACCGGGGCGCGCCGGATTGGGGCGCTCAGTTGTGGGGTGGCCAGAGGGACGGGGCGCGAGAGAATCGGACGCAGCACAAACAGGCCAAGCACAAGGGCCACGATGGCTAGAACCAGCGATTGCACCAAGGTCATTGTGTCGATCGCAAGGCGCTCAAGTAACCCCGCTTCGACCAGAGTGCCGATGGGCGCTGACGGTTCGAATTGCAAGGTGCGAATCGTGAGCGCGTCGCCGCGCGTTTCATCAAGACCCACCGCAGAGCCAACAAGATCGCCGAGCGCGGTCAGCTCCTCTTCGGGGCGCGGCGCAAAGATTGGCGTGCCGCTCGCGTCTGGAGTGGTGATCCCGTTGATCAGGATCGCAACGGTCATGCGCTTGATGGCACCGGGTTGCTGGATGACTTCGCGCTCTGTGCTGGACACCTCGTAATTCACCCGTTCGCGTGTCTCGGTGTTCTCGCTGGCTGACGTCGCCGCCGCTGCCGCATCCCCATCTGGTAGGTTCGAGGCAACCGTGACGCCATTGTCCGTGCCATTTGAGGTGTTCGCGCGCTCTTCGGTATCGGTGCTGATGGCAACACGCCCCTCGGGATCAAACCGTCTCTCGCGGGTTGATTCGGTTTGCGTCACCGTTTCCAGCGCAATCTCGACGACCGCATTTCCATGCCCGACACGCGCCTCGAGCAGACGTTGCGCGCGCAGGCGCAGCCCCTCTGCCCGTTCATCGGCGGTGTTGGTCTTGGCTTCTTCGGCACCGCTGAGCAATGTCCCCTCGGCATCAATAATGGACACATCATCAGGCGTAAGATCAGCCACAGCAGAGGCGACGAGGAATTGTAGCGCGCGCGCATGTTTGGCAGAAACTGCGGCCCCATTGGTACTGACCGAGACCGAAGCGGACCGATGCACATTGCGCTGAAACGGATTGGCACCGGTCGACGCGATATGAACCCGGGCCGCCACAATCGCAGGATGCGAGACGATGGTCCGGGCCAGTTCGCCTTCTTTGGCGCGCCAATAGGCGGCGTCGAACATCTGTGATGTGGTGCCAAAGCCAGACAATCCATCCAGAAGCTCATACCCGCTCGTGCCCGACCTCGGGAGCCCCTCGCCCGCGAGGATCATGCGCAGCTCATCCCGTCGTGTCGAGTCGACAAGAATCGCGTCGTTGCGCACTTCATATGTGACGCCTTGCTGCTCGAGGGCTGCGACAACCTCGCCCGCCGCGCTGCTTTCTAGGCCTGCGTAAAGCAAGGTCATGCTGGGCGTGGACGCCAAGCGCGCAAGGGCCAAAACCGCCCAGAACATCACAAATGCCGCGCCGATGACGATGATACGATTGCGCAGGGTCAGCGCCTGCCAGAGCCTTGTGATCTGCTGCATTGCATGTCCTCCGGTACTTTTGTTCGAGTAATGTTCCGAAGTCATCATTCCCGCATCAGGCTTAACAATCGGTTAGTTTCTTTGGGTTTATAAGAGTTTATCGACAACAGGATGGGTGAACATGCCAGAGACCGGAGACACAGAGACGGCACCCGAGGCGAAGCCGTCAAAGAGACCGCTGATGATTGGAATTGTCTTGGCGCTCTTGGGCGCGGCGGCGGGGTTTTACACCATGTGGTCTGGTTTGATTCCACTTGGCGGGGGACACGGATCTATTGCCCAAGGGCCCGCTGCGGGGGCTGCGGCGTCTGACGCACCGATGGGTGATCTGGTCTTTGTGCCGGTGGTGCCCGTGGTTGTCTCAGTCGGGCAGGGGGCTGCGCGATCACATCTCCGGTTCGCCGCTGAGCTGGAGGTGAAGGCCGCCCATAAATCCGACGTCGAAAACCTGATGCCGCGCATCGTCGATGTGACGAATACCTATCTGCGCGCGCTCAAACTTGCCGATATCGAAGACGCGCAGGCCTTGATCCGCCTGCGGGCGCAGCTCTTGCGCCGGATGCAGGTTGTAACAGGTGAGGGCCGCATCAACGATCTATTGATCATGGAATTCGTGTTGAACTGAGGAGCGCATATATGGAAATGATTGCGGATATCCTGCTTGTTGCGGGTGCGATTGGGGCTGGGGTCTATTGCTTTGTGCTGGCCCGGCGGCTCAACCACTTCAACGATCTCGAAACCGGAATGGGCGGTGCTGTGGCAGTGCTTTCGGCGCAGGTAGATGACCTGACGCGAACGCTTCAGGCCGCGCGGCAAACGGCGGACGGATCAACACGCTCTCTCATCAGTGTTACCGAGCGGGCTGAAGATGTGGCCCGGCGGCTCGAACTCTTGGTGGCGGCGATGCACGATCTGCCCAATCAGGAGGTGTCGGCCCCGCCCCACAGGAAAACACCCGTCAGCCCCCCAACGGCCGATCCTGGCCCGGTTTTCAAGCGCCATCACGATCTGACGCCGGGGGCGACACCATGATCTGGCGATCCCCAACACACAAACCATCCGCAAGGTCGAGGCGTACGCGCGGTGTCTTGCTAATTCTCTCTACCTTTTTGGTCGCATCGGCGCTTTTGCGTTTCGGAGAGGGTGTCGGCAGGGCTTTTGCCCGCGCGCCAGAGGCGACAGAAGAAAGCAGCACACCATCCACGCAGGCCTGTGAGACGCCCGAAGATATGAAGGCTTTGCTTGACGCGCTGCAAGAGCGTGGGCGCATGCTTGAGGAAAGAGAGACGGCCCTGCGCAATCGAGAGCAGGTGCTCAAACTGGTCGAGCAAGAGGCCGGACAAAAGATTGCGGCCCTGACAACTGCCGAAGAGGATCTGCGCCGCATGATCGCTCTGACGGAAAGTGCCGCAGAGAATGACGTGGCGCAGCTGACCAAGGTTTACGAGTCGATGAAGCCCAAGCAGGCGGCTGCGCTATTTGAGGAGATGGACCCGGTCTTTGCCGCCGGATTTCTTGCGCGCATGCGCCCTGATGCTGCGGCGGATGTCCTCGCAGGGCTTTCGCCCGGAGTGGCGCATGGCATCAGTGTGATCCTTGCGGGGCGCAATGCCACCGCGCCGCGGCAATGAGGGCGGATCGTCAGGGTTTGTTAATCGGTTGGTGGCAGTCTCGGATCAGTGACTGCCTGCGGGGAACGGAATGGTCGGAATCATCGGGATTGTCGTAATTTTCGTCATGGTGTTTGGCGGCTATGTGGCCGCCGGGGGTAAGCTGGGTCTTATTCTCAAGGCGCTGCCGTTTGAGTTCATGATGATTGGTGGGGCGGCTGTCGGGGCGTTTCTCATCAGTAATGACGCGCCTGCGATCAAACACACGCTCGGGGATATCGCCAAGGTCTTCAAGGGTCCGAAATGGAAGCCGCAGGATTACCGGGATCTGCTCTGCCTCTTGTTCGAATTGATCCGTTTGGGTCGGCAGAACCCCATTGCTGTCGAAGAGCATATCGAGTCACCAAACGACTCTGCGATCTTCTCGAAATACCCCAAGATTCTGGCCGATGCAGAGGCCGTGGCCCTGATCAGTGATACGTTGCGCTCGGCCTCCATGAATTATGATGATCCACATCAGGTGGAAGAGGTTCTCGAAAAGCGGATAGAGGCCAATCTTCACCATGCGTTGCACTCAAGCCATGCTTTGCAAACCATGGCGGATGGATTGCCTGCTTTGGGGATTGTCGCCGCTGTGCTGGGGGTCATCAAGACGATGGCGTCGATTGACCAGCCGCCGGAAATCCTCGGCAAGATGATCGGCGGCGCGCTGGTCGGGACCTTTTTAGGCGTCTTCCTCTCGTACGGGCTGGTCGGGCCCTTCGCGGCTAAGGTCAAGGACGTGGTCGAGGAGGATGGACATTTCTATCAACTGATCCGCGAAGTGCTTGTGGCCAATCTGCACAACCATGCCACCAATATCTGCATCGAAGTGGGGCGACAAAACACGCCTAATCACAAACGCCCAAGTTTCAACGAGTTGGAAGAAGCGCTGAAGTCTCTCAAACAGGACGCGGCATGATCCGGACTGTGACCATCTCGTTCATCCTGTCTTTATGGGCCGCCCCGATGCTTGCGCAAAACGTGGTGGTGCGCTCTGGCGAGCATGAAGGGTTCACGCGACTTGTGCTCGATTTTCCCGCGCGGCTCGACTGGCAGGATCAAACCCGAGAGGATGGTATCACGATCACCTTTCCCGGCGATCGCCCTACATTTGACCTGAGCCGAGTGTTTGATCGGCTCACCCAAGGCCGACTTGCCGGGATCGGCGCGCCAAAGGGGTCTGGGCAGCTGGATCTGACATTTGGCTGCGCCTGTACAACAAGAACGTTCTGGCATTCGCAATCCATGCTGGTGCTTGACATTCTCGCCCCTGGCACCGCCGAACCCTCTGCCGCGCGCCGTCCTCAGGCGCCTCTGGCAGAGCGCGCAACAGCTGATCTGCGAGAGCCTTGGAAAGCGCGGGCCGAGTCTTCGGCGGTCAGATTGGTAGCATCGCGCCTTGCCCCGTTATCAGCCACGAGCAAGACCGCTGCTCCGCTGGGGCCGGAGGATGTGCTGCCGGCGGTGCGCCGCACCCTTCTGGCGCAAATCGCTCAGTCGGCCAATCAGGGGCTGGTCCAGCCGCTGCGCACGCCCGCCTTGGGCAATATTACGCGGGCCCCCCAAAAGCCTTTGGCAACGGCGATCGAGATTGTGCCGTCTGGCGGCATGGCAACCGGTGCCAAGCCCCCATTGACCGAAGGCTTGCCGTTGGCCACCTCTGGCAATCTCAGAGTGACAGGCACAATCGACCAAGCGCCGGGGCTGGCCTTTTCATCCGCGCTGTCCGATGCGATCCAGACCGCCTGTTTGCCTGATTCCGTTCTGGACGTCGCAGCCTGGGGGACGCAAAAGCCGCTAGCAGATCAGATCGGCACGCTCTCCCCTAGGCTTTCCGGTGAATTCGATGTCGTCAATCCAGAGGTCGCGCTTCAGCTGGCCCGCCTCTACATTTACTTTGGCTTTGGGCTTGAGGCGCGGCACGTAGCATCGTTAATCCCGACCTATGCTGCGGAAGTATCGGTTCTGTTCGAATTGGCATCGCTGGTTGATGATCCGGATGCCGCGTCTGCAGCACCTCGGCTCACAGAGGATCTGGGATGCCATGGACGCAGCGCCCTTTGGGCCGCTTTGGCGCATGCGGAAATTCCCGAGGAAAAATTGCTGGATCATTCGGCAATCCTGCGTGGCTTCGCGGAATTGCCAGAGCATTTGCGCAGGCATCTTGGCCCGGCGCTTGCCCGCAAGTTGCTTGCGGCAAAGCATCGCGAAACATCGGACATGATCTTGCGAGGCCTTGGGCCGGCAGATCTGTCGGACACCGCAGGCGCAAAGATCGCAAGAGCCGAGCTTGCGCTGGCAGACGGTGATCTCAGCGCCGCCGACCAAAGCTTGCAAGGGTCCTTGTCAGGCAATGATGTGAACTCTGCGCCAGCCTTGGCAGCCTTGATCAACGCCCGGATATCAAGGGGGCAAGACATTGACTATGACACCGCACAACTTGCAGGCGCGCTCTACCAAGAGACCCGTGGCACGCCGATGGGTCAAGAGCTTGGGGGCGCCTATCTGCTGGCTTTGACCGCCTCGCGCTCTTACGCCGAGGCCTTTGCTGAATTCGAGCGCGTTTCGCCAGACTTGTCCCCCGAAAACGCCCAAAAAACGCGCCAAGAGATGCTGCGCCTGCTGGGCGCACAGGCCGATGATATAGAGTTTCTCCGGCAGATCTTGGGTGAGCCCAAGGAAAGTTTTGCAAGGATGCCCGCTGATTTAACCCGCGAGATCGCGCAGCGAGCCTTGACCTTGGGCTTTGCGGATGTGGCTGATGAGATTCTGAGTGTTGCATCGCGCTCGGTGACAGAGCCTGAACAACGGCTCTTAAGGGCGGAAATAGCTCTAGCTCAGGATCTCCCGCATCTTGCAGAGGCAGAAATCATCGGCCTTGCCTCGCCCGATGCTGACACCCTTCGCGCCCGCGCCCGGACTAGTCTTGGCGATTATGCCGGTGCAATGCGTTATGCCGAGGGCTTGCAAGATGAGGCCGCAAAGCAGCAGGCGGCTTGGCTTGCGCAGGATTGGCAAAGCCTTCTTTTGGCTGGTGATCCTTCAACACAGAATCTGGCGCAGGCCATGACACAAGCCGCGCCAGACCAAGCTGGCGGGCTTCTTCAATTCAATCAAGCGTTGATTGATCAAAGCATTGCAACCCGAAGCGCCCTGAGTGCGCTCTTGGCGATTACCGCTATTTCCGATCCCCCGTGACAATCGAATTTCTGGTTACCGAATCGCAAGAGTGATCGCGCAAGCTGGCGCGCAGATATTCTGAAAACCTGGGGATCCGTTGTGAGAGAAATTCGGCGATGAGCCCTTTGATACAACGTGAATGGGAGTGCTTATGAGAGACCTTCTGACCGTTCGCTGGTTGCTCTGTAGACGACGTGCGTTCGGAAGTTTGGCGCGGCGCGCTCAGATCCGAGGCGGGCTGGCACCGGCCGCTTGGCTCTTGACGTTCCTGTTTGTTCTTTATTTGAAGAAGCGTGAGGCGCGCTTGATCTGCCTTCTGCGCCAAGTGATCACCTCTGGCCTTCTCGGGGCAACACAGGCCTTTGCCGCGCCGGTTGATCTCTGCGATGACGCTGCCCGACACGCTGCGAGACATGCCGATGTTCCCACGAATGTGCTGCGCGCCATTGCCAAGGTTGAAACAGGTCGCTCGGTGGCGGGCACAGTAAAGGCCTGGCCCTGGACCGTGAACATAGAGGGCAAAGGCTATTGGTTCGAGAGCGAAGAGGAAGCGCAGACCTTTGTGCGCGCCGCCTATATGCGTGGTGCCCGCAGTTTCGATATTGGGTGCTTTCAGATCAACTTCAGATGGCATGGCGCAGCCTTCGAGTCGTTCGAAACCATGTTTGATCCGATGGAGAATGCGCTTTATGCCGCAAGATTCTTGCAGGAGCTGCGGCGTGAAATGGGCAGCTGGGCTAAAGCGGTTGGGGCCTATCATTCCAGGCAGCCGCAACGCGCCCAAGGTTATCGCGACCGGGTCGAAGATGTCTATGCCGGGCTGGATGTAGTGCGGTCCTCGGAGCCTGTGGCAACATCGCGCCAGAGACTTTCAGAGCCTGTTCTGTCCAGCAACGGCTATCCGCTGTTGCAACATGCGGATGGCGTCACGCGCTCGGGCTCTCTCGTGCCGATGGGGGAAACGCGGCGCTATGTAATCCGGCTCGATCAAACAGTTGCGGTGGGGTTCTAAGGCATGGGCGGTCTTTCCATCAAGTCGGTGTTTCAACCAACGGTCCTGCTGGCGCTCGCGCTTATGGCCGTGATCGTGATGATGATCCTGCCCGTTCCGGCATGGCTGCTTGATGTCGGGCTGGCGGCATCTTTTGCGCTCGCAATCCTGATTTTTACGATCACGCTCTTTATCGATCGGCCGCTCGATTTTTCCGCATTTCCAACCATCCTCCTTGCATCGCTGATGCTGCGCCTGGCGCTCAATGTTTCTTCGACCAAGCTGATCATCGGACAAGGCCATACCGGCACCGATGCCGCAGGACAGGTGATCGAGGGGTTTGCCGATTTCATCATCGGCGGCAATGTTCTTTTGGGTCTTGTCGTGTTTCTCGTGCTTTTGATCGTCAACTTTCTGGTGATCACCAAAGGTGCCGCGCGCATGGCAGAGGTTGGTGCACGCTTTGCCCTTGATGCAATGCCCGGCAAGCAGCTTGCCATTGACAGTGACATGTCGGCGGGTGCCATCAATCATCAGGAGGCCAAAGAGCGGCGAGAGCAGGAACAACAGGAAACCACTTTCTTTGGATCGCTCGATGGGGCCTCAAAATTCGTCAAAGGGGATGCGGTTGCGGGCCTTTTGATCACGCTTCTGAACTTTCTCGTCGGTCTTGTGATCGGCATCACGCTCCATGACATGCCGATCGGTAAAGCCTTTGAAACCTATACGATCCTGACAATCGGTGACGGGCTGGTTACCCAGATTCCGGCTGTCATCATCTCGATCGCTGCGGCGCTGCTACTGGCGCGGGGCGGCAATAAAGGCGCGGCGGATCTGGCGATTTCCGAGCAGATCGGGCGTCATCCGACGGCGCTGGCGACAGTCGCTGTCTTGATGGGGCTTTTTGCGCTCGTGCCGGGCCTGCCGTTTGTGCCGTTCCTCCTCGGTGGCGTCGGATTGGCCGCTCTGGCTTATGCCAGCCATCGCAGTCGGGGCGCGAACCCCGCCTCATCGCAAGAAGACACCCTTCCCGTGAGCGCGCCGATCAGGTCAATGGGCGACATTCTGGAACTGGATGACATTCACGTGGAATTTGCCCCGGACCTTGTCAACATGGTGCTTGATCCCGGTGCCGGCCTTGAGGCGCGCATCACCAACATGCGCCAGTATGTTGCGACAACATATGGGGTTATCCTCTCGGATATCCGATTGACCGACGATCCGGGTATGCCACCAGGCAGCTACGTTATACGCATTCAGGGGGTGGAACGCGCGCGGGCGTTTCTGAGGGACAATCACCTTCTTGCCCTCGACCCCGACCAGTATCCGGCCCTTGCCCCAGGTGAGACGGTCAAAGAGCCGGTGTATGGTGCCCCGGCACGTTGGATTCCGGCTTCGGAGCAGGATCGTGCGGCGCTGTCCGGGGCCACTCTGGTGGCACCCCCAGAGGTGCTTGCGACCCATCTTCTAGAGGTGATCCGCCGCAATCTGAGCCGGTTGCTGACAATGAAGGCCATGCGCCGCCTGCTCGACGAGATGGTCAATCTCTCTGACAGAGGCAGGTCTGAGGCCAACCGCAAACTGCTCGAGGACATGATCCCGGATCGTGTTGCACCGGATCTCTTGCATGCGGTCCTGCGTCTGTTGCTCGCGGAGCAAGTCTCGATCCGAAATCTGCCGTTGATCCTTGAGAGCATTGCTGAAAACCGGCAGTTTGGGCCGCAGCCTGAGGCCATTTGTGAGCATGTGCGCCAGAGGCTTGGGTTTCAGTTGGTGGCCGGCCTGCAACGCCCCGACGGCAGCTTGCCCCTGATCCAGCTTGCACCGGAGTGGGAGGATACATTCACCGCTTTTGAGATGAGCGGCGAGCGTGGTCGCTCCGACGTTGCCTTGCCGCCGGAGCAGTTCAGCACGCTCACGGCCGGGGTCGCCGAGCAGGTGCAACTGGCCGGAGAAAGGGGGCTCTCGCCCGCCCTGGTCACATCGTCTTTGCGGCGCCGATTTCTGCGCACACTTTTGATCGCAAGGAATGTCAACGTTCCCGTTCTCAGCTTTGAAGAAATAGGATTCGAGGCCAAGCCATCGCTAGTCGGCGTGGTGCGCGCATGACGCCTCTCGCTCAGGTCTTTGATCTGTCGATCGAGATGCTTTGGTTGCACGCAGCCGTATTTCTGCGGGTCGCACCGATCATCGGGCTCTTGCCAGGGTTCGGCGAATCCTCCGTCCCGATGCGGATCAAGCTGGTTCTTGTCATCGCCTTTACACTGATCGTGACACCGGTCCTATCGCCTGATCTGGCAGATCATGCTCGGGCACCGACGGTAGGTTTGATCCTGTCCGAGACGATTGTCGGCCTTGCCCTGGGCGTTGCTCTGCGGCTCTTTCTGATGGCTTTACAAATGGCGGGGTCGATTGCGGCGCAGTCGACCTCATTGGCGCAAATCCTCGGAAATGCCAGTCAGACGCCGCTTCCGGCCATTGGTCACCTTCTCGCAACTGGCGCGGTGGCCCTGATGATGATTATGGGCGTCCATGTGCGTTTGGCTGAGATGATTGTGCTCAGCTACGGGATATTTCCAGTCGCGGAGTTTCCAGACGTTGGCACCCTGTCGCAATGGGGAGTTGCCCGGATCGCGCAGGCGTTCTCTTTCGGCTTTTCTCTTGCTGCGCCCTTTGTGCTTGTTTCGGTGTTGTATAATCTGACGTTGGGCATAATCAATCGGGCGATGCCCCAGTTGATGGTTGTTCTCGTCGGCGCCCCGGCTGCCATGGCCCTTACCCTCTTTCTGTTGATGCTCGTGGTGCCCACGATGCTGGTGGTTTGGCTCGGAGCATTTCAAAGCTTTGTCACAAACCCGTTTGGAGGGTGACGATGGCCGAGCAAAACGACGACTCTGACAAGACGCTAGAGGCAACACAGCACAAGCTGGACGAGGCCCGCAAAAAGGGAGAGTTTGCGCGCTCTGCCGATCTCAACACTGTTGGAACCTACGCTGGGTTATTGCTGGCCCTCAGTCTTGCAAGTGGCACGCCTGTTGAGACAGTCGGAGCCAACCTCATGACTTTGGTCGAACACTCAGACCAGTTGGCCAAGCTCATATTTCAAGGCGGGCTGGGCGCCTCCGCGCTGGGTGGAATAGCGGCACAGATCGTATTCGGCCTGTCCCTCTTTTTACTTTTGCCAATGGTTATGGCACTTGCGGCCGTGATCGCACAGCGCGCTTTTGTCGTGGCTCCGACCAAGATCGAACCCAGGGTATCGCGCATCAATCCGGTTGAGAACGCAAAGAACAAGTTCGGGGCAACGGGGCTCTTCGAATTTGCCAAGAGCTTTGGGAAATTGTTTCTGTACAGCCTCTTGCTTGGGGGTTTTCTGACCTATCGGCTACCTGAAATGATGAGCACATTGCATGCAGAGGCCCCGATCATCGGGGCGGTGATGGGCAAATTGATCATCGAGTTCATGATTATTGTTTTACTCATCTCGCTCGCAATCGGCGGTCTTGATTATCTCTGGCAGTATTTCGATCATTTGCGGCGTCAGAGGATGTCTCACAAGGACCTTCGCGATGAGTTGAAGCAGAACGACGGCGATCCCGCGGTCAAACAGCAGCGCCGACGCCGCGCGATGGAGT
Source organism: Roseovarius sp. MS2 (assembly GCF_051447875.1). Classification (NCBI taxonomy): domain Bacteria; kingdom Pseudomonadati; phylum Pseudomonadota; class Alphaproteobacteria; order Rhodobacterales; family Roseobacteraceae; genus Roseovarius; species Roseovarius sp. MS2. The sequence continues at coordinate 1,786,233 of NZ_JBKHVF010000001.1, forward strand.
TGGCATCTGGCAGGATGATGGCCGATGTGCCAACGGCGGATGTGGTCATCGTCAATCCCACTCATTTTGCAGTGGCCCTGAAATGGAGCCGCAAACCGGGGGCTGCGCCAACCTGTGTGGCCAAAGGCATGGATCATATAGCGCTCGCAATCCGCGATCTCGCCCGAGAAAGTGGTGTGCCCATCCTTGAGGATGCGCCAACAGCGCGCGCGCTGCATGCCACGACAGAAATCGGCCGTGAAATCGATCCAACGCATTATGCGGCTGTGGCCGTCGCCATCCGTTTTTCCGAAGACATGCGCCGCAAGGCAAGGAGTTTTGGGTGACCGCTCGAAGCCATGCAGATATGGTGGCCTTGACTGACGCGCTCTATCGTGCGGCCTCGGCCAAGATGCAGCGGATACTGTCAGAGGAGGCACGGTTGCGTGCAGACCTTAGCCAGCTTGAGACTATGCGCGGCGCTACGCAAGATATGCCCCAAGGCGATGCGAGCGGATACCGTGCGGTTGGCGCAGATCTTTTATGGCAGGGTTGGATCGGGCAAAGCAAGGCCCGCCTGCATTCCGACCTGGCACGCGTTCTGGGGAGCAAAGGACAACTAAGCCGAGAGCTGCGCCGCAGCTTTGGCAAGTACCAAGCGGCGGCGCAGCTCTCTCAAGAGGAAAGGCACCGCACCGTGCAAGCGCGCGCTAAGGCGCAAGCTGCGCTCTCGGAAAGCCTTGCGCGACTCCAACAGATGCCTCCGGACTGACCGCCGCCGCCTAGACGTCTTGTCGTGCGATTTCCGTGATCAGAACGCCCAGGATAGCATCCCCCAACACCTCTTGCGCCACGTCGCCGAGCGCTGCACGCAGTACATCCATGTTTCGAGCCTTGGTGAATTCCCCTTGAAAACCGCCTCTGTTGGCGTGATCGAAAAGTGCCTGCAACAGAACATCCCGCAGCTTTGGCTCTCGGTCATAGACCTCGGCTGTGCGACCTGCGGTGGTTTCTATGCTGAGTGACAGCACCACAAGTGCGTTTATCCTGTCTTTGGCAACCAGTGGGATGACGAACTGGTTGTTCAGCTTTACGATTTCACTGCCTTTGTGGGCCTCTGGTCGCGGTGTTGCGTGATCCGTGGTTGGTTCGGATGGGTGTTCCGCCTGCGCGCTCTCTGGCTCAGGCTTGAGCAAAACGCCTGCCCCGCCCCCCGCAGCCAAGCCAATCACAAGCAAGAACAGAGGAAGCATTTTCGCAAGCATTATGATAGGTCCTGATTTTGGTTTTCAGAAGGGAAGAAGGCCATCGAGCAACTGCTGACCGATCCTGGGTTGTTGAACATCGGTGATCTGGCCGCGCCCACCATAGGAAATCCGGGCGGCGGCGATTTTGTCATAGGTGATCTCGTTCTGGCGCGAGATGTCTTCGGGCCGCACGAATCCGGACACCAGCAATTCGCGCAACTCGAAATTGACCCGCACCTCTTGAGAGCCTTGGATTTCAAGTACCCCGTTCGGCAGAACCTGCATCACGGTTGCGGCCACGCGCAGGGTCAGCTCTTCACTCCGGCTGACCGAGCCTTCTCCGCCGGATTGGCTGGTTGAATTGAGACCCGCCGCGCGGTCAAGACTGGCCCCTTCAGGCAGGTTGCGGTTGATCCGTTGGGGGATGCCGAAGAGATCCGGGATCGCGAGGCTCTCGGACCCGTCCCGAGAGCGCGATGTGGAGTTCGAGATCTGCGCCTCTTCGTCAATTTCAATGACCACCGTCATGATATCGCCACGCTGCGCTGCGCGCCGGTCGCCCAAAAGGGATTGCTTGCCACCGCTCCAGAGCGAGGCTTGTTGAAACGGGGCGTTCTGCGCGGTGCTGCGCGGCAGGCCCGGATCAAGCATGGCAAGCTGTTCGGTGGAGTTCATGGTCGGGGTGAAACTTGGCGGTTTCCCGAGATGGTCGAGCCGCGCGCAGGAGGCGGCCAGCAGAACCACGACAAAGATTAAATTGAGACGCAAGGCAGTCATGGTGGCTCCTATTGCGACACGAGTATCTGGCCGTTTGCCGTCACGCGCCCCGAGACAGTGGCGCGCGACGCAAGGTTCATCACGCGGACATGATCACCAATCCCGGCTCGGTCGAGCGAGCGGCCTTCTGTCATGATCTCCAGGCCGCCACGCAGATAGATCAGTGGGACGACCTGATTGCGCTCGACTACGGTGGGGGGCCCGACATCGCCTTGGCGCACCGGACGACCCGGATAGAGGGCGACGCGCGCCTCTTGCCCAATCAGGTCCTCTAGCGCCACATCGCTGTGGCCCTCGCCCTGTTGCAACAAGAGATCGGCCGGACCAAGGATTTCTTGTGGGCGGATTGTGCGGGTGGCGAGGATGACATCTGCCAAAGCCGGTCCGCTGAGAAAAATGCCGAGCATAAAAGCCAGAGACCGCATCACCGCACCTGTGTTGTGGCGCTGAGCATCTGGTCAGCGGCGGTGATGACCTTGGCATTCAGCTCATACCCTCTTTGGGCCTCAATCAACTCGGTAATCTCACGCACCGGATCGACGGAACTGTCTTCCAGATAGCCTTGGCGCAGCGTGCCCAAACCATCTTGTCCGGCGGTGGTGACATTCGCGGGGCCAGAGGCCTCGGTTTCGACGAAAAGATTGCCGCCGATCGCCTCTAGCCCCTTGGGGTTGGTAAAGCCGACAAGGTCGATCTGCCCCAGTTGCTGCGCCTCGGCGGTGTCTTGGAAAAAGGCGAAAACCTCGCCTTCGGCGTTGATGGTGATGCTGCGGGCATCCTCGGGGATCGTAATCTCGGGGGCGATCGGAAAGCCCTCGGAATTGACGATGACCCCATCCGCCGAGCGTTTGAGCGCCCCGTCGCGGGTATAGCCGGACTGGCCAGAGGGCAATCGGACCTCCAGATAGCCGCCCCCGTCGATGGCGAGATCGAGATCGCCATTGGTCTGGGTCAGCGACCCTTGGGCCAGTTGTACGGAAATCGCCGATGGGCGCACACCAAGGCCCAGTTGCACGCCGGTGGGCAAAACCGTGCCATCGGCCGCATTGATGGTGCCAGCGCGCGCGAGTTGCTGATAGTGCAAATCCGCGAATTCTGCCCTGCGCGCATTGTAGCCGGTGGTCGACATGTTGGCGAGATTGTTCGAAATCGTTTCGACCCGCATTTGCTGGGCGGCCATTCCGGTGGCGGCGATCTTGAGGATATGCATGACGCGCTCCTGAGTTAACGGATGAGGGAATCGAGCGCGGAGGTCACGCGCTCATGTTCGGTATCGAGAAAGCTCTGGCCCATTTCATAGGCGCGCTGCACTTCGATCATGCGGGCGACCTGGCCGATGGGATCGACATTGGCCCCCTCCAGAAATCCCTGGTGAATGACCCCTTCTTCGACCGGTTCGAACCCGCCATCGGCATGGAACATCACGCCATCCTCGCGGATCATGCCAACCCTATCGATGGGGCGCACAAGGCCAATCTGGGCCAGCGGGCGGCCATTGTCGCTGAGCGTGCCGTCGGGAGAGAGACCGATACTGCTGGCGTCAGGGGGAATGAACACGGGCGCCCCGCCTGCATCCAGCACGCGAAAGCCATCCGGCGTGACCAGATCGCCTTGCGCCGAGAGTGTGAAGCTGCCCGCGCGCGTCAGCCGCTCGCCTGCCGGGGTCTCGATCAGGAAAAACCCGTCTCCCTCAATCGCTAGATCAAGCATGCCGCCCGTAGGGGTGAGCGGCCCTTGGAGCGTGGAGGTCATCCGCACATTACCCCGCGCCATCGAAAGAGAGGGGCCGCCTTCGGTGCGTTTGACGAATTCGGAAAAGATCAGCCCCTCTTGGCGATAGCCGGTGGTCGCGGCATTGGCGATGTTGTTGGCCACGACCTGCAATTCGCGCAAGAGCCCGGATTGCCGGGTGAGGGTTGTGTAGCCCGCGCTTTCCATCTCAGCCTCCTGTGATGATCGGGATGAGCCGGTCCTGAAAGAAGGTGACCAGCGTTTGCGTCATGAAGCCCATGGTGATCCAGAACACGACAATGATCGCGCCCAGTTTGGGAACAAAGGTCAGGGTCAGTTCCTGAATCGAGGTGAGCGCCTGAAAGAGCCCCACCACGAGGCCCGCCAGAAGCGCCACCGCAAGGATCGGAAAAGAGATAATCACCGAAATCCAAAGGGATTCGCGCAACGTGTCAAAGAACAGGAGCTCGTTGAGCATCGGATCAGACCGGCATGCGGAGGATTTCCTGATAGGCCTCCACCACACGGTCGCGCACCGTGACGGCGGCCTCAACCGCGAGTTCGGTCTGCGCAAGCGCCTGCACCAGAGAATGTGGATCAGCCTTGCCGATCATGCTCGCTTTGGCGAGGGTTTCGCCCTCTGAGAGGGTGGCGGCAAAATCCTTGGCCACGGTCTGAAAGGCGCTGCCCGCCGCATTGTGACTGGCGGCCGGTTCGGTCGCCATGCGGGCGGCAGAGTATTTCTGGGCGGTATTCAATCCGGTAATATCCATTCTGGATCTCCTTTATCGGCGTAACAGGTCCATCAGCCCGGCAGACATCTGCCGCACCTGATCAAACATCTTTAGATTGGCCTCGTAGCTGCGCTGCGCCTCGCGTGCGTCGGCGATTTCGATCATGAGATCGACCGTGGACCCTTGGTAATGCCCGGTTTCATCCGCAAGCGGGTGACTGGGATCGTAGATCCGCTGTGGGGCGCTCTGATCAAGGTGGACCCGGCTCACCGTGACGGCGCCAGCGGTCCCGGTCCCGGCGTGGGTCGTCTCGAACGATACGGTTTTGCGGCGATAGCCGGGCGTGTCGGCATTGGCGATATTCTCGGACACATGCTGCAGACGTTGCGCCTGAGCCTTGAGCCCGCTGGCTGAAACCGAAAGGGCGTTGGAAAAATCGCTCATCTTCCGCCCCTATCGCCGCCCGATCGCCGCGCGCAGCACGGTGAGCGAGGATTTGTAGATCGCGAGCGCGCGGTCGTGTTGGCGTTTCACATCCACCGCGCGCAGCATTTCGGTCTCAAGCGTGACCGAGTTGCCATTGGGGTCCGCGACGGCATCCCTGTCTTTGGCAACAGCAAAATCAAGGCGCGTTTCATGGCCGAGCATATGCCCGCTCCGTGTCGCGCGCGGCATCTGTCCCCCGTCATCAGAGGCGTAGACCACCGCAAAATCTGCGATGTCGCGCGCGGCATAGCCCGGCGTATCTGCATTGGCCATATTCTGCGACACCAGCGCCTGACGGGCACCCGCGTGCTGCGCCAACGCATGAGCCATGCGAAATACTTCCATCTTTTCAAACATCGGGGCTTCTCCCTCGAGTGGCTTCAACCAAGGCTTAACCCTGATTCCTTTAGAAATTGTTTGCGGGATCATGATTGGAGCAGGCGATGCAGAGACAGGACATGGCGGCGTTGCGGGCGGAACTTTCTTCGCTGCGTCTGTCGCGGGTGATAGGCCGGGTAAGCGCGGTGCAAGGAAATACCTTGCGGATCAGTGGCCTGTCTTCTGAGGCACGGCTAGGAGACAGGGTGGACATTCGCCGCCGGTCTGGTGCGCCGCTCTCTGGCGAGGTGATCCGGCTTGAGGCGGCTTCTGTGATGGTCTTGCCTGAGTCCAGCCCCGAGGGGGTTGCCCTTGGGGACCGTGTGATTCTGGGGCAGGCAGAGGCCATCGCGCCGTCACACGGCTGGTTGGGTCGGATCATTGATCCCTTTGGTGCACCGCTCGATGGTCGGCCTCTTTTGCGTGGGGCCGAGACACGGGCGTTGCGCGCAGAGCCCCCGGCCCCGGCGCGGCGGCGCGCGCTGGGCGCGCGGCTGGAAACTGGAATGGCGGCCTTTAACACGGTGCTGCCCATCGTGCGCGGACAGCGCGTGGGCCTTTTTGCCGGGTCAGGCGTTGGTAAAACCATGCTGCTGGGGCATCTGGCGCGGCACATGCAGGCCGATGTTGTTGTGATCGCTCTGATCGGCGAGCGCGGGCGCGAGTTGCGCGAATTCGTCGAGCATGTGCTGGGGCCTGAGGGTATGCGCCGCGCGGTGATCGTCGCCGCCACCTCGGACCGCTCGCCGCTTGTTCGCCGCCGTTGTGCCTGGACGGCAATGGCCGTGGCCGAGTTTTTCCGCGATCAGGGTCAGCAAGTGCTGTTCCTTGCCGATTCGATCACGCGCTTTGCCGAGGCGCATCGCGAGGTGGCGACGGCGGCGGGGGAAATGCCTGCGCTGCGCGGCTTTCCGGCCTCAACCTCGCATTTGATCATGTCGCTTTGCGAGCGGGCGGGCCCGGGCGAGGACGGGGCCGGCGATATCACCGCGCTTCTGACCGTTCTGGTCGCTGGCTCGGATATGGAGGAACCGATTGCCGACATTTTGCGCGGCGTGCTTGACGGGCATGTGGTGCTGGATCGTCAGATCGCGGAGCGCGGGCGCTATCCGGCGATCGATCTTTTGCGTTCCGTGTCGCGGAGCCTGCCGCGCGCCGCAACGGATGAAGAAAACACCCTGATTTCACGAACGCGCAGCCTTTTGGGCAATTATGCCCGGTCTGAGACCATGATAAAGGCAGGCCTCTATGCCGAGGGCAGCGATCCCGAACTCGATCAGGCGATACGGATCTGGCCCGAGCTTGACGGGTTTCTGGCCGAAAAAGAGGCGGTTTCCGCTAAGAACAGCTTTGCCCGTCTGGGTGTTATCCTGCGGCGGGCAGGAACGCCGCCACTTCGCGGCGCGGCACGTTGAACTGGCTTACGCGAGCATGTGCCGTGCCCGTGCGCCCCGTTCGATGGCGGCGGCATGCAGCCTGTCGATGGTCAGCTCGTAGCGGATTTCTTCGAGCAGGCGCAACTCGCGCTCGTTCAGTGTCCCATCTGCCGCAGCCACATCACAGGCAAGCGCATAGGCTGTCTCGAACAGCCGTTCGGGCAGGTTCGCACGCACAAGACCAAAGAGCGCATCCAGACCGTCTTCGACCGTAAAAAGGTCGAGCACGGTTTGCGACATCAACCTGAGCCGATCCAGATCATAGTCGGCAAAGATCGGCAGGTTATTCACCGTGCTTTCGATCTTGATGAGTTCAGCGGTGCGCATATCCTCATCCGAGGCCGAGACGGCGATCATCACCGCCACAAGGCAATCTTGCGGTGTAAGCGGGTGGGGCATCGGTTCTGACATGTGCGGGCCTTTCGCGCGGGGCTATGTTGCGGTGCAGAATATTGACTGTCACGCCCCCCGGCAATAGGAAGCGCAGATGCTTTGCCGGGATTTCGGCGGGCTGAAACCTGGAGTGTGACCGATGTCCGAATTGCGCGATGCCGCCATGAATTCGAAAGCCTGGCCTTTTGAAGAGGCGCGCCGCGTGCTCAAGCGCTATGAAAAGGCACCGCCGGAAAAGGGTTACGTGCTGTTCGAGACCGGTTATGGCCCCTCTGGCCTGCCGCATATCGGCACCTTTGGCGAGGTGCTGCGCACGACGATGATCCGCCGTGCCTTTGAGGTGATAAGCGACATTCCGACACGGTTGATCTGCTTTTCCGACGATCTTGATGGCATGCGCAAGGTGCCGGGCAATGTGCCTGACCGTGAAATGCTGATGGAGCATCTTCAAAAGCCTCTCACCTCTGTGCCAGACCCTTTTGGCACGCATGAGAGCTTTGGCCACCATAACAACGCCATGCTGCGGCGGTTCCTCGATACCTTTGGGTTCGACTATGAGTTCTATTCGGCCACGGAATTCTATCGCTCAGGTCAGTTTGACGACGTGCTGCGCCGCGCCGCAGAACGCTATGACGCGATCATGGCGATCATGCTGAAATCGCTGCGTGAAGAGCGGCAGCAGACCTATTCGATCTTTCTGCCCATTCACCCCGAAACGGGCCGTGTGCTCTATGTGCCGATGAAAGAGGTGAACGCCAAGGATGGCACCATCACCTTTGACGATGAGACGGGGCGCGAATGGACCCTGCCGGTGACGGGCGGCAATGTGAAACTGCAATGGAAGCCTGATTTTGGTGCCCGTTGGGCTGCTCTTGGCGTTGATTTCGAGATGTATGGCAAAGACCACTCGACCAACACGCCGATTTACGATGGCATCTGTCGTGCGCTCGGCGCACCCGCGCCAGAGCATTTCACCTATGAGCTTTTCCTTGACGAGAGCGGACAGAAGATTTCGAAATCCTCGGGCAATGGTGTGTCAATTGATGAGTGGCTGACCTATGCCGCCACCGAAAGCCTGTCGTATTTCATGTATCAAAAGCCCAAGACCGCCAAGCGGATGCATTTCGATGTCATCCCACGGGCCGTGGATGAGTATCATCAGCAATTGCGCGCCTATCCCGAACAGACGCTAGAGCAGCAGTTGGCCAATCCGGTTTGGCATATTCACGGCGGCAAGGTGCCCGAGAGCCGGATGGTTGTGCCCTTCTCGATGCTGCTCAACCTCGCCTCGGTCTCGGCTGCCGAAGACAAGGAAACGCTCTGGGGCTTTATCCGTCGCTATGCGCCCGACGCCCGCCCCGAGACCCATCCTGATCTCGACGCGGCAGCCGGCTATGCGGTGCGCTACTACAAGGATTTTGTGGCCCCAGCCAAGGTTTACCGTGCGCCCACTGATCTGGAACGTGAGGCCTTGGTGGACCTGCGCACGCAACTGTTGGCCTATGATGGCCCAGCCGAGGATGAGGCGCTGCAATCCATCGTCTATGCCGTGGGGCGTGACCGGTTCGATCCGTTGCGCGACTGGTTCAAGGCGCTCTACGAGGTGCTTTTGGGGGCGTCTCAGGGGCCACGCTTTGGCGGGTTCATAGCACTTTATGGCGTGACGGAAACTGTGGCACTGATCGACAAGGGGTTGTCGGGCGAGTTGTCCTGATCAGGGCCGTTGCGCAGCCTTGGTGCTCTTGCTACCTTTGGTGAAAACAAAGGGGCGAGCGATGCGTATCTTGGCAATCCTGACCGCCGCAGGCCTTGCGGCCTGTGCAGCGACGGTCTCCATGCCCGATGCGGGCGAGGGGGCGGGAATTTATAATGCCAACTGTGCCCAATGCCATGGGGCATCCGGGCAGGGGGACGGCCCTTGGGCGTCTGGTCTCACGCCGGCTCCGGCGGATCTGACGCAACTGTCGAAAGATGCGGTTTTCCCCCGCGCCCATGTTTTGTCGGTGATCGACGGCTATGACCGCACCGGACTTCCGGGTCAGGACATGCCCGAATTCGGTCTGCTGCTCGAGGGGGAAACCGTGCCGCTTGATGTGGGTGACGGCGTTCTCACACCCACACCGCGCCCGCTTGCAGCGTTGATGGCCTATCTCGAAAGCATCCAAGTCAAATGAATAAGGGGGCTGACCGGGATTCCGCCAGCCCCCTCTTTTCAGTCAAACACGATCAGGCGTTGGGCAGGATCACGATTTCGACCCGGCGGTTCTGCGCCTTGCCTTCGCTTGTGAGGTTTGAGGCGACGGGCTGATCCTCGCCCCGGCCAATGGCGCGGAGGCGACCATAAGGCACGCCGCCGCTGGCAAGCACATCCGCAACCGCATTCGCGCGACGCAACGACAGGCCCTGATTATATCCTGCATCGCCGTCGCTGTCGGTATGGCCTACGACCTGCACCGTGGTGTTGGGATAGGCTTGCAGGCTCTGCGAGACCTTGAAGAGATCATCACGCAGCGCGGGGGCCACTGTTGCCCCGTCCACCGGGAAAAGGATGTCTTGCGGCATGGTCAGGATCAGGCGGTCACCGGTGTTGACGATCCGCACATCGCCGTCGAGTTGCTGACGCAACTCGGCCTCTTGCCGGTCCAGCGCGTTTCCGATGGCCGCGCCACCCACGGCACCAAGTACGCCACCAAGCAGCGCGCCCTTCCCCTTGCTGTCGCTGACAATCGCTCCGGTCCCGGCACCGATGAGACCACCGATGATCGCCCCCTGCTGGGTTTTTTGGTTGGGGTTTGTGCCACCCACATAGCCCGGATCGGTGCAGGCGGTTGCCAGCAACAGGGATGCGCCGGAAAGCATCAATAAGGGTTTTTTCGCTCGTATCATGGAATTCGCCTCTTCGGTTCAACTGGCCCGATGGATCGGGTCTGCGCCGATGATATGCAATAACAACCCGTATCCCAAGGGTCATTCACGGGGAAAAACCTGGCATTGCCTGCAACTTTCCGCCTATCCGTCGGCGCGGGCACCCTCCCAGGCAAGAATAGCGCGCTTGACGGGCAAGCCCCAGTGATAGCCGCCAAGCGCGCCTGATTTGCGCAAGGCCCGGTGACAGGGGATAATGTAGCTGACCGGATTGCGCCCGACCGCAGTGCCCACAGCCCGCACCGCACGTGGATTACCGATGGCGCTTGCGATTTCGGAATAGGTGGTCACGTGGCCCGAAGGTATTTGCAAGAGCGCCTCCCAGACCTTGATCTGAAACGGTGCGCCGATCATGTGGACCGCCGCCTCGCCGCGCCCGCCAAAGGCTGCATCGACCCAGCCCGCGATTTTGTCGGGCGCCTCGGTATACGCGGCCTTGGGCCAGCGGGATCGCATATCGGCCATCGCGATCTCTCTCCCGAATTCTTCGGAAAAGGCCAGGCCACACAGCCCGCGATCGGTGCCCATGGCAAGCGCCTCACCAAAGGGGCTGTCGAACCAGCCGAAATGGATCGTCAGCCCGTCGCCCCCGCGGGCAAAATCGCCGGGGCTCATCGCCTCCCACCGCAGAAAAAGATCGTGGAGCCGCCCCGTGCCCGACAGGCCCGCCGCATCGGCAGCCTCCAGCGTCGTGAATCGCTCTGCCAATAGCGCCTTGGCATGGCCGAGGGTCAGGTACTGCTGATAGCGTTTCGGCGACACCCCCACCCATTGCGAAAAGAGCCGCTGGAAATGCGCAGCACTCATGCCCATCTCTCGCGCCAATTCCTCGAGCGTCAGCGCCGCGTCGTGGCCATCAATAAGGTCGATAGCACGGCGCATGACGTGGTAGTGATAGCCGGATTCGGGTTGGGCGTTCATCTTGGCGTTCCTGTGATTTCACAGGCAGGATAAGACGCCGGTTCAGGGCATGCGACCCGAATGTTGCGCATCCCGCCAAATCCCGGCATAGAACAGCCATGGCACGCCAACTTGACTATCATAAGGTCCGCGAGATTTTCGCCCGGTTCGAGGCTGCAGAGCCGGAACCCAAGGGCGAGTTGGAGCATGTCAACGCCTATACGCTTGTCGTCGCCGTCGCCCTTTCGGCGCAGGCCACCGATGTCGGCGTCAACAAGGCGACGCGCGACCTCTTCAAAGTCGCTGACACCCCGCAAAAGATGCTCGATCTGGGCGAAGAGGGGCTGATCCAACACATCAAGACCATCGGCCTCTATCGCAACAAGGCCAAGCATGTGATGAAACTCAGCCGGATCCTTGTCGAGGACTACGGCGGAGAGGTGCCCAACTCCCGCGCCGCGCTGCAATCCTTGCCCGGTGTCGGGCGCAAAACGGCGAATGTTGTGCTCAATATGTGGTGGCATTATCCGGCGCAGGCGGTGGATACGCATATCTTCCGCGTCGGCAACCGCAGCGGCATCTGCCCCGGCAAAACGGTGGACGCTGTCGAGCGCGCTATCGAAGACAACGTGCCGGTGGACTTTCAGCGCCACGCGCATCACTGGCTCATCCTGCATGGCCGCTACACCTGCAAGGCGCGCAAACCCGCCTGCGGCACCTGCCTTATTCGTGATCTCTGCTTATTCGAGGACAAGACCCTATGACAAAATATCAGGCCGTTGGCATCGGTAATGCCGTGGTGGACGTGATCAGCCAATGCGATGATGCCTTTCTGGCGCGCATGGCCATCGACAAGGGCGTGATGCAATTGATCGAAACCGAACGCGCCGAATTTCTCTATGAGAACATGACCGACCGTCGGCAGATGCCGGGGGGCTCGGTGGCCAATACCATCGCGGGACTGGGCGCGCTTGGCCTCTCGACAGGTTTTATCGGTCGGGTCAGCGATGACGATCTTGGGCGCTACTACGCTGCGGCGATGGCCGAGGTCGGTACTGATTTCGTCAATCCACCACGCGGCGATGGCGCGCTGCCCACCTCGCGGTCGATGATCTTTGTCTCGCCAGATGGCGAGCGGTCGATGAACACCTATCTGGGTATCTCGACCGAACTCGACGATGCAGATGTGCCCGAGGCCGTGGCCGGGCAGGCAGAACTTTTGTTTTTAGAGGGGTATCTCTTTGACAAGCCCAAGGGCAAGGCAGCGTTTCAGGCGGCAGCGCGCGCGGCGCGGGCCGGCGGCGGCAAAGCCGGGATCACCCTCTCCGACCCGTTCTGCGTCAATCGCCACCGGGACGACTTCCGGGGTCTCTTGCGCGAGTTGGACTATGTGATCGGCAACGAACACGAGTGGTGCGCGCTCTACGAGACCGAGGATCTGGGCTCTGCGTTGGAACAGGCGGCATCTGAAAGCGGCCTCATTGTCTGCACCCGTTCGGGGCATGATGTTGTGCTGGTTCAGGGGGATGAAACTGTCACTGTTCCCGTGCATCGCGTGACCCCGGTTGATACCACCGGCGCGGGCGATCAGTTTGCCGCTGGACTGCTCTACGGCCTGGCGACGGGCCAACCGCTGGCGGTGGCCGGGCGCATGGGCTGTATCGCGGCGGCCGAAGTGATTGGGCACTATGGCGCGCGCCCCGAGGCGGACGTGAAGGCGCTTTTTGCTGCCGAAGGATTGATCTGAGAGGTTGGCGTCTGGCGGCAGAGCGCAGAGTTTGAGTATTTTTGCCAAAAAGAAGGGCAAGGTTTTATTAACCCTGACGTGAGATGCTGGGTCTGCGGTACAGGCTGGAGAGCCGATGACCGCCCATGAAGAAGCCGCGCCCGGGTGTTGCGTGTGTCAAATCCGGGCGCGCATTTCGGTTTCTTTATGGTCCAAATACTCCGGGGTGAATTGGCCGTAGGCCAAGAGGGGCAGCGCCCCTTTTGGTGTAAAACGCTTACTTGTCGCGGAACTGCGCCTCGCGTTTCTCGGAAAACGCGGCCATCCCCTCTTTCTGATCCTCGGTAGCAAAGAGCGAATGGAACACGCGCCGCTCGAACAAGAGCCCCTCGCGCAATGTCGTCTCATAGGAGCGGTTGACCGCTTCCTTTGCTGCCATCACCGAAATTTGCGATTTCTCTGCAATTTTCTGCGCCGCTGCCATCGCCTCTTCCATCAGCTTCTTGGCTGGGACCACCCGGCTCACGAGGCCTGAACGCTCTGCTTCTTCGGCATCCATGAAGCGGCCCGTCAGGTTCATGTCCATCGCCTTGGACTTGCCCACCAGCCGTGTCAGGCGCTGCGTTCCGCCAAGGCCCGCGATCACGCCGAGATTTATTTCGGGCTGGCCGAATTTGGCGGTGTCCGAGCAGATGATGAAATCGCACATCATCGCCAGTTCGCAACCCCCGCCAAGCGCATAGCCCGACACCGCCGCGATGATCGGCTTGCGTACCCGGGCGATGGCGGCGCTATCGGCGGTAAAGAGGTCTTCGGTGAAGACATCGACAAAGCTCTTCTCGCTCATCATCTTGATATCGGCCCCGGCGGCGAAGGCTTTTTCCGAGCCGGTCAGCACGATACAGCGCACTTTTTCGTTCTGTTGCGCCTCTCCCAATGCCTCTGCAAGTTCCGACATCAACTGCGCATTGAGCGCATTGAGCGCGTCAGGCCGGTTGAGCTTGATGAGGGCGACGTGGTCTTCTATTTCGACGATGATCGTCTCATAGGCCATGAAATCAGCTTTCATTTGTTTCCATCAGGGCCGATTCATTACCACTGTTGGCCGCGCGTTCAACCTATCTTTGACATAGCGGGCAATAGAAGCTGGAGCGACTGGCCTGTACGACGCGGGCGATCTGGCCTTTACATCCGGGGCTGCGGCAGGGCTCGCCCTCGCGCCCGTAAACATCAAAACTATGCTGGAAATAGCCCAACTCCCCGTCAGCCTGACGAAAATCCCGCAACGAAGAGCCACCGGCAGAAATTGCATCGCTCAACACGTCGCGGATGATCGGCACAAGGGCGGCGGCGCGTTTGCCTGAGAGTGCTCCGGCCCGCTGCAAGGGCGAGAGGCGCGCGCGATACAGCGCCTCGCAGACATAGATATTGCCCAGACCTGCGACGATTCGTTGATCCAGCAGGGCGGATTTGATGGGGGTGTTGCGCCCCTTGAGGGCGGCAACCAAATAGGGTTCGCTGAATGCATTGCCCAAGGGTTCCGGCCCAATCCGGGCCAAGAGTGGATGCGTCTCTGCCGTGGCTGTGGGCAAAAGATCCATGGCGCCAAAGCGGCGCGGATCGTTGAAGGTGATGCGCGCGCCGTTTGCCATGTCAAAAACCACATGGTCATGCTTTTCCGGGGCCGGGTGATCGTGGACAAAGCGGCCCAAAGGGTCGCCTGAAACCAGCATGCGGCCCGACATGCCAAGATGAATGAGAAGGCTCTCGCCGGATGTCAGATCGGCGAGAATGTATTTCGAGCGTCGTCGCAGCGCTGTCACGGTCTGACCAGTCAGCCGTGCCGCCATATTGGGCGGAAATGGCCAACGCAAATCTGGACGGTTCACGGAGGCAGAGGCGATCACCTGCCCCTCCATCACCGGGGTAAGGCCGCGGCGGACTGTCTCAACCTCGGGCAATTCTGGCATATCGGACCTCTATGGGCACAAGGGGCGCATTGTAACCCCCTGTCATAGCCCTATAAGAAAGGCGAGACACAAGAGCGGCAAGGCCCATGAACGAGAAAACCACGCATTTTGGATTTCAGGATATCCCCGAGTCGGAAAAGGCCGGGCGTGTGCGCGGCGTGTTTGGCAGCGTGGCCAGTAAATACGACGTGATGAATGATGCCATGTCCCTTGGTATCCATCGAATCTGGAAAGATGCGATGATGGATTGGCTGGCCCCGCGCGCGGGCCAACGCCTTCTTGATGTGGCGGGGGGCACGGGAGATATCTCTTTTCGCTTTCTCAAGCGGGCCGGTCATGGTCATGCCACCGTGCTTGATTTGACAGAGCCGATGCTGGTCGAGGGGCGCAAGCGCGCCGAGGCCGAGAGTATGGCAGACAGCCTTGATTGGGTGGTGGGCGATGCGATGGCGCTGCCCTTTCCGGATGCGAGTTTCGACGTCTACACGATCAGTTTCGGCATCCGCAACGTGACCCGCCCCCAAGAGGCGCTGAACGAGGCGTTTCGCGTGCTCAAGCCCGGTGGGCGGCTGATGGTGCTGGAATTCAGCCAAATCCCCAATGAGTTGATGCAAAAGGTTTATGACCTCTACAGCTTCAACATCATCCCGCGTCTGGGGCAGATGATCGCCAATGATCGCGACAGTTATCAGTATCTTGTCGAATCCATCCGCCAATTTCCTGATCAAGAGACGTTTCTGGGGATGGTCCGGCAAGCCGGGTTCGAGAATGCCAAATACCGCAATCTGAGCATGGGCATTGCCTGTCTGCATTCCGGCTGGAAGATCTGAGCGATGCGTGGCCCGCACAATATCCTGCGCCTCATCCGAACCGGGGCGACGCTGGAACGCACGGGGGCGATGGGCCTCATCATGGATGCCTTCGAGGCCCCGCCCTTGGTGCGCGGCACGATGCGGTTTCTGGCTTGGCCGTTTCAATGGCTGGGGGACAAGGGCGATCTTGCCACTCCGCCCGCGCCGCGTGCGCTGACCGCTCTGGGGCCTGCCTATATCAAGTTTGGCCAGATCCTCAGCACCCGTCCCGATCTGGTGGGCGAGGAATTGGCAACGCATCTGCGGGTGTTGCAGGATAAATTACCGCCCTTTTCGGTAGATCTGGCCAAACGCAGTATCGCGCAGGAACTCGGCCGACCGGTCGAAGACATCTTTGATGATTTCAGCCCGCCCGTGGCCGCCGCCTCTATCGCGCAAGTCCACAAGGCGCGGCTGCGCGATACGGGCGAGGCGGTTGCCGTCAAGGTTCTGCGTCCTGGGATCGAACGGGCCTTTCGCCGCGACATCGACGCCTTTTATTTCGCCGCGCGCATGGTCGAGCTTTTGGCCCCCGGTGCGCGCCGATTGCGCCCAACCGATGTCATCGCCCATTTCGAGGGCGTGGTGATGGGTGAACTTGATTTGCGTCTTGAGGCGGCTTCGGCCTCGGAATTTGCGGCCAATACCGCCAAGGATGCCGGGTTTCAGTTGCCGACGGTGCAATGGCCGCTTTCTTCGCGCCGCGTGATGACCATGTCTTGGGCTGACGGTTTGCCGCTTGGGGATAATGCCGCGCTGGATGCCGCAGGACATGATCGCGCCGAATTGGGCGAACGGGTGTTGCAGCTCTTCCTCAGCCATGCGCTGCGTGATGGCTATTTCCACGCCGATATGCATCAGGGCAATCTCAAGGTTTCCGGGAATGGCGATATCATTGCCTATGATTTCGGTATCATGGGGCATATCGACGAATATACCCGCCGGGTTTATGCCGAGATCCTTTATGGATTTATCAAACGCGATTACCGCCGCGTCGCCGAGGTGCATTTTGAGGCGGGCTATGTGCCTGCGGACCGGGATGTCGATGCCTTTGCCCGTGCGCTGCGCGCGGTCGGCGAGCCGATTTTTGGCATGGATGCCAGCAAGATTTCCATGGGCAGCCTGCTTAGCTACCTCTTTGAGGTCACAGAGCGGTTCGGCATGGAAACGCGCACCGAACTGATCCTGTTGCAGCGCACGATGGTTGTGGTTGAAGGCGTGGCGCGCAGCCTCAACCCACAGATCAATATCTGGCAGGTCGCAAAACCTGTGGTCGAGGACTACATCAAAAAGACCATTGGACCGCGCGCCGCCCTGCGGGATCTGGGGCGCACGGCCATGGTGCTGTCGCGCTATGGTCCAAGGTTGCCGGGGCTGGTCGAGGCTGCGCTTATCCGGCAAACCGCAGCGCCGGTGCCGGTCAAACGCGCGGTCTGGCCCGAGCGCGCGCTTTGGGCCGGGCTTGGGTGCCTGGTCGGTGCGGTTGGCGTTACGCTCACGGTATTTCTGGTCGGGATGTGACGGATTTTTGCACAAATTAAGAGCAATCACAGCAACGGCTGAAACTCACATTGCCGTGCCGCGCTGTGATCGTTATGGTCGCCCGGGAGAAGTTGCAAGGCGCTCGGAACCGGTGAACAGTCGATGACAATCAGATTGCGAAACATCTTGGGCGCAGTGGCCGTTATGACAGGGGCTACCGGCGCATCAGCGAACGATCTGGTCACGACACTTACCAATAACTACGGCACCCCGGGCGGTCTTATTGACATGCCCACCGCCGAGATGGCGCCGGATGCGCAATTGTCGACGACCATCGCCTATTTCGACGGGTTTAGCAAAACGACCCTCAGTTTTCAGGTGGCCCCTTGGCTGACAGGCAGTTTTCGATATTCCGGCACCAAGGATCTGACGCCGCAATTCGATATTTTCTATGACCGCAGCTTTGACTTGCGGTTCCGGCTGTTCAAGGAAACCGAATACTCACCGGCCATCGCGGTCGGGCTTCAGGATTTTCTGGGGACAGGCGTGCTTGGCGCGGAATATATCGTTGCCACGAAATCTGTTGGCAGCCGTCTGCGTGTGACCGCAGGTCTGGGTTGGGGGCGGTTTGGATCCAACAACTCGATTGGTGGATTCGGGACGAGAACACCGTTCAACTTTGCAGGTGTGGGCACCGGCGGGGACGTGAGCATATCCAACTGGTTCAAGGGGGATATCGGCCTCTTTGGGGGGTTCAGCTATAACGTATCGGACAAGCTGACATTCGCACTGGAATATTCGTCCGACAGCTATGACACCGAACGTCGCGCCGGTATTTTTGAGCAGAGCACGGCGGTTAATGCGAGCCTGAATTACGAATTCGCACCCGATGCCAATCTCCGGGCCTATGTTCTGCATGGCGAAGAAATCGGCGTCAGCCTTGCCATCGCGATCAACCCGCGCGGGATGCCTGTTCCGGGCGGGTTGGAACCTGCGCCTCTGCCCGTTGCGGTGCGAGATCCCGATGCCGCCCGCGATCTTGGTTGGGCAGACCAGCCGGCGGCGCGTGCGCAAGTTGCGAAATCGCTCGAGGAAACGCTGGCTTTGGATCAGATTGACCTGATCCGCCTGCGACTTGAAGGGCGTGCGGCCTATGTCGGCATCCAGAATGAGACCTATGACCGCACATCGCAGGCCCTGGGGCGCACCGTGCGCGCAATGACCCGCGCGCTGCCTGCCTCGGTCGAGGATTTTCACGTCACGCTCTACGCCAAGGGTATCCCGGCCAGCACGGTCAGCTTTTCACGTACCGACATCGAGCGGTTAGAGCACAAAGCCTCGGATGAGGCGCTGGCGGCGGCAACCTTTCGTGACAGTCTGCGGTTCGGCAATCTTCCCGAGCCGGTTCTAGGCAAGTTTCCGCGCTACGGATGGAGTATTTTTCCCTTTACGCGGGTCAGCCTGTTTGACCCCGACGAGCCGCTGCGTTTTGACGTCGCGCTGCGTTTGCAGGGGCAGGCCGAATTGGGGCGGGGATGGGTTGCTCGGGCGGCAACCTCTGTCAAGCTGTTCGGCAATCTGGATCAATCCAACCGTTTCAGCAATTCACGCATTCCGCGCGTGCGGTCGGATGCGGCGCGATTCGCCCAATCCGATGCGCCTCGTGTCGATTGGCTGACACTCAGCAAATATCACCGGCTTGCCCCGGATTATTACGGGCGCATCACCTTGGGATACCTCGAACAGATGTATGCGGGTGTCTCGACCGAGGTGTTGTGGCGGCCCGTGGACAGCCGCATCGCCATCGGCGCGGAATTGAACTATGTCCGTCCACGCGACTTTGATGGTGATTTTGGCCTGCGCGACAGCAATACGGTCAGTGGCACCATTCCGGATTTCAACGGGCATGCCTCGGTCTATTACGATTTCGGCGGTGGATACCACGCGCAGGTCGACGCCGGCCGGTATCTGGCGGGGGATTGGGGCGTGACCATCGGTTTTGACCGGGAATTCGCCAACGGCTGGAAAGTTGGGGCCTTTGCCACCAAAACAGATGTCTCTGCGCAGGATTTCGGCGAAGGGTCATTTGACAAGGGCATTCGCATTACCGCCCCGATTTCGTGGCTGTTCGGCAAGCCCACACAGCAGGCGCCAACCGCCGTTATCCGCCCGCTGACCCGCGATGGGGGCGCGCGCGTCAATGTGACGGGCCGTCTTTATGAAACCGTGCGAAACTCGCACGAGCGCGACACCGTGGCAAGCTGGGGGAAATTCTGGAGATGATCGCTGCGTCCCTGCCTCGGCTGAGTCTGTTGGTCTGCGCCATGGTCCTTGCGGGCTGTACGAACCAGCGGAGTTCCGAGAATGTTTTTACCGTCACAAAGAGGTTGATTGAGCAGCGCCGCGCGCAGCCCGTCACCCCGGACCCAAAGATTGTGCAGGCAGTCGCCACGGATGCATTGTCAAGAACGACTGGCCCTGTCTTGCTTTATACTCTGGAGGACCGCAAAGCGGTCGCGGTTCTGCGGCCTATTGCAGAGAATGGTGCCTACCAGACTTGGGCCTCCTATGGCAGTTCCGAGCGGCTGAGCGCCACGACGTTGAACGGTGTTCTGGTCTCGACCCGGGGGCTTGGCAACGACCTGATGTCATCTCGCGTAGAGCCGCTGCTTGAGGTCGTATCGCGCCGTGAGGATGGCGTTGCCACGATCCAGCAACGCTATCTCGATGGTGAAAACCAGATCGTGAATCTGAAATCCGACTGCAAGATTACGCGCGGGGAAACAGAAGCCGTGACCAGTGTCGCTGGTTCGGTGCAAGGGGTGCGCATGACAGCGGAATGCTGGCAAGCCAACCGCAGCGTGGTGAATTCCTATCTGGTCGATGCAAATGGTGCCGTCGTGCAATCGCGCCATTGGGCGGGGCCGACCATGGGCTACAGTACCATTCAGCGGTTGCGTTGACCGCGAGCGTATGCGCCACCTCGACTGCGGGGCGCATGCTGTGGTCGAGAGTGACGGCAAGTTGCGTGCACCAGATGCGTTCCAATCGTTCCTGATCGGAAACCAGTCGCATTGTCTGGCCGTACAGCCAGCAATGGCCCGCACCCGGTCAGCCGCGCAACGGTCGACATTCCCGTAATCCGGCAAGAAGTGGGCGCGCTTGGCAAGACCTATGGCTATAGGCGTCTGACCCATGCAACGAGCCTTCCGCCGGAGGGCGTGGCGCGCCGCCTCTGCTCTTCTACGACCTGTCCCTGTCTGCATGTCACGGCGCTGCACCTTGCCTCTGGCAAACCTTTCGTGCTCGAGGATCGTTGGGTTAATTTGCAAACGGCCCCCGCTGCGGCTGCACAGGATTTCGAAACGACCAATGCCAATGAGTGGCTCTTGGCCCATGTTCCCTACACTCATGGGGAAATACCCCTGTCGGCTCAGGCCGCCACGGGCGACGAAGCCCGATTGCTAGAGACCGACCCCGGCTCGCCCCTTTTTGTCATCGAGCGGCTGACATGGGATCATGGGCGCGGCGTAACGCTTGCGCGCCTTTGCTCCGCGCCGGGGCACTTGATCGTGACCCAATTGGGCACCGCCCCTTAATCCAAGGCGGCGATGGTCATGGACGGGTCCGCCTGCTTGGGCTATCAGGCGGGCAATACAGACCAGTCAAGAGGCGCACCATGTCCGGCCACGGCACCCCCATTCCTATGACCTCTCACCGCTCCGGGCCGCTGTCCGGTGTCGCCGATGTGCCGGGGGATAAATCAATCTCGCACCGCTCTCTCATCCTTGGGGCTCTGAGCGTTGGGGAAACGGTGATCACCGGGCTGCTTGAAGGCGAAGATGTGCTGGATACGGCCAAGGCGATGCGCGCCTTTGGCGCCGAGGTGACACGCGATGCGGCGGGTGTGTGGCATGTGCATGGTGTGGGTGTCGGTGGCTTTGCCGAACCGGGCCACGTCATTGACTGCGGCAATTCGGGCACCGGCGTGCGGCTGATCATGGGCGCGATGGCGACCTCGCCTATCACGTCAACGTTTACGGGCGATGCAAGCCTTAACAAGCGCCCTATGGCACGGGTCACGGACCCTCTGGCCCTCTTTGGGGCGCAAGCGGTGGGCCGGTCGGGCGGGCGGTTGCCCATGACCATCGTGGGCGCAGCAGAGCCAGTACCGGTTCGCTATGTGGTGCCTGTACCCTCTGCGCAGGTCAAAAGCGCGGTGCTCCTAGCAGGCCTCAACGCGCCAGGGCAGACTGTGGTGATCGAGCGTGAAGCGACGCGCGACCATACAGAGCGGATGCTGGCCGGCTTTGGCGCAGAAATCACCACCGAAGACACCGATGAGGGGCGGGTGATTACCCTGACCGGGCAACCCGAACTTCGGGCGCAAGCCATCGTGGTGCCGCGTGATCCGTCTTCGGCGGCCTTTCCGGTCTGTGCTGCTTTGATCGTTCCCGGTTCTGACGTGCTTGTGCCCAATATCGGGCTAAACCCAACGCGCGCGGGCCTATTTGCGACGCTGCGCGAGATGGGGGCAGACCTGAGCTATGAGAACTTGCGCGAAGAAGGCGGCGAGCCGGTGGCCGACTTGCGCGCGCGCTTTTCGCCAGACCTCAAGGGGATCGAGGTGCCGCCCGAGCGCGCGGCCAGCATGATCGACGAATATCCGGTGCTGTCCGTTGTGGCCGCCTATGCCACCGGCGAAACCGTGATGCGCGGCGTCAAGGAATTGCGTGTCAAGGAAAGCGACCGGATCGAAGCCATGGCTGCCGGATTGCGCGCTGGCGGTGTCGAGGTCGAGGATGGGCCGGATTGGTGGATCGTACAGGGCAGGGGGCATGGGCATGTGCCGGGCGGCCAGACCTGCGCCAGCCATCTTGACCACCGGATCGCGATGTCCTTTCTCGTCATGGGCATGGCCAGCACTGCGCCGGTGCAGGTCGATGACGCAAGTCCCATCGCCACCTCTTTTCCGATTTTCGAGTCGTTGATGGCACAGCTTGGCGCGGATATCAGGCGTGATTGAACCCGCCGCGCGGGGCAGGCGGTGGGCAAGGCAAATGTGCGTGTGTCCCATTGCGCGCACCAGGGCAGAGGGCCTAATTTCGCCGCATGGATGACCCCGCCCACAACGCCCCGCCGCCTGTGAAAACCGGCCTGCTGCGCACGGTGATTCGCTTGGCTGCATTGGCGGTGTTGGCCTTGGCCATGCACCACGTCTTTGTGTGGGCCGAAGGCTATATCCTTGAAAATGAACAGGGTTGGGCGATGCCCGGGTTCCTCGTCATGGCCTTGTTGGTCTATGCGGTGCTGATCGCTATTCCCTTTGTGCCGGGGATCGAAATCGGGTTGATGGTACTCGCAGCGGGCGGCGGCGATATCGCGCCCTTGGTCTGGCTGGCCACGGCCTCTGGGCTGACGCTGGCCTATATGGTGGGCGGCAAGGTGCCCTATCGCTGGCTGCACCGGGTGTTGCTTGATTTGCACCTCCTGCGCGCCTGCCGCTTGCTGGAAGAGTTTCAGACCCTGTCGCCAGCAGAGCGTGCGACCTATATCTCGGCGCAACTGCGCGGACGCTATCTCGACTGGATTGTCCGCTATCGTTATCTGCATCTCGCGGCGCTGATTAATGTTCCGGGCAATTCGATCATTGGCGGTGGCGGTGGCATCGCGTTTGTCTCGGGCCTCTCTGGGATCTTTCGTGCGCCTCTGGCGATCCTCACGCTCTTTGTCGCGACGGCCCCGGTGCCCTTGGCGATCTGGCTATTTGGCTGGTCGCTGACCTGACAGGCCCTGCCAGAGCGGTGCATGCCGCGTGCCGACGATTTTCTGACGCTTGTGGGCTGTCGGACAAGCGCCTATGGCTTATGTTCCCCGCAAGCAACGCTTCAGAAGCAGGATTTCGCATATGTCGACCGACCCACTCGTCGTTTTCACGCCCTCCGGGAAGCGCGGGCGCTTTCCCAAGGGAACACCGGTTCTGACGGCGGCGCGCCAACTCGGCGTTGATCTTGACTCGGTGTGTGGCGGGCGGGGGATCTGCTCGAAATGCCAGATATCGCCGGGCTATGGCGAGTTTTCCAAACATGGCGTCACCGTTCATCAGGATGCGCTGTCCGAATGGAATGCGGTCGAGGAACGCTATGACCAGAAGCGTGGGCTGAAGCCGGGCCGCCGTTTGGGCTGTCAGGCTCAGATCATGGGCGATGTGGTGATCGACGTGCCCCCGGAAAGCCAGGTTCACAAGCAGGTGGTACGCAAGGCCGCCTCTGCCCGCGTGATCGAGATGGACCCGGCCACCCGCCTCTATTTCGTTGAGGTGGAAGAGGCCGATATGCATGAGCCCACCGGCGATTTCGAGCGTTTGCAACGTGCGCTCAAGGCTCAGTGGGAGATCGACAATATCCGCGCCGATCTGAGCCTTTTGGCCAAGCTGCAACCCGTGCTGCGCAAGGGCAAGTTTCAGGTCACGGTCGCCCTGCACAGAGGGCATGCGGAAACCCCGGCACAGGTGCTGGAGATTTGGCCGGGTCTGCACGAAGGGGGGCTGTTTGGTCTGGCCATTGACCTTGGGTCTACCACTGTTGCGGCCCATTTGACCGATTTGGAAACCGGCGAAGTCAAGGCATCCTCCGGTATCATGAACCCGCAGATCCGCTTTGGCGAGGATCTGATGAGCCGCGTCAGCTATGCGATGATGAACCCCGGCGGCGACCGTGAAATGACGGCAGCGGTACGAGACGCGATCAATACCTTGGCCGAAGAGATTGCCAAAGAGGCGGGGATTGACGCCAAGCTCATCGTCGAGACGGTGTTTGTCTGCAATCCGGTGATGCACCACCTCTTGTTGGGGATCGACCCGGTGGAATTGGGCCAGGCCCCCTTTGCACTGGCCACCTCGGGGAGCATGGCCCTGAACGCCCGCGAACTGGATTTGGTTGCGATCAATCCGCGCGCACAGATTTATGTGTTGCCCTGTATCGCAGGCCATGTGGGGGCCGACGCCGCCGCCGTGGCGCTGAGCGAAGAGCCGGGCAAATCCGAAGATCTGGCGCTGATCGTCGATGTGGGCACAAACGCAGAGATCCTTTTGGGCGACAAGACGCGGGTTTTGGCCTGTTCCTCGCCCACCGGCCCCGCCTTTGAGGGGGCGCAGATTTCCAGCGGCCAACGCGCCGCCCCCGGCGCGATCGAGGCTATTCGTATTGATCCCATGACCAAGGAACCCCGTTTCCGGGTGATCGGCTCTGACATTTGGTCGGATGAGGACGGTTTCGAGGCGGCGGTAGGCGACGGTGGCATTACCGGCATTTGTGGGTCTGGCATCATCGAGGCGGTGGCCGAGATGCGCATGGCTGGGCTATTGGATGAAAGCGGTCTGATTGGATCGTCCGAGGCCACTGGCACCACGCGTATGATCGAGGATGGGCGCACCCATTCTTATGTTATCCACGATGGCAGTGCCAAGGGTGGGCCGGTCATCACCGTGACCCAAGGCGATATTCGTGCCATCCAGCTTGCAAAATCGGCTCTCTATGCGGGCGCGCGTCTGCTCATGGACGAACGCGGCGTCGACAAGGTGGACCGCGTTGTTCTGGCAGGGGCCTTTGGTGCGCATATCTCGCCGTTGCATGCGATGGTGCTGGGCATGATCCCCGATGTGCCGCTCGACAAGGTGACATCGGCGGGCAATGCGGCGGGTACGGGCGCGCGCATCGCGCTGTGCAACGTGGCCGCCCGCCGCGAGATTGAGCGCGTGGTGGGTCAGATCACCAAGGTCGAAACCGCCATCGAGCCGAAATTCCAAGAGCATTTCGTGGCCGCCAACGCAATCCCGCACAAGACGGACCCTTTTCCGGAGCTGTCCAAAATCGTGACACTGCCCAATCCCAGCTTTAACACCCATGGCGATGGCAGCGACGGGGGGCGGCGCAAGCGTCGGCGGGGATAGTGCGAAATCGCGGCTTTTCATCATCTCAGGAGCGGGATACTGACGCGAACACTCTGTAAAAAGGCAATCAGATGAAACAGTTGTTCGTGCCGGCCCTCTTGTCCATTTCCCTCCTGAGCGCATGCGGTGGTCGTACCCCTGATCCCGTGGCCGAAGTGCAGCCCGGTGACAGCGCCCTTACCTGCGCGCAATTGCGCAGCGACATTACGGCCAATACCCGCGCCATCGAGGGCCTTGTCAAAGAACAGGAAACCAAAACCGCCCAGAACATTGTGGCCGGGACTGCCGGGGCCTTTTTGCTGGTGCCATGGTTCTTCATGGATATGAAGGGTGCCGCAGGCGACGAGGCACGCGCCTATCAGCGCCGCAATGAAGCCCTGGTCAGCCGCTACAACGGCATGGACTGTAAACCAGAGATGAAGCTCGCAAAACCAGCAGCGCAGAAACCTGCCGCGCAGACCGAGTGAGGACAGCCTGATAGCAAGCCCAGGGCCGACAGGTTTCGGCCATCGGGCTTGCTCTTGACCCTTCGACGCGCGACAGTTGCAAGATGTCGGAGGGTCAGCGCATGGCAAATCTCGAACAACGGATTGCTCAGGGCCGGGGGGATGAACCCGCCGATTTGGTGCTGCGCGGGGCGCAGGTGTTTGACCTTGTGACGGGGGAAATGATTCCCGGCGATGTGGCCATTTGCGGCGATACCATCGTAGGCATTGGCGACACCTATGACGGGCGCGAGGTGATCGACCTTACGGGGCTGATCCTTGTCCCCGGTTTCATCGACACCCATCTGCACATCGAAAGCTCTCTTGTCACACCCTTTGAATTCGACCGCTGCGTAACGCCGCGCGGCGTAACCACCGCGATTTGCGATCCCCACGAGATTGCCAATGTTCTGGGGCTGGACGGCATCCGCTATTTTCAGGCGGCCTCGGAGCAGACTTTGATGGACATCCGGGTGCAGCTCTCGTCTTGCGTGCCCTCGACCCATATGGAAACCTCGGGTGCCGAGATCGACGCCGAAGACTTGCGCGCGGTGATGGGGCATCCCTCGGGGATCGGTTTGGCCGAAGTGATGAATTTCCCCGGCGTGATCCACCGCGATTCGGGCATGATGGCCAAGCTGCGGCTTTTTGAGGGAGGCCATATCGACGGCCATTGCCCGCAACTCACGGGGCGCGATCTCAACGCCTATTGCGCGGCAGGCATCCGCACAGAGCATGAGGCGACCACCGTAGAGGAGGCGCGCGAGAAACTGCAGCGCGGCATGCGCGTGCTGATCCGCGAAGGCTCGGTTAGCAAGGATTTGCATGCGCTCGCCCCGCTGCTGTCGGAGATCACGGCACCCTATATGTGCCTCTGCACCGATGATCGAAACCCGCTCGATATCGCCGAAGAGGGCCATCTCGATCATATGATCCGGGTGCTGATCGCAGAAGGGGCGTCGCCTCTGGCGGCCTATCGCGCGGCGTCGCTCTCGGGGGCCGAGGCATTTGGCCTCAGAGATCGCGGATTGATCGCGCCGGGGCGGCGGGCGGATATCGTGGCGGTGGGCTCGCTCGCCGCCTGCGACGTGCGGCGCGTGTTTTGCGCCGGTCGTCTTGCGGATGCGGCGGCCTTTGCTGCGCGGGGCACGGTGCCCCCCATCGGGCGATGCTCCGTGCGGGCGCCTGCGGTTAGCCCACAGGACTTTCGCCACGCCGGCAACCGCGCCGAGACGGATGTGATCGGCATTCTCGAAGGCAAGATCCTGACCGCGCATCTGCGCGAACGGATCGAGCCGGTAGAAGGCGACAAACATCCCGATCCCACGCGCGATCTGGTAAGGATTGCGGTGATCGAGCGGCATGGCAAGAACGGCAATATCGCCACCGGCTTTGTTCGTGGTTTCGGGCTCAAATCCGGGGCTATCGCCTCGACCGTTTGCCATGATCACCACAATATCGCCTGTGTCGGGGTGGATTATGCGGATATGGCCCTTGCCGCCACACGGCTGGGTGAGATTGAGGGCGGCTTTGTCGTGGTGCAGGGCGGGCAGGTTTTGGCAGAACTGCCCTTACCTCTGGCAGGGTTGATGAGCCTTGAGCCCTTTGAGGAGGTGCACCATCGTCTTGTCGATCTGCGGGCAGCAGCACGGTCCTTGGGTGTCACCTTGCAGGAACCCTTCCTGCAACTTGCGTTTCTCGCGCTGCCGGTAATCCCGGCGCTCAAGATTACGGACCGGGGTATGGTTGATGTCAACCGGTTCGAAATCCTAGGCTAGAACGCCTTGAAGGTCAGGGTCGTTTCGGTGCGCTCGATCCCGGCGATGTCCAGAAGATTGTCGTTGATATATTTGCCGATATCCTCAGTCTCAGGGATGTAGAGCTTGAGCAGCAGGTCAAAGGGACCGGAGGTCGAGTAAAGCTCTGAATGGATTTCGCGCAGGGCTATGGCCTCTGCCACGCGATAGGAATGCCCCGGTTTGCAGCGGATGTTGATAAAGACGCAGCGCATGAATTCCTCCTGTGGCTCAGCCCCATAGGGCTTTTACTTGCAAGCAAATGCAACGGCAAACTCGGAATGGCCTGCTTGCCACGGCGCAAAACCCAGACGCAGCGCCCAGTATCAAGCCCGGCGCGGAACCGATTGCAACAGCGTCAGCGCGATTGCTTGCGAGGATTGAACATTGAAACTTGCCACCTGCTCGCGCAAGAGGAACCGTTGGATCAATTGCTCCCGCACGCTCTCCGCACTCAGATCCGACAGGGAGCCTATCTTCAATTGCTGCGCGCTGCGGGATTTGATCTCGTCCAACTGCCGATCAAGATCAGCTTGCCCGAAACTGTCTGGAAGACCAAGCGCCACTTCGAATACGCGCCGCAGGGGCGGGTTTCCCAAGATCCGGAACCAGCGCGTGTCCTCGGTCTCTGCATCGCCTGCGATGTCGCCCAATTCGCGTTGGACGTTCAGGGCCAGGCGCAAGGCCTGATTCTGATCCCCGACGGCAACCTCAAATTCCCGACGCCGGAATTTCTCGGTGATCTCGGTTCCAAAGGTCGATAATTGCGTGCGCGGGATCGGACGGTCGGCGAAGGCAAACGCCTCGGACAGCTGTTTGTACCGGTCATCGGCAAGACGGTTGGCAATTGCATCATCCCGAATGGTGCCCTCTTCCAGAATGGCGCGGATAAAGGCGCGGCTGTTGATATCTTCCTGAAGACCAAACGCCCCCAAGGCCACCCGCAAGAGGCGGCGATCTGAAACCAAACCTTCTGCCGTGGTGATCTTGGCAATATTCTGCTCGAAATATTCGGTATCACGCACGATCTGCGGGGACTTGTTGAACAGATCCGTCTGACGCTCAGACGTGCGCGACAAGAGCGCCCAGCCCGACAATCCACCCAGCGGCACTACAGGCGTAAAGTTCATGACGCACGATGCGCCAAAAGACGCTCTTCACGCGGCAGGAGGGCACGCAGGGCCTTGAGGCATTTGTAGTATTCCCCGTCCAGAAGCGCCCGCGTGGCGAGGGTCAACTGGATACGGCTGTCGGGATCGCGCAACGCCTGGCTCAGCTCTTCGATTCGGCGCAGGATCTGGCGGCGCGCGTCCTGCGGATCGCCATCGCCCGAGAGCAGAAGTTGCGTAGCAAAGCAGGCCCTGCGTACAGGCGTTGTTGCACTTTCGGGGTGAATGGCATCCCGAAGCCGCAGGATATGCGCATTCGGCGTCATGATGGACAGCCGTGAGCGGCGGTCGCCGTTCTCGATCACCGCCCCGTTGATAAGCACCCGCTCTTTGGGATTGAGTTTTAGGACGAGGCCGCTCATTGGGCTGCTCTCCTATCGCTCAGCCCGCGCATGATGGCTGTATTGATGTCGATCAAGGGTTGAAGCGATGCGTTTGCATTCAGCACCGCGCTGCTGTGATGATGGCAAAACTGCGCGAGATAGACGACTTGGGCCCGCAACGATTGCGGCAGTGGGTTTTGTGGGTCGGCGACGTCAGTCGCCAAGATTGTCCAGAGCCGCCGGTTGTCATGAAGGGCGGCCGCGAGATTGGCTATATCTCTTGGGTCCTGCCCTGCTGCGTGCACGAGGCGTTGGGTGATACGGGCAAAGGCATCATATTCCAGCCCACGGTCAGTCCGGACGGACCGGGATTGGTCGCGATAGGCGCTCTGCGCCAGACGGGTCGCATTCACGTCATGTCCTTTCAGGGTCAGTCTGTCACCGATCAGATGTCAGGGGCGCCCCGAAAGACGCCCCTGAATGGCTTAGTTCCTGAACAGCGACAGGATGGCCTGCGGGGCCTGATTGGCGATGGACAAAGACTGTGTCGCCAACTGTTGTTGCACCTGCAAGGCCTGGAGACGCGCAGAGGTCTCTTCCAAATCGGCATCGACCAATGCGCCGATCCCGGATTTGATCGCATCCGTCACCTTGCTGACGAATTCGTTTTGATCCGATATCCGTTTGGCCGACGCACCAAGCGCTGCCGCCCCGTCGACCGCCGTCTGGATATGGACTTCGATTGCGGCAAGCGAGGTGTCAGCGGCTGCAGAGTTCGTCACATCAATGTCGCTCAGATCAAGGTTGGCCTCGAAATCAACAGAAGCCACGCTGATGTTCGACGCTGTGACCGTTCCGGTTGCGTCCCGATCGAGGGACGACAGTACCGTTATCCCTGCGTTGCCCGCCGTGTTGAGCAGATTCGCGCCGTTGAATTGTGACGCGCCGATAATCGACGTGACCTGATTCACCAGCTCGTCGACATCGTTCTGGATCTTGCTGTGATCGACGTTTTCACCGGTCGCGGCGACGACCTTTTCCTTGATCTCGTTGAGCAAATTGGTGATCTGCTCTGCCCCGGCCGAGGCCACGGCGACCGTCGATTCGCCCAAAGACAGCGCGTCGGAAACGGCCTTGAAGCCGCTGACGTCGGATTCCATCACCTTGGAAATGGCAAAGATGGCCGAATTGTCCTTGGCCGTTGCGACAGCCTTGCCCGTCGAGATCATATCCTGCGTCTTGGCAAGGTTAGAGTTCACGGATTGCAAGGTCTGAAGAGCGACCATGGCGCTGTTATTGGTCAGAATACTGGACATATCAAGTTCCTTTCGGGTTTGGCGAATTTCGCCATTTCATGGTTCGTCTGCCCGGAGGAGACGGTTTGGACTGTCTTTCTGACGGTTGCAGGGTGCGGGATGGTCCCGGCTGCGCCATCCGTTTCGGGATGCAAGAGATAAAATGCCTTCAAGATGCTAACGGAGTGCTAAGTCCCTTCTCTGAAACGCCGCGAATTTTAGCCAATCCGTCAGGCACGCTTTTCAAGATGGTGCGCGATATCGCCGGGAATCGAGCGTTTGTGACCATTCTGGTCATAGGTGTCCAAGGAACGTCGAATGCGGCGGTGCGCTGCGAGGCGCGCTGCAACGGTGCGAATACCCTGCAAGGCCCCGTCAAGCAGGGCCTGATTGCGGCTCAACTTACCTTGAACCGCAATCAGATCGCCGCTTGCCGTCGCCGAAAGGGCATTGAGCGCGTCTACCAACTGTTCCTTTTTCAACATGAGCGCCACGATCTGCGATAGATCTCCGCGCAAAAGGGCGTCGCGCTCTTCCTCCAGAATAAGGTCGAGCTGTTGGATGATGCGGGTACTCTGATCAAGCGTCATGGGCACGCTCCATCATCGAGCGATAAAAGACATCTGCCAGCCCGATGCCACCCGCTTTGACCATCTCTTGTGCCAATGCCTCGCGGTGAAAGGATGCAAATTGCGATTCGCCCGTGCTCGCCACAAAGCTGTCGCTCTTGGGGTCCAGCCCCCCGAACTTGAGCATTTCAGCAAGAAAGCTTGCCTCTAGCCGTTCGGCCACATGCTTGGTGCGGGTTAAGCTGGTCGAGGGCCGGTCCACGGCTCTGGAGGAAAGTTGTACAGGGTCAGTCATGAGAATCCCTCAAATTGATCACACTAGACACAAGAAGAACCGAAACCGGTAAAGAAGCAGTAACTGGTTTCTGCAATCCTCCGGCTTATCGCCATGGCATCACGGAGGGCGCCTATGTCAGTAATCCCCGCCAAGGACCCTCTTAATCCCGTCCTTGGGCTTTCATCGGCACTGCCGCCCGGTTTGGGCGCGGCTGCTGCCGGTGGACCGTCGTCTGAAAGGGCGAAAACATTCGCCGACATTTTCCAAAGTGCGGAAGAGGCCGCCTTGGATCTGCAGCGCGAGAAAGACGATTTGTCAGACGCTGGGCTTGCCGCGTCTGTTGTGGATG
Source organism: Roseovarius sp. MS2 (assembly GCF_051447875.1). Classification (NCBI taxonomy): domain Bacteria; kingdom Pseudomonadati; phylum Pseudomonadota; class Alphaproteobacteria; order Rhodobacterales; family Roseobacteraceae; genus Roseovarius; species Roseovarius sp. MS2. Next base: position 1,817,462 of record NZ_JBKHVF010000001.1, read on the forward strand.
TCGCGCGGACCCAAATCCGCAAGGAATTGGTGTCCGAGGGTGGATTGCCCAGCACCGATGCCGGGCCTCGGCCACATGCAGGACCGGTGCCTGGGTTATCTGAGGCTGAGGACCAGAACGTGCCGCCTGTCTCGATGGCGGTCGATGGTGCCTTGTCGCAAGCAGAGGAGGATGCCCCCATAGTCCCGATCAAGGGCTATGCCACAGCGCAGTTCGAGGGATCAGTTGCGGACGGGATGAGCCCCATAGAGCAGCGATCGGCACCGCATCGGTTTGCAGATCAGACGGCGTCAGCCTCTTTCGCTCATCCGGTGGGCCCGGGTCCAGAGATATCGCCAGAGGACTTCACCCAATTAGACCTAGGCCAAAGATCGTTGACAGGTTCCGCGACGGGCGGGGATGCAAAGCAGCAAGCGGCGTGGCGCGCCGATCCTTTTGTCTCTCAGCCCCGGATAAAGGCAGAACCCGACCTCTCCGCGCCGCCGGGTATGCGCCCAGAAGGTTCGAATGTTGGCCCGAACCTGCCCTATGCCTTAGGGCAATTCGAATTTGATCCAGAGTATGCTCTGGTCACAGAATCGAAGACAGGTTCGCCGCGGGAATTGATATCTGGGTCGTGGGGCGCGTATCCCGCACAGAAGGGTGGTGGATACGCGCCTCCTTCATCTCTGGCCATGCGGTCAGCAGGGCTCAATCTCCTCAGCGGAGGGGAGGCCGCAAAGGCAAATCCATTTGCAGATATCCCGAAGCTTGGTCTTGGAGACGAGCCGGGAATGCCAGCGGTGACCGAGGTTTCCGACTTGCGGTTTGCCGTGTCTACGGGGCCAAACGGGCAATACCAGCCGCTCCTGTCCTTGGCGCGGACCGACTTGCCGCAGGCCATTGCCCAGCAGATTGCGGTGGCGGTGCAGTCGCAGGGTGCTGGCAAATCCACCATCGACCTTCAGCTTGCGCCCGAGGAACTGGGCCGGGTGCGCCTCAGGTTGACAAGCCATGAAGGCGTCGTGGCCGTGACTGTATTGGCAGAGCGGCCAGAAACGCTCGATCTTCTTCGGCGGCACATAGAGACATTGGCGCGGGGGCTGCTGGATGTTGGCTATCAAGAGGCGCGTTTCGCCTTTTCTGGGCAAAACCCTGGCGGAAGCCCGGGCAAGACCCTGAACGCACAAGGCGCCACCCACCGCGAGGATGAGGGGCGCGGCGCGGTGCCAGACGTGTTTGTGCCCCCGGCTCTCAGTTCGCCTGCTTTGGCAGGCGCGCGCATCAATGTCTTGATTTGAAGGAAACAAGATGGACATGACGACGATTCCACCGGGCACCGGCCTGGACCGCAGCCAAGCAGCCCCCTCCGCAACCAACGCTGCTGCCCCTGCGCGTCCGGCAACCGGTTTCAGCTCTGACTTTGAAACATTTCTCAGGCTGCTAACGACCCAATTGCGCAATCAGGACCCACTCAATCCAATTGAATCTTCTGATTTCGCTGTGCAGTTGGCGACATTCTCGACGGTCGAACAACAGGTGCTGACCAATGATCTGCTCACAGATCTAGGCGCGCGGTTGGGCGCACAGGGCTTGTCGCAAGTATCCGGATGGATCGGAATGGAGGCGCTTGCAACCGGCCCCGTCGCGTTCTCTGGACAGCCGATTTCCCTGATCGCCACAGTCGAGTCGCAGGCGGATGCCGCCGAAATCGTTGCAAGCGATGCCCACGGCATCATAGTGAACCGCCAAACGATCCCGGCGCGCTCGGGTCCGGTGGTCTGGTCCGGTCTCGATTCGGCGGGGTTCCCGCTTGCAGAGGGGGAATATACGCTCTCTGTGCACTCCTTCGCGAATGAAGAAACGCTCGCACGCCACAGCGCCAGCTTTTATCGTCAAATCGCAGAAGCACAGTTCGAGGCGGGCGAGACCGTCTTGATCCTCAGGAATGGCGAACGGATCGCCCCTGCACAGGTTCTTGGCCTGCGCCCGGCACCGCAATAGGGCCCCCTCCATGACGCAGGTTTTGCGTATGGCATGGGGTGCAATGTCGACATCAGCCTGCAAACTCTTGCGCGGCTTGGGGCAGCAGATAGGGCACATCCTTTGTTGGCGGCGTACTTATCCTGAGCGCACAGCCGTAGACCGCCGAGAGTGTGCCAGAGGTCAGCACCTCTTGCGGCTTGCCCGCGCCTGCAATCCTGCCCTTCTGCACCATGATGACATGATCGGCGAACATCGCGGTCAGGTTCAGATCATGCATCACCGCGACCACGCCGCCCCCCGCCTCCGCATAGGTGCGGGCAATCTGCATGACGCTCAGCTGTTGGCCAATATCAAGGCTCGAGACGGGTTCGTCCAAAAACAGCCAGTTTGCCCCGCCCGGTCCGACAGGCTCCCAGACCTGCGCAAGAACGCGTGCCAATTGAACGCGCTGCTGCTCACCCCCCGACAGGTCTTGGTAGAAACGGTTGGCCATATGCGCCAATCCCACCCGAGCCAAGGCGCGTTCGGGAACATCAGGCCGCCCGGCATATTGCCCTGCGCTATGGCCTATGCGGACCAATTCGATCACCGTAAAGGGAAAGGCGATCCGCGTGGCCTGTGGCAGCACCCCGCGTCGTGCGGCAAGTGCTGCAGCCGCACGCGGAGTTACCTGCAATTGACCAAGCTGAACGCGGCCCGAACCGGCGCTCTCGCCTGTCAGCACGCGCAAGAGCGACGTCTTGCCCGATCCATTCGGGCCGACAATGGCCGTCACCGCACCTGCGCGGGCAGAAAGCGTGACGTCGCGCAGGATGGTCCGTCCCCCAAGGCCAAGCGTGATCCGCTCTGCAGCCAGCATCACATATCCCCCATCGGGCGCTGTCGGAGCAATATCCACAAGAACACCGGCGCGCCCAGAACCGCTGTGACGATACCGATGGGCAGTTCGGCTGGGGCAATGATCACGCGGCTGATGATGTCTGCCCCAAGCAGCAAGATTGCCCCGAGAAGCGCCGCATTCAGCAGCAGTGGCCCGTGATCCGGCCCGGTTGCCAGACGAAGCAGATGTGGCACGACAATGCCGATGAACCCAATCCCGCCAGACACCGCCACCGCACCGCCAGTCGCCGCCGCAACCGCGAGAATGGCCAGCGTTTTGGTCTGCTGCACCGGGATGCCAAGATGCAGTGCGGTTGCCTCGCCAAAAGCAAGACCATTCAACCCACGCCCCAGCCCCAGGGCCCCGACCATGGCCACAACAAGGATCGGCATGGCGGTGGCCACCTTGGTCCATGTCGCCCCAGCCAGAGAGCCGAGGCCCCAGAATGTCAGGTCTCGCAGCTGCTGATCATCCGCCGCATAGACCATCAGGCCCGACACTGCGCCCGACAGCGCGCCAAGCGCGATCCCCGCCAGCAGCATCGTCGCCACAGACGTGCGCCCACCGCGCGTGGCAACCCCGTAGAGCAAAAGAACAGAGGCCCAGCCGCCCAAGAACGCTGCCGCCGGCACAAGGAACGGGCCCAGACTGTCGCGCAGGGCGATGGGCAGCAGGCCGCCTAGCACAATCGCCGTCACGGCCCCAAGACCGGCCCCGGCGCTAACCCCCACGATGCCGGGATCGGCCAGCGGATTGCGAAAAAGCCCTTGCATCACCGTGCCGGAAACCGCCAGAGCCGCCCCAACCAGCGCGCCCAGTAAAACGCGCGGCAGGCGAACCTCCCAAAGGATGATGCTGTGGACGGGTGTATCCTGCCCCCCCGCACCGACCATCGACCAAAGCGAGACCCCGGATGCGCCGGTTTCAAGACTGAGGGCGCACGTCAGAAGCAGACCGAGACCCAGCCACAGATGCGCGCGCCGCGCCCGCGTGCGGCGATCCGTGAAACGGCTGGGCGTCAGCGCGTCAGCTTGGGTCACGGTCATTGTCGGTCTCTTGGGGCTGCGGATAAAGGGCTGAGTTCAAATCGAGGGCAGCCGATGCGGTGCGCGGCCCAAAGCCCAACAGATAGAGCCCGTTCATCCGCACAATTGCCTCATCGGCACCTGCCGGCGTGATGCGGATCGCGGGCATGGCAAAGAGTTGTTCGTCCAGGATGGCATGATCCCCAGTTCGGTCCATCATCAGGATCACATCGGGGGCGGCCTCTGCCACAGCTTCATCCGTCAACTGCTTGTAGCCTTCAAAGGCTGTAACCGCGTTGATGCCCCCCGCCATCTCGATGATGGCGGCAGCCTGCGTGTCGCGCCCGGACGCGAGGATGCGCCCGCCTTGCAGGCTGAGGATGAAGAGGACGCGCTTGCGCGCGGCCTCTGGCACTTGAGCAGTCCGCGTGGCCGCGGTTGCAAGCGCGGTGCGCGTCTCTGACGCCAAGGCTTCGGCGCGCTCAGGCACGCCCAAGGCTGCGCCAACAGCGGTAATCTTGGTGATGATTCCCTCGGCACTGTGCGCCTCTGGAATGGTGACAAAACCTACGCCTGATTGCCGCAGGACTTCGATCGTTTCGGGGGGCCAGCCCCATCGATAGCGAGGATGAGCGACGGGGCGACCGAGAGCACACCTTCGGGGCTGAGCGCGCGCGCATAGCCCACATCAGGTAATTTGGTCACGTTGGGCGGAAAGGTCGAGGTTGTATCGCGCGCGATCAACCGATCCTCTTGCCCCAAGGCATGCACGATCTCTGTCACCGATCCGCCGATGGACAGCACACGGTCGCCGTCTTGCGCAAGGCTTGTCCCCGCCAAGGCCAAGATCGCCACCTGCGCCAAGAGTGCGCGGCGCGTCAGGGAACTTCCACTCATGTCAGGGCCTCCGTGTCAGCGTTGTGCAGATCCGGAAGCGCCTTTACGACCCGACCAAAGGCAGCGCGGCTGTCACGCCCCTCCTTGCCCAATCCAAAGATTTGAAAAATCAGCGATCCCTGCGCGTCAAACGCTTCAACCGAAATTGCCGCACCGCGTTGCGTCGGTTTGTCTACGGCCCAAACCTCGGTCACATGATCCAACCGCAGATGCAGGTTGAACCCTGGATCCATCACATTCTGCCATGGTCCCATCGGTTTGAGGGTCACAACAGGGCCAGAATGAATCTGAATGCAGCCCCGATTGCCGACAAAGATCATCACTTCGGTGCCTGCCTGCGCCAGTTGGGTCAGAAGGGTGTTCACCGCCTCTGGTGCCAATGCCCGCACAAACGGTGCCCCCGCGATACGGTAGGCCCCAAGCCGGTTCATCCGCAGTTTGGACGTCAGGCGCAGGAATTGATGCGTATCGGTCATCCGCCGCCATTCCTCGCGCAGGACCTCGATTTTGTCGGGGTTTGATTTCGCAGCCTCCGGGGGCGTGCGCGCCGCAACCGTCAAGCTCTCGGACTGGTCTGGCAGAGCCAGCGAGAGGCGAAGCGCCTCCCATGCGGTCAGCGATGATCCATCGCGCAGGAAAATCTTGTGCACCGCGTCGCCTGCGGCGTCGAACACCTGCAGACTGCGCCGGGGCCCTGTCTCGCTCTCGGTTTCGACCATAAAGGCATGGTGCCAATGGCTTGGGAACATCCTGAGGTCGATATCCTCGGTCAGGACCATCGCCGCATGTTGTCCGCTGTGATAATTGTCATAGCGCCCCACTTTTTCATGCACGCAACTTTCATTGCGGGTGAGCGCCATCACTTCGCCAAGGCGTTGGGCGGCCCCCATCACCTGATCGGGGTGCGCGGCAATGGCCGTCACACCGCGTCCGATGTGGGCCGCGACCAGTTGCGCTTCGCTGATGCCAAGGCGGTTCGCCTGATCGCGGCTGCGCATCTTGGGGTTATCGGCCATAAAGGCACGGAGTGCGTCGGGGGTAAGGGGAGCAGAGTCTGTCATGCCGGCCTCATGTCTGGATGGATGGGCTGGCTGCATCGCACCTGCGGCGCGGACGTGGCTCTCGAAAACGATTTCTCAAAGTTGAATCGCAATCTTGACTCTTTTACTCATAAAAGACTAAGGAGCGCAAGACCGATCCCAGAAAGATCGTTCGCCCACTGAAATCAAACGAAAAAACCGTGCCAGCCTTTCGCAAGCACAACGGTGTGACAGCCATTGTCAAGGAAACGAAAGGGACACGTGATGACATCGCGCACGCGCTGCAGACTACTGACTACGACCTGCCTTTGCATGGGGCTCGGCTATGGCTCTGCCAGTCTGGCACAGGAAACACCCGGCCAAGAGGGGTTTCTTGGAACGCTGACGTTGGGAGAAAGCAAGCGTGCGGTGCAAACCGATACCGCCACCCCCACGACCGTGATCGACCAAGACGAAATCCGTGACCGACAGGCGGGTTCGGTGGCCGAATTGCTCGTGACAGTGCCGTCTGTGGCCCTGCTCAATGGCGACACGGCGCAGGGGTCGGGTATCTCGATCCGTGGTTTTGGGTCTAACGACACGTTTGGCACGGATCAAAAGGTGCTGATTCAGGTCGATGGCGCAACGCGCGGGTCCGAGGAGCTTTACCGCATTGGCACACAGCTTTTCACCGATCCTTTCCTCTTCAAGGAGGTTGAGGTGATCCGTGGAACGGTGGGATCGTTCCAATATGGCTCTGGCGTGGTTGGTGGGGTGGTTCGGCTTGAAACCATCGACCCTGAGGACGTCACCGGGGGCGAAACCGGCTTTGGACTGCGTCAGACACTGGAGTTTCAGACCAATGGCAATGGTGTGACATCCTCGACCATCGGGGCGTGGCAGCCCACCGAGGACTTTGGGGTGCTCTTCAACTATGTCAGCCGCAGACTTGGCTTTCCTGAGGATGGCAATGGCGCTGTTATCAACCCCCTGAGGGCGCGGATTGACGATCCGTCCTGGTTGATCAAGGCCAAGTATCGTTTTGGCGAAGACAAGGCCCATTCCATTGAAGCCAGCTATCAGGATACCCAAAGTTCGCAATTCGACGTGCCATTCGACAGCTTTGGCAACCTCACCTTTTTCGGGAATGTCGACCGAGAGGTCGAAAGCCAGACCAGCATTCTCAAATACAACTTCAACCCGCTCAATGATCTTGTTGATCTGACGCTGCAATATTCGCACGTTGACGAGTCGATCTTGCAGAACGCGGTGTCTTGTCCTGGCAGCCCGCCCGCGCCGATCACGATTTGCTCGGAGCTTCTCAACGCTGACCATGACTATGAAACCACGACGCTTACACTCAAAAACACGTCCTTGTTTGACACCGGCGCGTTGCGCCATGATCTGACGGCGGGGATTGAGTATATCAACCGCGAGCGCGTCAATGCCTTTGCCGCACCGGGGGGCGAAGACAACCGATGGGCGATCTTTGCGGTGGACGAAATCGACATCGGCCGCGCCTGGACCTTAACGCCTGCCATTCGGTATGAAACATCAAAGGTCGAGGGGGACACAGCGCCAAACGATGGCCGCTTTTCCGAGGATGCGCTGATGGGTGGGCTGTCGCTGCGCTATGCCTTTGACAACGGCTTTGCCCTGTTCGGCAGCGCCGCCTATACCGAGGTTTTGCCGATCATCGACGATCTGGAATTCCCGATCCGGGTAGGGCGGAGCGAAAAATCACGCACCTATGAACTTGGCTTTTCATATGACCGTCGCGGTCTCTGGCGTGACAATGATAACCTCGCGCTCAAGGTCACGTATTTTGACAGTGAGCTTTGGGACGTGAATTCCTTTGTCGATACGACGCCCGCGCAGAACCTGCTGGATGAAATCCAGACCCAAGGGCTAGAGTTCGAGGCGTCCTATGCCATGGAAAGCGGCTTTTACGTCGATTTCAACGCGACTGTCGCCGATGGCGAAGAGGTGGATCTATTGGGCGGCGTGCGCGACTGGCGCAATCTTGCGGCCAACAGCCTGCGTGCGACCGTGGGCAAGGTGTTTGACGATACCTATGACCTGAGCTGGGAGGTTGTCAGCGCCGACTCCATCACCGTCAACGGGGTGCGGGATGACGGCTACACGGTCCACAACTTGCGCGGCACCATCGCGCCCAAGCGCGGCGTGTGGGAAGGAACCGAGTTCCGTCTTGGGATCGAAAACCTGTTTGACGAACAGTATATGCCCAATCTCGCCACCCGCCCGGCGGTTGGGCGAAACTTCAAACTCACGCTGGCCAAAACCTTCTGAGACGGGCTTGGGGCGGTAGAAGGGGCGGGTTTACCCGGCCTGCCGCCCCGGCTTTACATCATGCCAAGACCTTTCAGAGCTTGCGCGCAAGGGATCGCTCGATCACGCTGGGCACGAGCGAATCCAACCCTTCGACGACATGTATCTTTTGTGGTCGCCACCATCCGGCCACATACCATCGCAAGGGGCATTGAACCGCAAGGAGCCAAGGCATGAAAGACACTGACCCCGATGCAAAGCTGGTCATCCCGCAACCGCTGAACCTGATTGGCAATGCTTGGGTTCCCGCGCGCTCGGGGAGGGTGATGGAGGTGCTTTCGCCCATTGACGGGCTGCCCTTTGCCCAGATCGCCGACAGCGATGCCGCCGATATCGACGCGGCCATCGCAGCGGCGCGCGCGGCCTTTGATGGTGGCGAATGGTCAAGGCTGACTGCGGCAGAACGCGGTCGCCTGATGATCCGCCTGTCAGAGCGTATTCTTGAGAATATCGAACCTCTGGCCCAGCTCGAGCGGCGCGACAACGGCAAGCCGATTGCACAGGCGCGCACTGACATGAAAGTCACCGCGCGCTATTTTGAATTCTACGGCGGTGGCGCCGACAAGGTGCATGGCGAGATTGTGCCCTTTCTCAACGGCTATAATGTCGAGGTGCACCGAGAGCCTTATGGCGTGACCGGCCATATCATCCCGTGGAACTATCCGGCGCAGATGTTTGGCCGCTCGGTCGCCCCGGCGCTGGCTATGGGCAATGCAACGGTCCTGAAACCCGCCGAGGATGCCTGCCTCAGCGCGCTTCGGATTGCGGAACTGGCGCTCGACGTGGGCTTTCCGCCCGGTGCCATCAATATCGTGACCGGGCGCGGTGCGGTGGCCGGTCAGGCTCTGGCGGATCATCGCGGGATAGATTTCATCTCCTTCACCGGATCGCCCGAAGTGGGCGTGATCGTTCAGACCGCAGCTGCCAAGAATTTCATCGGCTGCACGCTGGAACTGGGGGGCAAGTCGCCGCAGATCGTGTTCGACGACGCCGATCTTGACGCGGCCATGCCCGTTCTTGTCAACGCTGTGATCCAGAACGCCGGACAAACCTGTTCTGCGGGCACGCGCGTGTTGTTGCAACGCGGCATCTATGACCGCGCCGTTACCGAATTGACCGCGCGTTTCAGCGCGATTGCCGCCTCAGAGTCTGGCGAGGATGCGGTGCTTGGCCCGCTTATTTCGGCCAAGCAGAAAAAGCGGGTCGAGACCTATATCGCCGAGGCCGACGCGCCCTTGATGGCCCGTGGCAGCATCGATCCCAAGGCCCCAAAAGGCGGCTATTATGTGGCTCCGGCAGTATTTGGCCCCTGTGATCCCAAGGCGCGGATCGCGCAAGAAGAGGTTTTCGGCCCTGTGCTGTGCCTCATCCCGTTCGAGGATGAAGCAGAGGCCATTTCCATCGCCAACGCCACCGAATACGGTCTTGTCGCCGCGGTCTGGACCAAAGATGGCGGACGTCAGCAACGTGTCGCCAAGGCAATGCGCTGCGGTCAGGTGTTCATCAATGGCTATGGCGCGGGCGGCGGGGTGGAATTGCCGTTTGGCGGCATACGCAAATCTGGGCATGGCCGCGAAAAGGGCTTTGCGGCGCTGCTGGAATTCTCGCGCATCAAGACGATCATCAACAATCACGGCTAGGCCGCACGCAAGCGGAAAAGACCAGACCAAAGGAACGCAAGATGAGACTGGATGGAAAACGAGCCCTCGTGACCGGCGCGGCTTCGGGCTTTGGCAAGGGCATAGCCGAGACCTATATCCGCGAAGGTGCCAAGGTAGCAGTGGTCGATATGAACGCGGACGGTGCGCGCGCCGTGGCACGCGACCTTGGTGAGAACGCCATCGCCGTGACCTGTGATGTCTCCAAAGGCGATCAGGTGCGGGCCGCCGTTGACGCCACTGTTGCGGCCTTTGGCGGTCTTGATATCGTGGTCAACAACGCAGGCTGGACCAATCCCAACAGCCCGTTGATGGACACCGACGAGGCGACATTTCGCAATATCTATGAAATAAACGTGCTGTCGATCTTTCACATGACCAAGACCTGCGTGCCGCTTTGGCGTGCTGCTGGAGGCGGGGTGATGATCAACATCGGCTCTACCGCAGGTATCCGCCCGCGTCCCGGTCTGACGTGGTATAATTCGTCCAAGGGGGCCGTGAATCTGATGACGCGCTCGTTGGCAGCGGAACTGGCCCCCGACAAGATTCGCATCTGTTGTATCGCACCGGTGATGGGGGCGACCGGATTGCTGGAACAGTTCATGGGCATGCCCGACACGCCCGAAAACCGCGCGCGATTTATCTCGACCATCCCGATGGGCCGCTTGTCCGAGGCACGCGACATCGCCAACGCGGCGCTATATCTCGCCTCGGACGAGGCGGATTTCATCACCGGCGTGGTGCTCGAGGTTGATGGTGGCCGCACCATCTGAGCGATGCGTTGGCGGTGTCGTGAAACTGTCTGTTCGGCCTGATGACCATACGCCAGTGCTTGATCTCTGACGCATTCGCGGCAAGGCTGAAACAGAGCGCTTGGGCGCAACAAGGACCTCTATGACCCCCTTCCGCTTTCTTCATACCTCGGACCTGCATCTTGGGCGCGCTTATGGCGGCTATCCCGAGGGCATTCGGCACCGCTTGCGCGAGGCGCGGCATGGCGCGATATCCCGGCTGGCCAAGGCTGCGCGCGATGGTGGGGCAGGGGTGGTGCTGCTTGCGGGCGATACGTTCGATGCCGAAACGCCCGCCCCCGACACGTTGCGGCAAGCCCTCAGTGCGATGGGCGAGGAACGCGATTTGACTTGGGTGCTGCTGCCCGGCAACCACGACAGCCTTGCGGCCTCCGAACTTTGGCGGCGGATTGCACAAGACCCACCTGGCAATCTGATGGTCCTCACGTCTGAGGTGCCGGTTGCCCTTGCCCCTGACCATTGGCTCTTGCCTGCGCCTTGTACACAACGCCGCCCGGGGCGCGATCTGACCGAGGCGATGTCGGCCCCCACACCCCAAGGAGCGCGCCGTATCGGGCTTGGGCATGGGGCGATCACGGATTTCTCGGGCGAAGAGGGGGCCCTTGGCATCATTCCGCCCGACCGGGCCGCGCGCTCGGGTCTTGACTATCTCGCCCTTGGCGATTGGCACGGGCAGATGCAGGTGACGCCAACCACCTGGTATTCCGGCACCCCCGAACCAGACGGGTTCAAGCACGATGCGCCGGGTTCTGCGCTTCTTGTGACGCTCGGGGTGACGGCTGAAGTGACGCCGGTCGAAACCGCGCAGTTCCGTTGGCGTCGCCCGGCCCTCGACCTGCTGCCGGGCGAGGATCTGACCGCTCGCTTTGCTGATATCCTGCCACAAAGCCGTGCACGCGATCATCTGGTGCGGCTCACCGTGACGGGACGCCTGCCTTTGGCTGACCGCGCCGCGCTCGAGGCCGCGCTGGCCGCTCGTGCCCCGGATTTCGGCTGGTTCGCGGCGGACCTCTCTGCTTTGGGCGTCGAGGCGCTGCCCGAAGACCTTGACCAGATCGACCGCGCCGGAGCGCTGCGTCAGGCTGCCGAAGTGTTGCTGGCCGAGGCGGGGGATGCCACACTTTCGCAATCAGACCGCGATACGGCGTCTGCGGCGCTCGCGCGTCTCTATGCGCTCAGTCAGGAGGTGCAGGCGTGAAGCTTCGGGTGATCGAGGTGACCAACGTGCGCCGTTTCGCGGGTCAGCGCGCACGCCTTGGCCAGATTGGCGACGGCATCACTGTGCTCTCTCAACCGAATGAATTCGGCAAATCGACCTTTTTTGACGCGCTGCATGCGTTGTTTTTTGAACGCCACAACAGCCGGAATGCGGCCATCAAGGCGCTGCAACCGCATGCCGGGGGCGCGCCCGAGGTGGCGGCCGAGGTGGAGCTAGCGGAGGGGCGGTTTCGCATTGCAAAGCGGTGGCTCAACCGCCCGCAGGCGCAAGTGCACGACACCAACGGCCGCCTGATCGCTCAGGCAGATGAGGCGGAGGCGTGGATTGACCGGCTGATGGGCGGCGGCCTTGCTGGTCCTTCCGGCCTGCTCTGGGTGCGGCAGGGGCTGATGGGGTTGGAACCCGAGGGCAGCAGCGCAGATGACAAGCGCGAGCGCGAGCGCGGGTTGAATGCGCGGCGCGATCTTTTGTCTTCTGTCGCGGGCGAGATTGACATGATGACCGGCGGGCGGCGGATGGATGGCGTGATTGACCGCGTGACCGAGGCGCTGTCGAGATTGGCGACCGCAACCGGACGCCCCAAAGCCGGGGGAGAATGGGCGCGCGCGGTGGAAGAGGCCGCAACGCTTGCCACCGAAGAGGCCGAGTTGCGCCCGCGCGCCGAGCGGCTCTCGGATGACCTGATCCGCCGGGCGGAGGTGCAGCGTCACCTTGCCCGATTGACCGATCCTGCGGATACGGCGGCCCGCGCACAAACCTTGGCCGAGGCTGAAGCCGCGCATCAGGCGGCCCAGGCCCATCAGGCCGAGGTTGCACAGGCCGAAACCGCCCTACGCCTTGCCACACTGGATGCCGAGCATTTGCAGCGCGATGTGCTGGCCGCCGAAAGCCGCGCCGCCCGCCTTGAGGAGGCCCGCAGCGCAGTTGCCAAGGCCGAAGAAGCGGCAAAGAAGGCCCGCGCGCGCGCCACTGAGCTGACCGCACGCGATAGTGCCGCTGCGGTGAATGCCGAGGACCAAGGCACCAAGGCGCGTGATCTGCGCAACCGTCTGCATCAGGCCACCCGCGCCCAAGCGGCGCAGGCGGCGCAGATCAAGGCAAACGATCTCCAGCGCCGGCTTGACCGCGCCACCGAGCTTTGGGCGATGCTGAACAAGACCGAAGCGGCGCGCGCGCGCATCCGCGTCACGTCCAAACTGCTCGACGCCGCCGACAAGGCCCAAAGCGCGCTTGATTTAGCGCGGGCGCGGGCCGAGGCACAGGCCGTGACGATCGAGGTTCACCCTGACGGCTCTCCAGCGCTGCATGACGGTCAACCTCTTGGCACAGGCCCGACGCCGATCTTAGTGCCGACTGAGCTTGCCTTGCCGGGGTTTGGCAGGCTGCACATTGATCCGGGTTCTGCGCGCGGCACAGACAGCGCCGCCGAGGTTGCGCGTGCAGATCAGGCGCTTGCGCGTCTTTTGGCCGAGGCGCAGGTTGACACGCTGGCCGCCGCCCGCACGCAATGGGCTGAAGCCCAACAGCTTGAGGCAGAGGTGAAACAGGGTTTGGCCCTCTGCGCGGAAGTGGCCCCCGACGGTGTTGAGGCGTTGCGCGCGGCCCTTGCGCGGGCGCAGGCCGAGGTGGCCGATGCCCCGACAGAAGCCGAGGATGTTGCAGCCCTGACCAAGGCGCTGACCGCTGCAGAAACCGACGAGGCGACCGCCCGCGCCGCCGCAAAAGCGGCGCATGAACTGGCCGTGACCGCAGGTGAAGCCCGCGCCGCAGCCGAGGCCAATCGCAGCAGTGCGGCGCGGCAGTTTGACTCTGCCCTGTCCGAGGCCGGAGACCCAGAGGCTCTTGTTGCGCTAATCGCCGATCTCAAGGCCCGACAACCCACGCTCGCGAACATCTGCGTCAGGGCGCAAGAGGCCTGCGACCGTTTGCGCGCCACAGCGCCGGACCTTGCCACCACCGAGGCGCGGCTGACTCGCGCCAAGGGGGCGGTCGAGCAGGCTGCGCGTGATCTGGCCAAAAACCGCGAAGACCTTGCCAGCCTGAACGCCACCATCACCGCGCTCGCCGAGGAGGGGATTGAGGAACGCCTCTCCACTCTCGCCGGGGCCCGCGCCGAATCCGAGGCACGCGCGGCCCGGTATGAGGCCGAGGCGCGCGCCCTGACCCGCCTTCGGCGCGCGTTGGACGAGGCGCGAACCCTCGCCCGAGACGCCTATTTTGGCCCGGTTCTGCGTGAGTTGCAGCCGCTGCTCGCCATCCTTTATCCGGGGGCACTGCTAACGATTGACGACACCAGCCTTTTGCCCGCGACCCTGACCCGCAAAGGTCAGGCCGAGTCGCTCGAAATCCTCTCGGGCGGCACCCGCGAACAGGTGGCGATCCTGACACGACTGGCCTTTGCCCGGCTCTTTGCGGCCTCAGGGCGCCCCGTCCCTGTGATCTTGGACGATGCTCTTGTCCATTCGGATGATGACCGCATCGAGGCCATGTTTGACGCGCTCCATCGTTCGGCCCGTGACCAGCAAATTCTCGTGCTCACCTGTCGACAACGCGCCTTCGCAGCCTTGGGCGGCACGCGCGCAGAGGTGACGGTTGACCCAACCTGAGCGCCGCATCGGGCCCGTGCGCTGCGATGTCAGGGTAGAGACCAGAAGCGTCACTGGAGACACCAATACGCAAGACCCGTCCCGTGCTTTCCACTCCACCTGGAAATGGTTCATCCCCCAATGTGGCGGACGGGTGCCCCGGAGCATAGGACGTCTCTCGTCGCCCACAGAGCCGCGCGGTCGTAGAACGGGATCACCCAGGTGTTTGATCCCGGACATCTAGCCCTTCAACACGCGGGCAGCCGTCGCGGAGTAGGGCGGTGGTTTGTCTCGTGCGGGGGCGAACGATCTCGCCGCCAAATCGCAACGCGCCCCGGATCGTGACCCGTACTGGCACTGGTTGGCGGATTGCGTCGTGGCGCGTAAGCTGCCCAGAGACAAGCCCCGGTTGGTAAGCGCGGGCCGGGGTTCTAGAACGGTGGAGGCCAGTCGTGTCGAGGATCTTCGGTGTATTCAGGAGCGTGGTTTTCCTAGTTTGGCTCAGTGCGGCGCTCGCGTCCACGGCGATTGCGGCGAGCATCTGGGCGCTGCAGATGACGTCTGCGGTTGCGGCGATGAGCGCCAAGGCCGTGGCAACGGGGATTGCACATCGTCAGCAATTGGCGAAGGCCGTCGCGAAGACCAAGGCGAAGGCCCGGCTCAGGAGGGCAATCGTTGCCGTTCCTATCGCAGGCATCGGCGCAATCGCCTATTTCGAAGAGCAAGACTTTCGGGAATGGCTGGAGGAAAACCCGGAGGGCACGCGCCAAGCCTACGCCTGCGAAGTGGCGGCGTTGACGGCGGAGGTGATCGACGAGGTCCTGCAGGACCTGCCAGAGATCGCGCGCCCGGCGCCAGAGACGGTGCTGGATTACATGCCGGAGTGTGAGTAGTCGGGTAAATCAGGCATCAGAGATATGTCTGCTCACCTCTCGCTGAAAGTGCCACGCCCCGGCGCGACTCGTGCGAGGCGTATTCCGCTGTACCTTTCAGGCCATCCCCTCGCGGGCGGTCGTTGGCTTTAACCCCGAGCCTCTCGAGATCGGCTCACAGGCGGGCAACAAGCGCGACGACTGGGGCTATTGGGCCTACGGGCTCGATCCCGACTACCTCTGACATTCCGCGTGGGAGAGGCCCTCGCCGAGCAATCCGGGGCGTCACCCAAGCCACCCGCCAGCGGGGGCACAAATCGGGGCACTTTCGCGCTGAGAACAGCCCGCGCGCATCATCGGATCAAGGATCGGGAGAACTTGGCTGGGGTGGTAGGATTCGAACCTACGGTACACGGTACCAAAAACCGACGCCTTACCACTTGGCTACACCCCAACGTGACGCGCTAATTACTCTGGAGCATGGTGCGGTTCAAGGGTGCTTGGCAAAAAAAACGTGGTGCGATCCAAATACATGGTTAAGTATATAATATAATTCAGTAAATTAAAGGACGCAGCGAGCGGTTACTCGAATGTTTCGCCGTCCATAACGCCCCAGAGCGCCGATTTCGGGGCCCAGCCATCATAGCCACCGGCGGAAACCGCGCACCAGTCAAGCTGGCATTCCTCGAGTCGCGCGATCACGCCTTGCTCCAGCCGGGCCACGACCATGGCCTTCGCATCAGGCTTGGCCAGCAAGTCCAACATTTCAACTTCGACGCTGGCAGTGCGTACGCCGGACAGAAGAGTGTAATGGACCCATCCGCCCGCGCCGTCGCGATCCCGCACCCGGCGCCAATGGCCATGCTCTGCGGTGATCTCGAGCGGCATGTCGCGCCGTTTGAAAATCCAGTCGATACGATGCGTCAGGCTCGGGCCTCGGCGCACATTGCCTTCTGAGGCCTTCATCGACACAAAGCGCGGCAGTGGCAGGTTCGTGACCGGCCCGCGCTCTTGGCCCATGGCCGCAACGGGGCCCAGTCCCATCATTATGACAAGGGCGGCAAGCCCGGATTTCATCACCGTCATTCGAATTCTGCCCGTAATCTGCAAGGGGGTTCTTGTGCCCCGCTCTTTCCTGCGCCACTCTGGCAGCAACGCGCCTGAAAGGAAAGTTTCAAGGAGGGCTTCATGCCATCTGCACGCCTGAGTGTTGTTGTTACGCGACGCCTGCCCGAGCCGGTCGAGACGCGGATGCGCGAACTTTTCGATGTTCGCCTGCGCGAGACGGACGTGCCCATGACGCGAGAGGAACTGGCTCGCGCCGCCAAAGAGGCAGATGTGCTGGTTCCGACCTTGTCGGACCGGATCGACGCCAGCCTGATCGCGCAGGCTGGGGATCGGCTCAAACTGATCGCCAATTACGGGGCCGGGGTGGACCATATCGACGTGGGCACCGCGCGCCAGCATGGCATTCTTGTGTCGAACACGCCGGGCGTATCGGCTGATGACACCGCCGATATGACCATGGCCCTGATCCTGAGCGTGACGCGCCGCCTGCCCGAAGGGTTGGCGGTGATGCAATCGGGGCAATGGGGCGGTTGGTCGCCCACGGCCCTGTTGGGGGGGCGGATCGCCGGGCGCAGGCTGGGTATCCTTGGCATGGGTCGGATCGGTCAGGCGGTGGCGCGGCGTGCGGCGGCCTTTGGCATGCAGGTGCATTACCACAACCGCCGCCGCCTGCGCCCCGAAATCGAAGAGAGCCTTCAGGCGACCTATTGGGAAAGCCTGGATCAGATGGTGGCGCGTATGGATGTGCTCAGCATCAATTGCCCGCACACGCCCTCGACTTTCCATCTTATGAACGCGCGGCGGCTCAAGCTGATGAAGCCGGAGGCGGTGATCGTCAACACGTCACGCGGCGAGGTGATTGACGAAAATGCCCTCACCCGCATGTTGCGCGCCGGAGAGATCGCAGGCGCCGGTCTTGATGTTTATGAACATGGCGCGGACATCAACCCGCGCCTGCGCGAGTTGAAAAACGTTGTGCTCTTGCCGCATATGGGGTCGGCCACCGTGGAAGGGCGGATCGAAATGGGCGAAAAGGTGATCATCAATATCAAGACTTTTGACGATGGCCACCGCCCGCCCGATCAGGTCGTCCCCTCGATGCTGTGACGGCTCGCCTTTGGGGCCAGTCTGGCCTATGACGGCGCGATGACACAGCCTGAGCCTTTTGAAATCTTTCTCGCCGCCGCTCCGGGGCATGAAACTGCCCTAGCGGAAGAGGCGGTGCAACATGGCTTTGGCCCTGTCACGATCCTGCCCGGCGGTGTCAGCTTTCGGGGGCTTTGGCCTGATGTCTGGCGCGCCAATCTTGTGCTGCGCGGGGCAGGGCGGGTGCTGGCGCGGATTGGGGCGTTCCGCGCGATGCATCTTGCACAGTTGGACAAGCGGGCGCGTAAATTCGATTGGGCGGCGCATCTGCGCCCGGATGTGCCTCTGCGCGTCGAAGTCACCTGTCGCAAGTCCAAGATCTATCATGCGGGGGCCGCGACAGAGCGGATCGTCAAGGCCTTGACCGAAACCTTGGGCGTGGCCGTCACCGAGGATGCGCCGCTGCGCCTGATGGCACGGATTGAGGATGATCTGGTCACTTTCAGCCTGGATACCTCGGGCGAGCCGTTGCACCGGCGCGGGTATAAAGAGGCGGTGGGCAAGGCCCCCTTGCGCGAAACCTTGGCAGCGCTCTTTCTGCGGCAATGTGGCTATGACGGGCGCGAGCCGGTGCTTGATCCGATGTGTGGCTCTGGCACTTTTCCCATTGAGGCGGCAGAGATCGCGGCGGGGCTGATGCCGGGCCGGGCGCGTCACTTCGCTTTTGAGGATATGGCGGCCTTTGACCCTGCGGTCTGGACCGCGCTCAAATCGGCGCGTGCGCCGCACGCCACAGCGTTGCGATTCATGGGATTTGACCGTGACGCAGGTGCCGTGCGGATGGCAACTGAGAATGCGGAGCGGGCGGGCGTGGCGGGCAATACGCAGTTTGCTTGCCAACCGCTTTCGGCCTTGACCCGCCCCGAGGGGCCGCCGGGATTGGTGATGGTCAACCCGCCCTATGGCGCGCGCATCGGCAATCGCAAGTTGCTCTTCGGTCTCTATGCCAGCTTGGGTGAGGTGCTGCGTCGCGAGATGCACGGCTGGCGGGTGGGGATTGTCACCAGCGATGGGGGCTTGGCCAAAACCACCGGTCTGCCCTTCTTGCCACCGGGGCCGCCGGTGGCGCATGGTGGGCTCAAGGTGACGCTCTGGCGCACTGATCCGCTTTAGGGGGGGCTCATGCGCGGTCTGGTTCTGATCTTGTCGATCTTCGCAGGGGGTGCCGCTTTGGCGCAACAGGCCGCCGACACTGTCGCACCAGAGGGGGCAGGGGCCGGGGTATTGCAGGTGCCCGCGCGCCTTCTGTCGGCGCAGGCGGCCAAAGACGCAGGCCAGCCGGTTGAGGCACAAAACTGGATGATCGCCGCCGCCCATCCGCTTGCCGTTGACGCCGGCGCAAAGGTGCTGCGCGAGGGCGGCACAGCGGCGGATGCGATTATCGCCACGCAACTTGTGCTGGGGCTGGTGGAGCCGCAAAGCTCGGGGCTAGGCGGCGGAGCCTTTCTTGTCTGGCACGATGGCGCGAGCGGTGCGATCACCACGCTCGACGGGCGCGAGACAGCGCCTTTGGCGGCAACCCCCACACTCTTTCAAGATGCCAACGGGCAACCCCTTGCCTTCTTTGACGCGGTGGTGGGCGGGCGCTCGGTTGGCACGCCCGGCACCCCGGCGCTTTTGGCAGAGGCGCATGCCCGCTGGGGCCGCACGGCGTGGGCGGGGCTGTTTTCCGAGGCCATCGCCTTGGCCGAGACCGGCTTTCCCGTTAGCCCGCGCCTTGCCGGGCTTATTGCCGAGGATGCCGACCGCCTCAAGATATTCAAGGACACGCGCGAGTATTTCCTGCCCGGTGGCGCGCCGCTCGCGCCGGGGCACATCCTGCGCAATCCGGATTACGCCGATACCCTGCGTCTGCTTGCCGATAAGGGCGTATCGGCCTTTTACGCGGGTGAGATGGCGCTCGACATCGCGGAACGGGTGCAGCGGTCGGGTGGCAATCCGGGCGTTCTCAGCCCCTTGGACCTCGCCATCTACCGGGTCAAGGAACGGCCCGCGCTTTGCACGCCCTATCGCGGCTATGAGGTCTGTGGCATGGGCCCGCCGTCTTCGGGGGCAAGCACGGTGGGGCAGATACTTGGCCTGCTGGAACCTTTCGATCTTTCATCTCTTGGGCCTCAAAGCCCCGA
The DNA here is from genome assembly GCF_051447875.1 of Roseovarius sp. MS2. Taxonomy (NCBI): domain Bacteria; kingdom Pseudomonadati; phylum Pseudomonadota; class Alphaproteobacteria; order Rhodobacterales; family Roseobacteraceae; genus Roseovarius; species Roseovarius sp. MS2. The sequence continues at coordinate 1,837,083 of NZ_JBKHVF010000001.1, forward strand.
GGCTTGGCGCCTGATCGGGGATGCCAGCCGATTGGCCTTTGCCGACCGGGGGCGTTACCTTGCGGATAGTGATTTCGTGGCCGTGCCGCTCAAGGGCCTGTTGGCCCCTGAGTACCTCAAACAGCGCTCTGATCTATTGCGCGGCGATGATGCCTTGCCGGAGGTGACGCCGGGCCGCCCCGACTTTGATCACGCCTATCTCTGGGCGGATGATCAATCGCTGGAACTGCCCTCGACCTCGCATATCTCGATTGTCGATGGCTATGGCAATGCCCTGTCGATGACGACGACGATTGAAAACGGGTTCGGGTCGCGGCTGATGGTGGGGGGCTTTCTGCTCAACAATGAGCTGACCGATTTCTCTTTTGCCACTCATGACGCAGGCCGGCCTATCGCCAATGCCTTGGCCCCCGGCAAGCGCCCGCGTTCCTCAATGGCGCCCACAATCCTGCGCCGCGACGGCGTGCCGGTCCTTGTGCTGGGCAGCCCGGGGGGAAGCAGCATAATTGGCTATGTTGCTAAAACCATCATCGCTTGGGTCGATTGGGGCCTTGATGTGCAAGAGGCGGTCAGCCTGCCGCATCTGGTCAACCGTTTTGGCCCCTATGACATTGAACCGGGCGCGCGCGCCTTGGTCCCACCTCTTACCGAGATGGGGTTCGAGATACGTGAGACGGCGCTTACCTCGGGCCTGCATGTCATCGCCATTGGCGCAGAGCTTGCAGGCGGTGCCGATCCCCGTCGTGAGGGTCTCGCCTTTGGGGAGTGACGGATTTTGAGTATTTGAGCCAAAAAGAAACAGCTTTGTTTTCATCTGGCCTTAAATACCGCGGGGGTTCGGGGGGCAGCGCCCCCCGCCTGTTCAGCCTTCGGCCAGATCGCGCAATATGGGGCAATCGGGCCGCGCATCCCCGGCGCATTCCCGCACCAAGTGGCGCAGCGTCGCCTGCATCGATTGCAACTGTGCGATTTTTTCGTCGATCTGCGCCAGATGCTCTTGCGCCAGTTGCTTGACATCGCTGCTGGCGCGATCCTGATCCTCATAGAGCGCCATCAGCTTGCGGCAATCCTCAATGGAGAACCCAAGCGCGCGGGCACGGCCCAGAAAGGCCAGCTTGTGACTGTCGCTTTGGCGAAACACGCGGTAGCCATTGGTATCGCGCAAAGGCCGGATGAGGCCGATTTCCTCATAATACCGGATCGTCTTAGGGGGCAGGCCGGTTTCGCGGGCCACATCCGAAATATTCATGCCGCAGCCCCCATCACCGGGCGCAGACGCTTAAGGCGCAGCGCGTTGGACAGCACAAAAACCGACGAGAGCGCCATCGCCCCCGCCGCCAGCATGGGCGACAAGAGGACACCGCTCACCGGATAGAGAACCCCCGCCGCCACGGGGATGAGTGCCGCGTTATAGGCAAAGGCCCAAAAGAGGTTTTGCCGGATGTTGCGCAGCGTGCGATGCGAGAGTGCCTGCGCCTCGACCACGCCGGTCAGGTCGCCTGACATCAGCACCACATCTGCCGCCTCGATCGCCACATCCGTGCCGGTGCCCACTGCGATTCCCACGTCGGCCTGCGCCAAAGCGGGCGCGTCATTGATCCCGTCCCCGACAAAGGCGAGCGTGCCAAAGCGCGCTTGCAAGGCGCGCACCGCTGCCACCTTGCCTTCGGGCAGGACTTCGGCCTCGACATGGTCGATGCAGAGGTCGCGGGCGATGGCATGGGCGGTGGCGGCACTGTCGCCTGTGATCATCGCGGTTCTGATCCCCTTGGCATGCAGGGCGGCGATCACCGCAGCACTGGTCGGTTTGACCTGATCGGCAATGCCCAGCACCGCCACAAGATGTCCGTCAACCGCGATGTGAATAGCGGTCTGCCCTGCGTCGGCCAAAGAGGCGGCCTCATTGGCCAAGGCATCGATCGCGATGCCCTCGCGCGTCATCAGCCGCGCCGCGCCGATCAGCACGCGGGCGCCTTCGACCTCGGCGCTTAGCCCGTGGCCAGCGATGGCGCGCACAGCATCAGCCGCCGGCACCTCCAGCCCGCGCCGCGCTGATTCGGCCTCGACCGCGCGGGCGATGGGATGTTCAGAGCGCGCCTGAGCCGCCGCTGCCAGCCGCAGCACGGTGTCCGCCTCTTGCCCCGCAACCACGGCAACCCGCGTCACCTCGGGCTTGCCACGTGTCAGCGTGCCGGTCTTGTCAAAGGCGATGGCGCGCACCTCATCCAGCCGCTGCAACGCTTCGCCCTTGCGAAAGAGCACGCCCAGGTCTGCCGCGCGCCCGGTTCCCACCATGATCGAGGTCGGCGTGGCCAGCCCCATCGCGCAGGGGCAGGCGATGATCAGCACCGAAACCCCCGCCACCAGCGCATGGGTTAGAACCGGGGCGGGGCCCAGCAGCAGCCAGACCGCCACCGTCAAAAGCGCAATCGCAATCACCACCGGCACAAAAATTCGCACCACCCGGTCGGCCAGCGCCTGCACCGGCAGCTTGGCCCCCTGCGCCGTCTCGACCATCGCCACGATGCGCGCGAGCACGGTATCCTGCCCCACCGCCGTCGCACGAAAGCTGAGTGCGCCCGCACCATTGACCGTGCCGCCGACGATACTGTCACCGGGCCCTTTGGCTACGGGCAGCGCCTCGCCGGTGATCATGGATTCGTCGATGTAAGACTGGCCTTCGATCACCTCGCCATCAAGTGCCACCCGCTCGCCGGGACGCAGATGGATCAGATCGCCAAGCGCCACCTCCTCGATGGGCAGATCGTTGACCTTGCCGTTGCGCGCGACACGGGCTGTCTTGGGCTGCAATCCGATCAGCCGCTGGATCGCTGCCCCCGTGCGCCCCTTGGCCCGCGCCTCCAGCCAGCGGCCTGTCAGGATCAACGTGACAATCACCGCCGCCGCTTCGAAATAGACAGCGCGCGTGCCCACGGGCAACACGGCAGGGGCAAAGAGCGCCACGGTGGAATAGGCCCAAGCCGCAGTTGCGCCCAGGGCGACGAGGCTGTTCATATCCGGCGCGCCTTTGAGCAGCGCAGGAACCCCCAGACGGTAGAATTGCCGCCCGGGCCAGATCAGCACCAGCGTGGTCAGTCCGAACTGAATCGACCATGACAGAGCCATGCCAAGCGTCGCCATGATCAAATCATGCAGCGCGGGGATCATGTGCCCCCCCATTTCAAGCACGAAGACCGGCAAGGTCAGCAGACCCGCGATCCACATCTGGCGTCGGGCTTGCGTGATCTCTGCCGCACGCCGCAGAGCGGGGTCCTCGCCATCCTGACTGCGCAGGCGCGCAGGATATCCCGCCTCGGTCAAGGCGCGCGCAAGGGTGCGCGCATCGGTGCTGCCCGGCAAATAGCGCACATGAGCAGTTTCCGCAGCAAGATTGACCTGCGCCTCAAGGACGGCGGGCAGCGCGTGCAAGGCGCGCTCGGCACGGTCCACACATGAGGCGCATGTCATGCCACTGACGGTAAGGATCACACTGTCTTCACGGGCCGGATAGTTAGCGGCACGTAAGGCGGCTGTAATCTCGGTGGCCTGCGCCCCATTGAGGGCCATCTGCGCCGTGCCATTGGCAAAATTGACCGAGATCTCCTTGAGCCCCTCTACTCCGCCAAGTGCCCGCTCGGCGCGACCCGCGCAGCCTGCACAGCTCAGCCCTTGGACTTCGATTCTCAGGTTTGTGGGCTTGGCCATCTCGATTCCTTTGGTCATTTGGCCCTGAAATAGGGGTTCCAGTGACTGTAAGGTCAAGGGGCCATGCCGGAAATGTAGTAAAACAAGGCGATTTGCGGGAAAATTAAGCGGCGTGAAGAAAATTTCATTTTTCTGTAAAAAAGCACTTGCGACTCTCCGGGCTCATCCGTAAATACCCCTTCACCGGCGCTGCTGAGGCGGTTGCTGGGACGCGGAACGGACTGGGGCGGATGTCTTGGGAAGGGAAGCGGCTAGAAATTCTGAGGTAGGATTGGCGGGTTGCGCTAGGTAGTTTGGCGCTCTCGGTTGATTTTGTCTCGACGCTCTTTGAAAATTTAGTAACTGAAGAGATATGTGGGCGGTTTGGTTCATTTCGATGGATCAACGTCTGTATATCAACGCTACTAGGGTTTTGGCCCGATGATGTAGTGTCAGCTTCACTGTCTTGTATGGACTTCGGTTTCTTTGGAAACTGATGTGCATCAGACAGATGACTTTCAATGCGGTCGTTTCCTTAGCCGGGTCGACCATGCTGCTGAGTGATTGTGTGTGGATTTATTCGCACTCAAGTAGCGCAGCGGTAGTGCATTGAAGATGTGCAGAGGTTCGAACGTCAAGGATAAGCAGCGATGCTTTTCAACTTGAGAGTTTGATCCTGGCTCAGAACGAACGCTGGCGGCAGGCCTAACACATGCAAGTCGAGCGAACCTTCGGGTTAGCGGCGGACGGGTGAGTAACGCGTGGGAACGTACCCTCTTCTGCGGGATAGCCACTGGAAACGGTGAGTAATACCGCATACGCCCTTTGGGGGAAAGATTTATCGGAGGAGGATCGGCCCGCGTTGGATTAGGTAGTTGGTGGGGTAATGGCCTACCAAGCCTACGATCCATAGCTGGTTTTAGAGGATGATCAGCCACACTGGGACTGAGACACGGCCCAGACTCCTACGGGAGGCAGCAGTGGGGAATCTTAGACAATGGGCGCAAGCCTGATCTAGCCATGCCGCGTGAGTGACGAAGGCCTTAGGGTCGTAAAGCTCTTTCGCCAGAGATGATAATGACAGTATCTGGTAAAGAAACCCCGGCTAACTCCGTGCCAGCAGCCGCGGTAATACGGAGGGGGTTAGCGTTGTTCGGAATTACTGGGCGTAAAGCGCACGTAGGCGGATTGGAAAGTTGGGGGTGAAATCCCAGGGCTCAACCCTGGAACGGCCTCCAAAACTCCCAGTCTAGAGTTCGAGAGAGGTGAGTGGAATTCCGAGTGTAGAGGTGAAATTCGTAGATATTCGGAGGAACACCAGTGGCGAAGGCGGCTCACTGGCTCGATACTGACGCTGAGGTGCGAAAGTGTGGGGAGCAAACAGGATTAGATACCCTGGTAGTCCACACCGTAAACGATGAATGCCAGTCGTCGGCAAGCATGCTTGTCGGTGACACACCTAACGGATTAAGCATTCCGCCTGGGGAGTACGGTCGCAAGATTAAAACTCAAAGGAATTGACGGGGGCCCGCACAAGCGGTGGAGCATGTGGTTTAATTCGAAGCAACGCGCAGAACCTTACCAACCCTTGACATGGATATCGTAGTTACCAGAGATGGTTTCGTCAGTTCGGCTGGATATCACACAGGTGCTGCATGGCTGTCGTCAGCTCGTGTCGTGAGATGTTCGGTTAAGTCCGGCAACGAGCGCAACCCACATCCCTAGTTGCCAGCAGGTTAAGCTGGGCACTCTATGGAAACTGCCCGTGATAAGCGGGAGGAAGGTGTGGATGACGTCAAGTCCTCATGGCCCTTACGGGTTGGGCTACACACGTGCTACAATGGTGGTGACAATGGGTTAATCCCAAAAAGCCATCTCAGTTCGGATTGGGGTCTGCAACTCGACCCCATGAAGTCGGAATCGCTAGTAATCGCGTAACAGCATGACGCGGTGAATACGTTCCCGGGCCTTGTACACACCGCCCGTCGCACCATGGGAGTTGGGTCTACCCGACGACGGTGCGCTAACCTCGCAAGAGGAGGCAGCCGGCCACGGTAGGCTCAGCGACTGGGGTGAAGTCGTAACAAGGTAGCCGTAGGGGAACCTGCGGCTGGATCACCTCCTTTCTAAGGATGTTTCTAGTCAGATCAGCGTGCTGATCTCGTGAAACACTTAGCATGATCGGCAAACAAAGCCGGTCAACATACGAACCGGACCGTCCTCATATCTCTTCAGGAACGTAATCACAGACCTACCGGTCTGTCTTGGGTCGGTAGCTCAGGTGGTTAGAGCGCACGCCTGATAAGCGTGAGGTCGGAGGTTCAAGTCCTCCTCGACCCACCACTCCCTTTGGTCGTGTTGGGGCTCGTCGGGAATTTGATTTGTGCGTCCTCGGGTCTTGCGACCCTGCGGGCGACACGGGCCTCGACCCACCATCGCACTTGGCCTCAAGTAGCCGAAAGGCGGTAGGCCGAACATCTGGCCTCAAGTAGCCGAAAGGCGGTAGGCCGAACATCTGGCCTCAAGTAGCCGAAAGGCGGTAGGCCGAACATCATGGGGCCTTAGCTCAGCTGGGAGAGCGCCTGATTTGCATTCAGGAGGTCAGGAGTTCGATCCTCCTAGGCTCCACCATGTGCCAGCCCTTTTGATTAGATCGCTAAGCGCTTTCGAGCGTTTAGCCGTCCAATCGGACGTTTGCCCCCCTGCGGGGCATGACATTGACATCGTATAGAGAGATACATATCAACACTGTTTGGTGTTCGCGCGTAAGCGATACACCTCAGTTTGGTGCTTGAGGCCCTCGGGCCGAGAGCGAGCATATGACGCGATTGCTTCCTCGATCGCCCCTATGTCTGCCAGCTGAAACGAACAGAGTTGTCCAAGTCAAGTACACTAACCCGAACAACGTGGTCTGCCTCCCGCACGGATGGCAGATCGGTTGCGTTGTTCATTGTCTGGTTCCAAGAACCAGGCGGGAAAAGTATGCTTTTGATACCGGAATTATGGCAACAGTTTCTTACCAGCTTCTGTTGTCGCGCAAGGCGCAAGTCTTGCTAGTTCTGGATCAAATCAAGCGCGAGAAGGGCGTTTGGTGGATGCCTTGGCAGTAAGAGGCGATGAAGGACGTGATACTCTGCGATAAGCCATGAGGAGCTGAGAATAAGCTGTGATCCATGGATTTCCGAATGGGGCAACCCACCTGACAGTTTGTTATAATTGCCTTTTGGCAGTTTATAACGGGCTGAAACAGGTACTTTTTGACTGAATACATAGGTCTTAAAGAGCAAACCCGGAGAACTGAAACATCTAAGTACCCGGAGGAAAGGACAGCAATAGCGACTCCCCTAGTAGCGGCGAGCGAACGGGGACCAGCCGAGCCCAATAAGTGACCAGAATGCGTTGGGAAGCGCAGCCATAGCGGGTGACAGCCCCGTATGGGAAGCTTTGAGGGACGTATCAAGTAGGGCGGAACACGTGAAATTCTGTCTGAAGATCGGAGGACCACCTTCGAAGGCTAAGTACTCCTTACTGACCGATAGCGAACCAGTACCGTGAGGGAAAGGTGAAAAGCACCCCGACGAGGGGAGTGAAACAGTACCTGAAACCGAACGCCTACAATCAGTCGGAGGGGCATAAGCCCTGACGGCGTACCTTTTGTATAATGGGTCATCGACTTGGTCTATCTAGCAAGCTTAAGCCGTTAGGTGTAGGCGCAGCGAAAGCGAGTCTTAATAGGGCGTTGAGTTAGATGGATCAGACCCGAAACCGAGTGATCTAGGCATGACCAGGATGAAGGTTGGGTAACACCAACTGGAGGTCCGAACCCACACCTGTTGAAAAAGGTCGGGATGAGTTGTGCCTAGGGGTGAAAGGCCAATCAAACTCGGAGATAGCTGGTTCTCTGCGAAATCTATTTAGGTAGAGCGTCATCCGAATACCCTCGGGGTAGAGCACTGGATGGGTAATGGGGCCCCACAGGCTTACTGATCCTAACCAAACTCCGAATACCGAGGAGTACTAGATGGCAGACAGACGGCGGATGCTAACGTCCGTCGTCGAGAGGGAAACAACCCTGACCTCCGGCTAAGGCCCCCAATTCATGGCTAAGTGGGAAAGCAGGTGGGACGACCAAAACAACCAGGAGGTTGGCTTAGAAGCAGCCATCCTTTAAAGATAGCGTAACAGCTCACTGGTCTAAATAAGTTGTCCTGCGGCGAAGATGTAACGGGGCTCAAGCCATGAGCCGAAGCCGAGGATGCCGTAAGGCATGGTAGCAGAGCGTAGTGTGACATGGTTTCTATCCTCTTTAGTGTCCTTCGGGACACCATGGAGGAGAAGAAATCTTCGATGAAGCGGGCCTGTGAGGGATCCCGTGGAGAGATCACTAGTGAGAATGATGACATGAGTAGCGATAAAGGGTGTGAGAGACACCCTCGCCGAAAGTCCAAGGGTTCCTGCTTAAAGCTAATCTGAGCAGGGTAAGCCGACCCCTAAGGCGAGGCCGAAAGGCGTAGTCGATGGGAACCAGGTTAATATTCCTGGGCCAGATGGAAGTGACGGATCTCAAAGGTTGTTCGTTCTTATCGGATTGAACGGGCCGCTCAGAGGTTCCTGGAAATAGCTCCATCGCTAGATCGTACCCGAAACCGACACAGGTGGACTGGTAGAGAATACCAAGGCGCTTGAGAGAACTATGTTGAAGGAACTCGGCAAAATACCTCCGTAAGTTCGCGAGAAGGAGGCCCGGTTTCTAGGCAACTAGAGGCTGGGGGCACAAACCAGGGGGTGGCGACTGTTTACTAAAAACACAGGGCTCTGCGAAGTCGCAAGACGACGTATAGGGTCTGACGCCTGCCCGGTGCCTGAAGGTTAAAAGGAGGGGTGAGAGCTCTGAATTGAAGCCCAGGTAAACGGCGGCCGTAACTATAACGGTCCTAAGGTAGCGAAATTCCTTGTCGGGTAAGTTCCGACCTGCACGAATGGCGTAACGACTTCCCCGCTGTCTCCAACATAGACTCAGCGAAATTGAATTGCCTGTCAAGATGCAGGCTTCCCGCGGTTAGACGGAAAGACCCCGTGCACCTTTACTATAGCTTCGCACTGGCATCAGGATTGTGATGTGCAGGATAGGTGGTAGGCTTTGAAGCAGGGACGCTAGTCCCTGTGGAGCCTCCCTTGAGATACCACCCTTCGCACTCTTGATGTCTAACCGCGGCCCGTTATCCGGGTCCGGGACCCTGCGTGGTGGGTAGTTTGACTGGGGCGGTCGCCTCCTAAAGCGTAACGGAGGCGCGCGAAGGTTGGCTCAGAGCGGTCGGAAATCGCTCGTTGAGTGCAATGGCAGAAGCCAGCCTGACTGCGAGACTGACAAGTCGAGCAGAGTCGAAAGACGGCCATAGTGATCCGGTGGTCCCAAGTGGGAGGGCCATCGCTCAACGGATAAAAGGTACGCCGGGGATAACAGGCTGATACTGCCCAAGAGTCCATATCGACGGCAGTGTTTGGCACCTCGATGTCGGCTCATCTCATCCTGGGGCTGGAGCAGGTCCCAAGGGTACGGCTGTTCGCCGTTTAAAGAGGTACGTGAGCTGGGTTTAGAACGTCGTGAGACAGTTCGGTCCCTATCTGCCGTGGGTGTAGGATACTTGAGAGGAGTTGCCCCTAGTACGAGAGGACCGGGGTGAACGAACCACTGGTGGACCTGTTGTGGCGCCAGCCGCAGTGCAGGGTAGCTATGTTCGGACAGGATAACCGCTGAAGGCATCTAAGCGGGAAGCCCCCCTCAAAACAAGGTATCCCTGAGGGCCGTGGTAGACCACCACGTCGATAGGCCGGAGATGTAAGCGCAGCAATGCGTTCAGTTGACCGGTACTAATGGCCCGATAGGCTTGATTTGATCCAGTAATAGCAAGACTGTTACAGAACAAATCAAAAGCATACACAAAACACAGAGTACTGACTTGGAAACCAATCCCCAACCGGAGCAAGACGGTTGGAGATACCCGTCCTCAAGTAGCCGATAGGCGATAGGACAAAAAAACGTCCTCAACTAGCCCTCCGGGCGGTAGGACAAACATAACGAGGCTTTTTCCCGGTTTGGTGGCCATAGCACAAGCGAAACACCCGGTCCCATCCCGAACCCGGCCGTTAAGCGCTGTCGCGCCAATGGTACTGCGTCTCAAGACGTGGGAGAGTAGGTCGCTGCCAAACCTGGTAAAAGCCTCGTAAAACTCATGTATCTCTCAAAAACGATCAAACCCTATTCCCATAAAATAGGCGTCAAAAAACAGCGCACAAACATGCGCCGCAAAATAGTCCGAAAACCAATACCAATCAGGACTATACACCGTCGCGGGATGGAGCAGCCCGGTAGCTCGTCAGGCTCATAACCTGAAGGTCGTAGGTTCAAATCCTACTCCCGCAACCATAAATAATTAGTCAACAATATCAATAGCGTGAGCTTTGCCGCTTGGGCCATTTTGCTGTTTGTGTCCCAAAGCCAGTGACGGCAGCGCCGCGAGAGCGCCCTGCAGGTGGACAGACATCCGCCCAGTGGTGGGGTCTGGATGCAGCACGATCTTCTCGATCAGGCCCCGCAGCGCCTCTTTAGCCTCCAGCATGCCGTCACTGTTCGGCTCTGACAGTATTTCCTTGCTTTACACGCTGTATGTAGCAACCCTTGATTGTCTAGGCAGAGGACGTCAGCTTTTTTGAGCGTTGTTTGGGAATGAGTGATGAAAACTGGTGTCTTTGCTCTCCCCGTTACAGCATTCCTGCTCCTGATCCCAGGCGGCGCAATGGCGGGCGCTTTAGAAAAAGACACTAGGGTGCAATGTCGATCCACGGGCAGTTGCACGATCAAGGACGACCATCTGGCCACAGAGAAATCTGATCCTTACAAGGTTTACGGCAAACCACCGATCAAACATGCTGACCGTTTGGCAGCAGCGCGGTTTGGTCATGTTCGGGATTGTCTGGTGCCTGCCGAGAAACGCAACGACGCTCCAGACCTGACGCAGATCGACTGGCGCAAGATGCGATCCGAAGCCGTCATCACGGTCTGCCTTTTCCGAATTTTCTCGAGCCTCGGAAACCCCATAGCTGCAAAACGTTGGTTTGAGGTGCAAGGGTTGCAAAGAATGAAACTCTACACCAGCTCGGGGCGGGCGGCACGTGAAGGCAGACAGGTTGAAGGTACCACAACCAGCGTTAAGGCAGGCAATCTTCTGAGCGAAACAGGAAAATGCTACCTCTCACGTAATTCTTCCAGCAATTTTCTGTGCTCTAAGGTCGTCCACGCAGAAACCTTCTCCGCAAGCTGGAACGAGGACGGGCAACTGTGGGGAACGGCATACGGGCAAACATCAAAGTAGTGGTTTTATTTTAGGGGGACATGGCAACAATTGCACCGGCAGGACACTTCATCGACGCAGCGGCTGGGTAGGGCGCGGAACGGCGCGGCTCATGACATGACGCTTCCCCTCAGGTTCAAGCGCAGCTTCGTCAAAGCGCGCAGATCGAGGTTTCGACCGTCCTGCCGGGAAATCGTGAAACGCCAGGTCGCAAAGGGTGTTGGCTTGAAGAAATCCTCGGCGAAGCGCCCGGTTGTTGCGCTGTCGCCAGTGGGCATCGCCGCCACGTCCAGCGGGTTGTAAACGAAGGCGCGCATAAAGGGCTGGGTCACAAATCGCGCCGTGCCACCGGAGGGCGTCTTGTCGAGGTAGGTGCCGTCTGTCTGGATGTCGATCCAGAGATCGCCGTCAGAGTGCACCCCGTCTGCATAGACCCGCACAGCGTCGAGCCGAACCCTGTACCAACGGTTGAACCGTGGGTGATCGGTTGGGATCGTTACACTGACAGAGCCATCAGCGCTTCGCATGATCGCCAACGCAGGGGGGCCGTCATCGCCGTCGGCCTGCGTCTCGTCCGTGGCTCTGGCATCGCTTTGCGCGATGACCATGTCCGGATCGTCGGCCGCACCGGCCGCCAAAGTCAAGTCGACGTCTAGCCAGACATCCATCGGCCTTGGCGACCGGCCAAGTGCAATGCTGGTGACCCAGGTTCCCGTATGGGTCATCACCGCTTCGGAGAACGCGTCGACGCTGTCGGTGATCCGGGGCAGAACAGACCGGTCGATCGGACGCAGCGTGAAGTAGCTGGCCGCCCGCATGAAGGCTTCCATTGCCAGGTAGACGCTGCGCTTGCTGTCGAGCACGCGCCCGAAGGCAAGTTGCCGCAGCGCCGTATCGCGCGCCCGCGACTGCGAAAGATCGCGCAGGTAGCCATCGTAGATCCGCCGCGAGGCCTGCGCCGCCCGCTCGCGCAGGATCGCGTCCGCGAGGTCGTTGTTGGCCTTGGCGAGCGCGAGGCGCGTCTGGCTCATCGTGCGGCCATGCAGCACCAGCCGCCTGAGCGCCAGCCGGTAGGCGCGTCCGCCGCCGAGCTTGTCCATCATGTCGCTGATCTTATCGAACATCTCCTCAAGGCCCAGCTCGGTCTGCGCCCAGCCGTCTTCACCCCCGGTCACAACGTCGAGTCCGATGGGCGCTATCGCCCCGAAGGACGTCTTCACTTGGGCTGCGGCCTTGACCAGAAAGTCCTCGCTTTGCTGCTCGAGCTTCTTCGCCTTCTCCGCAATGTCGACGATGCGCATGATGCCGTCGTAGATGCCCTTTACATCCTTGCCAGCCGAGATTCCGGCCTTCTTGAGATCGGCAGCCCCTTTCTTGATCTTGTCCTGGCGCGATTTCTCCTTCTGCGCCGCTTCCCGATCCGCTTTGCGTGTCTCGAAATACGAAATGACGTCTTCCTTGGCGTTCTCGGCCGTATATTCCGGGGGATCGCCATCGTCGTTGTCTTCGAACAGCCAACTGATATCGATGACGTCCTCGAACTTGTCACTTTTCGCCGCGCGCGTTGACAGGTCTACCGACATACCTGCCAACATCTTGATATTGTCGATGACGGGGATGGCCGCGAGCGTTCCGCCCGAGGCGACAATCGTCCCGACTTGTTGAACCAAATCCACCACACCGGTGAATATCTCGATCGACGCCTTGATCGTCTCGTCGCGCTGCCAGTTCTTGATGCCGCGCTGGAAGTCCACCATCAGATCGCTCAGATCGGTCTGGCATTCCAGAAGGTTCGCCGCCGCGATCTGGCGCGCTTTGCGCATCTGCTCGCAGGTTGCCTCGGTCTGCGCGCGTAGGTTCGCGGCGAGCTCGGCCTCGTTCTGCTTATCTGCGATAGTAATCGCCACCTGGTCGCGCCAGTGCTCGTCGGTCCTCGCCTTCTCGACCAGAGCGTCGTAGCGCTGCACGCGCTGGTGCAGCAGAGCAAGGCAGGCCTTCGATTTTTCGGCGTAGATCTCATGGTCAAGGTGCGGAACAAGAAGCGCGCCAGCACCGATGTCCATTAACTGAATCAACGTCTTGTAAAGCGCGTGACAATCCGATGACAGCATGTGCGAGGTTGGGTGGCGCGCCGTCAGGGCTGCAACCCACATGACTTGGTCCGCCGCAAGGCGCGGCTCTTCGGTCGAGAGCAGGCACGCGATCTGGAACGTCGTCGTCAGCATTACTGCCAGCGGCTCGCCGGGCGCAAGAAAGTCGAGCGCAGCCGCCGAGGCGGCGACCTTTGTCGCGCGTTCTTCACCGCGTTCCATCACATAGGCAGTTGTGCTGCCGTCGGCGACAATATGCGTCTCGGCCTCGACAAGATCGCCGCCAGCGTCGAGACTGACGGTCGCAAGCGTCAGCGTTGCGGGCTCGCCCGTGGCGGCATCGACGATGCGTTGCGCCGCGATGATGAAAGACAGCTTGGTGCCGTCGCTCAGGTCGAAGGTCAGGTCGGCCTTCGCCCCGATCTCGATCACACGCGCAAAGATGAAAGTCGGGCAGCGCAACGTCGGTGCCTTATCGAGGACCAGAACGTCGCAGCAGATCACCAGCATCGCCAGCTTGTCGGCGTCTTTAATGCTTGCGTCGATCTCGCTCCAACGCAGCAGCGGCGCGCGGAACTCTCCATAGTCCGGGTTGAGGTGCTGGTATTCAGGCAGGTGCCAACGCTGGATGGTCTTGGCGGAATAAAGCTCGGCCCAATTGTGTTTCATCGAAAAACTCTCTCCGCCTTGTGTGCTGGAAGGGGTGTGCGGGCCCGCGAGGGGCCCCACGCTTCAGCCGCCGAGCTTTTTGAACACCTCGGCAACGGTGGCTGTGCCGGGTGCGATGCTGACGTAGTTGTCAGTCATCAACTCGCTCAGGTCGGGCAGCATCGTCTGCCAGTTTTTCTCGACCTTGCGCAGGGCCACACCCAGCAAGCGCTTCGATTTCACCTCGTTCTCGCCATCGGGTGATTGTCTCGTGGTGTTCTCCAGGTATTTCGCCATCTCGGAGATATGCGACGCGATCCCCTTCCATGTCTCTTGAACCACGCCGCATTTAGCCGAGGCCGCCTCGGTATAGCTGATGACGTTCGTCAGGCCGTTTGAGCCTTGGCTAAAGACGCTGCGCGCCGCAAGAGCCTGTTTCAGATGCGCGCCCTCCTTCTGGATCGAATCCTCCAATTCTTCGATATCCTTCATCCGCTGGATCGCCTTGTCCGTGTAGATGCCCATCACGACGCCTGTTGCGATCAGGCCAAGGGGTGGCAGCACCCAGATGTAAGTGGGCGAGGTCGCTGCAGCTATTGTCGCCTCTGTATGCAGCCGCCGCGCCTCTTCCAGCATCTTGTGTTTGTAGGCAATTGAGCCCTCGGTGTTCGCATCCGCCGCGAGGATACCGAGCGTCTCCTCGTTCGTGCTGCTATCGCTGTCGAGGCTTGTGCGCGCGGTGTCGAGCTTTCCCAATGCCTTGCCAAGCTCCGTCCGGAACGCGTCGAGCGCAACTTTGACATTGCCCGCCCTCGTGCTGGCGGAATTGGCGTCCTTCTGAAGATCTGTCAGCAGCTCCAGTGCTGTTTCTGTATCGCCGTCCTCGACCGAGTCGAGGATGATTTGCAGCATCCCGTCCTCGCCCCCGGCTGTTGTCTCGGCATAGACCTTTAGGTCCATGCCCACCTGAATGACCTCAGAGAAGACGTTCTTGAGGAACGCCTCGCAGGCTTTCGAGATCAGCGAATTGCCGTCTTGCATTGGGGGAAGAAAATCGAACTTCAGAGCATCGGCACCCATGATCGCCTTGAAGTCCGTCTCCGACGTCGGCAAGCGAATACCCCAGTTCGCGTAGACCTGAAGAAAGTGCCAAGCCTGCCAAAGCTCTGACCGGTTTGACCCCTCGCGCCCAATGAGCGACATCAAGGGCTCGAACGGCTTGGTGAAGTCGATTGTTTCAATGCTGTCATCGGTCATGCTGGTTCCTTTCAGTTCAGGCTGGGCTACCTAAGTGATGGCGAGGGTCTGTATCCATCTCGACATCGCGTCCATCTTTGGACGTGCCCGCTCGAGGTGGATGTTTGCGACCTTCAGGTTTGACGTAGCCTCGGATTTCTCGATCTGCTGGTAGGCCGGAAGAAGCAGGGGGCCCAAGGCCACCAAGTCATTCTGGAACTGTGTCATTGTCTGGTCGACGGTCAGCACCCGCTCGACCCCATTGCGCAGCGCGACAAGCTCGGCCTTGTACACCCCAAGGAGTTCTCGATGCTGGCGTTGCGACGCGGCCTCGCCCTTGTGGATTGCAATCGAAGTGTTGAGCTTGTTGAGGTTGTCGCGGTTTTTATCGACCTGGCCAAAGGTAAAGATCGCCTCCAGACCGTGCAGGATGTAATCGCCCGCGTTCAGTTTGTCGCTCGCCTCCTTCGCGGCCTTCGCGGCAGCCTCCATCCGCTCTTCGGAGGTTTGGATCGCAGCCGTCATCTCTCTGATCTGCTTGCCGTGTGTCGCGATTTCGCGCTCAATCCTTCCGAAGACCTTGTTTCCGGCGACCTTGACGCTCATCGCCTGTTGCGTGGCATGCCGCGATTCCGCGACCGTGTCGCCGAGAAGCACGAGAAGCTGGCCGAGTGAGGCCTTCAGCATGTTGTCCCCGCCCATATCGCGCCATCTCGCGTCGATCCTGACAAGACTTTCCGATAGATTGTTGGCGAGGACGGCGAAAATTGACAGCGAAGCCAGCAGCTCGGACATAAAATTGGCAGGAAGCCCGGCGCGGACAACACCGCCAGAGGCAACCCAGGAGCGTAATTCGGAAACACCCTGAAACGGGCTGGAATCTGTCATATCTATGCCTTGTCTCATAATTCTGGTGAAAAGGCGGGTGTGAAAAGAGGCCTTGGAAATCTATCCTTCAGCTAACCCTAGGTAAAGTAAATTGCCTTGTCTACAACTTTGACGCATTCTTTGGCTGCGGGCAGCACGCCCGAGAAAAGCGCCGACAGCGCCTGATACCCGTCAAGCGGCGGCAAACTAACCGTGTGCTGCGCCGGTTGGGCGATCACCGAACTACCCTCGCTTGGTACGCGAGAAGCGCTTGAACTGTGCAACACCTCGGTCGCCCCTCTTGGCCATTGCAAGCAGAAGCCCGCCTGTGCCGCTGTCGACCGGACGCATACCCTCGGCGCGGAACAGGAGAGCAAGCGGCGTGCGCCTAACAGAGGCGGTTCGCGTGTTCTGCACAGGCTCTGGGCGTTTTCCAAGTGGTTCCGCCTTGGGTGCGCCACGGCCGCATCATGAATCGGCGCTGTCCCACGTGATCACCCAAATTTGATTCAATCTTGATTGGTGCAGATGCCAATTCCACGCGACAGTGCGACAACACTTGTGGCACGCACAGCATATTGCCCGACAATTCTGAACTGCGCATCGGGCATGTCGGACGGCAGATATGAGGCGTCCTGCTGCAGCAGCGATCTGTGTGAAGCCGGTAACCGGAAGGGCCCAGTATGATATCGAAATTGCGCAATCCATCATTTGTCTGGTTATTTGCCCCCTTGTTGGCGCTGTCGTTGTTATGGTCCAACGACGCCCCAGCCCAGACCACTGGCGCGCTTCCGGACTACGTGATCAAGGAATTCGGCACCCCGCCCAAGGTTCCGCTTGGCCCGCCCTCAAAGGCATTGCGGGCCGCGATGCAGATAGCCTTTGTCGATAGCTTCACACAATCGTCGTGGAAAGAGGCGCAATCCGACGCTCTGATCGAGATCGTGCGATCGGAGGACCCCCGCCTTGCGTGGCTGATCAGCGACATGATGCGCTTCGTCACCAATGGCAGTTTGAACATCACTCTCGCAGACGCCGCAGCCGACTTGCTAAAGGTCGATCCGCCGGCCGAGAACCACTGGGAAGTCATCACAAACACTCTGATCGCTTGGGATATCCCGGCGCCACCGGGCTATCTGGAGATCAAGCGCACGATCTTCACCTCTGCCGTGCCCGGCTGGGAGCGGATCTTTGTCGAGGGTGATATCGACTGGCGGATGGTGTCGTGGGGCGGCGTGTTGATCGACGACCGGGGCTTTGGGCAGACGGACGAGCCGTGCAACTGCATTCCCGCTGCCGATAACCCCAAAGTCAGCAGCGCCAAGGCCGCGACATGGCTCGACGATGATGACATCGTATTCGGGATCGAGGTGAATGGCGAAGCCCGGGCCTATCCCCGGCGCATCATGGAAGTGCGCGAGATGGTCAACGATACGCTGGGCGGTCGCAATCTCGGTATTCCCTATTGCACCTTATGCGGTGCCGCACAGGCCTATTTTACCGATGGGCTGCCCGCCGGGATCGAACGGCCAATCCTGCGCACCTCAGGGCTGCTGATCCGGTCGAACAAGGTTATGTACGATGTCCGGACATTTTCGATCTTCGATACCTTCCTCGGCCATGCCGTGACCGGACCCTTGGCGAAACGCGGCCTGAAATTGCAACAGGCCAGCGTGATCACCACCGACTGGGGGACATGGCGCGCCGCGCATCCCGAAACAACCGTGCTGGTCGAGGAGCTGGCGCTGGGCCGGGATTTCGATTTCCGAAACGGGCGTGATGCAAACGGCCCGATCTTTCCCGTGGGTGATGTCGACCCGCGCCTTCCGGTTCATGAGGATATCATCGGGGTCATCGCGGCCTCTGGAAAGCCGGTGGCGTTCCAGCGCAGCGCGGCCATGATCGCGCTGAAACGGGGCGAAAAGATTGAGTTCGAGAATGTCCGCCTTGTGCTTACGGCGGGCGGCATTCGCGCGGTCGATGCGCGCGGAGCCGATCAAGGCAGTCATCAGGCCTTTTGGTTTGCCTGGTCACAATTCCATCCCGGTACAGCCCTCTGGTCTGGCTGAAGCCCAAGCCGGGATGTCCGAGCAACAGTTTGCGCGGCTGCGAATAGCACTGTTGATGCGCCCAAAGGACGCCGCCGCGACAGGGTCGCGGTGGCCGTAAACTTGACCGTCCCGCTGCAGAGAAAGTGGAGAGATGGCACCGCGTGCTGTCCGGGAAAGGGGGCAGGCATGCCATGATCTGATCCGCCCACCATCAAAGCTCAACGGGTTCGATCCTCACCGGACAAGGTCTAAGGAAATCGAGTTTGACCAAAACGCCCAATTGGCGGGGTGGTCATTCGTCCGTGCCAGACGCCGCATTTAAGGGAAAAGGCCACTGATTGATCCCGTCGGGCGTTGCCCCGCGATCTTGTTTAGACAGTCGGCGCTGAAGGATAGTTTGTCAGACTGCCGTCAGCCTCGCCGCCTAACCACGGCAGTCATATTTCGCTATCACTCTGTTGGAAGTGCTCTATTTTCCAATCACACCCCGTTCGCCTTGGCTCTACTCTGAAAGCTGTCCCCGGATGCGCGTCCTGCTTGTCGAAGACCACCCCCCTTTGGCCGAGGCCGTTTGTGATGCGCTGCGACGGTCAGGTTTTGCCGTGGATCATGCGGCGACAGCTGCGGATGCGCGCGAATTGTCGGGCCTGTCGGATTATGGCTTGGTGCTGCTGGATCTGGGTCTGCCTGATGGTGACGGGCTGCGCCTGCTGCCGACCCTGCGGCAAGGGGGGCGGGTGCCGGTTATCGTGTTGACCGCGCGCGATCAGTTGGCCGACCGGCTGGCAGGGCTGGATGGCGGCGCAGATGATTATGTGGTGAAGCCGGTGGAGATGCCCGAGCTTGTCGCGCGCGCCCGTGCCGTATTGCGCCGCCCGGGCGATAGGTCAGACACCACTCTACGACTAGGCGCGCTTGCGCTGGATACTGCGGCACGCAGCGTCAGCGTGAATGATGCACCGATCATACTTGGGCGTCGCGAGCTGGGTGTACTGGAACATTTGATGCGCAATGCGGGCCGCGTCGCGTCGCGGAAGGTTCTGGAAGAGGCAATCTACACGATCGACGACGAGGTCACACCCAACGCATTGGAAGCAGCCGTGTCGCGCCTGCGCCGCGCGCTCGAAACGGCGGGCTGCCCGGTGCCAATTGTGAACGTGCGAGGTGTCGGCTGGATGCTGCCGCGCGAGGGCAGTGAATGACACGGCCGAACCGTCCGCTGGCACAGGTGCTGATACGGCGTCTGGTACTGATCACGGTCATCATTGTTGTCCTGAACATGATCGTGGTCGGGGCCTACTATGGCTCCGACCGCGCCGAGTTAGAGGCCGAAGTCGTCGCGGACGTGACGGAACGTTTAGGGGCACGCTTGGAGGATAGCGGCTTGCCCGCCGATGCCCCGGCGCGGGCAATGTTCGCGAAACATCCAACAGCCTATGCATTCGCGCTGGTGGATCGCACCGGAACGGTCGTTGACGCCATGAACCGCGCCCTCATTCCGTCATCCGCTCTCGATCTTTATGCCGACGACTGGGTGACAGCGGTCGATTTGCCTACGGGCCGATTGCTCTATGCAGGGCACGAATTCCGTGACAGGACCGATGGTTTGCGGATGGTCTTCGTCATGACGTCCGACCCAGAGAACCTGTTGCGCCATGCTTTCTTAAGCGAGCTGCGCCAGCATGTTTGGGGGCCGATCCTGCCCATGGCGCTGTTGCTGATCGGCGCCAGCGCGTTCGTGATCCGGCGCGAACTGGCACCGGTAGGCCGTGCTGCCGCTTGGGCACGAACGCTAAGTCCCGGAGCCGTGACATCCCCCCCGTCGGGTCCTGTTCCCTCAGAGGTGGCAGACCTGATTGATGGCACGCAACGCGCACTCGACCGGCTGGCATCAGCGCTTGCGGCAGAGACCCGGCACGCGGCTGAGGCTGCCCATGCTTTGCGCACGCCAGTGGCTGTGTTGACCGCCCGGCTGGACGCGCTGCCGCCGGGCGAAACAACCGACAAGCTGCGCTCTGATCTGGCGGCCCTCGCGCGGACCGTTCAGCAGGTTTTGGCGGCATCCAGAACCGAAGCACTGAGTGCGCCGACCGAGGGCGCGCTTGATCTGCGCAGACCGGCAGAGGCGGTGCTGTCGGCCCTTGCGCCCTTCGCCTATAGCAAGGGGGTGGAGCTGTCTCTGACGCTGCCGGATACGCCGGTTCTGGTGAGGGCAAATGACGAAGCGGTGCAGCTGGCGCTAACAAATCTGGTTGAGAACGCCGTACTGCATGGCGGACCGGGCGAGGTCGAGGTTACCCTTGGCCCAGGCCCGCGCCTTTCGGTGCGCGATCACGGGCTTGGGCTTCCGGCTGACGCAGGGGAGCGGATATTCCAACCCTTCTGGCGCGCGCCCGGCGCGGTTGCGGGCGGAACGGGGCTAGGACTGGCCATCGTGGACCGGTTGCAGCGCGCTCAGGGTGGCACAGTCGCGGTGCAAAAGCCCAAAGGCGCTGGCCTAGAAATCGTTTTGACGTTTGAAGCCCCAATATTCTGACAAGCCGTCAGTCAGCGGTCAGAATCAAGCTTCATTAAGCTCTCATTGGATCGATGTGCGATCCACATGCAGAGGAGCAAACAAATGAACGACGGCAATGACGTGAAGAAGATGGACCTGCGGGAAAGCCGCAAATGGTTGTCAGGCGAGGTGGAAATCCGTCTGCCCAAGGCCTGGCTGGCAATCGGTGGGGCTGCGATCGCGGTGCTGCTGATCGTGGCTCTCGACTGATCTCCGAACTCTTGACCCTTCAACAAGGAAGCTATCCATGAAATTCTTTGCCATTGCTGCACTTAGCGTGACCCTTGCGACCCAAGCGGCCTTCGCCAGTCAGATCACACCCATCGCCGATGTACAGCGCGGCACGATGGTCACCGTACAGGGGATTGTCGAACGGATCACCGACGAGGATGAGTTCCGCCTCACCGATGCCAGCGGCGATATCCGTATCTATGTCGGCCCCAACTGGGTTCCCGCCGAAGTCGGTGAGACCGTCATCGTCAACGGCTCGGTTGATGACGATCTGGTCTTCCCGCGCGAAATCTATGCGCGCAGCCTGACCCGCGCCGACGGCACAGTGATTACGTTCGACCGGCGCTACGACTGACGCCGCTGCGGTGCGCTGCGGGCCCATGAGGGCCCGCAGCTGTTTATGATTTCATCCTCGTGGCAGGCTATATGCCCGCTTTCTCTTGTCAGCAATGCCGGACGCCATTCCATGCCTCAATACGACTTTGGCACGCCACCCCAGTCCACTACTGAGTTGTTCGCGCAATTGTGCCACCGCTTCGAAGAAAGCGCCCCGACATTGGGAGACGTGGCCCGCTTTGCCGGACCCCGCACCTATGCGTTGATCCTGCTCATCTTTGCCCTGCCAGAGGCGCTTCCGCTGCCCGTGGCAGGTCTCAGCACTATTCTCGCCATCCCACTTATCCTTGTCTCTGTGCTGATGCTTTTGTTCGGCCCCGAACCGCGCCTGCCTGTCTGGCTGAGCGAACGCCGCGTCCCGCTACGACTTCTGAAAATGGGATCCACTCGGATCGGCCAGGCCCTGAATAGGCTGGAGCGCGTGTCGCGCCCGCGTTGGCCCAGGCTGATCGGCCAGACACGCGTGATCGGAGCGGTCTGTTTGGTTCTTGCCGTCGTCATTGCGCTGCCAATCCCATTTGGCAACATGCTGCCAGCACTTTGTATCCTTGGCATCGCCGTCGGCATGCTGCAACGCGACGGCGCACTTGTTGCCGGTTCGATGACCGCGGGCGGTCTTGTCGTAACTGGTCTGTCGACAGTTATCGCGCTCGCCGGTGAAGCCGTTCTTGCAGTTGTCAGAGAGGTCTTGGTCTAGACGGTCAACCGCAGTGTAAGGATAGGCGGGGCCAGAACCCACGCCAACACAGGGCGGGTCAGGCAGGAAAAGTCCAGAAGTGTCCCCCTGTGCCGCGCACGAAAGCCGTTGAAGGTGCTGCGAAGACAGCTACTGTTGCCGACATGAGGAAACGGGATCACATGGGCGCATTCTTTTGGCGCGCCAAGGCGCTTGCAGCCTTTGTCTTGCTGCTTTGGGTGGTTCAAGTCGTCAACTGGATCACAGGCTACGGCTTTAACCCGGCCTTCGGCCTGATCCCCCGGCACGTCAGCGGGTTGGATGGCATCATCGCAATGCCACTCCTGCACGGAAGCTTCTCGCATCTGATGGCCAATACACCGCCATTATTGGTGATGGGCGGGTTGCTGGTGGCCACTGCCACGCGGGCCTTGCTGGCTGTGAACGCCGTGGTGATCGGACTCGGCGGCGGTCTCGTCTGGCTATTTGGAAGCTCCGCCATCCATATCGGTGCGTCGGGGCTTGTCTTCGGTTGGTTCGGCTTCCTCGTGGCGCGTGGTTTGGTGGATCGCTCGCCGATCACGCTGGGCGCAGCACTCCTCGTCGGAGTTCTATACGGCTCCATTCTCTGGGGCGTTCTGCCGGGTCAACCCGGCGTCTCTTGGGAGGCTCACCTGTTTGGCGCAATTGCGGGCGCAGCCGCTGCCTTCCTTATAAGAACACAGGTCCATGCTCCGCGCTTGGGCGACGTCAATCTGGAATGAAGCGGCCCTACGCGGCGTGCGGCAGAATTATTCGCACTGACGAGCAGGTTGCGACAACCGTTCTTGTTATGCCTAATGGCACCAGATCAAAACAAAGTTTACGTCAATGGGCGAAGCTATAGTTTGCGACCGTGATTTGAGAGGCGTTCGATGATCAGAAAGGTGGCTGCCTTAGCTCTTCTTGGACTGTCATTGGTGTTTGGATATTTCTACTATGCCCAGTATTTCAAATGGCGCGGCTGTTTTAACGACCTAGGCCGGTGTTACGAAGCGGACTCGGGCGTCGTGTATTTGGAGCAATCCGGAGATGCATGGCTCTTGCTGGCTGCATTGGCATTTGGGGCATCCCTGTATCACGCTTGGCGTTTGAAGAAGCCAAATCGATAGTCATAGGCGCGTTCCCGTCTTTGGATGCGGCGCGGCATTTTCTAGGGGCTAGTTCAGCAGTGCGGCAAGGACGGGCCAGACTGGACCTTCGTATTCATCTGCATTGCACCCTGGCACAGGGATTGAAGGATACTTTAGAGCGGGACGGCATCAGCCCCGAGCGGGCAATGTCAGGGTCACCGCCAGCCCGCCACCTTCGGACTGTCCAATGTCCAGCCGCCCACCATAGGCCGCGACCCGGTCTGTCGCGATGGCAAGGCCGAGGCCGTGGCCCGGCACAGTTTCATCCAGCCGCGCGCCCCGGGCCAGCAGACGGGCGCGGTCGGGCTCGGGAATGCCGGGGCCGTCGTCTGTGATGCTGATCTGAACGCCATCGGGACAAGGCGCTGCCGCAAGCCGCACCGATGACCGCGCCCATTTCACTGCATTCTCGGTCAAGGCGCCGACGATCTCGGCCAGATCCTCGGCATCGCCGCGAAAATCTGGCACGCCTTTGGCCGCGATCTCTAGCTTGACGCCGCGCCGCCGCGCTTCGGGCGTCAGGACCAACGCCACATCCTCTAGCACTGGGGCTACGGCCGCATGCGCCGTAGGGTCCAGCCCCGCTGCTGCTGCGCGGGCGCATTTCAGGTGCCAGCGGATGATGCGGTCCATCCGGTCGATCAGGGCGGTATCCTCGGGGTCTGCCCGGTTGGCCAGAACGGCCAGTGGCGTCTTGAGCGCATGGGCCAGATCGCCCGCATGGGCACGGGCGCGCGCCACCTGTGCTGCATTGGCAGCGATCAGGCGGGTGAGTTCATCCGACAGCGGGCGCAGTTCGGCGGCCTGAGCAGGGGGCAAGGTCTCGCCTCGCCCGTCGCGGACAGCGGCGACCGCGCGGGCAAAGCGCGTCAGGTCCACCAACCCCGCCCGGACGGCCAGAACCTGTGCAGCCAGAAGCGCCGCCCCCAGAGCCGCCAGCGCCAGGGCGAGCGGGCGGCGGATGGCCGCCAGTTCCGCCACAACCTCTGCCGCAGGCAGGGTCACGGTAACGGTCAGACGCCGCCCGTCGCCCGGCGCAGTGAACCTTGCGACATGCGCCACCAGCGCCGCGCCATCGGGGCCGGTCCGCCCCGCGCCATCCGCCCCCAGATTGCCGGTGACAAGCGAGGGCGCGCGTGCCAGCACGGCTGTCCCGTCGCTGACCTGCCAGTACCAGCCCGACAGGGGCCGGTCAAAGCGTGGATCTGCAGGGGGCGGCAGCACGGCAAAGGCCCCCGCTGCATCCCAACCTGCGGCCGCCATCACGCCCCGCGCCGCCGCCGTCAGATCCGCGTTAAGGCGGCGGTTCACGAAATCCGCCAGCACTGCCGATACTGCAAACCACGCCACCACCAGCGCGCCCAGCGTCAGCCCGGCGGACCAGGCCAGCATCCGCGCGCGGATTGATCCCAGCGTCATTCTGGATCAACGGGCAGCAGGCGATATCCCTCGCCCCGCCGGGTTTCCACGCGCGCCTCGCCGATCTTGCGGCGCAACCGGCCGATCACCACTTCCATCGACCGGAAATCGCGGTCGGCGTCGCGGTCATACATATGTTCCGACAGTTCTGTCCGGCTGACGACTCGTCCTTTGTGCAGCATGAGGTAGCGCAACAACTTGCCCTCAAACGCCGTCAGGCGCAGGGGCATTCCGTCAAGCGTGGCAAGGCCAGTGGCCGTATCCAGCATCAGCGCTCCCGCCGCCAGTTCGGCGGTCGCATGTCCTGCGGCGCGGCGGATCAGGGTGGACAGGCGCAGCGTCACCTCCTCCATCCGGAAGGGCTTCAGAACGTAATCATCCGCCCCCGCGCGAAAGCCGGCCACCTTGTCAGACCAGGCATCCCGCGCGGTCAGGATCAAGACGGGAAAGGTCAGGCCCGCGCCACGCCAGCGTTTGAGCACTTCGATCCCATCAATCCCCGGCAGGCCAAGGTCCAGCACAGCGGCACCCACTGTCTCGGTCGCGCCTAGAAACTCTCCCGTCTCGCCGTCATGCGCGCTTTCGACCGTATAGCCTGCCTGCGTCAGCGCGGCGGCGATCTGGGCGGCAAGGTCGCGATCATCCTCGACCACGAGCACCTTCACCGGGGTTCCTCCGGCAGGATGCGGGCCTCGGACTGTCCCACGCCATCAACCTCTAGAAACCGGCAGCCGGGGCCGGTGATCTCGATCTCCAGCACGTTTCCGGCGGGGGTGAGCCAGCGGATTTCCTGCACGAGGCCATCCTCCTCGTCTTCGATCCGCAGCGCTTCGCCGCGATAGCGGTCGGCGACGCAGGCCAAAGCCGCCCCTGCATCAATGGGTACGGCGTCCCCGGGAGGGTCCGCAAAGGCTGGGGTAGCCGACAGGGCAAAGATCAAAGGGACAAGGGCATAGCGCATAGGCCCTTGTATACCGCACCAAAGCTCAACGGAAACCAAACCGCGCCGTTGCGGCGGCATTTGGGGCGAATCGCGCAAGATGGTGTCATGATGAACCGAAGGAGACACTGATGAAACGCACCCTTGCCGCCCTGATCCTGACAACGGCCCTTGCAACCCCGCTTGTGGCGCAAGAGACGCCGCTGTCGGGCACCGTGGCTGAAATCTTTGGCACCCAGATCGTGCTGACCACCCCGGAGGGCCGCCTGCTTGTGACCCTGCCTGAGGGCGCCACCGTGCCCACCCCCGGCACCCGGCTGGACCTGACCGGCACACGGACGGGCGACACCTTTGCCGCTGCCACCCTGACGGCAGGCCCCGCCGCTGATCCGGCAGAGGCGATGCTGCCCGCCGCGCTGCGCGGCCTTGGCCTGACCGATATCCGCAGCCGCCCCGATGACGATGGCGAAACCTACTTTTACGCCCGCAGTGGCACCGGCTGGCTGCGCGCCGAGGCGCGTGGCGCGCGATTGCTGGAGGTACAGGTCGATGGCGCAGGCCTGCCCCCGGCGCTCATTGATGCGATGCTGCCCGCTGCTGTCCGGGCCGAGCCGCGCCTGGCCGAAATTGCGCGTTTGACCGAGATTGACCTGGACGACGACGGTGAAATCTCGGTCGAGGGCTTCTCTGCCGACGGGATGCGGATCGAGATCGAGTTTTCCCGCAACGGCACCCTGCGCGAGTACGACCGCGAACTTGACGACCGCCGGTCACTGTCGGACGCGGCGGCACGGGACCGGCTGGCTGCACTTGGCTATACCGATGTCGGCTTCATCGAACGTGGTGGGCGGCATGTCACCGCGCTGGCGATCAACCCGTTCGGAGACACCGTCGAAGTGCGGCTGGACGATCAGGGCCGCGTTGCGCGCGAACGCCTTTGGCAGAACTGACGGGGGGCAAACGAGGACTGATACACCTCGTCCCGCCAACGACGCTACAGCCTTGCGCGGCAGCGTGGTGCGACGCCATGAAATTGTCCGGGTCTAGCCCTTGGCGGCAAGGGTTTGGGGGGCTTCCCTTCGACATGACCCGGACAAAGCCTGTTGGGCGTGACGTGCAGGGTGGTGCTTGGGCCACCGGAAACCCTCAGAGGATCAGGGCGGGCCTCATCCTTCAGTGACCTGAAGTGGCTCTACGCTGCACCTGAACAGGACACTTGTAAGAGCTTCATAAGATCGGAACGCGGGCTGCGTAATCCTTAAAGTCAAAGTCCCGAATCGACATCCGAGGCAATTTGCGAATGATCGGATTTAGAAGAGCGCGACAAGAAAAGCTCGTCTTAAAACATCCTTTCCGACTTGGAGGTCTGACCCAATGCAACTGAAGATTGCCACGGCATTAGCGACCACGCTTGCCTTTTCCACTGCGAGTTTTGCTCAAGACGTCGTCGTGGGCGTGCCGAACTGGCCGTCGGTCACGGTTACGGCCAACGTCATCAAGCAAGTCGTCGAAACCAACATGGGCCTCAAGGTCGAGCTTCAAACCGGCACCAACCCGGTGATCTTTGAGGCGTTGGACAAGGGCTCTATGCATATCCATCCAGAAGTCTGGTTGCCAAACCAGCAAGGGCTGGTTGATCAGTTCGCCGCAAAGATTGAACTCAACAGCAATTCGACATCGGCCGTTCAAGGGATTTGCGTGAATCAAGCGGCGCTGGATGCGGGCATTGTCGACATCAGCGATCTGACCGACCCGACCAAGGCCGCACTTCTCGACAGTGACGGCAATGGCAAGGGTGAGGTCTTCATCGGTGCCACTGGCTGGGCGTCGACCACGGTGGAAAAGGCCAAGGCCCATGGTTATGGGTATGATCTGGTGGTTGATCTTGTCGAGCTGGACGAGGGCGTGGCGTATAGCCAGCTTGATACGGCGATTGCGGGGGCCAAGCCTTGGGCCGGATTCTGCTACAAGCCACACCATTTGTTCACCGTCCATCCCGAGATGACCTTTTTGACCGAACCGGCCTATGACGCGGCCAAGTGGAATGCACTGACACCGGAAGAAGACGCGGACTATCTGGCGAATTCCAATGTTACCATGGCTTGGCCGCCAGCTTTCATTCAGCCGGTCTTTGCCAAAGATATAGAAGCCAATGCGCCGCAGGTGGCCGCCCTTATGCGCAATATAGACATCACGGCGGATGATCTGGGCGCATTTTCCTACTCGGTCGTGATTGATGGCAAAGATGCCGGGGCCGTGGCCGCCGAGTGGATTACCGCGAACCCTGATCGTGTGGCCGCTTGGCTGAAGTGACACCTTGAGGCTGGAAAACTCAGGGCATGGCGGCGCGCTGCCATGCCCTTCCTTCTTTGAGGCACGAGATGGACATGCAATGGCAGATCCTGTGATCGAACTTTCGGGTGTCTGGAAAATCTTCGGCACCGCCGAACAGGCTGCCCTTGCCGATGCCAAGGCCGGCGCGACAAAGGCCGAAGTTCTGGCCAAGCACAACTGCGTTGTGGGCATTGCCGATGCGTCGATTTCTGTCATGCCGGGCGAGATTTTTGTCATCATGGGGCTGTCGGGCAGCGGCAAGTCCACCTTGGTGCGCCATGTCAATCGCCTTATCGAGCCGACATCGGGCGATATCCGCGTGCTGGGGCAGGACGTGCGCGCACTGTCGCCTGCCGCCTTGCGGGCGCTGCGGGCCGAACGCATCGGAATGGTGTTCCAGCACATGGCGTTGATGCCTCACCGGTCGGTGCAGGATAACGTGGCCTATCCCTTGGAATTGCGCGGCTCTCCCAAGGGTACGCGCTGGCAAGTTTCGGCGGAAAAGCTGAGTCTGGTGGGGTTGCAAGGCTATGGCGACCGCCTGCCGCGCCAGCTGTCTGGGGGCATGCAGCAGCGCGTGGGTCTGGCCCGGGCTCTGGCCGCCGACCCCGAGATCCTGCTGATGGACGAGCCGTTTTCGGCGCTAGATCCATTGATCCGGCGACAATTGCAGGACCAATTCATGGAATTGTCGCACAAGCTGGGCAAGACCACACTTTTCATTACCCATGATCTGGATGAGGCAATCCGTGTCGGTAGCCGCATTGCCATCATGAAGGATGGCCGGATTGTTCAGACTGGCACGCCCGAGGAAATCGTGACCCGGCCTGCGGATGACTATGTCAGGACCTTCGTGCAGAATATCTCGAAGCTGGGATTGATCACCGCGCGCACCGTCATGGAGCCTTTGATCTCTTTTCCACATTTCGATGTCGCAAACGCCTCCTATGCTCCCACCACCGCCAATCTTGATGCGCTGATCGGGCTGTGTTCGGGATCGACTCTGCCAGTTATCATCCAAGATGGTGGCGTGCCGGTTGGGATCGTCACCAAAGACAGGCTTCTGACCGCCATCAGGGAGGGACGCTGATGGAGGCCAACTTGATCCCCCAATTTACCGGCCCGAGTGCTCCCTATTACACCCGCGCCTTTGCTGCGATCCAGTCGCGATCTGGCTTTGTCCTTAGCTTCAACCCCGCCGCCGCGATTCTTGGCCCGATCTGGGCCGGGATGCGGGGGATGTCGTTCCTGTTCTTGCTGCTTTGTTTTCTTGATCTACTGGCCCTGAACCAGATCGTCTCTGGCCTTGGCGGCAATACCAACAGTGCTGAGGCGGCCCGGATCAGCCAGTTGCAAGACACTATCGCCACGCGCCGCGCCGAGGCGACCGAAGCCATAGCGGCCGGCGACACCGATACCGCGACCCGCGCCACCAAACTGGCCGACAACCTTCAAAAGGCCGTTGATGCAGCAATGGCAGAAACGGCATCCCTGACAGACGGGGCGAGCACCCGTGTGGTGCAGGGTGTCATCCTGCTGCTAGTCATCCGGCTGGCAACCGGGTTCTTTGCCAATGCAATATACGAACGCCGCTACACCGCATGGCGGGGTGACCAGACCCTGCCACATGGCGCGCCGCCTCTGCGGGGGGCGGTCACCCTTGCCCTTGCCAGCTTGATCTATGGCGTCACGCTTTACGCAAGGATCGGTATGCCACCGGATTGGCTAACGACATTTCCCGCTGACAAGACGCTATTCTCTGACACGGCGGCCTGGTTTGACGCAGGATTTGAAGCCGCATATGCCTCGGGGCAGGGGTTCTTTGACGGGCTCCGAAATAGCATCCGCATTCTGGTCGAGGCGTTGGAGATCGTCCTTGTTGGCACCCCCTGGCCTGTGATCATGCTTGTGATCTGCACGCTGGCCTGGCAACTTGCCGGGCCCCGCATCGCAGTGTTCACGGCTGCCGCACTCGCCTATCTCGCGTTCTACGGCTTCTGGGAGTTGTCAATGCAGACGGTCGCTTTGCTGGGGGCGGCGTCAATTCTGTGCATCGTCATCGGCATCCCGCTGGGCATTTGGTTTGCCCGGTCAAAGACCGCGTTTGCCATCGCCCAGCCAATCCTTGACTTCATGCAGACCATGCCCGCCTTCGTCTATCTGATCCCTGTCATCGCGTTTTTCGGCACGGGAAAGCCGCCCGGCATCATTGCCACGCTGATCTTTGGCATGCCGCCGGTGATCCGGCTGACCACACTTGGCCTGACCGGCGTTGCCGAGGATGTAAAGGAAGCCGCCCGCGCCTATGGCGCGACCGAATGGCAGGTCTTGCGCGGTGTCGAACTGCCGTTGGCCAAGGCGTCTATCCTTGCAGGGATCAACCAGACAATCCTGATGTGCCTGTCGATGGTGGTGATTGCCAGCCTGATTGGCGCTCAGGGGTTAGGGTCGGTGGTGCTGACCTCGCTGCAATATGCGGCGAAGGGGCAAGGGCTGCTCGCCGGGTTGGCCATTCTACTCTGCGCCATGGTTATTGACCGCATCGTGCAAGGCAGTTTCCGCAAGCGCGAATGACGGCTAGTTTGTCGTAAAAGGAGCTGCCATGTCCGACGTTACCCGCCTGCCAGCCGAACTGACCTTACGCGGATTGCGCGTTTTCGTAGCGTTGGAGGAAGCAGGTTCCATCGCCGGGGCCGCTCAGAGGCTAGGTGGATCGTCCTCGGGCGTCAGCCAGCATATCACCGCGCTGGAAGCCGCCATCGGTGCGAAACTCTTTGACCGTCGCGCCAAGCCAGTCACCCTGACCCCCGCAGGTCAGGTGCTCCGCGCCCATGCTCACCGTATCCTGTCGGTCGTCTCCGAAGCGCAGGCCGAGTTGGCCGAGATCAGCCTGACCAGCTTACCGCAACTCAATCTCGCGATCATCGACGACCTCGATGCCTCGCTGACGCCCGTTCTTGTGTCTGCCCTGCAAAAGCGATTTCGCAAGTGCTTTGTCTATGCTTTCTCTGGCCGGTCCG
The DNA here is from genome assembly GCF_051447875.1 of Roseovarius sp. MS2. Lineage (NCBI taxonomy): Bacteria > Pseudomonadati > Pseudomonadota > Alphaproteobacteria > Rhodobacterales > Roseobacteraceae > Roseovarius > Roseovarius sp. MS2. Next base: position 1,867,756 of record NZ_JBKHVF010000001.1, read on the forward strand.
ACCAGATCATTGACCGGCTGCAAACACGAGAGGCCGATATTGGCGTAACCGCCCTGCTGCCTGCTGAAAGCACCACGTTTCAATCTGTCCCGATCCTGCGCGAAGCCTTCATCTTGTTGACCGCCAAAGGGGCGATCAAGCCCGGCACCGACCCACGCGAAGCGCTGGCCCGGCTGCCCTTCGTGCAGTATTCAGAGACGATGCCCATCGGCCAGAAGGTCGCCCAGCACCTGAAGCGCGTGAAACTGAACGTCCCCCGTCGCTATGCGTTCGAGGCGACACGGTCGGTTCTTGCAATGGTCGTGCAAACCGGCGGTTGGACACTGACGACCCCTTTAAACCTCCTGGATGCCGAACGTTTCATCCCGATGCTCGATGTCCTGCCGTTGCCCTTTGCAGGCGAAACGCGCCATATCCACCTTGTGGCCCGCGCCGAAGAACTGGGCCAGTTGCCCGAAGCACTGGCACGCGACTGCCGCCGCATCCTGCGAAACGTGCTTGTTCCCCGCTTCGAGGCGATTGTGCCGGGCTTCGAAGGCGCGATCGAGGTGGCAGAGGATGAACCCCAGACCGAAGCCTGAGACCACGCACAATCCTGATTGGCGCTGACCAGACATTCGAGACTGTTGGCATTCAGCCATGTCTTCGCGCCCTCTTTCCAGTTTTGCCGCATCTGCCGGTGCCACGGTTTGCCCGCGCGTGAGGTCGGTCAGGCTATGCGGCCCCACCTAGGCAACGCTTTTGCCAAACCTCTCCGTTCAGGGGTCCAGTTGGATCGGGAACTCGCCGCGCATCCGGGCCTCAGCCTCGGGCGCGAGATAGGAGGGATGATGCGTCTCCAGTACCCGGCGCGCAGCAAGCTTTGCACGGCCCCAAGCATCGGGGCGGCCCTTTTCTTCCCAGGTGACGGGCGCGTCACGGTCGGCGATGGTGGGGTAAAAGTAATCGCGTTGCATCGCCGCAATGGTATGCGTTCCGCCCAAGAAATGGCCCGGTCCCAGCACCGCCTCGCAGATCGCCTCATAACCCAGCGTTTCTTCGCTGACTTCGACCCCACGCAGGGTGCGGTAGATGAGCGAGTGCATCTCGTCATCCAGGATGAAGGCTTCGAAGCTGGCCCCCAGCAAAGACGCCATCATGCCGGATGACTCATAGATCAGGTTCCCTCCGCCGAGGGCCGCGGCAAGCGAGGATATCCCTTTTTCGGCCCCGTATTGCGCATCCGGCACCTTGGCGTCGGTCATGCTGGAGGCAACGCCCGAAGGTAGGCCAAGCCAGTTGGAAATCTGCGCCGAAGCCGCGTTCATGACGCTGATCTCGCCGCCGCCACCCACAAAGGAACCGGTGCGCAGGTCCACCACCAAAGGCCAGTTGGAAAAAACCATCGGATGACCAGGCTTGATGACGTTGACCATGATCAAGCTGGCCAGCGTCTCGGCAAGCGACTGGGCCAGAAATCCGGCCAGCGTCGCGGGTGCTGTTGCGCCAGACTGCGCTGCGGTGATGCAGGACAGGGGAATCCCATGCTCGATACAGGCCAGCGTCACCATCACCGCATCCTCGCCATAGCGCATCGGCGAGATCATCGGCGAGATATGCGTCTTTAGAAATGGAGTTGCGTGAAACAAGCCGGACGTGCCATCGCCGCCTAGGCCGATGTCGACCATCCGCATGATCGGCGCAACATGCTCGTGGATCGTGAACGACGTGGCGACAGGTTTCGTTGTGCCCTTCATCAGTGCAAAGACCGTGTTGACATCAAGGTCATAGATATCCGGCAGGTCGGTCGCGACACAGCAGCGGGTAAACCAGCTGACATTGGTCAACGTGTCCTGCAACCTTGTGAAATCGTAAAGATCGCGCAGGGTTGAGGGGCGGTAGCCGCCGCTGTCAATATCCAACGTCAGAACGGCCGCGCCGCCGGTGCCGAAATGCACGGCATCGCCGCCCACCTCGATTGACCGCGCGGGATCGCGGCCATGAAAGGTGAAGGTTTTCGCAGCCATGCCGATGGCCCGCTTGACCATGTCTTGCGGAAAGAACACCCGCCCGTCGCCAAAGGTGGCCCCGGCGGCCAGGAACGGCTTTACAAGAATTTCCGGCACCTCGCCCACGCCCAGATCAGACAGAAGCCGAAGTGCGGTCTGGTAGATGGCCACCATATCGGCTTCGGACAAGGGCCGGTATTGCCCGCCCCGCTGACCCGGTGGACAAGGATTGACCGCAGGCGGCAACGCCCTTTTGGCAACCCGGTCTGCCCGGCCACCACTGCGTCGCCCAGTTTGTCCTTCGTTCATCTCGCCCTCCGATTGCTGTTCTACTGAGGGCCTATGGTGCCGTCGCTGACAACGCTGAAGCTGCGACTTCAGGCTTTCTTACGGGACGCTTCGCATTTTATGAACGCACCTGACCTTGATTGACGAAACCTGGCCGCTTTGCCCTTGTCATAGCAATAAGCAGCAGGAGCGAATGATATGAAATCGACAACTCGCGTTGTGGTGATTGGCGGCGGCATTGCCGGCTGCTCCACCCTGTACCACTTGACGCAAGAGGGCTGGACCGATGTCGTCTTGCTGGAACGCAACGAGCTGACATCCGGAACCACTTGGCATTCAGCGGCGCAGGTCACCAATTTTGGAATGACCCAGACGATGGTGGGACTGAAAAGCCATTCGATTAGTCTCTACAAGGAATTGGCTGCAGATCCTGACTATCCGATCAATTACCATCACGGCGATGGCGGTATCCGCCTCGCCAATTCCGAAACCACAATGGATGGTTATCGCCACTTTGCCAGCCAAGCCAAGGTGATGGGGGTGGAGTTTGAAATCCTCGATGCCGCCGAATGCGCCCGCCGCCATCCGCTGATCACCACTGATCGTCTGGTGGGCGGGTTGTGGGACGGCGAGGATGGCGACATCGACCCCGCGCAGCTCTGTCAAGCGCTCGCAAGACGGGCTCGCAAGGCAGGGGCAGAGGTCTATCGCAACACGCCTGTCACAGGCCTCACACAATTGAAAGACGATAGCTGGATTGTCCATACCGACCAAGGCGATATCGCCTGCGAGATTGTGGTGAACGCCTGCGGCTATCGCGTGAACGAGGTTGGCGCGATGATGGGGGTGCATCACCCGGTCATGTCGATGGAGCATCAGTATTTCCTGACCGAACCGATCCAGGGGATAATCGACTATGGCAAACGCGTACCTCTTTTGCGCTGCCCGATCGACGATTTCTATTCGCGTCAGGAAAAACAGGGGCTGCTGGTCGGCTTCTACGAACAGGATTGTCGGACATGGGGCATGGACGGGGTGGATCCACATTTCGTCAACGCGCTTTGTCCATCGGACACTGACCGCGTGCTGCCCGTGCTAGAAAACGTCTTCAAACGGATGCCCGCGTTGGAGGAAGTGGGGATCCACACCATCGTTAATGGTCCGATCACCTATACCATTGATGGAGCACCTCTGGTCGGCCCGATTCCGGGCAAACGCAACGCATTCTGCATCATCGGCCTGCGCGCCGGGATTGGAGAGGGAGGCGGCCATGGCTGGCTTCTGGCGCAGCAGATCGTGCATGGCGAAGCGCAGTATGACACCTGGGTCATCGACCCGCGCCGCTTTACGACCCACGCGAATGTGGAACTTTGCGCCCTCAAGGCCATTGAGGATTACCAGAACGAATTTCGCTTTCACCTGCCGCACGAACACCGCCCGGCTGGCCGACCGATGAAAACCACGCCCCTGACACCGATCCTGGCGGCAGAAGGTGCCGAATTCGGCGTCGTGAACGGCTGGGAGCGTATGGCTTACATCAAGCCCTCGCCTGACTTCCACGAAACCCACGGCTTCCGATTCAATGAGGCGTTCGACGTGGTCGCAGCCGAGGTGCGCGCAGTGCAAACCGGCGTCGGGATGACCGAAGTCAACGGCTTCAACCGGTTCGAAATCACCGGGCCGGGTGCGCAGGACTGGCTGGACACGATGTTTTGCGGGCGGATGACGCGGAAGGTCGGCAAGGTTGGGCTTGGCTACCTTTTGAACCATCACGGTATGGTCAAGGGCGAGGCGACGCTTGCGAATATCGATGACGGCACGATCTGGTATGGTTCGGCGGCGGCGTCAGAATATCACGACATGGACTGGCTGACGGCGCATATGCCCAAGGATGGGTCGGTCAGCATCCGGTCGCTGACGAATGATCATACGATCCTTGTGCTGGCCGGTCCAAAATCACGTGATGTGCTGGCGGCCGCGTCGCGCGGGGATTGGTCGGCCACGGCCTTTCCTTGGCTCTCGGTGCGGCGGGCCTTTGTTGGCATCGCGCCTGCTGTGGTGATGTCGGTCAGTTTCTCGGGCGAGTTGGCCTATGAAATCCACGTCCCGAACGCGCAGCTTTACGCGGCCTATCTGGCGCTGCGAAAGGCGGGCGAGGCGCACGGATTGCGGCTGTTTGGGTCCTACGCTGTTGAATCTATGCGCATGGAAAAGGGATATCGCCATTGGAAGGCGGACCTCGTGACCGAGTTTACCCCGTTCGAATCCAGCCTCGGGCGCTTTGTAAAGATGGATAAACCCCATTTCATCGGCAAGGCGGCGCTGGAAAAGATGATCGCCGAAGGCCACCGCCGTGCCTTTGTTTCGATGGTCCTCGATGCCACGCATGCCACCGCGCATGGGGGCGATGCGATCCTGTGCGACGGTCGGGTTGTGGGATCGGTCACCTCCGTTGGGTGGGGGCACCGGGTAGGCAAGAATATCGCCATGGGGTTCGTTGAACCCGCTTTTGCCGCAGAAGGCACAGCGCTGATGGTGGAGGTGATAGGGGTCCCTACGCAGGCGACAGTGGTGCCCGAGTGTCTTTATGACCCAGAAAACCTGCGTGTCCGGGCCTAGCCCCAAGGAAAATGGTCCGAAATTGGTCGAAATCCTGCTTGCGCAGGGTTTCGTTGCGACAGAGCTTGCCATTGCCTTCGACAGCTTTCGCATTGCCAACCGTTTGGCGGGCCGCGAGTTGTTCCGGCTGCAGATCGTATCCGTCGACGCCGCGAACACGCTAACGTCACTTGGTGGAATGGAAATCACAGTCACACCGATGGACTCGACGACGAACCTGCCGGATCTTCTGATCGTGACCGGTGGGTCGGAAATGGCACGTGCACTGCGCCGGTTCCTGCCGCGCCTGCAGCGCGTGCGAAACGCGGGCGGGCTGGCCGTGGTCCTGTCAGATGCCGCACAAGCGCTTCTTACCGCAGGTGCAGCCGAAACCGCCGCCGTGCACTGGGAAGGGCGCCCGATGCTGGAGGAGGCAGGAATAGCTGAACGGGGCACCAACACTCTTTTCAACAGATCGGGCAATCTGGTGACAAGCGCGGGCATGGCCGCGACCGCTGATGTGGTTCTGGCGCTGATCGCTGAGATGACCTCATTGGTCCTGATGCGGGACGTGGGCCGCGTCTTGCTTTTGGAACGCCTGCGAATGGCCGAAAGCGAGCAACCGCAGGGCTTAAGCGATTTAGCCAGCTTACCGGACGGCCCCCTGCGCAAAGCTCTGAAGGCAATGGAAACCAACATTGAGTTTCCACAATCAATCGCCGAGATCGCCCAAAGCATTAACCTGTCGGCGCGGCAGCTTGAGCGTCTCTTCGCGCGCCACTTGGGCAAGAGCCCACAGGCCTATTCCCGCGATCTGCGCCTGCATCGCGCCCGCACCCTGATCGAGGGCAGCTCACTTTCGCTAACGGAAATTGCCCTTTCTTGCGGATTTGAAGGCTCGGCGCATTTCTCGCGATTGTTCAAACAACGCTACGGAATGACGCCAATAATGCTGAGATCCTATGGTCTGTGAACCTATCTGATGCCGCCGTCACTCGCCAACGCCCGGCGAAAGCCCGCCTTTCACACCCACATCAGTGGCCAGATCGCAAAAGCTGAAGTTGGTATAGCCCCCTTCTCGCATGCGGACCTGCGCCGCGTCAGGGATAGCTTCATTGGCGGCCTTCTTGATCAATTCAGTGAGGCTACCAACTGATAGATAGATATTGCGTGTGGGATCGGCACCCTCTATCAAATGTGTAACTGCGGATAGATCGTTGGGTGATTGGAATGTGCTTTGCGGGCAAGGTCGTGGCCATAACAGGCGGCGGCCAGCAGCGCGATGTGCCAGTAGTTCCGCCACCGCCCACGACCTCGGAGGGATGATTTTGCCAAAGGTTATTGTTATCGGTGGTGGTCTTTCGGGCGTGACAGCGGCCCGAGCGCTGCATCGGGCCGGGATCGACGTTCAATTGATCGAGGCGCGCGACCGTCTTGGCGGGCGCATCCTGTCGGTGGATGACTCTGGCAACAGCTCTGGCCCCTTCGACCTCGGCCCGTCCTGGTTCTGGCCCGGTATGCAACCCGACTTTGGGCACTTCGTGAACGGGGCGGGCGTGACGTCTTTTGCCCAGTCGGATACGGGCGATTTGCTGTTCCAGCGTGGTCAGGGCTCTGTACAACGGTATTCGGGTATGCAGCAGGAGCCAGCCACTATGCGGATGGGCGGGGGTACGGCTGCGCTGGTCTCGGCATTGGCGCGCGACCTGCCGGCAGATGCGATCCGCCTGAACACCTTCGCCACGCATTTGGCGCTGACCGCCACGGGTGTCGATGTGACGACCGATGGTGGCAGCCTGTCTGCCCCGCACGTGCTGCTGGCCGTGCCACCGCGCTTGCTGGCGGCGCAAATCGCCTTCGATCCGCCAATACCCGCGTCTGTCCTCCGCCTCTGGCAGGGCACGCCGACATGGATGGCACCGCATGCCAAGCTGGTTGTGGTCTATGACCGCGCCTTCTGGCACGACGCGGGACTGTCGGGCGCGGCGCGCAGCCAAAGCGGGCCTTTGGTTGAAATCCATGACGCCACGACGGCGACGGGGCAGGCGGCGCTGTTCGGCTTCGTCGGTGTTCCGGCCAAGGCCCGTGTGCAGTCGGGTGCGGCGGCTGTCATCGCCGCCTCTGTCCAGCAACTGGAACAGCTTTTCGGCCCGCATGCGGCCCGGCCCAAAGCCACGCTTTACAAGGACTGGGCCGCCGATCCGCTGACGGCCACGCCTGACGACCTGACAGCAGGTGACCACCCGTCACCCAATCCCGGCCCATGGGTCGAAGGCGCATGGCAACACCGGCTGACCCTGATCGGCTCTGAGACCAGCCGCACAGAACCCGGTTACCTAGCCGGAGCGCAGGAGGCAGCCGAAGCGGGCGCTGCGGCGCTTCTGGCGCGGCTTCTATGACCTGCCCCTGAATGGAAGGGCCATGCACCCGAAGGAAGATCTTGGAGGGCCGCAGATAACTGACAGACCGTGTCAGTTGGCCCGTGCTACCCCCTTGCGCCATGCGGCACAGGAGTAAGCAGTGAAAAAGATTATCCTCACCTCAATGGCGGCAGCGGTCGCGCTTTCCACGGGCGCGCGGGCTCAGGATTGTGACCCGTCGGCAGCGACGGCAGCCGGCGTTATCGAGATTGTACAGTTTCGTCTGGCCGAGAGTGTCGAGCGCGAGCACTTTGTGGCGGCGGCGGCAAACACAATGCTGGCTTTGTGCGCTATGGACGGGTTCATCGGCCGTGTCTTGTCAGAAGGCGAGGACGGAATGTGGATGGATCACGTCCGGTGGACCAACTCGGAAGCTGCAAAGACCGCGATGGCCGGTTCCATGGAGAACGAGGCGTTGACGCCGTTCATCATGAGCATCGATCCGAACAGTATGGTACTGTCCTATCATATCCCTCTCGTTTTGAAATGAGGCTATGAGGCGCGCCGATCGCCTGTTTGACATCAATCAGGTCTTTCGAGACGGGCAACTCCACACAGGCGAGCAAATCGCGGATCGGATGGGGGTCTCTCTCAGGACGATCTACCGCGATATCGAAACATTGGCCGGTGCCGGTGTTCCGATTGTTGGCGAGCGTGGGGTCGGATACATCATGAGCGATCCGGTGTTCCTGCCGCCATTGAACATCACACAAAACGAGCTTGAGGTCCTCGAGCTTGGGCTTGCCCTCGTCGCGGCGTCCTTTGGACACAAGATGCGCCCGGTCGGTTCAGGCGCTTAGGCTGTCCCAAGACTGCCTGTGTATTCGCCCCGCGCTGGGTAGTTCTTTTCGATCGCAAAATCGACCGCCCCAAGTAATTCGCGAAAGCTGGGACGCACAAAGGGCATCGACTGCACCGACAGGTAATAGATGGACTGGTCTGTGTTGACAATGAACAGCCCCGGTTCCGAGAACAGCGCAGGCTCTTCGATCCCGATAGAGGTCTTGCCCCGCGAGGTCGAGATGTAGAGGCCCCAGTCCCGCGCCACGGGCAAGGGCAGATCATGGCCAAAGCGCAGCGCGGTTGCGCCGATCTTGTCGGCCATCGCGCGGGCACGATCAGCGCCGTCAGCGCTGATGGCAATCGTCTCGATGCCGCGCTCGGCAAAGGCCGGGGTCTGTTTGTCCAGTTCAGTCAGATAGGTGGCGCAGATCGGGCAGTGCAGGCCCCGGTAAAAGCAGATGACCGTGCCGCGCTGCGGTGTAGCGGTTGCCAGATTGAAAGGGCCGTGATCAAGCGTAGGAACGGTCAGTGCGGGAGCGGTCTGGCGGGGAATGAGCATTGTATCTTCCATTGCAGGGGGATGTTGCATGATGCATTATGGGATTCATGACTGCTGATGTGCCCAATTTTGTTTCCGATCGTCCCATTCTGCGGCAGGATCGGCTATCTTCGCTGATGTCTGCATTGCGGCCCGTCGCCACGCCTTGCGCGGCGGATGATCCACGGGCGGCGCTGGTATTGACCCCGACTTTACTGGTGCTGTTCACCCGCCCCCCAACACGCCGGAACCCGGTGCCTTGGTCGCAACCCGCCTTGAGTGTGCCCTGCCTTTGGCGCAGGTGCTGCATGGCAGCCCCGCCCGTCTGGCAGTTGCCAGAGAAAACTGCCCCGGTCTTGCGGCCTTGGCCGATGTGCTGGTTGCCGAAGCGCAATCCGGGCGTTGCGGATCGCAACTTGCTATGGCCCGCCTGTTCGAGGCGATGCTGGTTCTGGTGCTGCGCCGTGCCATTGACGCAGGTCCGCCGGACCCTGGGTTGCTGGCTGGCCTGTCACACCCGCGCCTGCATCGCGCACTGATTGCCATCCACGCTGCCCCAGCCCGGCCTTGGACCGTCGAAATGCTATCGGCAGAGGCTGGCATGTCGCGATCCCGGTTCATGGCGGATTTCAGCGATTGTCTTGGGACCAGCCCGCTGGCCTATGTAACGCGGTGGCGGTTGGGCCTTGCCCATATCGCCCTGATCCAAGGCGCTTCGATTCCCGTGGCGGCGCGGAGTGTGGGCTATGGAACCACAGCGGGATTTCGCCGGGCATGGCTCCGCCACTTTGGGGATATTCCCTTGGCGGCAGTAGTTTCCGGGCCCGCAGAACACCCCATCTTATAACACGGGCCAGGCAGAATACCGACGGTCAAGCTGCCAAGAGGGCTGCGCAAAAAGCGCTCTCGGTCAAAGTCTAGACACGCCTTATGAGTCGGTTTCGCGCAAAAGCGCCTGATTGGCGATGATCCCAAGAGTTCCGATCACTAACGCGTGATCTCTTTCAAGATGAACGGAAAACCCTCTTCCTGCTTAGACTATCTACTGATAGATAGCTATCACGAAAACAAAACCCTTGGAAAGGATGTCCCATGAAGATCTATGATGTTGAAGGTTTCCCGAACCCCGCCCGCGTTCGGATCGCACTTGCCGAGAAAGGCGCTTTTGAAAATGTCTCATTCATCCCGGTCGACGTGATGGGCGGTGAACATCGCACCGAGGCATTCAAGAAGATCAACCCAGATGCGGCCGTACCTTGCCTCGAACTCGATGATGGCACGCGAATCTCACAGTGCAACGCGATTATCGAGTACATTGACGGCGAATTCGAAAATGGCCCCTCTCTGACAGGCGAAAACCACCGGGAACGCGCAGTTATCTCGATGATGAATATCCGCGCCGAAACCGGGCTGTTGAACGCCGTGGGGAACTACTTTCATCACGCTACCCCCGGCCTTGGTCCCAAACTGGAAGTCTACCAGAATAAAGATTGGGGCCTGAAGCAGCGCGACGTCGCGACGAACACCATGGCGTATCTAGACGAAGTCCTGAGCAAAAACGCCTATGTTGCCGGTGACAAGTTCTCGATGGCTGACATCACGGTTTTCGCTGGGCTGGCATTTGCCGACTTCGCCAAAATTGAGATCCCTGCTAACCTTACCAATCTCGCTGCGTGGCGCAAGAAGATGAACGCGCGGCCCAGTATCGCGGCGTAACTCCCTCTGCAACTCAAGCACAAAGGAACTCACAGATGGAACTGAATGCAGATTTCTCTAAACGCGTTGTTGTGCACTCCAATGCGCTTGAGTGGCAGGCCTCGCCCATGAAAGGCGTTGACCGGCGTATGCTCGACCGGATCGGTGGTGAAGTGGCACGCGCCACGACCATCGTTCGGTATGCGCCGGGCAGCAAGTTCTCTGCCCACACCCATACTGGTGGTGAAGAGTTCATCGTGCTCGATGGTGTTTTCCAGGATGAGCACGGCGACTTCCCCGCAGGGACCTATGTCCGCAATCCTCCTACAACGCAACATACCCCAGGGTCCGAACCGGGTTGCACAATCTTCGTCAAGCTCTGGCAATTCGACATGAATGACCGCAACCAGTTCCGGAAAAACATGGCGGATGAACTTGCCGCTCCGGTCGACGGGGTCGCCACCGCGATCCTGCACGAGGACGCGCGCGAAACAGTCACCTATCGTCATCTTGACGCGGGCGCGTCGCTTGCTCTCGATGCAGAGGGCGGGCTGGAATTGCTCGTGATTGGTGGGGAAATCACCGAAAACGGAAACGAGCTGCACACAGGGTCGTGGCTCCGGCTTCCTGACGGCGGGTCACTGCATGCGGTTGCAGGTGCGAACGGCGCAAAGCTTTGGATAAAGACAGGGCATCTTGTTTACGCACAGCCGCCAGCGGTCTGAGTAATGCCAACCGATCGACCCCTTGCCCTTGTGGCAGGGGCAGGGCTGGCCTTGGTCAGTCCCTGTTTTCCACTTTCGAAGGTGCGGGTCATGAAACGGTCGGAATGGGATGCAGCAGGCCTCTGTCGACCCCTTTGGCATGTCACGAGGTGGATCTTTCCGGCCCTGATCTGGCACAAGATCTAATCGCGCGCATTACTACAAAGCAGGGTCCGCCTATCATTGCCCCTGAGACGACGCTGGAGCGGTCTCAGTGCACAAGCCCTTCAATAGTTCAGAGCGCGGTGCTTTTGGCGCAGTCAATCCGGTGTCGAGATCTCTGCGATCAGCGGCGGTTCAGCCCCGCAGACATGGTGGGCAAATTGCTTGTCAGGCAATTCGCTGGGCATCACCTTTTTCCTAACTACCCTGTCGCTTCACGATGACGCGCATCCCTAAACCAAGGTGAGCCGCTATCTACTGATGGGTTTAATTGTAGTCTTGCACCAGCTTCTATGATCGCTATCTAGTGATAGGTACAAAAGGGACCCAAAGACATGTTTAAGAGTAGAGCCGAGCAAATCCTTGATTATGCTGAGCGCGAAATTCGCAAGAACGGCTTTGATGGGGTCAGCTTTCGCGACATTGCCGAGGCTATCGGGGTAAAGAGCGCTTCAATTCACTACCACTTCCCCACAAAAGCGGAGTTGGGCGCCGAAGTCACAAGCCGCTACGCCAACAGGTTCATAGACTCACTGGGCGCACCCGACGATCCGTCCGAGACCGCAAGCGACCGCTTGTTGCGCCTCGCTGATGGATACATTGAGGCGTATCGCGTAGAAAGCTCGACCTGCCTCTGTGCTGTTCTTGGTTCAATTGCCACGCACCTGCCAGAAGGAACCTCTGATGCGGTGCGAGCATTCTACAACCGGCTACGGGATTGGCTCAGCAAAGCCTTGGCCGGGAACAAGACCACACTTACCCCGAACCTCGTTGTCGCGCTTTTCCAGGGAGCCATGGTCCTGTCTCTGACGACGGGGGACGAGACGCCTTTGCTGGAAGCAAGGCAGCACGTGGTATCATGTGTGGCACAGATTGCTTGATCAGTTTCACGGTTGGAGACGCAAGAACGCTAGGGTTAGCTCAAGCCGGAAAACCGCCACTTAAAGGGACGGTTACAGTCAAGCACATGCCCTTGACGCAGATCTGAGCCCGCGTCTCTTTGCCAATTGTAAACGATATCCTTCCGCTCGGGGTGAGCGCACCGCGCCCTTCCGCAGGAAAGAACACCTGCGGGATCAGAAAGGAACGCTCAGTTTAACACCACAACATTGCCTCCTTCCCGCCGTTCGTGCGGGTGGAGAGTGGACGCCGATCATCACGGCACGCGGGCCCAGTTCTTGAGGGGGCGCAATCCGCATAGTTTGTCCCGGCTGCAACCCCGTTTCGACCAGACAGATGTGCGCCCATCGAGCAGTAAACCACCCCGTTCAACAGACAGTTGATGTTTGTCATGGCCACAGGCTAGATGCCCGAGAGATGCACGTCATACAGGAGCTGCGGATGCCAGGACGGCTGAATGAATCAAGGCTGGCCGAAATCCTCACACGGGAATCCGCGGCTTTCGCATCGCGTACGGCAGGCTCAGCTGCCCTACTTGAAACCGCTCGTGGCGTGATGCCGGATGGGGTTCCGATGGCATGGATGGCGGGGCTTTACCGACATCGACCGATCTTTGTTACCGAAGGATTTGGAAACTGCTTTCGCGATGTCGATGGCAACACCTATCTCGACTTCAATCACGCGGATCTTAGCAACACCGTCGGACATGGCGAAAACGCGGTCACCCGCAGGATTGCACGGCAAGCCGCGCGCGGCATGCAGTTTCTTCTGCCGACCGAAGATGCAATTGCCGTCTCGCAGTTGCTGCGCAACCGTGTCGGCCTGCCGATGTGGCAATACACGCTCAGCGCCTCGGCCGCCAATACCGAGGTTATCCGGATCGCGCGGGCCTTTACCGGCCGGCAAAAGATCGTGCTATTCGAAGGCAAGTATCACGGCCATATCGAGCCCACGATGGCCGAAGGCGGCGCGCCGGGCGCAAATACCGATGCTGCCCCCGATGGCATGGGCATCTCGGCAAGGGCGACGGCAGATACGGTCAACGTGCCGTTCAACGATATTCCGGCGCTGGCGCGGGCACTGCAGGACGGTGATGTCGCGCTTATTCTGACCGAGCCCGCCCTCACTAACTGTTCGCTCGTATTGCCAGAGCCCGGTTTTCTGGAAGAGGCTTACCGGCTGGCAAAAGCGGCGGGCGCGCTCTTTGCGTTGGATGAAACGCACAGTTGGCAATTTGCCTATGGGGGCCTTATCCGGGCGCATGGCCTATCTGCGGATTTTGTGACGCTTGGCAAGGGATTGGGCTCGGGGATGCCGCTTGGGGCCTATGGGATGACGGCAGAACTGGGCGGGTTTGTCGAACGGCACCGGGATGTGGACGTGGCCCAAGTGCGCGGCCTTGCCATTGGAGGTACGACCTATGGCAGTGCCATCACGCTGGCTGCGGCGCGCGCGGTGCTTGAGGATATCCTGACCGAAGCCGCCTATACACGTGTGGCGGTGCTCGGTGCACGGTTGGCGGACGGAATCGAACGCATCATTACCACGCATGGCCTGCCATGGCGGGCCTTCCGTTACGGCCCGCGCTCGGGCTTTTGCCTTGCGCCCGAGCTTCCGCGCAATCTGGACGAAGCTCTTCCATCGCTCGATCAGGCTTTCAGCGACGCTCGGCGCGTCTTCATGGCCAATCGAGGGATATGGGAGGCTATCGCAAGCGCGGGCCCCCAAGTGTCCTTTGTGCATACAGAGGCCGACATCGACCGCTACCTTGAAGTGGCAGAGGACTTCATTGCCGAGGTGTCGGCGGACTGAGTATCGCAGATCTGGTGTGCCCACGCCCGGCACCTCAGCTTTCTGCAGGACATGGGCGAACGCAACGATCCTTGGTCGCAATCTGCGTTCTGAACCGCTGGCCCCAAATCCAGATGCGTTCAGGCGACACGATTGCGGCCTGTTCCAAAAACAATTCCCAGACATTGCGTAAGCTCAGGGCAAACCGATGCTACGCCCAGACGGCATAGGCGGGCATGGGGCGAGGGAACCGGATGACTGCCCGTCAAGGCGACGCTCGACGAACTGCGCGGATCGCCCCTCTATCACAGTCGGTTCAGGCCGGGGACCAAGGCACTTTCGAGAGAATTCATGGTTTCGACACGCCGCCGCAGGCTTGTTCCCAGTCTTCCCAAGTGGGCACCCAATCCCCCGCCAATTGCAGGCGCGTTGATGGCCAGCGCAAAGATCAGATCACGCGTGTCGTTGGGGTCAAAACTGGCCGTAAAACACGGCTCTATTTTTCTTGAATTTAAATTCAAGAAAATCTAACGTTCCGAGTCATGGCGTTCTTGATGCGCTGTCTTCAAAGGAAATCGCGCTGTTGAGGAGATCAGGGCGGTTCCTGCAACCGGAAAGAGGGAGGAGCTTCTTTTGAACGCTTACAGGAAAGAAATACGATCTACCGTCGGGTTCGGCATCGTTTATGTCCTGCTCGGGCATACGGGTCTTTGGGCGGTCATGTTGGGCACGGATAACAGTATCCGGATACTCGGGCTGCCAATCCATTACTTCATCGCCATCACACTTGGTTCGCTTGGCGTGCTGCTGTGGTCGATGGTTTGGTGTCGCTATGCAAACCAGCTCGAGGACGAGATTGAAGCCGAAAACGCCGGATTTTTTCATAGCCGAGAAACAGTTCTCGAAGGATCTGGTGTGCAAGGTAAAGGTCCAGAGACGCTTGCCCTGACGGAGGGCACAAAATGACCCCGGCAGACTGGCAACTTCAAAATATATGGCTTGGTTTGGGGATCACGTCTGCCGTGTTCGGCCTGTATTATGCTGTCGCGCTCTTCAGCAAAAAGAAAACAGCCAACGCGACAGACCTTTACTTGGCAGGCCGTTCCATTGGCCCCTTCGTCAACTCACTTGCTGCGTCATCCACATGGATGAGCGTCGCCACATTTCTGGGCGTGGTGGCCCTGATCCAACAATTACATCTGCCCTTCGTTTACATGTGGGTGCAACTGATCCTGAGCGTTCCTCTACTTGTGATGCTATACGGCGCGTCGCTGTACCGGATGGAAGTGTTCACTTCAGTACACTTTGTCCAGACGCGATACGGGCGCAGCACTGCCTTTCTGGCCGCTGGCTGGATGCTGTTGATCATGCTGATGTATATGGTCGGTCAGTTCATCGGCATCGCCAAGGTGTTCGAGGTTCTGCTTGGGCTGCCATATACTCCGTCTTTGATCCTGTCGGCGCTGGTGATCACGGGCTACATCACAATCGGGGGAATGAAGGGCGCGACATATAACGATGCAATCCAGATGGTGATCATGATGATCGCCCTGCTCGTACCCCTTGCCGCGATCCTCAAGGCGATGGGCGTGCCCGGTTTCTGGTTTCCGCCATTGGGATACGGTAGCCTCACCGATACCTTGCTGGAACGCATCCCGACGTTCTTCGACCTCAAATTCGAGGCCCGTTTCTATGTGGCGTTGTTCGTTGCACTAACAATCGGAACGCTTGGACTTCCGCAGTTGGCACAGCGAGTGCTGACCTCGGAGAACATCAAGTCGGCCCGTCGGGTGGTCCCTTGGTTCTGTCTCTGGGTTGGATTGATGTTTCTGGGCACTTATGCCTTGGGCTTTGCAGGTGTGTATCACTTTGCATTGATTGGGCAGGAACTAACGCCTGAGGCGGCGGACAAGACCACGTTGCTGTTGAATCTGGCGTACAATCCCGATTGGGTTTCAGCCTTTGTCATCGCGGGTGTCTTAGCCGCCGGAGTTTCGACCATTGCTGGCCTGATGATTGGCGTGGCGACGGTGGTCGGCCATGACATCGTCGGCGTTCTGCGTCCACACCTCACTGAGGCAAAACAGCTACGATACGGTTACTTGGCCCTTGCAGGTACTGGAGTGGTGTCGCTTCTGGTGTCGCTCGATCCACCTGCGTTTTTGATTACCTCGATTTTCTGGGCCTTCGGGATGTGCGCCACGGCAATCACCCCAATGGTGGTCTTGGGTGTGTGGTCTACGCGCATCAACTCTTGGGGGGCTTTCACGGGCAGCCTGGTGTCTGGCGCCACCTATATCTTGCTGTCGCCTTACGTCCTGCCCGATTTCTCGGTTGGCACTGGTCTGGTCGCCAAGCTCGGCTTCGCAACCGCGCTGATTTCTGTTCCGGTCGGGTTCATTCTGACGATCTTGGTGTCGTTGGCCGCCGAAAAGTTGAAAGGCGAGGTGGCCGCACAAGAGAGGTATATGGCGCAGGAGCTAGTCGAAAAAATGCATGGCTGGGCACAGGTGACTCGTACCCGCTATGACAGCAGCGAATGGTTGTTTATCCTGGCCGCACTGTGGGCGCCCATTCTGCTGTGGGGCTTGGTGCCGTGGTAAACGCCACGATCTTTACAGAAAGCCGTTGGCAGGCCGTGTTGGGTCTGCCGACGGCGGGGCTCTTGTGGAGCTTTGCCACATTTCTTGCGCATAGCGAACAGGTCGAGGCGCTGGGCGTCGCAAAGATCGAGGCGCTGTTTTACGTCGCGCTGGGTGGCATGGCACAAACTCTGTTGCTCTGGTTGGGGTTCACCGTTGTCATATGGGCAATGACGCGGGCCTTTGGCGGGCGGGTGCCACTGTTGCGCCTGATGACCCTTGTGTCTGCGTCGTCGCTGGCACTCTGGGTCGGGGCGCCTGCCGCCGCCTTCTGGATCAACGGCGCCCCCGGCCACACCGCAATCGCTGCGACGATCTCTCTCATATCTATGGCTTTATTTCTGCATGCGCTGACACGGGGGCTGTCCGCAGATTTGCACTGGTCATTCCTACGCGCGGCCGGCGCAGTCTCGGCTGCATCAGTATTTCTTGCCAGCTTCGCCTTTCTGGCCCTCTAGAACAGCAATCCCAATATCAGGAGAAACGAACATGACTATCGACGCTTTTGTCTTTGACGCCTACGGAACACTCTTTGACGTTCAATCTGTCTCGCAGATCACCAATCAGGAATTCCCCGAGCACGGCGAACTGATCACCCAGGTCTGGCGGCTTAAGCAGTTGGA
Organism: Roseovarius sp. MS2; assembly: GCF_051447875.1. Taxonomy (NCBI): domain Bacteria; kingdom Pseudomonadati; phylum Pseudomonadota; class Alphaproteobacteria; order Rhodobacterales; family Roseobacteraceae; genus Roseovarius; species Roseovarius sp. MS2. Next base: position 1,884,948 of record NZ_JBKHVF010000001.1, read on the forward strand.
ATACACATGGCTTCGCTCGATGATGGGCAGCTATCGCAGCTTTTGGGATATCACCGAAGAGTCGCTAAACTATACGCTCAACGCCATCAGTGTGACCGCCGAAAAGGCCGTGCGCGACCGGATAATGGACAAATACCTGCATCTTGATCCGCATGTCGATTGCCTGACGGCCCTTGATGCGCTGGAAGGCGTGCCGCTCGCTATCCTGTCGAACGGCAACCAAGAGATACTTGATGCTCTGGTCTCAAACTCTGGGCTCGATGCAAAACTGCAATCCGTCATCAGCATCGACAAGGCCGGTATCTTCAAGCCGCACAAAGATGCCTACGAGTTGGTGGAGGCTGTCCTGAAGGTTAAGCCGGAGAATACGATTTTCGTGTCATCCAACGCTTTTGATGCCTGCGCCGCCAAGAATTTCGGCTTTCGGGTTGCCTGGATTGAACGCGTAACCCCCGAGGCGTTGGCAGAGGAAATTTCTTCTGCCGCGGTGGTTGGCCCGACAACGATGTTCAAACTGCTGCGCATGCAGATGGAAAGCTTTGGGATGGAGCCTGATTACCGACTGAAATCGTTGAATGATCTGGCAGGACTTATCGACCGGGCGGACAAAGCTGCGGCACCCGCGTCGTTGAGGGCATAGGGGCAAAGTGATCAATGAGGGTGCCGCGCGTGGTTGCTGGGACGTTGCCAGTTGGCCATTCGCGGATAGGCGACTATGGCAAGGCCCAAGCTGTGACGGGTTGGAACATGCGCTATGGCCTTGCAGGGACCCGTCCTGTTTTACCGGCCCGCGAACCGCTCAGATCAAACCTTGGTAGGTCCGCCCTCTATACCATCCGCTCGCTTTGCCATAGATAGTGTATACATCTAAGCAAAAGCATTGGGAAATCTGGTATCGGAATGGGCCGTCATAGAGAGTTCGATGAAAAAAAAGTGCTTGATGGCGCGATCGAAGTTTTCTGGCGTCGTGGCTATTCTGGTGCGTCAATTCAGGACGTCTGTGATGCGATGGGGCTAAACCCCGGAAGTGTTTATGCGGCATTCGGCAGCAAGCATGGGCTGTTTCTGGCTGTCATCCGGCGGTACCTGGACAGTATGAACCGTCCGGGCCTTGAATTGCTGGAAACCAACCCATGCGGCCTAGACGGAATTCGCGCCTATTTCGACTTTATCGCGAACGGTATCGTCAACGGAAACCGGCGTTGGGGATGCTTGGGAACAAACGCCTTCGTTGAGCTGAAAGAGGTGGACGACGACGTTGCCCAGCTCATGTTGGATCATCTGACCCGCCTGGAAATCGCCTTTCGCGAGGCATTGCAGCGCGATTCCTTTGAACACCCCGAGAGCCAGGCAAAATATCTTCTGTGCATTGCACAGGGTCTGAACGTCTTTGCCAAGACCTCGCCGAACCGCGAGACGCTTCAAACAATCATCGACGCTTCCATATCTTCGTTGGTTTCACCACGTCTCGCCGCAAACTAGGGTGGTTCTCTGAAGAGGATGAGAATGTATCCGGGCCTTTGGCGCGCCGGTGTGGTCACCACGTGGTTTTGTGATTGCCGCTCGTATGGGCCAAAGTTTCTGACCCTTTCGCCATGTGATCGAATGCGCGCTTTTGTCAGGCCTCAAAAGGCGCGTATTGAGATTTAATGTCTAGACTTAATGAGAGGTGTCACATCATTGATAAAGAGGGCAGGGCGCGGTTATGCGTGCTGTTGAGTGACAGAGAGAGAGGTTTTTCATGCAAACTTTGAAATTCGGCGCTTTGATTGATGTCCCATGGAAGAACGGTGGCGGCGTCACGCGCAGCATCGCGAAGGGCCTGTATCTTGACCAGCCCGCATGGACACTCAGCCGCGCTGATGTTTCTCAGGACGGTCCATTTTCCGATTTCGCGGGTATGGTGCGCATTCTGACCGTGGTCTCTGGCGGGACTATGACACTGGATACACCGACCTCGTCTATCGAGGCCCGCACTTGGGAGCCGATCCGCTTTGACGGGGGGCTGAAAGTTTATGCCCGTTTGGCCAATGGGCCGCTTACCGACCTAAACCTCATGTTTGATCCGCGATCATGTGAAGGAGAGGTTTTGACGCGGCGTGGGCCGCTGATTGGTGATATCACCCGCCCCGATCACGGGCTCATGGTGCTCCATGTCCTTAGTGGAGCACCCGAGATTGATGGGGTGGCGGTTGCCACAGGCGACACCGTGTTTGTCACAACGCCAAACGTCGCGCTGACACTGACAGAAGACGCCGCGCTATTAGAAATCCGCCTGACCTATCCGGATCAAAGCAAGGCCATCAGGCTTTGCATCGCAGAGCGATAGGCGGCGGTGATCGCATCGCGGTGGATGTGTTTGCCCTGTTTGACCGCATGACGCCCCCCTGACCAGACATCTGTTACTATCTCGTCTTTGGCGGCAAAGACCAAGCCATCCAGCAATTGATGTTCCTTCAAGGCGCATAATGCAGGCGCTTCACTATCAACCGCCACCAAATCCGCCCATGCTCCGACCGAGATATCGCCGGTGCCACGCCCCAAAGCCTGCGCACCGCCTTTCGCAGCCCCGCAGTAGAGGGTTTCCCCAACCGAGCCTTCTCCCACAACCAAGACATTGCGCGCGATGTCGCGCAGGCGCTGGGAATATTCCAAGGTGCGCAACTCTTCGGTGAGCGAAATCAGCACATTTGAATCCGAGCCCACTCCAAACGCCCCGCCTGCATTCAGATAGGCTGGCCCGTTAAAGGGGCCATCGCCCAGATTTGCCTCTGTGATCGGGCAAAGCCCTGCGACAGCGCCAGACCTTGCCATGTTCACGGTCTCTGCATCCGTCATGTGGGTGGCGTGGATCAGGCACCAGTCCGCGTTGACCTCTGCATTCGCCAACAACCACTCAACAGGCCGTGCCCCAAGCACTGCTTGGATATCTGCCACTTCTTGGGGTTGTTCCGCGATGTGAATGTGAACCGGCCCCGCTTCATGGGCCGCAAGAACCGTCTTGAGATCATCAGGTGAGGTGGCCCGCAAGGAATGTGGCGCAATACCCACGCGACAATCCTTTGGCAGATCAGCAATGGCGCCTCTGGCCCGCGCGACAAGGTCGTTAAAGCGATCCACGGAGTTGCCAAAACGCGCCTGCCCCGCTGTCAGTGCCATCTGACCAGCCCCCCCGTATGTATAGAGCACTGGCAGGTGGGTCAGCCCGATCCCAGTAGCTGCGGCAGCCGCTGCAATGCGGGCCGAAAGTTCGCCGAGATCCTCGTAGGGCATGCCGCCGGGCTGATGATGTAGATAGTGAAACTCGCCGACGCTGGCGTAACCCGCTTCCTGCATTTCCAGAAAGACAAACGCCGCAATCGCCTCGACATGCTCTGGCGTCAGATGGGCAGTGAAACGGTACATCAGATCACGCCATGTCCAAAAGCTGTCTTTGCCCGCCATCCGGAATTCGGTCATCCCCGCCATCGCACGCTGGAAGCTGTGGCTGTGCAAGTTTGCCAGCGCGGGCAATAGCGTATCAACCGTGGTATCGCCTTGCTTGGTTTTTTGATCTGTTTCGAGCGCGGTGATCCGACCATGCGACACGTCCAAACGGACATTGCTGGCCCACCCCGTTGCAAGCATGGCTCGTCGTGCAAAAATCATTTCACGTCCCTCGGTTTTTATGTATAGACATAAAACATAACTATACATACCATTAAAGTGAAATTTCAGCAGCGGTGGCCCGAAATGACGGAGAATAGCAAAGTTTTTGTGAATTTGAATCTCGCAAGCCTTTGCGACTCAGGCCCTAAGTATGGCTGGATCGAGGATGCAGCAGTTGTCGTTGTCGATGGGTTGATTGACTGGCTCGGCTCACGTGAGGCCTTACCATCGCTTTATAACTCGTTTCCCCAGATTGACCTTGGTGGGCGCGTCGTGACACCGGGTTTGATTGATTGCCACACCCATATCGTCCACGGTGGCAACCGCGCTGTCGAGTTCGAGATGCGCCTCAACGGAGCGAGCTATAAAGATGTCGCGCGGGCGGGTGGCGGAATTGTATCGACGGTAAAGGCCACGCGTGCGGCCACCGACGAAGAATTGTTGACCACCGCACTTGCCCGTGTCGACGTTTTGATCGCCGAAGGTGTCACCTGCATCGAAATCAAATCCGGCTACGGTCTTGATATCGAAACCGAATTGCGGATGTTGCGCGTGGCCCGCGCGATCGGCCACAAGCGCCCCGTTCGGGTCAAAACTACGTTTCTCGGGGCGCATGCCACACCTGCGGACTACGCGGGTCGGGACGATGCTTATATAGATGAGGTCTGCATCCCTGCCTTGCGTGCAGCCCACGCCGAAGCACTGGTCGACGCTGTCGACGGTTTTTGTGAGGGGATCGCGTTCCAGCCTGCTCAGATTGCCCGGGTCTTTCATGTGGCGTGCAGCTTAGGCCTGCCTGTCAAGCTGCATGCAGAGCAACTTTCAAACATTGGCGGCGCGAAACTGGCGGCGGGCTATGGAGCGCTGTCAGCCGATCATATCGAATATCTGGATGAGGCCGGCGTAGAAGCACTGGCGCAAGCTGGGACGGTTGCCGTCATCCTGCCCGGTGCATTCTACACATTGCGAGAGACCCAAGCCCCGCCCATCGCCCTGTTGCGCAAACATGGGGTGCCTATGGCCTTGGCAACAGACATCAACCCCGGTTCCTCCCCATTAAATTCGTTGCTACTGACGCTCAACATGGGCTGCACCTTGTTTCGGATGACCCCCGAAGAAGCTCTGCGCGGCGTCACTCAAAACGCTGCGCGGGCTTTGGGGCTATCCGACGCGGGCACCCTCGCCGTCGGAATGCGCGCCGACATGGCAGTTTGGAACATCAAACACCCTGCCGAACTCTCGTATCGCATCGGCTTTAATCCCCTTCACGCCCGCATTTTCGGAGGGACGTTGTGACCACACTCACCCTCACCCCCGGCGCTGTTACTTTGGATCATCTCGCTGACATCTATTGGAACGAAGCCTCGGTCCGGCTTGATCCGGCCTGCCATCCAGCGATCGAGCGCGCTCATGCGCGGATCGCCAAGGCTGTTGCAGGGACAGATGCGGTATACGGTGTGAATACCGGGTTTGGCAAACTTGCCTCGGTCAAGATTGCGAGCAAAGATACCACAACCCTGCAGCGCAACCTGATCTTGTCCCATTGCTGCGGTGTTGGCCCTGCGATTTCACGACGCGAGACGCGCCTGTTGATGGCTCTCAAATTGCTCAGCTTGGGGCGCGGTGCCTCGGGGGTGCGGTTAGAGGTTGTGGCACAGATTGAGGAGATGCTGGCCAAGGGCGTGACGCCTGTGATCCCGGCGCAAGGCTCTGTTGGTGCCTCGGGGGATCTGGCTCCGCTTGCGCATATGGCGGCTGTCATGATGGGTCATGGCGAGGCCGAGTATCTGGGTAAGATATTGCCCGGTGCCGAAGCTTTGGCCGCAGCTGGTATTGCTCCTCTTGTGCTTGGCCCCAAAGAAGGGCTGGCCTTGATTAATGGCACCCAATTCTCGACGGCCTTTGCGCTTGCGGGCCTTTTCGGCGCATGGCGCGCGGCCCATTCGGCACTGGTCACATCCGCCTTGTCGACTGACGCCATCATGGGGTCTACCGCGCCATTGCAGCCGGAAATCCACGCCCTGCGAGGCCATCCCGGCCAGATACAGGCCGCAGAGACCATGCGCGCCTTGCTGGCCGGATCCGAAATCCGCGAGAGCCACATCGTGGGGGATGCCCGGGTTCAAGACCCCTATTGCATCCGCTGCCAGCCACAGGTGACGGGGGCGGCGATGGATGTGCTGCGCATGGCGGCCCGCACTCTGGGGATCGAGGCGAATGCCGCCACTGATAATCCGCTGGTTTTGATCGAGGCGGATTTGATCGTATCGGGGGGCAACTTTCACGCCGAACCTGTCGGATTTGCCGCCGATATGATCGCGCTCGCGATTGCCGAGATTGGGGCGATTGCGCAACGCCGCGTTGCTCTGATCGTGGACCCGGTGCTCAGTTTCAATCTACCACCGTTCCTCACGCCAAATCCGGGGCTGAACAGTGGCTATATGATTGCCGAGGTCACAACGGCCGCCCTGATGAGCGAAAACAAACATCTGGCAAATCCCTGCGTCACCGATAGCACACCCACCTCTGCCAATCAGGAAGATCACGTCAGCATGGCCGCCCATGGCGCACGCCGTCTGGGAGCAATGAACGAAAATCTCGCACGTATTCTTGGTGTGGAATTGCTCTGCGCCGCGCAAGGCATCGACTTCCGCGCACCGCTCGCTACAAGCGATACGTTGCAACGGGTGGTTGCTCGGGTGCGCCAAGACGTGGCCGCGCTGGGCGAGGACCGCTATCTCGCGCCCGATCTGGAACGCGCCGCCGTGATGATTGCCTCGGGTGACATCGTGAACGCTGCAGGCATCGACATGCCGGAACTCATCGCGTGACCGCCGTTGAAATCCATCAAGGCAAGACGCCGATGACGTTAGGCCTACCGCATACGGGCACCTTTGTGCCGTGGGAAATGTCTGTCGCTTCGATCGCCCGAAGCTGTGGGTTGGAAGATATGGACTGGCACCGTCACAGGTGCCATGACGGTTTGCTATCTGGCGCAAGCTCGGGGCGTGCGACCTTCCACCGGCCCGCTCTAGATACCATCCGTGATCCTTTGGGGGCCTTGCTCTCTCCCGCTCAGAACACCACCGGACTTGTGCCGCTGACCGATTTCGACGGGCATGACATCCGGACGCCTTAGCCGCGTCCACTCAAGCATTTTGACACAGCTGGCCGCCTTGGCCCCACCTCTAGAACCGACCCAGAAAGGCACATCATGACCGATCCGCGCAAGAACACCCGTGACATATACCCGGCAACTGGCACAAAACTGACGGCCAAAAGCTGGCTGACGGAAGCCCCCTTGCGGATGCTGATGAACAACTTGCACCCTGACGTCGCCGAAAACCCGCACGAATTGGTGGTTTACGGTGGCATCGGCCGTGCTGCGCGGACGTGGAAGGACTACGATATGATCGTCGCCTCCCTGCGCGAGTTGGAAGAAGACCAGACCCTGCTGGTGCAATCGGGTAAACCTGTCGGCGTCTTTCAAACCCACAAGGATGCGCCGCGGGTGCTGATCGCCAACTCCAACCTTGTGCCGCATTGGGCCACTTGGGACCACTTCAACGAGTTGGATAAAAAGGGTTTGGCGATGTACGGCCAGATGACCGCGGGATCGTGGATTTACATCGGGTCGCAAGGCATTGTTCAGGGCACCTACGAGACATTTGTCGAGGCTGGCCGCCAGCACTATAACGGCTCTCTCAAAGGCAAATGGATCTTGACTGGTGGTCTTGGCGGAATGGGCGGCGCCCAGCCTTTGGCGGCTGTGATGGCGGGGGCCTGCTGTCTTGCGGTCGAATGTAACCCCGACAGTATCGATTTCCGGCTGCGCACTAGATATGTCGACGAAAAGGCCGAAACCTTGGACGAAGCGCTGGCCATGATCCAGCGCTGGACCGCTGCGGGCGAGGCAAAATCGGTCGGTCTACTGGGCAATGCTGCGGATGTGTTTCCCGAGTTGGTGAAGCGCGGCATTCGACCCGACATCGTCACAGACCAGACATCCGCCCATGACCCGATCAACGGATACTTGCCCCAAGGCTGGACCATGGCGCAGTGGAAAGAGAAGCGTGAAAGCGCCCCGAAAGAAGTTGAAAAGGCCGCGCGCGCCAGCATGAAAGTGCAGGTTAAAGCCATGTGCGATTTTCATATATCAGGTGTCCCGACTGTCGATTACGGCAACAACATCCGCCAGATGGCGCAGGAAGAAGGTCTGGACAACGCGTTCGACTTCCCCGGCTTTGTTCCCGCCTATATCCGCCCGCTGTTTTGCCGCGGGGTCGGCCCGTTTCGTTGGGCGGCACTGTCTGGCGATCCCGAAGACATCTATAAAACAGATGCCAAGGTGAAGGAAATTCTGTCCGAGGACAAACATCTGCACAACTGGCTGGACATGGCCCGCGAACGGATCGCCTTTCAGGGCCTGCCTGCCCGCATTTGCTGGGTCGGTCTGGGGGTGCGTCACAAGCTGGGGCTGGCCTTTAACGAGATGGTGCGCAACGGCGAGCTTTCCGCTCCCATCGTCATCGGGCGTGACCATCTGGATTCAGGCTCGGTGGCATCGCCCAACCGCGAAACCGAGGCGATGAAAGACGGCTCGGACGCTGTGTCGGACTGGCCTTTGCTCAACGCTCTTTTGAACACCGCTTCAGGAGCAACGTGGGTATCCTTGCATCACGGTGGTGGCGTAGGCATGGGGTTCTCGCAACATTCCGGCATGGTGATCTGCTGTGATGGCACCGAGGATGCAGACCGCAGGATCGCGCGCGTGCTTTGGAACGATCCGGCGACTGGCGTTATGCGCCACGCCGATGCGGGATACGAAGACGCGCTCGACTGTGCCCGCGAAAATGGGCTGAACCTGCCCGGCATTCTTTGACGATCACCTGCGCTGCCGCGTCACGGCGGCAGCGCAGGCCCAGCCTAGTAGCGAGACGTCAGGCGATGGCCGGGGCGGTATGAGAAACGCACATAGGTCACCGCGTCGCTTTCCCACCATGTCGAGCGTTCGATATTGAACACCGGATCTCCTACCGAGCATGCCAGATAATCCGCCAAACTCTGATCTGCCGATCCGGCTGACAGGTTGATTTCGGCTTCAGAGAACGGGATCGTTGCGACCAACCATTCGCTTGGGCCGCATTCTGAGAAATCGACAAATTCCGCTGCTGGCAGAGCGGTCAGATTGATCCACCTGTCTTCGTGCTCATAAGGGATACAGTCAGCGTAATGCATGCACACAAGATGCAGCACTCTGCCTTCCTCCGGCAATTTGAGCCGCGCGCGTAACCAGTCTGGTGCCACTTCGACAACGCGGCTGGACAATGAATACCGATAGGACGCGCCCTTATCCTCAATCTCGTCGCGCACAAGTGGAATGTCAAAGCGGGCCTGCCGGATTGGTGACATGCGCACGCGCGTGCCGGCTTTGCGCCGTCGTTCGATGATCCCCTCGTCAGAGAGTTCGCGCATCGCCCTGTTCACTGTCGCGCGCGCACAGCCATAAGTCTCGGCAAGATCGACTTCGTTTGGCACCAAATTGCCTGGTGCCCAATCGCCCTTTATAATCTTGCCGAGAATGTCGGCTTTGACCTCTTTGTAAGTGACTTTCATAACTGAGTACTTCTCATGCCTTGCGACTATTTCATTTGCACCTTCGCAGATTTCTCGCCCGGGTACGGATTGACCCAGCCTGTGAAAACCGGTTGCAAAATAAAGACTAAGTGGTCTCACAGGTGTGCTGCGCTTACCGCCGGACACCTGTTCTCCTCATAGTGATGTTAATCCAGACATCTGACATTGCCAAGTTACCTGATCCAGGGTCCGAGCGCGTGGCTGGGCCTAGGTTTTGTGATCATCTGACCGGTGAAATCCGGCCAGCCTGCATTAAGCCACCTTGCTCAGTTCGGTCGATCCCCAAGGCGTTTTGCAGCAGAAAAAGCGGCATGGGCCGACAAACCACGCCAATACGACTGGTTTTCTAATCAGTTATCAAGAGATTGCCGACGCATCGCGTCTCAACTCAGGTTTCCATCAATCTACCATTTTTATAAATTAAAATCATAAAATTAATATGTTTTTATAATGAGTTTTGCCATGGTACCCCGCTCCTGATATCCAACGGAGCATCCCATGATCACCACAATATCCCCCCGCCAACAGGCCCTCGGGTTTGGGCATTTCATCACGCGCAACGCGTTTGGGGTGGTTATTGCCGTGGGGATTACGGGGCTTGCAGCCCTGCTGCACCATCTTGGGCTGGCCACGACAATCGGGCTTCCGATCTTGTCCATTTTGATCGCCATGGTGATCGGCAATGCGATCCCCGCCCCCAAAGCAAGCCTGCCCGGTTTGCAAATCGCGTCTCGCCCCCTGCTGCGCTTTGGGATTATCCTGCTCGGCTTGCAGGTCACGCTCGGCGATATGTTGGCCTTGGGCTTGTTGCCCTTGGCGGCGTTGGTGGCGCTGGTAATGGGGACAATGGGGTTTACCGTCTGGGTGGGCCGCCTTTTAGGTGTTGAAAAATCCCTAACCGTGCTGATCGCTTCGGGCACTTCAATCTGCGGGGCCTCTGCGGTGCTGGCAACCGCATCCACCATTTCCGCCAAAGACGAAGACGTGGCCTACGGCGTTGCAATGGTCACCTTGTTCGGCTCTGTCGCAATGACGCTTTTGCCGATGACCAGCGCCTATTTGAACTTTGGCCCGATGGTCCACGGCTTCTGGACGGGCGGTACGATCCACGAGGTCGCCCAAGCCGTTGCCGCTGCGTTTCAACACGACGAGGATGCCGGAGCCGTCGGAACGATGGTCAAGCTGGCACGCGTGCTGATGCTGGTGCCGGTCTTGCTGCTGGTGGGTGCGCTGTTTAACAAGGGCCACCAAGACGCCTCCAGCAAGCGCGCGCCCTTTCCCATGTTCGTGCTGGGTTTCATGGCCATGGTTGGGGTCAATTCTGTTCTGGATATCCCCGCTGATCTGCGGGCCCACTTTGCCACGCTGACCGCCTGTATCCTTGCCACATCGCTGGCGGCGATCGGCTTTCAAACCCGCTTCCCCGCCCTTTTGGCCCGTGGTCCGCGCCCATTGGTGTTGGCGGCTGTGTCCTGCTGTTTTGTTTCAGGCGCTGGCCTCTTGCTGGCCCTTGCCCTCTTCCCGTAAACCGCTGGCATGACACTTGAACAACTTCGCATCTTTGTTGCAGTGGCCACGGAGCTGAACATGACCCGCGCCGCCGAAGTGCTGCGCTTGTCGCAATCCGCTGTCAGCGCTGCGGTTTCCGCGCTGGAACGACGCCATGATGTGCAACTTTTTGACCGGGTGGGGCGCGGCATCGCCTTGACCCCCGCCGGAGCTGTGTTTCTGACCGAGGCCAAAGACATCCTGAACCGCAGCCAACAAGCCGAACGGGTTCTCGAAGACCTTAGCACTCTACGCCGAGGTTCAATCCAACTGGTCGCCAGTCAGACCGTGGGAAATTACTGGCTGCCTCGCCAATTGATGAGCTTCCATTCCAGCAATCCCGACATCGACCTCTCGGTCGAAATCACCAATTCGGATCGGGTGATGGACTGGATCACCTCAGGCAAAGCCGAATTGGGCTTTATCGAATCCCCCGTCACCATGGACGGGCTGGAGGCCACGCAAGTCGGAACTGACCAGATGGTTCTCATCGGCTCCCGCGAGATTGGCCTGCAGATCGACCGCGCCATGCTGATGAGCCTGCCTTGGGTGATCCGCGAAGAAGGCTCTGGCACCCGCGCCATGCTGCTGGAATTCCTGAGCCATTACAGGCTGACCCTGTCGGACATTCGCATCGCATTGGTGCTGCCCAGCAACGAGGCGATCGCGAGCGCTGTCTCTGACGGGCTGGGCGTTGCCTTAATGTCGCGTCTTGCGGCGGGGTTTCTAGGCCAATCCTCCGAGATCGCCATTCGACCATCCCCCCAGCCAGACCGCGCCTTGACGATGGTGCTATCCACACAGCGCCATCGCAGCAGTGCGGTGCAGGCCTTTGTCCGTCAAATCAAAGCTGGTTCCAATCCCGCTTTGATCTGACGGCACGCATGTAGAACTGTTCTGAATACTTGAAGCGCTAAGCCCCGGCCCCCCCAGAAGCCACCCGAAGGTGAACAAGAGAGCCCCAGATGATTGCCTGCTCGCGAATGTATAATCTGAATCCTGCCCTGAGCAGTCACTGGCGCAGTTTGTTTGAACACACAGCCGCTATCGCTGGGGTGCCATTGGATGTGATCGACTACGCAGCGCCCGCCCCGCTTGATCTGCTGTGGGCCCGCACGGATCTGGCCTGCGTGTTCATGTGCGGCTGGCCCTTTCAGCGTGCCACCCGCGCATTTCAGATCGTCGCGGCCCCAATTCCCGAATACCACGCAACGCTGCACCCGCTGACAGGGCCGCAGTATTGCACCAATCTGGTGGTGTCGGATGCAGCCCCTTTTAACCGCCTGCAAGACACGTTTGGCGGGCGGATTGCCTGGACAGATCGTGGCTCGCACTCGGGTTTCAACGCCCCGCGCAAACTGTTGCTGGATCACCTGAACGGGCAGGAACGCCTTTATTCTGAAAGCATCGGTCCGGTTGTCACCCCCCGCGCTTCGTTGAATAGCATTCTAGAGGGCCGCGCTGATGTTGCCCCGCTCGACAGTTATTTTCACAGCCTGCTGGCCCGCCATGAACCGGACACCGCGCGCCGTATTCGGGTCATTGCCCAGACGCCAGCCTCGCCCATACCGCTGCTGGTGGCCGCCCCAGAAATTGCCCCAGAAATCGTTGCCAAGTTAGGCGAGGCCTTTGCCCAAGCCGCCGATTCACCGCAACTGGCCCCTTACCTGAAAGACCTGTGCCTGAGCGGGTTTGCGATCCCAAGCCGCAAAGACTATGCCGTTACCGACCAGTGGCACGCCGAGGCAATGGCCGCAGGCTATCACGAGCCCTGCTGATCCAGACAGAAAAAGGGCACCAATGGTGCCCTTTCTTTACGCCAAGACGCTCTGCCAAAGTTTAGCGGAACCGAATTTTCTGGCCGATGTTATTGGCCTTAGCCTTGGCCACCAAAGCCGCCCCAAGTGCCACGTCGGTGCTGCTAAGACCACGATGCCAGAACAAGATCGTTTCGTCGTCGTTTTCACGGCCCGGTTTCAGTCCTGCGGCGACCTCGCCCAATTCGGCGTGCAGGGTTTCCTCGGACAGTTTCCCAGCATCCACATGGGCGCGCAGTGAACCGTAGGGACGCCCCGGACCACATTGACCCCAGTCATCCACCAACATCTTGTCCATGATATCGGTCAGATCAAATTCAACCGCGCTCATAGTGCCGTAAGGGATCACCAAGGCACCTTTTTTGATCCATTCGGTTTTGAACATGGGTGTAGGCTCTGGTAGCCGTGTCGCCTCGATCAGAATATCCGCGCCTTCAAGACAATCCTGCCAGTTGTCGGTGACGATGATCTTTTTACCCAGATCCTTTTCCAGTCTTTCGCCAAACGCATTGCGGCTTTCTGGCCGACGGGAGTGGATGCGGATTTCATCGAAATCATACAGATGGTTCAACAAACGCACGTTCCAATAGGATGTGCCACGCGATCCCACATGGCCCAGAATCTTGCTGTCCTTGCGCGCCAGATGTTTGGCCCCAAGCGCTGTCACAGCCCCGGTCCGCATGTCGGTGATCGCCGTGGCGTCAATAATAGCAAGGGGCACACCGGTTTCGGGACTGAACAGATTCAAAATCGCCAGTTCCGACGGCAAACCCACTTTGTAATTGTCAACAAAGTCGCCGACCACTTTGACGCCCGCCACCCCGAGCGATTTCACATAGCCGCGCAGGACATTGAAATGCCCTTTGTCCGAACTTTCAGGAACCAGATGCACACGCGGTTCGATGACAGTCTGTTTGTTGCCTTGTGCAATCAGCGCGGATTCAACCGCCGCCAGGATTTCATCGTCGGTCAGGGCAAGTTCTGCAATGTCCAGTGCGTTAAGATAGTCGACCCAGATCTCGGTCATGTTGAAGCCTTTCGGAAAGAGAGAAGTTGTAACGGCACTAAGAGGCAAGAGCCACTGGGCCCAGCACCGCAGCACGGTTGATAAAGCCAAGAACAGGGCCCCCATCTTCGCGGACAATCAGGCCCTCGACCTTTTGGGCGAGGATTTCTGACAGCGCAAAATGCAAGCTGGCACTTGGGGCGATGGTTGGAAAATCGGTGCTCGTCGCAGGGGTCATCCTGTCACGCACTGAAATCAGGTTCAGCTGTTTCAGCGCACGATCCGTACCAAGGAAATCCGCCACAAAAAGACTGTTGGGACGCGCCAGAATATCAATCGGCGCATCATATTGCAGCAATTTGCCATCCCGCATAATCGCAACGCGGTCGCCCATCTTAAGCGCCTCGTCCAGATCATGGGTGACCATCACCACTGTCTTGTTTGTCTTTTTCAGGATTTCCTTGAATTCTGTCTGAACCTTGCTGCGGGTGATCGGATCAATAGCGCCAAAAGGTTCATCCATTAGCATCACCTCGGGGTCCGCAGCCAGCGCACGGGCAAACCCGACCCGCTGACGTTGACCACCTGACAGCGCGTTTGGCAACCGCGGTCCCATTTCGTCAGGGTCCAGCCCGACAAGTTCCAACATCTCATTCACCCGCTTCCGGATCTTGGCTGGATCATGTTTCAATAGGCGTGGCACCGTCGCCACGTTCTCTGAGATCGTCATATGCGGGAACAGACCGACCTGTTGGATCACGTAACCAATAGAGCGCCGCAAGACCTGCGGATCAACCTTGGTCACGTCTTGCCCATTGACCAGAATTTGCCCTGATGTTGGCACTTGAAGACAATTGATCATCCGCATGGTCGTGGTCTTGCCGCAGCCCGACGGCCCGATCAGTGCCACCGTGGTGCCGGTTTCGATTTGCAGACTGACGTCGTCAACAGCGGGACGGCCGCCACTGTTATAGGTCTTGGTGACGTTCCTAAGCTCGATCATCACGGCTCTCCTGAAAGGTTGACGTTTCGGTACGACACGCGGCGTTCTAAAAAGCTAAACCCAACCTCAGCGGCAATCGCCAGGAGAGCGATAGGAACTGCGCCGACCAGCAACCGTGGCATATCCATGATCGCGATACCGGTGCTGATGAAATCACCCAGACCACCGCCCCCGACAAATGAGGCCAATGCTGCACCGCCAATAACCTGAATAGAAGCGATTTTGACGCCCGAGATGATCGGCCCCAAGGCCAATGGCAACTCGATATGCAGCGCAATCTGCAAACGGCTCATGCCCATGCCGGTTGCGGCATCGGTGACTGTTAGGTCAACCTCGGCCACGCCCACAACCGTGTTCAACAACATCGGAGGCACCGCAAGCACGATGAGTGCAACGACCGAAGGAAGAAAGCCAATCCCCAAAAGCGGCAACGCCGCCGACAGGATCGCAAGACTAGGGATCGACCGAATGGCGCCCACGATATTGATCGCAACGAAAGATGCGCGCCGTGAATGTGCCACCAAGAACCCCAACGGAATGGCTATCGCCGCCCCGATAGACATGGCCACAGCAGACATCCATAAATGCTGGTTCAGCGCGATCATAAAGGTGGATTTATGAGCAAGGAACCAAGTGAATGCGTCAAGCAGGTTCATTACATGGCCCCTCCGGTTGTTTTGCGCAGCTTACGTTCAATGGTCGAAAGGGAGAAATCTACTGACAAGGCCAAAGCCGAGGTGAGCGCCCCACCGACAAGAATCTTCTCGGGATAGCGTTGATCGAGGCCTTCGAAGATAATCGTGCCTAGCCCACCGGCATTGATATATGCCGCGATGGTGGCAATCCCGATCACGGTGACTGACGCAATCCGAAGCCCTGCAATGATGAATGGCAGTGCAAGAGGCAATTCGATCTCATAAATCCGCCGCCAACGCCCGTAGCCCATGCCATGTGCGGCATCGATAACTTCGGGCGGCAAATTCTGGAAGCCTGTCGCGATGTTTCGGATCATGATCATCAGCGAATAGGCCGCCAGCCCAATGATCGCAGGAATTGTGCCAATGCCGAAAATTGGAATGAAAAGCGCAAATAGGGCCAGACTGGGGATCGCAAAGAGAATGCCCGTCACGATCATGATGAAGCTGTAAAGCCTAGGTTTTTTGGCGCTGTAGATACCAACGGCCAAGGAAATCACAAAGGCGATCGTGATTGGCACAATCAAAAGGTACAAATGCTCTAGTAAAGCGATTCCGATCCGGTCGAGGTTGTAGGGCCACCAATTCACGAAAGCTGTTCCTCTAGTTCAGTGAGGATCGGGCCTAACCTTTGTTGCTGGATCGCCTCGGCCAGAGCGACAATATCAGGACTGGCTGCACGGTCTTGGGTCAATGGCGCAACAAGCGCCCTTACTGCTTGCTGGATCGCTGCCGTGCCTTGCCCCAAAGTTATGCCTGTTCGCAAATCAACCGCTTGCGCCGCAACCATCAATTCGATCCCGACAAGATAGCGCAGGTTCTCCACGATGGCCGAGAATTTCTCAACGCCGGGCATCAACAAAGATGCGTAATCCTCGACCCGATCCGCGACGGGGATCGCGGCAAATGGCATCGGCATGGCCTGTTGCCCGATCGTTGCGACCAGTGCGGAAACGGTTTTCTGCACTGTTGCGAAACCGTTGGAACCGCCCACGTCAGGTGCCATAAACCGCGGTAAATCAGACATTTCGGCGGACATCATCTTCATGATCCGCTCGCCCGTCATCGCGGCAAGACGCGCTAGGGCCAGTGCCATTGTATCAAAGGAAAGGGCCACATGGGTCGGATCAAAATTCCCGTTGGGCAACACGAGATCAAGCGCCGTATTGACCGCAGGATTGTCGTCGCTGGTCGCAAGTTCCAAGGCAACGGCGTCGCGGGCGTGACAAATTGTGGATTGCACCGCACCGAAAACCGAACTGACACAACGCAGCGATAAAGGGTCTTGCAGCCGCCGCTGTGCTGTGGGCTCCATCAGATTGCCGCCTTCGAGTAAGAACAATAGGCTTTCGGCAATTGTGCCCTGATACGGGGCTGGTCGCAGCGCCGTCGCTGCGGGTGCGAGTGGCGCGATACTGGCGCGAAACCCTTCATAGCTTAATGCCACTGCGGCCACTTGCGCGGCAAAGACACGCTGAACATCCGCGATGGCAAGCGCGGCAAGCCCAAGGGCGGCTGAATTCGATGACACCAGCGCAAGCCCGTCTTTGACACCAAATTTTGGCAGCTCTAGTCCGGCCTCAAGAAAAGCGGTACGCCCGTCTGTCAGGCTGCCATCAGCGCGGATAACAGTGCCTCTACCGGTCAGAACTTCTGCGATATGGGCCATCGGGGCCAAATCTGCCTCTCCGACAGACCCAAGCATCGGAACGCGGGGCACAATACGGTGATTGAGCATCCCTGCCAATGCAGCGGCCACAGCGTAGGACATTCCAGAATGACCAACGCAGACACGCGACAAACGCGTGGCGATCATGGCGCGGGTTTCGACCTCGGTGGCGATACGACCTACCCCAACGGCCCGCGCGCTTGGAATCAAATGCTGGTCATCGCCCGTGCGCACCTTCATGACCGTATCCACGGCCGCGCCAAGACCTGTACTCACGCCGTAAATCGCTTGGCCACTGGCCGCATGCTCTTGCAAGCATGAATAGCTTGCTGCGATTGCTTTGGCGGCATTGGGGGAAATACTTACCGGTGTGAAGCCATGAGCGATCTTGAAAATCGTGCGCGCCGACACTCCCCGAGAGTCGATATTGAGTATCATGAAAAGGGTCCGATCAGTTAGAAACGCAAGGCAGGATCATACCTGCCTTGCACGTTCCTTAGTCAATAATGCCAACGGATTTCAGGAAATCCTGTGCCACATCGCGCGCTTCTTCACGCCCGACCTCTACCCGCTTGTTCAGGGTCCGCATGATGTCATTGTCCAGCTGATCAGAGACGCGATTCAGCATCTCCTCGGCCCCCGGAAACTCTTCAAGCGCGTCTTTGCGAACGACGGGTGCCACGAAATACGGGGGGAAAAGCCCTTTGTCGTCTTCCATTACGACATAGTCTTCAGCTGCAATCTGCCAATCAGTCGCAAACCCGTTGTTCACGTCAATCTGACCCGCAGCCAAGGCATCGTACCGCAGCCCAAGTTTTGCAAACATGCGAAATTCACGAAACTCGGCCCCGTAGACGTTGCGCAGACCGACGAGCCCGTCAGCACGGTCAGGAAATTCCGGCCCTCCGCCAATGGACAGCTCTGGCGCTGCAACGCCTAGGTCGGACAGTGTTTTGAGGTTGTACTTCTCAGCGGTTTCCCGGCGCACCAACATGGCATAGCCGTTGTTGATATGGGCAGGCTCCAGCCACTTTAGATCCAATTCTGTATCATAGTAGCTTTTCACCGTATCATACACGACCTGTGCGTCAGAAGACATCTCGCCTTTGACAACCGCAGACAGGGCCGTGCCGGTGTACTCGGGATACATGTCGATATCCCCACCCGTGAGCGCCGCATGGGCAATCAGCGTACCCCCAAGATTGATCTTGCGCTCAACTGGAATATCAATGCTTTCCAGCGCAGCAGCATAGATTTCACCAAGAATGAATTGTTCGGTGAAGTTCTTGGTGCCAACGACAAAATTATCTGCTTGCGCCCCTTGCCCAATGAACAGCGCCGCGGATGTTGCCAGAGTTGTCACAAGATTTTTCATTGGAGATTTCCCTGTTCGGATCGAAGGCAAGCTCTTTGGCCCCTTCGAAGGTTACCTTTGGATCAAGAGTATGCGCCCACGCCCAGGCTGCTGGAATTTACAGCTAAGTCTTTCATGAAGGATCTGACTCTTGCTTTTATGTATGGACATAAATGTATTTAAGGCAAGCATAAAATGGCGCTGGCGATTTTACCTCATCGCCCAAGTGATGTCGCGAATGGTGCAAGGGGGCAGGCAAGACCGATGGCACCCGTAAGCCATGCAGGTCGCTTGACACACCGCTGTTTGATTATATATGCATGATGCATACATATAAAGCAGAGACTCACCATGGACAGACTAGCAAACCTGCTCAACGCAGCAGCCACGGCCATCTCGGATGCTCAGGCGATGTCGATGGCACGGCATGCGGATCTAAAACCATCAACCACAGGTGCGATTCTGACCTTGGGCCAGCATTCCGCACTTACTCTGTCGGAACTTGCGCGGATTATCGGGCTTAGCCATTCGGCGACAGTAAGGCTGATTGATGGCTTGGCGGACAAGGGACTGGCACGGCGCGGCGATGGGCAGGACCGGCGCGAAGTTGCGGTTTCGCTGACCATTAAAGGTCTTAGGCTTTATGCGGATCTGCGAAAGGCGCAGAGCGAGATACTGATTCCGTTGACCGAGGGACTTACGCCCATGGAACGGGCAACGCTGGAGGTCGCACTTTCCCGTATCCTCGCCGCCTTGACGAAAAGCCGCCAAAGTGCGGATCACATTTGCCGCTTCTGTGACGAAGGGGTCTGCGGGCAGGATGATTGCCCCGTCGAAATTCAGGCCGTCGCGCTGTCACGCGCATGACCGACGCCATAAGCCATCCTGTCCCGTCACGCTCGGTTGCCGTGGCGGCGATGCTCTGCTCAGCGGCGTGCTGGGGGGGCGCGACCGTCATGACCAAAGGGGCGCTTGATGCTTTCGATCCCTTCATCTTGCTGGTCATACAATTGGTGGCCAGTGTTGCCGCGCTTTGGACTGCTGTTCTTCTTTCTTCCACGTCTCTTTTGGCCTTTCGACCGATGGTGCGGGCTGGCTCCACGGGCGTTCTTGAACCCGGATTAGCCTATGCCGTCGGTGTTCCGGGCCTTGCCCTGACCACGGCGGGCAATGCCTCGGTCATCGCAGCCCTCGAGCCCGTGTTCATTTTTCTCGGCGCATGGCTTTTGTTCCGGACCCGGCCAACCCTCAGGGCGATCGTGGCGATCGTCACTGCAGTCATAGGCGTGACACTGGTATCCTTGACCGATCCTGCAGGTCTTGGGGGCGGGTCGGTTTTGGGCGATGGGTTGGTCCTCTTCGGGACAGCGCTTGCGGCTGCCTATGTTCTGGCGTCCAGCAAGCTTGCCGTGACGATGCCTGCGGTCCTTCTGACTGCGTTGCAGCAAACCGCTGGCCTTGGGTTGGTCGTAATCCTAAGCGCATTTGCCTTGTTTGCGGGTTGGCAGTCGCTTCCAGCGTCGGTGACTTTGCCCGCGTTGGGCCTCGCCATCCTTTCGGGCCTGATCCAGTACGCCCTCGCCTTCTGGCTTTACATTGTAGGACTGAAAGGGATTGCACCGGGGCTGGCGGGCATGTTCCTGACGACAACACCCATCTTCGGCGTCTTTGGCGGCATTGTCTTCCTGGGTGAACGCCTTGTGCTGAGCCAGTTGCTGGGCATGACGCTTGTAATTGTGTCGCTTGTTGCCTTGCTCAGATCCCGTGGTGGCTGATGATCACAACAGGTCCGTTCGCAGTTTTCGTCGTTCCGCTACGCCCCAGCGGGTTTCCTGCCGGACCTGAGGGTGCCCGCCCTCAGAACGGGATATCGCCGATACGGTCAACCAACTCGGGGTTTTCGGCCCACAAGCAAAGGTATAGAACCTCGGATACATGTGCATCCTGTCTTCGGTTTTGCAAAGTGAAGGGTAGCTTCAGACAACCTGCGCTGCCCCACATCCAACAGCGTCAGCATGATCAGGCACTGCACCTTTTCAGTGGGGCGCTCTAAGTTGCGCCTCAACACGACAGTCTGGGTAGATGCCTCTGGGTGCCAGACTGCCGGATACAACCCACCTCGGTATGCCGTCGCTTCACGCGCTTAAGCGAAACATCGTTTCCGGGTGAACAGGGCCTCTTTCGGTTCACGACGATCCCTCCTGAACTTTCCAGTTTCAGAATAGTCCCGACACACAAACTGAGGCGGAACAGATTAGGGGCAACGCGACGGATTTAAGCGTCTGAAAGATAACCGTGATTATCTCGTTTCGGCGTCACGCGCCCGATCCACGGGTACAGCTCGCGTTTGGTGCGAATCATCTCAGAGTGGAGCGTGCCCGCATAGAACACTTCTTTAGCTTGTGCGAATCGAGGTCAAATACTATCCTAGGTTGATACGATTTTTTTGATGACTTCCGGTTTTTTTGGGAAACTGCGCTTTCACAATGAACCTCTTACTTTGACAGTGTGAATTTTGCAGTCCCATGCCGGATGCGGGCACGGGGTCGATGTCACAAAAAATGATGCAGAGACTGACGGCCAGAAGGGCCGTTTGCGCGATGTTGGTGCTTCCCGCGATGATGCTGACCACAATGGGGCCAGAGCGGGTGGCGGCGCAGTCTTTTTGCGGGCCGACGATCACCGCATGTGATCTCCAGCAGGATCAACTCTGCCTCGAACGGGTGCTGGCCTGCGGAGAATACGACACTATCATCGCAACGCTCTTTGCCGAGGATGTGGCCCCGACGCTGGACCAGAAATTCGCGCTTGGTGCCGCGTATTTTGGCAATCACGTGCGGGCAAGGGCGACGGGGCTCCAATGTCGGGCCGTCGTGAAAGGGCGTGAATGGCTGCGCGATTACCTCGGTACGGTGGACACAGAGTTCCGGCAAAGCGCAAGTTTCGGGACCTTGGCGCAGATGCGCCAGATCTATCAGGCAACGCAGATGCTTGGCGAGCTAGACCAGGTGGGCGGCTGTCCGGAAAGCGCGCTGACCCGGGCAAGGGTGCAGGCCATCGCAGCGGCAGAGGCGACGCAGTTCGCGAGAGCTATTTTCCTGACGCCGCCCGATGCGGTGGCCGATGTGATGGGCACGCTCAACATCGCGCTGCGAACCTTCGTCTCCCAAGCCTCGGATCTTGAGACAGGGATCGCGCTGCGCCGGATCGAGATTGAGGCGGCGGGCCGGGTGCTGGGCAATGTGCGCGGCCTTTTCGATGAGGTGTTCGGCGGTGTGTCGGGCGAAGGTACGGCGCTGCGCGTCGATAGCGTGGTACTGGATCAGCTCCTGGCCGATGGCCGCGCAAGGCTGCGCCGCGTGGAAAATCGTGAGGATGCCTTTCGGGTGGCGCTTGGGGGTTTCGGGCCTGCAGATTACGCCGAGGTCAGGACCGAGACGGTCCGCAAGGCGCAGGGGTTCCTAAAGGAATCGGCCTTTCATATCAATATGATCGGCGTGCTTATGCCGACCGATCCGGCACGGCCGTTCCCGCAGCTTGAGGGCGTTTTGGGCGCGGACAGCCCGGCCAATGCGGCGCGCGAGGCGCTGTCGGATATTCGGCTGGATTGGCGGTCGCTGGGGGATGCGAATGGCAATTGCGCGCTGCCTAATGCCGCGGAACGCGTGTGGTACTGCCGATGAGACAGCTCTTGTGGATTACGCTCGTGATATGCCTGTCGGGGCCAGCAGAGGCGCAGAACGCGGTGCTGGACCGTGCCTATGGCATCAGCAAGCTCGACGGATTCTGGCGGGCAACGTTGGGTAGCGAAGCGCCTGACCTTGCCGCGTTCGAGATGTTCGAAAGTGTTGCAGCTGTGCCTGAGCCGGTGCGCGAGCCGGCAGTTGATTTCGGCGTGCCGATCATCGGCGAAGTGGTGGGAGAGACCGCCCCCGGCACGGATGGCCAAGGGGCCAGACTGGCCTTTCCGGTCATCCCCCTAACCGAGGAAGAGGCCGGGCCGCTGATGCGGCGGCTGGCCTGGGCAGAGCTTTACCTGACGCGTGTGGGTTACTACGCCGAGGATCAGGAAGACCCGTCAGAGATGGTCGCGGCGCTGGCCGCGAGGCAAAAGGCTGCGGCGCTCGAGGCCTATCTGATCACCGCGCGGCTTTACTTTGCAGCGCCGGACCTGACGGAGAAATGCACAAGGCTTACGCGCATGGCGGCGCTTGAGGACAGCGCGCTTGAGACGAGCGTGGAGATTACACCGGCTGAGGGCTGGGCCGCGCTGCAACCGTTGAAAGCAGCGGCCGCGGAGCGGCTGGGGGGATCGGCACTCTCCGATCTGGTCTGCGCGTTCGAGCCGGTGCGGGGGCGGGCCGAAACCGTGCGGCTGATCGAGGTCCGGGTAAGGGAGCGGATCGCGCTGGAGGCGCGGGCAAAGGTAGAGGACAGCCTGACACTGCTCAACGCGGCAGCGGAAGAATTCCAGAGCCTCGTCACCGCGATGGACGTAGAGATCCTGACAGCGGAGATCCTCGAATTGGAGCGCGTTTTCGGCAATGCGGCGGCGAATATCCGTTTGGTGCAGAACGACCAGCTGAAGGCCGAAAAGACCATTGCAGAGCTGGAAGCAGTGGATCTTTCCGCGTTGAACCAGCCGGGTGAGATGTCGGAATACCAAGCGGCACAGGGTCAGATGGTTGCGATGGTGGCACTCATGGACGGGGTGCTGACAGAGCTGGCGGCGCTGGCCGAACTGCTGCCAGATGACGGGCTGGCGGAATGCCGGGGGCTTGGGTCGGTCTATGACGGGCTGGATATGAACCGCGACTCCTTTGTCCTGTCGAGCGAAATCGAAGGACCCTACGTCGCCTGCCTCGCGCGCGCACGGGCGCTGGTAGAGGCGGGCACCTCCCCAAGTCTTGAGACAGAATTGATGGCCGAACTGGCCCGCCATGTCGGCCAGATCAGCGCCAATTTGCTGGAGGAATTGCAATGATCCGGCACTTTTCCTTGATCCTTGTGCTGGCTCTTGCCGCCGCCCTGCCGGGGCGGGTGGCAGAGGCGCAGCAATGCCTCGACGTGTCGGCGGAGGAGGCGCAGTTGCACGCGGCCGAGCTGGTCACGTTGCTCCAGATCGCCACGTTCCGGGGCGACCTGAAATACATGTCGGACGTAGCGCCAGAGTTGGAATCCTATCTTGATAGCTGCGGGTCCGATCCGGGCGGGCGGCTGGCGCAGGTCTGTGGCTTTGACTGCCACTTGCAACTGGCGCGCTACCGTCTGTTCCTCGCCTCTGACCTGCCATTTCTCTCCACCGCAGGTGTTCTGAGCCGCGACAGCACGCTGCTGTCGCCGCAGAGCGCGCAACAACATGCAGAAGACGGGATTGCGGTGGCCGAACGGGGGCTGAAACTGCTTGCCCGGCAACAAGGAAGCGCCGAGGCAGATGACGCGTTTCGCACCTATACACGGCAGCTTGTGGGGCTGAGCAGCGTCAAGATCAGGCTGCGCATGACTGTGGGCGACACTTGGTATCAGACGATGAGTGAGGCGCGCGTCAAATCGTTGGGTTTTGCCGTCAGCGAGGCGTTAGAGGTGATCCCGGGCGCCGCGCTGGAAGATCAGCCAAACCTGCACAAAGCGCACACGCAATATGAGTTCGCGCTCTGGACTCTGATCGAGACCAAGACCGACATCCCGGCAGAACAGACCTATGATGATCTGCGCGCCGATCTCACGATCCTCGAAGGCGAGTTGCAGGCAAGAATGGAGAGCCTGAGACGGGGGATGATCTTTCTCAATATCGATCCGGTGGCGTTCACCACGATCCCTTTTGAGGAGCTGCAACAGGCGCTTGACCGGACAAAACGCGATCTGGAGGCGGTCGAGGCGCGGATGGAGGCCATTGTGCGCGAATGGTCGGCGGCGTCCGAGGGGCAGGCGACACGCGCCATTGATGAGCGCCGCGTGGTGCGGGGGCAAAAGATCAATCTTCTCGCGCATCAGATCGGCAAACTGGAAACAGAGGCGCAGATCCTGACCGGCGAAGTGCAGCAAGAGATAAGTGCGCTGGACGCAGAGCTAGACACCTTCAGCCGACGGCAACAGATCAGAAACCTCGAGATCGCGCTGTCCACCAAGATCGCGGAATTCGAGAACCGCCGCCAGCAATTGCAGGAACGCCAGGCGCTCGACCTTATCGCGATTACCAAGGAAGCAGAGATCGAGCGGCGAGCGGAACTGCGTTGGCTGCTGAGTTTCGAGATGACGCGGATGAACCTTGATCTGCAGGTATCGTCGCTGGAAAGCCAGATAGGGGAATATGACCGGCAACTGGCGCGCAATCGGACGCAGTTGGAAACGCTGGTGCGGCAGCGGGCGATTCTGGAAACGCGGATTGTCGATGCACAGAGTTCCATCGAGGGCGCAAAGCAGCGGATCGACCGGATCGACGTAACACAGGTGGACGTGCACGCGCTGCGGCGGAATGTGATCCGAGAGGACATTTGCGGCGTTGAAAACCAGCTTGCCCTTATCGGCGAGACGCTGGACACGCCTTTTGCCCCCGCTCTGCCGGGCGAGGAACCCTGCGACGTGGTCAGCCCGTCTTTCACTCGTGTGGAATACCAAGACACGATGTGCGGCACTGACAGCGAGCCGGGACTGCGCGCCAAGCTGAACGATGCAAGAATCCTTGGCCGAGCCTTCATACTGAAATGTGTGATCGGCGACCCTGTGGAACTGGCCGAGCTTGAGCCGATGGCCGAAGCCTCGACCCTGATCGACAGCGGGCTGAGCCTTGAGGATGAACTGGGCGCCGTCTCTTGCAACGGCTTTTCGCAAACCGAGGTGGATTTTGCCAAGGGCATCTATGACGCGGAAAAGGCGCTGTTGGAGAAGCAGCGGGTCGGGCTGGAACAGCAGCGCGACAAGGTGAATGAGCAGCTTGATTTCGTGACGGGCTGGGCGAGTGATTTTCAGAACACAATTTTGGGTCTGCAGACTGGTTTGGCCGTCGTGCAAGGCGCCTATGCGGCACTGGCCGGGGTGCCGGAAACCACGGTTGCCGCTGCCGGCATGGCGAGCGGCGTCTACACCACGATCAAGGTGGACAAGCCCGCCTATGCGGTGATGGAAGCCGCGCGCGTGGCGCTCAATACCGCGCTGGCATTCGGCAAGATCAACATCCAGACCGAAAGTCAGGTCCGTGCCTTTGCCACGCAGCTGGCCAATATCCGCGAGGCCAATGAGCGGATTGATTTCGAGAAAGCGGTCAAGGCGCTGGCGCTTCATCGGGCGCATTTCCAGTTGGCCGGGAAACGGGCCGAGGGGCTGCAGGCGATTAAAGAGCTTGAGCTGCAGGGATCGATGGCCGCGGTGGATTGCGACAACGCGCAGCTTGGCATTGATGAACAGGTCGCAAGGCTCAAGGCGCAGCACACCCGGATGTTGGCGACGATGGAGTTGCAGGCAGAGGAAAACGCGCTTCTGGATTTTGATCGGTTGCAGCAAGAAGGGCTCATCGAGCGGTATTTCAACGAGATCGCTATCCTGCAGCTTGAGCTTGAAAAGCTGGCGCTGAACGAGGCGCAGCTGACCGAGGATAACGCGCAGCTGGGCGCGCTGGTGGGCGCTGCTCAGGGACGGATCGAGCGGATCGAGATGACCCGCGCAACGGTCGAAGGGTTGGCCGAGGAAAGCCAGCAGGTGACCACCGTAATTGACGAGCTGCGGCAAAGACAGGCCGATCAGCAGTTGGCGATTTCCAACTCGGAACTGGCCTTTGTCGAGGCGCGCATTCGTGGCGAAGAGGGCAATACCGAGCAATTGGTGAACGCGCTTGAAGGCTCCATCGAGCTGGTGGGCCAGCGGGCAGAGCTCAAGACGCAGATCGAGCAGGTGCAGGCGGATATGCTGGTGCAGGTGGCCGCGCAGCGCGAGGAGATGGTCAACCTTGCCAGTGAGATCGACGACCCGGACGAGCGGCGGCAGCTTTTCATCGCGAGTCAAGAAACACTAAGCGAGCTTTTGCGCGGGATCCCGGATTACATTTCGGCCAAGCGCACCAGCCTGACCACGGCGAACCGGCTGCTGCACCTGATGCGGCAACGGTATTCCCTGGTGTTGGGCATCACCGGCCGGCGCGAGGATTATCCGCTGACCTACGTCAAGGATGCGGCGCAATTGACGGCGCTGGTCTCGGAAATCGAGGGGCAGAGGTTCTTTGACGAAACCGAAATTCCAATCGAGGTGGCGCGCGTGGTGGTGCCGTCGCAATCGGGCTTCATCAAGAAACTGGCGCTCGACGAGGAAGTGACCTTTGAAATCTCGCCCTTCGCGGGCAGTGACGACGCGATGCGCGAGGCCGGGTTCTTTGTCATCTGGGACGAAAAGTTTCGCGAGCGCAAAACGATGACGCTGATAGATGTGCTGATCGGGGCGCAGTACACCTGCACTGGGGCCCAGTGGAATACCTACACGCTGAGCCATCTTGGGTCCGGCACGGTGTTCCGGCCGCTGGCCGAAGGATCGCCAGTGACGGTGCCGGAACGGATCATCGGGCCGAGCAGGGGTGGGCAGCACACTTTCTACAACATGGCCGCAAACGAGGCCGATCTGAACCGGGTACTTAGCTATTGGCAGTTCAACCGCTTTGCGGCGCGGAAATTCCCCCGCATGCCCGGGCCGCCCAACGATCAGGACGCGATTCTGCCATTCCTCGGCGCGCCGGTTTACGGAACCTACAAGCTGGCCGTGAACCCATCCGATTGCCCGTTTGAAGGCGCGGTTTTCACCCTTCTCTTCCTGTTTGCGAGCACGCCATGAGCCGATTTGTCTCTCTGACGGCGCTGGCCGTTTTGATCGGGGCCCCAGGTGCAGAGGCACGCGATACGGCGCGCAATTCTATCGAAGGTTACGTGATCGAACGCGCCGTCATCCGCGCGCCGAACTGCGAGGGCCCTGCGTTTGACGATGTGCGGATCGAGGCGTTTGAAAAAGGCGTCTGCCAGTTCCATCAGCCCGCCCGCTCGGCCGAACAGCTGGACCGTGTCTTGAAACTCCTCAACCGGGCGCAGGTGCAGGGGCTTCCGGTGGTGCATCAGCAACTGGCGGGGTTCCTGACCGGGCTGGGGCACTGCGCGACTGCAGAACGCCACCTCGACACCTTTCGTGGATCAGGCAATGCAGATCTGACCGCGCGGGACAATTTCTGCGCCGCGAGGATGCAGAGCCAGGCAGAGCTGAACGCCATCCGGTGGGACTTTGCCCTCTTTGACTATGCCGAGGATCTGGGCGTGCCGAATACGCTCGACACGCGGCTGGGCGAAATGGCTTCGTGTTATTCCGGTGTCCTTGCCCCCGGGTTCGACGCGGAATGTGGGCTGATCACCAATATCACCGAAACCGAGCTGAACGTTTTTGTCGACGAAGCCACCGACGCTGTCGTCCAGACCTATTTCACCGGCGTTGAAAGCCCCATCACGGCCATGTTCCAACGCAAGCGCGAGCGTGCAGAGGGCGTGCTCGCTATGGCGGGCGCGTCGATCCAGGGTCTCAAGGACGGCGCAGCCGCAGTGAACGCGGAATACACCGCCTACCACAGTGCCTACGAGACAGAGCGCGATGCCAAGATGACGCCGATTTACGAGAATTACCGCGAAAGCATCCTGCGGGCGACGGCCATCCTCGACGAGTTCAACCGCTGGAAAGAAGGGCTCTTCATGACCAGCGACAACGTCAACCTGTTGCCAAAGATCGTGGAACGGGGCGTGGAACTGACCGAGGAACTGGCCCGCGTCGAGACCGATGACTATGCGGCCCGGGCGGGCAAACTGGTGGATGATGTGCGCGCGGTGGTGCAGTCCGAGGCAGAGCACCGGGCGCTGATCGGCCAGCTTTGCCGGGTGTATTTCTGCGAACTTGCCAGCCGCCGTCGGATGATCGCGACGCAGCATGTCTGCCGCCAGCCCGCGCTGACCAATAACCCGATCTGCCTGAATGCGCAGGGGCAGATGAAGGGTGGCGATTTGCAGGTGAACTTTGGCGGCGAGCAAAGAATCGGAGTTGCCGATTTCTGCCGCGCTGCGGGGATTGATGATGTGTTCCTGACGGTGGGCCTTTCGCCCGCGACGGCGCTGACCTGTATGGGCCAGATGCCATGAGGAGGGGGGTGCTCATCTCGCTGATCTGCCTTGCGGCAGGTGCCGCGCGGGCAGAGGAACCCGCGCTGGCTCGGTATGTGACGGACGACAATGTGGATGTTTACGTGGCGCTTTTTGGCGGTCAGGCGGTGGAACTTGCAGGTTGCGCAAGCGAGGGCGCAGTGAGGGCGCTGATCGAGATGCCGAATGACCGGCCCATTTCAGACCGAACGCAGGTCGATCTGACGGACAGCGCGGCACTTGGCGCACATCCCGCTATTCCCTGCAACCCGCCACCTTTGGCCGAGGCCGCATGGCCCGGTAGCGTGCCGATTTGGGCCGATCTGACGGCAAACGGGCGGTATCTGCTGGCCGCGCCGAACGGGGCGGGGTTCTACGCGGTGGATGCGAAATGCGAGGCGATCAAGACCGCCTTGAGCATTCGCGAACGCGCGCAAGGTGCGGGGTTTCAGGGCTTTGGCCAGCCTGATCCGCTGGAGCTTCGTTTGACAATCAATTGCGGGCCCGGGGCGGAGGCGCAGGGCCCGGTGGTCCCCGATGCCGACAGCGGTGCAGAGGGCTGGACCTTGCATAGTGCAGAGCTTTTCATGAGCGAGGCGGGGCTGCCCGATACGCTCTTGGTTGCCAGCGCTCCGATGGGCGAGGGGCGGGGATATCTTCCGATCCGACGGCTCGACGGGGTCGAGATTGCGCCCCTGTTCCTTGAAGGTGGCGCAAGACTGGAGGCCGCAAAGGCCGCATTGCGTATGCTCTTTGCCGTACCCGAGGAGGACGTGGTGTCGCCCTTGGGTTTCGAGGAGCTGGAGGCGGTGCAATCGGCGCTCTTTGCTGACATCTGCACGCGGAATTGTGATGGATATGATCACAGCCATGGTTTCTTTGCCCTGCCGGGGATCGACGTTGCGCTGAGCTTTGAGGGCGTGGAACAGACGCCGGCCGCGCTCGATATTCTGGGGCGGGACCTGTCGGGTCTGCGTTTTGCTGACGGGCGGGCGCTCTGGCTACAGGGCTGTGCGGCGGTGGCCAGTGCCTTGGGCATCGTGCCGGGCGAGGGCGATTGGAAATCCATGGCTCGGGCGGCGCACTTGGGGGCCGGTCAAGCGGCGGCGATGCGTTGTAACGCGGCGCGTGCGGCGACCTGCATAAGGGTGATCGGGCCGGGCCTGCCGCTGGTGCCGGAAGTCTTCCATGCCAGCGGTTCCTGCGCTGGCAAGACGCGCCTCATCCTGCATCTGCCTGAGGCCGTGACAGCAACAGCGCCGCTCATGATCGACGCAGAGCGGGGCTTTGCTGAGGTCGAGATCGCCCCGATGCCCGGGCTTGAACGGGCCATCTTGACGGTTCCCGCAGGTGCCTCGGGCGCGGCGTCGCCCTGTCTTTTGTCCTCGCCCCGCGTGATGATCCATAGCCGCGGCGATCTCAGGCTGATGCTGCGCGACGTAACTCTCCGGCGGCGTCTGGAAGAGGTGCCGCAAGAGGCGATCGGGCTGCATTCCGATGGCGGCACTCTGGTCACCGATGGGGTGATTATGGTGGCCGATGGCGATGCCGGGCTGCCGCCGGAACGGGGCATTTCACTCTGTTCTGGCGCATATTATGCGCGGGCGACGCGGGTTCAGGCAGGCACCATCGCGGTGCAAGGGTCCAACAGTCGGCTGGCGATCAGTGGGGCACCGGGGGCACCCACAACGCTCGGATCGGCGCGGTATGCGATTTCAGCCTCTGCCGGGGCGGAAATGATCCTGAGCAATGTAACGCTGACTGGCCGGGTGGGCGCGTCGCTTTTCAACGCGACCCTCGACGCCACGAACCTGCGGCTGGTCAGCACCGATGCGCAAAGCGGGTCATCTACAGCGCTGCAGTTTCGCGGCGCTTCAGAGGCGCAGCTGATGCAATCGACAGCGCAGGGATTTGCCTGTGTTGGCACATTTTGGACTGCGGGCAGCGCCGCCATCTTCACCCTGCCCGGTAACAATCTGACTGCGGATAACACCCGGCCCTCCTGCGGAGCGGGAACCGTCCAGATACTTGAATAAAATGAAGGGATTAGACCCATGACGCTTCGCTTTCTTGCCCCTCTATTCATCGTGTTGGCGCTGGCCCTTTCCGCAAAGGCGCAAGAGGTCAGCGTGGTACTGGTCACCGACATTTTGGGCGACCGGCTGCACTACCCGGTGGTGATTTCTGAAGGCCGGGGATATCGGGTGCGCTGCGAAAGCCAGTCCGACGAAGAGACGATGATTGCCGCGTTGGGGTTCCTGATCCCGTCCAGTCAGATTATCGATCCGACCGATCAGAGCGTCGTTGATGCGGCCCCGGCGGAGAACCCGCTACTTTGCCCAAGCTCAGAGAATTACCCGATCACGGTCTTTGCCGCGAACACGTCGCAGGGGCTGATCCATTACCTGCAATTCAAGGCTGATATCGGCAGTGAGGCGGCCCACGATCGGATCTATATCCCCGGCTGTGCAGCCTTGGTAGAGGCACTGAACCTTGACCTCGCCAATGCCACGCCGGGCGACCCGACCCTGTTTTTCGCAGGCCGGATCCACGAGATTGCGTGCCGCCCGGGGGCCGCCCCCATCGAAACGGCGCCCCAGACCTTTGCCGCTTGGTGCACCAAAGGAGACCTGACGCCGGAAGAAGAAGCGACAATGCGCGCGATCCTCAATGGCACCCCGGGCGGGCCGGGCGCGCTGGGCAATACGGTGGCCTGCAGGCAGGCACAGGACTTCCTCACCGCGGTGACAAGCCGCAACCTCGACAATAGCGGAGCGCAGTCGCTGGCACCGCTGGCTACACTGTCGCATCTGAACTCGCTGTCGCTTGCGGGCAACCAGATTTCGGATGTCTCGCCACTGGCAGGGCTGACCGCGTTGCAGTTCCTGGATCTCAGCGACAACCGGATTGCCAATGTGGCCGCACTGGCCACCTTGGTGAACCTAACCTCGCTTGATCTGGGTGGAAACACTATCAGCGACTTGCGGCCGATTTCGTCGCTGCCGCTGCTGCAACAACTGTCCTTGCCCGGCAATGTGCCGGACACCATCGCCCCTCTGCAATTTCTGACCCAGCTGACCGAGCTGGATTTGGCGCGAAACGAGCTGACCTCGGATGACATCGGCGTGCTGGTTGGTCTGTCGCAGCTCACGTTACTCGACCTTTCCAACAACGAAATCGACGATTTCAGCGAGCTGGCCAATTTTGGAAGCGAGGTGGAATTCAAGCTTGCGGGCAATCCAGCCTCCACCGGTGGCCCCACGGATTTCATCACCTTTTGCGTGCAGTTGCGCGATGAGCCCACCCAGACCGGCGCCACAATCCGCGCGATGATCGAAGTCACCGGGCAAAGCACCTGTTCGGGGGCGGCAACCGTACTTAATTCCTCGAATGCGCTGACGATCACCGGCAAGACCTTGTCAGAGCTTGGACCACTCGCGACCCTCAGCCATCTGACATCGTTGAACCTTGCCGACAACACGATCACCGATGTATCGGCACTGGCCGCGCTGACGCAGATCATCACGCTTGATTTATCGAATAACGCGATCATCGATGTGCGGCCCCTGGCCGCGCTGGAGCGGCTGACCACTCTGCGCATGGCGGGCAATCCTGTAACCTTCGGCGACTACCTGTCGGCCTGCATCCTGCGCAACGAACCGGAAACGCTGAGTGAGGCGCATCGCACAGAGGTTGGCGCGCTTTTGAGCATATCACAGACGCAAACCTGCAGGTCATCGGAAAGCCGGCTAAAGACCATGTCGACAATCAACCTGCGCGATCGCGGGCTGACCACGCTGGATTACATCCGGGTGGCTGAAAGCGCGACGAACGTTTTGCTGGACAACAACCCCGTTGGCGAAGTGAGCAACCTGCGGTTCCTGCAACGGCTGCAATTTGTCGATGCCTCGAATACCGGGCTCGAGGATGACGACAGCCTGATCAACCTGCGCGCGCTGCGGAACCTCGACATCTCTTCGAACCCGATTGCCGAACTTTGGGCTCTGCGCAACATGCCAGAGTTGCAATCCGTCAATTTCCGCGACACCCAGGTCCGCGACATCCGCGTTCTGGACGAATTGCCAAGCCTGCAAACCGCGACGATGTGGAACGCGCCGGTCGTGATGAATTCGATGCTGACCTATTGCCTCGTGCACAGGTTTCAGATCGGGATGCTGGGCGATGCAAGGCGTACGGTGGACGCGATCATGGCGGTGGCCGAGGGCGCGGGCCAGAGCAGCCAGAATTGCCGGGGCGTCAACGAATGGGCGCGCAGCGTCACATCGTTGAACCTCAATGCCAAGCAGATCAGCAACGTGGCTCCTATCGCCGGGATGCCGGAACTGACCAGTCTGCTTCTGTATGACAACAACATCAGGGATGTGCAGCCGATGCGGCAGTTGCGCAAGCTCAAAACCCTGAACCTGAGCAAGAACCAGCTTGGCACCATTCCAATCGTCTTTTCACAGGATCTCGAACACCTCTATGTGACGGAAAACCAGATCGCGAACCCAAGCGCGGTCAGCCGGTATTCCAAACTCAAAAGCCTCAACCTGCGCAAGAACCGCCTGACCGTGACCAGCGGAATTTCCGGGCTGCCGCAGCTGTCCTTTCTCGATCTGCGGGACAACAAGATCGCGCAACTCAATCAGATCACCCCGTTGCTCAGCAAGAACCCCTACATCAAGGGTAACCCGGTTTGCGGGTTGCAGAACACTGTTCCGATCTTGGTGATCTGCCAGCGAGAGCCGCAATTCATTCTCAATTCGAATCTGGTCGATCCCAACGTGGTGATCCGACGCGACTTCTTGCAGCCGGTGCCGATCATCATCACACCGTCAAACCCCTGATTGTCGATCCTACGTCCCAACCGAAAGGACCTTGTCATGACACGATTTTACACAGCGTTTCCTGTCGCCGCCATGCTCGCGGTCCTACCTGTGGGCGGGTTCGCCGCCGATGACAAATCCGCCTCTTCGGTGATCCAGCTGCCATCTGCGGGCGGCACGGTCAGCCAAGAGGAGGGGGCGTTCCAGCTCAACGCCAACACCGGGTCGGCCAACTTTTCGCTGCCGCTGCCAGAGCTGCCGCAGCGCGGCAAGTTCGGTCCGGGGCTCTTCCTGAGCTACAACCAGTTCGCGGGGGACAGCGGGTCGGGGCTGGGCGTGGGATGGTCCTTTACCGCGTCTTCGGTGATCGTGAACCAGGATTTCGGCACCGCCATTCCGGGCAGGAAGCCGGATGGCGATTTCTTTCACCGGCTGAGCTTTCAGGGCGCGCGGCTGGTCTATCTGGGCGAGATAGACGGTTTGCCGAGCTATCGCCCGGAAGTGGCCGAAGAACAGATGGTGTTCGTGCGCCGCGATATGCCGTTCGAGGTGGTCGTGCTGGACCGTACCGGTGAGCAAGAGGTAATAACGATCCCAGCCGGGTTTGAGCTGCGCATGGCGGATGGCAGCCGGATGTATTTCTCTGGCGCCGAGGGTGTGGCCGAGGGCAATTTCGCGACGGCCGAACCCACGATCACCCGCTGGCCGCTGGTGATGAGCGTCAACACCAACCGTGACGCAGTGCGCTATGAATATGAAAAGCACGGAGAACGGTCCTACCTTACCGGGGTGGCCTTTGCCGGGGGGCAAAGTCGTTATGATTTCGATCTCATCGACACGCGCGCCAGCCTTGTCAGCCATATCGCCGGAGTGCGTCAGCAGAACCCCAAGCTCTACGGCAAAGTGACGGCGAG
This sequence comes from Roseovarius sp. MS2, assembly GCF_051447875.1. Taxonomy (NCBI): domain Bacteria; kingdom Pseudomonadati; phylum Pseudomonadota; class Alphaproteobacteria; order Rhodobacterales; family Roseobacteraceae; genus Roseovarius; species Roseovarius sp. MS2. Next base: position 1,919,219 of record NZ_JBKHVF010000001.1, read on the forward strand.
TTTCGCAGGTGATGTCTATGACCAGTGGTGCATGGCCTTTATCGGTCGGTCGCTGAATGACAATACCGAATTCACCGTGCGCACCCATCCCGATTGTCAGGCCATGGCCGAATCCGACCTTGCGGGCGAGATCGACCCCAATTCGGTCAATGTTCTAGACCAGCTGCGCGCGGTCTATCGCTTTGGCAACACCGGCGGCTCTGCGCTTGGCGATGATACGCTGCGCTACCCCGATCTGCGGTTTGACTATTCAAGCTGGACGGCGGCAGAGCTGGCCGAGCGGGAGCTTGTCTTTCCCGCGCCAAACCTGGCTTTTGCGGGGGATATTTCGCCGCAAAACTTGGAACTTGCCGATCTGAACATGGATGCGCTGCTTGACGTGGTGCAGACCAGCGACACCGAAGTGACCCGGGTGCACTTGGGTGAAGGGGCTCTGGAATCGGCCTTTGAGACGTCAATTCCACTGAAGCTGACGCGCACGACAGCCTCTGGCCTGACGCGCGAGATCACGCCGAGGCTGGTTGAGAACCGGTTCCATTTCGCTGACATCACCGGTGACACCTATGCCGATATTCTAGAGGTCGAGGACGGTCTGCTGCATGTCTTTAACGGCAACGCGGTCGGGGATTTCCCCTATATCGGGCGGGCGATTCCGCTGGACGGGATTTCACCGTCGCTGTTCTCGGACGGCAATGGCCGCTTTGTGGATGTGAACCTTGATGGTCTTAGCGACATTGTCGCGACGCGGCTTGATGCCAATGGCCGGACCGAGGCGCTGATTTACCTCAACCTTACCCGACGCCAGCCAGACGGGGGCCATGCGATCAATTTCGCTCGGGTGTCCAAGGTGCTGCCGATGGACAGCCAAGATGGGGGCCTCTTGAGCCGCCAGTCGACCCGGCTGACGGATGTGAATGGTGATCGATTGCCCGATCTGGTGACGATCAACGTCGCTGATCAGGGGTTTTGCATCTACGAGAACCAGGGCAACATTTTCAGCCGCGAAGCGGGTGCGCTGCTCTGGGGGGATATGCGCTTGAATGACCCAAAATGCGGGGCAGGGCGGTTCACCGCGATAAGGGGCATGAGCCCGTCCGACAACGTGCAGTCGATGTGGTACGTGGATGCCAATGGCGATGGGGTGCGCGACTTTGCCTCGATGGGCAGCCGTACCGACGAGATTCAGATTTGGCTGGGCTTTGGCGATGGATCTTTTGCGGATGAAAGCCTGCGGCTGTCGCTGAATGCCCGGGTGCAGGTGGGCAATGCGCCCAATTCCTTCCGCTCGCGCGTGGCTGATCTGGATGCCGACGGTCAGGCGGAAATCATCGTGTTCCAACAGGCCAGTGGACCAGAGATTGCGCCGGTCGTGGTGATTGATTTCAATCGCACCACAGAGATTCAACTGGTCAAGGCCAACCTGCTGACAGTGGTGAGTTTCGAGAGCGGGCGGCGGCACGACATCCGCTATGCAACCTCCACCGACGAGATGCTGCGCGATCGCGCGGCGGGGCGCGAAACCGCGACGCTGCATTTTCCGGTGGTGGTGGCAAAACAGATGGTCACCTCTGAAGGCGTGGCAAACGCGGCGCGGCGTGATGTGCAGGTCGAGGAATACTTCTACCACAAGCCCTTCTATGACGTGATCAACCGCCGCTTCATCGGCTTTTCCGAGGTCGAGCGTGTCACCTATGGCGACGAATTCGTGGGCGGGGCAGATACCCAGAAATCTTCGATCGCGTTCGAGCAATATTACGCCTTTGCCGATGTGACAGCCGACCTTCACCTTGCTGGCAAGCTGCGTATCCGGCAGACCTACGCGGTCGATGCCGATCCGGTGCTGCTTGCTGCAGCTGCCGGGTCCGCGTCGCTCGATCCGAATGCGGCGGGGCTGCATTCGCTGTCCACCGCGACACGGGCCCAGAAATTGCCGACGCCCGGCGCAATGTTGTCCTGCGAAAGCAATACATGGCAGACAGCGCCTACTGGGATTGCCAATGTCAGCTGGCTGCGCAAGACCGAGGAAAGGCTGACCGCTGCGGCGGGGCCACAGCACGTGCAAGAGCCAAGCGACACAGAATGCGTGAACCCGGTCAAGACGCGCATCTTCGCGGAATTCGACGAATTCAACTATGCGGGCCGCGAAACCGAAACCGTGGTCGAACTGACCGGCCCAGAGGGCCAGGTCATGCCCGGCTATGCGCGGGTGACGGAAACCGATTACGCAGAGGCGCGCGCCACTTTGGCACCGCTTGGCATCGTCAACGCCGCATCGGCGCGGCGAACCGTGGCAGGCACGCGCCTTCTGTCGCGGGAACGCTTTGCCTACCTGCCGGAAAATGGGGGGCGTCTGGGAATGCGGGCGATCGACGTATTCTCCAGTCTGGCAGATGTTCCGCCAGACATTGCCGACTGGCACAGCGCCACCCATACGCTGCTCAAGAACATGGCCTATGACAGGTTTGGCAACGTCGTGGAAATGTCCGACAATCTGTCGAAAATCGAAAGCGTGACCTTTGACGAAACCGGCACCTTGCCAACGGCGCATACCAAGTTTCACGGCTCAGACGACAGCCGCAATCAGGTTACCACCATGGCCTATGATGATGGGATTGCCGGGCGGTTGTCTGGGCAAACCACGCCACTGGGCATGGAAATCAACTACGACTACGACGCGCTGGGCCGCAAGCTGCGCGAACTAAGCGCGGATGGGTCGGAAAAGCGCTATGCCTACCGCTTTGGCCTGAACGGCGCGCCGTCCATGATCCTGACCTCGCTGCGTCGTTACCCCTCCGCCGCCGACACGCCGGAGGGCGAAAGCGAATTCGTGCGCTCGTTGGCTGCGTTCAACGCACGGGGCAATCAGCTGGCCGAGATGGAGGATGTGGCTGAGGGCGGTGTTCGGATGTTCAAGTACTCGGAGTTCAACCGCAATGAGCTGCTGACCTTCCGTTGGACACCTTACATGACAGAAACCGTGCCGGATGTTGAGGCAGCCTTTGCCTCGGGTCAGGTGCCAGAACCCGAACGCCGCCACGGCAATGCCTATCGCTATGACGGGCTGGGCCGGATGATCGAGGAAACGCATCCGTCAGGCAAATTTTCCACCCAGAGCTATGCGCCTTGGGGCATGACGACAATCACCACCTACGAAGACCAGCACGGCGGCTCCATGTCGGTTGAAGAGCATCGGCTGGTCAATGATGTTGGCGTCCACGCAGTGATGATCGGCGATGCAAGTGGCACCTCGCTTGTAACCCGGTTCGACCGCGACAGCTTTGGCTATCTGACTGCAATCCGGCTCGCGGGCGAAGATGCGCCGCGGCAATTCCGTTTCAACTCTGTCGGGGATATGGAATTCCAGCAGATCCCGGGGCTGGGCACGCATTACTACTTCTACGATGAGCGCGGCAGACAATGGTCCAAGGCGCGGATAGCCGAAGATGGCACCACCGATGTGATCGCCTTTGAGTACGACCTTCTGAACCGCAAGCTGCTCGAGACGGTGAATGGCGAGGACCGCATCCGGTACGCCTATGACGTGACCGAGACGTTGCAGGTTGCGGCGGCCTTCGAAACGCCGATCCCGCTGCCTCTGGGCAAACACACCCGGATTGAGGTCATCGATCCTAACGGGCGGCATGACAGCATCCAGCGCTTTGGCTGGGATGCCAATGGCCGCATGGTCCAGAACGAGATCGAGATCGCGGGCGAGGTGTTTGCCGAAAGCTTTCACCAGACGCTCGACGGGCGGATCAATCGGGCGACGGGGCCAGGTGGTCTCGGCTATGACTTTGCCCTTGGGCCAGACCGGAACCTGCGACGGGTTGCGATCACTCATCCCGATTTCAGCGGGCCGGAAACGGTGATCGAGGACATCACCTACAACCCCGAAAGCCGGATTGATCAGATTGCCTACCGCGCTGGGGCCGTGACCGAGCTGACCTATAACCGCGAAACGCTCTTTCTCGAAGAAATCGTGACGCGGACAGGTGACGGCACTGCGTTGCAGGACATTTCGATGACCTTCAACGGGAATGGTTCGATCACCGAGATCGTGGACCGTCTGGCGGCTGGGCCTGCGCCCGCACATGGCCATGTCGACCGGTCGGGCACTTTCCACTACGACTTTCGCAACCAACTGGTGCGGTACCTGCGCTACGGCGAGGACGCGGCGTTTGAATACACCGATGCCGGTGCCTTTTCGCGGAATGACGAAATGGCTGCGGGGGAAACATTGGTGCCGCCCTCGGATGCCGATACGGACCTGATCCCAGTTGGTGCCTCTGCTGCGCCCTACAGCTTTGACGGCTTTGGTCAGCTGGCCGCGAGCCCCAAGGTAACGGCAACGGTCTTCGATGCCTATGGGCGGCTCATCCGGGCGCAGACCTTGGAACATGACGTGTTCTTTGGCTACGACCAAACCGGGCGGAGAACGTACAAGGACGTAGTGCCGCTCGACGATGCGGGTGCCGCAGAGCTTTACCTCTTTCCCACCGAAACTTTCCATCGCGGGCCGAAAGGGGACGAGAGCTTTGTCAATATCGGCTCTACCCGCTTGGTACGGATGGAACACGGGACGGGGCGCTGGTTCTACTACCTCAAGGACCATCTGGATTCCTCGGATTACGTGATGACAAGTGCTGGTGTGCCGGTCGAACAGATGCTCTACCGCGCCTATGGCACAGAGCATCAGCCCCAAATTCTGTCATCCGATTGGGCCAGCCATGAGGAGGCTGTCGCCGACGAGAAACCGCGTGAAAAGACGCATCACCGCTTTACCGGCAAATATCTCGATGATGCGACGGGGCTCTATTACTACGGGGCGCGCTACTACGATCCGGCGCTGGGGCGCTTCATCTCGCCTGACCCGCTCTATCTGAGCGACCCCGAGCGCTGTGTTGGCAACACCATCGCCTGCACTCTCTTTGCCTATGCCAACAACAACCCGATGTCGTTCATTGATCCCACAGGGCTAGAAGGCATCGTGCAGGGCGATGAGGCCTATAGGCGGCAGGTCGAGGAAAGTCTGCAACGCGTTGATCCCACTGCGCGGGTAGATATGGAGACTGGCGAAATCAGCCAAAGCTGGCTGCACGGGCTTTGGCTCGATATCAAAAGCTTCTTTACCGGTGAGACCAATTTTGACACCGGCCGAGAGCTTGTCAGCCGGATCGTGGAGGACCCGCAGACCACCACAATCAGCTTTCAGGCCAATGCGGCTGGGGGGGCGCGGGCGGATGGTCAGCCCTTCACGTCGAGCACGCCGGGTGATATCAACCTTGTCTATGACCCATCCTACCTGCCGGCGTTGCCAGAATATGACGCGTCAACCGGCACATTGTCCTACGAGACGCCCGATCCGGGCGTGGTTTTGGGCCATGAGCTGATCCACGCCACTCATGGGATGCGCGGCGATGTCGGATCGGCAATCGTGAACTACACTGGTCTGGATGGGTCGCCGCAAAGTGCATGGCACGAGGAGATCCGCACCACAGGTGTAGGTGGCGTGAACAGCCCTGACGACATCACCGAAAACGACCTGCGCGAGATGCTTGGGATCAACCCGCGCAACCACTACTAGCAGGCAAAGCGCCGAATGAGAGGAGCGGCGGCTGTGCCGCTCCCGGGAAAGGAGTTAGACAATGTCGAGAACCTCAACCAAAGGCCGAAATTGGGCTGCGGCGGCGCTGATCGGCGCGGCGGCGCTTGGACCTAGCACAGGAGAAATGGCCATGGCGACCCCGCTTGCCGAACCATTGGACATCCCTGCGGAATTCCTGTCGGAAATCGACGGCGCTCCGGATTGGCTGCGCGGTGCGATGGCGGGCCTCGGGGCACCTGAGGGCTGGTCGATGACCCGCGACGCCATCGTCGTGAGCGAGGTTGAGGCGCTGCGCGCCCTCAACCGCATCCGCTCCTTTCGCCAAGCAGTCAGGGGCGGCACCGGGGCGATCTGGCTGTCACTGCCGGTCGCCAACGAGATGGGCGAAATACGTGACTGTGTGACGCCTTGGGCAACGCAACTGATCCCCGACCTCGATGCCAATGATTTCGGCCAGAGCTTTGCCCTGTCGATGCTGCGCACCGATGAACCCGAGGCCTGCCTGATCGACGTGGGCACGGATGATCCTTGGGCAGGCTCAGACCGCACCGCTTTGCGCGGCTATTTCGATGATGCAGGTGACCTTATGGTCGAGCATATAAGCCTTAACGAAGACGCATTGTTCGTCCGCGCCCTGATCGAGGCAGGCTATCTCGTCACCAAAGGCAGCGTGTCCGGACGGCTGCGCGTGGAATAGCGCGCGGGCGAGCGGGCAAAACCTATTGTCCGTGATGGTAGGGTAAGGGTGTCGATACCGAAACGGTCTTGCGGCGTCACGGTCCCGGCCAGAAGGCTGGTTATGGGCCACTTGCCCAGACGAACAGATCCGCGGGTGGGGCGCTCCGGTCGCCTATGGGCCAAAGCCGGACACGATCGCCTTGGCCAACAGGGCAGATGCTGAAACGCCGTCGATCAGGCGTAAACTTGTCCGTGCCGCCAACGCCCCTTGCAGCGGGGCCATTCCGGCGCAACCCAGCACGGCGCAGGTGGCAGCATCTTCAAGGCGGGCGGTCTCGATTTCGGCGGCGATGCGGTCGATGGTCTCTGGCGCGCCCTCGTCGATGGTCAGCACCGGCAGGCCGCTTGCCCGCACAGAGGCGCAAATCCCGGCAAAGCCCTGCTCGCGGATATTCTCTTCGATCACGGGGACAGAAATGGCCATAGACGTGATGACCGAGAACCGCAGCCCTAGCAATTGCGCCATCACATAGCTGGCCTGTCCGATACCCAAAACCGGGCAACCGGCGCGCGCGCGTGCCTCATTGAGGCCTGTATCGTCGAAACAGGCGATTACAATAGCCTGCGCGCCTTGCGCCCGTGCGACGGGTAAAAGGGACAAAAGACCGGGCACCGCCGCGTCCCCATCCGCCTTGCCCTGAATGGCCACAGGACCGCTTGTATTGGTCAGGCCAAAGATCTCCGCCTCTGGCAAGGCCTTGCGCGCGGCGGTGACGATCCCTGTTGTCATGCCGACCGTTGCATTGGGGTTGATATAGGCAAGCTTCACAATCCGAGCCCCGCATCCGAACCAAGACGTGCGCGCCGCTTGCCCATGATCCACGCGCCCATCAAAAAGGCTGCGATGATTGCAAAGGAAAAAACCGTGGTGAGTGTGCCAAGCGCGTAGATCACCGGCGTGGTGACATTCGTCGTCATCCCAAAGATCTCCAGAGGCAGGGTGTTGTAGCTGCCAGCCGTCAGCAGGGTGCGGGCGAACTCATCATAGCTCAGGGTAAAGCCAAAGAGTGCCACCCCGATCAGCGAAGGCCCAATGATCGGCAGAACCACATAGCGCAGGGTCTGCCACGCGGTGGCCCCTTGATCGCGGGCGGCTTCTTCATAGCTTTTGTCAAAGCGGTTAAAAACGGCGAACATGATCAGCAACCCAAAGGGAAGCGTCCACGTCAGTTGCGCGCCAAAGCCCGAGGTTGCCCAATGTATCTTTAGGCCCAACTGGGTAAAGATGAGGCCCACCCCTAGGGAAATCAGGATCGACGGGATCACCAGCGCGGTGACTGTGGTGTAAAACAAAAGGCCAGATCCGACAAACCGCTTGCGAAAGGCCAGTCCAGCCATGACCGAAACCACCACTGTCGTGACCATCACGACCAGCCCAAGCACCAAGCTGCGGCGGAACGCGCCCCAGATGTCGCCCACCGCCTGCTGCTCGAACAGGTCACGAAACCAGTGCAGTGACGCGCCGTTCATGGGAAAGGTCAGACCCCCTTGCGGCCCCTGAAAGCTCAGGATGCTGATGGTCAGGATCGGACCATAGAGAAACAGTACGAATAGGCCAAAAAAGGCGGCCAAGACGTAAAACGAGCGCGGCCTGCGTTCCATCTCAGAGTTCCTTGCGAATGTTCACAAACCGCAGCAGGATCGCAATCACGATCAGGACGGTGCAGAGCAGCACAACGGCGGTCGCGGCTGCGGATGGGTATTGCAACAGGGCAATATCGTTGGAAATCAAACGCCCCACATTGGCGCTCTGACTTCCGGACATGAACCGAACGGTGACAAAATCGCCCATCACCAATGTCACGACAAAAATGGTTCCAATCATTATGCCGGGTTTGGTGAGCGGCAGGATGACGTATAGCAAAGTCTGCAAGCCGTTTGCGCCATTGTCGCGCGCCGCCTCAAGCAGGGATTTGTCGATCCGCATCATGGTGTTGAAAATCGGAACCACCATGAAAAGCGCGTAGAGGTGCACAAAGGCAAGGATCACCGCGAAATCGGAATAGAGCAGCCATTCCAGCGGTTCGTCGATCACACCCCAAGACATCAACGTCTGATTGGCAAGACCATTTCGGCCCAAAAACGGAATCCAGGAAATCATACGGATGATATTAGATGTCCAGAACGGGATCGTGCAGACCAGAAAGAGTGCCACCTGCATCGTCAGGCTGCGAATGTGAAAGGCCAGAAAATAGGCAACTGTGAACCCTATGGTGAGCGTCAGCGCCCACGTGATCAGCGCATATTTCAGTGTTGCGCCAAACACCTGATAGGTCACGGGCGAGCCAAACAGAAACTCGTAATTGTCGAACTGGAATGCGGGATAAATCGAAAACTCGGTCGCGCCCCAAAAGCTGACGACAACGATCATCACAATGGGTGCGATCAGAAACGCGAGCAGCACCACAGCCAGAGGTGCCGCTTGTAACCAGCCCAGAATATGACGGTTGGTCGTCATGTTACCCGCTCTTCATGCTTGGGAACTTTGGTCAGGATCCTTGGTCTGGGGGGCGCCTGCCCCCCAGCCCTAAATGGCGTTCAGTCTGCGTGCTATCGGGTCATGCAGCGATGAACTCGTTCCACTTGCGCACCATATACTGGTTTTCGTCCATGACCGCGTTCCAGCAGGCCACAGCGCCCATACGCTCGTTGAACGACCCGCCATCACGCACCTCTCCGGCCTGCGCAAGGGTATCGCCGGTGGGCGAGGTGATAACATCCGTTGCGGGCTTGCCCTCGAACCAGTAGCCCCATTCGTTCTCGGACATGAAGTTTTTGGAGGTCTCGGGCACCGCAGAGTAATAGCCCTGCCGCATCAAATAGCCGCCAACCCAGCCCGAGAGATACCAGTTGATATAGTCATAGGCCGCATCCAGCTCCATTCCGGATAGGGATGCGGACAGGCCGATACCGCCCCCCCAACTGCGATAGCCTTCTTTTAGCGGCTGATACACGCAAGGGATGCCGCGTGATTTGACTGCGGTGATGGCGGGTGACCACATCGACTGGATCACCACCTCTCCACTCGCCATCAGGTTCACGCTCTCATCAAAACTTTTCCAAAAGGCGCGGAACTGTCCGTTTTTCTTGGCCTCAGTAAAGATCGCCATGGTCTTGTCTATCTCGTCGCGGGTCATGTTGCCTTTGTCGCCATATTCGACCGCGCCCATAGCCTCGCAGACCATGGCCATATCCATGATGCCGATGGACGAAATATCAAGGATCGACGCTTTGCCCTTGAATTCGGGGTTCAAAAGCTCGGTCCAGCTTTCGATCGGGCGGCCGATCAAGTCTGGGCGGATCCCTAGCGTATCGGCATTATAAATCGTCGGAATAAGGGTCATCCAGCCGGTTTCTTCACTCGCAAAGCTGGTGCTGCCGGGGCCGTCGACAAATCCCACCGAATGCGGCGCGGTGCCTTGGGCAATGGTCGACGTGGGCGTCAGCTTGCCCGAGCGAAAGATGCCGACGATCTTGTCGTAATTGGCGATGCGCGCGGTATCCATGGCCTGAAGGTTGCCGGTCGGCCATACCTTCTTGCAGATCCAGTATTCGATATCGGCAATGTCAAAGCTATCGGGCTGGGTGGCTGCGCGCTGGGTGACGCTATCGCTGTCGAGCGCCGTCATTTCCAAGGTAAAGCCGAGGTCCTCTTTAACCTTGTTGGCCACGTCGTTGAGGTTCGACACACCGGTGCCAAACTGGCGCAGCACGATGTCCTTGGTATCCTGCGCCCAGAGCATGGGGGCGGGCAGTGCGGAGGCGGCAAATGCTGCGCCCCCGGCCTTGAGTAGGGCGCGACGACTATAGCCGACCTTGGGTTTTGCCATTGTTCTGTTCCTCTCTGTCCTGTGGATTGGTGGGAATTGGGGTGGGCTCTCAGGCCTCAAGCCGGTGGAGTCGCCCTTCGTCCCAGCTCAGCCTGACGGCTTCACCGGGAGATTTCGGAGATTGAAAAAATTGCGCTTCGGGCAGCAGGGCAAGCATCTCTTCGCCGCTTTCGGTTGCCGCCGTGACACTGACAGAGGCCCCCTGATATTCGACCGCGATCACCGTAGCGGGCAGGCCGTCTTTTCCCAGCGATACCGCATCGGCGCGCACGGTAACCTTGCCGCCGGGTCGTGCGAGCACGTTATGCCCGCCAATAAACCGCGCCACGAACTCGGTGCGCGGGCGTGCCCAGACCTCGCGCGCAGGCCCAGCCTGTTCGATCACCGCGTCATTCATCACGACGATCTCGTCTGCTAACGCGAGCGCCTCATCCTGGCCGTGGGTGACGTGCAGAAAGGTGATGCCCAACGCGCGCTGCAGTTTCTTCAACTCGCTGCGCATCCGAACGCGCAGGAACGGATCAAGCGCTGACAGCGGCTCATCCAGCAAGAGCACCTTGGGGTCTGTGATCAGCGCGCGTGCCAAAGCAACGCGCTGTTGTTGGCCCCCAGAAAGCTGTGCAGGTAGACGGTCAGCCAGATTTAGCATGTCTACAAGTTCCAGAAGCTCATTGGCGCGGGCGTGGCGCGTCGCCTTGTTCACCCCTTTCATGCGCAGCGAAAATGCCACGTTCTCGCGCACCGACAGATGCGGAAAGAGCGCATAGTTCTGAAACATCATGGCCGTACCGCGCTGCGCGGGAGGAAGCGGCGATACGTCGTGCCCATCCAGCAGAATGGCCCCTTCGCTGACGTCCTCATGCCCTGCGATCATGCGCAGTGTTGATGATTTCCCACAGCCGGACGGACCCAAAAGGCAGACATAGCTGCCTTTTACAAAGACATGATTCAAATCACGCACTGCAACCGTATCGCCATAGCGCTTGGTCAGGTGCACCAATTCAAGATCATACCCCGTTCGCATCAAGGCCCCCATACCGTCATCTGCAATGAACCTGCGCTTTGAATTGCGCGTGCGGCAGAGTTTTCGCTGGCGGGAGGGCGCAAAAACCGGCGCCGCCCGTTTTATGGGCCTCTTGCAACGGGTGGCGCTTAAAAATCAGAACATTTTTGTATACAATATTGTCTCAAATCGCGAAACCCACTGTTCTACTTGTCCCTTTCCATGCGAATCGGAAAAAGACATACTCAGGGGCAAACAATCGGCGCAGGACCCATGACCAAGATCGAGATCACAACTTGGACCAGCGACGCGGTCATCCTAGACCTTGAACGTGCGATCCACGAACATCGCCTGCCCCCCGGCACCAAACTTGGCGAAGATGAATTGGGCGATGCCTATGGCATCAGCCGCACCATAGTGCGCGCGGCTCTATTGGCCCTTTCGCACCGCCATCTGGTTGAGTTGAAGCGCAATCGTGGTGCTTTCGTCGCGCAACCTTCGATCCGCGAAGCACGTGAGGTGTTCGAGGCCCGTGCCCTTCTGGAACCCCGCACTGCGCATTCCGCAGCGACCCGCATGACGGAAATGGACCTTGCCCTTTTGCGGACCAATATCTGCGACGAACACGCCGCTCTCGACGCCGGAGAGAACGGTCGCGCGCTGTTCCTGTCGGGCCAGTTTCATATCGAAATCGCCCGCATTGCAGATCAGAGCACGATAGAGACCTTCATTTCCGAACTCATCTCGCGGTCGTCGCTGATCATCGCCCTCTATTGGCGTCGCCGTGCCGCCCTATGCGAAACGCAGGCGCATCATGCACTGCTGGATGCCTTTGCCAACCGCGATGCCGCTCTTGCCGAACAACTGATGAAAAGCCACCTGCTGGATCTTGTGGCGTCGCTTGATCTGCGCAATGTCACCCAGCCGCCCACCTCTCTGCGCGAGGCGCTTCAACGATGAGTGACCTGTCGTGCCGTACCGCAACCCTGCCAGAGGTCGTGCAAATGCTCGACTGGGCAGCGGAGGAGGGGTGGAATCCGGGGATTGACGACGCGGCGGCCTTTTATGCCGCTGATCCTGAGGGGTTTTTCGTGGCCGAAGTGGACGGGCAGCCGGTCGCGGCTATTTCCGTCGTCAACCATTCTGATGCCCACGCCTTTCTCGGGCTCTACCTCTGCCGTCCTGCGTTTCGCGATCAAGGGATAGGCTTTGCCCTCTGGCAACATGCCATCGCCCATGCCGGCACGCGCCCCCTGGGCCTTGACGGTGTGCCCGCGCAAGAGGCGAATTACGCCAAATCTGGCTTTGCGCTGGTCGACCGGACCCGCCGCCTGACGGGAACTTTGCCACTGCAGGCTCTGACATTGCCACTTTCTAGCCCAGAGGATTTCCCGGCACTTGCCCGTCTCGATCGGGCTGCGACGGGCGTTTGTCGGCAACGGTTTCTACGGGTATGGGTGGACAATATCGCCACACGCAAAACCGTGCTGCTGCGCGAAGCGGCAGAGGTTACGGGCTTTGCCACGGCGCGGCGCTGCCGCAAGGGGGTCAAGATCGGCCCCATAGTGGCACCCGACGCCATGGCGGCGCTGCATCTCGCGGGGCAGGCGGCGGCGGCATTGGCAGAGCCGCTGACCATCATTGACGTGCCGGATGGAAGTGCCGCCTTTGGCGCGGTGTTGCGGCGAAACGGCTTTGTCGAAGGGTTCGGGACCGCCCGAATGTATCGTGGCACTGCACCCCAAAATGGTGATACGCTGCATGCCGTCGCCACGCTGGAACTGGGCTAGGGCGCGCGAAACCCGGTGGACTTGAGCGAGACCACCAATGCGGCAGTGTCGACGGCTAACACCACCAAGGCTTGCATTTGCACTGACAGGGTGTTTTTCGTATAAATATGTGAATAAAGGATTTTTTGGGGGACGCGAGGATCATGGCAAGAGCGATCTACGGTACATGGATCGACTTGGTGTGTGCGTTTTTTAAACGTCCCCGTCGGCTTCAGGTGGCGGCGGTCTGCTACAGAGAAACGCATGGCCGCAAGGAAGTATTGCTCATTACCTCGCGCGGCACGGGGCGCTGGGTCATCCCGAAAGGCTGGCCAATTGACGGTAAGGATGCCCCCGGCGCGGCATTGCAGGAAGCTTGGGAAGAGGCCGGCGTGCGGTCTGGATGTGTGAGCAAAGAGGCGGTTGGTCTTTATTGCTACGAAAAAGAGCTGTCCACAGGATTGCCCGTCTCGGTGGAAACGCTGGTCTTTGCGATTGAGGTGGATCAGATGGATGAAGACTATCCCGAAGCTGCGGAACGCCGCCTCACATGGGTCAGCCCCGGTGCTGCCGCGAGCATGGTTCAAGAGCCAGAGTTGCAAGATATCCTGCGCAGGATGTAACAAATTTATTTCGATTTTGTGACAAAGCCGGTTGATGCCAATCGCGCGCTTGAATATGCCCCATCCAGCCAGTTACCGGGGGGCAAGCTGTGAGCGACACGCAAAACGACGCCAAACACCTTGAGACCCTCGACAGGGATCTTCAGCGGTTTTCCCATCTAGAGACAGCAACGCAATATGTTGCGCGCCCAATGGTGGCGCCTGGCATCGCCCTGGCCTTTATCGTCGTGACAGCGCTTGCCGCGGCGGTCTTTTTTGGTGAATTCCCGATCAACTTTGTGGTGATCGCGGCGACGGTGTTTGGGGCCTATATGGCACTCAACATCGGGGCCAATGATGTGGCCAATAATATGGGACCAGCGGTAGGTGCCAATGCGCTGACCCTTGGTGGTGCCATCACGATTGCGGCGATTTTCGAAACGCTAGGGGCGTTGCTTGCGGGCGGAGATGTGGTTTCGACCATTTCCAGTGGCATCATAGACCCCGTGACCGTCGCGGATACGCAGGTTTTCATCTGGGCGATGATGGCGGCGCTGATTTCAGCGGCGCTCTGGATCAACCTTGCAACATGGATCGGGGCCCCTGTGTCGACCACGCATTCCGTGGTCGGTGGGGTGATGGGGGCCGGGATTGCCGCCGCCGGGTTGGCCGCAGTCAATTGGAGCACGATGAGCGCAATTGCCGCGTCCTGGGTCATCTCTCCGGTGCTGGGCGGGGTGATTGCAGCGCTCTTCCTTGCGCTGATCAAATCGCGGATCATTTACCGCGAGGACAAGATTGCCGCCGCGCGTCGCTGGGTGCCGATCCTTATCGGGATCATGGTTGGGGCGTTTGCAACCTATCTGGCGATGAAAGGGCTAAAGCGCGTTGTCAAAATCGACCTCGGTACCGCCGTCACCATCGGTCTGATGATGGGAGTGATATCATGGCTTGTGACGATCCCACTGATCAAGCGGCAGTCACAAGGGCTGGAAAATCGCAACAAGTCTCTCAAGGTGCTGTTTGGCGCACCTCTCGTGATTTCGGCGGCGCTGTTGAGCTTTGCCCATGGGGCGAATGACGTAGCCAATGCAGTAGGCCCGTTGGCGGCCATCGTCCATGCGGCAGAGTTCGGCAGCGTCACGGAACAGGTGTCGATCCCACTCTGGGTCATGATCGTCGGCGCGTTCGGCATTTCCTTTGGCCTGTTCCTGTTTGGCCCCAAACTTATTCGCATGGTCGGCTCTCAGATCACCAAACTGAACCCGATGCGCGCCTATTGCGTGGCGCTGTCGGCGGCGTTCACGGTTATCGTGGCAAGTTGGTTGGGCTTGCCCGTCTCTTCAACGCATATCGCCGTGGGCGGGGTGTTTGGCGTTGGTTTCTTTCGCGAGTGGGATGCGGAACGCCGTCTGCGGAACAACAAAGTGGCAAAGCCCCAAGAATTGCGGATCGCCCCCGAGGAACGCCGTCGGCGCAAACTGGTGCGTCGGTCGCATTTCATGACCATTATTGCGGCTTGGGTGATCACGGTTCCCGCTGCGGCGCTTGTCTCGGCATTGGTGTTTCTGGCGCTGAACAGCCTACCGGCCTAGCGGTCGCGACAATGACCTGAGTATCCTGTTCACAAACCGTGGGTTTTGGAACGTCGAAAAGGACCGTGCGCTCTTCTTGGCTGCCATGATCAAAGATGCCTTGGCCGACGAGCCGGGCCATAAGGCCGCCAATTCCACCTAGGGGCTCGTCATGGCATCTGGCATCATGGTTGCGGACGTGTGAGCGGCGAGCCTTGGCAAGCAGACCTTGCGGCCTGAGAGCGTGCTTTCGACCGTTATTGGAAGCCCGTAGACGGTGGTAAGGTTGGCCTCTGTCAGAACCTCTGCGGCGGGGCCCTCTGCCAGCACTCCGCCGCGATGCATCAGCAGAACGCGTGCGTTCAGCGCAAAGGCCTGATCGGGGTCATGGGTCGACAGGATGACGCCATGGCTTGCAGTGCCTTTGATCTGCGCCAACGCGCCGATCCGCGCCAGTACCTGCGCTTGGTTGCCGAAATCGAGGCTGGCGGTCGGCTCATCCATCACGATCAGCGTGGCCTCCTGGGCCAATGCGCGGGCGATCAGAACCAGTTGCCTCTGCCCGCCGGACAGCTGGGAATAGTCTCGATGCGCAAGGTCATGGATGCCGAGGTGTCGCATCGCATCCTCGGCGACGGCACGGTCGGTTTTGCCCGGCTGAGCAAAGGCCCCGAGCCGCGCCGTGCGCCCCATCAGCACCACTTCCAGCGCCTCGAACGGAAAGGGCGGCGCATGGGCCTGCGGGACGTAGGCGATGGCCCGTGCGATTTCGGCTCGCGTCTGTGCCGTGATCGGGCGGCCCCCCAGCAAGACGGAGCCGGAAAGCGCGGGCAGCAACCCCAAAAGCGTGCGGAACAGTGTTGTCTTGCCGCAGCCGTTCGGACCCAGCAGGCACAGAATTTCGCCCTCTCGCACCCGCAAGTTCAGCCCGGTGCCGACCGGACTTTTGCCATAGCCGATGGACAGGTCCTGCGCCTCAAGCATTACAACCAGCCCCTTCGGCCACGCGCCAGCAGCCACACGAAAAACGGCGCACCGATGACGGCTGTCAGCACGCCCAACGGAACTTCGACCGCCGCTATGGTCCGCGCCAGCGTGTCAACCACCAGCAGATAGCCCGCGCCAATCATCGCCGAAGCGGGCAACAAGCGGCCAAAACCCGGACCAACCAGCATCCTCGCGATATGCGGGATGACAAGGCCGACCCAGCCCACAACCCCGGCCAAGGCCGTGACGCTTGCCGTGATCAGCGTCGCCGACGCGATCACAATCAACCGTGTGCGCCCGGCCTCGATTCCCAATGCGCGGGCCTCTTCGTCGCCAAGGCTTAGAACGTTGATCCGCCACCGCAACAAGGCCAGTGGAACCAGTCCGACCAGCACCACGGGCAGGGCCGGAACAATATCCCGCGTCGTGATGGACGCCAGCGATCCCAGCAACCAAAAGGTGATCGCGGGCAACTGATCATAGGGATCGGCCATCACCTTGAGCAAAGAGGTGGCGGCCCCCGCCAATGCGCCGACCACCACGCCCAGCAACACCAGCGTCAAGGTCCGGTCAGTGCCACGCACCAACGAACCGACCAGAGTGACCAAGCCCACCGCCACCATACCGCCAACAAAAGCAGAGGCCTGGATCATCACCACCGGGAGTGACAGAAAGATGCCAGCCACTGCACCCAGCCCCGCCCCTGCCGAGACCCCGAGAATATCGGGCGACACCAAGGGATTACGAAACAAAGCCTGATAGCTCGCCCCGGCGGCGGCAAGGGCCGCGCCGACCAGCAGCGCCGCCCCCACGCGCGGCAGGCGGATGTTCCACACCACGATCTGTGCCTGCTGGTCCCCCTGTCCGAGAAGCGCTGACAGAACTTGGCCTGTCGTCAGGCCATAGGGGCCGATCATCACTGCGCCAAACGCCAGCAGAACCAGCACCATAGCCAGCCCGCCGGTCAAGCTCAGGCCTTTGAGCAAACCGGCGTTTGGCGGGCTTACATCGGCGGTCGTCCTTCGGCCCATTCGAGCAGCCTTTCCAAGTCCTCGTCGCTAAGATCGACATTGTAATAAAGCGCGTAGAAGGCTCGGGTATCCTCGCGCAGGTCCCCTTGCCAGAGATCAGGATATAGCAGCCTCGCCATCCAAAGCAGCCCCATCATCCGGTTGAGCGACGGAGGCCGGTCGATCCAGCCAAAAGGTGCCGTGGGCGACAGGTAGACCCGCCCCCTTTGAACTGCGTCGATTCCCTGCCACAGCGGATCGTCAAACACCGATGCGTAGAAATTCGGGTCCCATGTCACGATTGTGTCGGGATTGGCGACGATGAGCTGTTCCATGGATGCATTCACCAGACCCCCCGTCGCCCCACCGTCATCTGCTACGTTGCGCCCCCCGGCGCGCTCGATGATCTCGGTATTGATCGAGCCTTTCATCCCGGTCTCCAGCCCCTCGGGGCCGCGGGCAAGATAGACGCGCGGGCGGTTTTCCTCCGGCACGTTGGCCAACATTGCGTCAATTCGGGCAAATGTCGCCTCGACATCCAGTGCCAGCACCTCTCCACGCTCAGGCACTCCAAGAGCGTGGCCCAAGATGCGCAGCGCCTCTGGGGTGTTATCAAACCGCCCGTCGATAAGAAGGTAGGGAATGCCGGTCTGCTCCTGCACCCTATCGGCAAGGTCGATATAGGTGTCGCGCACCGAGCCGAAATCGACGATCAGGTCCGGCTGGATCTGCAAGACGCGCTCTAAGTTCGCTTCGCCGCCGCGCCCGGTGAGACGACCGGTTTCGGGGATGTCGCGGTAGGGTGCTGCGATATAGGCGCGTTCCTCGGGGCGCAGCGCACGGGGCCAGCCGGTCAGCGCCTCGGGCTTGAGCACATAGACCAGCACCGAGGCTGGTGGCCCGGACGCGAAGACAGAGGTTACCGTGTCCGGCACCTCGACCACGCGGCCCGCGCTGTCGGTGACGCTGCGGGCATGGGCGGGCAGCGCCAGCACCGCGAGGATAACGAGCAGATACCGCATGTCAGCCTCCGTTCCCCGTGGCGAACCCGCTGTCGGCAAGCATCGCCAGCCCTTGGGGCGACAGAAGGTCTTCTGCCGGTCTCCGCGCCCCCCTCGGCGCATCATTCAGCGCGATCAAGCGATGGTCAGCGCCAGCCGATTGGTCCAACCCATACAGGGTCTCGATGTTGGCATAGGCCTCTCGCCCCTCGCGGGCCACGTGCCACTCGGGTTCAAGGTTGTGCCGCCGATACCGAGGGCCATTTTCACGCGCGAACCGCAGTGTGGGAGTACGGCCAATAAACCGCAAGGCGGCGTCTGATGCCGGTGCGCGCTGGATACATGTCTTAGTCTGGCAAAGTTCCATGCATAGTTCCGTTCGATCATTGCACATTACGCGGTGATGTTCCGGGCAACGCCCGCATAGCGTCACGCTTATCGCACAGAATGGCGCTGAAAATCGTCGCTTCATAGCCTTGAAGTTCACGCGTCTTAAAGAAGGGGACAAGAAGCGCAGGAAAAATGCGCGTATCCGCAGATATCGCACTGCGGTTTGGACAGGGTCGCCAGCGGTACGCGCCGCTTCGCAACGCTGGATTTACTTCACCTGCTGCACGAAAGGCCGATTTGGCCCCAGCCCAATGCAGCCGTGTTGACCGATGCCATCATAGAGATTTTCCGATGCCGGGCGCACAAAGGTAAGTAGATGACTGAAAAACTCTGATATTGCAGTTTCTGATAAAATCAGTCAGGATAGCGACCAAGGCTCAACGTGTCCCTCTGACGGCCGCATGAGGGATTGCGCTTTACCTGAACACGCCTGACGGCCTGACGGGGTCATCGGTCGGGGTTTCGACGTGAAAGGCTCGCTGGATGCGAAAGGGGCGCAACATTCTCGCCCTCCGCGTCCGGTGAATACAAACGAAAAGAAGGGACAATGAACGATGATCCGAAACCTCCTTACTACGACGGCTGTGATTGCCGCGCTGGGCGGCACAGCTCTGGCACAGACACCCGGTGACGTGCTTGACACCTACGCTGATATTGCAGCAGCCAACTACACCGACAGCCTGACTGCCGCGCAGGCGCTGCAGACGGCGGTAGCCGCGCTGATCCAATCCCCATCAGCCGCGACCCTTCAGGCCGCCCGCGCAGCTTGGCTTGCAGCGCGCGTGCCCTACCAGCAATCAGAGGTGTTCCGCTTTGGGAATGCGATTGTGGACGACTGGGAGGGTCGCGTGAACGCTTGGCCGCTGGATGAGGGGCTGATCGACTATGTCGACGGGGCCTATGGCGGCGCGACAGACCAAAACCAGTTGGCCGCGCTCAACGTGATCGCTAATCCGGTCTTCACGCTTTCGGGTCAAGAGATCGACGCGACCGAGATCACCCCGGCTCTCCTCAAGGAGACCCTTCACGAGGCCGACGGGGTCGAGGCGAATGTCGCCACTGGCTATCACGCGATCGAATTCCTGCTTTGGGGGCAGGACCTGAACGGGCATGGCGACGGCGCGGGGGATCGGCCCTGGACTGATTATGCGCAAGGTGCGGACTGCACCGGCGGCAATTGCGACCGTCGGGCCGAGTATCTGGCGGCGGCGACCAAGCTTTTGGTCGGCGATCTGGATTGGATGACAACGCAATGGGCCGACGGTGGCGCGGCGCGCGCGGCCCTGATGGCGGATGAGCGGGCTGGCCTTGCCGCAATCCTGACCGGGATGGGAAGCCTCTCTTACGGTGAGACGGCGGGCGAACGCATGCGGCTTGGTCTGATGCTCAACGATCCCGAAGAAGAACATTCCTGCTTCGCCGACAATACCCACAACGATCATTTCTATAACGGGGTGGGGATCCGGAACGTCTATCTCGGGAGCTATACCCGCACTGATGGCACGAGCGTGTCTGGCCCCTCCCTCTCCGGTCTCGTTGCTGAGATTGCCCCAACGCTTGATGTCGAGATGCGCGCGCGGCTCGCTGATGCGGTTCTTGCACTGGGACGGATCAAGACATCGGCTGAAGCGGGATTTGCATATGACGAGATGCTTGAACGCGGGAATGCGGGCGGCGAGGCCTTGATCATGGGGGGGTCGAGGGGTTGATCGCCCAAACCCGGTCGATCGAGCGGGTGATCGCCGCGCTTGACCTTGGTGGGATTGAAATAGAGGGCTCTGACAGCCTCGACGATCCCTCGGCCGTGTTTCAGTAACACATCTTTGTTCACCGCTTCAGGCGGTGGACACAAACCCCAGCTTGTAGACTGGTATGTTATCACATATCAAGCGCAATGACGTGTGTTGACGTCATTCACAAAAACCAAGGAACAGTGATGAAAACCCTATCTGTAACGCTTGCCGCCTGTGCTGCGCTTGGTGCGACCGCAGCCCAGTCTCAGGATGCGAACTCGCCGTTCTCCGCCGAATTCTCGGTCGAGTTGCAAACCGATTTTACCGTCGATTCCTCTGCGCCCGGCGGCGAGATAAACAATACGTTCGCCACCATTGAGGGCGCGCTTTCGTTCGCTTTCACGTCGCGGACCTCGATCAACAGCACGCTGGTTCTCGAACAAATCACCGCCCCGACCTCGGACAGCTTCCTCGAAGACCATGGCCTTTATGCCGAAGAGCTTTACTTCGCGCATGATTTTGGCGCGGCGCAGGTGGTGCTAGGCAAGTTCAACCCCGCTTTTGGCCTGGCGTGGGATGCAGCGCCGGGTATCTATGGCGTTGATTTCGCTGAAGACTACCAACTCACCGAGAAGCTCGGTGCGGGCCTTGTGATCCCTTTTGCGGCAGGACAGGGCGAACATGCGCTGAGCCTGTCGTTCTTTAACGCGGATCGGAGCATCCTCAGCGAGTCGCTGGGCGAAAATCGCGGGCGGACAAACCGGAGCGACGGTGGCGTGTCGAATACCAGCGCACCGGAGTCTGTTGCGATCTCGCTCACGGGTGCCTTTGGCGCGACCGGGTACAACCTCGGCCTGCAATCTCAGGCGCGCGGCGTCGTCGACGCAGAAGATCAGACCGGGATCGTGGGCGGTATCAGCCATGAATTCGTAACCGGCTCTTTGCCTGTGAAACTGCTTGCCGAACTGGCCTATTTTGATCACTTCGACGGCACCGCCGACAGCGCGACCTTCGCCACATTTGGGGCTGAGGCGCTTGTTGGCCCCGTCACGCTTTCGGCGGTCTATGCGATGCGTGATGTCGAGACGCTGCCAAAGGATCACCTGGCCACGCTCTCTGGCGAAATTGAGATCCTTGAGGGGCTAAGTGGCGCACTGGCCTATCGCTATGGCGATGAGGGCGGCGACGAGACCCATACCATAGGCGCGCTGCTCGCCTACGAATTCTGAGAACCACTTGAAAGCGTCATGCCCGTGTCTACGCCAAAAACATACCACACATTCCTGCCTATAATCGTCATAGCGAGTATCTGCGCGGGCATGACCGCTGCCCAATCTCTTGAAGATATCCATCTGAATGTGGTGCCGCGCACCGAAACCGAGCGTGCGCGGGTCGACGCCGCGACAGCCCTGCCCACGGATTTCTCAAAGGCATGGCCCTTCGAGCAGAACGTTGGGGGCGCGCAGACCGTGCGGTCGCGCGATACCGCCGATGCCTTCTCGCAGCCCGCCGCAAACCTGACTTTCGAGCAGGAGCTGGAATTTCGTATCGGCAACGGCATGTTCCGCCGCGTCTGGGTGTCGCCTCCGGCCTCGACGCTGGCCTCGGATGGTCTTGGCCCGCTCTACAATGCGCGCTCATGCCAGCGCTGCCACCTTAAGGATGGGCGTGGGCATCCGCCCGAAGGCCCCGGTGACAGCGCCGTTTCGATGTTCCTGCGCATCTCGATCCCGGCGCCCGAGGCATCCGAGATCGCCGCTTACATTGACGGCATCCATCCGACCGCGCCTGATCCCACCTATGGCACGCAGTTGCAGGATTTCAGCCTGCCGGGGCACAGGCCCGAATACCGTCTCGATGTGAGCTACGAAGAGATCGAGGTGCCACTCGCGGGTGGCGAGGTGGCGCATCTACGCGCGCCCACCTATCGCGCCGCCGACCTCGGCTATGGCCCGTTGCACGCGAATGCTATGCTCAGCCCCCGCGTCGCGCCGCAGATGATCGGCATGGGGCTACTAGAGGCGATCCCGTCAGCGGATATTCTGGCGCTCGCCGATCCCGAGGACGTTGATGGTGACGGCATATCAGGGCGGCCGCAGATCGTGTGGTCGGACGTGTACGATCAGCCGATGCTCGGCCGCTTCGGGCACAAGGCGGGCAATCCCACGCTGTTAGAGCAGACGGCAAGCGCCTTTGCCGGCGATATCGGCATCTCCAACCCGATCCATCCGGCGGGGTGGGGTGATTGCACCGACGCGCAGACCGATTGCCGTGCGGCGATGCATGGCGGCGACGCCGAACAATCTGGGTTCGAGATCGACCAAGTTGGTCTCGATATCGTCACTTTCTACAGTCAGACTTTGGCGGTGCCAGCCCGCCGCAATGTCAGCGACCCCGAGGTGCTGCGCGGGCGCGAGGCGTTCTACACCACCGGCTGCGCCTCTTGCCATCGGCCGAACTATGTCACCCATCGACTTGAAGGCGACAACCCCGCAAGTTTCCAGTTGATCTGGCCCTATACCGACCTTTTGCTGCACGACATGGGGCCCGGTCTTGCTGATAACCGCCCAGAAGGTCGTGCCAACGGACAGGAGTGGCGCACCGCCCCACTCTGGGGAATAGGGATGACCAAACTGGTCTCGGGCCACACGTATTTCCTGCATGATGGCCGCGCGCGTTCTTTGTTAGAGGCTGTCCTCTGGCACGGCGGCGAGGCGCAACACGCCCGTGACACTGTCGTCGACATGCCCCCCGAAGACCGTGCCGCCCTCATAAAATATCTGGAGAGCCTGTGAGACTGATCACCACCCCCGTTTTGAGCCTTAGCCTTGTGCTCGGCCTTGCCGCGCCGTCGCTGGCCGATGTCAAAAGCGCGCTCGACGCGCATATCCTCCCGGCCTTTGCCCGTTTCGCCGAATCCGCCGACGCGCTCGCTGAAGCTGCGGGTGCTGATTGCCGCCCTGAGGCGATGGCCGAGGCCTATCACACTGCCTTCGATGCTTGGATCGCGGTCTCGGACTTGCGGATTGGACCGTCAGAAACCGGCGCACTTTCGGTTGCCTTCTGGCCCGATGGGCGCGGTTCTACGCCGCGCGCGCTGGCGCAGTTGATCGCAGAAGAAGACCCGGTTGCCTTTGATCCCAAAGCCTATGCCGAGGTGTCGATTGCCGCGCGCGGGTTCTTCGCGCTCGACATGCTGATGTTCGACCCGGAGTTCTCTGACTACGCACCGCAAAGCTATGGCTGTACGCTGGCTGCCACCATCGCCGCCGATCTCGCCCTTCAGGCTCATGCCCTAGAGGCTGCTTGGTCCGGGCCCTTTGCTGACACGTTGCAGAGTGCCGGGGCCGATGGCAACGCGGCCTTTCTGACGCCGGACGAGGCGTTGCGGGCCATCTATACGCAGATCCTGACATCGCTCGAATTCACGGCCGATACCCGGCTGGGCCTGCCGATGGGCACTTTTGACCAGCCCCGACCTCTTCGTGCCGAGGCGCGCCGGTCAGGGCGGTCCTTGCGAAACGTGGTTCTGGCAGCCGAGGCCGCACATGGGCTGGCAAGTGCACTGGCCGACTGGCCCTTGCCCGAAACCCAAGCCGCGCTGGCCCGGTTGCAGGTTGCCGCCGCTCGGATCACCGACCCTGCCTTTCAGGATGTGACGGACCCTCAGGCACGCTTGCGCGCCGAGGTGCTGCAACAGGCGGTGCGCGGCTTGCAGGCGGCGATAGAGGAAGAGATCGGTGCCCAGCTTGGCATTGCGCCAGGGTTCAACGCGCAGGACGGGGATTAGGACAATGGCCACACGACGAGGATTTCTGATTGGGTTGGCCGCCGCAGGTGCCGCGCCGCGCATTGGTTGGGCCGCCGTTGGGAGCCCTGCCTATCTGGCCGCAGCACGCGAGGCGGATGGCAGCTTTACGCTTTATGGCCTTTCAACGGACGGCATCGCCAAGTTCCGTGTGCCCCTTCCCGCGCGCGGCCATGCCGGCGCAGCCCATCCAATCCGGGCCGAGGCCGTGGCCTTTGCCCGCAGACCGGGGCAGTTCGCCCTTGTCATCGACTGCGCAACTGGCGCGGTCCTGCATAGCCTGACCCCGCCCGAACGCCGTCAGTTCAACGGCCATGGTGTTTTCGCTGCCGGGGGTGACCTGTTGTTCACCAGCGAACAGGCCCGCGACACAAGCGAAGGCATTATTGGCATTTGGGACGCGGCCGCTGGCTATGCCCGGATCGGAGAGTTCCCCAGCGGTGGGATTGGTCCACATGATCTGCGCCTGATGCCAGACGGGCAAACGCTGGTGGTGGCCAACGGGGGCATTGCCACCGACCCGAGTGATCGGACCAAGCTAAACATCCCCACAATGCGCCCGAACCTTGGGTATCTGACCCTGTCCGGGACGCTTGTCGATAGGGTCGAGCCAAGCCCCGATCTGCAGCAGAACTCGATCCGCCATCTTGCGGTGCGCGGCGACGGTCTGGTCGCCTTTGCCATGCAATGGGAAGGTCAACCGGGCATGGCCCCGCCGCTTGTGGCGCTGCACCGCCGGGGACAGGCCCCGATACTGGCCGAGGCCCCGCTGGCCGACGAAATCGCCATGCAGGGCTATGCCGGCAGCATCGCCTTCTGCGGCGACGGGTCAGAGGTGGCGATAACCTCGCCGCGCGGTGGGCGCGTGCATCGCTTCGGAATTGACGGCGTATTCCTTGGCGCCGTCGGGCGTGCGGATGTCTGCGGACTGGCACCGCGGGCAGGGGGGTATCTTGCCAGCGATGGGTTGGGTGGCCTCGTGGCGGTGGCCCCTAGCGGCTTGATCGCTCTGGCCCGGCATGATTGTGCTTGGGACAACCATATTATCCCCTTGTAGGTTGGATTGCCCCGCAGCGCATCTTCAGCAAGTCGGCCACCCTCATATTGTGCTGTATTTTGGGTGGTTGAAGGGCACCGATGCGGGAAAACACCCTGCGGGTCGCAGGCCCTTTAATGTCGGCGCTACAATCCGTTTCATTTCGCAATCGCCTGATCTTGTCGGGCTCGGTCGATTCACGCGGTCAATCTATGCGCCCTGCGCCTACGACATATTATAGATGCTTGGGCTTGAACCCGAATGCGCACTGACTTTCGCGTTCTAATCAAGTGGCGTTGGACAGGCGTAGAAGCGATGCACGGTCATGTCCAATCCGCCTCGACGATATTCAAGCTACCGATGCGGGAATAGAGCGTTGTGGGTTTGACGCCAAGCAAAGCGGCCGCACCAGAGGGGCCGGCTATACGGCCGCGTGTTTCGCGTAGGGCGGCAATCAGGTTAACCCGAACAAGGTCCTGCATCTGCGCTTCGGTTCGAAAGGATCGGCCTGTCTCTGCCAGCGGCCCTACGCCCCCCAGTTCGACAACCAGCTTGCGATCCTGAGACACAATCGCGGCCCGTTCCATCACGTTATGAAGCTCGCGCACATTGCCGGGCCAGTCATAGGATTGTAGCTGTTGCACCACGCCTTCGGTCAATACGGGCTCGGGCCGGTTCAGCCTGCGGCAGGCGATCTTGAGCAGATGGGCGGCGAGAAGCGGGATATCTTCCTGTCGGTCGCGGAGCGGCTGGCAGGTGATGGGAAAGACATTGAGAAACAGATACAGGTCTTCGCGGATGCGGTGAGAGCGGCGGGCCTGTTTGTCCGACAGGGTGGTCGAGGCGATCACACGGATATCGAGCGGCTTTTCTCGGGTGTCGCCCAGACGGGTCACAGCACTGTTTTGCAGGGCAGCCAAAAGTTTGCCCTGTATCTCAAAGGGCAACTCCTCGACATCGTCGAGAAACAGCGTGCCGCTATGTGCCAGTTCCAGCTTGCCGGGTTTGTCGCGGGTGGCCCCGTTGGGGGCACCGCGAACCTGCCCCCATAACTCGGCCTCGACCTCTTCGGGGGCGACGGAGCCGCATTTGAAATGGATGAGGGGGCGGCGTGCGCGCGGGCTTGCCTTGTGAATGGCGGTCGCCACAAGGGATTTGCCGGTGCCAGTCTCGCCACTGATGAACACGGTGGCATCGGTGCGCGCCACAAGGTCAATCCGTTGCACGGTCTGCCGCACCGCAGAGGACGCGCCGATGATATTGTGATGCGCGCGCTCGGTGGTGATCGCCTCTTGGAGATAGGCGTTTTCCTGTTCCAGCCGGTCGCGGAGCGCGGCCACCTCTGCCATCGCCTCGCGCAATTTACGTTCGCTTTCCTTGCGCTCGGTGATATCGCGAAAGATCACCACAGCCCCCGCCAGAACATTCTGATCGTAAATCGGGGTCGAGACATATTCGACGCGGATCGGTTTGCCATCCTTGCGCCAGAACACCTCGTCTTCGATCCGATTGACCTCTTCAAAGCGGAAGGATTGGTAGATCGGGCAATCATGTGCGTGATAGATATCACCGTTCAGATGGTGGTGATGGATCACGGAATGAATGTCGTGACCCAAGAGGTCCTCGGCGGTCCAGCCCAGCATTTCCTGCGCGGCGCGGTTAAGAAAGGTGGTCTTGCCATCCGCATTGACGCCGTAGATGCCTTCGCCCGCGGCATTCAGGATCAATTGGTTCTGACGCTCTAGCTCGGAAAAAAACTCCTGCGCGCGCCGCCATTCAAGCAGACCTGAACGATGCAACTCAGCCGCTTGCGCGATGCGGTCGTGGCGTTCCATTTCTGCAAGATCGAGCAGGGTCAGCGCAAGGAGCGAGGGGGCATTGGCAACCAGCCTGCCGCGTAGCTCAACGCGCAACGGCCTTCCTGTGATGCTGGCAAGGGTAATGTCGCGGCTCCATGCCTCGCCCCGGTGTGCGATTTCATCCACCAACACGATAAAACCCGGCAAGCTCGCGCCGACCAGCGGTGAAAAGGGTGTGCCGGTGGAATCCTCAAGATCGAGGAGCGCTCGGGCGCGGGGATTGGCCGCGACGATCCGGTCGGCAACAAGGTCGATCACCAGCGCCGCCTCGGCTAGGGCGTCAAGCAGGGAATCGGGGGTTGTGGGTATCTCGTACATGACTTCACCAAACACCGCCGCAGCGCAGCGCGGCAATACGAAATCTCGTAAATTACGAAATTTCATAAGGATATACGTGAGAGATACTGTGCTAGTATTATGTAAATAAATGATAAAATACTGAGCTTAAAAAATAGGCACACCCCTTTCGCGCGTAGCGGCTTCATTGGATCATGGGCCAAACGGCATTTGAGCGAAAGGACGTGAAATGACCATGAAGAGCCTTGGCGACCCATTTTCAGAAAAGAATGACCTGCGCCACGGCGCGTCCTGCGGGTGCGACACCTGCAATGGCGCGCAGCATGACGTGACCGCGCGGGCGATGTCCTCTGAAGCGATGCTAGAGCGCGCGGTCGAAAGCGCCGTGGTGCGGTCGGTGTTCGGCCACAGCGATATCGGGCGGCGGTCGTTCATGGGGATGATGGGCGGCGGTACGGTTGCGGCGGCGCTTGCATCGGTGTTTCCGCTTGATGCAGCCAAGGCAGCAATCCTCGACAATCTTGGCGCGCCGGAAAAGACAGACCTCAATATCGGGTTCGTGCCGATTACCTGCGCCACGCCGATCATCATGGCGCAGCCCTTGGGCTTTTACGAGCGCTACGGATTGAACGCGAGTGTCATCAAAACCGCCGGTTGGGCTGTGGCGCGCGATAAGTCGCTGTCGGGGGAATATGACGCGAGCCATATGCTGACGCCGATGCCTCTTGCCATGACACTTGGCGCAGGCTCGACCGCTGTGCCATACATCATGCCCGCCGTTGAAAACATCAACGGGCAGGCCATTGTCCTGTCGAACGAGCATCTGGACAAGCGCGACCCCAAGCAATGGAAGGGATTCACCTTTGGGGTGCCGTTCGAATACTCGATGCACAATTTCCTTTTGCGCTATTACGTGGCTGAACACGGGCTTGATCCCGATGTGGATATTCAGATCCGCGTGGTGCCGCCGCCCGAAATGGTCGCCAACCTGCGCGCCGGGAACCTTGATGGCTATCTTTCGCCCGATCCGTTCAATCAGCGCGCGGTTTGGGAAGGGATTGGCTTTATCCATCTGCTGACCAAAGAGATCTGGGAGGGGCACCCCTGCTGCGCCTTTGCCGCGCCGCTGAGTTTCGCCACGGAGTTGCCCAACACCTATGGGGCGTTGCTCAAGTCGATCATTGACGCCACGCAATATGCGTCCAACCCAGAGAACCGCATTGAAATTTCCGAGGCCATCGCGCCGACGAATTATCTCAACCAGCCCGTCGAGGTGATCCAGCAGGTTTTGACCGGCACCTTTGCCGATGGCTTGGGTGCGGTGCAGCAAGTGCCAGATCGGATCGACTTTGATCCTTTCCCTTGGCATTCGATGGGCGTTTGGATTCTGACCCAGATGAAGCGGTGGGGCTATATCGAGAACGATATTGACTACAAGGCTGTGGCCGAACAGGTCTATTTGGCTGCCGATGCCAAGAAGGTGATGAACGATCTGGGCTATGACGCGCCCGACATCACCTACAAATCGCACACCATCATGGGCAAGACATTCGATCCGGCAGAGCCGGAGGCCTATGTCAAAAGTTTCGCCATCGGGAAGGGTTAAGCGATGTCGACACTGTCGCTAAATCAACGCGCCCTGCTTTTGTCGGTGGTGATGCTCTTTGTCGGGCTGTTCCTCTGGGAGATGTCCATTCCGGCGCAAAAAGCCGTGGGCGAGTTGACGGAATACGAGCGGTTGACCGGCGGGGGGGCGCAAAAGGCAGGTGTGCCGCCCCCGTCACAGGTTATGGCCAAGGCATGGGAAGAACTGAGCAATCCGTTCTACGATGCTGGACCCAATGACAAGGGGATCGGGATTCAGATCGGATACTCGATCTACCGGGTGCTGTCGGGCTATCTGATGGCGGCGGTGGTGGCGATACCGCTGGGGTTCCTGATCGGCATGTCGCCGGTCGCCTACAAAGCGCTCAACCCGTTCATTCAGGTGCTGCGCCCGATATCGCCGCTCGCGTGGATGCCGCTGGCTTTGTTCGTCATCCAAGACAGCGAGGCGAGCGCGATCTTCGTGATCTTCATCTGCTCGATCTGGCCCATGTTGATCAACACCGCCTTTGGCGTGGCAGGTGTACGACAGGATTGGGTGAATGTCGCACGGACGCATGAACTGGGGCATTTCAAGACCGCCTTTACGGTGATCCTGCCTGCGGCGGCACCGACCATCGTGACCGGCATGCGTATCTCTATCGGCATCGCGTGGCTTGTCATCGTCGCCGCCGAGATGCTCGTGGGGGGGACGGGTATTGGGTATTACGTCTGGAACGAGTGGAACAATCTTGATCTGACCTCGGTCATCTTTTCGATCCTGATGATCGGCATTGTCGGCATGATGCTGGATGCGGCCTTTGCCACGCTCCAGCGCGCCGTGGCCTATGCGGAATAAGGAGCCGTGAGATGAACAAACCGTTTCTGTCGATTGAGAACCTGACCCAGTGTTATCCGGATGGCCAAGGCGGCACGATGACCGTGTTCGAGAACGCCACATTCGGGGTGGAGAAGGGCGAATTCGTCGTTATCCTTGGGCATTCGGGCTGTGGCAAGTCTACCATCATGAACATTCTTGCGGGCCTTGCAGAGCCGACAAGCGGTGTGGTCAAGATGGATGGGTTCGAGGTGTCGGGCCCCAGCCTTGATCGGGGCGTGGTGTTTCAGAACTATTCCCTGCTGCCTTGGCTGAGCACACTCAAAAACGTGAGCTTTGGGGTCGCCGCGCGGCATCCGGATTGGTCCAAGGCCAAGGTGCTGGACCATTCCCGCGAGTATCTGGCGATGGTCGGGCTTGAGGGCGACGTGATCCACCGCAAGCCCAGCCAATTGTCGGGGGGCATGCGGCAGCGGGTGTCGATTGCCCGCGCCTTTGCCAATCATCCCAAGCTCTTGTTGCTGGATGAGCCGTTTGGCGCGCTCGATGCTCTGACGCGAGGGACCATTCAGGACGAGTTGCTCAAGATTTGGGGCGGCACCGGGCAGACCGTGTTTATGATCACCCATGACATCGACGAAGCGATCCTTCTGGCAGATCGTATCCTGCTCATGACCAACGGTCCCTTTGCCCGTGTGGCGGAATCGGTCGAGATCACGATCCCGCGCCCACGCAACCGGACCGAGATCGTGGAACATCCCAACTACTATCCGATCCGCAACCATCTGGTGCAGTTCCTTGGCAAGCGGTCCAAGGAATTGGCGGGGCAGGTATCCGACGGCGCGGCACAGACGCCCGAGACTGTGCGGATTGACCACGCACCACCCGAAGACGAGACCGGCGAGGCCCTGCGGCTACGCGCCGTGAACCTGTGACACCAATTTTCACCTGAGATCAAACGAATGGAGGACACTATGAAAGACACTGTGACTATGCCCGCGCTGATGACCAAGGAGGATGTAACCACCCTGATCCTGATCGCGAAGAAAAAGACCGGGAAGAAATGGGAAGAGATTGCTGAGGGCATCGGCATGTCGCCCGTCTGGACCCATTCGGCCTGCATGGGCATGAACACCATGCCCAAGGCCAAGGCTGAGGCGCTCGTCGCGCTGCTGGATCTGCCGGAGGAGGCGGTTTCGGTGCTGGAGGAGTATCCGACCAAGATCTGGGAACAAGCGGTGCCAACAGACCCGTGTATCTACCGCCTCTACGAGATTGTGGGCGTTTACGGCCCCACGATGAAGGCGTTGATCCAAGAAGAGTTTGGCGACGGTATCATGTCGGCGATTGATTTCGACATGAAGATCACCCGTGTCGCAAACCCCAAGGGGGACCGTGTCAAGGTTGAGATGTCGGGCAAGTTTCTGGGGTATAATTCCTGGTAATACGGGTCATCCTTTTATCTGGCCCGGCGATTGAAGCCGGGCCAGACGTGCAGACAAGCAACGCCTCCACGCTTCAGATCGTGGGGGATGTGCTGAGGATATAGAGCTTGCGCATATGCTCGTGGATCACCCATTCGCCGGTCCATCCCTGCGGCAAGACAAGAAGATCACCCGGACCGATATCGCGCGTTCCCTGCCCATCGGCATTCGTGACCGTGGCGCGGCCAGAGATGATATGGCAATATTCGCCCATCGCGGTGCGGTCGGCGGTGAAATGCCCCGGCTTGCATTCCCAAACGCCAATCTTCGTATGCCCATCGGCAGAGGTCCAGAGTTGCGCCGAGGCTTCCTCTTGTCCCGGTGTGAGGCTGGTCGGTTTCGGGGCAAAGGCGCCAATCGGCTGAGTGGCGAGGCTTTGATACGTCTTGAGGTCGATCATTTGGGTCTCCAAAGGTTCTTGTCGGTATCGCTATGTGACGCTGCGCGTGTCAGTGTTTCTTGTCTTGGCCGAATACTTGCACCAGGACCATCATCACGGTGGTCACAAGGATCATGATCGTCGAAATGGCCGCAATGGTCGGGTCAATCTGATCGCGCAGCGCGTTGAACATGTTGCGTGTCAAGGTTGGGTTGTCGCCGCCAGAAATGAACATTGCCACCACAACCTCGTCAAACGAGGTGAGAAAGGCCAAAAGCGCGCTCGTGACCACCGCAAACCGAATCTGCGGCAGGGTCACGGTTAGAAATGCCTTCCAGCGCGGGGCACCTAGGCTGCGGGCGGCCTGTTCTTGGCTCATGTCGTAACCTTTGAGGGCGGAGCCGGTGACGATCACCACCAGCGGCAGCGCCAGCACGGTATGGGCCAGAACCAATCCGGTTATGGTGTAAAGAAGATTGAGCTTCACATAGGCGTAGAACGCCCCAATCGCCACAAGCACCAGCGGCACCATCATCGGTGTGATCATCAGGACAAAGGCAACCCTGACAAAGGCAAACCGAGAGCTATGCAGCCCATAGGCCGCCAGAACCCCAATCGGCGTCGCCACGATCATGGTCAGAAAGGCCGTCTGAAAAGAGGTCCGCGCCGCCTGCATCCATTCGCTTGAGCCAAAGAAATTATCATACCAGCGGGTTGACCAGACCTCGGGTGGAAACTCAAGATATTGACTGTCCGAAAAGGACATCGGGATCACGATCAATGTGGGCGTGACCAGCAGGATCATCACGATCACCGCAAAGACATAAAGCCACAGGCGTTGGCCATGGGTGACTTGCGTGTCGGTCGCCGGGGAATTGAGCCAGTTGCGCATCAGTGCCCGCCTCCGGTCATCCGGTCGAGGTTCAGAAACCGGGATGCGACCCAGAGGATCGCCACAGTCAGGATCAGCAGCACCACGCCCAAGGCACTGGCCGCACCCCAATTCACGAATAACTCGATGTTCGAGACGATCTGCATCGACACCATAATCACCTTGCCCCCGCCCAGCACCGCCGGGGTGACAAAGAAGCCAAGGCAGAGGATGAACACCATCAGCGCCCCGGCAAAAAGCCCCGGCGCGGTGAGTGGAAAAAAGACTGTCCAAAACGCCACCCGTGGGCTTGCCCCGAGGTTAGCCGCCGCCTTGAGGCAATCGCGGTCAATCGCCTTCATCGCGCCGTAAACTGGCAGGATGAGAAATGGCAGCATGATATGCACCATGCCGATCAATGTGCCGGTCATGTTGTGAACGATCTTGAGCGGTTCATCCCAGAGGCCAAGCGAGATGGCCCAATTATTGATCAATCCCTGTTTCTGCAACAGCACCAGCCACGCATAGGTCCGCACCAAAAGTGAGGTCCAGAACGGCAAGAGCACGGTGATCAGGCACAGATTTGCAAGGCGGCTTGGCAGCTGCGACATGAAATAGGCAAAGGGATAGCCGATCAGGATGCACAGCCCGGTGGTCAACAGGCTGACCTGAAAGGTGGTGATGAAAATGCGCAGATAAGAGCGGCGGCTGATCATGCGCTCGTAATTCTCAAGCGAGAATTGCCCGTTTGCCCCGATGAACGAGACATAGAACAACCAGCCCACGGGAATGACCAGCACCACGAGAATAAGCAGGATTGCCGGTGAACTCAGACCAAAAAGCGTCAGCCGCTCTAACCGCTCGTCACGGCGCAGCCCGGCGGCATTGAGGGGCGCTGTCTGCATGCTCATGTTTGGCTTCCGTCGATCAACACTGTGTCTTCGGGTGCCAAGGTCAGGGTCACGCGGTCACCAAGCTGGGGCAGGGACGTTGCATTGCTGCCGCGCACCGCTCCGCGCAAAGCCACCATTTCGCCCGTGTCCAACCGCGCGTGCAGTAAATAGCTGTCGCCTTGATAGACCACATCGGTCGCGGTGGCGGCAAAATTATTGGCCCCCTCACGCGGTCCACCCGAAGAGAGCACGATGCGTTCGGGGCGGATCATCAGTTGAAGTTCGGGCGTGTCGGGCAAGGGGCCTGCATGGATCAGCGGCACCCCGCCAAAGGTCACGTCAGCGCCCAAACGGTTCACCCTCAGAAACGTGGAATCGCCGATGAAATCTGCCACAAACCGATTTGCGGGGTGTTCATAGAGATCGCGGGGGGTTGAGAGCTGCATGATGCGCCCATGGTTCACCACGGCGATCCGATCGGACATGGTCAGCGCCTCGCGCTGGTCATGGGTGACATAGACAGTGGTCATGCCCAGTTTTTCATGCAGATGCCGCAACTCGATCTGCATCTGGTCGCGCAGTTTCTTGTCGAGCGCGGATAGCGGTTCATCCATCAAGAGGATGCGAGGCTCAAACACAATGGCGCGCGCCACCGCGACTCGTTGCTTTTGCCCACCAGAGAGCTGGTCGACGCGACGATTGCCATAGCCGCCAAGCTGCACCGTTTCCAGCGCCCGCTCGACCCGTTCCGCGATCTCTGCCTTGGGGCGTTTGCGCAGACGCAAGGGATAGCCCACATTGCCCGCCACGGTCATATGCGGGAAAAGCGCATAGCTCTGAAAGGTCATGCCGACCTCGCGCAGATGTGGCGGGGTGCGGATAACTTCGCGGTCGCCAAACTTGAGACTGCCGCAATCGGGCCGGGTAAATCCCGCAAGCACCATCAAAAGCGTGGTCTTGCCAGACCCAGACGGCCCCAGAAGTGTCAGAAACTCACCGCTTTTGACTTCGAGCGACACATCGTCGAGGGCATGCACCGCCCCGTAGGTCTTGGTGACGTTCTGCACCGATATCGGCAGCGCTTCTGTGGCGGTGTTGGTCAATTGCTGCCCTCCGAGTGGTCTATTGGCGCAGACGGGCGCCGTAGCGCCCGTCAGGTCTTGTGTTGGGGCTTTGGTTACTCAGTCAGCATTTCCTGATACATCTCGGCGGCGACGGTTTCCCATTTTGCATACCATTCCAGAGAGATTGGCAATTGCATGGCCGCATTCTCGGGCGAGGAGGGCAGGCCGGCCGCAACCTCTGCGCTGATCTCACCTGTGTCATAGGCAGATTTGTTGGTCGGGCCGTAGGTGATGTATTTCGGCAGATCGTCCTGATACTCGGGTTTCGAGATTTCAGCGAGGAACTGCATCGCTGCATCCTTGTTCGGCGCACCTTTGGGGATTGCGAAACAGTCGTAATCCAGCAGCGCCTGATTGAAGCTGTAATCCACCTTGGCCCCATCCGCCGCAGCGGTATCAAAGCGGCCATTCCAGCCGGTGGTCATGTCGACCTCGCCATCCTTCATCAACTGGGCGTGCTGCGCACCAGAGGACCAGAAAACCGAGATATTGGGCCGCAGCTCGCGGATCTTGTTGAGCGCGCGCTCGATCCCCTCTTCCGAACTCAACACCTCATAAACCTGATCCATCGGCACGCCATCAGCCATCAGCGCCGGTTCAAGTGCGCCCGCAACTGACCCACGATAGGCGCGCGAGCCGGGGAATTTCTCGGCGTCAAAGAAATCGGCCCAGCTTTGCGGGCCGTTCTCGCCATAGGTGTCGGTGTTCCAGGCATAGACCGTCGAGAACACATCGCCCCCGACGCAATACTCGGAATAGAGGTTGGGATAAAAGTTGGACACGTCGATCACGTTGTAATCCAGCGGTTCCAAAAGCCCTTCTGCCCCGGCCCGCGCTGCAGAACCGGACCCACTGGCCACGATGTCAAACGTCACCTGCCCGGTTGAAACTTGCAGGCGGACATCGGCCATCCCGCCATATGTTTCCTGCTTGACCGTAACCCCAGTTGCCGCAGAGGCCGGTTCGAACAAGGCTTTGCTCTGTGCGTCCTGATAGGACCCGCCCCAAGAAGCGATGGTGATTTCCGTGCCCTGAGCGACAGCACCGCTCGCAAGCAGCGTGGCAGCGACGGTAAGTGAAAATGTCTTTCTCATCTTGTTTTTCTCCTGTTGGAATGCCGCGAAATGGCAGTACGTGCCGATTTTTATCATGTTTCGCTGGCTCGGCATGTTTCAGCGAAAGTTCAAAGTCAGGATGGATCCGCGACCATCGCCCGCCGGGTCTGTCTCTTGTCCATCCAGCGATACCAAGCGACCGTTGCAGGAAGAAACCACGGCTTGCCTGTATAAAGCGGTCGGGTCGGGTGTGGCACGTCGTCAAAGGCGGTCTTGCCCTCGGCGAGGCCCAGCACCTTTTGGCCGGTGCGCATGCCCAGATATCCCGCCATCGACACACCAGACCCGCAATAGCCCATGGCGTAATGCACCCCGTCGTGAACGCCGGTATGTGCCAACTCATCGAAACTATAGGCCACCGTGCCATGCCAGGAATGCGAAATTGCGCAGTCCTTCAATTGCGGAAAAATGCGGGTCATGCTTTCAAACAAGAGCGGCGCGCTGACCGACGTATCGGTTTCCGCCGCAGAGACGCGGCCGCCGAACAGGACACGCCGCCGATCCGGTGAAGCGCGGTAATAATAGAGCACTTTGCAGGTGTCGCTGGCGATCCGGTCGGTCGGGAACAACTCGTCGATCAGGCTCTCTGGTAATTCTTCTGTGGCAATGATGTAGCTGCCGATTGGGATCACCCGCCGTTGCATCCACGGGGTCAACGCGCCGGTATAGCCATTGGTGGCAACGATCACATCCCGCGCCCGGACCTCGCCCTTGGCGGTCTGCACGCGAAAGCCGGATCCTGTATTCTCAATCTTTCCAACGGGGCAATGCGCAACCACCTCGACGCCAGCGTTGAGTGCCGCCATCAACAGGCCACGATGATATTTGGCGGGATGCAGCGCGCAGTGTTTCGTAAACACCACCCCGCCGTGATAGAAATCTGTGCCCATCTCGCGATGCTGTTCGGCGCGGGGCACGGCAAAGCTCTCGATGCCTTCGCCTTTGTGCATTTGTTCCGCGTCGCGCACCAACATTTCGTAATGTGCGGGGGTGTGCGCGGCGTGAAACCGGCCAACGCGCTTGAAGTCACAGGCTATCCCCTCTTGGTCGATGAACTCACCGATCCATTTCAGCGCCCGCTCTCCCTCGCCACGCAGCGCGCGGGCCTTTTGTGCCCCAAATTTGGCGGTCAGCTTTTCCAGTGATGGCTTTACGCTGGTGCTGATCTGTCCGCCATTACGGGTGCTGCATCCAAAGCCTGCGGCCTCGGCGTCGATCACCACCGTTTTGCGACCGCCACGCGCCGTAGCGATAGCCGCGCTCAGCCCGGTATAGCCCGACCCCACGATCAGCACATCCGCATCACGCGGCGGATCCACAGGTAACACAGGCATCGGGCCAACCTGATCATGCCAATAGGGATGGTGCCGAGTCGATCCGGGTGAAGTGCGGTCCATCGCGTTACTCCGTTCGCAGGGCAAGCCAATGTGGCACCCTACAGATGCAAGGTCTAACGCTAGGGCAGAATTGGACGTTCTTTCATATCCAATTTGACAAAAAAATCAGACCAATTTCACCTCAGGGCAGGTAGGGTCCGTAGGGTTTCCATCCCGCGCCGAATGTCCTCGGGGGCTGCGCTGCCAAATCCGAAGACTAGGCCGGATCGGTCAATCGGGCTGAGGCAGTATTTCGAAAGCGGGGCCAGAACAACGCCGCGTTCCGCCGCCTGTGCCACGACCGCTTGCGCGTCAATTCCTGGCGCAAGATAGGCTGGCGTGTGGAATCCGCTGGCGGTTTCCTGAAGTGTGATACAGTCGGGCAGGATGCGGCTTTCCTCCATCAGCGCCTCATAGCGCGCCTTGTAGAGCCGCCGCATCAGCCGGATATGGGTGGCAAAATGGCCCTCGTCCATGAAATCAGCAACGGTTGCCTGCGTTGCCGTGGGCGGACCGCTGGCCCAGAACCGGAACATGCGATCAAACGCTTCGGTCATCCGCTCTGGCACAAGAACAAAGCCCAGCCGGAGCGATGGAAAGAGCGACTTTGAAAAGGTGCCGACATAGATCACGCGGCCAGAGGTATCCGTACTGCGCAGCGCCGGTTGGGGCGCGTTGCCATAGTAGAATTCCCCGTCATAGTCATCCTCTACGATCACCGCCTGCGCTGCGTCCGCCGCCTGCAACAGCTCGAACCGGCGTGCCAAAGACATGACATGGCCCAAAGGCTGTTGGTGCGATGGTGTGACAAACGCCATGCGGAAATGCGGGGCCTTGGCCAAGCCGTCGGCCACGATCAATCCGTCCTGATCCACGTCGACCGGCACCAGTTCGGCCCCTTCCGACAAGAGCGCATTGCGCGCGCCCGAGGCACCGGGGTTTTCCATCCAGACCCGATCACCGGGATTGAGCAACAGCCGCCCGATCAAGGCAAAGGCATGCTGTGCGCCAGAGGTGATGAAAATCTGCTCGTGGTGACACTGAATCCCCTTGAGCACGCTCAGATGGGTGGTGATCGCCCGGCGCAAAGGCTCATACCCCTTTGGCTGACCATAGCCCATCACCGCCCCGCGTGCGCCCCGCAGGTGCCGCGCCGAAAGCCGCGACCAATGCGCCAGCGGAAAAGCGTCGAGTGCCGGCAGCGCCGTCACAAAGGCGCGGGCCTCATGGGGCAACCAAGTGCGTTGGGCATAGCTCTTTTCGGCATGGTTGATGGCATAGGACACGCGGGGCTGTTGGGCCGTGGTATCCGAGGCGGTGGTCAGCACGGGCACTGAGGGCTGATGTTCCAGTGTGTCGCTGACAAAAGTGCCAGAGCCCACTTGCGACACCAGCATGCCCTCGGCAACCAGCCGGTCAACGGCGTCGATTACCGTGGTGCGCGATACGCCGGTTTCGCGCGCCAGCGTGCGCGTCGCAGGCAGGCGGTCGCCCGCTCGCAAACCGCCCGACAAGATGATATCGCGCAACGCCATGTAAAGTTGCACGCTCATGCCCTTGCGCGACGAGCGGTCGAGATGAATCGCGGACAAAAGCGCCCCTGCGGCTTGTTTCATGCGCAACTCCGACGCAATTGGTCTGCAGAGCGTACATGAATCTTGAGGGCGAGCAAGCCAATTGGCGCTCTCGGGGCGTCCTTACCTCTCGGAGACTTGATAGGTCGCAGAGTCGAGCCATGTCGGGGAAATCTCGACACCCCAGCCGGGGGCGTCTGTGACAATGGCATGGCCCCCCTCAATTCGGTAGGGATCACCCAGAAACAGCCCCTCTTGCCAAGGGTAATACTCGGGCCCCTCAATCGAGAATTCGAGGTATTTTCCCGCGTTGGGAATGGCGCGCAACAGATGCATGGTGCACATCGTCACCAGTGACAGATTTGCGGCATGCGGAGTGACGGGCAGGCCAGCGCGCGCAGCCATCTGGCAGACCTGCAAGGTGCGGTGCATGCCACCCATATACATCACATCGGGTTGCACGATATCGACTGCGCCCCGATCCAGCATCAACTGCCAACTGGAATATTCGCAATCCTGCTCGCCGCCCGCAACATCGAGCAAAAGCGCGGCCCGCACCGCGGCGGTCTGGTCATATTCCCAATAGGGGCAGGGCTCTTCAAAATGCCCGATGCCGTTGTCCTGCAGCAGTTTGCCCACCTCGATGGCGCGGGCGGGAGAATAGCAGGAATTGCCATCGACCAGCTTTTCGATGCCGTCCCCCAAAGCCCGCGACACGGTCGGCACCACGGCTTCGGTTCTGCCTGGCCATTCGTCGTGGTCGCGCCCGGCCTCTGCACCAACGCGCCATTTGAAGGCGGTAAACCCCTTGTCATCCCGCAGACGGCAAAAACGCTCGGCCTCATCCTCGGGGGTGATGTCGCGGCGCATGGAACTGGCATAGGCGCGCACCGGCCCAGGAGAGCCACCAAGCAGGGTTGCAACCGGCTTGCCCTCTAACTTGCCGCGCATGTCCCACAGCGCGGTATCAAGCCCGGTCATGGCGCGGCGCAGGTAACTGCCGGGATATTTCAACTCGCGTTCATAAATCAGATCAAGAGTATCGGCAAAGTCGAGTGCATCGGTCCCAAGCGCATGCGGCGCGATCTGGCGGTGAAAGATGGTGCAGGTAATATCGGCATTATAGGTCGACACCTGCCCCCAGCCCTGTGCGCCGCTGTCCGTGGTCACGCGCACAAAACCCACGAATTCGTTGCAAAAAGTCTCTAACCGCGCAATCCGCATGTCACTCTCCCGATGGTCTTGGGGTTCACGTTGCCGATAAAGCGGTTTGGAACAAGCGCCACTCTGGGATCAAATGCCAGTCCATTTCAATCTGCGATGTGCCCCGCGTTCAGGCCAGCTCGGACAATGCGGCGATAAAGCTCGAAAACAACTCTCCTTGCGAGCTTACCCGCAGTTTCGCGTAGATGTTGCGGCGATGGATTCGCACTGTGCCCGGTGAAATCCCCAAGGCGCGACCGGTGGCATCGGCAGAATGACCCTTGAGCACATATTCCACCACCTCTGCCTCGCGCGGGGTCAAAAGGTTGCGCCCAAAGCTCTGAAACGCGTCTTCGATCAGTTGCGGCAGGCGGGGGCCGTCTGTCTCGGGTCGTGCCGAGAATTGGGTGATCAGGCCACCCCACTGTTTCTGGGCGATGGCCGCGACAAAGGGAAAGGCGGCCTCAAGATCGCGGAACTCGCGGGCAGAGAAGACCTTGTGTTCGCGCATGGCGGAAATCACTACGCCGACCTCATCCCCAATGTTGAGGATAAAGCCTATTTCTTCGGCAAGTCCGGTCTGGATGTAATAATTGCGGAAATATTCTGCTTGATAGAACCGATCCGGTGCCAGATCGCGCAACCGTGCGAGACGGGGCAACGTCGGGGCGGCGGCATTGAGATAGAAGGGATCCAGCAGATAGGGCCCCTCTTGATAGTCATCTACCATTACCTTGCGCTTGGCAGCGGGAAAATCATCATAAAGATCAAGAGGTTTGTGATCACGGTAATAGGCAAAGATTACGGTGAACTCATAGGGCACGATGCTGCGCAACGCTGTGGTGAGAGCCGAGGCAAACCCGGGCGTTCCAAGCGCCGAGACCGCGCGCGCGCTGGTTTCGAACCAATCTGACATTTGGGTTCTTGTCGTCATCTATGCTCTTTATGATATATACAACCGTCCGCGATTTTCTTACCGTTTTGTGATTGTATGGCATAGGCGCAGGGGCGCGGCAACACGAGAGGACCGGCATGCTGGATGCGAATGCCGAAGCGGGGATCAGGATGGGCGCGAGCCGGGAACAGGGGACGCACAGCACACAGGGCCATCCCTCGGACGAGGATTGCGTCGCAGAATTCGTCGGGGCCACCAAGCGGTTTGGCGCCGTGCTGGCAGCGGACCGGATCAACCTGCGTATCCGGCGTGGAGAGTTCCTGTCGTTCCTTGGCCCATCGGGCTGTGGCAAGACGACGGCGTTGCGCATGTTGGCTGGGTTCGAGAGCCCGAGTGACGGCACGGTGCGGATCGACGGACAGGATGTCAGCCGTGTG
The DNA here is from genome assembly GCF_051447875.1 of Roseovarius sp. MS2. Taxonomy (NCBI): domain Bacteria; kingdom Pseudomonadati; phylum Pseudomonadota; class Alphaproteobacteria; order Rhodobacterales; family Roseobacteraceae; genus Roseovarius; species Roseovarius sp. MS2. The sequence continues at coordinate 1,960,234 of NZ_JBKHVF010000001.1, forward strand.
CCCGCCTATGCGCGCCCGGTGAACATGGTGTTTCAGCACTACGCGCTCTTTCCGCATATGACCGTGGCGCAAAATATCGGCTACGGATTGCGGCAGGTGCGGCCCAAACTGGCGAAATCCGAGATTGCCGCGAGGGTCGATGCCGCCTTGGCCAAGGTGCGGCTGGATGCGTTTGGCGCGCGGCGCACGTGGGAATTGTCGGGCGGGCAACAGCAGCGCGTGGCGCTGGCGCGGGCGATCATCAACGAACCCAAGCTCTTGTTGCTGGATGAGCCGATGGCGGCGCTCGATGCCAAGCTGCGCGGCGAGATGCAGCGCGAATTGCTTGATCTGCAACGCAGCCTTGGCATCACCTTTGTGCTGGTCACCCATGATCAGGAAGAGGCGCTGTCGATGTCGGACCGGATTTGCATCATGGGCGCGGGGCGGATTGCGCAGGTGGGCACGCCGCAGGATCTCTATGATCGGCCGCGCAATCGCTATGTGGCGGATTTCGTGGGCAAGGCGAATATCCTGAAGGGCGAGGTTCTCTCGCGGGAGGCAGGTCTGGCGCGCATCGCCCTTGCCGGTGGTGCGCAGGTGCTCGTCCCCGATACCGCGGGCGATACGCGTCGCCATGTCGAAATTGCGGTGCGTCCCGAGGCATTGCGCCTTGCCGTGCCGGGCGAGGCCCCGGGCGAGGATGCGATGCTGCGGGCACGGATCACTCACCGCACCTTTTTGGGGGATCATACCGAATATCTGATGCAGGCCGACGACATCGGCCCTCTTCAGGTCAATGTTCCGCGACAGGCCGAAAGAGCCTTGGGCGGGCAGGGGGTGGGCGATCAGGTCCATATCCTCTGGACGGCGGGCACCGGATTGGTCCTTGCCGCTGACGAGTGACGGATAACAACTGCACCACGTTCAACAAGGGAAACGAGACGATGACACAGGATAACACACCGATTTCGCGCAAGAAATTCATTGAAGAACTGCGCCGCTACGAAAAGGGTTCGATCAGCCGACGGCAGTTTCTGGGCACAACGGGCCTTGGCACTGCGATGGCGGTTCTGGGGGGCGCGTTGCCGGGCCTGCTGCCGGGGCGCGCCATGGCGCAGGATCTGGGCGACCGCGTGGTTCTGGCAACCTGGCCCAATTATCACGACGCGGCAAACTTTGACCTCTTCGCCACCGAGACCGGCGTTTTCTCTCAGGTCAATGTGTTTGGCTCGAATGAGGAAATGCTGGCCAAGATTCAGGCGGGTGGTTCGGGCTGGGACGTATTCGTTCCAACCAACTATGCGATTTCCACCTATGTCGAGGCCGGTTTGATCGAGCCTTTGGATCTGTCGAAATTGACCAATTACGACCCCGCCGCGTTTGATGCGCGCTTTGCCGATGCGGGTACGATTGATGGCAAGGTCTATGCCGTGCCGAAAAACTGGGGCACCACGGGGATTGCCTCGAACACCGCCAAGACCGGCGGCGTGGTCGATAGCTGGAAGACCTTTTTTGACGGGGCCAAGGATCAGTTCGACGGGCGCGTCATGGTGCATGACTATCAACTGACCACCATCGGCAATGCGTTGGCCTATTTCGGCTATAGCTTTAATTCGGTTGATCCGGCGGAACTGGCCGAGGCTGAAAAGTTGCTGATCGAGGTCAAGCCGCATCTCTTTGCGATCTCCTCGGATTATCAGCCTGCAATGCGCAACGGCGATGCTTGGCTTACGATGTGTTGGACGGGGGATGGCAAGCAGCTCAATACTGACCTTCCCGAAATCGCCTTTGCCTTGGGCAAAGAGGGGGGCGAAATCTGGTCGGATTACTATGCCATTCCGGTCGGCGCGCCGCACCGCGAGGCGGCCTATGCGCTGATCGATTATCTGCTCGCGCCCGAGGTCAATGCGCGTGAGGCCTTGGCGCATGGCTATCCGGTGGCGGATGCGCGCACCAATGCGCTTTTGCCCGAAGAGTTGCTGAATGATCCCATCCTATACCCGGCGGCAGAGGCGCTTAATGCGCTGGAGTTCGGCGCGGCGGTCACGCTGACCGATCCCAACCGCGCCGAATTGATGGCCCGGTTCAAATCAGCCTGATCAGAGGACCAAGGGCGATGGCCATGACACGGACACGGGCGCGCGCGCTGCTGCTGATGCCTGCGGGCATCTGGTATGGTGTGCTGCTCTTGTTCCCTTTGGCCGTCGTCCTCGTCTTTTCCTTTGGCGAGCGCAATCCGATTGGCGGCTATGCGCCGGGCTTTACGTTGGAGCAATATGCCAACCTGCCCGCCCGGTTTGCCGCGTTTCGCAACACCCTGACATTGGCGCCGCTGGGCACGCTGGCGGCGTTATTCATTGCCTATCCGCTGGCCTATTATCTGGCGTTGAAAGTGTCGGCGCGATGGAAGACGACGCTGCTTATTCTGGTGATCGTGCCGTTCTGGACCTCGATCCTGATCCGGTCTTATGCGTGGATTTATCTGCTTGGGGGCAATGGTATCCCGGCGCTGCTGGAGGCGGTGGGGCTGGGCGATATCCGGCTGATCAACACACCCTTTGCGGTGCTGGTTGGGATTGTTTATGGCTATCTGCCGCTAATGGTCTTTCCCATCTACGTGGCCCTGGAAAAGCTGGATCGCAGCCTGTTAGAGGCGGCGGCGGATCTGGGCACGCCACCGTGGCGCAGTTTTCTACAGATCACTTTGCCGCTGTCGATGCCGGGGGTTTTGACAGGCTCTATGCTGGTGTTCATCCTGCTGACCGGCGAATTTCTGATCCCGGCCATTCTGGGTGGCGGAAAGGTGTTCTTTGTTGGCAATGCGCTGGTCGATCTCTTTTTGCAGTCGCGCAACTGGGCCTTCGGATCGGCAGTGGCGGTGGCGCTGATTGTGATCATGCTGATCGTGGTCGTTCTCTACAGTCGGGCCGTCCGGCGGTTTGGCGCGGGCCGCGACGATATCGGGCTGATGTGAGGATGTTATGAGAGCCTATGCCATTGCCGTCTTTGCATTTCTCTACCTGCCCATCGGGATCATTGCGCTGTTCTCTTTTTCTGCCGGGCGGTCGGCGAGTTCGATGCAGGGGTTCTCAACCGAATGGTATGGCCGCGCGCTGAGCAATCCCTTTGTGATGGAGGCGCTTTGGACCTCGATTAAGGTGGCGTTTCTGTCAGCGGTGTTGGCGACGGTCATGGGCACCATGGCGGCGCTGGCGCTTACCGGTATGCGGGGGCGGTTGCGGGTGTTTTTCGACACGCTGGTTCATGTTGCGGTGATGATCCCCGGCATCGTGATCGGCATTGCCACACTGATCGCATTGGTGACGGTGTTCGATCTGATCAATCCGTGGCTTGAGGCGATGAGTGGCCGCAGGCTGTCTTTGGGCATGGGGTCGCTTATCGGGCTGCATGGGATGTTCACCATGTCCTTGGTGATCCTGCTGGTGCGCGGGCGGCTTGAGAGTTTTGATCGCGCGCAGATCGAGGCCTCTGGCGATCTGGGGGCCGGTCCGGTGGCGACCTTTGTGCAAGTGACGCTGCCGCAGATCGCCCCGGCTATTCTGGCGGGGTTTCTGTTGGCCTTCACCTTTAGCTTTGACGATTTCATCATGGCCTTCTTTGTCGCAGGGTCCGAAACGACCCTGCCGATCTATATTTTCTCGTCGATCCGCCGGGGGGTGACGCCTGAAATCAATGCGATTGGCACGATGGTGATGATGGCCTCGTTGACACTGTTGATCATCGCGCAAGTGCTGCTGCGGCCCGGTGCGCCGCGCGCAGGGCGCTGACCGAATGCAGGAGGCAGGGATGCTCAAGGATCGTATTGCACTGGTCACGGCGGCGGGGTCAGGGATTGGCCGGGCGGGGGCTGTTGCGATGGCCCGCGAGGGGGCGGTGGTCATTGTCACCGATCTTGATGGCGGACTGGCGCAAGAGACCTTGGCGCAGATCGAAGCGGCAGGCGGACGGGGGGCAGCCTTTGCGCTTGATGTGACAGAGGATGCGGCATGCGCTGCGATGGTCGCGCAGGTGGTCGCGGATTGGGGACGGATCGACGTCTTGCACAGCCACGCGGGTATTCAGATACCGGGGCGGGCCGAGGATGTGACACCTGCGCAGATGGATGCTGCTTGGGCGCTCAATGTGCGGGCGCATTTCGTTCTGTCGCGCGCGGTCATTGCCCCGATGCGCGCGCAGGGTGGCGGATCGGTGATTGTCACGGCCTCGAATTCGGGCTGTCAGTATGATCGGGGTATGGTGTCTTATGCCACGACCAAACATGCCGCCGTGGCGATGGTCAAACAGATGGCAGTGGATTATGCGGCTGAGAACATTCGCTTCAACGCGCTATGCCCCGGCTTTGTTGATACACCGTTCAATGCCGGATTCGAGACGCAGATGGGCGGGCGCAAGGCGCTCGAATCCTACGTTGCCGGGTCTATCCCGATGGGGCGATGGGCCAGTGTCGAAGAAATCGCGCATGGGATTGTTTATCTGGCCTCCGACCGCTCCAGCTTTGTGACCGGTCTGGCGCTTGTGATCGACGGCGGAGAGATGCTCTAGGTCGAAGGACCGGCGCGGTTGCACTGGCTATTTCGTTTCCGGGTGTCAGAGGGTAGAACTGAACGCATCAATTAACGGGAGAGTGCGATGCGCAGGGCTCTTATCATCATTCTGGTCAGCCTTCTGTCTGGGGCACTCCTTGGAGCGGCCCCGGCGACTGCCGCTTCGCTTGGCCGGTTTGAGGTGCATGGCGTCGAGGGCGACGACATGCTCAAGATGCGGGCAGGGCCCGGTATTGGCTATGACGTGATCGTAGGCCTACCGAATGGTACGGTGCTGCGGGTGCATAGCTGTCAACAGACGGGCGGCACTCGCTGGTGTGAAGTATCACTGGAGCGGGCGCGTGGGCTGCGGGGGCATGTGTCTTGGGCCTATCTGCGCAAGCTATGAGAAGCGCTTTGCCCATCGTCTTGGCGTTGCTGCTGTGCCTCGGGTTTGCGGTGTCGGGGGCCCGCGCGGCTGATGTGGCACCGCCGCCCGCTGGGCTGTTGTGGAACAAGACCGGCTTGCCAGCCGTTTTCCCCCTTCAGGTCAAAACCTTGCCAGGGCGTGATCATGTCGTCACTTTAATCGACGCCGAGACCAGAGAAGAGGCCTTGGCCGCCTATATCCGCGGTGGCGCGTTTTTTAGAGTTTTGGTGCCGCCGGGCGTATACCGGCTGCGATTTGCAAGTGGCAAGCACTGGCAGGGAGAGGCGTTGTTTTTTGGTGAGGGGCCTGACACTGACGTCTTTGAACTGCGCCGGGTGTTGCGGTTCGAGACGCGCGGGCTTGGCACCAAAGCGGGGCATATCGTTGACCTGCGGGGCCGTGGTACAGAAGCGCAGATAACGGAGCAGCGTATCTGCCAATCCTTCCGGCCGGATTTCCCGCGGCCAATAATCCGTCCGCGCGAGGACAGGCGTGCAGTTGGCCCTGACTACGAAGTGCCGCAACGCCGCGACGTGCGATCCCGCTACTGCGGCTAGTGCCTACATCGCGAAAGCTTCAACGAAAAGGTGAGAGGCTTGGCAGCGATCGTCATTTAACACGAGCATTAAGCGAAGTTTGGATTTTTAAAGCCACCCCACCGTATTCTGTAGGCAATATTTACGTATTATCAAGGCCTTGCGCAAAGCCGGGGCCGCGCTGCTCTTGTCTTACCTCATACTTGCGACTCGTCAGATCAGCATCAGGCCCAGGCATGATGTGTCAGGACCGCGCAGCGCGTCGGGCAAGTGCGGCGATAAGGTCTGTTCTTGTGACTATGCCAACGATTTTTCCGTACTCTATGACGGGAACAGCATCAGTATCACCATCCGCCATAATGGGGAGGAGTGCTCCGATCGGGGTATTGGTCGTCACGCGCGGGACTGCGACGCTCATGATGTCACTTGCCGTCATCGGTCCTGCTCGATCACGGTCCAAAAGGCGCTTGAAGGATGGCAAAAAGCCGCGATGCAGGCGCAGCGCATCTTCTCTGGCTTGACTGATGAGATGCATCTGAAAGATGACGCCAAGGAATTTTGTGTCTGGTCCCACGACGGGAAGCGACGTGAATCGATGCTTTCTGAAGATATCCGCGATCTCACCAAGCGTGGTGTCTGGATTGGCCGTGACAAGATTGCGCGACATGATGTCCTGTGCCGTCAAGGGGCCTGCGGAATGCGCAGCGGCCTGAAGTTCCGCCGCACCGATGAGCCGAGCCAGATCCTCGACACCGAGGTTGAATGATTGACTGAAGCGTTCAAGGATGCTGGTCAACTCGCCTTCTGAAAGGCCAAGCCGCTCTGTAGGATTGCGATCTTCTGTGCGATGGTTGCTTGGATCATCGAATTGCCGGAACGGATAATGCCGCCCGGTAAGTCTCGCGTATCCAGTCGCGAGCACGACAAGCGCGGTTGTTCCGATTGCGATAGGGGCCAGGGCAAACCAGAAACCCAGATGTTCAATTGCCTCTGGCGACATGGCGGCAGTCATCGCCACGGCACCTGCCGGAGGATGCAGCGCGCGGCATAAGATTGTCGCCGTGATCGCAAGACCAACAGCCAATGCGATTCTGAGGGAGATGTCCCCCACGACAAGGCATACGGCCACCCCGACAATGGCACCAACGGTGTTGCCGACAATGGCAGACCACGGCTGTGCAAGGGGGCTATTTGGCACGGCGAACAAAAGGACTGCCGATGCACCAAAAGGGGCCACGAGAAACAGACCCAGATCGAGATCAATCTGTGGCGACAGAAGGAAAAGCCCGGTCAGTCCGAGGCCAATGAGCGCTCCAACGCCTGCGCGCACAGCCTCCGCGCCGGAAACCCGGGCAACGGCTGGGCCGAGTGATCTCAGAATATGCAACTGCGCGACTCCCCTAAAAGATGTGCGCAGAGTTTCACCAGATTGTTACAGGTTCAATCAATCACACTGCGACACGCCGGCTGGCTGTACATCAAGGCTAAGCCATGCGTCGCAAAAAGGATAGACGCGCGCGGGGCAGCACCCTATGCGATGGCCATGACCAATACCTCCTCCGCCTCCCCGTCGACCGACCGCATTCTAGCGGGTGTCGCCCTGATGCTTGGGTTTTGCGTGACAGCACCCCTCCTCGATGTGGCGGCCAAGCTGGCATCGACCAGCGTACCAGTAGGACAGATCACCGCCGCGCGATTTATCGTGCAATGCGCGCTGATGACGCCGTTTGTTTTGATCATGGGGCTGTCCCTGCGGGTGCCGCGCGCGCACTGGCTGGCACTGCTGTTTCGTGCGGTGCTGCTCTTTGTCTCCACCTTCTGCTTCATCGCTGCGATCCGCGTGATGCCACTGGCCGATGCGCTGGCGATTGTGTTCGTTGCCCCGTTCATCGTGCTTTTGGTCGGCAAGTTCTACTTGGGCGAAGATGTTGGCCCGCGCCGCGTGGGCGCCGCGATGGTGGGCTTTGTGGGCGTCCTCTTGGTGATCCAGCCCAGCTTCGCGGCCTTTGGCGCGGTGGCGCTGTTTCCGCTGGGCACGGCGGTTGGGTTTGCGTTCTACATTCTGGTGACACGCGGGCTGTCACGGCGGATGCATCCCGTCACGTTGCAGTTCCACACCGGCCTGATCGCCAGCCTGCTCTGCCTCCCGGTGGTGATACTGGCCGAGGGCACGGGGATTGAGATGCTCGATCCGGTCTGGCCAGAGGGCATTGCATGGCTGTGGTTGCTGGGGGTCGGTTTTTTCGCCACGCTGAGCCATATGATGATGACGTATGCGCTGTCCCTTGCTCCTTCGGCCACGCTGGCACCTCTGCAATATCTAGAGCTGCCGGTGGCGACATTGCTGGGCTATCTGGTGTTTCGCGATTTCCCCAATGCGCTTACCCTTACGGGGATCGCCATCATCATCGGTTCGGGCCTTTACATGATCCACCGCGAACGGGTCACGGCCCGCCAATTGATGACCGAACGCGCCGCGCCACCGATTTGACGCGGATAAGATTGCTTGTTGAGCTTAATGAGAGCCGCTCGCTCTTTGTGTGTTCTCAGTCCTTTCGCCTGAGATTTTTTCAAGATAATCGAGACTTTCTGTCTCATTATTTGCGTGAAATCTCTTTAAATTCTACTCAAATTCTGTCTTTATGGAAGGGCCTCAACCGGGCCTAGAGTGACCAAGCCTTCCTAGGTCGGCAGGGGTTTGTGAGTGCCCCCGCATCCCCGGGCGCGACCTCCAGAACGCCCGGGGATCTCTGGCAAGATTACCCAAAACGAGCCGGATGCGATATCCCGACCTATCCTGCGGTGACGACCTCACTGTCGATGTTTCGCCTCAAATCTGAACGGACAAGAGTTCTGAAACTTGCCGTGTTTCTGATCAATCTTCACCTCTGAAATCAAGATTTCGAGCGGGTGCAGTTTTTAGAAACTCAAGTGACCTTTGCGAAAACTCTGTGTGTAAACGAATGATATTAAACAAATAAATAATCTTGCAAAAATAAGCGTTCTGCTTAACGATTATTACAGGCTCAATTGCGAGTCTAAAAAGCCAATATGAGCAAAGAGGCTCTTCAACTGCGGTTCACACCGCGTTGAAGGGCCTTTTTTCGTTGCCGAATCAAACGGCTGCTCGGTTCCAACAGAGGAGAAGTCTGAATGAAACGTCGTGATTTTCTAGGAGGGGTCAGTGCGGTTGGGATGGGCAGTGCGCTTTCCGCCCCGGCACTTCTTTCGACGCTGAGCCGCGCCGCAGCGCAGGGCAGCGACATTCCCGTGGGTCTGCTTTTTTCCCTCACCGGAGCGGTGGCTGTTGTCGAAAGCACGCTGCATGATGCGGCCTTGATGGCGATTGAGGAAATCAATGCCGCCGGTGGTGTGCATGGCATGCAACTGCGTCCGATCATCGAAGATCCCGCCTCTGATCCCGCAACCTATGCCGACCGGGCGCGTCGTCTGATGATCCGCGACAAATGCGTCAGCGTGTTCGGCTCCTACACTTCGGCCAGTCGGCAGGCGGTTCTGCCGGTGACTGAGCAACGCAATAACCTCTACTGGTATCCGACGCTCTACGAGGGGCGCGAGTGCTCGCGCAACGTCATGTATGGCGGCGCTGTACCGAACCAGCAGCAGGATGATCTGATCCCCTGGGCGATCGAGAATTTCGGGCCGCGTTTCTACATGATCGGCAACAATTACGTCTATCCCAAGGAAGAGAACAATTACTGCAAGACCCTGTTGGCAAAGCATGGCGGCGAGGTGGTGCATGAAGAATATGTGCCGTTGGGTCATTCCGATTTCAGCTCGGTCATCAATCGCATCCGCGCCGAGGAACCAGACGTGATCTTTGCCACCGTGGTCGGTGATTCCGATGTGGCCTTTGCCCGGCAATATCATGCCGCAGAACTGGACCCGGCCAAGATGCCGGTCATCAGCCTTACACGCTCTGAGGTCGAGGTTAAGGCCATCGGCGGAGAGGCGGCTGCCGGTCACTTCTCGTCCGCGCCCTATTTCATGGGCACTCAGACGCCGGAAAACGAGCGCTTTGTCGAGGCATACAAATCCCGATATGGCGGGGATCAGGTGACGCATTTCGTCAGCGAAGCGGCCTACTTTCAAGTGTACCAATTCAAGGCCGCTTTAGAGAAGCTCGACCCGTCAAACATCACCCCAGAGGCGATCCGCGACGCCGCGGTTGGTCTGGCACTGACCGCCCCCCAAGGTGAGGTGCTGATTGATGAGAACCTGCACACACATCTCTGGCCCAAGATCGGTCAGTGGCAAGCCAACGGTCAGGCCGAGGTTGTGGTTCAGTCCCAGAGCCGCGTCGCACCCCTGCCTTATGCCGCCTATGAGGGGCAGCGCTGCACGGGTCAGGGCCTCGTAGAAGGCTGAGCCGCAAGGCCAAACGTCGTCAACAACAAGAATACGGATCGCCCGGCCCCTCTATTTGGGCCGGGCCAGCGAGAGGCGTGTCTCGATGGACGTGATACTAAATCAGTTATTCGCAGGGCTGAGCATGGCTTCGATCCTGCTCATGATCGCTCTGGGGTTGGCGATCATCTATGGTGCGATGGGTGTCATCAATCTTGCGCATGGCGAGTTCGTGATGCTGGGTGCTTATGCGGCATGGGCCCTGCAGAGCTATGCTGGCTTTAGCATCATCGTGGCGCTGCCCTTTGTTTTTATTGCCGTCGCCGCTGTGGGTTGGATCATCGAAAAGGTGATCGTGCAACGCCTTTACCACCGCCCTCTGGACACGATCCTAGCGACCTGGGGGATCGGCATTATCCTGCAGCAACTGGTGCGTCTGTCGGTCGGCGCCGAGTCGCGCTTTGTCAAAGGCCCCGATATCCTGAGTGGAAACACTCAGATTGGCGGCCTGATCATGTCAAACTACCGCTTGTTTGTGATCGTTTTCTCGCTTTCCGTTCTCGCCGCGTCTTGGGCACTCATGACCAAGACAGAGTTTGGCATGAAGCTGCGCGCCGTCATTCAGAACCGCAAGATTTCTGAATGCTACGGGATAGAGGCAAAGAATATATACTCATTCACCTTTGCCTATGGTGCGGGGCTTGCGGGCATCGCCGGCGCACTCATCACCCCGCTTTTCAGCACAATCCCTACCATGGGCACTGGCCTGGTGGTGGATGCCTTTCTTGTCGTCATCGTCGGGGGCCTTGGCAGTCTTTTGGGGGCGGCCACCGCATCCGTTCTTATCGGTGAGGCAACGGCGCTGTTCTCAATGCTGTTCAATGACACGTTGGGGCGCATCGCGGTCCTTGCGGGGATTATCGTCCTGATCCGGTTCCGCCCGCGTGGCCTCTTCCCATCCAATACCCGCCGTTGAGGAGCGCACTATGACAACCAGATTATACTATGACCTCGCGGCACTGGTCCTCTTTGCCCTTGTGATCGTGCTTGGTGTTCCCGCGCTGATGGGCTTTGACGGGTTTGAGCTGAATACCTTTGCCCGTTATCTCGCATTGGCGATTGTTTCACTGGCCCTTGCCCTGTCTTGGGGAAGCGCGGGGTTGCTCAACCTTGGTCAGGCTGCAACCTTTGGCATGGGATCTTATGCCATGGCCATGCATCTCAAGCTGAAGGCCAGCGGCGAGGCATTGCCGGATTTCATGGGCTGGAACAATGTTCCGGAACTGCCGTTGCTTTGGGTTCCGTTCCACTCTCTCGGCTTTACCCTGTTGGCCGGGCTCCTGGTGCCGGCATTCGTGGGGGGGCTGATTGCGATCTTCATGTTCCGCGCGCGAATTGCCGGCGTCTTTGTCGCGATCATTACCTTGGCCTTTTTGGTGGCGTTTCAACTGGTCGTGATCGAGCAGCAAGGGATCACGGGCGGGCAAAACGGCCTGACGGGATTGGCCCCACTCAGCCTGATGGGATGGACGGTCGATACCTACGGAGTTGGGTTTTACTACCTTGTTGCCGGTTGCTTGATGGCGGCGGTTACGTTTGGCCTCTATCTCACGCACAGTAAGTTCGGCTTGATCCTGCGCGCCATCCGTGAGGATGCCGATCGTACGCGGTTCTTTGGCTATAACGTGGCCAATTACCAGACGGTGATCTTCTGTATTTCGGCCGCGCTCGCTGGTTGGTCTGGCATGCTCTACACGCTGGTGCTGGAATTCGCCTCGCCCACTTACATGAGCGTCTCGTTCAGCTTGGCCATCGTTATCTGGTGCGCAGTGGGCGGGCGGGACTCGGTCATCGCAGCGGCGATTGGCGCGATTATCGTCAACCTGCTCGAAGGGCGCCTTTCCGACGTGTTCGTCGAAGGCTGGAACCTGATGCTTGGCGTGATCTTTGTTCTGGTCGTCATGTTTATGCCGCGTGGGCTTCACGGGGTGATCAGCGACCTTTGGCAAGGGCTGTGCCAGGGCATGCGCAAAGATCGCACGCCCTCTTCCACCCCAAATCGCGGCGCGCAGCCGGTCAAATCTGGACAGGAGCGATAGCGATGAGCCAACTACAAGTAACGAACCTTCAAGTGGATTTTGGCGGATTGCGCGCCGTTGATGGGCTGAGCTTTGATGTGGCCCAAGGCGAGATCCTTTGCCTTCTTGGTCCTAACGGCGCTGGCAAATCGACAACGCTTGACCTGATTTGCGGCAAGACCCAACCCACAGGCGGCTCGATCCGTTTTGAAGGTACGGAAATCTCACAGATGCTGGAGTTCCGGCGCGCGCGTCTGGGGATCGGGCGCAAGTTTCAGGTGCCGTCCGTCTACAAGGAACTGACCGTCGCCGAAAATCTGTCAGTCGCGCGGTCGCGTCGACCGGGAATCTGGCACGCTCTCACGCGTTTTGCATTGTCAGACGGGCATGCAGCGGCCCCCATCCTCGAACGTGTCGGGCTGGAGGCAAAGGCAAACGATCTTGCGGGAAACCTGTCTCACGGCGAGACCCAATGGCTCGAAATTGCCATGCTGATTGCGCAGGACAGTCGGTTGATCCTGATGGATGAACCCACCGCAGGGATGACCATTCAGGAAACCGAGCGCACAGCCGAAATCTTTCGTGTGCTCTCGGACAGTCACACACTGATCGTCGTCGAGCATGACATGTCCTTTGTGCGCACCGTCGCTGACAGGATCGTGGTCATGAACCGTGGGGCCATGCTGGCGCAGGGTACGATCCAAGAGATCGAGACCAACGAAGACGTCAAAACCGCATATCTGGGGCATTGATCATGGAAACCATGCAGGCAAAGGACCTCTATTCCTTCTACGGCAAGAGCCCGGTGATACAGGGCGTCTCGTTTGACTTGGAGCCCGGCGAGTTCTTGGCAATCCTCGGGCGGAACGGCGTTGGCAAGACGACACTTCTCAAGTCGATCATGGGGCTAACAGACCGTTGCGATGGCGGGCTCATTTTTGGCGAACAGGACCTTTTGAGCCGAAGCACATCGCAAAGGGCAAAGCTGGGCATCGCGTATATCCCCCAAGGTCGCGAGATCATTCCGAACTTTACGGTTCGGGAAAACATCGTGATGGGCACTTTTGCCCGTCCTGACGGCAAGCGGGAAATTCCCGACTACCTCTTTGAGATGTTCCCAATTCTCGACGAGTTTATCGGGCGCAAGGGCGGCGATCTGTCGGGTGGACAACAGCAGCAACTGGCCATTGCGCGGGCCTTGGCGATGGATCCCAAAATCCTCATCCTCGACGAGCCGACCGAAGGCATCCAGCCCAACATCGTCAAACAGATCGAGGACGCCATTATCCGCCTGAATAGAGAACGCGGACTTGGGATCATTCTGGTCGAACAGAACGTCCCCTTTGCCCGCCGAGCATCTGACCGGTTCATGGTGCTCGACAAGGGCCGCGTTGTTCTAAGCGGGCTCAGCAAGGATCTCACCGACTCTGTCGTGGAGAAGCACCTGACCTTCTGAAGGTCGGGCAATCAGCAATGAAGCGCATCAAGGAAAGGAAAAGACATGAGACATGGTGACATCTCCAGCAGCGATACCACGGTTGGCGTGGCGGTCGTGAATTACAAGATGCCCCGGCTCCATACCAAGGCCGAGGTTCTTGAAAATGCCCACAAGATTGCGGACATGATCGTCGGCATGAAGCGGGGGCTTCCCGGTATGGATCTCGTGATTTTTCCGGAATACAGCACCCAAGGCATTATGTATGACCCCGACGAGATGATGGAGACCGCAGCCACCATCCCCGGCGAGGAGACCGAGATCTTTGCGGCGGCTTGCCGCAAGGCGAACACCTGGGGCGTGTTCTCGATCACTGGCGAACGCCATGAAGATCACCCCAAGAAAACCCCGTACAACACGCTGATCTTGATGAACAACAAGGGTGAAATCGTGCAGAAGTACCGCAAGGTGCTGCCTTGGAACCCGATCGAGGGCTGGTATCCCGGTGACAAGACCTATGTCTGCGATGGTCCCAAGGGACTCAAGGTCAGCCTTATCATCTGCGACGATGGCAACTATCCCGAAATCTGGCGGGACTGCGCCATGAAAGGTGCGGAACTCATCGTGCGGTGCCAAGGCTATATGTATCCGGCCAAAGACCAGCAGGTGATCATGGCCAAGGCCATGGCTTGGGCCAACAACACCTATGTCGCTGTCGCTAATGCGGCGGGGTTTGACGGGGTCTATTGCTACTTTGGCCATTCGGCGATCATCGGCTTTGATGGGCGCACCTTGGGCGAATGTGGCGAAGAGGAAATGGGCATCCAATATGCACAGCTCTCTATTCCTGAGATCCGTGATGCCCGCGCCAATGACCAGTCGCAAAACCATCTCTTCAAGCTTTTGCATCGTGGCTACACAGGCATCCATGCCTCGGGCGATGGCGACAAGGGCGTGGCCGAATGCCCGTTTGAGTTCTACCGAAACTGGGTCAACGACGCAGAGAAAACCCGAGAGCAGGTGGAATCCTTTACCCGCACAACTGTGGGTGTGGCATGCTGTCCGGTCGGCGGCTTGCCAACGGGGGCCAAGGAAAAAGAGGCGAATTGACCGGCCTTTTGCCCTCATTGGGAACGGCGCGTCAGTGCGCCGTTCCATTTCCTCTCTAAGCTTCTGGAAATGCCATGCCTTTTTTGACGGACCGCTTGCACGACACTGCCCGCCAGCAAAAACTTGCGTCAGCACTGGCCGACGAGAATGCCCGTATGACTGGCGCATCGTCTACCAAGGGCACGACACCAAACGCAGGCTTGCAAACTCGGTTTACTTTTGACCTCGACCAGGTCGAAGCCGAGTTGCGGGCGGCCATAATCGGTCAGGACGAAAGTCTCGAACAGCTTTTGGAAATTCTCAAAGTGGTCCGCGCCGATATCGGAGACCCCCGCAAACCCTTGGCGACAATTCTGTTCTGCGGGCCAACTGGCGTTGGTAAAACCGAGACCGTTCGCACCTTGGCACGTGCCCTTTATGGGGATGCCGATGCGTTTTGCAGGATCGACATGAATACGCTTTCACAAGAGCATTACGCCGCTGCCCTCACCGGTGCTCCGCCGGGTTATGTGGGGTCTAAAGAAGGAACGACCATTCTCGATCAGGAAAAAATCGAGGGCACACGCAACTTGCCGGGGCTTGTCCTATTTGACGAACTTGAAAAGGCAAGCAATGAGGTCGTGCTCGCCCTCATGAATGTCTTTGATAATGGGCTTTTGACTGTGGCCTCTGGCGAACGCACCTACTCGTTCCGGAATGCGCTTGTGTTCATGTCCTCGAACCTCGGGGCTCGGGAACTGATGGCCTTGGATGAGAACAGCGGTAATCTTTGGCAGCGTATCAGGAACTCTGGCAAGTCGCGGCGTGAACGTGCCCACGATATCGTGATGAACAGCCTCTTGGATCGGTTCCCACCAGAACTTGTCAACCGGATAGATCATGTTGATACATTCAACTGGATATCACGCGACAAGATGCCAGCTCTGGTTGATGTCGAGATGGCCAGGTTGAACCGTAGGCTCAGGAAACATGACCTGTCGCTGAGTATCAGCACAACCCTGAGGGATTTTCTTTCGGTAGAGGGATATGATAAGCGGTTCGGCGCGCGAGGGCTACGCCGGGCCATCCGGCGCAACCTAGAATTTCCATTGGCAGGTTTTCTGCTTGACGGGCCCGCCCCGGATGCACCCGCCTCTGGTCAGGCTATGACCTTGGTGTTCGCAGATCATAAAGATGGCCAGGTCCAGTTCCAATACTCCTGAATGAAGGCATCAATACGTGACACAAAAGGAAAGCTGGAAGATCGGATTGCTCTTTTCAACGACGGGCGTCACTTCGATCATTGAACAGTCGCAGCTGAATGGCGCGTTGCTCGCCTTGGATCAGATCAACGCGCGCGGCGGTGTGCGCGGACGCCCACTTGAGGCGGTCAGCTATGACCCCGGCTCGATTGTGACCCAATACGGAGAGTTGGCCGAACGCCTGATCGTAGACGACAAGGTAAGCGTCATTTTCGGCTGCTACATGTCGTCGTCGCGCAAAGAGGTTTTGCCGGTCGTTGAGCGCCGGAATGCCCTGTTCTTTTATCCCACCCTTTATGAGGGTTTTGAATATTCGCCAAATGTCATCTATGGCGGGGCCTGCCCAAACCAGAACAGTGTGCCGCTAGCGAACTACCTGATGAGCGCTTACGGTAAGCGGATTTTCTTTGTCGGCTCCAACTACATCTACCCCTACGAATCCAATCGTGTGATGCGCAATGTCCTAAGGCAAGGTGGTGGTGAAGTCGTTGGCGAGCGGTATTTTGATCTTGAGACGCGCGCCGAGGGGTTCCGCGCTGTGCTCGATGAAATCCGGGATGCGCGGCCAGATGCGATCTTTTCAACAATCGTGGGTCAGTCCTGCATCGAGTTCTACCGTGCCTATCACGCTGTGGGTGGCGATGGACGGGTTTGTCCGATCGCCAGTCTTACCACGAACGAAGGGGAAATCAGCGCTATCGGCGCTGAGGCCGCCGTTGGCCACATCACAGCCGCCCCCTATTTCCGGTCGATCAGTTCCTTGGCAAACCGTCGCTTTCTGAAGGCCTATGAACAGAAATTCGGTTCCACTATTGATGTCACCAGTTGCTGCGAAGCGGCTTATAGTCAGGTGCATCTGTTCGCGGCAGCGTTAGAGGAGACCGGGGAAATGGATACTGATTGCCTGCGAGAGGCCTTGTTGGGCGAAGCCTTCGATGCGCCCCAAGGCCAGATCAAGGTCGATCCGGACAATAACCACACCTATCTGCAATCCCGGATAGCTGTGGTCAACTCTGAGGGAGAGTTTGAAATCGACCTCAAGGTGCGTCGCGCGATCAAGCCGGACCCCTATCTCGTTTACCCGGCGATCCATGATTGGAGCTTTCGCACGCATAAGGTAACGACAAGCGGCGGGCGTCATGCATGACCTGATCCAGGACTTACGGGATCAAAACGTTCTCTTGGTGCATCCGCGTGACCGTAGCGCAGATGAGCTTTTGCAGCAGGTAAACAGGATCGGCTGTAGTTTCGAACATATGTGGCCGCTACCCCGGACCCTACCGGACAAGTTCGATATGGTTTTCGTAGACGTCACGGACCAATCACCGCAGGAATTGAAAGCATTTCTTGACCGGCGCGAACGCCCGATCACGACGATTGCCATTGTCGGCTATGAAAACCCATCCACGTTGGATGTTATTCTAGAGATTGGCGCACATTCGGTATTGATGAAACCCGTGCGCGCAGCAGGCGTGCTGAGCAGCATGTTGATGGCTCGGCGATTTCAATCGGAACAAGTGCGCTATGAAAAAGATCTGTCGAAGCTGCGCGAAAAACTTGAGAATGTGCAGAAGGTGAATGATGCCAAGTTTATCCTCATGCGGCACCGGGGTATCACCGAGCGCGAAGCCTATGATCTCATCCGCAAACAAGCGATGGCAAAGCGTACAACGACCACCGAGATTGCACAGTCCATCATTAATGCAGAGAGCATCCTGAGTAACATGGGCGATACCTAGATCTGTCGTTCTCCCTTTCTCTCCAACCGACATCATTCCCCTAGGTCGAAGGTGGCTAGTGTTTCAGTCTGCAAAAGACTGAGCCCGCAGAGCCGCGTTCTTGGCCGCGTCACGATACTCTTTTGGCATGTAAAGGTTCAGTTTTCCCCGTCCGTTCAAAGCCATGTGTCAGGTCGCTTTTGATGCGCTTTTGGAAGCTGCGGCAGCCTGCCGCATTGGACTGCGGCGCTTTGCTCTAATTTCAAATAATGAAATCATCAAAGTGGGAGACACCAAATGTTCAAGGGCCTAGGAATTTCAATCGGTATCATTTGCACAGGTATGCTGGGCCTGCCCGCCTTGATATTGGCGGCTCTATAACGCTGCTGACCGTGGAACGTCGCGCTGTTCAAATGCCTGTCTGAGAAGGCATGACTCGCGACAGCCAAGAAACAAATGAGCAAGCGTGAGATTGCTACCCCGCATCTTGGGGGATAACAGTCGCATTTTCGTGCAGCATTTTGCTAATCTTATTCGCTGCTCTGGGCAAGCTTCTACACTTCCAATAGTGACGATAGAGAAACTACAACCCCGTTTTTAAACGGGGTTTTTTCTTTGGTGACCTAAGGGGGTAGGGTGAGAGGCTGGACAACGACCCAAGCGGGGCTCGTTACGGCTGCTTCCTTCCGGACCTGACCGGGTTGGCGAGGTGCCTGCCCGCGCCAACCTCTCAAGGGGTGATATAGGCCGCTGCTGCGGGATGCGCAAGGGTAGGCTGGGCAAACGGCAAGGGCATGCCGAGACGTAAGAACCCCGCGTCCGTAATGCCGAGGTCGACGGCGTCCAAGGCGGCGATGTCGGCGGGATGGGCGCGCAGGCCGGGGCCAGTCTCTATCGTGACGCGGGTTCCGGGCTGCGGCGCAAAGCGCCATGTGGGGCGCGGTGCCGGTACGACCTGGCCCACCGCCGCAACATGATCGGCCAGCAGATCACGCACTGTGCGGGTGCCGGAGTAGATCAACCCTCGTTCCGCCAGAGGCGCAAACGGCCCGCCGCCATGCGCGCGATAGCTATTGGTGGCAATGATGAAAGGCGTGTCTGGGCGGACAGGCTTGCGCGCAAAGCATAAATCTTGGATGCGCGCCGCCTTGGGATGAATAAGCGCACCAGAAAGATCGTAACGCGCTGGCTGACTTAGGTCGATGGTATAACTAAGCCCGTCGATCACATCGAAATCATACCCCGGCACGCTTGGATCAAGCAGTGGCTGATCGGGCAGGCCGGGGTTGATTTGGTTAAAGCAGATGGCGGCGCGCTCCAGCCAGTCGCGCAGGTCTGCCCCCGTAACCAATAGACCGCAGAGCGTGTTGGGAAAGCTATAGAGATCGGCTATGTGCCGCAGAAGAAGCGGGCCTTTGGGAATATCTGTGAAATGCGCAGGGCCCCCACGCCCACCGGTTTTGAAGGGGGCGGAGGCAGAGAGCAGCGGCAGCCCGGCGTGCGGGCTATTGGCCAAGGCCAAAGTCAAGGCGCGGCGCTGTGCGTCATTGACGAGATGCAGGATCGGATCGTCGCGCAAGAGGGTGAGATAACTGTGGAGTGGAGCCGCGGTCTGGCCGATCTCACGCGCTGTGAGGGCGAGGGTGTGGCGATGCGCGGCGTCGGCCGCGATGCAGATTGCTGGGCAGGGTTGCGCGCTGGACACAGCCAAAAGACGGGAGTCATGCCCAGTCACCTGCCATGCGTTGCCATCGTGGGTCAGGGTCAGGTCAAGCTGACCGAGGTGGTTGCCGCGAAATCCCGCCATCAGGCAGGGTGTATCGTGGAGGGTGCCGTTGCTCGCGTTCGCTCCGGCTATGCCATTGTGATCGGTGCTGGGAAAGCTTTTGTGGCTGTGGCCTGCCAGAAGCGCGTCGATGCCGGGCAGGCGGGCAAGCGCGCGGGCGGCGTTTTCCATAAAGGGGCGGTCGGGGCCGGGGTCGATGCCGGTATGAGCCAAGAGCAGGACCAGATCCGCCCCCAAAGCGCGCAGGGTGGGCACCCAAGCCCGCGCGCTCTCGACCATATCGCGCACGTCAATCCGGCCCGATAGACGCGCGTGATCCCATGTCAGGATTTGTGGCGGCACAAGGCCTAACAGGCCAATCCGCAAACTATGCGATCCACCATCGCGATCCTGCATCTGTTTGTTGAGCAGCAGATAGGGTGGCAAAAGGGTTGTATCGTCGACCGGCGTCCCGCCACGGCGCGTCAGCACATTACAGCAGGTCAAGGGAAAGCGTGCCTGAGCCAGTGTGTCCATCAGCCACTCAAGGCCAAAATTGAACTCGTGATTGCCAATTGTACCCGCATCATAGCCGATATCATTCATCGCCGCGAGGATTGGATGTGGTCCGGTCCAACCGTTATCGGGTTGTGCAGTAAGATCGGTGAGCGGCGTGCCTTGCAGAAAATCGCCATTGTCCAGAACCAGGCAATTTTCGGCTCCGACTTCGGATCGTGCGCGCTTTATCTGTGTTGCAAGCCGGGCCAGACCCCACGGGCGGTCGGGCTGGTTGGTGTAATAATCAAAAGGCAGAAGGTTTCCGTGGACATCGGTAGTTTGCAATATCCGCAGGCGCAGGGTGGCACCACAGGCGGACAAAGGGGGCGTCTGAGTAATGGTGGATTCGGTCAAATCGTCAACGCTCTGAGGCCGGGTTCACGCCCGGAGGTGCCGTGG
This sequence comes from Roseovarius sp. MS2, assembly GCF_051447875.1. Lineage (NCBI taxonomy): Bacteria > Pseudomonadati > Pseudomonadota > Alphaproteobacteria > Rhodobacterales > Roseobacteraceae > Roseovarius > Roseovarius sp. MS2. Next base: position 1,980,398 of record NZ_JBKHVF010000001.1, read on the forward strand.
AATTCAAACCGCCTTTGCTGGCTGCAATCATAATAGTTGCCAGAGGCTTAGGCAGGTTTGCACGTCTGCGTGTCCTGGGCAATACACTATAAGTTGCAAACTGTCATGTGCCCATGCTTTGTGCCCCTTGGGGCTTGTCTTGCGGTCATGGGCGTTGTGTAGAGGGGCAGGCAAAGGAGACGCGTGATGCGAACGTCGGAACAGGTTACATTCGGGGGATCAGGGCTGAACCGGGCGGATGAGCTACGCTCTGACGAAGCCTTGCTTCAGGCGGCGATGACAGAGGGGCGTGCGCGGTCGATCGTACTCTGGCGGGGTAAACCGCTCTTGCGCGCAGAGACGCTGGATGAGTTGGTCATTTTGGCGCCCGATCATCCTGTTTTGACACGGTACAAGGTGCCGCCGATCCTATTGGGGCGAGATGAGAGTGGCGACCTGATCTTGGCGCATGACATTTCCGCTTGGGTGCCACCGGGGCTGGAACCGGATCAGCTTGATAGCTTTCTCGATGCCTCCGAGCAGGTGCATCCGGACCTGCCGCAAGAAAGCGCCTTTGCCGAGTTGCGTCGGGTAATGACTCGGCTCAGCCCACGCGATGCAGAGCTGGCAGCGACGGCCAAGGCGGTGTTTGGCTGGCACCTCACGCACAGGTTCTGCGCGCGCTGCGGCAAAGAAAGCCGGATGATCCGCGCGGGGTGGCAAAGGGCTTGCGATCACTGTGGCGGTCAGCATTTTCCGCGCACCGACCCTGTGGTGATCATGTTGATAACGCGTGGAAATTCGGTTCTGATGGGGCGATCTCCGGGGTGGCCCGAGGGGATGTATTCTCTTTTGGCGGGGTTCATAGAACCGGGCGAGACCATCGAGGCGGCGGTGCGTCGCGAGGTCTGGGAAGAGGCGGGGATCAAGGTGGGACGGGTCAGTTATCTGGCAAGCCAGCCTTGGCCATTTCCCGCATCGCTCATGTTTGGCTGTCGTGGCGAAGCGCTGAGCGAGGATATCACGATTGATCCGCATGAGATTGAAGATGCGCTGTGGATGAGCCGTGAAGAGATCCTCGCGGCTTTTGCAGGCGAGCATCCGTTCCTGATGCCTGCGCGCAAGGGAGCGATTGCGCATTTCCTGCTTGAGAACTGGCTTGCCGACTGTCTGGATTGAGGCAACAATGCGCGTGGGCAAAAGCGATAACAAACCGAAAAGGGCGGTCTGGGGATGCAGTTCACCGGCAAGGAAGACATTGAAGCCCCCATTGAGCGGGTTTTTGAGGAAATAACGGACTTTCAAGGGTTTGAGCGCTCGGCTTTGCGGCGTGGCGCGGATGTGCGGCGCACTGACAAGCTAAAGGTGCCAGGGGTCGGCATGAGTTGGCATGCCGTGTTCAAACTGCGTGGCAAGCAGCGCAAGGTTGATGTGACCGTTGCTGAATATGATCCGCCCAATGGAATCAAGCTGGGTGTGATCTCGCCCGCGATTGAGGGGCAGATGGTTGTGGAACTGGTGGCGCTGTCGCGGGGGCGGACGCGGATGACGGTCACGCTGGTGTTGCAGCCGCGCACGTTGGCGGCGCGGTTGATGATGCAATCGCTGCGGCTGGCACGCAATAACCTGACCAAACGGTTCAAGGTGCGTCTGGCGGAATACGCGGCAGAGGTTGAGGACCGGTATACGCGATCCCTCTAAAAACAGCGTCGGTATTCAGTCGGTATCGTGTCGGCGCGGATCAGCAGGGTAAACGCCCAAGATTGTGACGTTCGAGGTGAAGTAATCGAGCTCGTCAAGCGCGCGGGCGACCGCCGGATCATCGGGATGCCCCTCGATATCGGCATAGAACTGCGTCGCGGTGAAGGAACCGCCGACCATATAGCTTTCGAGCTTGGTCATATTGACGCCGTTTGTGGCAAAGCCGCCCATCGCCTTGTACAGGGCTGCCGGGATGTTGCGGACCTGAAAGACAAAGGTCGTCATCATGCCATTCTCGCCGCGTGCCGAGAAATCCGGTTCGCGCGCCATGACGAGAAAGCGGGTGGTGTTGTTGCCCTGATCCTCGATATGCCGGGCAATCACGTCGAGACCATAGATCTCGCCCGCAAGTTCGCTGGCAAGGGCCGCCATTTCCGGCTGTCCTGCTTCGGCGACGTGGCGGGCGGAGCCAGCGGTATCGGCGCCGGTCACGCGGTGGATGCCGTGGCGTTCAAGAAAGGCGCGGCATTGGCCCAAAAGCATGGTGTGGCTCATCGCGCTTTCGATTTCGTCGAGGCGTATGCCGGGCAGGGCCAAGAGGTTGATATGCACCCGCACGAACGCCTCGCCGACAATGTGCAGACCCGATTCGGGCAAGAGGTGATGGATGTCGGCGACCCGGCCAAAGGTGGAGTTCTCGACCGGCAGCATGGCAAGCTCCGCTTGTCCCTCGCGCACGGCAGAAATTGCATCCTCGAAGGTGCGACAAGGAAGCGCCTCCATCTTGGGATAGGTCTCGCGACAGGCTTGGTGCGAGTAGGCGCCAAGCTCTCCCTGAAAGGCGATGCGGTCGGTCATAGGTGATTTTCCGTATTTTTGGGCCGGTCGGGCGTTTGGTCGCGGAAACTACACCTTGCGCGCCGGTAGGGGAAGCGGATAGATACGCGGCCAACGACGGATCAAATGGAAACGGGCCTATGTTTGACACAATGACGATGACAAAGACCGCGGGTGCGCTGTGCGGCGCGCTCTTGGTGTTCCTTTTGGGCAATTGGGCCGCTGAGTCTATCTATTCGGTGGGCGGGGGCCATGGCGAGGATCATGCGCAGGGCTATGTGATCGACACCGGCGCAGATGAAGCGGAAGAAGTTGTGGACGAGGGCCCGAGCATCGCCGAGTTGATGGCCTCTGCTGATCCTGCCAATGGCGAAGGCCTGTTCCGCAACTGTGCCGCCTGTCACGCGGTGGTTGATGGCGAGAACAAGGTGGGCCCACATCTTTATGGTGTTGTGGGACGTGAGGTTGGCGGCGTCGCCGATTACGGTTCGTATTCCGGCGCTCTGACTGCCGTCGCGCAGGTCTGGACCCCGGTTGAGCTGGATGCGTTTCTGGAGAACCCCAAGGGTTACGCGCCCGGAACCTCGATGGGCTATGCCGGGATGCGCAAGGCTGAGGATCGTGCCGATCTGATCGCCTATCTCGACCAGACCGATGGCACGACTTTTGAAATGCCGGTGGAAGAATCCGCAGCAGAGCCTGCAGCAGAAGACGCGGCGGCAGAGCCTGCGGCAGAAGAAGCGGCAGCGGAGCCTGCAGCGGAAGAAGCGGCGGCAGAGCCTGCGGCAGAAGAAGCAGCAGCGGAGCCTGCGGCAGAAGAAGCAGCGGCTGAACCTGCGGCTGAGGAAGCGGCAGCGGAGCCTGCAGCGGAAGAAGCGGCGGCTGAACCTGCGGCAGAAGAAGCTGCGGCTGAACCTGCGGCGGACGCCGGCGCATCCGATTTTGCGGCACTCGTGGCTGCGGCGGATATTGCTGAGGGTGAAAAGCTCTATCGTCGCTGTGGTGCCTGCCACAAGCTGGAAGATGGTAAAAACGGGGCTGGTCCGCACCTCTTTGAGATCGTGGGCCGTGACATCGCCAACGTCGAGGGCTTTGCCTATTCCGACGCGCTCAAGGGCCTTGAAGGCACATGGACGCCTGAAAAGTTGAGTGATTGGATCGAAAACCCGCGTGCGTTCGCGCCCGGCAATCGCATGGGCTTTCCGGGCCTCAAGGATGAGGCGGATCGCGCAAATTTGATCGGCTACCTGCAAAGCGCCGCGAACTGAGCCGCGCCACATTGAAAAAAAGGCCGCTGCCCGGTTTGGGTGGCGGCCTTTTTCGTAGGCAGAGGACAGGATCGGCGCTTGAACAAGACGCGCCCCCTCCTTAGCTTGCCAGCACGCGATGAAGCACCAGATAATGGGTGCGGCAGGAGGAGGATGGCATGACCGTACGGAACACCCTGACCAAAACCCGAACCTTTGCGAGTCTGGTGCCATGGCGGCTTCGGGTGACGATGATCGGGTTCTCGATTGCGACGCTGATGGCGCAGGCGGTCTTGGCGCAAGATGAGGTGATCTCGTCTCATGGCTATTCGTTTTACGGCGATCTGAAATACCCCGCCGATTACGCGCATTTCGACTATGTGAACCCCGAAGCGCCCAAGGGCGGGGAAATTTCGCTTTTTGCGCCTGGTACATTCGATTCGATGAACCCCTACGCGCGGCAGGGGCGGGCCGGGCGGCTGTCTTGGATGGTTTACGAGAGCCTGCTGGGCGCGTCCGAGGCGAGCGGCGAGCCACTGCCGGGAGACAGCTATAACGAGGGCTACGGTCTCTTGGCGGAACGCCTGGAATATGACGCTGGCAAAACATGGGTAATCTTCCACATGCGCCCCGAGGCAAAGTTTGCCGACGGCACGCCGGTGACGGCGCATGACGTGGTGTTTTCACACAACCTGTTTCTGGAACAGGGGCTGAAATCCTATGCCGATGCGGTCAAGCGGCGGGTGTTGAGCGCCGAGGCGCTGGATGATCACACCGTCAAGTTCACCTTTGCGGACGGGATTTCACGCCGGTCGCTGATTGATCAGGTGGGCGGCACGCCAGTGTTTCCACGCAAATGGTATGAGGACACCGGCGCGCGGCTGGATGAGCCACGGCTGGAGGCGGCACCGGGATCAGGCCCCTATCAGGTCAAAAGCTATGATGTGAACCGCAACATCGTCTATGAGCGCAACCCGGAGTATTGGGGCTGGCACCTGCCGATCAACAAGGGGCGGCATAATTTCGACCGCATCCGGATCGAGTATTTTGCCGATGACAATGCCGCGTTCGAGGCGTTCAAGGCGGGGATCTACACATTCCGGCCTGAGGGAAATTCCAAGACATGGGCCACCGGATATGATTTTCCGGCGGCCAATGCGGGCTATGTGGTCAAGGCGGAATTGCCCGATGGATTGCCGCCGACACCCTCGGGGTTCGTCTTCAATCTGGGCCGCGAAAAGTTGCAGGACAAGCGGGTGCGGCAAGCGATTGCGCTGGGGTTCAATTTCGAATGGACCAATTCGTCGTTGCAATATGACCTCTTCAAGCAGCGACACTCCTTTGTGCAGGACACCCCGCTCGAGGCCAAGGGCGCGCCCGAGGGGGCGGAATTGGCGCTGTTGCAATCCTTGGGCGATATCGTGCCCGAAGAGATGCTGACCGCGACTGCGGTGATGGCGCATACCTCTGATGGTGAGCGCCTGAATGACCGGCGCAATTTGCGCGTGGCCATGAAGCTTTTGGACGAGGCCGGTTGGGCCGTGGGCGGTGATGGCAAGCGGCGAAATGCGGCGGGCGAGGTGCTTAAGATCGAAATCCCGATTTCGGCCTCTGGCTCTGCCACCATGTCGGCGGTGGTCGAGAGTTTTGTGAGCAATCTGCAGCTGATGGGGATTGATGCCAAGTTCGACAAAATCGACGCCGCGCAATACACCGCGCGCGAGCGGGATCGCGATTATGACCTGATCTTTGACAGCTATGTGGCGTTTCTGGAGGCGGGCACCGGCCTGCATCAGCGCTATGGCAGCAAGGAGGCGGCGTTCAGCCTGTTCAACCCGGCAGGGCTGGCAAGCCCGATGATCGACGCGATCATTGACCGCGCGCTCGAGTCCGGCAGCAAGGAAGAACAGGACGTGGCCTTGACCGCACTTGACCGTGCCTTGCGCTATGAGTTTTTCATGATCCCGACATGGTATCTGGACAAAAGCTGGGTGGCCTATTGGGATATGTATGCCTACCCAGACCCGCTGCCGCCCTATGCGACGGGCGTGCTCGATTTCTGGTGGTATGACGCCGACAAGGCGCAGGCGTTGAAAGACGCGGGCGCGCTGTGATCCTGAGGAGCCACTGAGATGGGGGCCTATATCCTGCGGCGGCTGTTGCTGATCGTGCCCACGCTCTTTGGCATCATGGTGATCAACTTTGCTCTGGTGCAATTCGTGCCGGGTGGCCCGGTCGAGCAGATGATTGCCAATATGCAGGGGCAGGGCAATGTGTTCGAGAGCTTTTCTGGCTCTGGCTCTGACACCGGGCAAGAGATGGTGGGGGCTGCCGGCGGCAATGACCAATACCTTGGGGCGCGGGGCCTGCCGCCGGAACTGATCAAGGAGCTGGAAGAGCAATTCGGGCTTGATAAGCCGCCCTTGGAGCGGTTTTTCAACATGATGTGGAATTACATGCGCTTTGACTTTGGCGAGAGTTATTTCCGCAAGATCGAAGTGCTGGATCTGGTTCTGGAAAAGATGCCGGTTTCCATTACGCTGGGCCTGTGGTCGACGCTTATTGCCTATATCGTGTCGATCCCTCTTGGTGTGGCCAAGGCGGTGCGTGACGGCACCAAGTTTGACACATGGACCAGCGGTGTCATCATCGTGGCCTATGCTATTCCGGCGTTTCTGTTTGCGATCATGCTGTTGGTGCTGTTCGCCGGGGGCAGCTATTTCCAGATCTTCCCCTTGCGTGGCCTGACGTCGGATAATTTCGAGCAACTGAGCCTGTTGGGAAAGATCGGCGATTACCTCTGGCATATCGCCTTGCCGGTCATTGCCTCGACCATTTCGGCCTTTGCGACGCTGACGCTGTTGACCAAGAACAGTTTTCTCGACGAGATCAAGAAACACTATGTGATGACCGCGCGCGCTAAGGGCCTGAGCGAACGCAAGGTGCTTTATGGGCATGTGTTCCGCAATGCGATGCTGATCGTGATTGCGGGCTTTCCGGCGGTGTTCATCGGGGTGTTTTTTGGCGGTTCTGTCCTGATCGAGACGATTTTCAGCCTTGATGGTCTGGGGCGGCTGGGGTTCGAGGCCGCCGTGGGGCGCGATTATCCGGTGATGTTCGGAACGCTCTTTCTCTTTGGCCTCATTGGTCTTGTGGTGGGGATCCTGTCTGACCTGATGTATGTGCTGGTTGATCCACGGATCGACTTTGAAAAACGGGAGGGCTGATCGGGTGATCCGTCTCTCGCCGCTCAACCAACGCCGGTGGCGCAACTTTCGGCGCAACAATCGGGCCTATTGGTCGCTGATCCTGTTTTCGGTGATTTTCACCATCACGCTCTTTGCCGAGTTTGTGGCCAATGACAAACCGATCCTCGTGCAATATCGCGGCGAACTCTACATGCCGATTTTCAGGTTTTATCCGGAAACAGAGTTTGGTGGCGATTTCGAGACTGAGGCGATTTACCGTGACCCCGAGGTGCGCTGTCTGATTGCGTCGGGTGGATTGGATATCTGTTTTGACGATCCCGAGGGCGTGATTGCGGATGCCGAGGATGGGGTGGTCGAAGGCGAAGAGATTGCCAAGGGTTGGGCGATCTGGCCGCCCATTCCCTATAGCTACAATACCACTGTGGACCGGCCCGGTGCGGCCCCGCTGCCGCCCAATGGGCAAAATCTGCTGGGTACGGATGACACCAAGCGCGATGTGCTGGCGCGGGTGATCTATGGATTCCGGTTGTCGGTGCTGTTCACGCTGATCGTGACGGCGCTCTCGTCGGTGATCGGCATCGCGGCGGGGGCGGTGCAGGGCTATTTTGGTGGGCGCACTGATCTTATTTTCCAGCGGATCATCGAAATCTGGGCCTCAACCCCGCAGCTTTACGTGATCATCATCCTTTTCGCGATCCTACCGCGCAGTTTCTGGCTGCTTGTCGTGATTACGGTGCTGTTTGGCTGGATGGCTTTGGTGGGTGTGGTGCGGGCCGAATTCCTGCGGGCGCGCAATCTGGAATATGTGCGTGCGGCCAAGGCGTTGGGCGTATCCAACCTTACGATCATGTTTCGTCACATGCTGCCAAATGCCATGGTGGCGACGCTGACGATGCTGCCGTTTGTCATCACCGGGACGATTTCGCTTTTGGCGGGATTGGATTTTCTGGGCTTTGGCCTGCCGTCCTCGGCCCCGTCGCTGGGGGAGTTGACGCTACAGGCCAAGCAGAACCTGCAAGCGCCCTGGCTCGCCTTTACCGCCTTCTTTGCCTTTGCCATCATGCTGTCGCTCTTGGTCTTCATTTTTGAGGGCGTGCGCGATGCCTTTGACCCCAGAAAGACCTTTGAATGAGTATGCTGGAGGTCAAAGACCTGCGGATCAGTTTTCGGCAGGACGGGCAGGTAATCCCGGCGGTCAAAGGCGTGTCGTTCAGCGTGGACCGGGGGGAAACCGTGGCGCTGGTGGGCGAGTCTGGCTCGGGCAAATCGGTGACAGCGCTGTCGACCGTGTCGCTTTTGGGGTCGTCGGCGCAGGTCACAGGCTCTGTCACCTATGCCGGGCAAGAGATGGTCGGCGCGGATGAACGGCGCCTGCGGCAGGTGCGCGGCAATGACATCAGTTTCATCTTTCAAGAGCCGATGACATCGCTCAACCCGCTGCACACATTGGAAAAGCAGTTGCGAGAAAGCCTAGAGTTGCATCAGGGGCTGACCGGCGATGCGGCGCGCGGGCGGATTGTGGAATTGCTCGAGCGCGTGGGTATTCGTGACGCGGCAAGCCGTCTGGGGGCCTATCCGCATCAGCTATCTGGCGGGCAAAGGCAGCGGGTGATGATCGCGATGGCCTTGGCCAACAAGCCCGACATCCTGATTGCCGACGAACCGACCACCGCCCTGGATGTGACCATTCAGGCGCAGATTTTGGAATTGCTGGCGGAATTAAAGCGCGAAGAGGGGATGGGCCTGCTCTTTATCACGCATGATCTGGGGATCGTGCAGCGCATTGCTGACCGGGTCTGCGTGATGAAAGACGGCGAGATTGTCGAGGCTGGGCCAGTGGCGGATGTCTTTGCAGCCCCTCAGCATGCGTATACCCGCAAACTGCTGAGCGCGCGGGCCGTTGGGCTGCCGTCGCCGGTGACAGAGGGTGCGCCGGTGGTGGCTGAAACCCATGACTTGCGGGTCTGGTTCCCGATCCAGAAGGGGTTTTTGAAACGCACTGTGGGGCATGTGAAGGCGGTGAATGCCGCCACGCTCAGCGTGCGGGCGGGCGAAACCCTAGGCATCGTGGGCGAGAGCGGGTCGGGCAAGACCACGCTGGCCTTGGCGATCATGCGGCTGATTGCGTCTGAGGGCGGCATCCGCTTTGCGGGTGAAGATGTGAATGGCTGGTCCACGCGCGAGTTGCGGCGTCGGCGGGCCGAAATGCAGATCGTCTTTCAAGACCCATTCGGAAGCCTGAGCCCGCGCATGACCGCCGCGCAGATCATTGCCGAGGGGCTGGGCGTGCATGGCAACCCCGATGGGCGGCCCGAGCGGGACTTGGTGGCAGAGGTGATGGACGAGGTGGGGCTGAACCCAGCCATGATGGATCGCTATCCCCATGAATTTTCAGGTGGGCAGCGGCAGCGCATCGCGATTGCCCGCGCCATGATCCTGCGGCCCAAGCTGGTGGTATTGGACGAGCCGACCAGTGCGCTGGACATGACCGTGCAGGTGCAGATCGTCGATCTCTTGCGGGAATTGCAGCGGAAATATGCGCTGGCCTATCTCTTTATCAGCCACGATCTGCATGTGGTGCGCGCCATGAGTCACCGGGTGATGGTGATGAAAGATGGCGATGTGGTCGAGGCGGGCGATGCCGAAACATTGTTTACCGCGCCGCAAACCGACTATGCGCGCAAGCTGCTGGCAGCGGCGCTTGAGGGGCGCACAGAGGTGTGATCCCCTCAGATCGCCGAAGAATGGCCGTCGGCGTTCATCTCATAGGTGTCGAACTGGCGCGCGATCATGCGGGTCAGCGGGCGCGCCTCGAGCGGGATGGAAAGGCCGGTGGCGTCGAGTTTCAGATGCCCGTCAAAGCGGCGTTCCACGGCAGAGAGCATCGCCTGCAACTCTGCGGCGGGGATGGCAAATTCGCGGAAAATCTCGGTGCTATCAATGCGGAAATCGCACATCAGCATTTCGATCATACGCGAGCGCAGCTTGTCCTCGGGGGAAAAGATATGGCCGCGCGTGGTTGAAAAGCGTCCGTCGCGGATGGCACCGGTATGGGCCCCTGTCGCGGGGGCATTCTGCGCATAGCCTTGCGGAAAGCGCGAGATGGAAGAGGCCCCCAAGCCGATCAACACCTCGGCGGTGTCGTCGGTGTAGCCTTGGAAATTGCGACGCAGCAGCCCGGATTTTTGCGCCACGCTCAGCCCGTCAGAGGCGGTGGCGAAATGGTCGATACCGATTTCGTCGTAATTGTCCCACAGAAACAGACGGCGCGCGGTTTCAAACAGGGCCAGACGTTCTTGCGGTGTGGGCAGGGCATCCGAGGGGATCATCTGTTGGCGCTTGGCCATCCACGGCACATGCGCATAGCCATAGAGCGCAACGCGGTCGGGATTGAGCGACAAGAGTTTCTGCACGCTCTCGGTGATGCGGGCGCGGTTCTGATGTGGCAGACCATAAAGGATATCGGCATTCAGGCTTTTGACGCCGCGGGCGCGGATTTCATCGACCGCGTGGCGGGTGATGTCATAGCCCTGCATCCGACCGATGCTCTTTTGGATTTGCTCGTCAAAATCCTGCACCCCGATTGAGGCGCGGTTCATACCGGCCCCCGCGAGCGCGTCGAGACGCGCGGCGTCTATTTCATTCGGGTCAATCTCGACCGAGAATTCGGTGGTGTCGGTAAAGGGGGCGATATCACGGATGGCCCCCGCCAATTCGCTCATCATGCCGGGCGAGAGAAGCGTGGGCGTGCCGCCACCCCAATGCAGGCGCGACAGGCGCACACCGCGTGGAAGCTGCCGACCCAGCATCGCGATCTCGGTCTTGAGCGTTTCAAGATAGGCCGCGACGGGTGCATCTGTCTGGGTGCCTTGGGTTCTGCAGGCGCAGAACCAGCAAAGCCGCCGACAGAACGGCACATGCACATAGAGAGAAATCTCTGCGCCTTCCGGTATCGCGTTGATCCAGCTTGTAAATTGATCCTGCCCCACATCGCGGTTGAAGTGGGGCGCGGTCGGGTAGCTGGTGTAGCGCGGCACTTTGGCATCAAAGAGACCCAGTTTGCCTAGTTGAGTTTTTGTGTCCATACCCCTAGAGTTAACAGGAACTTGCCATCCCGCATTGATTTAAATCAACCGACCCTGACAGCACCCCGAATAGTGGAAACTCCATGCTGAAAGAGAAAGCCTCGATCATCCCCCATGAATGCGGGGATTGTCCGATCCGGCATCGGGCCGTTTGTGCGCGATGCGAATCCGATGAATTGGCGCTGCTGGATCAGATCAAATACTACCGAAGCTACGAATCGGGGCAGACCTTGATATGGTCTGGCGACCCGATGGATTTCGTGGGTTCGGTCGTATCGGGGATTGCGACGCTGACCCAGACAATGGAGGACGGGCGCACGCAGATGGTGGGCTTGCTCTTGCCCAGCGATTTCGTGGGCCGGCCGGGGCGCAGCAGCGCTGCCTATGACGTTGTGGCGGTAACGGATATGGTGATGTGCTGTTTCCGCAAGAAACCGTTTGAAGAGATGATGGTGCGCACTCCGCATATCGCGCAGCGCCTGCTCGAAATGACGCTGGACGAGCTTGATGCGGCGCGGGAGTGGATGTTGGTTTTGGGCCGCAAAACGGCGCGTGAAAAAATTGCCTCATTAATGGCGATCATTGCGCGGCGCGATGCCACGCTGAACATGAACGGCACGCGCGGGCCGCTGGTGTTTGATCTGCCGCTGACGCGCGAAGCGATGGCGGATTACCTCGGCCTGACGCTCGAAACGGTAAGCCGTCAGGTGTCTGCTCTGAAAAAGGACGGGGTGATCGAGCTTGAGGGCAAGCGCCGCGTCACCGTGCCGGATTTCAACCGCCTGCTGGAAGAGGCGGGTGATGACAGCGACGGCGGCATGCTGATCTGAGGCCTTGCGCCTTTTGCAGGGCTTCATCTGGCTCTAAATACCTCGGGGGTTTGGGGGCTGGCCCCCAATCCGCCCAAGCTGCGCTATTTCCCTAATGCGCCATGAAAACCGGCATGGTCGCCTGTTCCAGCATATAGCGGGTGGCACCGCCAAAGATTGCTTCGCGAAAGCGCGAGTGGCCATAGGCCCCCATCACCACCATATCGGCATCCATATCGCGGGCATGGCGCAACAGCACGTCCGAGACACGGGGCAGGGTTTTGGAGAGCACGTCAATCTCGACCTTGACGCCGTGACGCGCAAGGTATTGCGACAAAAGCCCACCGGGATCCGAACGGTTGGGCCCATGCGTCGGCGGGTCGATCACCACCACATGCACCACATCCGCCTCTTTCAGCAGGGGCAGGGCGGCGCGCACGGCGCCAAGCGCCTCGTTGCTTTCGTTCCAGCCGATCATGATCCGGCCCGGATTGGGCACCGGCTCACCACCGGCGGGGGCGATAATGACCGGGGTCCGCGCCTCGAACAGGGCCGATTCGGTCGCAGGTTCCAGTTCGGCTCCGCGGCACTTGCCATAGGGCTGCGCCAGAATGACCAGATCCGAGAATCGCGCCCGGGCCGCAACATGCCGCCCCAGATCGGCCAATTGGCTGACGCCCGCCTCAACCGCCCAACGTAGGGATGAATGCTTGAGCAGGGCGCGGGCTTTGGTCTCGATGGCGGTGGCCTCTTGCTGGGCGCGGGCAATCGTTTCTTGCAGCACGATGGCGCTGGCGCCCGAATAATAATAGCCCGATTGGCTTCGATCCACGCCCAAGCAGAGCACATCAAGATGGGCATCATAGCGGGCAGCCATGCTGATGGCATGGGCCAAGGTTTCCTCAACAAGGGACTCATCGGTCAAAACGGAAAACAGGCTGTTGTAGGTCATGTCGCATTCCTTTGACTGTGTCACACGTTATGTCACCTTAGGAGTGTATTGCCGGGGCTGCCTTGACGCGGATCAATTGATCAAAGTCAGTGTTTTGACACAGATCAAGGATAGTTGAGTCTGACCCTAGCATTACGGTCACAGTCTAACGCGCCTGCGCGGGTCACGGCGACTCGGGCAGAAAGAGACGAAGGGACGCAACATGACGAATTATATCAAGCTGATCGTGCTTGGTCTGGTCACGCTTCTGGCGTTGATCGCGGCCAATTATGCGCGCGATCTGGCCTATCTGGTCAACGCGCTGACGGTGGCGTTGGTGGCTGGTGGGCTTTTTCTGTGGACCCTGCGCCACACAGACGAACCGAAATCCCAAGTGGATCTGTCGGGGGAATACATGGATGGCGTGGTGCGCGCCGGGGTGATTGCAACGGCCATCTGGGGCGTTGTCGGTTTCCTTGCGGGCACGTTCATTGCCTTTCAGCTTGCCTTTCCTGGGCTCAATTTCGATTGGGCGCAGGGTTATGCGAATTTTGGTCGGTTGCGTCCGCTGCACACCTCGGCGGTGATTTTCGCCTTTGGGGGCAATGCGCTGATCGCCACGTCGTTTTACGTTGTACAACGCACCTCTGCGGCGCGTCTCTGGGGCGGCAATCTCGCGTGGTTCGTATTCTGGGGCTACCAACTCGTGATTGTTCTGGCTGCGACCGGCTATTTGCTGGGTGCCACGCAATCCAAGGAATATGCAGAGCCTGAATGGTATGTCGATCTGTGGCTGACGGTGGTCTGGCTGGCCTATCTGGCTGTGTTCCTGGGCACGATCGTCAAGCGCAAAGAGCCGCATATCTATGTCGCCAACTGGTTTTACCTGTCGTTCATCATCACGGTGGCAATGCTGCATGTGGTCAACAACCTGAGCATTCCGGTCTCGATCTTTGGCTCCAAGTCGGTGCAGGTCTTTTCCGGCGTGCAGGACGCGATGACACAGTGGTGGTATGGCCATAACGCCGTGGGCTTTTTCCTGACGGCAGGTTTCTTGGGCATGATGTATTACTTTGTGCCCAAGCAGGCCGAACGCCCGGTTTACAGCTATAAGCTGTCGATCATCCACTTCTGGGCGCTGATCTTTATCTACATCTGGGCTGGTCCGCACCACCTGCATTACACGGCGCTGCCGGACTGGGCCTCGACGTTGGGTATGGTGTTCTCGATCGTGCTGTGGATGCCGTCCTGGGGTGGGATGATCAACGGTCTGATGACGCTCTCGGGGGCATGGGACAAGCTGCGCACCGATCCGGTGATCCGGATGATGGTGATTTCCATCGGGTTCTACGGCATGTCCACCTTTGAAGGGCCGATGATGTCGATCCGCGCGGTCAACTCGCTGTCGCATTACACGGACTGGACCATTGGGCACGTGCATTCTGGGGCGCTTGGCTGGAACGGTATGATCACCTTTGGGGCGCTCTACTTCCTTGTGCCGAAGTTGTGGAACCGCGAGCGGCTCTATTCGCTGAGCCTTGTGAGCTGGCATTTCTGGTTGGCCACCATCGGCATCATTCTCTACGCCGCTGCCATGTGGGTGACGGGGATCATGGAGGGCCTGATGTGGCGCGAAGTTGATGCCAACGGTTTCCTCGTGAACTCGTTCGCCGATACCGTGGCCGCAAAGTTCCCGATGTATGTGGTGCGCGGTCTGGGTGGGGTGTTGTTCCTCTCTGGTGCGTTGATCATGTGCTACAACCTCTGGATGACTGTAACACGTTCGCCGGCCGTCGCGCCTGTGAACAGTGCAGTCCCGGCTGAATAAGGAGGGCCGGAGAGATGGCAATTCTGGACAAACACGCAATCCTGGAAAAGAACGTCACGCTTTTGGCGATCTTTGCCTTCCTTGTCGTCACGGTTGGGGGATCGTGCAGATCGCCCCGCTGTTCTGGCTTGAAAACACCATCGAGGATGTAGAGGGCATGCGCCCCTACTCTCCGCTGGAGTTGACGGGCCGCGATATCTACATCCGCGAGGGCTGTTACGTCTGCCATAGTCAGATGATCCGCCCGATGCGCGATGAGGTCGAGCGCTATGGGCACTATTCGCTGGCGGCGGAGTCGAAATATGACCACCCGTTCCAGTGGGGGTCCAAGCGGACGGGTCCGGATCTGGCCCGTGTCGGCGGGCGCTATTCGGATGACTGGCATGTCGATCACCTGCGCGACCCGCAGTCGGTGGTGCCGGAATCGGTGATGCCCAAATACGGTTTTCTCGAGAACCGGATGATCGAGCCTGCGCATATCGAGGATCTGCTCAAGACACATCGTTTGGTGGGCGTGCCCTATAGTGACGAGATGATCGAGAACGCCAAGGCAGACTTTATGGTGCAGATTGATCCCGATGGCGATACCGAGGGTCTCTTGGCGCGCTATCCCAAGGCACAAGTGCGCAATTTCGACGGGCAGCCCGGGATTTCCGAGGCGGATGCGCTGATCGCCTATTTGCAAATGCTGGGGACGCTGGTTGATTTCTCGACCTTCACCCCGGACGCGAGCCGGTAAGGGAGCGAACCGATGGAAACCTATTCGCTGTTGCGTGAATTTGCCGATAGCTGGATGTTGCTGGCACTCTTTACGTTCTTTGTTGGCGTCGTGTTCTGGGTGTTCCGCCCCGGCGCCACCAAGAGCTATGAGAACCCGTCAACCATCCCGTTCCGGCACGAAGACAAACCGGCCCCGACCAACGGCGCCCGGCACGAGGAGGCATGAGACATGGCCAAACAACCCAATAAGAAGAACCAAGAGGTCGAAACCACCGGCCATCAATGGGACGGGATTGAAGAGTACAACAATCCCCTTCCGCGCTGGTGGCTGTGGACGTTCTACGCCTGTATCGTCTGGGCGCTGTGGTATGTGGTGGCCTATCCGGCATGGCCGCTGGTTCAGGGGGCTACGGCTGGCTACAAAGGCTGGTCGACGCGCGCCAATGTTGCGGTCGAATTGGCCGAGGCCGAAGCCGCCAATGCCGAGATCAACGCCAGACTGGCCTCGGTCGAGCTGACCGAGATTGCCGGTGATCCTGAATTGCAGGGCTATGCCACATCGGCGGGTAATGCCGTGTTCAAAACATGGTGCGCGCAATGCCATGGCTCGGGGGCGGCAGGTGTTCAGGCGGGTGGCTATCCCAACCTTCTGGATAACGACTGGCTCTGGGGCGGCACGATCGAGGACATTCATGCCACGATCGCCCATGGTATCCGCAACGAGGAAGATCCGGATGCGCGCTATTCGCAGATGCCTGCCTTTGGTGACATTCTCGAATCGGCGCAGATCGATCAGGTGGTCAACTATGTGATGTCGCTGTCCGGTGAGCCGCAGGATGCCACGTTGGTTTCCGATGGTCAGGCCGTGTTCATGGACAATTGCGCGGCATGCCATGGCGAGGCCGCAGAGGGCGATATCTATCAGGGCGCGCCGAACCTTGCCGATGCGATCTGGCTCTATGGTGGATCATTCGACACGATCAAGGAAACGGTCATCTATTCGCGCTTTGGCGTGATGCCGGCGATGGGCGGGGCCGACCTGAGCGAAGCCGAAATTCGCGCCGTGGCGATCTATGTCCACCAGCTTGGCGGCGGCGAGTAAGCGCCAGCCCTAAAAGAATACCCCGAGCCGCAAAGCTCGGGGTTAGGCACCGGTCCTTCCGTTCTGTTCGCGCGTTTCCTGGAAGGGCCGGTGCTGATTACCCATAGGTTCAGTGCGACTGTCAACTGGTTGGCCCCCTTGTGGGCCTTTTTTGTTTTGCGCCTCAGTAGCGGCGGCGGCCGATAAGATGCGCTTCGATCTCGGCCCCGGTCCGCGTGCCAAAGCGGTCTGCCGGGGGCCAGTGGAGAGGGGTCTGACGCGGCGGGGCTTGATCCATACGGGTGGCGTTCATGAAAGTATTGGCAAGAATTCCGAGCATTGTTTCGTCCTTTCGATCTGGCATTTCTGGGTTCATCATGCAGAAAACGGACGCAAATAACGAATCTGGAAAAATTTCGATTTGTAAGATATGGTTACATGATGGATTGGCTGTCTCTTCCTCCTTT
This sequence comes from Roseovarius sp. MS2, assembly GCF_051447875.1. Classification (NCBI taxonomy): domain Bacteria; kingdom Pseudomonadati; phylum Pseudomonadota; class Alphaproteobacteria; order Rhodobacterales; family Roseobacteraceae; genus Roseovarius; species Roseovarius sp. MS2. Next base: position 1,997,292 of record NZ_JBKHVF010000001.1, read on the forward strand.
GACCGCATTGCGGGCCTTTGCGGCCTTGGCCGAAACCGGCGGCACGGTGGCTGCGGGTGACCGGCTCAATGTTAGCCATGCGGCGGTAAGCCAACAGATCAAGCAGCTTGAGGCGCATATAGGCCTGGCGCTTGTGGACCGTAGCGGGCGGCAATTGCGCCTGACCGCAGAAGGCCAATATCTGGCGGATGCCCTGTCGCTTGGCTTTGGCGCGATTGCGCGCGCGGTCGAATCGCTTTCGCAGCGCAATTCCGAGCGTCCTTTGCAGATCTCGACCACACCGAGTTTTGCGGCGCATTGGCTGATGCCTTGCTTGGGTGATTTTCGCCATCGCCATCCTGACATTGACCTTATGATCGACCCGACCCCACGGTTGGTTGCGCTAGAGCCGGGCGGTATAGACATCGCAATCCGCTATGGGCCCGGTAAATGGCCGGGGCTGGAGGCAGAGCTGCTGTTCTCTTCGCCCATTGTCGCGGTGGCTGCCCCCCGCCTTATTGAGGGGCGGCGGATCGAAGAGCCATCAGATCTGGCCGATTTGCCTTGGCTTCAGGAATTCGGCACCAATGAGGCAAGCGACTGGCTGCGCCGTCGGGGCGTCACACGCGAGCGGGCAGCCGGGCTGATGCAGGTGCCGGGCAACCTGTTGCTGGACGGATTGCGCGACGGGCAGGGGGTTGCTGTGACGGTTCTGGACTGGGTGCGTCAGGATATCGCGGCGGGTCGCCTACGGCTCTTGTTTCAAGACCATGAAGACAGCGGTTATCATGTGGTGGCGCGTCCTGGCGTGCTGCGCCCTGCGGCGCGGACCTTTGTGGTCTGGCTGCGGCGCATGGCTCGACAACATAGCGTGGCGCAATAGATCGATTCAGGATTCAGAATTTGATGCAGGTCAAAGCTGTTGCGCCCGCATCCTGACAGAACACGATCAAGAGAATGATCATACCGGAGTATGTCCGTGGCCGATTCCCATCCAACCGAACCGCAATCCCTCTATGCTGCGCGCGAACCGGTGTTTCCCAAGAAGGTGTATGGCAAGTTCCGCAACCTGAAGTGGGTCATTATGATCGTCACCTTGGGCATCTATTATGTGACGCCATGGATTCGCTGGGATCGGGGGGCTGCGCTGCCGGATCAGGCGGTTTTGCTGGATCTCGCCAATCGGCGGTTTTTCTTTTTCTGGATCGAGATTTGGCCACACGAGTTCTATTTCGTGGCCGGTCTTTTGGTAATGGCGGGCTTGGGGCTCTTCTTGTTTACCTCGGCGCTGGGCCGGGTGTGGTGTGGCTATGCCTGTCCTCAAACGGTCTGGACTGACCTTTTCATTCTGGTCGAGCGTTGGATCGAGGGGGATCGCAATGCGCGGCTGCGCCTGCATCGGCAGAAGAAATGGGATGTTCGCAAGGCACGTCTGCGGCTGACCAAGTGGATCACGTGGCTATTGATTGCGGTGGCCACTGGGGGCGCTTGGGTGTTTTACTTCACCGATGCGCCGACGTTGTTGGTCGATCTCTTTACCCTCGACGCCCATCCTATCGCCTATACCACGATTGCGGTGCTGACCGGCACGACGTTCTTTTTTGGCGGGTTCGCGCGCGAGCAGATTTGCATCTATGCCTGCCCCTGGCCACGTATTCAGGCAGCGATGATGGACGAGGACACGCTGACCGTCGGCTATCGCGAATGGCGGGGCGAGCCGCGCAAGAATTCAGAGGCGGTCAAAGAGGGCGCGCCGCAAGGTGATTGCATCGACTGTATGGCTTGCGTCAATGTTTGCCCGGTGGGGATCGACATTCGCGATGGTCAACAATTGGAGTGCATCACCTGTGCGCTTTGTATCGACGCCTGCGATGACATCATGGCCAAGATCGGCAAGCCGCGTGGTCTGATCGACTATATGGCCTTTACCGATGAAGAGGCAGAGCGGGCGGGCGGCAAGCCCAAACCGATCTTCAAACATATCCTGCGTCCGCGCACGATCCTTTATACCGCGCTCTGGTCGCTGGTGGGGATCGGGCTTGTCTTTGCGCTGTTCATCCGGTCGGATATCGACCTGACTGTCGCACCGGTGCGTAATCCGACCTATGTCACCCTGTCCGATGGCTCGATCCGCAATACCTATGAGGTGCGAATCCGCAACATGCAGCACGAGACGCGCGAATTCGAGGTTACGGTCAAGGGCAGCCCGGCCATTGCTGTCGAACTGGAGGGGGCGGAAGCGGGCCGGATCAGCGTTGCCGCCGATGAAATGTACCTGCAGCGGGTTTATCTGGTGGCACCGCCGGGCTCTGAGCCCGCCACGGCCGAGCGCAGCGATGTGCGGATCTGGATCGAGGATCTGACCAATGGCGAGCGCGCCTATAAGGACACCGTCTTTAACGGAAAGGGAGAATGATGGCCGAGCGTCAAATCACCGGCAGGCATGTGTTGATCGGCTTTGTCGGGGCGTTTTCCGTGATCATCGGCGTCAATCTGGTGCTGGCGTATTCAGCGGTGCGAACCTTTCCGGGGCTTGAGGTCAAGAATTCCTATGTGGCCAGTCAGGAATTCAACGAACGCAAAGCCGCGCAAGAGGGGCTGGGCTGGACCGTGGTGGCGGATCACGCGGGCGGGCTCTTGATGCTGCATATCACCGATGTGGCTGGCAATCCCGTCGAGGTGGCGCAGCTTGAGGCGACCGTGGGGCGGGCCACCCATGTGCAGGACGACCAGACGCCCGACTTCAGCTATGATGGGCAGGCCTATGTTGCCCCGATGGATCTGGGCGATGGCAACTGGAACATCCGCATGAAGGCTTGGGATCGTGACGGCACTCTTTTTCAACAGCGTGTCGTTCTGCATAAGGAATAGACCATGACCGCCACGATGCGCCCCTCGCCTTCGGCTTGTCCGGCCTGCGCTGCCGCCCCGGCGGCCGAGGCTTTGGCGGCAAGCGCCTTGCCACGGGCGCAAATTGCGTTGTCTTTGCCCACAATTCACTGTTCGGCCTGCATTTCCAAGATCGAGCGGGCGCTCGCTGCGGATAGCCGGGTGAATTCGGCGCGTGTCAACCTGACCCTAAAAAGGGCCAGCATTGACGCGGCTCCAGGCGTGACCGCCGAAGAGATGCGTACGCTGGTTGAGGGGCTGGGATACGAGGCCTATGAACTGGATCAAGGCACGCTGAACGCCACGGCGAATGACCGCGCCGGGCGCGACCTCTTGATGCGGTTGGCTGTTGCCGGATTCGCCAGCATGAATGTCATGCTGTTGTCGGTCTCGGTGTGGTCCGGGGCCGAGGACGCAACGCGCGATATGTTCCATTGGATTTCCGCCGCGATCACCCTGCCGGCGATTGCCTTTTCCGGTGTGCCGTTCTTTCGCAATGCCTGGGCCGCGCTGCGCAACGGGCGGCTCAATATGGATGTGCCGATTGTGCTGGCGATTGTGCTGGCGATCATCACCTCGCTTTGGGAAACCATGCTGTCGGGCCATCACGCCTATTTCGATGCGGCGATGGCGCTCACGTTCTTTCTTCTTGCGGGGCGGTATCTGGATCACCGGACGCGGGCGATAGCGCGCTCTGCGGCAGAGGAACTGACCGCGCTCGAAGTGCCGCGCGCGACGCGGCTGCTCGATGGCGTAGAAGACGTTGTCAACGTCGCACAGCTGGCCGTTGGTGATCTGATCCTCGTACGGCCCGGTGGGCGGATGCCGGTGGATGGCGAGATTGTCAGCGGCACGTCCGAGATCGACCGCTCGCTTTTGACGGGCGAGACCCTGCCGGTTTTTGCGGGATTGGGGCAGGTGGTGAGTGCAGGTGAAGTGAACCTGACCGGGCCACTCACGATTCGCGCCACGGCGGTGGGGCGTGAAACCTCGCTGCACCGCATGGCCGATCTGGTGGCCATCGCGGAGTCGGGGCGCTCGCGCTATACCTCGCTCGCCGATAGCGCCGCCAAGCTCTATGCGCCGGGGGTGCATATCCTTGCGGGGCTCAGCTTTCTGGGCTGGTATCTCTACACATGGGATGTGCGCACCGCGCTCAATATCGCCGCTGCGGTTTTGATCATCACCTGCCCTTGCGCGCTGGGGTTGGCGGTGCCTGCGGTCACGACGGCGGCCTCTGGGCGGCTGTTCCGGCGGGGGATGTTGATCAAGCATGAAACGGCGCTGGAGCGCTTGGCACAGGTGGACACGGTCGTGTTTGACAAGACCGGCACGTTGACCACCGGCGCGCCGCAAGTCACCAATCTGGATGACCTGCCGCGTGAGGCGCTGGAATTGGCGTTGGGTTTGGCGCAGGGGTCTTCGCATCCGCTGGCGCAGTCGATTACCCGCGCTGCGCGCGCGGCGGGGATTGTGGCTGCTGACCTTACAGACCTCACAGAAGTGCCCGGATATGGAACCAAGGCCAGCTATATGGGCCAAGAGATCCGCTTGGGGCGCGCCAGCTGGACCGGGGCGCAGGGCCGCGCCGAGACGGCGACCTTTCTCAAGGTTGCTGATCAGGCACCGCTCGCCTTTACCTTTGCTGATGCGCTGCGGCCCGGTGCCGCCGAGGCAGTGCAGGGGTTGATGGATCAGGGCAAGCGGGTGATCCTGATTTCCGGCGATACCACTCCTGCGGTCGAGGCGCTTGCCACGCGCCTTGGCATTCCGCAGTGGATGGCCGAGGCGCTGCCCGCCGACAAGGCGGCGCGCGTGGCGGCATTGACCGCCGAGGGGGCGCATGTGCTGATGGTGGGCGACGGGCTCAACGATACGGCCGCCTTGGCCGGGGCGCATGTGTCAATATCGCCGGCTACGGCGCTTGATGCCGCGCGGGTGGCGTCGGATATCGTGCTTTTGGGCAATGACCTTGCGCCAATTGCAGCAGCTTGCGTGACGGCGAAATCCGCAACGCGCCGCATTCGCGAAAACTTTCAGATCGCTACGGTCTATAACGTCATTGCCGTGCCATTGGCCGTGGTGGGGCTGTGTTCACCGCTGATTGCGGCCTTGGCCATGTCGCTGAGTTCGATCACCGTATCCCTCAACGCGCTGAGACTGAGATAAGCGATGAATATCCTCACCTATCTGATCCCGATTTCCCTGATCCTTGGGGGCGTCGGGCTTGTGGCGTTTGTGTATACGGTGCGCTCAAACCAATATGACGATCCTGAGGGCGACTCGCGGCGCATTCTGTCCGACGATTGGGATGATCGCCCCAAACCCTGACACCGATTTCATCTGGCCGGAAATACCTCGGGGGTTTGGGGGCTGGCCCCCAATCCGCCGTGTGCTCAGCTTGGGCCGATCATGAAGCAGGTGACTTTCTTGGCCTGAAGGCGGCGACAGGCAAGATCGGCGCTTTCGCGGGTCATGCCCATGAAATTGGCGTCGAATCCGGCGGGGCGTTGCACCACTTTGCGCAGGCTGCCATCCAGTGTCGCCATCTCGTTCAACGCCGTTTGCAAAAGCATCTGGCGCGCCTTGTATTCGCTGGAATAGCGGCCCACGTTGATCCCCCAATGCCGCCCGCCAGAGGTAGAGACGCGGGTCACGACCTCGGGTTCTGGTTCCGGTGCGGGGGCGCTGGCCAGCACAATCTCGGTCGGGCGCTGTTCCGGGCGGATTTCGGGGGTGACGGCGGCGCTGCCTTGGGGAAGGGGGGCGGGTTCGGTTGTGGCTGTTGCAACCTGTTGGGCGGCCAGTAGCGCGCGTTCGATGTCATCCCGCGCGGCGATGGCTGGTATCGGGGCGGCGGGCAAGGGGCGCGATTGCGGGCGCAGGCTCTTGACCACAGCGGCAGCGGTGGTGAGGCGCACGGTCTTGGCGGCGACGCTTGGGCGGTCCTCGCCTGCGGCGATCATCACCGGGGCGGTGCCAAGTTTGCCCAGATAAGGCGGGCGCGCCGGGCGATGCACGGCGACCTGCGTCGGTGCCTTGTTAAAGCCCAAGTCCAAAAGCTCGGCCACTTTGGCATTGCGTGATGCGGTGGACTGTCCGCCAAACACAGTCGCGATGATCCGTTCGCCATTGCGCTCGGCGCTGGCGGTCAGGTTGAACCCTGCGGCGCGTGTATAGCCCGTCTTGATCCCGTCAGCCCCGCGGTAAGCCTCGAGCAGGCGGCGATTGGTGTGGCTGACCGACGTCACGCCAGCATCGGTGGTGATGCGCGAGAAGAGGTTGTAATATTGCGGAAAATCATAAAACAGGTGCCGCCCCAGAATAGTCATATCGCGGGCGGTGGACAGATGACCATTCTCGGTCAGCCCATGGGCATTCTTGAAAGTGGTGCGCGTCATGCCAAGCGCCTCGGCGGTGCGATTCATACGGCGGGCGAATTGCGCCTCGGACCCTTCGATCGCCTCACCAAGGGCGGTGGCGGCGTCATTGGCGGATTTCACCGCTGCGGCGCGGATGAGATAGCGCAGCGCAATCGAGCTGCCCGCGCGCACGCCAAGTTTGCTGGGCGGTTCAGACGCGGCGTGTTTGGAAATCACGACTTTGTCGTCAAGGCCGATTTCGCCATTCTCGATCGCCTCGAACACCACGTAGAGCGTCATCATCTTGGTTAATGAGGCCGGGTGAAGCCGCGTGTCTGCGTTGTTGGAATAAAGCACCTCGCCATTGCGGGCGTCCATCACCAATGCAGCATAGGGTGCGGCGACCGCGCTCAGCGGCACAATCACCAGCATCCAGAAAGTTGCGAACGCCACCAAGCCCCAACGGACCGGCTGTCTGCCCCGTGTTTTCATAGAACCGCTCTTTTACTGCCTCGCGCCGCCGGTTTTCCGGCTGGCATTGATTTATAGCTTTAGCGTATCACAACCATGTTTTCGTTTAAAGTGTTCATTTGAATAGATTTTTGAGATGCGCTGACAAGATGTGGTGGGGGGAGTAGTTCAAACCCCTAGATCAATGACGGGTCAAAAAAATGGCCCGGACAAGCGCCGGGCCATTGTGTGTCTTTGGATCAGGGATCAGTTCAGCGCCGCATCGCTGATCACATGGGTCCACGCGCCATCACCGGGATGCGCGCTGATCACCGGGTCAGAGCCGCCCGAGAGCAGCGATTGCACCGTGCGCTCGTAATCCTCGGGGTCGAGCGCGCCGTTGGAGCCTGCGGTCAGCTTTGCCACCTCGGTCATCATGCGGATCTGGTGCTCTTCGGTCTGCGCGCCGGTTGCGTCATTGTCGAGCACGATCATCGCGGCCTCTTCGGGGTTTTCCTCGGCCCATTTCCAGCCCTTCATCGAGGCGCGCACAAAGCGCGTCAGTTTGTCCACCTCTGCTGGATCGCTCAGCTTTTCTTCTAGAACGTAAAGCCCGTCTTCCAGCGTGGCGACGCCTTGATCCTCGTATTTGAAGGTGATGAGCTGATCCTCGGTGATGCCTGCGTCGATCACCTGCCAGTATTCGTTATAGGTCATGGTCGAAATGCAATCGGCCTGTTTCTGCAACAGGGGATCGACGTTGAAGCCCTGTTTGAGCACGGTCACGCCGTCGGCCCCGCCTTCGGTTGGAATGCCCAGCTGGCTCATCCAGGACAGGAACGGAAACTCATTGCCAAAGAACCAGACCCCGAGCGTACGCCCCGGAAAATCCGCAGGCCCCGTGACACCGGTTTCCTTGAGGCAGGTCAGCATCATGCCCGAGGATTTGAAGGGCTGTGCGATATTCACCAGCGGCAGCCCCTTTTCCCGGGCCGAAAGGGCGGCGGGCATCCATTCCACGGTGACATCCGCGCCACCCCCTGCAATCACTTGGGTGGGGGCGATATCCGGCCCGCCCGGCTTGATCGTGACGTCGAGGTCTTCTTCCTCGTAAAAGCCCTTGTCGAGGGCCACGTAATAGCCCGCGAATTGCGCTTGCGTCACCCATTTGAGTTGCAGCGTCAGATCATCTGCCGCCTGCGCCATGCCTGCGACGCTTGCCAGTGCGGCGAGGCTGAATAGTCCTGTCAGTTTCTTCATGGTTCTCTCCCGTGTTGGTGGTTTCTTGATCTTATGCCCGGCTCCGTTGGGACGGATGCCAGAATGTCACTGCCTTTTCCACAAGCGCCACAGCGCCGTAAAATCCAGAGCCCGCGATGGCCGCGACCACGATTTCGGCCCAGACCAGATCGAGCGCCAGTTGCCCGACCGAGGTCGAGATGCGGAATCCCATGCCCTTGATGGGCGAGCCAAAGAACTCTGCCACAATCGCCCCGATCAGCGCCAGAGTTGTCGCGATCTTGAGCCCGTTGAAGATAAAGGGCATCGCAGCGGGCAGGCGCAGCTTGAACAGGGTTTGCCAATAGCCAGCGGCATAGGTGCGCATCAGGTCGCGCTGCATGGCGTCGGTATCCGTCAGGCCCTGCACGGTGTTCACCAGCATGGGAAAGAACACCATGACCACGACGACCGCCGCCTTGGACTGCCAGTCAAAGCCGAACCACATCACCAGAATGGGGGCCATGCCAATGATCGGCAGAGCGGCCACGAAATTGCCCACGGGTAGCAGACCGCGTTGCAGGAAGGGAAAACGGTCGATGGCGATGGCGGTCAGGAAGGCCGCACCGCAGCCCATGATATAGCCGGTCAGCGCGCCCTTGAGCGCGGTCTGCACGAAATCGGCCCAAAGGATATGGGTGGATTTGGCGAATGTCGCGGCAATGGCGGTGGGCGCGGGCAAAAGGACCGGTGAGATGGAAAGGCCCCGCACCAGACATTCCCAGATCACCACGATGGTAAGGCCAAAGATCACAGGCACCAATAGCCGCGTGGCCCGTGTTTTAGGCCCGTGCGACAGGCGGGAATTGACCGCCCAGCCAAGCGCCCATGTCAGCACTCCAAGCGCGAGCCACCCCATCACGCCATCCCCATGCGTTTCAGCGTGATCCGCTGGATCAGGCCAATCAGCCCCACCAGAACCGCCGCCAGTGTCGCCGCCATGATCAGCGCTGACCAAATCTGGATGGTCTGGCCATAATAGCTGCCAGCCAGCAGGCGCGCGCCAAGGCCTGCGACAGCACCTGTGGGCAATTCGCCAACGATGGCCCCCACAAGGCTTGCCGCCATACCGACCTTGAGCGAGGTAAAGAGATAGGGCATCGACGAGGGCAGGCGCAGCCGCCAGAAGGTTTGGCTGGCGCTCGCGTTCCAGGTGCGCATCTGGTCAAGCTGCATGGGTGTGGGGCTGCGCAGCCCCTTTACCATGCCGACGACGACCGGAAAGAACGACAGATACATCGAGATCATCGCCTTGGGCAGCAGCCCGGAAATGCCCACGGCATTCAGCACTACGATGATCATCGGGGCAATCGCCAGAATGGGAATGGTCTGGCTCGCGATGACCCAAGGCATCACGCTCATGTCCATGGTGCGGTTATAGACGATGCCGATGGCCAGCGCGACGCCAAGGGCGGTGCCAAGAACGAACCCGAGCGCTGTGGCGCTGAAGGTGATCCAACTGTGATAAAAGAGCGAGCGTTTGGAAAATCCGCGCCCCTCCAGCACCATGGCGCCGGTGGTGTTCCAGATTTCGACCGCGACCTGATGCGGGGCGGGCAGCTTGGGCTTGTCCTGAGACCATGTGTCGGCGATGAGGTCGGGCAGCGCGAGCGTTACCTCCGCCCGCGCCGCCTGATCCCGCGCCCATTGCGCGTTGAGCGCCACAGCGGCGGCATACCAGAGCGCCAGAAGCGTGGCGACGATGGTAAGAACAGGCAGGAGATTGCGCATCATAGCCCCGCTGCTGTCAGAGGGGAGGGGGCGCCCTGCGAAAAGCGGGCGTCAGAGGTCATCGCTATGCCCTGCACGCAGCCCCTCGCGGACGCGATGGGCGATGTCGAGGAATTCCGGCGTTTCGCGGATGTCGAGCGGGCGAACGCGCGGCAGCGTGCTCTCGATCACATCGGTGATACGACCGGGGCGGGGCGACATCACCACGATCTTGGTGCTCAGATACACCGCCTCGGGGATGGAATGGGTGACGAAACAGATCGTCTTGTTGGTGCGATCCCAGAGATGCAAGAGTTGTTCGTTGAGATGATCGCGCACGATTTCATCAAGCGCGCCAAAGGGTTCATCCATCAAAAGCAGATCGGCATCAAAGGCAAGCGCGCGGGCGATGCTGGCGCGCTGCTGCATGCCCCCTGAAAGCTGCCAAGGGTATTTCCGCTCGAACCCTGCGAGATCGACCAGTTCCAGCACGCGCTTGACGCGGGCCTCCTGATCGTCGCGCGCATAGCCCATAATCTCGAGCGGCAGGCGGATATTGCCGCCGATGGTGCGCCACGGATAAAGCCCCGCCGCCTGAAACACATAGCCATAGGCGCGCGATTTGCGTGCCTCTTCGGCGCTGGCCCCATTCACGGTCAGGCTGCCGCCGGTGGGATGCTCCAGATCGGCCATGCAGCGTAGAAAGGTGGTCTTGCCACAGCCAGACGGGCCGATGAAGCTGACGAAATCGCCCTTCTCGACCTCAAGGCTCACGTCCTTGAGCGCGTGGACCGGGCCATCGCCGGTCTGAAATGTCAGCGACAGATCGCGCGCGCTGATGACTGTATTGCTGCTCAAACCCTATCCCCTGCTGGCCCGGGCGCTACTGCGCCCGGCTGGCTGATGCTTGTCAAGAGGCGCGCCCCGCCATGAGGGCCGCGCGCGCCATATTCTCAGATCCCCGCCGGGATATTAAGCGGGTCGCGCTGGATCATCTTGGGGGCGGTCAGCGCCTTCCATTTTGACAGCGCCTGATGGGCCGAAGGAAAGGCCGGGCGAGGCACAAAGCGGCCGCGCCCCGGTTGTGGCTGCGAGTTTTGTCCCCAGGCCCAGATCACCTCGCCACGGCTGATTGTATAGCGCGGCTGCGCCTTGACCTCGAACCCCTCAAAGACATTGTAATCAAGGATGGAATGGTGGTTGGAGGCGCTGATCGTCTTGGTGATCTTGGGGTCCCAGACCACGAGATCGGCATCGGCCCCTTCGACAATCGCGCCCTTCTTGGGGTAGATGTTCAGGATCTTGGCCACGTTGGACGAGGTGACGGCGACGAATTCGTTGAGCGTCAGTCGCCCGGTTTCCACACCATGCGTCCAGAGCACGGCAAGCCGTTCCTCGAGCCCGTTGGAGCCATTGGGGATGATGCGGAAATCGTTGCGCCCGGCGCGTTTCTGCGCGGTGGAAAAAGCGGCGTGATCGGTGGCGACCACTTGCAGAGACCCCGCCTGCAACCCGGCCCAGAGGCTATCCTGATGATCCTTGGAGCGGAACGGGGGCGACATGACGCGGCGCGCGGCATGATCCCAATCCTTGTTGAAATACTCGGATTCGTCCAGTGTCAGGAATTGAACCAGCGGCTCGCCGTAAACGCGCATGCCCTTTTGCCGCGCACGCCGGATCGCCTCATGCGCCTGTTCGCAAGACACATGCACGATATAAAGCGGCACGCCTGCCGCGTCGGCGATGCAGATGGCACGATTGGCGGCCTCGCCTTCGAATTCGGGGGGGCGGGAATAGGCGTGGCCCTCTGGCCCGGTGATCCCCTGATCAAAGTATTTCTGCTGCATCTCGGCCACCAGATCACCGTTTTCGGCATGAACCATCGGCAGCGCGCCCAGTTCGGCACAGCGTTTGAACGAGGCGAACATCTCATCATCCTCGATCATCAAGGCCCCTTTGTAGGCCATGAAATGCTTGAAGGAATTGACGCCCATATCGACGGCGTCCTTCATTTCGGTAAACACGTTTTCATTCCAGCCGGTGATGGCCATGTGATAGCCGATGTCAGAGCAGATCTGCGGCGCGCTCTTGCGGTGCCAGTCGTTAATGGCGTTCTTGATGCTGCCATCTGCGCCTGGCAGGCAGAAATCAACGATCATTGTCGTGCCGCCACAGGCCGCCGCCCATGTGCCGGTTTCAAAGGTTTCTGCGGCGGTGGTGCCCATGAAGGGCATTTCAAGGTGAGTATGCGGGTCAATGCCGCCGGGGATGACATAGGCATCTGTGGCGTCGATCGTGCTGTCGCCCTTCAGGTCTGTGCCGATCTGTTTGATGGTTTCGCCTTCAATCAGCACATCGGCCTTCCATGTGCGGTCGGCGGTGACGACGGTGCCGTTCTTGATGACTTTGGTGGTCATTGGGGGTCTCCCTGTCTTTGTGCCGCGTGGGCGTTCATCTGGCTCTAAATACCTCGGGGGTTTGGGGGCTGGCCCCCAATCACTCCACCACCTCCGCCGTTTCCAGCACGGCATGCAGGAGCACATCTGTGCCGGCGCGCGCCCAGTCCGGTGTGATTTCCTCGGCCTCGTTATGGCTCAGCCCGTCCTTGCAGGGGCACATGACCATGGTGGTAGGATACACTTTGTTGATCCAGCAGGCATCGTGACCCGCGCCCGAGACGATGTCCATATGGCTATAGCCCAGCCGGTCGGCGGCGTCGCGCACGCGGGCGGTGAGGGTTTCGTCAAAGGCGGGTGGGTCGAAGGCCCCGACGACTTCGGCGCTGAATTTCACGCCCACGTCTGCGCAGAGGCCGGGGGCGGTGGCCATCAGTTCCTCTGCCATGGCCTCGAGTGTTTCCAGCACGTGAGAGCGGAAATCGACGGTGAACACCACCTTTTCTGGGATCACGTTGCGGCTGTTGGGGTAGACGTCGATATGGCCAATCGCGCCCACGGCATTAGGTTGATATTGCAGGGCAATTTCATGCACCAGTTCGGTGACCCGCGCCAACCCGCGCCCGGCGTTGCGGCGCATATACATGGGCGTCGATCCGGTGTGCTGGCCTTTGCCCGTGACCGTGCATTCGATCCAGCGCAGGCCCTGCCCGTGGGTGACGACGCCGATCTGTTTGCCTTCGGCCTCTAGGATCGGGCCTTGTTCGATGTGCAGCTCGAAAAACGCGTGCATCTGGCGCGCGCCAACCTTTTCCGGGCCTTTCCAGCCGATACGCTCCAATTCATCGCCAAAGCGTTTGCCCTTTGCATCCACCCGGTCATAGGCCCAATCGCGATCCATAACGCCTGCAAAGACGCCCGAGGCCAGCATGGCGGGGGCAAAGCGGGTGCCTTCTTCGTTGGTCCAGTTGGTAAGGACGATCGGGTGCTTGGTTTTGATATCCAGATCATTCAGGGTGCGGATGAGTTCGAGCCCGGCCAGCACGCCCAAGACGCCATCATATTTGCCGCCTGTGGGCTGCGTGTCGAGATGGGAGCCGACATAGACCGGCAAAGCCTGCGGGTCGGTCCCCTCTCGGCGGGCGAACATATTGCCCATTTCATCCACGCCCATGGTCAGGCCCGCCGCAGTGCACCAGGTTTGAAAGAGAGCGCGCCCCTCGGCATCTTCATCCGTCAGGGTCTGGCGGTTGTTGCCGCCAGCGATGCCGGGGCCGATCTTGGCCATCTCCATCAGGCTATCCCAGAGCCGGGTGCTGTTGATCTTGAGGTTTTCGCCGGGTGCTGCCATGGGATTGCTCGCTTTTTTACCATTTGGTAAACTTACGATTGCGTGGGGCATGGGCAGTGTCAAGATTCGTCTTGGGGCCAGCCCCTGATCTGGCTAAGCTGGGCAACGGGGCGCTGAAAAATGTGCCTTGCAAGGAAAGGAAGAGGATGCCGCAATCCCCCGCTGCGCAGGCCGGTCGTAAATCCAGCCGGATCCAAGTGCGCAACCGCAAGCGGATTCTGGAGGCGGCGCTTGAGGTGTTTTCCACCCATGGCTATCGCGGCGCGACGCTGGATCAGATCGCGGCAGAGGCGGGGCTGAGCAAGCCAAACATCCTCTATTATTTCGAGGGCAAGGAAGAGATTCACGTCACCTTGCTCAATCAGTTGCTGGATGCCTGGTTGGCCCCGTTGCGCGCGATTGATCCGCAGGGGGAACCGCTGGACGAGTTGATGGGCTATGTGCACCGCAAGCTGGAGATGTCGCGCGATCTGCCGCGCGAAAGCCGGCTGTTTGCGAATGAGATCCTGCAAGGTGCGCCGCGCATGGTGCCACATCTCGACAGTGTGCTGAAGCCGCTGGTCGATCAGACCGCAGCGGTGATCGAGGGCTGGTGCGTGCAGGGCAAATTGGCGCCGGTCGATCCGCGCCATCTGCTGTTTTCGATCTGGGCCACAACGCAGCATTATGCCGATTTCGAGGCGCAGGTGGGGGTGCTGATGGGCGAAGTGGATGTTCATACCGGGGCGGCGGCGCATCTGGAGGCACTGTTTCGGCGGCTTCTGACACCGGGTTTAATCGTGGAGAATAGCTAGAAACCGGCCGCCCGGACTTTGTGTCTGGTCAAAAACGCGTCGATTTGCCAGAAGGTAAGGAATAGAGGCGCAGTGGGGCAATTGCCTTGCGCCACATGAGGGACTACGAGCACGGCATGCAGATTGAACAGACTAACCTACCCGGCGTGGTGATCCTAACGCCCGCCCGTCATGGCGATACGCGTGGCTTTTTCAGCGAGAGTTGGAACCGGCGGCGCATGCAAGAGGCTGGGATCACGATTGATTTCGTGCAGGACAACCATTCGCTGTCAGAGCAGGTGGGCACGGTGCGGGGGCTGCATTTTCAATCGCCGCCGCATGCACAGGCCAAGCTGGTGCGCTGTGGGCGCGGGGCGCTTTATGATGTTGCGGTGGATATTCGGCGCGGCAGCCCGACCTATGGGCAATGGGTGGGCGTGGACCTGAGTTTTGAGAACGGGCGTCAATTGCTGATCCCCGAGGGGTTCTTGCACGGTTTCGTGACGCGCGCGCCGATGACCGAGATCATCTATAAATGTTCGGATTACTACGCACCTGAGTGCGATGGTGCGGTGCGGTTCGATGATCCAGAGATTAACATTGATTGGGGGATTGATCCCGCGGCGGCGGTGCTAAGCGGTAAGGATGCCAAAGCGCCCTTGCTACGCGAGATCGTGAGCCCTTTTGTTTATGAGGCCACGGTATGAGGCTTTTGATCACGGGCGGGGCCGGGTTCATCGGGTCGGCGGTGGTGCGGCTGGCGGTGGCGCGGGGGCATGAGGTGATCAACCTCGATGCGCTGACCTATGCCGCCTGCCTCGAGAATGTGGCGAGCGTGGCGCAGAGCCCGCTCTATAGCTTTGTGCATGCCGATATTCGCGACCGCACGGCCCTTGACCGGGTGTTTGCCACCCATGCGCCCGACGCGGTGCTGCATCTGGCCGCCGAGAGCCATGTGGACCGTTCGATTGATGGCCCCGGCACCTTTGTCGAGACCAATATTACCGGCACCTACAACCTCTTGGAGGCGGCGCGCGGGTATTGGCAGGCGCGAAACAAGCCCGAGGGGTTTCGGTTTCAGCATATTTCGACCGATGAGGTGTACGGCTCTTTGCCAAGCGACCCGAGGATCAAGTTTACCGAAGACACGCCCTATGATCCGCGCAGCCCCTATTCAGCGTCCAAGGCGGCGTCGGATCATCTGGTGCGCGCGTGGCACGAGACCTATGGCTTGCCCATATTGATCACCAATTGCTCGAACAATTACGGCCCGTTCCATTTCCCGGAAAAGCTTATTCCGGTGATCATTCTCAACGCTTTGGCGGGCAAGCCGTTGCCGATTTACGGCGATGGGTCGAACGTGCGCGACTGGCTCTATGTCGAGGATCACGCCGAGGCGCTCTTGACGGTGCTGGAACGGGGCGTGCCGGGGCGGTCCTATAACATCGGCGGCGAGAATGAGCTGAGCAATCTGGACTTGGTGCGCAAGCTTTGCGCGGTGCTGGATGAATTGGCCCCGCGCGACGATGGTCTGTCTTATGCCGCGCAGATCAGCTTTGTCACAGACCGTCCGGGGCATGATGCGCGCTATGCGATTGATCCCACGCGCATCCGGGCCGAATTGGGCTGGCGGCCCTCGGTGACGGTGGACGAAGGGGTGCGGCGCACAGTGCGGTGGTATCTGGAGAATGAGGCGTGGTGGCGCGCGCTCTTGGCGCGCGACGGTGTTGGCAAGCGGTTGGGCGCAGGCTGAGCAGACAGAAGCAAGGGACGCGGAATGAGAATACTGGTTTTCGGTCGCACCGGGCAGGTGGCCACCGAGATACAGAGACAGGCAGAGGTCACGGCGCTGGGCCGAGAGGTGGCGGACCTGTCCGACCCCATGGCCTGCGCCGAGGCGATCCGCGACCACGCGCCCGATCTGGTGATCAATGCCGCCGCTTACACGGCTGTGGACCGCGCCGAGAGCGAAGAGGATTTGGCGACGGTCATCAACGGGGTGGCACCGGGTGCGATGGCGCGGGCCTGTGCCAATCTGGGCATCCCGTTTTGTCATGTCTCGACCGATTACGTGTTTGACGGCAGTGGCATGGCCCCGCGCGCGCCGTCCGATCCGGTGGCCCCCTGCAATGCCTATGGCCGCTCCAAGCTGGCAGGCGAAGAGGCGGTGCGCGCCGCAGGTGGCCAAGCCGCGATCTTGCGCACCTCTTGGGTGTTTTCGGCGCATGGCGGCAACTTCGTGAAAACCATGCTGCGCCTCTCGGAGACGCGCGATGCGCTGAGCGTCGTAGATGATCAGATCGGCGGTCCGACCCCGGCGGCGGATATCGCGGCGGCGCTCTTGATCATGGGGCGGGCGATGGTCGCGGGCCATGCGGGCGGGTTATACCATTTCAGCGGTGCGCCCGATGCGAGCTGGGCCGATTTCGCGCGTGAGATTTTTGCCCAAGCCGGGCGGGCGACGGTTGTGACAGGTATTCCCACCCGCGACTATCCGACCCCCGCCGTACGCCCGCAGAATTCCCGGCTTGATTGTGGATCGCTGGCGGCAGAGTTTGGCATCGGGCGGCCCGACTGGCGTGCGGGTCTGGCCCGCGTCCTGAAAGAACTGGAGCAAGCATGACCACGGCACGCAAGGGCATCGTTTTGGCGGGCGGATCGGGCACGCGGCTTTATCCGATCACCATGGGGCTGAGCAAGCAGCTGTTGCCGGTCTATGACAAGCCGATGATCTACTATCCGCTGACGGCGCTGATGCTGGCGGGTATCCGCGAGATTGCGATCATCACCACTCCGCAGGATCAGGCGCAGTTCCAACGCCTGCTGGGCGATGGCAGCCAATGGGGGCTGACATTCGAGTATATCGTGCAGCCCTCGCCGGATGGGCTGGCGCAGGCCTATCTGCTGGCAGAGGGGTTTTTGGGCGGGCAGGCCTCGGCGCTCGTGCTGGGCGACAATATTTTCTACGGTCACGGATTGCCGCAGCAATTGGAGCGTGCCGCGCAGCAGGAAAAGGGCGGCACCGTTTTTGGCTACCGCGTGGCGGACCCCGAGCGCTATGGCGTGGTCGAGTTTGACGGTGCCGGGCGCGCGGTCTCGATCGTGGAAAAGCCGCAAGAGCCGAAATCCGATTTTGCCGTAACGGGGCTTTATTTTCTGGATGGTGAGGCGTCAGAGCGCGCCAAGGCTGTGCAACCCTCGGAGCGGGGCGAGTTGGAGATAACCGCGCTGCTGGAGATGTATTTGCGCGATGGTTTGCTTTCGGTCGAGATGATGGGGCGTGGCTATGCCTGGCTTGATACAGGGACACATGCCAGCCTGCTTGATGCAGGAAACTTTGTGCGCACGCTGGAACAGCGGCAGGGCCAGCAAGTTGGCTGCCCCGAAGAGATCGCCTATGACAAGGGTTGGATCGACGCGGCGGCGCTGGAGGCGCGCGTCGAGCTCTTCAAGAAAACCGACTATGGCGCGTATCTGCGGCGGCTGTTGCAGGGTGGCCGGGTCAAGGGCTGAGGCATGGAGGGGCCGCAGGCACCCCATGTCGTGATCCTGCTCGCCGTGTACAACGGCGGCGATTTCCTGTCCGATCAGTTGCAGAGCATTGCCGCACAGACGCATCGTGGATGGCAAGTGCTGGCCGGTGATGACGGGTCTGAGGACAACAGCCGTGCGATCCTAGATGCCTTTGCCGCGCGCCATCCGGTCCGATGCCTGAATGGGCCGGGGGCCGGAGCGGCAGAGAATTTTCTCTCGCTCATCCGCCAGACACCGGATCATGCGCCCGCCGGGCATTGGATGGCGTTTTGTGATCAAGACGATGTCTGGCTGCCAGACAAGCTCTCGCGCGGGATTACAGCGCTGGGCACCTCCGATGATCCGCGCCCGGCGCTTTATTGCAGCCGCACCTGGATCACGGATACCGCGCTTGGTGAGCGGCGGCTGTCGGCGGCGCGCCCGCGCCCGCCGTCCTTTCGCAATGCGTTGGTGCAGAATGTGGCCTCGGGCAATACCATCCTGCTTAATCCAGCGGCGGCACGGCTGGTCGAGGAGGCGGCGCAGAAAATCGAGCGTGTCGTGGTGCATGACTGGTGGGTGTATCAGCTTATCACCGGGGCGGGCGGGCGCGTGGTGCATGACGATACGCCCACGCTCTATTACCGGCAGCATGATGTGAACCAGATCGGGTCCAACGACACGCGGCTTGCGCGGTTGCGGCGTATCCGGCAATTGTTGCAGGGGCATTTCCGGGCGTGGAACGAGGTGAACATCGCGGCCTTGTCGCGGCTGGACGGGTATCTCACGCCGGAAAACCGGGCGATTCTGGCGGAATTTGCAGCGATGCGGCGGGGGCCGATGCCCGCGCGGCTGGCGCGGTTGTGGCGTCTGGGGCTGTATCGGCAGAGCCGGATCAGCACCTTTGCGCTTTGGGTGTCGCTGGTGTTGAACCGGATCTGAAGGCGGCGCAGAAAGGCCTTGCACGTCTGGGCCGGTCTGCGACACTCTGCCGGTCCCGAGACCCCGCCAAGGAGCCTGACATGACCGACGATCCCGACCGCCACGCGATGAAAATGGCCAAGAAAAAGGCCGCGCGCGATAAGATCATGGCGACCAAGACCGATCAAAAGGGGCTGATCATCGTTCATACCGGCAAGGGCAAGGGTAAATCCTCGGCGGCGTTTGGTATGATTTTTCGCTGCATTGCCCATGGCATGCCCTGCGCCGTGGTGCAGTTCATCAAAGGCGGTATGAGCACCGGCGAGCGCGATTTGATCCTGTCGAAATTCTCGGACGCCTGCGCCTTTCATACCATGGGCGAGGGGTTTACCTGGGAGACACAGGACCGCACCCGCGACACCGAAATGGCGCAAGCCGCATGGGCCAAGGCCAAGGAGTTGATCCGCGATGAGACCAACAAGATGGTCCTGCTCGATGAGATCAACATCGCGCTGCGCTATGATTATCTGGACATCAACGAGGTGGTGCAGTTTCTCGCCGAAGAAAAGCCGCATATGACCCATGTCGTGTTGACCGGGCGCAACGCCAAGGACGAGTTGATCGAGATTGCCGATCTTGTGACGGAAATGGAGCTGATCAAGCATCCGTTCCGCTCCGGCATCAAGGCGCAGATCGGGGTGGAGTTCTGAGCCATGGCGCGGACAAGATTATTGACCGAATTCGGCATGGGTACGTCGCTGCGGCGGCAGGATTACACCGAGGCGGCGGCGCGGGCAGTGCGCGATGCGCTGTGGCACAATTCGATCAATCTGGCCGAGTTGTTCGGGTTCGAGAAGGCCGACATGCTGATTGATCTCGATATTGCCGTGCAGGCACCCGAAGAGGTGGATGTCGAGGTGTTGCGCGCGATATTTCCCTATGGGCAGGTGCGCGTGCAGGTGGCGCGGGGCGGATTGGACATTCCGCGCGCGGTGGGCAAGCCCACGGTGATCGCCAATGCCTGCATCTCGGTTTCATTCGACATGGAGGCCAAGGCATGAGCGCGCAGCGGTTCATTATCGAGATGGGCATGGGCAACGACCTGCATGGGATGGATTATCAAAAGGCCGCCGTGCGGGCGATCGAGGATGCGATCCGGCATTCTACGATCCCGATGTTCCTGAATACGCCGCTTGATCATCAGGATATGGCGGTCAAGGTCACGGTGGGGGTGCAAGAGCCGGAGCGTGTTGATCCCGAGGCGCTGAAGGCTGGTTTGCCGCGTGGGCGCGCGACCGTTCAGGTGGTGTTTGGCGGGCAGAACGTGACCGATCCGGGCAGCGGTGAGACGCTGGTGATTGCGACGGCGGCGGTTGAGGCGTTCTTTCCGTCGCAGGTGGGGAAATGGGTGTTGGGGGCGTGATGGCACCCTCGCCCTTTTTCCTTAGACCCTGAGACCAAAGCACAGGCTTGCCGCCCTTTCGATGTGGTCATATGATCTGACCAATTCAGCAAGGGCGCGCGCATGCCATTTCAGAAAGTTACCCCCGAAAAACTCTCGACTGCCGTAACGCGGCAAATCGAAAAGCTCGTGTTGCAAGGCATTTTGCGTCCCGGTGAACGGCTGCCTGCAGAGCGCGATCTGGCAGAGAAGTTGGGGGTGTCGCGTCCGTCCCTGCGCGAGGCGGTGGCGGAGTTGCAGGACAAGGGCCTGCTGAGTGCGCGCGCCGGCGCGGGCATCTATGTGGCTGATGTGTTGGGCAGCGCCTTTTCTGATGCGCTGATCCGGCTTTTTGCCGAGCATGACGAGGCGGTATTTGACTATATCGGGTTTCGCCGCGACCTAGAGGGTCTGGCCGCCTGTCGCGCGGCGCGCCTTGCGTCGGATACCGATTTGCAGGTGATCCAGACGCTGATGGACAAGATGGAGGCGGCCCATAAAAAGACCAATCCGGCGGATGAGGCGCGGTTGGATGCCGAGTTTCACATGGCGATCATCGAGGCCAGCCATAATGTCATCATGCTGCACATGATGCGTTCGATGTTCCAGTTGCTGCGTGAGGGGGTGTTTTACAACCGTCAGGTGATGTTCAAACAGCGCACGACGCGCGGCGCGCTCTTGGATCAGCACCGCGCGATCAACGCCGCCATTCAGGCGCGCGATCCCGAGGCGGCGCGTGCGGCGGTCAACGATCATCTCAACTATGTGGAAAAGGCACTGGCCGACCAGCAAAAGGCGGATCGCAACGAGGCGATTGCCAAGCAGCGCTATGAGCACGAGCAATCGCGGTAGACACGGTGTCTAAAGCGGCGTTTTCTCCATCACCCGCCATGTGAGGTCTGCGTCAGACTGGCCCGAGAAATCCTCGGCCAGGGAGCGCATTTGCGCGTGGTGGGGGATTTGATGCAGACCGGATCCGTTGCCGCCGGATCGCCCGCAATCGCCATAGCCTGACAGCGGCAGCCACCGAAATCAATCGTCTTGCGCTCGCAGGAACGGCAGGGCTCCTGCATCCAGTCTGTGCCGCGAAAGGCGTTAAAGGCTGCGCCGTTGTACCAGATATCGGCCAAGGGCCGGTCGCGCACATTGTCGAAGGTGAGCGTCTTGATCGTCTGCGCCGCGTGGCAGGGCAAGACCAGCCCATCAGGGGCTACGTTGAGGCCGGTTGTGGCCCAGCCACCCATGCAGGTCTTGGGATAATCGGCGTGATAATCGGCGGGCACATAATCGATCACCAGACGCCCCTTGAGGGCGGCGCGCGCCTCGGCGACGATGCGACTGGCCTCGCGGGCCTGTGCGCGGTCAGGCATGAGCGCGCCACGGTTCAGCATGGCCCAGCCGTGGAATTGCACGGTCGCCACCTCGATCCGGCGCGCACCCATGTCTTGCGCCATTTCAATCGCGCGGGGCAGTTGGTGCATGTTGCCGCGATGCATGACGAAATTGAGCGTGAGCGGAAAGCCGATGGCGGCGATCCATTTGGCCACCTGCATCTTGCGGTCAAAGCCGCCCTTATAGCCGCCGATGCGGTCGGCCATTTCGGCATCGGTGCCTTGGAGCGACAGTTGGATATGGTCGAGGCCCGCGTCATCGAGCGCAGCCAGACGTTTCTCGGTCAGGCCAATGCCGGAGGTGATGAGGTTGGTATAAAGGCCCGCGTCACGCGCAGCCTTGATCAGATCTTCTAGATCGCGGCGCGAGGCGGGTTCGCCGCCCGAGAGGTGAAGTTGCAGCACACCCAAGTCAGCGGCCTGTTGAAAGACCGATACCCAGTCGGCGGTGCTGAGTTCCGTTTCCCGTGCGGTCAGTTCCACCGGGTTGGAGCAATAGGGGCACGAGAGCGGGCAACGGTGCGTGAGTTCCGCCAACATGGCGATCGGGGGATTGGCCATTTTAGCGCATCTCCAGAAAGCGCCGCTCGGCCAAACCTTGCAGGAATTCGGCACTGTCGCGGGTGACATCGTCAAGCGGCGCATTGTACGTGGCGGCGAGATCGGCGGTGAGCGCACCAAAGCTTTGCACCCCGTCCACCCGGCTAAGAATGGCGTGACCGATGGGATCGAGCCGCACGGCGCGTTCGGGGGCCAAAAGCACCCAATCCTCGCGCACCCGGTCAAAATGCAGGCGCACGCCGCGCGGCAGATGGGGGATGCTGTCGGGGGTCATGCCGCGCCTTTGGCGAGCAGTCCCTCACCGGGGTGCCATGCGCCCGGCGGGATACGCGCGGGGTCGACATAGGCAGAAGAGAGGGCGTCAAGCTGCGACCAGAGCACATCGGTCTTGAAGGTCAGTGCGGCAGCGGCGGCATCCTGTTTTTCGGTGGTATCGGCGCGGTCGAGCACCCATTTGAGGCCAAAGGCCACATCCTTGGGCGCCTCTTTCAGGCGGTTGCGGAAATAGGCGAGGCTGCTGTCATCGGCAAAGGCGTAGTTGGCCAAAAGCCCCTCGATGCGCTGGGCATGGATCTTGGGCGCGAACAGCTCTGTTAGAGAGGCGGCAACCGCCTCGAGCAGCGGTTTTTCGCGAACAAAGGCGACATAGGCATCAACCGCAAAGCGGGTCGCGGGCAGCACGCCTTGGGCAGAGGCCACGTAATCGGGATCAAGCCCGACCGCTTGGGCAAGGCGCAGCCAGCGGCGAATCCCGCCCTCATTCTCGGCGGTGCCATCATGATCCTCGATCCGCGAGCGCCATATGCGGCGCAGGTCGGGGTCATCGACCCGGCTGAGAAAGGCGGCATCCTTCATCGGGATGCGGGATTGGTAATAGTAGCGGTTGATGACCCACGCGCGCACTTGATCGGGGGTGCAGTGGCCGCCGTGAAGCATGTGATGAAACGGGTGGCGGTCGTGATAGCGCTCTGCCCCGATCTGGCGCAAGCGGGCCTCAAAAGCGTCGCGGGTTGGGGTCATGCGGTGATCTCCATGCCGTCCTGTCCAATCGTCCAGCCGGCCGATTCGGCCTCGGCACGCTCGGATGCGTCGGGGCGCAGAACAGGGTTCGAGTTGTTCATATGGACGTAGATTTTGCGCCCGATCCCCAGATCGCGCAAGGCGGCAATCGAGCCGTCGGGGCCGCTCATCGAGATATGGCCCATGCGACGCCCGGTTTTCTGGCTGAGGCCCATGGTGATCATCTCGTCGTCGCGCCAGAGCGTGCCGTCAAAAAATACCATGTCAGCACCCCGCAGGCGTTCGGCAAGCCGGTCGGTGACAGCAGCGCAGCCGGGAATATAAAAGATGTTGCGGCCCTCGGCCTCGAGATGCACGCCGGTGGTCTGTTCGCCCTCAAGATCGGTTTGCACGGTCTCGCCCTCAAGATAGAGCGGCACCTTGCCGGGCACGGCAAAGAGTGTCGCGGTGAGGCCGGGTAGCAGGGGAACTGGTTGATTAAGGGCAATGGGCACGCGCGGCACCCGAGCGGGATCAACCGCCTGCATCAATGGGTTGTCGGCCAGAACGCCATGAATTTCGCCGGTGGCATAGAGGGTGAAGGGCTGCTGTTCCCGCAAGCTGAGGAGCCCCGCCACGTGATCTATATCGCCGTTCGTAAGCAGCACGCCCGCGATGGGCGTATCCCGCAGGCTGCGCGGATGAAGTGCCGGATTGGCCGCGAGTTGCGCGCGAACGTCTGGGGAAGCGTTTAAAATAACCCAACGTACCCCATCCGTTGTCACGGCAAGGGATGACTGGGTTGAGACAGGGATCTTACCGTCTCGGGCAAGATTGCAATTCTCGCAGCCACAATTCCACTGTGGCAAGCCACCGCCGGCCGCAGCGCCTAGTATCAGAGCCTTAAACACCTGTTACCTCGCTGCGACCAGTCGGGATATTTCAGAACAGGACGCCGTCGCCTTCTTGGGCGGGGCCGTACATGTTGATTTCCATTCCACAGTTCAGTTCACGCAGAACCGGCTTGCTCCATGCCATCGTCTATCCTCCTCTTAGATGTGGTCGATAGGTTTAATAGATATTCCGATCCCAGACATGTCAACTTTGCCGTAGTCTTAGAGACCTACGACTTTAGTGCAATCAGGGGATGAGGGGCTTGTGTCGCAGGCTGGACCTGAGTGACACTTAGCCCATATCTGGGCATGTGGCGGCGAGGCCGACAAAGTGCAGGAGTAGGATCATGATCGAGCTGTTGTTTGTGGCCTGTCTGGCGCGTCAGCCAGAGATTTGTGAAGAGCGGGCGTTTCAATATACCGACCGGACAGCGCGGGGATGTATGGCCGAGGCGATACCGGAATTGAGCAAATGGGCGGCGACGCATCCGCGCTGGCGCATTGCGCGCTGGTCGTGTCAGCCCCTAGGCGGGGCGAGGACGCGGGCGTGAGACGCAAAGTATCCGGGATTTTTCTAGGCCTGATGTTGGCGGTTGGTCCGGTTTTGGCGGGGACGGTCCATGAGGGCTATGATCTGATTTTTCGCACCGGCACGCTTGAAGACTTCGCGCCGGGGGATGCGCTGCATTACCAAAGCGAGACCGAGAACGCAGCCGCACCGCCCGAGGCGCAAGGCGCGCAGGGCTACGATCTGCGGATCGAAGAGGGTGGTACAGCGCGGTTGATGCGGGTTTTGGACACCGGACAGCAGCCAGTTGCCGGGTTCGATGCCACGGTGGGCAATCCGATGGCGATGTTCTTTCTCGAACGGCTGGTGCGCGATCTGGCGCAGGCCACGGGCGGCAGCACTTTCTATATCCGCAACCGGATCAAGGAATCGCTTTTGGCGCCGGTGGGGATTTCGCCGGTGCAAGTGACTTGGCAGGGAAAGGACCACGCCGGGCAAGAGGTGCTGCTGGCGCCGTTTGTCGGGGATGCCAATGCCGCGCGATTGGGCCCCTTTGCCGAGTTGCAGGTGGTGTTCGAGGTGTCAGAGACGGTGCCCGGCTGGTATCACTCGATGCGCGCCGAGACGCCTGAGCGCGACAGTGGCGGACGCTATTTTAGCTCAACACTGGCGCTGTCGGAGACCGAAGAATGAGGTGTCTGGCGATCTTGCTTTGTCTGTTTCCCACGATGGGGCTGGCGCAGAGCGTGGCGGACCAGCTTAATGACTATCCAACCGAGGCGCGCGCGGATTACGTCTTTGGCTGCATGGCAGCAAATGGAAACACGCGCGAAATGCTGCGGCGCTGCTCTTGTTCCATCGACGAGATTGCAGCGATCTTGCCCTACAAGGATTATGTCTCGGCTGAGACGGTTCTGGCGCTGCGTCAGGGCAACGGCGAGCGCATGTCGATGTTCAAGGCAGGGCCGGTGAGCGAGGGGATTGTTGCAGACCTACGCCGTGCGCAGGCGGAAGCCGAGATCATTTGCTTCAAGTAAGCGGCATCAGGAGGCGCTGGCCTTGGGCAGCACCTCTTCAAACACATTGCCTTCTGTATCTTCGGCGCGGATGCGCAGATCGGGCGTGCCGTTGTCTGTATAGCTAAAGCGGAACACCGGGTCCTCGGAGATGGAAATGCCCCCTGTCAGGGAAAAGAGCATCTCGTCACCCTGCCAGACGGTCAGATCCTGAATGAAATGCGCCGGCACGAATAGCTGGGTGATCTGGTCGCGTTGCAGGCCCGAGTAATTGGGGTGGCGGATCATCAATTGCGCATCGCGACGGCTGCCGATCTGCACCGGCGCGCTATCGAAATGGCGCAGACGCATTTCGCCCATATGGGCAAGCGCCACCTCGGGATCGCGGGTGGCGGGGGCGGCACAGCCACCGGCGGCCTTTACGAACCGCCCGTCGAGATAGCTGGCGCTGGCGGTTTCGGCAATGACGCGCAGATTGGAATAGGCGTTGACGCGCACCCGTGCCTCAAAGTTGAGCGGGGCCATGGCAGGGCCAAATTTGATTTCAGCAGCAAGCGGGGCCGGGTTTTCATCGACCACGATCTTGAGCGTGGTGATCGGCCCCACGCTCTGATCGGTTTGTGTGACGACCACGGGCACGGTGGCCGCGTCATGGGCGCGGTAGGGCGCATCGACGGCAAAGACCGCACCGGGGCTGAGTGCCTTGTTTGCGTCGAGAATGTCGGCGCGCAGATAGTCCCATGTCTCGCCATCTTGCAGCGGGTTGCGCGGCTCTTCGGCAAGGGCTGCGGTGCCGAGCGTCAGGCTCAGGCAAAGGGCGGTCAGGGGAAATCGGGTCATCTGGGCCTCCGGATCGGGCATACTCGCACTATTGGACAGTATCACGGATCGGATGCGGGTTGTATCAACCTTTGGTAGCAGTTTTGCGCGGAGTCCGAGATGTTCGAGATCGTTCTGAGCCTCTGTCTGTTGGCCAATCCCGAGACTTGCGAGACCCGGCTTTTGCCGGTGGGGGCTGCGGATTGCGCGCAGGCGCTGGCGCGGGCCGAAGAGATCGCACCGGAGTGGGGTGATGCGCTCTTGGCGGGGCCGTTCGACTGCGTGGCGCGACCCGAGAGCGGGATCGCGTTCGAGGAGGCCGCGCCGGGCGTCTTTGTACATCGCGGGCAAGTGGCAGATGTGACGCCGGACAATCTGGGCGATGTGGCCAATATTGGATTCATCATCGGGGAAGACAGCGTTGCGGTGATTGATGCAGGCGGTAGCCGTGCCGTGGGCGAGGCGGTTTATCTGGCAGTGCGGCAGGTCACCGAGAAGCCGATTTCGCATCTGATCCTGACCCATATGCACCCCGATCATGTGATGGGGGCTGAGGTGCTGATCGAGGCGGGGGCGCAGGTTGTCGGGCATCGCAAGCTGGGGCAGGCGCTGGCGGCGCGGGCCGAAACCTATGAGACCAGCTTTGCCCGGCTGATGGGGGCAGGGTTCATCGGCAGCCGGGTTCCAACGGTGGGCGAGGGAATCGCAGACCGGGCCGAAATTGATCTTGGGGGCCGTATGCTGGATCTGGTGGCTTGGGAGACCGCACATAGCGAGAGCGATGTGACCGTGTTCGATCGGCAAACGGCGACGCTCTTTACCGGCGATTTGGTGTTCGACGCGCACAGCCCCGCGCTTGATGGCTCGGTTCTAGGATGGTTGCGGGTGCTTGAGGCGATGGGCGCGCCCGCGCCTGCGCGCATCGTGCCGGGGCATGGCGGGCCGGTGCTGGAGTGGCCTGAGGGGGTCGTGGATTTGCGGCGTTATCTGGAGGTCTTGCGCGATGAGACGCGGGCGGCGGTGTCGCAAGGTCTGCGCCTTGGCGAGGCGATTGAGACGGTTGGACAAGGCGAGGCGGCGCGCTGGGCGCTCTTTGATCTTTTCCACCCGCGCAATGTGACGGCGGCCTTTACCGAGCTGGAATGGGAGTGACGCGCCTTAGTCGGGGACGTGCGCCGCCAGAATCTGCGCCAGTGCATAAAGCCGCTTTTCCAACAGGACCGGCGTTTCACAGGCATAGGTCAGCGACCGGCGGCGATCATCAAACACGCGCGCGCGCCAATCAAGATCCTCTTCCAATTGGTCGATGCGGTCGAAGTCGGGGCTCTCGGCTTTGGTGAGCGTGGCGATTTCACCGCGCAGCGCTTCGATTTCCTCGGCCATGCGCGCCTGATTGCGGGCGTAGCGGGTGATACCGCCCATGATCTCGCCCCGGCGCTGATTGAGGCGGTCAAACACGTCAGAGAAGATTGCGGTGTAGTCGTCCTTGGTCAGATTCGGCGTGGCGTCGACCGCTGATTCGGCCTCTTCCAGGGTGAGTCGGCGCAGCGCGAGCCGTTCTGCCAGCCGCGCGGCTTCGGGCGAGAGAACCGGCGCGGCGGCCTGATTCTCAGGCGGATGGGGCCACATCACCGCCGCAGAAAGTGTATCCACGCGCCGCTGAATGCAGGGCCACTCGGGGTCATTCGATCCTGCGGCGAAAACTGGAGATAATCCAGTAATAACAATGGCTAAGGCGGCAATAACTGGTCTCATCCCGTCCTCTACGACTAAGGTCTTACTGAGTTATGGCGTAATCTTGGCACATATTGTCACAGGATGAAACAGGCTGGTTTGAAAAGTATTTTTGACGTCAAATCGCCTAAAGGTTGTATCCTCCGGGATGCAAGGGAGGACAGACTGAATGCGCACACGTGCTGCGGTTGCGGTTGAGGCAGGCCGCCCGATGGAGATCATGGAGGTGAACCTTGAGGGTCCGAAGGCGGGCGAGGTTCTGGTGGAGATCAAGGCGACGGGCCTGTGCCACACCGATGATTTCACCCTGTCGGGGGCCGATCCAGAGGGGGCGTTTCCGGCCATTCTGGGGCATGAGGGCGCGGGCGTCGTGCTCGAGGTGGGCCCCGGCGTCACCAGCCTGCAACCGGGCGATCACGTCATTCCGCTTTACACGCCCGAATGCCGCGAATGCGAATACTGCCTCAACCCGAAAACCAACCTGTGCCAGAAAATCCGCTCGACCCAAGGCCAGGGCGTGATGCCCGACGGCACCAGCCGGTTTTCGATGCTGGATGGCACGCCGATCCTGCATTACATGGGCTGCTCGACCTTTGCCAATCACACGGTCCTGCCCGAGATTGCGCTCGCGAAGGTGCGCAAGGATGCGCCCTTTGACAAGATTTGCTACATCGGCTGCGGTGTCACCACGGGCGTCGGCGCGGTGATCAACACCGCCAAGGTCGAGATCGGCAGCCGGGCGATTGTGTTCGGTCTGGGCGGCATCGGCCTCAACGTGCTGCAGGGGCTGCGGCTGGCGGGGGCGGATCAGATCGTCGGCGTCGATATCAACCCGGGCCGGATCGAGATGGCGACGCGCTTTGGCATGACCGATTTCGTCAACCCCAAGGAGGTTTCGGGCGATCTGGTGGCGCATCTTGTGGCGCTGACCGGCGGGGGGGCGGATTACACATTCGATGCCACCGGCAATGTGGGCGTGATGCGCACGGCGCTCGAGGCAGCGCACAAGGGCTGGGGCGAGAGCATCATCATCGGCGTGGCACCTGCGGGCGCAGAAATCAGCACGCGGCCGTTCCAACTGGTCACGGGGCGGTCGTGGCGCGGCACGGCCTTTGGCGGCGCGCGCGGGCGCACGGATGTGCCCAAGATTGTCGATTGGTACATGCAGGGCAAGATCGAGATCGACCCGATGATCACCCACACCATGCCGCTCGAAGATATCAACAAAGGGTTTGAGCTCATGCACGCCGGCGAAAGCATCCGCAGCGTGGTGATTTACTAAGCGCGATCCCAAAGAGGGGCCGCGACCAAAAGAATGTGACCCGGTTCCATCGCAGAGGAGGGCGGTGCGGGCCGGGATGACAGAAACGACTGAAGTTTTATCCAGGGAGGACAAAATGAAGAAATCACTCTTGATGTCGGCGGCGTTCTTTGTCGGCGCATCCGGCATGGCCACGGCCAACAGCGATCTTCAAGCGCTGATTGACGATCCAACGCAATGGGCGATCCAGACCGGCGACTACGCCAACACCCGCTATTCCGAGTTGGAACAGATCAACAAGGACAACGTCGGCAAATTGCAGGTCGCCTGGACATTTTCCACCGGCGTGCTCCGCGGGCATGAGGGCTCGCCGCTGGTGATCGGGGACATCATGTATGTCCACACGCCCTTTCCCAACATCGTTTATGCGCTGGATCTGAGCAACAACGGCAAGATCATCTGGAAATACGAGCCCAAGCAAGATCCCAACGTGATCCCGGTGATGTGCTGTGACACGGTCAACCGGGGCGTGGCCTATGCGGATGGCAAGATTTTCCTGCATCAGGCTGATACCACGGTTGTGGCGCTGGACGCCAAGAGCGGCGAGGTCAAGTGGACGGCGGTGAATGGCGATCCGTCCATTGGCGAGACCAACACCGCGACCGTGCTGCCGGTCAAGGACAAGGTGATCGTGGGCATTTCCGGCGGGGAATTCGGCGTGCGCGGTCATACCACCGCCTATGACATGAACACCGGCGAACTGGTCTGGCGCGCCTATTCCATGGGGCCAGACAGCGACACGCTGATTGATCCGGAAAACACCACCCATCTGGGCAAGCCGGTGGGACCGGATTCGGGCACGAACACCTGGGAAGGCGATCAGTGGAAGATCGGCGGCGGCTCGACCTGGGGCTGGTATTCCTATGATGCGGAGTTGGACCTGTTCTATTACGGCACCGGCAACCCCTCGACCTGGAACCCGGCGCAGCGGCCCGGCGACAACCGCTGGTCGATGACGATCATGGCGCGTGACCCCGATGACGGCAAGGCCAAGTGGCTCTATCAGATGACCCCGCATGACGAGTGGGACTATGACGGTGTCAACGAGATGATCCTGACAGATCAAGAGGTTGACGGGCAAATGCGCAAGCTCTTGACCCATCCGGATCGCAACGGTCTGGCCTATACGCTGGATCGCGAGACCGGCGAATTGCTGGTGGCCGAAAAGTTTGACCCGGTCGTCAATTGGACCACGGGTGTGGATATGGACCCGGCCTCGCCAACCTATGGCCGTCCGGCTGTGGTGGCGGAATACTCCACCGAGCAGAATGGCGAGGATGTGAACTCGACCGGCATCTGTCCGGCGGCCTTGGGCACCAAGGACCAGCAGCCGTCTGCCTATAGCCCCAAGACCGGTCTTTTCTATATCCCCACCAACCACGTCTGCATGGATTACGAACCGTTCCGTGTGAGCTATACCGCCGGTCAGCCCTATGTGGGCGCGACGTTGGCGATGTATCCCGCACCGGGCAGCCATGGCGGCATGGGCAATTTCATCGCTTGGGACAATATCGAGGGCAAGATCAAATGGTCGATCCCCGAGCAGTTCTCGGTCTGGTCGGGGGCTTTGGCGACCGCTGGCGATGTGGTGTTCTACGGCACGCTCGAGGGCTATCTCAAGGCGATTGATGCCTCGAGCGGCGATGAGCTTTACAGCTTCAAGACGCCGTCGGGGATTATCGGCAACGTGATGACCTATGAGCATGGCGGCAAGCAATATGTCGGCATCCTGTCGGGTATCGGCGGCTGGGCCGGAATTGGCCTTGCGGCGGGTCTGACCGATCCGAATGCCGGTCTGGGTGCTGTGGGCGGCTATGCGGCGCTTAGCGACTATACGGCGCTTGGTGGTCAGTTGACCGTGTTCAAACTGCCGGATTGATCGCGGATCTGACCCAATGACAGGCGGCGCGGCATCTGAATGTGTCGCGCCGCCGCACCTAAGAACCCAGAAGGAGTTACGAATGTTGACGCCCCGCCGCCTCTTGTCCGCTGGTCTGACCGCATGTCTGGCGCTTGTCGCGCTGCCGGTCCTTGGCGAAGAGGCCCCGTCGCCCGATGATCCCAAATTTGCCGCCTCTTATGAACAGGACGGGCTGTATTTCACCGCTGATGATATTCCCACCTTTAACGTGGCCGAGGATGGCACGGTGGACTGGCAGACGTTTTCAGGGTTTCGCCGCTATCATGCGGAATGCCATGTCTGCCACGGGCCGGATGGTGAGGGCTCGACCTATGCCCCCGCGCTAAAGGAGTCGGCGGTGGCGATGGATTACTACGACTTTTACGGCGTCGTGGCTGAGGGACGCCAAAAGGTGAACGCCTCGGAGAATTCGGTGATGCCGTCCTTTGGCACCAACCCCAATGTGATGTGCTATCTGGATGATATTTACGTCTACCTCAAGGCCCGCGGTTTGGGGGTGGTCGAGCGTGGTCGTCCGGCCAAGAAAGAGGCGAAATCAGAGGGTATACAGGCGGCAGAAGATGCGTGCATGGGCTAAGGCGCTTGGTTTGGCTGTCGCGCTTTTGCCCGGAGTGGCGGGGGCGCAGATGGCAGAGCTGGTTTCGCAATCGGCATTTCGGGTCTGTGCCGATCCGGCCAATGATCCGATGTCGACCGAAGCCGGGACCGGGTTTGAGAACCGCATTGCAGATCTGCTTGCTGCGGAATTGGAACGGCCGGTTGAATATAGCTGGTTTCCGATGGCGACGGGTTTCGTGCGCCGGACCTTGGGCGAAAAACGCTGTGATGTGATCATCGGGTTCGCGCAGGGGCATGAGTTGGTGCAGAACACCAATCACTACATGACCTCGGTCTATACGCTCATCCTGCCAAAAACGGGGGAGTTGTCGGATGTGGTGACGCTGGCCGATCCACGCCTCAAGGGTAAGGTGCTGGGCATCGTTGCGGGCAGCCCGCCGGGCACGCATATGGCGCGCAACGGGCTGATGGCCAAGGCGCGGGCCTATCCGCTGTTTGTGGATCGGCGGGTGCAGTCGCCTGCGAGTGATATGTTGCGCGATCTAGAGGCCGGAGAGATTGCCGCAGCCGTGCTCTGGGGCCCCATCGGCGGGCCGTTGGTCAAGCGCGAGCATCCCGATTTGCAGGTCGTGCCGCTGTTGCACGAGGTGGGTGCGCCCAAGATGTTCTACAGGATCACAATGGGTGTACGGCTGGGCGAGGATCAGTGGAAGCGGGAATTGAATTCGCTGATCCGGCGCAATCAGGCGGAAATTGATGCGATTTTGAATGACGCAGGCGTGCCGCTGCTCAATGACATGGGCACAGAGGCCAAGGTGCTCTCACAATGATCCGGGCAGGTCTGGCCGTGCTGATGCTGCTGGCCGGACCGCTCGCGGCGCAGGGGGTGGCAGAGCCGGAGGAGTATCGCGGAGAGCCCTATCGCGCGCCGGTGCCCGAGACCTTGGCGGGCGCGGTGGTGGTCGATGCCGCGGCTGCGCATGTGCTGTGGCAGAGGGGCGAGGTGGCGTTTGTGGATGTGCTGCCGCGCGCGCCCAAGCCTGTAAACCTGCCTGCCGGCACGATCTGGCGCGACAAGCCTCGGCTATCGATCCCGGGGTCGGTGTGGTTGCCCAACACCGGGTATGAGCGGATTGCCCCCGAGACAGAGGCGTATTTGCAGGACGGTCTGGCAGAGGTGACGGCCGGGGATAGCGGCCATCCTGTGCTGTTTTTTTGCCTCGAGGACTGCTGGATGTCCTGGAACGTGGCCAAGCGGGCGCTGGAGATGGGATATACCGAGGTTTACTGGTTTCCAGAGGGCACGGATGGCTGGGCGTTTGAAGACTATCCGCTGGAAAAGATCGACGCGAGACCGGGGGAGCCGGGGACGTAGGGCGAAGCCGACGTTGA
Organism: Roseovarius sp. MS2; assembly: GCF_051447875.1. Lineage (NCBI taxonomy): Bacteria > Pseudomonadati > Pseudomonadota > Alphaproteobacteria > Rhodobacterales > Roseobacteraceae > Roseovarius > Roseovarius sp. MS2. Next base: position 2,030,468 of record NZ_JBKHVF010000001.1, read on the forward strand.
TGGCTGTTGCCCCGCGTGGCTCAGCCCCTAGCGCTGCCTACACTGTCCCCCTCAATACGCCGCAAGGCTGGTGCGGGCGCTGGTCGTCGTGCCGTCGGTATCCCGCAGGGTGACATTTGCTGTCGTGGTGCCTGTCGGAATCGAAACACGCAGGCGCGGATTTTCCGAAAGGGAAATGCTGCCGGTCATTGTCAGATAGGGGGCGTTGTCGAGGTTGATTTCCAGCTCATCCACCACGCGCAGGGGCGTGAAAAGCAGGGAGATTTGATCCATCGCCAGACCTGAATGGCTGGGGTGGCTGATATCGACATCAAGCGCGTGGACTTTGCCTGAGAGCGCGGCAAGGCGGGTGTTCACACTCTTGCTGGGGGCTGCGAGGTCAGGCAAGAACGCTAATTCCATCTCTCCCAAGTTGGCCAAAGCTGCGACCGGATCGGTGCCCGGCGGTGCAGCACAGGCACCTTGACCAGAGGTTTTAAGGAATGCCTCGGCCATGTGCCGCTCGCCCGCATCGGTGAGCGCCACAAGGTGCAATGGGGTTTGACCATTGAGGCGGGTGGTGAGGCTGAAGGCGAATTCGGCCTGTGGCGCGGCAAGATGGAATTCGGCGGCCACGGGGGCGGGGTTCTCGTCGATCACCAGCGTCACAGTCGTGATCTTCTGTCCCGGCGGGGCGACGATGTGCCCACCCAACACAGTGCGCGCATCGTCTGTGGCGCGATACGGCGCGTCGAGCGTGATATGCGCGCTCTGCACCACGAGGGGCGCATCGCCATAGAGGGCGGATTGAATGTCAGGCCAAGCGGACTGCGCCAGAGCCGGGCCAGAGAGCATCGCAGCCGCAAGGGCCAAGGCCAAACGTGTCATGTCATCCCTCCACAAACATATGGGTCTTGAAGATATAGCGCATGCCGCGCAGCCAGGAATCGTCAGTATTGGAGCGGATGTCGACCGCGCGGGCGCGCACCACCTCGCCGCTGGGCACAGCGCGCAGCACAAGGTTCATCGACAGGATCAGGTTCGAAACCTTCTGCACCTCGCCCACCAGCACGTAATCGGCATCCAGCCGCGCCGCGAGGCGGGTTTCGCAGCCGTAGCAATCGGCGGGGTTGGTGACGGTGGCAAGATCGGTGGTGATCGGGTCCAAATCTAGCATTGCAAAGCCGGTTTCGGCAAAACGGGTCTGGACATAGTCCTGAACCAGCGCGAGGCGCGCGGTTTCATCGGCGCGCACCGGGTTGTATGCGCCCTCGGTCGAGGTGTCGATGAAGGTGATCCCGAGAAAGGCCACAGAGGCACCATCGCGCAACGGAACGAGCCCCTGCGCCGTCGCGGTGGAAGCCGACAGAAATCCGGCCAAAAGCCAGAGGAAAAGCGCCCGTGTCATGCGGGCATGTTATGCCGGGTCCGGGCGGTGCGCTATGCGACTTTGGGCGGAGGTCAGAAGACGGGAGATCCCCGGGTCAGGCCCGGGGATAACGCCAATGGGAGGGGCGCTTTAGACGCCCACCTCGATCATCGCCTTGGCCAAAATCGGCACGGTGCGGGCGTTAAGCCCGGCGATGTTGATGCGGCTGTCGCCAATCATGTAGATCGCGTGCTCTGCGCGCAGGCGTTCGACCTGTTCGGGGGTCGCGCCAAGGCGCGAGAACATGCCGCGATGCTGCGCGACAAAGCCAAACCGGTCCGAGCCAGAGAGGCGCTGCAACTCTGCCGCCAGCGTTTCGCGCAGCTTGAGCATGCCAAGGCGCACGTCTTCAAGCTCTGATTGCCAATCGGCGCGCAGGGCGGGATCGGTCAGTACCATCGTCACCAGCCGTGCGCCGTGATCGGGCGGGAAGGAATAGTTTTGACGATTGAGATAGGCGAGGTTGCCTTGGGTGACTTTTTGCAGGCTCTTGTCCTGTGCGACGGCCATCAGAATGCCCGTGCGCTCGCGGTAGATGCCAAAATTCTTGGAGCAGCTGGCGGCGATCAGCATCTCGGGGCAGTTTTCCGCCACGAACCGCACAGCGGCGGCGTCCGCCTCTAGCCCGTCACCAAAGCCCTGATAGGCGATGTCGATCATCGGCAGCGCGCCACGTGCATTGAGCAGATCCACCACCGCCCGCCATTCGGTCATGTTGAGATTGGCACCCGTGGGATTGTGGCAGCAGCCGTGCAAAAGCACCACATCCCCTGCGCGCAACCCGTCCAGATCCGCCATCATGCCGGTGAAATCGACGCCGACGGTTTCGAGGTCGAAGTAGCGATACATCACCACCTCGATTCCCATATGGGCAAGGATGCTCAGATGGTTGGGCCATGTCGGATCAGAGACAAAGACGCGCCCCCCAGGGTTGGCCATCTTGACCAGATCAAACGCCTGCCGCACGGCACCGGTGCCGCCCGGCGTCGCAATCGCCGACACCTGATCGCGCGCAACCGCATCGCCCAGAACGAGCGCGATCATCGCATCGGCAAAGGCTGGATCACCGGCAAGGGCGGTATAGGCCTTGGTGGTCTCTGCCTCCCAGAGCTGTTTTTCCGCAGCCTTGACCGCGCGCATGACCGGGGTCACGCCCTCGGGGGTTTTGTAGACACCGACGCCAAGGTCGATCTTGGTCTCGCGCGGGTCTTCGCGGAACGCCTGACCAAGGGCCAGAATCTTGTCAGCGGGTTTCTCTTTCAAGGCGTCAAACATCAAACTTCTCCAGTGGCGACGGGCAGGGTGGGGAAGGCGCCCCATTCGGTCCAGGACCCGTCATAAAGCGCATGGTCGGTCTTGCCGATCCGTTCCAGCGCCAGATTGATAATCGCGGCGGTTACACCAGAGCCGCAGGAGGTGATGACCGGCTTGGTCATATCCATCCCGGTGGCGGCAAAGACGGCGCGCAGGGCATCTGCGTCTTTCATGGTCATGTCGGCGTTCAAGAGGTCAGTATAGGGAACATTCTTGGAGCCGGGGATATGGCCTGCGCGCAGACCGGCGCGGGGCTCTGGCGCTTCGCCACGAAAGCGGGCGGCAGAGCGGGCATCGAGGATTTCGTAATCCCCGAGTTTGGCGGCTGCCGCGACTTGGGTTACGTCCTTGACCATCTGGTTCTGGCGACGCACGGTCATGTGGCGATCGCGGATGATGGGGGGCATGTCCTCGATGGCGCGGCCCTCGGCCTGCCACTTCGGGAAACCGCCATCCAGAACGGCGATATTGTCCTGTCCCATCAGCCGGAAAAGCCACCAGACGCGGGCCGCAGAAAATAGCCCCTTGGCGTCATAGACCACCACCTGATGCCCGTCACCCACGCCCATGGCGCGCAGTTTGGACATGAATTTTTCAACTGGCGGGGCCATATGCGGGAGTTCCGAGCGCGCATCGCTGATGTCGTCGATGTCAAAGAACCGCGCGCCGGGGATATGCGCCGCCTCATATTCCGCGCGTCCACTGCGCCCTTCGGCGGCCATGAACATGGTGCCGTCAAGAATGCGCAGGTCGGGGTCCTTGAGATGGGCCGCCAGCCAATCGGTGGAAACAAGCGTTTTCGGATCGTCCATGGCGATTTGCCCCCCGGTTCAAACGCTTTCTGCCTACAGTCTGAAGGGAAAAAGGGCAAGACTATGCAGCGCCGGTGTGGTTATCGGCGCAAGAGGCGGGCGATAGCGCGAAGTGCCCATAGGGTGACGATGCCGCCGGTGGCGGTGACGGCAACAAGCCGGATCAGATAGGCCGTGTCACTGCCTGTGGCCGGGGCATGGCTCAGGAGATATGCGCCAGCCGCCCCGCCAATCGCGCCCATGCCCGCCTGCAAAAGCCAGCCCAGACGCGGCGAGAGCCCAAGGCCTGCGGCGATCATTGCCGCCGTTGCCCCAGCCAGAAGCGCGATCAGCAATTCCATCCAGCGCCCCCTCGGCCTAGCCGTGATCCTTGAGCAGGCGCTGTTTTTGCCGGGCCCAGTCGCGCTTGGCCTCGGTTTCGCGCTTGTCGTGGTTCTTTTTGCCCTTCGCGATACCGATCTTGAGCTTGGCCATGCCGCGATGGTTGAAATAGAGCACGAGCGGCACCAGGGTCATGCCCTTGCGTTGGGTCTCGCTCCAGAGGCGGGACAGTTCCTTTTTGGACACAAGCAATTTGCGCCGCCGCTTTTCGTCATGGCCAAAGGTCTTGGCCTGCTCGTAGGGGGCGATATAGGAGTTGACCAGCCAAAGCTCGCCGTTTTCCACCATGGCGTAGCTCTCGGCGATATTGGCGCTGTTGACGCGCAGCGATTTCACCTCGGAGCCGCCAAGGATTATGCCGCATTCGAGATCGTCCTCGATGGCATAGTCGTAGCGCGCACGCCGGTTCTCGGCGATTACCTTGTAGTTGGGATTTTCCTTTGCCTTGGCCATTCCGCCTACCTAATGGCGCGCGCGGGCACTGTCCAGCGGGGGCGAAATCATTCCGCCGCGCGGCGCAGGCTGGCCATGAGAAGATGGAATTTCTCGCCCTGAATGGCGACATGGCCGCGCAGCACCGTGGCGGCGCGCTCGGCCTCTCCGGCGCGCAGTGCGGTGACCACGGCCTCGTGTTCGGCCATGGATTGCGCCATGCGCCCACGCAGGCGCAATTGCATCCGGCGAAACGGTTTCAGGCGGCGGTGCAGGCGCAGCGCCTCTTGTTCCAGAAACCCGTTGCCTGCGTGGCGATAGATCATGTGATGAAACCGCTCATTCTCGCGGTAATAGCTATCTGCGTCGTCGGCGGCGATCGCTTCGGTGCAGCGGGCATTGGCGGTATCAAGATCGGCGAGCGCTGATTCCGAGATGCGATGCGCGGCAAGGCGGCCACAGACGCCCTCGATCTCGGCCATGGTTTCAAACATTTCCATCAGTTCGACAAGGCCGGGCTGGCGGATGAAAACCCCCTGCGCGGGATTTGCACGGCAAGGCCTGAGGCGACAAGCCGTTGCAATGCCTCACGAATCGGGGTGCGCGAGACATTGAATTGACGTGCAAGGCGGATTTCATCCAGCCGATCCCCATCGCTGAAATCACCGGTAAAGACCAGTTCTTCCAACGTGTCAGCGATCATGTCTGCGCGGCGTATCTCCATAAAAAAATCCTAGCGAGGGCAGGGTTTGTGCGCAAGTGGGAAACTCTTGTATACAAAAATCTTGACTCTGAATTCAAAACACCAAACACTCTCCGACACGGTCCGGGCCACACGTTCGGGCAGAATGGGAGGAAGATATGAACATGATGACTTTCACGGCGGCGGCGGCTGCCGGGATGATGCTGCTGAGCAGCGCAGCTTTTGCCACCGAACTGCGCCTGTCGCATCAGTGGTCGAACAATGACGTGCGCCACAAGGTTGCACAGATTGTGGCCGATGAAGTGGCGGCTGCCGGTGTCGATCTCGACATCAAAATCTTTGGCTCTGAGTCGCTCTTTAAGGCGCGCGAGCAGTATACGCCGCTGAGCCGGGGTCAGCTTGATATGACCGTGCTGCCGCTCAGCTATGCGGGGGGACAACAGCCCGCTTACAACCTCACGCTGATGCCGGGTCTGGTCAAGAACCACGATCACGCCGCGCGTCTGTCCGACAGCCCCTTCATGGAGGCCGTAGAGGCCAAGATGGCCGAAGATGACGTGATGGTTCTGGTGCATGGCTATCTGGCTGGCGGCTTTGCCAGCACGGGCAAGTGCATCACCAAGCCCGAGGATGTTGCGGGCATGCAGACCCGCGCGGCTGGCAAGGCATTCGAGCAGATGCTGGCGGGTGCGGGCGCGTCGATCGCGTCGATGGCCTCTTCCGAGATCTACAATGCGATGCAAACCGGCGTTCTGGATGCGGTCAACACCTCGTCCTCATCTTTTGTGTCATTCCGCATCTATGAGCAGGTGAAATGCTACACGCCTGCGGGGGATGTGGCGCTGTGGTTCATGTATCAGCCGCTCTTGATGAACAAATCCACCTTTGACGGTCTGAGTGCCGAGCAGCAGGCGGCGCTGACGGCGGCGGCGGAAAAGGCCGAAGCCTTCTATCTTGAAGAGGCCAAGAAAGAAGATGCCGCGTCGGTGCAGGTGTTCAAGGATGCCGGTGTCGAGATTGCGTCGATGACCGAAGAGGATTTCGCCGCGTGGCGGGCTCTGGCGGCTGAAACGTCCTATAAGGAATTCGTTGCCAGCGTGGCCGATGGGCAGGCGCTGCTTGATATGGCGTTCGCGGTCGAGTGATCCGCTCAGGCTGCCGCGCCTTATCTGCGCGGCAGCCAACTTCCTACTCCCCCCTGACATGAGGTAGACCATGGCTGGCCATGCATCGGGTGCGATTGCGCGCACCGGACAAAATCCTTTTCTGCGCGCGGTTGCCGCGCTCTCGACCCTGGCGGGATGGATCTCGGCGGCGATGATCGTCGCGTCGGTGTTCATCACCTGTCAGATGATCTGGGTGCGCTTTGTGTTGAACGGCACGACGGTCTGGCAGACCGAGGCCGTGATCTATCTGATGATCGCCGCCACGCTTTTAGGCCTGTCTTATGTGCAGCGCCTGCGTGGGCATGTGAACGTGGACCTGATCCCGCTTGCGGTGCCGCGCCGGGCGCGCAAGGGGCTGGCGGTCGTGACGCTCAGCCTTTCCATCGTGATTGTCGCGGTCATGCTTTGGTATGGCTATGAATTCTGGCACGTCGCGTGGGCGCGTGGTTGGACATCAGATACCGTCTGGGGGATTGACCTGTGGATTCCCTATCTCGCCATTCCAGTGGGGCTTGGCCTCTTTTTGTTGCAACTGGTCGCCGATCTTGTGGCGCTGCTCTTGAATATTGATGCGCCCTTTGGGCTGGAGGACGTCTGATGGATCCGCTTTTGCTTGGCCTGATCGTTGCGATTGCAACCATCGTGGTTCTGTTCTCCGGCGTGTCGGTGGCGCTGGGATTGCTGATTGTCTCGGGCGGCTTCCTGATCGTGTTCGATGGGATGCGTTCGCTTGAATTGCTGCCGGAAATCTTCTTTGGCAAGCTCAACAACTTTGCCCTTCTGTCGATCCCGATGTTCATCATCATGGGGGCCTCGATTGCATCGACCCGAGCCGGGGCTGACCTCTATGAGGCGCTGGAGCGGTGGCTTACGCGGGTGCCCGGCGGTCTCGTGATCTCGAACCTTGGGGCTTGCGCACTGTTCTCGGCGATGTCGGGATCAAGCCCCGCGACCTGCGCCGCCATAGGCAAGATGGGGATCCCCGAGATGCGCAAGCGGGGCTATCCCGATGCGGTCGCTGCGGGCTCTATTGCGGCGGGCGGCACGCTGGGCATTCTGATCCCGCCATCGGTCACGATGATCGTCTATGGCATTGCCACCGAAACCTCGATTGGACGGCTGTTTCTGGCTGGCGTCATTCCGGGCCTGCTGCTGGTGGGTCTTTTCATGGCGTGGTCGCTTTATTCGACTTGGCGGTCGGGGGATATGAACCTGCTGACCGGGCGCAGCTATAGCTGGCGCGAGCGGATTGAGATCTTGCCGCGTGTGCTGCCGTTTCTCTTTATCATCCTCGGCGTACTCTATGCCATGTATGGGGGCATTGCCACGCCGTCCGAGACGGCGGCGGTGGGCGCGCTCTTGTGCCTCGTGATCGCTATGGTGATCTATAAACTGTGGTCACCTGTGGCTCTTTGGGTGGTGCTGCGTGACAGCACGCGAGAGAGCGTGATGATCCTCTTCATCATCGGGGCGGCTGGCGTGTTTTCCTATATGCTGTCGTCGCTTTTCATCACGCAATCTATCGCCGAATGGATCGGCACGCTGGATGTGAACCGTTGGGTGCTGATGGGGGCGGTCAATGTGTTCTTGTTGGTCGCGGGCTTCTTCCTTCCGCCGGTTGCGGTGATCTTGATGGCGGCACCGATCCTGTTGCCCATCATCACGACGGCGGGGTTCGATCCGATCTGGTTTGCGGTTATTCTGACAATCAACATGGAAATCGGTCTGATTTCGCCACCTGTTGGCCTGAACCTCTATGTGATCAATTCCATCGCACCTGACATCAAGCTCAAGACGATCCTCGTCGGCTCTTTGCCCTATGTCGGATGTATGGTGCTGGCGATTGTTCTCTTGTGCCTCTTTCCGGGGTTGGCCACGTGGTTGCCTGATCTGGTCATGGGGACGATGCGATGAGCGTTCTGGCCGATCTGCTGGCAACGGTGTTTGAGCGGCGCTATCGCGGCGCATCCGAACCGGATCACAAGAACCGCAGCATCGAGGATCTCTGCCGGGATCTGCTGGGCAGTTCCGGCGAAGTGTCGGGCATGGCGCTGGCGCGGCTGATCCTTGATCGCTACGCCGGGATGGCCGATGCTGAAAAGCTGGAGTTCTTTCGGTTCCTGACCGAAGGCATGGGCGTTGATCCCGAGAGTGTGCGCAATGCGCTGGATGCGTTCGAGGCGGGGCCGGACCGGGACAGTTATCGCAGTTTCATGGATGCGGCAGAGCCACCGCGGCAAGAGCTGGCGCGCCGCCTCAATCAGGTGCCGGGGGCCACGGCGCAGCTTGTGGCGATGCGGGCCGATCTCTTGCGGTTGGCGCGAGATAACCCGGCGCTGGCCGTGGTTGATCTGGACCTCAAGCATCTGTTCTCTTCTTGGTTCAATCGTGGCTTTCTGGTGCTGCGCCCGATCAATTGGTCCTCGCCCGCCGATGTGCTGGAAAAGATCATCGCCTATGAGGCGGTGCATGCCATTGACAGTTGGGATGATCTGCGTCGGCGGCTGGCCCCCAAAGATCGCCGCTGTTTCGGGTTTTTCCACCCCGCCATGCCCGACGAACCGCTGATTTTCGTCGAAGTGGCGCTGAGCCGGGGAATTCCGGGGGCGATCCATGATGTTCTGTCCGAAGAGCGGGCCGTAATTGGCGCGCATGAGGCGGATACGGCGGTGTTCTATTCGATTTCCAACTGTCAGTCGGGGTTGGCGGGAATCTCTTTTGGCAATTCGCTGATCAAGCAGGTGGTGGCAGACCTGTCGCAGGAATTGCCGGGGCTTAAGACCTTTGTCACCTTGTCGCCGATACCGGGGTTGACCCGCTGGCTGAGCGAGACCCGCGCCGTGCTGCCCGAAGAGGCCGAGACGCGCCGCGCAGTGACGGCCCACTATCTGCTCAAGGCCAAGCGCCCCGACGGCGGCCCCTATGATCCGGTCGCGCGGTTTCATCTGGGCAACGGGGCCTCGGTGCATGCCGTTCATGCGGGGGCGGACCTGTCGCCCAATGGGCAAAAGCAATCGGGCGGCGTGATGGTGAATTACCTTTACGACCGGGCACAGATTTCGCAGAACCATGAACGATTTGCCGGGGCGGGTGTGATTGCCGCCTCTGCCGAGGTGACGGCGCTGGCCGCTATCGCCGCAAAGAAGACCGAGTGAAGGACAAGAGCCATGGCCAATCCCCTCTATGATAATCTGTTCGGGCGTCATGCCGGGCAAACTGCGCCTTTCCTGCATTTGGCGAATGGCGCGGTGGTCAGTTATGATGCATTCCTGCGGATGACGGCGCGCTATGCCCATGCGTTGCGCGGTGCCGGATTGGTGCCCGGCGACCGGTTGGCGGCGCAGGTCGAGAAATCGCCGGAGGCGCTTGCGGTCTATGCTGCCTGCGTGCAGGCGGGCATCGTGTTCTTGCCACTCAATACAGGCTATACCGGCGATGAACTGGGCTATTTCGTGGGTGATAGCGGGGCCAAGGTCTTGTTGTGCGACGGGGCCAAGGCCGGGGCGTTGCAGGGGGTTGCGGATCGTGCCGGGGCGGTGCTGATGACGCTCAATGGCGATGGCACGGGCACATTGCCGGAGGCGGCAGAGGGCCTGAACGAGAGTTTCGAGACCGCCCCGCGCGAGCCGGATGATCTGGCGGCATTTCTTTATACCTCGGGCACTACCGGTCGTTCCAAGGGTGCGATGCTGACACAGCGCAATCTGCTGTCCAATGCCGAGGTGCTGGTGGACTATTGGCGGTTCAGTTCTGACGACGTGCTCTTGCACGCGCTGCCGATTTTTCACACCCATGGCCTGTTTGTGGCGACCAACATTATCCTCTTGGCGGGAGGGTCGATGATATTCTTGCCGAAATTCGATCAGGATCAGGTGATTGCGCAACTGCCGCGCGCGACCTCGATGATGGGCGTGCCCACATTCTACACGCGCCTTCTGGATGATCCGCGTTTCACAAGCGCGCTGGTCGCGCATATGCGGCTCTTTACCTCTGGCTCTGCGCCTCTTTTGGCGGAAACCCATGTGGCCTTTGAAGAGCGCACGGGGCATCGCATCCTTGAGCGCTATGGTATGACCGAGACCAATATGAACACCTCGAACCCTTATGAAGGGGCGCGGCGGGCGGGCACGGTGGGCTTTCCGCTGCCCGGCGTTGAGTTGAAAATCACCGATCCACAGACGGGGGCAGAGGTGCCGCACGGCGAGATTGGCATCATCGAAGTGCGCGGGCCGAATGTCTTTGCAGGCTATTGGAACATGCCCGAGAAGACCGCCGAGGAACTGCGCGCCGATGGTTTCTTTATTACGGGCGATCTGGGGATGATCGACGATCAGGGATATGTGCAGATCGTCGGGCGCAACAAGGACCTGATCATTTCAGGCGGCTACAACATTTACCCCAAAGAGATTGAGTTGTTGCTGGATGACCAGCCCGGCGTGCTGGAAAGCGCCGTGGTGGGGGTTCCGCATCCGGATTTCGGCGAAACGGTGGTGGGCTTTTTGGTGCCGCAAAAAGGGGCTGTGGTGGATATTGACGCGATTGCCGGGGCGGCGGCCAAGAGCCTTGCGCGCTTCAAGCATCCTCGCAAGCTGATCGTGCTGGAGGAGTTGCCGCGCAACACCATGGGCAAGGTGCAGAAAAACATACTTAGGGCAGAGTATGCGGGGCTTTTTGCGCCGGCGTGATATATGCGGATTTGACAAAAAGATGGCCCGGATGCCGAGTGCACCGGGCCTTTTTGTTGCCATTCTTTGGCCTGTGCGACCAAAGTATGAATTTCTATAAACATCTGAAAGATATGTAAAATAATTGGATTAACTTGCATGTTTCCGCGGGTTTGGGCGGAATGCGGCGAAAACACCTTACAAACCTGCCGCTTTTGCTAGGATACCCGTATGTGGCGATCCCGCCACCCCCAAGCCCTTGACGGAGATCGCGCATGTTCCGCCTTGCCTTGCTTGTTTTTGCGGGCCTGATGGCTCTTTCACCGCCCGTCCAAGCACAGGAGGTGCGTGCCGTTGTGCTGCGGGTGGATTATCCTGCGCTTTTGCCGGTGTCGCGGCTTGATCTGCGGCCCGAGGATCTGGGGTTTGCCGGCGGGCAGTTGGCGACCGAGGACAATCAGACCACGGGCCGGTTTATGGGCCAGACCTATGTGACCGATGTGGTGGCCGCCACGCCCGAGACTGCCTTGGCCGAGTTCGAGCGCTTGCAAGGCGAGGGGCTGCGGTTCTTTGCGGTGCAGGCGCGGGCCGGGGAATTGCTGGCGATGTCAGAGGCCGCAGCACCGGATACGCTGATTTTCAACACGCTGGCACCAGATACCGGGCTGCGCAGCGCCGAATGCCGGGGCAATATCCTGCATGTCGCGCCGTCGCGGCAAATGCAAAGCGATGCGGTGGCGCAGTTCTTGATCTGGAAAAAGTGGCCGCGCTGGGCGCTCATTCATGGGTCGCACCCCGAGGATATTGCGCTAGCCGAGGCCTATCGCGCCTCTGCCGCCAAGTTTGGGGCCAAGATTGTGGATGAGCGGGAGTTTACCGATACCGGCGGCGCGCGGCGCACCGATACCGGACATGTGCAGGTGCAGCGGCAATTGCCCGTCTTTACCCAAGACCTGAAAGAACACGACGTCATCATTGCTGCCGATGAAACCGATGTTTTCGCCACCTATCTGCCGTTCCACACTTGGCGGCCCTCGCCCATCGTCGGCTCTGCGGGGCTGCGCCCTTTGGCGTGGCATCCGGCGTTGGAGGCTTGGGGAGGCACGCAATTCCAGCACCGATTCGAAGAATTGACGGGCCGCAATATGCGTCCAGAGGATTACACAGCTTGGCTTGCGCTGCGGGTGCTGGGCGAGGCGGTGACGCGCACCCAGAGTGCCGATCCGGCCGCGATCCGGGCCTATGCGCTGAGCGAGAATTTTGAACTGGCGGCGTTCAAGGGGCAAAAGCTGACCTTTCGGGCGTGGAATGGCCAATTGCGCCAGCCGATATTGCTGGCCGATGGGCGGATCACGCTGAGCGTGTCGCCGCAGGACGGGTTCCTGCATCAACGCTCGCTTTTGGATACGCTGGGGCTGGATCAGCCCGAGAGCGCCTGCACTGCCTTTGCCCAATAGGAGAGACGTCCATGCACCATTTGGCCCTTGCGACCGCGTTTGCTGCCCTGATGACCAGCCCTGCCTTGGCGGGCAAGGTATTTGTCAGCAATGAACGCGGCAACACGATCACCGTTGTGGACAGCGAGACATGGGAGGTGATTACCGAATTCGCTGCCGGCAACCGCCCGCGCGGCATCACAGCGAGCCCCGATGGCAAGCATCTTTATGTCTGTGCATCGGATGACAATGTGGTGCGGGTGTTTGATACCGAAACCTATCAGGAATTACACACGCTGCCCTCGGGGCCTGACCCGGAATTGTTCGTGCTGCACCCGTCGGGCAACCCGCTTTATATCGCCAATGAGGATGACAATCTGGTCACGGTGACGGATGTGAACACCCATACCATCCTCGCCGAAGTGCCGGTGGGGGTAGAGCCAGAGGGCATGGGGATTTCGCCCGATGGCAAATACGTGGTCAATACCTCCGAGACCACGAATATGGCGCATTTCATCGACACGACGACGTTTGAGATCGTGCAGAACACGCTGGTCGATCAGCGCCCGCGTTTCGCGCAATACACGGCGGATGGCAAATACCTGTTCGTGAGCGCCGAGATTGGCGGCACGGTGAGTGTGATCAATCCGGAAGGGGGCGGGATTGAGCACAAGATCACCTTTGAAGTGCCGGGCATCGCCCCGGAACTTTTGCAGCCGGTGGGGGTGCGCGTCACTTCGGACGGCAAGAAAATCTTTGTGGCGCTGGGGCCGTCAAACCGGGTGGCGCTGGTCAATGGCGAGACCTTCGAGGTCGAGAAATACCTTCTGGTGGGCCAGCGCGTCTGGCAGTTGGCCTTCGATGCAGAGGAGAAATACCTCTACACCACCAACGGCAATTCCAACGATATCTCGATTATTGATGTCGCGGCAGAAGAGGTCGTGAAATCGGTGCAGGTGGGGCAACAGCCCTGGGGCGTCGTGGTCGTATCTGATTGATCCAAGAGGAGAGAGGGAACACTGATGAAACATATGCTGACTGCCGCTGCGCTGGCCCTTCTGGCGATGCCCGCCAATGCCGCGCCGCTGTGCGATGATCTGGGCTTTGCCGGGCTATTGGCGAAATGCAACCGGGGGGACGAGATCAAGGTCACGCTGGCCTCGGGGCAGCCTCTGGGCGAGGGGCCGATCACCCTGCAATCGGGAGCCTATTACGAGATGGAGATCACCGCCGATGGCAGCGCGGAATTGGCGCTGACCGGGCCGGAATTCTTTCGGGCGATCTGGATGGATGAGATCGTCATCAACGAAATCGAAATCAGGCCAATGGCGATCGACAGTTTCGAGTTTGACGATGCAGGCACGGCGGAGTTTTCCTTTATCGCGATCAAGCCGGGTCGGTATCACATGCTTATCCCCGGCACGAGCGGCGACAGCCAGCGGCTTGAGTTCATCATTCAATAAGGTCGCGCCCCGGTCTATGCTTTCGGGAGGACAAGGCAGGAACGCGGCATGACGGGGCTAAGGATTGACGGGCTGGGATTTTCCTACGGGGCCAAGCGGGCCTTGGAAAACGTGAGCTTTGAGGTAGAGCAGGGCGCGTTTTGTGCCCTGCTTGGCCCGAATGGCGCCGGGAAATCGACGCTCTTTGCGCTGCTCACACGGCTTTTCACGACGCGCGAGGGGCGGATCAGCGTTGCGGGGCATGATATTGCCAGCAACCCCCGGCAAGCGCTGGCGCGGATCGGGGTGGTGTTTCAACAACAGACGCTGGATCTGGATCTGAGCGTGCGGCGCAACCTGCGCTATTTCGCGGCACTGCATGGGCTGGCGGGGCGCGCCGCAGAGATGCGGATCGAGGCGGCGCTGGAGCGGATGGCAATGCGTGAGCGCGCGGATGAGTTGGCGCGTGATCTCAATGGCGGGCACCGCAGGCGCACCGAAATTGCCCGCGCGCTGGTGCATCAACCCGCTGTTTTGCTTCTCGATGAGCCGACCGTGGGACTAGATGCCGAAGCACGGCGGGCGATTACCGCCCATGTACACGACCTCTGTGCTGGTGATGGGCTGACCGCCCTTTGGGCCACACATCTGACCGATGAGGTCTGGCCCGAGGATCGGCTGGTGATCCTGCACCGGGGCTGCGTGCTGGCCAATGGCATCACCCGCGAGATTGCCGGACAGGACGGGCTGACCGAGCGCTTTCTGAGCCTGACAGGGGCACCCGCATGAGGCCGCTTTTGATCGCGCTGGCGGCGATTGTCACGCGCGAGGCGCTGCGCTTTGCACGGCAACGCTCGCGGTTTGTGTCGGCCTTGGTGCGGCCATTGGTGTGGCTGGTGGTCTTTGCCGCCGGGTTTCGCGCGGCGCTGGGCCTGTCGATCATTCCGCCCTATCAGACCTATATCACCTATGAGACCTACATCGTGCCGGGGCTGTGCGGCATGATCCTTTTGTTCAACGGCATGCAATCCTCGCTCAGTCTGGTCTATGACCGCGAGATGGGGTCCATGCGGCTGTTGCTGACCAGCCCTTTGCCGCGCTGGTGGCTTTTGTTCGCCAAGATCCTTGCAGGGACTGCTGTGTCGGTTCTGCAATGCTATGCGTTCCTGGGCATTGCGGCGGCGATGGGGATCAAGATGCCGGTGATGGGCTATTTCTACGTTCTGCCTGCGCTGATCCTTGGGGGGGTGATGCTCGGCGCGCTTGGCGTGGCGCTCTCGTCCTTTATCAGCCAGATGGAAAATTTTGCAGGCGTGATGAATTTCGTGATCTTTCCCACGTTTTTCATGTCTACCGCGCTCTATCCGCTGTGGCGGATGGCAGAGAGTTCGATGCTCTTGCGCGATATCTGTGCGGTCAATCCGTTCAGTCACGCGGTCGAGTTGATCCGCTTTGCGCTCTATGGGCAGTTCAACGGTATGGCGCTTTTGTGGACGGCGCTGGCAAGTCTGGTGTTTCTTGCTCTGGCGCTCTGGGGCTATGATCCGGGGCGTGGGCTGATGCAGCGGCGGGGCTGAGGGCCTCAGACCTTGGTGTGAGTAGGCCGATCAAGCGGCCTTTGCTAGGATGATCGAATGACACCGAAAACGGCGCATATCCCCGGAACCCGTCCCGCCCCTGCGGGACCGGGACGTTTTACCACGGCCCTTATCGTCGATGATCATCCGCTGTTTTGCGATGCGCTGTCGATGACGCTCAAATCGGTGGCGGGGATTGGCCGGATTGATACCGCCGAAAGTCTGGATCAGGCACTGGCCATGGTGGCCGAGAACGGGCCGCCGGACATTATCGTGCTCGATCTCAACCTGCCGGATGTCAGCGGGCTGGACGGTTTGGCGCGGCTGCGCGCGGTGGCGGGCGAGACGCCAATCGTGGTCGTCTCTTCGATGTCCGAGAGCCGCATGGTGTGTTCCGTGATCCACGCAGGGGCGGCGGGCTTTGTGCCTAAACACAGTCAAAGACCGGTGTTCCGTGCCGCGTTCGAGGCGATTGCGGCGGGTGAGATTTTCCTGCCTGAAGGGGTCGTTTTAACCAAAACACAAGAGCAGCCGGTCAATGACCGCGACGAGGCGGTAGAGCGTCTGGCGCATCTGACACGGCAGCAGGCGCGTATCCTGCAATTGATCTGCGAAGGGCGGCTGAACAAGCAGATCGCCTATGAGTTGTCGATTGCCGAAACCACGGTCAAGACGCATGTAACCGCCATCATGCGCAAGCTGGGGGTTCAGACCCGCACCCAAGCGGTGTTGATCGCGCAGATGGCCAGCTTCTCTAACGTCTTGCGCGAGGCAGAGTAAGCGGATTACGCTCTGACTGGGGTGGAGGACCCCATGGGAGGAGCCATGGACAGCAGCCTGTCAGAGCTGATGCTGTGCGATCAAGCTATAGTTGCGCGCGCTGAAGTGCCCCATGATGCCTGTGACCCCATTGGCGCGCTGCGTCGGGCCATGGGCGATGTGCGGCTGGCACTGGTTCTGTTCTTTGTCACCCCAAAGGCGGATTTTGAGGCGCTGATGGTCGAGGCCGCGCGCGTCTTTGTCGATAGTCGCTGTGTTGGCTGCACCACTGCGGGTGAGATCGGAATGAGCGGCTATGCCGAGGGTAGCATTGTGGCCGTTGGCTTTGCCGCGGATCATTTCCACGCCGTGTTGCAGGTTGTGACGCCCCTGTCGGAACTGGATAGCACGGCCTGCGTTTCCCAGACGGTGCGCGCTCGGGCGTGGCTGGCCACGCAGGCGGGGCAAAGCCTGCCCAATGAGTTTGCCTTTCTTGCTGTCGATGGCTTGTCGCTCAAGGAGGATGAGCTTGTTGCCGCGATTGCGGCTGGGCTGGGGCCGATGCCGCTCTTTGGTGGGTCGGCGGCGGATGGTGAGCGGTTTGCGCAAACGCTGATTTCCTGTGACGGGGTGACGCTGCGCAATGCGGCTGTGGTCTGCCTCATGCGCACCGATTGCCCGGTGCGGGTATTTCGCCTTGATCATTTTCAGCCCACGGATCGGCGTATGGTGGTGACGGATGCTGATCCCGCGCGCCGCATCGTGCATCAGATCAACGCCGAGGTGGCGGCGCAGGAATATGCCCGCATCCTTGGCTGCCGGATCGACGAGCTAACGCCCTCGACCTTTGCGGAAAATCCGGTGGTGGTGCGGATCGGCGGGCAGCATCATGTGCGCGCCATTCAGCGCGCTGAGGCCAATGGCGATTTGCAATTCTTTTCCGCGATTGACGAAGGGCTTGTTCTGACCCTCGCGCAATCACAGGATATGGCGGCGCATCTGGAGCATGAGCTGGCAGGGCTGGGTGCCGAGACGCCGCCGTTGGCGGTGCTGGCCTGCGATTGCATCCTGCGCCGAACCGAAGTGCAGCAGCGCCAGATCGGGCCTGAGATTTCACGGATTCTGGCCGCGCATCGGGTGGTGGGGTTTTCCACCTATGGCGAGCAGATCAACGGGCTGCATGTCAACCAAACCATGACCGGGGTAGCGATTTATCCCCCGATTGGGCGCTGACCCATGTCGGCGGCGTTGATCGACAATTCTGACCCGCTGGACCGGCAGAATGGCAAGTTACTCAAGATCATTGAGGTGCTGATGCGCCGGGTCGAGCAGGTGACGGATGACGGCGGTGCGGCCTATGCACATTTCGAGCGGGCGGTCATTCTTGAGGATCAGATCAGCGAACGCACCCGTGATCTGGAACACGCGCTCGATCTGCTCAACGACTCCAACGCGCAATTGGCGCAGGCCATTCGCGAGGCCGAGCGGGCACGCTCGGACCTTGCCAATGCCATCGAGACGATTCAGGAGGGTTTTGCTCTTTTCGACAGCGACGGGCGGCTGGTGCTGCACAACAGCCGTTTTGGCATGTATATGCCCGATCTTGTGGCAGAATTGCGCCCCGGACTGGAGTTTGCCGATTACGTGCGCCACGCCAGCCAAAGCCGGTTTCTGGAACTGCCTGATATGCAGAGCCGTGGCGATTGGGCGGCGCGGCGGATGCAGTTGCATCAGGAAAAACATGTGATGTTCAACCTCAACCTGACCGGCGATTGCTGGGTTCAGGTGAGTGAGCATCGCACCCGCGACGGGCAAACGGTGATCCTGCAAACCGATATCACCGATATCATCCGGCTCGAGCGGCGCGAGCGTGGCAAACTGCTGGATGATCAGGCGCAGTTGATCCGGGCTACGTTGGAACACATTGATCAAGGCGTGTGCATCTTTGATCGCAGCGGGCAATTGCGCGGCTGGAATCAGAATGCGGGCAGCATGTTGTCGATTCCCATTTCGCGGTTTCGGGTGGGGATTGAATTCGATGTGATCCTGCGGCGCATCGGCAGCGATTTCGAGATTGAAGGTGGGCTGAGCGCACATGATATCGCGGTCTGGGTCGGCGCACAGGACCGGCGCGCGCCGTTGAGATTCTACATGCGCTCGGGCACGCATAAGACGCTGGATGTTTTTGCCCGGCAGATGCCCGACCGGGGATTTGTCATCAGTTTTTCGGATGTAACCGCCGAGCGGGCGGCCGCGCGCGCCCTGGCGCATGCGAATGAACGGCTAGAGCAGCGGGTGCGCGACCGCACGCTGGAGTTGGAGGATGCCTTGGCCAAGGCCGAGCGCGCCAATGCCTCTAAATCGCGGTTCGTCGCGGCGGCGAGCCATGATTTGCGCCAGCCGCTTTCGGCGGCGCGGCTCTATCTTGCGTCGCTGCAAGAGGAATTGGCCAGTGCCGATCACCGGGTGTTGATGGACAAGGCGCAGCGGGCGCTGACAAGTGTTGAAGACATCATTGACGCGCTGCTGGATATATCACGGCTGGAATCCGGGCATGTCGAAGTCGATGTGACCCACGTGCCGCTCCGTCGGATCACGGATCAACTGATCGACGAATTCGCACCGATTGCCGCGATCAAGGGTTTGGACCTGCGCTATGTTCCCTGCGGTGCCATGGTCGAGAGCGATGCAAGTTATCTGCGGCGGGTGTTGCAGAATCTGATCGCCAATGCCATTCGCTACACACCTTCGGGCAAGGTGCTGGTGGGGGCGCGGCGGCAGGGGCGCAATCTGCGTCTGGAAGTGCGCGACACGGGGCCGGGCATCGCCCCCGCCGATCAGGACCGCATTTTTCAGGAATTTCACCGGCTGGATGCACATGTCAGCGCCGCCGAGGGGATGGGCCTTGGGCTGGCTATCGTGGACCGGGCCTGCGCACTTTTGGGGCACCCGTTGGAATTGCGCTCTGATCTGGGGTGTGGGGCCTGTTTCAGCGTGACGGTGCCGCTTGTCTCTGTGGCGCGGAGCGGGCCGGAAATCCGGGGCGTGGGCGGCGCCCGGGCAAGAGCCTCGCTCGAGGGGCGGATCGTGCTTTTGATCGAGAATGATCCCGATTTGCGCCACGCCCTGACCCTGCTTTTGCGCGGTTGGGGGGCGGATGTGGTGGAGGCGGGTAATCTCTTGGAAGCATTGACGCAACTGGCGGATTTAGGGCTGAGCCCTGATGCGATGTTGGTGGATTATGAATTGGACGAGGGCGTGCGCGGGCCCGAGGTGATCGCGCGGATCATCGCGCGCCACGGGGTTATTCCGGCGCGGATCATCACCGGGCATCTTGTGGCGGAAATGCACGCGCATTGCCGCGCGGCGGGGCTGGAGGTATTGCCAAAACCGATTGATCCCGCAGAGCTTGAGGCTTTTCTGAAGGCGGCAGTGGGTTAAAAGGCGTGGTGCCTCAGCCGATAAAGCGGCGGGCCACCGCGCCTGCCATATAGCTGATCCGCCCCTCAGCCATGGTCGCCACCACGCGGCGTGTATCGGTCGCGAGGATAACAAGATCGGCGCGTTGGCCGGGGCGGAGCGTGCCGCGGTCCGACAGCCCCAAAAGCCGTGCCGGACCAGAGGATATCAGCCCCCAAGCGGTCGCCAGATCACAGACCCCGCCATCCGCCAAAAGAAAGGCCGCGCGCCTGAGCGAGGGGTAATGGTAATCAGAAGCCAGCGTATCCACGAGACCCATGGCCACCAGATCAACCGCGCTGACATTGCCTTTGTGTGATCCCCCGCGCACCAGATTGGGCGCGCCCATGATGACGGCATCACCGCCCGCGCGCGCCTCTTCTGCGGCTTCGAGCGTTTCGGGGAATTCGGCGATGGTCATACCGCGCGCGCGCGCCTGCCTGCGGCCTTCGGCGGTGGCATCGTCATGACTGCCCAGCCGCACGCCGCGCGCGGCCAAACCTGTGGAAAGGCGGTCCAGTGCGGGGGCGACCTCGGGTAGTCGCGCGTGCAGGCCTTGGATGTATTCGAGATGCTTTTCGGGATTGCGCCCGATGCGCAGCGCTTGCCCGGTCAGACCTTGCGGTTTTTTGCCCGCCGCGAGTGCCTTGTGCGGCAGGTGGTCGTTGAACACGACATAGCCGATGCCGTGGCGTGCGACCATGTCTTCGACAGCGGCGTAGTCATCGAGCAGCGACATTTCAAAGCGCAATTGTGCGTGCAGATCGGTTTCGACATGCTCGCGCACCGCAGTCAGGGCCGCAAAGACCTGATCGGCGAATTCCGGCCCGCGCATGCCGCCTTCCCAGCTATAGAACTGCGCCAGAACAGCGGTGGTGATGCCATTGGCGGCCAGTTCCGCCTCGGTTGCGATCATGCCTTGGGCGAGATCCTTCATCGCACCTCGCCGGGGGGCCAGATGCCGCTCGAACCCGTCACCATGAATATCGACGATGCCGGGCAGGATCATATAGCCGTCCAGATCAACCGCGTGGCCCGATGGCGTATCGGCAATCCGCCCGTTGCTGAGCGAGAGGTCGCAGGTAGTCAGCCCCTCGGCTGTCAGCACCTGCGCCCCGCGCAATGTGATCTCAAGCGTTGTCATTGTCATCTCCACCCGAGGAGCACATCGCCAAGCGTCAGGCCATGGTTGAATTGGCCCTGCGCCAGAAATTCCTCGACCTGCGCGATCACGAGGGGGTTATTCATCAGAAAGGTATGCGTGACTGGCAGAGTGATATGATCCGCCATGCCTTCGACACGGGTTGAGGCGACCGAGACTTTGCCATCGTCCGGCCCGTCGATCAGGCTGGAAAAATAAGGGTTGAGCGAGCGGGTGCCGGCGATCACCCCCAACTCGAAATCCACAGGCGGAAGGTTTTCCGGCACGCCGCCCGGCCCGGTTTCCAGCTGAAGACCCGCAGGCCCGTTGAGCCAGCGGAAGAGTTCGAGCCCGCCCAGTTCATCCACCAATTCGCTGCCATGGTTGGGCGGGGCCAGCATCACGACCCGGCCCATTTGGTCAGGGCGGTTGTCCTTGAGCCAGAGCCGCAAGAGGATGCCGCCCATGGAATGTGTGACGAAATGCACCCGCGTCGCGCCGCAAACCCGGACCGCAAAGGGCAGCGTTTCGCGTGCGAGCCGCTCGATTTCCTCTTCGGTCGAGGGGTAATCGGGGCTGAAGACGTCATATCCGCGGGCCTCAAGCACCTCTTGCAGGATGACAAAAGATGCATCCGAGCGCGCCAACCCATGCAAGAGCACCACGCAATCGGCCCGCGCCGCCGTGGTCCAGAGGGCCAAAATCAGGCCTGCAAGGATGGTCATTCTGCTCATGTCGTCCCCATAGGCGCAAATGCCCGTGCTGAACAGGGGTCACGCGCCGTCGCGTTTGGCTAAGCCCGCTGCACGCATCTGGCTGAGCGTCATGCGCGGGGTCAGCGCCTCGGTCGAGATCACAAGATCAAGCACGGCACCGGTCGGCGAGGCGCAGGCGCGGGTGAACGCATCTGCGAAATCCTCGGTGCGCTCCACCCGCTCGGCGTGAAAGCCATAGGCGCGCGCGAGGGCCGAAAAATCGGGATTGACCATATCCGTGCCCGAGACGCGTTCGGGATAGTTGCGTTCCTGATGCGCGCGGATGGTGCCGTAGATGCCATTGTTAAGGATGAGGATGACCGGCTGCGCCCCCGCCTGTGCGGCGGTGGCCAGTTCCTGACAGGTCATCTGAAAATCACCATCCCCGGCAAAGCAGAGCACGCGCCGCTCTGGATGCACGACTTTGGCGGCAATCGCCGCTGGGATGCCATAGCCCATGGCCCCCGATTGCGGAGCCAAGAGGCGCATCGCAGCCCCGTATTTCAGGAACCGCCCTGACCAGATCGCAAAATTGCCCGCGCCGTTGGTGATGATCGCATCCTCGGGCAGAACCTTGCGCAGATAGGCTGTCACCTTGCCCATATCGACGGGCGAGTGCAGGTCAGGCAGGTCAAACCCCGCCTCATACCCGGCGCGCGCCTCGGCCCGCCAAGCGGCCCAATCCCGCTGCACCGGCCCACCTGCGTTCAAGGCGTGCGCAAAGGCATTCGGCCCGGCCTGAATGCCCAGTTCCGGCTGATAGACCTTGCCCAATTCCAGATCAGAACCATGCACATGGATCAGACGTTGCTGCGGCTCTGGCAGGTCAAACACCGTATATCCATCGGTAGAGTTCTCGCCAAAGCGGTTGTTGACGGCCAGAATGACATCCGCCTCAGCCAAGAGGCGGCGCACATTGGGCACCATGCCCACGCCCGCCTCGCCACAAAAGACCGGCGCGTGATTGTCGAACTGATCCTGATAGCGAAAGACCGAGACGACCGGGATGTCGGACGCCGCTGCAAATTCTTGCAGGGCTGCGCGCCCTGCGTCTGTCCAGTTGCAGCCGCCATAGAGAAGGAGAGGCCGCTTGGCCCCCGCCAGCATTGCGCGCGCTTTGGTTATGGCCTGAGCCCCCGGTTCCGGCTCTGGATAGGTTCCCGGGCCGGAGAGCGGCGGCACCTCTGTCATATCGGTCAGCATATCCTCGGGCAGGGCCACCACCACCGGGCCGGGGCGGCCCGTCACGGCGGTTTTCCACGCCCGCGCCACGATTTCGGGGATGCGGCCCACCTGATCAATCTCGACCGCCCATTTCACCATCGTGCCAAACACGGCGCGGTAGTCCAGCTCTTGGAATGCCTCGCGCCCTTTCATATCGGTGCCTACCTGACCCACAAAAAGGATCATCGGCGCACTATCCTGCATCGCGGTGTGCACCCCGATTGCGGCATTGGTCGCCCCCGGCCCGCGCGTGACCCAACAGATGCCAGGACGGCCCGTCAGCTTGCCATAGGCGGCGGCCATAAAGGCGGCTCCGCCCTCTTGGCGGCATAGGGTGAAATCAAGCCGCCCGGCTGTGTCGTGCAAGGCATCCAATACCGCAAGATAGCTCTCGCCCGGCACGCCGAAACTGTGCCGCGCCCCCAATGCCAGCAGGCAATCCACCAGCAATTGCCCGCCGTTGCGCGTGTTGGTTCCCATGTCCTGCTCCTTTGTGTTGGTCGCGCGCAAGCTGGCCCAAGGCGGGGGGCAAAGACAACCCCTTTTCACCGGTCGACCTGCCGCCTAGGGTTGGACTAGTCGATCTTTGCCTCAGGTGTTCTCATGCCTTCGCCCCGCCTTGCTGCCCGCGCCGTGATTGTGGATCAGGGGAGGTTGTTGCTGGTCAATGCCTATGCCGATGCCGCCAGCACGCTGTGGTGTGCGCCGGGCGGCGGGGTCGAGCTGGGCACATCGCTGCCCGAGAACCTGATGCGAGAGGTCCATGAGGAGACCGGATTGACGATCCGCGTGGGCACACCCTGCCTGATCAACGAGTTTCATGCGCCCGCCACAGGCTTTCATCAGGTCGAGGTGTTCTTTCGTTGCACGGTGACTGCAGGAGCGCTTTCGGAGGATTGGCGCGATCCCGAGCAGATTGTAACCCGCAGGCGTTGGGTGACAGAGGCGGAGATGGATGAACTCCGGTTCAAGCCCGACAGTCTCGCGCGCGTCGCCTTTCAGCGCGGCATGGGTTACGATCCTTTGGAGGAAATCGTTGGCCCCTGAGGGCGCATCGGGATGACCGAGACCGCAACGCCGCCGAGAACCAGCGCGCTTGCCAGCACGAATTCGGCGCTCAGCGCCTCGCCCAAGAACAGCATGCCGCCTGCCATGGCAATGACCGGAACGGTCAGTTGTGCCACCGCCGCAACCGAGGCCGCCAACCGAGGCAGAAGGCTATACCAAAGCGCGTATCCCAAACCGGATGTCACCGCCCCCGACAGCACCGCAAGCAAGACGCCCTGCGGCCCGATCACGATTCCCTCGGCCCCCTTGGGCACCAGCCAGCCGACCAAGAGGCCCACGGGCGCGGCCCAGATGAAATTGGCGGCCGTGGCCATCAGCGCATCGCCTGATTTGCGCCCCGTCAACGAATAGACGCCCCAGCCGATGCCTGCCCCTGCCATCAGCAGGCCATGGATGACGCTCACCTGTGGTCCGCCTCCGGGCCAGAGCAGCCACGCCAGCCCGGCAAAGGCCAGCCCGGCCCCGGTCCAGCGCCGCACTGGCATTGCCTCGCGCGCGAAGAGTCCCCCGCGAACATGGTGATCTGCACCACGCCAAACAGGATCAGCGCGCCCAGACCAGCATCAAGCCCCCGGTAGGCTATGGAAAATCCGTAGAGATAGATCAAAAGGGCCATGACCCCAATCGCGCGCCCCGGTCCCAACAGGCGCAGGCCACCGCGCAGCACAAGGCACAAAAGCCCCAGCATCACCGCGCCAGAGATCAGGCGGATCACCCCAAAGCTCACGGCATCTATATCGCCCCCGGCAATAGCCATACGGGTCAGCACCGAATTGGCGGCAAAGGCGATCATGGTGAGGGCGGTCAAAAGAAAAAGGCGCATGCCTGTTGCTACCCGCTCTGACGCGTAGGGTATAGTCAGATGATCGTGAAGCTACCCGCTTTCCTCGGTCGACAGATGCTCAAATCCCGATCTTTCCGCCGGATCTTGCCAGCGCCGGGAAAGGGCCGCCCTTGGGCGACCCCAGATGCCGATTGCTCAGCTTTGCGCATCCAACTGGCCGCTGCGAAAGAGCAGACCCGCCGCGACGGTGCCGATCACCGGGGCGACGATAAAGAGCCACAGTTGCGCCAATGCGGTGCCGCCGACGAATACCGCAGGCCCGATCGAGCGCGCCGGATTGACCGAAACGCCTGTCACGTTGATGCCGACGAGGTGGATCACCACAAGGGCAATTCCGATGGCCAGCCCCGCCAGATGCGCGGGTGCGCCTTTGCCGGTGGCCCCAAGGATCACGACCATGAACAGAAAACTCGCCACGACCTCGAAAAGGAAAGCCGCCGTCATGGTGTATTCGCCCAGATAGCCCGGACCCCAGCCATTCTGGCCCAGCCCGTTTTGGGCAAGGCTGTAATCCGCCTTGCCGCTTGCGATCGTCATCAACACGAAGGCCCCTGCCACAGCGCCCAGGATTTGCGCCACGATATAGCCCGCCGCCGTGGTCAGGGACATGCGGCCCGCCGCAACCGCCCCCAACGATACCGCTGGGTTGATATGGCAGCCCGAAACCGGACCGATGCCATAGGCCATGCCAATCAGGGCAAAGCCAAAGGCAAAGCTGATGCCTGCAAGGCCGATATCGCCCCCGGCAAGCACTGCCGCCCCACAGCCAAAGAGAACAAGAGTGAAAGTGCCGATAAACTCGGCCAGTTGCTTTTGCATTGGAAACCACCTGCTGAACTTGTTGAACAGCGCTAGATTATCGCGGGTTTCAATCTCTGGAATGGGGAATTTTCGGTGTTTGGGTTACGTATTTGATGCCCGGTCACCGTCCAAAAAAAGGGGCCGCCCGAAGGCAGCCCCGATCCGATTGCACAAGGCAAGCGTGATTTACATCATGCCGCCCATGCCGCCCATGTCGGGCATACCGCCGCCACCGGCGTTTTCTTTTTGCGGCTTGTCGGCCACCATCGCTTCGGTGGTGATCAACAGGCCTGCGATCGAAGAGGCATCTTCGAGAGCGGTGCGGACAACCTTGGCCGGGTCGATGACGCCAAACTTGAACATGTCGCCATATTCATCAGTCTGTGCGTTATAGCCGAACTTGGCGTCAGAGCTCTCGCGGATTTTGCCTGCGACGACGGAGCCGTCAACACCGGCATTCTCTGCGATCTGGCGCAGCGGCGCTTCGAGCGCGCGGCGCACGATGGCGATACCGGCGTTCTGGTCACTGTTGACACCTTCAAGACCTGCCAGTTTCTTGGCCGCCTGAACCAGAGCCACACCACCGCCGACAACGATGCCTTCTTGCACGGCTGCGCGGGTTGCATTGAGCGCGTCATCGACGCGGTCCTTGCGCTCTTTCACTTCGATCTCGGTCATGCCGCCAACGCGGATGACAGCAACGCCACCGGCCAGTTTGGCCACACGCTCTTGCAGCTTCTCGCGGTCGTAATCCGAGGTGGTGTCCTCGATCTGCTGGCGGATTTGGCTGACGCGTGCTTCGATCTCGGCCTTTTCGCCCGCACCATCGACGATGGTGGTGGCGTCTTTGGTGATCGAAACTTTCTTGGCGCGGCCCAGCATGTCCATGCCGACATTCTCAAGCTTCATGCCGAGGTCTTCGGAAATCACCTGACCACCGGTCAGAATGGCGATATCCTGCAGCATCGCCTTGCGACGGTCGCCAAAGCCGGGGGCCTTGACGGCAGCGATCTTGAGACCGCCACGCAGCTTGTTCACGACCAGCGTTGCGAGGGCTTCGCCTTCGACATCTTCGGCAATGATCAGGAGCGGTTTTTGCGACTGGATCACTTGCTCGAGCAGCGGCACCATCGGCTGAAGGCTCGAGAGTTTCTTCTCGTGCAGCAGGATGAGGCAGTCCTCAAGGTCCGCAACCATTTTGTCAGCATTGGTGACGAAATAGGGGCTGAGATAGCCACGGTCGAACTGCATGCCTTCGACGACATCGGTCTCGGTCTCGAGGCCTTTGTTCTCTTCGACGGTGATGACACCCTCGTTGCCGACTTTCTGCATCGCTTCTGCGATCTGACGGCCAATTTCGGCCTCGCCATTGGCAGAAATGGTGCCAACCTGCGCCACTTCGGCGCTGTCGTTGACGGGGCGCGATGCGGCTTTGATGGCCTCGACAACCTTGCTGGTGGCCAGATCGATACCACGCTTGAGGTCCATCGGGTTCATGCCGGCGGCAACCGCCTTCATGCCTTCCTTGACGATGGCCTGAGCCAGAACCGTCGCGGTGGTGGTGCCGTCGCCGGCCTCGTCATTGGTGCGGCTGGCGACTTCTTTCACCATCTGCGCGCCCATGTTCTCGAACTTGTCTTCCAGTTCGATTTCCTTGGCAACCGATACACCGTCCTTGGTGATGCGCGGTGCGCCAAAGGATTTGTCCAGAACCACGTTCCGGCCTTTGGGGCCGAGGGTTACTTTGACCGCATCGGCCAGAATGTTCACGCCCTTGAGCATGCGATTGCGGGCGTCGGTATTAAAGCGTACGTCTTTTGCAGCCATTTGAGGTGCTCCCGTGTTTGATTTCCGGTTGGATCAGCGTAAGGGGGAATGCCCTTACGAAATCACGCCCAGAATGTCGCTTTCCTTCATGATCAGCAGCTCTTCGCCGTCGACCGTGACTTCGGTGCCGGACCATTTGCCGAACAGAATGGTGTCGCCAGCCTTGACGGCCATTGCGATCAGTTCGCCATTGTCCTTGCGGGCGCCATCGCCGCAGGACACAACTTGGCCCTGGCTCGGTTTTTCTTTGGCGCTGTCGGGAATGATCAACCCGCCCGCGGTTTTAGCTTCGCTTTCAACGCGGCGGACAAGCACGCGGTCATGCAGCGGTTTAAATGCCATCTCTGAGGCTCCTTGGCTCAAAGTTACTCCCTAATGATCCCCGTTTGGAGATCATTAGCACTCATGGGGTTCGAGTGCTAACGGCGCATAGCTAGGGAGTGCGCTGGGGTGAGTCAACCGTTTTGATCCGCAAAAATTACCTTTTCCACCAACCCCGCTTTGGGATTTTATGCCGCAGCGCAGCATCGGGCAGGTGACAAGCCGTGCCCACCCACCTATAAGGCGCGCAAACCCGCATCAATGACAGGATGACCCCTATGACCACGCTTGTTTTCGGCCATAAATCCCCCGACACCGATTCCACCGGCTCGCCCATTCTCTGGGCTTGGTATCTCAATGAGGTGAAAGGTGCGCAGGCCGAAGCTGTCCTTTTGGGCGAGCCCAATACCGAGGCCGCCTTTCTCCTGCGCAAATGGGACCTGCCCAAGCCGCGTATCATTGCCGATGTCGACGCCGGTCAGCCTTGCGTGATCGTGGACACCAACAACCCGGCGGAATTGCCCGCCAACATCAACAACGCCGACATTCAGGCAATCATCGACCATCACAAGCTGGTGGGCGGTTTGGAAACCAAAGGCCCGATTGACATCACCGTGCGCCCGCTGGCCTGCACCGCGACCATCATGCTTGACCTGATGGGCGACGATGCCGCGAAAATGCCCAACTGGGCCAAGGGCACGGCGCTGACCTGCATCCTGTCAGACACGCTCGAATTCCGCTCGCCGACGACCACCCCGCATGACCGCGCTGTGGCCGAAAAACTGGCCGCCGATCTGGGCATTTCGATCCCCGACTATGCCGCCGAAATGTTTGCCGCCAAATCCGATGTCTCGGCCTTTTCCGATGCTGAACTGCTGCGCATGGACTCCAAGGAATATGAGGTTGGTGGCAAGTCGTTCCGCGTGAGCGTGCTTGAAACCACATCGCCCGCCATCGTGCTCGACCGCAAGGCAAGCCTGATGCAGAGCATGACCACCGTCGCCGCTGAGGATGGCGTGGATCAGGTGCTGCTCTTTGTGGTGGATATTCTGAATGAAGAAGCCACGCTTCTGGTGCCCAACGATCTGGTCAAGACAGTTGCGGAAAAAAGCTTTGGCGCGACCGTGTCGGGCGATGCCGTGGTGCTGCCGGGCATCATGAGCCGCAAAAAGCAGATCATCCCCAATCTGGCGCTCTGAACGTCATATAGAGATTTTGAGCAGGGCCGCCGATGGGCGGCCCTTTTCGTTTCAGAGGGTCGAATCTGGCCGCAGACGCCATAACGCAGCGTTCCGGGGTGACAATATCGCGGTGCCGCGCCATGGTGCATTCCAGCCAAGGGAGGTCCGCCATGTCCGAATATCCGCATCTTCTGAGCCCGCTTGATCTGGGGCACGTGACCTTGAAAAATCGCGTGCTTATGGGGTCCATGCACACCGGGTTGGAGGAAACCCGCGATTGGAACCGGGTGGCAGAGTTTTATGCGGCACGGGCGCGCGGTGGTGTTGGCCTTATGGTCACGGGCGGCATGGCCCCCAATCGCGAGGGCGGCGTATTTCCCGGCGCGGCAGGGCTATTCACGCCCGAGGATATCACCAATCACCGCATCGTCACGGACCGGGTGCACGAGGCGGGGGGGCTGATCGCGATGCAAATCCTGCACGCTGGCCGCTACGCCTATGGCAAGGAATGCGTCAGCGCCTCAGCCATCAAGTCGCCGATTTCGCCCTTTACGCCCAAGGCATTGGACGAGGAGGGGATCGAAAAGCAGATCGCCGATATCGTCACCGCCGCGCAGCGTGCGCGCGAGGCAGGCTATGACGGGGTCGAGATCATGGGGTCCGAGGGGTATTTCCTCAACCAGTTTCTTGTGACCCACACCAACAAGCGCGAGGATCGCTGGGGGGGGTCGTATGAGAACCGGATGCGCCTGCCGATTGAGGTGGTGCGGCGTGCGCGGGCGGCGGTGGGGGATGATTTCATCATCATTTACCGGCTTAGCATGATTGATCTGGTGCCGGGTGGCAGCACCCATGACGAAGTCGTGCAATTGGCGCAAGAAATTGAGCGTGCGGGCGCTTCGATCCTCAACACCGGTATCGGCTGGCATGAGGCGCGGATTCCCACGATTGCAACCAGCGTGCCGCGCGCGGGTTTTGCTTGGGTTACGAAAAAGCTGATGGGCAAGGTGGGGATTCCCATCATCACCTCGAACCGGATCAACACGCCTGACGTGGGCGAGGCGGTTTTGGCAAGCGGGGCCGCTGATATGGTCAGCATGGCGCGGCCGTTTCTGGCGGATGCAGAGTTTGTGAACAAAGCGGCGGCAGGGCGCAGCGCTACGATTGCGCCCTGCATCGCCTGCAATCAGGCGTGCCTTGATCACACATTCTCGGGCAAGCTGACATCCTGTCTGGTCAATCCGCGCGCCTGCCATGAGACGGAGTTGGTGATTGCAGCCGCAGAGACACCCAAGCGCATTGCCGTGGTCGGTGCGGGGCCTGCGGGTCTTTCGGCGGCGATCACTGCGGCGGGGCGTGGGCACCAAGTGACGCTCTTTGATCGTGCGGCGGAACTGGGCGGTCAGTTGAACATGGCCAAGGTCATCCCCGGCAAGGAAGAGTTTCGCGGGTTGGTGGACTGGTTTGGCACCATGGTGGCCGAGTCGGGCGTCGATCTGCGTCTTGGACAAGAGGTGACCGCCGATCATCTGGACGGCTTTGATGCCGTGATTATCGCCACCGGCGTGATTCCACGCGATCCGGGTGTTCCGGGGCAGGATGGGCCGAATGTGGTGACGTATATTGACGTATTGCGGGGCGGTGCAGAGGTGGGCCACCGCGTGGCCGTGGTGGGCGCTGGCGGCATCGGTTTCGACGTGTCCGAATACCTCGTGCATGAGGGGATCAGCCCGACCGAAGACATCACATTGTGGCGTACCGAATGGGGCGTGGGCGATCCGGCAGAGGTGCGCGGAGGCCTCGCGCCGCAGGGACCGCAGCCAGAGCCGGCTGCGCGCAAGGTCACGCTCTTGCAACGCAAGGCAGAGGCACCGGGCAAGCGGTTGGGCAAAACAACAGGCTGGATTCATCGCGCCGCCCTCAAGATGAAGGGCGTCGAGATGATCGGTGGTGTCAATTACGAAAAGATTGACGCAGAAGGGCTGCACGTGAGTTTTGGCGAGGCCCGCGAACGCCCGACATTGATTGCGGCGGATACCGTCGTGCTTTGCTCGGGGCAGGTGAGCGAGCGCAGTCTGGCCGATACATTGGCGGCGCGCGGAATAGAGGCGCATGTGATCGGCGGCGCGGATTTGGCCGCCGAACTTGATGCGAAACGCGCGATAGATCAGGGCACGCGGCTGGCTGCCACGCTCTGACGCGGTTTATTCGACGGTGATCGTGATCACTTCGGACACCACGGGTGGGGCGTGCGGCACATGGTTGAGGTCGCCCATCACCAGTTGCAGCGTATGCGTGCCCGGTGCCAGATCAAGCGTTGCCTCTGTCTGGCCGCCGCCGAAATGGCGGTGATTCTCATCCGCGGGCAGGCCGACGGTCAGCTCTTGCTCCCCGTCTGGCCCCTCGCCCAAGGGCGGGCGGTTGACCAGAATGTGATGGTGGCCTGTCGCCTCTTTTTCAGTGCCGGCAGGGGCCACGCCCATGCCTTTGAGACCAAAGATAACTTTGACGGGTGCTGTAACGGTGGCCCCATCCTCGAGATTGACGAAATAGACCTCGGCCCCTTCAGGTGCGGGGGTATCCCCGGCGAAGAGGGGAACTGAGAGACTCAGAAAGGTGGCGGCAGTGATTGCAATGATGCGTGTCATAGTGGCTCCTCCCTAGGATATGGTAACATAGGTGGTGCGTTGGCCTAACCCGTCAACAATCGCAGCTTGATGTTTCCGTGTTTCCAGCTGGCGAACGATGCCGACGAAATCCAGATATTGTCCGGCAAGCGCCCCAGTTGTGCCTGATTTTCCCGTCACAAAGGCCCTCAAGACGCAATTCAGAGGTATTAGGATGGATCGCCTGACCGAAATGGAAGCCTTCGCCACCGTGGTGGATCAGGGCGGATTTACCGACGCGGCCCGTAAGATGGGCATATCAAAATCCGCCGTGTCCAAGCACGTGTCGTCGCTTGAGGCGCGTTTGGGGGCAAGATTGCTGAACCGCACCACGCGGCGTGTCAGCCCGACTGAAATCGGCCTAGCCTATTACGACCGGGCCTTGCGCGTGCTCAACGACGCGGGCGAAGCGGACGCGCTGGTGAGTTCGATGCAATCCGATCCCTCTGGCCTGTTGCGCATCTCTGTGGCGACAGATTTCGGGGTCAATCATCTCAGCCCGGTTCTGGGCCAGTTCCTTGATGAATTCCCCGATATCACCGTCAACATGGTGCTGAATAACCGCTATGTTGAGCTGATTTCAGAAGGCTTTGACATGGCCGTGCGCATCGGAGAGCTGGAGGACAGCACCCTGCGGGCGCGGAAACTGACCGAGACCACCAAGCGCATGATCGCCAGCCCCGGCTATTTCCAAAAACATGGGCGGCCGCAAAAGATCGACGATCTGAACGAACACAAGCTCTTGCATTACTCTAGCCAAGCGGGCGGGGCGGTATGGAAGCTGACCGCGCCTTCGGGGGAAAAGCGTCAGGTGCGCACGGCAGGTGGTCTAAGTGTCAATGACGGGCAATCCCTGCTGAATGCCGCGATTTCTGGCTTGGGTATCGCCTATCTTCCGTCCTTCCTTTATTCCCGCGCTATGGCGGATGGGCTGGTCGAAGATGCGATGCCCGAGTTGCCGCTGGAATTGCAGGGCATTTACGCGGTCTACCCGCCGGGCCGGTTCACCCAGCCCAAGGTGCGCGCCTTTATAGATTTTCTGGTCCATCAATTCGCCGATAAAGGCCCGGTGGACTGGTAACGTCGTCCTCCTCGCCACGCATGGCGGGTGCCTGCCCCGGCCGCGGTCTGCTCGCCGCGCCGGGGTTTTTCATTCGGTGCCGGTGTGGCGCACAAGCCTTGTGCAGTCACTTCATATTGTCAAATTCCCTCCATCGCCCCAGTTTGATCAGTGAAACTGATAAACCCGTGAGAGGATGACACATGGCTAACCCAAAACTTCTGTTGATTTCCGGATCGCTGCGCAAGGGATCGTATAACCGCATGCTGCTGGCCGAGGCGGCAGAGGCATTCGGCCCCGCAGAGATCAGCGACGGCAGTCTTGATCTGCCGCTCTACGATGGTGATCTGGAAGAGGCAGAGGGTGTGCCAGAAGCGGTGAAACACCTCGCACAGCAGATCAAGGACGCCGATGCCGTGATCATTGGAGCGCCCGAATACAACAAAGGGATAACCGGCGTTCTCAAGAACGGGCTGGATTGGATCAGCCGGGTGCCAGGGGCGGCGTTCAAGAACAAGCCCGTTGTGGTGGTCTCGGCCTCTGCCGGGCGCACCGGGGGCGAGACGGCCCAATTCATGACGCTGTCTTGCCTTACGCAGTTACAGGCGCGGCTCGTGCCGGGCACGGCGGTTTTGATCGCGGGGGCGATGAACGCCTTTGACGATGCGGGCAAGCTCAAGGATGAGACATCGCGAAAACTTTTGGCGGAACGGATGGCTGCGCTGCGCGCCGAAGTTGTCTGAACGCAAAGGGCCGCCCCTGAGGGGCGGCCCGATCTGTTGTGCAGGACGGTCTTACGCGTCGAGCCAGACCTGCTCATAGTGCATTTCGCGGAATTGATGCGCCTGCACGCCCTTGACCTTGTCCGTGTGGTGCAGCGCCTGATTGCGCCAGAAGGGCTGAATCACGGCACCGCTGTCTTGCAGCATCGTTTGCAGCTTGGCCGAATATTCGCGGCGCTTGTCCGCGTCGAAAACACCCAAGGCTTCATCCAGCAGCGCATCGAATTCCGGGTTTGCATGGCCAGATTCATTCCATGCCTCGCCCGATTTATAGGCCAGTGCCAGCACCTGAACGCCCAAAGGACGCGGACCCCAGTTGGTGGTCGAGAAGGGATACTTGGTCCAGTCGTTCCAGAAGCTTGCCCCCGGAATCACCGTCCGCTTGACGTTGAAACCCGCCTGACGCAGTTGGTCGCCGATGGCATCGGTGGTGGTGGTCCGCCAGTCGCCATCAATCGAGATGATCTCGATCTCGGTGTCGCCATGCCCTGCGGCGCGTGCCATTTCGATGGCCTTGGCCGGATCAGCCGCAATCGCAGGCAGTTCGGCATATTCCGGGTGGAACGGAGCCACGTGGTGGTTTTCTGCCGGAATACCCTCGCCATTGATCGAAATGGCCAGCAAAACGGCATTGTCGCAGGCCAATTGGATGGCGTTGCGCAATTCTTTGCTGTCATAGGGCGCGGTATCGGCGCGCATCCGGGCGACGATGGTGTTGGCGGTTGTCTTGGACTGTTTGATCAGACCAAGGGCATCGTAGGACTCGATGAAATCGGCGGTGGATTCGTCGTTGATGTCGATCTCATCGCCATCAAATGCGGCTACGATCGAGGCGTTATCTTCGCCAAAGTCCACAAAGCGGATGCCGTCGAGATAGACATCGCCACCCCACCACTTGCCGTCTTCCCGGCGCTTGACCTCGGCGGCGACGCCGATGTCCATCGAGACAAGCTCGAACGGGCCGGTCCCGATTGGGGCCTTGGCCAGATCGCCATCGTCCCCAAAGCTGGGGTGGACGCAGAGCGCAGGATAGTCGGACATGCCCGCGATGATGGTGATATCGGGGCGGGGCAGATTGAGGCGAATAGTGAAATCATCCACTCGCTCAATGGCCCCATCGAGCGCGCGGCCTGTGTCTGGGTCGATCAACGTGGCCATCCGCGAGGCCATGGAATTGCCTTCGGCGGCTTTGTCGCACCAGCGGTTGAGATTGTGGATCACGTCATCGGCATTGAACGCGTCGCCATTGTTCCAGACCGCGTTCTGACGGACCTTGAGCGTGTAGGTCATGGCGTCATCGCTGACCTCCCAGCCTTCCAGCAACATCGGCTGAAAGCTGAAGTCAGAGGCCCAGCGTACCAGCGGTTCGCAGAACTGGCGGGCGACATTGCCCGGCTCGGTCCAGGAATATTTGCGCGGATCGGTGATATCCATCACGCGGCTTGCCACACGCAGCACGCCGCCTTTCTTGGCGTCTTCAGCATATGCGGCTGTGGGCACTGCAAGGCCGAGCAACCCGTAAGCTGCAGTGGCAGAGGCACCAAAGGTCGAGGCGAGCGCCACGAATTCGCGGCGGCTCATCTTGCCGGCGCGGGTGTCCTCGGCCATTTTCGCGACGACCGGGCGCACGCTGTCGTGCGAGGTGTCTTTGGTCATTGTCTTCTCCCTGTTGATTATCATGTTGGGTGCTGTCGTTTTTTGGACAGTCTTGCCGCTAGTGTTAGCAGGGCGTGCGCCCTGCACCAGTCATTTTTGAACGTCCCGGTCTCATTTGGTTCGGGCAACTCCGCCAGTCCGTCACGGGGCAAAGACTACTGCGATTCGATCCCATAGATCGCCTGTTTGCGACAAAAGCCCGCCAAATTAGCTTGAGGCCGGGGCGAGCCGGGGCTAGATCAGCGCCAAAGGAGCCCCGCGCATGAGCCTCAACACCTTTGGACATCTGTTTCGTTTCACCACTTGGGGCGAGAGCCATGGGCCCGCACTTGGGGCCACGGTGGATGGTTGCCCTCCGGGGGTGGCGCTGGATGAGGCGATGCTGCAGCGCTGGCTGGACAAGCGCCGTCCGGGGCAGAACAAGAATATGACCCAACGCAACGAGCCGGATGCGGTGCTTATCCTGTCGGGTGTCTATGAGGGGCAGAGCACGGGAACACCGATTCAGCTGATGATCGAGAACACCGATCAACGCTCGCGCGACTACGGCGAGATTGCCAAGACATTCCGCCCCGGTCATGCCGATATCACCTATCATCTGAAATATGGCCTGCGCGATCCACGTGGTGGCGGGCGGTCTTCGGCGCGGGAAACGGCGGCGCGAGTTGCGGCGGGGGGCGTGGCACGCGCGGCCTTGGCAGCACTTGTGCCGGGGATCGAGATCAAGGGCTATATGGTCGCCATGGGCGAGATGGAGTTGGACCGCGCACAGTTCGATTGGGACGCGATTGACGGCAATGATTTCTGGCTGCCTGACGCGGCGGCGGCCCCTGCGTGGGAAGACTATTTGCAAGCGCTGCGCAAGAAACATGATTCGGTCGGCGCCGTGATCGAAGTGGTGGCACGCGGTGTGCCCGCAGGCCTTGGCGCGCCGATTTATGGCAAGCTGGATACGGATCTGGCCGCCGCGATGATGTCGATCAACGCCGTCAAAGGCGTTGAGATTGGCGAAGGCATGGCCGCCGCGCGCCTCACCGGCAGCGCCAATGCCGATGAGATTTTCATGGGTGAGAACGGCCCGGAATTCGCCTCGAACCATGCGGGCGGTATCCTTGGCGGGATTTCCACCGGCCAAGAGATCGTTGTGCGGTTTGCGGTCAAGCCAACATCGTCGATCCTGACCCCGCGCCAGTCGATCACCGTGGATGGAAACCCCATCGAGGTCGTGACCAAAGGGCGACATGATCCCTGCGTCGGCATTCGTGCCGTTCCCGTG
Source organism: Roseovarius sp. MS2 (assembly GCF_051447875.1). Classification (NCBI taxonomy): domain Bacteria; kingdom Pseudomonadati; phylum Pseudomonadota; class Alphaproteobacteria; order Rhodobacterales; family Roseobacteraceae; genus Roseovarius; species Roseovarius sp. MS2. Next base: position 2,066,623 of record NZ_JBKHVF010000001.1, read on the forward strand.
GGCGAGGCGATGATGGCGTGCGTGATCCTTGACCACTTGCTGCTGCATCGTGGGCAGGTGGGCGATGGGCCGCGGGGGCACATCGGCTAAAGCCATTTTCTTGAAAAGAGAATGATCCGGAACTTTTCAAAGTCCCGGCGCCTCACACCCGCCCTTGCCGCGAGAGTTGCACCGCCAGCATCCCGGCCATGATCACCAGCGCGCCAGAAGTCATCCGAGCGGACCTATGTCGGTTGTTCCCGAACGCGTCGGCTATGCCACCGGCCAAGCCTCGCTCTCAGGAGCAAAAACGGCTTGCGACGGCATCGACGCTGGAGCCACCCGAGCCGTAGATGAAAAACTGTGGATTGTTGTCTGGGTGATACCTGACATTAAAGGTCTTCCCGTCTGCGCACCGACCGCGTGCAACAACCGTCTGCGCGTTCCGCTCGTAATTGATCCGCTCTGTGATCGTGTAGCCGGATTTTGTCTCACGCGACGCGGAGCTTGATGTCTGCGACCCTCCTGATGAGGAGGATTGGGGCTGAGCCGAAGCCGACGAATAATCACCGCCGGTGCATCCGCCCGGGCCACATAATTTCTCTGAAGCAGCTCCAACGGCAACTGCTCCGGCCATGGCCACACCCGCAGCGGCGATGACTTTGTCCCACCCGAAACCGATGTCAGATTGGCCACCTCGGGCAACTGTTACCGATCTTCGGAGGCCCTTTGTATCGCCGCGTTCAAAGCTACTCCAGACGACGTCGGTACCCGCCGGGGCACAGGCATCGCCTTCCGGGTCTTCGGCCTGTGTGACGCGCATCGAATAACATATCTTGTCATTCCCGGCCCACCAGCGACCGGCTTCTTGCCTGCTATAACCTTTGTCCGTGCGCTTGCTGTATAAGGCGTGCCCATCCGTCTGATGATAGATGTAACGTGTCCCCAATGAAGGGTTGTTTGGCCCCAAATGATCCATGCGCTTTTCGCTGGTCAGTTTGGCCACCGTGTTGCCACTATACTTTTCGATGACTTGTGCCTGTGTCATGGGCTCTCCGCAGCCCGCAAGAATGGCACAACACATCAGTAATCCGGTTTTCACACACCGCATAGAATCAACCCAAATCAACACAACCTTACCAAGGTTCACAACTTCGTCATGGCCTGTCAAGCCCGGTGCCTTAGACCCGCCCTTGCCGCGAGAGTTGCACCGCCAGAATCCCGCCCATGATCACCAAGACCCCGATCAGGTCGCCCAATCGCAGGGCTTCGTTCAAGAGCACAGAGGCGATCGCTACGCCAAAGAACGGGTTGAGGAAATGAAAGGTAGCGGCGCGCGTTGCGCCGATCCGCTCGACCAATAGAAACCACACCAGCGTGGCGGCGAGGCCGGGAACGAGCGTGGTATAGAGAAACGCCAAGACAAGCCGCGTGCTCCAGTCGATCACGAGGGGTTCGGTGGCAAGGCCGATGGAGCCGGTCAGGACCGCGCCCACCATCATCTGCAGGCCTACGACCATCAGAAAATTGCCCCCAGATGCCGCACCGCGCACCGCCAGCGTGGCAAAGGCCAGCGCAAAAACCGCGATCAGGCAGAGACCCACGCCGTAAAGATCCATTCCCCCTGAAGCCGCGCGCCCATGATGATCACCACGCCGCCTAGCCCGGCAAAGAGGCCCATGATTCCAACCTTGCCAAGCCGCTCCTTTAAAAAGATCCAACTGAACAACCCCACGATGAGCGGCATGGCCGAGGCGATGATCGCGGCAAGCGAGGCCTCGATTGTTTGCATCGCCACGAAGTTCAGCCCGAGATAGAGCGCATTCTGGCAGATGCCGAAAATGATCGTGGCGCGCCATTGTGCGCGGGTCAGTCGCCAGCTTTGGCCCAAGATCAGGGCGATGGTAATGCCAAGTAGCCCGGAAATCAGGAAGCGCAGGCCAAGCGCTGTCAGGGGCGGGGCTGCAGAGACGATGATCCGTGCCGAGGTAAAGGCCGAGGACCACATGAGCGCAAAGCCCAGCCCCATCAGGATTGCCCGGATATCCATGTCTTGCCCGTCCCGTCTGATGCGCGTGCTTGGCGCGACCATTGAGGAAATACTGGCGGGGTTCAAGGGGCCAAGAGGATGGATCAGCGGATCGGATCAAAGAGCGCATCGCGCAGGGCGCAGTCGCGCTCCACATCGACGCCGCAGGGCACCGGTGCTAAATCGCGCGACAGGCAAAGCCGTGCCTCCTGAATGCGCCCGGCGCGGCAGGTGATGGTCAGCATGTCGGGTTCAAGCCCCGGATTTGCCTTGAGAAACGCCTCTTCGACCACTTTGGCGGGCAGCTTCACGGGCTTGGTGAGCTTGCGAAAGACCTCTGGCCGCTTGAATTGATCAAAGGCCGCGCGCGACAGCGCGTAATAGTCGGCGGCACTCAGCCCTGAACAAGAGCCGTGTTTCTTCCATTGATACCAGGCAAGGCCTGTGCTTCCCATCACATCTGCCATTGCGCGGGTCATGGCGCGGGTGGGGGGCGCATGCACGCTCTGGCAATGCTCGGGCCAGCCGCGATGATATTGCGGCCAAAGACCGTGCAGAATCCAGCCGGTGTTGGCGGCATCGTCGCATTGCTCGGCACTGCGCGCGTCCCCCTCGAGCGCGCACCAAGTGGGCGACCAACTGAGGCTGAGCACGTAATAGTCAAACACGCCCGCACGGTGCGATTGCGCGGTGGCAGGCAGAGGCAGAAGCAAAAGACAGAGCAACAAGGCAACTTGGGCACGCATTCTTTGGTCTTTCATTTTATCGGCAAGGTCAGTATAAGCTGCCCGAGTTCCCCTACAATGGAAACCCGTTCCGGCCCGCCGGAACCGCCTTTCAGGCGCCGGGGAAGTTTTGGGTAAAGGAGACCTGAGAGATGTCAAAGCCGATCATGGCCAAGGCCACAGCTGTCTGGCTGGTGGACAATACGACGATCAGTTTCAAGCAGATTGCCGATTTCTGCGGCATGCATGAATTGGAAGTGCAGGGGATCGCCGATGGCGATGTGGCGGCAGGCGTTAAAGGTTTTGATCCGATTGCCAACAATCAGTTGACGCAGGACGAGATCGAACGGGCGCAGGCAAGCCCGCTGCACAAGCTCAAGCTCAAATTCAATGCTGCCGCCCAAGGCGAAGAGACCCGGCGCGGCCCGCGCTATACGCCGCTGTCCAAGCGGCAGGATCGCCCCGCGTCGATCCTTTGGCTGGTCAAGTTCCATCCCGAACTGGCCGACAGCCAGATTGCGCGCCTTGTGGGCACAACGAAGCCGACCATTCAGGCGATTCGTGAACGCACGCATTGGAACATCGGCAGCATCCAACCGATCGACCCTGTCGCGCTTGGCCTGTGCAAACAATCCGAGCTTGATGCCGCCGTGCAAAAGGCCGCTGCGAAGAAGGCCAAAGATGGCGCCGCGCTGACCGATGACGAACGTCGCAAGCTCTTGAGCACCGAGCAAAGCCTTGAGGCGGACCTTGAGCCACGTGTGCCGACGGCGATGGAAGGGCTGGAGAATTTCACCCTCGGGCAGGATTACCACCCCGAAGTGCGTGAAAAGAAATACGACGCCGACAGTTTCTTTAATCTGCCCGCCTCGGATGACGAGGATGATGAAGATGATGATCAGGATGCTGGACGTCGTCGCCGCTAAAGCGGCTTAGATCACCAAGACCGCAATGGCCCGGGGTTTCTCGGGCCATTTTCATTTTACCTATGCCTCAGGCCGCAGGGATCCAGGTTGCGGCGAGCCCTAGGACATAGCTGGTGGCATGGGTGAGAAACACCATAACGGCGGCGCGGAACTCTGGCAGCACGAGCGCCCCGAGAAATCCGATATGCAGAACTGCAATGGCATTGAGCGACGTGCGAAACGGCTCTTTGCGGGTTTTGTGGCGGAATATCCCCTGTCCGGTCTTGGCCCCGAGCGATCCCCCGATCAGACAAAGCGTCAGAAGCGTACTCTCTGGCACGCGCCAGCGGCGTTCGATGGCACAGCGCTTGTCCCACCAGAACAAACCCAATGTGAGCGCGTTCAGGGCTAAAAGATACAGCAGGGTCAAGGCAAGTGGGGACATGGCTAAAAAAGGGGTCCAGTATCATTTGGGGCGGATGCCGCTAGGGGCGTGTCACAGACGCTTGCGGGCCGAGAGGGCCGCACTGATCGTACCGTCGTCGAGATAGTCCAACTCGCCGCCAATGGGAACACCCTGAGCGAGCGAAGTGAGCGTGACTTTGCCGTCGAGCTGATCTGCGATGTAATGCGCGGTGGTTTGCCCCTCGACCGTGGCGTTGAGGGCCAGAATGACCTCGGTTATCGCCTCGGAATCGACCCGCGCCAAGAGGGCTGGAATGCGTAGAATCTCGGGGCCGACCTGATCCAGTGCCGACAGCGTGCCGCCCAGCACGTGATAGCGCCCTTTAAAGGCCTGCCCACGCTCCATCGCCCAGAGATCGGCCACATCCTCGACCACGCAAATCTGGCCATTGGCACGCTTGGCATTCGTGCAGATATCGCAAATCTCGGTGGTGCCGATATTGCCGCAGGTGGCGCATTCCCGCGCCGTGTCGGCCACGGTCTGCATCAGCTTTGCCAAGGGCGATAGCAGCAAAGCGCGCTTGCGGATCAGGTGCAGCACCGCGCGCCGGGCCGACCGGGGGCCAAGCCCCGGCAGGCGGGCCATCATATCAATGAGGGCGTCGATATCGCGGGTGCTGCTCAATCTATGGCTCCGCTCAGGGGGCAAGCGTTGGGGTTTTGAGTATTTATGCCAAAAAGAAACCGCGTCTCAGAAGGGCAGTTTCATGTCTTTGGGCAGGCCCATGCCCTCGGTGATCTTGCCCATTTCTTCTTGGGCACGGGCCGAGGCCTTGGCTTGGGCATCCTTGATCGCGGCAAGAATCAGATCCTCGACGACCTCTTTGTCATCGGAATTGAAGATCGACGGGTCGATATCGAGCGCCTTGAGCTCCCCCTTGGCAGAGCAGGTCGCCTTGACCAGACCTGCGCCGGATTCGCCCGTCACCATGATCGTGTGCATTTCCTCTTGCAGCGCGGCCATTTTCTTTTGCATTTCCTGCGCGGCCTTCATCATCTTGGCCATGTCGCCCATTTGGCCCAAACCTTTGAACATGCTGTAATCTCCTGTGGTTTTGGCCCGCAGGGCGGGCCATTGAATGACGTTGCCGCCTTTAAGCATATCTGCGGTCTTAAGGCGACAGGCAAGCGGTGCGGTGTTCAATCCTCTTCGAAAGGGTCCCATTCCTCGTCCACCTCGGGCAGGGCCTCGGTCTCGGCATGGGATGCGATATCTTTCTCGGTTTTCACCCGCGCAATCTTTGCCCGTGGAAAGGCGGCAAAGACTGCTTGCACCAGCGGATGCTGCCGGGCGTCAGACTCTGCCGCATCTTTGGCGGCATTGCGCGCCTCGAGAATGGTAGGGGCGGTGGCCGAATTCACCAAGGTGACGGCCCAACGATTGCCGGTCCAGCGTTGTAGCGCGCTGCCCAGACGCTGTGCCAGATCGCCGGGGGCATCGGTCGTGGGGGTGAATTCAATCCGGCCGGGGCGATAGTTGGCAAGGCGGATATGCCCTTCGACCTCGAGCAGGAGCTTGACGTCGCGATTGGCGCGGATCAGCTCCAGCACATGCTCAAAGCTGGGGTAGCGGGACAGCACCTCTTCCGGGTCTGTGGCCAGCATAGGCGACACAGCACCTTGCGAGACCGGACCCGAGGGACCGGAATGGGTGGGCGCATGGGTGTGAGCCTGAGCATGGGTGCTCTGGGGTGGGTTGGCCTGCATGCGGGGGCCGCCGCCGCCGCCCGGGCCATTGGGCGGCGCGTCTTGGAGGCGGCGCACGAGGTCTTCGGGCGTGGGCAGGTCGGCCACATGAGTGAGGCGGATCACCGCCATTTCGGCGGCCATCATCGCGTTGGGTGATTGCGCCACTTCCTCTAGCGCTTTGAGCAGCATTTGCCACATCCGGGTGAGCACGCGCATCGGCAAGGCGGTGGCCATGTCCAGACCTCGGGCGCGTTCATCGGGGCCGATTGTGGGGTCGTTGGCGGCGTCGGGCGTTATTTTAACAACAGAGATCCAATGGGTTATCTCGGCAAGATCGCGCAGCACGGCCAGTGGATCGGCCCCTTCGGCATATTGCGCGCTGAGTTCCGAGAGCGCCCCGGCCGCATCGCCGCGCAGGATCATGTCAAAGAGATCAAGCACCCGGCCACGATCCGCCAGCCCCAACATGGCGCGCACCTGATCCGCCGTGGTTTCCCCTGCACCATGGGAAATCGCCTGATCCAGCAAAGAGGTGGCGTCGCGGGCAGAGCCCTCTGCCGCGCGGGTGATGAGGGCCAGCGCGTCATCGGTGATCTGCGCGCCTTCCCGGTCGGCAATGCGACGCAGGAGCGCGATCATCACCTCGGGTTCAATGCGGCGCAGGTCAAAGCGTTGGCAGCGCGATAGCACCGTCACCGGAACCTTGCGGATTTCGGTGGTGGCGAAGATGAATTTCACATGCGCGGGCGGCTCTTCCAACGTCTTGAGCAGGGCGTTGAACGCATTGACCGAGAGCATATGCACTTCGTCGATGATGTAGATCTTGTAACGTGCTGAGGCGGCGCGATAATTCACGCTCTCGATGATTTCCCGGATGTCGCCCACGCCGGTCCGGCTGGCGGCGTCCATCTCCATCACATCGACATGGCGCCCTTCCATGATGGCGCGGCAATGTTCGCATTGGCCGCAAGGTTCGGTCGTGGGGCCACCCTGCCCATCGGGACCGATACAGTTCATGCCCTTGGCGATGATGCGCGCCGTTGTGGTTTTGCCGGTTCCGCGAATCCCTGTCATTATAAAGGCTTGCGCGATGCGGTCGGCCTGAAAGGCATTCTTGAGTGTGCGCACCATCGCATCTTGACCGACCAGATCGGCAAAGGTCTCGGGCCGGTATTTGCGGGCGAGAACCTGATAGCCGGGGGTCGGGGTGTCGGACATGGGGTGCCTTTGCAGGATTCGGATGCCTTCGTAACGTAAGGCGAGGGGGCGGAGGCGTCCACCTTGCTTTTTGTGGGTAATCTGGCAAAGCTGGACAGATGTGACGGAACGCTTGTCATCAAGGTGTTTACTTTATGGATGATTTCATCATCTACGCGCTCCGGGTTGGCGGGGGCACTCTAGCGCTTGCGCCGCTGCCGGGGGCGGGGGGTGACTATGCCGCCGACCTTGCGCATATCCGCGACTGGAAACCAGCGCTTGTGGTGTCCTTGACCATGCCAGCCGAGATGTTGAGCGCGGGGGCCGAAACATTTGGCAATGATGTGCAAGAGGCGGGGAGCCGTTGGGTGGCGTTTCCGATCCCGGATTACGGCGTGCCGGACACAAGCCAGATCGAAGCCTGGACTAAGACCAGCCAAGATATCGCGCGCGCGCTGGCCGGGGGCGGGCGGGTTCTGGTGCATTGCCGGGGGGGCTGTGGCAGATCGGGGATGGTGGCCCTGCGGTTGATGATCGCGCAGGGCGAGGATCCTAATGCAGCATTGGAGAGGTTGCGCCATATCCGGCCCTGTGCGGTGGAAACGGAGGCGCAGTTGCGCTGGGCGCGGCGCGCAGGCGGCTGAGCGCGCAGTGTACGAACCTTACAAAATCCTGCGAATTTGTGCAGGTCTGGCGCGCTGAGCGGCAGATCCGGGGGCCGCGCTTGACAATTGACCGGGCGCGCGCGACAGACGCGGGCATGATGTCCGCATTCCTTCAGGTGGCCGTGGGGGGCGCGATTGGATCGTGCCTGCGCTATGGCGTGGTGCTCTTGGCACAGCGCTTGGCTGCGCCGGGTTTCCCGGTTGGCGTGCTTGGTGTTAACGTTATCGGATCCTTTCTGATGGGGCTGGCCGTGGTGATCCTCGCACAGCGGGGTGCCGGGCAGATTAGCCCCTTGGTCATGACGGGCCTTTTGGGTGGCTTCACGACGTTTTCGGCGTTCTCGCTTGAGGCCTTCATGCTCTGGGAGCGGGGGCAGGCGATGGCGGCTTTGGGATATGTCGGCCTGTCGGTGGGATTGTCCATCGGGGCCTTGATTTTGGGCGTCTGGCTGGCGCGGGGGTTTTTCGCATGAGCGGAGTGCAGACACGGATTGTAGGACCGGATGACGGCGATCAGCGGTTGGATCGCTGGGTTCGGCGGCTGTTTCCGCATGTGGGGCAAGTGCAGATCGAAAAGATGTGCCGCAAAGGCGAACTGCGGGTCGATGGCGGGCGGGTAAAACCCGCGACGCGGCTTGAGGTTGGGCAGAGTGTGCGTATTCCGCCGTTGCCCGATACCGATGAGCGCCCGACAGGAGCTTTGGCGCGGATCAGCCCGGCGGATGCCAAGATGATCCAATCCTGCGTGATTTACCGCGATGACCATATCATCGCCCTGAACAAACCTCCGGGTCTGCCGGTGCAGGGCGGCAGCAAGCAATTGCGGCATGTGGACGGGTTGGCGGAGGCGCTGCGCTTTGGGGCCGAGGACAAGCCGCGTCTGGTGCATCGCTTGGACAAGGACACATCGGGCGTCTTGTTGCTGGCGCGCACGCGGGAGGCGGCCAAGGGGCTGACGGCGGCGTTCCGGCATCGCAACACGCGCAAGATTTACTGGGCGGCCGTGGCGGGCGTGCCCACGCCGCGTATGGGCACCATTCGCTTTGGTCTGGTCAAGGCGCCGGGGCATGGGGCCAAGGGCGAGGGCGAGAAGATGCTGTGCTTGCATCCGCGCGACATTGACGCGACGCCGGGGGCAAAGCCTGCGACCACCGATTATGCGGTGATCGAAGCGGCGGGCGCGCGCACGGCTTGGATGGCGCTGATTCCGGTGACGGGGCGGACGCATCAGCTGCGCGCACATATGGCCGAGATCGGGCATCCCATCGTGGGCGATGGCAAATATGGCGGATCAGGGCAGGAGAATCTGGGCGATGGCTGGGGCGCGCAACTGGGTGGCGATGTAAGCCGCAAGTTGCATCTGCACGCGCGGTCGCTCAAGATCGAGCATCCGGTGTCACGGGCCATTCTGCACATCACAGCCCCATTGCCCGAGCATATGGCGCGGACTTGGGACCTGTTTCAGTGGGTGCCATCCGAAGCGCCGGAGGACCCGCTAGAGGATATGGCATGAGCCGTCCCTTGCGTCTGGTGATCTTTGATGTCGATGGCACGCTGGTGGACAGCCAAGGTGACATTCTGGCGGCGATGCGGTCGGCGTTTGATCGGGCCGGGGAACCGGCACCTGTGCGCGAGGTGATTTTGGGCATTGTCGGTCTGTCGCTGGATGTGGCGGTGGCGCGACTGGCGCCGCAATTGCCCGGCGATGTCCACGCGCGGATCGTGGCGTGGTATAAAGAGGCCTATATGGGTTTGCGGGCAGAGACGGGCGTGCAAGCCTCTTCGCCGCTTTATCCCCACGCGCTTGAGACGTTGAAGGCGCTGCATGCGGTGCCGGAAACCCTGTTGGGGGTCGCCACGGGCAAATCGGCGCGAGGTCTGGACAAACTCTTGGAGGGCCATGGTCTCCGGTCTTACTTCGTGACGCGGCAGGTGGCGGATCATCATCCCTCCAAGCCGCATCCCTCGATGCTGCGGGCGGCGCTGGCAGAGACCGGGGTTGCGCCAGAGAATGCGGTTATGGTGGGCGATACGAGTTTCGACATGGACATGGCGCAGGCGGCGGGGATTGCGGGCATCGGTGTTTCTTGGGGGTATCACCGGCCCGAAGCGCTGGGGGCCGCCCGCGAAATCGTGCAGGATTTCCGCGCGCTCCCCGAGGCTTTGGCGCGGATTTGGGGGTAGACGATGAGCGAATGGAAAGTCAAGCGGTTCTGGACAGAGGCGGGCGTTGTCGAAGAGGGCGACGGGTTCGGCGTGCGGCTAGACGGGCGCGCGGTGCGCACCCCGGCCAAGGCGGTGCTGAGCGTGCCGACGCGGGCCTTGGCCGAGGCGATCGCCGCGGAGTGGGACGCGCAAGAAGGCAAGATCGACCCCGGCACCATGCCTTTTACCCGGTCGGCCAATGCGGCCATCGACAAGGTGGCACATCAGAAGTCCGAAGTGGCCGAGATGCTGGCCGCCTATGGCGACAGTGATCTGATCTGTTATCGGGCAGTGAGCCCCAGCGAACTGGTCGAAAAACAGGCAGCGGCATGGAATCCGCTGCTCGATTGGACCGAATCGGTCCTGTCCGCAAAGCTGCTTGCGGTTGAGGGCGTGGTGCATGTGCCGCAGGATGTGCAGGCAATGGCACGGTTGCGGGCACATGTGGATGCGCTGGACATTTGGGCTTTGACGGCCTTTCACGACCTTGTGAGCCTGAGTGGGTCGCTTGTGATAGGATTTGCGGCATTGGATGGGTTTTACCCCGTTAAAACGCTCTGGGACCTGTCTCGGGTCGATGAAACCTGGCAGGCAGAGCAATGGGGTAGCGATGAAGAGGCGGAAGAGATGGCCGCAAGGAAACAATCTGACTTTATCCATGCCAAGCGGTTTTATGATCTTTCGCGTAAGGATCAGTCAGTCTGACCGCCAAGCGACTGACGCAACGGCAGGGGCCGGTTTCGCCGGGTTTTGCCATATGGTTTCGTGAACAAAGACTTGACGTTTCATGATGAATCCACACAAACTTGGCGTCACTGAGAGGGGTGAAAGCCCTGCCAACAGTGTCACAATGGGCCGATTGGCCGGACAAACCGCTCTTGAAGGGCGGATAATCAGGAAGAGGTAAACATGAAAAAAACCGTATTTTTGGGCGCGCTGACGGTGGCCGGCCTTGCGGCTGGCGCTTCTGCGGCTGCCACGTTGGATGACGTGAAGGCCCGCGGTAAGCTGAACTGTGGTGTGACCACCGGCCTCGTGGGCTTTGCCGCCCCCGATGCAAACGGTGTTTGGGAAGGTTTTGACGTGGCGATCTGCCGCGCTGTTGCCGCCGCTGTGCTGGGCGATGGAAATGCCGTTGAATTCGTGCCGACCACCGGCAAGACCCGCTTTACAGCGCTTGCCTCGGGTGAGATCGACTTGCTGGCGCGCAACACCACTTGGACCTTCTCGCGCGATACCGACCTCAAGTTCGATTTCGTCGGCGTGAACTACTATGACGGTCAGGGTTTCCTTGTGCCCAAGTCGCTGGGCGTCAGCTCTGCCAAAGAGCTGGACGGCGCAACGGTCTGCATCCAGACTGGCACCACCACCGAGCTGAACCTTGCGGATTTCTTCCGCGCCAACAACATCAGCTACGAGCCGGTGCCGATTGAGACCAATGCCGAAGGTCAGCAGCAGTATCTGGCTGGTGCCTGCGATACCTACACGACCGACGCGTCGGGTCTGGCATCCACGCGCGCTGCGTTCGAGAATCCCGGCGATCACGTGATCCTTCCGGAAATCATCTCGAAAGAGCCGCTCGGCCCGCTCGTGCGCCATGGCGACAACGACTGGGGTGATATCGTGCGCTGGACGTTCTACGCGCTCGTGGCTGCCGAAGAAATGGGCATCACCTCGGCGAATATCGGCGAGCTGTCTGCCGCAGCCGGTGCAAACCCGGAGATCAACCGTATCCTCGGCACCGAAGGTGAGCTGGGCGCGATGATCGGCCTCGACAATGACTGGGCCAAGCGCGCGATTTCCGTCGGTGGCAACTATGGCGAAATCTTCGAGAAGAACATCGGCGAAAAGACCCCGATCGGTCTGGCCCGTGGTCTGAATGCGCAGTGGACGCAGGGCGGCATCATGTATGCCCCGCCGTTCCGGTAAGCGATCCTGACGAAGGGCGCGGGAAATTCCCGCGCCCTTTTCACCAGTAGACTACTTAAAAATCGGCCCACGGCAGCGATGCCGATAAAAATCCGGGTCGAAACACAGGGAAACCCAAGATGACAACGATGACCGACCCTCCCAAGGCGTCGTTTCAGCTTTCTATGCTGATTTACGATACACGGTATCGCTCTTACACTTTCCAATTCATCGCTCTGGTTCTGTTGATGTTGTTGCTTGGCTATCTCGGGGCCAATCTTGTCAACAACCTTGCGGCGCAGGGGCAGAATATCTCGTTTGGGTTTCTGAGTAATCCAGCGAATTACGACATCAATCAGCGGCCCATTGAATACGACAGTCAGTCTAGCCATTTGCGCGCCTCTCTGGTGGGCGTGATCAACACTTTGATCGTGGCCTTCCTTGGCTGTGCGACGGCGACGATTTTCGGGGTCACGGCCGGTGTGCTGCGGCTCTCGCCCAACTGGCTGGTGCGCAAGTTGATGGCCTTTTACGTCGAGATCTTTCGCAACATTCCGGTGCTGATCTGGATCCTCATCATCTTTACCGTGATGACGGCGGTTTTGCCTTCGCCCAACCAGTTTAGGGGCGACAACGCAGATGCATCTATGCTGTTCGACGCCTTTGCCTTTACCAACCGGGGGATCTACACGCCGGCGCCGGTCTGGGGACCGGGATCGTTGGTGGTGGTGCTGACGTTCCTTGCGTCGATCTTTGGCGTCTTTGCCTATCGTCGCTATGCAACCAAATTGCTGTATGACACCGGGCGGCTGTTGCCGATGGGCTGGCCGTCGTTGGTTATCCTGTTTGTGCCGACGATCCTGATCTACTTTGTTCTGGGTCAGCCGATCAGCCTGAATTATCCTGCGCTCAAGGGCTTCAACTTTGACGGCGGGCTACATATTCGCGGCTCTCTGATTGCGCTGTGGTTCGCGCTGGCGATCTATACCGGCGCTTTCATCGCCGAGAACGTGCGCGCGGGTATTCAGGCGGTAAGCAAGGGCCAGACCGAAGCGGCGGCGTCCTTGGGCCTGCGGCCCAACCGGATCATGAACCTTGTGATCCTGCCGCAAGCCTTGCGGGTGATCATTCCGCCACTGATTTCGCAGTATCTGAACCTGACCAAGAACTCGTCGCTCGCCATTGCCGTGGGGTATATGGATGTGACGGGCACCTTGGGGGGGATCACGCTTAACCAGACGGGGCGCGCGATTGAATGCGTGCTGATGCTGATGTTGTTCTATCTCACGATCAGCCTCGCGATTTCGGCGATCATGAACGTCTACAACAACTCGATCAAGTTGAAGGAGCGTTGAGCATGGGCCGTGATCAATTCGCCTTTGTGCGCAAGCACATGCTGCCCGAAGCGCCGCCCCCTGCGACGCAAACGGGGGCCATCAAATGGCTGCGTGAGAACCTGTTTTCCTCGCCGGGCAATGCACTTCTGACGGTTGTGTCGGCCTATGTGGTGTTTCAGATTGTGATCTCTGCGACACCGTGGTTTCTGAACGGTGTCTGGGACAGCCCGAGCCTGTCAGCTTGTCGTGAGATTCTGGATGGCAAGACCGGGGCCTGTTTCGCGGTGCTGAGTGAGCGTTGGAACCAGCTTTTGTTCGGGTTCAAATACCCATCCGAGCTTTACTGGCGTCCGGGGCTGGCCTTTGTGCTGCTGTTCATAGCCGCCGCACCCGTGCTGTTTGGCAAGGTGTTCCCACGCAAGATGCTGATCTTTACAGGGCTTTACCCATTCATCGCCTATTGGCTGATTTGGGGCGGGTCCTTGATGGTGCCAGTCTTTGCCTTGATTGGCGTGCTGGTGGGCGCGGTTGTCTATAGCCGCGTCGTGACGGTCAACGCCGGTGTTGCGGTGATAGCGGCGTTTGTGGCAGCGCTCATATTCTGGATACTGTCAGGTTATGTAACCGGACCGATGGAGAATGTGCTGGCCATCGAGGCCGTGGCCTCGCGCGATATGGGCGGGTTCATGATCAACCTGATGCTGGGCGTGGTCTGTGTGTCGCTCTCTTTGCCGTTGGGCATTCTGCTGGCGCTTGGGCGGCAATCGAGCATGCCGATCATCAAGTGGATCTGCGTTGTCTTTATCGAGTTCATTCGCGGTGTGCCGCTGATCACGCTCTTGTTCGTGGCCAATGTGGTGCTGGCGTACTTCCTGCCGCCGGGGACGAATTTCGACCTGATCCTGCGGGTGATCATCATGATCACGATGTTCTCTTCGGCCTATATTGCCGAGGTGATCCGGGGGGGCCTCGCGGCGTTGCCGCGCGGGCAATACGAGGCGGCGGACAGTCTGGGTCTGGACTATGCGCAGGCGATGCAACTTATCATCCTGCCCCAAGCGCTCAAGATCTCGATCCCCGGTATCGTTAACGTGGCGGTGGGCCTCTTCAAGGATACGACGCTGGTTTCGGTCATTTCGATGTTTGACATCGTGGGCATGATCCGGGGTCCGATTCTGGCCTCTGCGGAATGGAACGGGGTCTATTGGGAGCTGTTTGGCTTTGCCTGCGTCCTGTTCTTCATCACCTGCTACGGTATCTCGCAATATTCCCAGTGGCTGGAGCGTCAGCTTCGCACGGATCATCGGTAAGGAGGGTCATCATCATGGCCGCTGAAACACAAATGAATGTCTCGGATCAGGTTGCCGTCGAGATAACCAAGATGAACAAGTGGTATGGCGCATTTCATGTGCTGCGCGACATTGATCTGACCGTCTACCAGGGCGAGCGGATCGTCATCGCGGGGCCGTCGGGATCGGGCAAGTCCACGCTCATCCGTTGTATCAACGCGCTGGAAGAGCATCAGAAGGGCAAGATCACGGTTGATGGCACGCTCTTGTCGAATGACCTCAAGAATATCGACAAGATCCGGTCCGAGGTTGGCATGGTGTTCCAACATTTCAACCTGTTCCCGCATCTGACAATTCTGGAGAATTGCACGCTGGCCCCGATCTGGGTGCGTAAGACGCCCAAGCGCGAGGCCGAGGAAGTGGCGATGCATTTCCTGGAAAAGGTCAAAATCCCCGAGCAGGCCAATAAATATCCCGGCCAGCTGTCGGGGGGCCAGCAGCAGCGGGTGGCGATTGCGCGCAGTTTGTGCATGCGGCCCCGGATCATGCTGTTTGACGAGCCGACTTCGGCGCTTGATCCCGAGATGATTTCGGAAGTTCTGGATACGATGATCCAACTGGCCGAAGAGGGAATGACCATGCTCTGCGTGACTCATGAGATGGGATTCGCGCGGAAGGTGGCGAACCGGGTCATCTTTATGGATCAGGGACAGATCGTGGAGCAGAACGAACCGGAAGAGTTCTTCAACAATCCGCAGTCGGACCGCACCAAACTGTTCCTGAGCCAGATTCTGGGGCATTAAAGCAGGGGTGGGGGCGCTGCCCCGTCCCGGAGCAAGTCCGGGACTCCCCCGAGGTATTTTGGGCCAGATGAAAGGGGCGGCAGTTTTGCGGCCCCTTTTGCGTTTAGACCCAAGCGGCGCGGCGCGCGCGCAGGCGTTGGATCGAGGCGCGCAGGTCATCTGCAATGGGGCCGGGGCGCGGGGCGTCGCGCAGCGTGTCGATGAGGGGCTCGTCGGGGAACGCGGGGCGGCGGGACCATGAGAGAGCCGCCAGAATGGCGCGGGCCGGTTCGGGCAGGCGGTCGGGGATTTCAGTATTGTTGAGGGTGGCCCAGACCCCGGACCAGAGGCGGCCCACGGTCCAAGGGTTATAGCCACCGCCGCCCAACACAAGCAGGCGCGGGGCGAGTGGGCGCAAGAGCGCCACCGCCTCCCAATGGGCGTTGTTGGAGAGCGCAAGGCGCGACAGCGGGTCTTCGGTCACGGCATCGGCACCGCATTGCAGGACCAGCGCCTGAGGGCTGAAGGCTTGCACCGCTGGAAGAATGACCTCGTGCAGGGCCATGGCAAAGCCGCTGTCATTGGTGGCGCGGGGCAGGGGCAGGTTGATGGCATGGCTGCCCGCGCGGTCGTCGAGTGTACCGGTGAAGGGCCAGCGCCCGGCCTCATGCGTCGAGATCATCAGCACGCGGGGGTCGCCGTGGAAGGCGGCGGCCACCCCGTCGCAGTGATGCGCGTCGATATCGACATAGGCGATGCGGCTGAGACCTTGGGCGAGAAACGCCTTGATCGCCAGCACCGGGTCGTTGAGGTAGCAAAACCCGCCTGCGTGATCGGCCATGCCATGATGGGTGCCGCCGCCGGGGTTATAGGCCACGCCGCCATGTGCGAGCAGTTCGGTGGCCAGAAGCGAGCCACCGGCGGCGGTGGCGGGGCGGCGAAACATCTCTGGGAAAACCGGATTGGACAGCGTGCCGATCTGGTGGCGGGTGCGGATTTCGGGCGAGACTTGGCCCAATGTTTCAGCCGCTTGCAGGGCGGCGATATAGGCCGGGCTGTGCCACGCCGTCAGCGCCTGTGGTTTGGCGCGCGGGCTGATGCGGTATTGCGAGGGTGGCAGCCAGCCCAGAGCACGGCAGAGGTCGATCACGGTGGGCACGCGCGGTATGGAAAGGGGGTGGCGCGCCCCGTAGGAGGAGCCGCGATAGATCTCTGATCCGATAAAGACGGGCGTTTGCATAGGCCGTTTATGGCAGGTCGCGCGGCGTGAGAAACTGCAACACGGTGCCGCTGCCGGGCTGGAGCGCGGCCCAGTCGGCGATATCGAACCGGGCGATGAGTGTGGCCCCAGTGGAATAATCGTCGAACCGCTCGTGATCCGGGGGGGTGGCGACCAACAGGGCCGCGAATTCTGCGATGCCGGGGTTATGGCCCAGCATGAGGACAAGGCTGCCGGTGGCGCGACGCAGGACTGTCAGCATCTCATCGGCCTCGGCCAAATAGAGCGCGTCGTGCAGGTCCGGTGCGGCATCAAGCTTGAGCCGGGTGCAGGTTTCCTGGGTGCGCACAGCAGAGGAGCAGAGGATTTGATCGGGGGCGAGGTCTTGGGTGCGGAGCCAATGGCCGAGGGCGGTTGCCGCACGGCACCCGCGCGCGTTGAGGGGGCGGGCACTATCGGGCAGACGTGGATCGCCCCAATCGGATTTGGCGTGGCGCATGAGGATAAGCGTCTTCATCCGAAATATCCCATATGAAAGGCGGATTGTTCTTCGCGTCGGCCATAGGATTGGCTGAGCGGGCAGGCGCGCCGCACGGCACAGCCGCGCGCGCGGCAGTCGTTGCCGGGACGGTCGAGATCGGCTTTGCAAGCCGGGACGTTATAGGCCTCGGGGATCAGCGCCTCCACCGGACAGGCGCTGCGACAGGGTTGATCGGCGCAGCTGTCGCAGGGGCGCGGGCCGGTGGGCGGAAGCGCGAAGCGATCCGCAAAGGCCAATGCGCCGCGATAAGAGATCATGAGCCCCGCCGCGTCATGCACCAAGAGGCCGACGGGCGAAGGCCAAGCACGGCCACTGCGGCGCGCCCAATCGGTGAAGGGCTGCCGCGGCGGGCCGGAAAACGGAAAAAGCGGGGTGGCACCAAGAGCATCGGCCATGGCGGTGATGACGCGGATAGACCAGCGGTTCATCGGGTCGCGCGCGCCGTCGAGATATTCCGGAGTAGTGGTGAAATGCGGCCAGAAGCCCGGCTCTGCCGGGCTGAGGAGCACCAGGGTTTTATGGCCGGGCACGTCACCAGATGCCAGATGCAGCGCGCCGGACAGGGTTAGGTGATGCGCGGCGGCAAGGTCATAGAGCGCCGGGGGCAGGGGGGACACGCGCCGCGCTCAGGACTGGCCCGGATAGCTTGAGCGTGGCACGCGGGGTGTATTTGTGCCACGGATCAGCGACCCCGCGCCATGTTCGGTGAAAAGCTCGAGCAGCGTCGCGTTCGGCGCGCGACCGTCGAGGATGACCACCGCGCGCACGCCGCCGTCGATGGCGGCAAGGGCGGTTTCGGTCTTGGGGATCATGCCGCCCGCGATGATGCCGTCGCGCGTCATCTGTCGGATCTGCTCGGCGCTGAGTTCGGTCACGACCTGTCCTGAGGCATCACGCACGCCGTCGATATCTGTCAGCAGGAGCAGGCGGTCGGCCTTGAGGGCGGCGGCCACGGCACCAGCGGCGGTATCGCCGTTGATATTATAGGTCTCGCCCGCCTCGCCTGCGCCCAAGGGGGCGATAACGGGGATCATCCCGGCGGCAAAAAGCGTGTGCAGGATGGTGGGATCAATTTCGGAGGGGTCGCCCACAAGGCCCAGATCGGGATGCGAGGGCGTGCAGGTGATGAGCCTTGCATCCTTGCCCGAGAGGCCGACGGCGCGCCCGCCTTGACCGTTGATCGCGGCCACGATGCGTTTGTTGACCTGACCGGAGAGCACCATTTCCACCACGTCCATGGTGGCGGCATCGGTCACGCGCTTGCCATTCACGAAGTCGGATTTGATCGCCAGCTTTTCCAGCATCTGATTGATCATCGGGCCGCCGCCATGGACGATGACCGGATTGACGCCGACCTGTCGCATCAGCACCACGTCGCGGGCGAACGTGTCCATCGCCTCATCGCTGCCCATGGCGTGGCCACCAAGTTTGATCACCACGATGGCGCCGGTGTAGCGTTGCAGATAGGGCAGGGCCTCGGAGAGGGTGCGGGCGGTGGCGATCCAGTCGCGATTCATGTCTCTGGCCTTCATGCTGGTCTCCGACGCGGGGTTGCGTCTCTCATTACAATCTGCGCGGGGTGGTGCCAAGGGCCGTTGCGGGTGAGCCGCAAAGCGCTAGGGTTGGGCCCAAGGAAATCCGCGACCGAAAGAGGTGTAGCATGTCCGAGACCAAGACGCTTTTGTTGACGGGGGCGAGCCGGGGAATCGGGCATGCCACGGTGCGGCGGTTCAATGCGGCGGGCTGGCGGGTGATCACCTGTTCGCGCCAGCCGTTTCCGGCGGAATGCCCCTGGGGCGGGGGCGCGGAGAACCATATTCAGATGGATTTGTCGGACCCGAATGATGTGATTGCCAAGGTCGAGGTGCTGCGCGAGCGGCTGGGTGGACGGCTGGATGCCTTGGTTAATAATGCGGGGATTTCGCCCAAAGGGCCGGAGGGTGAACGCTTGGATACGTTCAGCACGGATCTGCGGACCTGGGGGCAGGTGTTTCACGTCAATTTCTTTGCATCGGTCGTGCTGGCGCGCAGTTTGCGGGATGAATTGGCGGCGGCGCGCGGCGCGGTGGTCAATGTCACCTCGATTGCTGGAAGCCGGGTGCATCCCTTTGCGGGCGCGGCCTATGCCACATCCAAGGCGGCGCTGGTGGCGCTGACGCGCGAGATGGCGCATGATTTCGGACCGCTTGGGGTGCGCGTGAATTCGATTGCGCCGGGCGAGATACGCACCGCCATTCTGTCGCCCGGAACGGATAAGCTGGTCGAAAGCATCCCGATGCGGCGGCTGGGTGAGCCTGACGAGGTGGCCAACACAATCTTTTTCCTGTGTTCCGAAGGGTCGTCCTATATTTCCGGCACCGAGATCGAGATCAACGGCGCGCAGCACGTCTAACGGGTACGGGGCGGCCATTTAGCCGCCCCGCTTTTGCCATCCGTGAGGGGGGGATTATTCCGGCAGGATCACGGTGTCGATCACGTGGATCACGCCGTTGCTGGCCTCGATATCGGCCTGCACGACCTTGGCCCCGGCGACGGTGACACCGTCCGTGGTGCCGATGGTCACATCCGTGCCTTGCACGGTGGTGGCGGTCATCCCGTCCGAGAGATCGCCCGACATCACCTTACCCGGTACCACGTGATAGGTGAGGATCGCAGTCAGTTGATCCTTGTTCTCGGGCTTGAGCAAGTCTTCGACCGTGCCTGCAGGCAGGGCGGCAAAAGCTTCATTGGTTGGGGCAAAGACGGTGAAGGGGCCTTCGCCTTTGAGCGTATCAACAAGGCCTGCGGCCTGAACGGCGGCGACAAGGGTCGAGAAGCTCTCGTTGCCGGCGGCGATGTCGACGATGTCTTTGCCTTTGGTCTCGGCAAAGGCAGGACCGGCCATCAGCACGGCGGCGGTCAGAGCGAGATAGGTTCTGCGAAACATGGTGTGCGTCTCCGTTTAAGTGTCGGTTTCCATGACCCCGTTGTCGGGATCATGCGAGGCTTACGGGGCGCTGCGCGTTTTGGTTCATAGGGGTTTTCCGCCGACGCGGTTTGACCTTTTTGGCGCGTCCGCTAAGCCGGAGCGTGCTGAAATTTCCAGTCACGTTTTTGTGAATTGGCGGCAATTATCCCGCCTGGCGTGGGTGTTTCAGCCGGGTTTCCCGTGGCAATGGCGGGGGGCAGGCAAATGGCCTGATGTTGGCCCTGACAGGATGAAACATTGGGCAAAACTGCCCTTTGTCAGCTTGTTTGACGCGCTGGAATGGCGCAGGTTGCGCGCGAGGCGCGTCGGCTGGGCGCGGGCGGGGTATTGGAGTTTTGAGATGGGTATTCTGACGCAGTTCCTAGAGTTTCTGGCGTTGCTGTTTGTTTTTGCCATTGGGGCGGTCGTGTTGGCGATAGGGGTCTTCTACGTGCTGGATCGCACGCAGCCCGGCGACGCGATCCGGCGCAACTATCCAGTGATTGGCCGGTTCCGAGGATTGTTCACCAAACTGGGCGAGTTTTTCCGGCAGTATTTCTTTGCCATGGACCGCGAAGAGATGCCGTTCAACCGTGCGCAGCGCGATTGGGTGAGCCATGCGACCAAGGGCGCGGGCAACACGATTGCCTTTGGCTCGACCCGGAATTTGGGGGTGCCGGGCACGCCTATCTTTGTGCCTGCGGTGTTTCCGCCGCTGGACGATCAATTCGCCATCACCGCGCCGATGCAGATCGGGCCGACGGCGGCGATACCTTATATGGCCAAGTCAATTTTCAACATTTCGGGCATGAGCTATGGCGCGATTTCGCGCCCGGCGGTTGAGGCGCTGAGCCGGGGGGCGGCCAAGGCGGGTATCTGGCTGAACACCGGTGAGGGCGGGCTCAGCCCGTTTCATTTGGTGGGCAATTGCGATCTGGTCTATCAGATTGGCACGGCGAAATACGGCGTGCGGGATGTTTTGGGTAACCTCAGCGATGCGCGGTTGCGCGAGGTGTCGGACAATCCTTGCATCAAGATGTTTGAGCTGAAGCTGGCGCAGGGGGCCAAGCCCGGCAAGGGCGGCATCCTGCCCGGCGAAAAGGTCAACAAAGAGATTGCCGCCATTCGCGGCATCGAACTGGGCAAGGACAGCATTTCGCCCAACCGTCACGCTGACATCAATGACTATGGCGAGTTGCTGGATGTGATCGGCCATATCCGGCAGGTCACGGGGCGCCCTGTCGGTTTCAAGACAGTGATCGGCTCGTCCGAGGCCTGGGAGCCGCTGTTTGAAATGATCATCGCGCGTGGGCCGGATTGCGCGCCGGATTTCATTGCCATTGACGGTGGAGAGGGCGGCACCGGGGCCGCGCCCATGCCTTTGATGGATCTGGTGGGCATGCCCATTCGCGATGCCTTGCCGCGGATGGTCGATCTGCGGGATCGCTATGGTCTCAAGGATCGTATCCGGATGATTGCGGCGGGCAAGCTGATCAATCCCGGCGATGTGGCCTGGGCGATTTGCGCAGGCGCAGATTTTGTTGCCTCGGCGCGTGGCTTTATGTTCAGCCTTGGCTGCATTCAGGCGCTCAAGTGCAATCGCAATACCTGTCCGACCGGCATTACCACCCATGATCCCCATTTGCAGCGCGGTCTGGTGGTCGAGGACAAATACCTGAAGGTCGCCAATTATGCCAAATCGGTGATCAAAGAGGTTGAGACCATCGCCCATTCGGTCGGTGTGGCCGAACCGCGCCTGATGCGGCGGCGGCATGTACGACTGGTGCAGGCGGATGGCACGTCGATTGCGTTCAACAAGATCCGGCCAAGTTACAATCCGGACGCGGTATTGTGACCGGATGTTGAAACCCTTCGGTGGCGGGAACCGTGTCTGTCTCTATATACTTGGGGAACCCATAGGAGAACTGACATGGCCCATCGCTGGACAAACACGCTGAGTGACACGGATGTGACGCCCGAGGCGGCGTTTCTCAATCGCCGCCAGATGATCGCCGGGGTGGCGGCCGGGGTGGGTCTGAGCCTGACGGCCCGGAGCGCGCAGGCCGAGACAGAAGCCGAGGCTTTGACGCCCAATAGCTGGGACGACATCACCACTTATAACAACTATTATGAGTTCGGCACCGACAAGGGCGATCCGGCACGCAATGCCCGGACGCTGACCGTCAGCCCTTGGAGCGTGACCATTGACGGGCTGGTGGGCCGCCCGGGTGATTATGCCTTTGACGAGATAATGGCCAAGATGACCATTGAAGAGCGGCTTTACCGGTTCCGCTGTGTCGAGGCCTGGTCGATGGTGGTTCCCTGGAATGGATTTGAACTGGCGGATCTCTTGGATCTGGCTGGGGTGCAGAGCGAGGCCAAATACGTCGCCTTCGAGACGGTGCTGCGCCCCGATGAAATGCCGGGTGTCCGCTTTCCGGTGCTGGATTGGCCCTATGTCGAGGGGCTGCGGCTGGACGAGGCGCTGCATCCGCTGACGATCATGGCGACGGGTATCTATGGCCGCGACATTCCCAATCAGAACGGCGCGCCGCTGCGCCTTGTGGTGCCATGGAAATATGGGTTCAAGTCGATCAAATCGGTGGTGCGCATTACCCTGACCGACAAAGAGCCGCCGACAAGCTGGAACAAGGCCAATGCGCGCGAATACGGGTTCTATAGTAATGTGAACCCCGAGGTGGATCACCCGCGCTGGTCGCAGGCCACGGAACGGCAGATCGGCGGCGGGCTGTTTTCGCCGCGCGTGCCCACGCTCATGTTCAACGGCTATGCCGATGAGGTGGCGGGGCTCTATGCCGGGATGGATCTGAAAAAGAACTTTTGATGCTACGGGACCAGATCAACGGTCTGGCCCGGCGGGTGCCGGTCTGGGCGGTGTGGCTGATCGGCCTGATGCCGGGGGTATGGACGTTTTATCTGGGGCTCACCGGCGGGCTGGGGGCGGAGCCGATCAAGGCGTTGGAGCGCGAGCTGGGCGAGGTCGCGTTGCAGCTCTTGATCTTGGGGCTGTGTATCACGCCGTTGCGTAGACATGTCGGAGTGAACCTGATCCGGTTTCGTCGCGCGGTGGGATTGCTGACCTTTTCTTATGTGGCGTGGCATCTTCTGGTCTGGCTGGTGCTTGATGTGCAGATCCTGGCGCAGATCTGGGCGGATATTGTCAAACGGCCCTATGTGACAATTGGATTTGCCGCGTTCCTTTTGATGATCCCGCTCGCGCTAACGTCGAATGACTGGTCGGTGCGGCGGTTGGGGCCGAAATGGCGGGCCCTGCATCGGCTGACCTATGGGGTGGCGGTGCTGGGGGCGGTGCATTTCCTCTGGCTGAGCAAAGGCTTTCAAATCGAACCCTTGGTGTATCTGGCCGTGATTCTGGGGCTGTTGGCGCTGAGATGGCGCCCCATTGGACAGAGTCGCCGGGTTTGAGTCGGGCTGGACGCGCTGATTTTACCCTCTCTTGGGGGTAACTCTGTGGATAACCCAAGATGTAGGAGAGGGGCGTATTAGGGGCGGGCAATATTGTTGCGCGCGGGGCGGTAAATCTTGGCATAATTTCCCCTAACCCTTTAATATTCCGTAAAAATACGGGTTTTTGAAAAAAAGATGACAAAAGCCAAAAAAAGGGGTTGCGGGTCTGAGCCTCTAACCGTAAATACCCCTTCACCGGCGCTGCTGAGGCGGTTGCTGGGACGCGGAACGGACTGGGGCGGATGTCTTGGGAAGGGAAGCGGCTAGAAATTCTGAGGTAGGATTGGCGGGTTGCGCTAGGTAGTTTGGCGCTCTCGGTTGATTTTGTCTCGACGCTCTTTGAAAATTTAGTAACTGAAGAGATATGTGGGCGGTTTGGTTCATTTCGATGGATCAACGTCTGTATATCAACGCTACTAGGGTTTTGGCCCGATGATGTAGTGTCAGCTTCACTGTCTTGTATGGACTTCGGTTTCTTTGGAAACTGATGTGCATCAGACAGATGACTTTCAATGCGGTCGTTTCCTTAGCCGGGTCGACCATGCTGCTGAGTGATTGTGTGTGGATTTATTCGCACTCAAGTAGCGCAGCGGTAGTGCATTGAAGATGTGCAGAGGTTCGAACGTCAAGGATAAGCAGCGATGCTTTTCAACTTGAGAGTTTGATCCTGGCTCAGAACGAACGCTGGCGGCAGGCCTAACACATGCAAGTCGAGCGAACCTTCGGGTTAGCGGCGGACGGGTGAGTAACGCGTGGGAACGTACCCTCTTCTGCGGGATAGCCACTGGAAACGGTGAGTAATACCGCATACGCCCTTTGGGGGAAAGATTTATCGGAGGAGGATCGGCCCGCGTTGGATTAGGTAGTTGGTGGGGTAATGGCCTACCAAGCCTACGATCCATAGCTGGTTTTAGAGGATGATCAGCCACACTGGGACTGAGACACGGCCCAGACTCCTACGGGAGGCAGCAGTGGGGAATCTTAGACAATGGGCGCAAGCCTGATCTAGCCATGCCGCGTGAGTGACGAAGGCCTTAGGGTCGTAAAGCTCTTTCGCCAGAGATGATAATGACAGTATCTGGTAAAGAAACCCCGGCTAACTCCGTGCCAGCAGCCGCGGTAATACGGAGGGGGTTAGCGTTGTTCGGAATTACTGGGCGTAAAGCGCACGTAGGCGGATTGGAAAGTTGGGGGTGAAATCCCAGGGCTCAACCCTGGAACGGCCTCCAAAACTCCCAGTCTAGAGTTCGAGAGAGGTGAGTGGAATTCCGAGTGTAGAGGTGAAATTCGTAGATATTCGGAGGAACACCAGTGGCGAAGGCGGCTCACTGGCTCGATACTGACGCTGAGGTGCGAAAGTGTGGGGAGCAAACAGGATTAGATACCCTGGTAGTCCACACCGTAAACGATGAATGCCAGTCGTCGGCAAGCATGCTTGTCGGTGACACACCTAACGGATTAAGCATTCCGCCTGGGGAGTACGGTCGCAAGATTAAAACTCAAAGGAATTGACGGGGGCCCGCACAAGCGGTGGAGCATGTGGTTTAATTCGAAGCAACGCGCAGAACCTTACCAACCCTTGACATGGATATCGTAGTTACCAGAGATGGTTTCGTCAGTTCGGCTGGATATCACACAGGTGCTGCATGGCTGTCGTCAGCTCGTGTCGTGAGATGTTCGGTTAAGTCCGGCAACGAGCGCAACCCACATCCCTAGTTGCCAGCAGGTTAAGCTGGGCACTCTATGGAAACTGCCCGTGATAAGCGGGAGGAAGGTGTGGATGACGTCAAGTCCTCATGGCCCTTACGGGTTGGGCTACACACGTGCTACAATGGTGGTGACAATGGGTTAATCCCAAAAAGCCATCTCAGTTCGGATTGGGGTCTGCAACTCGACCCCATGAAGTCGGAATCGCTAGTAATCGCGTAACAGCATGACGCGGTGAATACGTTCCCGGGCCTTGTACACACCGCCCGTCACACCATGGGAGTTGGGTCTACCCGACGACGGTGCGCTAACCTCGCAAGAGGAGGCAGCCGGCCACGGTAGGCTCAGCGACTGGGGTGAAGTCGTAACAAGGTAGCCGTAGGGGAACCTGCGGCTGGATCACCTCCTTTCTAAGGATGTTTCTAGTCAGATCAGCGTGCTGATCTCGTGAAACACTTAGCATGATCGGCAAACAAAGCCGGTCAACATACGAACCGGACCGTCCTCATATCTCTTCAGGAACGTAATCACAGACCTACCGGTCTGTCTTGGGTCGGTAGCTCAGGTGGTTAGAGCGCACGCCTGATAAGCGTGAGGTCGGAGGTTCAAGTCCTCCTCGACCCACCACTCCCTTTGGTCGTGTTGGGGCTCGTCGGGAATTTGATTTGTGCGTCCTCGGGTCTTGCGACCCTGCGGGCGACACGGGCCTCGACCCACCATCGCACTTGGCCTCAAGTAGCCGAAAGGCGGTAGGCCGAACATCTGGCCTCAAGTAGCCGAAAGGCGGTAGGCCGAACATCTGGCCTCAAGTAGCCGAAAGGCGGTAGGCCGAACATCATGGGGCCTTAGCTCAGCTGGGAGAGCGCCTGATTTGCATTCAGGAGGTCAGGAGTTCGATCCTCCTAGGCTCCACCATGTGCCAGCCCTTTTGATTAGATCGCTAAGCGCTTTCGAGCGTTTAGCCGTCCAATCGGACGTTTGCCCCCCTGCGGGGCATGACATTGACATCGTATAGAGAGATACATATCAACACTGTTTGGTGTTCGCGCGTAAGCGATACACCTCAGTTTGGTGCTTGAGGCCCTCGGGCCGAGAGCGAGCATATGACGCGATTGCTTCCTCGATCGCCCCTATGTCTGCCAGCTGAAACGAACAGAGTTGTCCAAGTCAAGTACACTAACCCGAACAACGTGGTCTGCCTCCCGCACGGATGGCAGATCGGTTGCGTTGTTCATTGTCTGGTTCCAAGAACCAGGCGGGAAAAGTATGCTTTTGATACCGGAATTATGGCAACAGTTTCTTACCAGCTTCTGTTGTCGCGCAAGGCGCAAGTCTTGCTAGTTCTGGATCAAATCAAGCGCGAGAAGGGCGTTTGGTGGATGCCTTGGCAGTAAGAGGCGATGAAGGACGTGATACTCTGCGATAAGCCATGAGGAGCTGAGAATAAGCTGTGATCCATGGATTTCCGAATGGGGCAACCCACCTGACAGTTTGTTATAATTGCCTTTTGGCAGTTTATAACGGGCTGAAACAGGTACTTTTTGACTGAATACATAGGTCTTAAAGAGCAAACCCGGAGAACTGAAACATCTAAGTACCCGGAGGAAAGGACAGCAATAGCGACTCCCCTAGTAGCGGCGAGCGAACGGGGACCAGCCGAGCCCAATAAGTGACCAGAATGCGTTGGGAAGCGCAGCCATAGCGGGTGACAGCCCCGTATGGGAAGCTTTGAGGGACGTATCAAGTAGGGCGGAACACGTGAAATTCTGTCTGAAGATCGGAGGACCACCTTCGAAGGCTAAGTACTCCTTACTGACCGATAGCGAACCAGTACCGTGAGGGAAAGGTGAAAAGCACCCCGACGAGGGGAGTGAAACAGTACCTGAAACCGAACGCCTACAATCAGTCGGAGGGGCATAAGCCCTGACGGCGTACCTTTTGTATAATGGGTCATCGACTTGGTCTATCTAGCAAGCTTAAGCCGTTAGGTGTAGGCGCAGCGAAAGCGAGTCTTAATAGGGCGTTGAGTTAGATGGATCAGACCCGAAACCGAGTGATCTAGGCATGACCAGGATGAAGGTTGGGTAACACCAACTGGAGGTCCGAACCCACACCTGTTGAAAAAGGTCGGGATGAGTTGTGCCTAGGGGTGAAAGGCCAATCAAACTCGGAGATAGCTGGTTCTCTGCGAAATCTATTTAGGTAGAGCGTCATCCGAATACCCTCGGGGGTAGAGCACTGGATGGGTAATGGGGCCCCACAGGCTTACTGATCCTAACCAAACTCCGAATACCGAGGAGTACTAGATGGCAGACAGACGGCGGATGCTAACGTCCGTCGTCGAGAGGGAAACAACCCTGACCTCCGGCTAAGGCCCCCAATTCATGGCTAAGTGGGAAAGCAGGTGGGACGACCAAAACAACCAGGAGGTTGGCTTAGAAGCAGCCATCCTTTAAAGATAGCGTAACAGCTCACTGGTCTAAATAAGTTGTCCTGCGGCGAAGATGTAACGGGGCTCAAGCCATGAGCCGAAGCCGAGGATGCCGTAAGGCATGGTAGCAGAGCGTAGTGTGACATGGTTTCTATCCTCTTTAGTGTCCTTCGGGACACCATGGAGGAGAAGAAATCTTCGATGAAGCGGGCCTGTGAGGGATCCCGTGGAGAGATCACTAGTGAGAATGATGACATGAGTAGCGATAAAGGGTGTGAGAGACACCCTCGCCGAAAGTCCAAGGGTTCCTGCTTAAAGCTAATCTGAGCAGGGTAAGCCGACCCCTAAGGCGAGGCCGAAAGGCGTAGTCGATGGGAACCAGGTTAATATTCCTGGGCCAGATGGAAGTGACGGATCTCAAAGGTTGTTCGTTCTTATCGGATTGAACGGGCCGCTCAGAGGTTCCTGGAAATAGCTCCATCGCTAGATCGTACCCGAAACCGACACAGGTGGACTGGTAGAGAATACCAAGGCGCTTGAGAGAACTATGTTGAAGGAACTCGGCAAAATACCTCCGTAAGTTCGCGAGAAGGAGGCCCGGTTTCTAGGCAACTAGAGGCTGGGGGCACAAACCAGGGGGTGGCGACTGTTTACTAAAAACACAGGGCTCTGCGAAGTCGCAAGACGACGTATAGGGTCTGACGCCTGCCCGGTGCCTGAAGGTTAAAAGGAGGGGTGAGAGCTCTGAATTGAAGCCCAGGTAAACGGCGGCCGTAACTATAACGGTCCTAAGGTAGCGAAATTCCTTGTCGGGTAAGTTCCGACCTGCACGAATGGCGTAACGACTTCCCCGCTGTCTCCAACATAGACTCAGCGAAATTGAATTGCCTGTCAAGATGCAGGCTTCCCGCGGTTAGACGGAAAGACCCCGTGCACCTTTACTATAGCTTCGCACTGGCATCAGGATTGTGATGTGCAGGATAGGTGGTAGGCTTTGAAGCAGGGACGCTAGTCCCTGTGGAGCCTCCCTTGAGATACCACCCTTCGCACTCTTGATGTCTAACCGCGGCCCGTTATCCGGGTCCGGGACCCTGCGTGGTGGGTAGTTTGACTGGGGCGGTCGCCTCCTAAAGCGTAACGGAGGCGCGCGAAGGTTGGCTCAGAGCGGTCGGAAATCGCTCGTTGAGTGCAATGGCAGAAGCCAGCCTGACTGCGAGACTGACAAGTCGAGCAGAGTCGAAAGACGGCCATAGTGATCCGGTGGTCCCAAGTGGGAGGGCCATCGCTCAACGGATAAAAGGTACGCCGGGGATAACAGGCTGATACTGCCCAAGAGTCCATATCGACGGCAGTGTTTGGCACCTCGATGTCGGCTCATCTCATCCTGGGGCTGGAGCAGGTCCCAAGGGTACGGCTGTTCGCCGTTTAAAGAGGTACGTGAGCTGGGTTTAGAACGTCGTGAGACAGTTCGGTCCCTATCTGCCGTGGGTGTAGGATACTTGAGAGGAGTTGCCCCTAGTACGAGAG
Organism: Roseovarius sp. MS2; assembly: GCF_051447875.1. Classification (NCBI taxonomy): domain Bacteria; kingdom Pseudomonadati; phylum Pseudomonadota; class Alphaproteobacteria; order Rhodobacterales; family Roseobacteraceae; genus Roseovarius; species Roseovarius sp. MS2. The sequence goes on from NZ_JBKHVF010000001.1 coordinate 2,095,659, forward strand.
GACCGGGGTGAACGAACCACTGGTGGACCTGTTGTGGCGCCAGCCGCAGTGCAGGGTAGCTATGTTCGGACAGGATAACCGCTGAAGGCATCTAAGCGGGAAGCCCCCCTCAAAACAAGGTATCCCTGAGGGCCGTGGTAGACCACCACGTCGATAGGCCGGAGATGTAAGCGCAGCAATGCGTTCAGTTGACCGGTACTAATGGCCCGATAGGCTTGATTTGATCCAGTAATAGCAAGACTGTTACAGAACAAATCAAAAGCATACACAAAACACAGAGTACTGACTTGGAAACCAATCCCCAACCGGAGCAAGACGGTTGGAGATACCCGTCCTCAAGTAGCCGATAGGCGATAGGACAAAAAAACGTCCTCAACTAGCCCTCCGGGCGGTAGGACAAACATAACGAGGCTTTTTCCCGGTTTGGTGGCCATAGCACAAGCGAAACACCCGGTCCCATCCCGAACCCGGCCGTTAAGCGCTGTCGCGCCAATGGTACTGCGTCTCAAGACGTGGGAGAGTAGGTCGCTGCCAAACCTGGTAAAAGCCTCGTAAAACTCATGTATCTCTCAAAAACGATCAAACCCTATTCCCATAAAATAGGCGTCAAAAAACAGCGCACAAACATGCGCCGCAAAATAGTCCGAAAACCAATACCAATCAGGACTATACACCGTCGCGGGATGGAGCAGCCCGGTAGCTCGTCAGGCTCATAACCTGAAGGTCGTAGGTTCAAATCCTACTCCCGCAACCAACACTAATTCGTCAGCAATATCAACGGCTTGAGTTTCTACGCTCAGGCCTTTTTGCGTTTTGGCACCAAAAGCCAGCGCCAGCAGTGCCGCGAGCGCGCCCTGCAGGTGAACTGTCAGCCGACCCGTGTCGGGGTCCGGCTGCAGGATGATCCGCTCGATCAATCCCCGCAGGGCCTCTTTGGCCTCCAGCATGCCATCCGGGGCCTGCAACTGCCGGATCAGCGCGCCGATCTTGATGCGATAGGTCTCGGCCATCGTCGGATGGATGCGGATGGGCGAGGGGGCGGGCTCTTTGGTGAGGTCGGTCTCGAGTTGGGTGCGGCGGGTGTCGAGCGCCTGCATGCGGTCCTTGACCTGATCGGCAGGGATGCCCGCGATGATCGCATCGATCAGCTTGGCGTGGTCGCGCTTGACCGCGATGAGTTCCTTCTCCAGCGCCCCGCGATTGTTGGTGGCTGCAGCCTGAAGCCGGTTCCGTTCCTTGGCGTATTCGTCGCAGAACACCGAGAGCGCCTCTGGGTCCATCAGGTTGTTTTGCAGCGCGTCGAGGATCAGCGCCTCCAGCTCCGTCTGAGAAATCGTGGCCATGTTGGTGCAGACGGCCTTGCCCTTGTTGCGCGCGCGCGAGCAGCCGAATTGTGTCTGGGACACCTTTGCAAAACCGCCCCCACATGATCCGCAGGTCATCAAACCCGAAAACAATGTCCTTGGCCGCCGCCGATCCCAAACCGGAACATCGGTATCTTTGACCTTCATTGCGCTTTGGTGAGCGCGCACCGCATCCCAGAGCGCCTGGTCGATGATCTGCAGCTCTGGCACATCGGTGATCACCCAGTCCGCCTCAGGGTTCAGCCGTGACACCCGTTTGCCAGTATCAGGGTCTTTGACATAGGCCAGCCGGTTCCAGATCTGGCGCCCGATATAGAGCTCGTTGTTCAGAATGCCGGTGCCGCGTTCGCGGTTGCCGTGGAGCGTCGATGTGCCCCAGTCCGAGCCCGCGGGGGCAGGGACTTTCTCGATGTTGAGGGCCTCGGCAATCTTTTTGGGCGACAGCCCCGCCGCATAGTCCCTGAAAATGCGCCGCACCACAGCAGCCTCAACTGGATTGATCTTGCGATCCCCTCTGATCGGCTCTCCACTGGCATCATAATGGATGACATTCTGATAGCCGTAGGCCTTGCCGCCGGCCGATTTGCCCGCCAGCGCCCGGCCCTTGAGGCCGCGATGGGTCTTGATCGCGAGGTCTTTGATGAACAGCGAGTTCATCGTGCCCTTTAGCCCAATATGCATCTCTGAGATGACGCCCTCACTGACGGTCTCAATCATCACATCGCGAAACTGCAGCTTTTGATAGATGGACGCGATATCGGCCTGGTTGCGCGACAGGCGGTCGAGGCCTTCGGACAGAACCACGTCAAACGCATTGCTTTGCGCATCCCGCAGCAGCTTTTGGATGCCACTGCGCATCAGGCTGGCGCCAGAGATCGCTTTGTCGGAGTAGACGTCTACCACCTCAAGACCCTGTCGGGCCGCATGTTCCCGGCACGAGCGGATCTGATCGTCGATCGACGCATCGCGCTGCATATCTGTCGAGAACCGGGCATAGATGACGGCGCGTAGGGCTTGGGTCATGGGGATATCCGAACTGAAAGGTCAGCGGTCGCGCGCATCATCGGCGCGCGCCGCTTCGCGTGCAAGAGCTTTAAGAAAGTCATGAAAGGCTGCGGTATGGTGCGGGTCTGTAGGCAGCGTAGCAGGCTTCGGCGGAGCGCCCGGTAAGGCGCAGGCATCGGCCTGCCCTTTGTGGGCGGCCTCCTTTTGCGCAAATCTTTCCTGGTCCCGCGGCATAGCCCGAGTGCTCCTGCCCGTCCTGACTTTGGGTCAGGCGGGGTATGCTGATGTTGATCTGGCCGGGTGTTGTTCCGGCGGTATGGTGATCAATATAAAGCATGGCGGGCCTCGTGGATGGGTAAACAGAGCTGTTGGCAGGAGGGGATGTGGCTATTCTGTGGATTACGGGGGTGCCGGAACGGGCAGCTGGACCCAATTGAAACGGAGACAACGCAAAGAAATAACCAAAGAAATGTGAACACTGAATAACTGAAAAAACCGACATCTTCCTTTCGTTGAAAAAATCAAAAAAACGAATCACTTCATCTTCCTGTCTTTGAGAAAACGGAAAAAACGCGGCCTGAGGCAAAAACAAAGAAACCGGAAAAAGGCGAAAAAACTGGACGGAAAATCATCGAAGCAGGACAGTTCGCCGCCATAAAAATATTCGACAGTCCATTTACCCCTTATCGCACACCCTATTCCCGAGTTGTGAAAATCATTCTCCGAAACACCGGCCATCGTTGATTCAGGAAGTTCCTCCTCCCCTCGAAAATCCATGACCGCCGCGAATTGGGTTCGGCGCCCAGAACGTGGCCAAAGCTAAAGGGAGGGGACCAAGCAGCACATGGATCATGCCCCGTCCTTCATGCGCTCCAGATCGACAATCCCGCATATGAGGCGCTCCGCCTCATCGCCAGGTGCAACTTGCCCTGGATAGCCAAGCGAGACATTGCGGATCCGGGTTCGGCCTTGGCGTATCTCGGCCGCATGATGCGTGTGCCCAAAGAGCCAGGCATCGGGCTGATAGCGGTCAATCATCGCGCGCAGGTCAGAGCCATAGACCCCGTCGAGATCGCCGGGCGCCTCGCCGATCAGATCGGGGTGGGGGCAATGGTGAGTGACGACAATCGTCTGCCCGTCAAAGGGGATAGACAGCTGGCGCTCGATCCAGGCGCGGTGATCGGCGTGCAGAATCGCGGTATCGTTCGGGCGAATGCGGCCATGTCCGGTCGCCGCCATGCGGATGTAGCGATAATCGTTCATCGCGTCCCGCGCGCGCATCATTGCCCGGCCCGGATCGCCCGCCACCGCGAAATCCGTCCAGAGCGTGCAGCACAAGAAACGGGTATGTCCGATCACAAGCGCGCATTTTTGCACGAAGCGCGCCCCGGCCTCGGCGCAGATACGGCTCAGCCGGTCGTCACCGTCGACCACGTGATCATAATAATCATGGTTGCCGGGAAAGACATGGATGCGGTCAGGCGCGATGTAGCGCGCGACATGCGCCAGCAGTTTTGGCCAGCGGACTTTCGGCTTGTTCGACAGATCGCCCGCGATGATCAGGGCCTCAAGATCGGCCCAAACCTCGGGGTCCAGCGAGGCCAGAGGATCCCGCCCGGTGGCCAGCCACATATCGAGATGCAGATCCGCGATGATGAGGATTTTGCTCATGGCCGATCACCTGCATGGGTGCGGGTGTGGATGATGTCGGGGCTGGCATCATCGCGCGCGGCATATCTTGCGATGGCGGCCTTGAGCCTGTCCGCCTCCTTGATCAACTCCTGTTGGGCCAAGTTGCAGGCTTTGGCAATTTGCGGAAGCGCGGCGCGATCACCCGTGAAGAGGCGCCAGCCGAGCCGAGCGGTCGAGAGCCAGCCGGTGGCTGTCATGCCGATCACCGGATAAAGCTGGTCTTCGACCAAGATATCGGGGAATGCGCCGGGCGGGCGGATGCGGATCACGCTGACCGTGAGGCCGGGGCAGGTGATCGGTGGCGGATCATAAGCCAGGCGCGTTAGCGCGTCGAAATAGCTATCGTCATATTTGGCGGTCATTACGAGCATCCTCATTAATTGGAAAGAAGATCAAGGTGGGCGGAGGTGATCGGAATCTGTATCTTGGTATTCCTTTAGGTGATGGGCGGGGATCGTTCTGAGAAGGATATGAGGGACGTAAGAAAATGCTGGGATCTATTGGAGGAATGGGATCAACGTGACTCTGAGTGCATTATGTCAGCCTGCTCCGGGTCTTGACGGTTGCCCTCGGCCATTGCCGTGGCTGTCACTGCGCAGATATCACGCAGATGTGCCGCGATCTGGTCGCTGTTCAGGCTGCGCTCTTGCAACAAGGCGCGCGCCAAGCTCTCCAGCGTGACGCGGTGCTGCGCCAGGATCACGCCGGCGCGTTTCTCGGCGCGCTCGATCCGTTGGCGCACCCGGCCGCGCAGATGCGCGTTTTGCAGCATCAATGCCTCTGGCGCGTCATGCCAGATCGGGCCTTCGGAGCCCAAGCCGTAAACCGTCTCGATGCTCAGAGCACACTGGGTGGCCTTGGCCAGATCCGAGGTCGCGGGGCCACCTGCGCCCGCCGAAATCGATCCCAAAACCAACCGCTCGGCTGCGCGCCCGGCGAGGCTATAGGCGATCTCGGCCTCGAGATCCGTGAGCAAGCTTTCCGACCGGACGGGGCTGCGCAGGATCTCGCCCCCGGTGGGCGTGATCTTGAGGCTGGTGATCCGACCGAGGCCAAGGGCAGCGCCCACAACGGCATGACCCGCCTCATGCACGGCGACACGCCAGATCAGGGCGGGGGTGTCGTTGGCCATGTCGATGTCGAGCTGCGCGTAGAGCATCGCAACGCTCAGTCCCGTTCCCGCATGTCGCGCATCCGAGCGTGCGCCGCGGATGGCCGCGTCGATCTCGGCCGGGCTGCAGCCGACGGATGCACGGGCCAGGGCTATGAGATCCTCATCAGCGATCTCGTCTCGCAGGTGGCGGCGCAGAAGGGCGAGCAGGCCCGCGGCATCCGGAAGCGGCACCAAGACCCTGAGATCGAAACGACCGGCGCGCAGGACCGCCGGATCGATGCGGTCGATAAAATTGCACGCACCCACCACGATCACGCCTTCTTGCAGCGCGATGGCGTTCATCTCACCCAGGAAAGCATTGATCACTTGGGTGCGATAGTTGGAATTGTGGGTGTCACGGCTGGCTCGTGATCCGACGGCATCGATCTCATCTATGAAAAGAAGGCAGGGCGCGCGGCTCCGCGCCTCCGCAAAGGTCTTGCGCATCTCGCGCAGCATATCGCCCAAGTGGCCCGCCGCCTGCCATTCCGCGAAGCTGCCGGTGACGCAAGCGAGGACCGCGCTGGCGCTCATTGCGCGGGCCAGCCACGTCTTGCCGGTTCCGGGTGGGCCGTAAAACAGGGTGGAGCGCGAGAGGTCGGACCATGCGACCTGACCGGCTTTCCATAGGAGAAGATCTGCGACGAGACGCCGCGCCGCCAAAAGGGCAGGGCTGTCGCCGGTCATCTCTTCGAGTCGGGGCACATCTTTGCGGTCGGTCAGCGTCATCGCTGTGAGCCGTGCGCTCACGTCTGGCAAGGTGGGACCGCGCAGGGCGGTGCAGACATGGGCGGTGCTGAGCTTGGCCAGCCGTGCGTCATCCGGCAGGGCCTGCTGGAAGGCCGCTTCATCCGTCAGCGCGACGCCAAGATCGCCCGCCCGCAGCTGTGCCACCAATATCTCGCGCGTCACCGGCGGTAGCCGCAAGCGTGGCATGTCAGCCTGTCGGATATGCTCTGGCAGCGGCGCACCCAGCGGGCAGAGGATCAGGACCGGCGAAAAGAGGTCCATCGCCGCCTCTATGAGGACTGCAAATCGTTGGCCCTGCGATGCGCTGACCGCGCCCTCCGTGACGGGCGGTGCAACCACCGCCCACCCTGCATTGGGCACGCAGCATTTGAGCACTTGCGCGACAAGCTCCAGATCGCCGATGGTGAAATCACAGAGGATCGTTACCGCGCGCGCGTCCTGTGCGCCACGCAGTGCGTCCTCGGACCCGAACGCCACCGCCAGCCGCAAGGCGATCAGGACCTGACGCGCCGGGACTGGGGCCCAAGGCGCATTGATCGGCTGCTCCGGATCGGGCTGGCCACTATTGAAGCGCTCGAAAAGCTCACCAAGGGCTTCCTCGGCCTCGCGCTCACCGTCTTGGTCGTCCGATTGGGTGTTGCAGATAAGGTGGCCCCGGCCTGCGTGATGCAGCCGCAGGCGGTCGATCAGGATATGTGCGAAGGGCAGCCAGAGGGGCTCTTTGGATGAATTGATCATATTTGGCTGGGTCATGGCGCAGCTCCCTTTTTATATGCGATGGCAAAGCCCTTTTGTCTCCGGACGCGTGACCCGGAGCCAGATGGGCGTGTTGAAACGAAAGGCCCGGCTCAGGCGGCGGTTGCACTGGCCTCAAGATCATCGAGCAGGCCGAGGATCACGGGCGTCAAGGACCCGTCATAGATCTCGGTCTTGACCCGGATCTGCCCCTGCCACGCCGCGGGATCGACGGCTGCATCGGGATGTGCCCGTTTCAATTCCTTATGCATGGCCTTCTCGGCGCAGAGCGCGGCATGGCCGGTGGCCATCGGCACGACCCGCAGGATCTGGCAAGGCATCTCGCTGTCGCGCCGAAGCTGATAGGTCAGGCGGCTCTCGGGATCGCGAGAGAAGCCGAGCTTCACGACCTCCCGGCCAGACGCGAGCGTGAACGCCATGGCGTAGACATAGCTGGCCGCACCGGGCCAGTCCTTGCCGCAGCCGCCGCAGGAAAACCGCCCGCTTTGCATGTTCGCCCGCGCGATCCGCTGCTCGTGGCCACATTCGGTATGCGTATAGGTGCGATAGTTCGGATTGCCATTGGGATCCGCCGACGTCAGGCACCAGCCACGCAGCTCGGCTTCCTTTTGCTCTATCGTCGCGTGACATGTCTCGCACCGAAATCCGGTCACACCTGCGCCGATGCGTCTGACCAGTTCGAACTGGCGGCGCACCTCATGGCCACAGGGCGAGAGATAAAACGCATAGTGACGGTGTGTGGGATCGCGCCGCAAAAATGTGAGGCCAGAGGCGGCCGCGTTCTTGCGCCAGTCTGCCAGAAGACACGACTGACAGAGCGGTTGCGCCGACATCAGCGTGAAGAGCCGCACCTTCTGTGTGGCCCCGCAACGGCGGCAACGCAGCGCCAGATGCAGGCGGTCGATGATGCGCCCGACGATGTCGAAGCCCTTGGCCTCTGCTGCTGCCGCCCATTTGGGCAGAATGGCACCGGGGAAAATGGGATGCGGGATAGCGTCGATGATCAGCGTGGCCGGGGAAATGATTTGCGTGTTCATGAGAACGTCCTTCATTGGGGAAGAGGCGTGCCGACACATCCCGGCCCAGAGGCCGGGTGCGTCTTTGCTGATGGATGCGGGGGCTGCCTAGAAAAAGGCGGGCGACAGATCGTCTGCGGGTGCCGAGACGTCCGGCATGATTGCGCAGTCCGGGCTGTAATCGAACAGCGGCAACCGGATCATGGCGTCGATCAGATGGCGGGCCTGAATCAACAAGGCGTTGCGGGAATGTGCCGTGGGGCCGAAGCCCTGAACCTGAAACTGCCGGAAAAACACCAACCGCATCTGCCGATGCAAATACTGCGGGCGTTCCGGGGCACCGTCTTTCAGCATGGCGTCCGCAAGCAATGCCATCCGGCGCAACGGCTGATCCTCGGGACGCTCGACGCGCAACCCGTGAACGTGCCGAAGCGTGCTCTCCAGCCGCCCCCGCGCTTGCTGCGCATCGCGGTGCCAGACCCCATAGGCGGGGTCGTAGCTGTGACAGATGTCATCAAGATCCCGCTCCGCCTCGATGAAGTCCGCGAGGCAGGGCAAAACGGCCGCGAAGGCGATGGAATACGCTGTGTCATGCGACGGTTCCAAGCGGTCTGCGTTTGTCGCGGCGGTCAAAGGAGTGAAAATGGTCATGCCAGGCCTCCTTCGCGCAGACGGGTGGCATGAGCCCGTGTTGCGATCCGCCCGAAGGTCGACAGGAAACCGACTTCGATGCCCGAACGAGGACGGTGCATCGTCATCATGTCGAAGACGGCCCATTGCAGGATCTGCGGAGCCTTAGCGGTTGCCATGTAATCGAGGGCAAGGGCGGCATAGTGGGCACCGGTGGCACAATCTGCACCGTAGTCGCCGGTCGGGGCAACCTGCCAGAAACAGCGCGGAGAAGCTCCCGATGCCTGCTCATGCGCGGCGAGGTCACGCACGAAAGGGAGCGAGAGGATCGGGTGATCGAAATGGTCGGCGCCCGGCGTGACAATCGTGTCATCGGTCAAGGCTGCCGCGAACACCGGCATCGGGCCAGTGATGCCAGCGGTGAAAAATGAAAACCCCCCGAGCAGCGTGCGGCGGGTAAGGTCTTTCTGCCCCTCAGGCAGCATGTTAGAAACGGCATCAGCCATGTGCGATCTCCTCAATAGATCGGGCTTCGGTTAGAGCTTGAGGCAAGGGGGCCAAATCCCTTGCCTTAGCTCGCCTAATCTGGCACTATGCCATTATGATGTCAACATCAAAATGCAAGAAAGTTATAATGGCCCCTCCAAAGAAAGATACCGAAGCTTTGACGCTTCGTTTGCCCCGATCTCTCATTGACGCAATCGATGATAGACGTCGTGTCGAGGCTGACCTTCCCACACGACCTGAAATGATCCGCCGTGCCCTTGTTGAATGGTTGGAGATGACGAACGCCAAGAATGCCTGATTGAACAGCTCCTCCGGTGTTGCGATAAGGACGACCGTCCGCCGCTAGAAGACTTCCGCTACGAGGCCAAGTATGCACCGGCGCGACACAACCGGCCATTCGCGCAATAAAGATTACAAGCTCACATTTCGCCTCTCGAGGAGTTTGATGCTTTCAGGGCCCGTTGCTTCTGCGGAACACGAACTCCGGCAGAATGGTCTCCCACTCACTACGCTTTATGTAGGTCTGAAAAGCTTCCTCGTTATCCGCCTTGCGCCAGCGGACGATGGCCCCGACCTTACCAGAGACGAGGTATGTTCCGTCAGGCGGCGCCCAGTTTGCCGCCATGCGACCGAGGACGCGTCGATGCGTGTCGAGGAACATCCATTTGCCCTCGCGCCGCTCCAGGGTCACCTCATCATCGATCGTGGCCTCGGAAATGGCGGCAAGCGTTTGGCTCGTCTCGGCGAGGCGTCCCGCATAAGAGAGATCGACTGAACTCATGTCTGGCAATTGATATTGGTCGGGCTCGGGCAGGTCGGAAGGGCGAGGCATCTCGACTTTGCGTAAAAGCTCGCTGTTGCTGTCAGCAAGGACGAACGCATGCGCCCCACGAGTCACCACAGCAAGGCTCCGGCGAGCGCGCGTCATTGCGACGTAGAAAAGGCGTCGGGGTGCCTCGCCGTCCTCGCCTTGCGAGATCGCTTGCCAGCCGCCGTTGAGGATCACCACATGATCAAATTCCAGGCCCTTGGAGCGGTGAGCCGTGAGCAGCAGAAGCCCGCGCTGCGTTCCTCTGACTTCCTGCGCCCATTCGGCCAGCCATTCGAGCGCGTCGGGAACCGGGATCGTTTTGGTGCCGAGTTCGCGGGCGAGGTCCGCTATGCCTTCGGCAATCAAATCAACCCAGCGCGTTTGTCGCTGCTGATTCAGGACGTCGAGGATGTCCTGAATGGCGAGCATCGCCGCAGGCCGCTGCCGCAGGCCAGCCACCAGGTTTTGCATCTCGCGGAGGCGCCAGACACTTGGTAGCTTCTCATTGGCCATCTCCACCTTAAGACCTAGTTTTTCGGCGTAAGCCCGCACTGGCCCAAGCCGTCGCCAGTCACGCGAAATGATAGCCGTGCGCGACCAAGAAAAATCCGGATCCAAACGGGAGAGCCGGACGAGTTCGTCCACCGCTGCTACCCCTTGAGCAACATCATCTCCCGGCACATCAAGGAATTGCGCACGTCCTCGTCCCACCGGGTCGTAGGTCGCCATCACTCCGCCACCCGGATGGAGACTGCGCAGCTTGTCAACTGTGATCGGGTGGCCGGCCTTCATGCGCCCCCGAGCAGGCTCAATCACCTGATTTGCTGCATCGATGATGAAGCGAGTCGAGCGATAATTCTCGGTGAGGAACTTCGGCTTGGCGCGGTAATCCTCTTCAAAGCGACGAATGAACGAGACCGACGCTCCAGTGAAGGCATAAATATTCTGGTCGTCGTCCCCAACCGCAAAGAGGCTGAGACGCTGGTCAGGATCATCAAGCGAGCGCCCGGCCACGGCGGCAATCAGAGCATATTCTTCAGGACCGATGTCCTGATATTCGTCGACGAGAATCCACCTGTAGCCTTCAATCAGGGCTTCGCGCTGCGCCTCGGCCTCGGCGCGGCTGAGCCCTTCACCTGAGATCATACGCACGGCTTCACGCAGAATGGCGTCAAAGTCGCGGGTCTCGCTGGACCCGCCGGCAAAGCTTGCCCCTACCAGTCGCATGGCGAGCGCGTGACAGGTCGAAATGGTGACCCGAGCGGCATCCTCGCCTACAAGGTGGCGCAGGCGCGCACGGACCTCGGCCGCGGCATGGCGGTTGTATGTTAGAACGAGGATACGCTTCGGGTCCTCGCGCCGGACACGCAGAAGATACGCGATCCGGTGGACTAGCACTCTTGTTTTACCTGATCCGGGACCAGCCAGCACAAGGACGTTGGTTTCCTCTCGATCATCGGCCACGATGTCTTGCTGGGTAGGGTTGCCGAGGTCTTCGACAATCTGCTTCCAGGCCCGTCCCGTGGTTTGACGGCGTATCTCGACACTGCGGCCCGGCATCCAGCGGCGCAGGAAGCGATCCTGGTCTAGCGTAAAATAGTCCTTTGTGAGACTTTGTGCCTGATCGATCCGCTCCAGCCCCTTTTCGGCGTAGGCGGCCATGACATGGGTTTGCAGCGTCTGCTCGCGGTAGTGCTCTTGCAGCGGCAGGAAATCCTTGGCTGAGAAAGACGCTCGATCAGGATTCAGATGAATTGTCATTGCCGAGCGGAAGACGGTCAGCCCCTTGCCGAGCGTCAGCACCTGCTGTTCATGCAGCCAAAGGAGTGCGCGCTCCATCAGCTTGGTCATGTCTTTTACGCCCGAAGTCTTGATGATCGCATCACCGTTCAGCTGGGCCAAAAGGTCCCCAAGTGTCGTCTCGACTTGGATGTCCTTGCCCTTGGTCCCTGTTGGCACCTTGGCAATCAAAAATTCGAGAAGTTTCTCGGCGGCTGTCCAGCGCAAGGACGCTGTCTGGTCCAGTGTCCGCCACGAGCGCTGCAGGACGATCTCGAGAGTTTTGGAAGAGAGCTTTCTCAGTCGAATGTTGCCTTGTCTGCCATCCTCGTCGCGCCCGTCCCTCTCGATACTGCGCAAAAGGCGTTCGAGAATATGAGGGCCTGCACCGGAATGGCCCATCTCTCACATTCTCTGGCTGGCAACTGTGAGATCAAGCTGGCCACCGCCACCCGTGTCGGATTCGGGGGCCATCTCTCGCATAGTGCCAATGAGCGCGCCCTCCAGAGACCGCGCCCCCGCGAACCGTTGGCGGGAACCGTTCTCAATCGCGACATGTATTTGGACTGTGATGGCAATATCATTCTTGGCGAGGCCCAGAGTCTCAAGATCTGCCATAGCCTTTGCAAGCTCGCGATGAGTGAGGCCTGCGAGCCCAGTCAATTCGTCGGTCGAGATTCCCTGATCGGCGGGCGTGTTCATCATGTAGCGCACGATGTCCAGAAGCTGCTTGCGCCGTGCGTTGGTGATCTGCCTCTGTTCGAGCCGCGCAGCGGCCTCTTCCAGCGTGCGCACCATCAGCGAAGAAGGAAAAACCTGCACGCGGTTCTCTTCGCGCGAGACGAGGGTCGCCTCTTCCAGCCAAGAAACAGCCGTCTTGACCCGCGTGTCATCTGTGGCGCTGTCGCGGAGAAAGTCGCGGTCTTTCTCTTCGCGCACAATTTCTCCGGTGGTCGCGACCACCTTGCCACCATTCCGGCCCTGCTCGTCGATCCGACGCAGCGCCTTGAGGATCGCCCCAATCTCGTGACGCTCGAGGCGTGAACGGGCGGTGAGGGTGAACTGCCGCTCGACGTCATCAGTGTGATACAATAGCACGCAATCGGCAGGCATCCTGTCGCGTCCTGCCCGGCCCGCCTCTTGCAGGTAATTCTCCAGCGACCCCGGTATATCGGCATGGACAACCACTCGGATATCGGGCTTGTCAATCCCCATACCAAAAGCATTTGTGGCCGCAATCACCCGCAAGTCGCCCACGCGGAAGGCTTCCTGCACAAACCGTTTATCATCGACCGTCAGCCCTGCGTGAAAATGGGCTGCGGCCAAGCCCTGGCCCTTTAGGAACGCCGCAACCCGCTCGGTCTCTTTCCGTGTGGCGCAATAGACGACTGCGCCGGAGCGGCCCTCTGGAAGGTGATCCTGTATGGCCGTAAGAATATCTCCGAGTTTACTCTCTTTTCGCGTCGCCAGCACCGAAAACGACAAGTTTGTCCGCGACGAGCCACCGTCGAAGAGGCCCAGTTCGATTCCGAGTTTCTGTTGAAAATGGTCGATTATGTCGCGCACGACCTCGGGCTTGGCCGTGGCTGTCAGACAGAGGACCGGGGCCGACGGCGCGTCCCCCGAGAACTCGCGGATAAATCGGCTGATGTAGCGATAATCGGGCCGGAAATCGTGCCCCCACTTCGAGACGCAATGCGCCTCGTCCAGCACCCAGAGCCCCACCTCACGCTGCTGCAGGACTGAACGCACCGAAACCGAGCGCAATTGCTCGGGCGATATCAACAGGATTGCCGCCTGACCAAGTCTGACGCGGTCCAGCGCGTCTTGCCGCTCGGGCATCGATAGCATGCCGTTGATTGTCACCGCTGAGGAAATTCCTGTGCGCTCCATGCCTTGGACCTGATCGGCCATCAGGGCAACAAGAGGCGAGATAACCACCGTGAGCGCGCCAGTCTTGTCGTAAAGGCTTAATGCGGGGACTTGGTAGCAGACAGATTTTCCTGTGCCAGTGGGCAAGATGCCAAGGACGTGGGAATGTGCCATCGACTTTGCGACAATGACTTCTTGCAGTGGGCGTCCTGCGGCATCTGTGGGTTCAGGACGGTAAGCGGAGAACCCGAACCACTTCCGCAACGCTCCTTTGGGGTCGTTCATTGTGGCGCACCAGGTGCAAGAGGGATTGCCACAGTTCGTGTCACGCAACTGTCGAACGATCAGCGCTGCCTGCGGAAACGAGGCCCTGACCCAAGGAGGCATGACAGATTCCCCGCCTGAGACAGAGATCCATGCCAAAACATAGGCCATCGGCCAAGCCATCCGGGGATCCTTGAGCGCATCCAGCGCAGAACCAACCTGTGCGCCGCAAGCCCGAGCCTCCAATAGCTTACGGATCGCGTCAAAAGCTGTGTCCGGGTCCGGCGCGTTCGCATTGCGGATGTATTGAAAGACCGCATCGAAGCCATCAGGGCGATCTGTTCGCGTGACAAGGTGGTGCCAGGCGAGCAGTAGATCGGGCGATTGCCCTTTTAAAGCCTCGATCTGGTTACTCAAAACCTCGAATACCAGACGGGCATCAAGCTCGGGGTCGTTCACATGTCCCGTATGCAAGCGCCCGTCTTTGTAATGCTTGACCAAGTGATGGTAGGGGTTGCGCGGAAACGCCAAGGGGTTCAGCCAAAGCGTGTCTATGGGCGCCATCATTTTGTCGCGAAGCCTGGGTCGCGACGCCACTAAGTGCTCAATGTCATGACGCAGAATGTTGTGGCCGATGATGTAGCTGGTCGTCCTCAGGGCCGCTTCCAGCCTGTCGAGCGATTGCTGGAGCCTTCCTGCACCTGCCACGATCGCGGGGCCTGAGCCGTGGCGAACAGCGGCCAATTCGAAGATCTCTGCTTTCTTGGGATCAACCTCCAGGTCAACTGACAGGCACCGCTCCAGAAAGGGCGGCTGCTCGACGGCCTTTAGACCCAAGAAGCTACGAAAAGGCATATAATCCAGTCACATAATCCGCAGATTGTTCCAGTGTTAAGGCACCTCTTAACGCCCGGCAATACAATTGCCTCCTCCGGAGCTTGCGATGCAACAGCCACCGGACCTTTGAACAGTGTCTGCGTCGTCGATGACGCGCGTAGAATAAAAACTGCCCCGGCCAAAGGCGCAGATGAGCTCCGCCTCGGATCTCGCTATATTATTGCTGAAAGCACTCAGCGATCGTGACCAGATGCCCCAATGCGATAAGTTTATTTGCCGAGGATAAAGTCAGCCTCCCGCCTTTTATTCCCGATTCCGCACCCTGCGGCTTTCTCAAAAACTATCCGCCAGAGAGCATCACCCTGTGCTGATGGCCCTTCAGCCAAGCAACCAACCCGCGCGTCTGGTTTGCGATCTTCTGCGGCTCTCCGACGTCACCTTCGCCGATGTCATACATATAGCCTTCGTCCCATCTACACCTCGTCCTTACCCGTCGTTCTTTGAAGAAGTGTCGCAGGCTCGACGTCCAGTGCTTCGGCCAGGCGTCCAACTACATCAATGGTCGGGTTATAAACGTTCCGCTCTAGAGCGCTGATGTAGGTTCGGTCGAGCTCGGCGCGATGCGCAAGCTCTTCTTGTGACAGCCCCTTGTCACGGCGGACTGCCCGCAGGTTTTGCGCGAATATCTCTCGAATGTTCATCCGACAGAACTTTGCGGGTTGTAGAGCATACAGCCACGGAGTATACTCTACAAAATGGTAAGTTGCCTTAGGGGCGTTGCCGGGGCCGTAGCCCTATGCGCAGCCTGTCATGAGGATGACGTGCTGAGTGAGGGTCGTGGTGAAATGGTGAGAATCGTTAATCTTGTGCTGATCGTTGCTGGCTTGGCCGTCCCCTTGGGGGCGGCCACCCATGCACGTCCGGCGAAATGCCTGCTTGAGGTGAATGGGACGAGTTATGTCGACGGAGCCTGTGATTTTCGCCCGCTGAGCGATGGAACCGGCAGTTTTCAGATTACCGGCCCGAAGGGCACCTACTTCGCTTATCTTCTTGTGGACGGTGTAGATCGCGCCACTGCGCATTGGAACGAGGAGCCCGGCGCGTCGCATGCGCATACGCCGCTTGGCGCCCTGACCCGGGATGGGCCCTGCTGGATCAATGAGACGACAAAGCTTTGCGCCATGTCGGAGCCGTAGCCTCAAAATCCGCACCGATCCGCAGATCGCAACCCTGACCACCAGCTGAGACCAACGGGCCGATGGCCCTGAATTCCGCGCCTTCGCGCGCACGAACCTGTTTTTCTACGAGGTATTGCATGAACACCAAAGCGCGTTTCGATCAAGGATATGATGTGCAGCATGACGGTGACCGGCAGATTGTCACCTGGCGGGGCGATGGCCTGTCCTGGGTGGCCTATGTGATCCTGCCCCTAGGCCTGCTTGGCCTGTTGCCGCTGTTCTTGACCGCGTTCTGGTTTGTCCCTGTTATCTTGATCGGCGGGCTGTCTTTTCTCGCCTATCTGTCGTTCCAATCGCAGAGCTTTGTGCTGACGCCAAGCGCCATCATCAAGGGCGATCAGGGATATGAACTGGCGAAAATCTCCGAGTTTCTGATCGACAATCCCATGGACACGGAGGTCTCGGTTGTCGCCCCGCCGGGGATGATTATCGGCGGAACCGGTATTGCTGGTGCGTCACTGGCCGCGACCGGTCTGATGGCGAATGCTGCCAGTTCCGCCGTTCTTGCCGGGAGTATGGCGATCTCGCGCGCAGCCGCGAAACGGCGGTTCCGGGTTCGGATGCGCTATGGCGCACGGGTGGTCACGCTGGCGCGCAACCTCAAACAGGACCGCGCCATTGCGTTGTTCGATCTGTTGACCCGCACATAGCCATCAGTGCGGTTGTGGCAAGGATGCTGCCCTCCAAGTCCTTGCCGCCACCCCGCGCCGATTACTTGACTGAATTCCCTCTATTGAAAGGACCACGCCCATGACCGCAGTAATCTCCCCATCCAAGAGGACATGCAAAACGCGTCTCCTGCCGCTGGCGGTCTTGTCGGCAATGGTTGCAACGCCAGCATTGGCTTTTGACCTCACGCCCACCATTGATCCGCAAGAGGTGAGCGTCGACCACCCGTATCAGATCATCGGTCTGGCACCCGGAGCCAGCTATGCCGAGATCGCCGCGGCAGCCAGTGAGCGGGGCATTCCGCTCTATGAACAGCGTGGTGTCATGACCATCAACCATCCGGATGCCAAGATTGGCCTCGATGTGGCCTATGGCTTTCAGACGACCGGTTACGATAACCCCTATCTTTACCAGAACGAGACCGAATATGAATTCATGCAGGGCTTCTTGTCTACGGATGCCACGGGCAATGCTGCCGTGTCTGTGTCGCGCAGTCTGGGGATCCCCTTGCCGAAGGCACCTAGTCTGGAAGCAGTGCGCAAACAGGTGATCGACCAGTTTGGGGAGCCCACGCTTGTTGACAAGGATTTGGGCTTTGATCGGGCCATCTGGATTCACGATGTCGACGGGGCGAAGATCGCGCCGGGCACTATAGATGCAATGCCCGAGAATTGTGGCGGCCCTGCGCAATTCACACTGGTGGATCCTGAGGCGGTCGAAACCGGATGCTCGGTCACCTACGAAGTCGCGTTCAAGCAGATGCAGTCCCATACCCTGATCCGGTTCACCATTGTCGACTACCTCCTGCGCGACACCGACCGTGTCGAGGCCGCGAGACAGATCAATGCGGAGATCGCGGGGATTGGCGATGATGAGGCGTCAGATCTCGACCTCTGATGGGGGGGGCTGGGCGTCTCTTTGAACCGCGATCGGGGATCTGGCCGAGGCTGTTCGCACAGAAGGACCATGAGCGCGACTGAGGCGACGACTACCCCGGACCTTTAATGGCGTGAGATCTGCCGACTGTGGGGCGTTCAGATCGGGCTGAATATGGATCGGATACTGTGAAGTTTTCCACCATCCTCGGCTCTTCTTTTGGCCCATCCGTCGGTAAAACTCGTCTGGAATCGAGCTTGGATTTCGAAACTTTTCTTGACTTTCCGCCGTTTATTTCCGCGAGAATCACAGGTTTAAGGGCTACGTCAGTTCGAAAAGTTCGGCGAATTTTGAATATTTCGGAGCGATCTACGGCTCTGTAACTCCCCGCCAGACTCGGCAGAGAAAAACCGCTCAGGCCACCATTTTGAGCTTTCTTGTGTGGTTTTCAGTGGCATCCATTTCTGCTTGGTTCGGTAATCTTTCTCTTGTCTGCCCGTTTCGCCCTGAGCTTTTTGATTAACCCTATATTGTCGAACATCAAATTTTATAAACTCTGTTTTACGGATAGTTGGGGAAGCCTGCAGAATCCAGATTCACTATAGATAAATGCCGGAAACCGGCAATTGTCGCCAATCTATGCCGCCAAACGTTCCAAAATCGAAATTCGGCCGCTGGATGTCACCAGGAAGCTGCTCACGTTGAACAAAGGGACAATCCGGATCTTCTCATGGGAATAACGGCATCAGACGTGTTGTCTTCAATCCCAAAAAGCGCTGATCGACGCTAATCGGAGCCGGAAGCGTTTACCATAGGCGACAGGCCGTGCGGTGGGCGGGCCATCACCAGAGGCATTTTCAAGTTCTATTCGTGAGCTGATACAGTCGTCATGGCATCGCCATTCGGGCGCATCACAGCATGCTGATCAAGGCGTCGACAGTGACCGCCGTCCCGACGCCGATACCCGCCAGTTCCAGATGTGACCGCATCTGCGCGGGGGACATAGTCCGCCCACCCAAAAATGCGCGGGCCTGCAGGGCGCCGCTGATCAGCGCGGAGGTCACCAGACCGTCCTGAACGAACTCCCCCAGATCGGGGCCGATGATTTCCTCAAAAGTGTCCCGCGTGATCTGCGTGAGGTCCTCGTTCCGGAAGGTCGAGTCCTGCAACCGCTCTCCGAACATTCCTGACAGCAGATCCGTCACCTCGCTGGTCGCCAGCACGTCAATGTCGGGATACCGGGAAAAGTGGTCGATGATCGCGGCAGGATCCTGAACCGCCTTCACCTGCACATTGCCGATGATCTCGCCGCCGATGAAATACTCAAGGTCCGCGCCCGGGTGATTGGTGAGCTCGATGAGCGCGGCGGTCTTTTCATCGCCGTCGAGGTTCTCGGCGCGCGCCACCAGATACTCGTGAAAGATGCCCTTCACGTTCGAGGTGACCCCGTGCATCTGCTCGGGCGTGAGGCCCGTCAGGTAATCCGCCAGTTCCTGATCGGTCGCATCATTGAGGCGGGTCGTTGAGCGGCGTAACGCGTCCAGCACCAGTTCCTGATCGTCCGTCCAGCCAGACCGCTGCCCCGCGACCAACTGACCGAGGGTAATGGCGATGGAGACGATGGCGCTTCGGCGGATCATTTGGGGTCCAGTTTTGTTAGGAGAGTTTGCAGATTGATCAGATGGCCCCGGAGGCGCGCACGATTGTAGATCTTCATCCCGGCAAGTTGACCGCTATCCAAGACATGTTGAACTTCTTCAATCAAAGGCGTCACGCCGATACGGGTAAAAAGGATCAGCTCCTTGTCAGCGACGGTCGCCCCATTGTCGATTGTCTCGCGGATGGACTGGGTCAGCGCATGAATCGCCAGAACGATGGCCTGCTCCCGCTCGGAAAGATTGTCTTGGCGGGATCTGCCCAGAATGGCCCGGCGCAGTTTCACCGATCCATAGATGCCAGCACCCAGTGCCCCCGCGCCGAGCACGACACCACCTGCCGCAACACCACCGCCGACTAGCCCGCCGATCCAGTAGAGCGTGGCGCTGGTTTTGGCCGCGCCGGTGAGGCCTGCGATTGCGGCAGTTGTTGATGCAGTCCCATAGGCACCGACCGCCCCCATAACAGATGTCGCAACCGCAGAGCCGACCGCGGTGCTTGTGGCCGCGCCGACGGCAACGCTGGCCTTGCGGTCCGACACTTGCAGGATGCGTCCGGCGATGGCCGTCAGGAAAGTTTCGATGTCTTTCAGGTGGCGCTGGTTGTCAGTCATCCGAACTGACGAGGTCCAGAAATTCCGTCTCGCCGAGAATCCGGATCGAATGACCGGCGGCGCGCATCTGTTCGGCCTTGCGATGCTTGCTGCTGGTCTTGTGACCGGCCAGAACGGCCAGATCCTGATCGCCGACAACCAGATGGGTCGTGGCCTTGGTGACCGTTCCCCCAACCTCCATACCGTGGCGGGCGGCGAGATCGGCCGCGTCATGGCGCGACAGGCTCAGGCTGCCGGTGAAGACGACAACCGCGCCCATCAAGGGCCCGTCGGGATGCGCGGTGCGCGTCTCGGGTCGGGACCGGCCAAGGGGTGTTCTCCGACCAGATGGGGCGATCAGATCATGGAACGACAGGCCAAGGCGGGCCTCGGCCAGCAACACGACCATCGCGGCGGCGCGGGCGTCTTCGCCTGCGTCGTGGTGATGGAAATCCAGCCGCAAGACCTTTTTCAGATTGCCCAGGCCATGCCCGCCGTTGCCCTTGAGTTCTGGCCATGCGCGCCGAGCGATCTGGACGCTGTCGGACCAGCGGAAATCGGGCGGTTCAAGGCCGCAGGACTGGCAGGACGCGGCAACGGCGCGTTTGTCAAAGCTGCTGTGTTGCACCAGATGATGCCGCGACAGCAGCGGGAACAGATCGCCCAAGGCCTGCCCGAAACGCGGGGCGCCTGCGACATGCTCGGGGCCGATGCCGTGAAGCTGGGTGTTGAAGGCGTCGAACCTTGTGCCGGGGTTCACCAGCGTCGAGAAACTGTAGATGCTGTTGTCGGACGCAACGCAGGCCAGCCCGATCTGGCAAATACTGCAGGCATCGCTACAGGCGGTTTCTACATCCAGCGCGATGAAACGAAAATCGCCATCGGGGATCATGGGGTGCATAGCTGGGTCATTAAATCTCACTAGGGCACCCAAAAGTTCTTCAATATCAGGGGCAAGCGTAGCCTCTTCTAAACACTGATAGCAAGGTGCCAGTTCTTGCCGACCGTGGGGATTTGCATCCACGGTTTTGCTGACGAACGAATGTGCTCGCCATGTCGCTCAACTAAAGGTTGGAAACCAAAAGGGCCAACTGTAGCGTGATCTAAATGGCGTTGTTTAAGAGGGAATCGCATTGAAATTTATTAGGATTGTCTTTTCCCACACGCTGTTTTTCGTTCTTGTTCTGATCATTTCAGCATTCTTCATAGATCATATCAGCGATGGGTCTCTGGTTTTGATTATGTTCGTCGCGCCTGCGGTGTTGGTCTGGCTCTATGAAAAGCGTCGCACCCGGCGGTTGGCTGCGGCACAGCCACTGATCTCAGCAGTTGACGTTGCTAAAGTGACTCCAGCAGCCATCAACGACACATCAGCGGTCACGCGGGCATCCGCAGCGGCGGAATGGCCCAAGATTTCTGCGCCGCCACTTCCGCCAGTGAACAACGCTCCACCGCCCCCAGTTGCGCCAGTTCGAGCTGTGCCACCACCGACCGTCAAAAGTAGTAGGATCCAAGGCTGGGTTGCGAAAGGGCAAACCGTGTCTGTGCGCGGTCGTGAGATCGGGGGCATGGTCTATGTTGGAACCGCGCCCTCGATTGACCGCTACGGCTATGGCGAAAAATGTCGTGCCTATATTGATCCGGGTCTCACAGTCGCCCGCGAAGGGAATGACATCGAGGGTGCGGGAATGCCTTATTGGCCCGGGTATTCCACTATCCCGCCGCAATGCCGGGCGACCTATCTGGATTGGCTCGAAGGTGGCGCTTCGGATGGGTCTTACAATCCCGGTTACATGTTCCTCTATTTTTATGGACTGGAGCGACGGTTCTTCGTCGACAATCCTTCGGTAGAGGAAAAGCGTGATCTGCTGGCGGAGGTGCGGCGCCTTTCGCAGGTCTTTGAAGGCAACCGGTCTGCACAGAGGTATCTCGGCGAGTTCATTCAGCTGGCTGTTGTTTCGACAACCGAGATTGGAGACATTGCACCGGTGTTCGACAATCACGGTTGGGATGTGCCTTTCTCTGTGAAGCTGGCCATCGGCACACAGCTCCTGAGAGGCGAGGCGCTGAATGCCGATTGGGTGCTCAGCTGGTTCTTGTGCCATCCAGAGAAATCCTTGCGGACGTCTGCGAAACGCTGCGCAGAGGAGTTCAGGCTCCTGTTCAAGCTGCGTTTCGGCGAACGCTTCCCCGAAGGCCTCAAGGTTACCAAGCCGCGTAAGATGCTGGAGACACGCTATCAGGCGGCATCGCGTGAATTTGAATGGTTGGGGAAACTGTTGGTAGATGACAAACCGATCCCGGACATATCGGGCCTGCGCAAACCCATCGAGATCGCACAGGAAATCGCAGATGAAGTGATGGAGGATCTGGAGAAGTTCAGCCGATATCTGGGCCGCACACCTGAAGGACGCGGCAGCGTCGAAGCGCATGCCCTTTTACCTGCGGAGCTTCGGGAAATGTTCCCGTCCGAGGAGCTTGAAAAAATCAAGACTTGGGCTGGTGCAATTCTTGGCGCAGGCGGTTTGGTCCCTGTTGGGGATGTCCTGGAACAGCTCGAGGGCACGCGTCCCGAAAAACCGAGTAAGCGACAGCTCACGGGGGTGGCGGACGCCTTGGCGCGGCTCGGGTTTGGTCTTGCTCCGGATCCGCGTTTCGCCTTGAGGTCGCCCAAGGTCGATGAACCTGTCGTCATCTTCGAGCTTGGTGGACCTGTAGAGCAGCTTGAAGACGTCTCAAACGCCTACAAAGCAGCGCTTATGGAACTCGCCCTTGGGTCATTCGTGGCCCATGCAGATGGCACTATTTCGGAAAGCGAAAGAGCGGCACTTCAAGGCCAGGCTGAAAATGTCGAAGGTCTGAGCGACCATGAACAAAGACGGCTTCACGCAAACCTCAAATGGTTTCTTGCCGTTCCCCCCGACATCACGCTTTTGCGCCGCAAGTTGAAAGATTGCGGAGCGGACCAGCAATCTGCGATCCGTGCCGCACTTGTTGGGGCCGCGCTGGCGGACGGCATTGTTCAGCCCGAGGAGGTTGCCGAGATCGAGAAAGTGTATCGCGCGCTAGGTCTCGATCCGAACCTCGTTTACTCCGACCTGCACGCAGGTGAGGTGCCGGATAGTCCGGTGCGCGTACGCGTGGCTCAACCCGGAGCAACCGGTGAAGCGATCCCACCCGAGCCCGCACCGCAGGCGCAAAAGCTCGACACAGCTCGTATTGCGAGCATCAGGCAAGACACTGACCGTGTATCGGCCGTTCTGGCGAATATTTTTACGGGCGAGGAAGAGGCTGAGCCGGAAACAGAGGCACCTTCGCCCCTTGCTGGACTGGACGAGAAGCACACCGCTCTCATTCGCGATGTTGTCACCCGTCCACATTGGTCAGAAGAAGAATTTGCAGAGCTGGCGTCGCGGCATGGATTGATGGTCGCCGGAGCGCTGGAAACATTGAACGAATGGTCCTTTGGCGTTTACGACGAAGCGTTGCTGGATGAGTATGAAGGGTATGACTTGTCTCCCGACGTCGCGGACGCGGTGGCAAACGCATTGGGACAGGAGAATTGATATGTCGAGATTAAAGCCACGGGAACGGGACGCAATTGTTCAGGCGTTGCGCGCTGGTGTCGTGCCGAAACTTGGGCTCCGACACATCCAGGTCGGACGTGTGCGTGAGATCGAAGAATTGGTGAAGGATATGGACCGGATTGCTGATGGCGGGTCAGCGATCCGCTTTGTCATCGGGGAATACGGGTCCGGCAAGACGTTTTTTATGAACCTCATTCGCCTCATCGCTCTTGAAAAGGGCATGGTCGTGATGTTTGCGGATCTGGCACCTGACAGGCGCATCCATGCGACCGGCGGGCAGGCCCGTGGGCTCTATGCTGAAATGGCCCGCAATCTCTCCACCCGCACGAAACCTGATGGTGGCGCATTGGCAAGCGTGGTCGAGCGGTTTGTCTCGCAAGCGCATCGTGACGCCGAGGCGGCTGGAAAGCCCACGGGCACCATGATCCGTGAAAGGCTTAGCCATTTCGAAGAACTGACAGGAGGCTTTGAATTCTCCGAGGTGATCCGCCGGTATTGGGAAGGCCATGAGACGGGCAATGATGAGCTGACCTCGGCCGCCCTGCGCTGGCTTCGAGGCGAATTTGCAACCCGGACCGATGCACGAAAGGCGCTTGGGGTGCGGACCATCATTGATGACGCCAATGTTTATGACCACCTCAAGCTGATGTCGGTCTTCGTGCGCGAGGCGGGATATAAAGGCCTTCTCGTGGGTCTTGACGAGATGGTGAACCTTTACAAGCTATCGTCCTCTCAGGCCCGCAATGCGAATTACGAGCAAATTCTGCGCATCCTGAACGATGTTCTTCAGGGCAGCGCCGAGCATCTGGGGTTCCTGATGGGAGGCACGCCGGAATTCCTAATGAACACGCGCCGCGGGCTCTACAGCTATGAAGCCCTTCAGACGCGGCTGGCCGAGAATAGTTTTGCCCGCGATGGTCTTGTTGATCTCTCGGGGCCTGTGGTCAAACTGGCCAGTCTGACGCCTGAAGATCTGTTTGTGCTTTTGTCCAACATCCGCAGCATCATGCAGGAAGAAGAAAACGCACTGCCTGATGAAGCGCTTGAGGCGTTCATGACCCATTGCTCCGAGCGTATAGGTGAGGCGTATTTTCGAACGCCGCGCAATACGGTCACAGCATTCGTAAACCTGTTGGCGGTTCTGGATCAAAACGCCGGTGTCGCATGGCATGATTTGATTGAGAGGATTGAGGTTGCAGCGGATCAGGGCGATGACATGTCCGATCTCGACGAGGCTGCCGGAGTGCGCCCGGATGGTGAAGATGAACTGACAAGCTTTCGGCTTTGAGTTGATCCTGTGACGCAGGCTTTTGAGAAACTGGCACGCCCGATCCAGAAGTGGATCAGGGCGCAAGGCTGGCAGGAACTCCGCCACATCCAGTCGCAAGCCGTTCATGCGATTGTCGGCGGTGATGCAGATCTGATCATTGCCGCGACAACAGCGGGTGGCAAGACGGAGGCCGCGTTCTTGCCACTGATCTCGCAGGTCCTCGATGCTCCGACACAGCTGGGCGGGTTTGATCTGCTGTATATCGGCCCACTCAAGGCCTTGATCACCGATCAGGCGGGTCGTCTGGAAGACATCTGTCGCGAGGTAGAGCTACCCGTGACGCCTTGGCATGGCGATGTTTCTGCTTCGGTAAAAACTCGTGCATTGAAATCCCCGCGCGGCATTCTTCTGATCACGCCTGAATCCCTTGAGGCACTGTTTATCCGCCGTGGACTGGAAATACCCCGCCTCTTTGGTGCGACAAGGACCATCATCATTGATGAGTTGCACACCGTTTTGGATAGCGAACGCGGGGTGCAGATGCGTTCGCTACTGACGCGTATGGAGCTTGCTGTAGGGCACCCGATACGGCGCATTGGTCTGTCCGCGACCCTGGGTGACATGAAACTGGCCCGCGCCTATCTGCGCCCCGACGATCCAGCGGCTGTGGAACTGCTGGAGGCTGAGGGGGGCGAAGCTGAACTTTTGCTTCAGTTGCGGGGGTATATCTCTGGCGACCAGGATACAGAAACCGAGTCAGCGACCCGCCAGATAGCCAGCCATCTTTTCAAACACCTGCGCGGTAGCGACAATCTGGTTTTTGCGGGGTCTCGCCAATCCGTCGAGATTTACGCCGATCAACTGCGCAACCTGTGCGAAGATGAGCGGCTGCCTCAGGAGTTTTATCCCCATCACGCCAGCCTGTCGCGCGACCATCGTGATTTTGTAGAGCGCCGTTTGAAAGACGGATCAAAACCGACCACGGCGATTTGCACTTCAACGCTGGAACTGGGGATCGACATCGGGGATGTGGCCTGTGTTGCCCAGATTGGTGCCCCGTTCAGTGTGGCATCTCTACGGCAGCGTCTGGGCCGCTCGGGCCGGCGCGCGGGGCAGCCCGCCGTTCTGCGCCAATATGCAGTCGAGACGCGATTGACCCCTGAAAGCAACTATATTGATCGGCTTCGTCTCGGGTTGATCCGCGCTGTTGCGATGATTGATCTCCTACTTGAGGGCTGGTGTGAACCGCCCAAAGCTCAAGCCCTTCATTTGTCGACGCTTGTTCATCAGATACTTTCGGTGATCGCCGAACGCGGGGGCGCGTCAGCGGGAAGACTCTACCGTGTTTTGTGCCAGGAAGGCCCATTCAAGGCTGTTGAGACGCCAGTGTTCATGGACGTTCTAAGGGCCATTGGTGATCCCGAAACCGGCTTGATTGAACAGAGCGGTGACGGGCTGCTGCTGTTGGGTCGGGTTGGCGAAAAGCTGGTCGAACATTACAGCTTCTACGCAGTTTTCCAGACGCCCGAAGAATACCGACTGATCTCTGGTGGCAAAGAACTGGGAACGCTTCCCATCGTGAACGTCATGGCACCCGGCATGATGATCATATTTTCCGGTCGGCGATGGGTCATTCAGGAAGTTGACGACCGCGACAAGGTGATCATGGTGACCCCGTCCAAAGGTGGCACGCCCCCGATCTTTGGCGGCGATCCCGGTGATATCCATGACGTGGTGATCCAGAGGATGTTCAAGGTGCTGGAAGGCGACGATGCACCAACATACATGGACCAAGCGGCCCGTGATCTCTTGGATGAAGCCCGGCGGCACTACGCCGAGCTGGGTTTTGCGACATCGTCCATATCGGCCTTGAGTGAACGCAGCTATGCGATCGCCACCCGTGTAGGAACTGTAAAGACAAACACGCTTGCTCTAGCATTCAGAGGCTTGGGCTTTGCAGTTGAAACCCACGATGGCTTTGTGTCGGTTGTTGCACAGGATGAAACGACTGATTTGAGAAGCGTCTTGCACGGAATAGCGACTGGCGGCGAGATCGAGTTATTCAGTGATCAGACCAATTTGATATTTGAGAAGTTTCACCCATACCTGACGCGCGATCTGCTCCAAGCAGATGCGCTGTCTGCGAGGGTAGACCAAAGTTCATTGGGAAAAGTATGCAGCGGAATCATCCAGAATCTGCTCGTCGAATAAATTAGAGTATTGCCTCAGATGTGGCGTGTTTTCGCGCCCTCAACAGAGCATTTTCGGAAGGCCTTAGCTATCGGTGAACCCAACAATCGTCGCAAGCGGGTCGGAATACGGCCTCTCATCACGCCGCCCAGCGGTAATCCCCCCGCATTTAAGGGGCTGCAAAAGTAGAATTTTCTCGGCAAGATGAACGAGGAGATTTCGAATGAAGACAAGCAGATACACTGAGGCGCAGATCATCGCGATCCTGCGGCGAGCCGAAGGCGGTGTGCCGGTGGCAGAACTGTGCCGCGAGCATGGAATGAGCGACGCGTCGTTTTACAAGTGGCGGGCCAAGTATGGCGGCATGGACGCGTCAATGGTCAGCCAGATGAAGGCGATGGAAGAAGAGAACCGGCGGCTGAAGCGGATGTATGCGGACCTGAGCATGCAGAACGACTTGCTGAAGGAAGCCCTAGGAAAAAATGTATGGTCCGCCCCGCTATTGCAAGGTTTTTTGGGTGACGCACCGGCTTGCGTAAATGTATCCGGCCTCTGATCAGTCAGCCGCTTTTGGCGACAAGGCCTTGATGAGATCCGCTCCTCGGGTTCCAGATTAGTGGCACGGGATCGTGTCCCGTTTTTTTGCGCGTGGCTTACCCGTGGTCGATCAACCGTTTGGTCATCACTTCCCTTGCAATAGGTGTTGCGGTGAAGGGTCAGCTCAGGCAGCTGCGCCTTTTGACCGCAAATAGACGGTGCCGGGTTGTGTCAGGATCGCCCAGACGATGCGCGTCAGCTTGTTGGCCAGGGCAACGACTGCCTTGTTGCGATGGGTTCGGGCCTCCAGTGCATTCAGCCAACGTCCCAAGGCATGACTTGCGCGGTTGAGGTGCAGAAAGCAGGATCGCGCCCCGTGGATGATCAGACGGCGCACATATCCGTTTCCGCGCTTGCTGATCCCGAGCAGGGTCTGCTTTCCTCCCGTCGAATGTTCTGCTGGCACGAGGCCAAGCCACGCCGCCATGTCTCGCGCTTTGCGGAATTGCTTACCGTCCCCTGCTGCCGCCACAAGCGCTGTTGCGCCCAAGGCTCCGATGCCCGGAATGGTCAGCAACCTGCGGATCGTCTTGTCCTGATTGGCAATGGCTTCGATCCGGGCGCTCAAGGCTTTGACCCGGTTCTCAATATAGGCGAGGTCATCCAGTAGGTCGTTCAGCAAATCTCGCATGGTCTTGGTCAGATCATTCGTCAGGTTGCCAAGGTGACGGCGGATGTCGGCGTAGAAGCCGCCAGCCCCGACGCGCATGGCCAGCCCATATTCGATGCAGAAGGCCCGCGCCTGATTCATCAGCCCGGTGCGCTCACTGACAAGCCGGTCCCGGATACGGTGGAGCGCCTGAAGGTCAACTTGCTCCGCGGTTCGTGCTTCGACAAATCGCATCGTCGGCCTGGTCACGGCCTCGGCAATCGCCGCGGCATCGACCGTGTCGGTCTTGTTCGACTTCACATAGGGTTTTACGAACCGGGCCGGGATGATGCGGGCATCATGCCCCGTTTGGATGAGCTTTCGCGCCAACCATTGCGATCTCGGACAAGCTTCCATGCCGATCAAGGCCTTGGGTGCCAGATCAAAGAAGGACTGCAGGGTGTCACGCGCAAACTTGGCACGTTGGATCACAGCACCCTCGCGGTTTACGGCCACAACGTGGAAAACGCTTTTACCGATGTCGATCCCATAGGCGAAGGCTTCAGGCAGGGGTTTGGTTCGCATCCTTTCTCTCCTTTTGGTTTGCGATGCAGCAATACTGACGCTGGGGTGCGGGGCGGACCATCCCATTAGTAGATCGGCCATCTCAGCGCCGCGAGATGGCCGAAACGGCGGTGGAACGGCGGGGGGTAAGCATCGCGTTGGCGTGCCGGGCCTTTGGGGTCAGCGAGACCTGCTATCGTTACAGCCCAAAGCTGAAGGCCGAGAACGAGGTGATCGCCGATCTGCTGACGGGGCTGACGGATGCGCGCAAGACTTGGGGGTTTGGCCTATGTTTCCTGCATCTGCGCAACGTCAAGGGTCACCCTTGGAACCACAAACGCGTCTATCGGATCTACTGTGAGCTGGACCTGAACCTGCGGATCAAGCCCCGAAAGCGGCTGAAACGGGAGAAGCCCGATGTGCTGGCGGTGCCGGACGCGCCGAATGTGACCTGGTCGATGGATTTCATGGCTGACAGGTTGGGTGACGGTCGCGCGTTCCGACTGCTGAACGTGCTTGATGACTTCAATCGTGAAGGACTGGGGATCGAGGTCGATTTCTCGCTGCCCGCCGAACGGGTCATCCGTAGCCTGGACAGGATCATCGAATGGCGGGGAAAACCGGGCACAATCAGGGTCGACAATGGCCCCGAATACATAAGCGAAACGCTGAGAAAATGGGCTGAAAAACATGCTGTTACGATCCAGCACATCCAACCCGGACAGCCCCAGCAGAACGCCTATGTAGAGCGCTACAACCGGACGGTTCGGCATGAGTGGCTGGATCAATACATCATCGAAAGCATAGAGGAGGCACAGGACCAGGCCACACAATGGCTCTGGACTTACAACAACGACCGCCCGAACATGGGCATTGGCGGTATCACCCCCGCCATGAAACTGAAAATGGCCGCGTGAATTCTACGGAGGCACCCCGTTAAAAAGGGGGAGATTACCGTCGGACAGCCAGACTTTGAGATTATGTTTTACGGATAGTTGAGAGAGGTCAACAGTTTTAAGTCATCGTCGATCCTGAGGCCTCGTGGCCTTCGAAAAAAGCCCCTCACGCATCGCCGGACGCATGGCCCATTGTTCAGGGCAGTCGGCAGTTTTATCTACAGCGTTTCGTGTTAAAGGCCCCACCGCAGACTGTGGATCGGCCGTCGCTGAATTTCTGTTTTACCACACTCTTGGCCCCCCTACTGAGTCCTTCAGTAACCCCTCCAAGTTGGGGAACGACCGTAGATAAATTCCGGAAATCGGCATTTATCTACGGCCGTTCTGGAAAATTGGGGAAATTCCTGTCAGGTAGGACAGAGTTTTACCCACAGTCGTTCACACGCCGGTCCGCCTGACGGATGGTTGGTCCATCTGTTTTATAACTACAGTGATTCACAAAGTTGCCCTTGGCCGTGCTGGCCGCTTCTGCGATGATCCGCGCATGAACTTGATCAAGTCCAAACAACGTGTTGTCGACCATGGCGAGGTGTTCACCCCGGTCTGGATGGTGGATGCCATGCTGGACCTCGTCGGCGGCGAGGCCGACCGCATCGACTCGCGGTTTCTGGAGCCCGCTTGCGGCAGCGGCAACTTTCTGGTGCGTGTGCTGCGGCGCAAGCTGGCTGCTGTCGAGGTGAAGTTCGGAAAATCGGATTTTGAGAGGCGGCATTACGCCCTGCTTGGGTTGATGTGCATCTATGGGATCGAACTGCTTTCCGACAATATTTCCGAAGCCCGTGACAATCTTTTGGCGATCTTTTGGAAGTATTTGAGCTTTGACCCGGTGGAAAACGTGAACTGCCAGGTAGCGCGATAACGTTGGCCCAAGCTACGGCACCCGGAGCATCTTGCGGAAATGCTCTGGCACCGGTTCCGGCAGATCCCAATCAATGGTGATCGGTTTCTCACCCTGCCACCCCACAAAGCGTGGCACCCCCAGATAGAGGAAAGGCGCGGCGGTCTTGCCGCGTAGCTTTTCACTGCGCACGAAAAGATGGACGCGGTGCTCTGGCATCTGGCCGGACAGGATCTGGCCATGCCGACCTTCCTGCCGGGTTTGACTTTGGCTTTGCCACTGCATGCGCGTGGGCGACAGAAAACGATCTTCATAATGGTTGCCGACGGACATGCTTCCCTTTTGCAACGTGGTAAGCAGCACCGTATCTTTGCCTGTCGTTACGATGCCGGAATTCCAGTTCCCCGGGTTGAAGACCGTGCCGAAGAGCGGCGGGATGTCTTCGCGCATATATTCATGCCAGAGCTTTGGTCCGGTCAGAAATGCGCGCCCGGCCTCATCAATCTCATTTCGAGCAAGCGGGGCCCCACTCACATCGGCAAGCTTCCAGTCGATCAGTTCCGACAGGAGATCGGTGAGCCCTGTCGCCTCAGGCCGACGTATCGCAAGCTTTCCACCTTCAGTCCGGTATTCTGGGCTCATCGCCCAGTGCCGCCAAGCAGCTTCCAGCTGGTTCGGGCTGAGGGTCATGTTGCGTCGCATCGCTGCAAGTGTGGATTTCTGGATCAAACGGTCTTGCACTTCGCCGTCGGCAAGATCTGGCAGCAGCGCCAAAAGAAGGACCAAAGGCGCGGCGTCTGGGAAAGTGGAGCGTTCAACTCCTTGCAACAGCGCTTTGTGTATCTGCGCCGCATCGGGGACGGCATCCCCCATATCGCGCACGAAATCGAACCAACTGCCGTGACCCGTGCGCGCTGGGTGAAACCCTGCCTGGGCAAACTCTGTGGGGGTCGGGCGTTCGCCCAACCGGATGCGGAAATCCTGATACCAGGCCTCACCCTCATTTCCGCCGTTCTGGAGTCTCAGCATGGCGCGCAGAAAATCCAGGGCCTCAAGATCATAGGTGACCTCACATCCTGGTGGCAGATCGAGTGTGCCCGAAGTCGCAGCGTCAAGTTTTTGGAACAGAGACCGATCCCCGTCGCTTGCGGCCAGAAGGGCCCGCGCTTTGGTCAAGAAAACCCGGTGATTGCCGATGTAGTCGATCACCCGCAGCACTTTGTCACCATGGCGGCGCAGACCGCGGCCAAGTTGCTGTAAGAAAAGGATCGTGCTTTCAGTTGGGCGCAGCATCAAAACGGTGCCGATGTTTGGCACATCAACGCCCTCGTTGAACATGTCGACGGCGAAGAGAATGTCGAGATTGCCCTTGCCCAAGGCCTCAAGCGAGGTGGTGCGCGGGGCAGAATTCGGTCCGGAATGCACGGCAACGGCGCGGAGCCCTGCGGCTGTGAAATACTCTGCCATGAAATCCGCGTGGCGCTGGGACACACAAAAGCCAATCGCCGGGCCATGCCCATCTTGGCGCAGGTGTTGCAACGCATTTTCAGCGCGGGCTTTGGTCGCAACGGCCTCGGTCAGGGCAGCCTCATCGAACCGGGTGGATCGCCATGGAATTTGGGCATAGTCCACGGCATCCGGCACCCCGAAATAGTGGAACGGCGCCAATAGTCCTTGCGTGATCCCCTGATAGAGGTCGCATCTGAACACAAGATTTTCACCGCAAAGCGACAGCAGATCTCCTCCATCCGTGCGCTCGGGCGTGGCGGTCAGGCCAAGCAAGAAGCGTGGTGTGAAATGGTCCAGAAGCCCGCGATAGCTGGCGGCGGATGCGTGGTGAAATTCATCGACAACGATGTAGTCAAAGTCATCGGGGGCAAAGCGACGCAAGTGATCGACTCGACCGAGGGTTTGAATGGAGGCAAAAATGATCTCGCCGTCTTCCTTGGCTGTGCCGGAATAGCGGCCAAATCGGGCCTCGGGGCGGATCTGGCGATAGGTCGCCATGGCCTGCGCCAGAATTTCCTCGCGATGGGCAACAAACAGCACGCGCTCAAAACTGCGACTGTCAAAAGCGGAAAGCCAGGTCTTGCCAAGGCCGGTGGCCAACACGACGAGACCTGCCTGATGACCATTCTTGCGGGTAGCCTGCAGTGCGTTCAAGGCATTGATCTGAATGCCGTGTGGCTCGGGCACCGACCTGGGCGGTTCAGCATCAGTCATTTTTGTGGCGAACGCTGGCAAAGGCCGCGCCTTTCGCCGGGCTGCATAGTCGTCGATCCACCCATCCGTCAGGGGCACGACACGCCTGTCTGACAACAGCGCGTTGAATGCCGCCTCCACAACCTGCACATCGCCAGCTGCAGCGCTGTGCAGGTTCCATTCCACCCCGTTGGTCAGCGCTGAGCGGCTGAGGTTAGAGCTGCCAACAATCGTTGCACCGCCCGTTTCGGTCGCGCGAAAAAGCCAAGCCTTGGGGTGAAAACTGGTGCCGCGTGTCTCGAACACATGGGCATTTAGCTTGCCAGACAGGCCTTCCTTGTCGAGGTCGCGCAGTTTACGCAGGGCAGAGGGTTCGGTGACATCCAGATAGTCGCCAACCACAAGGCGCAGGTGCCCACCGCGTGTCAGCAGATCCTCAAGCCATGGGAAGATCAGATTAACCCCACTGTCGAGGGCGAAGGCCACGGCGAGGTCAACCGCGTCCGCGCCATCAATATGATGGATCAGATGGGCAAGCAGCGGGTCATCGCCACCTGTGATGAGCCTGCCGAGGTCACTTTCCTGAGGTCCATCCTGCAAATCCAGAACGAAATGACCATTGATAACGTTGGGCCGCAAAACCTGAGCGTTATCCTGCAAGGCGGCAGAAATCAGAGACAACATCGCCAGTTGTTCGGTTCCAGTCAGATGACTCCATTCTGCAACATGACGACCGGGTGCAATGACCTCTCCAAGCGGCCCTGCGCAGCGCAGGGCGGGCAAGCTCAAGGCGCGGGCGCAGATTGGGCAGTCAGGATCGAGCATAGGTGCGGATGTTCCCTTTATCCGGTCACGCTACCAGGCAGGGCGGCCATGTCCAGGCGGGAACAGCGCAGGGGTGGAGTGGGTGCGATTTTTCGGCTTGTAAGGCTGCCGGGGCAAAAGGGCGTCCTGCCTCAAGACTGAGTTGTGCAGCGCCGTTAATCACATGCATGCGCTCGCCAGATTTCTTCTATAACGAGAACATTGTAGGCAGTGCATGACTTGATACTGCACACCAGATTCTTTCATCTAAGCAAGCACTTGTGTCACCTTTGCAGCCAGAAACCCAAGGTCCAGAGCAATGTCATATTGAGTTTTGATGTGCTGCATGGTTTATCTTGGAGAAAGCGAGGGGAAGCCTGTGAGGACTGCCAAAGGAGTGACGCCAACTGCAAGGATGTCTGTCGAGCTTTTCGCGGGGGCAGGTGGGCTGGGTATTGGGCTTGCTCAGGCAGGCTTTGAACCCCTGGTCGTTGTTGAGCACAACAAGTGGTGCTGTGACACCTTGCGGGACAACCACCGAGTTTTGACCGACACCAAAACGTCCGAGGCAAGCGGCGACCGTCCATGGCAGGTGTTAGAAGCTGACGTGAGGAAGGTCGATTTCCGCCAGCACGAAGGAAGGCTGGATCTTGTTTCCGGTGGCCCCCCGTGCCAGCCTTTCTCGCTTGGTGGCCAACACCGCGCTTTTGATGATGCAAGAGACATGTTTCCGCAGGCCGTCCGAGCAGTGCGTGAAGCAAAGCCAAAAGCCTTCGTTTTTGAGAACGTAAAAGGCCTTATGCGGGCATCCTTTCAAAACTATTTTGAATATATTCAGCTACAAATGGAACATCCGGAACTGACCGCGCATAAGTCAGAAGATTGGCAAAGCCATCTCGCTCGCTTGGAGCAGCACCATACCTCAACACGTCGTGGCGGGCTACATTACCGGGTCGTCACGCGCCTTCTGAACTCGGCAAACTACGGCGTCCCGCAGCGCAGAGAACGTGTTCTTTTTGTTGGTTTTCGAGATGACGTTGATGCATGTTGGACCTTCGGAGCAGGTGACTATACCCAAGAAGCATTGGTTTGGGATCAAGTATTCGGCACTTATTGGGATCGCCATAGGGTTGCACTAAGAGATAGACAGCTTGAGGGAAGGGCGTTGCAAATGTCTTTGCGTCTATCGAAGGAAGAGAAGCCGGAAAGTTTGGCGTGGCGCACAACGCGTGATGCAATCGCCGATTTGCCAGAGCCCCAACACGTGAATAAGTCTACCTCAATCATGAATCACGGCTTTCAGGACGGAGCAAAAGCATATCCTGGTCACACCGGATC
Source organism: Roseovarius sp. MS2 (assembly GCF_051447875.1). NCBI lineage: Bacteria > Pseudomonadati > Pseudomonadota > Alphaproteobacteria > Rhodobacterales > Roseobacteraceae > Roseovarius > Roseovarius sp. MS2. The sequence continues at coordinate 2,130,061 of NZ_JBKHVF010000001.1, forward strand.
CTATCTCGATGAACCGTCAAAAACACTTAAGGCGGGCGTTCACGGAGTCCCTGGCGGAGAAAATATGCTCCGCCGTGCGGATGGCTCCGTCCGTTATTTCAGCACGCGTGAAGCCGCCCGGATTCAGACTTTCCCGGACTCATATAAGTTTCACGGTGCGTGGTCCGAATGCATGCGGCAATTGGGCAATGCCGTTCCTGTCGAACTTGCTCGGGTGGTCGGCGAAAGCGTAGCTGAAAAGCTTGATGTATGATGCTGGGATACGATGACCTCGAATTTGATCTGCCGACCGCACTACTTCATGCAATTCTCGGCAAACTTGATACGATAGAGCCGGGTGCTTTGACTGAAGATGCGATTGCTTATCTCCCCGAGGAGCAGGGTATCTATGCGCTCTACCTTAAAGACCCGTTGCGTTTGGTCTATGTTGGCAAAACCGACGGTGAAGCGGGCTTGAGACATCGATTGTTAAGGCATGCGCGAAAACTAGTAGGGCGACAAAATATTGCACCAGGGGACGTCTTGTTTCGTGCCGTTCGGGTTTTTGTTTTTACGGCGATGGACATCGAGAGTGCATTGATTAGCCACCATGGTGGTGTGGCAGCAGTGCCGTGGAACGGATCTGGGTTCGGTTCAAACGATCCTGGGAAAGAACGCGATACCACTACCTACAAGGCGGATCATTGGGATACAAATTATCCCATCATGCTAGATGAGTGCTTTGTTGATTTTGAACCTCGAAGCTATCTTGTCTCCGAAGTAATGCGCCGACTTAAGGCAGGTCTACCTTTTCTGCTCAGGTATGAGCGGCCGGGGAAAGGGAGAAGCTCTTTTCACCCTGATTTTGAGAGTTCGCACATTATTGTCTCCAAGAAAGCGATGACAACCCGCGAAACGCTTGAGGCAGTTATGCTGTCGCTTCCGAAAGGGTGGCACGCAACAGCGGTGCCTAGCCATATAATTGTCTACAAGAATGATCGACGCGCATTTCCAAGCGGCCAGTTGATAGCTCATTCGTGAGTAATCAACCACCGAAACCCTCCTCGCCCGCATCCGCGAAGTGCGGGCCACCGCGCCCAAGGGTAAATGGCGACGGGCAGCGACAACTGGCTAAAGGGCCGCTAACGATTTGATTGACCAAAGGAGTAGTGTGATGGAATGGACCAACCTGCTGTCGAACGAACGGCTTCACGACCCCAAGTATTCGCAGCAACCGAACAGGTCCATTTTCACGCAGGACTATGACCGGATCGTGTTTTCGGAACCGTTCCGGCGCTTGGCTAACAAGACACAGGTGCAGCCGCTCTATGAGCATGACCATGTTCACCACCGCCTGATCCATTCCATCGAAGTCGGCAGCGTCGGGCGATCACTGGCTATGGCGATCGGTCAATGGCTGGTTGAGAAAAATATCATCGAGAAGGGGGAAGAGAACAGCCTCGCCAACATCGTTCAGGCTGCGTGTGCCGCGCATGACATCGGTAACCCGCCCTTCGGCCACTCTGGCGAAAACGCAATTGGTGCCTGGTTTTCGGCAAGGTTTGCAAAGCCAGAGGGCATCTTCAAAGACCTCGACGCGAACTTGAGGGAAGAGTTTTGCGCGTTCGAAGGGAATGCGCAGGGGTTCCGCATCATCGCCAGAACCGAAATGTATCGCAACGATGGCGGTATGCGTCTTTCGAAGGCGGTTCTTGGTGCCTTCATGAAGTATCCCCTCAGCGCTGCGACCAAGAAAGGCCTCGCCGGGGATAGCCGTAAAGATGATGGATACAAGGAAGAAGGATACTTCGGCAAAAGGAAGTTCGGGATATTCAATTCGGAACTGCCGCTGTTTGAAGAAGTCGCTGATACCCTCAAACTGATTAAAGTAGAGGTTGGACCCTACAAATGGTGGAGGCGTCACCCATTGGTTTTCGTGGTCGAGGCGGCAGATGACATCTGCTACAACATCGTCGATCTTGAAGATGCCTTCACAACTGGCGAACTTCAATTCGACGTGGTTCGCGGCGCACTTTTCGAGCTTGCGGATAAGCCCAATAGAGACACCACGGAAATGAGTGAGGCGGAGCAGATCGCCTATCTGCGTGCTGTCAGCATCGGAAAGGGCATCGACAGTTGCCTTGAGGCGTTCAAAGAAAATTACGCTGCCATCATGGCTGGCACCTTTTCCAAGTCCTTGGTTGAAGCCGGCAAATTGAGTGGACAGTTCGCGACGATCAAGAAGCTTGCCGGTGCAAGAATTTTCACTGCCCGGCGAAAGACCGAACTGGAGGTCTCAGGCCACCGTATCATCGGAAACGTCTTGTCGGGCATCCTGCCGGTGTATGAACAGCTTGCAGGTAAGGGTTGGAACAGGGACGGTCTGGACGATCACGCGAAACAGGTTGCACGTGCGCTCGTGCTTGATCTTCGCGGCATTTCTAGCCCAGAGCAGGCTCTGCATGGTATGTCAGACTTCATTTCAGGGATGACGGATAGATACGCCTTGCGGATTTCTCGGATGCTTTCCGGTACCTGAGGGCCGCTGCGGAGATGAGGCCACGAAACAGGGCTTGACTGTGCCGATTTTTTCTACCAACTTGTAGGTCAGAAAAAACGACAAGGGGCAGTTTGATGGCTGGTTACACCGAGACGATCCTGCTAAAAGCACCTTGGGATGTGGATCGCAGGCTTTCAGAGCTTGGCATGACGCGAGAGGGGCTGATCCGCGCGGTTCAGGTTGCCCGTGACGTTGCCCCCAACTTTTATCCAGCGTGAGCGAGACTCCGGGTTTGAGTTTTGCCGTTTTCGGCGGATTGGGCAACGGGGTCTGGCGCGGAGCTTTGCGTATTGCGCAGCGTCAGGCCCCGTTGCGGGGTGAAGGTCTGTGCGAACTCGGCGGGCGTTTGCCAGCCGAGGCGGGAATGGGGGCGTTCGGTGTTGTAGTCCTTGCGCCAGGCGGCCAGCGTGACGCGAGCATGGTTCAGGGACGGAAACAGGGTCTCGTTCAACAGCTCATCGCGTAGTCGACCGTTGAAGCTTTCGATGAAGGCATTCTGGGTCGGCTTGCCTGGCGCGATGTAATGCCAGTCGATCTTGCGGTCATCGGCGAACGTCAGGATCGCGTTCGAGGTGAACTCGGTCCCATTGTCGCTGACCACTGTTCCGGGCTTTCCACGGGCCTCGAACAGCGTCGCCAGTTCACGCGCCACTCTGGCCCCGGACAGCGAAGTGTCGGCGATGAGCGCGAGGCATTCGCGGGTGCAGTCATCGACCACGGTTAGGATTCTGAACCGGCGGCCATCCGTCAGTTGATCGGATACGAAGTCCAACGACCAGCGCTGGTTCGGCATCAACGGCAACACCATCGGGGCCCGTGTTCCCATGGCACGTTTGCGCCCACCGCGACGGCGCACATGCAGCCGCTCTTCGCGGTAGATGCGGAACAGCCGCTTGTGATTGACCTCATGGCCCTCACGCCGCAAAAACACATGCAGACGCCGATAGCCGAACCTGCGGCGAACTCGTGCCAGTTCCTTCAGCCTCTCCCGCAGCGCGGGATCATCCTGCCGGATCGCCTCATAGCGCATCGTCATCCTGCAGCAGCCGATGACCCGACACGCCCGCCGTTCGCTCATCCCGTGGCCTTCCACAAGATGTGCGACCGCTTGCCGCTTCGCGGCGGGCGTCACCATTTTTTTCCGAGCAAGTCTTTCAGAGCCGAGTTGTCCAACATGGCGTCGGCGAGCAGCTTCTTCAGCTTCCCGTTCTCATCCTCAAGCGCCTTCAGACGCTTCGCCTCACTGACATCCATGCCGCCATACTTGGCTTTCCATTTATAGACAGTTGCATCGCTGACACCGTGCTTGCGGCACAGATCGGCCACGGAAATACCCGCCTCATGCTCTTTCAGGATGCCAATGATCTGATCTTCGGTAAATCTGCTGCGCTTCATCTCTGGTCCTTTCGGTTGGGCCAGAGTCTATCTCAAACTGGATTAGATGCAGGGGGCAACGTCACCCGCGCCGAGCGCAACAACGCTACTGATTTGCATCCGGCGAATGCGGCAGGCACGTTTTCCTATCACCATGGCGTGGCTGCGATCCGCCGCGAGTATCTTGGCGGGGTTCATGACAGGCGCAAGGAACCGGATTGGGTGCTTGATCGGCAAGACGGTATTGAGGCGATCCGCAACGATGCGCTTGAGGTCAAGGTGTCTTTTTGCAACGTTGATGTCGCCTGCGGCAAAGAACACCCCAAGCCGCGCTCGGACAAGGGCGCCGGTGCTGAGCGGGCGAGTGGCGCGACATTATTCGAGCACGCCGGGGCCGATGACCTCAAGCCGATGGTTCGCCTGCCGGTCGGTGGTTTTGCACTGTTCTACTTGATGGTAGACCAGCAGGGACGGGCGGAACTGACCCGCCCTGTGATCGCTCGTCGCACGTTTGTTGCGGCAGTTGAGCGGATTTTTCTGATCGAGGATGGCGAAGACGAGGCGACGGTCCTGCCGATCGAAACAGACGGCATCGCGGATGAGTTCGAGCCGCAGATCGTTCGCAAGTAGAGCGACCGATGTTCAACGCTGGGAGGCTATCACTTGCTCGTGCAAGACGCGGGCTGACGGCAAAAGCCCTGGCCGAAAAGGCCGGGGTTGGCGTCGATACGATCACGCGACTGGAAAAGGGGCGAAATACGCCTGAGGCAGATACCGTTGAAAGGCTGGCAAAGGCCTTGGGCTATCCGACCTCGTTCTTTGCGGGCGACGATGTCGAAGGGGTCGATATCGAAGCCGTCAGCTTTCGTTCGTTCTCGAAGATGACGGCGCGGGAACGTGATGCTGCTATTGCGGCTGGTTCGCTTGGATTACTGCTGAATGAGTGGGTCGAGGCACGCTTTGGATTGCCGAATCCTGACCTGTTGGACTTGTCGCATGAAAGCGATCCAGAGGTGGCAGCCGTCCAACTTCGGCAGCATTGGGGGCTGGGTCAGCAACCAATTGGCAACTTGCTCGCCCTTCTTGAAACGAAGGGCATCCGGCTATTTTCGTTGTCAGAAAACACGGCTTCTGTGAATGCGTTCTCGTTTTGGCGGGGAGGTAAGCCGTTTATATTCCTGAACAACTTTAAGAGCGCCGAAAGCAGCCGTTTCGATGCCGCGCATGAACTTGGGCATTTGGTCATGCACAAGCATGGAGATCCAAAAGGTGATCGTTCCCTAGAGCGGGAGGCGAACTATTTCGCTTCCGCGTTTCTTATGCCCTTTGACGATGTTCTTGCACGGGTTCCGCGTTTTGTCTCGACAGATGTGGTGCTCAAGTCAAAGGTGAGATACCGCGTTTCGGCGATGGGTTTGGCTTATCGCCTTCACCAACTGAACCGGCTTTCGGACTGGCAATACAAGTCCATGTGTATTGACCTTTCACGCCGCGGATATCGGTCTGGAGAACCAGACGGCATCGAACGGGAGACGTCAGTTGTGTGGCGAAAACTGCTCACGCTGCTTTGGCAAGAAAAGGTGACCCGTGAGGATATCGCTAAAGAGCTTGGTATCCCGATTGATGAACTTGAAGGATTGATCTGGAGCCTGACAGCAAGTTTTGAAAGGACTGTGCCAGTGCCCGGCAATGCACTGCGCATTGTCTGAAGAACATGCGACGTTTGCCGAAGCGCGGTAGTGATCTGTTGGCTAGTGCCCATACTGGCTCACTCGTAGCCTGGCTGAACGTTTGGGCTGTTCTTTGCGTAAACAGCACGATCGGACAGATACCGCTGCAAATTGCGGTAGTAGGTCATGCGAAATAGAAACCGGTCTGTCACCGAATGATGTCCAAAGTCAAGCTTTCCCAAATGGATAGCATTACTGGAGAATAGCTGTCCACAGCAGCTTGCTATGTATGTGGCGAAAGGTGGAGGGCATACAAAAAATGGAAGGCCAACCGACAAGTCGGTGTCGGCTGGCCACGAAGGCGCTCATCTCGACCGGTGACCACTATCCTTGCACCAGTCAACCTGCCCTTGCCTGATCCAGAAGTGGCAGCGGCAGTCGTTCAGCTGTCGGACAGACGGAGAGACCGTTGGTCGCTTCAGCCAGTCTGGCACGGCCGTCCACTTCGGCCTCTTGTTCTTGCTCAGGGACAACTTGATGGTTTCGCCGCAGCCACCCGGGCAGCGGAAGCAAGCCCATTTATCGACGCCATCGCGCACAACCGTCATCTCGCCTGGCACGATCTGATCCGGTGCGGGGTGCGCCGAGGTTATCCTGACAACCAGGTCGCTTCGCGGGATAATGCGGGTGATCTCCAGGCATTTCCGCAGGAATTTTATCATCATGCCACTCACCCGATGCGATCCAGAAAGGGGTCAACGTCGCCGAGACCCCAGTATTCCTCACTGCCGCAGACTGGGCAGTCGGGCTGGGGCTGCGCCCCCTGTGAACGCTCGAAGCCCTTGTCCAACTTGCGATAGCGTTGCCACGTCCATCCTCCTGTGCCACGGAAGTCGACGAGACCGGCAAGGAGCTCGTTGACGGCCATGGTGGCTGCCTCAGAGGTGAAGGTCACCACGGCTGGTGCCGGATTTCCTGCGCCGCGGACGTAAGCTTCAGTCTTTTGTCGCTCGTATTCCTCGGGGTCCGATCGCTGGAGGTCTTCCTCGCGGGCCCGGACGCGATCGACCGTGCCGCGGCAGCCGTGGCAAGCCGAAGTGGGAAACAGCACGCTGACTCTCGCGGCCATCTCGAGGAGGCCGGGCTCACCATCGTTACGGGGCATCAGGACCAGCCCGACATCTATGACCGGGATCAGGTAGAAGTGCGCGACCCGGTTCAGGTAGAGGCGACCGGCATGATCGTCCGTGCATCCGAAGATGACGTCGCAAGATTTCAGCGCGTCTCGGATGCGCGGGGCATCCACCCAGCCGTTCATCGATCTGATCTCGACATCAAGGCCCATCTTCGCCACCTCGCGCGCCATGACATCAACCTTGAGCACCGCGTCATCGGCATCATTTCGGGTCGCGCCGTGCAGCCGGTTCAGGTTGGAATGCTCGACCACGTCCTCGTCGATGACAACGATCCGCCCCACGCCAAGGCGGGCGAGGAGCTGCACCACCGGGCTACCGGTGCCGCCGCACCCGACCACGGCGATGGAGAGCTGCTTGAGGAGGCTGTTGACCTCGGGTCCGAAGGCTAGTGCCTGCCGGGACAGGGCTTCCGAAGGCGTAGGCACGTCGGTCGAATGGATTTCGATCTGGGCGCCGATGACTGTCACGCGGTGACAGGGTAGGGGAGCAACGTCGTCTTCCCAGACACGCGCCCTGTAGAGGCTCTCGCCGACTTGCACGATGCTCACAAGACGCGTCCCGGCGCCGTTCCTGTTCCTGGCCATAACGAAGAGATCGCGTTCGTTACGATCATCCTGAACCGAGAAGCCGTCGAAGCCTCCCGGATGGCTGTGAAGGATCGCCGGCACCAGGTCCTCTTCCGCCGCCCGGCGGCAGAGCTGGGCGAAGGAGTTGGTATTCCAGGTGACATGCTTGTCGCTGGCATCGATACGGTCTTCGCGCGGGATCGCGATGACTTCGTAGGAGGTGTAGCGTGTCCGCGGATCGAGGTCCCACGGATCCTGCGCGATCTCACTTTTGCCGAGCAACATGTAGGCGGCGCCTTCGTGTCCCCGGGGGTGAGCCAGAAGCGCCTGCAGCTTGTCGCGGTGACGGGCGTGGAGGGTGATGTCGCGGCGCTTCATGCTGCCACCTCAAGGGCCCGTTCGACCCGCTTTACCATGGTCCAGATGCCGTCGATGCCTGGCCGCCACTCGTTGTTGTGGCGAGACCAGCGTTGCCATACTTGATCAACGTGAGTTTCACGCGCTTCAGTGCAGCGAGGCTCACATTGACCAGCAACGAGCCTGAGATGTGGCACGGCGTAGAACATGTCGGGCGCCACCTCGGGATACGATGGCGGTAGAAGGATCAGGATATCCGCCAGCGGGACCTGATACTTACCTTCCGGAAGCGGGATCCCGGTGAGGATCACGCCCTTTTTCACACCGTCGACGACTTCGCGAACGGTGATGCCGCGCTCATCGAGGTAGCGGCGATCTGGGCGGGGAAGGAGGCTCATGCCTCACCCCCTTCCGTGGTCTGGGGCACGCCGGTGAAGAAGTGCTCCAGGCCTGCATTCGCGAGGCAAATGAGATCGGTGTCGCCAACCAGGATGTCATCTTTGCCCGGGATCACCTGCCAGACGGCAAACTTGGCGGGATCGACTCCGGCCAGCTTCTTGAGCACGCGCCCGCTGATGACCTTGTGGCCCCATTCGAGGCGCTTGCCGTCGATGTCGAAGCGGAAAGATTCCGCGCTCGGGAAGATCAGGAAGCGCTCGACCTGGCCGGGGCGCAGATCCGTGGTTTCTTCAAGCCGAAGTTCTTCAAGTTCGCCGTTGCGCAGCACCTGGAACACCAAGTGCTCTTCAGCTTTGCGGAAGCCAGCCCCCTCAATGATCTGCCGGCCGGTGGGTGTCGGATCGTCGATGATGGCGTCGGTGAAATTCAGGTCATGGTCGCCGACCTTCACCTTGTAAGGCCCGTGATCGCGGGGTTTGCGGCCAGCATTCAGGGCGGCCAGGAGGTCTTCTATATCGATCGTTTCGGTAGACATGGCAGCAAATCCTTTTCTTATCTGCTTGACGCCCGCAGCAGGCGCCTCAAGGTTGTATGCGCGGCACAAGAAGGTTCGCGTTCGCAGCGTTCAGGATTTTTTGAATTTTCTTGACGGCGACATGTCGCTGCGTGCGCATATACATTTGAAGAGTAGCGGAAACGGCGATTGGCATGGCGAAAGACACACCCGAGGCGTTCTATTCCCTTAAGGAATTCAATGATGAGCTGGATCGCCTCTTCCGCGATGATGTTGCGCTCAGGAAGCTCCTTCAGAAGTCACGTAACTGGTGCATTCGGAACAACCGGGCTGGCGACGAAGAAGACATCCTCCAAGAGGCCGTCATGAGGGTGATAAAGAGCGAAATCACCGGAACGCGCAAATGGCCGAAAGGTGTCGTGTTTGTCGACTTCCTGTCCGGTGTGATGCGGAGCATTTCATCGGAGCGCCCCAAGATCGGATTTCGCAAGAACACCGACAAAGACTTGGACGCGGCGAAGGACATCGCCTCGTCTTGCAGCCAGGAAGGTCAACTCTTTGAGAAAGAGTTCATGGCCCATTTCATGGCGCTCTTCGAGGGCGATGACGATGCACAGCTATACCTTCTTGCGCTGGAGGAAGGCCAATCGAAGCCCGATATCATGATGGGCTTCGATTGGAATGAAACGGAATACAACACGGTGGTTCAGCGGGTCAAAAGGACACGCAACGCCCACCCGGAAATGAAAGAGATGCTCGATGGCGAAGGATAAGAAAACCTTTCAAGATCGCCTGGCAGAGGAAATCGACGAAGCTATCAGCAACATGTCAGACGAGGAAATTCGGAAAGAGGCTGAAGAGGCAGGTGACGATATCGCTGCTTTCGGTAATCGCATGAGAGCTTGGCTGGAGACCGCCAAAGATGAGGTTGCCGAGATTGCAATCAAAGAAGCCAAGGCCTCGGCCGAAAAGGGTCGGGCTGTGCGAAACCAAAATGTCGTCACCATGGCTCCGAGTAAGCCAAGGACCAGACCTGACATCTTCATGCCTGATACCGTTGCAGCCCGCCATGGCAAGAAACTGTCCGCGAGAGATCGAAAGGGGATCGAAAAGGACTTGGAAGACTTGTTTGATGATGACGCCTGGCCGGACAAGAAGGACGGCGATGAATGACCCATTCTCCGCGTCGTGCCGAGGAAATCCTCCAGGCGCTTCGTCTAAAACGACCGGAAGACATAGACCTTGAAGCCATTGCTTGGCTTCAAGGTGCCAAGGTTGACTACCGGGAAATGGATGGATGCGAGGCCTGCATCCATGGCCGTGCAGATATCGGCCGAGCGATCATCGCCGTGAATGATGCTCACGGAAACCTGCGGCGCCAAAGATTCTCCCTCGCGCACGAACTAGGGCACTGGGAGTGGCACAGGGGAGAACACCTGTTTTGTGCCAAGGAAGATATCGGGGGTAGTAAGGGACAGGAACGGGGGCTGTCCCGGGAAAAAGGCGCAAACCGGTTCGCCTCAGAGCTATTGATGCCGGAGTTCATGCTCAAGAACACCTTGAGCGACTTCAAAAAATTCGACATGCGCACCGTCCGTCAACTTTCGGACGCTTTTTCTGTCAGCAAGACGGCTATGGCGTATCGCTTGGTGGATCTGGATTTCGAACCGAGCTTGCTGGCCTCCTACAGCCGCAATGGCCTCAACTGGTTCAAGCGATCAAAGAGCGTTGGTGAGCGGTGGTTCCTGCGGCGAACACTCGACCCACAGAGCAACGCCTACGACATCCTGCACAAAGGAGCCCGGGATGACATTTCGCTGTCCCTTATGGACGCGGATACCTGGTTCGATACCGAGGGTGCCGATAGGTATGAGCTTGCAGAACAATCGTTCCGTGTGGGCGACGACGAGGTCATGACCTTGCTGGTCCTGAAGAGTGGATACATGATGGCGCGATGAAGGTCGCACTCAAGCCCAAAGCTCGATGCCCATATGCCCTGGAATTACAGTAACCGCTGTTCTGACCCCACCTTCCCGTTGAATCCGTAAGCTGCGATGCGGGGCGAAATTGTGGTGATTTGCACGGGAGGTGTCATTGGGAGTCCATCGGGAGCGCGGTATGGAGGCTGTTGGGTTTGTGGAGCTTCTGGCGGCTCCGGCGGCCAAGCGGCGATGGTCTGACGAGGCGAAGGGTCGGATGGTGGCCGAGACGCTGGTTCCTGGCGTCACCGTGAACGAGGTGGCACATCGGCATGGATTGAAGGCCAACCACCTGTCGTCCTGGCGGACGCTGGCACGGAAGGGCAAACTTGTTGTGCCCGAGGTTGCGGGAGCTGAGTTCGCAGCACCTTTGTCGACGGCGCAGGCAGTGGACACGCCGGTTGCAACTGCGACGATTGATCTGTTGATCGGCCCTGTGACTGTGCGTCTGGATGCAGCCACGCCCGCAGCCCGGATCGCGGAACTGGCCATGGCCTTGCAGGCCCGCACGTGATCTTCCCGTCGAACCGGGTGCGGATCATGGTGGCGACGAAGCCCATAGACTTCCGCAAAGGTCATGACAGCCTGGCCGCGATGGTGAAGAACGAGCTGCGCAAGGACCCGTTCACCGGGACGGTCTTCGTGTTCCGCGCGAAGAAAGCCGATCGGCTGAAGCTGCTCTACTGGGACGGCACCGGGCTGGTGATGGCCTACAAGAGGCTGGAAGAGCATACGTTTACCTGGCCCGCCGTGAAGGACGGGTTGATGCTGATGAACCACGCGCAGTTCGAGGCGCTGTTTGCTGGTCTGGATTGGCGGCGGGTTCGGGCCATTAAAGTGAAGGCTCCCGAAGCGGTGGAATGACCGGTTCAGCCCTGCGGCAGGATGACTCGGTTGGTGCTTTCGACGGGCATCCTCTGTGCCGGTTTGGTAAAAACCGGCCATGCCGAAGACCTCTGATCTGCTTGAAGAAATCGCCACGTTGAAGGCGTTACTGACTGCCGCAGATGCGCGCGAGCGGCGAAAGGACGAGCGGATCGAACGGCTGGAGAAGCTGGTGGCGGCCTTCAAGCAGGCGGCCTTTGGGCGGCGGTCGGAAAAGAGCGATCCGGACCAATTCGAACTGGCGTTGGAAGACCTCGAAACGGCGATGGCGGTGATCCATGCCGAAGAGGATGCCGAGGACCGGGCCGCCAAGCGCCCTGCCAAACCGCGTGCAGCCAACCGCGGTGCATTGCCCAAGCACCTGCCGCGCATCGAGGAGATCATCGAACCAGACAGCCTGACCTGCGCCTGTGGCGGCTGCCTGCATTGCATCGGCGAGGATGTCTCGGAACGGCTGGACATCGTGCCTGCTCAGTTCCGTGTCATCGTGACCCGCCGTCCCAAGTATGCCTGTCGGTCCTGCACCGACGGGGTCGTCCAAGCCCACGCACCGGCACGGCTGATCGTAGGTGGCATGCCCACCGAGGCCACAGTAGCCTATGTGTTGGTCAGCAAGTATGCAGATCATCTGCCGCTCTACCGACAGGCCCAGATCTACAGCCGCCAGGGCGTCGATCTCGACCGCTCCACCCTTGCCGATTGGGTGGGTCGCGCCGCCTTCGAACTGCGCCCTGTCCATGACGCGCTGATGGCCGACCTGAAACTGTCTACCAAACTCTTCATGGACGAAACGCGCGCCCCGGTCCTCGACCCGGGGGCGAGAAAGACCAAAACGGGATACTTCTGGGCGCTTGCCCGCGATGACCGACCTTGGGGCGGCGCGTCTCCACCAAGCGTGGTCTTCACCTATGCCCCCGGTCGCGGCGGGCAGCATGCCGAGCGGATCTTGCAGGGCTTTGGCGGCATCCTGCAAGTCGACGGCTATGCCGGATACAACCGCCTGATCGCAGCAGACCGGATCGGTCCGGGCATCCAGCTCGCCCATTGTTGGGCGCATGCGCGCCGCAAACTAATCGAGATCACCCGCACCGGATCCGCGCCGATTGCCGAGGAAGGCGTGGCCCTCATCCGCGACCTCTACGCCATCGAGGCCGAGATCCGCGGCAGTGACCCCGTAACGCGATTGGCCATCCGGCGGGACCGCTCCGCTTCGATCATCGCCCGTCTCGACGATTGGCTGACCCACCACCGCGCCCGCGCCTCGGCAAAGTCGCCCTTGGGCGAGGCCCTTGCCTACATCGCAAAATACCGCGACGGCCTTGGCCGCTTCCTCACCGATGGCCGCGTCGAGATCGACAACAACACCGTCGAACGCACCATCCGCCCCATCGCCCTGAACCGCAAGAACGCCCTGTTCGCAGGACACGACGCCGGAGCTGAAAACTGGGCCGTCATCGCCTCGCTGATCGAGACCTGCAAGATGAATGGCGTCGATCCCCACGCATGGCTATCAGCCGCGCTCACCGCCATCGTTCAAGGCCATAAGCAAAGCCAGATCGACGATCTCCTCCCGTGGAATTACCCCGTTCCAGTGTGATCGGGACACCGCTTACGAATTACAGACGCCCGCCGCAGGCACGGGGATGGCGAGTCAGAGATCAGCTTTGCCGCGGATCAGCATGCCGCCATCGAAGGCTTGTAGAATGTCGGGAGCCTTGGTCCATACTAGGTTGGCTGCGCGAAGGCTGCTGCCCTATCGCGGGAAGTCGGCCTGCCGAACTGAGTTCGCGAGTCGCGATCCCAGCCCCGATGCCCGAACCTGACCAATCAGGGGCAAGCCCCAATGGGCGGCTTTCTGCCTTCCTAACGACGGGTCAGCAATAGGTCAACAATTGGACGAATTCCACTTGCGAGATCAGTGGGATACGGGGCAGACAGGATCAGGAACGCGCGAAAACCACAGAAGAGCGCATCTAGTCGATTTTCGCCGATGGTAAGTGCTTTCACAACAAGCCCTCGCCAGAATAAAGGTCTAAATGAATTGGCGTCAGATGCTCTATCCTTCGGCCGATCTCCGATTCCGACCACCAGCTCAGTGCAACCTTAATCACTCCTGAGTGCGTCACGATCAGCGGACGCTCAGATGAAGACCTAATCGTTGCGAGCGTTAGCCTAACGCGGTTTCCGAACGCTTCAAAACTCTCCCCACAGGGGGGGGCTACGGTTACATCGCGTTCCGTTCGGAGTTTCCCCTCGAATACACCCCAATGGCGTTCCTTAAGGCCGTCAAGCACGACTAGGTCTAGGTTGAGGGCGTTTGCAAGAATGTCAGCAGTCTGGCGGCTTCTCATTAGTGGACTTGAGAACAAGGACTTACATTGCAGTTCTCGTAGACTGCCCAAAGCGTCATGGACCTGCTTTATCCCCCGAGCATTGAGTGGAATATCCGTCTGGCCCATGATCAGGCCCTTCTCGTTCCAGTCGGTCCTACCGTGGCGAACAAGATAAACTGCAGAATCCGGTCGAGGACTGAAGCCCGTTCCAAATTCAGAATGCCCGGTCACAAGAGCATCGCGGACGCTATCCGGTGCCGCAAACCTGACTTGTCAACAAGAAGACCTTCAAGGCTGTTGCGAAAATCTCGAGCAACCACGACGAGCTCTCGATATTCGTCTGTCTCGAGGCCAGTAAAACCCTCTTGGTCTAATTTGGCCCGAACACTCTTGCTGTCCATTGCATTTAGAAACGTGGCGTAGGCAGAAAGGGCGCGAGCCGATTCCTCTTCGCCAAAAACTTCAATCAGACGATCAATCGGCGGTTTGGAAAACATCTCTAGAAGAATCGAGCGCTTCTCCGGCGGAGAGACGTCACCTGTCCTACTGATGGCCGCGATCCCTCCAAAATACAACATCATGCGGGCAAAACGTAGCTTAACAAGCCGGACAGCACGTGGCTTCTCGCCATTACCCGTCTTTTCCTCGAAGTCGACGCATATGGTGCGCCAATAGCGAATAATGTCGTTCAAGAGATAGCGACAGAGTTTCCGGTCTTCGAGGTCTTCATCAACGTAATGCTCAATTAGCTGTGCGCGAACTCGGTCAAAGCCCGACTGATTGTGGAGCCAATCGCCCTCAAGGAGATAGAGCATTCTCCGGGTAAGATACTCGTTGGTGTCCTTATCGCCGCCAATGTTGGCGAGCAACTCAGAGACGGCAAGAGGAGCCTCAAACACTCCATCATTCGCAGGCATTTTAATCCCAAGAGCGCGCAGATCACTCCTATAGTCATCTTGAACTCTTCGAGCGCTCTCTACATCATCATCAAGAGTAAGGAAGAATAGGTCTACATCAGACCCACTCGTCACTTCACGGCGCGCCACGCTACCGTTTAGACCCACGATGATGTTTGTATTTCCGACAAGTCTCTTTAGTGCGACGCCACGCATAACGTCGAGCTGGCGGGCTGACTCTTCGTTCAATCTTTTCAGAACTGCTCGAACATCATTGCTATTCGTAACTCTTTCGATCGTCATGCCTTACTATTCCAGGAGATCCGCCAAAGTGACTACAGTCGTCGTCTTTGATTGCCGATAGCGTCTGTTTATTGACGCGTTATCCTCAAGTCGTGCGTCCGATTCTACAAAGAATTCCCTCTTTCGCACGCAAACCTCTAGGCTCCGCCAACTGGACGGAATCTGCGAGCCTACTTCTTTGTCACCGCGTGACGCAGTTCTCAATATCGAGATCAATTCGGGATGATTTCGAAAGATCGATCGCTCAGAGGTCAGGAAATCTTCGGCCCTAAATGAGGAAATATTGGTGCGCATGTATGTCTGCGCAATCGCATCAAGGGCGGCTCCGCGAGGTGCCCCGATGAATAGATTGTAGACATCATGCTTCAACCCCCAGAAGGAATCGAACCAACTTTCAGAATGGTCTGCGCCTTTCGCCCACCTCCGTACTATGCGAGCCGCCATTCCATGTGCAGGTCGTGGCGCAACAAAGGCACGGCATCGAGTAATGCCCTCGAGCGTATCGAGATTGATCGGACTCGAAAATAGGTAGCCTACATCACCATCATGTTCGCCATCGATAAGTGCAATCAACTCTTCTAAGTTGACTCCGGCATCATGAACGACCTCTCGTATGCCTGCGCCGAAAGCAATGTCACCAGTAATAATTCTACGCGATACTAGATGGTGATCTAGCCCAAACGCCTCGAGAAAGACTGGTTCGAGAGTATGAGAAAGAGGCCCGTGCCCGACGTCGTGCAATAGGGCCGCACATAAGAGTAAGCTCCGACGGTCTGCATCAAGTCCCGCCTCGTGAGCATACACATTGGCCAGATGCGCAACTCCAATTGAGTGCTCTAATCTGTTGTGCCGCCGTCGATGCCCATCACGCCCCGAACCATGCTTGACGTAGTCGATTGCTCCCAAGAATCCGATTCCAGCTAAGCGCTTTAGCGGAGCAAGTGATAGAAGTGCTGTAACGACAGGATCATCGAACTTGGGGCGACTGTCCGAACGATAGGGGTCTGGATATGCATGCAAATTCAAAGGCGACAACCACGGTTGCGCCGTTGCCTTCGGTGCATATGTCGCAAGTGTATTCAGTGTCGTCACCTTGTCGAAATCGCCACGACTCCCAGCGGAGCAGTTTTCACTTCGCACATTCGGTGGCTCGCTGTCACGGTCATTCTCACGAAGATGCCTCAGAACCTGTCCGTTTGTGGTCACATCAAGATCGCTTGTTCCAGTTTTGTGGGTCGGATATCCGCATATCCGCGTGGTGGTGCGGTCCGATTGGGACAAATCCAAGGTTGCGCTGGTTTCGGGCGGCGGTTCGGGCCACGAACCTGCCCACGCGGGCTTTGTGGGCGAGGGCATGTTGACGGCAGCGGTCTGCGGCGACGTGTTTGCCTCGCCTTCGGTGGATGCTGTTCTGGCGGCGATCCTTGCGGTGACCGGGACGGCGGGGTGTCTGCTTATCGTCAAGAATTACACGGGCGACCGGCTGAACTTTGGTCTGGCGGCGGAGCGGGCGCGGGCCTTTGGCCACAAGGTCAGCGTGGTGATCGTGGATGATGATGTCGCCTTGCCGAGCCTGCCACAGGCGCGCGGTCTTGCGGGGACGTTGTTTGTCCACAAGATCGTGGGGGCGATGGCCGAAGGGGGGGCCAACCTGGAGGCCTGCACGATTGCCGCCAAGCGGGTGATTGCAGGCTCGCGCAGTATCGGGCTTTCGCTTGATACCTGTTCGGTTCCCGGATCGCTGAAAGAAGACCGTATTCCATTTGGCATGGCCGAGCTTGGGCTGGGTATTCATGGCGAAGCTGGTGTGGCGCAAGTCGCCTCCGCGGGCGCAGCGGATGCGATTGCCAAGATGATTGAGGCTCTTGTTGCGGATATGCCAAGGACGCCACATGTGGCGCTGATCAACAACCTTGGCGGGGCGTCCTGCCTTGAAATGGCGATTCTGACCAACAATCTGCTTGGCTCGGAGATTGGCCAGTATATTCGGCTGGTCGTTGGTCCCAGCGCGATGATGACGGCGCTCGATATGCACGGATTTTCGATTTCGCTATGCGA
The DNA here is from genome assembly GCF_051447875.1 of Roseovarius sp. MS2. Taxonomy (NCBI): domain Bacteria; kingdom Pseudomonadati; phylum Pseudomonadota; class Alphaproteobacteria; order Rhodobacterales; family Roseobacteraceae; genus Roseovarius; species Roseovarius sp. MS2. Next base: position 2,147,130 of record NZ_JBKHVF010000001.1, read on the forward strand.
ACTCGCGGACGGAGACGAAGGGTTCCTGAAAGCGCCTGCCAAGGTGACGGGCTGGCCGGGGTGTAACAGCGTGACAGCACCTGCCGTTCTACCGCTGCCGGATGGCTTGACCCCGATCCGCGCGCCTGCGTCAGCACATGCGCCGACACGGGAATTTCTGACCGATTGCTGCAAGGTGCTGATCGCAGCCGAGAACGATCTGAACCTTCTCGATGCGAAATCCGGGGATGGGGATACAGGCTCGACTCTGGCTGGTGCGGCAAGGGCGTTGATTGATGCGATGGACCGGCTGCCCTTGGCCGATCACACGCAGCTTTACCGTGCGATCGGGCTGGAGCTGAGCCAGACCATGGGCGGATCGTCGGGGGTGCTGCTTGCGATTTTCTTTGCGGCAGCGGGGGATGCGTCATCGTCGGGGATGACGATGCGGGATGCGCTGATGGCGGGCCTTGACCGGATGCGCCAGATCGGTGGTGCCAACCCTGGCGACCGGACGATGGTCGATGCCTTGCTGCCCGCGCTGGATGCCCTGAGTGCTGGTTTGCCGCAAGCGGCTGCTGCGGCGCGCAAGGGGGCGAAATACACCGCGACGCTGACATCGGCAAAGGCTGGCCGTGCGAGCTATATCAATGCCGAGCAACTGGAGGGCCATATCGATCCGGGTGCCGAGGCTGTCGCCCGTTTGTTCGAGCATCTGGCCAGCTGAAAAGGGCGACATAACGTCGAGCAATTACCTCGCCCGTTTGGGAGCTTGATCGCTATGTGGCGGGGTTTTTGATCGGTAATTGGCGTTTCCGATGACGAGAGTCTGTGCGGCACCTGCGACGACTTCTTCGGTGAGGGCGACGATTTCGTTGATTCAGGCGATGCGGCGAGCAAACTGCGAGATCCACCGTTGCCTCGTCTCCATGCGCGGGATAATCTTGCAGCCGCCGACATCGCCAGCCGTGACGTCGTGGAGACTGGAATTCACAGTCTGGGTAGATGCCGATTGGCGTCAAGCTGCCGGATGGAATCCACCCGCCAGAAACATTTCGCTCACTGGTTTGAACCGAAACTTCGCGCCCGGGCGACCAGTGCTTTTCGAATTCACGGCTATCCCTCCTGAATTTTCCTGTCTCAGGATAGTGGCACCACACGGATTGAGGCAGAACCCCAAAAGGTAGCTTGTCTCAAAGCTATGTTAGCGCTAACACTTGCCGTAGATAAGGAGGAAGAAAAGCATGGCCACCAGACTCGCAATCGACGGATTTGGGCGGATTGGACGTTGTGTCCTACGCACCTTGATACATGGCCGTCCCCTGAAATTGGCGAGCTGAGGGAATGGTCTCTCGCGTCATCCCAGTATCATCGTTTGATCTGGTCATTTTCGGGGCCACTGGCGATCTGGCACAGCGCAAGATCCTGCCGGGTCTTTTCCGCCGCTTTTCAGTTGGCCAGATGCCGAGAGACGCGCGCATCATTGCCACGGCCCGGTCAGAAATCGATACGGACATGTTCCGGGCTGATCTCAGGACGAGCCTCGCCGAGTTTGCGCCATGCATTTCGGGCGATGCGGAAATGCTTGACCAGTTCCTTGCGACGATTGTTTACATTCATCTTGATGTAATGAGCCAAGAGGGCTGGTCCGAATTGGTCGGATTGCTGCGCGGATCAGCGGTGCGCGCCTTCTATCTGTCGGTCTCCACTTCCCTTTTCGGCACTATCGCATCCAGGCTGAGCAGCTATGGGGCAGTAACACCTGAGAGCCGCATCGTCGTTGAAAAACCCTTCGGAAATGACCTGGCCATTGCACGGGCACTCAACGCGGATTTGCGTCAGGGTTTCGAGGAAAGCCAAATCTATCGCATCGACCACTATCTGGGAAAAGAAACGGTGCAGAACTTGATGGCTCTGCGCTTTGCCAATGCGCTGTGGGAGCCGCTTTGGAATTCGACACACATTGACCATGTTCAGATCACCGTGGCCGAGAGTCTCGGTGTCGAGGGGCGTGGTGAGTATTACAATCGTGCCGGTGCGATGCGGGACATGGTCCAGAACCACCTCATGCAGCTCTTGTGTTTGACGGCAATGGAACCGCCGTCGAGATTTGAGCCGAACGCCGTGCGTGACGAGAAGGTAAAGGTTATCGAGGCGCTCGCACCTGCCAAGCCTCAGGAAATCGTGCGGGGACAGTATCGGGACAAAGAGGGTCAGGGCAGCTACCGCGAGCGTGCGGGCGATCCGACCTCGCGAACAGAGAGTTTCGTGGCGATGAAAGTTGCTATCGCCAACTGGCGATGGGCTGGAACGCCTTTCTACCTCCGCACCGGGAAGAGATTGCGCGCGCGGACTTCGGAGATCGCCGTCGTGTTTCGCGAGCCTCCGCACATGATTTTCCCCGAGATGGAAAACCGACGCAGCAATCAAATGATCATACACCTTCAGCCGGACGAGGGCATCACGCTGCACAATACCATCAAGGAGCCGGGTCCTGGTGGTTTCCGCCTTGCGGAGGTAACGTTGGACATGACCTTTGCAAATGCGCTGGGGGGCCAGACCGATTCACAGGACGCCTATGAGCGTTTGATCATGGATGTCATCCGTGGCGATCAGACGCTCTTTATGCGCGGCGACGAGGTTGAGGCGGCGTGGGCCTGGGTCGACCCTATTATCGCGCGCTGGGAAGAGGCGCGTCATGCACCCGAGCCCTATGATGCAGGCGGTTCGGGCCCCGAAGAGGCCCTGATGCTGATGCATCGGGATGGCCGGCGCTGGCGCGAGATTGGCCGAGTGGAGGACAAATGACTCTCAATTCAACTATCGAAGCCGTAACTGACCGGATCATCGCACGCAGTTCCAAGACACGCGACGCCTACCTGAAGCGCATGCGCGCGGCGCAGTCAAAGGGGCCGGCCCGGTCGCACTTGGCTTGCAGCGGTCAGGCTCATGCCTATGCCGCCGCCGAAAGCGACAAGGCGCGCTTGGTCGAGGACGTCTCAGGCAACCTCGGAATCGTAACGGCCTATAACGATATGCTCTCTGCACATCAGCCCTTCGCCACCTACCCGGACATCATCAAGCATGCTGTGCGCGAAATCGGCGGCACGGCGCAAGTTGCGGGCGGCGTACCGGCGATGTGCGATGGTGTCACTCAGGGCGAAGCCGGCATGGAGCTTAGCCTCTTCTCGCGTGACGTGATCGCGCTCGCCGCATCGGTCGCGCTCAGCCACAACACTTATGACGCGGCGGTTTTTCTGGGTGTCTGCGACAAGATCGTACCAGGCCTTTTGATCGCTGCGCAGGCCTTTGGCCATTTACCCGCTGTTTTTCTGCCCGCAGGCCCCATGACAAGTGGCTTACCCAATGACGAGAAGTCCAAGGTGCGCCAACGCTTTGCCGCTGGCGAAGTCGACCGCGCCGCGCTCATGGAAGCCGAGATGGCGGCCTATCACGGCCCAGGAACCTGCACTTTCTACGGCACGGCCAACACCAACCAGATGCTGATGGAGTTCATGGGGCTACATCTGCCGGGTGCCAGCTTTGTGACACCGAACACGCCCCTGCGCGCTGCTCTCACAGCCGAAGGCGCAAAGCGCGCACTCTCGCTCAGCGCGCTGGGTGAGAGCTATACGCCCGTCTGCGATATTCTAAGCGAAAAGGCCTTTGTAAACGGGATCGTCGGGCTTAATGCTACGGGCGGCTCGACCAACCTTCTCATTCACCTGATCGCCATGGCCCGCGCCGGCGGGATCATCCTTGATTGGGAAGATTTCTCCGATCTTTCCGAAGTCACACCGCTTATCGCGCGGGTCTATCCCAACGGGCTGGCTGACGTGAACCATTTTCACGCCGCAGGCGGGCTTGGCTACATGATCGGCGAGCTTCTCGGCGCTGGCCTTCTACATCCCGATACCAAGACAGTGGCAGGCGAGGGCCTTGAGCATTACACGACAGAGCCAAAGCTCGCCGACGGCATATTGAGCTGGCAACCCGGCGCTCGCAAAAGTCTCGATGACAGAATTCTGCGCACCGTGGCCGACCCGTTCCAGCTCACAGGGGGGCTCGCGCGCCTCTCGGGCAATCTTGGCACAGCGGTGATGAAAGTCTCGGCGGTGGCGCCTGAGCACCAGATCGTTCAAGCGCCCGCGCGGGTGTTTCATGACCAGAACGATGTGAAGGCCGCCTTCAAGGCCGGCGAGCTTATGGGCGATCTTGTGGTTGTCATGCGCTTTCAGGGGCCCAAGGCAAACGGCATGCCAGAGCTTCACAGCCTTACCCCGATCCTGTCGATCCTTCAGGGACGCGGCCAGAAGGTGGCGCTGGTTACAGATGGGCGCATGTCGGGTGCCTCAGGCAAGGTCCCCTCGGCAATCCATGTCAGCCCCGAAGCGCTTGATGGTGGCCTGATTGCCAAGCTCAAGGATGGCGATATCCTGCGCGTCGATGCCACGACAGGGGTGCTTCAATGCCTCACCGAAGGGGTGGGGGAACGCCCCGCAGCAGCACCCGATCTGAGCAGCAATCATCACGGACTCGGCCGCGAGCTTTTCGCAGCTTTCCGGCGCAGTGTCGGCACGGCCGATAAGGGCGCATCTATTTTTGGAGAGTAAACCTTGACCCTGTCCCCCAAAGACGCCAGCCGCCAGACCCGCGCGCTCTGCGAACTCGCCCCGATCGTGCCTGTTCTTGTGATCAACGATGCCGCCGCCGCCCGCCCTCTGGCAGAGGCTCTTGTGGCCGGGGGCCTACCTGTTCTTGAGGTGACCCTGCGCACCCCTGCCGCGCTTGATGCGATCCGCGCCATGGCGCAGGTTAGAGGCGGTCACGTCGGCGCAGGCACATTGGTTACACCCGATGATGTGCGCGCCGCCAAAGCCGCAGGTGCAACCTTCGGTGTCGCCCCGGGCGCTACCGAAAAGCTTCTCGCCGCCTGCGAAGCCGAAGGGCTGCCGCTCCTCCCCGGTGCGGCCACGGCAAGCGAGGCAATGGCCCTTCTAGAGCGTGGCTATGACACGCTCAAGTTCTTCCCCGCCGAGGCGTCGGGCGGCGTAGCCGCTCTCAAAGCCATCGGTGCGCCTTTGCCGCAGATTTCGTTTTGCCCTACGGGCGGGATCAACCCCGACAATGCGCCAAGCTATCTGTCGCTTTCCAATGTCGTCTGCGCCGGTGGCAGTTGGGTCGCACCTGAAGCTCTCGTCGCCATGGGCAAATGGGACGAAATCGAAGAGCTCGCCCGTGAAGCTGCCAAATTGAGAGCCGCACTCTGACAGATATCTGGAACAGGCTGAAAGACAACCAGACCGCAAAAGCCGCGCTCTTCAGCGATGTGGTCAATATCGGCATCGGCAGCTCCAAACTTGGCCCCGCCATGGCAACGCTCTCTCTTGCGCCCTATCACGACGGCCCGCGCTGCCATTTTGTCGCCAACATCGACAGCATCGACGTTCCGCAGGGTTTGGTGCCTCACGGCCAGCGTCCTGTAAACTCAGGTGAACGACAGCATGCCCGCAATCACATCAAGCCGACACCACGGTGCTGGCGCACCGCTTACGAAAATGCTGCTCCTTGAACGAGAGCATATTGCGTCCTTCGATAGGCGCTGCGGCAGGTGAGAACCATCAATCCTTCAGGATACTCGGATCAAGAACAGACGTTTGCGATCGACCATTCGGTAACGATGCGCGTTTTGAGTGCTCAATATCCCGGACGTCGAAAAGGGCGCTTCATCAGTGCTTTTTCACTCTCTGCCAAAGGTCCAGTTGCGGTTGGCGTTGAACGTCAAGAGGAGCATGACGCCGGTCACGGCGACCTGCGCGGCAATGTAGGGAAGGGACAGCAAGGTGATGAGAGCGTGCATCAGGACGAAGTTCAGGATCATGGCGAAAACCGCGATAGCGAGGAATTTCGGCAGGGTTTTGCGGTGCGGGCTTTGGGCCGCAAACGTGAGACGATAGTTCAGCGCGTAGCTGACAAGAGCCCCAACCGCGGCACCGGCGGCGGAGGCAGGGGCAGGATGCGCGAGGCTGCCTTCAACAAGTGCGAGGAGGGTGAGATAGTGTGCCGCTGTCGCAACTGCGCCGACGCCCGCAAAGCTGAGGAACTGGCTGCTCATGGCGTGCCGTCACCGCCGAGAACGCCGATCAGGGCGGCCTGAAGATTTTCGAGAGTGAGGGGAGAGAATGTAAAAGTCACTTTGTTTTGCCCGACTGAAAGATCGACCGCACGAAAGAGGCCGTCCTGAATCATTAGGGGCACAGGCACACCGTTGGCAGTAGCGGTCCATCCGGGATAGGCGAAATCATGCAGCACCAAGCGGCAAGGAGACGTGCATTTGGCGCTGACCTCTACCACGACATTCGTGTAGCGGGTGATGCGGGGTTGTGGGCCAGGTGTAGCCCCAGAACCGGTTGCGGGCAGGAGAACGGCACGAGGCTTTGCATCGCGATTTTCATATAGGTGGAAATTCTGGTCAAGATAGGGAATGACAGCGACCTCTTGCAGCGCATCTTGTGGAAGGGTGCGGTCAATCTTTTCCACTGGCTTGCCGGTCATGATATACCGCAGTCCCAACTGGTCGGCCATCACACTGTCATATGACGTCATAGCTGTTCCGAACCTGCGGTTGGCCGATGCATTGTTCTGGTGCTTGGGTGCTATAAGGCTGTCAAATGCCCTGAGGCGGATAGGGTTATAGCCGAGCAGCGCCTCTATCCCCGCTGCCTGACCGATGTTCTGGGATGAGGCACCAAGGCCAATCGTTTCTACCCGCCACGGTGCGCCGCTCGGGTCGGTTGCTTTCGAGAGCGCTGCGAGGCGCGCGATGTGATCGTAGGCGGCAGGGGTTTCCAGCTGATCGTAAAATTGCGGAAGGCTGGCGTTCAGCCTGATGTTGCTATGGGCCGTGATCAGATCAACGGCGCTAATCAACAGGATTGCTGCGAGGAGGGATCGCTGCAAGGTTCCCCGCACCCGGACCGCCATGATGAGCAATGCGAGGAGAATTGCACTATAGGCAAGGGCGCGTGCGGCGGGTAGACCAAGATCGGCAAGGTGTCCCTGTTTCGCCCCGAGGAGGCCAACAAACACGGCCCCGCTGATGGTCAGGACCAACACCGCGAGACTGCCGACGGTACTCAGACGCGACGGCGCACGCAGCATGTCGTTCATCAGCGCCCCTGTCAAAAGCGCCGCTGAGGCCCCGAAGAGGAAGAGCGCATCGGCAGGGCGTCGAAAGAGGTCGATCCCCGGCACGGTGTCATAAAGCCATTCAAAGACGGGCGTGTAATGCCCCAGCGCATAGATCAGGAAGAGAATTGCCAGCAGCGTAAAGACCAGCGCCTCACGCCGCCAGAGACGCCCCGCGCCGATCCCGTGCCAGAGGATCAGCACGAGCGCCAGCGCGCCGACATACCCATGAAGCATGCCGCGATGCACGAAGAACTGCCCGCCCCACGCATGGCTCGCCGGGCCCCAATAGGCCCCGGCGCGGTCAAGCGGGCCGAAGATGTCGACCATGAACAGCGTCGCCAGCGCGGCGGGATGCAGGGACTGAAGGCTTGCGCCCTCATAATCGAAGCTGGGCCTGTTGCTGATCTCAGCCAGTTGCAGGAGAAGAAGTATCGGGATCGCCGCGAGGCAAAGCGCTGTGATGCCGCCGAGGATCACCGGCGTCTGATGGCGAAGCGGTACCGTTTGGCCCGATCCCGGCCAGCTTCGGCTGAGCCAGTAGAACCCGAGGAACCACGCCGCAAGATACGCCACGTGATTGCGGTCGATCAGCATCAACCCCAGCGCCACGCCAAAGGCGATGCCCCGCCAGATGCCTCCGTGGGTTAGCACCGCTTCCAGCCTCCAGAGGCAAACTGCGAGCCACATCATGCTGACGGTCATCAGAAGGTGTTCGAGCCGGACGGTTAGCGCGCCTGACAGCATAAAGCAGATGGCGGCAGCAGCGCCCGCCTCAACTCGCCAGCCACGCAGGCGGGCAAAGCCGAGAATGGCGAGGCCCATCACAAGCAGATGCAGAAGGTGAATCGCGTCTACCAGCCGCATTGAGGGGGCAGGACCGGCGAGAACGGCGGGCCAGAAGCTGGGTGTGAAAATTACTGATTGTGGGTCAGCGACCATGGGAAAGCCGCCGAAATGATAGGGGCTCCAGAGCGGGCTTTCGCCGCTGTGCCAGGCGAGGGCGAGGAAGCGGACCATGGGGTAGAAATGGTTCTTCGCGTCATGGGGGATGATCTGGCCACCGCCAAGCCACGGCCAGCAAAACACAAGCCATGCCGTTGCGATGAAGACCGCCGCGAGGCGGTAGCCGCCCTGCGGGAACGGGTCAGGACGGATCAAGATACGAACGTGTCCAGCCCGCGCGACGGAGCTTTGGACGGGGCGACGACAGACGGTGGCATCTGGAGGGATGTCTGCGGCATGTAGGGACGCTGATCAAAGCCGATGCGCTCCTGCACGAGAAACATCGGGCGTTGCTTTACCTCTGCGAAAATACGGCTGACATATTCGCCCATGATGCCGAGCCCCAGCAACTGAACACCAGAGAGGAAACAGACCGCAACCATCAGCGAGGCATAGCCGGGCACGTCGATTCCGAAGGCGAGCTTTTGCACGAAGATCACTGCACCGTAGAGCGTGGAGGCGAAGGCGAGCAGGAGGCCGATATAGGTCCAGACTTTAAGCGGAAGGGAGCCGAAGGCCGTCATGGCATCCATCGCGAAGCGGGCCAGTTTTAGCAGCGGCCAGCCGGATTGGCCATGAGCACGCGGTGCGACATCGAAAGGCACCGCCTTACGCCGAAACCCGACCCAAGCATAAAGCCCCTTTGTGAACCTTCCGCGCTCGGGCAATTGCATCAGAGCATCGACGACCTTGCGGTCGAGGAGGATGAAATCGCCCGCCCCCTCCATCAGTTTGACATCGCAGATCAGACCAAAGACACGATAGAAGCTACGCGCCAGAAAACGGCGCATCCAGCTTTCATCCTGGCGAGAGTTGCGTTTGGCATAGACAATGTCGGCACCAAGGCCCCATTCTTTTATCATCGCGTCGATGGTCTCGGGCGGGTGTTGAAGATCGACGTCAATCTGGATCACGAGATCGCCTATGGCATGGGACAGACCTGCATTCAGCGCCGCTTCCTTGCCGAAATTCCGGCTGAGGCGGATCAGCTTGATACGGGCATCCAGTGCACACTGCTCCGCCACGCAGACCGGTGTCTTATCGGCGCTGCCATCATCAACGAAAATGATTTCGCATGCAGCGCGCGTTCTGTCGAGACAGGGAAGCAGGCGGTCGAGAAAGGCACGGATATTCCCCGCTTCATTATAAGCTGGCACGACGACAGAGAGTGACGCGGCACTGCGTGCGCTGCCGTTCTGGTTGGCGGGTGTTGTATCGATCAGGGGGATGTCCTGTTCGAATACAAACTCATGGTCGTTCATAATATTCCCCCCGACATAACCAGACGAAGCCCGATATCAGAACGTTTATATGCATAATGGAGTGAAGGGTTTATAGGGTAACTTCACTTCAGCGGATCACAAGTCAGTGTCCAAAGGTGTTCGGTGTTAAGGCAGGTATCATGGACAAGATTATTGAAACACCGATGACCTGGGGCGGGCGCATTCATCTTTGTGCTGATGATTTCGGTTTGAACGCGGCGGTCGATGAAGGGATTCTGGACCTCGTGCACCTTGGTCGGCTGACGGCAGTCAGCTGCATGGCGGGGGGAGTGGAAATTACGCGCGACATCCCCCGGTTATTGGCTGCGGTCAGCGATGCGCCCCGGCCCGTTCAGATCGGGCTCCACGTGACTTTGACTGAGTATACCACGTTGGGGCCGATCCGCGGCCTTGCGCCTGAGTGCGCCCTGCCGGGGATTGGGACGGTGATGAGGCAGGCATATTTGCGCCGATTGGATGTGCCCGCTATCCGGATGGAGATTGACCGGCAGATGGCCTGCCTTTCTGCGCTGATGGGCCGGGTGCCCGATTTCGTGGATGGCCATCAACATGTGCATCTTCTTCCGGGAATACGCGATGCGGTGGCGGCAAGCTGGAAGGACTGGAACGTGCGGCCGGGCTGGGTCCGGTATTGCGGCGCGCCGGAGCGAGACCTCGCCCAGCTGCCGTCGGCCCAGTTCAAATCCCGCGTGCTAAGCCTGATGAGCCGTGCCGCCGCGCCCTCGCATGATGAAGCCGGCATGGTGACGAATCCGCGCTTTTTCGGCGTGACGGAGTTCTCGCCAGAGGTGCCTTTCGGCCCCCGGATGCGCCGTTGGCTGTCGCTAGCGAACAGCGGCGAGAGCGGCGCGCTCATCATGTGCCATCCGGGACGGGCATCGGTGCCTGCAGCAGGCGATCCGCCTGACCCGATCCATCTCCATCGCCCACAGGAGCTTGCCTATCTCGCGTCTGAAGCTTTCTTGACGGATCTTGCCGAGACAGGTGTTGCGGCGCGATTTGGTCTTTAAGAGGCGGCGCGAAAACTGTGTTTGCCATGTTTGTGGAGTGTCACTGAGCACTGACCCGGCATTTTCATCCAGATCTGAGCCACCCAGTCGTAATGATCTTCTGATTATGATGGCGACAATACTGTTGCCGCCTTTCGCTTTTTCTTTGCTGTCTCGGTGCTGGCCTTGAAGCGGTAGCTGCCAATTCCGGTCTCGAAGATGTGGCAGCGATGGGTGAGATGCTCGGAGGGGCCGATATCAGGTTTTTTGTATCCATCCTAGTCTCGGGACCCGTCTACACCGCAATGCTCATTCTGCGTCCGGAGCCTGCGTATCTTTTTGGGCCAAATGGTGCAGTCTTCGGAATGTCGCACGGCGAGGGCGAAAAAGCGTTTCCGCCCGCTGTTCAGGCTGAAGGTTGAGGTCTGGCAAGGTATTCAAGCAAGCGCGCTCGGGTAACGCCCGCCCGAGCGCCAAGCCTGTGGCGGTCTGCAACATCGCCCTTTGCTCTAGGGCTCACTCTCAGTTCGCGGACGCGCTGGATCATCGCCAAAAACATGATTGAGATCGACAAACACAGACAGGAGTTGCAAATATGATCATCAAACGACTTGAATAGCGTCTGTCGCAAAGTTTCAGTCAAGTTGAGATCAGGCTTACGCTGGACACAATTATGCTGCGCGATGGACGACCTGCTGGAATGCGATCATGTCCTTGCTCTTGAATTGCCCTTTGCGGGTCAAGCCGGCGTCTTTATCCCGGCGAGAGTGGCAGAGGCCGAATAGCCGGCTTTCGCAAGCCTCTTCTTCTATTTAAGCCGCTGAGCGCCTTGAAGTCTGTGATTATCCGACTGCTCAAGGAAATCAACAAAGTGTTGGGTCGGGAGGCGCAGGTTTTCAGATGCCCAGACGGCCTCCGTGACCATGACGTCGTCAATGTCAGAGATCGGCAAAGGCACCAAACCGCCAGTGGCGAAGTCGTAGATGCTTTCGGTCAAGATGGTGATGCCCATTCCGCAGGACACAAGACCAAGAATTCCAACCGAGTTGAAAGCCTCCTGCACGATGCGCGGCTGAAAGCCAGCCTTGCGGCAATGCGGAAAGAGATAGTCGTAGAAATGCGCCCAGGCCTCGGTCGGCCCATGCACGAAATCCTCATCAGCCAGATCGGCCAGCTCAACAGAGGAACGCGATGCCAGGCGATGGCCTTCGGGCACGATGCAGATCGGACGGTCGGTTTGCACGACGCGGCTTCGAAATCCTGGTTGCCGCACCGGCCCGGTAACAAATCCAATATCGAGCTTGTCGTCCCTCAACTGCTGAAGTTGTGCAGCAGTAACCCCGTGATGCGGGCGCACGGTGATGCCGGGGTGCCTTTGATGAAACTGCTTGAGCAATTCGGGCAGCGCATCGGCGATCGCGAAATCAGTATAGCCCACCCGCAGCGCACCGGCCTCGCCGATGCTGACCCGGCGCGTCAGATCGATGGTGGCCTCCACTCCGTTTAGCACGCGCTGACCGCCCTCGCGAAAGGCGCGGCCCGCATCGGTCAGGCGCACGAAGTTCTGTGAACGGTCGAACAACGTAACCTGCAACTCCGCCTCAAGGTGCTGGATCGTGCGGGTGAGGGCAGGTTGCGATATGTGAAGATGTTCCGAGGCGCGTCGGAAATTCAAGTCCTCAGCAAGAACCAGAAAATAGCGGATGTGGCGCAGACCGATTTTCATGATACCTTTTATGCATCAGAAACTAATCAATTGATATTATACTTGCAGGCCTAGCCCGGCTACCCTGATTGGATAACAAAAACAAAAATTCCACATGCAACCGGGAGCGATCATGTCACATTCACCCTTTCAGATCTTCGCCGGGCCACTTGCGGCCCTGACCGTCGTCGCGGGCACGGCCTCGGCGCAAGACGTCACAATCAATCTCGGCTACGCGGCCTCCGAGACCAGCACCTATGCCGTGCTCGCCGACAAGTTCGAGGAGCTGGTTGAGGAATATACCGAAGGCAGCGTTGACGTTAAGGTGCGCTGCTGCGGCCAACTCATGGGCGAGGACGAGGCATTCAAGGCGATGCAGCTTGGAACCGTGGATATGTTCGTTATCACCGGTAACAACATCTCACCGCATTTTCCGCTGATGGACGCGTTCGTTCTGCCCTATATCTTTCAAAACAAGGAGCATGCTTACCGCGTGCTCGAAGGTGAGGTGGGGCGCGATTTCGCCGCGCAGCTTCAGGCCGCGACAAACGTGCATCTGCTGACCTACGGTTTTGTTGGGGATCGCGATTTCTACAATTCCAGAAGTCCAATCGCCTCGGTCGAGGACATGGCGGGGCTCAAGGTGCGTGTCCCCAAGAACCAGGTGATGATCGACACCTACGAGGAATTTGGCGCGGCACCCATTCCGCTGCCTTGGGCCGACACGCCAACTGCGCTTCAGACCGGCACGGTGGAAGGGGCGGATAACGGCACCTCATTCATCAAATCGCAGAAGTTCTACGAGATCATGCCCTATTTCACGGTTCTGGAGCATTTCACCTATTTCTCGCCGCTCTTTGCCAGCGACCGCGTGATGAACAAGCTCGATGAGGCGCAGCGCGACGCAGTGATGCGGGCGGCCGCCGAGGCGGGTGTTTATCACCGCAAGGAAATGGCAGCGCAGACCGACGAAATCCGCGCCTTCCTGACGGGCGAGGGCGGCATGGAAACAACCAACGTCGACCGCTCTGGCTTTATCGAGGCGGGACTGCGCGTGCAGGATCGCTATGCCGCCGACAAAGGGGATGACTTCATTGCCCTTGTGAATGCTATCCGCGCGGAAGCCGAGTAACTCATTCTGAACCACCGCACGGGGGGCAGCGCTACCCCGTGCCATTTTACACCTTCAAGGCGGAGGCGGGGCCATGCTGTCCAAGCTAGACAGGTATTTCGAAGAGGTGATTTGTACGATCTGCCTGACGGTTGTGGTGGGGTCTGTCCTGCTTCAGGTCATCTTGCGCTACTTTTTTTCGACCGCCGCCGCCTGGGCCGAGGAAACCGCGGTCTACGGCATGATCTTTGCGGTCTATCTCGGGGCCACGATGGCGGTCCGCGAACGCGCGCATATCCGCATCACCCTGTTGGTTAGCCGCCTGCCGCGCGCCTTGCAGGTAGGGGCCGTGGTACTGGCCGATGTGCTCTGGGCCGGCTTCGTGATTTTCATGATCGTGCAGACCACGATCTATACGCAGCTTTTGTTCAATGTCACCTACATGACCCCCGGTTTGGGGATTGAGCAGCGATGGGTGCAGATGATCATCCCGATGGCGTTCGGCCTCATGCTTTTTCGTATCCTGCAAGTTTATTGGCGGTGGGGGCGTGACGGCTGGAAGGATCTGCCGCTATGAATGGCCCCCTTGTCATGGCTGCGGCCTTCGTCTTTGCGATGGCGATCGGCGTGCCCATTCCCTTCGCCGCCGGGCTGGCCACGGTCGCAGGCCTGCTGATCGCGGACATTCCCCTCACCCTGATGGCGCAGGCGGCCTGGACAGCGTTCGAGCCGTTTCCGCTGGTGACCATCCCGCTCTTCATCCTTGCGGGACAGTTGATGGAACAGGGCGGCATGTCGGAAAAGCTGGTCACCATCGCAAAGCGCCTTGTGGGCGCCTACAAGGGCGGCATGGGGCTGGTGACGGTGGTGGCCTGCATGTTTTTCGCCGCGCTCTCGGGGTCTGGTCCCGCGACCACCGCCGCTATCGGCTCGATCACCATCCCCGCCATGCAGAAAGAGGGTTACCGCTCGCGCTTTGCCGGGGCCATCGCCGCCTCGGCGGGTGCGCTTGGCAGCATGATCCCGCCCTCCAACCTCCTGATCATCTTCGCGCTGGTCACCGATGTTTCCATTCCGCGCCTCTTTCTGGCGGGGATCCTGCCGGGTCTTATCCTGGGGCTGATGCTGATGGTCGTGGTTTTCGTCATCTCGTGGAAGAATGGCTATGGCGGCACCGAAGAGCGGTTTCGCTGGGGTCCGCTGCTCTGGGCGTTATGGGATGGCAAATGGGCGGTTTTCGCACCGATCCTGATCCTTGGTGGCATCTATGCCGGTATCTTCACCCCGTCCGAGGCGGCGGCAGTGGCAGTCGCATATGGTCTGTTTGTCGGGCTTTTCGTCTACAAGGGCCTGACATGGGTCAAGCTGCTGCACGCGTTCAAGTTCACCGCCATCGTCATAGGCACGGTGCTGTTTATCCTCGGCTCCACCAAGGCATTCGGCCAGTTGGTGACGATCTTCGACATTCCCAGCGATATCCTCACGCTGTTTCAGGGACTGATCGCCTATCCGTGGCTGATCATGCTGTTCATCGGGATCTTCTACATCCTCGTCGGCATGTGGCTGGAAAGCATTCCACAGATCATCATCTTCACCGCCGTGTTCTTTCCGCTGGTGACCAGCCTCGGCATCGACCCGGTGGTGTTCGGCATCTTCACCGTAATGACCTGCGAGATCGGCTTTCTGACACCGCCCATTGGCGTCAATCTCTTTGTCGCAGCTCGGATCAGCAAAATCTCGATCGAAGATATATCTGTCGGAGTGCTGCCGCTGCTCATTCCATACATACTGATGATCCTGATACTCGTCTTTTTCTCGGATTGGGTGACCTGGCTTCCCAATCTCGTCTACGGCCCGCAACTGAGGTAAGCGCATGAATGAAGTCCCCCTAACCGGCTATACCGACCGTCTCTCGGCGCGGCCGGGCGAAGAGATCGCCTTCAAGGTCTCGTCGACCAGTGGTGGCCGCTATCGCGCATGGCTGGCCCGGTCGATCTCCGCCGATCCGAACCCAGAGGGCATGGGCATAACCGAAGAGGATGCCAGCGCATGGTTCGCACCGCGCGACCTGCCCGCCCGGCATCAGCCGTTCTTTCCCGGCTCCTACGGCCTGAGCGACGCGGCCATCACGCTGCCCGCTCAGGGCAACGTCACTCTGTCCGCCACGATCCAACCCACGCACCTCAATGGAGGCGATCAGGCGGTTCTGTCCTGCGGTCCACTGACAATGGGGCTCAATGCAGAGGGCTGCGTTTTCGTAGCGGCGGGTGCGGCACGGGTCACGTCAACGGTGCCACTGCCGACGCATCGCTGGGCGCAGATCGAGGTACGGCTGACGGAGGGGCGTGCCACACTTGTCCAGACAGTTCTGGGGCATCACAGCTGCGAGACGCATGAGGCAAGCGGTGCGCTGCCGCGCACCGCGATCACGGCCCCTGTCGTTCTTGCCGCAGGTTGGGCTGATACCCGGGCGACGGCTTTTTTCAACGGCAAGATCGAGGCCCCGACCATCACAGGCCCAGACGGGCTGATCGCGGTCTGGGATCTGGCCACGGCGATTCCGTCTGCCCAAGTGCCCGCGCTGACCGGACCGGCCTTGTCGCTTGTCAACTTTCCCACCCGTGCGATGACCGGCTCGCAATGGGACGCCTCCGAGATGTGCTGGCGGCACAAGCCCGAACATTACGGTGCGATCCATTTCCACGAGGACGATATCTATGATTTCGGCTGGCAGACCGATTTCACCCTGACCGTCCCTGAGGGCATGCCCTCGGGCGTCTATATCATGCATATCGAGGGCGATCATGGCAGCGACGCCTTACCGTTCTATATCTGTCCACCTCAGGGCATACGGCACGCCGATCTCTGCGTGTTGATCCCGACCTTCACCTATGTGGTCTACGGCAACCATGCCCGGCCCGATTACGACCCGGCATGGCAGAGCCGTATGCGCGACTGGGGTGCCTATCCGCATAATCCGGCGGAATATCGCGAGTATGGCCTGTCGACCTACAACACCCATTCCGACGGGTCAGGCATTTGTCACGCCTCGCATCGGCGGCCGCTCTTCAATCTGCGGCCCGGATTTCTGACCTTCGGCGCGACGGGATGCTCTGGACTGCGGCATTTCGCGGCCGACAGCCACCTGATCAGCTGGCTGCATGCCAAGGGCCTAGAGTATGATATCGTTACAGATCACGAGTTGCATGCCGAAGGGGCCGAGGTTCTGGCGGGGTACAAGGCCGTTACCACCACCACCCACCCCGAATACCACACTGCCGAGACGCTGGACGCGCTGCGTGATTACCGCGATTCTGGCGGCAATCTGCTCTATCTGGGGGGCAACGGATTCTACTGGCGCATCGCGCGGCATACAGAGAATGACAGCCTTCTCGAAATCCGCCGGGCCGAGGACGGTATCCGCGCATGGGCCGCGGAACCGGGCGAGTATTACAACGCCTTCGATGGCACCTATGGCGGTCTTTGGCGGCGCAGTGGGCGGGCACCGCAGGCCCTCGTCGGGATCGGCTTTGCCGCGCAAGGCGAGTTTTACGGCGCACCTTATCAGCGGATGTGCTTTGATCCGAAGTTTGACTGGCTCTTCGAGGGGGTGACCGAGGATCTCTTTGGCGATTACGGGTTCAGTGGCAATGGCGCGGCGGGGTTTGAGCTTGACCATGTCGACCATCGCATCGGCTCGCCGCTGGACCACGTTTTGCTGGCACGCTCCGCAGGCGACAATCAGGCCTTCATGCTGGTCCCCGAAGAGCAGCTTACCCACCTGACCAACCTGACCGGTGGGTCCGAGGAAGACGCCAAACACGCAGATCTGATCTATTTCGACCTGCCAAAAGGTGGATCGGTCTTTTCGGTCGGGTCGATCACCTTTTGCGGCAGCTTGCCATGGAACGGCTTCGACAATGATGTCTCGCGCCTGTTGGACAATTTCCTGCGCTGTAAACTGGGGCAGCAGTAAACCCGAGTTATCCGTGTTCAAGAAGGCTCGGTGATTAAAGCCATTCAAGCGGCGACTAACTCTTGATCATCGGTTTAAGTGCCGCCCCTCCGGGCGGCTTCTTGCGTGATCCCGGCGTGTGAACAATAGGTCATCACCGAATAGTAGACACTATCGGGGCATCATGCCGCTGCCGCGTATTGCCTGAGCGCCTCAAGCGTTCAAGCCGCGCAGCGCGTATTCAGACGAGAGGTTTCAGGACTATCGGCTGTGACGTGGTTGATACCCAGAAGGGCACGCAATGAAGGTGGCATTAGGCGGCGTGCCGTAATGCGCGGCAACGCCATTTCCCGTATCAGCCTGTCGCCGCCGTACATGGCGAGGTACTCTGCGTGGTTGTCAAACGCATCTCGTCCAGTGTAATCGACGAAGCTCTCTGTCGGAAGACCCTCCGCGAGAATGACATCGTGTTCGTCAATCTCAATGTGATAGACGGTATAGCTATTCTCTAACTCGGTGAGGGGAACGGTGACGATAGTCGTTCCATTGACCAGAACGCCTGCATTCACCAACACGCCGTCGATCACCACAGCATGATCAGCCGTCAAAGTTAAGTCTGCGATGGGCAACCCTTCGCCAAGTGCGCCCGCCATGATCCGAACTGGCAGGGCATCGGGACGGCCAAATTTCGTGGACAAGGTCTGTCTGGCCAACCAGACAATTGGAACAATACGACCGGAGGCCGTCATGATCTGATCACCGACGGCGAGCTCTTCTATTGCCTTCATGCCTGACGGTGTCGCGATCCGAGAGCCTGCAAAAAAGCAATTCGGCTCTCCGGGGCTCGGCGTTTGGGTCTCAAAGGTATCTTCACCATCCGTCACGCGCGCAATGCTTTGATCCGCGCCTGCGGCTGTGACGACGTCAATGCCAACCTGATTGGCTGGATTTAATCCTGCAGCGATGATGTCGTCGCCCAGAAATGCATTCCCACCGTTCTCTTGCAAGACGATGAAATCGCCCTCGGGGTTTGCCAGGAACAAATTGACATCGGCGCTCTGGTTCATTTCGATGTCGGCAACTGCGCCTTGGCCAGTGATGTTCGACGGCATGGTCGCAGTGAGGCTGCCGTTGTTGGAGACTATCGTGTAGGTCTCTCCGGCTGCGAGGGTGGTTCCTCCCGGCACGGTGTGGGCCAACTGAGACACAAGCCCGTTATTGATATGGAAATATTGATACCCACTGATGTCGATCGAGGACGCGCTGGTGTTCACTAACTCGACATAGGCTTCGACCCCGCCATTCGCTTGACCATCGCCGTTGTAATCCGTCGTGAATGAAATCGAATGCCACTCGTTGAACGCAATACCACCGTCAAGAACATTGCTCGTGATCGCCATAAAGACCTCCAACATCTGTCAATTTAATTTGTGAAACAGCGTGCAGAGTCTTTGACAATAACACAACCGCTTATTGTGATTTCAAATCAAGGTTGAGGATACTTGGATAAAATGATCCCGGTCAGCACTGCCTTTTCGATCGGGTCAGCGCGCTGTGCAGATTGATTAGGCACCCAGTTTTAGATGATGTTTCAGCGGCTTATGCAAATGGCCACTTTTAGGCGACCCGCCAATCTTACGGCATGGCCAAATAGGCGAAGTTGGTGTCTTTGACATTGCTGATGATTTTGGCAGGGCACCAACTATTGAGGAAAATGTCCGTCGCCAAATGAAATGGGACATCAGACGGGTTTGAGCATGTGAGGTTCAGGTCCGTTTGTGTGATTGATTATGCGGCTTGTATTTGATGTTCCAAGCGGCGTTGGCGGATGGTCTGGGTTTTGAAATTTTCCCTCTCATGCAGGATGGATTTCTCGCGGACAAAGTCGACGTCGACGGGTGTGACGTTGTTTGGCATCACGTGATTGCGCTGGCCCTCTTTCTCTCTCCAAACCGTCGTTTTGAGTTGGGCGAAGGTGCCCTTCAAACGCTCTTCCAAGCCGGTGGTACACCAGCCGAACACGCGCTGCCGGTCAGCGGGCTTGAACTGACCCGGCACTGGCAGTTGGCGCGGGCCTATGACGGACAGATTGTGCTGTGGCAATCCTGGCGGCGGCGCACCGGGGCCAAGGCGCTGTGGCGGTCAAAACTCCGCTCTCCCACGGTCACGCTTTCCCGCTCAAGACGGTCGCCCGGCCCTCAGATTGCGCGCAAGGATCTAAGATCCTCCAGGTGACAGGACGGATTGCCGCATGGCCGGACGTGGTGATACATATCTCTGTATGGTGCAAGGTATCGCTCAGGCCGCACAGATGCGGCGGCATTCGGGTTTTCTGGTCTGGCTGGTGCTTGGCCTGATAGTTCTGTGGGGCGGAGGTGCCTTGGTGCATGCACAGGCCACCCGCGTCTTTCTGAACGAGGCCGCAGGGCGCGCCGAGGGAACGCTACAGCTTGCGACGACAGCGCTGGATGGGTATCTGGAGCGGTTCGAGAGGTTGCCGCCATTGCTGGCCCGGCAACAGCCCATTCTTGATCTGGCCGAAGCCCCCGATGATCCGGCGCGGGTCGACGCCGCCAATCGTTTCTTACGCGATGTAACCGGCGTTCTGGGCGCATCGGACATCTATTTCATGGATACCACCGGCCTGACACGCGCCGCCAGCAACTTTGATCTGCCGCGCAGCTTTGTTGGCGGCAATTTCGCATTCCGCCCCTATTTCAGCGATGCCGTGGCCTCTGGCGCTGGCAGTTTTTATGCGCTGGGAACAACGTCGCGCAAGCGGGGCTATTACTTTGGCGCGCCTGTTCGCAATGGTGACACAGTGCTGGGGGTGGTTGCCCTCAAGATCGACGTGGAAAGTGTCGAGGCCGCTTGGTCCGGCGCGGATTACCACGTGATTGTGACCGATCCCAAAGGTGTCGTCTTTTTGTCCAGCAACCCGGCCTGGCGTTTTGGCATGACACGGCCCCTGACCTCTGAGGGGCAGGATCTGCTTGAAACCACGCGCCGCTATGCAGATTCACCCCTCTTCGACATCCCGCTGCGCGCGCAGACCACCGCACAGGGCCATGTCCTATGGGAAATATCCCTGTCCACTCTGCCCGGCGCGCAGGGGCAGGGCGAGTATCTTCTGGCCTCTGCCGCGATGCCCGAGGCGGATTGGACATTGACCGTCATGCAAAACACCGCGCCTGCAAGGGCCCAGGCTTTGACCTTCACGGCGGGTGCGGTTCTGGCGCTGGCGCTGATCGGGATGATGGTTGCGGTCGTGCGGCAACGCCGCGCGCGATTGCGCGACCTGCTGGTGATGCAGGCGGCGGCCAAGGTTCAGCTTGAGGCGCGGGTTGCCGAACGCACCCGCGAACTGGCTGATGTGAACGAGGCCCTTGGGGCCGAGGTTGCCGAAAGACGTCTGGTCGAGGTCAATCTGCGCCGCGCGCAGGATGATCTGGTGCAGGCGGCGAAGCTGGCGGCGTTGGGCCAGATGTCTGCAGCCCTTGGCCATGAGGTGAACCAACCTTTGGGCGCGCTGCGCAACTATGCCGAAAACGCCGTGGCGCTGTTGACCCGTGATCGCAAAGCCGAGACGCAGACCGCGCTGGAGCGTATTCTGGACATGGCGGACCGCATCAGCGCCATCGCCCGACGGCTGCATACCTTTGGCCGCAGGCCGGGGCAGCAATTGGGCGCGGTCGATGTCACCGAAGCGATCGAGGCGGCGCAGGAAATCGCAGGCCCGCGGCTGCGTCAGGTCGGGGCTACGCTGAGCGTGGACATTGCGCCCGGCCTGTCATTGGTGCGGGCGGGGCCGGTGCGGCTGCAACAGGTGCTGGTCAATCTGTTGACCAATGCCGCCGACGCGGTCGCCGACCGCGCCGAGCGGCGCATTCTGCTGACCGCCCGCGACGAGGCCGAAACCGTCGTTCTGCGGGTCGAAGACAGTGGCACAGGCGTGCCGCCTGATATCGCGCTGCGTATCTTTGATCCTTTCTTCTCGACCAAGGGCGTGGGCAATGGCCTTGGGCTGGGTCTGTCCATCACCTACAACATCATCAAGGATTTTGACGGCGCCATTGCCTTGGTGCCCGGCACACTTGGCGGCGCGGCCTTTGAGGTGCGGCTGATGTCGGCCCCCAAACAGGACCTTGCTGCAGAATGAGCCTTCCCGTTTTCATCCCGCGCGTGCTTATCGTCGACGATGATGCAGACCTGCGGGCCTCGACCGTGCAGGCGCTGGAAATTGCGGGCGCTGCGGTTCAGGATCTGTCCTCGGCAGAACGCGCGCTGGATTTCATCAGCTTTGGCTTTCCCGGCGTGGTGCTAAGCGACATCCGCATGCCCGGCATGGACGGGCTGACACTGATGAGCCGCATCCACGAGATCGACCGCGAGATTCCGGTGATCCTGATGACCGGGCATGGCGATGTGCAACTGGCTGTGCGCGCGATGCGCGAAGGGGCACATGACTTCATCGAGAAACCCTTTTCCGCAAGTCAGATGACCGAGCTGGTTGCCCGTGCCCTCAGCTTCCGCCGCTTGGTGCTGGAAAACCGGGTGTTGCGCGCGGCGGTAGGGCAGGCCGATGATCTGGAGCAGCGGCTGATCGGGCGCTCGAACGCGATGATCGACCTGCGCCGCCGCATCCGCACCATTGGCCCCGCAGAAACCGATGTGCTGATCGTGGGTGAAACCGGGGCGGGCAAGGAAGTGGTCGCGCGCGCGCTGCATGATCTGTCGCCACGGGCGCGGCGGCCTTTTGTCGTCATCGACTGCGCAGCGATCCCGGCCCCCCTGATTGAAAGCGAATTGTTCGGCCATGAACAGGGTGCCTTTGCCGGGGCGATGCGGGCCCGGACGGGCAAGTTTGAACACGCATCGGGCGGAACCGTGCTGCTTGACGACATTGCCGCCTTGCCGCCCCCCCTTCAGGGCAAACTGCTGCGCGTGGTCGAGGATCGCGTCGTCACCCGCCTTGGCTCGAACGAGGCGTATACGCTCGATATCCGTATCATCGCTACGGCACGCGTGCCCC
Source organism: Roseovarius sp. MS2 (assembly GCF_051447875.1). Classification (NCBI taxonomy): domain Bacteria; kingdom Pseudomonadati; phylum Pseudomonadota; class Alphaproteobacteria; order Rhodobacterales; family Roseobacteraceae; genus Roseovarius; species Roseovarius sp. MS2. Next base: position 2,169,377 of record NZ_JBKHVF010000001.1, read on the forward strand.
TGATCGGCGAAGTTGATGCAGGCCGTTTTCGCGCCGACCTTCTCTATCGTCTGAATGTCGTGACGCTGGACGTACCCCCCTTGGCCGACCGGCGCGAGGATATCGCGCTGTTATTCCTGCGTCTCTTGGCAGAAGCTGCGGCCCGTCACAGGGTTGATACCGTACCAGAGGTTCCGCCCGCCCTTTTGGCCAACATTGCCGCCCGCGAATGGCCCGGTAACGTGCGCGAGCTGCGCAACGCAGCCGATCGCTTCGCGCTGGGTTTGGGCCTGCAAACCGATGACGAGAAAACACCCGCGCCGCAGCGCCTTGCCGATCGCGTCGCAGCCTTCGAACGGCGTGAGATTGAGGCGGTGCTTGCAGCCAATGGCGGCTCCCTCAAACCCGTCTACGAGGCTCTTGGGCTTAGTCGGAAGTCGCTTTACGAAAAAATCCAGAAACTTGGAATCGACAAAACAGCCTTCATTCTGGATGCCGAGGGGCGGGATCAGGACGGATAGGCGGATTTCGTAACGCTTTTTTGGTCCAATGTCCCCTTTTACACCCATCACGCCAATTTGAGGCCCGTTATCTGCGCGGCCTCCTTTGAAATAGGTTGATGACTTTCGGAAAACCGCTTTATTGCTGCTAACCCCGCCATGAAGCAACGGCGGCGGTGCAAAAGCAAGACAACGATCACCTTGTTGAACTCTGGGAGGAGTCACATGCCATTACGTACTCTCGCGGCCCTGACGGCCGCGGCAACCATCGCATTCGGTGCAGCAGCAGGCGCACAGGATCGTTCCGATTGGCCCAACAGCATGACCATCGGCACCGCCAGCCAAGGCGGCACCTATTTCGTCTATGGCAACGGCTTTGCCAGCTATATCGCTGAAACGCTCGGCGTTGCGGCGACTGGCGAAGTGACCGGCGGCCCGGTTCAGAACGTGACACTGGTGGAAACCGGCGACCACCTGATGGGTCTGGTGACTATGGGCCCCGCCTATGATGCATGGAACGGCAAATCGGAACTGGCCCCCGGTCTGGAGCATAAGTCGATCCGCGCGCTTTTCCCGATGTATCAGACCCCGTTTCAGGTTATCGCGCTGAAATCCTCGGGGATCAACTCGGTCTCCGATCTGGCAGGCAAGCGCGTGTCGGTTGGTCCGGCAGGCGGCACACCCGGCACCTATTGGCCGTTGTTCATGCAAGCCCTCGACGTGGAAGCGACTGTATCCAATGCTGGCGCATCTGACGCCGCAGGCCAGTTGCAGGATGGTCTGATCGACGCCTTCGCCTTTGCCGCAGGCATGCCGATTTCGGCTTTTGCCGAACTGGCCGCGAGCCAGGATGTGGTGATGTTCGGCCTGAGTGAGGAAGAACTGCCCAAGGTTCTGGCCGCCTATCCGGCGATGGCCCCCCTGACGATCCCGGCGGGCACCTATGCCGGTCATGATTATGACCAGCCCACCGTCGCCCTGTGGAACTTTGCCATCGCGCATCAAGACATGCCCGAAAGCCTGGCCTATGAGATCACCAAGCTCGCCATGGGCAATTCTGACCGCATGATCCAGATTCACGCCGCAGCAAAAGAAACGCTGAGCGAGAACTGGGACAAGAACACCTTCATGCCCTTCCACCCCGGTGCTGTACGCTATTTCGAGGAGATCGGGATCACCATTCCCGACACCCTGCGCTAAGCCGACAGTTTTAGAACGGGCGGCGGCCCGCAAGGGCCGCCAATTTTCGTCCGGGCCCCCGCTATGGGTTGGACCTCTTGCCAGAGGCAATTTTTCATGACCACGCAAACAGAAAAGGCGCAGCAGGACACGGCTGCTCAGAACCAAGCCAGCATTGCCGATGGGGTGGATGCGGAAATCTACACATCCAATCAACGCAAGCCCGTCGGTCTTGCTGCAAAGATCGCGGTGATTCTCTGTATCGCCTATACCCTGTTCCATGTGGGTGTGATGAACGGCCTGCATGACCGATTAACAGACTTGCTTGGCATCGGTTCGGTCGACCTGACAGAGCCTTGGCGATATCGTCTGATCCATGTCGGTGGCGGGCTTGCGCTTGGCTTCCTGCTGTTTTCGTCGACCCTGTTCTCGGAGGAACGGAGCGGCACCGCAGACCCGCGCCGCCTTCTGGCTGTGTTGCCGGGTGCCGCCCTTGTTGCGCTGGCCTTTGGTCAGGCCGCGCTGTTCTGGACCACCGGCATGGCCGTCGATCAGGCGGCCGCCGCCAATGCCTATTCCATGACTTTTGGCCTGCCCTTGGTTGTTGGCACCTTCTGGCTGATTGTGGTGGGTTGGTTCTGGCCCGACCGCCGACGCGCAACCTTTGATATCGCTGATTTGTTTCTGGCACTGGCCGCCATCACAGTGGCGATGTATCTGATCTATCACGCCCCCTTCTTGCGTCTGCGCGGCGGCACGGCGCTGGCAAAATCGGCCGACATGTACGCAGCCCTTGCGGGGACCGTGCTGATCCTTGAACTGGCGCGGCGTCTGGCAGGCCTAGCCCTTGTCATCATCGCGTCGATCTTCGTGCTCTATGCCTTTGTCGGGCCATGGCTGCCGGGTATTCTGGAGCATCGCGGTTATTCGATGACCCGTTTCTTCAGCTATGTGTATACAGATCAGGGTATCCTAGGGCCAACAACTGCGATTTCCTCGACCTATATCATCCTTTTCGTGGCCTTCGCCGCCTTTCTTCAAGCCAGCCGCGTCGGCGAGTATTTCGTGAACTTCGCCTTTGCCGTGGCTGGTGGTGCGCGCGGTGGTCCGGCCAAGGTGGCAGTCTTCTCTTCGGGTCTGATGGGGATGATCAATGGAACCTCGGCGGGCAACGTGGTGGCCACCGGCTCGCTGACGATCCCCCTGATGAAGCGGGTCGGCTACAAGCCGCAAACCGCCGCCAGCGTCGAGGCTGCCGCCTCTTCGGGTGGGCAGATTCTGCCGCCGATCATGGGCGCCGGGGCCTTTATCATGTCCGAAATCACGGGCATCCCCTATGCAGAGATCGTGACCGCAGCCATCATCCCGGCGATGCTCTACTTCGCCTCGATCTACTTTAACGTCGATCTGGCGGCGCAAAAGTTCGGGATGAAGGGCTTGCCCCGCTCGGAGCTGCCGCGCTTTGACAAGCTGGCCCGCCAAGCCTTTTTGTTCCTGCCGATCTTCATCCTGATCGGGGCGCTGTTCATGGGCTATTCCGTGATCCGGGCAGGGACCTTGGGGATGGCCTCGGCCGCAGTGGTGAGCTGGCTAACCCCCTATCCGATGGGCCCGCGCCAGATCCTCTTTGCCTTCGAGATCGCGGCCAAGATGACGCTGCAACTCGTGGCTGTCTGTGCCGCAGCAGGGGTGATCGTGGGTGTGATCGCCTTGACGGGGATCGGCACGCGCTTTTCTTCGATGCTGCTGGGGCTGGCCGACCAGAACCAAGCAATCGCGCTGTTCTTTGCCATGATCGTGTCGATCATTCTCGGGATGGGCATGCCGACCACTGCGGCCTATGCGGTGGCGGCGAGCGTGATCGGGCCGGGTCTGGTGCAACTGGGCATCCCGCCCCTGACCGCGCATTTCTTCATCTTCTACTATGCGGTCATGTCCGCGATCACCCCGCCCGTGGCCCTTGCCGCTTATGCCGGGGCCGCGATTGCACAGTCTGACCCGATGAAGACCAGCGTGGAAAGCTTCCGCATCGGGCTTGCCGCCTTTGTGGTGCCGTTCATGTTCTTCTCGTCGCCCGCATTGCTCATGGAGGGCAGCTGGTTCGAGATCATCCATGTCGTCATCTCGGCCTTGTTCGGGATCTACCTGCTGTCCTCGGCGGTGCAGGGTTGGTTCTTTGGTCTGCTTTCGATGCCGCTGCGCGCTGTCCTGCTGATCGCCGCGCTGTCGATGATCGCCCAAGGGTGGTTCACCGACGCCATCGGCCTGAGCGTGGCCATCGGTGTCTGGCTGGTGCAAAAACGGTTTGTTGATCCCAACAAGGTGATCCGCGGCGCCGACTGATCACCGCCACATGAATGCAGGGAAAGGCCGGTCCAGATGGACCGGCCTTTTCTGTCGCGCCCCCAAGCTGTTGTGCATTCCCGTCGACACGGTGCCGTAAAACGCTATGTACCTCAAAATCTCTTCACCGAAATGGCGGGCTCAATGCACGATTTCTATTCCGACACACAATCCCGGCCAACGCGTGCCATGCGTGAAGCCGCTCTTGATATCCCGCTGGGCGACGAACGGCACGATGCAGATCCATCAACGTTGGAGCTATGCGCGCGGGTCGCTGACATGCTTGGTATGGAAGCGGCAGTTTTTCTGCCTTCGGGTACGATGTGCAACGAGATTGCGATCGCGGTGCATACCAGCCCCGGTGACGAGGTGATTTGCACCCGTGAAAGCCATATCATCTTTGCTGAAAGTGGGGGGCCAGCCGCGCTTTCGGGCGTCATGATGCATCCGGTCGATGGCAAGCGTGGAATGTTGACGCAAGAACAGCTGAGCGACGCCATCCGCCCACGCTCCGCCCATGCCCCACGCAGCCGCCTTTTGGTTGCCGAGCAGACCGCAAACCTTGCGGGCGGTGCGATTTGGCCGCTGGACCAGTTGAATACCGTGGCCTCGGCCGCGAAAGCGGCGGGGCTTGCGACACATCTCGATGGGGCACGGCTTTTGAATGCTCAGGTCGCAACCGGCATTCCCGCACGCGATTTTGCGCGCGGATTTGACAGCGCGTGGATCGCCTTCACCAAAGGGCTCGGTTGTCCGGTCGGGGCAGTGCTCGCAGGCTCAAGGGGCTTTGTGGAAGAGGCGTGGCTCCTGAAACGGCGTTGGGGCGGTGCCATGCGCCAGACTGGTGTCTTGACCGCCATGTGTCTTTATGCGCTTGATCACCATGTCGTACGCTTGGCAGAGGATCATTTGCTCGCGCAATCCATTGCCGCGCGCCTTGCGGATCTTCCGATAATTGCCAGCGTGATGCCGGTCGAGACGAATATCGTGATCGCCGATCTTGACCCACAGGCGCCGTATGCCCGTGAAACATCGCGGCTATTGCGGGAAAAGAACGTGACAGTGACCGTTGTCGGGAATAGACGCATACGTATGGTGACGCATCTCGATGTTGGGCCCATGGACGCGGACGCTCTGATATCGGCATTGGGCGCGATTTCGCGGGGCAGATGAGTAAACTGACAGTTTCCGTGTCATGAGGGCGTCAACGGGTGTCGTCGACAGGCCGCGTTCTAAAAATGCCGCGCATGCATCGTGTCCGACCCAGCCCGTGCACCTCGCGCGGGCTTTGTCGTTTCTGATGACGCCAAAGCCATAACACCCGCAAGCCCGCCAAGGCGTTCACTTTGGCGACCGCCCTGATGCTGCCGCAGGAGGCGTATATTGATGCTGATCTGGCCGTAAACCAGTCTGGCGCTGCTGGGATCACTGGCCTTCGGGCACCGCACGGCGGGGTGCGGCTGCGCTCCTCTGATTGCATCGTGTAATGAGACCATGCTCCGGATGAGCGCCCATAACCCCCCTACGCCTAAGCCGTAGAAGGAGGAGACTAGAATGACCTCAGATTATACCGAGTTGTTTTGCTCTGACGGCGGCGCTTGCCCGATTGGTTGCACCCAATATCATGCAGATTTTCCGAACATAGGATTTAACGCTAACCTCTGACACTTGGATCATCCAGGCTATTTCCTTGTTCGTTTTGCCCTCTGCGATTTTACTTAGCACCAGCAAATCACGTTCCGTAAATGACTCCGTGCTTCCTTTGGCACTAGGCTCATTCTGAGATGCGCGAACAAAAACCTCGCCAGTGGACACGAGGCGTATGGCGCTTTCGAGAGATTTGAGCGGTAGGCTTTTAGGGATCAAGCCCATACACCCAAGCTCTAACGCCGCGTTAAGGTCATGGGGATTAGCGGTTCCGGAGAAAAGAACGACGGCTCCCGGCTCATTAAGCTTTATAATCGACGCAATGCTATCCATGCCCTTCATGTCTGGCATGACGAGATCAAGTAGCACGACGTCAATTGGCCCATTTTCTTTGATAAAACTTTCTGCCTCTTGGAAAGAGTTGCACAAGGCGACGTTGAAATCGCTTGAGCTTGATAAGAAGTTTGCGACTGCTTCTGACACTAGCTTGTGGTCATCGACCACTAGAATGGACAGCGTCGGCTCTTCCTGATTGTTCATCGTGTTCTCTTCTCGGTTTTCTAAACCTTCAGCTGACATCTTAGTCTGCTAAAGCATTTGGATGTGCCTCAACATCTTTAGGCTCATCTGACGTTGCCCCCTGCATCTAATCCAGTTTGAGATAGACTCTGGCCCAACCGAAAGGACCAGAGATGAAGCGCAGCAGATTTACCGAAGATCAGATCATTGGCATCCTGAAAGAGCATGAGGCGGGTATTTCCGTGGCCGATCTGTGCCGCAAGCACGGTGTCAGCGATGCAACTGTCTATAAATGGAAAGCCAAGTATGGCGGCATGGATGTCAGTGAGGCGAAGCGTCTGAAGGCGCTTGAGGATGAGAACGGGAAGCTGAAGAAGCTGCTCGCCGACGCCATGTTGGACAACTCGGCTCTGAAAGACTTGCTCGGAAAAAAATGGTGACGCCCGCCGCGAAGCGGCAAGCGGTCGCACATCTTGTGGAAGGCCACGGGATGAGCGAACGGCGGGCGTGTCGGGTCATCGGCTGCTGCAGGATGACGATGCGCTATGAGGCGATCCGGCAGGATGATCCCGCGCTGCGGGAGAGGCTGAAGGAACTGGCACGAGTTCGCCGCAGGTTCGGCTATCGGCGTCTGCATGTGTTTTTGCGGCGTGAGGGCCATGAGGTCAATCACAAGCGGCTGTTCCGCATCTACCGCGAAGAGCGGCTGCATGTGCGCCGTCGCGGTGGGCGCAAACGTGCCATGGGAACACGGGCCCCGATGGTGTTGCCGTTGATGCCGAACCAGCGCTGGTCGTTGGACTTCGTATCCGATCAACTGACGGATGGCCGCCGGTTCAGAATCCTAACCGTGGTCGATGACTGCACCCGCGAATGCCTCGCGCTCATCGCCGACACTTCGCTGTCCGGGGCCAGAGTGGCGCGTGAACTGGCGACGCTGTTCGAGGCCCGTGGAAAGCCCGGAACAGTGGTCAGCGACAATGGGACCGAGTTCACCTCGAACGCGATCCTGACGTTCGCCGATGACCGCAAGATCGACTGGCATTACATCGCGCCAGGCAAGCCGACCCAGAATGCCTTCATCGAAAGCTTCAACGGTCGACTACGCGATGAGCTGTTGAACGAGACCCTGTTTCCGTCCCTGAACCATGCTCGCGTCACGCTGGCCGCCTGGCGCAAGGACTACAACACCGAACGCCCCCATTCCCGCCTCGGCTGGCAAACGCCCGCCGAGTTCGCACAGACCTTCACCCCGCAACGGGGCCTGACGCTGCGCAATACGCAAAGCTCCGCGCCAGACCCCGTTGCCCAATCCGCCGAAAACGGCAAAACTCAAACCCGGAGTCTCGCTCACGCTGGATAAAAGTTGGGGGCAACGTCATAGGGGACAGCCACGGGCGGGACTATTTGATCCAGCCTAAGCTCGACGCAAGCACAGGATCACTCAGGGAGAGAACAACCCCAAACGCCCCGGCCCTCTAGAAATGACCTGTGCCGCTCTCGCTCAGGTGCCGCCTAGATCTGTCTCTGATGCGTCAGGTTCCAGGATCGGAGCCGTCACATGGACAAGCACTCCGCCATCAGTCTCTACAACTCGTAAAATGCCGCCGATCCCCTGCACACGTTTTTGCATTCCGATCATACCCACGCTGTAATGCGGGAATTTTCGTATTTCGGGCGCTTCATTCGCTACCTGACAGGCGCTTGGCGTGACGAGGTTGAAAACTTTGATATCGAACTGACGACTGCTGATAGACAGTGTCACCTTGCTGGCCGAACTGGTCCCATGTTTCCAGGCGTTGTTCAACGCCTCGTAGACAACGCGGTAAGCGACCACCAGTTGTGGCAACGGAAGATGACAATCGGTTGGAGATATTTCCAACTCGATCGTCATGTCCCAATCCTGTTTGACAGCTTCGACAGCCTTGCACACGGCTTCGCACAACGATGCATCCTCAAGTTCGGGCAAAATCAGACCGATGGAGATATTGCGCAATTCTTGAAGCGCTTTCTGAAAGAGGTGCTGGGCTTTTTCTTGAAGAGGGTTGTCCAGCCTCTCTATGTCCGCCTGCCCACGATAAAGAGCGGCAATGGACAGAAGCTGAATTGGCCCATCATGCAATTCTGCGCCGATATGGTTGAGGAGATGCTCATTGGCCTCAGAGGACCGGCGGCGAATATCTTCGGATTGCTTTAGCAATTCGCGATTTCTCTGTGCGAGATTTTCAGTGGCACGCATGCTGGCCAGCAGCTGATTTTCTTGGCGCTGGATATGCTTTTGAGCATAGAAGACCAAAGCGGCCAGAAGCAGCATGCCTAAAAACAACACGCCAAACCGCATCTGATCGATTTTCTTGAGTGTCGCCTGAATGCGCGACGCCAATAGGTCAGAGCTACAATAGGCCTCGAGAACGGCGATCAGCTTGCCATCCAGAGACAGCAGCGGCATGTATACCTCATAGACAAGGTCGCCACTGACGTTATTCGTGATGTTTTCGTGAAGTTCGGTATCGTTGGAGACAATAACGGTTTCGCCTTCCAGAACGCGCTGAACCGTGGGATCTAGCGTGTCGGCTGCGACATATTCTTGGTCCGAGTCGAACAGGAGCCGACCGTCTACACCCCAAAGCTTGATCTTGTTGATATAGCGCGGATTGAGATGCCGGGTGACGACATTCCGAAGCATCGTCTCCACCTCGTTCTCAAGATCACCGACAAGGGGCTGTTGGCCAAGCACCGGCAAGACAAGGCTTCTTGCCATTGCCTGTTCGACTTCGAGAGAGCTTTCAATGAGGCTTGTGGCTGCGATCTGTTTGATAGCCTTGTTCGAGATCGCCGAGATAAAGAGCACTGTAACCGCTACAAGGATCATGAACTGGGTCAGCAGGGAAAGACCGCTCCAAATATGGCGAAGGAATTGCCAAATTTTTGCAGGAAAGCCCTGACTAGAAAGAATGTCTGTTGTGTTTACCATGGTCCGGAAACTCATTACTCGTTTCTCCTTATCCCGAAGCCTATGGTAATCAACGAATTCCGTCACCAAGTTTCGTGCCGTGTCGTGAGGAGCAAAGAGCCTCCTCTTGGTGTCATTCTTCGGTCATTGCGCGGCGAAAACTGTCACGGATTGGTTGAAGGAAGAAGTCGGCCGGTGTTCGCGAGGCGGTTTTGACGTAGACCTCGACGGGCATCCCCGGCATGAGCGCCGTTCCTTCGGGCAAGGCGTCATTCTTGACGGGCAGGGCCTGGGCGAGAAAGTATTCCGCCCGGCTGTTTGGGTCCAACTGGCTGGCGGCGCCCACATGCGTGACAATGCCGAGAATCTCTGGCGTGGTCCGCTGATTAAAAGACAAGAATTTCAATCGTGCTTCTTGTCCGATGGTGATCTGGTCAATATCGGTTGGGCTGATCTGGAACTCGATCACCAAGTCGGCACCCTCCGGGACCAGTTTTACCACGGTTTCCCCGGGCGCAATGATCTGACCCACGGTGTTGACGGGCACCTCGTTCACGATTCCGGCCTCTGGCGCGCGGATCACACTACGAGACAAGCGCGTTTCCAGCGCGGTTATTTCCTGCCGCAGCTCCATGAGGCGTGGCTCGATCTCGCGCAGGCTGCGATGTGCTTCGAGCGCGGCCGTGCTTTGGATGCGGTCGATTTCCAGCGTGATCTCTTCAACTTGCGCGCTATTCTGCGCAATCAAAGAGGCGATCTCACTCTGTTCGCCCGCTAACCGGAGGGTTTCACTTTCGATCTGCATTAACTGGCTTGGCGCAAAAGAGCCGCGCTCGACCAGAGTGCGGGTACGCTCCAGCTCGACTTGTGCGAGAGAAAGCTGGCTACCAATTGAGGCTTGGCGCGACACCAGACCAGCCGTCTCGTGCTGCAGTCGTTCACGGCGAAGACCGAGCGCCGCCCGCGTGGTCGCGCGCTCTTGTTGCGATTGCCGCAACAGCAGTGCCTCGCTGGCGAACAGCTCTTGGGTCATGGCGTCTTGCGGTTCTGACCCGCTATCAATCATGATAAGACCATCGCGTTCAGCGGCAAATCGTGCAGCCTGCGCTGACATATCCGCAAGCTGCGCACGCCGTACGGCGATGGCAGTTTCCAATTCAACCGTATCAAGGCGCATCATGATGTCGCCCGCAGCAACGCGGTCCCCCGGCTTTACCAGGATTTCCGCAAGCATCCCACCTTCGAGGTGCTGTGCCAGCCGAAGCTCCCGATCCACCTTGATTGCGCCGCGTCCGATCACGGCCGAATTGAGTTGGGCGTAGACGGCCCAACCGCCAAAACCTCCGATAAGCGCGAGACCAAGAACGCCGGCCATCAGAAGTTGACGCACGACCCCGAATTCGTCTTGGGGGCTGCGACCTGTATCGTGTTCAAATGTCGATGCGAATGTCATGAGCGCAGGCTCCATTGCTGAAATTAGAGGAACAGGTCCGGGCCGCTGTCGGCCTGAGCGCTGGTGGTGGATTGGTGTGGATCAAAGTCATCCGAGCGGTAGCTCGCGTCCAGCGTGGCATCCTGTGCCAGCCCAGTGCGAACCAGAAAGGCCTCACGCGACGCGTCGTCGTTCAGAACGTTTATGAGCCGATTAAGAGGCGCGCCAATGTCTTGCGGAAGCTGCCCTAGATTGCTGCGAAACTCATCCAAGGTCAGGTCGCGCATAAGATCCCCGATGGCCAAGTCCGTGACACGGTCTACGGTGATATCGGGCCGGTCTTGCAGGGCAATGCCCAAATCCTGAAATAGCGTTGCAAGATCATAAGACTGCGCTGTGGCGGGTGGAGTTGGATCGTTCGTTGTGTTCGGCGGTGGCGCTGAGGTGTCTTGGTCTGTACCTCTCGGTGCCAGTGGTCCGGTATCAGTTGGCAGACCGGGTCCCGAAAAAGCATCACGTCCGCCGAATGGCGCCTGAGCATTTGGCACAAGGCCAGACATGTCGACAGTGAACGGATCAGCTTCAATGCTTCCGCCGCCTTGACGATCCAGCGATGCGCCACGACCAGTTTGCCCGGAGGCCCCGAATGTGGCCAGCGTGGGCAGATCGCCAATCGCATCCGACAAAGTATCTGCTGGGTCATTGCCATCGACACGCGCTGCGGTCGCGGTTTGTGCGGCTATGTCCTGCGCGCTCTCGGAACCGGGCGGCACAGCCGGATCCTCCAAAGCGGTGGCATCTTCGGCAGGCGAGGCTGAGAAAAGGGTCTTGAGATAAACGGCAAAGCCAATGAAAAGAATTGCAAGGCCGCGCACGCCAAACCCTTCGGTCTGATCTTTATCCTCAAAACTGGCCCGTGATGGCGCAGCCTCGGCATTCGAGGATGCATGGTGTGTTGTTCTGATGGCATGTGTCATGCGGGCACCGCTCCGGTCTTGCTGGCCTTGTGCTTGGCCAGATCGACCGCCGCTTGCGCTCGCACGTCACCAACGAGATCGGTGGGCGGTACGACCCGACCCGAATTGTTGCCCAACACCTCTTCCTTGGTGCCAAAGGCCACCAATTTCCCGTTTTGCACGACGGCCAGCATGTCAACAGCGGTCAATACATTCGGCCTGTGGGCTACGACAATAACGATCCCATTGCGGTCACGGATAGCCTTGATCGTATCGTTCAATGCCTTCTCGCCAGCAGCGTCCAACGAGGCGTTTGGCTCGTCTAGAATGACCACAAACGGATTGCCATAAAGCGCCCGCGCCAGACCGATCCGCTGCCGCTGTCCTGCCGATAGCGCGGTGCCGTGGCTGCCCACTTGCGTGTCATAGCCATCGGGCATGTCCACGATCATGCGATGCACACCACTGGTGGTAGCGGCTTCGTAGACAGCGGTCGTGTTTCTGTCTTCACTGAAGCGGTTGATGTTTTCAAGAATACTGCCGTCGAACAGGCTTACCTCTTGCGGCAGATAGCCGATCAAATCGCCCCGCTTATGGGGTGCGATTTGCGATAGGCTAACCCCGTCAAAGCGGACGTTGCCACGCAATGGCTGCCAAACACCGGATAAGGCGCGCAGCAACGTAGATTTTCCACCCCCGCTGGGCCCAACGATGGCGAGAGCCTGCCCCGCCTTCAACTCAAGGCTGACATCGGCCAAAAGGATGCGCCCGGTCGCGGGCGAGGCGACCGTCAAGCCTTCGATCGTCACGTTGTCAGTGGCGCGGGGAAAATCCATCAACTGCTTCTCTTCTTCGCCCAATGCGGAAAGCGTGTCACGCAGTTGAACATACGCGTGCCGCGCACCTGCGATGCCACGCCAGTTGCCGATGACTTGGTCAATGGGTGCCAAGGCGCGGGCAGAGGCAACAGAGACTGCGATTATTGCGCCAGCAGACAACTGTCCTTGAATTGTGAAATAGGCCCCCAGGCCAAGCAGAGCAGATTGCAATATCATCCGCAGAACCCGCGAAAAGGCGGAAATGGTCGATAAAATCTCGGAGTTGCGGGCCTGAATGGCCAGATGGTCATCATTCAGCCGGTTGAACCGCCCAACGGCACGCTCGACAATCCCCATTGCAATCATGGCATCCGCGTTGCGGGCATTAGATTCTGCCGCCGTGTTTCGCGCGATCATGGACCTCTGCGCCGCCTGTGCCAGATTGCGCGAACGCAGCTCGGCAATCACGGTCAAAAGGGTCAGAACCACAGCGCCACCCAAAGCGACAGAACCCAGAACCGGATGCAGAAGAAAGACAAAAATCAGGAAGATAGGCATCCAAGGCAGGTCGAACATCGCCGCGGGTGCCGGGCTGGCCAGAAAGTTGCGCAGGGTATCCACCTGTCGACCGCGTTCAAGCGCCTCAGTCGTCGAAAACCCGTAGCGTGGCATTTCAATGGCCAACTTGTGGGTCAGCGGCGCAAGGCGACGATCCATCCGCGCGCCCAACCTGACCATGATCTTGGATCGCAAGGCATCGAAAGCCCCATGAAAGAAGAACAGACCGATTGCCAGTACCGACAAGAACGCAAGGGTCTCTATCGAACCACTGGTCAGGGCGCGGTCGTAGACTTGCATCATGTAAACAGAACCGGTTAGGGCCAGAATGTTGATCACTCCAGAGATCATGAATATCCAAAGGCCGTAGGCCTTCAGGTCGCGCCCGATCATGTGCTTGGCCTTGAGCGTCTTGCGGATGTCGGATTGGGAACGTGGTTGTGCCATGGTCTGTCCTGCTCTGTGCGGAGAGAATGGGAAGGAGCCGACCCCCGTCGGTAGAACAGGGGTCGGCGAGCCGGATCAGAGATTGAAATCGTCTGCCGAAAGACTTTGAGAGTTGCGGACTTTGAGCGTGAAGTCGGCGCTGCCGTCATCATCGAGGTGACCCGCGATGTTTGTGACACCGTCTGACAGTTCACTCAGCACAAGACTTCCTGCGCCAATCGGATCCCCCTCGTTCATCAGCGTGAAGGATTGGTTGCCCAGTTGCCCTGTGACCGCGTCAATCCGAGACAGATCAATCCGATCGCCGGGAGCAAAGTCATGAATGAAGTCGCCATCCGCCGCCGATGCCGTGTCGAAGCGGAAGGTATCATTGCCCGCGCCGCCAGCCAGATTGTTTTCGGACTCGCCTGCGATAATGGTGTCGTTTCCGCTGCCACCGATCACATCCTCTATCGAGGAAATGCGATCAAAGGTGTTTCCGATACGGATAGAACCCAACGAGCTCAGGCTGTCCAGGGTAATCTCGGCCCTGGCGCTCAGGCCGGTGAGGTCGATGATATCCTGCCCCAAGCCCCCGAAAACAAAGTCTGTCGCGCCATCATGGTTGATCAGGAACGTATCGTTCCCATCGCCGCCGAAAAGCACATCAGACCCATTCCCGCCTTCGATGATATCATCCCCGCTTCCCGCGTCGACGACATCGTTTCCGTCACCGGCAAGGATCAGTTCGGCACCATCGGTCCCGGTGAGATCATCCGCTTCCGCCGTGCCGGAGACAAAGCTTGCTACGGATTCTGGTTGGGTGGGGTCTGTCGCTTCGTCATCCACCGTGTCGTGATTGTTTTCATCGTGATGGCTGTCGTGATCGTCGTCGTCGTCATCGTCATCATCGCCGTGCTCAACCTCACTTGCCGTCACGACCTGAGGAAGCGAGTCCGGTTCTCCGCTGAAGGTAATTGTCGATCCTTCCGCCGTTAGCGTCACAAGGCCTGTCAACTCGTCGAAACTTGCCGCATAGCTGGCCGGATCGACCCCGGCGGGTGCCTCAATGACGTCTTGCGCCCGCAGCGTGCCGACAACCATGTCATTGCCGCCCGCCGTGCGGAACAGGATGCGATGCGCCGAGTCCAGCCCCGTGATGTCGACAACGTCGTCGCCCGCGCCACCGTTTATCGTGATCGTGTTAAAAGAGAGGTTGGTCGGGCTGAAGTCACCAATGATGAGCACCTGATCATTGTCGCTGAAGAAACCACCGCCATTGGTGTTGATAACGATCTCTTCGATTTCTTGCAGTTCGGCAATGACGTTCCCATTAGCTGTCCCGTTGCGGGTGATGACGATCTCGGTTCCCGCCTCAAGGGGGCGAGCCCCGCCCAAGGCAACCCAAGCCGCTGCGGAATAGACACGATAGGTTTCCGCAAGATCCGTGCCGTTGACGACAAAAGTGTCGCCAATCAAGCTTTCCGTGCCGCCGTTTACCACATCGCGACCGTCGGCTCCCAAACCGAGAAATCCGTTGCCAGATGCATTCCACACGATCACATCATCGCCAGCCCCTGCATTGACCGTATCGTTTCCGCCACCCGCATCGATCAGATCGCCGCCCGAACCGCCGTTCAAGGTATTTGCACCACCAGTACCGTTGATCACGTCACCCACTACATCCGATGCCGCAGACACAACGATCGACACATTGCCGTTCAGGTCTGTCACCGTTGCAGCCACGCGCAGGATAGGTTGCGCGGCCGTCGCTGCCGCAGGTGGGGTGTAGCCAACCCCAGTAGCGCCAGGAATATCGGTCCATGTCGCCCCACCATCCAACGATGATTGCCATTGCACCGCGATACTCGCAATGCCGTCCGGGTCAGCGATGGCGGAAAGATCAACCGTGATCCCCTGAGTTTCGGTCGGGCTCTGATCCGACAGGACCGGCGCACCGGTCACAGGCGCATCGTTCAGCGCCGCCAGTTCAATGGCGATATCGCCATCAGCAAAGCGCAATACTTCGATATTGGTCAGCCGGTCGCTGCCTTCTTGTTCCAGCCGCCGTCCCGTCAGCGGATCAAGGCTCAGGTCGATTCCAGTAACGGGATCAATCAGTTCCGCGCTTGCCTGCAGATGTGTGACCGTATAGCTGCCGTCGCCGTTGTCAGTGACCTCGTAATTTTCGCGCAGGTCCCAATAGACCGCCGTGTCAATATCATCGGCTTGCCCACCATCAATGATCTCGCGGATGATAAACAACTGACCCGGTGTAAGCGTGCGGCTGAACATCAGCGACTCAACCGTCGCCCCCCCGAAAAGCAGGCTACCATCCAGACCAAACACCTGCGCCGTCATGCCCGCCGCCGTGGCGAACTCTGCGCCATTTTCGTCGCGCAAACCGATACGGACATTTAGATACCGATCGCCGTCCAGGATATCGTTGCCCGCCATGCCACGTATCAAGTCGGATCCACCGCCGCCCAGCAGAATGTCCTCGCCTGCCGCAGTGTTCAGAACCCCAACTTCAACTTCCTCGGTCGTTCCGTCGGGATGCCGGATCTCAAAGCGCTCAAGATGCGCCACCAATTCACGAAGCCCGTTGATCAGATCAACGTTCCGCTCCAACAGCGCGTTCGAGAAGCTGGCAATCGGCGCATCTGCATCTACTTGGGTCGCGTTGCCATTGGCGTCATAGGCCCCAACCACGACTTCGCGCCCCGTCAATGTGTCATCATAATTCCAACCCGACAGCCCCTCGACAAGGTCGTAACGGTCGCGAAGTATGTTGTTCTGCTGATTGACGAAAATCCCGACATTCATATCCGCATCGGCGGCATAGTTGTTGCCTTGGTAGCTGACCCAGTCAAATCCGGCCATGCCATTGTTGCGGTTGATGCCAATACCTTGCACCATGATGTCATCACCAGACTCTGCGTCGAAATCGGTGTCGTTTTCCCCCGAAAGCATAACGTCATGGCCAATCACTCGGCTGTTGAAGAAAAGCTCTGAGTTGTCGCCCGTCAGTGTGGTCATGAAACCTTGGGCTTCCATCCAGTCGTTGCCTTCATTGCCATAGACAACGCCGCCACCACCAGAGGCCGCACGGATGAAGTCGTTGCCCTCGCCGCCGAAGATGTCCTTGGCCTCGGAACCACCCGACAAGAAGTCGGACCCCGACCCGCCGAAGATCAGGTCAATGCCCATGCCGCCATTGATCACGTCATCGCCGCCTTCGCCCTTAAGGACGTCAGCATCACCGATATCAGTCCCACTATCGGTGATGATGTCATTGCCAGCGCCGCCATGAACATGATCCACGCCGAACCCACCTTCGATCCGGTCGTCACCATCGCCGCCCCAAATGCCATCGTCCCCTGCGCCGCCGACGATCGTATCATTCTCGTCAGTGCCGCCCAGAACCACATGCTCGCCCCCATGGAACTGGATAAAGTCGATATCGCCATCCCCGTCTGTATCGCGGCGGGTGACAAGAGATTGCGTGCCGGTGATGGCGGATAGAACATCTGCCTCCCGCGTCGGGTCAGCGTTCTCCAGCCCCTCGTTATACTGGCGGGACTGATCCATCTCGATGACGTAATCCGCTGTCTGAAAGGCTGCGCCGTTCACATGGAAACCCAAATCAGCAGTATTGGTGTTGCGCGCGATAAGGTCGGCGAAACTGTCACTTTCGAGCTGTGTCAGCAGGTTCATACCCTGCGTCCGGCTGAGATAGTAGAAACGATCACCCGCTTGCAGGTTCTCGATCTGCATCTCGAACACAAAGGAGAAGGTAGAGCCAAGCATCCCGCCGAATGGCATCAGGGCCTCGGCCAGACCGCCAATCCAGAAATCCACGCGGTTCAGGCCCGATTCCAGATCCGCCCAATCGCCGGTGCTGTTGAGATAATCCAGACGGTCTTCGGGTGCGCCATCCCCGCCAAACACGATTTCCCATGCGGCTTCGCGCTTTTCTTCTGTTGTGACAGCGGCCAAGACACTGGCATGGGTTCCGTAGGCGGCGATGAAATTCACGACCGATAGCGGGTTCTTTATATTGGCCGCGAAATCGGCCCAGCTTTCATAGGGACGCAAGAAAGTGTCATTGGTCGCCTCGAAGAACTGTCGCCGGGCCTCGTTCAGTGAGGGAATTCCGGTTTCCCGCGCCCGTGCGATGTTCAATGCTGCCAAATCCAGCGGCAGGCCGACAAGATTGTTGCGCAGCGCCGAAGTCATGAATTCGTCGATCTCATTGCCTGCCTGCGTGCTAATCCCGCGCAGAATTGCCCCAGCTGCGGCATGGGCATCAACCCCGGCTTCCGCAAACGCAATCGGGTTTAGGAACGCCTCAATCAGGCCCACCTCTTCGGGCGTTGCAACGCCTTCGGGGGACAACTGCATCAGCGGCACAGTTTCGTTCAGCATTGAGTGGCCGAAGCGGTAGACGACTTGCGCGAATTCCTCAAATATCGCCCCGTCCACTTCGACTGAATTCGAAAAGACGAAAGGATCGATCTGCGGCGTCACGCTGCGCACGAATTCTTCGAAGACCAGATGCTGATAAACCATCTCTGTTGAAAAGCGTGCCGCCTGAAACAGACGCTCGCCATCCCAGACCAATGATGCCGGATCAAAGCCCGCTTCGACAGGCACCAGCAGCCACTGGTTTAGAAATGCGATGTCGATCTCGCCTGTGGCCCCCTGAGAGAGCAGCGTCTCCTGAATCTCTTCTATCTGACGGTTATGCTCTCCGTGAAAAACCGTGTGGATCGAGGTTAGCGCGATATTCTCGTTCCCGCGTCCATCGCCGACGATGTAATGCGCATCCAGCAACTCGTTGTCATAAGTGGCGTTTTGGCCAAACTCATTCGGGATGATGGGATTTCCGGCAACATCATCGGCATCCGGGGTCTTTTGCGCGGTCTCGCCGGTGAAACGGTCTACGACAAAGGTTCCCGGCACTGCGTTATGCGCGATGTCATCCAAAAATGCGCGTCCTGCGGACAGACCGGACATGCCATCAATGGGACTGGCAAGATTGCCTTCGACTGGCCCATCCGCTGTCATCAGCTGGGGCAAGCCGTTTGCGCCACGCTCAAACTCGCCATACAGGTCGGTAACCAAAAGCGGCACGCTCACGGCATTCAGATCGCTCAGTTCGATCCCCAATAGGTCGCGCGCCTGCGATTTGACATCGGCCCATGTGGGCGGCCCGCCTGCCTCGCTCTCAAGCATCCGCCCGGTAGCTTGGGGGCGCCCGTCCACCATGGCGTATTCGCGCAAGAATACCTGATGCGATGGGTTTGACGTATAAAGCTGGTTCAGGTCGATCCAAGGTGTCGTCTGGTTGGCATGGTCACGGACATCATCCGCCGTACCGATCAGACCATCAGCGCCCGGGTCATTGGTGGCGCGGGTCAGCACCATGAAATTGGTGGGGCTGCCCTCGACATATAGCGGATCATCTGGGTGCAACTGGATGATGACATTTCCGTTGCCGCCTTTGCTGGTCAGGTCCAGACCGTGATCGAAGAACTGGCCAAAAATCGTCATAAAGCTATTGAAGGACGCAGTATCCCCAAGATCGGCGGCAATGTTGCGGATAAAGACGTTATCGCCGTCCATCTCGATCCCGTGGCTGGCAACCATATCCAGAACGGCCTGATCGGCGGCATCGGCGGCGGCGACAGCAGCAGCTGTCGCATCTGTGCCCGTGGGGATCGCGTCGCGCGCTGCAATGGCTTCGTCAAGTTCTGCCTGCGCCGCAGCGTCGACTGTTTCAGCTTCGGTTACTGCTGCTTGGGCTGCGTCAACATCGGCTTGGGCCGTTGCCAGCGCGTCATCGGCTCCGTCGAGCGTTGCTTGAAGCCCTGAAAGATTGGACAATTCCACGATCAGGGTCTGGTTTGCTGCGGTAAAGGCTGCGCTGGCGGCTGTGGCGACAGTGACTGCATCCTCATGCGTGTCCTCGGCCTGAAGGAACGCGATGTTTGCATCCGATGCAACTTCTCGCGCATCGAGATAGGCCTGAAGATTCTCGGGGCTTGGATCAGCACCATAGGCCGCCAACGCGCCCGCCTCGGCCTGTTGCGCCAAGGCGCGCTGCACCGTGGCGATATTGAGGGCCGTCAATGCGGTGGCTTCTGCTTCATCTGCGGCCAGGCTATCGGCCATTGCCGCATCAGAGGCTGCCCGCGCAGTATCGACAACAGCCTGTTGCGCGGTGATCGCTGCTTGCGCGTCTGCCTGAGCAGCCAGTGCCACTGTCAGCAGGCCCTCAGCCGTGTTGAGAGCCTCTTGCGCTGCTGCCAATGCTGATCCCGCGAGTGCTAATTCTGACTCTGCGTCGTCCACCTGTTGTTGGGCCGCATCATAAAGCGCTTGATAGGCCGCCTCGGCATCCTCAACCGCTGCGCGTGCATCTCGTGCCGCTTGTTGTGCGGCCATGATCTCCCGCACGATGTTCAACTGGGCCGCACCGGTGATCCCCAAAGACGCAAGCGCCCCGGCAATTGCGGCTGGGTTGTTCAGCGATTGATCTGCCACAAGGTTCGAAATGACGCGCGGCTGAGAGTCGTAGACCGTGCCATTCGCCTGATCATAGCTGGTTGGGGCCCCGTTGCGCGGGTTCGCTTCGGCTGCATTATAGACCGGGGTCAACAGACGGGTCATGACCTGATCGGATGCGCCGAAACGTTCCATGCCCGGCTGGAAATTGTTGAAACTTCCATCAACAGTACGCAGGCCATAGGGGATGAGCGGGCTGGATACCAATTGTGACAATGCAGCCCCTGGATCGACACCTTCAGCAATAAGACGGGAATGATCTTCTGCGATACGGATCTGCTCGAGAATATGGGCAAGATCGTTTGTATTTAGATGGACCATGGATAAATCTCCTGATTGAGGCCCTTCGGCCACGACGGTTGGCGCTAAAGCGATTTCCGAAAACGGCGACTTTTCGCCACTTTTTGAACACGAATTTGTGAGTTGATTGTTGTGGAGCGCACGAAGCGTTACGAATCCGTAAGTCGGGCGTTTTGCTGACCAAAGGGCCGAATCGGGGCCACACTAAAGTCTCAGTGAGCCCTATACTTTGGTCGGAAATGCGCTCTTTAGATTGAAATCTTTCGATTTCTTGCAGCTTATAGTTGTTAACCGATTGTTATTTGACCGACCCCCGCCGGGACAGCCCGTTCGGCCGGATTAGATCCGGTCGGGATATCTTTTGTAATTTTCCTATGCTTTCAGGTACTTTAGCCGGCCGAAGTGCAATCTGCGGCCTGTTTCCAAAATGGAAACGATGCGTTTTCCCCTAGACCAAACTCACAAAAGATTCGCGCGATACGCGAAATGTGGCAAGAATGTGCCTTGGGGCCTACCAGCCAGACCCAATGTGGCTCGGGGGAAAATTTATATGAAAAAATTACGTATTGTACTTGTTGATGATCATCCGATTGTTTTGTCGGGACTTGAAGATCTGATTGAGAAAACTGGGAAGTACGAGATTGTTGCAACCGGGCGTTCAGCAGAGGATGCCGTTTCGATTGCTCGCGCTCATGCCCCGGACCTATTGGTCATCGACCTGCAAATGCCGGGAGACGTCCAAGCGTCAATCATTGAAATAACGCGAAGACGAGACGCTCCTAGGTTGCTTGTCTTTACCGCTTCTAACCGGCTTGAGGATTGCAACGAAGCGATGGGCAACGGCGCTATGGGCTATGTCGTAAAGGGCAGCTCGGGGGGCGAACTGTTTCATGCTCTGGATTCGCTTGCTTTGGGCGAAGAGTATATTTCGCCCTGCATTGCGTTGAAGGTCATGCGTGATGCACGCAAACCCAAGCAACGCGCAGAGGCATCAGACAGCATAAGCCTGTCCTATCGCGAGGATCAGATTATCGCGCATCTGATGCAGGGCGCATCGAACAAAGAAATAGCCAATGAACTGCATTTGTCGGAAAAAACGGTGAAATATTACATGACGCAGATCATGCAGAAATTCAACGTCAGCAACCGACTGTCGGTGGTTATTGAGGCGCAGAAAACCGGCATTTCGCGCAGTGCTTAATTGGGTTCCCCGTCACGTTGTGTAACGGAAAGGTAGTGTCTGCGCGCTGAGTGGCGGCAGGCCTGCTTTTCCGTGATTTTCTGCATAAAAGGTTTTCAACTCACCTGACCTGCGCCGTGATTGCAGTGCCACGACTTGCACGCCCCACGCCTCGTTCGCTGCCAGGTGCCGGGCGCCTGACGGCTTAATGTTTTGCAAGTGGTCTCGTTAATCCATGAAACAAGCGATGTGACCAGCACCCGCAATAGCAGTTTCGCAAGGAGACACTAACACTACGACTGCGCGCTTCACTCTGTCAGTCGCGGAAACGTTTGGTGCATCGTCCAATCTATGCGGGGTCACTGTCAGCGGTCCTTCGACCGCCGAGCCTGCCCCTTTTGCACCACGCATCGCTACCTACGCGCTGCGATCATCCCGCGATGGCGGCACGGTAGAGGTCTGCGGCATCGTTGTCAGACAGATCGACATCGTCGAGCATCAACACCGCCCCCGCCGGAATGTCGCGCGTCACGCGCACCCCATGGGCCAGACCGATGGGCAACGCCGCGCCCGCCCGGCTAAGCGGCAGCGCCTTGCCCCAGACGGTATAGCCACCCTCGCCATCCAGCACTTCGCCGGCCTTGAGCGCGCGTTTGGCAACCGAAGCCACGGTGCCGCGCATTTCGCGCGCTTGACCCGTTGGCTCATGGCGCAGGGCCGCACTCAGGACCGAGATCGACAATTCCAACCCGATCAAATGAAAGGGTTTATACATTGACGCAAAGCGCCCAGTGGAATCCGTGGGCAGGCCGTATTGCTTGAAACAGGCCGCAGCATAGTCATTGGGGGCCTCAAGCACCACATAGACGCCCCAGCGCAGATCACGGAACACAGGCCGCCCGTCGCGCTCAAGTGACGACACGGTTTCGACCATGCCGCGCCGGTCCAGTTGCCCGCCCACCGCACGCGGGCGCAGCACATGCGCCAAATCGTCCACGCCGCATGGGGGAAAGCTGAGGCCGTTGTCGGGGACATCGAGACCGCAGGCATTGGCAATCGCCACCATTTCGATGGCGCTTTTGGTGCCATCGAGAAACGAGTTGAACATCTGCGGATTCATGCCCGCCGCTTCTGCCTCTTGTGCGGTCAGGCCATAATGCGACCACACGTCATCGGGGGTCACGGCGTGATAGGCGGGCAGGTATTTGGTGCCCTTTCCCGCCGCTGTAACGTGAAATCCAGTGGCGCGCGCCCAATCGACCATGTCAGACACGAGCGCGGGTTGATCGCCATAGGCCATAGAATAGACCACACCCGCAGCGCGCGCCTCGGCGGCAAGCGTGGGGCCTGCCAGCACGTCGGCCTCGACATTCACCATCACCACATGCTTGCCGCCTGCAATGGCAGCGCGCGCATGAATAATCCCGGCGCGCGGGTTACCGGTGGCCTCAATCATCACATCGACATCGTCCCGGGCGGCAAGTGCTGCGCCGTCGTCAATATAGGCGGTGTTGGCGATGCGGGCCTCGTCCCAACCGACTGCGGCGCAGGCTGATTTGGCGCGGTCAGGGTCAAGATCCGCAATCGCCGTCACCTCAAGCCCCGCGATGGTCGGCACTTGGCTAAGGAACATCGAGCCGAACTTGCCCGCGCCAATAAGCCCCACCCGCACGGGATGCCCCCGTTCTGCCGCCTCAGAGGCCAGTCGCGCAAGGTTCATGTCTTGTCTCCACTTTCATCCCAAGGGTCGCCGTATCGAGGCTGCGACCGGGGTCATTTTCCGAACTTCACTTGATCATATCGGGCAGACCCCCGACAAGCGGATTTGAAAGTGGCCTGTCCGCTATTTGATTTCGCAGACCTTTGCATGAATGCGACGGCCCGTCACGGCACAGCAGTGACGCCTGGAATATCGACGGTGCCAAAGACGCGCCCGGAGGGTCTGCCTGTTGGCGAGCCGCCCGGTGGTTCTTCGGAAATGCCCAAAGTCAGCGTTCCGCGTACCGCCGCAATCTCGGGCGGAAGCGCCAGTGCGATGCTCTCGCCATCCGGCCAAAGGCCCACGGATTGTGCCGGCTCTCCCGGACCATGCGCCCAAACCTGCAGGATGCGTCCCGAAGGTGCGGCCCCTGCGGTGCGTGTCAGAACGACCTCATCCCGTACCTTGTCTACCAATGCGATGACCCGGAAATCGCCCGCGTCCGTGGCGATTTCCGCCGCGTAGAGTGGGCCACCGGTGGGCTGTGTCTGCGGCCCCAAATCGAGCACCGCGAGCGCAACGGCAGCCGCGATAGCCCCGCCGCTCAGCACCTGCCAAAACCCAAGACGCTGCCAGAGCGATACGCGCGCAGGCTCGGGGAAGAGCCGCTGCAAAAGCGCGCCCCGCGCCCTTGCGGGCGGCGCAACCGGATCGAGATCGGCCAATGGTGCAAGCTGCCTCTCCCAGTCCAGCACCCGTGCGGCAAAGACGGGGTCAGTGGCGATGCGCATGCGCGCCGCCTCTTGTGCCTCTTCCGCGAGCAGGCCAATCGCATATTCTGCCGCCAGCATGTCATCATCATCCATGGGATCGGTCATCGGGTCATACACTCCCGCAGGGCCGCGAGCCCGCGTCTGAGCCAGGTGCGCATGGTGTTGAGGGGAATATCCGCACGCGCGGCTAATTCGGCATAGCTGAGACCGTCCAGATAAGCGCCGGTGATGGCCTGCCGCCGCTCTTGTTCCAGCTCTTCAAGGCATCGTTGAATACGTCCCGCCTCTGAGCGCGCGAGAGCCACCTGTTCGGGATTGCCCCCCGGTGCGGCGATCCCCTCGTGATACTCTTCAATATCACGGTGCTGCCGCCGCGCCCTGAGCCGGTCAATTGCAGTGTTACGCGCAATCGTGATGAGCCACGTCATCGGCGAATGCCCGGTGACGCGGTAACGCCCGGCATGGGCCCATATCTTGACGTAAGCGTCCTGCATCGCGTCCTCGGCGGCATGATCCTGACCCAAGACACGGGCGCAGACCGCATAAAGTTTCGCACTCGTGGCATCATAAAGCGCCGCAAAGGCAACACGATCCCCGAGTGCACACCGGGAAATCATGTGCTCAAGATCCTCGGCTGTGTTCCCCGCACCCGTGGAAGAGCGGGGATCAGCACCGCTTGTCGCGGACCCTAGGGGCGTAGTCTTGGGATTCGTGGCGATCGTTCTGACCCAATCTCAAAAAATTTTCCACGCCCTGAAACTTCTGTTCCTGTCGAGTCGTGGCTTTCGCAAGTTGGTCCGCATTGGGCGGCCCAATGCAAGCAGAAAGGACCTATTTCATGTCGTTCAAGACCACTTTTGCCCTGACCGCCGTCGCATTCTCGCTTGGCTCTGCCGCGCAGGCCGATGACCATGCGGGTCTGCGAGGCTACGCGCTGGCTCAGGATGGCGGCACGCTTGTCACAATGGCGGACCTTGCCCAGCCCGGCACGGTCGAGACCTACGCGCTTGAAATGCCACTGCGTGCGATTGCGTATCGCCCGGTGACCGGCCAGCTTCTGGGCTATGCGGATGGGGCGATTTACGAGGTCGATCCGGCGTCGGGGAAACTCACGGATCTGGGGGCAACCTTTATGGCGGATGCGGTGATCGCTGAGGGTGCCGTGGCATTTGATTTCAACAATCAGATCGACGCGGTGCGCGCGGTCGGGGCCGATGGTTCCAATCTGGTCTACTTTCCGCAAGGCTTTGGCGATAACGACGAGCGCGCCAACTCTGTTCGCCGCTTTACCGATGCTTTCTACGTCGCGGGCGATATGTCTGCGGGGTCTGACCCCGTGATCTTTGCAAATGCCTATACCAATGCAATTGCGGGCACCAAGGCCGGGTCGACAGCACAATACGCGCTGGACGCAGGCGCGAATGCGCTGGTCACATTGGCGAACAATGCCGGTGAACTGGCAAGCGTTGGAAATCTGAGCATCGAGGGTGCAACCGTGGACGTGTCTGATTGGGGCGGCTTTGACATCGTGTCGCCCGAAGAGGGCAAGGACATGGCCTATGCTATCCTGCAAATCGAGGGTGCAGAGACGGCCGGGCTGTATGCCGTCGATCTGGGTACGGGCGCGCTCACCGAAATGGCCGACCTTGGCATGGGTGGCTTTACTGGATTTGCGGTCGCGCAGGCGCAATAGCCCCGGCATACGCCGCCTAGGGCGCGTATTTTAATGCGTAATACCCCCGGTCATCGACCGGGGGTTTTGTGCGGCTGCGTCACCGTGTTCGTGGCACCCTGTTCTTGGCAGTGCAGTGTGGATGCGATGTCGTGCAGGTCTTGTGCGGCATTCTTGGCGCGCTGCGCGTGTCGCGCCTTTGCAGATCTATGCTCAAGTATCTGATATAAATTCAGTTGTGTTTCGGCCTGCCAATCTCAACTAACGTCATAACAGACGCGCCAAGTCGCTCTTAGGTAGCACTGGTGATGTGCGGCGTTTCGCTGTCCGTAGTCTCTGTCGGGAGCACAATAGACGCTTGGAACCCGGATGCCGCCCCCGGACGCGGCGACTCCAGACAAAGCGGGCTTCCGATCCGGTTTGCGATGGCGGCAACGATGGCAAGACCCAGCCCACTGCCATCCGCGCTTGCGTGCGCACGCTCAAACCGTGCTGTCAGGCGGTTGAGCGTCTCGCGCGGCAGAACTGGCCCCTCGTTGGCCACCGCCAGCCGTCCGACTGCTGTCAGGGTCACATCGACCGGGCCGCTTGCCGCCCCATGGCGGAGCGCATTTTCCACAAGGTTACGGCAAAGGATCGCGAAGGCATCCGGGTCGATATCCGACAGAACGGCAGTGTCTGGTAGGGTGAGCGTGATGCGCCCCGGTGTGGCCATGCGCCCCAGATCGTCTACCACCAGACGCGCGACCTCTCTCAGATCGGTGCGATGGTCCATGCGGAGCTGCCCGCCTTCAGCGCGCGCAAGCTGCATGAGGCGTTCGGAAAACCGCGTCAGGCGCTTGAGCGTCGTCTCAATCTCTGCGGCGCGCGCCTCTGTGGCGGGGTCTGATGTTTCGGCCCTTAGACGTTGCGCCTGCGCGATGGCCCCGGCGAGAGGTGTCCGCAGCTCATGCGCGGCGTTCGCCGCAAAGCTGCGTTCGGCCTCGAACGCGTCGCGCAATCTAGAGAGCAAACCGTTCAAGGTTGCCGCCAGCGGGGCGATTTCATGGGGCAGGTCGTCCGCTGGAACCTCTGAGAGATCCCGCGCGCCGCGCGCTTCAAGTTTGCTGCGGAACCGGCGCAGAGGCGCAAGGCTGAAACGAACGGCAAGGATTATGGCGGCAAGGGCAATTGGCAGCACGACCAACAGCGGCAGGCCGAGGCCCATCTGGATTTCCCGCGCGACAGAGGCGCGATGCTCCAGCGGTTCGGCCACGGTGATGCGGATCGTGTCCTGAAGTGCGGCGTCACTATAAAAGCGATGGCTGGCCGTTTCGTGAAATCCGGCCCCGGTCCAAGGTGGGAACATGGCCGCATCGGCGGCATGGGATTGCAGCAAGACACGCCCCTCGTCATCACGCACGAGATAGGTAAAGAACTCGTCATGTGCGCGGATCGGGGCCAGACGCTGTGTCACGCCTTGGTCTTCTCGCCCGATGATGTCTGTCACGGCTAGGGGCAGGATGCGTTCTGCGGTTTCGCGCAGGGCACTGTCGAACACTTCATCCATTTCGCCCCGGACGATCAGGGCCGTTACCGAGGCGGCGGCCAGCCATAAGATCGTCAGCACAAGACCAAGCGTGAGACCTAGCCGCGCCTGAAGGCTTGCGGGCCACCTCATGCTTTGCCCAAGCGGTAGCCCATGCCGCGTTCTGTCTCGATAACGGCTGCGCCCAGTTTCTTGCGCAGGCGGCTGACATGGACCTCGATCGTGTTGCTCTCGACCTCGGCGTCGAATGTATAGAGCTTTTCTTCCAACTGCGCTTTGGACAAGAGCTGACCGGGCCGTGCAAGAAAGGCTTCGAACAACGCCCATTCGCGCGCGGTCAAATGGACCGGTTTGCCTTCGCGATGCACGTTGCGCGCCGCAAGGTCGATGTCCAGCAGCCCATGAGTAACGATCGGGTTCGGATTGCCGCTATAGCGCCGCGCAACAGAGCCGATGCGCGCGGATAACTCTGCCAGATCAAAGGGTTTCACCAGATAGTCATCGGCACCCGCGTTGAGCCCTTCGATCCGGTCGGAAATCTGGTCGAGCGCAGTCAGGATGATCACGGGGGTCACGTCGCCCCGCGCGCGCAAGCCTTTGAGAAAGCCGATGCCGCGCCCATCAGGCAGCATGAGGTCAAGCAGGATCAAATCATAGGATGCGCTGCGCTGTGCCTCATGTGCGGCATCTAGGCGCGTGACCCAATCGACCGACTGGCCATCGCCCGCGATCTGGTCGCGGACGGCTGCGCCCAGAACCGTGTCATCCTCGATCAGCAAGATGCGCATGCGTGTTTTTCCTTTCTACCGGGACCCGGTTCTTGGCAGGTCAGGCTGACGCAAAACTGACGTGTACAGCCAAGTCTCTTCAGGCTCCTGTCAGCTTTGTCGCGCATCTTTGCTGTCACATTAGCCGCAAATAGGAGTTTGGCCCATGAAGAAGACCATGACAATTCTGGGATTTCTCGCGGTGTTTCCGGCCGGTGCCGCGCTGGCAGATGATGACTGCTTTGTACCGATGGCCGATTGGCAACCCCGCGATGCTGTGGCCCGACTGGCCCAAGAGCAGGGATGGACCGTGCGCCGCATCAAGATCGACGATGGTTGCTACGAGATTGACGGTCGGGATGCGACGGGCCGACGGATCGAAGTAACGGTCCATCCGGCAACACTTGAGGTGATCGAGGTCGAATATGAGGACGAGGACGATGAGTGACGCAAAACCGCAAGCTGCAGGGCAAGCGGGCATCGGCCGTGCCGCAGAGGTCAGGGTCTGGGACCCGGTCGTGCGGCTGTTTCATTGGAGCCTTGTCACTACGTTCGCCGTGGCATGGCTAAGCGCGGAGGATCTCGACAGGCTGCATGAAATTGTGGGCTATGTCGTCATTGGCTTGATCGTCCTGCGCGTTATCTGGGGCCTTGTCGGGGGGCGCTACGCGCGATTTTCCCAGTTTATAAAGGGCCCGCGCGCGACGATGTCCTATCTTGGCGATATCGCACAGGGCACCGAGCGGCGCTATCTTGGCCATAACCCGGCCGGTGCGGCCATGGTGGTGGCGCTGCTGGTGACGCTGTCAGGCACGGCTGTAAGCGGTTGGCTTATGGCAGAACCGGGCCGTTTGGCATTGCTGCCCGATATGCCGCAGATTGTGGCACCCGCCTGGGCGGATGACGATGGCGCTTACGATGGCGGGGCAGAGGACCTGCTGGAAGAGGTCCATGAAACGCTGGCCAACCTGATGCTCGTGTTTGCGGCGCTGCACGTGGGAGGGGTCGTGCTGGCCTCTGTCCGGCACCGCGAAAACCTTGTTCGGGCCATGGTCACGGGGGACAAGCGCGCACCTGAGACGGGGGATGTCGCGTAAGACTCACGAAACACAATCGCTGGCTGCCGCTGCGTTTGCATAAGGCCCCGCTGTCACCGGCGGGGCCATTTTCTTGCTGACGCCAAGCTGAAGCGGAAATCTCTGCGCTGTCAGGGTGGCCTCAGGTCGGTGCGCAAGATTGGGCGCAGCAGACAAAAGGAGACCCTGCCATGAAAAAGACCCTGATATTTCTTGTCGCCTCGACCGCGCTCACTGCCGCGATTGGCGTCCCGGCTTGGAGTGCGATGCGCGCACCTGAGGGCGAGGGCCTTTGGCCGCGCGTCGCGCTTTTTGAGGAAGGATCGCAAGCGCTGCCGCTCCTGCGCGTGAGCGATGATGATGATCGTGATGACGACGATGACCGTGATGACGACGATGACCGTGATGACGACGAAGATGATGAGGACGAAGACGAAGAGGATGATCGCGGTGGTGCCCGCAATCCTGCCCCCGCCAGCACAGTCGCGCCACCTCAGAACGGTCTCTTTGGCACCGGCACCCTGCCGCAAGTCAAGGTCAATTGATCCCTTCCGCGGCGCGGCGAAGACAGCTGCGCCGCAGGTGGAACACCACCCCTCCAATACAAGGAATTTACGGATGAAATCGAACCTCGCAACGCTCGCTCTTGCCGCCGCGCTGACACTTCCCGGATTTGCCATGGCCCGTCCGGTGACACTGACGACGACGCTAAGCACCTATGGCGGAGACGGCGCATATCTGGTGCTCTACGTCACTGATGCGTCAGGGGCCTATGCTGGCAGCCTGTGGATGGCAGGCGGAAAATCCAAATATTACGAGCATTTGAGCGATTGGTATCGCGCCACGGGTGGCGACACCGCGCAGGTCAACGGCATAACCGGTGCCAGCGTCGGAGCGGGCCGCACGCTCGAAATCACGCTTGATATGGCGGATGCGCTTTTTGATGCGGGCTACACGCTTCACGTCGATGCCGCCGTCGAGGACATGCGCGATAGCCCCAATGAGGTGGCCGTGCCCCTGACAACGACAGGCGCGGGCACGCCGGTGCGTGGCCGTCGCTACGTGGCCAGCTTTGCCTACGATATGTGAGGAGAGGGGCCATGATCCGCGCAACCCACCGCTGGCCGGGCATCTTGGCCCTAGCGCTTCTTTGTATCTTGTCCCTGAGCGGCGCGGCGCTGTCAGTCTTTCCTGCGGCGGAGCGCCTGACCGCGCCTCAGGCAGAGGTCGGGCTGACAGTCGCCGTTCTGGCGGATCGCATTCAAGCGGCCTATCCGGGTGTCGAGCAAATCCGGCGCGCACCTTCGGGGCGGATTACGGCCTATTGGTTCGATCAGGGCATACCCGGTGCCGCTGTGATCGATCCTGCAACCGGGCAGGGCGTGGCCTTGGCCGATCCCAACCCGGTGTTGCGGTGGCTGACCAACCTCCATCGCTCGCTCTTCCTTGGGGATGCGGGGCGCATCACCATGGCGATGGGGGCGGTGGCGATGCTGGTTCTGGCGCTCTCGGGCGTGGTGTTGGTTGTGCGGCGGGTAGGGGGCTGGCGGCGCTGGTTCGCGCGCTTGCACGGGCCGCGCGCCAATCGTCTTCATGTTGAAATCGCGCGCATCGCCGTCACCGGCCTTGTCTTGTCATCCGGCACGGCCCTCTGGATGACGGCCTCGACGTTTGCTCTGGTTCCGGACAGCGGCCCCGCACTGGCCATGCCAGCAGAGGTGAGCGGCGAGATGGGGTTTGCATTGGCCCACATCCCGGTCTTGGGCCAGACACCGGTCACTACGCTGCGCGAACTAAGCTTTCCCTTTCCGGGTGATGCGACGGATGTCTATACGCTCCGGACGGATCACGGCATGGGCTATCTCGATCAGGGCACTGGCGCGCTTCTTGGCTGGGAGAACCTGACCGGGTGGGCGCGTCTATCGGAAATAATGATCATGCTGCACACGGGACGGGGTGCGGCCGGGCTGGGGCTGATCCTTGGTCTCTTGACCCTTGGGGTGCCAGCACTGGGCGTGACGGGGCTGTGGGTCTGGCTTGCAGGGCGCCGCGGGCGGCCTCGTATACGGGGCAATCAGCCCATGTCGCGCGCCGATACGATCGTCTTGGTTGGCAGCGAGGGGGGCAGCACTTGGGGGTTCGCCGCTACACTTCATGCTGCACTTACAAACGCCGGTCAGCGCGTTCATATCGGCCCGATGTCAGCTTTTGCGCCAGAGCGCTATGCTGCGGCCCAAAGGATCATCCTGCTTGCGGCGACCTATGGCGATGGCGCGGCCCCCGCCTCTGCCACCGGGTTTCTCGCGCGGCTGCGCGCGCACAACACTGCGCCCCGTATCCCGCTCGCCGTGGTTGGCTTTGGCGACCGCAGCTTTCCAGCCTATTGTGCCTTTGCGGAAGAGGTCGCGGCGGTGGCCGATGCACAG
The DNA here is from genome assembly GCF_051447875.1 of Roseovarius sp. MS2. NCBI lineage: Bacteria > Pseudomonadati > Pseudomonadota > Alphaproteobacteria > Rhodobacterales > Roseobacteraceae > Roseovarius > Roseovarius sp. MS2. The sequence continues at coordinate 2,200,678 of NZ_JBKHVF010000001.1, forward strand.
GGCTGGCCCCAATTGGTGCCGTTCGATACGGTCAATCGCCAGTCGCCGCAGGATTTTGCCCGCTGGGGCCGCGCGCTTGGCGAGGCTTTGGGGATTGCGCTCGACCTCTTCCACCAATCCGTGCCGCCGCGAACTGAAACGCTGACTCTCGTTTTGCGTCGGGACTATGGTGCCGAGGTGCAGGCCCCAACTGCCATCCTGCGCTTTGCCCTGCCGCGCGTCTCGCTCTGGCAACGCGTGATCGGTGGGGGCTTTGCCCGGTTCGTGGCGGGTGACCTGATCGGCATCCTGCCCGAGGGCAGCACCCTGCCGCGGCTCTACTCACTCGCCTCTGCGCGGCGCGACGGATTTCTTGAGATTGTTGTCAAGAAACACCCCGGCGGCCTTTGTTCGGGTCAGCTTGCGGCGCTGGAGCCGGGCGACAGGGTGCGCGCATTCCTGCGTTCCAATCCGGGCTTTCATGTCGGACAAGACCGTGTGCCGCTCATTCTGATTGGGGCCGGAACTGGCATCGGCCCGCTGGCAGGTTTTGTGCGGGGCAATGCGCGCCACCGGCCTATTCACCTCTTTTTTGGTCTGCGCCATCCCGATAGCGATTTTCTCTATGGCGATGAGATGTCTCTTTGGTTGACGCAGCAGCGTCTGACGCGATTGGTCACGGCGGTCTCGCGCAGGGCGCGGCCCCGCTATGTACAAGACGCACTGCGGGAAGATGCGACCGAGGTTGTGCAGCTCATTCGCGATGGTGCCCGCGTCATGGTCTGCGGCGGGCGCGATATGGCGGCGGGCGTCGCGGATGCGTTGGCCGATATTTTGGCCCCGACCGGGCTTACGCCTGCGGGTCTCAAGGCGGAGGGGCGATATGTCGAAGATGTCTACTGACGGTGCGCGCAGAGCGCTTAATGGGCCGACCATGGGCACACGGTGGTCAGCGCTTTTCTTTACGGATCCCGGTTTTGACGCGGGCGCAATTCAGATTGCGCTGCAAGCGGCAGTCGATGAGGTGGATGCCCAGATGTCTACCTGGAAGGCGGGCAGTGACCTTATGCGTCTCAACGCAGCACCGGTGGACCAATGGGTGGCGGTTCCCGCGCGGCTGACAGAGGTGTTGCGCCTTGGTCTTGAGATCGGACGCGCCTCAGGTGGGGCCTTTGATATTGGCATGGGCGATGCGGTGAAGGCTTGGGGGTTTGGTCCGGCGGCAGCGGTGCCTGCGGGCATTCGCGCGGCGATGGCCGCTCAACGACACCCGGCGTATGAGGTGCTGGCCCTTGACGCGACAAATGCCCGCAAGCGCGCGCCCATCGCTCTTGACCTCAACGGGATCGCCAAGGGCTATGGCGTGGACCGTCTGGCCGAGATCTTGCGCGATCATGGGATCGCCGATGGTCTTGTCGGGATTGACGGCGAGATGCGCGCGTTTGGCCTGCGGCCCGATGGGCAGGCGTGGACTATCGCCGTCGAAGCACCGGATCGAGCATGCCGCACGCCCCATTCCCTCCTCGCGCTTGAGAATGCCGCCGTGGCCACCTCGGGTGACTATCGCCATTGGGTTGAGGTGCAGGGGCGACGTTTGTCGCACACCATGGACCCAAAGCGCGGCGCGCCTCTGGTCACCTCGCCTGCCTCTGTCAGCGTTGTGGCGCAGAGCTGTGCCGCAGCCGATGCTTGGGCGACGGCGTTGATGGTGCTGGGGCCAGAGGCCGGGGCGGAATTTGCCCGACAGCGTGGGCTTGAGGCGTTGTTTCTGTCGCGGGATGCTGCGGAAAACCTAAGACGCGTCGGGATCGGACGCCTGTTTGCCTAAAGGCCAGCGCCTCCGTTTAGAATAGAAGCTGTGCAGCCAACCGCTCGCCTCTACGGCCGCAGTTTGCGATTGCTAAGGGGTCCTGTGCCAGAGTCGAATGCTCTCGCCTTATTATCCCGCTCAAAAAATGGACAGGCTTCCGCAATATTAGGCAAAATTGCATACAAAATGCAATCGTGTGGTGATTTCTGCGCTGTGGAATCTGGTTTCTGGCCTGTGGAACGACATGGTCTGCCCATCTGCCACCGATGGAAAAGGACAGGACAATGGACAGACGCAAGTTTCTGGCGGCTACGGCCGTCGCCCCTCTGGCCGCGCCGAGCATTGCGCGGGCTCAGACCAGTTTTGCTTGGAAAATGACCAACGCTTATGGCCCCGGTTCCCCGTTCTATGTCGAGGGCCCGGGAAGCCCCAAGGATTTCTGCGACAAGGTTGCGGCGATGTCTGGTGGGCGTCTGACAATTCAACATTTTGCCGCCGGTGAACTGATCCCGGCGCTAGAAGGCTTTGATGCCGTGCGTGGCGGCGCGGTCGAAATGAATGCCGCAAACGCCTATTTCTGGGCGGGTAAACTGCCTGCGGCGCAGTATTTCACGACTGTTCCCTTTGGCATGAACTTTCAGGGCATGACGGCGTGGCTCTATCACGGGGGCGGTATGGCGCTTTGGGATGAGCTTTATGAGCCGCTTGGCCTCAAGGCGCTGCCAATGGGCAATACCGGCGTGCAGATGACCGGCTGGTTCCGTGAGCCGATCGAGAGCATTGCTGATTTCAAAGACCTCAAGATGCGTATCCCCGGTCTTGCCGGCAAGGTTTATGCGGCCTTGGGTGTCGATGTGAAACTCTTGCCGGGCGGCGAGATTTTCCCGGCGCTGGAACGCGGCGTGATTGATGCGGCGGAATTTGTCGGGCCCTATCAGGATCGTCGCCTCGGGCTGCATGATGCGGCCAAATACTACTACACGACCGGCTGGCATGAACCTTCGAACGTCACCGAACTTTTGATCAACAAGGCCGCTTGGGACACGCTGCCCGCCGATCTTCAGGCGATTGTCTCTACCGCAGCCATGGCCTGCAACCTTGAAAGCCACACATGGTGCGAGGCGAATAACGCCGCAGCTCTCAAGGACCTGGTCGAGAATGAAGGCGTGATCGCCAATACCCTGCCTCAGGACGTGGTGGACGAGTTGAAGGCGGTGACGCAAAAAGTCCTCGAAGAAGGCGCTGCCGCTGATCCGGCGACCAAAAAGGTGCATGACGCCTTTATGGCGTTCAAGGCCGAGCATGACAGCTGGGCCTCGGTGTCCGAAAAGCCGCTTTACGCTTTGTGATGCAGGCGGGGATCAAACGCGTGACGGACGGGGCCTCTGGCCTCGTCCGTGTGATCGGGCATGTGGCAGCATGGAGCGCGTTGGCGCTGGTGCTTGTCGTCGCGTTCAACGTGCTGGCGCGCTACCTCTTTTCCTATGGCACCGTCGGCTTGCAAGAGGCCGAGTGGCACATCATGGCGGTGAGCGCGCTTTTTGGCATGTCTTACGGTCTCAATCAGGGGGGCGAGGTGCGGGTCGATATTTTCTATGGGTCGATGCGCCCCAAGACGCAAGCACTGGTCGATCTCGTGTCCAACATTGCGCTTTGTGTGGTTGCGCTTCTCATTGCCTGGCTCTGCATTGCGTATGTGCAATCAAGCTACGCGATCAACGAAGGCTCTCCAGATCCCGGCGGCCTTGGCTACCGCTACTTGCTCAAAGCAGCGATGCCCGTGGCCTTTTTGCTCTTGGCTTTGCAGGCGGTCGCGATGACCGGCCACGCCGCGCTCAAGCTGATGACCCCTCTCCCAGAAAGACAGGAATAGGCACGTCCAATGCCCTACACTGAAATTCTCGCGCTCTGCATGATCGGGGCGTTCTTCATTCTGTTGCTGATCGGCATGCCGGTTGCCGTGTGTCTTGGCGTGACGGGGTTTGTATTTGGTTACATGGGCTTTGGCTCCATGCTCTTCACGCTGATGCCCGCGCGCATCTTTGGGGTGATCACCAATTATACACTTCTGGCACTGCCCCTTTTCATCTTCATGGGGATCATGCTTGAAAAATCCCGAATAGCCGAAGACCTGTTGGAGGTCATAGGCTTTGCCATGGGCGGGCTGCGCGGGGGTATGGCTCTGGCCATTATCCTTGTGGGCGTCTTGATGGGGGCGGCTTCTGGCGTGGTTGGCGCGACAGTGGTCACGATGGGGCTGATCGCCCTTGGCCCGGTGATCAAGCGCGGTTACAGCGCCAGCGTGGCCGCAGGCGTGATCTGTGCCTCGGGCACACTGGGGCAGATCATTCCGCCCAGTCTGGTTCTGATCCTGCTGGCCGACATCATGGGGCAATCCGTGGGCACGCTCTTTGCGGCGGCGCTCTTTCCGGGGCTGATGCTGGCGGGGCTGTTTGTGGGCTACGTGCTCATCCTCGGGTTTCTCTCGCCCAAGACCATGCCCGCCATCCCTCTGGAAGAGCGGGCCGCGATGCTGCGCGGTGAACTGGCAGGCAAATTGCTCAAGGTCGTGTTTCCACCTATTGCGTTGATCGTGCTGGTCTTGGGCTCGATTATCGGCGGTGTCGCAGCCCCGACCGAAGCCGCCTCCATGGGCGCGTTCGGCTCTATCGTGCTGGCGGCACTGGCGGGGCGGCTTAATCTCTCGATCCTGCGCGACGCAGTGCGCGCGGCCTTTGTGACCTCGGCCATGGTGTTCCTGATCCTGATTTTCGCACAGCCGTTCGGGTTGGCCTTTCGCGGGCTTGGCGGCGAACATCTGGTGCAATCGGCGTTCTCCAGCGTTCCGGGGGGCTGGACGGCCAGATCTTTTTCCTGATGCTCTTGCTCTTCGTGCTGGGCTTCTTTCTCGAATGGATCGAGATTTCCTATATCGCCTTGCCGCTCTTTTTGCCGATTTTCATGCAATCTGGCGCGGATCTGACATGGATCGCCATTCTGGTGGCGATGAACCTGCAAACCTCGTTTCTCACGCCACCCTTTGGCTGGGCGCTGTTCTTTCTCAAGGGGGTCGCCCCGCCCGAAGTCACGACGTCGGACATCTACAAAGGGGTTTTGCCCTTCATTGGCCTTCAGCTTGCTGCGCTCAGCCTTGTCTATTTTTCACCGGGGCTGGCCACATGGCTGCCCCAAGCAATCGGATGGTGAACCATGCTTCATGCTGCCTTGGGATATAACGGCGCGGTGTCCGCGCCCCACCGGGCCGCCGCATTGGCGGGACGGGATGTGCTGCGCGACGGTGGCACAGCGATAGAGGCGATGGTCGCTGCTGCGGCGACGATTGCGGTGGTCTATCCGCATATGAACGGCATTGGCGGGGATGGCTTCTGGCTGATCAAGCAACCGGGAAAGCCACCTGTCGGCATCTTTGCGGGCGGGCAGGCGGCGGGGCTGGCGACGCCAGAGTGGTATGCGGCGCGTGGGCATCATAAGGCAATTCCCACGCGGGGCGGTCTGGCTGCGCTGACGGTTCCCGGCACAATCGGCGGCTGGGAGGCGGCGCTTGACGTGCAGGGCACAAAGTTGCCGCTCTCGCGTCTCTTGGCGCCTGCGATTGCCTATGCCGAGCGCGGCATCGCCGTAACCGGCAATCAATCGCGCACCACGGCCGAAAAGCTGGACGGGTTGCGCGACGTGCCGGGCTTTGCCGAGACCTTTCTGATCGGTGGCAAGGTGCCAGAGGCGGGCGCGCATCTGCGCCAGTCGGCCCTTGCCCGAACCCTGCGCCATCTCTCTGACGAGGGGCTGCGCGCCTATTACGATGGCCCTCTGGCCCGCACCCATGCTGCCTATCTTGAGGAGAACGGCAGCCCGCTGCGCGCTGAGGATTTCAGCGCCTATGCCGCAGAGCAGGTGACGCCGCTGAGTTTGGAGACCTCTCAGGGGCGGCTCTACAACATGATCCCACCCACGCAGGGGGTTTCATCCCTGATGATCCTTGGTCTCTTTGACCGACTGGGTGTGACGACGGGTGACGGCTTTGATCACATTCACGGGCTGATCGAATCCACCAAACAGGCGTTCATCCGGCGCAATGCCGAATTGGGTGACCACACCCATATGGCGACACCGGCGCAGGAATGGCTAACAGATGCGGCGCTGGATATGCTGGCGGCACAGATCGACAGAACCAAGGCGCTGCCCTGGCCCTATGAGCCGAAAGAGGGCGATACGATCTGGATGGGGGCCTGCGACGCCGACGGCACGGTCGTCAGCTTCATTCAGTCCGTGTTTTGGGAATTCGGCTCGGGGCTCACCTGCACGGATACAGGCGTCTTCTTTCAGAACCGGGGTGCGGGATTTTCGCTGGCTCCGGGGCCGAACCAGCTCGCCCCCGGCAAGCGCCCGTTCCACACGCTTAATCCCGCCATGGCCGAATTGCACGACGGGCGGGTCATGGCCTATGGCACGATGGGTGGCGAAGGACAGCCCCAGACGCAATCCGCCGTGTTCACCCGCTATGTTCAGTTCGGCATGGGCCTGCAAGAGGCGGTGACAGCGCCCCGTTGGCTCTTGGGCAAGACCTGGGGGCAGGAGACGACATCGCTGAAGCTTGAGGATCGGTTTGATCCGAAGCTGGTTTTAGCGCTGCAAGACGCGGGCCATGAGGTTGAGATGATCCCTGCGTATTCGGATCTTGCGGGCCATGCCGGGGCTGTGGTGCTCCATCCGACCGGGTTGATCGAGGCGGCTGCCGATCCGCGTTCGGATGGGGCCGCGATCACTGATTGAGGTCTGGGGGCAGGGCCGGCCAGTGCGGGTGGGCTCAGGCTGCAACTTGAGCCGCTTGCTGCGCTCTGCCCATCTGGATGACGGTTACGCCTGTTTTCCCCAGATGAACGGGAAACCTCATCCAGTCGCCCGGATCGCTCTCAAGCCCCAGCAAGAGCACTTTGGGGGGCAACAGCCGAATGCGGGCAAGGCCAAGGGCAAAGCGCTCTGTCTGGGTCAGGTTCTTGCCGCCCTCTAGGACTGTTCCGCTCAGCCCTCCAAGACGCTTGAGCAGTGGGCCAAGCCCAACGTCGCGGGCCAGTTGCTCGAGCGTTGCATCCTCTGGGCGATGGTCGCACCCCATCAAAAGGGCGCGGCGCAACGATCCTTGCAGAACCTCTGGCGCAGCGCTGAGACACTGGACGTGGCGGCGCAGGCTGCCCCGGCTCAGATCGCGCAGGTCGATGCCCGACAGCAGGATGCGCCCCGCCCAGGGCGTATCGAGCCCAAGCAGCATATCGCGAACAGCCCGCGCATCCAGCTCGCCAACCGGTAGACAGGTTTTGGTGCCGCCTTTGGCATGCAGGCTCAACATCTGCCCCGACGGCAGAGGCACATTCTCGAACGTGACATCGACAGGCCCTTTGGGCAGGCGTTGCCCGGTGCGGTAGAGATCGCGTTTCTGGCGCGAGAGCGCGGCTTGGGCCTTGGTCGCGGCGACACGAAAGGCAGCGCGGTGGTTCCAGACCCCGCCAAGATCGCGCAGGGGCGACAGCAAAAGCCCAAGCACAGCCAGTGCTGCGGCGATGTTGCCCGTGCCCAACCCGGCGCGGTGCCCCGTCAGGATGACCAGTGCCGCTGCAATTCCCGCCGCAAGATCGGGAAGCGCGTTGAGGGTTTCGGCACTGAGGCGGTGGCGCAGGGCGGCACGGATCATCGCCTCTGTGCGCTTGTCCAGCTGGGCCAGTTCCTTGCGCCGGCGGCCTAGGCGATCAAGTTGCGGCGCCAATGGCATACGCTCGGCCATCTCTGCCGCGATCCGCGCCCGGCGCACCCGCAGGCGGCGGTGCAGAGGGATCAATCGCATCCCCCCGAGCGTGATCGCCAGCAGCGTGATCCCAAAGACCGGCACGACTATCAAGGCAAACACCGGGTCGAGCAGCCAGAGCACGACGAGCATCGTCGGGATCAGCACGGCGCCGGCGACGAGCCGCGGTAACCCCAGCCCCAACCAGTTCCGAAAGGCGGTCATGTCGCCGACGAAACGGAGCGACACATAGCCAGCGCGCCGCTCTGCCACAGCGCTTGCGGGCATATGCGCCGCGTGCTCGAAGAGAGCGGCCCTGATCTGTCGGGCATAGTCCTGGCCAATGCCTTCGCCCAGATATCGCGCGGCGATGCGTGTCATGGCGATCATCGTCCCAGCCCCTGCAAGGACGCTCAGGCCGACAAGCGGTAGCGCGTCGCCGCCATGCATGGTTTCAAAGAGTGCACGGGTGGCAAAGGCAGCGGCCCCGGCCGCCACGCCCTGCATCAGCGTGAGCATGGCAACAAGGGCCAAGCCGCGCCCACGCCCGCGATCCAGAAGCGGGGGCAACGCCATTACGCGGCCCGCCGATCCGTACCAAATGCGCGCAAGGCAAAGACATTCGCCTCAGCCGGATCGGCCAGATCACCTTTGCGCAGGACCGGCACGCCGGTGGCGGTCTCTGCCTCGGCCACAGCCATGGGCGAACAACTGACGATGCCGGTCAATGCATCGGGGCGCAGCCCGTGACGGGCCAGTTCGCTCACCCCGCCCGCAGCCGCAACAGCATCACCGCAGGCAAAGATCACGCTCGACTGACGCGCGCGCAGCCAAGGGTCAGCGATGAGCGCGCCGGTTTCCCGTTGGAAAAGCCCATCGGCGATTTCCATGACAGCGATTTGGCAGCCTCGTTGTGCCGCATGGTCAAGCAGAAGCTCGAGTCCCGCCTTTATCCGCCCCAGGGGTTCGCGGTAGGTGGTGACCATCCCGGCATCTGTGAAATCGGCCACCCAATGTGCGCCTGTGTCGGCATATTCGTTCAAATCGCCAAAGGCGCCGGTGCCTGTGCCTTTGAGTGCGGCCACCTTGTACCCTGCGCGTCGCAGCCCCAACGAGAGCTGAGCCGTGGCCAATGTCTTGCCCGAGTTCATCGCCGTCCCGAGCACGAAGATCACGGGAATATCGCTGGCGGCAGTCGTTGGCGGCAGGGCGTAGCGCCTGAGGTTCACAGGTTTGCCCGTGGCATCGAGCAGTCGGCCAACGGGCAGGAGGCGGGTCGCGTTCTTGATCCGCTCATTCCGAGACACCATCCGGCCGATGCAGCCGCCACCCGCCAGAAGATCGGCCCCGTTCGGGTCAATCTCGGCCAGCCCTTCGAATTGATCGGGGGCATAGCGCGCACCACAGGCCAGCACCACCATATCGCCGGGATAGATCAAGGACGGGCGCCCCGTAGAAAGCTGGACGCGGTGATGTTGTCCAAGGCTTTCGACCTGAGCCAAGATCAGGTCGCCGGGTCGGGCTGCGGCGAATGCGGTATCCAGACCGGCAATATCGGTGTGATTGACCCGCCGGGTCGAGAATGTCCATTTGGCGTCTGTCAGCGAAGAGAGCATGTCATGTGTCATGGGGGTGATCCTCAAGGAAATGAGAGTTATCAGCTTGCCACAGCAAGGGATGGCCATGTGCCGGAGGTGTTGACGCCCCAAGCCACTTTGGTTGCAAGTCCGGCGTCGCGGATCGCTTGGGCCACGTCATGGCCAACGCCGGGCAAATGCGTCAGGCTGATGTCTGGAGTGATCCCAAGGGCCTGCGCAGCCTTGCGGAAATGCGCGACATAGGTCTGCGCCCGCGCAATCCGTGTCAGACCCTGTACGCGATCCAGTTGAGGGGTCTTGCGCAGGGCGTCGTCGCGCAAGGAATCCTCAAGGCCGATGAACACCCGAACCGACAGGCGGAGATAGGCGCTGAGGGCCTGCTGATGTCGCCGTGCCCAAGGCAGGCTTGTGGGTTCCGCGTCGATCCCAAGGCCATAGGGATAGGCCATGCTGGTGTCAGGCAGGCAATACCATCCCGCAGCCGCAAGATTGAGCTGTCCCACCCTGTGCGGATAGAGCATCGCAAAACGATGGGCGAGTTGTGCCCCACCGGAATGCCCGAACAGATCGACCGGACCGGCAAAGGCATTGTCGATCATCGTCAGATGCGACAGCATCGCCAAAAGCGCCTGATCGGGCCGCGCCGCGCGGCAAGGGCGCTGAAAATGCGGCCAGTCAGGTTCCGAAAAATGCGGCACGACCACGATGCGCCCGCGCTTTTCGGCCACTGGTGCGAACAGATCGACCAATTCATCGGCGTTACGCGAAATCCCGTGGAGAACCACCAATGGAGGAAGGCCAGATAACCCTGCCGGATTGATGATCCGCGCGGGCAAGGTGCCCGACGACGAGGCCACGCGATGCGAGGTGACGATTGTCTTGAATGTGGGGCGATGCATGTGTGCCTCCTGTCTGATGTGCTTCTGGACAAACGGGGCACAAAGGGGATTATTCCACTGACCCGAAAATTTCGTGCAGCACCGGGTGCAGAGCCCGTGTTGAATTCTGGGCGCGCCGCGTCATCTGTGCACTCGACTGCAGATTTTTTCGACAGGCTAGAGCCGCGATGACTGAATTGAAGGCGACCCACGCCGAAGGCATGACAAAGCTGGTCGCGTTTGCGCCACGTATGGGGCGGCGCTATGCCAATGGCCGAAACACCGACCATGGGCCGGGGGCGCATAGCGCGGTATCCGGGCTGTCGCCCTATATCCGGCGGCGGCTGGTGCTTGAGTCTGATGTTGTGGCAACTGCGCTTGCGGCGCATGGTCCCGAGCAATCCGAAAAGTTCGTGCAGGAGGTGATCTGGCGCGGCTATTTCAAAGGCTGGTTAGAGCGCAGACCGCAGGTTTGGGTCAGTTATGTGCAGGGGCTTGAAAGGGATCTGGCGGCGCTCGACAATGACCGTCGTCTGCGCCGCGAAGTGGCGCGGGCGACCGACGGGCAAACTGGGCTTGCCTGTTTCGATGCCTGGGCTGCGGAACTGGTTGAGACCGGGTATTTGCACAATCATGCGCGGATGTGGTTCGCCTCGATCTGGATATTCACGCTTGGGCTGCCTTGGCGTCTGGGAGCTGATTACTTTTACAGGCATTTGATTGATGGGGATGCCGCCGCAAATACGTTGGGTTGGCGATGGGTCGCGGGTCTGCATACGCGAGGCAGGCCCTATCGGGCGCGCGCTGACAATATCGCCACCTTTACCAATGGTCGCTTCACGCCCCGCGCCGCAGATTTTGCCGAGGTGACCGAGGGCCTAGAGGCGACCGAGCCTGAGGGGCTGCCCCCCGTGCAGCCCCTGCGCCCGGTCTTGGCACCACAACCCGCACGTCCCACCTTGCTTTTGATCACGGATGAAGACTGCCGGGTTGAGGATTTCGATCATTCCGCGCTTGATATCCGCGCGGTGGTGGCGCTGCGCAGCAGTCATCTTCGCTCATCCTTGCCTGTGTCCGAGGCCGTTCATCAGTTCGAGGCGGGCGCGCTTGCTGATGCTTCTGAACGGCTGGGCGTTGCGGCTGATATGGCCCGTGCCGATCATCCCAAGGCCTTGGTGGATTGGGCCGTCACATCAGGGGCAACGCAGATCGTTACCCCCTATGTCACGCACGGGCCGCTTTTTGACTGGCTCGATACCGCGCGTCCCCATCTTTCAGCGCAGGGTATTGCTTTGGCAGAATGGCAGCGGGCCTGGGATCGCGCAATCTGGCCCCATGCCACGGCGGGGTTTTTCAAAGTGAAACATGCTATTCCGCGCATCCTGCAAGACACAGGTGTTACCTGACTTTGCGTGCAATTCGGCAGAATGCGACATGCTGCGATCAGGGCTGCGAACAAACAGACTTTAGTCGGAAGACCAAAGCGCAAGGATGACGTAAATCCAACGACAGGCTTGACACATCCTGCGGGAACAGACGGAGTTCCTGAGAGAAGCGAGTTTGTTGATGAGGGCGTGATATCCAAGGCACGAAACCGCGTTCATGGTGGCAGGAGAACCCGTGACAGTTTTGGAAAACGACTATGCTGTTGATGGTGCCGGGCCCGAGGACAAGTCTGGCAAGCCTCGGTTGCCGTTGTTGACTGCGTTTCATGACCTACCCCTGCACCGCCGCTTTGCAATTGTTGGGGGGATCGTCAGCCTGATCGGAATGGTGCTGATCGGTGCTTTTGTGAACTCGCGCATCGAGACCGCCGTTGTGCGCAACTCTGCGATTTCTGCCGCTGTTTACATGGAAAGCCTGATTGCACCGCTTTCGCAGGAACTTGCCGATGGGAACGCCCTGTCCGACGAGCGGCGCGCCAAGCTTGAGGAGCTTCTTGCGCGGCCGGCAACGCGCGAAAGGATTCTCTCGGTCAAGATATGGAAGGAAGGCGGGCATGTGGCCTATGCCAGCGATGGCGCGATGATCGGTCAGACATTCAAGGCGCATGACGACCTGTTGCAGGCATGGCAAGGGGATATCATTGCAGGATTTGACGACCTTGATCACGACGAATCCAGAGGGGAGCGGGCGTTTGGTCTACCGCTACTGGAAGTGTACAATCCTATCCATTCGATCCGGACCGGAGAGATCATTGCCGTCGCCGAATTCTATCAAGATGCCAGCGAACTCCATGAAGACCTGCGCGTTGCCCGCTGGACAGCCTGGGCTGTTGTTGCGGCAGTGGCCGGTCTGACCTTTGTAACCTTGTTCGGCATCGTGCGTGCGGGCAGCCGCACGATCGAGTTCCAGCGGTCGGAATTGCAGCAACGTTTGAGGCAGATCACCAAGGTCGGCCTGCAAAATGATTTGCTGCGCCTGCGCATCCAGAGCGCGTCAGAGCAATTCTCGGCGCTTAACGAACAGTTGCTCAGACGGATCGGGGCGGAACTGCATGACGGGCCCGCGCAGGCGCTCGCCTTTGCCAATATGCGGATCAGCGCATGGCGCAAATCCGGGGGCCCCGAGGAGGCGGACCTCATCTTGCACGCGCTGGAAGAGGCTTTGGCGGATATCCGTGGATTGGCGCGCGGGCTGGTGCTGCCCAAGCTGGAAGGCGCAACCATTCTGGAGACGATCCGGAGAGCCGCCGATGCGCATGCAGAACGCACACAAACCGAAGTCATCCTCGACAGCAATGGCAAGGATGGCGACAACCTGCGTCCCGGCCTGCCACAGCTCATTTGCATCTTTCGTTTCGTACAAGAGGGCCTGATGAATGCGTGGCGCCACGCGGGTGGCGTTGGTCAAAAGGTCGAGTTTGCGATGCAGGGCGGTTGTCTTGTCGTTTCGGTCAGTGACCGGGGTCCGGGTTTTGATCCAAAGGCCAATTTCGACAAAGGTCGCATCGGTCTTGCCGGGTTGCGCGAGCGTGTTCAGAGTGTTGGGGGTATTTTTGATGTCGATACAGGGCCGGGCCGGGGCACGCGGTTGACGATGCGTCTACAGATCGAAAAGAGCGCGCGATGACAGAGCGTATTCGGATCGTCATTGCCGACGATCACCCGTTGTTTCGCGGCGGTGTAATCCGCTCTCTTCAAGAGGATGGCGGGTTTGATGTCTTGGCAGAGTGTACAGGCGCAGATGAAGCGGTCACGGCGACGGGGCAAGTGCTGCCTGACCTCGCACTGCTTGATATTTCCATGCCGGGTAACGGTCTGACGGCGGCAGAACGGATATCCGAGCAATTTCCGACCGTTCGTATTGTCATGCTGACTGTGTCTGAGCAGGATGACGATCTGCTGAGGGCGCTCAAAGCGGGGGCCTCTGGCTATGTTCTCAAGGGGGTCGCGGTTGAAACTCTGATCGAAGCGTTGCGCAGCGTATACGCAGGTGGAAGTTTCATCTCGCCCGGACTTGCGGGTAAGGTGCTTTCGGCCATGGGGGCGGGAAAGACCCGGGGCACGCGCAGCGCTGATCCAATATCGGATCTGACGCATCGCGAAGAACAGATCCTCCGTCTTGTGGCGCGCGGGGCCTCCAATCGGGAAATCGGCGACGAGCTTGGTTTGCGCGAGGCCACGGTCAAGCACTACATGAGCTACATTCTACAGAAGCTGCATGTGCGCAACCGGGTCGAAGCGGCCTTGATGGCGCGAGAAAAAGGCCTCTGAGTCCCGGATTTTCCGACTTTAGTTGTGCCGATCACCCTACTTTCGGCCCTATTTAGACGCGGGACCCCGCGCCAATGTTATCCGAAACTCGGATACCGAGAAAAAAAACGACCTTTCCTGCCAGCCACCTGCTCTGCGATCTCTATTCTGCATCACACAGATTTAACGATCCCCGAGCGTCCCCAAGGTACATGGTAACGGCGGTCTTGGCTCCCCAGACCCTGCCGCCGTAGCCCCCGGTTTTTATGCCGGGGGTATTTTTTTGCCCCCTCAGACGAAGGTCTGACGAATTGCCAGACCCTTGGGCGGTTCAAGAGAGGCTGCGGCTCAGTAGGTTAGGTGCATGTTGGAAAACAGGAGTATTCCAAGTGGACATCTTTGCGATTGAACTGAGGCCAGGCACTACAAAGATCGAATATGCTGACGGCTCACGTGAAGAAATTGAGGCGGGGATTTACGAGCGCAAGAATTCGGTTGGCGATACAGTTCAGCAGCGCCGCGCGACGGCTGCCGATATCGCCCGATTGACCACGTTGGCCACAGATTTCGAAGCGGCCAACTCTGCCACTTCCGCTGTCGTGACCCGCGTTGAAGTGCTCGGCACGTCAATTGAAGTTACCTATGATCACGGTACGAAGGAAGAAATTTCCAGTGGGATCTACGAGCGCAAGAACGCCGCGAACAAAACCATAATCGAGCGCGTTGCGACATCGTCGGACACTCAACGTTTGAACAACCTTGCCAATGGCGGAACACCTGCATCGGGCAATGACGACGGCACACCGGATCAAGGCTCGGGTGATGCGGGCGTGACCACGCCGGGCAATGACGATGGCACGCCAGACCAAGGCTCGGGTGATGTGAGCACTGGAACTGGCACCCCTCCCGATATCGCTCTCAATGGCACGAATGCCGCAGAGCGCATGCACGGTCGCTCAAAGGCAGAGCATATCAGCGGCTTTGGCGGCGATGACGATATCCGGGCGCGCGCAGGCAATGACTTGGTCGACGGTGGCTCGGGCGATGACCGCATTCGCGGGGATCGTGGGGATGACACGGTCTTTGGTGGGAGTGGCGATGACACTTTGCGCGGGGATCTCGGGGACGATCTCGTGCAGGGGGGCGATGGCGACGATAATGCGCGCGGCGATGGCGGCAATGATACGGTCTACGGGGGCATTGGCGATGACATCCTGCGGGGCGATGCCGGAAATGACCTTTTGCGTGGTGGCGATGGCAAGGACCGCCTTAAGGGGGGCGGTGGAGATGACACGCTCGAAGGCGGCAACGGCAACGATCGGCTGTTCGGCGGTCGTGGGAACGATACTTTAGAGGGTGGCGAGGGGCGTGATACCTATGACGGTGGCCTCGGCAGTGATGTTTTTGTGTTCTCCCGTGACGGCAGTCTCGACAAGATTGCCGATTTCGCCGCGGGCACGGACATTATCGACCTCAGCGCATATGGGCTTGCCGGATTTGATGCGGTTCTTGATCTTGCGAGCCAGCGCAACGGCGACACTCTCCTGAATTTTGGTGGAGGGGACATCTTGCGGATCGATGATGTCAGGCTTGTCGATCTCGATGCGTCTGATTTCATTCTGTAATCGTGTGGCGGTCCAAGCACGCGTCGCGTGATCCCCACCGCTTACCGTTCTCATGCTCATTCACTCGCCGGGTCAAATCGCCCGGCGAGATGTTTTACGTTTGGTCTACCTGTGACGAGGGAGATATCGAGCGCGTTCCATGTGACGCGGAAAACGACGTTTCCTGCTTCACATTCTTTCCTTGCTTCTACCAAGTAGACGTAGGGCACCCCAGCTTATCCCAGTTCATGGCTTGGTCTTAGGGGCCAGCGCAGAGGTCCGGTTTGCGTCACTGAACGCGCCAGACTGAGAGACTGAATAGGACCCGATCCACACGTTCTAAGGGCTGGATTGCCACAATCACGATTGCGTGATACAATCAGAACATTCTTTGTAAATTTATGTTGAATTTCGAAGTTGCGTATTTCTGGGGAAAGTTCGGGGGAGCTGGGGTATAATTATGCCAGATATTTCTGTGGCATTTGCGGATGATCATCCGGTTTTCTTGACCGGAGTGTGTCAACTTTTTTCGGCCCTTGAGGGCTTTACTGTTGTTGCCTCTGGCAAGACAGCGCAGGACATTGTCAAGATTGCGAGATCAGTCAAGCCTGACATCATCGTAATCGACTTGAACATGCCCGGTGTAATAATTGAAGCGATTGCAAAGGTTGCGACGGAACACTCTCACACAAAAATGGTGGCCTTCACAGCATCAAGCAACAAGGACACAGCAATCTCCGCGTTGGAGGCGGGCGTTCTCGGATATGTTTTGAAGGGCAGCACGCTCGAAGAGTTGGCCGATGCCGTCCGACAGGTTCATATGGGGGATACCTACCTATCGCCAAGCGTCTCTGCGAATGTCGTTGCCGGGCTGAGACAACAGGCCCGCTATCGCACCATGGAGCGGGTCCGGTTCAGCAAGCGAGAGGAAGATGTCCTTCGCTTACTGCTCAGGGGGTCGACAAACCGCGAGATCGCCGATGGGCTGTCGCTGCAAGAGAAGACGGTTAAACATTATATGTCCGTGCTGATTCAAAAGCTTGATGTCCGCAACCGGGTTGAAGTCGTGCTTGCCGCGCAAGAGCTTGCAAGCAGTGGGGCCCTTACGGGCACATCCAAAATGAACTGACAGTCTCTGAGGTTGATTTCGGACGGAATTATTGGCACTTCTGGATCAAATCTGCTGTAGGTCATAGCGCTTGAGCGTGGTGGTGCATCTGAAGCGACTGAAACGCTTTAAGATGTGTCGTCCGGCGATTGTATTGGCAATGTGACATGGAGCGTGGATGAATCCTTTGCGATATCGAGGTCAATACTACCTTCGAATGCGTCGAGCCGACGTCGCATACCTTGCAACCCCAAATGCCAAGGCGTGACTGAAGCGGTAGATTTTGCGCCCTGCGATTTGCCACCATAGATCGTGATGTCCAGGATCGAGCCACGCTGACAAACCTTGACCAGAGGAATTCGGCCTTCGCCATGCCGGACGGCATTACTAAGCCCCTCGCACAGCACGCGGTAGAGACAAATCTTGCGGGGAAGATCCAGTTTGGCCAGAGGCTCTACGATCTCTGTCTCTACGTCGCCAAACATCAGGGCTATATGGCGCTCGACGGCCAGCGTAACCACACCCTTGGCATCCAGATTCTCGAGCTCGGGCAGGATTAACCCAGCTGAAATAGACCGCAATTCCGTCATCACCTGATTGATCAGCCCGCTTATCGACGTGCCATCGGGCAGGTCGGCCTGAGTAGTCCTGCCCTGCATCAGGAAAACCAGACTGAGCAACTGGATAGGACCGTCATGCAACTCGGCACCGACGACATTGAGAACCTGTTCGTTGGCCTTTGCGGCGTCAAATCGCGCGCGGTTGGCGGCGCGACGCAACCGATCATTATGTTTGACCATTCTGCGCTCGGCGTCCAACAGCGCTTCCAACCGCGAGCTTTGGCTGAAGGTCAGAGCCAGCATTGCCAGCATGCTCAGGGCCGCGAGGATCACGGCAGCCCAAGTTGTCCGTTCTACGAATGTCCGGTCACGCAAGAGCTCGGACGCGTCTAGATAGACTTCGCCGACCGCGATCAACGAGCCGTTTACTGGATCGTGGATCGGTGCGTACACTTCGAAATACGGGTAGGCGAGTGGAAACTCAGGATCAACTTCGCCGGACATCTCCAGTTTCACGATGAATTGGCCCTGAATCGCCACCTGAAGAGTCTCCGCCTCGTGATGATCAGCGGTATCGTCTTTAAGTGTCGAGTACAGAAGTGCGCCGTCAAGTGCCCAGACTCGCATTACCAGATTTGGATTCTTCTCAGCAACGTAGCTGAAAGCCTGATCGGAACCACGGTCTGAATTGCCGAGGCTCTCAAAATGGCTCAACGCCAGCGGCGCGAGCAAGTTGTCAATATAGGCGCTTCCAACCCGACCATGCGATTGAACCTGTAGCGAGCGGTATTCGAATATGATGAAGGCCCCGAGCGCACACATGACACCGATAACGATCACGGTGAAAATCGCTGCCAGAGGGCTGGGTGCCACATGGAACCAGCCCAGGATGGCGTTCGATGATTCTCTGGAATGATTCGGCGTTTGTTTCTTGTTTTTGGGCATAATGACTTCTGGGGATGTTCGGGGCCACTTGGTGGCACGCAGCGCCGAATAGTAAAAAATTCATTCAAGTACGCCTATGCGCGCTTCAGGCGATTACCAATGATTAATCTATAGTTAACCAATTCCTACGCTACACGCCGCTGACCATTCAATGGACTTTGAGCCCAGTTTAATAGGGTCTTTGGTCTGAAAATTTCTTGAGCCTTGGTCCCAGTCATCCTGCGGGCTTTCGTGCTGGCGAAGCGAGAGACCTCTGCCCGTGGTGATAATTCGACAACGATGAGACCCTAATCAGGATACTTGGGGCTATTTATGTCATTTTCGTATTTCTGTTTTCCAGGTTCAGAACCTGGCTCCAAGGCATTGAGATAAAACAAAATCTGCTCGCGCAAACACTGCGGCGGGCCACATGGGGAGATGTGTCATGGCTGTCAAACTGAATATCGCGGACCTCGAGTTCTTTCTTCGGCAGGTCAAGATCAGCGAAGCGCATGCGAGCGGAACGCCGCTTACCGAAATCTATGTCGACGCTGACGGCAATGTCGTACCAGAAGGGACACCGGGCGCTGTTCTTGCTATTCCAGAGGCCCTTGTGCCCAACGGTCTGCGCACGGTCGACGGCAGATACAACAATCTGATTGAAGGACGCGAAACATGGGGCGCAGCGGATACTCCTATGCCGCGGCTTCTCAGCCAAACCTTCCTCAACGATCAGGATGGCGACGAGATGCCGCTTGGTGCGCCTGGCGGGCCGCTTGTCACCAACACGGACTATGGCGTGATCGGCACACCGTCGGGCACCAATGGAGGACATACCGGCAACGTCGCCGATGCCGATCCGCGGATCATCTCTAACCTCGTTGTAGATCAGAGTACGGCGAACCCGGCCGTGGTTGAGGCATGGTTTGCGAATGACGCCGCACTGGCGGCGTTCCACGAACGCTATGGCGAAGATGCAATTCCAATTCGTCCCGGCGAAGGCCCCGAGGCCTTGGAACTCTTGAACACAAGTTTCGAGGATCAACCGCTCCTTGATGGCGCACCCGGGGTTACGTCGAACCCGCTGGGCAATTTCACCACGACTGCGCCCAGTGATTGGACGATTACAGGAGGATCAGGCGGTCTATTTGCACCAGTGGACAGCGTAAGTTCAACCGCTGGTCATCCGGGTCCAAACGTTGCGTGGCTGACCGGTGGTGCCACACTGTCTCAGGACAGCGGCACTCTGACCGAGGGTGCGAGCTATCAACTGAGCCTGAGTGTCGGAGATCGCACCGATCAGGTTTGGTCCGGCGGCACCGCCCGCCTTGTTGCCGTAGGCGCTGGCGGCGTGACCACGGTCATTTCCTCTGTTACCCTGCCAGAACCCGCAGATGGGCAGTGGGCCGATCTGACGCTTAATTCAGGTCCGATCTCTGCGGGTCTTGCGGGCCAGACGCTGCGTGTCGAGATTCAGCAAACCGGCGGCTCGCAAGTGCTCGTGGACAATGTTGCGCTGTCGACCTCGAACGGCAACGAGATCGAGATCGACAACATCGACCTTGCAACGATTCCCAATATTGCGCCTGATGACGGCATCTCGGCCCCGTTCAATGCCTGGATGACTTTCTTCGGCCAGTTCTTCGACCATGGCCTCGATCTTATTACCAAGGGCGACAATGGAACGGTCTTTATTCCGCTACAAGCGGACGATCCGCTCGTTCTCGGGGCGGACGGCATTGCTGGAACTGCTGACGATCTTCCGAACCATCTGCGCTTTATGGCGCTCACCCGGTCGACGCCCGTTGACGGGCCCGGTGCGGATGGGGTGCTGGGTACAGCAGATGACACGCAGCATGAGGGGCAGAACACCACCACGCCCTTTGTTGATCAGAACCAGACCTACACGTCGCACGCCTCGCACCAGGTATTCCTGCGCGAGTATGCATTTGATACCGATGGCAACCCGGTCTCAACTGGCAAGCTTTTGGATGGCGCAAATGGCGGAATTCCGACTTGGGCGGAAGTTAAGGCGCAGGCGCGCGATCTTCTCGGGATTGAGCTGACCGATGGCGATGTCCTGAACATCCCACTTTTGCGGACCGATGACTATGGCGAATTCATTCGCGGTCCCAACGGCCTGCCTCAGATCGTGGTGGGTATTGGCGCGGATGGCATTCCGAATACTGCTGACGATGATGTGGTCGAAGGCAACTTGGCAGCCCCCGTAAACACATTCACGGCAGGCGCGATCCGCATCGGGCATGCGTTCTTGGATGATATCGCACATGCCGCAAATCCGTTCGACTCGCAAAGCGGTATGCTCAAAACTGCAGATGACGACACTGCGGTAGGTCTCTCCGATAGTGTCAGCACAGCCGGAACCTATGACAATGAACTGCTTGACCGCCATTTCGTCACCGGTGATGGCCGAGGTAACGAGAATATCGGCCTGACCGCGGTCCACCACGTCTTCCACTCCGAGCACAACCGTCAGGTTGTGGCCCAAAAGAAAACCATTCTGGAGTCGGGCGATATTGATTTTATCAACGAATGGCTTCTTGTCGATCTCGCGGCAGGCGACCCAATTCCAACCGATCCCACTGCGTTGACCTGGGATGGCGAACGCCTGTTCCAAGCAGGGCGCTTCGCGACCGAAATGCAGTATCAGCATCTTGTCTTCGAAGAGTTCGGGCGCAAGATCCACCCGAATATTGATCCCTTCGTCTTCAACGCGGTCACAGACATCAATCCGTCCATCTTTGCCGAATTTGCCAACGTTGTGTATCGGTTCGGACATTCAATGCTGACCGAGAACATGCCGCGTGTCTTGGTGAACGAGCTGACCGGCGAGGTCACTACTGACAACATGGGCCTGATCGCGGCCTTCCTCAATCCGGTTGCCTATGACAACGATGGCGCGATGAGCGCGGATGCGGCGGCAGCCGCCGTGATCCTTGGCATGACGACGGAACAGGGCAGTCAGATTGACGAATTCATTGTCCCCGCGCTGCGCAGCAATCTGCTCGGTCTGCCGCTTGACCTGGCTGCGATCAACATCGCGAGAGGCCGCGACACCGGTATTCCCTCATTCAACGATGCGCGGGCAGAGCTTTTTCAGCAGACCAATTCTGTTTGGCTGAAACCCTATGAAAACTGGGTCGAGTTGGCGGCCAACCTGAAGACTCCAATGACGATTGTGAACCTGCTCGCAGCCTATGGAACCCATTCGACAATCCTCGCGGCAAACACGCTTGAAGAGAAACGTGATGCCGCGTTTGATCTCGTGTTTGGCGGGGGAGGCGTGTCAGATGCCGATCGCTTTGACTTCCTGCTTGGGCGCAATGGGTGGACGTCTGACACCAATGGCCTGAATACGATTGATCTCTGGGTCGGTGGTCTGGCCGAAAGGATCATGCCGTTCGGCGGCATGCTTGGATCGACGTTCACCGCTATTTTCGAGGCGCAGATGGAGGCGCTTCAGGACGGAGACAGGTTCTATTATCTTACGCGAACCCAAGGGCAGAACTTCCTCAACGAACTCGAAGAGAACTCGTTCTCGAAGATGCTTCTGGCCAACACCAGCTTGGCTGATCCGGGCGCAGACGGGATCCGCGGAACCGAAGACGACGTTGTGCGCCACCATATTGGTGTGGATTCCTTTGCGCGCTATGACTTTGTTCTCGAAGTCAATCAGGCCAACCAGTTGATTGACGATCCCGTGGGGAACGATCCGGTGCTTGAAGGTCTTGGCATGGGCAAGGTCGTGCGGGATGATCCCACAACGAGCGAAGTCGAAACCAACTACATTCGCGTCACCGGCGGAGAGCATCTCGCGGTGGGCGGCACCAACGGGAATGACACGATCATCACCTCTGACGGTGACGACGGCATCTGGGGGGATGACGGCGACGATTTCATCGAGTCAGGGTTTGGCGTTGACCTTGTGAACGGCGGTGGGGGCAATGACATCATCCTCGACTCTGGGGATGAAGGTGACTTCCTCAAGGGGGAAGGTGGCGACGACGTTATGGCCTCTGCGAACGGGCTTGACGTTCTCATGGGCGGCACAGGCAAGGATGTCATCTTCCTCGGGGTCGACTCGTCAGAGGTGTTCGGGGGATCAGGCGACGATTTTATCATGGGTGGAGCCGGCGCTGACTTCCTGTTGGGCAACGAAGGTGACGACTGGATGGAAGCCGATGGCGGCTTTGACACGACAGCCGGTGATAACTCCGAGCTGTTCTTCAATAGTAAGATTATCGGCCATGACGTGATGTTCGCGGGATCTGACGAGCATGATTTCGACGCCGAATCCGGTGACGACATCATGGTCCAAGGCGAGAGCGTGATGCGCAACGAGGGCATGTTCGGGTTTGACTGGGTCTCGTACAAGGGCGTGGCAATCGACGCATATGCCGATATGCGTATCAAGATTTTCACCACCGACGAGGAGGACATCCTGCGCAATCGCTTTGACAAGGTCGAAGGGTTGTCAGGGTGGCAGATGAACGACACGCTGATCGGTGACGACCGCGTTGCGCCCGGAACCGGAGAGGGAGCAGAAGCTGAACTCTTTAACGATGGGCTTGATCAGGCAGGCATTGACCGGATTGACGGCCTTTCGGATCTTGTCACGCTCTTGAACGGCGAAGAGTTCTGGGAAAATGGTAACATCATCATGGGTGGTGGTGGCTCTGATCTGATCACCGGCAATGGTGGCGACGATATCATCGACGGCGACCGCTGGCTAAATGTGCGCATTCGTATCACTGGCGATCCGACCGACGAGAATACCGCAGCGAACGAAATTGCGACGGTTGATACGCTTCGGCATATCTTTACCGAAGAGGATGGGGTGGACCCTGCCTGGGTAGGACAAAGCCTTTTCGAACTGCTGGTTTCGCGCACCATCGTGCCGGCCCAGATGAACATCGTGCGCGAAATTCTCGACGGTGGACAAGAGGATGACATCGACATCGCCGTGTTCAGCGATAACCGGGACCAGTACACGATCACCGACCTTGGCAACGATGTCTTTCAGGTGGAACATACCGGGTTTGGCACCAATCCTGCCATCCTGATCGACGACGGAATCGACACGCTGCACAACATAGAGCTGTTGCGCTTTGCGGATGGAGACTTTGCGCTTCCCCGGCCGGCGACAGGCATGCCTGTCATCAACGATCCGACCCCGACAGACGGCCAAGTCTCGCCAGTCGAGGGCCAACTTCTGACGGTGGATACGAGCGGCATCGCCGACGTGAATGGTCTTGGGGCCTTCAGCTTTCAGTGGCAGTTTCTTGATGGTGCGGTCTGGACCGACATTCCCGGTGCGACTGATGCGACGTTCACGCCGAATGACCCAAACTTCATTCAGCAGCTTTTGGGCGACATCAGCGAGATCGGTCGTCAACTTCGAGTCGAGGTAAGCTTTACTGACGGAGTCGGCACGCTCGAGACCGTGTATTCCGAGCCGACCCTTGCGGTGGCCGAGAATACCGGGGTCACGCTGAATGGAACAACATTTTCAAACAACTCCCTCAACGGTAGCGCTGGCAATGATTTGCTGACCGGTGTCAGCCCGTTCTTCGGAGTCGGCGGAAACGACACACTCAACGGCAACGGTGGCGACGATATCCTGAACGGACAGGCTGGTAATGACGTCTTGAACGGTGGAGCAGGTTTTGACCAGTTGGACGGCGGCGGCGGCGCTGATGTTCTCAACGGCGGCGCGGATGACGACATCATCATTGCTGGCGGTGGCACTGACACCATCATTCAGGCATCGACCGATGGGCGCGATGTGGTGGATGGCGGAACTGGCAACGACACCTTCCGCGTTCAAGGCAATGCCGAGGCTGAAACCTTCACTGTCTATGCCATGTCAGGTGGCCAGAACGCTGGCCTTGCTGCCAGCCTCGGGACGTCTTTCCTCGCATCGACCGAGATCGTGATCACCCGCACTGTCGGCACGACGACCACGGTGGTCGCCGAGTTGGACAACATCGAAGAGATCGCTATCGACACCCTCGCCGTGTCCGCAAATGACGGCAACGGCGTGCCAAACGGCGGCGTTGTCGGCGGAGACACGGTCGCGATTGTTGGAAACTTTGTTCCAACGAGCCTTAACTTCAGCACGATCACCGTCAATGGCACAGCCGCCGACGACACTATCGATATATCTGCACTGACATCGGCACACCGGATCGTGTTCCGAGGCGAGGGTGGCAACGACACGATCATTGGCACGCTGCGTCCACAAGACGTGATCGAACTGCCCGGGATCGGCGATCCGGTCGTGACTGTCAACGAAGACGGCATGGTCACGGTAAGCCGGGGTGGATCGAGTGTCACCTTTGACGGATCGAGCGGATTGCCCGGTATTGGGGGTGGTACAACGTCAGACGATGACGTCGCCGATGGGTCATTCTCGCTGAGCGCCCGCGATCTGGAAGGTTTGAAGAACCTCGTCAACGGCGAGTTGGCCTTTGACGGCGACGATGACACCGAAGAAGCTACCGGCGTCAGAACGCTGAGTGGTGAGGGCAACAATGAGGCCAATCCAGCGTATGGGGCGGCGGGTGAACCTTTCATCCGGTTGACCGAGGCACGTTACGGTGATGCGGATGAAAATGGGAACCGGCAGATCAACCCAATCTTTGATGGTCTCGATCCGCGTGCAATCTCTAACATTCTCGGCCCGCATGATGATACGACGGCCCCAAATGCAATGAATGCGAGTGCGCTTTTCATGGCCTTCGGTCAGTACTTCGACCACGGGCTCGACTTCATCGCCAAGAACCCCGCCTTCGGTACGATTGAAATCGGGGGGCCAGGTGCGGAACGCAGCCAGACATCTGACAATCCGGCTGACCTGACGCGCGCAGAAGTCGCGGGTTATGACGAAGACGGCGTGCCGCAACACACCAATATGACGTCGCCCTTCGTCGACCAAAACCAAGCCTATGGCAGCCATGAGCTTGTTGGCCAGTTCCTGCGCGAAAGTGATGGGGCACATGGGTTTGGCATGCGGCTTTTGGGGGGCGAGGCCGATCCTTCGGATCCGGCATTCACGCTCTTGCCAACGTTGCGCGATCTGATCCTGCACCATTGGGAGGCGGAAACATACTTTGAGGATCCAGGGTTGCCTGGTGGCGCGGCAAGACTTCAGGACGTTTTCCCGGATCTGGTCGATGAGATCACCGGGGAGATTGACCCGGACATGGTGCAGGCGCTCGCTTCGGATTTCCTTGGCTCCGGGCAACCTCTACTGCTCGACGCCAATCCGTTCATCGACCTGCTTGACCACCGGATGGCGGGCGATGGCCGCGCGAACGAGAACTTCGCGCTGACATCGGTGCACACAGTCTGGGCGCGGAACCATAACTTCCACGTCGAGAATCTGCTCGCGCAGGGATTTGAGGGAAGCGACGAGGAGATTTTCCAGGCTGCCAAGATGCTCAACGAGAGCGATTATCAGCGCGTTGTGTTCCAAGAGTTCGCGGACAAGCTTCTTGGCGGTTTGCGCAATGCAGACGGTGACAGAGAAGATCACGGCTGGGATGGCTACAATCCCGATGTGGACGCTCGGATCAGTCACGAGTTCGCGGCCGCAGCCTATCGCTTTGGTCACTCGCTGGTTGGAGAGAACCTACAGGTTCAGGGGCCAAATGGAGAACTTATTCAGGTGCCCCTGTACGACGCCTTCCTCAACCCGAGCAATGATCCGTCAGTTTTCAATGGCCCACTACCACAAGGTTACGTTCCCGCTCCTGGCTACGCACAATACGGCGTTGCAGCCATTATCGGCGGCACGGCGGTGCAAGCGGCGGAAGAGGTCGATCTCAGGATCGTGGAGGCGATCCGGTCGGATCTTGTTCGGATCAATGCCGATCTCTTCTCTTTCAACGTCGCCCGTGGCTGGGATGTTGGACTTGGGACGATGAACCAAGTTCGCACTCAGCTTGCGGCTTCGACTGACCCCTATGTTTCCCAAGCTGTGGACATGGCGGGCGATCTGTCACCTTACAGCAGCTGGGCGGATTTCCAGGCGCGCAATGATGTGAGTGACGAAGATATGGCACGGCTGATGGAGGCCTATCCAGATCTGGTTCTGGAAACGCCGGCTCAGATTGCTGCTTTTGTCGCGGTGAACCCGGACGTCGTGCTCGAAGACGGTGCGAACGGCGCCAAGATCGTCAAGGGTATCGACAGGGTCGATCTTTGGACCGGCGGACTTGCTGAAAAGCACGTCAATGGAGGTATGGTTGGTCAGACTTTCTGGGTCGTGCTCCACGAACAGCTCGACCGCCTGCAAGAGGGCGACCGGTTCTACTACATCGACCGGTTTGACAACTTCGACTTCTATCAGGAGTTCGGAGAGGACACGACCTTTGCCAGCATTGTCGCACGAAACACCAGCCTTACGGATATCGACAACAACCTCTTCGATGCCAACGGTATCGACGACGATGATGATAACGCCACAGACGATGACGACGACACTGCCGGTGGCGATGATGACAACGCCACAGACGGTGACGATGACACTGCCGGTGGCGATGAGGACAACGCCACAGACGGTGACGACGACACTGCCGATGGCGATGAGGATACCGCCAGTGACGACCAAGACGATACTGCCGGTGACAACGACACCGAAGGCGACGAGGACGACGACGAGCCTGAAGACAATGACAGCAACGTCACCCCGCCGCTCGCAGCGTCAGGCAATGTGATTGGAACGGCGGCTGCCGACGCGCTCTTTGGCGGTGCCGAAGGGGACAATATCCTGGCCCTGGCTGGACGTGACATGATCTTTGCTGGCGACGGTGACGACAATGTTCTGGCGGGCAGCGGACGGGACATGATCTTTGGCGATGGCGGCAATGACAGGCTCTTCGGTGAAGGCGGTGACGATTTCATCGAGGGCGGGGCTGGCAATGACTTCGTCGTAGGGGGGGCCGGTTCTGATCTGTTCGTGGCGACAATGAATGACGGTGACGACGTTTATTACGGCGATGACGTAACGGGTGGATCAGGTTCCGATACGCTCGACATGTCGCAGATCACAGCAGATACCAGTGTCGATCTTGGAAGCGGCTCCGGTGGAAGAGGATATGCGTCAAGTGCCCAATCTGGGAACGACGTGTTGTGGAGTATCGAGAGCTTCATCGGGGGGCAGGGAACGATACCATCACCGCAGGCAGTGCGCAAAACGAGATGGACGGCGGCGTGGGCAATGATGTCTATCGCTTTCTGTCAGCCTCGGATGCCGATGGTGATACGATCAGCTCCTTTGAACCCGGCGACAAGATCGACCTTTCTCAGATCGACGCGAACGGTTCTGGGCCTGGCAAGGGCACCTTCACACTCGTCTCTGAGGCCTTCTCGGGCGGCGGTCAGATTCTCGTGACCCACGAGACCGGTGCGAATGGTGATGTGACCGTAATTCAGGGCAACATCGAAGGAGATAACGGGCCTGATTTCAGCATTTCGATACGGGGACGCCACGATCTGACTCAGGACGATTTTCAGCTCTGAGTCAGGCTGACAATAGCTCCGGGCGGGTCTTGTCCTGCCCGGAGTGATTGGCTCGGTCATATTTCATTTTTCAGACGCGAGAGCACATCATGGCAAATCAAAAGAACACGTCCGGGAATGCGGCAGCCAAAGCGCTCGGTAGTATCAAGGGATTGATTGTTTTTCTGCTCCTGCTTTCAGGGGTCATCAATATTCTGGCATTGACCGGCGCTTTCTACATGCTCCAGATCTATGACCGAGCGCTGGTCAGCGGGAGCATCCCGACGCTTGTCGCAATTTCTTTTCTGGCAATTGGGCTTTATCTCTTTCAAGGCGTCTTCGACGTCATTCGCACCCAAATTCTCATTCGTGTCGGCGCGCGGCTGGACCGTCGATTGGCACCCGTCGCGCATCAATTGGTCGTCGACATGCCGCGCCTGGGATATTCCACCTCCGAGGCGCTCGAACGCGGTCGAGATGTCGATACACTGCGTGGTTTCTTCGGGTCTCAGGGACCGATTGCATTGTTTGACCTGCCGTGGATGCCAATTTTTCTCGCATTCGTCTACTTCCTGCACCCAATGTTGGGTGCCCTGACAATTGGTGGCGCATTTACTCTGGCTACACTCGCGATAGCGGCAGAACTGCGCACCCGGAGTTGGAGCAGTTCCACCGTGTCAGCGACGATTGAGCGCAATGCAATCGCGGATTCGAACGCACGCAACGCCGAGGTCTTGAAGGCGATGGGCTTTGCGTCGCGTGCCGTTGCGCGTTTCTCAGCCGCCAATGATCGGCATTTGGAACTGCAAACTCGCACCAGTGACATATCAGGCACCTATAGTGCCATTTCGCGGGTGCTTCGGATGTTGTTGCAGTCGTCGATCCTCGGGCTTGCGGCTTATCTCACCATTCGCGGTGAATTGTCGGCTGGGGCTATCATTGCGGCAACCATTGCGTCGGCTCGTGCCATGGCTCCGATAGATCTAGCGATTGGAAATGCAAAGAATATGGAATCTGCGCGCACGTCATGGCGTCGCCTGCGGAACACTGTCGAAGTGCTCGAAAATCAACCCAAGCCAATGTGGCTGCCGGGACCGAAGTATAACCTGAAAGTGGAGGGCATGACTGTCGCTGCGCCAGCAACCGGAAGAGTTTTGCTCAGCGACATCACCTTTGAGGCTGAGGCAGGACAAGCTGTCGGATTCATTGGGCCGAGTGGTGGCGGAAAGACCACGCTGGCCCGCGCATTGACCGGTATCTGGCCCCCGTTGCGGGGATCCGTGCGACTGGACAGTGCCGAGTTGACGCAATGGAGTGACGACGACCGCGGGGCGCATATCGGATACATGCCTCAGGATGTCGCCCTGCTCGATGCGACGGTAGAAGAGAACATCGCGCGTCTTGCGGAAACGCCTGATCCAGAGGCGATCGTTGCTGCTGCACGCGCCGCAAATGTGCATGAGATGCTTGTGCGGCTTCCAGACGGATACCGGACATACCTAGGACCGATGGGCACGTCGATTTCGGGCGGACAGCGGCAGCGTCTGGGATTGGCGCGTGCGCTCTACAAATCACCGTTCTTGGTCGTGCTGGACGAGCCTAATGCGCATCTTGACCCCGAAGGAGAGGCCGCTCTTACCGCGGCCATTGAGGGGGTCAAAAAGCGCGGCGGCATCGTTGTGCTGATCGCTCACCGACCATCAGCGCTTCAGGCATGTGACCTGATTGGCGTGATCCAGGCTGGAAAGCTGACCGCATTCGGTCCACGAGAGCAAATTCTGAACCCGAAACCTGTTTCGGTTGCCAGCGCAACCAAGCCTTCTGTGGCCTCAGAACGGCATTCGACAGAGACACCTGTCGAAAGCCACATGTTGGATGAGGGACGCAAGGCGAAGAAGGGAGGCTGATCGTGATTGATGTCAAAAGTTTCCGCTCCGCAACGACCGCGCAATCGGACCCCGCCGACCCCTTGGGATTGGAACACCCCGAACGCAGTCAAACCAAGCTCCTCAGCGGCTGGTTCGCCGGTCTCCTAGGCTTGGGCCTCTATCTTCGCTCTTTTCTATGGTCAGACCAACATGTTGCTGCCGTGGAAGAAGACGAACCGCCGGAAGAAGACAGCAAAGATATCACTGAAAGCCGTAACACTTCAGGCCTAGCGCTACATGAAAATGCCCCAGATGACAGCGTTGGAGGACCCGGGGACTCTTGGGTTGAAGAAGGACCAACGATCGTTTCATTCCGATATCCGGTGGTTTTAGGCCGCTTTGAGAGCATGTTCATCGAACCGCTGCCAGACTTGGTTTTTGGCACCGAGATTACACGCGTCACGGCGAACACCATTCTTCCGCCGTTCAACTTGTTCCCAGGCATAAACAAGTTTCCCCAAGACAACGGTGTGGAACCGGGGTCTCCACCCTTCATCCCCGATCCGAGCAACGACACGGAGCCGGACGATCCTCCGACAGTGGCAGAGGAAGAAAACCCTGATCAAAATGAGACCGATCCAGAACAGGATCGCAACCGTGGCCCGCGCAACTCAAGCGCCGTTTACCTTGGGGATATCGGCAGCGCTGCCGTCCTCGCTATTTCCCTCGCTCATCTTCTGTCTGAGACAAAGGATCACGATGGCGATCTTCTGGGGGTCTCAATCAACGGCAGCACTGTCGGTCATATGGACCCCAAAGGCGATGGCTGGCTCTATTTCGCAGATACAGATGCTTTGGGCGAGGTCCAAATCAAATACTCGATCACTGACGGCGCGCTCAGCATTGATCAGACTGCAATTTTGAACGTAATCGAAAACGTCTTTACGGGGACTGATGGCGAAGACCTGATCGTTGGCACGCGAGGGCGCGATGCAATTTTTGGATTGAACGATGACGATAATCTAGCCGGGTTTGGCGGGCGTGACAGAATTTACGGTGGCGCAGGTGATGACAATATTTCCGGCGGCGACGGCGACGATAGCCTATTTGGCAACGATGGTGATGACCTCATTGCCGGAGGAGATGGCGACGATTGGATCTCAGGCGGTGCGGGCGACGATCGTCTCTTTGGCGAGGGCGGCAACGACGTGATCTACGGAGACGCTGGCCATGACGAAATTTACGGTGGCGACGGCGAGGACAAGATTTTCGGCGGCACCGGCGACGATACCGTCAAGGCGGGTGATGGCGATGACGAGGTGCGCGGGGGAGCAGACGACGACATCCTCCACGGAGACGCTGGCAATGACCATCTCGATGGCGGAAGAGGAAAGGACCAGATCCTTGGCGGCACTGGCGATGATACCGTCGTTGCGGGGGCCGGTGATGACGAAGCGTGGGGCGAGGATGGCGACGACCTGATCCATGGGGATGCAGGCGATGACGCCCTCGACGGCGGGGCAGGCGACGACGAGATCCTTGGCGGCATCGGCGACGATACCGTCGTTGCGGGGGCCGGTGATGATGAAGCGTGGGGCGAGGATGGCGACGACTTGATCCATGGCGACGCGGGCGATGATGTCCTCGATGCCGGATTGGGCGACGACCAGATTTTTGGTGGCATCGGCGACGATACCGTCGTTGCGGGGGCCGGTGATGATGAAGCGTGGGGCGAGGATGGCGACGACTTGATGCATGGCGACGCGGGCGATGATGTCCTCGATGCCGGATTGGGCGACGACGAGATCCTTGGCGGCACCGGCGATGATACCGTCATGGCGGGGGCCGGTGATGATGAAGCATGGGGCGAGGATGGCGACGACCTCATCCATGGCAACGCGGGCGATGACGCCCTTGATGGCGGGGCGGGCGATGACCAAATCTTTGGCGGCACTGGCGATGATACCGTCGTTGCGGGGGCCGGTGATGACGAAGCGTGGGGCGAGGATGGTGACGACCTGATCCATGGCGACGCGGGCGATGATGTCCTCGATGCCGGATTGGGCGACGACGAGATCCTTGGCGGCACCGGCGATGATACCGTCATGGCGGGGGCCGGTGATGACAAAGCATGGGGCGAGGATGGTGACGACCTGATCCATGGGGATGCAGGCGATGACGCCCTCGATGGCGGGGCAGGCGACGACGAGATCCTTGGCGGCACTGGCGATGATACCGTCGTTGCGGGGGCCGGTGATGATGAAGCATGGGGCGAGGACGGCGACGACTTGATCCATGGCAACGCAGGCGATGATGTCCTCGACGGCGGAGTGGGCGACGACCAAATCTTTGGCGGCACCGGTGATGATACCGTCGTTGCGGGGGCCGGTGATGACCAAGCGTGGGGCGAGGACGGCGACGACTTGATCCATGGGGATGCAGGCGATGACGCCCTCGACGGCGGATTGGGCGACGATCAAATCTTTGGTGGCACCGGCGATGATACCGTCGTTGCGGGGGCCGGTGATGATGAAGCGTGGGGCGAGGATGGCGACGACCTGATCCATGGGGATGCAGGCGATGACGTCCTCGACGGCGGGGCAGGCGACGACGAGATCCTTGGCGGCATCGGCGACGATACCGTCGTTGCGGGGGCCGGTGATGACGACGTGCAGGGCGAGGATGGCGACGACTTGATCCATGGCGACGCGGGCGATGATGTCCTCGATGCCGGATTGGGCGACGACCAGATCCTTGGCGGCATCGGCGATGATACCGTCGTTGCGGGGGCCGGTGATGATGAAGCGTGGGGCGAGGATGGCGACGACCTGATCCATGGGGATGCAGGCGATGACGCCCTCGACGGCGGATTGGGCGACGACCAAATCCTTGGCGGCACCGGCGACGATACCGTCGTGGCGGGGGCCGGTGATGATGACGCGTGGGGCGAGGACGGCGACGACCTCATCCATGGCAACGCAGGCGATGACGCCCTCGACGGCGGATTGGGCGACGATCAAATCTTTGGTGGCACCGGCGATGATACCGTCGTTGCGGGAGCCGGTGATGATGAAGCGTGGGGCGAGGATGGCGACGACTTGATCCATGGGGATGCAGGCGATGACGCCCTCGACGGCGGATTGGGCGACGACGAGATCCTTGGCGGCACTGGCGATGATACTGTCGTGGCGGGGGCTGGCGATGACGACGTGCAGGGCGAGGACGGTGACGACCTGATCCATGGCAACGCAGGCGATGATGTCCTCGATGCCGGATTGGGCGACGATCAAATCTTTGGCGGCACCGGCGAAGATACCGTCGTTGCGGGGGCCGGTGATGATGAAGCATGGGGCGAGGATGGCGACGACTTGATCCATGGCGACGCGGGCGATGATGTCCTCGATGCCGGATTGGGCGACGACCAGATCCTTGGCGGCACCGGTGATGATACCGTCGTTGCGGGGGCCGGTGATGACCAAGCGTGGGGCGAGGACGGCGACGACCTGATCCATGGCAACGCAGGCGATGACGCCCTCGACGGCGGGGCGGGCGACGACCAGATTTTTGGTGGCACTGGCGATGACGCCTTGTCAGGGGGCACCGGCGCTGATCAGCTTGCAGGCGACAGTGGCGACGATGTGATTTTCTCAGACGAAGGCGACGACATATCCCACGGCGGAGCTGGCAATGATGTGCTGTTCGGAGGAGACGGAGACGACCTTCTGGATGGTGGAGATGACGACGACATTGTATCTGGCGATGCGGGTCAGGATAGCCTCTATGGGGGTGACGGCAACGACATCCTCTCGGGAGGGGCAGACGAAGATACTGTCTTGGGTGGGGCGGGTGATGACATTGTCGTAGCCGACGATGATAGCGCCTCCGATACTTATTCCGGTGACGCGGGCCACGATCAACTGAACTATTCCGGCGCGACAGACGGTGTCGAACTTGATCTGATCACGGGTATGGCCTCTGGCGAGAGCATCGGTGACGATAGTTTCTCGGGGTTCGAGGACTATGTCGGCTCCACAGGCGACGACCATTTCCTCGCAGGGTCTGGTCAGGCATCCCTGACAGGCAACGGCGGGTCAGACCTATACAATTTTGTACAGGGCGATACCGTTGATATCATCCGGTCAGTTTATCAGATCAATGATTTCAATAGCGATGACCGGATTTGGATTGGCTCAGGCTCGAGTCATCGGGAAATCCGCAAAGCGCAGAAATCCCTTGAGGAACGTATCGAGGATGACTTGGATGATTATGCCGACGCGCTCGACGTGGATGAACCCCGGCTGACCTATTACCACGATTGGACCGACGATTATCGCCGAACCGTCGTAGAGGTCGATTTCAACCGCGACAGGATCATTGATCTAGAGTTGCGGATCGAGGGTGACCACATCCTCTTGATTGAACACGCCTGACGCGCTGAACAGAAGGATTATTGGAATGACTAAATCTGGTTCTGTCAAAAACGCACCACAATCCCCAGCGGCATTCGACCGGCTCCGCGGGCGCATTATTCTTGGCGTTCTCATGATGTTTGGACTGTTGGGTGGCGTGGGCGCATGGGCGTTCAATGCAAACTTGACCGGAGCTGTCATAGCATTGGGGACGGTCAAGGTTGACCAGAACCTCAAGCAGGTTCAGCACCGCGACGGTGGGATCGTTGAGAAAATTTCCGTGCGCGAGGGCGACGAGGTCGAGGCGGGTCAAGTCATGTTTCGTCTCGATGACGCGCAATCACGGGCAGAGCTATCAATCCTCTCTGCTCAGTTGGACGAGGCTGAGGTTCGGCGCGCGCGTCTCGTTGCAGACCGTGAAGGTGCCGCTGAGGTCAGATTTCCCAAGCGTCTCTCGATGTCTGATCCACAACAAAGCGAGTTGATGTCAGGTGAACTGCGCCTCCATGCTGGGAATATCGTGAACCGCGACAATCAGCGCGAGCAACTTGAACTCGGTATCGCTCAGGTGAACGATGAGATTGTGGCGCTCGTTTCGCAGCGCTCGGCGTTGACAGATGAATTGGCCCTTGTGGAAGAAAGCCACTCGCGTGTTGTAAACCTGTTCGAGAAAGGCTTGATCCAAATGCCTCGGGTGGATGAAGCAAAGCGTGAACTGGTTCAGATGCGTGGCAAACTTGGCGAGCTTGACGCCAATATTGCGCGGTCCCGGTCGCGGATCAGCGAGATCGAGATGCGGATTCTTTCCGTGGACGAAGTTGCAAGAAATGAAGCGCAACGGGAGCTTACGGTGGTCGAAGCACGCATTCAGGAACTGTCCGACCGGTTAACAGCGGTGCAGGACAAACTTTCACGGACGGAAATACGCGCACCGATTTCCGGGCGGATCAACGAACTGTCGGTGTTCACCGAAGGCGGGGTCATCACGCCAGCCGAGATATTGGCAACGATTGTTCCGGCCTCTGCCGAGTTGCGGATAGAGGTTCAATTGCCGACCACAGCAATAGATCAAGTCTATCTTGATCAGACGGCCCGTGTCCGGTTCTCATCCTTCAACCACCGTACAACGCCTGAAATTCTCGGCACGATTTCGCACATTTCACCAGCGACGACCATTTCCGCATCCACCGGGGAGCCATTCTACATCGGCTATGTCGATATATCGCCAGAAGAGTTTGCAAGGCTGAACGGTCTAGCCTTGATGCCGGGAATGCCAACTGAAGTCTATCTCTCCACCCAAGAGCAAACTGCGGCGGCCTATTTCGCACGGCCTCTCATGGATCAATTCGAGAAGGCCTTCCGCGAAGAATGAGTGCCCTGAACCGTACCCAGTGATTTGGACCGAGAGGTCGGTGTACTCGACAGCTTTCCGCACGTCTTCTTCTAACTTTACTCGCTTTTCGGCATCGGGATTTTATTTTGTGTGGTCTCAGTCGGCTCTAAGGCGGACATGGCGGGCTTAGGCTCATCGTGCCTCACGCAGGCGTGTTTAGCAACAACATCGGAGATTGAGCCGTTGACCAATTGTGTGAGTTTCGGCGCTGGGTCACGGACAAGATCGGCCTCAGAGTCGCCTTCAGCAATGTATCCGAACCGCAGCGGCTCGCATTGGACCAACCGAATGGCGAATGACTTTCCAGAAGGACCATCGCGGCGAGTGGATATTTCGATCATTCCATCCCTGCGTTTGTCCATTCCGGTAACGAAGTATTTTGCCTTAGCGACACTTGGAACCGAGAGGCGCTCACCTGGAAGTGGTTTGCCCCCATTAAGTGGTCCAGTTTGTGGGGATCAGATCACGCTCTCTGGTCTATCGGGACGATGCTTTCGGGTACCGGTGGACGGTATCCCAGAGCACTGTGCGGTCTGACAGTGTTGTAGTGGCGCCGCCATTTCTCGATCAGGATCTGGGCCTCGCGGACATGATCTACATGAAACGGTTCAGCCCGCGTGAGCCAATCATTCACAGTTGTCCGGGCCTCTGCCTGTCCATGGTGCCGCACAGCACCCAGGAAGGAGGCCCGGCGCCATCCGTTGGCAGTGGTAGTGAACTGACACGCTTAAATGCTGAAGAAATTCCCCGAATCCAAGTGCAGCATATGGTGGAGCAACTAAGGAAGAATCGAGCCGGATATCTAAGGCAATGCAGGGCGCTATAGCACCCCGCCGGCCCAAAGCCGCCGTGTGTCAAAGTGATCGGCGCTGTGGTGCAGCTTACCCAGTGCGGACATTGGCGCGCTGGAGTTAACTGTGTTCAATTCGGGCGCCTCCGGTCCAGTATGCGACAGTTACGGCAACCTATGTTACGTCCTTCCATGTGTCGGGCGTGACGTAGACGACGCTTTCATCGACGCTGACCATTACATCCCCGTCCTGAATATTGACCTGGAGCTTCATCGCGCGGTTGGCCAGTTTTGCCAATGTGGCCGTATCGGCCTCCGAGAAATTGACGACACGGAGATTGTCGAAACGAGT
This sequence comes from Roseovarius sp. MS2, assembly GCF_051447875.1. Classification (NCBI taxonomy): domain Bacteria; kingdom Pseudomonadati; phylum Pseudomonadota; class Alphaproteobacteria; order Rhodobacterales; family Roseobacteraceae; genus Roseovarius; species Roseovarius sp. MS2. The sequence continues at coordinate 2,236,968 of NZ_JBKHVF010000001.1, forward strand.
GGTGCCGTTCTTGACCTTGTCCCACCACATTTCGGCAATTCTGCCGCCATAGGGGTAGACAATCACCTTTGCGGCCTTGTTGCAGGACTGCCGCATGACTTTCTCGCTTGGAAGCCCAAGTGCCACGCACAAATTGATCTCGCCACTCAGGCTCTTCTGCCAGATGTCAGGCTCGTCGTCCGTCGAAAGTCCCTTGGTCATTTCCAAATGCTCGTGGGCATTCAGTGCGAAGGCGACGATGCGCACCATCAGTCGCTCGTCCGTCTCCGAGGGGTGTTTTGCAACGGTCAGTTTATGGGTCTCGTAATAGTGGCGATCCATGTCAGAGACCGACAGTTCAATTTTGTAAATGGTGGCATTCTGCGCCATGATCTTTCCCAAACCTCCAAGGATCGGACTGCCTACCCCGTCAGGTGATCCTTGGGAAGCAGATATAGGGCCCGCAATCAGCCAAGCGGCAACGCAGCGTGCCACAAATGGAGGACGTCACCGTTAACATCGTCGGTCCGAGTCCGCACAGCATCAACGCACTTGGCCCGTTGCTGCCGGTCGCTACATGAAGGCAGCGATCGCGTATCTTCCCCGGATCGGCCATTCATATCGGGCGCGCCAATCTTGACGACGTAAAGTCAGTCGTAAGCACAAAGCCGCCGTATGACGAACGGCGGCTTTCGAGAGGGAAGACAGAGGCGGCGCATATTGTCTTTGAGGATGGGGGTCTTTTGGCTGGCTGCTTCTCGGGGAACGTCAACGTCGAAAAAGTCCTTCTTACTGGTCAAACACGCGTGGGGACCGTCCACCAGCCGGACGGTGCCTGGTGGTCGGTCGCCCTCAAATCTGCTTGGTCCGTGTGCGTGTGGTGAACGCTACAAGAGCGATGGCCAGGCCTGCGCCGGAGAGGGAAAAGACGAAACCAGCCGCACCCCCCCAGATCCATTGCTGCGCCTGCAACAAGTGGACCTGTCACTGAACCGAGTTGATACAAGATCAGAAAGGCGGCTGAGGCAGCGGCCAACTGCGCTGGAGAAAAGCGTTCTCCCAGAAGTATCAGGGACAAGCCATACAGGGCCAGGATCAGCCCACCCGTGATGAATGCCGCGACGAAAACCAGACCGCCTGTTGAAAGTTGAAGCAGCGCCCCAATCGCGATCAGGGCTAGTCCAATCAACCCCAGCAACCGTTGGCGGCCAATGCGATCTGCCATGATACCGACTGCAAATTGCAGCACGACGCCCCCGATGATGCAGGTCGTCAGCAACCGCAGCGCGCCGGTTTCATCCAGCCCGGTTTCAAGCCCCCAGAGTGTCAGCAGCGAAAAGATCAGGGCCTCGGTGAAACCAGCCATAAACGCGCCAACGGCCATGACCGGCACGGCGCGCGCAGCCGACAGAACGCCTGACCCCTGTTCGGCCACGATGGTCGGTGCGAGGCGGCCAACGGCGATCAGCGGCAGGACGGCGAGCGCCAGGGCACCGCAACCCATCGCGAAAGGGGCAATCCCGGTGATCCCGGTGTAGTCCAGCAGCAGCGGGCCAGCGGAAAACCCGATGAACAGGCAGGCGACGTAAGCCGCAATGACCCGTCCCCGGCTTTCCTCCTGCGCAACCGAATTGACCCAGATGTCGCCCGCAAGCCAGGGCAGCGCCAGCCCCGCACCAATCACGAACCGCATCGCAACCCAGACGGGCGCGGTTTGCACCAGATACATCACGACCAGGCCCGCGATCCCGATCCCGCAGCCCAGTATCATCGCCCGGACCGCGCCAAGTTTCTGTGCCACAGACGGCAACACTGGCATGAATAGCAGGATCGCCAGCGGGGCCATTGCCCCGGCCAGACCAACCACCCATGCTGCACTCCCCCAAGCCTCAAGCGTCAGGGAGGTAAGGGGAAAGGTCAAGCCGAGCGTCAGCCCGATGCCGAGCATATGGAGCATGACCGCACCGAGGCTAAGGAGCCGCTCCTGTGCGGTCAATTCCATGCGGTGCTCCATGTCTTGGCAAGGGACGCAGCCTCTGCCTTGGCGGCCTCTAAGGACATAGCGGCGGCGTCCGGCCCTGCGAACATCATGGGCTGTGCAGCCACAAAACTCAGATCGGTAACGCCGAGAAAGCCGAGGATGGCCCGGATATGTGGTGTCAGGCAGTCAAGGCCGTCGAACACATCGCCAGGACCGTAGGTGCCCCCGGTTGCGCTCAGGACTGCAACGCGCGTGTCGCCCAGCAAACCCCTCATGCCGGTGCCGTCGGCGAGAAAGGTTTTTCCGTTGCGCGACACATGATCGAAAAATGCCTTCAGGGTTGATGGCATGCCGAAATTGTAGATCGGCGTGCCGATGACGATGCCGTCCGCCGCCAGCACGCGGGCGACCAACGCGTCAGATGGCGCGATTGCTTGCCTCATTTCTGCGGAATGCTCCGCTTCGGGAAGCGTGATCGCGGCGGTTTCCAGCGCCCCGAAATGCCGTAGGGCATGCAGGGCCAGATCAAGCCGGTCCACGGTGATGGCCAACCCGTTCTCGTGAAGGCAGTCAATGAAATGCGACGACAGGCGGCGGGAGTAAGAGCCCTCCGTTCGGGCGGAGGCGTCAATGTGTAGGATCTTCATGGATTTTCCCTTGGTCTCTTGATCTCCTTCCCCAATGGCGCCTTTCAACTGACAGACTGTGGCAGTTGAGATGGCGTAGTGACAGCGGATCGCTTACAAACCCATCAGGAGAATCCAATGTCGAACGCCATCATCGAAAGCGTCACCTTCAAACTGAACGAGGGCGTCAGCCACGACGCCTTTGTGGCCGCTGCCAAGGGCATGAATGCCTGGGTCGTGGCGTGTCCCGGCTTCGTGCATCGCCGCTTGTCCTGCACCGAAGACGGCACCTGGATCGAGCACATCCAGTGGCAGGACATGCCCTCGGCCAAAGCGGCGGCTGCCGAGATCGGCAAGGTGCCGGGAAATGCCGATTTTCTGTCCGCGATTGACGGCAAAACCGTCCAGCTCATGCATTCCGAGCTGGCAGTGGCCATCAACTGACCGGATGCTGGAGCGCGGCAGACGACTTGCGGATATTGTAGAGATCGTCCGGGACGGGCGGCTCCACCTTGCCCGTGACATTGCCGATGCGCTCGAGGTCTCTGTGCGCACAGTCTACCGCGACATCGGCACGCTGGTGGCGGCCGGCGTGCCGCTAGATGGCGAGCGGGGCGTCGGCTACATGCTGCGCGAGCCGGTGTTCCTGCCGCCCATGTCACTGTCGCTGGTCGAGCTTGAGGCGCTGAGCCTGGGTATGGCTATTGTCCAAGAGGCCGCAGACGCCGAGTTGCAGGTGGCCGCAGCGGGTGTGATGGCCAAGATCGGCGAACACGCATCCAACCGCCGTCAGGCCCCGAAATCCTGGGGCTTTGGCGTTTACGCCTTTGAAAAAGCGCGGGAAGGCTTTCGTCACATGCCGCTGATCCGGCGCGCAATCCGTGAGGGGCTGAAGCTGCGTATCGACTACCGGTCGCTGGATGATCAGATGACAAGCCGTGTGATCCGGCCGCTGCAGACCGAGTATTGGGGCCGGGTCTGGACATGCTCAGCTTGGTGCGAACTGCGGGACGGGTTTCGGGCCTTCCGCATCGACCGCATGCAGGTCTGCGAGGTCACGGGGCGGGGCTTCAAACCTGAAGTGGGCAAGACGATTGAGGATTACTTGACACATGTCGCAAACCAAATGGATCGAGATCGAGACCGTTCATAGCTTCATCACAAATGAACTGGACGGCGTCGTGCCGAAAGACGCGTGGGGCGAAACTTCCTATTTCTACAACCCGGGCCATGTCTTTCAACGTGGCACCTATTTTGCGACCATCAAGCAAAAGGACGGTGCCAATGATCGCGCGTCACACCTTGATCGCAGTGGTGTCTGGCGTCTGAACTTGGGGGTCAGCAAGGAAGTGTTTTTCGGACTGTTCGGTCCTCCGCCCCCGCGCCCTGGAAAGGGTGGAGTTATCGATGGCGGTTGGGACTTTGCTGCAAGCGACCAGCTGATGCCGCATCCGATCTATGGGTGGATGTCATGGATAAATCGCCTTCGCACCAGCTTGGTAAATGCCACCAGCGGCCTAGACGTTAGAGAGGCGAGGGCGGGCTATGCCGATTTGGCCTCAGAACTAAACCGCACCGCACGCGAATCCGAACGCCTGCGCGCCGAAACGATTCAGGTAGCGAACGCCCAAGAACAGGCCACCAGAGAGGCCGAACAGCGAACCGCAGCCCTAAACCGCCTGCGCGCCGCCCATGACCCCCTATTCGCAAATAGCCAAAGATACGAACAGGCCCTCAGAGAGATTCAGACGCTGGAAAGCGCCGGTGCTCTATCAGCCAGACGCGCTGCACTAGCCCGCGAACAGGCCAGTCAATCATTGCTGGCGGCGTCAGCCGCGAACACCGGTTACGCCAGAACGGCGCAGGCCTCTACCTTCCACACTGCAAACATGGCTGCCCAGTTCAATGATATCGGGGTCATGTTGGCCTCGGGGCAAAGCCCGCTGATTTTGGCCGTTCAACAGGGCACGCAGATCAGTCAGGTCCTGAATCAAATGGGTAGTCGAGCGTCCGTCCTATCCACTTTGCGCGCGGGTTTCGCGTCCATGGTATCGCCCGTCTCACTTCTCACCATCGGTGTAATCGCAGGCGGTGCCGCCCTGATTCAATGGGCGGCAGGCGCTCTTGGGGCCTCAGAAGAGACGCAATCATTCTCCGACGCCCTGTCCGCTGCCGACTCCGCTATCAGTACCCTGCGCAGCGCTACAGACGCCCTAGCAGGCGGCAACCTAGAGCGTCTGCGCGAACAATATGGGGCCGTGAATCTGGAATTCGATGCGCACCTAGAACGGCTGCGTCGTGTCGCGGAACTAGAGGCCGGTCTGGCCAATTCGGCCCTGATCGACTCCATTCGCGGCGAACTGACCAGCGACGGCAACATATTAACAAACGATGTGGACGCCGTCCGGCGCGCATTTGAAACGACGAACGATCAGGCCCGGACGCTGCTGTCCTTGATGCAGGACGTCAAGAGCGCCCGGACCTTTGAAGAACAAGCGGACGCGGTCACACGCCTAAGGCAAGCGGTGGAATCCACCACCGGCGGTCTTGATCGCGCGGAAGGGTCTGCAGCCGGGGTATTGACGCAGCTTGTTCGGTCTGAGGATGCAGCCCTTCGACTCCTTGCGGCGCAGAATGGCACGACCAGTGCGACGGACAACGCCGCCGCCAGTTCTCTTGCTGGTCAGGTCGGGACCGCCGCCAATGAAGCCGCCCGTCTTTTGGCAAATCTGGGGTCTGCCCCCGCCGCCTTGAACGCAATCGGTAAATCTGTTCAAGAACAGATTGGCGAAATTCAGGCGCAGAACAAGTCACTGAATCTTTAGATAAGTCAGGGCCTTAACGCCGCAACGGCAAACCGCCGTGTCCAACTCGACACGGTCCTAGCCGACTCCCGCGCGCGCGGCGAAAATGTCGGGGCGGAGTCCATCGCGCCCCGGCTTGCTGAAATCGCCCAGCTTGAACAGGCCGCGACCGAACAAGAGCGCCTGAGAAAGCAACTAAGTGAGGCAAACCGCCCAGCTCGCAAGTCAACCGGCGGCGGTGGTGGCGGCGGGAAGACTCGCGTGGAATCTCTTGGCGACGAAGAACGCCAATTGAAGCGGCTGATCAAGGAAATGAACAATCGAACCTTTTCCCTTGGCGTCGAAAATGAGGCCCTGCAGCTCGTGATATCGGGGCAGGCGTCATCGGTTGAAGTTGGTAAGCTCATGGTCGCGGCGCAGCGCGAAGGCGCAGGGGTCATCGACGGACAAACCGCCGCCATGATCCGGCAATACGACGCTGCGCAGCAACTTAACAAGGAACTGCAGAGCGCCGCCACGCAGGGCGCGAAGGCGTGGCTTGACGCCGTCCCGTCTTATGCTGAAGCCGGTCGCATCATCGAAGAAGATGTCCTCGACTCCCTATCCGCCGGAATCGCTGAATTTGCTAAGACAGGTAAATTGGATTTCGAGCGCCTTGCGGACTCGATCCTTAACACCATGGCAGACCTCGCCGCAAAGCTCGCCGTCAAGGAACTGTTCGGGGACGCTCTATCAGGCGGCGATTCCGGTGGCGGGTTCCTTGCTGGTCTGTTCGGCGGTGGGGACGGCGGTGGCGGCTTTCTTGCAGGCCTATTTGGGGCGGGGTCAGAGGGTGGCTATTCGGGCAACCTACCGGGGCGCGCGGTCGCGCCGATTTCAGCATTCCGACAGGCGCCGCACTTTTCAGAAGGCACGGCGAACACCAGCGGAATTCCTGCCATTCTTCACGACAATGAAGCCGTCATCCCCCTATCCAAGGGCCGCAAGGTACCTGTTGAAGTGAATGGCGGAACGTCTGGCGGCGCGGCGCAGATGCTCAACTACTCGCCCACATACAATATCCAGACCCCGGACGCGGATAGTTTCCGCCGGTCGCAAAATCAGACGGCGGCGGATGGTCTGTCCGCAGCCCAGCGGGCGCTAAGGAAGAACGGGTGATATCATGAGCCGTCTAGGTATCCATGCCGCCAAGATCGAAACCATCCGCGACCAGCGTGGGCTAACGCCCGCCGGTTTTAGGACGGACAGGACGGACCCCGAAGCAACATCAAAGGAAGCGATGCTGCAGGACCTGTATCACCGGGCAGACGCGCGCCTGCCGTCCGGCCTAGGTTACACCCCGCCCCCTGACCCTGCGTCCGACCCCGACGAGTCCGAAGAATAGACCCCATAACACGTTCTGCAAAAAGTAGCCCGCATCCTTCGAAAACGAACTTCAACCTGCCATTTTACTGCCTCTTTTTCCTGCGACCAATTATTTTAAAGGGAACTAAACAGACGAGCACAAAATGAGCACTTCGGATTTCGGCCTGCGCGACGCCCCTCTAAAACAGAAACCCCCCAAATTTGCGGGATTGTTCTTCACAAGGATGTTGGGCCTGTTCGCAACGTTTGTAGGGATCGTGAGCATATTAGGTATATTACTCGCGCTCTACTCAATGTTCCTCCAAAGTGATGGCGGCAATAACGTATGGTCTGGGCTGTCTACAGATTCTGCCATATCGGTTCTATTGATATCCATTAGCTTATTAAGTGGCGCGGCAGTTGTTGGAACACTGGCTGAAATCTCGGAAAACTTGAAAGTTGCTGCTCAGTCATTGTTGGAAAGAACGGGCTGAATATCTGACCAAATCAGCCGGGGCGAGATTTCCCACTGTCGCGCGCGATACCGAAGCCGCCGACTGAAAATCCGCTCCGATTCTCCTACCATGCCGCAAGGGCGGTTTTGCCATGCTTTTGCCATGCAAAAGATGTGTGAAAAGCAAAAAAGCGCCGGAAAATAGCACATCTGGCCAAATTCGGCTTGAAGTTGAATTTGCCCTTAAGTGTCTATTTTTTAACGACTTTTTTGGGTTTTTTGTGGTGCCCGGGGGCGGAATCGAACCACCGACACGAGGATTTTCAATCCACTGCTCTACCCCTGAGCTACCCGGGCATGGGAGAAGGCTGCGCCTTCGGGTGGATGCGTTCTAGGCGAGCGCGGGCGGGGTGTCTAGAGGGTATCAGCAAAAATCAATGGGGTTTTTGCTGCTCTTGTTCCAGCGCGTCGAGGGCCTCTTCGATGTCGGCCGGATCGGAGGAGGGCACGGCGTAATCACCCGCGAACCATTTGCCCAGATCCACGTCGGCGCAGCGGCGCGAGCAAAAGGGGCGGTAGCGGGCATCGGTCTTGCGCAGGCAGATCGGGCAGCTCATTTGAGCAGGTCCGTAAGCGGCTGTCGGTCGCGTTTGCGTTGCAATTCAAAGTGCCCCAAGGGCGTCCAACCCGCGAGAGTGGTTTCGGTCGTGTCCTGGCGTAGCGCGGCGCGCAGGGAGGCTTCGAACGTTCTGCGGTCCTTTTTGGGCATGGGGGCAAGATCGAGGGTGATCTGCCCGCCAAGGCCGCGCAGGCGCAATTGGCGCGGTAGGTCGCGGGCCATGGCGATATTGGCTTTGAGCCCCGCTGCAAGACTGGCGTCGCCGCCGGTGTTGACATCCACAGCTACAAGGGCGCGCGTGGGCTCGATGTAAAAGGATGCGCCGCCGGGCAGGGGGACCAAGGCCTCGCGCAGGGCGTCGAGTTGATCAAGCACGCCGGTTTCCGCGAAAGAGCCCGGATCAGTCAGCACATCAGCAGGCTCTACCCAGTCACGCCAGGCGAGGGTATGGGGGCCGTCGCCCTCGGTCAGGGTCTCTGGCTCGGGGCCGGTGGCATCGGCGAGAACCGCCTCGGCCAGATCGCGCATGGCGTTAACATCCTCTGCGATATCAGCGGCTTCGGCGCTTTCGCATGAGGAGCGCAGGATGAGGCCCATGGGGCTGTCGCCCATTTCGGCATGGGCGATTTCCAAGAGAGAATCGCGCAGGGTCTCGTCCTTGATGGACCGCGATACATTGAGACCGGGCGCGTCGGGTGTGACGATGGCGTAGCGGCTCTTGAACAAGAGTCGGGTCGTGACCGGCAGGGCCTTGCCCGGTTCGGCGTGTCCAGTGACCTGTACGAGTAGCGGCTGACCGGGCGTCAAGCCTTTGATCTGGCGAAGGAAAGCGGAACCGTCGGGTGTGCGCAGGAACATGCCGCCTTGCCCTTTGACGGGGCGATCGGCGATGGCGCGATAGATGGTGCCGGGGCGCGGTTGATCCGAGTCGATCAGCAAGTCCTCAAGCCGCCCACCCACCAGCAGGGCTGCGGCCTCGGCGTCGTTTATGTGGTCGAGCGCGATGGTCCGCAGGGTCATTGGGTGTCCTTCCAGAGCGGGTAGCCAGCGGCGCGCAAAAGGCCCGCGGTTTCAGTCAGAGGCAGGCCGACGACGGCAGTAAAAGATCCTTGAATCCACGGAATTAGCGCGCCTGCGGGGCCTTGTATGGCGTAGCCGCCTGCCTTGCCCTGCCAATCATTTGTGGCAAGGTAGGCGTTCAGCTCCTCATCCGAGAGGCGTTTCATCTGCACGGTGGTTACAACGTCCCGCTCCCATATCCGCGATCCGCGCCGGACAGCGACGGCCGTGATCACCCGGTGCCGCCGCCCGGACAGGGCGAGCAGGAATTGTGCTGCTTCGCCAACATCTTGAGGTTTGCCAAGGATGCGACGGCCAAGCGCCACGGTGGTATCGGCGCAGAGCACGATATCATCGTCCTCGGCCACAACCGTCCACGCCTTTTCCCGCGCCATGCGGGCGCAATAGGGGCGGGGCAATTCAGCCTTGGCCGGGGTTTCGTCGATCTCGGGGGGCTGGATTTTATCCGCCACCACCCCGATTTGTGCCAACAGATCGCGCCGGCGCGGGCTGCCAGAACCGAGGATGAGTCTCATTCCAGATCTGCCTTGTCTTGCAGCGCGGTGGCGTGTGCGCACAAGGTCGCGCCCAAGGAAAACGCAGCGGTGTTAAGCACTGCCTTTGCCTGCGGATCGTTCATTTCCTCAGTCAATTCATGCAGATACGCGACCGCCTCCTTGGAGGCCGCACGATATGCCTGACCATACTCGGCGCTGCAGGCCAAGTTTACTTGAAGCGATAATTGATCCGACCCTTGGTCAGATCATAGGGGGTCATTTCCACCTGAACTTTGTCGCCCGCAAGAACGCGGATGCGGTTCTTGCGCATTTTACCTGCCGTATGTGCGATGATCTCATGGCCGTTTTCAAGCTCGACCCTGAATGTCGCGTTGGGCAGGAGTTCCTTGACGACACCGGGAAATTCGAGCGTGTCTTCCTTGGCCATGGTCTCTCCTTGATATGGCGCCCCGCCGTTTTGCGGAACGCGCTAGTAAATGCGCCGGTTTTGCGCGGTTTTCAAGGGTGTAATCACCGTAGAGGTTCAGATGTGACCGTGACGTCGCGCCCCAGTTGGTCTTCCCAATGGCGGCGGTTGAGCACAACGCCGTCGGCGCGAACATGGGTGATACGGTCCAGATCGACCTCGGCATAGGTCCAGCCGGGGCGGTTGAGCGTGCCCTCGGCGAGGACGCCGGTGGGTGGGAACCCTGTATCTGGGGGGCCAAAGACGCCACCCATACCACAATTGGTATCGACCGCCGGGGACCAATCCGCCGTGCCCACGGTCGAGGCCATGACGGTGACGCATTGCATTTCGAGGGCGCGGGCCATGGCACCGATCCGGACGCGGGAATAGCCGGTCAGAGCCTCGGTGCAAGAGGGCACAAGGATCAGGTCGGCATCGGCCAAAGCCTTGCCCAGCAAGGGAAATTCGCTGTCGTAGCAGATCAGGATGCCGATTTTGCCGAGGCTTGTGTCAAAGAGGCGCAGGGGGCCGCCGGGGGCGACGTGCCATTCCTCGCGCTCGAACCGGGTCATTATCTGTTTGTCCTGCGCGGCGCGCGCCCCGGTGGGGGTAAAAAGCATGGCGCGGTTGACCGGGCGGGGGCCAAGATCTGGATCAAAGACCGGGGCTGAAGCCCCCAGAATATGCAGATTATACTGCGTCGCAAGCTCGGCGTGCAGATCGTAAGCCTCTGACATCACGCCAGAAACGGCGTGCAGCGAGCGCTCTAAATCGCCCGCGGCCTCTGTGCCCGCGAGCATGGCCAATTCCATCGCGCCATATTCGGGAAAGACCGCGAGTTCGGCACCCTGTGCGGCCGCCTCGGCCACCCAATCGGTGAGCTTGCGACCGTAGTCGGCCCAAGAGGTGAGCGGGTCGAGCGGATAGGCGGCGGTGGCGATTTTCATGGGGCGCGCTCCGGGCTGGGATATTTTGTACGCTTTGTAAGGTTTTGGAGGTGATTTTGTAAGGTCTCGATTGGTTTTGCTTGGGTCGCGCGCTATGAGCAACGTTTTCTTAACCTCTGCCTGCCAAGTTGGTCAGGTAAGGCAAGGCAAGAGGCGGGCGATGTATGATGAGATGCCGATCCATCGGGTGCGAACCCGTCTGCGTCGGGTGGTGGATCATCTGGCGGCGGGTGGTCAGCGGGTGATGGTGCTGCGCAACGGGGTGGCGGTGGCGGGCCTTGTCTCGGTCAGCGATCTACAGGCGCTGGAACAGGCGGATCAGGCGCGGATGGAGCATCATGCGATTCGCGCGCAGGCGCGATTGCGGGACATTGGCCTGTTGAAGGCAGGGCTTGATTCGGCACGGCTGGAAGCTAGGGCGCGGTACGGCCCGCCCGATACCAAGCGATGAGCGTGGCGCGTTCCGAGGGTGCCATCGCGGTGAGGTTGGCGGGTGGCATGGCATGGCTGAGCCCGGCCTGGAGGTAGAGGGCGCGGGCCTGACGGGCGAGGTCGGCGGGTGTTTCGAGGATCACGCCTTTGGGGGCGTGGATCATGCCGGGCCAGAGTGGTTCGGTGGCATGACACATGGCGCAGCGCAGGGCCACGATCTCTTGCACCGTGTCAAAGCCGGGGGCCTCGCTCAGGCGGGTCTGGGCAGGGCTGAGGCGCGTGGTCTCTGGGGTGGTGTCTGCGGTGTTCGGGCCGCCCAAAGCTGAGAGCCAGACAGTGGCGGCGAAGATCAGCGCAGTGACGCCCCATGCCCACCAAGGGCGGCCACGCCCGGCGTGCAGGCTATTGAAGAAATGCCGGATGGTGACGCCCATCAGGAAAACAAGAGAGGCGATGAGCCAGTTGTAGGGCGTGGCGAAGGCAAGCGGGTAATGGTTGGACAGCATCAGGAAGATGACGGGCAAGGTGAGGTAATTGTTATGGGTCGAGCGCAGTTTGGCGATCTGGCCATAGCGTGCCTCGGGTGTGCGCCCGGCGCGCAGATCGGCCACCACGATGCGCTGATTGGGCATGATTATGAGAAAGACATTGGCGGTCATGATGGTGGCGGTGAAGGCCCCCAAATGCAGCATCATCGCGCGACCGGTGAACACCTGTGTATAGGCCCAGCCCATCGCGGTCAGAAGCGCGAAGAGCACGAGCATGAGGCGGGTCGGCTGCGCGGCCAGCCCGGATTTGCAAAGCCGGTCATAGATGATCCAGCCAAGGGCCAGCGAGCCCGCCGAGAGAGCGATGCCCTGCGATTGGGTGAGCGGGCTTTCGGCGCTGAGCAGGTAGAGATCGGCAGAGGCCCAGTAGACCAGCATGAGCAGGGCCGCGCCCGAGAGCCAGGTGGCGTAGCTTTCCCATTTGAACCAAGTCAAGTGATCCGGCATCTGCGGCGGCGCCACGAGAAATTTGCGGATATGGTAGAAGCCGCCGCCATGCACCTGCCAGTCTTCGCCCTGCGCGCCCATGGGCAAATCGGGCGCGCGGCGCAGGCCGAGATCAAGCGCGATAAAGTAAAAAGACGTGCCGATCCAGGCCATGGCGGTGATGACATGCAACCAGCGGGCGGCGAATCCGGCCCATTCGAGAAGGATCGCGGGGTCTGGCATCGGCGCGCAGTCCTTTTGGCGGTGTGCGTATGGGGTAGATTAGCGGTTGTGGCGGTGCTGTCTATGGGGCTGCGCGTGGCGGGGGATTGCCGGCGTGTCTTTGCAAATGTAGTCTGGCCCCTATGCGAAGTTGCAAAGGGTGCGCGCCATGGCGATCCAGAAACTCTATGCCGGGGCCAAGCTGCGCGAGACGCGGCAGCGGCTGGGCCTGACGCAAAAGGATTTCGCGGGCAAGCTGGGGGTGTCGCTGCCCTATCTCAACCAGATGGAGAACAACAACCGCCCTGTGAGTACGACGGTGGTTCTGGCCTTGGCGCAGGAATTCGGCTTCGATGTGACAGAGTTGAGCACGGGCGATGCCGAGCGGATGGTGAGCGACATGCGCGAGGCGCTGGCCGATCCGGTGTTTGGCGACGATCCGCCGCCCCTGGCCGATCTGCGGCTGACGGCGTCGAATGCCCCGGCGCTGGCGCGGGCGTTTCTGGAGTTGCACAGCGCCTATCGCCAGACCCACGAGCGATTGGCGAGCCTCGACGAGGCCTTGGGGCGCGAGGATGCGCGCAACCAATCGAGCCCTTGGGACGAGGTGCGCGACTTTTTTCATTATTGCGACAATTACATAGATGCCGTGGACCATGCCGCCGAGCGCTTTGCGGAAGCGGGCGGTGGGCAGGCGATTTCGGATCTGGCCTGCGCGCGGTTGGCGGCGTTGGGCATTTCGGTGGTCGAGGCGGATACCGCACAGTTGCGGCATTACGACCGCGCCGCCGGGGTGCTGACGCTCTCGTCGCGGGCCGCCCCCGAGAGTCGACGGTTTCAGCTTTTGTTGCAACTGGCGTTGGTGATGCAGGATCAATTGCTGGAGGCGACGCTGGATTTCGCGCGGTTCCAGTCAGACGCGGCACGGTCCATCGCCAAGATTGGATTGGCCAATTATTTTGCTGGGGCGGCGATGATGCCCTATGGCCGGTTTCTGACTGCCGCACAGGAGGTGCGTCACGATCTGGAGGTTCTGGCGCATCGGTTCGGCGCCTCGATCGAACAGGTGTGTCACCGTCTTTCGACCTTGCAGCGGCCGGGGGCCAAGGGGATTCCGTTTTTCTTTGTGCGGGTCGATCAGGCCGGCACGATCACCAAGCGGCATTCGGCGACGCGGTTGCAATTCGCGCGGTTCGGCGGGGCCTGCCCGCTCTGGAACGTGCATCGGGCGTTCGAGACGCCGGGGCGGTTCCTGCGGCAATTGGCCGAGACGCCGGATGGCGTGCGCTATATCAGCCTTGCGCGCGATGTCTCGAAACCCGGTGGCAGCTTTGGCGCGCCGGTGCGGCGGTTTGCGATTGCGCTGGGCTGCGAGGTGAAACATGCGGGCGAGTTGGTGTATGCCGACGATCTGGATGTGAGCCGCGCGCGGGCGTTCGAGCCGATTGGCATTTCCTGCCGGATCTGCGAGCGGGCGGAGTGCCATCAGCGATCGGTGCCGCCGCTGGAGCGACGCTTGCAGGTTACCCCGGACGAGCGCGGCGTGTTGCCCTATCGGGTTGGGTAGCCCGGGCCGCGCGGTCAGAGGCTGTCGATGAAGCGTTCGGCCACGCGCGGCTTGATCTCGCCGCGTTCGACCAAAATCTCGAGGCAGCGCAGGGTGATGTCGGTAAAGCCGTAGCAGGTATCACAGAGCAGCGCGATTTTGCGCAAGTCGGTGCTGTCGAGCGTGTCGGGGCGAGAGAGGTCGCGCAGGTAGAGGATATCACCGTCGAGCATCTGTTGCGGCGTGGCATCCGCGATCCGGCCCAACCAGCGGGAGCGCAGGAGCCGTTTCTCGATGTGCAGGAAGGAATGCGGCACCAGCCCATGCGCCTGAAGAAGGCGGTCGATCTCGCCGAAGGAGGGCTGGTTGTCGTAGAGGGGGAAGAAGTTGACCTCGCTTTGCACGGCCAGCGTTTGCGAGAGCGCGGTTTGGGCGTGCGTGAAGATCATCGCTTCGGCCCCCTGCACGTCGATCTTGAGGAAATCGACCCGGCCGATGTCCTCGATCTCGTCGAGTTTGCGGCTGGGCAGATCGACATGGCCGGTGGGGCGCGCGGCGCGGCGCAGGCCGAGCAGGTGGTCAAGTGTGGGCTGGCGGATTTCGAGCAGGGAGGCGAGGCCGGAGCCGCGATAGAGGTTGAGCCGATGCGTCGCCCCATCGCCGACCACGTCGGGAAAATAGGTCTCTTGCGGGGATTTGCGGGCGTTGAGGGCGGCCAGCGCCTCGGGCTGGGGTTCAAACCCGGTGACATGGGCGTGACCTGCGGCGAGCAGCTCTTTGTAGGGGGCGTCATGGTTCATCGGGTTGGCCCCGATATCGAGGATGCGCAGAGGGTCCGTGAGGCCCAAAGTGCGCGTCAGATCGGCCAGGCGCTGCTGCGCGCGCGCCTGGGCAGAGGGGGCAGGTGTAGCGGGATGGGCGGCGGCGATGGGCGTCGGCTGCACCGCTTGAAGGCTGGCACCGGTGCCATCGCGCAGGTCGGTGAGCACCTGCATCATCTGGGCGGCGATGCGCGCGGGCGCGCGGTCTTGGGCGAGGGCCAGGGCCGCGGCGCGGCGGCTACGCAATTCGTCATTGGGCATCTCGACCAGCCGGGTCATCATCCGCAAGAGGCCGCGCGGCGCGCCCGGATCATAGAGAAGATCGTGGTTTTCCGGGGCCACATGGGCGCGCAGAGCCTCGGTATCCGGGCCGATCACAGGCAGGCCAAAGCCCTGCGCCAGCATCACCGAGCCGGAGGTAAAGAGGTTGCCAAAGGGCGCAACAAAGACCTGCGCACGGGCAAAGATGCCGGCGACCTGTTCATCCGGCACGGCCTCGTCGGTGAGGGTGACGCAATCGGTGTCTTGCAGCGCGCGAAAGAGCTTTTGATGACTGCGCGCGGCGCGGCCACAAAGATGCAGGTGAAAAGGCACGTCGCGCCGGATGAGCGTGCGGGCGGTATCGACCAGCGTATCCAGCCCCTTGTTGGCGCGAAAAGCCCCGAAGAAGAGAAAGGCGCGCGCGGCGCAATCGGGCAGATCGCGACCGAGGCTGGTTTCGGCAGGTTCGTAATGCCCAAGATAGCTGGGATGCGGGAGGATGCGCAGGCGCGCGGGATCAACCCCCCAGTCGCGTTGCATATGCAGCGCCGCGTCGGGCGTGTGGACATGCATCAGATCGGCGAGGGTCACGACGCGGGCGCGGGCGGCACGAAAGGTCTCTGGGTCCATGTCGCGATGCGGGGTTCGGTTGTGAACCGTCCAGAGGATACGGCCGCCACCGGCCTTGAAGGCTGCAAGGGCGGCCAGATCGCGCTCGGCCTCGTTGGCATTGGCGGCGCTGTCGCGGGAACGACCAAAGATCAGGTCATCCCAATGCAGGTGCAAGAGGCGATGCCCCTCTGCCAACATCCGGGGCAGATCGGTGATTTCGGTCTTGGCCAAGGGTTCGGGGCGGAAACCGGCGTCGGGGGCGGCATAAAGCAGGGGTTGGTAGGGATTGCCGCGCGACATCGGCAGATTGAGCACCGGCACCGGAGCCGCCGCGACCGGCGTCGGGGCAGTTGTGATCGTTGCGCTTTTTGCCATGCTCTGCCTCTTGCCCAAGAATACCCATTAACGAGGACGGCGGGGGCTCAGCGGAGGAAGGTGGTCTTTGGACGGGGTTTTCGGCCCCGTATTGCCCCTTTGATCCCGTCTGCGGCCCCTATATCCGGCCTTGGTGCCATGATGACCGCAAGCGGTGCGCTAGTCCAGTTCGAACACGGGGATAAAGCTGGCGGGCGCGAGGGTTTCGGCAAGGTCGGTATTGCCGACCATATCGGGGGTTACGAGCATGATCCGGGGGCCGGCATGGCGGGTCTCAAGCGTGCCCTCGATGGCGCGCACGGCCATTTCGATGGCGAGTTTGCCCTGCATGATCGGGAAATCGGTGGGCGCGGCGAGGATGCGGCCGCGACGAATGCCGCGAAACACCGCGTGGCTCATGTAATCCGAGACGATGTTGATCTGCCCTTCGAGCCCGCGCGCGCGCAGGATCGACACGGCCACTTCGGCGGTGGGGGCGCTGCCGACGATGTAGTCGATGGCAACCCCGCTATCGAGCGTTTCCTCGACCAGCGTCACTTGGATTTCGCGGCCCGTGTCGCCGTATTTGGTGAGCACGATCTCTGCCGCGCTCTCGGCGATGGCGTCGCGAAAGCCCGCCTCGACAAAGCTGACCCAACCGGCCCCTTGGGGACCGGGAAACCACGCCAGCCGCACCGGGGCGCTGCCCTTGGGGTGGCGCTCGGCGATGAAGCGCCCGGTGATGGCACCCATGTCATACCAAGAGACCGCCGCCTTGGCCGCGATGCCGGGATCGGCGATGTCATTGACCGTGGCGATGACCGGCACCTGTTCGGAGAGCGCCTGAACGGTGGGGGTCAGCCCCTCGAAAGACACGGTGCCGACCACCAGCGCATCCGCGCCTTGGGCCACGCAATTGGTGATCTGTTCGATCTGACGGTCAAGATTGGGATAGCCGCCCGCCTCGACCAGACGAAAGCCCACGCCAAGGCGCTGGGCCTCTTCGACCATGCCGAAATTGACCGAGAGCCAATAGGCGTCCTTGAGATGCGGATAAGAGATGCAAAGCGTCCAAGGGGATGCGGCACGATCGAGTGGCGTATAGGTGAGCGGACGCGCGGGGCTGGTATAGTCGAAGGGCACCGTATGGGTTTGCAGCGCCCATGGGTCTGCGGCGAGTGGCAGAGGTGCCAAGAGGGCGAGCATACAGGCGATTATTCTTTGCATGAAACACTCACTCCTCTGCGGAAATTACTATAGACTGTCGCGGCAGGACTGCAACAAAAGCGGAGCGGGAAGAGCCGGATGAAGAGCAGAACCGGATTGGGCGCGCGCCTGTTGGCGGCCTTTCTCGTGATTGCCGGCCTGCCCGCGCTGGCGGGTTTCTTTGGCTGGTTCGAGCTGCGCGATGTCACGCAGGCGCAACAGCAGCTCTATGATCGCTCGATCCCGGTGCTGTCGGATATGCGGCGGTTTACCGAGGAAAGTTCGGCCATCATCACGGTGGCGCCGGAATTGGCGGCGGTGGATGATGAGGCGGCGCGGCGCGACCGGGCGGCCTATTTGGGCGCGCGGGTGGCGGCGCTCTCGGATCATCTGAGCCGGTTTCAGGCGGAGCATGGTGGCGGCAGCGGGGGCGAGTTGACCCGTGCCGTGGTGGCGATGGAGGCGGGGATTGCCGAGCTTGACCGCTTGGTCAAGCAACGTCTGTCGCTGGTGCAGGCGCGGCGCGAGGGGCTGGACCGCGCGCTTGGGGCGACGTCGGCGTTGCTCAATATGGCTGATACTTTGGTGGCCAATGCCGAGATGAGCACGGCGGCGGTGATTTCCAACCTCTATGACGATGACACCGGCAGTGCGCAGCATCTGGCGACGCTGGACAAGCTGATCGAGGTTGATCTGTTCGAGCTGGGGTTGATGTTCGAGTTGCGGTCGCGCACGGCGGAGATTGGGCTGCTCTTCAACCGGATTGCCGGGCTGAGCGATGCCGCGGGTTTGGTGCCGATCCGGGCCACGTTGGGCGAGCGGACCGAGATTGTCGCGCGGCGCGTGGCGGCGATCCGTGATCCGGGGCGGGCGGCGCAGGCGCAAACCTTGTTGGGTACGATCCTGTCGCTGAGTGATCCGGCGGGGCCGGGGGGGCTTTTGGGGCTGACCGAGGGCATTCTGGAACTGGATGGCCGGATCGAGAGCGCGCAGGCGGCGCTGCGCGTGTCGGCGGACGGGCTGCATGTGGCGGTGACGGATCTGGCGAGCCGGGTGCAGGCGGAGGCGCAGCGCGCCGGGGCGGCCTCGCTTGAGGTGATCCGGGCCACGCGGTTGCGCAGCGCCGGAGCGGCGGGGCTGGCGCTGTTGCTGTCCTTGGCCGTGCTGTGGTTTTACGTGCGCGGCAATATCTCGCGGCGGTTGGACAACCTGTCGGATATGATGACGCGGCTGGCGGCGGGGCAGCTTGATATGCGCGTGGCCCCGCGTGGCAATGATGAGATTGCGGGCATGGAGCGCGCGGTCGAGGTGTTCCGGCGTCAGGCCATCGCCAACCGCACCTTGGAGGAGGCGCGGCGGCGCAACGAAGAGGAGTTGGCGCGGCATCGCAATGCCTTGCAGGAGTTGGTGGCGGAAAAGACCGAGGCGCTGCGCGGTGAGGTCGAGGCGCATGCCGTGGCGCGGCAAAAGGCGGAGGCGGCGGATCGGGCGAAATCGGAATTCCTTGCGATGATGAGCCATGAGATCCGCACGCCGATGAACGGGGTTCTGGGCATGTTGCGCACGCTTTCGGCTGAGGGCTTGCCAGACGCGCAGTTGGAGCAATTGCGCGCGGCGCGGGCCTCGGGTGAGAGCCTGCTGACGATTTTGAACGACATTCTGAGCTATTCCAAGACCGAGTTGAGCGGCGCGCATCTGGAGCGGGTGGTGTTTTCAGTGGCCGAGGTGATGCAGGTGATCGTAACCCTGTTGGACCCCGGCGCGCGGGAGAAGGGGATCGTGCTCTGGCTTGATCTGCCTGAGGATGCGCCCGCTGCCGTGATGGGTGATATGGCCAAACTGAGGCAGATCCTGTTCAATCTTGTCTCGAACGCGGTCAAGTTCACGGAAGAGGGCGAGGTGGTTTTGCGGCTGCGGGTGCGGGCTGCGGGGGCCGGGCGGGTGACGTTGATTCTGGAGGTCAGCGATACCGGCAAGGGGATTTCAGCGCAGGCGCGGCAGCGTATTTTCGAAGCATTCGAGCAGGAAGACGGTTTGACGGCGCGGCGCTATGGCGGCACCGGGCTGGGCTTGGCGATCTGTCGCAAATTCGCGGAGGTGATGGGCGGCGCGCTGAGCGTGGAAAGCACGCCGCATGTGGGATCGGTTTTTACCTTCATGGCAGATTTCGAATTGGCCGATCCGGCGCTTTTGGCTGAGAGCGTGCCCGAGTGGACCCCTGATCGGGCGGGGCGCAGTCTGCATGCGCTGATTGTCGAGGATCACAGCGTCAACCAGATGGTTGCGCGCAGTTATCTGGAGCGGATGGGGCATACGGCGGTCTGTGTGGACAGTGGTGAGGACGCGCTGGACCTGCTGAAGCGGGAGCGGTTCGACTTGGTCTTGATGGATGTGAACCTGCCGGGCCTGTCGGGCACCGACGCGACGCGGCGGTTGCGCGGGTTGCCCGAGGGCCAAGACCTGCCGGTGATCGGCATCTCTGCCCATGTGCAGGAGGAAGAGGTGGCTCAGCAACTGGACGCGGGGATGGATTGTTTCGTGGCCAAGCCGGTTTCGCCCGAGAGGCTGGCCGCCGCGATTGCGCAGGTGACGGGCGGGCAGCGCCGGGGTGTGTTTCTCTCGCCGCGCTCGGTCTCTTTGCCCATGGGCGGCGCGCGCGACGGGCTGGGTGCCATGCTGGCCGATCTGGGGCCAGAGCAGACGGCTGCGGCGATCCGGCTTTATCTGGATGGGGTCGGGGAAGAGGCGCGGGCCTTGGCGGCGGCGGTGGACGCAGAGGATGCGGCGGGCGTGGCCAAAGTGGCGCACCGGATGAAGGGGGCGGCGGGCAATTTCAGCTTGCCGGGGTTGAGCGCTGGATTGCGGGCCCTGGAAGAGGCGGCGCGCGCGGGTGACGCGGGGGCGATGCGGGGCGCTATGGCCGCTTTGCCTGCAGAGATTGCGGCGGCGCGTGCCACGCTTTTGCGCGCGGCAGATGGGTTGGCGGATCAGTCCAAGGTGGCGGTGAATACATAGCCCTCGCCATGGGCGGTGGTGATGAGGCGCGGCGCGCCGGGGTCTTCTTCCAGCTTGGTGCGCAGGCGGCGGATGATGACATCGACGGTGCGGGTATCGGGATGCTCTTGGCGGTGGGTGATCACGGTCATCAGCCGGTCGCGGCTGAGCACGGCACCGGGATGGCGCAAGAGTTCGGCCAGCACCTCGTATTCGGCGCGGGTGAGGCGGATGGGTTGCCCATCCGGGCCGGTCAGTTGCCGGGTGGCAAAGGCAAAGCTGAAGCCGTGAAATCGCAGGTTTTGGCGTGAGAGGCGGCGCTGGGCCTCGGTTCGGCGCAAGAGGTTCTTGATCCGGGCCAACAATTCGCGGCGATTGAACGGTTTGCAAACATAATCATCGGCCCCCAGTTCCAGCCCAACGATACGGTCTACGTCATCGCTGAGGCTGGTGGTGAGGATAATGCCGATATCCGAGCGCGCGCGTTGTTCGCGGGTGATCTGCAGCCCGTCCTTGCCATTGAGCGTGATGTCGACAAGCAAGAGGTCGGCGCGGTCGCTGCCCAGCATTGTTTCGGCCCGCTCTGCGCTGTCAAAGGCGGTGACGGTATAGCCATGCGACATCAGATACTCCGCCAGCGTGGTGCGGGTAACGGGCTCATCCTCAATGATGACGATATGGGCGGCTCTTGGCACGTTGGAGCCCTTTGCAAGGTTTCCTCCTGTTAATATTTTTTCACAATTAAGTCCAGTTCGTTCATGCCGCCCCTCTGACGTGTTCATATCCGATCCCTAAGCTCCCCTTACCAAAGCCCGGAAAACGGGCGGGATACATCAACACAGGGAGTTTCAAGAATGACACAGCGTTTACGACTGATCGGCGGGGCCGCCGTGCTCGCCCTAGCGGCGACTGGCGCCTTGGCGGATTCCGAAGATCCGATCGTCATCCCCATTCACAACTGGTCGAGCCAGATCGTGATGAGCAATGTGGTTGGCCAGATTTTCGAATCCATGGGCAACAATGTGGAATATGTCTCGACGGACAGTCAGTCGGTCTATGAATCGGTGCGTCTGGGCGATGTGGCGCTGGAGATGGAGGTTTGGGAGGGGGCATTTGGTGCCTCATTCCGTGCCGCGCTGGAAAAGGGCGGGTTGCATGATGCGGGCGATCACAACGCGGTGACGCGCGAGGATTGGTGGTATCCGATGTGGACCAAAGAGGCCTGTCCGGGTCTGCCTGACTGGCAGGCGCTGAATGAGTGCGCTGCTCTTTTTGCGACGCCGGAGACCGGGGACGCCGGGCGGTTCCTTGGGGGGCCGGTGGACTGGCTCAAGCATGACCAAGAGCGGGTTGATGGGCTGGGCATGAATTTCAAAGTGGTCAATGCCGGTTCTGCCGCAGCCCTCTGGGCGGAAATCGGGGCCGCTGAAAAGACCAAAAAGCCCATCGTGGTCTTTAACTGGACGCCGAATTTTGCCGAAGCTGTTTGGCCGGGCGAATTCGTCGAGTTCCCGACTTGGGTGGAAGGGTGCGACAAGGACCCGGCGGTTGGGCCGAACCCGGACAAGACCTATGATTGCGGCAATCCCGCCAATGGCTACATGAAAAAAGCCGCTTGGGATGGGATGAAAGAGAAATGGCCGGACGCCTATGAAATGCTGACCAAGATCAGCTTTACCAACCCGCAGATCGCGGAAATGGCCAAGCTGGTGGACATCGACGAGATGGAGCCAGAAGAGGCTGCGACGCATTGGCTGGAAGAGAATGGCGATGTTTGGAAGGTCTGGATCAACTGATCCGATCTTAAAATCTGCCCCGCCCGTGGTGCGCCATGGGTGGGGTTTTCCATAACAAACAAGGGGGTGTCGCGTGCCGGTTTCTGAACCCGTGATTTCATGCCGCAATGTCTGGAAACTATTTGGCCCTGCGCCCGAGGCGTATCTGGGCGGCCTTAAGGGCGATCCCGGGTTCGAGGTTATTCGGCAGGCGGGCTATATCTCGGCGGTGCGTGATGTGTCGCTTGATATTGCGCGGGGCGAGATGCTGGTGATCATGGGCCTTTCGGGGTCTGGCAAATCCACGCTGGTGCGGTGCCTGTCGCGGTTGATCGAGATTACCGGCGGCACGGTGTCTGTCGAGGGGCAGGACATTGGTGCGCTGAGCGAGACGCAGTTGATCGAATTGCGGCGCAACAAGATGGGCATGGTATTCCAGAGTTTTGGCCTGCTGCCGCATCGCACGGTGCTGGAGAATGTGGCCTTTCCGCTGGAAATGCGCGGGCAGAATCGGGCCACGCGGCGCAAGCGGGCGCTGGAGGTGATCGAGCTGGTGGGGCTTGGCGGGCGCGAGGATTACTTTCCGCGTGAATTGTCAGGTGGGCAGCAGCAGCGGGTTGGGATTGCCCGTTCTCTCGCCATCGAGCCCGATATCTGGTTCCTGGACGAGCCGTTTTCGGCGCTTGATCCGCTGATCCGGCGCGAAATGCAGGATGAATTCCTGCGTTTGCAGGGGATGCTGGGTAAGACAATTGTCTTTATCACCCATGATTTCGACGAGGCGCTGCGGCTGGCGGACCGGATTGCGATCATGAAAGACGGTGCGGTCGAGCAATGCGACACGCCCGATCAGATCGTTCTGAATCCGGCCACCGATTATGTGCGCAAATTCACCGAAGAGATTGAGAAAGCGCGGGTGGTGCATGCGTCCGGCTTGGCGCGGCCCATCAACGGCGTGATGCCCGAGGGGCTGCCGGTGGCGGGCAAGAGCACGATCCGTGCGCTGGCGCGGCAGTTGATCGACGATCCGCGCGAGAGCTTGCCCGTGGCGGATGAGGCGGGGCGGATTACCGGCGTGCTGAGCCGCAAGGAGGCGCTGGACGTGCTGCTGGGAGGGCAGGCATGAGCGAGAGCGCCCTGCCGCTGGCGACCACCGCCAAACCGCGCCTCAATCCGGCTTGGGTGGTTCTGGGCCTTGCGCTGTGCCTAATTCTTGCTCGGCCCTATTTGCCCGAGGGGCTGATGCGCCCGGTCGAGGGGATGATCCTGCCGCTGGCGGATTGGATCAACGCGGTGTTCACATGGCTGCGCGATGATCTGGGCCTTATCCATGTGACCCGTGCCTTTGCCGATGGGATCGAGTGGCTGCTCGATGTGACGGCGAATATTCTCTATGGCAAGAACCGCTGGCCGCGTATCGGCCCGCTGCCATGGATCGTGGTGGCGCTGAGTGCGGGATGTCTGGGCTATTGGCTGGGCGGTTTGCGGCTGGCGCTTTTGGCGGGGGGTACGTTTGTCTGGATCGCGCTGATGGGGCAATGGCAATGGGCGATGGAAACCCTGTCGGTGATCGTGGTTGCGGCCCCGGTGTCGGTTCTGCTCGGTCTGATGATGGGGGTGGCGACGTGGCGCTGGCGCTGGGTAGAGGCGGTGATGAATCCGGTTCTCAACATCGCGCAATCGCTGCCGCATTTCGCCTATATGATCCCGGTTGTGGTCTTTATCGGGGTGGGCCCCAAGGCGGGGGCGATTGTCACGATCATTTTCTCGGTGCCGCCGATGATCCGCATGACCCTGCTGGGCCTGCGCAAGGTGCCGCCCGAGGTGATCGAGAGCGGCAAGATGTGCGGCAGCACAAGCTGGCAATTGATGACGCGGGTGCGTATCCCGACTGCACGCACCGAGATTTTGGTGGGCGTCAATCAGGTGATCATGCAGTGTCTGGCGATGGTGGTTCTGGCCAGTTTCATCGGCATGCCGGGGCTGGGGCAGAAGCTGTTGCAACTGTTGCAGGCGCTCAAGATCGGGCGCTCGATTGAAATCGGCATCACGATCGTTCTGTTGGCCGTGGCGCTGGATCGGTGTTCCAAGGCCTGGGCCGAGCGGCAGCCGGTGCATCATGAGCCGGGGCTAAGCTGGACCGCGCGGCACCGGGTGATGAGCGTTTGGGCCGCATTGATGGTGGCGGGGTTTGTGCTGTCGGCGGTGGTGCCGTTCTTTGCCGAGGTCGGGCGGGGGCAATCGCTTTCGGTGGCGGACCCGCTGGATGCGATGATGTCTTGGGTGATCGTGACGCTTGATCCGGTGACGCAATGGTTGCGGTGGTTCCTGATCACATGGGTTCTGATCCCGGTGCGCGATGCGCTTTTGTGGTTGCCCTACACGGCGGTGCTTGCCCTGGTCGCGGCGGCGGGGCTGGCGGTGGGCGGCTGGCGTTCGGCGCTGATCTGCGTTGGCTTTATCGGCTATATCGCGATCACCGGCTGGTGGGACCGGGCGATGATCACGGTCTACACGGTGCTGGTGGCTGTGGCTGTGGCGACGAGTTTCGGCTTTCCCTTGGGCATCTGGGCTGCGCGGTATGAGGCGCGGGCCAAGCGGGTCTTGCTGCTGTGTGACAGTCTTCAGACCTTTCCGAGTTTCATCTATCTTATTCCGGTGATCATGCTTTTTGGCGTCAATGATGTGGCGGTGGTGGGGGCGGTGGTGCTGTTCGCTGCCGTGCCGCTGATCCGCTATACCATCGAGGGGCTGCGCGGCGTGCCCGAGGCGGTGATCGAGGCGGCGGATATGTCGGGGGCCACGCGCGGCCAGAGTTTGTGGCATGTGCGCCTGCCCTTGGCGCTGCCCACGATCATGGTGGGGATCAATCAATCGCTGATGTTTTCGCTCTTCATGGTGATCATCGCGGCCTTTATCGGCACGCAGGATCTGGGGCAGGAAATGCAGCGCGCGCTGAGTTCCACCGATGTGGGCAAAGGCCTTGTGCTGGGGTTTGCCGTGGCCTTTATCGGCTTGGCGGCGGATCATCTGATCAACAAGATGGCCGAGGGACGGCGCCGCACACTGGGTCTTTGACCCGGCAGGCGGCATGAGCGCGCGCAAAGCGGCCTTCGGGTCGCAGCGGGGCTTGACCTTGGGGCGCACAGCAGAAACAAGCTGCGCGGAGTAGGATTCCCTCAGAGTTTGGGGGGTCCTCTCGCGACGTTTGGCGTGATCGCCCCCCTGCTGGTCTCCTGAAAGGAGAAGTTGATGAAATTCCACTTTCCCATTGTCATCATCGACGAAGATTTCCGGTCCGAAAACTCTTCCGGGCTTGGTATTCGGGCCATGGCCAAGGCTATGGAGGACGAGGGGTTCGAGGTTCTGGGCGTCACGAGCTATGGGGATTTGTCGCAATTCGCGCAGCAGCAATCGCGCGCCAGTGCCTTTGTTCTGTCGATTGACGATGAGGAATTCAGCCCCGGTCCCGATATTGATCCGGTGATCACCAATCTGCGCAATTTCGTGCAAGAGGTGCGGCGCAAGAATGCCGATGTGCCGATCTATGTTTACGGCGAGACCAAGACGAGCCGCCATTTGCCCAATGACATCCTGCGCGAATTGCACGGATTTATTCATGCGTTCGAGGATACGCCCGAATTCGTGGCGCGCCATATCATCCGCGAGGCCAAGATTTATCTGGAGGGCATTCAGCCGCCGTTCTTCAAGGCGTTGCTGGATTATGCCGAGGACGGGTCGTATTCTTGGCATTGTCCGGGGCATTCGGGGGGCGTGGCCTTTCTCAAAAGCCCGATTGGCCAGATGTACCATCAGTTTTACGGCGAGAACATGCTGCGCGCCGATGTGTGCAATTCGGTCGAGGAGCTGGGGCAGCTCTTGGATCATGACGGCGCGATTGGCGCGTCAGAGCGCAATGCGGCGCGGATTTTCAACGCCGATCACTGTTTTTTCGTGACCAATGGCACCAGCACCAGCAACAAGATGGTCTGGCATCACACGGTCGCCCCCGGTGACGTGGTGGTGGTGGACCGCAATTGCCACAAGTCGATCCTGCATAGCATCATCATGACTGGGGCGATTCCGGTGTTCCTGCGGCCCACGCGCAATAACTTTGGCATCATCGGGCCGATTCCGCGCGGCGAGTTCGAGATTGACGCGATCAAGGCCAAGATCCGCGCCAATCCGCTGTTGAAGGGGGTTGATCCCGATACGGTCAAGCCGCGCATCCTGACCTTGACGCAATCCACCTATGACGGGGTGCTCTACAATACCGAGGTGATCAAGGATCTGCTTGATGGCTATGTGGAAAACCTGCATTTCGATGAGGCGTGGTTGCCGCATGCCAGTTTCCACCCGTTCTATAGCAGTTTTCACGCGATGGGCCGGTCGCGGGAACGGCCGCTGCATTCGGTGACTTATGTGACGCAGTCGATCCACAAGCTGCTGGCGGGGATCAGTCAGGCCAGCCATGTGTTGGTGCAGGACAGTCAGACCACCAAGCTGGATCGCCACCTCTTTAATGAGGCGTATCTGATGCATACCAGCACCAGCCCGCAATACAGCATTATTGCGAGTTGCGATGTGGCAGCGGCGATGATGGAGCCGCCTGCAGGCACAGCGCTGGTCGAGGAGAGCATCGCGGAATCGCTGGATTTCCGGCGGGCGATGCAGAAGGTCGATGCCGAGTTCGGCGATGACGACTGGTGGTTCCAAGTCTGGGGTCCGGATGTTCTGGACGAGGAGGGGATCGGTGAGATGCGTGACTGGGTGCTCAAACGCACCGATGCGCATGGCGTGCAAGCCTCGGATGGGGAGGAGTCTTGGCATGATTTCGGCGAGATGGCGCCGGGGTTCAACATGCTTGATCCGATCAAGGCCACGATCATCACGCCCGGTCTCAATCTGGACGGGCGGTTCGAGCAGACGGGGATTCCGGCCTCGATTGTCACCAAATATCTGGCCGAGCATGGTGTGGTGGTCGAAAAAACCGGGCTTTACAGCTTTTTCATCATGTTCACCATTGGCATCACCAAGGGGCGGTGGAACACGCTCTTGACCGCGCTGCAACAGTTCAAGGACGATTACGACAAGAACCAGCCGATGTGGCGGGCGATGCCGGAGTTTTGCGCCAAGCAGCCGCGCTATGAAGGCATGGGGCTGCGGGATCTGTGCCAGCATGTGCACACGCTTTATGCGAAATACGATGTGGCGATCCTGTCGACGGAAATGTATCTGAGCGATCTGACCCCGGCGATGACGCCGAGCGAGGCCTTTGCCCATATCGCGCGGCGCACCACCGAGCGCGTGGCGATTGACGATTTGGAAGGCCGGGTGACGACCAGCCTTGTGACGCCCTATCCGCCGGG
The DNA here is from genome assembly GCF_051447875.1 of Roseovarius sp. MS2. Classification (NCBI taxonomy): domain Bacteria; kingdom Pseudomonadati; phylum Pseudomonadota; class Alphaproteobacteria; order Rhodobacterales; family Roseobacteraceae; genus Roseovarius; species Roseovarius sp. MS2. Next base: position 2,264,313 of record NZ_JBKHVF010000001.1, read on the forward strand.
TATTCCGCTTTTGATCCCCGGCGAGGTGTTCAACAAGACCATCGTGCAATATCTGCGGTTCAACCGCGAGTTTGGTCGCGAATGCCCCGGTTTCGAGACCGATATTCACGGGTTGGTGCAGGAAGTGGGCGAGGATGGCGTGACGCGCTATTTCGCGGATTGTGTGGCCGGCTGAGGCCGGGCGTCACACGCTTTCGAGATAGGCGTCATACTCGAAATCGGTCACGTAGCGCGTGAAGCGTTTGAGTTCCTGCATCTTGCATTCCACCAGCATGGTTTGCAGGCGTCTGGAAAAGATGTCCTGCACATGCCGCCCTCGGCGAAAGGCCTGAATGGCGGTGGCCCAGTCGAGCGGCAGGTGGTCGAGTTTCTGGCTATAGGCGTCGCCGTCGATGGGCGGGCAGGGTGCTATTCCCTGTTCGATGCCGATGAGCGCGCCGCCCAGAATGCTGCCCAGCACGAGGTACGGGTTGGCATCGGCCCCGGCGACGCGGTGCTCGATGCGCCGCGCCTTGTGGTTGCCGCCGGGGATGCGGATCGCCGCCGTACGGTTTTCATAGCCCCATGAGATGCCGGTGGGCGCATGGGTGCCGGGCAGAAGGCGGCGATAGGAATTCTGGTGCGGCGCGAAGGTGAGCGTGTTTTCGTGCATCGTTTCCAGCAGCCCGCCCACGGCATTGAGAAGGAGCGGTGTGCCGGTGTCACCGCCATTGTCAAACAGGTTGACTCCGTTTTCATCGACAAGGCTGAAATGCACGTGAAAGCCGCTGCCCGAGCGGTCGCCATAGGGTTTGGCCATGAAGGTGGCGGCCATGCCGTGTTTGCGCGCGATGCCGCGCACGAGGCGTTTGAAGAGCACGGCATCATCGGCGGCCTGTAGGGGATCGGCGACATGAACCATGTTGATTTCGAACTGGCCCGCGCCGTTTTCGGAGATGGCGGCATCGGCGGGGATGCCCTGTTCGTGGCAGGCGTCGTAGACGTCGTTGAGGAATTCGTCGAAATGTTCCAGCTCATCGAGGGAGAGCGCGCCGTCGGAATCGAGCCGTTTGCCGGTCACGGGCGAGCAGGGCGGGCGCGGCTGCGCCTCGCGCGGGTCGCAGAGGTAGAATTCGAGTTCGGTGGCCACCACGGGGGTCAGACCGCGTGCCTTGTAGCGCTGCACGATATTGGAGAGCGCATGGCGCGGGTCGCCGGGAAAGGGGCTGCCATCCTCGGTGTGCATCCAGAACATCACCAGCGCCGAGGGGCGGCTTGTCCAGTTCACCATGACGATGGGCCGCCCGGTATGTTCGCAGATACCGTCGGAATCTCCAGTTTCGAACACCAGTTCGTTATTCTCGATATCCTCGCCCCAGATATCCACGCTGAGCACCGAGAGCGGCAGGCGCAGCCCGTCGTCCATGATCGACTTGGCCTTTTCAATCGGCAGGCGTTTGCCGCGCATCGCGCCGTTGAGATCGCAGACGCAGGCAAAGACGGATTCGATTTCGGGCCGTTCCTGAAGCCATTGGCGGATATTGGTCGTGGTCATTTCACGTCTCTTTCTGTCGGCATGGACGGGAGTGTGCCGATGTCCTCTGCCCTTACCTTGTCGTGTCGTCGCGGGACTGGGTAGCGAAATATGCGTGCGCGCCGGAAAATGCGGGCGGTTTGCGCCGTTTGCGCCCCCTTCCCCCCGGCGTGGTGATGGTCTAATCCTCGTCTCTGATCCCGGCGAAAGGCCCCGCATGAAACCTGTCCGCCTGCTTTCTGGCATTCTCACCGTTGGCGGTTGGACCCTGCTGAGCAGGCTTTTGGGGTTCGTCCGCGATGTGCTGATCGCGAGCTATATCGGCCCCGGCGCTGTGATGGATGCCTTTGTTGCAGCGTTTCGCCTGCCCAATATGTTTCGCCGGTTCTTTGCCGAAGGGGCGTTCAACGCGGCCTTTGTGCCGATGTTTTCCAAGCGGTTGGAGGCGGGCGATAACCCTTTGGGCTTTGCGGCGCTGGCCTGTTCGGGGCTTAGCCTTGTGCTTTTGGGGCTGACGGGGCTGTGCATGGTGTTCATGCCCGCGCTGGTCTGGGCCACGGCAGAGGGATTCGTGGGCGATGCGCGGTTCGACCTGACGGTCGAGTTTGGGCGGATCGTGTTTCCCTATATCTTTTTCATCTCATTGGCGGCGTTGTTTTCGGGGATGCTCAATGCGGCGGGGCATTTTGCGGCGGCGGCCGCCGCGCCGGTGTTGCTGAATGTCTTGTTGATCGGCACGATGAGTTTTGCTGCCGTCACGGGCGGGGCGGTGGCGCAGGCGCTGGTCTGGACCATTCCGGTGGCTGGGGTCGCGCAATTGGCGCTGGTGTGGCATGCGACGCGACGGGCGGGGCTGAGCCTGCCCTTGGTGCGGCCCCGCTGGACGCCAGAGATGGCGCAACTGGTGCGGATTGCCATTCCGGCGGCTTTGGCGGGCGGGGTGGTGCAGATCAACCTTGTGGTCGGGCAATTGGTGGCCTCGAACACCGAAAAGGCGGTGAGTTGGCTTTATTCTGCCGACCGGCTCTATCAATTGCCCTTGGGGGTTGTGGGGATTGCGGTGGGCATCGTGCTGCTTCCTGATCTCTCGCGGCGGCTGAAGGCGCAGGATGATGTGGGCGCACGCATGGCGCTGTCGCGGGCGGGCGAGATCGCACTGGCGCTGACCATTCCCTGTGCCGTGGCGCTGATCGTGATCCCCATTCAACTGGTGTCGGTGCTGTTCGAGCGCGGGGCGTTTGGCGCGGATGACAGTGCCGCGACTGCCTTGGCGGTGGCGATTTACGGGTTGGGCCTGCCGGCGTTCGTGTTGCAAAAGATCCTGCAACCGCTGTTTTTCGCGCGTGAGGATACGCGCAGCCCGTTCCGCTATGCGGTTTGGGCGATGGCGGTGAATGGGGTTTTGGCGGTGGGGCTGGCGATGCTGATCGGCTGGATTGCGGCGGCGATTGCCACGACAATCGCGGCATGGATCATGGTGGTGCAACTGGCCGCCGGGGCGCGGCAGTTTGGCGAGGTGGCGCGGTTTGATGCGCAATTCCGGCGTCGGTTGTGGCGAATCTGTCTGGCCTCGGTGCTGATGGGGGCGGTGCTCTGGGGTGCGGGTGTGGTGCTTGGGCCGCTTTTCGGCATGGGGGGCTGGCGGTGGCTGGCGCTGTTGGTGCTGATCGCGGTGGGCACGCTGGCCTATGCGCTCTTTGGGCAAGGGCTGGGGGCGTTCCGGATACAGGAAATCCGGAGCAGGTTAAGGCGGTAAGAGGGTCGTCTTCACGCGCGGAATCAAGGTGCCGTAGGCACCGCCGCGCGGATCGCTGGGCCGTCCCGCGGCCTAGCGATTTTGAGAAGGCGCGGTTCGCTGAGAGATTATACTGACTCGGCAGGCATAAAGTGGCAGCCACGCCTGTTGTTTCGCTAGTCCCCGGCCCAGCGATCCACGCGGCGGCGCTTCGCGCCTTGATTCCGCGCGGGCAATGCCCCCCTCAGTCGTGACGCAGCTTGGCCCGCAGGCGGGACCAGCCGCCGGGGCTAAGCACGAAGGACGCCAGAAATCCGCTGGCAAAGCCACTGACATCGGCGATCCAGGTGGCATTGCCGCCAAACAACAGGCCAAACACCAGTTGTAGCCCCATCAGCACGCCTATGAGGGTGAAGGCCCGGACCTGATTGGTGCCCATCTGCCCCAGCCTGAGCCACATGATATAGGTAAAGCCGCCGATCAGGCCGTAAACGCCGGGAAAGGCCCCGATGAGCCAGGGCCGCCCCGGTGCCACAAGGCCAAAGATCACGGCCCCCACCACTGTGCTGACCGCGAAGAGAACCAGAACCGCCCAGTGACGGAACACGTCCGAGACGAATTTACCCATCGCCAAAAGCAGCACGCCCGCGAAAAGCGCGTGGGTAAAGCTGCCATGGATGAAGGCATAGCTGAGCAAGCGGCGCAGATGTTCCGCCGGATAGGCATTGTGTTCCAGCATCCAGCCAAGGATTTCGCCGTTGAAGCCGTAATCCTGGATCGCCGCCGCGCGCCAGCCCACGGCATCCGGGCCGCCCACAAGCCCGCGCGCGCCCAAGGTAAAGGCGGCTTCGACCCCCATGATCACCAGAAAGAGGGCGATCAGGAAGGGCGGCAGGGGGTTGACGGGGGCGGGTGGTCCTTGGTCGGGCATGGCACCTCTCCTTGACGGGGCTGTGGCGCATGGGTAAGCGAGGCGGGCAGAGAAATCCACCACGGAGTTGCGTCATGACCGAGGCGGCCTTTACCCCCCGCGTGTTTTCGGGAATCCAGCCCTCGGGCAACCTGCATCTGGGCAATTACCTGGGTGCATTGAAGCGGTTTGCCGAGGCGCAAAACAAGGGCATCCAGACGCTCTATTGCATGGTGGACCTGCATGCGATCACGGTTTGGCAAAACCCGGCTGATCTGGCCCGTGCAACGCGGGAATTGGCGGCGGGGTTCATTGCCTCTGGTCTCGATCCGGCCAAGTCCATTCTCTTCAATCAGTCTCAGGTGGCCGAGCATACGCAAATGGCTTGGGTCTTTAACTGTGTGGCGCGCATGGGGTGGATGCAACGCATGACGCAGTTCAAGGACAAGGCGGGCAAGAATGCGCAGAACGCCTCGCTTGGTCTGTTTGCCTATCCGGCGCTGATGGCCGCCGATATCCTGACCTATCACGCCACGCATGTGCCGGTGGGCGAGGATCAAAAGCAGCATCTGGAATTGACGCGCGACATTGCGATCAAGTTCAACCATGATTACGGCGTTGAGTTCTTTCCGATCCCCGAGCCGGTGATCGAAGGGGCGGCGACGCGGGTGATGTCCCTGCGCGACGGATCGAACAAGATGTCGAAATCCGATCCCTCAGATATGAGCCGCATCAATCTGACGGATGACGCCGACACCATCGCCAAGAAAATCCGCAAGGCCAAGACCGACCCCGAGCCGCTGCCCTCTGAGGCGGCTGGGCTGGAGGGGCGGCCAGAGGCGCGCAATCTGGTGAATATCTATGCAGCGCTGGCTGATATGACGGTGGATCAGGTGATGGCCGAGGCGGGCGGCAAGCCGTTTTCCGAGTTCAAGCCGATGCTGGCGGATCTGGCCGTTGACCGCATCGCGCCGATTTCCACGGAAATGGCGCGGCTGATGCAGGATCTGTCCGAGATTGACCGGATTTTGGCGGATGGTGCGGCGCGGGCGCGCACGATTGCCGCACCGATCCTGCGCCAGACCTATGAGATCATGGGCATGGTCGGCACGCGCGAGGTGTGAGGGGGCTGGCCTCTTGACGCCTACGGCTGCACGCCGCACTCTGCCCGCGACCCAAGCTGAGAGGCCCGACGATGACGCCCGAAGAGATTGCGAAACTGCCCTATCGCCAGTGCGTGGGGGTGATGCTGGTCAATGCGGCGGGGCAGGTGTTTGTGGGCCAGCGGATCGACAATGAGGTTCCCGCCTGGCAGATGCCGCAGGGCGGGATCGACAAGGGCGAGAGCGTGACCGAAGCCGCCCTGCGCGAGTTGTGGGAAGAAACCGGCGTTACAGCGGACAAGGTGCGCGTTGAGGCTGAAACGACCGGCTGGCTGACCTATGATCTGCCGCAGGAGATGGTGCCGCGCATCTGGAAGGGGCGGTATCGGGGGCAAGAACAGAAATGGGTGCTGATGCGGTTTCTGGGCCAAGATACAGATGTGAATATCGCCACCGATCACCCGGAGTTTTCCGAATGGCGCTGGTTGCCGCCCAGTGATCTGGAGGCCAATATTGTGCCTTTCAAGCGCGCGGTTTATTCCCGTGTGCTGGACGAATTCGGGGCGTTGCTGTGATCCGGGCGGCGGTTCTTGCGCTGGGCTTGGTGTTGGCGGGACCGGCGGTTGCGCTGAGTTGCTTTCCACAGGATGTGGCCGAGACCTATCGGCGCGCGGCAGAGGCGGCGGAGACCTATATCGTGGTGCATGGGCGGCTGTCCTTTGATCCGGCGCGTCTGCCCAGCACGGATATGATCCCGCAACAAAAGCCCGCGCATACGCTTATTCCGGCGCGGTTGACGGGGCAGGCGCTGACAAAGGGTGGGTTCGATCAGGCGTTTGATCGTGCCATCACGCTTGATGTGCAATGTTTTGGCCCGTGGTGCGCCTCGGCGGTGCCGGGAACCCAGTATCTGGGATTTCTGGAGCGGCGGGACGGCGGTTATGTGCTGGCGGTGGACCCCTGCGGCGGCATGGGCCATGCAGAGCCGACGCCCGCGATGCTGGACAAGGCGCTGCGCTGTCTGCAAGGGGGCGCTTGCACAGCTGAGCGCCGCTGAGGGCGACCATAGCAGGGCTGGAAATTGGAACAAAAGGTGAACATACTGCATGGGTCTGGGAATCAGTGCCGCCATGCCCTTTGCCGAGCTTTCTGCCACGTCGAATTTCACCTTTCTCACCGGGGCGTCGCATCCTGAGGAGTATATCCGCCATGCCGCGGCGCTGGGCCTGTCGGGTGTGGCGATTGCCGATGTGAATTCGGTTGCGGGCATCGTGCGCGCCCATGCCGCAGCGCGCGAGATTGCGCGCGAGGTCGCCGCGCGGCAGGCACTGGAGGCACGGCAGGGGCCCATCGGGCCACCTGCGCCGCAGCCTGCAGCACCGCCCGATTGGGCCAATTGCCCGCGCCTCATTCCTGCCGCGCGGCTGGTGCTGCGCGAGGGGATCGAGATCACCGCCCTGCCGCTGGATCGCGGCGGCTGGGCCAGCCTTTGTCGCCTCATCAGCCTTGGGCGGCAGCGGGCGATAAAGGGCGCGTGCGATCTGGGGTTGGCGGATGTGCTGGCGGGGGCGGCGGGGCTGCATCTGTTGGTGCACCCGGCACCGGGGCGCGCGTGGCAGGCGCAGCTGCTGCAATTGGCGGCGCACTGGGGGGGCTCTGTCGCGCTCTTGCTCAGCCCGCGCTATGACGGGCGCGATCCGGCGCGGTTCGAGCGGTTGGCGGGGCTGGCGGCGCGGCTGGGCCTGCCGACGGTGGCGGCGGCGGCACCGATCCTGCATCGCGGCTATCGCCGCCGTCTGGCCGATGTGCTGAGCGCGATCCGCCTGGGGGTGACGGTGGACCGACTGGGCCGTCATGCGCTGCGCAATGCCGAACAGCGCCTGCGTTCAGAGGAGGAGATGCGCCGCCTTTTTGCGGGGCATGAGGGGGCGGTCAGCCGCGCCGCGGCACTGGCGGCGCGGCTGGATTTTTCGCTGGATGAATTGCGCTATGAATATCCCAGCGAGGTTGCCGAGAATGAGACCCCCGCGCAGCGGCTGCGGCGGTTGGCGGAGGCGGGGCTTGAGTGGCGTTATCCGGGCGGGGCGCCTGCGCGGGTGCGTGGCATGATGGAGCATGAATTGGCCCTGATCGCCAAGCTGCGCTACGAGCCTTATTTCCTGACCGTGCATGACGTGGTGGCTTTTGCACGCTCACGCGGCATCCTGTGCCAGGGGCGCGGATCGGCGGCCAATTCGGTGGTCTGCTATTGCCTTGGTGTCACCTCTGTCAGCCCCGAGATCGGCACGATGGTGTTCGAGCGCTTTGTCTCTGAGGCGCGCGACGAGCCGCCCGATATCGACGTGGATTTCGAGCATGAGCGCCGCGAGGAGGTGATCCAGTGGATCTATGAGCGTTACGGGCGGCATCGCGCGGGCCTCTGCGCCACGGTGATCCATTACCGCACCAAGCGTGCGATCCGCGAGGTGGGCCGCGCCATGGGCCTGTCAGAGGATTTGCTGGGCGCGATGACCTCGCAGATCTGGGGGCATGGCGGTGAGGGCGCGCTGGAGCCGGCGCGCCTGGCCGAGATCGGGCTTGATCCGCGCGATCCGCGTCTGGCGCGAACGCTGGCGCTGATCCGCGAGATCATCGGCTTTCCCCGGCACCTGAGCCAGCATGTCGGCGGCTTTGTCATCACCGAGGGGCGGCTGGATGAATTGGTGCCCATCGAGAATGCCAGCATGGAGGGGCGCACGGTCATTTGCTGGGACAAGGATGACATTGACGCGCTGGGTATTCTCAAGGTCGATGTGCTGGCGCTGGGGATGCTGACCTGTATCCGCAAGGCCTTTGACCTTTTGGGGCAGCATCGCGGGCAGGCCTATAGCCTGGCCACCCTGCCGCCCGAGGACGCCCAAGTCTACGAAATGCTGAGCCGCGCCGACAGTCTGGGGGTCTTTCAGGTCGAAAGCCGGGCGCAGATGAATTTCCTGCCGCGCATGCGCCCGCGCACCTTTTACGATCTGGTGATTCAGGTGGCGATCATCCGGCCCGGCCCCATTCAGGGTGATATGGTGCATCCGTTCATCCGCCGTCGCAATGGCGAAGAGGCGGTCAGCTTTCCCTCGGATGATCTGGGCCGGGTGCTGGGCAAGACGCTGGGCGTGCCGCTGTTTCAGGAACAGGCGATGCAGATCGCCATCATCGGCGCGGGGTTCACCCCCGAAGAGGCGGACCGTTTGCGCCGGTCGCTCGCCACTTTCAAGAAGCACGGCAATGTCAGTGAATTTCGTGCGCGGTTTCTGCGTGGAATGCAGGCCAATGGCTATGACAGCGATTTCGCCGAACGGTGTTTTTCCCAGATCGAGGGCTTTGGCAGCTATGGGTTTCCCGAAAGCCATGCCGCCAGTTTCGCGCATCTGGTCTATGCGAGCGCCTGGCTCAAATGCCATCACCCGGCGATCTTTGCCTGTGCGCTGCTGAATTCGCAGCCGATGGGGTTTTATGCGCCCGCCCAGATCGTGCGGGATGCGCGCGAACATGGCGTGACGCTGCGCCCGGTCTGTATCAACGCCTCGTATTGGGACAATACCATCGAGCCGGACAGCCGGGGACGGTTGGCGCTGCGTCTGGGGTTTCGCCAGATCAAGGGCGTGGCGCAGGACGAGGCGGACTGGATCGCAGCGGCGCGGGGCAATGGCTATGTCGGCCCCGAGGATGTCTGGCGGCGGGCGGGGGTGGCCCCGGCGGCGCTGACACGTCTGGCCGAGGCGGATGTCTTTGCCGCGCTTGGGCTTTCGCGGCGCGACGCACTCTGGCAGGCGCGGGCGATTGGGGCAGAGCGGCCCTTGCCATTATTCGCGCGCGATATTGATGGAGAGGGGATTGTCGAGCCTGCGGCGCATCTGCCCGCCATGACGCTGGGCGAGGAGGTGGTCGAGGATTATACCGCCCTGCGCCTCAGCCTGCGGGCGCATCCGCTGGCGCTCTTGCGTCACATCCTGACGCCACCGGGACTGTAGGGTTTGGGCGTGGCTGTTTCTTTATGGCCCAAATACTACGGGGAGCGCGAGGGGCTGGCCCCTCGCACCCTTGGCCCGCTTTACATCGCCGCGAGCAGCGATTCGCCGGCGGTCACTTCGCAGGTGCCGGGGCTTTCCTCGACATGCAGCACCGTCACGGTGCCATCCTCGACCGCCATTGCATAGCGCTTGGAGCGCGCCAAGAGGCCAGCGGGCGGCGCGTCGAAATCAAGGCCGATGGCCTTGGTAAAGGCGCTTTCGGCATCGGCGAGCATGGTGATACCGGCCTCTGTGGCGCCGGTGGCCTCGCCCCAGGCCTTCATCACGAAGGGATCATTGACCGAGACGCAGATGATTTCATCCACGCCTGCCGCGTCGAACTGCGCCTTGGTGCGGATGAAGCTGGGGACATGCGCCGCGGAACAGGTGGGCGTATAGGCACCGGGCACAGCAAAGATCACCACCTTGCGGCCCGCGGTCAGGCTCTTGAGATCGACCGCTTCGGGGCCCTTTTCGCCCAGTTTCAGAAGGGTTGCATCGGGCAGTTTGTCGCCGGAAGAAAGGGTCATGGTCGTTCCTTGTCTGTCGAGGGTTTCGGGATGGATGTAGGTATAGGCCGGTGATAGGCAAGTGACCATGCCAAAGAAGGGGAAAGCAAGATGACGGGTGTCGTGGTGATCGGAGCGGGGCAGGCGGGGGCCTCGCTGGTGGCAAAGCTGCGCAGTGAGGGCTATGACGGCCCCATCACGCTGATCGGCGAAGAGCCGGTGCCGCCCTATCAGCGCCCGCCCCTGTCCAAGAAATACCTGCTGGGCGATATGGCGCTGGAGCGGCTCTATCTGCGGCCCGAAAGCTATTATGCCGAAGCGGGCATTGATCTGCGGTTGGGCCTGCGCGTCACGGCGATTGACCGCGCGGCGCAAGAGGTTGTGATCGGCACAGAGCGGCTGGGCTATGCGCATCTGGTGCTGGCCACGGGATCGCGCCCCCGCCACCTGCCTGCGGCGATTGGGGGGGAATTGGGGGGCGTGCATGTGGTGCGCACGCTGGCGGATGTGGATGCGATGGCACCGGGTTTTGTGCAGGGGGCGCGCGTGCTCATTGTGGGCGGCGGCTATATCGGGCTTGAGGCGGCGGCGGTCGCGGCCTCGCGCGGGATGCAGGTGGTATTGGTCGAGATGGCCCCGCGTATCTTGCAACGGGTGGCGGCCAAAGAGACTTCGGATTATTTCCGCGCGCTGCATGGGCGGCACGGGGTGGATATCCGCGAGGGTGTGGGTTTGGAGCGGCTTCTTGGCGATGGTCAGGTCAGCGGTGCGCACCTGACAGATGGGACCGAGGTGGCCGTGGATATGGTGATTGTCGGCGTGGGGATCGTGCCCGATACCGCGCTGGCCGAGGCGGCGGGGCTGGCGATTGACAATGGCATCGCGGTAGATGCCCAAGGGCGCACGTCTGATCCCACAATCTGGGCTGTTGGCGATTGCGCGTCTTTTCCCCATGGCGAGGGGCGTTTGCGGCTCGAGAGCGTGCCCAATGCCATCGACATGGCCGATTGTGTGGCGGGCAATATCCTGGGGGCCGCTGTGGCCTATGTGCCCAAGCCGTGGTTCTGGTCGGATCAATATGATGTAAAGTTGCAGATTGCGGGGCTGAGCACCGGCTATGACCGGATCGTGACGCGCGATGGGGCGGCTTCGGTGTCGTTCTGGTATTTCCGGGGGGATCAGTTGCTGGCGGTGGACGCGATGAACGATCCACGCGCCTATATGGTGGGCAAGCGGTTGATTGATGCGGGCAAGACCGCTGATCCGGCGGTGGTCGCGGATGCGGCGGCCGATCTCAAGGTGTTGCTGGGGTGAGGATCATCGGCGGGGCGCATCGCGGGCGGGCTCTGGCCAGTGTCGGCAAGGGCGATGTGGCGGCGCATCTGCGGCCCACGTCGGACCGGGTGCGCGAGGCGCTGTTCAACGTCTTGGCCGGGGGCTATGGCGATCCCGTGACGGGCGCGCGGGTGCTTGATCTTTTCGCGGGCACCGGGGCGCTAGGGCTTGAGGCGCTGTCGCGCGGGGCGGAGGCCGTGAGTTTCATCGAAAGCGGGCGCAAGGCGCTGTCGCTCTTGCGGCAGAACATTGCACTCTGCCGGGCCGAGGAGGAGACGCGCGTATTCCCTCTGGATGCGCGCAAGCCGGGGAATAATCCCATGGTGCCGCATGATCTGGTCTTTCTCGATCCGCCCTATGGCAAGGGGCTGGGCGAGGAGGCGCTCGCGGCGGCGCTGGCAGGGGGATGGATTTCTGACGGGGCGCTGATTGTCTGGGAGGAAAGTGCTGCAATCACCCCGCCTGAAGGTATGCGGATGATCGAAGAGCGGCGCTATGGCGATACGATGATCCGGTTTCTGGAGCGCGGGTAAGGTAGGTTGATGCCGACTTTTGCCCCATGTGCCCCGCGCGGAATCAAGGCGCGTAGCGCCGCCGCGCGGATCGCTGGGCCGTCCCGCGGACCAGCGATTTGGAGGTGTGGCGCTGCTCTGGCGGGTCACACGGAATTTGCTGGCATAAAGTGGCATCCACTTCCGTTGCTTCGCTAGTCCCCGGCCCAGCGACGGCGCGCCTCAGTGCCAAAATCTGCAGCCCCTCTTACCCTTTCATCAACTCGGGCAAATCCCCTGTCAGCCCTGCGGCCTCGCGGATGAAGCCCCGGCGCAGGCGTGGCATATGGCTGATCGCGCCCATGCCAAGGTCGCGGGCGGTGCGCAGGATCGGGTTGTCATTGGAGAAGAGCCGGTTGGTGAGGTCGGTGGCCAAGGCCAGTGTCGCGGTATCGAACCGCCGCCATTGTTGATAACGGGCAAGCACATCGGGTGCAGCGATATCCTCGCCCCGGCGGTTGGCTTCGGTCATCACCTGCGCCAAGGCGGCCACATCACGCAGACCTGCGTTCAGCCCCTGACCGGCAATCGGGTGCATGCCGTGGGCGGCGTCGCCGATCAGAGCGAGCCGGTCGGCGACAAAGCTGTTGGCCACCGTCAGGCTGAGCGGGTAGGTATAGCGCGCGCCGCGCAGCTTGATCGCGCCCAGAAAATCGCCGAAGCGAGGCCGAAGCACCTCCATGAAATCTGCATCGGGCAGGGCTGCGAAACGGGCGGCGGTGGCGTCTGTTTCAGACCAGACGATCGAGCTGACATTGCCCGGCAGCGGCAGGATGGCAAGCGGGCCGGGGGGCATGAAGAATTGATGCGCGATGCCGTGATGCGGTAATTCGTGTTCGATGGCGGCGACAAGTGCTGTTTGACCATAGCCCCAGCCGGTGCGCCGGATACCTGCGCGCGCGGCGGTGCCTGAGCTACGCCCATCGGCCCCGATCAAAAGCCGCCCGGTCAGGGTTTTGCCCGAGGCAAGCGTGAGGGTGACGCTGGTGGCGGCACTTTCTTGGGCTGTCACCGTGTCGTTGGAAACTTGGGTGATCAGCGGTTGCTCTGCCATGGCCTCGATCAGGGCGCGGCGCAAAAAGCGGTCTTCAAGCATATGGCCCATGGGGCCTTCTTCGATCTCGGCATGGTCGAAATGCAGAAAGAAGGGCGATGGCCCCTCGCCCGCGCGCCCGTCCGAGACCTTGATTTCCAGCATGGGTTGGGCGTTTTCGGCCACGCGGTTCCATATCCCGAGGTTTTGCAAGAGCCGCACGGAGGCGAGCGCCAAAGCATAGGACCGCCCGTCAAACGCCGCGTTCTTGCGGGTCGGTTCGGGCAGGGCGTCGATCACGGTGCTGGAAAGCCCGGCCTGTGCTGCGGCAAGCGCAAGAGCGGGGCCATTCAGGCCACCGCCGACGATGAGAAGATCGCTGTCATGTGTCATGCCGCCCAATATGTGCGTGCGCGCGGGATTGTCCATGCGCCGCTCTGCCGCTAGCAATGGTTTTTGAACGGATAGGGGGACGCGATGCAGAACTGGCTCAGGATGACGGCGGGCGATCTGGGGCGCGGCATTGCGCGCGGCGAGATTGACTCCGAGGCGCTGTGCGAGACCTATCTGGCGGCGATCACCGCCCATCCGCTGCGCGATCGAATCTACAGCTCTGTGACAGAGAGCCGCGCGCGGGCTGAGGCGGCGGCGGCATCGGCACGGGCCAAGGCGGGGCAACGTCTGGGCCTGCTGGACGGGGTGCCGGTCAGCTGGAAGGACCTCTTTGACAGCGCGGGTGTCGCGACCGAGGCGGGATCGGCGCTGTTGAAAGGCCGGGTGCCGGAACGAGATGCCGAGGTGTTGCGCAATGGCACGGCGGCGGGGCTGGTGTGCCTTGGCAAGACACATATGAGCGAATTGGCGTTTTCCGGACTGGGGCTGAACCCGGTGACGGCAACGCCGCCTTGCGTGAACAACGCAGATGCTGTGCCCGGCGGATCATCTTCGGGGGCGGCGGCGAGCGTGGCGTTTGATTTGGCCCCTTGCGGGATCGGGTCGGATACTGGCGGGTCGGTGCGCATCCCTGCGGCGTGGAACGATCTGGTCGGGCTCAAGACCACGTCGGGGCGGGTGTCTTTGCAAGGGGTGGTGCCGCTCTGCCTGCGGTTCGACACGGTTGGACCGCTGGCGCGCTCGGTCGAGGATTGCGCACTGATGTTGGCGGCGCTGGAAGGGCGCAAAGCGGCCGATTTGCGTGGGGCTTCGCTCTTGGGGTTGCGGTTTGCGGCGCTGCGCACGGGCGTGATGGAGGATATTCGGCCCGAGCCTGCGCGTGCGCATGCGCTGGCGCTGGAGATGCTGCGCGATGCGGGCGCGGTGATCGACGAGATCGAAGCCCCAGAGGTGGCCGAGGCGCTACCGCTGTCGCCGGTGCTGTTTACGGGCGAGGCCTATGGTTTGTGGCGCGAGGTGATCGAGGCGGCCCCGGACAAGATGTTTGCGCCGATTCTGGAGCGGTTCCGCAGTGGCAAAGATATAAGTGCGGCGGATTATGTGGCGGGCTGGCGCAAGTTGGAGGCGCTGCGTGCGGCGTGGACCGCGCGGGTTGCGGGCTATGATGCGGTGCTCATGCCTTCGGCCCCCAACCTGCCGCCGGATCAGGCGCGGCTTTTGGCGGACCCTGACTATTACGTGACCGAAAACCTGCTGACCCTGCGCAATACGCGGGTGGGCAATCTTTTGGGGCTGTGTGCCGTGACGCTGCCCACAGGGGTGCCAAGCTGTGGGCTGATGCTCTGCGGTCAGCCCTATGGCGAAGAGCGGCTGTTGCGGGTGGCGCAGGCCGTTGAGGATATTCTCTGCCCCCGGCGCGAGGACTAAGGCCATGCATCCCAATCCTGCTTTTCGTCAGACACCGAGCGAGCGCAATCTGGAATTTGCCCGCGCGCGGGGCTTTGGCATTCTGGCCGTTTGCAGCCCCGAGGGGCCGCTGATGAGCCATATTCCGTTTCTTTTGAATGCCGACGGCACGCGGGCCGAATTTCATCTGGTGCGGTCAAACCCGATTGCGCGGCTTTTGACCGGGCCGTTGCGCGCGCGGTTGGCGATAGAGGGGCCGCAATCCTATGTCTCGCCCGATTGGTATGGGGTCGAGGATCAGGTGCCCACGTGGAATTACGTGGCTGTGCATCTGGTGGGCGAGGTCACGTTGCAGCCGCAGGAGGGGATGCGCGACCTTTTGGATCGGCAATCGGCGGAGTTCGAGGCGCGGCTTGCGCCCAAGCCGGAATGGCGGGCCGAGAAGATGACACCCGAGGTGTTGGAGCGGATGATGCGGCAGATCGTGCCCTGTGCGATGCGCGTGGACGAGATCGCAGGCACGTGGAAATTGGGGCAGAACAAGCCCGAGGAGGTGCGCCTGCGCGCCGCCGATCATCTGGGGCCGGCGGGGCAGGGGCAAGAGAGTGACTTGTTGGCGGAGTGGATGCGCGCGCCGCCTGCCTGAGCGGCTTTACAGCGTTGGGGGCTGCGCCTAGGGTCGCGGCGAACATCTAAAGGAGCGCGCCATGAAACTGATTTCCTCGCCATTGTCCCCCTTTGTGCGCAAGGTCCGCGTGCTCTTGCTGGAATCCGGGTTGGACGATCAGGTTGAGGTGGTCGATGTGACCACCACACCGCTTGAGACCGATCCGCAGGCGGCGGCGGCCAATCCGCTGGGCAAGATACCGGCGCTGGTGCGGCTGGACGGCCCGGCGATCCATGACAGCCGGGTGATCACCCGCTATCTGGATGCGCGCGCTGATGGGCGGTTTTATCCCGAGGCGCGGCTCTGGGAGGTGCTGACGCTGGAGGCGATTGCCGAAGGGATCATGGAGGCGGCGCTCGCGATGACCTATGAGGCGCGGTTCCGGCCCGAAGAGATCCGCTATGCCCCTTGGGTCGAGGGGCAATGGGCCAAGGTTGCAAGGGCGCTGGATGCCGTTGAGGGCCGCTGGATGAGCCATCTCGCGGGGCCGCTCGATATGAGCCATATCGCGCTGGGCTGTGCGCTGGGCTATCTTGATTTCCGCCATGATGCGCGCGGCTGGCGGGTTGGGCATCCGGCGCTGGAGGCGTGGTATGCCAAGATGGCCGCGCGCGACAGCATGATGCGAACAGCCCCCGCATAAGCCCCGCCAACAGGCGAGAGAGGGGGGCCATTGCGCTGTCTGATTTCGCGATAGAAGCCGGTCAAGCGCGACAGATGCGCGCTCTGACCAAATCTTGGGGTATTGCAGGCTGGACGGCCCCCCAAAGCCCCGCTAAATAGCCGCACAGACTGGCCATGGGAATCCCGTGGCCTAACATCGTATGAGGCCGATTGCGGCTCTGATATATAGGGAGTAATTCTCGTGTCCCACGCAGAAGATCACGAAGGCACCCGGAGGGATTTCCTCTATTATGCGACCGCAGGCGTCGGTGCCGTGACCGCAGGTGCGGCCATCTGGCCGCTCATCAACCAGATGAACCCTTCGGCGGATGTGCAGGCGCTGTCCTCGATCCGCGTCGATGTTTCGGGTGTTGAGCCCGGCACGCAGATCAGCGTCAAATTCTTGGGCAAGCCGGTTTTCATCCGTCGCCGCACGAAAAAAGAGATCGAAGCTGCCCGTGCCGTTGAGCTGGCGGAACTGCCGGACCAGAATGCACAGAACCGTAATGACCTCGCGCTTGATGCGTCGGACCAGAACCGCACGCTGGATGAGGCGGGCGAATGGCTCGTGATGATCGGCGTGTGCACCCATCTGGGTTGCGTGCCGATTGGCGACGGATCGGGCGATTTTGGCGGCTGGTTCTGCCCTTGCCACGGGTCGCATTACGACACGGCTGGCCGTATCCGCAAAGGTCCGGCGCCTGAGAACCTGTGGATTCCCGTCGCCACATTCCTCGACGAAACCACGATCCAACTGGGATAAGGAAACGCGCAAATGTCCGGAATTCCGCACGATCACTACGAGCCCAAGACGAGCGGCGAGAAATGGCTGCATTCGCGCCTGCCCATCGTCGGCTTGCTCTATGACACCATCATGATCCCCACGCCCAAGAACCTGAACTGGATGTGGATTTGGGGGATCGTTCTGACCTTCTGTCTGGTGCTGCAAATCGTTACCGGCATCATTCTGGTGATGCATTACACGCCGCATGTCGATCTGGCCTTTGCCAGCGTTGAGCATATCATGCGCAACGTGAATGGCGGCCACTTCATCCGCTATTTGCACATGAACGGCGCGTCGCTGTTCTTTGTTGCGGTTTATCTGCATATTTTCCGCGGCCTCTACTATGGGTCCTACAAGGCCCCGCGTGAGGTGACATGGATCATCGGCATGCTCATCTATCTGATGATGATGGGTACGGCGTTCATGGGTTACGTGCTGCCTTGGGGCCAGATGTCGTTCTGGGGGGCCACGGTGATCACCGGTCTCTTTGGTGCGATCCCGTTCATCGGCGACTCGATCCAAACGTGGCTTTTGGGCGGGCCGGCGGTGGACAATGCCACGCTGAACCGCTTCTTCTCGCTGCATTATCTGCTGCCGTTCGTCATTGCCGCACTGGTTGCGCTGCATATCTGGGCGTTCCACACCACCGGCAACAACAACCCAACCGGGGTTGATGTGCGCCGCACGTCCAAGGATGAGGCCGCTCGCGATACTGTGCCGTTCTGGCCCTATTTCGTGATCAAGGACCTGTTCGCGCTTGCCGTGATCATGGTGGTGTTCTTTGCGGTCGTCGGCTTTATGCCCAACTACCTTGGCCACCCCGACAACTACATCGAAGCGAACCCTCTGGTCACGCCTGCGCATATCGTGCCGGAATGGTACTTCCTGCCGTTCTACGCGATCCTGCGCGCCTTTACCGGCGATGTCTGGGTGGTGATGTTCGCCAGCTGGATCACCGGTGGCATCATCGACGCCAAGTTCTTTGGTGTGTTGGCGATGTTCGGGGCGATCGCGGTCATGGCGCTGGCCCCGTGGCTGGATACCTCTTCGGTGCGGTCGGGCCGCTATCGTCCGATGTTCAAGTGGTGGTTCTGGCTTTTGGTGATCGACTTTGTGGTGTTGACCTGGGTTGGCGCAATGCCCGCCGAGCCGCCCTATTCGACCATCTCGTTGATCGCGTCGGCCTATTGGTTCGCCTATTTCCTGGTGATCCTGCCGCTCTTGGGCGTGATCGAGAAACCCGAGGCCCAGCCTGCCACCATCGAGGAAGACTTCGATGCGCATTATGGCAAGGCCCACACGCCCGCCGAATAAGAAAGGACGGATGACAATGTTCAAGACAACAGGCATTGCGGCCCTTGTGGCCCTGTCCCTCTCGACTGGCGGCGCATTGGCCGCCGGGGGCGAGGGGCATATCGAGGACGTCGCCTTTTCCTTTGAAGGTCCGTTCGGCAAGTTTGACCAAAACCAGCTTCAGCGCGGTCTGAAGGTCTATACGCAGGTCTGCGCGGCGTGCCACGGCCTGCAATATGTGCCGCTTCGGACCTTGGGGGACGAGGGGGGGCCGCAGCTGCCTCAGGATCAGGTCTTTGCCTATTCCGAGCAGTTCGAGGTGTTCGACCCGGAGCTTGACGATTTCCGGCCCGCCACCCCGACCGACCATTTTCCGGCTGTCACCTCTGCCAGCGCGCCGGACCTGAGCCTTATGGCCAAAAAGCGTGCAGGGTTTCATGGCCCCTACGGCACCGGTCTGAGCCAGCTTTTCAACGGCATGGGCGGGGCGGAATATATCTACTCGCTGATGGTCGGCTATCACGAAGCGCCGGAATGCGCGCCGGAGGATTTCACCGGCACGTATAACGCGGCCTTCACCGCCGGTGGCTATCCGGACGAGTGCAAGGATGAGGATGGCCATCACACGGTGCCCGGTAGCTGGATCGCCATGGGTCAGCCGCTCTGGGGTGACGATGTCGAATATGACGACGGCACCGTTGCCACGCTGGAACAGCAGGCCGAGGATGTTGCGGCCTTTCTGATGTGGACCGCAGAGCCCAAGATGATGGCGCGCAAGCATGCGGGCCTGACCGGGGTGATCTTTCTGACGATCCTGTCGGTATTGCTCTATCTGACCAACAAGCGGATCTGGGCGCCGATCAAGGGCAAGAAGACAAGCTGAGTGAGTCGACCCATTTTATGAACTGCAAAGCCCCGCAAGGTCGTCTTGCGGGGCTTTTGCGTGACGTAGGGTCATAAATTTCTCAAACGTGGTCAAATAGCGCAGGGGTTAGGGTGACGCAACGTTTGCAAACGCTGGTCAATCCTCTATGAGTTTGGCAATCGGTACCAAAAAAAACAGGCACATGCTCGATCAACCCCACCCCGCCCCGCTGCCACCCGAAACACGTGCTGGCAGGGAATGGGCGCAACTCCTTGCGAAATACCGCGAGCCGAGTTCGCCCCGTGCTGCATTCGAACTGGCCGTGACCGTTGGTCCGTTCCTCGCACTTTGGGGGCTGGCTTGGTGGGCTTTGTCGCTGAGTTATGTGCTGAGTGTCGTGCTGGCGCTTTGTGCCGCGCCGTTCCTCTTGCGCCTCTTTGCGATCCAGCATGATTGCGGCCACGGGGCCTTTTTCAAGAGCCGGTCGATGAATGACTGGCTTGGCCGGGTGCTTGGGGTGGTGACGCTTACGCCCTATGACGTGTGGCGGCATTCGCATTCGATCCACCACAGCTCCTCGGGCAATCTGGGGCGGCGGGGGATTGGCGATATCGACACGCTGACGGTTGCGGAATATGCTGCGCTGACGCCGTTTCAGCGCCTGAAATACCGGGTTTACCGCAACCCGCTGGTTCTGTTCGGGCTGGGGCCGGGGTATATCTTTTTGCTGGAAAACCGTCTGCCGCTCGGTTTCATGGGCAAAGCGCGCTATTGGGTTAGCGCAATGGCCACCAATGCCGCTTTGTTGCTGGTGCTGGGTTTGGTGGGCTGGTTCGGTGGGCTGATGCCGATCCTCTTGATCTTTTTGCCCTCGACCGTTCTGGCGGCGACGGCGGGGGTGTGGCTGTTCTACGTGCAGCATCAATTCGAGACCACCCATTGGGAGGCCGAGGAAAACTGGCAATTGCATGATGCCGCCCTTGAGGGCAGTTCGCATTACGTGTTGCCCGGCTGGCTGCAATGGCTGAGCGCCAATATTGGGATTCACCACGTGCATCACGTCAACAGCCGTATCCCGTTTTATCGGCTGCCTGAGGCGTTGCGCGATCACGCGCAATTGGCGGAAATCAACCGGATGACCATCCGCGAGAGCCTCGCCAATGCGCGGCTCCACCTTTGGGATGAACAGGGACGCCGGTTGTTGTCTTTTGCCGAGGCACAGGCGGTGATCGAGCGCGCTTGACCTGACCGGTGCGTTGCCTCTCTGACGTGCAGGAGGGGCCGCCAAGCGCATCCATGCAGTTCTTTCTCAGAGGGCTGCACGATCCTTGTCAAACTCCATCAGTTTGACCCTTTGGATACCGCTTACTTCAGTGTCGATACGCCGCGCGCGGCCTTTGGCCCCGGCCGATGTACGTCTAGCGCGGCATCGGGGTGCTGGCGCGATTATAGGGTCGCCAATTGGTGATCTCGGGGTAATACATCTCGCGCCAGCGGCGCACGCGGGGGTTCATCACCCGCCGCCAAATGGGCGGAACCATGGCGGCCATGGTCATCACCGGATAGCCATAGGGCAATTGCGGCGCGTCCGCCTCGGTATAGTTCTGCAAGAGCGGAAAGCGGCGATCGGGTTTGTAGTGATGATCGGAATGGCGTTGCAGGTTGATCAACAGCCAATTTGACGCCTTGTGTGCCGCGTTCCAGCTATGGCGCGGTTGAACATGCTCGTATTTGCCGCCACCGAGATGTTTGCGGGTGAGGCCGTAATGTTCGATGTAGTTTACAAGCTCTAGCTGCCAAATCGCGACAAAGGCTTGCCAGAAAAACAGGCCAAGCCCAATCCAGCCGCCGATCAGAACGGCAAGCAGGGCCATGAAGCCTTGGAGTGCCCAGTATTTGAAAAACGGGTTCTTGAGGTCGTGCCAAGGCAAGTTGCGGCGGGCGAGCATCTCGGCCTCGGCCTTGAAGGCTGACTGCCAGCTTTGCCGCAGCACGCGAGGGAAAAAGCGGTGAAACCCCTCGTTATAGCGGGCTGTGACGGGATCGCGGGGGGTGCCGACGTAGCGGTGGTGCACCAAAAGATGCTCTGACCGGAAATGCGAATAAAGCACCATGGCGAGCAGAACATCGCCAAGAAATCGCTCGCTCCGGTTTTTCTGGTGCATGAGTTCATGGCTATAGTTGATGCCCACAGTACCGGTGATCACCCCCACCCCGAAGAACAGAAGGATGGTTTCCAGCGGGCTGAGATGCGCGTCGCCCGGGCCTGTGACATACCAGATCAACCAATAGAGCAGGCCAAATTGGAACGGTGCCCAGATCAGGGTGATCGCGCGATACCAGGTCAGTTGATCGTCGCGCGTCTCAAGATCGGCATTCTCGGTATAGAGCCCGAGAAAGGCGTCGAGGATCGAGAAAAAATACCATGTGGTCAGAGGCAACAAAAGCACGGTCCAGCCGCCTTGCAATGCGCCCAGCACGGCCACAGGGAGCAAGATAAGCGACATCCAGAAGGGCAGGGCGCGGTGCAGTTGGGCAACCTTGTCGGCGGGTATCATGGAACGGTCCTGAGAAGTTTCGCGCTTGCGTTATGGGGCATAGTTTAGCGCAGCCCGCGCGAGGTCAAAGACCTTTCGCATGAGGGTTGGCAGCTCTGTGGGGCGAAACGCTGCGTCAGATAGGAACATGCCACGTTCGGGGGGCACGCCATTGGGCACAAAGGCCACGTGGACAGTGAGGCGGAGGTGGAAATGAGTGAAAGTGTGGCGCGCTTCGGCCTCTAGCTGCTGCCAGTCGGCGGCGATGGGCGGTGTGGGGAGCGGAGATTCGCCCCAGTCGCTGCCGGGCCAGCCCAGCATGCCGCCCAAGAGGCCGCTATCGGGGCGGCGTTCCAAGAGCCATGCGCCATCGGCCCGCCGTGCGACATAGGCGTGACCATGGCGCACCGGCTTGGGCGTTTTGGGCAGTTTGCGGGGGAGATGTTGGGCGGTGCCTGCGGCGCGGGCCGCACAGGGCGCACGCCACGGGCAAAGACCGCAGGCGGGGGATTTGGGCGTGCAAATGGTGGCGCCAAGATCCATCACCGCCTGAGCATAATCGCCGGGCCGCAAGCGGGGGGTAAGGCGGGCTGCCGCCTCGGTCAACTCGCGCTTGGCGGTGGGGAGGGGGGTATGGATATCATAGAGCCGGGCCATCACCCTTTCGACATTGCCGTCTACCACGACATGCGGTTGATCGTGGGCAATCGCGGCAATGGCGGCGGCGGTATAAGGCCCGATGCCGGGCAGGGCGCGCAGGCCGTCGAGCGTGTCGGGAAATCGCCCGCCATGATCGCGCACCACAACGCGCGCGCATTTCAGAAGGTTTCTGGCGCGGGCGTAATAGCCCAGTCCGGCCCATTCCCCCATGACCTGCGCATCCTCGGCCGCTGCAAGATCGGCGACGGTGGGCCAGAGCGTGGTGAAGCGCAGGAAATAGGATTTGACCGCCGCGACGGTGGTCTGTTGGAGCATCACCTCGCTCAGCCAGATACGGTAGGGATCGGGATGGGCACCAGCCGCGCGGGCTGCGGGGCTGATCCGCCAAGGCAGGTCGCGGGCATGGGTATCATACCACGCAAGCAGGCTTTCGGCCTCGGCGAAATAACGCATAGTTTACCCCCTTGCCGCGCAATCGGCTCTGGTATCCCCTGTCACATGCCATAGATTAGCGCCAGTGAGGAGAGCGCCAACCATGACCAGCCGCAAGGCCGCGACATACGGGTTCAAACGCACCTCGGCGTTGCTGCAGACCAGCATACGCCGCGCCTCCGAGAGCCGTGGATTTGCGCAATCGCGGCTATTGACGCATTGGGCCGAAGTGGTGGGCGACGACATCGCCGCCATCGCGCGGCCCGTCGAAGTGTCCTATGCGCGGCAGGGGATGGGGGCGACGCTCACGCTGCTCACGACCGGCGCGCAGGCCCCGATGCTGGAGATGCAGAAGGAAAAGCTGCGCGAGCGGGTCAATGCCGTCTATGGCTACAATGCCATCGCGCGTATCCGCATCACTCAGACCGCGCCCGTGGGCTTTGCAGAGGGGCAGGTGGAGTTCACCCATCGGCCCAAAGTGGCGGCCCCGCCCGTCGTGGCACCCGAGACGTTGCAAACCGCCACGAGCCTTGCCGCGCCTGTGACCGACGATGGATTGCGGGCGGCGCTGGAAAGGCTGGCGCGCAACGTGTTAACAAAGTCACAACACTGACTGACCCATCAGACCAAGGATAATGATATGAAACACTTGATCGCAACCGGGGCGCTGGCCCTTGCCATGCTTACCGGCCCCGCCGTGGCGCAAGAGGCGGCCCCGGATACATCGCAAATCGTCGAAATGACGATGGGGCCAGAGGATGCCAAGGTGACGATCATCGAATACGCGTCCTTTACCTGTCCGCATTGTGCCAATTTTCACAAGGGGCCGCTCAAGCAGTTGAAGGCTGAGTATATCGACACGGACAAGGTGCATTTCATCTATCGCGATGTCTATTTTGACCGGTTCGGCCTATGGGCGTCGATGGTGGCGCGCTGTGGCGGGCCCGAGAAATTCTTTGGCATCTCGGACATGATTTATGAGCAGCAGGGGGAATGGACCCAAGGCGAGCCTGCCGCGATTGCCGACAACCTGCGCCGGATCGGCAAGGTTGCCGGGCTAGAGCCGGATGCGGTTGAGGCCTGTCTCAATGACACCGAAAAGGCCAAGGCGCTAGTCGCGTGGCATCAAGAGAACGCCGAGGCCCATGGCGTCGAGTCGACGCCGACGCTGGTGATCAACGAGCAGAAATATGCCAACATGGCCTATGATGATCTCAAGGCGATCATCGAGGAAAAGCTGGCGGAGTGATCCACCAAGCGGGGTTGGGTCGGGATTGCGTATCCCGGCCCGTTTATCCCTCTGGACAGTTTCGCACGGCAGTGGCAGAATTTGATCAAATTCCCTCTACCTGCCGGAGCACCCCATGAAAGACGACAATTTCCTGCGTGAGATGAACGCGCGCCATCTGTGGCACCCGATGGGGCATCCCGGTGAGCAGCAGGCCAATGCACCGAAAATCATCAAAAGTGCCGCAGGTGTGCGGATCACCGATATCGACGGGCATGATCCGGTGGATGCGGTGGGGGGCCTGTGGTGCGTCAACCTTGGCTATTCCAACGATGTGGTGAAGCAGGCGATTTCCGATCAGCTTTGGCAATTGCCTTATTATTCTGCCTTTGCCGGCAGCACCAACCCCGCGGCCATCGAAGCCTCTTATGCGGTGCAGGAGTTCTTTGCCGAGGATGGGATGACGCGCGTCTTTTTCACCTCGGGCGGGTCAGATAGCGTGGACACGGCGCTGCGCATGGCGCGGCAATATCACCGCCTGCGGGGGGAACCCACGCGCACCAAGTTCCTGAGCCTGAAAAAGGGCTATCACGGCACCCATTGGGGTGGTGCGTCGGTCAATGGCAACAACCGGTTCCGGATCACCTATGAGCCGCTGTTGCCGGGCTGTTTTCATCTGCCCAGCCCCTATACCTATCGCAACCCGTTCGATGAGACCGATGGGGCCAAACTGGCGGAAAAGATTGCTGCCGCCATGGTGGATGAGATCGAGTTTCAGGACCCCAGCACGATTGCCGCCTTTATCATGGAGCCTATTCAAGGCGCTGGTGGTGTGATCGTGCCGGATGCGTCCTTTATGAAGCATATGCGCGACATCTGCGACCGCTACGGCATTCTGATGATCTCGGACGAGGTGATCACCGGATTTGGGCGCACGGGGGATTGGACCGGAGCCCGGCATTGGGGCGTCAAGCCCGACATGATGACCATCGCCAAGGGCATCACCAGCGGCTATTTCCCTGTGGGCGGCGTGGTTCTGGGCGACAAGGTCGCCGAGGTATTTGAAAAGGCAGGGCCAGAAGGCAGCATCTGGACAGGCTACACCTATTCGGCGCATCCCGTGGGGGCGGCGGCGGTGGTGGCCTGCCTGTCAGAAACGCTGCGGCTGGATACCAAGAGCAATGCCGCCGTGCGCGGCACGCAGCTTTATGAAGGGGTCAAGAAGCTGGCCGAAAAATACGACATCATCGGTGATGTGCGTGGCGGTCATGGCTTGATGATGGGAATCGAGCTGGTCAGCGACCGCGCGAAAAAGACGCCCATGGATGCCGCGACCATGAAGCGGGTGCATCAGGCGACGTATGAGGCGGGGGCGATGGTGCGTCTGGGGGCGCATAATATCCTGATGTCGCCGCCTCTGGTGATTTCCGAGGCTGAGGTGAACGTGATCCTGTCGGCGCTTGACGCCGGGTTTGCGGCAGCCTGAGCAAGCCATTCTACCTCTGAAAAAGCACGCAAGCGCCTGTTATGGCGCTTGCGTGGTGGCAGTTGAAAAGGCTGGGCAGACAGTCAGCCAAACCGACCCCATGCTGATTTCATGGCTTTGGACATGTTGTCCCAAGCCTCGTCTGCGCCGGTCTTGAAATCTTTCCACGCTTCGATGCTGGCGGCCTCGATCTTGTCATACTGGGCTGCCATGTCGGCGCGTTTTTCGCGCAGCTCTTTGATCTGCTCCTGATACTTGATCTGCATGTCGGCAGACGCCTCGCGCGACTGGGCTTGCAGCTTGTCGATTTCGGCTTTCCATTGATCGAGTTGGGCTTGCAGCTTGTTCTGGTATGTCTCTTTGTCCATAACGGGTCCTCCTTGAGGGAAAATCGTCGTGTCGTTCTGACGTCTACCTATGCATGATCTGCGTGAATCCAAAGGGGCCAGCGGACATCCGCTGGCCCCCATGATTGTCAAATCGGGTGAAAAGTTACTCGAACTTCTTGATTTCGCCTGATTTAAGCCGGCTGAGATAGCTGTCCAACTCGCGTTTGACGATGGGCATCAGGATGTAGAGCCCGATGATATTGACCACTGCCATGGCAAAGATCGCCGCATCCGAGAAGTCGATCACCGGGCCAAGATTGGCGGCGGCACCGATCACCACGAAGATGCAGAAGATCACCTTGAACACCAGTTCCTTGGTCTCGCCTTCGCCAAAGAGATAGGTCCAGGCCTTGAGGCCGTAATAGGACCAGCTGATCATGGTGGAAAAGGCAAAGAGCACGACGGCGATCGCCAGAACATAAGGAAACCAGCTGATCGCACTGCCAAAGGCAGCGGAGGTCAGACCAACGCCCGAAGTGCCGCCGACGGTTTGGATCGCGGTGCCCGCTTCGTTGAGCAGGTAATTGCCATCCGGTCTGACGTTGCCCCCTGCATCTAATCCAGTTTGAGATAGACTCTGGCCCAACCGAAAGGACCAGAGATGAAGCGCAGCAGATTTACCGAAGATCAGATCATTGGCATCCTGAAAGAGCATGAGGCGGGTATTTCCGTGGCCGATCTGTGCCGCAAGCACGGTGTCAGCGATGCAACTGTCTATAAATGGAAAGCCAAGTATGGCGGCATGGATGTCAGTGAGGCGAAGCGTCTGAAGGCGCTTGAGGATGAGAACGGGAAGCTGAAGAAGCTGCTCGCCGACGCCATGTTGGACAACTCGGCTCTGAAAGACTTGCTCGGAAAAAAATGGTGACGCCCGCCGCGAAGCGGCAAGCGGTCGCACATCTTGTGGAAGGCCACGGGATGAGCGAACGGCGGGCGTGTCGGGTCATCGGCTGCTGCAGGATGACGATGCGCTATGAGGCGATCCGGCAGGATGATCCCGCGCTGCGGGAGAGGCTGAAGGAACTGGCACGAGTTCGCCGCAGGTTCGGCTATCGGCGTCTGCATGTGTTTTTGCGGCGTGAGGGCCATGAGGTCAATCACAAGCGGCTGTTCCGCATCTACCGCGAAGAGCGGCTGCATGTGCGCCGTCGCGGTGGGCGCAAACGTGCCATGGGAACACGGGCCCCGATGGTGTTGCCGTTGATGCCGAACCAGCGCTGGTCGTTGGACTTCGTATCCGATCAACTGACGGATGGCCGCCGGTTCAGAATCCTAACCGTGGTCGATGACTGCACCCGCGAATGCCTCGCGCTCATCGCCGACACTTCGCTGTCCGGGGCCAGAGTGGCGCGTGAACTGGCGACGCTGTTCGAGGCCCGTGGAAAGCCCGGAACAGTGGTCAGCGACAATGGGACCGAGTTCACCTCGAACGCGATCCTGACGTTCGCCGATGACCGCAAGATCGACTGGCATTACATCGCGCCAGGCAAGCCGACCCAGAATGCCTTCATCGAAAGCTTCAACGGTCGACTACGCGATGAGCTGTTGAACGAGACCCTGTTTCCGTCCCTGAACCATGCTCGCGTCACGCTGGCCGCCTGGCGCAAGGACTACAACACCGAACGCCCCCATTCCCGCCTCGGCTGGCAAACGCCCGCCGAGTTCGCACAGACCTTCACCCCGCAACGGGGCCTGACGCTGCGCAATACGCAAAGCTCCGCGCCAGACCCCGTTGCCCAATCCGCCGAAAACGGCAAAACTCAAACCCGGAGTCTCGCTCACGCTGGATAAAAGTTGGGGGCAACGTCAGGTCCTGCAACAAGCTGCCCGGTGATGATGATCACAAGAGCGGTCATGGTGCAGATCACCACGGTGTCGATGAAAGGCTCAAGCAGCGATACGAACCCTTCGGTGATTGGTTCCTTGGTGCGCACGGCCGAATGGGCGATGGCCGCTGAACCGACGCCAGCCTCGTTCGAGAAGGCGGCGCGTTTGAAGCCCTGAATGAGCGCGCCGACCATGCCGCCCGCAACGCCAAGCCCGGTAAAGGCCCCTTCGAAAATCTGGCCAAAAGCCCAGCCGATCTGATCCGCGTTCATCACGATGATGATAAGCGCTGTGCCGACATAGAGGATACCCATGAACGGCACGACCTTTTCTGTGACCCGCGCGATGGATTTCAGGCCGCCCACGATCACCGCAAAGACCACACCGGCAAAGATCACGCCGGTGATCCAGCCCGGATATGCGCCAACGATGCCTGCAATCTGCTGATGCGCCTGATTGGCCTGAAACATATTGCCGCCGCCAAGCGCGCCAAGGATACAAAAGATCGAGAAGAGCACGGCGAGGATTTTGCCACCCGGCACGCCGCGTTCGGCAAAGCCCTTGGTCAGGTAATACATCGGGCCGCCGGAAACGCGCCCGTCGGGGTATTCGTTGCGGTATTTCACGCCCAAGGTGCATTCGGTGAATTTAGACGCCATGCCCATGAGGCCCGCAAGGATCATCCAGAAGGTGGCGCCGGGGCCACCGATGCTGACCGCAACGGCGACGCCTGCGATATTGCCAAGGCCGACAGTGCCCGAGAGGGCCGTCGCGAGCGCCTGAAAATGGCTGACCTCACCGGCATCGTTGGGGTCGGAGTAGTCGCCTTTGACCAATGCAATGGAATGGCCGATCGCGCGAAACTGGATAAAGCCGAAATAGAGCGTGAACACGGTGGCACCAATCACCAACCAAGCCACGATCCACGGAAAGGAGGTGCCCGGAAAGTTGGAAAAGATCAGATTGACGAACCAGCCGGTTGAACTTGCGAAGATCTGATTGACCTTTTCATCAACGGATTGTGCATGGGCGGGCATGGCAAGCAATGCCGCCCCGACCGCAGCCGCCGCAGGAAATGCGTATCGTTTCATTTTTATCATCCCTGTTGTTTCTATATTTTATGGAACAATGGTGCAGGGCACCGGCGCTGTCTGCACGAGCGCACCGGCGACCGATCCGAACACCCGCGCGCCAATCGCCGACTGACCATCGCGCCCGATCACGATTTGAACGGCGTTCACCTCTTTGGCGATACGGCAGAGCAGATCGGCGGTATTGCCGTAGCGGATCATGGTCTCAACCGGCATCCCGCTGTCCTGCAATTCGGCCACGACGGTGGAAGTGATCGCCTTTTCGGCGCGTTCCATTTCTTCGCGGCGGCGTTTGTGGCGCTCTTCCAGTTCGCTTGCGGTCAGGAAGGAATAGGGCGACCATTCAAGCACATGCGCCAGAACGATGGTGCCGCCCTGAGCGCGTGCGCGGTCTACCGCGAATTCCAAGGCGCGTCGCGATGACACGCTGCCGTCGTAGCCGACGACGAACTTTCCAGACATGACAGGATCTCCCTCGTTGTTGTTGCTTGTCCGGGCATCCTGACGGCGCCCGGTAGGTTACTCTACCAGAGGTTACGTCTGCGGTTTTCCCGGATTTCCCGGTTTTGCAGGCCGAACGCTGTAAATTTCGGCAAAATTCGGGATGTCCTGCAAGAATCTTCGGCTTTGAAGCCGAGTTGCGTGCGTGGCGTATCGCCGCGCGCCGCTCTGTCACGGTGACGTCTGTCCCATTGAATCCGGCGGGGGATTTGCGCATAGATGGGCCAAACCCTGCTGGAGAGCCTCATGGACTTGCGCCTGATTACCCAAGATTTCACTGTGTCCCCGCAGATCGAGGTGGCGGATGTGGCCGCTCTCGTCGATGCCGGATATCGCTCGATCCTGTGCAACCGACCGGATGGCGAGGATTATGGGCAGCCTGCGTTTGATGCCGTTGCGGCGGCGGCAGAAGCGGCGGGGCTGGTGGTGCGGTGGGTGCCCATCCATTCGGGGCAGATGACGCAGGCTGCGCTGGACGAGTTTCGCGTGGCGCTAGAGGAAATGCCCAAGCCGATCCTTGCCTATTGCCGCTCTGGCACGCGCTGCACGATGCTGTGGAGCATCACGCGGTTCGAAGACTTGGGTGCGGACGAGATCCTGCGCGCGACCGCGAAGGCGGGCTATGACATGTCCGGTCTTGTGGCGCAGCTTGAACGCCGACAATGACCGATTGGGCCGCCATCGGCCATGACGGAGCGTGCGCGCGCGCCTTTGTGATGCAGGGCGCGCGGATCGTCGAGCAGGCCGCAGCCCCGGATGAAGCAGCTGCGCGGGCGCAGCTGCTGTCGATGCCGCAGCGGGTGTTCCGGATCGGTGAGGGGCAGGGGGATCACCTGCCCACGCAGGTATTGCCCCAAGGTGGGCGGGGTCTGGCCCCGTTGGTTCAGGACACCCCGCCCGATGTGATTGACGCTTGGGTGCGCCTTTTGCTGATCGGTCTTTTGCAGGCGCGGGCGCAATGGGATGGGGTGGCTTGGGTGGTCGGGCGCGACCTGAGCCATTGGGTGCATCTGAGCGCGGGCGAGGCGGTGAGTTGCCAGAGCTTTGTGACGCCCCGGCTGGTGCGTCTTTTGGGCGGTGCGGTGCTGCCCTGCGCCGAGGCCATGGCTGATACGCTCAGCCGTCCGGAACGATTGGCAGCGCATCTGCGGGGGGCTGAGGTGCGCGGGGATTCAGCCGCGATCACCGGGCATCTGTTGGCGGCGGAATTGGCGGCGGCGCGGCCCTATTGGCTGGGGCAAAGCGTGGTGCTGATTGCGGATGGATCACAAGCAGAGGGCCTTGCCGGGGCGCTGCGAGAGCATGGGGCGCCGGTCGAGCATGTCGCGCCTGAAAGTCTGACTGCATCGGCCTTGGCGGCGCTTGCCGGGGTGCTGGCGTGAGCCGGTCGCTTAGCCTATCGGCCTATTTGGCCTATGCGCGCCGCGCCGGGCGCGCGGGCCCTGTGCCGGATCAGGTGCGCCCGCCCGGACCCTTGATTTGGGCGCATGCGGTCGATGCGGCGCGCGCGGACACGCTGGTGCATCTTGCGGAGCGGTTGGCGGCGCAGCGGCGCGGCTTGCATCTTTTGTTGACCACATCAAGCACGACCCCGGCCCGGACCGACATGGCGGCATCGGTCATCTGGCAGACAGTGCCTGAGGATAACCTGCCCGCCGCTGAGGCATTTTTGGCCCATTGGCGGCCTGATATCTGCGTGTGGACGGGCGGTGATTTGCGGCCTGCGCTGCTGATCTGTGCCTCGCGGATGGCGACCCCGCTTTATCTGGTTGATGCCGACGAGGAAAATCTGGACCGGGCAAGCTGGCGTTGGTTTCCCGACATGCCGCGCGCGGTGCTGGGGCTATTTACGGAAATCCTGACGCGGACCGAAGCGGCGGCACGGCTGGTGCGCCGCTTTGGGGCACCCGAACGGATCGTGACCGTCACGGGCGCGTTCCAAGAAGGGGCGATGACGCTGCCGTTTAATGCCGCCGAGCGCGAAGAGATGGCGGGCCTTTTGCGCAGCCGACCGATCTGGTTGGCCTCGCGCATCCACCGCGATGAATTGGCAACCGTGCTGGAAACCCACCGTGAAGTCAGCCGTCTGGCGCATCGCAGCGTACTGATCCTTGTGCCGGACGATTTGCAGGACTGCGCCGAGATGCGCGCCACGCTGGAGGCGCAGGGTTGGCGGGTGGCGGTCTGGTCCGAGGGCGAGATCCCAAGCGAGACAACGCAGGTGATTCTGGCCGATACGCGGGGCGAGATGGGGCTGTGGTATCGTCTGGCCCCGGTGACGTTCATGGGCTCGTCGCTGGTGTCTGGACAACACGGGCGCGATCCCAATGAGCCTGCCGCGCATGGCTCGGCAATCCTTTATGGCCCCAATGTGGGCCGCTATCTCAATCGCTATTCGCGCTATGCCGAGGCGGGGGCGGCGCGGATCGTGCGCGACAGCCCGACGCTGACAGCGGCGGTGCAGCGGTTGATTGCGCCGGATCAGGCGGCGGTGATGGCGCATGCGGCGTGGGATGTGGCCTCGCGTGGGGCGGCTGTGACTGACCGCATTCAAGATATGCTGCTGGATCGGCTGGATAGGCTGGACGCCGCGCGATGAGCCTGCCCGCCTATTGGTTCACGCCACCGGATCGGCCCGGTTTGCGCGCGCGGCTTTTGACCCCTTGGGCGCTCTGGCGTGCGCGGCGCGCGGGGGCAGATCAGGTTGGCTGGCGTGCGCCGATGCCGGTGATCTCGGTCGATATGTTGGCGGCGGGGAGCGTGGGCAATTTGCCTGCGGTGCTGGCGGTGATCGGGCAGGTTCAGAGGCTTGGGTTTGCGCCCGTGATCCTTGCGCGCGGGGCGGTGGGGCCGGTTCGGATTGATCCGCGCCGCCATGGTGCGGAGGAGGCTGGGGGCGCTGCGCTGCTTGCGGCCGATTTTGCGCCGACTTGGGTTGCGCCCGACTGGGCTGAGGGCGCGCGGGCGGCCTTGGCGGAGGGGTCTGCCGATTGTCTGGTGATGATGGGCGGGCTGCGCGATCCCGCGTTGATCAAGGACCTGTCCATTGGGGTGGTCGATGCCGTGCGCGGCTTTGGCAATGGGCGGTGTCGTCCGGCCGGGCCACTTGCCGAGCCGTTGGAGGCTGCGTTGGCGCGGGTTCACCTGATGCTGACGGTGGGGCCGCATGCCGCGCAGGCGCGGTTTGCAGCGCTATGGGGCGCGCGGATTTCATCGCCGGTGATGGCGGGCGAATTGCAACCGCTGGAAACGGGCATGGATTGGGCGGGCGCGCGGGTCTTGGCCTTTGCGGGGGGCGAAGATCCGGCGCTTTTCTTTGCCATGTTGCGGGGGCTTGGGGCAGAGCCTGTGCGCTTTGAGGCGTTGGCCACCAAGGAAGCCTATGGTCCGGGCCTATTGGCGCGGTTGGAGCGAGAGGCGTCTTTGCGCCGCGCCCAACTGGTGACGACAGAAGAGGATGCCGTGCGGTTACCACTGGCGTTCCGGCGCAAGGTGATCAGCCTGCCGATGCGCTTGCAGGTGCCAGACCTTGCGCCGTTGGATGCGGCCCTGACGCAGGCGGGGCTACGTCAGGACAAATGATCCGTCAGTTGAGGGTGCTGTCCAATCCAACAGGCTGACCCACCACGACAAAGGTCAGCGTTTCCGGATCGAGCAATTCGCGCGCGACACGGTTGATATCGTCGAGCGCGACGGCATTCACCTTGTCATTGCGCGTTACGATGTAATCGGTCGGCAACCCCTCCATCTGCATGCCGACGGCGATGTCGGCGATGGGTCCATTCCCCTCGAACTGCAAAGGGTAGGCGCCGGTCAGATAGGTTTTGGCGTTTTCCAGCTCTTCAGGTGTGACACCCTCTGTGTGGATACGGTCCCATTCGTCACGAATGACAGTGATCGCCTCGGCGACGCGGTCGTTGGCAGAGGCGACAGACCCCATCCAGAGTTGGGCTGCATCCTTGTCCGCGAGATAGGAATAGACGCCATAGGTCAGGCCGCGCTTTTCACGAACCTCGCTCATCAACCGACTTTCAAAGCCGCCACCGCCAAGGATGTGGTTGAGGATATAGGCGGCAAAGAAATCGGGATCGTCGCGGTCGATGCCCGGTTGGGCAAAGGCGACAATGGATTGCGGTGTCGCAAAATCCGTGACCTTCACACCGCCCGGCAGATTGGGCGAGACATTGCCCGGCAGCGGTGCGCCGCTTTCGGGCAGGTCGCCAAGCAGGCTATCGAGAAGGGCGGCAAGCTCTGCCTCGGTGATGTCGCCCACGGCAGAGACATAAAGCCTGTCACGGGCCAGAGCGCCCTGATGTGCGGCCAAAATATCGTCGCGGGTAAGGGCCGTGACGCTCTCGATGGTGCCGTCAAGCGATGAGCCATAGGGATGATCGCCGAACACGAGGCTGTCAAACGCTTGTCCGACGATATCGCGCGGATCGGTTTGCGACGCGTTGATGATCGACAGGATCTGGGCGCGCACACGCTCGATGGCGTCGGGATCAAAGCGCGGCTCTACGAGGCTTGAGCGCAGGAGATCAACCGCTTGATCGCGGTTTTCGGTCAGAAACCGTGCTGAGACGCTGACGCGGTCGTCATTGACGGAATAGCGGAAATCGGCGGCGAGGGATTCAGAGGCGCGCGCAAAGCCCTGCGCGTCCATCTCGGCGGCGCCTTCCTCAAGCAGGCCGACCATGAGATTGGTCACGCCGCGCTTGCCCTCCGGATCAAGAGAGCCGCCGCCGCGAAAGCGCAATTCAAGCGCCACGAAGGGGATCGAGTGATCCTCGACCAGCCAAGCCTCAAGCCCGCCGGGCGTGGTGATTTCCCTGACCTCGATTTCAGCGCGCGCGGGCAGAGCAGCCAGCAAAAGAACGAAACTCAGAACGAAACGGATCATTGCGTGACCTCCGGTGCCATAAGCCAGCCTGTGACAGATTGCGTGCGGTCCAGCACGTCGCGTGCGGCCTGCAGGATGTCTTCTTCGGTTGTGGCCTGAATGATCGCGGGCCACGCTTGCACATCGGCCACGGTCAGCCCCTGTGTCAGCGCCTGACCATAGCGATTGGCCAAGCCGCCGGCATCGTCACGGGCATAGGTTTCCGAGGCGCGGAATTGCGTCTTGATACGCTCAAGCTGTTCGGCATCCACGCCTGTTTCCAGGAATGTCAGAAGCGCCTCGTCCATCGCTGCCTCGGCCTGTTCCAGTGTGACACCGGGGGCGGGCACGACAAAGAGGTCAAAGGTGGTGTCATCCAGCGACAGGCCCGAATAAGACGCGCCAACCTGCACCGCTGTCTGGTTCTGGAATTGCAGTTTCTCGGCCAGAAGGGATGTTTGACCGCCACCCAGAATATCGGCCAGCAGGGTCAGCGCTGCGGCCTTTTCCTGTGCGCCGCTATCACGCTCGGGGGCGAGATAGGAGCGGGTCACATAGGGTTGCGAGACGCGCGCGTCGCGCATCGTGATCCGCCGCTCGGCAAGTTGCGGCGGTTCTTGCGGGCGGGCGCGCTCGGGCAGGGCAGGGTTGGCAGGGATGGGGCCGTAATAGGTGTCGGCCAGAGCGCGCACCGCGTCAGGCGTGACATCGCCCGCGATGATCAGGATGGCGTTATTGGGGGCGTAGAATGTTCGATAGAAGTCAAGCGCCGCGTCAAGATCGAGGGCCTCCATCTCGTGCCGCCAGCCGATGATCGGCACACCGTAGCGGTGATTGAGATACTGCGTCGCGTTCTTTTGCTCACGGAACAGCGCGCCGGGGCTGTTTTCGACCCGTTGATTGCGTTCTTCGATGATCACATCGCGCTCGGTCAGGATATCGGCCTCGTCGAGCTGCAGATTGGTCATACGGTCCGATTCCATCCGCATGACCAGCTCCAGCCGGTCGGCGGCGATGCGCTGGAAATAGGCGGTGTAATCATAGCTGGTAAAGGCATTGTCCGAGCCGCCATTGCGCGCCACGGTGGCGGAAAATTCGCCGGGTTCCATGGTCTTGGTGCCCTTGAACAGTAAATGTTCAAGAAAATGTGCAACGCCCGAGACGCCCGGCGTTTCGTCGGCAGACCCGGCGCGATACCACAGCATTTGCGTGACGACTGGGGCGCGGTGATCCTCGATCACCACCACATCAAGCCCGTTGTCGAGCGTGAAATGCGTCACCTGATCGGTGGTCGCGGCTGATACTGGGGCCGCGAGCGGTAAGAGGGCCAGCGTCAGCCCGGCAAGGAAATGTCGCATTTACGGTCTCCGGTCTAAGTCGCATTTGATCAAGTAGATACGCCTTGGCCGCGCCGTTTCAAGCGGTTGGGTGTTCACTCTGGCGGGGGTGGGCTTGCCGGGGTGAGAACGCCGCGGTTGCGCAGACGTTGTTCCTCTGAATAGGCATCCAGCCATTCGCGGCGGTAGGCCTGAACATAATCGTCGCCGGGCAGGAAGCGCAGCACGTCGACGCGGCCATGCGCCTGACGCAGGGCCTTGTCCTCGGCGGCGAGGGTCTGGCGGATGGCGGGGGTGGCCCCGTAACGGTTCGCGTGATTGACGAGCGCGCCATTGCCTGCGACCCCACCTGCCGAATTGCCCCCAAGGCGGCCAAACCATCGGCGAGCGGGTTTTGATCCGTCAGATTTGCGCCACCGGGGTTCGGGGCAGGCAGGCTGGCCAAATCCTCGGGTGTTTGCAAGGGCTTGCCGGGAATAATGGAAAACTCGTCAGGCCCGTTTCCGGTATGACGAATCTTGCTGAGCGTGACGTCGTCGCGCCCGCCGCACCCGGCCACGAAAGTGGCCACAAGAAGGGTCAGAACTGTTTTTCGCGGCATCGCCATCGCCACTCTCCTGCAAGGTCATGGGAGCCTTATCGCATTCAAAGCCCGAGGTCACGAGGGCTTTTTGCCAGACGGCAGCAGAACCATACCAAAGGCCCCGACGAAAACCGCAATGTCGGCCACGTTGAACGCATAAGGATTGGTAAAGCCGCAGCAAGACATATTAAGGAAATCCGCCACCGCGCCATAGATCAGCCGGTCGATCACATTACCGAGAGCGCCGCCAACCAGCAGCCCCGCCGCCAAGCGGTGCCAGCGGCCCAGGGGTTCGGTATGCACCCACCAGAGCACGGCGCCTGCGATGACCAGCGCCACCGCGATCAGCACCCAGCGTGTGACCGGATCATCACCGGCGAGAATCCCGAAATTGATGCCGTAGTTCCACGCCATGCGGAGGTTGATAAACGGCGGCCACAGGTCAATCGCCCCGAGACTGCGCAGGTCCATCGCATGTACCACAAGATATTTCGTGGCCTGATCCAGCAGGAAGATCCAGAATGCTGTCCAGAAAACAATCCGCATCGGCGCGTCAGTGCCGGAAATGGCGCATGCCGGTGAAGACCATCGCCAACCCCGCCGCATCCGCCGCTGCAATCACCTCGTCGTCGCGCATCGAGCCGCCGGGCTGAATGATCGCGGTGGCACCCGCCTCTGCGGCGGTCATCAGGCCATCTGCAAAGGGAAAGAACGCATCCGAGGCCACGACGCTGCCTTGGGTCAGGGGGGCCGCCAGACCAAGGGTTTCGGCCATGTCCACCGCCTTGCGCGCAGCGATGCGGCAGCTATCGACCCGGCTCATCTGGCCTGCGCCCACGCCCACGGTGGCCCCATCCTTGACGTAGACAATGGCGTTGGATTTGACGTGTTTCGCCACTTTCCACGCAAAGAGCAGATCCGCCAATTCGCGCGGGTCGGGCGCGCGTTTGGTCACGACCTTGAGGTCGCTTGCGGCGATATGGCCGGTATCCTTGTCCTGTACCAGATAGCCGCCGGACACCTGCTTGATCATCCGCCCCGCCGTGGCGGGATCAGCCAGCCCGTCTGTCAAAAGGAGGCGCAGGTTTTTCTTCTTGGCGAAAATACTCATGGCACCGGCGTCGGCCCCGGGGGCAATCACCACCTCGGTGAAAATTTCTGCAATCTCTTCTGCGGTGACGGCATCCAGCGGCTGATTGAGCGCGATGATGCCGCCAAAGGCCGAGGTGCGATCGCAATCAAAGGCGTGTTTATAGGCCTCAAGCAGGGTCGCGCCACGCGCCACGCCGCAGGGGTTGGCGTGTTTGATAATGGCGCAGGCAGGGCCATCGGCCGGGGCGAATTCGCTCACCAGTTCAAAGGCCGCGTCTGTGTCGTTGATGTTGTTATAGCTCAGTTCCTTGCCCTGCACCTGCCGGGCGGTGGCCACGCCGGGCCGGTCCGAGCCATCGGTGTAAAAGGCTGCTGCCTGATGCGGGTTCTCGCCATAGCGCAGGGTTTGCGCCAGCGTGCCAGCAAAGGCGCGGCGGCGCGGCGCGGCATCGTCGATGGCCCCGGCCAGCCATGTGCTGACCGCTGCGTCATAGGCGGCGGTGCGGGCATAGGCGATTTGCGCCAGTCGTTGACGGAAGGCACGTGTGGTCTGGCCGTTATGCGCGTCCAGCTCTGCCAGAAGCGGCGCGTAATCGGCCACATCCACGACCACGGTGACAAAGCCGTGGTTCTTGGACGCGGCGCGGATCATCGCCGGGCCGCCGATGTCGATATTCTCGACGCAGTCCTCATAGTCGCCACCGCGGGCGACGGTTTCCTCGAACGGGTAGAGGTTGACGACCAAAAGGTCGATCGGACCAATCCCATGCGCCTGCATCGCCGCCTGATGCTCGGGATTGTCGCGCAGCGCCAAAAGGCCGCCATGCACCATCGGGTGCAGGGTTTTCACGCGCCCGTCCATCATCTCTGGAAAGCCTGTCACCTCGGCCACGTCACGCACCGCAAGACCGGCGTCGCGCAGCGCCTTGGCGGTGCCGCCGGTGGACAAGAGCTCGACCCCGCGCGCGGCCAGCGCTTGGCCAAGCTCGAGAAGCCCGGTCTTGTCGGAAACAGAAAGAAGGGCGCGGGTGATGGGCGCGTGATCGGTCATGTCGGGCGGTCCTGCCTTGTCGGTTCACTCATCGGCCACGGGATCAAGCGCCTCCTCCTCGACATCGCGGATGCCGACCGGGGTATCTTGCGCCTTGGCCAGTGACCATCTCAGATGGGTCGCATAGTCCATCGCGCGACCGGATAAAACGATCTGTTTGGTCGCACGCGGTTTGAGGCGCGTTTTTTCAAGATACACACTCGGTTGCAAGGACAAAGCGGCGCGCGCGTCGCTGCGGAACACCCAAATTTCGCCGCTGCGCAGCGCCAGAGAGATGGCGGCCCCCCCCATATCGACCGAGGCATCTACATCCGGGTGCAAATGAAAGCGGATATCATAGGCAATGCCCTTCATGCGGGTCTCGTCTAGGGCGCGGTCAAAGCGGCGTTTGTCCGTCTCTTCGATGGCGAGCAGCATATCCTCACCCACCAGCGCGCGCCCGTCCAAGGTAAGGTCGAGTTGACGCACATGGGTAAGGCCATGACCGCGCAGATAGCCGTCCTGCGCCCCTTCAAAGCGCAGCCCGTCGGGGGCCTTGGTCAGGTTGACCGGCACATGGCGCGGCGCTTCGCTCAGCCAGTCGGGGTGGCGTTTGTCATTGCTCAATCGCGCGCTGGAGCCATTGGCCAGCACCAGCGTCGAATGCGAGGGCGTGGCCCGGCCCGCCCGTCGCCATTCTGGCCCAAAACTATGGCCTGAGCCGCAATTGACGATCAGCGGGCGTCGGCCCGAGGTCAGTTCCAACGCAAGGGTCGAGGCATGCGCCCCCGAGGACGCCGCGCCGGTGGGTGGCGGGGCCGCGTCGATGATCACGCTGGTGCGGCCCGCGCCAAGCCGCGCAAAGCCCATGGCAAACCCGTCCGTGCGCCGGGTCTTGACCCCGCTGGTGGCAAGCGCGCTGTCAAGCCGCCCTTCCAGCCCGCGCCCGCCGCCGTGAAATCGGGCCAGCCCGCCATCGGCATGGCGCAGGCTGCGCAGCGTGGGGGCGATCCGTTCGATGGCGCGCCAATGCGCCTCGCCTGCGGTCCTGCCGGATTCGCTGAGCGCCATGGCGGCCCATGTGAGCAGGGTAAAGACCTCTAGCAGCTCTTCTGGGTTGCGGGTGGGCACGCCGCCCTGCGCGTCGATCTGCGTCTCGCATTCTCGCGCCAGCGCCGTCAGCGCCGGATCGAGATGCGGGTGCATCCCCTCAAGCGACAATCCGGCATAGATCAACCCGGTCAGCGCCTCGAACCGAGGCAGACCGGGGCGGGCGGCCTGCCATCGGCGGGCAAGAAAGGCGGTCTGCTGCGCCAAAGAGCGGTAAAAGGGGCCAGACGCCTGTGACGGCTGGCCGCTGAGCACGAAAAGCGCCTGACTGATCCAGCGAATCAGGCGGCGGCCAGTCAGATCCGGGGTCCAGCCCGGTCCGGTGCCGTTGCCATAAAGGTCGATCCAAGCCCAGAGCCATTCTTGCGCGCGCGCCCGTGCCGCCGCATCGCCCGCCGCCGCCAGATCGTCGAGCCAGCCAAAGCCGTGCAGTTGCGCAGCAAAACCCGCGTCGGGCGGGTCAAGTTTCCAGATGAGCGTGTCCGGGGCCTCTATGAGGTGCCCCGCAAAGACGAAATTTCCTGCGCACAGCTGACGGCCCCGCGCGAGATAGCCGATGCTGCGCGGTTCCGGCTGCGACAGAAAGGCGGTGGCAGGGCGGCTGAGCGCGGCGCGGCGTGCCGCCAGCCGGTTCAGCAGGCGCGACCAGCGCTCTGGCCAGCGTTCTGGCAAGGGATCGGATGTGGACATATGCCGTGCCTCTGGACGCTTCTCGCGGCGTTGATGAGCACACTATAGCGGTGGGGGGAATCAAGTCACCGTTTCTTTGTTGGCTTTTCTGGCCTTAAAACCGGAGGCAGGCGATATAGAATCCATCCATTCCACCCAAGTCTGCCCAGTAATCGGGCCGCAGACGCAGCCCGCCTTCTTCGGTGATCCACGCGGGATCAATCCCCGGCTGCGCAAGGGCCGCGCGGTCTACTGTGAGGCCGGGATGACGCGCCAGCGCTTCCTCTACCTGACATTCGCCCTCGTCTGGCAAAAGCGAACAGGTGCAAAAGACAAGCCGCCCGCCGGGTTTCAGGAGGGTCAGCGCATGATCCAGCATCTCAGCCTGAAGGGTGATGAGCGCGCCAAAGTCTGAGCCGTCCTTGGCATGGGGCAGGTCGGGATGCCGCCGAATGGTGCCGGTCGCCGAACAGGGCGCGTCGAGCAGAATTGCGTCATAGGGTCCCCCCTGATGGGCGCGGGCATCCTCGACACGGCAGGTGGCCTCAAGCCCGGTGCGCGCAAGGTTTTCGGCGACACGCGCCATGCGGCGCTCTGACAGGTCCAGCGCTGTCACCTCGGCCCCTGCCGCGGCCAGTTGCAGCGTCTTGCCCCCCGGTGCGGCGCAGAGATCCAGCACTGTTTCGCCGGGCTGCGGGGCCAGAACCTGCACCGGCAAAGCGGCGGCAGCGTCCTGCACCCACCATGCGCCCTCGGCATAGCCGGGCAGGGCCGAGACCTGCCCCGGATCGCTGCGCCGCAGGGAACCCGTAGGCAAAAGCGTGGCACCCAGACGGTCTGCCCAGCCCTGCGGATCCGATTTCAGGGTGATGTCGAGCGCTGCCCCGGCGAAATGTGCGCGTTCCATCGCGGTGACGGCCCCCTTGCCCCAAGCCTCGACCAATGGGCCACGCAGCCAATCGGGCAGGCCGGGCTGGCGCAGGTCGTTCCAACTGCGCGGGGCCTCTTCGGCCACTTTGCGCAGCACGGCGTTGACCAGCCCCTTGAGATTGGCGTGACGCGGGCTCTGGCCGATAATGTCTACGGCGTCATTGACCACGCCATGCGACTCGCCGCCCTGTGCCAGCTCTACGGTTGCCAGACGCAGCACGTTCTGCACGGGCAGGGGCGGCCCCTTGCGCAGGTGGCGCGACAAGAGGCGGTCGGCGCGCGCCAGCCCGCGCAATGTTTCGGAGGCCAGCCGTTGCGCGCGGGCGCGGTCGGCGGGGGCAAGCGGATCAAGCGCGCCGCCCGCGATGAGATCGGACATAAGCCGCCCCTCGCCCAACACGCGGTCGAGCAGATGCGCCGCGGCGGAGCGGGCGGTGAGCTTGGGCTTTTTCATGGGCCATGTCCTTGGCGAAGGGTTGGCTGTGCGATATATCAGGGGGGTCTTGCCAAGGAAAGCCCGTCCATGACCGATGATACACAGACGCCGTCCCGTGATTTGCCCCCCGCAGCACAGCGCGCGCTTGCCGAAGCCGAGGCGCGGCGCAAAGCGGCCGAAGCACTGGACCTGCCGCGCGAATTGGGCGGCCGGCGTGAAGGTTTGGAACCCGTGCGCTACGGCGATTGGGAGAAGAAGGGCCTTGCCATCGACTTTTGAGGGGGCTGGCGCGCGGCGTTATCTCAGGCTGAGATCGGCAAACTGTCCAGCGCCCTGATCCGAGATGAAGCGCAGCGTGTTGCCCTGCACCCGCACGGCCTGACAGTTGGGGCCAAGATCCATGCTGCCCCAATAAAGATCACGGCAGAAGTAATCTCCGTTCCAGCGCCATGCGCCGGTCACATCGCGACCAAAGGCACGGCCTTTGATCTGGCCATCTGAGGTCACGTTCAAGGTGATGCCGAACCGCGTTAGATCACGGCCCTCGATCAGAGAAACGAAGCGGTCGCGTTTTGTCACCGGGGCAAAGCCCTCTGCCATGGCAGGGGCGGCAAGGCCGAGGATCAAAAGAACAGCAAGGACAACGCGCATCGGGACACCATAGACAAGTTGGTTTCTAAGGTGGTTACGCAGGAGTGCCCGGATCGGATCAGTTATCGCCGAGGCCCAGAACGTCGATCATGTCATAGCTACCCGGTTTGCGCCCCAGCCCCCAGAGTGCGGCCTTGAGCGCGCCACGCGCAAATATCGCGCGATCCGTGGCGATGTGGCGCAGGACGATCCGCTCGCCCGCCGCTGCAAAGATCACGTCATGCTCGCCCACGATGTCGCCGCCGCGAATGGCGGAAAAGCCGATGTGCCCGCGCGTGCGTTTGCCGGTGATGCCGTCGCGGGCGCGGTCGCTGGCCCGCTCGAGCGCCACCCCGCGCCCCTCTGCCGCCGCTTCGCCCAGCATGAGCGCCGTGCCCGAGGGTGCATCGACCTTTTGATTGTGATGCGCCTCGACGATCTCGATATCGAAATCCTCGTCCAAGGCCGCTGCCACGCGCTTGGTCAGTTGGGTAAGCAGGTTGACACCAAGGCTCATGTTGCCCGCGCGAATGATGACCGCATGGCGCGCGGCGGCGTCCAGCTTCGTCAAGTGCTCTGCCTCAAACCCGGTTGTGCCGATCACGTGCACGACCCGCGCCTGAGCTGCCAGAATGGCGAATTCCAGCGTGGCGGCAGGCGCGGTAAAGTCGATCACCGCATGGGCGCGCGCGATTGCCTCGAGCGGGTCATCGGTCACTGTGACACCGATCTCGGCCCCGCCCATGGCGCGGCCCACATCCTGCCCGATCCAATCGTGTCCGGGTCGCTCCAACGCGCCGATCAGCTGCGCGCGGGGGCTCTCAGCCAGCGTGCGGATCAGCATCTGGCCCATACGGCCCGAGGCCCCTGTGATCACGATGCCCGGCAGGTCGGTCATTGGTGGCTCCTTGGTGGTGATTGCGGGCCTGCATAGCGCGCCGGGCTTGAAGCGGCAAGGGCGCGGGTGACGGCACGGTCTGGGCAGGAGTATTTCAGCCAAGAAGAAGCTGGGCCGATTTCTCTGCTTGGAAATGCTGGTCCAAGCGATTAGATGCGGGGCATGGCAAAGAACAAGTTTCATGATGGGCCCGGCCCTTCGCAACGGCAGCTTCGCGTGGGCGAGTTGATCCGCAGGACGCTGTCCGAAGTGCTGATGCGCGGCGACATCCACGATCCCGACCTCAACCGTATTTCGGTGACGGTGGGCGAGGTGCGCACCTCGTCTGATCTGAAGATCGCGACGGCCTATGTGATGCCGTTGGGGGGCGAGGGGCAAGACGATCTGATCGCGCTCCTTGCGCGCAACAAGAACGAGTTGCGGCGCATGATCGGCAAGAAGGTGGGGCTGAAATACGCGCCCGATCTGCGGTTTCGGCTGGACGAGACCTTTGACCAGATGGATGAGACGCGACGCCTCTTTGATCAAGATACGGTGCGTCGGGATGTTGAAGGCTAGGCTCGGTCTTTTGCTTGTGGCGGTGTTCGGCTCTGGCGCGGGGCAGGCCGCAGAGTGCCGTGCCGAACGGTTCGAGGGCGAAAGCTATACCGTTTGCGCAGTGGACATGGTGCGCGATGACCTTCGGCTTTTTCTAAACAGCGCCGAGACCGGCACGCCGCTGGGCAGCTTTGGGGCAATTGAAGGCAAGCTGAAGGCCGAGGGCAAAACGCTGGTCTTTGCGATGAATGCAGGGATGTACCACGCAGATCGCAGCCCGGTGGGGCTGTATGTGGAGGCGGGCCAAGAGATGCGCGGCCTTGTCACCCGCGATGGCCCCGGCAATTTCGGGCTGTTGCCCAATGGGGTGTTTTGCATCCGTGATGGCCGCGCCGATGTGATCGAGACCCTGCGGTTTGCGCGCGAGCGCCCGCGCTGTCGTGATGCCAGCCAATCGGGTCCGATGCTGGTGATTGATGGCGCGCTGCATCCGCGGTTTCTGGTGGAAAGCGACAGCCGCTATATCCGCAACGGGGTAGGCACGTCGGAAGACGGGCGGCGGGCCTGGTTCGTGATCTCTGACCGGGCGGTGAATTTTCACACATTCGGGCGATTTTTTCGCGATCACCTGAGAGTGCGCCAAGCGCTTTACTTTGATGGCAAGGTATCGCGTCTGTTCGCGCCGGGCTTGGGCCGCTCTGACATCGGCTTTCCTCTGGGGCCGATGGTGGGCGCGGTGATTGACGCGGATGCTGCGGTGGATTAGGCGCTGCTGGCTTAGGCAACAGGCAAAGGGCCGGGCATGGCACGCAAACGCAAAGGGCGCGAGATTTCGGGGTGGCTGGTGGTGGACAAGCCCGCTGGCATGACCTCAACCGCCGTGGTCAACAAGGTGAAATGGGCGTTGCAGGCGCAAAAGGCGGGCCACGCCGGCACGCTCGACCCTGAGGCGACGGGGGTTTTGGCCGTAGCGCTTGGCGAGGCGACCAAGACGGTGCCCTATATCACCGACGCGCTCAAAGCCTATACGTTTTGCGTGCGATTGGGGCAGGCGACCAACACCGATGACACCGAGGGCGAGGTGATCGCCGAGAGCGACCGCCGTCCCACGGATGAGGACATCAAGGCGCTGCTTGGTAGCTTTGTCGGGGATGTGATGCAGGTGCCGCCGAAATATTCCGCCGTCAAGATTGACGGGCAACGCGCCTATAAGTTGGCGCGTGAGGGCGAAGAATTCGAAGTGGCAGCGCGGCCTCTGTGGGTTGAGGAATTGCTGCTCGTGGACCGGCCTGATGCGGATCATGCGGTGTTGGAAATGACCTGTGGCAAGGGCGGTTATGTGCGCTCGGTCGCACGGGATCTGGGCGAGAAGCTGGGTTGTTTCGGCCATGTGGCGTGGTTGCGGCGCGTTTGGTCGGGCCCGTTCGAGGCCGAGGATGGGTTGAGCATCGAGGACATCGACAAGCTGGCGCACACTCCGGAGTTGGAGGCGCATGTACGCCCGCTTGAAGAGGGGCTCGCGGATGTGCCCATGGTTGCGGCCACGCCCGAGGGCGCGGCGCGCCTGCGCAATGGCAACCCCGGCATGGTGATCGCGCAGGGCATTGAATATGGCGACGAATGCTGGGCCGCGATTGACGGCAAGGCTGTGGCTGTCGGG
The DNA here is from genome assembly GCF_051447875.1 of Roseovarius sp. MS2. NCBI lineage: Bacteria > Pseudomonadati > Pseudomonadota > Alphaproteobacteria > Rhodobacterales > Roseobacteraceae > Roseovarius > Roseovarius sp. MS2. The sequence goes on from NZ_JBKHVF010000001.1 coordinate 2,309,059, forward strand.
CGCTACAAGGCGGGGGAACTGCATCCTAGCCGGGTGTTTAATCAATGAGTGGGACTGCCCCCGATCATCTGCATGATCCGGGCGGCAAGGTGCGCTTGCGCCTGCCTGACGGGGTGGTCGGCGGGGCGGAATACTCGGCCTGCGGGCGGTATCGGCAGGTTTTGAGCCGCGATTGGACGGCTGACGGGGTGGCCCCGCGACGGGTGCTATTCGTGGGGATGAACCCGTCAGTCGCGAGCGCCGAGGTCTCTGATCCGACCTGTCATCGAGAAGTGATGTTCGCCAAGGATTGGGGATACTCGTTTTATTTCAAGGGCAACATGCTGGATTGGCGGGCGACCTCGCCCAAAGACCTGCCACGTGATCCCAATGAGGCGTGCAGCGAAGCGAATATCCCGGCACTGGTGGCAATGGCGGAGCAATGCGAAGTGGTTGTGCTGGCGTTTGGGAAACTTCACGCGCGGTATCAAGGGGTTGTGCGGCAGGCCCTGTGCGAGATTGCCGCGACGGGCAAGCCGCTGATGTGTCTTGGGTTGAACAAGGACGGATCGGCCAAACATCCGCTTTACCTGCGCAAGGATACACGGCTCAGGCCATTTCCTATGCCTGTGGTCGGGTGATCAGACCATCACGCGACACATCGCCTTGAGGGTGGTTGCATGGGCGGCTGAGGCGGAGAGGGCTGGTGCGGCCAATTCCTGCGCGGCTGCCAATACGCCGTCGCGCGGGACCACGCGGTCGAAAAGACCCCAGCCGAGCGCCTCTTCCGTGCTGAGCCGCGCCCCGGCCAAAAGGATCATCCGGGCGCGCGCCGGACCGATCAGGGCGGCAAGGCGGGCCGGGTCGCTGGGTTGCGGCAGAAATCCAAGCTTCATCACCGGATAGAATGCGCCCGCGCCTTCGGCGGCGATGCGGATGTCACAGGCGAGCGCCATGCCCATGGCCCCGCCTGCGACCGTACCGTTGAGTGCGGCGATGCTGAGGCCGGGCAGGGCCGCGATAGCGCCTGAGAGGCGTTCCCAAACCGGGCTGGTGGCAAGGCCGCCATGCACGGCCTCAAGATCGGCCCCGGCGGAAAACACGCGGCCTGCGCCGGTCAGGATGAATACGCGGGCCGCTTGCGCGGCTTCGGCGATTTCGGCCAAGTCGGTCAGCATCGCTTCGGTCAGGGCATTGGCCTTGTCCGGGCGGTTGAGGGTGGCAATCCAAAGCCCGCCGTCGCGTTCGAGCGTGACCAGAGGGGCCGTGGTCATACCAGCCCGACCCGGCGGCGGATGGCCTCGTCACGCAAGGAAATCTCTTGTCCTGCAAACTCAGCGGCATCAGGGCTGCACATCCACAAAAGGGCACGGGCGGGCCAGTCGGCGGGGATATGCATGGACCAGTCCAATTGACTAACGGGATTCACGCCGCTGGCCTTGATCTCGCGCTGCATGTCGGTGGCGACGGTGCCGGGCGAGAGACCCATGATGCGCACACCGGCGGATGCGGCCTCAAGATCCGCGCAGCGGGTGAGCATCGCGGCCCCGGCCTTGGAGGTGCAATAGGCGCTCCATCCCTCGAGTGGGCTATGGGCTGCCCCAGAGCTGACGGTCAGGATGCTGCCCGAGCCGCGCGTGATCATGCCGGGCAGGGCCGCGCGCATGCCGTTGAACACGCCCTTGAGGTTGATGTCGATGGCGCGCGCCCATGCTTCTGGATCGGCCTCTGACAGGCTGGTGATCGGCTCGATCACGCCTGCATTGTTGATGAGTACATCCAACTGACCAAAGGCCGTGTGGCAGGCGGCGACGGCGGCCTCCATTTCCCAGTAGCGGCTGACATCGCAGGGGATGGCGATGGCCGAAGGGCCAATTTCGCCAGCCAGTTCGGCAATCGCCTCGGCGTTGCGCGCGACCAGTGCCACCTGCGCGCCCGCAGCGGCAAAAACCCGCGCAGCGGCGGCACCGATCCCTTTGCTGGCGCCGGTGATGAGAACGCATTTGCCTTGCATATCCATAGTATTCCCCTTCATCAGTGCCCCCGTCCTAACGCCGGGGTGGGCCAAGTTCCAGTCAGATCATCCCTTGACCATGATGCCGGGACAACCGAAGTTGTCGGTAACTCCGATTTTCAAAAAGGTGCTCTCGATGTCCTATATGCGCACGCTTGCCGCTTCTACCTCTGTTCTTTGCCTGTCGGCGACAGCTGGATTTGCTGATCTAACCGCCGCCGAAGTCTGGCAGGATTGGCAGAGCTATCTGGAAAGCAATGGCTATACCGTGACGGCCCAGACCGCGCAGGCGGGCGACACGCTGACGATCCGCGATCTGGCGATGCGGTTGGCCGTCCCCGAAGAGGGCGGCACGGTCGAGCTGCGCATGGGAGAGATGCAACTGGTCGAGCAAGGCGACGGATCGGTGGCCGTGATCCTGCCCGAGGTCATGCCGATTGCGATGGACCTCAAGGACGAGACCGGTGAGCAGGTGGCGATCACGATGCAGGTTGCGCAAAAGGGCATGGAAATGGTCGTGACCGGGGACCCAAGCGCCATGACCTATGACTATGCGGCGCAAGAGGTGGCGATGACGCTGAACGATATCGTCACGAGCGAGAACACAGTTGAAATTGGTTTGGCCGAAATTCGCATGACCGATATGGAAGGTCAGCATCAGAGCGCGCTTGATGGTGGCATGCGCGCCGTCACACAAGAGCTGACGGCTGGTCCGGTGGTCTATGAGATTGATTTCACCGACACCGAGGAAGGTGGGCGCGCCGAAATTCAAGGCACGATGGCGCGGCTGAGCATGACCGGGGATGGCGATATGGTCGATGGCGTTGACACCACCGACATGGCGGCGGCCTTGCGCGCCGGGTTTCGGGTGGACAGCCTAATCGACTATGAAGATGGGAACACGGCCTACACGCTGACCAGTGAGGACGGGGTTGTCGAGGGAACGCAAAGTTCGCAAGGCGGTCAGCTGCGCGTGGGTATGGGGCCGGACGGCTTGCTCTATGGCGGCGAGGGGCGCGACGTGCGCATGGCCTTGGAGGGCAGCGCGATGCCATTTCCGGTGACGGCCGAAATGGCGCGGATGGGGTTCAACCTATTGATGCCTGTGTCCAAGAGCGACGAAACGCAGGATTTCGCCTTGGGGCTGGAATTCGGCGGGTTTACCATGGCCGACTCGCTTTGGGCGATGTTCGATCCGGCTGCGCAGCTGCCGCGCGATCCCGCGACGATCAATGTCGACCTGTCGGGTAAGGGCCGGCTCTTTTTCGATCTGCTGGACCCGGAACAGATGACCAAGCTTGAGGAAAGCGACGAGGTGCCGGGCGAGGTTGAAAGCCTTGTTCTGAATGACCTGACGGTGGAGCTTGCGGGTGCCAAGCTGACCGGGGCAGGGGCGTTTACCTTTGATCAGTCGGACTTGACCAGCTTTGATGGGGTGCCCGCACCGGAAGGCGCGATTGATCTGCGTCTGGTCGGGGGCAATGGTCTGCTGGATACGCTGATCGGCATGGGTTTTGTGGCCGAGGATCAGGCGATGATGGTGCGGATGATGGCCGGCATGTTTGCGCGCACGGGGGCGGGCGAGGATGAGCTGACCTCGCGCATCGAAGTGACCGAGGACGGGCAGGTTCTGGCCAACGGTCAGCGTCTGAAATAACGCGAAAATTATCGCACAGAGGGGCCACGGGCGCAGGCGCGTGGCCCTTTTGCTTGGGCGCGGGCTTGCGCGTGGGGGGGCGGCGGTCTACCTCAGGGCGGCAACAAGGAGATGTCCATGGCGAAAGCGCTCGATGAATTGACCCACGCGCTGATTGATGCGGCGCTGAAGGCGGGGGCAGAGTCTGCGGATGCGATAGCCCTGCGCGGGCAGTCGATCACAATCGACATGCGCGGTGGCACGCTAGAGCAGGCAGAGCGGGCCGAGGGCGTGGACATCGGTTTGCGGGTCTTGATCGGGGGCCGGCAGGCGACGGTTTCAGCCTCGGATACCGGGGCCATGACGATTGCGGCCTTGGCCGAACGGGCGGTGGCGATGGCACGGGAAGCCCCGGTTGATCCCTATGCCGGGCTGGCCGATGCGGGGCAGCTGGCGAAAGATTGGGATGTGGCGGCGCTGGAACTGTGTGATCCGGCACCCGAGCCTGCGCCCGATGCCTTGGCACGGATGGCACAGGAGGCAGAGGCGGCGGCCTTGGCGGTTGATGGTGTGACGCAGGTGCAATCCGCGACGGCAGGTTACAGCCACCGCGCGGTGCATATTGCGGCAAGCAACGGGTTTTCGGGTGGCTATGCCCGCAGCGATACCGGCCTGTCTTGCGTGGCGATAGCGGGGACAGGCACCGGTATGGAGCGCGATTATGATGGCGATAGCCGGATTTTCGCCAGCGATTTACGGGATGCGGCGGAGATCGGGCAAAGGGCCGGTCTGCGCGCGGTGGAGCGTCTGGGCGCGCGCCGTCCGCGCACCGGGGCCTATCCGGTGCTGTTTGACGAGCGTGTTTCTGGCACGTTGATCGGGCATCTCTTGGCTGCGGCGAATGGCGCGTCGGTGGCGCGGGGGTCGTCTTGGCTGCGGGGGCGGTTGGGCGAGCAGGTGCTGCCCAAGGCGCTCTCGGTGTTGGAAGACCCGCACCGTACGCGCGTGAGCGGGTCGCGCCCCTTTGATGCAGAGGGGCTGCCGACCGCCAAGCGGGCGATTGTGCAGGACGGCATGCTGATGGGCTGGACGCTTGATCTGGCCAATGCGCGCAAGCTGGGGATGCAGAGCACGGCCAATGCCACGCGCGGCACATCCTCTGCGCCCTCGCCGGGGACGTGGAATATCGCGCTCACGCAGGGCGCGCAGAGCCGCGATGATCTGATCCGCGAGATGGGAACGGGCCTGTTGGTCACGTCGATGATCGGCTCGACGATCAATCCCAACACCGGCGATTATTCGCGGGGGGCGGCGGGGTTTTGGGTGGAGAATGGCGAGATTGCCTATTCGGTCAATGAATGCACGATCGCGGGCAGTCTGCCAGAGATGTTGCGCCGCCTGATTCCGGCCAATGACGCGCGCACGCATTTGGGGCGGGTTGTGCCATCGCTGCTGATCGAGGGGCTGACGCTTGCCGGGGAATGACCTCGCACTCTTGATCGAGGCTGCGCGTGAGGCGGGCCGGATTGCGACCGCCTATGTCGGTGGGCCATTAGAGGTGCAGGACAAGGCCGGGGGGGCAGGCCCGGTGACGGCGGCGGATCTCGCGGTCAATGCGATGCTGGCGGAGCAATTGCGCAGCGCACGGCCCGACTATGGTTGGTTGTCGGAAGAGAGCGAGGATACGACCGCACGATTGGCGGCGGATCGGGTGTTCATTGTCGATCCCATCGACGGCACGCGCAGTTTCATCGAAGGCAATCACAATTGGGCGCATTCGCTCGCTGTGGCGCAGGGCGGTGTGGTGGTGGCCGCCGCGATCTATCTGCCGATGCGCGACAAACTCTATGCCGCGGCTGCGGGTGAGGGGGCCACGTTGAATGGCCTGCCGATCCGGGCCACGGGCCGGGCCGATCTGGTGGGGGCGTCTATTCTGGCCTCCAAGCCGAATTATGCGCCCGAGCATTGGCGTGATGGCCACGTGCCCGAGGTGGCGCGCGCCTTTCGCCCGTCTTTGGCCTATCGCCTCAGCCTTGTGGCGGAGGGGCGCTATGATGCGATGATGACGCTGCGCCCGTCCTGGGAATGGGATATCGCGGCGGGCGATCTGATTTTGCGCGAGGCAGGCGCGATGACCTCCGACCGCCGCGCCGCACCGCTGCGGTTCAACAATCCGGTGCCGATGGTGGATGGTGTTTTGGCCGCGAACCCGATGCTGCACGGAGCTTTGCACGCCGCATTGGCGGGGTGATGCCCCTTGCACCCAGCGGCGATCCACGTCTAATGCGCAGGCGACAGGATCAAAAAACAGGCACATCATGCCCCGCTCCGACAATCTGACCGGCGCCCTCTTGATGATGGGTTCTATGGCGGCGTTTACGCTGAACGACGCCATGATCAAGGCGTTGGCCGGGCAAGTGCCGCTGTTTCAGGTGATGTTCCTGCGCGGATTGGTGACGACGATCCTGGTCGCGTTGATTGCCTGGAAGATGGGCGCGCTCAAGCGGCATTTGCCGCGCGAGGACTGGGGGCCGGTGTTCTGGCGCATGGTGGGCGAGATCGGATCGGCCTATTTCTTTGTCACAGCGCTTTATCACATGCCGCTGGCCAATATCAGCGCGATCATGCAGGCCCTGCCGCTGACGCTGACGCTGGCTGCCGCGCTCTTTTTCCGCGAGCCGGTGGGTTGGCGGCGGATGGCCGCGATCATGGCGGGGTTCATCGGCGTCATGCTGATCGTGCGGCCGGGAACCGAAGGGTTCAACATCTATTCGGTTTATGGATTGGCGGCGGTGGCCTTTGTCACGCTGCGCGATCTGGCAACGCGGCGGTTATCGCGTGATGTGCCCTCTATGCTGGTGACGCTGTTCAATTCGTTCTTCATCATGGCCTTTTTCGGTCTGGGAAGCCTGACCGGAGAATGGGTGGCGTTGGATGGTCGGGCCGCTCTTTTGATTTGCGGTGCCGCGGTGATGATTATTGGCGGCTATCTGTTTTCGATCATGGTGATGCGCGTCGGCGAGATCAGTTTTGTGGCCCCGTTCCGCTATACCAGCCTGATCTGGGCGCTGATCCTCGGCTGGCTGGCCTTTGGAGACTGGCCGCAGACCTTGACCTTGGTCGGGGCCGGAATCGTGGTGGCGAGTGGTCTTTTCACCCTCTACCGCGAGGCGCAGATCAGCCGACGGGCCAAGGCGGATTTGAAAAGACAGCTTTCACTTGGTCCTCGTCCACGTTGAACTGAGACTTGAAGAACGCCGCTTCGCGTGCATCGATCGGATGCATCGGGCCGGTCTGGTATTTGGCATGCGAGTCGTTGTCGCTATGTTTGGCCCGCAAGTACATATGCGGGCCGGGCTGGATCAGCGTGGGCATATCAAAATGCAGCTTGTGATGGCCAAAGTTCATAACGGTCAGCGGATCACCGGGGCGAAACAATACCGCAAGGCCACAGGCCCAAAAGGGCGCCTGAAGCTCTTCGGCGATGATCCCGCGGTCTGAGAGGGTGACGGAATAGCCCCGGTTATAGTCAATGGCTAAATGCCGCCAGCTCTTGCGCATGGTGCGGGTGTGTTTCTCGAACCAGCGCAGGCTGCGCACAAAGCTGAGGCCGACGGCATCATCATCATCGAGGCGGAATTGCATGGAAAGGTCGGTATCCTCGCCCAGTTCCTCCTTGATCGCCAGTTGCATGGCAAGGCGATGCTTCATCGGTTCGCTTTCGATGATTTTGATCTGCGGCACCGGGGCGGTCAGGTCATGCAGCCGGTCCAAGTAGGGTTTCGGCATGTTCTGCCCGATCATCACCAGGAAGGTGAAATCGGGGTTCTGTTGGGCGGCAATCGAGGGCAGGGTGAGGCATTCAAAATGGCGAAAGCGCAGCTCCATCCGGGCGGGGGCATAGAGATAGGCCTCGCGCTCTTTGACAGTGTCATGCATCCGTTTGAAGCCGCCCAAGGCGGGATAGGAAAACCGGCAGATTCCGATCACGCGCATGCCCTGTCCTGACCTCTAGCGAAAGCTGGCGCGGACGTTGTCCGCATCAATATGAAATTGTGCGCGAAAGAGTGCTTCGCCCTCGGCATCCAACAGCGACAGTTTGGGCATTCTGACCCCCTCTTTCTGGCGCGAGTCGTTATAGCCGTTATGCCCGCGCACGAACATCGGTTCCTCTGGCCAAGAAAGCGTGGGCACATTCTGCCAGAGGCGGGCGTGGGAATAGTTCATGATCGTATGACGCACACCGGGGCGCACCGAAAGGGCAAGGGCCGGTGTCCACATATGCTGAAACGTGGCCGAGGCCAGAATCCCATCCGGCGTGGGCGTTGCGACAAATCCATTGACGAAATCAATCGCGACGTGGCGATTGCTGCGCAAAAGCCCACGTGCGTTCGTGGCCAGTTTGCGCAGCCGTTTGACAAAATGCACGGAAACCGCATCGTCATCATCCATGCGGAATTGCAGCGATGGCAAATCGCTGTCGATAAGGGCCTCGTTGATGACCTCTCGCATCACGTCGCGGTGGCGCCCCGGGGCACGGACGATGACGCGCGCCTGTGGCAGGCCGCTGAGATTGTCCATCAGGCGGGCGTGGTCCAGGCGCGGCATATTGGGGCCGATGACCACCAGTAGGGTGAATTCCGGATCGCTCTGTGCGCGCAGGGGCGGCAAGGTGAACTGCTCAAACAGGCGAAAGCGTTCCTGCATCCGTTCGGGGGCATAAAGATAGGCCTCACGTTCGGCGGTTTCAGTATGTTCGACCTGAAATCCGCCAAGGGCTGGATAGGAAAACCGGCACAGGCCGATCACCTGCGAATTTGCATTTTCCATCCTGCCCTGCATGCTTTAGACTGCCGCTATCGACTGTGGCATTGGCCTGCTGTGAACGCAAGTCCGGACCTGTTGACAACCCCCGCGACTCCCCCTATACGCGCCCCATCCATGGCTGAGGGGGTCGCCCCGTCGCCTGTATCAGAACTGTAGTGGTCAAGATCCGGGCGAATGCGCCCCGATCCTCTGGAAACCCACCGCGTCGGACCCGATTGATAGGGTGCGATTGCGGTCTTTGCGTATTGCGGACGCGTGATTCGCTTTTGATTAACCGCATGGGGCTGGTCCTTGTGCAGACACATGTGTTGAGAGACGGGGAAATAACCGGAATGCCAACGATCCAACAGCTGATCCGCAAGCCGCGGCAGCCGAAAGTCAGAACCACCAAGTCACAGCATCTTCAGGGCTGCCCGCAAAAGCGTGGCGTCTGTACGCGCGTCTATACGACGACGCCGAAGAAGCCGAACTCGGCCATGCGTAAGGTTGCCAAGGTGCGCCTGACCAATGGCTTTGAGGTCATCAGCTACATTCCCGGCGAGAGCCACAACCTTCAGGAGCACTCTGTGGTTCTGATCCGTGGCGGCCGTGTAAAAGACCTTCCCGGTGTGCGTTACCACATCCTGCGCGGCGTTCTCGATACGCAAGGCGTCAAGGATCGTAAGCAGCGCCGTTCGAAATATGGCGCGAAGCGTCCGAAGTAAGAGGAATCACAGATGTCTCGTCGTCACGCCGCAGAAAAACGCGAAGTCCTGCCCGATGCCAAGTATGGTGATCGGGTTCTGACCAAGTTCATGAACAACCTGATGATCGACGGTAAGAAATCCGTCGCTGAAACGATCGTCTACAACGCGCTCGAGCGCGTCGAAGGCAAGATCAAGCGCGCCCCCGTGGAAGTGTTCCACGAAGCGCTCGACAACATCAAGCCGTCGGTCGAAGTGCGCTCGCGCCGCGTCGGTGGTGCCACCTATCAGGTGCCCGTCGAAGTGCGCCCCGAGCGTCGTGAAGCACTGGCGATCCGCTGGCTGATCAACGCGTCGCGCTCGCGCAACGAGAACACGATGGAAGAGCGTCTGGCAGGCGAACTGCTTGATGCAGTCCAGAGCCGCGGTTCGGCCGTGAAAAAGCGCGAAGACACCCACAAGATGGCAGACGCAAACAAAGCGTTCAGCCACTACCGCTGGTAAACCTCAGAGGCATTTGAATCATGGCACGCGACTATCCCCTCCAGCGTTACCGGAATTTCGGGATCATGGCCCACATCGATGCGGGCAAGACCACGACCACCGAGCGCATTCTGTTCTACACCGGCAAGTCCCACAAAATCGGCGAAGTCCACGACGGCGCCGCAACGATGGACTGGATGGAGCAGGAGCAGGAACGCGGTATCACCATTACTTCGGCTGCGACCACGACCTTCTGGCAACGTCAGGAAGATCCGGGCGCAGAGGGTGCGTCGGATACCAAGTACCGCTTCAACATCATCGACACCCCCGGCCACGTCGACTTTACCATTGAAGTCGAGCGTTCGCTGGCGGTTCTCGATGGCGCGATCTGTCTTTTGGACGGGAACGCCGGTGTCGAGCCGCAGACCGAAACCGTGTGGCGTCAGGCTGACCGCTACAAGGTGCCGCGTCTCGTGTTCGTAAACAAGATGGACAAGATCGGCGCTGACTTCTTTAACTGCGTCAAGATGATCAAGGACCGCACCGGGGCTATCCCCGCGCCTGTGGCTCTGCCGATCGGTGCCGAAGATCAACTCGAAGGCATCATCGACCTGATCAAGATGGAAGAATGGGTCTGGAAGGGCGAAGATCTGGGCGCGTCCTGGGTTCGCCAGCCGATCCGTGACGACCTCAAGGATATGGCCGACGAATGGCGTGCCAACCTGATTGAAGTCGCCGTCGAAATGGACGACGACGCGATGGAAGGGTATCTCGAAGGCAAAGAGCCCGATGAGGCAACGCTGCGTTCGCTGATCCGCAAGGGCACGCTGTCTCTCAGCTTTGTTCCCGTTCTGGTTGGCTCTGCCTTCAAGAACAAGGGCGTGCAGCCGCTTCTGAATGCCGTGATCGACTTCTTGCCGTCGCCGCTCGACGTTCCTCCGTATATGGGCTTTAGCCCGGATGACGAGACCGAGACCCGTAACATCGCGCGCCATGCCGATGATGCAGAGCCGTTCTCGGCACTCGCGTTCAAGATCATGAACGACCCGTTCGTGGGATCGCTGACCTTTACCCGGATTTACTCGGGTCAAATGAAAAAAGGTGACGCGATGCTCAATTCGACCAAGGGCAAGAAAGAGCGCGTTGGCCGGATGATGATGATGCATGCCATCAACCGCGAAGAGATCGAAGAGGCGTTTGCAGGCGATATTATCGCTCTGGCCGGTCTGAAAGAGACCACCACGGGTGACACGCTCTGCGATCCGACCAAGCCGGTTGTTCTGGAAACCATGACCTTCCCCGATCCGGTTATCGAGATCGCGGTTGAACCCAAGACCAAAGGCGACCAAGAGAAAATGTCGGCGGGTCTGGCCCGTCTGGCGGCAGAAGACCCCTCTTTCCGCGTCGAGACCGATATTGAATCCGGTCAGACGATCATGAAGGGCATGGGCGAACTGCATCTCGACATTCTGGTTGACCGTCTGCGTCGCGAGTTCAAGGTTGAGGCCAATATCGGTGCGCCGCAAGTGGCTTACCGTGAGACCATCAGCCATATGGTCGAGCATACCTACACCCACAAGAAACAGTCGGGTGGTTCGGGTCAGTTCGCCGAGGTCAAGCTGGTCATCACGCCGACAGAACCGGGCGAAGGCTTTAGCTTTGAAAGCAAGATCGTTGGCGGTGCCGTGCCCAAGGAATATATCCCGGGTGTCGAAAAGGGTATCCGTTCGGTGATGGACAGCGGCCCGCTCGCTGGCTTTCCGGTGATCGACTTCAAGGTCGCGCTGATCGACGGCAAGTATCACGACGTGGACTCTTCGGTCATGGCGTTCGAGATTGCTGGCCGGATGGGCATGCGCGAAGGTCTCAAGAAGGCCGGTGCCAAGCTGCTCGAGCCGGTTATGAAGGTCGAAGTCGTGACGCCCGAGGAATATACCGGCAACGTCATCGGCGATCTTACGTCGCGGCGTGGGCAGGTTTCGGGTCAGGAGCAGCGCGGCAACGCGATTGCGATCAATGCAAACGTGCCGCTGGCCAATATGTTCGGCTATATCAACACGCTGCGCTCGATGTCTTCGGGACGCGCCCAGTTCACCATGCAATTCTCGCATTATGAGCCGGTTCCGCACAACATCTCTGAAGAGATCCAGAAGAAATACGCATAACGGCGGTGGGCAATTTGCCCACCCTACCACCCCTGTAGGGTGCGCCATCGCGCACCGCATTCGAACCAAGAAGGAGCCAGAACAATGGCAAAGGAAAAGTTTGCACGTAACAAGCCGCATGTGAACATCGGCACGATTGGTCACGTTGACCACGGCAAGACGACGTTGACGGCGGCGATCACCAAGTATTTCGGCGAGTTCCGGGCCTATGACCAGATTGACGGGGCGCCTGAAGAGAAGGCGCGCGGGATCACGATCTCGACCGCGCATGTGGAGTATGAGACCGAGGCGCGTCACTATGCGCATGTCGACTGCCCCGGCCACGCCGACTATGTGAAGAACATGATCACCGGTGCCGCCCAGATGGATGGCGCGATCTTGGTTGTGAACGCGGCTGACGGCCCGATGCCGCAGACGCGCGAGCACATCCTGCTTGGTCGTCAGGTGGGCATCCCCTTCATGGTCGTCTACATGAACAAGGTCGATCAGGTGGATGACGAAGAGCTGCTCGAGCTGGTCGAGATGGAGATCCGCGAGCTGCTGACCTCCTACGACTATCCCGGCGACGATATTCCGATCGTGCGCGGCTCGGCGCTGCATGCGATGAACGGCACCCAGCCGGAGATCGGCGAGAACTCGATCCGCGCGCTGATGGAAGCGGTCGACAGCTATATCCCGACGCCCGCACGCGCCGTGGACCAGCCGTTCCTGATGCCGATCGAAGACGTGTTCTCGATCTCGGGCCGTGGCACGGTTGTGACCGGTCGTATCGAGCGTGGCGTGATCAACGTCGGCGACAGCATCGAGATCGTGGGCATCCGCGACACCAAGACCACCACCTGCACGGGCGTCGAGATGTTCCGCAAGCTCTTGGATCGTGGGGAAGCGGGCGACAACATCGGCGCACTCTTGCGCGGTGTGGACCGTGAGGGTGTCGAGCGCGGCCAGGTGCTGTGCAAGCCCGGTTCGGTCAAGCCGCACACCAAGTTCGAGGCTGAGGCCTATATCCTGACCAAGGAAGAGGGTGGCCGTCACACGCCGTTCTTTGCCAACTACCGCCCGCAGTTCTACTTCCGCACCACGGACGTGACCGGCACGGTGATGCTGCCCGAGGGCACCGAAATGGTGATGCCGGGCGACAACCTGAAGTTCACGGTTGAGCTGATCGCGCCCATCGCCATGGAAGACGGCCTGCGCTTCGCCATCCGCGAAGGCGGCCGCACCGTCGGCGCCGGCGTCGTGTCGAAGATCATCGAGTAACAACCTTTAAGGGTTCGACGAGGGAGGCCGGATGGTCCGGCCTTCCTCCTATCAACTCCAATGCCGCGAAAGGCTAAGACAAATGCAAAGCCAAAATATTCGCATTCGGCTCAAGGCGTTTGATTACCGTGTGCTGGATGCCAGCACGCAGGAAATCGTCAATACCGCCAAACGGACCGGTGCCCAGGTGCGTGGGCCGATCCCGCTGCCGAACAAGATCGAGAAATTCACGGTTCTGCGTAGTCCGCACGTGAACAAGAAATCCCGCGACCAGTTCGAGATCCGGACGCATAAGCGTCTCTTGGACATCGTCGATCCCACGCCGCAGACGGTGGACGCGCTGATGAAGCTCGACCTCGCCGCTGGCGTGGACGTGCAGATTTCGGTTTAAGGAGAGCAAGAGATGTTGCGCTCTGGTGTGATCGCGAAAAAAGTCGGCATGACCCGGCTTTTCCTCGAAGACGGCAAACAGGTTCCTGTGACCGTTCTTCAATTGGACAAACTTCAGGTGGTGGCACAGCGCACCCCTGAGAAAGACGGCTACACGGCCGTGCAACTCGGTGCGGGAACCGCCAAGGCCAAGCGGACGACGCAGGCCATGCGTGGCCACTTCGCCGCAGCCAAGGTTGAACCCAAGCGCAAGATCGCGGAATTCCGCGTAGCGCCTGAGGCCCTGATCAATGTGGGCGAGGAAATCACTGCTGACCATTACTTTGAAGGTCAGTTTGTGGATGTCTCGGGCACCTCGATCGGTAAAGGCTTTGCCGGTGCGATGAAGCGTCACAACTTTGGCGGTCTGCGGGCCAGCCACGGTGTGTCGATCAGCCACCGTTCGCACGGCTCGACCGGTCAGTGTCAGGACCCGGGCAAGGTGTTCAAGGGCAAGAAAATGGCCGGGCACATGGGGGCTGTGCGTGTCACCACGCAGAACCTTCAGGTCGTCAAGACCGACGCCGACCGTGGCCTTATCATGATCAAGGGCGCTGTTCCGGGGTCCAAAGGTGGTTGGGTGACGATCAAGGATGCGGTGAAAAAGCCGTTCCCCGAGAACGCCATTCTGCCCGCTGCTCTGCGCTCTGCTGCTGAAGAGGCTGCCAAAGCTGCTGAGGCTGCGGCCGCTGCCGCTGCGGCTGAAGCAGAAGCTGAAGCCAAGCGTCTGGCCGAAGAGGCCGCCGCCGCTGAGGAGGCTGCACTGAAAGAGGCTGAGGCCAGCATTCAGGCTGAGAAGAAGGAAGGCGAAGAATGAAACTCGACGTGATCAAACTGGACGGCGGGACGGCCGGCTCGGTCGATCTGGGCGAAGACATCTTCGGCCTGGAGCCGCGCGCAGACATCCTGCACCGCGTCGTTCGTTGGCAGCGCAACAAGGCGCAGGCCGGCACGCACAAGGTCAAGACCCGGTCGGAAACCAGCTATTCCACCAAGAAGATCTATCGCCAAAAGGGCACCGGCGGCGCACGCCACGGTGACAAGAACGCGCCGATCTTCCGCCATGGTGGTATCTACAAGGGTCCGACCCCGCGCAGCCACGCCCATGACCTGCCCAAGAAGGTTCGCGCGCTTGGTCTCAAGCACGCTCTCTCGGCCAAAGCCAAGGCAGGCGCGCTTGTCATCCTTGACGAGGCATCTTCGAACGGCAAGACGGGGGAATTGGCCAAGCAGGTCAAGAACCTCGGCTGGAAGCGCGTGCTGGTGATCGACGGCGCACAGGTGAATGCAGAATTCGCCCGTGCCGCAGCCAATATCGAGGGTCTCGATGTGCTGCCGTCGATGGGCGCAAACGTCTATGACATCCTCAAGCGTGACACGCTCGTGATCACCAAAGCGGGTGTCGAAGCACTGGAGGCTCGTCTGAAATGAGCGCGAAACCTGAACATTACGATGTGATCCGCAAGCCGATCATCACTGAAAAGGCCACTATGGTCTCGGAAAATGGGGCTGTGGTGTTCGAAGTCCACATGGACGCCAACAAGCCTGCCATCAAGGAGGCCGTTGAGGCACTCTTTGGGGTAAAGGTGACGGCTGTGAACACCACGATCACCAAGGGCAAGCAAAAGCGCTTCCGGGGTCAGCTTGGCCGTCGGAATGACGTCAAGAAAGCTTATGTGACCCTCGCCGAAGGCAACACGATCGACGTGACCACCGGTCTCTGATCGTGATTGGGTAACACCCACGCTACGAATTAAGCGTGAACCCCGGCTGCCGAGAGGTGGCCGGGGTTTCGCTTTTCACGGTCTTGTATGACCCTTGTGATCGCTTTTCGCTTGTCGAAAAGGGGCGACTTTCCTCTGGAATGCTGGCATTTATCTGCAAGTTGGCGGCGTTGCAGAGAGTAGGATCGACATGCAGCTTGAAATAGACATTGCCGCCGAGGCAATGGAGGATCGGATCGCGTCACTTAACCTTACCTGCTTTGATCGCGGCGATTATGTGAACCTGATCTTGCAGCGTTCTGAGGTGATGTTTGACCGGCCCAAATCGGGGCGGATCATCAAAGCCTGGCAGGAGGGCGACGATGCCCCGATCCAAGCCGTGGTGGATGAGATGGGAGACACGATAGCGCGTCGTGCGGCAGGCGTCATTCACGCCGAATACAAGTTAATCAAGAGCCTCCTACAGGATCTCAATCCCAAGCGGATCGCGGATATTGGCTGTGGCTATGGGTTTTTCGATCTCTTTGCGGCGCAGGATCTGGGGTGCAAGGTGCTCTTGATCGACTTAGAGGAGAACACGCATCGTCATTTCGGGTTCAACACCGAAGGTGCCGCCTATTCCTCGCTGAGCCGCGCCAAAGGGTTGCTCAAGGCGAACGGGATCAAGGCTGACAGAATTGAAACGCTCAATCCAATGACAAAGCCAGCTGAGACGGCCAAGTCCGTCGATCTGGTTGTCAGCTTTCTCTCCTGCGGGTTCCACTATCCTGTGGATATGTATCTGCCATTTCTCGACAAGGTTTTGCGTCCCGGTGGGGCTGCGATATTCGATCTGCGCCGGAGCACGGCGAAGGTGCAGGCCGAAAAGCTGGAGACGTTCGGCACACTGACAGATCTCGACTCGCCCCCGAAAACACGCCGTGTCATGCTGCACAAGGCTGATGCGTAAAATGCCAGAGGCACTGGACGAGGTGATGATCGGTCTGGGCCTTTGATCACTGGTG
The DNA here is from genome assembly GCF_051447875.1 of Roseovarius sp. MS2. Taxonomy (NCBI): domain Bacteria; kingdom Pseudomonadati; phylum Pseudomonadota; class Alphaproteobacteria; order Rhodobacterales; family Roseobacteraceae; genus Roseovarius; species Roseovarius sp. MS2. The sequence continues at coordinate 2,325,263 of NZ_JBKHVF010000001.1, forward strand.
GTTTCCGCCTGTAAATCTTGGGCAAACCCCTTGACCGCGCATGTGGCCTCCCTTATCAGACCCCATCCGCAAGGCCCCGGATTCGTCCGGGGCTTCGCTGTTGTTCGCAAGGGCAACTCTAACCGGGGACCTACGGGGCCTCATACCTTGGCCACCCTCGGGGGCTATAACATAGGCGGGTTTACCTGCCGTAAGCAAACGGAAGACAGAAAGCATGGCACTCAAGTCGTATAAGCCGACGACGCCGGGCCAGCGTGGGCTGGTGCTGATCGACCGTTCGGAGCTGTGGAAAGGACGTCCGGTCAAATCTCTCACTGAGGGTTTGACCAAGAATGGCGGCCGGAACAATACCGGACGGATCACGATGCGTCGCAAAGGCGGCGGGGCGAAACGCCTCTATCGTATCGTCGATTTCAAGCGGACGAAATTTGATATCTCGGCAACCGTGGAACGGATCGAATATGACCCGAACCGGACCGCATTTATCGCGCTGATCAAATATGAAGATGGCGAGCAAGCCTATATCCTTGCACCGCAGCGTCTGGCGATTGGTGACAAGGTCATCGCGTCGGCCAAGGCCGACATCAAGCCGGGTAACGCGATGCCGTTCTCGGGCATGCCCATCGGCACGATCATTCACAACATCGAGCTTAAGGCCGGCAAGGGCGGGCAGATTGCGCGCGCCGCTGGCACCTATGCGCAATTCGTGGGCCGCGACGGTGGCTATGCTCAGATCCGTCTGAGCTCGGGCGAGCTGCGTCTGGTGCGCCAGGAATGCATGGCCACTGTTGGGGCCGTCAGCAACCCCGATAACTCGAACCAGAATTACGGCAAAGCGGGCCGTATGCGCCACAAGGGCATCCGCCCGTCTGTGCGTGGTGTGGTTATGAACCCGATCGACCACCCCCATGGTGGTGGTGAGGGTCGGACCTCGGGTGGTCGTCACCCGGTTACGCCTTGGGGCAAGCCCACCAAAGGCGCGCGCACCCGCAACAAGAACAAGGCGTCGCAGGATCTCATCGTGCGCTCGCGTCACGCCAAGAAGAAGGGCCGCTAACACATGGCACGTTCTGTATGGAAAGGCCCCTTTGTCGATGCCTATGTCTTGAAAAAGGCCGAGGCAGCGCGCGAGTCGGGGCGTAATGAAGTTATCAAGATCTGGTCGCGTCGTTCGACGATCCTGCCGCAATTCGTGGGTCTCACGTTTGGCGTCTACAACGGCCACAAGCATATCCCTGTCAACGTCAGCGAAGACATGATCGGTCAGAAGTTCGGTGAATATTCACCGACCCGGACCTATTACGGTCATGCCGCAGACAAAAAAGCGAAGCGGAAGTAAGTCATGGGCAAGGAAAAGAACCCCCGCCGCGTGGCAGACAACGAAGCAATGGCCAAGTTGCGCATGCTTCGTACCAGCCCGCAGAAGCTGAACCTCGTTGCCGCGATGATCCGTGGCAAGAAGGTCGACAAGGCGCTGACCGATCTCACTTTCTCGAACAAGCGCATCGCGCAGGACGTCAAGAAGTGTCTTCAGTCCGCAATTGCCAATGCTGAGAACAACCACAATCTCGATGTGGATGGTCTGATCGTGGCAGAGGCCTATGTCGGCAAGAACCTTGTGATGAAGCGGGGCCGTCCGCGTGCCCGTGGTCGCTTTGGCGCGCTGAAAAAGCCGTTTTCGGAGCTGACGATCAAGGTTCGTGAAATTGAGGAGCAAGCCTAATGGGTAACAAAGTCAATCCGATTGGCATGCGCCTTCAGGTGAACCGTACCTGGGATAGCCGCTGGTATGCCGACACCAAGGACTATGGCAATCTGCTGCTCGAAGATCTTGCGATGCGCAAGTTCATCGGCGAAGAGTGCAAACAGGCCGGGATCAGCCGTGTGATCATCGAACGTCCGCACAAGAAGTGCCGCGTCACGATCCACACCGCACGTCCGGGCGTGATCATCGGCAAGAAAGGCGCCGATATCGAGGGTCTGCGCAAGAAGCTGGCGGCAATGACCGCAAGCGAATTGTACCTCAATATCGTCGAAGTGCGCAAGCCCGAGCTGGATGCGGCCCTTGTGGGCGAGAGCATCGCACAGCAGCTTGAGCGTCGTGTGTCCTTCCGTCGCGCCATGAAGCGCGCCGTGCAGAACGCAATGCGCATGGGTGCTCTTGGTATCCGGGTCAACGTTTCGGGTCGTCTTGGCGGTGCCGAGATTGCGCGGACCGAATGGTATCGCGAGGGCCGCGTGCCGCTGCACACGCTGCGTGCGGACATCGACTATGCTCCCGTCGAGGCCACCACGGCCTATGGGATCATTGGTATCAAGGTCTGGATCTTCAAGGGTGAAATCATGGAGCACGATCCCGGTGCCCGTGACCGCAAGGCCCAGGAACTCCAGGATGGTCCCGCGCCCCGTGGCGCCGGCGGCCGCCGTTAAGGAGGAATGAAAGATGCTTCAACCAAAGCGCACTAAATTCCGCAAGCAGTTCAAGGGCCGGATCAAAGGCGAAGCCAAAGGCGGCTCTGATCTGAACTTTGGCACTTTCGGTCTCAAGGCCACCCAGCCCGAGCGTATCACCGCCCGTCAGATCGAGGCAGCTCGTCGTGCCATGACGCGCCACATGAAACGTCAGGGCCGTGTCTGGATCCGGATTTTCCCGGATGTACCGGTCTCGTCCAAGCCCACCGAGGTTCGGATGGGTAAAGGTAAGGGTTCGGTCGATTACTGGGCCTGCAAGGTCAAGCCGGGCCGGGTCATGTTCGAGATCGACGGTGTGAGCGAAGAGATCGCATTTGAAGCGCTGCGTCTGGCGGCGATGAAATTGCCGATCAAAACCCGCGTCGTGGTCCGCGAAGACTGGTAAGATCAGCGGGTTCACACCCGCCCTACGGATTGCCCCCGTGCGAGAGATCGCGCGGGGGTTTTTCTTTGCCACTTGCTTGGCACCACGCTAAGAGCGAGCCATGCCCAATATCGATTCCCTCTTCGTGACCCGCCTCTATCGTGCCGCCCTGAGCGAGCACGGACCTGCCATTGATGCCAAGGAATTGGAGGCGTCCTGCTATTCCATCGCCGAGGATGACGAGGCGGGGCAGGAGTGGTGCGACGAGAATGGATATCCCGGCTATACCTCTTATGCCTCGCTCAGCGACCTGCCGTGGCGGTTTCCGATCTTTGCCGATCTTGTCAAGGTGCTGGATGTCCATGTGGCGGCCTTCGCCCAGGATCTGGAGTTCGATCTCGACGGCAAGGAATTGAAGCTAGAGGACATATGGATCAACATCCTGCCCGAAGGCGGGATGCACGCCAGCCATATCCATCCGCATTCAGTGATTTCCGGCACAACCTATGTGGCGATGCCTGACGGCGCCAGCGCGCTCAAGCTGGAAGACCCAAGGTCTGCCCGGATGATGGCGGCCCCTGTCCGCCGCAAGGACGCGAGACAGGAATTGCGCACCTTTATCTACGCCAAGCCGGTGGTAGGGGATGTGCTGTTGTGGGAATCATGGCTGCGTCATGAGGTTCCGATGAACATGTCGGAAGACGACCGGATCAGCGTCAGCTTCAATTATTCTTGGAATTGAGGGTGCAAAAACACCCGTTTTCCGCCGAATCTAAGGTCTTTTGGGATTTCCCCTTGTAAAACGCGGCAAACTCCCCCATGTGCAGGGTGCTAACGTTATTCTATTTCGATCATCTGCTCCTCTAAACCGGCTGTCAGTATCTCGATCCAGACCGACCACGCCGCGACTGCCGCATTCCCGCGGGCAGCACTACCAGAGGAGACATCACGATGGCCAACGGCACCGTGAAATGGTTCAATTCCACCAAAGGCTTCGGCTTTATCGCGCCCGACAATGGCGGCAAGGACGTTTTTGTCCACATCAGCGCTGTTGAGCGCGCAGGCCTGACCGGCCTCGCCGACAATCAGAAAGTGACCTTCGACATCGAATCCGGCCGTGACGGCCGTGAGAGCGCGTCGAACCTCCAGCTCGCATAAGCGATCTGATCTGATGGGAACGGCCTCGGGGAAACCCGGGGCCGTTTCTATTTGGTGTGGGATAATTCAAGAGGCTGTATCGCCAAATAGCACGTGAGACTTGACGCGACTGATCAAGGGTTGTGAGGTGCTGAAGTTGTAAAAGTTAGTGTTCAAAGGAAGAACGGTGAAGCGTTCCACCACTTACGAGCTTGATCCGGGGCCGAAGCGCATTCTTTGGATCATCATATGGGCATGTGTGATCAATTTCGTGATCCATCTTTTCCCAATCTCATTGCTGAGCCTGTTTGATATTTATCCGTCTGATTTTGCGCAGGAGATCGCATTAGACCATACCGGGCAGCTTCAAGAAAAACTGAATAGGGCAAATGCTACCGTTGAAATGCTGATTGGCCTTGTCCTCCAGATGACGCTTGCAGCGTTGATGGTGGCTTGGGTTATGATCCGTGAGGTGTTTCGCGGTCTTGCTCGCGGATGGCAGGCCGTTGTTTTGAAACTGGATTGCTATGTGCTGCTCCTAGGTTTGAATGGTTTTTCATGGGGCCTCCTTATGGTTCTGATCCTAAAAGGTTTCGCCGCCTTTGAGGGATCGCGGTTGGGGAGTGCGCCACAGTTTACATTGTTTGCTGTCGCGGGCTTGGTCCTTTTATCTCTGATATTGGCCTTCGCATTTCTTGTAGATCCGGCGAAGGCGCAAGCCAATTTGTCAAATATGAGGGCGACGAGACGGGCGAATGGATGGTAAATGAAGCGAGAGTGTGGGCATAATAACGGTGACAAAGGGAAGGTCTGGTTCTTTATAACCAAGGATGTCCAAACTCCCCTTGCCCTCTGCTACCGCCTCCCGTATAGAGCCCCAATCCGCTTGCCCGGCCAGTCCGGGGATTCGGGTATTTGCAATTCATCCACCGGGTTTCGAGTTACCCTGAGCAAACCGTCAGGGGCTGGCCGGTGTTTTGAGAAAGGAAAAGGCGATGAACGCCAAGGAACTGCGTGACAAGACCCCGGATCAGCTCCGGGAAGAACTCACCAACCTGAAGAAGCAGCAGTTCAATCTGCGTTTTCGGGCGGCTACCGGCCAGTTGGAGAACCCCGCTCAGATGCGTATTGCCCGCCGCGACGCCGCGCGCGTGCTGACCATTCTGAACGAAAAAGCCAACGCGGCAGCAGAGTAAGGAGCCCGAGATATGCCCAAACGTATTCTTCAAGGGGTCGTGACCTCTGACGCAAACGCCCAGACCGTAACCGTATCGGTCGAGCGTCGTTTCAAGCACCCCGTGCTTCAGAAAACCATTCGTAAGTCCAAGAAATACCGGGCTCACGATGAGAACAACACGTTCAAAGTGGGCGATGCCGTTCGGATCATCGAATGCGCGCCCAAGTCCAAGACGAAACGCTGGGAGGTGCTGGAGGCATAAGCCTTTAGCGCCTTTTGGCATTAATCGAAACCCTGGGGACAAGGCAGTGCATCGCCCCCCATAGGTCGGGAGAAACCAAATGATCCAGATGCAGACCAACCTGGATGTTGCTGACAACTCCGGCGCTCGCCGAGTTCAGTGCATCAAGGTTCTGGGTGGTTCCAAGCGTCGATACGCATCCGTGGGCGACATCATTGTCGTCTCGGTCAAGGAAGCCATCCCGCGCGGTCGCGTGAAGAAGGGCGACGTCCGTAAGGCCGTCGTCGTGCGCACCGCCAAGGAAGTCCGTCGTGAAGATGGCACCGCCATTCGCTTTGACCGCAACGCCGCCGTGATCCTGAACAACGCAGGTGAGCCGGTTGGTACCCGTATTTTCGGGCCGGTCGTTCGCGAGCTGCGTGCCAAGAACTTCATGAAAATCATCTCGCTCGCCCCGGAGGTGCTGTAAGATGGCTGCTAAACTGAAAAAAGGTGACACCGTGGTTGTTCTGTCCGGCAAGGACAAGGGCCAAAAAGGCACGATCACCAATGTTGACCCGAAATCCGGCAAGGCCGTGGTTGAAGGCGTGAACATGGCGATCCGCCACACCCGTCAGAGCCAGACCAGCCAAGGTGGCCGCATCCCCAAGGCGATGCCCATCGACCTGAGCAATCTGGCGATTGTTGACAAGAACGGCAAACCGACCCGGGTTGGCTTCAAGATCGAAGGCGACAAGAAAGTCCGTTACGCCAAGACCACGGGGGACGTGATCGATGCTTGATACCGCAACCTATACCCCGCGCCTGAAAGCCCACTTCCGTGAGGCCATCAAGCCTGCTCTGAAAGAAGAGTTTGGCTACAAGAACGACATGCAGATCCCGCGTCTGGAAAAGATCGTGCTCAACATCGGCTGCGGTGCCGAGGCTGTGCGCGACTCGAAAAAGGCGAAGTCGGCTCAGGAAGACCTGACCACGATCGCTGGTCAGCGCGCTGTCGTCACCAAGGCCCGCAACTCCATCGCCGGTTTCCGCGTTCGCGAAGACATGCCGCTTGGGGCCAAGGTCACGCTGCGTGGCGACCGTATGTATGATTTCCTTGACCGTCTGATCACCATTGCGATGCCGCGTATCCGCGACTTCCGCGGGGTTTCGGGCAAGTCGTTCGATGGTCGTGGCAACTATGCCATGGGCATCAAGGAACATATCATCTTCCCCGAGATCAACTTCGACAAGGTCGACGAAGTTTGGGGGATGGACATTGTCATCGCAACCACGGCGAAGACCGACGCTGAAGCCAAGGCGCTGTTGAAGCATTTCAACATGCCCTTCAACAGCTGAGCCGGGGGAGGATAGATCTATGGCTAAGAAATCAATGATCGAGCGCGAGAAGAAGCGCCAGGTGCTGGTTGACCGTTTCGCCAAGAAGCGCGCCGCTCTGAAAGTGATCATCAATGACCAGAGCAAGCCGATGGAAGAGCGTTTCCGCGCCTCTCTCAAGCTTGCGGAACTGCCGCGCAACAGCTCGGCCACACGGCTGCACAACCGGTGCCAGCTTACGGGCCGTCCGCATGCGTATTACCGCAAACTTAAAGTGTCCCGGATCATGCTGCGCGAGCTCGGCTCGAGCGGGCAGCTGCCCGGCGTCGTGAAATCGAGCTGGTGAGGAGGTCAGAGATATGAACGATCCTATCGGCGATATGCTCACCCGTATCCGCAACTCGCAGATGCGTGGCAAGTCCACGGTGTTGACCCCCGCCTCGAAAATGCGCGTGCGCGTTCTCGATGTGTTGGCCTCCGAGGGCTACATTCGTGGCTATGAGATGACACAGGATGCCAATGGCCATCCTGCCATCGAAATCAGCCTGAAATACTATGAAGGCACGCCTGTCATTCGCGAAATGAAGCGGGTTTCCAAGCCCGGTCGTCGCGTCTATCTGGGCGTCGATGACATTCCGCAGGTCCGTCAGGGTCTGGGTGTGTCGATTGTCTCCACCTCCAAGGGTGTGATGTCGGATGCAGCCGCGCGCGCAGCCAATGTTGGCGGCGAAGTGCTCTGCACTGTCTTCTAAGGAGACCAGACATGTCACGTATCGGCAAGAAACCCGTTCCGCTGCCCTCCGACGTCACTGTGACGCTGTCGGGACAGAAGATCGAAGTCAAAGGCCCCAAGGCAACCAAGACCTTTACCGCGACGGATGATGTCACCATCACCATCGAGGAAAATGCGATCTCGGTAATGCCGCGCGGCAAATCCAAGCGTGCGCGCCAGCAGTGGGGGATGACCCGTACGGTCATCGCCAACATGGTGCACGGCGCTCGGGATGTCTTCAAGAAAGAGCTGGAAATCCGTGGTGTGGGCTATCGTGCCCAGATGGCGGGCAACGTGCTCAAGCTGAACCTCGGCCTCAGCCATGATGTCGATTTCCCCATTCCGGACGGTGTAACCGTGACCGCACCCAAGCAGACTGAGCTTGTGGTTGAAGGCACGGACAAGCAGCTCGTTGGTCAGGTCGCGGCAAATATCCGCGACTGGCGGCGTCCCGAACCCTACAAGGGTAAGGGCATCCGCTACAAAGGCGAGTACATCTTCCAGAAGGAAGGCAAGAAGAAGTAAGGACGCGACAGATGGCAAACAGCAAAAGAAAACTGTTCCTCAAACGCCGCCTGCGCGTTCGGAACAAACTCCGCAAGGTCAATGCAGGGCGCGTGCGCCTGAGCGTTTTCCGCTCCAACAAGAACATCAGCGTGCAGCTGATCGACGACGTCAACGGTGTGACGCTCGCGGCGGCCTCGACCCTCGAAAAGGATCTGGGCCTGGTGGGCAAGTGCAATGTCGAGGCGGCCACCAAGATTGGCACCGCGATTGCCGAGCGGGCCCAAAAGGCCGGCATCACCGAGGCCTATTTCGATCGGGGCGGCTTTCTGTTTCACGGGCGTGTCAAGGCAGTTGCCGACGCCGCGCGTGAAGCTGGCCTGAAGATTTAAGGAGACGAGAGAATGGCAAGAGAAGACAACCGCCGCGACCGTCGCGAACGCGAGGAAGCCCCGGAGTTCGCCGATCGTCTCGTCGCGATCAACCGTGTGTCCAAGACAGTCAAGGGCGGTAAGCGCTTTGGCTTCGCGGCGCTGGTGGTCGTGGGCGATCAAAAGGGCCGCGTCGGCTTTGGCAAAGGTAAAGCCAAGGAAGTTCCCGAGGCGATCCGCAAGGCCACCGAAGCTGCCAAGCGCGCAATGATCCGCGTGCCGCTGCGCGAGGGCCGCACCCTGCACCACGACATGGAAGGTCGCCATGGCGCCGGCAAAGTCGTGATGCGCACAGCTCCGCATGGTACCGGCATCATCGCCGGTGGTCCGATGCGCGCCGTGTTCGAGATGTTGGGCGTTCAGGACGTGGTCGCGAAATCGACCGGGTCGCAAAACCCCTATAACATGATCCGCGCCACGCTCGATGGTCTCCGCAAAGAGACCAGCCCGCGTATGGTGGCGCAGCGCCGTGGCAAGAAGGTGGCTGACATCCTGAAAAAGGGTGACGAAGCGCCGGTTGCTGAAGCGGCAGAAGCGTAAGGAACCGGACAAATGGCAAAAACCATCGTCGTCAAGCAGATCGGCAGCCCGATCCGCCGCCCTCAAGATCAGCGTCAGACCCTGATCGGTCTGGGCCTCAACAAGATGCACAAGACCCGCGAGCTCGAGGATACCCCCTCGGTGCGTGGCATGGTCAACAAGCTGCCGCATCTAGTTAAGATCATCGAAGAGCGCGGCTAAATCCGCTCTGGCTGGAGTATCCCAGCCCATCGCACAAAAGCGCCCCGGTCCAAAAGGATCGGGGCGTTTTGCATTTTGCGCCGCTGTCATCCTTTAGTCGCGTCCGACCAGAATCAGCGCCGGGCTCGGACGTGGAGCGTGATAGGTTCAGAGCCGGGGTTGAGCCGAGGGCTTTCGCCTTGGATCACCCATCCGCATCGCTTTGAGGAGGAAGGCCGATGTCTGACCAATGTTCTGGTGGTTGCGACCACATTCACACCCATACCAAACACGCGCCGATCGACAATCACACCTGCCACTGTTCCGTCTGCAAGAACGTCACAGGTCAAGACACCACGCATGTGGTGTTTTACAACCATGGTGATGTTGTTGCGGACAATGAGGCGGGGATGAAACGCCAGCCGTTCAATGCTAACAATCCCGATGGTCCGCTCGAGCTTTGCACTTGCGGGACGTGCGGCGCTCCCATCATGCTGGATGACAAGCAGCATCGCATCCGGGTGATCGTGCCCAATCTGATGGGCTATGGTGACCAGATCGGTGCCGCAAGCTATCATGCGTTCTATGATCCGGCCACAGGCGTACCCAAGCCCAGCGATGGCCGCCCAGTCTATGCCGCGCTGCGCCCTGATTTTGTCTGGCCGCAGTCATCCTGAGCCTTTTTGCCTTGGTCGGGGCGATGCTCAGCCCCGACCAAGTGGCGCATCAAAATCCAGCACCGGATTGATCGGGATGATCCGGTTGGGATTAATGGTGTCATGGCTATAGTGATAGTGGCGTACGATATGCTCGAAATTGACCGTCCCCGCCACGCCCGGCCATTGGTAAAGGTCGCGCAGATAGCCCCATAGGTTCGGATAGTCGACGATACGCGCCCGGTTGCATTTGAAATGCAAATGATAGACCGGATCAAACCGGATGAGCGTGGTAAAGAGCCGCCAGTCGGCCTCGGTCGCGTTGTCGCCCATCACGTAGCGGTGTTGGTCAAGACGGCCTTCGAGCCAGTCGAGACTGTCGAAAAGCGGGTGCACGGCGCTCTCATAGGCCTCTTGGCTGGTGGCAAAACCGGCCTTGTAAACGCCGTTGTTCACGGTGTCGTAGATACGCGCGTTCACAGGCTCGATGGCGGCGCGCAGATCTTTTGGCCAGAAATCGAGTGTGTTGCCGGTGATATCGTCAAAGGCAGAATTGAACATCCGGATGATTTCGGCGCTCTCGTTCGAGACGATGGTTTCACGCTCTGTGTCCCACAGGATGGGCACGGTGACACGACCGGAAATGTCGGGGTCGGCCTTGAGGTAGATGTCACGTGCGTAAGGCAGACCATAAAGACGGTCGCCGGTTGCACAGGGGAAATCGGTGCGAAATTCCCAACCCTCTGACAGCATATCGGGATGCACGATTGAGACGTCGATGTGATCTTCCAACCCTTTGAGCGCGCGAAAGATCAACGTGCGATGCGCCCAAGGGCAGGCCAGCGAGACATAGAGGTGATAACGCCCGCTTTCCGCCTTGAAGCCGCCGTCGCCCGAGGGGCCAGCCGTGCCGTCGGCGGTGATCCAGTTGCGGAATTTCGCGGTCGAGCGCACGAATTTTCCGCCCGTTGATTCGGTGTCATACCAAGTGTCTTGCCATTTACCGTTGACCAGTTGACCCATGTGATTACTCCTCTTTGGCATTAATCTAGGGGCATGGGCTGGCCCCAGTAATCCGCAGCACCGCGCAGCGCCCGTGCAGGGCTGCACATGTCGCGAACGGGGCCGGGGGCTTCGTTTCTTCGTTTGCAGCCTTGGGGCGCTGCGCCTATACACGGCCTATGACGAAGCCCGCAACCGGGCCGGAAAGGTGTGCACGGATCGGCTGACCCATGTCGGGGGCAGATCGCGCGTCGTCGGGGCCGTTTGGCCCGATCGCCCCTTTTCCCCCTGTTGCGCGACCGAGGATAAGGGGACTGCCATGCGACTTGCCACCATTCTGACCGCGCTCTTGAGCGGAACTGCCGCCTATGCCCATCCGGGTCATCTGGCAGAGGTTGCGGGGCATGGCCACTGGTTGGGAGCAGCCGCACTTGGGGCCGCGATTGCCATTGGCCTCTGGTCCGGTCTGCGCGCGCGCAAAGAGCGGGCAGAGACGCAAGAGAACGAAGAAGAGGCCGCCGACGAGGCGCCGCAGGAGGCATGAGCATGGTCAAGACGGGTGTGATGATCTGCGGACACGGGTCGCGCAGTCAATCGGCGGTGGATGAATTCAGCGTATTGGCGGATAAACTGCCGGGCTATCTGCCGGATGACTGGCTGATGGAATATGGCTATCTCGAATTTGCCAATCCGGTGATCCGTGACGGTCTTGACCGGTTGCGCGCGGCTGGCTGCGAGCGAATTCTGGCTGTGCCGGGGATGCTCTTTGCGGCGATGCATTCCAAAAACGATATTCCCACCGTGCTTAATACCTATGCCGCAACGCATGGTATCGAGGTGCGCTATGGTCGCGAATTGGGGGTGGACCCCAAGATGATCGCCGCCGCAGGGGCACGGATACGCGAAGCGATTGACCGCGCCAATGTGAAGTACGGCGAGGTTGGGGTGCATGACACGTGCCTTGTGGTGATTGGGCGCGGCGCGTCTGATCCCGATGCTAATGCCAATGTCGCCAAGATTGCGCGCCTTTTGCATGAGGGTATCGGCTTTGGCTGGTGCGAAGTGGGCTATTCCGGTGTCACCTTCCCGCTGGTCGAGCCATGCCTGCAACATGTGGTTAAACTGGGCTACAAGCGTGTTGTGGTGTTCCCCTACTTCCTCTTTTCCGGCATCTTGATAGACCGCATTTATGGCTTTACCGACCGCGTCGCCGATGAACATCCGGGCATGCAATTTGTCAAAGCAGGGTATTTGGGCGACCATCCCAAGGTGCTGGAAACCTTTGTCGAGCGTGTGACAGAGCAATTGAGCGCCGTGCCGCCCCCCAATTGTGGCACCTGTCAGTATCGCACGCAGATCCTCGCCATCGAGGGCGGCGCGGTGCAGCGGATCACGCCCGAACAGCGCGCCGCCTTGGCTGAGGCACGGGGCACCGGGCATCCGGCCTTTGGCGATGTGCCGCCGCCCACATGCGTCATGTGTAAATATCGCACGCAAATCCTGGGCTTTGAGGCCGAGGTTGGCGCTGTGCAAGAAAGCCATCACCACCATGTCGAAGGGCAGGGGGCCTCTGCGCCTGGCTCGAACGTGGCGGATTGCACGCTGTGCGACACCTTCTGCACCGGTCTGTGTCGGTTGGAGGCGCAGGCGAAGCATCACCACCATGACCATGATCACGGGCATCACCACCACCATGATCACGATCATCCCCATGACCACCATGACCATGATCACGACCATCACCACGCGCCCTATCCCCATGCCCGCCATCCGCATGGGCCCGAAAGCGCGCGGCGGACCAAGGCCTGACTGCGTTTCTTCTTGGTAAAAATACTCCCGCCGGAGGCTCCGACACCGGCCGCAATCGCAAAGGGTTGATTTTGCGCCCCTACGAAAAGAACCCCTCGGCCATCTATGAGATGAGCTTTGCCACGGTACGCCAAGAGGCGCGGCTGGATCGGTTTGGCCCAGGGATGGAGAGCCTTGCGATACGGCTCATTCATGCCTGTGGAATGGTCGAGGTGGCGGATCGGCTGGCGTTTTCCAGCGGGGCCTATGCCGCGGGCCATGCCGCCTTGCAGGCCGGTGCGCCCGTGTTTTGTGATTGCGAGATGGTTGGCGCCGGGATCATCCGCCGCTATCTGCCCTGCAACAATGAGGTGATTGTCACGCTGAACGATCCGCGGGTGCCGGGAATCGCGGCGGAGATCGGCAATACACGTTCAGCAGCGGCAGTTGAGTTGTGGGCAGAGCGGCTAGAGGGGGCCGTGGTCGCGATTGGCAATGCGCCCACGGCGCTTTTCCACCTTTTGGAACTGCTCGATCAGGGGGCACCGCGTCCGGCGCTGATCCTTGGCTTTCCTGTGGGATTTGTTGGGGCGGCAGAGAGCAAGGCCGAACTGGCAGACAATCCACGCGGCTGCGAATTTGTCGCTCTGCGCGGGCGGCGCGGCGGATCGGCGATGGCAAGTGCGGCGGTCAATGCGCTGTCTGCCGGTTTGCCGGAGGTGGGCGCATGACGGCCACTGCGGATCCTTGGCTGCATATTGTGGGCATTGGCGAGGATGGGATGGCCGGACTTTTGCCCGCAACCCGCGCCATTCTAGAGGCCGCAGAGGTGATCGTCGGCGGTGAGCGGCATCACCTTTTGTCCGAGGCTGTGACGGCAGAGCGGATCGCTTGGCCCTCGCCTTTCGACGCGCTGACAGGCCTATTGGCGGGATTGCGGGGGCGGCGCGTCGTGGTGCTGGCCACGGGCGACCCGCTCTGGTTCTCGGTCGGCGCGCGCATCGGGCGGTCTTTGCCCCCCTCCGAGATCGTGTATCATCCGCAGCTTTCGGCCTTTCAACTGGCGGCCGCGCGCATGGGCTGGAGCATGGCGGACCTTGAGACATTGACGGTGCATGGGCGCCCCGTCGAGCAGATGATCGCGTTTATTCAACCTGATGCCCGGCTTTTGATCCTGACCACGGGGGCTGAAACGCCCGCACAGATTGCGCAGTTTCTGACCGAGCGGGGGTTTGGACAATCGCGGATGACAGTGCTGGCCAATATGGGCGGGGCTGAGGAGGCGCGGTTTGACGGGCTGGCCGAAAGTTGGGCGCATGTGGTGCCGCCTTTCAACACGCTGGCCGTCGACTGTGTGGCCGCCCCTGATGCCGCGCTGATGCCACGGGTGCCGGGGCTGGCGGATGACCTCTTTCAGCATGATGGCACGATGACCAAGCGTGAGGTGCGGGCCGCCACGCTGGCCAAGCTGATGCCGATGCGCGGCGCGCTACTGTGGGACATCGGCACCGGCTGTGGTTCGGTTGCGGTGGAATGGATGCGCGGCGCGCGCTATGCCCGCGCGATCGGGATCGAGCCGCGCGCGGATCGGCGCGCGATGGCGGCGGCGAATGCCTTGGCACTTGGTGTGCCACGGTTGGAACTGATCGAAGGCCGCGTGCCCGAGGCATTGGACGGTCTCGAGGCACCTGATGCAGTTTTCATCGGTGGCGGGCTGACCGAGGCGGTGTTTGACGCCGCTTGGGCCGCGTTGCGCCCCTTGGGGCGGCTGGTGTGCAATGCCGTGACGCTCGAGAGCGAGGCGGTGCTGGTGGCGCTCTACAAGCGACACGGTGGCGAATTGGTCAAGTTGCAAATCAGCCGGGCCGAACCGGTGGGGGGCTTGACCGGCTGGCGACCCCTTATGCCGGTCACGCAATGGAGCCTGGTGAAGCGATGAACGGTGGGCGTCGGATTTGAGTAGTTCTGGAACGATGAAAGGCAGGGTCTCGCATGGCCGGTAAGCTTTATGGCGTGGGCCTTGGGCCGGGGGACCCCGAGTTGATGACGCTGCGGGCGCATCGGCTGATTGCTGGCGCGACAGTGGTGGCCTATCCGGCATTGGCGGGCGGCGAGAGTTTCGGGCGGGCGATTGCCGCGGGCGCAATTGCGCCGGGCGCACGCGAGATCGTGATGGATGTGCCGATGAGTGTCGAGCGCGCTCCGGCGCAGGCGGCATATGATCGGGGAGCCGCGGAAATAGCTGACGCGCTTGACGGGGGCGACAATGTGGTGTGCCTCTGTGAAGGCGACCCCTTCTTTTATGGCTCGTTCATGTATCTCTTTGCTCGGCTGAGCGGGCGCTACGAGGTCGAAGTCGTGCCCGGTGTCACCTCGATCGCCGCTTGTGCGGCGCGGGCGGGGCGACCATTGGTGGCGCGCAACGAGCGCTTGACGGTGTTGCCCGGCCCCTTGCCCGAGGCCGAGTTGCGGGCGCGGATCGAAGGGGCCGAGAGTGTCGCCATCATGAAGGTGGGGCGGCATCTGGCCAAGATCCGGGGGGTGATCGAAGGTTTGGGCCTGACTGCCGAGGCTGTCTATGTCGAACGCGCGAGCCTTGCCGAGGAAATTGTCTGCCCCTTGGCGCAAGCACCGGAAAAGGCACCATATTTTTCAATGATTCTGCTCACGAAAGGGGCCGATCCATGGCTGTGAGACCTGTTGTTCTGGCGCTGAGCCGGTCGGGTGAAGCCGTCGCGCACCGTGTAGCCGCGTTGATTGACGGCGATGTGCATGGGCGCGACGGGCGAGTAGACCACGCCGCGGCGTGGTTTCCCAATGCGCTGGATCACGCGCGCGATCTATTTGCCGCCGGGGTGCCGGTGGTGGGGGTTTGTGCCAGTGGCATCTTGATCCGGGCGGTGGCGCCGCTCTTGAGCGACAAACGCGGCGAGCCGCCGGTGGTGTCGGTCAGTGACGACGGGGCGGTTGTGGTGCCGCTCTTGGGCGGGCACCGGGGGGCCAATCGGTTGGCAACGATGATCGCCGAAGGGTTGGGGGCCGTGGCGGCGGTGACGACGGCGGGCGATGTGGCGATGGGCGTGGCGCTCGATGCGCCCCCTCTGGGTTATCGGCTAGCCAATCCCGGCGACGCCAAGGCGGCGATGGCGGCGATGTTGGCGGGTGAGGGCGTCAGGGTCACGGGAGAGAATATATTTGATATCAATGATGTAGGGGGCGCTGTCGAATTGGCAGTGACCGAAGCGCCGGTGGTGGGCAATGATCGGCGGCTGGTCTATCATCCGCAGCGCTATGCGCTTGGCCTTGGCTGCGCGCGTGGATGCGCGACCGAGGAACTGTGGGATTTGGTCTGTCGGACGCTGGAGGAGAGCGGGATTGCACCGGGGGCGATTGCTTGTGTGGCGTCAATTGATCTCAAGGCCGATGAGGCGGCGATGAATGCGGTGGCGCGGCGCTTGGGTGTGCCGTTTCGCCTGTTCTCGGCGGCAGAGTTGGAAGCCTATGCCGGGCAGTTGGCGAACCCATCCGAGGTGGTCTTTGCCGAGGTCGGATGCCATGGCGTGTCCGAGGGGGCGGCGCTGGCGTGTGGTGGGCAACTGATTGTAGAAAAACGGAAAACTGCCAATGCAACCTGTGCGCTGAGCCGCTCTGAGGCGGTCATTACAGAGATGCCGGGGCGGGCGCGGGGACGGTTGAGCGTGCTGGGTATAGGCCCCGGTCAGGCAAGCTGGCGGACACCGGAGGTGTCGCGGCTTGTGGCTGAGGCGGATGAGTTGGTGGGCTATGGCCTTTATATCGACCTGCTAGGACCCTTGGCGGCGGGCAAGAGTCGCAGCGATTTTCCGCTGGGAGGCGAGGAGGCGCGGTGCCGATATGCGTTGGAACAGGCGGGGCAGGGAAAGAGTGTTGCGCTAATTTGTTCAGGAGATGCAGGTATTTACGCGATGGGGGCGCTGGTTTTCGAGCTGCTCGATCGAGGGCCGGAGGCGCAAGGCGTGAGTGACGCGGCGCGGCGGGTTGAGGTTGTGTGCTCGCCCGGTGTGTCGGCGCTTCAGGCGGCGGCGGCGCGGGCGGGGGCCCCGCTTGGGCATGATTTTTGCACGATTTCGTTAAGTGACCTATTAACGCCGCGCGAAGATATCATTCGGCGGTTGAATTCTGCGGCAGAGGGCGATTTTGTGATCGCTTTCTATAATCCGGTATCCAAAACGCGGCGCACTTTATTGTCCGAGGCGCGGGATATTTTGCTCAAACACCGCCCGGCGGATACACCTGTGCTGTTGGCAAGCTCGCTGGGGCGACCGGAAGAATCCTTGCGTTACAGGCGTTTGGTCGATTTGCAGGTGGATGAGGTGGATATGTTAACGGTGGTGCTGGTGGGGTCGTCCAACAGCCGTTTGGCGCAGTTGGGCGAAGGGCCGCGCATGTTCACGCCGCGCGGCTATGCGCGCAAGATTGATGGTGATCTGGCTGAGGTCAGAACAGGAAAGGCATTGAAATGACTGTCTATTTCATCGGCGCAGGGCCGGGTGATCCGGAGCTTTTGACCAAGAAGGCAGAGCGCATCATCGGGCAATGCCCCGTGTGCC
Organism: Roseovarius sp. MS2; assembly: GCF_051447875.1. Classification (NCBI taxonomy): domain Bacteria; kingdom Pseudomonadati; phylum Pseudomonadota; class Alphaproteobacteria; order Rhodobacterales; family Roseobacteraceae; genus Roseovarius; species Roseovarius sp. MS2. The sequence goes on from NZ_JBKHVF010000001.1 coordinate 2,342,433, forward strand.
TTTACGCCGGGAGCCTTGTGCCAGCCGAGGTTGTGGCCGGTGCGCCCGAGGGCGCGCTGGTGATGGACACCGCGCCGATGACGCTGGAGGATACCCATGCGGTCATTTTAGACAGCCATACCAAGGGCTTGGACGTGGCGCGGGTGCATTCAGGCGATCCGTCACTCTATGGTGCGATTGCGGAACAAATTCGTAAACTTCGGGCGGATGGGATTGATTATCAGATCATTCCGGGGGTTCCGGCCTATGCGGCGGCGGCGGCGGCACTGGGGCAGGAATTGACCGTGCCGGAAATCGCGCAAAGCATTGTTTTAACACGGGTTTCCATGAAGTCCACGTCGATGCCAGAGGGTGAGACGCTGGAGAATTTCGCGCGCACCGGGGCGACGCTGGCGATCCACCTTGGTATCCGTAACCTACGGGAAATACACAGAATTTTGGCACCTTACTATGGTGATGACTGCCCCGTTGTGGTGGCCTATCGCGTGGGGTGGCCGGATCAGATGTTTATCCGGGGCACGCTTGCGGATATCCACGCCAAGGTTCGCGCCGAGAAAATCACCCGTACTGCCTTGATTATGGTAGGAAAAGTTCTGGGCGAGATTACCGATTTCAAGGATAGCGCGCTCTATGATCCGGTCATGCCGCATGTGTTGCGGCCTAAGGTGGTGGCGAAGGCCTAGACCTTACGATTCGTAAGGTTTGTAAGGGGATTTTGTAAGGTCGGCGTTTTTCTTCGCGCGGAACAAGGCCGAAGGCCGCCGCGCGATCGCCGACCCGCCCCCCGGGGCGGCGATTGGCTGAGGTTTTGGCACCCACGGACGTAGGGCAGGCTTTGCCGAGATAAACTGCCCCTCACACGCGTCGGATCGCCACCCCGCGGGTCGGCGATCGCGCGGCTGAAGGAAAGCCGATGCGCCCGTGAAATTTCATTTGATTTTTTCACGGAATCGGCGCAGCGTGAAAATTGAGCGGAAATTTTCACGAGACCCTCCATGCAGCAGACCGAGATCAACGCGATGCGCAGCCTTGGCGCGGACCTGCGCGCCCTGCGCAAGGCGCGCGGGCTGACGCTGGCGGCACTGGCCGAGATGCTGGGGCGGTCGGTTGGGTGGCTGTCTCAGGTCGAGCGCGATCTGTCGGAACCGTCGATCAGCGATCTGCGGCAGGTGGCTGAAGTGCTGGGCGTGCCGATGTCGTTGCTGTTCGGCCATGCGAGCGCGCCCGCCGAGGAACAGGGCTATGTGGTGCGCGCGGGCGCGCGACGGCCGATGGGATCGGGCGAGGAAGGGTTGATCGAGGAGTTGCTCTCGCCGGACCTGACCGATGATTTCGAGGTGATCCATTCGACATTCCGCCCCCGGTCCAAGATGCAGCGCCCGGCGCAGCGTCCGACGCAGGAGGTGGGGTATATCCTGTCGGGGCGGCTGGACCTGAGCATCGGCGCGCGGAAATTCACCGTTGGCCCCGGCGACAGTTTCCGGTTTCGCGGTGAGCCCTATGCCTGGGCCAATCCCTATGACATTCCGTGCGTGGCGATCTGGGTGATCGCCCCGCCGGTGTATTGAGGGCGCGCGCATGAGCTATCACGCCTGGACCGTCTTTGCGCTCTTCTGGGTGGTGTTTGTCACCACGCCGGGGCCGAATGCGGTCAATTGCATCACCAATGGGATGACGATCGGGTTTCGACGCAGCCTGTGGGGGGTGTTGGCGATCCTGACGCAGGCGACGCTGTTTTTGTGCCTGTCGGCGGCGGGGGTGACGGCGCTGATCGCGGCCTCGCCGGTGGCGTTTCAGGTGGCCAAGCTGATCGGGGCGGGGTTTTTGATTTACCTTGGCGTGCGCGGCTGGATCATGGCGCGGCGGCCTGTTGAGGCGGGGGAGGCCCCGAAAGGCTCGGTCTATTGGCGGGCCTTGGCGATTGCCACGATCAACCCCAAGAGTGTGGCGGGGTATCTCGCGGCATTTAGCCAATTCGTGCAGCCTGATGTGCCGATTGGCGCGCAGATGTGGGTGATTTTCCCCACCGCGCTGAGCCTGACGACGCTGAGTTATATGGGCTACACCGCGCTTGGGGCGGGGCTTGGCCGGGCGGCGCTGGGCGCTGTGTTCAATGTCTGGCTGCGGCGGGGCATGGCCGCCTGTTTCGTGATCTATGGCGTGGCCTTGGGCAGCGCCGCAACACCGGGGAGAGGATGATGCACAAGGGATCGTGTCTGTGTGGAGATGTGACATTTGTTGTGACCGCACCCCCGGAAGGGGCGAGTGCCTGTCATTGCGGGCAATGCCGCAAGCAATCGGGGCATGTCTGGGCCTCGGCCTATGTGGCGCGGGCGGAGTTGAGCATTTCCGGACCGGTGAGCTGGTATGCGGCGAGTGACATCGCCAAGCGCGGGTTTTGCCCCAAATGCGGCGCGTTCCTGTTCTGGGCCGCGCACGCGGAGGACACCATCAGTTTCGCGCTAGGGGCGCTGGAGGCGCCGACCGGGCTGCGGTTGGAGAAGCACATCTTTGTCAAGGACAAGGGTGATTATTACGACATCGCGGACGGCGTGCCGCAAACGGATTGAGGGAGAGGGACATGGCGGAGTTTCCGGGCACGGCACGGGTTGTGATCATCGGCGGGGGCGTGGTGGGCGCGTCTTGCCTCTATCATCTGGCCAAGGCGGGGTGGGCGGATTGTGTGCTGCTCGAAAAGAACGAATTGACCGCTGGCAGCACATGGCATGCGGCGGGCAATGTGCCGACGTTCTCGACAAGTTGGTCGGTGATGAACATGCAGCGCTATTCCACCGAGCTTTACGCGCGGCTGGGGGCCGAGGTGGAGTATCCGATGAATTATCACCAGACGGGGTCAATCCGTCTGGCGCATAGCCGCGAGCGGATGCAGGAATTTCAGCGCGCGCGGGGGATGGGCAAGTATCAGGGGATGAACCTTGATATTCTGGGCGTGGATGAGATCACGGCGCGCTATCCGTTTCTGGAAACGCATGATCTGCAAGGCGCGCTCTATGATCCCAATGACGGCGATATTGATCCCGCACAGGTGACGCAGGCGCTGGCCAAGGGCGCGCGCGACATGGGGGCGACGATCCTGCGGTTTACGCCCGCGACCGGGGTGCGGCGCGAAAACGGCGAGTGGATTGTTGCGACCGAGAAGGGCGAGATCCGGTGTGAGTATGTGGTCAACGCCGCCGGATATTATGCGCAGCGGGTTGGCGAATGGTTCAAGCCCTATGGCGGGCGCACCGTGCCGATGATGGTGATGAGCCATCAGTATCTATTGACCGATGAAATCCCGGAATTAGAGGCGTGGAGCCGGGAGCAGGGGCATAAATTGCCGCTCTTGCGAGATGTCGACAGTTCTTATTACCTGCGGCAGGAAAAGCACGGGCTGAACCTTGGGCCCTATGAGCGCAATTGCAAGGCGCATTGGGTCGATCCCTCTGATCCGATGCCGGAGGATTTCAGCTTTCAGCTTTACCCCGACGATCTGGAGCGGCTGGAGTGGTATATCGAGGATGCGATGGCGCGGGTGCCGTTGCTGGGACAGGCGGGGATTGCCAAGGTCATCAACGGGCCGATCCCCTATGCGCCCGATGGTCTGCCGCTGATTGGCCCGATGCCGGGGGTTCCGAATGCGTTCGAGGCCTGCGTCTTTACCTTTGGCATCGCGCAGGGCGGGGGGGCCGGCAAGGTGCTGGCGGAATGGGTGACGGAAGGCGCGACGGAATGGGATATGTGGGCCTGTGATCCGCGCCGCTACACTGATTACACCGACCCGGAATATTGTGTGGCCAAGGGGATGGAGGTGTATGGGCATGAATATGCGATGCATTTCCCGTGGCATCGCTGGCCTGCGGCACCGGATCGCAAGATGTCGCCGGTGCATGACAAGGTTAAGGCCTTGGGCGGCGTGATGGGCGTCTATAACGGCTGGGAGCGGGCCAATTGGTTTGCGCAACCGGGCGATGATACGTCAGAGGCGGCGACGCAGACCTGGGACCGCGCGGGGCCTTGGGAGGCGCGCATCCGTGAGGAATGCGAGGCGGTGCGTGATGCCTGCGGCGTGCTGGATCTGCCGGGGTTCACCCGGCTCTGGATCGAGGGCGCGGGGGCCGATGACTGGCTGCGGGGGTTTGTGACCGGCGGGTTGCCTAAGGTCGGGCGGATGAACCTTGTTTATGTGGCCGATAAGCGCGGTCGCATCGTGACAGAGTTTTCTTGCATCCGTCTGCAAGAGGATAGTTTCGTGCTGATCACGGCCTCGACCGCGCAATGGCATGACGGCGAATTGGTACGCCGCGCCTTGCCCGAGGGGCTGAGTCTGCGCGAGACCACGGCGGAGCGCGACGCGCTGCTCCTGGCGGGGCCCAAGAGCCGCGAGATATTGGCAGGGCTGAGCGATGCCGATCTGAGCCTGCCGTGGCTGAGCCATCAGCATGCGAGTGTTGCGGGGCAAAAGGCGTTTCTGGCGCGGGTCAGCTTTACCGGCGAGTTGGGCTGGGAAATCCATGCCGAAAACGCGGCGATCCCTGCGATCTATGACGCGTTGATTGGCGCAGGTGTGAAACCCTTTGGCATGTTCGCGCTGAATTCCTTGCGCATCGAGAAGGGCTATCGCGCGTGGAAAGGCGATCTGAGCACCGATTATTCGATGTTGGAAGGCGGGCTGGAGCGGTTCGTCAAATTCGACAAGCCGCAGGAGTTTACCGGCAAAGCAGCACTTTTGGCCGAGAAACAGGCGGGCGTGAAGAAGCGTTTTGTCACGCTGATCGTCGAGGCCAAGGCGGCGGATGCGCCCTATATGTCGACGCTCTGGCATGAGGGGCAGATCGTGGGCGAGACCACGAGCGGTGCCTGGGGCTACCGGGTGAATGCCAGCGTGGCCTTGGGCATGCTGCGCGCCGATCTGGCGGTGCCGGGGACCGAAATCGAGGTGGAGATTTACGGAGAACGCTGCCGCGCGGTGGTGCAGCCCGATGCGCCGCTCTGGGACCCTGAGAATGAACGGTTGCGGGCATGACCCTGCCCGCGACCATGCGCGGTGTGATCCTCACCCGTCATGGAGGACCCGAGGCATTGGAATGGCGCGAGGATATCCCGCTGCCACGGCCCGGCCCCGGTGAGGTTTTGGTGCGGGTGCGGGCGGCGGGCGTCAACAACACCGATATCAACACCCGTGAGGGGTGGTATGCGGCAGAGGTGACAGGGGCCACGGGCGAAACGGCGGATGGTGTGGCGCGTGGCGGCTGGGCGGGCGCGCTGGGGTTTCCGCGCATCCAAGGGGGTGACCTGTGCGGCGTTGTGGTGGCGCGGGGGCCGGGGGTTGAGACCCCGGCGCTGGGCGCGCGTGTGACCTGCCCCATCAACATCCCGCGCCCGACCGAGGAAAATCCGGTGGGTTTTGTTGCGCTCGGGTCCGAGATTGACGGGGCCTTTGCCGAATATTGCCTGATGGCGGCGGCTGATCTTTATGACGTGAGCGATGTGCCGCTTTCGGATATCGAGATTGCGGCCTTGCCCTGTGGGTTTGGCACGGCGCTGGGCCTCTTGGAGCGGGCGGGTGTGGGGCCGGGTCAAGAGGTGCTGATCACCGGGGCCTCGGGCAATGTCGGCCTTGCGGCGGTGCAGCTTGCGGCGGCGATGGGCGCGCGCGTCACCGGCATCGCCGCCCCTGCCAAGGCGGCGATAGTGCGCGCTGACGGTGCAGCGGCGGTGATCGCACGCGACGCGCCGTTGCCGCAGAACCATTTTCACGCGGTGATTGACCTAGTGGGAGGGGCGGGGGTTGTCGCGCTGATTGATGCGCTCCGTCCCGGCGGGCATTATGCCGTGGCTGGGGCGATTGCCGGGCCAATGATCACGGTTGATCTGCGACGGATTTACCTGCGTGATATCACGCTGCATGGCTGCACCTATCAGGCACCGCAGGTCTTTGCCCGGCTGATCGAGATGGCGCGCGCGCGGCGCGTGCGCCCCCGGATCGCCGCCACCTACCCGTTGCGCGACATCGCCCGTGCGCAGGCGGATTTTCAGGCCAAGACCCATGCTGGGAAATTGGTACTTTTACCCCCGGAGGACAAAAAATGACCGAAATCACGCTGCTCGATGGCTCTATCGGGCAGGAATTGGTGAAACGCTCGGGTGACCGGGCGACGCCGCTCTGGTCGACGCAGGTGATGATCGACCATCCCGGGATCGTGCGCCTGGTGCATGACGATTATTTCGCGGTGGGGGCCACGGTGGCCTCGACCAATACTTATGCGGTTCTGCGGGATCGTTTGGCGCGCGTGGGATTGCAGGATGAGGTGGCGCGGCTCACGGATGTTGCGGTGGGGGCGGCAGTGGCTGCACGCGATGCGCATGGGGCGGGCCGGGTGGCGGGGGCCATCGGGCCGCTGGTGCAATCCTATCGGCCCGATCTCTGCCCACCTGCGTCCGAAGCGGCGGCGCTTTATGCCGAGAATGTTGCGCTGCTCAAGGATCGGGTGGACCTGATCCTGCTGGAAACCATGTCCTCGGTCGATCAGGCGCGGGGCGGGTTGATGGCGGCGGGGCTGAGTGGTTTGCCGGTCTGGCTGGGGGTGACGGTCATGGATGATGACGGCACGCGGCTGCGCTCGGGCGAGGCGTTGGGGGATCTGGCGGCGCTGGTGGCCGAGTTTGGCCCCGAGGCGGTGTTGATCAACTGCACGCGGCCTGAATCGGTGGCGGCGGGGTTGGAGATCGTGAAGGTGTTTGGCCTGCCCTTTGGGGCCTATGCCAATGGGTTCACCTGTATCAGCGCGGGCTTTCTTGGGGCGGCACCTACGGTCGATGCGCTGGAGCAGCGGCATGATCTGACCCCGGCTGCCTATGCCGAGTTTGCCATGGGGTGGGTGGATCAAGGGGCCAGTATCGTGGGCGGCTGTTGCGAAGTGGGGCCTGCGCATATCGAGGAACTGGCGCTGCGGTTGCGGGCGGCTGGGCATGACATCGTCTGAGGCGTTCATCTGGCCGAAAATACCTCGGGGGTGTGGGGGCAGCGCCCCCACCCTCGTTTCTTTCATCATCGTTTCATGGGGTTATGAATGACCGATCTTCCAACTCAGGCCCGTGTGGTCATCATCGGCGGCGGCGTCGTGGGCTGTTCTGTGGCCTATCATCTGACCAAGCTGGGCTGGCGCGATGTGGTTCTTTTGGAGCGTAAGCAGCTCACGTCGGGGACCACTTGGCATGCGGCGGGGCTGATCGGGCAGTTGCGCGCGACGGCCAATATGACGCGGCTCGCGCGCTATTCGGCAGAGCTTTACACCGGGCTTGAGGCCGAGACGGGCGTTGCCACCGGGTTCCGGCAGGTGGGATCGGTGTCGGTCGCGCTGACGGGCGAGCGGCTGGAGGAACTCAAGCGCAATGCCGCGATGGCGCGGGCCTTTGGCGTGCCGGTCGAGGAAATGAGCCCGGCCGAGATCTACGCGCGCTATCCGCATCTCAACCTTGACGGGGTCACGGGCGGTGTCTGGCTGCCCACCGATGGGCAGGCGGACCCGGCCAATATCGCGCTGGCGCTGGCCAAAGGCGCGCGCAACCGGGGCGCACGGGTGCAGGAGCGCGTGAAGGTCACGCGGATTGCCCGTGCGGGCCGCCGGGTGACAGGCGTGGATTGGCAGGGCGAGGATGGCAGTGCCGGCCATATCGCCTGTGAGATGATCGTCAATTGCGCGGGCATGTGGGGGCATGAGGTGGGCCGGATGGCGGGCACCAATGTGCCGCTGCATGCCTGCGAGCATTTCTACATCGTGTCCGAGCCGATTGCGGGCCTTCGCCAATTGCCGGTGCTGCGGGTGCCGGATGAATGCGCCTATTACAAGGAAGATGCGGGCAAGATCATGCTGGGCGCGTTCGAGCCCGTCTCGAAACCCTGGGGGATGAAGGGCATCCCGGAGAGTTTTGAGTTTGACCAGCTGCCCGAGGATTTCGACCATTTCGAGCCGATTTTGGAGGCGGCGGTGAACCGGATGCCGATGCTGGCCGAGGCGGGAATTCACACGTTCTTTAACGGTCCGGAAAGTTTTACCCCTGATGATGCCTATCATCTGGGGCTTTGCCCCGAAATGGACAATGTCTGGGTGGCGGCCGGGTTCAACTCGATCGGTATTCAGTCGGCCGGGGGGGCGGGGCATGCGCTGTCGCTCTGGATGGATGCGGGGGAGCGACCGTTTGATCTGGGCGATGTGGATGTGGCACGGATGCAGCCCTTTCAGGGCAATAAGACGTATCTTTTCGAGCGCTCCAAAGAGACGCTGGGCCTGCTTTATGCCGATCACTACCCCTACCGGCAAAAGGCCACGGCGCGCGGTGTGCGGCGCACGCCGTTTCATGCGCAACTCTTGGCCCAAGGTGCTGTCATGGGCGAATTGGCAGGCTGGGAGCGGGCCAATTGGTATGCCGAGGCCGGGCAGGAGCGGGAGTATCGCTATAGCTGGAAGCGGCAGAATTGGTTTGAGAACACGGCAGCCGAGGTGCGCGCCCTTCGCGAGGCTGTCGGTCTCTATGATATGTCGAGTTTTGGCAAGCTGCGGGTTGAGGGAGCCGGTGCCGAAGCCTTTCTCAACCATGTCTGCGGGGCGGATATGTCTGTGGCCCCGGGGCGGATTGTCTATACGCAGTTCCTGAATGCCAAGGGCGGCATCGAGGCGGATGTGACGGTGACGCGGCTGAGCGAGACGGCCTATTTGGTGGTGACACCGGCCGCAACGCGGCTGGCGGATGAAACATGGCTGCGGCGGCATGTCGGGGCTCACCCGGTGGTGATCACCGATGTAACGGCGGGCGAGGGCGTGTTGGCGGTGATGGGGCCGAAGGCGCGCGATCTTTTGCGCGCGGTCTCGCCTGATGATTTCTCGAACGACGCGCATCCCTTTGGGCAGGCGCGGCAGATCGAGATTGGCATGGGTGTCGCGCGGGCGCACCGCGTCTCTTATGTGGGAGAGTTGGGTTGGGAGATCTATGTAAGTGCCGATATGTGCGGCCATGTGTTCGAGGTGCTGCACGCGGCGGGCGCGGATCATGGCCTGCGCCTGTGCGGGATGCACGCGATGGACAGTTGCCGGATCGAAAAGGCATTTCGGCATTTCGGCCATGATATCACCTGCGAGGATCATGTGCTGGAGGCCGGGCTTGGCTTTGCCGTGGCGACAGGAAAGGCCGATTTCATCGGGCGCGAGGCGGTGCTGGCCAAGCGCGCGGTGGGGTTGGAGCGGCGCTTGGTTCAGTTTCGCCTGACGGACCCTGAGCCGATGCTCTATCACAATGAGCCCTTGCTGCGGGATGGCGAGATCGTGGGCTATCTGAGTTCGGGGGCTTACGGCCATCATCTGGGGGGCGCGATGGGCCTTGGCTATGTGCCCTGCGCGGGCGAGAGCGCGGAGCAGGTTTTGGCCTCGAGCTATGAGGTCGATGTGGCCGGGGTGCGGGTAAAGGCAGAGGCGTCACTGAAACCGATGTATGATCCCAAATCCGAGCGCGTGAAGGCGTGAGCAGGGTGGGGGGCCAGCCCCCCACGCCCCCCGAGGTATTTCGGGCCAGATGAATGTGGGAGTGGTCATGGCGGGGCGGGTCGTGTAAGGCGCGGCCATGAGTGACTATGATCCGCCAACCGATCCGCTCGAGGTGCTGCATGACGATCATGAGATCGTCGTGGTGAACAAGCCTGCGGGCCTTTTGAGTGTGCCGGGCAAGGGCGAGCATCTGGCCGATTGCCTGATGGCGCGGGTGCGCGATGTGTTTCCCACCGCGCTGTTGGTGCATCGGTTGGACCGCGATACATCGGGCGTGATGATTTTTGCGCTGACGCCGCATGCGCAGCGGCACCTGGGGCTGCAATTCGAAAAGCGGCAGACGCGCAAGACCTATGTGGCGCGGGTCTGGGGGCGGCTGGAGCCGGAGGTGGGCGTGGTTGATCTGCCCTTGATCGTGGATTGGCCCAACCGCCCGCTGCAGAAGGTGTGCCATGAGACCGGGCGCGCGGCGCTGACGGAATGGCGGGTGCTGCGCGCGAGCGAGGAAGAAAGCCGGGTGCGGCTGAGCCCCAAGACCGGGCGCAGCCATCAGTTGCGGGTGCATATGCTGGCGCTGGGCCATGTGATTTTGGGTGACCCTCTTTATGCGAGCGGCGCGGCGCGGGAGCATCCGCGCCTGATGCTGCATTCCGAGGAATTGCGTCTGCGCCATCCGGATGGCGGTGCCGGCGTCAAGTTTCGGGCGGCGGTGCCGTTTTGAGGCCAATGTGGGTCACGGTTTAGCAAAGCCGCCGCGTCAAGAAAAAGGGCCGGGCAAAGATGCCCGGCCCGACCAAGAGAGGATGTGGCGAGGGGGTTAGCCTTGCCATTCTTGCATGGTCTCGAAGTCCTCGACCGTGAGGCTGGTGGTGGCCTGGATCGAAGACGTCACGCTGTCCGCGTCATGGGTCAGGGTGATGTCGTCAAAGTCTACGGCGACCGGCTTTTCGCCCAGCCCGAGAAAGCCGCCAACATCGACGATGACATGCTCGACCTGACCATCATCGGTCACGACAATGTCCGAGATTTCGCCGACATGCTCGTCTGCGCTGTCATAGAGCGCCACGCCTTGCAGATCCTCGGCGGTGAGGGCCGCGCGTTCCTCGCCGGACAGTTCCGGCATGGTTGCGGCGTCGGCATTGGTGGTTGTGTCTGACGTGGCGCCAGTTTTGGCCTCTGGGGTCGAGTTGGCCCCCGATTGGCCGGTGGTCATGTCAGAGGATTCGGTCGCGCTTGGGGCGGTCTGATCGGTGGTGTCCGACTGCGCCAGAACCGGCATTGCGCTGAGTGCGACGATTGCGGTGGTTGCGAGAATGCGTTTCATGGAGGAACTCCTTTGTCCTGCTGTGATGAGAGGCCGCAGAGAAGCGGCGCCCTGTCAATCCAACCGTCAGAGGCGCAGAAGGTTTCAAAAATCGGTCAAAATATACTTGTGATCCTGAGGGAACTTTGAGGGCTTTTGTGCGTTTCTCGGGGACGTGCCCCCGCCTGTTGCGGGCTGGCCTTTGCGGGTTCCAGATGTGGCGCGCCCTGCAAGATTGGAGTTTTGAACATGCTTGAGATTACCGGCATTGGCGGGATCATTCTGTTGATCCTCGATATTTGGGCTATCATTTCGGTTGTTGGGTCGGGGGCGACGACAGGCAAGAAGGTGCTTTGGGTTGTGTTGATCCTGTTGCTGCCGCTCTTGGGCTTTATTCTGTGGTTGTTGTTCGGGCCGCGGTCTGGGCGGGTGTGACGCCGTCTTTGTGCCAAGGCCGAGGGCCGCTTGTCTTTGGTGTCGCCGAATTTTTCAGGGAACCGAACGGGGGGAGGCGCGTTACAAGAGCATGGTCAGCGTGAAGCGCTGACTGTCCGGAGCCTGACTGTCATCCCCCAGATGCAAGCCAAGCTCTGCTGCACCCGGCCCGTGTCCCTAGGGTGCTTGCCCCCGCCTGTCCCGGCGGGGGCATTTACGACAGATCGTCCGGGAAACCGGCCTTTGATTCAACCTCTGATCGGCAGGACCATGACCCAGAGCAGGCCCGCGCAGGGTGATACAGCGGCAGATGCGATTACAGACCTCAAGCTTCTGATTACCGCAGAAGAGGCGTATCCGGCTTTGGAGCGTGCTTTTTTGGAGGCGCAGACAGAGATTTCGGCCTGTTTTCGGGTGTTTGATTTGCGGACGCGGCTGCGCTCGGACGAGGCGCGCGCGATTGGCGCGACGTGGTTTGATCTGGTTGTTCACACGCTTGATCGTGGGGTGTCGATCCGTCTGCTGGTATCCGATTTCGATCCGATCGCGGCGGTGCATCTGCATCGGTTGGCGTCGCAAACACTGCGCCAGATCGCGGCGGTACGTGAAATGGCGCAGCCAGAGGCGCGGCTCGACTTTACCGTGGCATTGCATGAGGCCAAGAGCGGGATATTCCCCCGCGTGCTGTTCTATCCGCTGGTGCGGATGAAAATCCGCGAGATGGTGGACCGCTGGTGCCACATGACCAAGCCGGAACGCGAGCGGTTCCGGGTTGAGACGCCGCGCTTGCGCAGCCTTTGCCGGGTGGATGACCGGGATCAACTGTGTTTTCCGGCGCGGTTGATGGACCTGCATCCGGCGACACATCATCAGAAGCTGGCGGTGTTCGACCGCCGTCTGGTTTATATCGGGGGTCTCGATCTTAATGAGCGGCGGTATGATACCAAGCAACATCGCCAAGAGCCGAACCAGACCTGGCATGATGTGCAGGTTCTGGCGACGGGCCCGGTTGCCAAGGCAGCACAGGCACATCTGGAGGGGTTTCTGGCGGCGGTTGCGCGTAAATCCGCGCCGCCGCCCTCTGTGCCGGGATTTTTGCGCACGCTGTCGCGTCGCCGGTTGAGCGCGCCGATGCGGTTGTCACCGCATACGGTGCTGCGCGAGATCGAGAGCGCGCATTTGGCGGCCATCGCCAAGGCGGAGCGGCTGATTTATCTGGAAACGCAGTATTTTCGGTATGTGCCGCTGGCGCGGGCCTTGGCGCGGCGGGCGCGGCAATGCCCGGAGCTGCGCCTGATCCTTGTGCTGCCGGCGGCCCCCGAGGAGGTGGCGTTTTCGAGTGATCCGGGGCTGGATGGGCGGTTTGGCGAGCATCAGCAGGCGCGCGCGCTGGCCTATCTCAAGGCGGCGTTCGGGCCGGAGCGTTTGGTGATCGCGTCGCCGGTGCAGCCGCGCGCCAGCGACAGCGCCGCGCGGGATGCGCTGGAGGGCGCGCCCCTGATTTATGTGCATTCCAAGGTTTCGATCTTTGATGAGGCGGAGGCGATTGTGTCTTCGGCCAATCTCAATGGGCGCAGCATGAGATGGGACACCGAAGCGGGGCTGCATGTGACCCGGCGCGATCAGGTGGCCGAGATTCGGGCAAAGGTCATGGGCTGTTGGTTGCCAAAAGAGGCGGATTCCTCGTTTCTGGATCTCGAAACGGCCTTTGGCGCGTGGCAGGGCATGGTTGGCAGCAATAGCGTGTTGCCGCCCCGGCATCGTGAGGGATTTCTGGTGGATTACGATTCCGATGTTGCCAAGGCGATTGCCATGCCCCTGCCGGGCATGCCCGAAGAGGTGGTTTAAGGCCCGCTCTTGTCTGGTTCCCCGTCGACTGCGAAGATGTCGAGCAGGGCCAGGGCGATAACCAGAACCGGAATGGCGATGATGCCGCCGATGGGCCCCCATAGCCAGAGCCAGAACACCAGCGACACGAAGATCAGGAGCGGGTTTACAGAAATGTGGCGTCCGACAAGGGCGGGCGTTGCAAACTGGGCCTCAAGCATGTTGAGCGCGAGAAAGATCGCCGGGGGGGCCAGAACCATCAGATCGTCAAAGGCCACGATGCCTGCCACGAGCAGCCCCGCAGTTACGGTCATTGGCCCGACGTAGAGCACGAAGTTAAGCAAGGCCGCGACCATGGCCCAGACGAAAGGCCCCGGCAGGTTGATCAACAAGAGTGCCCCGCCCAAGGCCGCGCCAAGGCCGGCGTTTATGCTGGAAATTGCAAGGAAATAGCGGGCCACCAGCCGTTCGGCATTGGTAAAGCGGCGTAGAATATCGGCGGTATCGTCCGGGGTGCCGATCCAGAGCGACAGCCATGCGTACATGCCCTTGCGGGTCAGCAAAAAGAAGAAAAGCGTACCGCAAAAGACCAGCGCCTGCGCCAGAACCAGAGGGGCCATGAAGAGCGCACTTGTGATGCTTGGGAGGCTGCCGCCTTCTCCGGCGTCCTTTGCGGGGGTTGGAGCGGCACCAAGTGCGGCTTCGACCTCTCGGTTGATTTCTTGCAGACCGCGAATGAGGTTGCTGAATTCCGCGATGATCGAGCGGAGTTCGTATTGGATGCGCGGCAATTCTTCGGCGATCTGCCAGATCACGGGTTCGGCCAGTATGGCCAAGATGCCAATGGCCGAGACCCCGAGGATCAGCACGGTTGAGGCGGCGAGACCTGTGGAAAATCCGATCCTTTCGAAGACATCCGTGACAGGGGCGAGCATGACCCCGGTGACGATGGCCAAGGTCATCGGTGCGAAAATATCCCCGCCGATCTTGAGGGCGGCAAAGCTGAGGATGAGGGCGATCACGATCACCGCCATGCGAAGAGTCGGATCATCGTTGACGAATAATCTGTGCATGACGATGAGAACGCATGAGCGTGCGATTGGTTCCGTGGCGCAGGAAAATGAACCTGTGACGGTTTTAGATCAGCGGGCGGGTCATCGGGGTGCGGTCACGGTCAAGTTGGGCAATATCACAAAGACGGTCACGATCATGCAGCGTCAGTCGACCGTTCTGCCATGTGGCGGCCCCCTGTTCGCGCAGGCGTTTGAGCATCTTGTTGACATGCACCACCGAGAGGCCAAGCGCGTCGGCGAGATCCTGTTGCCGGTAGGGCAGGGGCATGTCTGCGCCACGGGTCAGGCCAATCGCCGCGCCGCGATCAAAAAGGCGCACAAAGGCGCGCGCGATGCGCTCGATCCCGCTCATATGACCGAGGATCGCAAGGCTCTCGCCTAGAAGGTGTTCTTCGACGGCAGCGATCCAGGTCAGGTCATAGGCGCGGTCGGGATGGTCGCGAAACAAGGCCCAAAGGCGTTTGCGGTCAAAGACGCAGAGTTTCATATCTGTTGTCGCCTCGACGGAATGTTGCATTTCCTGCATCACCCCCGCCTGTAGCCCGATGAAATCGCCGGGCATCACAAAGTTGATGACCTGTCGTTCGCCCGAGAGCAGGGTCTTGTAACGCAGGCCCATGCCGCGCAGGGCGGTGTAGAGTTGCGGGCTGTTGGAGGCCTCCATCATCAGGGTGGCGCCGCCTTCAACCTCAAGCTCGCCGGTTTTGAAGCTTTGCATGAAGGCCACCTCTGCGTCCGTCATTGGCGCAAAGATGGCGCGGCTGCGCAGCGGGCAATTCTGACAATCTGTAACCATGGGAAAACTCCGTCGAGATGTCATAGTTTAATGCAGAAGGTCGGAATATGTTCCAGAATGAGGGATGTTTGGACCTGATACGATGAAAGAGCCCCTTATGCCCTATGATGAGACGACGCCGCCGGAGCCGCCGGTTTATATCGTCATGGACAGCAACATATTGATTGCAGAGGATCTTTGCGGGTCGCTGCAGGCGGCGGGCCCCTGTCGTGTTCTCAATGTGCCGCACCCGGATGAGTTGATTCGCGTGCTGGACGGAGAGGCGCGGATTTCGGCGGCGTTTCTGGAAATGCGCTATGATCAGGTGCTGGAGGCGGAGCTGGACCGCGCGCTCGCCCTGCGGGGCGCGCGGATCGTGCTGACCATGGGCGAAGACGACGAGATCAAGGTTGTCAAGCAAGGCTGGGCCATGCTTGTGCGCCCGTTTACCGATGACATGGTGCGCGGTGTGTTGCAGCCCTTGGTCAAGGGTGTGTGACGCGCCTAGGAGCGTGGGGCGCGCGCGGCGCGACCGGCGTTCAAACCCACGGCAAAGGCCTCGGCGACCTGGAGCAGCGGTTCTTTGGGGGTGGCGGGCTGTGGGGCGGTCTCTGGGCCGGTGGACTGACCGCCAAAGGCCAGAAAGCAGATGCCAAGGAGCAGATAGAGAGCCCCGATCACGGCATGGGCGACAAGCGCGCTCTCATAGGTGGCGATCAGAATCCAGAGCGCCACGGTCAGAAAGGCCAAGCCCGCCATGCCAAAAATCACGCCAGCGACGGTAAAGGCCGCCGCGCGCGCCGCATGGCGCGCCCGACGGCGGAAGTGAGAGACAAGGCCGCTCATCGGTTATTTCCGGCCTGTGAGGAACCCGAGCAAAAAGCCCACCCCGACCGCAAGGCCAACCGCGGCTGCGGGTTGGTTGCGCACGGCGTCGGCTGCCTGTTGGCCCATGTCTTCGGCGCGGTGCTGTGCTGCGTGCAGCTGTTCGGAACTGGCGTCGCGCAGCTGTGAGACCTTGCGGCGTGCGCCATCCACCGCCGCATCGCGGGTGGTGCCGCCAAGGCCTGCGAGGGTTTTGGAAATGGCCGAAATATCCTCTCTCAAGGTCGAAATCTGCTGGGAGAGGTGATCCATCTCGTCTTGCGGCGATGTGTCGGCGGATTTTGCCTGTGCCATTGGGGCGTCCTTTCATGTTGTTACGATGGGTCAACGCGGAGGGGCGCGCGAGGTTCCGGTAATTCTGGAAAAAAGCGGTTTCTGAGGGAAAAGACGGGGCGGCGGGAACCAAACAGGGCTGTGACCGTTGGGTTAGCAATCGAAACCATGTTGCTTTGAAAGGAGATTCCAATGCTGTATTGGGCGCTTGTCTTTTTGGTGGTCGCGCTGATCGCCGGTGTTTTGGGGTTTGGTGGCGTTGCCTCGGCTTCGGCGGGGATTGCGCAGATCCTGTTTGTGGTCTTTCTTGTGTTGTTTGTCGTGGCGATGATCGCACGGGCCTTGCGTGGCCGCGCGCCGTGAGTGAGACGGCATAAGACCCCGCGCCCATTGCGCGGGGTCTTTTTCTGGTCAGCTCAGCCCTGAAGGGTTTCGGTGCTGGCAAAGAACATGGCTTGGCTCACGGCGGATTGCACCTGTTCCTCGCTATAGGGTTTGGTGATCAGAAAGGCCGGTTCTGGCCGTTCGCCGGTCAAGAGCCGTTCGGGGAAGGCGGTGATGAAGACGATGGGCCGCTCTCCCAGTTCGTTGAGGATGTGATTGACCGCGTCGATGCCAGAGGATTTATCGGCCAGTTGGATATCGGCGAGGATCATATCGGGCGGGTCTCGACGGGCGAGTTTCACGGCCTCATCGCGGGTGCGGGCAATGCCGGTGACGTCATGGCCCATATCTTCGACAATGGCGCGGATATCCATGGCGATGATCGCCTCATCCTCGATGATCATGATCCGCCCGCTGATCGCATTGGTCATTTCGGTGCGGGCGATGCTCAAAAGCGTGCTGACCTCGTCTGCGGTGCCGCCGATGATCTGGGCGATATCGGAGACGCGAAACCCCTCGATGCTGTGCAGCAACAGCGCCTCGCGGGTGTTCGGGGTGAGGGTGGACAGCCGCCATTGCGCGCGTGCCTCGGGGGAAGAGGCGCTGTCAGCCTCGGCGATGGGGGCACCGGAGGACATCCATATCTTATGAAAGGCATGGAAGAGCGCAGGTTTCGGCGCAAGACCGGCATTGAAGACAGTGCGATCCTCGAGCAGGGCCTCGAGCGTGGCGAGCGCGTAATGATCGCCCGTCTGCTGATTGCCGGTCAGGGCGCGCGCATAGCGGCGCAGATAGGGGAGGTGTTCGGCGATCTGAGTGCTCAGGTCTGGCTGGCGCGGTGTGTCCGTCATGTCTGTCCTCAAAAATGTATCCTTTGAGGGAACCAAACGCCGAGCTGCGTGTTATGTTCCCGACCGGGTGCAGAAAAGTGCCGTTCTCTTAGTGGCAGATGAATAGGCGAAATGGAAAAGAATCGCAGGACCAAGAAATTGACGCAAACGATCGACGAGAATCTCCGGCGTGCCTATGCGGACACGGCCAAGGAGCCCGTACCGGACCGCTTTATCAAGCTGCTGGAGCAGTTGCGCGAGCAGTCGGGCGAGAAGCAAAAGCCGTCTGGTGATGACTCGTGATGGATTCTCGGACGCCCCAAATGGACCCGCGCGACGAATTGATCGGGCATTTGCCTGCGATGCGCGCCTTTGCGTTGAACCTGACGCGCAATTCCGCGACGGCGGATGATCTTGTGCAGGATGCGGTGGTCAAGGCGTGGGGCAATTTTGACAAGTTCAAGCCCGGCACCAATCTGCGCGCGTGGTTGTTCACCATTCTGCGCAACACCTATTATTCCCTGTATCGCAAGCGTCGCCGCGAGGTTGAAGACCCCGATGGCAAGATGGCTGGGCAATTGTCGGAAAAGCCCGCGCATGACGGGCATCTGGCGATGACGGATTTCCACGCGGCCTTTGCGCAATTGACCGATGAGCAGCGCGAGGTTCTGGTTCTGGTGGGCGCAGAAGGGTTTTCCTATGAGGAGGCCGCCGAAATGTGCGGCTGTGCGGTAGGCACGATCAAGAGCCGCACCAACCGCGCGCGCAAACGGCTGGCGGAGTTGATGCATCTGGACGATGAGGATGAGTTGGCGATGACCGATGCCGCGACGATGGCCGTCGTAACCGGAACCTCAGTTGCATGAGGTTGCGTCTGGCCGCGCTGAGCGGGCTCTGGACGCCTAATCTGGCGCTGCAATTGGGCATTGGGTTGAGCCTTGCCATTCTGCCGCTTGGTTTTGTGTCGGTCTATCAGACCTATAAGGTTCTGGAAGAACGGCAGGCCCTGTCGGAAACCGCGCTTTTGGAGCAGACCCAGCAGGCCGTGTCAGAGAGCCGCGACATCATCCAATCCGCGCTGAGCACAGCCGAGACGCTGGCGATCACGGTATCGGTCTTTGATACCGCTGAGGCGACCTGCGATGCGGTGATGGCGCGGGTTGTGGAAGAGAGCCCGATCTATAGTTTTGCGGGGTTTGTCGATGACGCGCTGTCGCTGGTCTGTGCATCGAACGGCGGGCGGCAGGACCTGAGCAATCTTGCGTCCATCCGCTCTGAGCTTACGGGGCGGCGGACCGAGATTTTGATGCATCCGCTGGAGTTCATTGGGGGGATTGCCACGGTTAGCGTGGCGGTTCCGGTGTTCGCGGCGGGGCAATTTCGGGGAACGGTCTGGATCGCGGTGCCGATCAGCGCCTTGAATGACCAACTGTCGACGGTGGTGCCCGATGTTGATCTGGTGCTGTTTCAATCCGAGGGCGAGATTGTCGCCACGGCGGAGTTTTCGGATTTTCGGCGCTCGGTTTTGCCGGCCTCGCATGGGTTGCAGGATCTGGCCGATACCGGGCGGCAGACGTTTCGCGATGTGAATCAGGATGGCAATACCCGCGATTTTGCGGTGGTGCCGATTGTGGGCGACCGGGTATTGGCGCTGGGCAGTTGGGAGCCGCGACACAGGAGCGGATTGCTGCCGGGGTATGAGGGCACCTTTGCGCTTTATCTGCCGCTGGCGATGTGGGTGATCACGATCATCGTGGCCTATATCGGGGTCAATCATCTGGTGATCCGGCATGTGCGCCGTCTGCGATCCTGGATGCGGCTATACGCGGCGGGGCGTGGCGATCTGGACAAGGCCCGGCTGGACAATGCGCCCGAAGAGTTGGAGGTGGTGGCCGAGGCATTTCGGGCGATGACGCGGCGGCTGTCAGAGCAGGAGCGGCGGCTGGAAGAAGACCTGAACGAGAAGACCGTGCTATTGCGCGAGGTGCATCACCGGGTCAAAAACAATCTTCAGCTTATCTCAAGCATGCTCAACATGCAGATCCGCGCGACGGGCAGTCTTGAGGCCAAGCATCTTTTGCGGCGGGTGCAGGATCGGGTGATGGCGCTGTCGGCGATCCACCGATACCTTTATCTGGCGCGCAAGCTGTCGCTGGTGCGGGCCGACAAGCTGCTTGAAGATATCATTCAGCAATTGGTTATCGTCGGAACCTTGGACGATAGGGGGCGGCAGATCGCGGTGACAACCGCGCTGGAGCCTGTGGAAATCAGCCCGGATCAATCGGTGCCCCTGTCTCTTTTGACGACAGAAGCCGCGATTAATGCCGTGAAATATTGCGGCATGACCAGTGGCACCGATGCCTGGATCAACATCGCGTTGAAAGCGGTGTCGGAGGATCGTTTTTGCCTGAGCGTTGTGAATTCGCGCGCGCCAGATGGGCAGGCTGCGGAGGAGGCTGAGGTCACGCCGATTGATGGGTCGGGGCTGGGATCGAAGCTGATTGAATCCTTTGTGGCCCAGTTGAACGGCACGCTTGAGATTTCGCCGCAGCCGGACCGGTATGAGCTGCATGTTGTCTTTCCGATGACATGGCCCACCCAAGACGAGGACGACGCCTGAGTTTGCCGGAAACATGCGGAGCGGAGGGAACCGAATAGGCCGTGCTGCGTTGTCATTGCACAAGAAATCAAACGGAGAACGCAATGACACGTGCAAAACTTTCCCTCATTTCGCTGCTCTTTATGGGTGTTCTGGCAGGCTGCGAGACGGTCGAGGGTGCCGGTCGCGACATCGAGGATGCCGGACAGGCGGTGACGGGTGCATCGCAGGATGTGCAGAGCTGACCGTTTGATCCGACCCTGCAAGACATATGAGGCGCGCATCTGGTTGATGGGCGCCTCAGGTGCATTCAGGGGCGGGCCACGGTCACGACATCACGAGGGTTGCGACGCCGGTCGCGACCCCGATGGCCAAGAGCATCCCGAGCAAGACCAAGAGACCGTCGCCGACAAACATGCCAACGGCGAGCGCGGTAATCACCACGCCCAAGATCGACGAGGTGAAGGGGATCAGTTCGAGGAATGGCATCACCGCGCCCAAGATCAGGCAGAACAGCTGTGGCAGGATCACCAGCGGTTCTGTCACCAGAATGTGCAGCCGCCGACGCGTGACCCGGTCAAGCCAGCGCGCGGGGATGCGAAACCAGCGATAGACCTCTCGCACCCGGCTTGTGCGCAGGCGGGCAGCGCGGCTCCAGCGTGGTAGCCAGAGCGATGAGCGGTGGACCATCTGCTGCAAAGAGACCGCCGCGATGATCAGCCCGCACAGGGTGGTAAAGCCGGGCACCCCGCTGAGGGGCGAGACCAGCGCCAAGGCGGGCAGAATCAGCAAAGGTGCGAAATTGGCGCGGCCGAGCGTATCCACGATATCCCCCACGCTGGTGTAATCGCCGGTCAGCGCATCCCATCCCTGCTCGACCAGATCGGCCGCTGTTTCATGATCCGGTGCTGCATCCTTTGGCATGTCTGGCGCTGTGCTCCTGCTCTGGCCTGTAGTCGTTGTTTGGAAGAATAACGCCGTGGTGGCCCTGTGGTTCCGGCGTTGGGTGGGTCCGGCATGCATCGGTTTTGGCGGAGTATTCAGGTTTTTGGGAACCATACCAGAGGGCGCGCGTTCTTTGAGCACATCACGCCACACAGGCGTGCGTGTCACCGGCCCGCCGCATCTGATGCATTGCGGGTTTGATACGACCCATAGAAGGAGACTTTGCAATGAAACGGCTTCTTACGACAGCACTTTTCACCGGGATGACTTTGGCCAGCGTTGGCCCAGTTCTGGCCATGGACAAGACCCTCTCGGGCCTTGACGTCAAGGTGGATCTCAGCGCTTACGCGGACAACAATGTCCTGAAATATTGGCCGACCCTTGAGGCGGACCTTGCCACGGCGATCGCGTCGAAAGTGACGCTGAATGATACCGCTGACGCGCCAAGAATCGCAGTTGAGATCAACAAAGTGGCGATTGATGGCGATACGATCCTGCCGGATACCGGCGAGTTCAACCAGCTGGAAGGGACGGTTTCGACCTTTGAGGGGCTTAACGATGCCGTTGCCACCAATGCCGATAGCCTGGAGAATCCCGATGAACAGATCGGCAGCTATGCGTTGCAAATGACCGCTGTCAGCGGCGATACCCCGGCCCCCGAAGGTTGGGTCACGATCGAGCCGTCGCAAGACGATTTCTACGCGGCCCTGGTCGATGCCTATGCAACAACCGTGGTCGAGCGTCTGGACGATTGATCTGGCTTAGCGCGGCGATATGGGGCGTGGCGCAGATCTGCGCCCCAGATTGAGCCGATAGGCCCAAAAACCACGAGAGGGCGGCGACTTAACGGTCGCCGCTCTTGGCCATTCAGCGCTATTGCACGCGCGCTGAACGGCATATCGCATCGGGTTTCTTACGCCCATTTTTTGAGTAGTGGTGAGCCGTGCAGGATTCGAACCTGCGACCCACTGATTAAAAGTCAGTTGCTCTACCAACTGAGCTAACGGCCCACTAGACGCGCTATCTAGAAAGAGCGGGGCGGGGGGTCAACCCCGAAAGTGCAAGATTATTCCGCGATCTGCTGGATTCGTCGCGAGGCGCGGTTTATATGCGCGAGCATGGACCAAGTTGATCATACCGGGCTGCCCTTTTTCAAAATGCATGGGCTGGGAAACGATTTTGTCGTGCTGGATGGGCGTGGCCGCGATCTGGGGCTGACGCCTGCGTTGATCATGGCCATCGCCGACCGGCATCGGGGCATTGGATTCGATCAATTGGCGGTGATCTCTCAAGGCATGGGCGATGCACATTTGACCTTTTACAACGCCGACGGTTCGACCTCTGCGGCGTGCGGCAATGCCACGCGCTGTATCGCGCGGCACCTGATGGACGAGAGCGGCAAGGCGCGGCTGGAGCTGAGCACGGCGCGCGGCGCGCTGGTGGCGGTGGATGCCGGTGGCGGGCTGACATCGGTGAACATGGGGCAGCCGCAGCTTGACTGGGCCGAGATCCCGCTGGCTGAGGCGATGGATACGCTGGAATTGCCCATCGAGGGCGGGCCGGTGGCCACGGGCATGGGCAATCCGCATTGCACGTTTTTCGTGGCCGATGCCGAGGCGGTGCCGCTGGCGCAATTCGGGCCGCGTTATGAGCATCACCCGCTTTATCCTGAGCGGACCAATGTGCAGGTGGCCACGGTGATTGGCCCCGACCATATCCGCATGCGGGTCTGGGAGCGGGGGGTTGGGGTGACGCTGGCCTCTGGCTCGTCGTCCTGTGCGACGGCGGTGGCGGCGGCGCGGCGGGGCCTAACGGGGCGCGCGGTGCGGGTTGATCTGGATGGTGGCACGATCCATGTCGATTGGCGCGAGGATGGCGTCTGGATGACCGGCGAGACCGCACATGTGGCAAGCGGCGTGTTCACGCCCGCGTTTCTGGCGGCGCAGAGATGAGCCAAGCGCCGAAATTCACCACGCTGGGCTGTCGCCTGAACGCTTATGAGACCGAGGCGATGAAGGAGTTGGCGGGCCAAGCGGGGCTGGGCAATGCCGTCATCGTCAACACCTGTGCTGTGACATCCGAGGCGGTGCGCAAGGCGCGGCAGGAAATCCGGCGCTTGCGGCGCGAGAACCCGGAGGCGCGGTTGATCGTGACCGGATGCGCCGCGCAGACCGAGCCGGAAACCTTTGCCGCAATGCCCGAGGTGGATGCGGTCATCGGCAATACCGAAAAGATGGCGGCGGACACATGGGCGCGGCTGGCGGGCGATTTTATCGGCGAGACCGAGCGCGTGCTGGTTGATGACATCATGTCGGTGCGCGAAACGGCGGGGCATCTGATTGACGGATTCGGCAGCCGCAGCCGCGCCTATGTGCAGGTGCAAAACGGCTGCGATCATCGCTGCACCTTTTGCATCATCCCCTATGGCCGGGGCAATTCGCGCTCTGTGCCTGCGGGCGTCGTGGTCGAGCAGATCAAGCGCTTGGTGGGGGCGGGGTATAACGAGGTTGTGCTGACCGGCGTGGACCTGACAAGCTGGGGGGCGGATTTGCCCGCGGCACCCAAACTGGGTGATCTGGTGATGCGGATTTTGCGGCTGGTGCCAGATTTGCCGCGCCTGCGGATTTCGTCGATTGATTCCATCGAGGTGGATGAAAACCTGATGCAGGCGATTGCCACAGAGCCGCGCCTGATGCCGCATCTGCACCTGAGCCTGCAACATGGCGATGATCTGATCCTCAAGCGGATGAAGCGGCGGCATTTGCGTGACGATGCCATCCGCTTTGCCGAAGAGGCGCGGCGCTTGCGGCCCGAGATGACCTTTGGCGCGGATATTATCGCAGGCTTTCCGACCGAGACCGAAGCGGCGTTTGAAAACTCGCTGCGGCTGGTCGAGGAGTGTCATTTGACATGGCTGCATGTGTTTCCCTATTCGCCTCGCCCCGGCACGCCAGCCGCCCGGATGCCGCAAGTCAAAGGCCCGGCGATCAAGGCACGCGCCGCGCGGTTGCGGGCCGCCGGTGAGGGGCGGGTTGCCGCCCATCTGGCCGCACAGCAGGGGCGCGAGCATGCCGTGCTGATGGAGGCCCCGCGCATGGGCCGGACCGAGCAATTCACCGAGGTGGTTTTCGACCGCGATCACCCCGAAGGCCAGATTGTGCGGGCGCGTGTCACGGGCTGGCAGGGCGGGCAATTAACGGCGGCCTAAGCGCTCATACTGTGGCCAGAGCGCGTGAGGCCGGGTCGCAATGCGGTTTTTCAGAACGATGAAAGCTGAGCGCCTTGCCAAAAATGCCACAATTCGGGGGCTAGGCCCTTGGTTTTGCTGGACCTGAGGGCAGGGCTTGGGTAGATTCAGGGAAACGGGACGCGAATGATCCCGAACCTTGAGGCAGTATCAGATGTTTCCCGAGCGGTTTGCGAACCTACCGGCCTATGCGTTTCCGCGTCTGCGGACCCTGCTTGACGCTCATGCGCCCGGCGGAGAGGTCGTGCATATGACGATTGGCGAGCCAAAGCACGCGTTTCCGCGCTGGATCGTTGATGTCATTGCAGAAAATGCCGATGGCTTTAACTCTTATCCCGTCAATGAGGGCATGCCTGAGTTGTTGCAGGCGGCCGGCGATTGGGTGGGGCGGCGCTATGGCGTGACGCTTGATCCGGCAAGCCGGATCATGGCGCTGAACGGCACACGCGAGGGGCTTTATAATGCGATGATGGCGCTCAGCCCCGAAGTGAAGGGCGGCAAGCGCCCGGTCGTGCTGGCACCGAACCCGTTTTATCAGGTCTATATGGTGGCGGCGCTGAGCGTGGGGGCGGAGCCGATTTTCCTGAACGCCACCCATGAAACCGGGCATTTGCCGGATTTCGCGGCGCTGTCCGAAGAGGTGTTGAACCGCGTCACGGTGGCCTATCTGTGTTCGCCCGCCAATCCGCAGGGCACAGTGGCGAGCCGCGCCTATTGGGCCGAGTTGATCGGGCTGGCGGAGCGTTATGATTTCCGCATTTTCGCCGATGAATGCTATGCCGAGATTTACCGCGATACGCCGCCGGTGGGTATTCTGGAGGTCGCGCAGGAGATGGGGGCTGATCCTGAGCGGATCGTGGCGTTTCACAGCCTGTCGAAGCGGTCGAACCTGCCGGGGCTGCGCTCGGGCTTTGTTGCCTCTGGCCCCAAGAATATCGCGCAGATGAAGCAGTTGCGCAATTATGCCGGATCGCCCTTGCCGATGCCGTTGCAGCATGCGGCCGCGCGGCTCTGGGCGGATGAGGCGCATGTGATCGAAAATCGCCGTCTTTATGGCGAGAAATATGAGATTGCCGATGAGATTCTGGGCAATCTGCCCGGCTATCGCAGCCCGGAGGCAGGATTTTTCCTGTGGTTGCCGGTCGAGGATGGCGAGGCGGCGACGCTGCGGCTTTGGCAGGAAACCGGCGTGCGGGTGTTGCCGGGGGCCTATCTGAGCCAAGAGGCAGGCGGCGTGAACCCCGGTCAGGGGTATATTCGGGTCGCGATGGTGGCCCCCAAGGATGAGATGGCAGATGGTTTGAGACGGCTGCGCGCCTGTCTCTATGGATGATTGAGGACGAGGGACGAGATGGCATATCAGACGCGCGGGCGCGACCCCTTGCTGGACAGCAACATGGCTGAGGCAATCGAGAAACGCGGCAAGGAATTGCTGGGTCTTGTGCTGATGGCGGTGGCGCTTATGGCGGCGGCGATGGTGGTCTCTTACACTCCGGACGATCCAAGCTGGATGTCGGCCACGGATGCGCCGGTGCAGAACTGGATGGGCCGGTTGGGCGCGTCGGTGGCGGCGCCGCTGTTCATGATCATCGGTTGGGGATCCTGGGGATTTGCCATTGTTCTGGGGGTCTGGGGCGCGCGCATGGCGCTGCACCGGGGCGAGGACCGGGCGATGGGTCGGCTTATTTTCGCGCCGATCTGGCTGGCGATACTGGCGCTCTATGCCGCGTCGTTGACGCCGGGGGCGGAGTGGGCGCAGACCCATAGTTTCGGTTTGGGCGGGCTTTTTGGTGACACGGTTTTGGGGGCCTTGCTGGGTATTCTGCCGGTCGGGGCGAGTGTGGGGCTCAAGCTTTTGTCGTTGGTGCTGGGGGTTGGCGTGCTTGGGATGGGGGCGTTCGTGCTGGGCTTTACACGGGTAGAGTTGCAGCGCATGGGCCGCTTTCTGCTGGTGGGGGTGATCCTGTGCTATGCCGCGCTGATGAAAGCGATGGGTCGTGGCGCGGGTGGTGCAGCCCAAGCGGGGCAGGCGATGCAGGCCATGATGGCGGAACGACGCGCACGCCGGGGTGAGGCGGCTGTTGCGCGCGCGGCGGTGCCGCTGCGGGCAGAGCCTGCGCTGGACGGCGCGCGGGTGCGACGCGCAGATCCCGTTTCGTTGACAGCCCAGCGGCACGCGCCGGTCGCACACAAGCCTGCGCAGCCGGTGGACAAGCCCGGTGGGCTGTTGGCGCGGATGCCGATGCTGATGCGCAAGCCCGAGGTCATGCCCGAGCCGGAATTGGTAGAGGCCGCGACCTATGAGGGCGAGGCCGAGATGCCCGGTGATGACCGGATCCGGGCCAAGATTTCCGATGTGATCAAGGCGCGGGTGCGTCAAAGCCCGGCGGTGCAGATCGCATCTGTGGCCCCCCTGACCAAGGGCCGGGGGCGTGGGCCTGATCCTTTGATCCTGAACACTGCGCCGCGTGGTGTTTTGCCGCCCGAGCCGCCGCTGACGGCGCGTCATGTGGTGCAAACGCCGCTGAGGGCCGAGCCGTTACTGCGCGCCGCCGCCGCACCGGTGAGCATGGCCGCGCCCATGTTGGAGGTGACGGAGGACGACGATTTCGACGCGATGATCGAGGCATTTGGGCAAGATGATGCGCCCGAGATGGCGGCACCTGCGCCGCGCATTCCGATGCCTGAGCCGCGCAAGGTTGTGCAACATGCACCGCGCAAGCCCTTGCAGCCGTCGTCGCGGGCCATGGCCGAAGCGCAGCCGGCGCTGCGTTTTGAGGCCCCCGCGCAGCCGGTTTATGAGTTGCCGCCGCTCAGCCTATTGGCGGACCCCGAGCATATTCAGCGCCATCATCTGAGCGACGAGTCGCTGGAAGAAAACGCTCGGATGCTGGAGAATGTGCTGGATGATTACGGCGTGAAGGGCGAGATCGTCAGCGTGCGCCCCGGCCCCGTGGTCACGATGTATGAGCTGGAACCGGCACCGGGCCTAAAGGCGAGCCGGGTGATTGGTCTGGCGGATGATATCGCGCGGTCGATGTCGGCGCTGTCAGCGCGGGTATCCACCGTGCCGGGGCGATCGGTGATCGGGATCGAATTGCCCAATGACAACCGCGAGATGGTTGGATTTCGGGAAATCCTGTCAAGCCGGGCCTATGGCGATGGCAATCAAAAGCTGCCTTTGGCCTTGGGCAAGGATATTGGCGGTGATCCCATTGTGGCCAACCTTGCCAAGATGCCGCATTTGCTGATTGCGGGGACCACGGGATCGGGCAAATCGGTGGCGATCAACACGATGATCCTGAGCCTGCTCTACAAGCTGACGCCGGAAGAATGCCGGTTGATCATGATTGACCCCAAGATGCTGGAACTGAGCGTCTATGATGGCATTCCGCATCTGCTATCCCCTGTTGTGACCGATCCGAAAAAGGCGGTGGTTGCGCTCAAATGGGTGGTGGCCGAGATGGAGGACCGCTATCGCAAGATGTCCAAGATGGGCGTGCGCAATATCGACGGCTATAATGGCCGGGTCGAGGAGGCGCTGAAAAAGGGCGAGATGTTCAGCCGCACGGTGCAGACCGGGTTTGACGATGACACCGGCGAGCCGGTGTTTGAAACCGAAGAATTCGCACCCGAGAAGATGCCCTATATCGTCGTCATCGTCGATGAGATGGCCGATCTGATGATGGTGGCGGGCAAAGAGATCGAGGCCTGTATTCAGCGGTTGGCGCAGATGGCGCGCGCAAGCGGTATTCACCTTATCATGGCGACACAGCGCCCGTCGGTGGATGTGATCACCGGCACGATCAAGGCGAATTTCCCGACGCGGATTTCGTTTCAGGTGACATCGAAAATCGACAGCCGCACCATTCTGGGCGAGATGGGCGCCGAGCAGCTTCTTGGCATGGGCGACATGCTCTATATGGCGGGGGGCGGCAAGATCACCCGCTGCCATGGCCCCTTTGTGAGCGATGAAGAGGTTGAGGAGGTGGTTAATCACCTCAAGGCTTATGGCCCGCCGACCTATGTGGGATCGGTGCTGCAAGGGCCGGATGAGGACAAGGCCGAGAGCATTGATGCGGTGCTGGGCCTTTCATCAGGCAGCGGGGCCGAGGGTGATGACCTGCTTTATGATCAGGCGGTGGCGATTGTGATCAAGGATCGCAAATGCTCGACCTCTTATATCCAGCGGAAACTGGCGATTGGCTATAACAAGGCTGCGCGTCTGGTCGAGCAGATGGAGGATGAGGGCGTGGTCAGTTCCTCGAACCATGTGGGCAAGCGCGAAGTGCTGGTGCCGGAGCCGCAGTAGGACCGGCGGTGCCTCGCTCAGCTGTGAAAAATTTACGCCCCGCGCTGGTGCAATCCCGCGCGGGGTGTCTTATCTGTGGGGTATGAACAAGATGCGTTTTCTTATGGTTCCCGTCCTCTGGGCGGCGATGGCCCTCCCGGCGGCGGCGGAAAAGCTGTCTTTGCCGGAAATCTCAAACTATCTGAACGGTTTGCGGACCGCCCAAGGTGCGTTTACCCAGATCAACGAGGATGGCACGATCAGCACGGGCCGGATTTTGATCAAGCGCCCCGGTCGGGTGCGGTTTGAATATGACCCGCCCGAACAGGCGCTGGTGGTGGCTGATGGCGATACGGTGGGGATTATCGACCCGCGCTCGAATGATGGGCCGGTGGGCTATCCACTTCACCGCACGCCGCTGAAAATCATCCTGGCGCGCAATGTGGACCTGACGCGCGAGCGGATGGTGGTGGGACATGCGAGCGACGGCACCTCGACCACGGTGCGCGCGCAGGACCCGGCGAATCCTGAGTATGGCAGCATTGATCTGGTCTTTACCGGCAGCCCCGTGGAATTGCGTCAATGGGTGATCCATGACGGCAGCGGCAGCCAGACCACGGTGGTTCTGGGCGATATGCAGCGCGATGTGCGGCTGAATGACGAGAGTTTCGTCATTCCGGGCAAAGAGCGGATGCGGGTGGATCGCTGAGCCCGCGCCGCAGGCCCAGCAAGGATCAGATCAGACCGCGCCCAAGAGCACAGGTGCCAAGCTGCGCGCGGTAATTTTGTGACCGGGTTTCGACACTGTCGGCGACACGCAGCAGCCACGGCTTGCTGTTGAAACTGCCGCGGGCATAGCCGGTGCGCCCGTCGTGATAGGCGAGATACTGGTTGCGCGCGTCCGTGAGCGGGATGCCAAGGCTCTGGTTGGATTTGGCCATGTACCAGCCCATGAAATCGGTGGCATCGGCAATATTGGTGCGCTGAGCGGCGAAACGGCCTGTCTCGCGCTGGTATTCCTCCCATGTGCCGTCCAGCGCCTGGCTATAGCCATAGGCCGAACTGACCCGGCCCGTAGGAATCACCCCAAGGGTCCAGCGAAACGGGGTGCGCGCATCGCTGATGAATTTGCTTTCCTGATAGATCGTGGCCATCTGCACATGGGCGGGCACGCCCCATTTCCGCTCTGTCGCGCGGAAGGCGCGGGCGTATTCGGGGCGCTCGTCCAGAATGGCGCATGCGTGGTCTAGATTGCGCGGGGCGGTGCCATAGCCCGTGCCGCCACCGCCGCAGGAAGCCAGCACAAACAACACCATCAACGCGCGAAGAGTTCTGCTCATATGCCTCTCGCTCTCTTTTTTTATGCAGTTTACTGGAAATTCTGGCCGGGGGAAATCACGAATTCGCCGCGGTTGCGCGCTGCAGCGCTGTAACGCCTACGTTCACAGACTGTTTCTCGCATGATTCAGCCGACTGTTGGACAAACCACCCTTGAAAGGTTTACACTCTGGCATTAGGGGCAAACGCGATATGATTAAAACACGTGCAAAATACCATCTGGGCCAAGTGGTCCGTCACAAGAAACACCCGTTCCGCGGGGTGATCTTTGATGTCGATCCGCAATTCTCGAATACCGAGGAATGGTATGCCTCGATTCCCGAGGATAGCCGCCCATCCAAGGAACAGCCGTTCTATCACCTGCTCGCGGAAAACGAGCAAAGCTACTATGTGGCCTATGTGAGTGAACAGAATCTTGTCGCCGATTATTCCGGCGAACCGGTGGGCCATCCCGATATTCCGGACCTGTTTGGTCCGTTCGAGGATGGGCATTATCCGCTGCATTTCCAGTTGAATTGAGTGGGCGAGGGTGGGTTTGCACCCACCCTCCCTGTGTTGCCTGATCAATAGCCCAAGGCGCAGCCGTCCTTGCGCGGGTCGCTGCCACCTTCAAGCACGCCATCGTCATGGATATAGATCGCCTGCGCGCCGCCAATGGGGCCGGGCATGCGCAGGATGTCGTGGCCCATATCGGCGAGGGTCTGCGCCACAGCGTCGCCATAGCCCCGCTCAAGGTTGAGGCCCAGAGGATCGGCAAAGGCGCGCGGCGCGTCGATGGCGGATTGCGGGTCCATCCCGAAATCGCGCAGGTTCGACACCAGACGTGCATGCCCCGTTGATTGATACGAGCCGCCCATCACGCCGAAGGGCATGGTTACGCGGCCATTTTCCACCAACATGCCGGGAATGATCGTGTGCATCGGGCGTTTGCCGCCGCCGAGTTCGTTGGGATGCCCCTCTTCCAGCGTAAAGCCTGCGCCACGGTTTTGCAGCAGAACGCCGAATTTTTCAGACGCGATGCCAGAGCCGAAACCGTGGAAGATGGAATAGATCAGCGACACCGCCATGCGGTCACGGTCCACCACGGTGATATAGATCGTGTCGCGATGCACGGCCTCGGTCAGGGGTTTGGCGGCGGCCATGGCGCGTTTGGGATCAATCAGCGCGGCGAGTTTTGCGGCGGTCTCGTCTGAGAGCATATAGTCGAGTTTGCGCATGTGATCGGGGTCGGCGATAAAGCGGTTGCGCGCGTCATAGGCCAGTTTGGTTGCTTCGGCCTCGATATGGGTGCGTTCGACGCCAAACGGGTCCATTCCGGCAATGTCGAAATGTTTCAGGATGTTGAGCAGCAGAATCGCGGTGGCACCTTGGCCGTTTGGTGGATGCTCGACCAGATTGGCGCCTTTGTAGTCGCCACTGACCGGGGTGGTATAGTCACTGTGTTGGTTGGCGAAATCGGCCGCTGTGTGGGTGCCGCCCAAGGCGTTGAGCGTGGTGATGATGTCCTCGGCCACTTCGCCTTCGTAATAGGCGGCACGCCCGTCGCGGGCGATGCGGCGCAGCACCTCGGCCTGACCGGGGGCGCGGAACATCTGGCCTGCTGTGGGCGGCGTGCCTGAGGGCATGTAATGGGTGAGGCCATGACCCTGAAGCGCGGCACCCGCCGTGGGCCAGTCAAAGGCCACACGGGGGGCCACTGGCACGCCCTCTTCGGCATAGCGGATCGTGGGGGCGAGGAGGGTATCGAGGCCAAGCCGGCCGTGATCGGCGCTGAGGCGGCAAAAGGCGTCGATGGCACCGGGGACGGTGACGGCATGTGCGCTTTGAAGTGGCACGGTGTCATGGCCTGCGGCGCGCAGGGCGGCGGCAGAGGCCCCGGCGGGCGCGCGGCCAGAGCCATTGAGCGCGTGGATGGTGGGATCGCCCGGTTTGGTGAAGAGGACGAAGCAATCGCCGCCGATGCCGGTCATTTGCGGTTCGCAAATGCCCAAGAGGACCGCGCCAGCAATCGCCGCGTCCATGGCATTGCCGCCGCGTTCGAGAATGTCGATGGCGGTTTTGGCCGCAAGCGGGTGCGAGGTCGCGCACATTCCGTTGGTGGAAAAGGTGGCCGAGCGGCCGGGCTTGTGAAAGTCGCGCATGTCTTGTCCTTGTGTCCGTGATGGGGGGACACTAGGCGCAGTTTGCGGCTTTGCCAATCGGGGGAGAAGAGTAAGCCTCGACGCCGCGCGCTGGGTGGGGGCAATTACACGCGACGCCGAGGGAAGCCATATGCAGCTACGGGTTTCGGTATGACGGGGTTCTGCGGCGCGAGTTGGCCGGGATTAAGGTAAGATTGCGGCGGTCTAACCCTAGGGTTGTGTCAGAGCGGGGCGCGGTGGAATTCGAGGGTCAAATGGTTGCATCCGGCGGCGCGGCGATAGTCGATCTGGTCGGTAAGATCGCGAATCAGAAACCAGCCAAACCCGCCCTCGGGCAAGGCACCGCGCGCGACGTCATGCTCGGGCAAGAGGCCGTCGGGGGGGCAAAGGCCGGGCAGGGCCGCGCCCTGATCGCTGAGTATGGCGACAAGCCGGGCCGGATGAAGCGCAAGCGCGATCTGGATGTCGCCGGGGGTCTCGGGCGGGTAGGCATGTTCCACGATATTGTTCAGCGCCTCGGCCAGCACGAGTTCGACGGTGCCACATGCCTCATCGGGCATGGCGCAGGCGTGCAGCCAGTCGCGGGTGCGCGCCAGCACCTCGCGCACGGCGAGGTTTGAGGCACGGGTGTGAAGCGTGAGGTGCTGAGCCGCAGGATCGGGGATCACGGCGCGCGACCTCTGGCAAGGGTCATCATGGGGCCGCCCATCCTGCCCGATCACCCTGTTGCGCGGGATTGGAGGGTGCGCAGATCGTCATGGATGGTGAACACCGTATCCATCCGTGTGAGGCGAAACACCTTGGCCACATCGGGGGTAAGACAGGCGAGGTCGAGCCGCCGCTCGCCGCCCATTTGTTTCATCGCGGCGACGAGGGCGCCAAGGCCGCTTGAATCGACAAAGGTGACATTGCCAAGATCGAGCACCACATGCCCCGCCCCGGTGGCGGTGGCGGCGCGCATGGCGTCCTTGAAGCGGATGGCGGCGGCGGCGTCGATACGCGCCTCGGCCACGGTGATGATGGTCAGGTCGGGATGGTGAGTGGCGTGCAAGTCCATGGTGCCTCCGGCAGGATACGTAGTAATACAGGGCACGCTAGACCCAATTCCTTACCATTCGGTATGCAGGATCAGGATTTGCGAGGAGGCAAAGATGCAAGAGGTGGTGATTGCCGGGGCGTCGCGCACGCCCATGGGTGGATTTCAGGGCGATTTCGAGGGTGTGCCGGCGGCAGAACTGGGCGGCGCTGCGATTCGCGCGGCACTGCTGGATGCCGGGGCTGAGACCGTGGACGAGGTCTTGATGGGCTGTGTGCTGCCTGCGGGGCAGGGGCAGGCCCCGGCGCGGCAGGCCGGTTTTCTGGGGGGGCTTGGCGAAGAGGTGCCTGCCACCACGCTCAACAAGATGTGCGGGTCGGGGATGAAGGCGGCGATGATGGCCTTTGACCAGATTGCCTTGGGTCATGCCGAGGTGATGATCGCGGGCGGCATGGAATCGATGTCGGGCGCGCCCTATCTTTTGCCCAAGATGCGGGGCGGCGCGCGGCTGGGTCATGCGCAGGTGGTCGATCATATGTTCCTTGATGGGCTCGAGGATGCCTATGACAAGGGCCGCCTGATGGGCACCTTTGCCGAGGATTGCGCCGAAGTGTTTCAATTCACCCGTGAGGCGCAGGATGCCTATGCGCTGGCCTCGTTACAAGGTGCGCTTGACGCGCAAGCCTCGGGGGCGTTCGCGCGTGAGATTGCGCCGGTGACGGTGCGGGGGCGCAAGGGCGAGGTGGTGATCTCTGCGGATGAGCAACCCGCCAAGGCGCGGCCCGAGAAAATCCCGACGCTGAAACCCGCGTTTCGCGCGGAGGGCACGGTGACGGCGGCCAATTCCAGCTCGATCAGCGATGGTGCTGCGGCACTGGTGCTGGCGTCGCGCGCGGCGGCCGAGGCGCGGGGCCTACAGGTGCGCGCGCGGATCATGGGGCACGCGAGCCATGCGCAGGCCCCCGGCCTTTTTACCACCGCCCCGGTGCCTGCGGCGCGCAAGCTCTTGGACCGGCTGGGATGGAGCGTGGCGGATGTCGATCTCTGGGAGGTGAACGAGGCCTTTGCGGTGGTGCCGATGGCGTTCATGCACGAGATGGGCGTGGCGCGAGAGCGGCTTAACGTCAATGGTGGGGCCTGTGCGCTGGGTCATCCGATTGGGGCGTCCGGCGCGCGGATCATGGTGACGCTGCTCAATGCGTTGGAAACACGCGGGCTGCGCCGTGGTGTGGCCGCCATCTGCATCGGTGGCGGCGAAGGCACGGCGATTGCGATTGAGCGGGTCTGACGCCCCTCAGGCCGCCTCGAGATCGCGCCGCATGGTGGCCATGCCCCGGCGGCGCGACAGTTCTTCGTACCCCGCCTTGCGGTAGAGGTTGAGCGCGGGCGCGTTGTCGAGTTCGACCTTGAGGGTGATGGTCAGCGCCTTGAGTTGGCGGGCGGCCTCTTCGGCGAGGGACAAGAGCACCTCGCCGGTGCCGCCGCGCATGCGTTCTTCGACAAACACATAGGTGAGGTGGCGCACCTCGGGGCCGACGCCCACGCGCAGGGCGAAAAAGCCCACTTCTTGCCCGTTCTCATCACAGAGATAAAAGGTTTCGTCCTCAAGGTCGCCCACCCATTTCAGCGCCCATTCGCGTGCGTCAAACGGATGGCTGGCCTGTGGATTGACCAGCGCAAGATCATCCTTGTCGGTCAAAAGGCGTGCCAGAGGTTCAAGATCACGGGTCTGGTTGCGGTGCAGGGTCAGCCGGGACATCTGTCGTATTCCTTATAGTCCATGTCGTAATTTTATCGCGGGCGCGTCTCTGCCATGGGTGGACACAGGATGCAACCCAAAGGCTGCATGCAGGCTCTGGCCTTGGCGCTTGGGCCGTGGCATAGGGCTGTCATGCGTATTGATTATGACCATATCGCCCGCACCATCGCCGCGCTTACCGAAGGGGAGAGCGACGCCGTTGCGCTCATGGCTACGGTGGTGTGCGAGGTGCACCATGCGGATGATCGGTTCGACTGGACCGGGTTTTACCGTGTCACCGCGCCTGAGATGCTCAAGATCGGGCCTTATCAGGGCGGGCATGGCTGCCTGAGCATCCCGTTTTCGCGCGGGGTTTGCGGTGCGGCGGCGCGCACGGGCACGGTGCAATTGGTGCCGGATGTCGAGGCATTTCCGGATCATATCGCCTGTGCGAGTTCCACCCGCTCAGAGATTGTGCTGCCGGTGCGCGACGGGGCGGGGCGGCTGATTGCGGTGTTCGACATCGACAGCGATCAACCGGCGGCCTTTACCGAAGAGGATGCGGCGCGGCTGAGCGAGATTCTGGCGGCTGTGTTCGGACGGATTTGAGGGGCTGTGAGGAGGCAGGACGGGTTTTGGCCTGAAGCGGACATTGGCCCCAAGCGCTTACGCGCGGAATCAAGCCCGAAGGGCGCCGCGCGATCGCTGGGCCGTCCCGCGGCCTAGCGATTTTGAGATGTAGCGCATCTCTTTCAAGTCATACGGACTTTGCTTGCATTAAGTGGCAGTCACTGCCGTTGCATCGCTAGTCCCCGGCCCAGCGACCGCGCGGCTCATCGCACAGGTCCAATGTCCCCTGCAGGCCATTCCCCGCTCTGGCCAATCGAAACCTCGTCAGCGCCCTTTCCACACAGGATCGCGTTTTTCGGCAAAGGCGCGCGCGCCCTCTTTCTGATCGTCCGAGGCGTAGAGGGTATCCACAGTCTCGAACTGTCGCCGGGTGATGCGGTTCATCGCATCCTGAAAGCGCATGGCCTCGGCCTCGCGCACGATTTCCTTGATCGCGGCATAGACCAGCGGTGGTCCGGCGGCGATAGTCTGGGCCATGGCGCGCGCCTCGTCCATCAGCCGGTCGGCGGGGTGGATGTGGTTGACCAGCCCCCAGTGCGCGGCCTCTTTTGCATCGAACCAGCGGCCCGTGATCAAAAGCTCCATGGCGATGTGATAGGGGATACGCTTGGGCAGTTTGACACTGGCCGCATCGGCCACGGTGCCCGAGCGGATTTCGGGCAGGGCGAAGGTGGCGTGATCTGCGGCCAGAATGATATCTGCTGAGAGCGCCAGTTCCAGCCCGCCGCCACAGGCGATGCCATTGATCGCGGCAATCACCGGCTTGTTCAGCCCGCGCAATTCCTGCAATCCGCCAAAGCCGCCAACGCCATAATCGCTGTCGGGGGCCTCGCCCTCGGCGGCGGATTTGAGATCCCAGCCGGGGCAAAAGAATTTTCCGCCCGCGCCGGTCAGGATGGCAACGCGCAGCTCGGGATCGTCGCGGAAGTCGCGGAACACCTCACCCATGATCCGGCTGCTCGCGGCGTCTATGGCGTTGGCGCGTGGGCGATCCAATGTCACCTCAAGCACGGCCCCGTTGCGTTCGGTGCGAATGGGCGTGTCGGTCATGGTCTCTCTCCCTTGGTGATGAGCGCATCCACGGCGACCGCATCCGATGCGGTGCAGAGGAGCGGGTTGATTTCCACCTCTTCGAGGGTCGCGGCATGGGCGATCACATAGTCCTGAACGGCCATGACCGCCTTCAGAATGGCGGCGTGGTTGGCGGCGGGCTGGCCACGATAGCCGCCCAGCAGGGGTGCTGTGCGCAGGTGGCTGAGGGCTTGGGTGAGGTCGGCCTCTGTCACCGGCAAGAGCAGGCTGGTTGTATCGCGCAGGATTTCGGTCAGCGTGCCGCCTGCGCCCAAGGTCAGCACAAACCCATGCGCCGGGTCGCGCAGCACACCGATCAGCAGTTCCGCGATAGGGGCCGCGATCATCTCTTCGATGAGCCAGCTTTGGCAGGGCATGGCGCGGGCCTTGGCCTGAGCCTCGGCAAGGTCGTCCGCGTGGTGGACAAAGATCACGCCGCCTGCCTCGGTCTTATGCGCCAGACCCTCGGCCTTGATGACCAGCGGCAAAGCCATGTCGCTGAGGGTTGTGGTAAGCTCGGCGGGTGTTGCGGCACGGCGCGCCTGTGGGATGCGCAGCCCGTGGGCGGCGAGCGCCGCCTTGGCCTCGGCCTCGGTCAGGGTGCGGGGCTGCGTCGGCGTGCCGGGCAAGAGGAGCGGCAAAGGCGTGCTGCGCGCCTGTCCCAGCCACGCGGCGCGGGCGATGGCGGTGAGCCCATCATCCAGCCCGGCAAGCGGGATCAATCCGCTTGCAATGGCGCGCTCGGCCACGCTCTCTGACAGGCAATCGGGCAGGGTCGCGATGAGCGCGAGCGGTTTGCCCACCCGGCGCTGCGCCTCTGCGCCTGCCTCGAATATGCAGTCCCAAGCGGAGGGATCACAGCGGTCGGGGCGTGGAAAATCAGCGATCATCACGCCGATATCGGCAGGGCCATCAAGAGCGGCGGCAAAGGTGGCGGCCATGGCGGCCGCGTCACCCCAAATGAATGTGTGGTAATCCAAAGGGTTGGCCAGCGCCACCCGTGGCCCAAGTGCGGCGCGCAGGGCGCGGGATTGTGTTGGCGTGAGCGGTGGCAGGGTGAGGGCGTGATCAAGTGCGGTGTCGGCCATCAGGCTTGCCTCGCCGCCCGAGCAAGAGATCGAGACCACGGCATTGCCGGGCAGCGGGCCTGCAAAATGCAAGAGTTTCAGGGTCTCCAGCATCTGCGGCAGGGACGTGACCTGCGCAACTCCCAATCGCGCCAAGAGGGCCGCCGCCCCGGCCCCGCTCCCGGCCAAAGAGGCGGTGTGCGATTGCGTGGCGGCGCGCGCCTGATCAGAGCGCCCGGATTTCAGTGCGACGATGGGCTTGCCTGCCCGGCGCGCCGCCTGTGCCAGCGCCTCGAAGGCGCGCAGATCGCCCACCCCCTCGATATGCAGGCCAAGGGCGGTGACGCGGGGATCCTCTAACAGCGCGCGGCCAAGCGCCGACAGGCCCAGCTGTGCCTGATTGCCCACGGTCATCAGATAGGCAATGGGCAGGCCGCGCGCCTGCATGCTGAGATTGATCGCGATGTTCGAGCTTTGCGTGAGGATTGCCACGCCGCTCTTGCAGCGTTGCCCACCATGCTGATCGGGCCAGAGGAGCGCGCCATCGAGATAGTTGACGAAGCCATAGCAATTCGGGCCGATGATCGGCATGTCGCCCGCGGCGTGCAACAGGCGCGCCTGCATCTCAGCGCCGTCGCCCAGCTCGGCCTCGGCCTCGAGAAAACCTGCGGCAAAGCAGACAGCGCCGCCCGCGCCCATCTCCCGAAGCTGCGCGATTTTGGCAATGGTGGCGTCGCGGTTGACGCCGACAAAGACCGCATCGGGCACGCCGGGCAGGGCGGATAGCGCGGGATAGGCGCGCGCGCCGCCGATCTCTGCCTTGGTCGGATGCACCGGCCAGACCGGCCCGGCAAAGCCCATGGCCACAGATTGCCGGATAAGATTGGCGCACCATGTGCCGCCGCCGATCACGGCGATGGAGGCGGGGCGCAGCAGGCGAGAAAGGTCACGGGTCATCGTGTGGCACTTTGGACAAGAGAAGAGCAGGGGCGCTGCCCCTCTGGCCCTGCGGGCCATTCACCCCGAGGTATTTTGGGCCAGATGAAAGGGTTGGTTAACCATTTTGCGGCAGTTTGACAGGGCGGTACAGGCTGAGGAGCCGATGACCGCGCCAGGTGAAGCCCCCTGTCCGTAACGGGCAGGGGGTGCGCCTGTTTCATCTGGCCCAAAATACCTCGGGGGGTCCGGGGGGCGGCGCCCCCCGGCGTGTCGGCGCCGCAGGCGGCGATCCGTCTCATGCGCCGAGGGGCCGCAGCATTTCGCGGCTGATGATGTGGCGCTGAATCTCGGATGTGCCGTCCCAGATGCGTTCGACCCGTGCATCGCGCCAGAAGCGTTCGATGGGCAGGTCATCCATCAGCCCCATGCCGCCGTGGATTTGCAGCGTGGCATCGGTGACGCGGGCCAGCATTTCGGAGGCGTAGAGCTTGGCGCTGGCGATCTCGCGGTTGGCGGGCAGGCCCTGATCCAGACGCCACGCGGCGTTGAGGGTCAGAAGATCGGCCGCGTCGATTTCGGTGATCATATCGGCCAGCTGAAAGCTGACGCCTTGGAATTTGCCAATGGCCTGCCCGAATTGTTCCCGCTCTGCCGCGTAGCGCAGCGCGTGGTCAAAGCAGCGGCGTGCGCGCCCGACCGCCATCGTGGCCACGGTGATCCGGGTGGCGTAGAGCCATTCGTTCATCACGGCAAAGCCGCCATCCACCTCGCCCAGAACCTGGGCATCGGGCAGGCGGCAATCGTCGAATTCAAGCACCATGTTCTTGTAGCCGCGATGGCTGACGGATTTATAGCCGTCGCGGATTGTGAAGCCCGGCGTGCCGCGATCCACGAGGAAGGTGGTGATGCGTTTCTTGGGCCCCGTGTCGGTCTGATCCTCGCCGGTGGCGACAAAGACGATGACGAAATCGGCGTGATCCGCGCCCGAGATGAAATGTTTGGTGCCGTTGAGCACCCAGTCACCCCCGTCGCGTCGCGCGGCGCATTTCATGCCGCGCACGTCTGATCCGGCGCCCGGTTCGGTCATCGCGAGGGCATCCATCCTCTCGCCGCGCACCGCTGGCAAGAGGTAACGCTCGATCTGTTCGCCCGTGCAGGCCATCAGGATATTCTGCGGTCGCCCAAAGAAATGCGTGAGCGCCATGGAGCCGCGCCCGAGTTCGCGCTCGACAAGGGCAAACTCGAGATGGCTCAGCCCTGCGCCGCCGACGGCCTCGGGGAAATTGCAGGCGTAGAACCCAAGGTCGATGGTTTTTTGCTTGATGGCTTGGGCCACTTCGGGGGGCACTTCGCCGGTGCGCTCAACAAGGGGCTCATGGGGGTATATCTCATTCTCGACAAAGCGGCGCACCGCTCCGACAATCATTTCTTGCTCGTCGGTCAGTCCGAAATGCATCTCAGGCCTCCTTGTGCTGTTTGGCCAATGCCACGACCCGCGCCAGCACATCGGCGCGCGGATCGCAGGATTTGCGGGACTTGAGATCCACATGCAGCATGAACTGGTCCGAGGTGGCGAGGAGCGCGCCATCGCTCTCGCGTTTCATTTCGTGGAAGCAGCGGAGTTTCTTGCCCTCGCCTTGGGTGACGCGCGTCTCGACGCGGATATGCTCGCCGGCATGCGCCTCGGCCAGAAAGCTGATGGTGTTCTCGACGGTGAAATAGCTCAGCCCGCCAGCGATATAGGCTGTATCGGCCCCGACATGGGTCATCACCGCATCGGCGGCATCGCTGAAAAGCTGACCAAAGCGCCCCTCGTTCATATGGCCGTTGTAATCGGTCCAGTCAGCGGGAATGACGCGGCGGGCGCTGGTGATGGGGGGGGCGTCGGTGAGGGTGGTCTTGATCGTCTGCTGGTGTTGGTTGATCAGCCGCCCCGCTGCATTGCCCTGTTGGCGCAGCGCACGCAGCATGGCGACAAGGTTATTGTCGCGTTTGCGTTCGAGTTCGCGAATGCTGAGGTGGCCGGATTGCGCGTCGGACTGATCGGCGATCGTCTGGGCCAGTTCATCCGTCAGTTCCGGCACATCCATGAGTTTGGTCCAGGGCCACGACAGGCAAGGGCCGAACTGGTCGATGAAATGTTTCATGCCCGCCTCGCCGCCCGCGATGCGGTAGGTTTCAAAGAGGCCCATTTGCCCCCAGCGCAGGCCAAAGCCGTAGCGGATGGCGTTGTCGATTTCCTCGGTGGTGGCGATGCCGTCCTTGACGAGCCAGAGCGCCTCGCGCCACACCGCCTCGAGGAAGCGGTCGGCGATATGGGCGTCGATTTCCCGGCGCACATGCAGCGGGAAATGACCGAGCGAGGTGAGGATATCCTTGGCACGGGTGATGAGGGCGGGGGGATTTTTCTCGGTCGTGACCAGTTCGATGAGGG
This sequence comes from Roseovarius sp. MS2, assembly GCF_051447875.1. Taxonomy (NCBI): domain Bacteria; kingdom Pseudomonadati; phylum Pseudomonadota; class Alphaproteobacteria; order Rhodobacterales; family Roseobacteraceae; genus Roseovarius; species Roseovarius sp. MS2. The sequence goes on from NZ_JBKHVF010000001.1 coordinate 2,383,236, forward strand.
GCAAGAGATAGACCGGGTTGAACGGATGTGTGACGACGATCTGTTCGGGGCGCGCGGCACCGTCTTGCAATTCCGAGGGTTTGAAGCCTGAGGTGGAGGAGCCGATGATCGCCCCTGCGTCGCAATGCTCTTGCAGCGCTTGGAAGACCTTGTGTTTCAGGTCCAGCCGTTCGGGCACGCTTTCTTGTATCCAGTCCGCGCCCATGACGGTTTCGGATAGGGTTGTATGAAAGGTCAGGTGCCCCTCGGCGGGCAGGGCAACGTCATAAAGCATGGGCAGGGCGTGGCGGGCATTGGCCAGCACGGCGTCGATCTTGCGCGCGGCCTCGGGATCGGGGTCGAACACCCGCACATCCCAGCCATTGAGAAGGAAACGCGCGGCCCAGCCGCCGCCGATCACACCGCCGCCGATGATTGCTGCTGTTCTCGTCATTAAACCATGCTCTCCGTATGTCCGTCCACGGCCAGTATCTGGCCCGTTACCTTGCTTGCGGCGGGGGAGGCGAGGAACAGCGCCATATCCGCCAGATCATCCGCCGTGACCCATGTGCGCAGGCTGGTGCCCCGCGCATAGAGCGTGCGGACCTCATCCTCGGTCCGGCCCGAAGCGCGGGCCTCCATTTCCACCACACGCTCCATCCGCGGGCCTTCGACCGCGCCGGGGGCGATGGCGTTGACGCGCACACCGGCGGGGCCAAGCTCCATCGCCAGTGTCTTGGTCAGCCCCACCAGCCCCCATTTGGCGGCCACATAGGGGGTGCGATAGGGCACGCCGTGCAGGCCAGAGGTGGAGGTGGTGATCAGGATCAGCCCCGCGCCTTGCGCCCGCATCACCCGCGCCGCCCAGCGACAGGCGAGAAAGGTGCCAAAGAGATTGACGCCAACACAGGCCTGCCATGCGGCATAATCGAGATCCTCGATCCGGCCTGCGGGGCCGCCGGTGCCAGCATTAGCGCAGAGCACATCGGCCCCGCCCCATGTGGCCTCGACATGCCCCAGAAAGGCGGTCATCTGCGCCTCGTTGGTCACATCCGCCTGACGGGCGATCATCAAAGGGTGGTCCGCCTGCATAAGGGCCACCGCATCGCCATCGGCATCGCAAATCGCCACCCGGTCGCCGCGCGCGGCAAAGCGTTCGGCCAAGCGCTGCCCGATCCCCGACGCGCCGCCGGTGATCACGACGCGCTGGCTCATCCGCGCGGGGCCCGTTTGGTGAGGCGCAGTTTCTGGCGCACCTCGGCGGGGGTCATGAGGCGTGCGCCCAAGCCCTCGATGATGCCCTTTGCCTTTTCCACGAGTTGCGCATTGGTGGCCAAAACGCCACGGTCGAGCATGAGGTTATCCTCGAGCCCGACGCGCACATGCCCGCCTGCCAGCACAGAAGCCGCGACATAGGGCATTTGGTGGCGGCCCAGCGAAAAGGCGGAAAAAGTCCAAGTGTCTGGCACGTTGTTGACCATCGCCATGAAGGTGTTGAGATCATCCGGTGCGCCCCATGGCACGCCCATGCAAAGCTGCACCAGCGCATCGGGTTCCAGAATGCCATCCTTGACCAATTGCTTGGCATACCAAAGGTGGCCGGTGTCAAACGCCTCAATCTCGGGTTTTACGCCCAATTCGGTCATCATCCGGCCCATGGCCTGCAACATGCCGGGGGTGTTGGTCATCACATAATCGGCCTCGGCGAAATTCATCGTGCCGCAATCGAGCGTGCAAATCTCGGGCAGGCATTCGGCGACATGGGCGACACGTTCGGTTGCCCCTGCCATATCGGTGCCCTTGGGTGAGAGGGGCAGGGGGGATTCCACCCCGCCAAAGATCATGTCGCCGCCCATGCCCGCCGTCAGGTTCAGCACAACATCGGTGTCGCTGTCGCGGATGCGGTCGGTCAACTCGCGAAAGAGTTTGAGATCGCGCGAGGGAGCGCCGGTTTCGGGGTCGCGCACATGGCAATGCACCACGGCGGCCCCCGCCTTGGCGGCGGCAATGGCGCTTTCGGCGATGTCTTTGGGCGAGCGGGGGACATGCGGGCTTTTGTCTTGGGTGGCGCCCGATCCGGTGACGGCACAGGTAATGAAAACCTCGCGGTTCATGGTGAGCGGCATGGCATCCTCCGGTTTGTGTGTTTGGGCCAGCCTAGCGTGCTGGTATGGCTTTTGATTTTGCCGTATCAGACAATAATCATGCTGGAATGGACAAAATCACCAAACGCCCCGGTGCGTATCGCGCTGTTGCTCTTTGACAGGTTTTCAAACCTGTGCCTTGCCAATTGTCTGGAGCCGCTGCGCGCCGCAAATACGCTGGGGCCGCGCCGTGGCTTTGACTGGCAGATCCTGACGTTGGACGGCGCGCCTGCGCGCTCGTCCAGTGGGATCGAGGTGCTGGCGCATGGCGGGTTGGGGGCGCTGACGGCCTGCGATTACCTTTTTGTGCTGGCAAGTTATGATCACGACCGGCACGACACTGCCGCCGCGCGTCGCGCGTTGCAAGCGGCGGCGCGGCGGGCGGGGGTGACGGTGGGGCTGGATAGCGGGCCGTGGCTTTTGGCCTCGGCGGGGCTATTGGATGGGCGGCGGGCGACGGTGCATTGGGATTTGCTGGATGCCTTTACCGAGCGGTTTCTGACGGTCACGCCAGAGCGCGCGCGGGTGCTGCGCGATGGCACGCGGATGACCTGTGCGGGGGCGATGTCGGCGCTTGATCTGACGCTGGGGCTGATCAGCGATCACTTGGGCATGGCGGTGCGGCTGGATGTCGAGGCGCTGTTTCTTCATGGCGATCCGCCAGTGACCCCGACACGCGAGGATGTGGCCGTGGGCGATCCGCTGGTGCGCCGGGCGTTGGGATTGATGCGCGATCATGTCGAGCGGCCCTTGTCGCTGAGCGATCTGGCACGGCGGTTATCGTGCCAGCCGCGCACGCTGGATCGACGGTTTCGGGCGGGCCTTGGGGCACCGCCGGGGGCGGTGTACCGGCATCTGCGCTTGGCGGCGGCGCGCAAGCTGGTCGAGAACACGCGGCTGGGTATGGCGGAGATTGCGCTGCGCTCGGGCTACGAATCGCCTGCGGCGCTGACCCGCGCGCTGCGGCGGCAGTATGGCACCACGCCGCGTGCTTTGCGGCACGGCTGAGCGCTGTCAGTCTTTTCGATGTTTTTCGCGTTTGGCGCGGTATTCGGCGATCTGCGCCTCGAGCCGGTCGGCATAGGCGGCGCGGTCGGCGTCGGACATGGCGGCGAGATGTGTCAAAAGCACCTCCTGTCCCATCTCAAAGCGCGCGGCGAACCCATCGCGCTGGGTGCGCATCTGGGCCGCGACCCGGTCAGCGTTAAACGGCACGGCGCGCAGGTCGATCACAAGCGCGTCGAAACTCTCGCCGATGTTTGGGCCGTTGTTCGTGCGGCTGCGCCATGCGTCCCGCATCGCGCGGCCTATGGCGCGGCGGTCGGCATCCGAGAGAGCGCGCGTGAGCGGCCCACCGGCCATATCGAGCCGCGAGGGGTGATGACCGGCGTGATCGCCGCCATGGCGCAGCGCCCAGCCCGCTGCCAACCCCGCCACCGCAAGGTTCAGCGCCAGAGAGGCCACCAAAAGCGCCCGCACCCAAGGCTTGGTCCGGCCAGTGCCCTGCTGCTCTGTCATCAGAAATCTCCTGCCAGTTCAAACACCGCTTCGGGTGTGATATCGACCAGATAGGCCGCCTCGTTGCTGCCAGATAGCCCCTCGGGCAGGGTGGTGCCGATCCAGACGCCCGCCACAACGGCCGTTGTCAGCCCGGCCATAGCGGGCCAACCGCCCAAGAGGCGATAGAGCTGTTCCAAAAGACCAGAGCGCGGCGCGGCGCGGGCGGCCTCAGTCCGGCGGGTGATCCAGACCTGTTCGGCCTCGGCATCGCTGAGCACGCGCGCCAGCAACTCTGCCGACGGTGCGGGCGGATGGGCGCGGGCGGCGTCAAAAAACGCGCCAAGCCCGCCAATATCCTGATCCTTATCGCTCATCGACATATCCCAACTCCTCTTGTCGCCCCGCCAGAAGCGCGCTGAGTGCGCGCTTGCCGCGTGAGGTCAGACTTTCGACCGCCTCGACGGTCACGTCCATGATTTCGGCAATCTCGGGGTTCGCCAACCCGTCGATATGGCGCAGCACCACCGCTTGGCGTTGCCGTTCGGGCAACTGATCGAGCGCGGATTGCAGCGCGTCGGCGCGGGCGCGGTCCTGCATCCGTTCGGCGGCGCTGGCCTGTTCATCCTCGGGCTCTGGTATCGCATCAAGCGGCAGATTGCCGCCGCGCGCCCGTCTGCGCCGGTCGATGCAAAGATTGGCCACCACGCGGTAAAGCCAAGTGCTGACCTTGGCCTCGCCGGGTCGCCAATCGGGGGCCTGACGCCAGAGCCGCAAGAGCGCCTCTTGCGCTACATCCTCGGCCTCGGTGCGGTTGCCCAAGAGGCGGTAGGCATGCGCCATGACGCGCGGTGTCAGGCGCAGCGTGAGGAGGCGCGCGGCCATGGCGTCACCGTCCGCGAACCGCGCCAAAAGCGCGTCATCGGGCAGATCCTCCATGGCGTCGAATGGCATGCGCATCACCCTTTAGCGTATCCTTCGGATCGGCCCCTGACCAGAGGCCCGGCGCGGGGGTATCCCCGCGCCGCAAGATGTTACTCGCTGGCCTTATTGTCTTTCATCATGCCGTGATGCTTGCCGTGCTGGGCGCGCATCTGGGAAAACTCTTCCTCGGAAATCGCGCCATCGCCATCGGCGTCCATCTTTTCGAACATTTTGCCCTTGTTGCGCGCCTGCATCTCGTCGGGGCTGAGCATGCCATCGCTGTTGGCATCGTGCCGCTCAATCATGTGATCGGCATAGGCGGCCATGCGCTCGGCCTGACGTTCAGTCATGCGGGCGACCAGCTCGTCCTTGGACAGGGCCCCGTCGCCATCGCTATCGGCACCTTCGAACCGCGCCTGCATGTGGTTGGCCATCTCTTCTGGCGTGATCTTGCCATCGGCATCGGCGTCCAGCTCTTCAAAGCTGTGCTGCATGCCCATGCCTTTGCCCATCTTGCCCTTGTGGCTGTCGGCCTGTGCCACGCTGAGCCCACCGGCCAGAATCGCCGCTGTCAGGCCCACCATCAGAACTGTCTTTTGCATTATCGTCTCTCCCTCAGGGATTTGATGCCTTGTCGTGAAGCGCCCGGATCGTTGGGGCGTTTCTAAGGTCTCTTACGCGGGGCGCGGGCCGCTCCGTCGCAAGGGATGAAATTTTTTGCAGACGCGGTGCAGGCTTTGCGACATCGCGCCGCAAGGACGGTCTGTCATCTTTCCTCTATGTCCCGCGTGCGCCATGTTTGCGCAAACGCAAAGCGAGGCTTCTCATGGGCGATACGACGATGACACAGACTGACCGCGCCCTTTGGCCTGCGGTGCGCCGGGGGTTTTCCCGGAAATGCCCGAACTGTGGCAGTGGCCCGCTTCTGAGCAGCTATCTCAAGCTGCGCGATACCTGCCCTGTGTGCCGCGAGGATCTGAGCCATGCGCGCGCTGATGATGGCCCGGCCTATCTGACGATTCTGATCGTGGGGCATCTGATGGCACCGCTGCTGCATATTGCCTTTGTACAGTTCCGGCCCGAGCCTTTGGTGCTGTTCACGATATTCGCTATTGGCACCATCGCGCTGTCGCTCTACCTTTTGCCCCGATTGAAGGGGGCCATTGTGGCCTTTCAATGGGCGCGGCTGATGCATGGGTTCAAAGAGAGCCACTAGCCCCGCCGCAAAGGGGCAGGCATGAGCGCAATCGACAAGACCGCTATTCGAGACGCCGCAACCGTCATTGTGCTGCGTGATCCAGAGCGGCCGCATGTTCTGATGGGGCAGCGCGGGGCCGAAGCGGCGTTTATGCCCAACAAATTCGTCTTTCCCGGAGGGGCGGTGGATGCGGGCGATGCCGAAATTCCGCTTGTGCGCCCCTTGCCGCCGCTTTGCGCTGCGCGCCTGACCGAGGATTGTGAGCGCGATCTGAGCCATGCGATTGCCGCCGCCGCCATCCGCGAGTTGTGGGAAGAAACTGGTTTGGCGCTTGGAATGCCCGGCGCATGGCCGGGTGATGTGCCCGGTGATTGGCAAGGCTTTGCCGCGCGCGGTCTGGTGCCGGTGGCCGATCAGCTGCAATTCGTGTTTCGCGCCATCACCCCGCCGGGGCGTCCGCGCCGGTTCGATGCGCGGTTCTTTTTGGTGCATGCCGAGGCGTTGGCGGGGGACCCGGATGATTTTTCCGCTGCCTGCGAAGAATTAAGCCACTTGCAGTGGATTCCCCTGGAAGAGGCGCGCCGGTTTGATCTGCCGTTCATCACCGAGGTGGTGCTGGCAGAGGTCACGGCGCGGGCGCATGACCGCAATCCGCCTGTATCGGTGCCGTTCTTTCGCAATGATGACGAAGAGAGCCTGTTCTTGCGGCTGAAGGGCGCGGCGTCTGGGTGACGTGGGACCTCCCCGAGTTTCCTCTTGCGCGGAATCAAGGTGCCGCAGGCACCGCCGCGCGGCGCCCGACCGCCCCCCGGGCGGGCGCCTTTGCAGCGGCTCATCTCATTGAACCCGCGGAATACTTGGCAGGCATAAACTGCCCATCACTTCTGTTGCAGCGCCCTCCCGCGGTCGGGCACCGCGCGGCTTAACGCTAGGGGCCAAACGCACCTTACCTAAGCGCCACCACCGCGATCACCGAGAGCGTGATCAGCGCAATGCCCCAGCCCTCGCGCCGGGTGATGCGCTCGCCAAAGAAAAGCACCGAGGCGAAGAGCGAAAAGATCACCTCGACCTGTCCGACCGCAAAGACCATCGCCGCGTTTTGGAGCGTGAAGGCGGTGAACCAGCAGAGGCTGCCCGCCATTCCGGTCAGCCCCATCCAGACTGCCGTGCGCCGCGCTGCGATGACGCGCCCCACCTGGCCCGGTTCGCGCCACATCAGCCAAAGCGTGAGGGCGACGGCCTGCATCACCGTCACCATCATCAGCGACAGACCGGCCCGCAATAGCGGGTCTGCGCTGGCAATCTCTAGCGTGGCACCGCGATAGCCCACGGCAGAGACCGCAAAGAACGCGCCTGAGGCCAGCCCAAGCGCTGCGGCACGATTGCCAAAGCGCCGCCACCAACGCCCTTCAAATCCCGGCGTTTCCGACAGGATCAGCACACCAATCAGCCCCAAGAGGATCGCGCCAAGGCCCAGCCACGTGATTTGATCCCCCAGAATCACAAGGCCGACAAGGGCCGTCTGCACCACTTCGGTTTTCTTGAAGGTGATGCCCACGGCGAAATTGCGCTCTGCAAAGAGCGCCACCACGCACCATGTCGCGAGAATCTGCGCCAGCCCGCCCGAAATCGCATAGGCCCAGAACAGCGGGGTGTAGCCCGGCCAAGTGGCACCGGTTGCAGCCAGATAGACCAACGAGAGCGCCACCACGAAAGGTGCTGAGTAGAAAAACCGCGCCAGCGTTGCGCCGCCTGCGCTGAGCGCGCCCATGCTCAGGTGTTTTTGCAGCATGAAACGCAGCGTCTGGAACGCTGCCGCTGCAATCGAGAGAACGATCCACGGCTCCATGCCCGTCACGCGCCGCGTTCGGGCGCGGCTGGCTTAGCCGCCAAACTGTCCCTCATAGACCGGCTCGAGCGTCGGCGTGTCAAAGAGCGACGACACGCTCGTGCCATTCCAGATGTTCAGGATGGCTTGGGCAAAGACGGGGGCTGTCGGGATGATGCGGATGTTGGGCGTGGCACGCACCGCCTCGGTGGGCAGGATCGTGTCGGTGATGACCATGGATTTCAGAACGGATTTGGTGATCCGCTCGACCGCCGGTCCAGACATGACGCCATGGGTGGTATAGGCATGTACCTCGGATGCGCCGTTTTCCATCAGCACTTCGGCCGCTTTGCACATCGTGCCGGCGGTGTCGCACATGTCGTCAACAATGATGCAGATTTTGTCTGTCACATCGCCGATCACGGTCATTTCCGCCACTTCGCCCGCCTTTTCGCGGCGCTTGTCCACGATCGAGAGAGGGGCGGTGATCCGCTTGGCCAGCTCGCGCGCGCGCGCCACACCGCCCACGTCGGGCGAGACCACCATCACATCCTGCATCCGGCCCTTGAACTGGGTCATGATGTCGAGCGCAAAGATCGGGGAAGCGTAGAGGTTATCCACCGGAATATCGAAAAAGCCCTGAATCTGCGCGGCGTGCAGGTCCATGGTCAGCACGCGTTCTACCCCGGCCTCGACGATCATATTGGCGACAAGTTTCGCCGAAATCGGCGTGCGCGCCTTGGAGCGGCGATCCTGACGGGCGTAGCCGAAATAGGGGATTACGGCGGTGATCCGCGCCGCCGACGACCGGCGCAGCGCGTCGGCCATGATCAGAAGCTCCATCAGGTTGTCATTGGCTGGGTTCGAGGTGGGCTGGATGATGAACATATCCTCGCCGCGCACATTCTCGTAGACCTCGACAAAGATTTCCTGATCGTTGAAGCGTTCGACACGGGCGTCGACCAAGCCCACATTGACCCCGCGATGCATCGACATCCGCCGGGCAATCGCCGTGGCAAGCGGCAGGTTGGCATTGCCCGAAATGAGCTTCGGTTGCGATGTGGCTGGCATGATGGGGTCCCCGGCTGTGCAATATGACAGATTCGTGATGTTGACACCGCTTAGCATGTGGTCATGCTCAGGCAAAGCGATGCAGCAAAGGAACGTGCCGAAATGGCCCATATCGACTATTATTTTTCAACCCTCTCGCCCTATGCCTATCTGGCGGGCGCGGGGTTAGAAGAGATTGCGGCGCGGCATGGGGCCAGCCTCAGCTATAAACCGCTCGATATCATGGCGCTGTTTGCGCGCACGGGCGGTGCCGCACCTGCGGACCGGCACCCCATCCGCACCGCCTATCGCAATCAGGAATTGCCGCGTCAGGCCAAGAAACGCGGTATGGCGCTGACGCTTAAACCTGCGTTCTGGCCCACCAATCCTGCGCCGTCCTCCTATGCCATTATCGCCGCGCAGGCGGCGGGGGGTGGTGATCTGGGGGGCTGGTGCAGTCCATTCTGCGGGCCTGCTGGGCGGAAGAGCGCAACATCGCCGAGGATGAGGTGATCCGCGATTGCCTTGAACGCGCCGGTTTCGATCCGGCCTTGGCGGACAAGGGATTGCTCAGCGGGGCGGAAACCTATGCCGCCAACCTCGAAGAGGCGGTGGCGGCTGGCGTGTTTGGTGCGCCCTTCTATGTGGTGGATAGCGGTCAGAGTTTCTGGGGTCAGGACCGGCTTGAGGATCTTGATCTGCATCTGGCGGGCAAGCTCTGATCCCATGCCGCAGGGGGTAAGGGGCGGGTTTCCGACCCATTGGACAGAGCTGGGCCATGGGCCTCGGCATGCCTTGGCGATCCACTGCTCGCTGTCGCATAGCGGCAGTTGGGGGCCGCTGGCGCGCGAGTTGGGCGGCGCGCTGCGCCTTACCGCGTTCGATCTGCCGGGGCATGGGCAAAGCGCGGCCTGGACCGGCGACGGTGAGATTCAGGCAGTCAGCACCGCGATGGCGGCGGGCTTGCTGGAGGCACCCACGGATATCATCGGGCATTCGTTCGGCGCGACGGTGGCGTTGCGGCTGGCGGTCGAGCGTCCGGATCTGGTGCGCACGCTGATCCTTTATGAGCCGGTGTTTTTTGCCGTGGGTCTGCACGATCAGCCCGGTTTGCGCGCAGGCCACGAGGCCGAAATGGCCGAGTATGCGGCGGGCATGGCGGCAGGGGATTTTCTGCGCGCCGCCGAAGGGTTTACCCGCGTTTGGGGCGACCGGCGCGGCTGGACCGCACTGCCTGAGGGCGCGCGCGCGGCGATGGCGGCGCAGATGCCGCTGATCGAGGCCGCGACCGATGCGCTTTATGGCGATGCGGGCGGGATGCTGTCGAGCGGCGCGTTGACGCGGATCAGCGTGCCGGTTCTGTTGATGGAGGGCAGCGCCTCGCCGGCGATCATTGCCGCGATCAATGCGGGGCTGATGGCGCGCATACCAGAGGCGCTGCGCGTGGTGGTGCAGGGCGCGGGGCATATGGGCCCGATCAGCCATGCGAGGGGCGTTGCGGAAGAGATCAAGGGGTTTCTTGGGGGGGTGCAGGGGTAACGCAGGACGGCCCAGCGATCGCGCGGCGGCGCTTCGCGCCTTGATTCCGCGCGCGGCCCTACATCAAATCACTGAGCGCCACCGCTTGACCGGGTGTGTCGGCGAATTCCACCGTTTCGACATCGACCAGCACGACCGCCCCTTGCGGTCCTTCAAGGATCACCCGCGCGCCGTCGCGCCCGATGCCATAGGTTTCGCGGTCTCCGGGCAGGATTGCCAGATCACGGCCCGCGCCGCCGTGGATGCGGTCATGGCCGCCATTGCCCACAAACACATCATCCCCGGCCGCGCCGAGCAGGATATCGGCCTTGGCCGTGCCCTCAAGCCGTGCGCCCTCTGGCCCGGCGACCTCGGTTCGGCCGTGCAGGAATGTGCCCGTCGCGCGGTCCGCATCCCATTCCGGTGCCTGCGCATTGGCCCGCATCAACGCGTCCCAGCGAGGGGTCGTATCGTCGAGATGCCGGAGCGCGCCCCAACTGCCCCATTTCGAGGGGGCGGCGACATCGACGAACGCGTTGAAAAGCGTGCCGCCTGCAGCTGTCCAGCCGCTTAGCAATTCGTCATAAAGCACGCCCATCTGTGGGCTGTAATTGAAGCCGATGAAGAACTCGGTCAGCGCGTCATTCTCGACCACGGCCCCATGCCCCACCACATGCGTGCCGCCCTCATACATCACCAGTCGCAGGCCGTGCTGGGCGGCGATCCCGGCGTGATAGGGCAGGATATCGCGCAGCAATTCCCCCAAGGAGCCCCGGCGCAGCGCCTCGGCGGCCAGATCATAGGCAAGATCATAGCGATGTGCGGCCAGATACGCCTCGGGGTCCGCGCCGAGTTCGACCGCCTTGGCGCGGGCGATGGCCGCGCTGGTGGCGATCCAGCCCTGAATGGTGCCAAGCTGATCCTCGCCGCCCAAGTCAAAGCCGAAATAGCCGGTGACGGCATAGGCGTCAAAGCGGGTGACAGGTGGCGCGGTCAACTGCCCTTGCGCAAGGGCCAGAGGGGCCATCAAGAGCGGCTCTTCCAGCCCCGGCCAGCCGGTATGGGTGCCCACGACGATCGCTAGCCGTTTTTCTTGGCCGGTGAATTCCGCGCGCCAGATATCGGCCATCTGCGCGGCGCGCAGGCCCGCGAATTGCATCCAGGCATCGTCCCCCGCCGCGTCGCCCCAGAGCGCCAGCGCTTGATCACGGGCCCAGACCGTTTGAGGAAACATGAAATTCCAGACCTCGTTGGAATATTCCACATGCGCCTTGAGGTCGGGGGCGAGATGATCGCGCAGATAGGCGGCAGAGCCCCGGATATAGCCATCATCGGCCATATGCGGCATGTTCACCCAAGGGTCAGCACCGATCTGATTGGCGAGCGCGACCATCACCTCGAGCGGCGCGCCGCGCCAGACATAGGTGGCGTCTTGGGGCAGGGGGCGATCTTCCCATGTGACCTGTGGCGCGCCATTGGTGAACATCCAGTCCATGAAGCGGATCACGCGCAGATCGGCCACTTTCTCGATCCAGAGCGGGTTGAAGATCACGCCCAAGTCATGCAGTGCCAATTGATCCTCGCGCACCACGGTGATGTCGCGCAGGGGGTCGGCCGGATCTGTCTCAAGCAGGCTGAGCGCCACCGGACCATCGCCGGGTGTCACATCGAAGCGCACCTCACGTTTGCCATAGTCATACCGGACATTATCGGCGCGGCCGACGACCCGGATCAGCCCGGTGCCCGTATAGCGCAGCACATAGCGCCCTTTCAGATGCGTGGCGGCGGCGGGCTGATCGGTCAGGATGAAGGCCTCGAGCGCCTTGGCTCCGTCGGGCAGGGCCAAGGGCCAGCCGAAGGCGTCGAGATAGCCCCCCGCCAATAACGTCTCGGTGGTGAAGGCGCCCCATTGGTCGGCGCTATGGCCGACCCAAGGGCGCGCGGTTTTCATCACATCGACGAAAGGATGCTGGCTCGACCAATCCGCGATGCCGTTCAGGCCCATGCCCAGGCTTGGGTTGGCGAGGCCTGCGCCGGATGAGATGCCTGCCGTGGCCACCGCTTGCGCCGGGGGGGCTCGCTTGGGTGGTGTCGCGCAGGCCGAGCGCTTGGGCCACTTCTTCGGTCAGGCGGGGATAGGTGTCGCGCACCAGCGGATGCAAGATGTCGGGGAGCGCAAACCCGGTCGGTGCCGGCGTTTCATAGAGCGCGCTATACGCCACGAGCGCGGCCAGAAAATATTGCGTGGCGGTGCCGTGCGGGGCGTCATCGGAATAGAGCGCTTCGACGGGCATCTCCTCTAACAGGCCGGTTTGCAGGCCGGAGAGCACGGATGAGACCGGCAGAAGCGTGATCTCGATGCCGGGGCGCGCCGCCTGCAAACCGGCCACATAATCACGAAACCAGTCGTGATAATCGCTGAGCGCGTAGCCGTGCCAGCGCCGCAGATTGCGATCCGAAGGCGGAAAGCCACGGGTAAAGCCGCCCATGTCGGGCCAGCCTTCGTAGATCACGATGCGCGCGCCGGGCCAGTCGGCGGTGGCGCGGTCGATGACCTCAAGGGTTACCGAAACCGGGCTGGCATTGTCAGGGTTGTCCCCCTCAAACGCGGCATCAGGCGATTGATATTGAATGAAATTAGCCGGCGTAATGAGCACGGTATCAGCGGCACCGCGCCGGGCTGTCACACCGTCAAAGGACCAGTTGGGGGCGATGCCCTGCGTGGCAAAGTCGCGCAGAAACCCCCATTGCCCCGACAGGGTCAGATCGCGCCCTCCTGCCTGTGCCAGTCGCGCCAGCCAGTAGGGCACATTGGTGGCCGGATCGTCGCTGAGGTGATGCACCAGAGAATTGCCAAACACATGCGCGCTGAGCGCTCCACGCTCGGCCTGCGCCGGGATGGTGCCCAGCATGAGAAGCGCCCCGATGAGGCCTATCAGATGTCGCATGGTCCGGTTCCCCCTGTCTTTGCCCCAATATAGAGGCGGCGCGCGCGTCTTGCCACCATCTGCGGTGGCCAGGGGAGAGGGGGAATTTTGAGTATTTGCACCAAGAAGAAAGCAGGGCCTGCACTTCGCGCTTGGCCCGCCCTGAGGGATCAGGCAGAAAGGGGCCATGACGCCTGATGATCTGGTTCTTACCCCACTTGGCCTGCGGTTTCGTGGGCGGCGCTATCCCTGCACCATCGGGCGTGGCGGGGTATCGGCGCGCAAGCGCGAAGGGGATGGGGCGACGCCGGTGGGCGCGCATCGCATCGTGGGGCTGCTCTATCGCCCTGACCGCATGGCGCGGCCCACCGATTGGGCGGTGCCGATCCGGCCCGGTGATCTGTGGTCGGACGATCCTGGCGACGCGGATTACAACCTTATGGTGCGCGCGCCCTATCCGCATAGCCATGAGGTGCTACGCCGCGCCGACCCGCTTTATGATCTGGTGTTGATCACCGATTGGAATTGGCCGCAGGCGGTGCGGGGGCGGGGATCGTGCATCTTTGTTCATCGTTGGCGGCGACCGGGCTATCCCACCGCAGGCTGTATCGGGCTGCGCCCCGATCACCTGCTCCATATCGCGCAGCAGATTACCTTTGGCGCGCGATTGATCGTGCCGCCGCGCTGATACCTATTCGGGATATTTTCGGCTTGCCGTGGCGCGGGCCAGAACCTTTTTGTCGGCGCGCGCTGTGGCGGTCCAGACATAGGTATGCACACCGCCCGGCGGACAGGGGCTTTTGTATTTGAAGGCTCCGAAGGGCAATTGCCCGTCGCTTCCTACCTTCAGGCGCCCGCCGCCGTGGTTGTAGTTGGGCGCATCGCGATCCTTGAGGGAGAATTCGATGGATGTGGTGCCAGCCGGAACCCCGCGCAGCACAAAGGCGGGGCTGCCGACCGTATTGGGCTTGCCGGTGCGGCAGGCAGGGATATTGCCCCAGTCAAAGGATATCGTGAATTCGGCCGCAGCCGTGGTGGCAGACAAGGCAAGAGCGGCAAGCGATAGAGATAAAAGGCGCATTGGTGTCTCCGATGCAATCCGTTTCTACCTGGAAAACACTACACCAGCGCGCCCGACCTGACAACAAATGCGCGTGTCGGCCTAGCCGTAGTCGCGTTCTCCGAAGATCGCAGAGCCAACGCGGATATGCGTGGCCCCCTGCGCAATCGCGCTCTCGAAATCGCCGCTCATGCCCATCGAAAGGCCCGAAAGCCCGTTGCGCGCCGCCATTTTCGCCAGCAGGGCGAAATGCAGGCTGGGTTCTTCTTCGACCGGGGGGATGCACATCAGCCCTTTGACCGGCAGATCGAGCGCGCGGCACTCGGCCACAAACCCATCAATCTCTTGTGGCAGAACGCCCGCCTTTTGCGGCTCTTCGCCAGTGTTGACCTGAAGGAAAAGGTCCGGGCAGCGCCCCATTTCCTGCGCCAGCCGCGCGATGCCCTGTGCGATTTTGGGGCGGTCGACGGAATGGATGGCCTGAAACATCTCCATCGCCTGCCGTGCCTTGTTGCTCTGCAAGGGGCCGATGAGATGCAAGACTATGTCGGTGTAGCGGTCCTGAAAGGCTGGCCATCGCCCGGCTGCCTCTTGCACCCGGTTTTCGCCGAACACGCGGTGTCCTTGATCCAGCACAGCGGCGACGCGCTCTGCGGGCTGCACCTTGGAGACGGCGATCAATTCCACATCCTGCGGCGCACGCCCAGCTGCGGTGCAGGCCTTGTCCATCCGTGCCCTGATTTCGCTCAGACCCATAATCGTCCTCATTCATTGCGTTGTTCTTGCATGCCACAGGGGCCACCCCCCGCACAAGTGCGCGACAGACCGTCAAACGGCTTGCCCCTTAGCCCCGGCTTGGATAGTAGGGATGGAAACAATCCCGGACGGTGCCATGACCCATTCGCGTTTCAAGATCTTCGGCCTGACGCTGGCCAGTCTCGTGCTTCTGAGCGGCTGCGGCGCGTTCCAGAATGCGACCTTGGACCCAGAGGCCATGCGCGTTAAAGGCGGCAGAGAAAGACAGGCGGCCGCGAATGAAGGCTCTCTGCTGGATTCGTTTCGTGGGGCGAGGGACACCGTCAAGGTCAACCGCTTTCTCTGGACGGCGTCTCTGCAGGTGTTGGATTTCCTGCCGATTGAGGCCGCCGATCCCTTTACCGGCGTGATTTCAACGGGCTATGGCACCCCACCGGGGGGCGGGCAGGCCTATCGCGCCACCATTCTGATCAGCGACCCGGCCCTTGACGCGCGGTCCCTCAACGTTGCGCTGCAAACGCGGGGCGGTTCGGTGGATGCCGCAACCGAGCGCGCGGTCGAGGATGCGATTCTCAACCGCGCTCGGCAATTGCGGATCAATGCGGCGCGGTTCTGAGGACCCCCTTGGCATGGCGGCGCTCTGTTAGCGCCTGCCGGATGATCTGTTGCGACGAGTTGACAAAAAGGCCCGCCATGAGCCCGGCCACGATCAGGTCGGGCCATCCGGTCTCGGTGCCCCAAACCGCAAGCGCTGCGACCATCACCGCCACATTGCCGATGGCATCGTTGCGCGAACAGAGCCAGACTGAGCGGACATTGGCATCGCCATCCTTGTAGGCCCTGAGCAAGAGCACGCTTGCAACATTCGCCATGAGGGCAAGAAACCCGATGCTGCCCATAATCTCGGCCTGTGGCACGCCCAGATAGATCACGCGATAGACGGTGCTGCCCAGCACCCACAGCCCCATCGCCATGAGGCTGAGACCCTTGAACAGCGCCGCCGTAGCCCGCACCCGGAGGCTGGCACCGATCACGGCCAAAGACAGCCCATAGGTCAGGGCATCGCCCAGAAAATCCAGCGCATCGGCCTTGAGTGCCTGCGATTGTGCGGCTTGGCCTGCGGCCATTTCCACCCCGAACATCGCGGCATTGAGGGCGATCACGATCCAGAGCCGTTGCTTGTAGGCGGCTGAGAGCCCATCGAACTGGGCCTCATGGCCACAACATCCCGCCATGCTGCACCTCCTTTGCATTTGCGTCAGGGGCAATGTAATCTCTCTAGTAACTAGAGCTTCAAGGGGGTTTCGGGATGTTTTTGTCGATTGGCGAGCTGTCGGCGCGCACGGGCGTCAAGGTGCCCACCATCCGCTATTATGAATCCCGTGGCCTGATTGCTGTGCCTCTGCGCAGTGCGGGCAATCAGCGGCGCTACGGGCGGGCAGAGCTGGAGCGGTTGGGGTTCATCCGCCATGCCCGCGATCTGGGGTTCTCACTCGAGGCGATTGCGGCGCTGATCGAGTTGCAGGATCACCCCGACCGCGGGTGTGGGTCGGCCACCCGAATCGCGCAAGGTCAGCTTGGGGCGGTGCGGGAGAAAATCCGGCGATTGCGCGCACTTGAGACCGAGTTGGCGCGCATTGCAGAGGGATGCACGGGCGAGGGGGCGGCACGCGATTGTTATGTGCTGGCGTCTTTAGCCGACCACGACCTGTGCCGCCGGGATCACCCGGCGGAGGCCAGATCCTCGACCCAGCGAAGCTGACGCGGCAGGCAGATGCCGCGCAGATCATAGCGCGCGCGGATCAGTTCGCGCGCGGTCTTGCCCAACTGCGCCCGTGCTCCGGCATCCTCCAACAAGGCGCAAATCTCATCCACCAGCGCCTCGCGGTCAAAGAAATCCACGAGCCGCCCGGTCTCGCCATGGGTGATGACCTCGCGCACCGGGGCGGTATCGCCTGCGACTATCGCGGCGGAACAAGACATCGCTTCCATCAGGGACCAACTGAGGACAAAGGGATAGGTAAGGTAGACATGCACCCGGCTGACCTGCAAAAGCCGCAGGAACTGATCATAAGGGATGCGCCCAAGAAACCGGACCCGCGCCCAATCTTCATCTGAAATCTGCGCGCGCACCTCATCAATGAAAATCTGCTTCCATGTCTGCCCCTTGGGGGGTCGGGCCCCATAGCTCACCTCGTCCCCGCCGACAATCAGCACCGTTGCATTGGGCCGCTCGCGCAAGAGGCGGGGCAGGGCGCGCATGAAGACATGATAGCCGCGATAGGGCTCTAGATTGCGGTTTACAAAGGTGATCACCTCATCTGCGCGGGTCACGTCGCACTGCCCTTCGATGGTCAGGCGGACATCGGGCAGGGGGGCGGCCTGAACCGTGTCGATGCCATCATGGCTGACCGTGATCCGCTCGCGGAAGGGGCTGGGAAAGGTATCGGCCTGAAACTGGGTCGGGCTGATTCCGGCGTGCCCAGTCTCGAAATGCAGGTGATTGTTGATGTTCTTCATCCGGATGCGCAGGGCTTCGGCCTCGATGTTTTTTGAGGCGAATTCGGGATCGAAGTTGAGATGCGGATAGCCCGCGAGGTGATAGAGCTCGCAATACAGGCCCAGCTTGGCCGTGGGCCAGACATCGCGCAGGAAAAGCGACTCTCCCCAGCCGGGATGGGCCAGAATGAGATCGGGCGTATAGCCCTTTGCGCGCAGGTCTACCGCCGCCTGCCAGCACGCCTCGGCGCGCGTGACCTTGGTATCGAGATCGACCAGCCAGGGATGCAGGCTTTGCCCGTTACGTTTGGGCAGGGCATAGGGGATCACCTGCACGCCTTGCCATTTCATGGCCTCTTTGACCCGCAGGGTCAGCGCCACGCAGTTATGCCCCTGCTGGGCCAGAAGCGGGGCCAGATGTTTGTATTGGCCGGGAAAATTCTGATGGATAAAAAGGATTTTCATAGGTGTCCGCACTTCAAAGGTTGTTCGTGGTTATAATCAGGCGATCGGCCCACGCAAACCCCTTGCATTTTTACGCGCCCCCACTGGACCCGCGCGCGCCAACCGCCTATCACCCCCTGCAACAACCCTATCAGTAAGAGGTGCGCCCCATGTCGCGCTATGCCGCCAGTGACGTCGAAGCGAAATGGCAATCCGCCTGGGAGGCGGGCGATGTGTTTCGTGCGCGCCGCGATGAGACACGGCCGAAATATTACGTGCTGGAAATGTTCCCCTATCCGTCGGGGCGTATCCACATGGGCCATGTGCGCAATTACACCATGGGCGATGTGGTGGCGCGTTATAAGATTGCCACCGGGCATAACGTCTTGCATCCGATGGGCTGGGATGCCTTTGGCATGCCCGCAGAGAATGCGGCCATGGCGAGCGGTGGCCATCCCAAGGACTGGACCTACGCCAATATCGCCGACATGCGCGCCCAGATGAAGCCCTTGGGCCTGAGCATCGACTGGTCCCGCGAATTCGCCACCTGCGATCCGGAATACTATGGCCAGCAACAGGCGCTGTTTCTGGATTTTCTCGAACATGGGCTGGTCTATCGCAAGAATGCGGTGGTGAACTGGGACCCGGTCGATATGACCGTTCTGGCCAATGAGCAGGTGATTGACGGCAAGGGCTGGCGCTCGGGCGCGGATGTGGAGCGGCGCGAACTGACGCAATGGTTCTTCCGCATTTCGGACCACGCCGAGGATCTGCTTGAGGCGCTCGATACCCTCGACAATTGGCCCGCCAAGGTGCGGCTGATGCAGGAGAACTGGATCGGTAAATCGCGCGGGCTGCAATTTGCTTTTGGTCTGATTGACGGGCCAGAGGGGCATGACCGGGTCGAGGTGTACACCACCCGGCCCGATACGCTGATGGGGGCATCCTTTGTGGGGATTTCGCCGGATCACCCGCTGGCCAAGCGGCTTGAGGCCGAGCGCGAAGATGTGGCGGCGTTCTGCGCCGAGGCGCGCAAGGGCGGCACCACCGCCGAGGCGATCGAGAAGGCCGAGAAGCTGGGGTTCGACACC
This sequence comes from Roseovarius sp. MS2, assembly GCF_051447875.1. Lineage (NCBI taxonomy): Bacteria > Pseudomonadati > Pseudomonadota > Alphaproteobacteria > Rhodobacterales > Roseobacteraceae > Roseovarius > Roseovarius sp. MS2. The sequence continues at coordinate 2,402,151 of NZ_JBKHVF010000001.1, forward strand.
GGGCTGCGTGTGCGCCATCCCTTTGATACCGCATGGGAATTGCCGGTCTATATCGCCAATTTCATCCTCATGGACTATGGCACGGGCGCTATTTTCGGCTGTCCGGGGCATGATCTGCGCGACCATGATTTTGCGCGCAAATATGATTTGCCCATTGTCGATACCTTCCTGCCGGTCGAGGGCGACCATGACATTCAGGCGGCGCCCTATGTGCCGCTCAAATCGGAAGCTGTGCGGTATACGCGCCTGGTGGCGGGGAATGAAATTCAGACCGGCGAGACGGGTGTCAACGCCGCGATTGATTTCTGTGAGGCCAATGGCGTGGGCCAAGGTGTCACGAAATTCCGCTTGCGCGATTGGGGTCTGAGCCGCCAACGCTATTGGGGATGCCCCATTCCGGTGGTGCATTGCGACACCTGCGGCGTGGTGCCGGAAGCCAAGGAAAACCTGCCCATCCGCCTGCCCGATGATGTCACCTTTGACGCCCCCGGCAATCCGCTGGATCGGCATCCGACATGGCGCGATTGCGCCTGCCCGCGCTGTGGCGCGCCCGCGCGGCGCGAGACGGACACGATGGATACTTTCGTCGATTCAAGCTGGTATTACGCCCGCTTTACCGCGCCCCATGCCGCGACGCCCACGGATATGGCCGAGGCTGAGTATTGGATGAATGTGGACCAGTATATCGGCGGCATCGAGCACGCGATCCTGCACCTCTTGTATTCGCGGTTCTTTGCCCGCGCGATGCAGATCACCGGCCATTTGCCGCAGAAGGCGATTGAGCCCTTTGATGCGTTGTTCACCCAAGGGATGGTGACGCATGAGATTTACCAGACCCGCGATGCGGCGGGGCGCCCCGTCTATCACCTGCCCGAAGAGGTGACGGACGGCAAACTGACGGATGGTCGGGCGGTTGAAATCATCCCCTCTGCCAAGATGTCGAAATCCAAGAAGAATGTGGTCGATCCCTCGACCATTATCGCGCAATACGGGGCCGATACGGCGCGCTGGTTTGTCCTGTCTGACAGCCCGCCCGAGCGCGATGTGGAATGGACCGCCTCGGGCGCTGAGGCGGCGCATCGGCATCTGAGCCGCGTTTGGCGCATTGCCGCCGAGATCGCGGCGAGCGACGCGCCCGCCACGCCGGAGGATGACACGCTTTTGCGTGAGATGCACAAATGCATCGACGAGGTGACCAAGGGCATCGACAGTTTCGGCTTTAACGCGGCGATTGCGCGGCTTTATGCCTTTACCAACACGCTGGCGAAATCGCAGGCAGGGACGGGGGCGAAAACCACCGCCGCCCGCACGCTGGCGCAGCTTATGTCGCCCATGACCCCGCATCTGGCCGAGGATATCTGGGCGATGCTGGGCGGTGAGGGTCTGATTGCCACAGCACCTTGGCCGGTCGCCGATCCGGCCATGCTGATCGACGAGACGGTCATATTGCCCATTCAGATTAACGGCAAACGGCGGGGCGAAATCACCGTGCCGGCCGATATGCCGAAATCCGAGGTTGAAAAACTGGCGCTGGCCCACAATGCTGTGGTCAAGGCGCTGGACGGGGCCCAGCCCAAGAAGATCATCGTCGTCCCCGGACGGATCGTCAATGTCGTGGTATAGCCGCCGCTTTTTCCTGATGTCCGGCCTCGCCCTGCTGGCGGGGTGCGGTTTTGCGCCCGCCTATGGGCCGGGCGGGGCGGGTACGGCGCTGATGGGGCGGGTGGTCGTGGAGGCCCCCGATACCCGCGCGTCCTATCTCTTGACGCAAGAAATTGAGACGCGGTTGGGCAGGCCCGCCAATCCGCGCTATGCGCTGATCCCGGTCGTCACGCTGAACACGCAGGCCATGGCGATCAACCGCAATAACGTGGCATCCCGCTTTAACCTATTGGGAACAGTGGCTTATAGCTTGCGTGATCTTGAGACGGGGCTGATTGTCACCTCGAGCGAAGTCACCAGCTTTACCGGCTATTCCGCGACCGGCACGACCGTGGCGGTGCAGGCAGCGGAGCGCGACGCCGAGGCGCGGTTGATGGCGATTCTGGCGGATCAAGTGCTGACCCGCCTCTTGGCCGCAGACCTGCCTCAGCCGGAATGAAGCTCTCGCCGCGCGATGCTATCCGCTATTTCGCCAAGCCGGAGGCGCAGCGCACCGGCATCCTGATCTATGGCGCGGATGCGATGCGTGTGGCGCTCAGGCGGCAAGAGATGCTCGCGGCGCTGCTCGGCCCTACTGCGGATGCCGAAATGCGCCTGACACGTCTGCCTGCGGGCGACTTGCGCAAAGACCCGGCCGCGCTCTTGGATGCGGTCAAGGCGCAGGGGTTCTTTCCCGGCCCGCGCGCGGCCTTTGTCGAGGATGCCAATGACACCGCCGCCGATGCCATTCTTGCGGCGCTCAGCGACTGGCAGGCGGGGGATGCCCAGATCATCGTAACCGCAGGCGCGCTCAAGGCGACATCGAAAATTCGCAAGGCGTTTGAGAGCCATCCCAATGCCTATGCGGTTGGAATCTATGACGATCCCCCCAGCCGAGAGGAGATCGAGGCCACATTGGCCCGCGCCGGTTTGCGCGATGTGCCGGGGCCGGTCATGGCCGATCTGACAGCGCTGGCGCGCGATCTTGATCCGGGCGATTTTCGTCAGACCATTGAGAAGCTGGCGCTTTATAAGTTGGGGGACGCCACGCCGCTGAATGCGGCGGATATCGCCGCCTGCGCCCCTGCCTCGACCGAGGCGGATTTGGATGACATCCTCAATATCGTGGCAGAGGGGCGGTCAGCCGAGATTGGCCCGGTGATGCGGCGGTTGAAGGCGCAGGGCACCCAGCCTGTTGGCCTGTGCATCGGGGCCACGCGGCATTTTCGGGCGCTCTATACCGCTGCGTCGGACCCCGGAGGGGCGGCGCAGGGCATTGCCCGGATGCGCCCGCCCATTTTCGGGCCCCGTCGCGACCGGATGCTGCGGCAGGCGCAAGGCTGGGGCGCGGAGCGCTTGCAACAGGCACTGACGATCCTGACGGATACCGACCTCACCCTGCGCTCCGCCGGACAGCGCGCGCCCGACATGGCACTGGTCGAGCGGGCACTGATCCGGCTGGCGATGCTGGCCACGGCGCGGTGATCCGGGCGAATCTGGGTTAACAGACGGAAATTTAAGAAAATTACGGAGCGGTATCGCGGCTGTATTGCATCGGTGCGGGTTTGGGGGAAGTGTAGGGTTAAGGGGCCGGGCGGTATGCCGCGACAGATCGTACTTTTGAAGGGAGGGCCTTTGCATTCCCCCACCGGAAAGCTGGAACAGCATCAGGCTACCTTGGGTGGGAAAAAGATCGTCGATAGGCGATCGGGTTCGAGTTTGACCCTCCGACCCGGCTCCCACTTGGCTACGGTTGTTCGGGACAAGGTATGTTCCTTAAGGTTGACCTCAATTTCTCGGTCACCAACGAAATCTGCAATGGTTAGCGAAATGCCGTCTATCATGATTGACTGATTGTAAAAGAAACTGTCCATCGGAATGTCCTGAACCATAAATCGCATAACCTGCCGACTATCGACAACGCGCCGCTCCATCAGCACGGCCGTTCCAGAGGGTCTTCCCTTACCTGTTTGCCCTCCGAGTTCATCTCCAAACACTGAAATTGGTTCGAGATTTATCAGGTCTCCTACCTGCCATGAACCATCGTGACCAAAGCCATTCAATAAATTGATTTCCCAAGATAAAACGCCGTTCATGCGCGCAATTTTCAAAGGTTGAAATGCAACGCCATCATGCGCAATCAGCTCTGCGGCTCCAAGTGCATCCTGCACAGGTGAGGGGGCGTAAGTTTCAACACTTGCTGACCACTGTCCCTGCTTATCTTGCTCCGCTGCCAATACCCGACCTTGTGCATAGATGAGCCCATGAAATTCTCCGGGTAGATTTCCGTCTCGCAACGGTTGGTCAAGAATATCAGTGAGTGCGCCAAGTGATCTGGAGAAAATTTCCGAGGTCGTGTTCAGGCCCAGAAACCTTGCGAGACTGGACAAGGCCTCTGTAGGGTCGGCCACAAGATGCTCAAACCTCAAGTCTAGTGCATTGCTGAGTTGAGCCCATGACCCATTGCTACGAAGGCTTACCCTAGCCTGCGCAATCGCATGTTCTTTTTCGACTGTGGTCGCAAAATGCATGTACTCTGGATCATCGAAGAGGCGCGAGTGGGTTGCATGCCGCATGATCGCATCTGCGATGCCTGCCGCATCCCGAGAAACCCGGATCACGCGAACCCCATGCTCAAGGAATTTGGCGGCAAGCTCTTTCGACAGTTCGCCCTGCATCCGAAAAACAAGCTTCTGTGGATCCTTTTGGTCGATGACCTTATTGAAAGCGGCTGTATCCGCTCGAAGCAGCCCCCCGGGTGAAACGAAATCTCGTAAGCGTAGCAGGGTCTTTTGCCTCGCCCGCAATTCAGAATTATGGGTAATATCAAGTAAACCCAAGACCAATTTATAGACGGTGGCTTCGCCTGATTTCGTGGCACCAGATATGATTATCACCTAGTTTCCTCATATGTTTTGAATATCCGGTACAAAATGCAAACGCGGTTATGTCGAGCCGGCCTCGCCAAATAGTCCTTCTACGTCAGCGAAAAGTTTTACGATTTTGTTCCCAAATCAAGGGATTTGTTCTTAGGGCCGAGTCTGCACTGTTTGAGTACTGGAGTTTGGGGCAAGCCTCCTAGACGCGGGATCGGACAGCCCGAACACGAGTGCGTGATATCCAGCCTGTTGCCTGAGCTGCCCCCGTTGCCTTGGGTCAGCCTTTGGGCAATGGTGCCGCACCAACACTCAATAGGGAAATCGCCATGTATGATGTTATCGGCTCTCGGGCCAGTCGCGCCTTTCGCGTGCTGTGGTTGCTGGAGGAAATGGGGGTCGGCTATAATCACATGGCTGTTGCGCCCCGGTCGCCCGAGGCGCTGGCCGCAAACCCTTCGGGCAAGATCCCGGCGCTGCGGGATGGTGATGCGGTGCTGACCGATTCCGCCGCGATCATGACATATCTGGCCGATAAGCATGGGCAATTCACCCATGCCCCCGGCACGGTTGCGCGGGCGCGGCAGGATGCGCTGACGCATCAGATTCTTGACGAGATTGACGGCACGCTCTGGACTGCGGCGCGGCATAGTTTCGTGCTGCCCGAAGAGCATCGGGTGCCGGCGGTGAAAGACTCGCTCAAATGGGAATATGAGCGCAATCTTGCGCGCCTGTCCGATGCGCTGACCGGCCCGTTTCTGCAAGGCGAGACGATGACCATTGCGGATATCCTCTTGGTGCATTGTCTGATGTGGGCGGGCAAGGCCGGATTTGCCGATCCGGACGACAAGCTTAAGGATTACATGGGGATGATGGTCGAGCGCCCGGCCTGTCAGCGGGCGGCGGCGCTGCCCTGAGCGAAAGCTGCGGCGTGCTGCCCGGCCCAAAGGCCGGTGGCAAGGCAGGCGGTGAGCAGGTAGCCACCTGTTGGGGCCTCCCAATCCAGCATTTCCCCGGCGGCGAATACGCCGGGGTGATCCCGCAGCATGAGGCCCGCATCGAGGGCGCTCAGCTGCACCCCACCTGCGGTTGAGATGGCCTGATCCATCGGACGCGGCCCCGTGAGCGGCACCGGCAGGCCTTTGAGCAAGGCAGGCAGATCGCTGGCCCCCCGGCCAAATTCCATCACCAGCGCGAGTTTCACCGGATCGAGGCGAAACGCCTTGCGCAGGCGGTTCTTGAGGCTGTCGCTGGTCTTGGTGCGGGCCAAGCGCTGCGCGACCTCTGATGGGGTGAGATCGGGCAAAAGATCGAGCGTGAGCGGCGCGCCATCGCGCAAGGCTGAGCTGACCTCATAGATCCCGCCGCCCTCGAGCCCTTGGTTGGAAATGATAAATTCCCCGCGTGAGCGCAGCGCCCCGGCGCGCAATTCCACGCCTTTGACCGGTTGGCCGAATTGCGCCGCCATATGGGGCGACCACGCGACGAGAAAGCCCATATTGGCGGGGCGAAACGGGGCCAATGTGGCGGCGTCGAAATGCGCCGCCCATGCCCCGTCCGAGCCAAGCCGCGCCCAGCTTGCGCCGCCGCAGGCCAGCACGGTCACGGTGGGGTGCAGGCGTCGCGCGCCCTCGGGCGTGTCGAAAATCGCGCCATTGTCCCATCCGCACCAGCGCCAGCGGGTGCGGACTTCAACCCCAAGCCCCATTAATTCCGAAAGGAAACTGCGCAGAAGCGGCGAGGCTTTCATCACCTTTGGAAAGACCCGACCCGTAGAGCCGGTGAACACCTCTTGCCCCAAGGTGCGTGCCCAATCCTGCACCGCGTCGGGGCCAAAGGCGGCAAGCATCGGGCGCAGCGCGTCGGCACCGGGGCCGTAGGCGGCGAGAAACTCCTCAAACGGTTCCACCTTGGTCAGGTTCAGCCCGGATTTGCCCGCCATCAGGAATTTGCGACCCACCGAGGGTTTCGCCTCGGCCACCACCACGCGCAGCCCGGCCCGCGCCAGTTCGCGCGCCGCCATCAGGCCCGCAGGCCCGGCCCCGATGACCAGCGCGTCGGTCATGCGGCGGGGATCGCGGGGGTGGGCAGGCCCCGGTGATGCACCACACGCTGCGGATAGGGCATTTCGACCCCTTCGGCGCGCAGGGCGTTCCAAATCGCGAAAAGCACGTCGGATTGGTATTTCCCGGTCACGTCCTCGATCCCATCGACCCAGTATTCGACCGAGAAATCCACACCGCTTTCGCCAAAGGCTTTGAGTTCGCATTCGGGGGCGTGTTTGCCATCTTTCAGCACCTCGGGCACGGCGGCGACGGCGGGTTCCACGAGGGCCGGAATCCGGGTGATATCGGTGTCGTAGCTGACGGAAAAGGCCGCCTCATAGCGGTGCCGTTTGCCGGCGTCGGAATAGTTGACCACGCGGGAGGTGATGAAATCCTCATTGGGCACCACGATCCAGCGCCCATCGACGGTCTCCAGAATGGCGGCGCGGGCGGTCATTTTGACGATGGTGCCCTCTGATCCGTCATCGAGCACGACGTAATCGCCCACGGTCGTCTGCCCCTCCAACAGCAGGATCACGCCCGAGACGAAATTGGCCGCGATCTGTTGCAGGCCAAGGCCGATGCCCACGCCAAGCGCACCGCCCAAGACGGCAATCGCCGTAAGGTCGATGCCCATGATCGACATCAGCAGCAGGAAGGCCGCGCCGAAGATCACGATCTGGCTGGCCTTCATCGCCAGTTCGCGGGTGGCTGGGCGGAGTTCCTGCTGGCGCTTGATAAAATCCTCGGATTGGCTGTTGGACCAGCGCCCAAGCCAGAAAAGCAGCGCGCCAGAGACCGCACCACGAATGAGCGCGAGGGCCGAAAAGCTGATATTGCCCAGATCGACCGATATCGCGGCAAGTTTTTCATTGGCCAGACCGAGCAGGTCAAAGAGATAGAGCAGCGCCACCGGCATCAGCACGAAGCGGCCAAGCGCCCGCAGAAACGGATCAGTCAGGATTTCGCGCACAAAGAGGCGGGCGGCGAGGACGAGAAACAGCCGCTTGCCAAAGGCGATGACATCGCCTGTGCCAAAGATCGAGCGGGTGACGCCTTCGCCGATGCCGGTGAGGCCATAGGCGAGCAGCGGCATCAGGAGCGGCAGGAACATAAAGATGAACCGCCGCGCCGAGGCGATGATGTTCTCTTGCTCTGCAGGGGGGGTCAGAAACCGGGCGAGTGCGGGCCGTATCCGGCGGGTGATCAGCACGGCCAAGAGCCACGCCACCACCAGCAGCCCGAATTGCGACCAGGCGGCGGGGCTAAGCAGCCAGCCCTTGGCCAGATCCCAGCCCTGCATCGCATAGCCCAGTGCCTGCCCGATGATCTCTGGCTGCCCGTCCATCACACACCCCTTGCCTTTTGTCCCGCACACGCCATCCTCTTGCCCGCAGGCTGCGAAAGGATCAAGTTAAACTGTCGGAATGGCCCATTTGCCCGCTTTGCTTGCGCCCTATTCCGCCCGAGGCGCGCCAGAGCCTGCATCACCTTGTGCCCAAGTTGAAGGGCGGCAAAGGGGGCCCGGTGGTGCGTTTGCATCAGATTTGCCACAGCGAGATTCACGCGACGTTGACGGAAGGTGAATTGGCGCGCAGTTATGCCACTGTCGAGGCGCTGCGCGCGCATCCGCGTTTGGCGAAATTCATCGCTTGGGTGGCGCAGCGTCCGCCGGGGTTTCATTCCAAGACCCCCGGCGCGCGGCGCAAGCGGTAGGGGGATCAGAAGGGCATCGGGTGCGCCTTGTGGGTGGCGTCGAGATCGCTCAGCACCTCTGGGGCGAGCGTGATGTCCGCCGCGCCAAGCGCCAGATCAAGTTGGTCCATATCCGTGGCCCCGAAGATGGCGGATGCAAGGAAGGGGCGCGTGAGGCACCAGGCAAGCGCCAGTTGCACGGGGTCGAGGCCGTGTTTCTGCGCCACGTCATGATAGGCCGCGACGGCCTCAAACGCGCGCGGGGTCTTGCGCCCGCCCAGATCGCCGTTGATCGCCATGCGCGAGCCGGTGGGCAGCGCGCCATCCTGATATTTGCCGCTGAGCAGCCCCGCCGCGAGGGGTGAAAAAGCCAGAAGGCCCACATCCTCGTTGACGCTGAGTTCGGCAAGGTCGGTATCATAGAGGCGGCACATGAGGGAGTATTCATTCTGGAGCGTGGCGGCGCGGGGGCCGTGGCCCGCCTCGGCCAGCCGCAGCCATTGCGCCATGCCCCAGGCGCTCTCGTTCGAGAGGCCGAAGGCGCGGATGGTGCCGCGCGCGACCTCGCGTTGCAGGGCCTCAAGCGTCTCCTCCATATGGGCGATTGTCTCGGCGCGGTTCTGGGCTGAGGGGTCAAAGGCCCAGTTCTGGCGAAACATATAGCTGCCCCGGTTGGGCCAGTGGAATTGGTAGAGGTCGATATGATCGGTCTTGAGGCGGCGCAGCGATCCCTCAATGGCCTGCGGGATTGACCCCGCCGTGATCGGCGCGCCGTCGCGGGCGTGTTTGAAGCCCTTGCCGGAATGTTTGGTGGCGAGGATCACATCCGCGCGCCGACCGGAGGCTTTGATCCACTCGCCGATGATTTCTTCGGTGCGGCCGGTGGTTTCGGCACTGATGGGGGTGGTGGGATACATCTCGGCGGTGTCGATGAAATTCACGCCCCGCTCCAGCGCGCGGTCAATCTGGGCATGGCCCTCTGCCGGGGTGTTCTGCGAGCCCCATGTCATCGAGCCAAGACAGAGCGCGCTCACCTCGATCCCGGTCCGGCCCAAGGGTCTTTTCTGCATGGTGTCTCCTGCGGTCTAGGTTTTGGGATGGGATAGGGGAGGAGGGGCGTGGAGGGAAGGGGGATGTTGAGCCATCCGGTCGCAAGGCAAGGCTGTTACGGGTCGCGGTAATATGACTGGCCTTTAGCGGACATTCGTGCCTGATACGGGGAACTGCAGGTGCGAGCCCGTAGCGGACCTTGCGACCGCTTACTTCGTACTCTTTGTTTCTTGTGCGATGGCAGCTACCGCCCGATCAAGTTCCGCAGTCACCTTCGCCTTTTCAGCAGCTTCATACCTCTGCTCTAGCATCGCTATCACAGCCGCGCGCACAACTGGGAAGTACCGCTTGCAGTCCACCTCGGAGAGTTCATGCAGGCCCAGTGAAAGTATGCCATAAGCGTCCTTGTACTTGACCACGGCGGGCGGAAGGTGCGCAGCGAGTTCGCTCACGCGATCCGTCATCCGCATCTGTCTGAATTCGGCCTCACGCTCACCCGATGGGTCCGCAGTTGATCTGGCGGCTTCGACTAACTTCTCAAAGATGCGCCGAAGATAGACAAATGAACCTATACCGATCCCGTGTGCGAATAGGCCAGTGGCCCGGCGCAACTCAGCGAACTCAGCACCGAGAATTTTTCGATAACGCTCAATTTCTGCTCCGGCGACATCTTCCAATGAGGGTGTCTGCCCCATCTTTGTAAGAATGCTCTGCGTTTCGTTGTAGTCAAAAAAATAACTGTAGAGGTGGAGGTCAGGGCGACGCGAACACCACAAGTGCAGTGCAAACTGCCCGCGTTCTAAAGTCAGGCGTTTCGGATCAGGCCCTCCTGATAGTCCGCGCAGTCTCTCTGCTTGAGCTACGTCTGAAGGCGTGCGACCCGTCGACGTCCTAAAGGTGGCGCCCTGACCGCAATAGACGCAATGTGCGTCAAACTGCTGCGCCCCGAACTTTAGCGTACGAAGGAACTCGACGTCACGCTCGGGGTTTAGTTGGACCGCTGCATAGAGCGTATGGTCGAGGCAGAGCGAGCGGACCGAGGGTGGGAGCGGTGCCTCATCCTGACGAGCCTTCAGATCGGCGGCTCGCTGTTCGATCTCGCGCCTAACCCTATCAATCGCCGCATCTTTTTCGACCAATTTTCCATCCTTCCAGCTCGATATCAATACTCGTTACTGAACATGGTAAGCGCAATACTGATTTGAGTGCTGTTAAGCAACGGCCGCTTCGTCCCGCATTGCAGACCTTGCTGTGTATAGCGGCACGTGTCCGCTTTGTCCTTCACCTTGCTCCCTAGTGCCGGACCGCCTGAGCCCTTGCGCGCCTTTTGTCAGGGGGTGAGCGTCTGAGGCCGTGTTCCTGCGCGACCTCAAACCCAAAAGCCAATCAGCCTTTTCTCAACGTGCCTCAGTGCTTGTGCCCATGCCCATGCCCATGGTCGTGATCGTGCCCGTGGTCGTCATCCAAGCTGCCGTGCAACGCGAATTGCTCTAAGCCAGCGTCTTGCGCTTCGATCACGCTGAAGGTTTCGCGCACACCGGCCTCGGTCAGTTCGCGGATGACGGTGAGGAGGGTGTTGGGGGTGTGATCTTCGCAGAGGTCGGCCATTTGTGCCACTTCCTCGCGCGCGACGGGGAGGGCTGCGGCGAGGTCCGGCGCGCCGTAGATGTCGACGAAATGTTGGGCCAGCGCCTGTGTCAGGGTGGCAATCTCGACCTCTTCGACTTGGGTCACGGCGACAAAGGTCACGCGGCCAAAGGTTTCGACCCCGAGCCAGCCGTTGGAAAACGCCTGACGGGATTTGCCGGTCAGGTCCGCCTCGGACCAGTTGGAAAACTCGAACCCGCCCGAGATGCACCATTCGCCGGTGCGCGCGGGGCTGTGGTAGACGCGCTGATCGCTTTCGTCGAAATGGATGGCGCGGGCGAGTTTCATGATTGGGTCTCCAACAGGGTGGTGAGCGGGATGAGATGGGTGGTGTCGCCCTCGCGCAAGAGCATGCCAAAGCGGTCGTCCACGCCCTGAAATGTGCCGGTGCGGCCGTTTTGCGTGATCTCTTCGCCCATGCGCCAGGCAAGGCCGCGCCATTCGGCATGGAGCGCGCGGGGGCCTGCGTCTTCCCATGTGTTGATCCACACGAGGCTGTGGCGCGCCCAAGCCTCTAACAATTCCACGGGGTCGAGTTCGGCGCAGCCTTCGTCATAAAGCGAGGTCTGGTCGGGCTGGTCGCCGGGGCGCTCTGCGATTTGCATCAGCGGCAGATCAAGGCCGATCACCAGCCAGTCGGGTTCGACCTCGGGGTCGGTGCCGCCTGCGGCCACGCGCAGCCGCCCGCAAGAGGCCCCGTTGAGGCGGAGGCCCCCCGACCATTCAAGATGCACGGCCACCTCGGGTGGGGCGAGCGCGCCAAAGGCATTCTGAAAGCCGACGCCGCAGGTGGGCAGCATTACCATGGCCTCCGCCAGAGGCACCTCGGGGGCGAGGACGATGGCGGCCATCAGGTGATTGGCCGTGAGGTTATGCACGATGAGGCCTGCATCGCAGCCCTCTGCGGCAAGGGTGCAGGCCATATCAAAAGGGTGGGTCGCGCCGGTGACGGCGCGCCCTGACATCAAAGGTGGAAAGCTGGGCGTGGTCATGCCAGCCCTGCGTTGATGAGATGGCGGGCCACCTCGCGGAAGGCCTGCGCCTGTGGGCTGTCGGGTTTCGAGACCACGATCGGCGCGCCACCGTCCGAGGCTACGCGAATGTCGAGATGCAGGGGAATTTCCGCCAAGAGCGGCACGCCCAGTTTCTCGGCCTCTGCCCGCACGCCGCCATGGCCGAACACATGCTCTTCATGGCCGCAGTTGGTGCAGATATGCGTGCTCATGTTCTCGATCATGCCCAGCACCGGCACATGCAGCTGGTTGAACATGTCGATCCCTTTGCGGGCATCCAGAAGCGCCACATCCTGCGGCGTTGAGACGATGATCGCGCCATCCACCTGCGCCTTTTGCGCCAGTGTCATTTGCACATCGCCGGTGCCGGGCGGCAGATCCACCAAGAGCACATCCAAAGCGCCCCATTGCACCTGCATCAGCATCTGTTGCAACGCGCCCATCAGCATCGGGCCGCGCCAGACCACAGCCTGACCTTCGTTGGTCATGAGGCCGATGGACATCATCGTCACGCCGTGATTGCGCATGGGCAGGATGGTCTTGCCATCGGGGCTGGCGGGGCGACCAGAGACGCCCAGCATGCGCGGCTGGCTGGGGCCATAGACATCGGCATCCAAGAGGCCGACGCGCCGCCCTTCGGCGGCCAGTGCACAGGCGAGGTTGGCGGAAACGGTGGATTTGCCCACGCCGCCCTTGCCGCTTGCGATGGCGATCAGGTGATTGACGCCGGGAACTTTTTCGGGGCCTTTCGGCTCTGCCTTGCGGGACGGTTTGAGATCGGGCGGAGCCTTGGTCGAATGGCCCGTGAGCACGACCGACACGCTTTCGGCCCCGGCAAGTGCCGTGACTGCCGCCTCGGCGGCGTCGCGCACCGGGGTATAGGCCTGCGCCTTGGCCGGGTCGATTTCCAGCACGAAGCGCACGGTGCCGCCGTCGATGGTGAGGGCGCGCATCACGCCTGCGGCGACGATGTCTGAGCCGCTGACCGGATCGGTGATCTTCTTGAGCGCCTCAAGGACGCTCTCTCTGGTCAATGCCACGTCAGTCCTGCCCTTTGATAATGCCGGTCACGGTGTGTTCGATATCGAGCCCATCGACAGTCAGCACCACCTTGGCGGTGAATTCCTGTCCGGCGGTGGCGCCCTTTTTGCGCAGGCCGTCTTCGATGGCCTGTTGCGAGGTGACGCCCACTTGTTTGAGGAATTTGCGCATCGACATGTTGAAATCGTCACTCATTGGTCTCTCCCTTTGCTGATCTGAATGCTTGACGCCGATATAGGCGGTTTTCTAGGCTTGGGTATGTGCCTGTTGGTGACCCCTTACACGCGACTGTCCCGGATTGCGATGCTGTGGCTCGCAGCGCTGCTGTGGCTTATGCCGGATCTGGCGCGGGCCGATGACAAGCGGTTTCGGCTGAGCGCGCCGGTGGTTCTGGTCGAGTCCGGGTTGCTGGGCTATCTCGTGCCGCGCTTTGCGCTCAAGACCGGGGTGCGGGTCGAGGTGGTGGCAGAGGCAAGCGAGGCCGAGATCATCTTGGGTCAAGAAGAGGGCCGCGCGGTGTTCGAGGGCGCGGGCGCGGTCTGGCGCATGGGCGTTTCGGGCACGCATCCGGGGGCGGCCCAGTTTGCCGATTGGCTGACATCCGAGATCGGTCAGCGCACGGTGACAAGCTATGAGGTGGCCGGTGTGGCCCCCTTTGGCCTGCCGCAGGTTGTGGAAGAGGCCGAGGCGGCGGCGGTGTTCGACGGCGATCCCGCCCTTGGCAAAGAGGTGTCCTTGCTGCAATGCGGGCGCTGTCACGTTGTGGCGCCCGAGAACCGGATGGGGGCGATCGGCTCGACCCCGTCGTTTGCCGTGCTGCGCACCTTTGCCGATTGGGATGCCCGGTTTCAGAGCTTTTTCGCGTTGAAGCCGCATCCCGCCTTTACCCAAGTGGCCGGTGTGACCCAACCCTTTGCCAGCCATCTGCCCTCGCCGATTTCGCCCATCGAGGTCACGCTCGATGAGTTGGAGGCGATCATCGCCTATGTGGCGGGGCTGGCCCCCGCCGATCTGGGCGCGCCGATCCAAGTTCAGTGATCCTTGCGTTTGGTCAGGTAATCTTCGGTGCGGCGGACGCGCGGACGATCCCCCATGGCAAAGGGGTTGTTCGCAGAGTTGAACTGCGCGTTGATGCGGCAGCCTTCGCACATCTGGATCATGCGCGCGGCATCCGAAGTGGCGAACATCGCGTGCTTGCCCGCGAGTTTCTCGGTGATGCGGTTGATTGTGGCCTTGGAGCCAAAAAGCGTGCCGCATTCGACGCAGGCAAATGGCTCTTCTTCGTTCAGCACCACTTGGGTTAGGGCGGTGTCGTCAAGGTTCATGCGCGGTTCAAGCGTGATGGCCTTTTCCGGGCAGATCGTGGCGCAGATGCCGCATTGCAGGCAGGCATCCTCTTGAAAGCGCAATTGCGGTTTGTCCTCATTGTCCATCAGCGCGCCCGAGGGGCACAGCGAGACGCAGGAGAGACACAGCGTACAGGACTCGGTATTGACCAGCACCGCGCCGTATGGGGCGGAGGTGGGCAAAGGCAGGGTGCCACCCGATGGGTTGAGGGATTTGGCGGCAAGGCGCGCGACCTGACGGCGGCTGCCCATCGGCAGGACCGGGCTGGCAAGGGGCGCGGGCGGGGCCGCGCCATAGAGCGCGTCGCAGAGCGCGTCCGGGTCGGTGAGGTCAAGCAGGTGGACGGTGCCTGCGCCGGCCATGGCCTGCGCCAGCGGCACCTCTTGATCCAGCGCGTCGCGTTCGGTTGTGGGGGCGAGCAGGATCGCCACCTCGGCAAAGCCCGAGGCGAGGGCAGCGAGGATCTCAGCATGGCCAAAGCCTGCAAGTGCCGAAACCTCTAGCGGGATCACATCGGCGGGCAGCCCGCGCCCGTGGCGGGCGGCAAGGCGGATCATCTCGGCCCCATGGGGGGTGTCATGGACAAGCAGGCGCGGAGCGGTGCCGCCAGCCTTGCGATAGGCCTGCGCCAGCGTCTGAATGCGGCGGAAGGTCATGTCAGGGGGGGGCGCATCATAGGTAATGGCCCCGAGGGGCAGCGCGCGGCGCAGGCCCCGCAGCCCGCACAGATCATCGGATCAATGCTGACGTGATCACCGTCCGGGCTGATCGCGCCGGTGGGGCAGATATCAAGGCATTTGCTGCATCCGGTCTGTTCGGCGCGGGAATGGGCGCAGATGAGCGGCTCAAGCGCCACGTAAAGCGGCTTTTCAAAGGTGCCGATCATCTGGGCGGCCTGAAAGACCGCGTCGGAGACGGCAT
Source organism: Roseovarius sp. MS2 (assembly GCF_051447875.1). Lineage (NCBI taxonomy): Bacteria > Pseudomonadati > Pseudomonadota > Alphaproteobacteria > Rhodobacterales > Roseobacteraceae > Roseovarius > Roseovarius sp. MS2. Next base: position 2,417,427 of record NZ_JBKHVF010000001.1, read on the forward strand.
GCAGGCTGCCGGGATCAGCGCGCAAATAGCCTTCGCGTTTCTGGGGGGCGGGAAAGAGGGGCGTGCCGCCGCGCAGGTCCAAGAGCACATCGCAGTGCGTCTGACCGCCGTCGCGCGGTGCGGTCCAGCGCAGGGCACCGCGTCCGGCGGGGTTGATCTGTTGCAGCGCGTCGATGCGCAGCTCGAACTGGCCAAGCGCGCCGCTGGCCTGTGTGATCCGGCCCCGAATGGCATCGAAATCGCGGTTCTCGGGCGGGTCCGTCTCGTCGGTCAAGAGCACGGTGACGCCAAGGAGGGGGGCGAGTTTTTCAGCAGCGGGCAGGGCCACATCCGAGGCACCAAGGATAAGGCACAGCCCCTCGGATATGACGTCTACGGTCTTTTGTGGTGGGGTTGGCAGGCTGGCTTCGGCCAGAAGGGCGGCCATTTTGGGTAGTTTTGAGGCTGGATCATCCGACCAACCGGCCCGGTCGCGCAGGTCGATCAGGGGGGGGCTGTCGACCTCGAGATCGGCTGCCAGATCCTCGAACAAACGGGCCTCTTGGGCGCAACAAATAATTGCCTCGCCGGTGGTGATGGCCTTGGTCGCGGCCTCGATTTCATCGGTGCAGAGCGCACTGTGTAGGCGCGAACAGCTTAGGCCGGTGACCTTGGAGAGCCCCTCGGGGTCGAGCGTCTGGCTGGCGGAACAATCGCATAAAATCAGGTGTTTAGGCATGTTTACCCCGGTGTTTGACACGTCTGGGAAGCGGACCGGATCGGTCACTTTGCGCAGAGATTAGGCATGATTCGAAGCCCTCGTAAACCGCTTTTCGAATCGTTCGGCCTTGGGAGAGGGCCGGTTCGGGCGCTGTTTTAAACCCGATTGATTCTGTTTGTTTTCAATATCTTGTCATGCGGCAGTGCAGCATTGAAAAGGGCCAACTGGACATTCTGTCCTTTGAGGCCGCTGACGTGCCGATGGGTGGTTCAAAATGTCCGGATCGGACTCGATGTGGACGGTTGCACACAAAAAGGGCTTTGCGTGGTCCGGAAACCAAACCAATCTGGAACCACGCAGCAAAGGATGCACGACCGCGTGACCTATCGCCACGAAACACAGATGCTTGAGAAACAGATGATGGTGCCCTTGGGCATTGTCATGCGACGTACGCCGGGTGTTACCCGGTGGGCGGCGTGGGCATGGCGGGCGGTGTCGGTTCTGCCGGGGGCGCCGCAGGCGGATTGGCGCGAGTTGCGGCGCGAGGGCGAGGCGGTGGATTTCCACGCCGCGACCGTGCTGCTTGATCTGCATCACACCCAGACCGAGGCCTATTTGCAGGGGCTGTCCGCACGGGTGCCGTCGGTCTTTGTAATCATGCGAAACCGGCCCAATGCTGATCTAGAGCGCGCGCCTTATGAGGTTGTGCTGGTCACAGCCTCGCCCTTTGAGGCGCAGGATTATGCCGACAATGGCGATGATATTGTGGAAAAGGTGCCGATGCCCGAGGGGCTGGTGGCGTTGGTCCGCGATTTTGTCGAAGCACATCATCAGGAAGAGGCGTTTCAGAAGCGTCGCCGTGACAAGCAGGCCGATGGTCGCGCGCAGGACGGCATCGGGGATGCACGGATCGTGCAGCCGCGCGATGTCTTTGCCACGCCAGAGCGGATGCGCCGTGGGAGGCTGAATTGAGCCGCGCGTCTGATTTCTGGTCCCGGCGCAAGGCGCGGGTTGAAGCTGAGGCGCAAGACGAGGCGCGTGCAGCAGAGCAGCTTGCGGCAGCCGCCCGCGAGGCAGAGCTTGAGGAAAAGACCGACGCTGAGCTGTGCGAGGAATTGGGTCTGCCCGATCCTGACGCATTGAAAATGGGCGACGATTTCCGCGTCTTTATGGATAAGGCGGTGCCAGAGCGGCTTCGGCGGCGGGCGCTGCGGCGGCTATGGGTCAGCAATCCGGTGCTGGCCAATCTCGACGGGCTAATTGATTACGCCGACGATTACACCGATGCCGCGATGGTGGTGCCGGGTATGAAGACCACCTATCAGGTGGGCAAGGGCATGCTTGCGCATGTGCAGGAAATGGCACGTCAGGCCGAGGCGCTGGCCCGAGGGCCAGAAGAGGCTGAGGTTGTGGCCGAGGCCGATGGGCCCGAACTGGTGGAAGTCGCAGAGGTCGAGGCCGCGCCCGACCCGGATGCAGGTTCTGAGACAAGCTGTGCATTTGCTGAGGCCGAGACAGTGACGGCACAGGACGACACCCCGCTGCCGCCGCGCCGCAGGATGCGATTTCAATTTGATGAACAGGCTGGAGTATCCGCATGAGCCAAGCCGAGGCGCTGAAAGCCCAAGAGCCCGAGATCGCCGCAGAGGATGCGCTGCGTGCCGATCTCTATGATTTTCTCGCCGCCATTCTGGCCCGCCCGCCGGGTGAGGCGCTGTTGGCACAGACCGCCGCGCTGAACGGGGATGCAACGCCAATGGGCCAAGCCGTGAGCGCGCTGGCGCGTGTGGCTGGGGTGAGCAAGCCTGCCGGGGTCGAGCGCGAGTTCAACGCGCTCTTTATCGGGCTGGGACGGGGCGAATTGCTGCCCTATGCCAGCTTTTATTTGACCGGCTTTCTCAATGAGAAGCCGCTGGCGGGGCTGCGCCGCGACATGGCCGCGCGCGGCATGACCCGTGCGCAAAATGTCTATGAGCCAGAGGACAATATCGCCTCGCTCATGGAGATGATGGCGGGACTTATCAGAGGGCGCTTTGGCAAGCCTGCGACGCTGGCCGATCAACAGGCGTTCTTTGCCAAGCATATCGGCCCTTGGGCCGGGCATTTTTTCACAGATTTGGAGGCTGCGCAGAGTTCGGTTCTCTATGCCTCGGTCGGCGCGGTCGGTCGGGTGTTCATGGAGATCGAGGCGCAGGGCTTTCGAATGAGCGGGGCGTAAGCCCGTATCGCAACCGGCGGAGCGATCCGTCACAACGAGGGGAGGGAGACCTTCATGACCCGGAAGACCGAGGCTGGCAGCAGCCGCCGTGATTTCCTGAAACTGGCCGCCACCGGCGCGCCCGCTGTCGCGGTCGCAACGATGGTCACGACGGGCGAGGCCCAAGCCGCAGAGCCAGACCTGACATCGGATCGGATGCAGGACACCGCGCATACCCGCGCCTATTTCGAGAGCGCCCGCTTCTAGGATCGGACGCCCGTCAACGCTGGTGCGCGGCCAAGTGGCCAGAGCGTCAGGGACAATCGCAGTACCCAGCCCAAGAGGGCCCAGGGAGGAGAGAGAAACATGTTGAGGAAAAAGACCAACGGGGTTGCACGCCGCCCCCAGCGGACCAGTATCCTGTCCGAGGTCGCCGGAACATCGGTGGACCGCCGCGCATTCCTGCGTGGCAGCGGTTTGGCCATCGGTGGCCTTGCCGCAATCGGTGCCATGGGGGGCACCGTGACCCGCGCCAATGCGCAGAGCGCTGCGACGGCGGCGGTGCAGACGGTCAAATCGGTTTGCACCCATTGCTCGGTCGGTTGCACGGTTGTGGCCGAGGTGCAAAATGGTGTCTGGACGGGGCAGGAACCCGGCTGGGATAGCCCGTTCAATCTGGGCGCGCATTGCGCCAAGGGTGCCGCCGTGCGCGAGCATGCCCATGGCGAGCGCCGCCTGAAATACCCGATGAAGAAAGAGGGTGGAGAGTGGAAGCGCATCAGCTGGGAGCAGGCGATCAACGAGATCGGCGACGGCATGATGAAGATCCGCGAAGAAAGCGGCCCGGATTCCGTCTATTGGCTGGGCTCTGCCAAGCACAATAACGAACAGGCCTATCTCTTCCGCAAATTCGCCGCCTATTGGGGCACGAACAACGTCGACCATCAGGCGCGGATCTGTCACTCGACCACCGTTGCGGGCGTTGCGAATACATGGGGCTACGGCGCCATGACCAACAGCTACAACGACATCCACAATTCCAAGGCGATTTTCATCATCGGTGGCAACCCCGCCGAGGCGCATCCTGTCAGCCTGTTGCACGTGCTCAAGGCCAAGGAAGAAAACAACGCGCCGCTCATCGTCTGCGACCCGCGCTTTACCCGCACAGCGGCGCATGCTGATGAATATGTGCGTTTCCGTCCCGGTTCGGACGTGGCGCTGGTCTGGGGTATCCTGTGGCACATCTTTGAGAATGGCTGGGAAGACAAGGAATTCATCCGCACCCGCGTCTGGGGCATGGACCAGATCAAGGACGAGGTGAACAAGTGGACCCCCGAAGAAACCGAGCGCGTCACTGGCGTGCCGGGCGAGCAGCTGCGCCGCGTGGCGCGGACGCTGGCCAATAGCCGCCCCGGTACTGTCATCTGGTGTATGGGTGGCACCCAGCACACCAACGGCAACAACAACACCCGCGCGTACTGCATCCTGCAGCTGGCGCTGGGTAACATGGGTGTGGCCGGTGGCGGCACCAACATCTTCCGCGGACATGACAACGTGCAGGGAGCCACGGACCTTGGTGTTCTGGCCGACACGCTGCCCGGCTATTACGGTCTGGCGGAAGGATCTTGGGCGCATTGGGCGCGTGTCTGGGGCGAGGATATGGATTGGCTCAAGAGCCGGTTCTCGGATGCCACCTATGCGGACACCAAGATGATGAACCTCAGCGGCATCACCGTGTCGCGGTGGATCGACGGTGTTCTCGAAGACAAGGAGAATATGGATCAGCCCAACAATGTCCGGGCCATGGTTCTCTGGGGTCATGCGCCCAACAGCCAGACACGCGGTAAGGAAATGAAAACCGCGATGGAAAAGCTGGACATGCTGGTTGTGGTCGATCCGTTCCCGACAGTCTCTGCTGTCATGAACGACCGTACCGATGGCGTGTATCTGCTGCCGGCGACCACGCAATTCGAGACGCGCGGCTCTGTCACCGCCTCGAACCGGTCGTTGCAGTGGCGTGACAAGATCATGGACCCGCTGTTTGAGTCCAAGGTTGACCACGAAATCCTCGCGCTGTTCGCCCAAAAGTTTGGTTTCCATGACCGGATGTTCCGCAACATCGCGATTGACGAAGCCGGAGAGCCCAACGTCGAAGACATCACCCGCGAGTTCAACAAGGGTATGTGGACGATCGGCTATACCGGCCAGAGCCCAGAGCGGCTCAAGCTGCATATGGCAAACCAGCACACCTTTGACCGCACCACGTTGCGCGCCAAGGGCGGCCCGGCCGATGGCGATTACTACGGTCTGCCCTGGCCCTGCTGGGGAACGGCCGAGATGAACCATCCCGGCACAGCCAATCTCTATGATATGTCGATACCGGTTTCCAAAGGTGGCTTGACCTTCCGTGCCCGGTTTGGCGTGGAACGGGATGGCGATAACCTCTTGGCCGAGGGTGTCTATTCGGCAGGGTCTGAGATTCAGGATGGGTATCCGGAATTCACCATGCAGATGCTGATGGATCTGGGCTGGGACGGCGATCTGACCGCAGACGAGCGCGCCGCAATCGACGCAGTGGGCGGACCTACGGCCAACTGGAAGACCGACCTGTCGGGCGGTATCCAGCGGGTGGCGATCAAGCACGAATGCGCGCCCTTCGGCAATGCCAAGGCGCGGGCGGTCGTGTGGACCTTCCCCGACCCGGTGCCGTTGCATCGTGAACCGCTCTATACCAACCGTCGTGATCTGGTGGCGGATTATCCGACCTATGAGGACCGCAAGGCTTGGCGTTTGCCGACCATGTATGCCTCGATCCAGCAAAAGGATTTCTCGCAAGAGTATCCGATCATCCTCACCTCTGGCCGTCTGGTCGAATATGAGGGCGGCGGCGACGAGACACGGTCAAACCCGTGGCTGGCCGAGCTTCAGCAGGATATGTTCGTCGAGATCAACCCGCGCGATGCCAATAACATCGGCGTGCGGGACGGCGCACAGGTCTGGGTTGAAGGGGCTGAAGGTGCCAAGGTCAAGGTCATGGCAATGGTGACAGAGCGGGTGGCGGAAGGCGTTGTCTTTATGCCGTTCCACTTTGGAGGCCATTTCGAGGGCAAGGACCTGAGGGGGAATTACCCCGCCGGTGCCGATCCCTATGTCTTGGGCGAGAGCACGAACACGGCTCAGACCTATGGCTATGACTCGGTCACGCAGATGCAGGAGACCAAGGCGACTCTCTGCAAAATCATGCCAGCGTAAGGAGGAAAGAGAATGGCAAGAGCAAAGTTTCTCTGCGACGCCGAGCGCTGCATCGAATGCAACGCCTGTGTCACGGCCTGTAAGAACGAGCACGAGGTGCCGTGGGGGATCAACCGCCGCAAGGTGGTGACGATCAACGACGGCAGCCCCGGCGAACGCTCGATCTCGGTGGCTTGTATGCACTGTTCGGATGCGCCCTGTATGGCGGTCTGCCCGGTGGATTGCTTCTATCAGAACGAGGAGGGCATCGTGTTGCACTCCAAGGATCTGTGCATCGGCTGCGGCTACTGCTTCTATGCGTGCCCGTTCGGTGCGCCGCAATTCCCGCAGGCGGGCAATTTCGGCAGCCGGGGCAAGATGGACAAGTGCACCTTCTGCGCCGGTGGCCCGGAAGAGAACCACTCCGAGGCTGAGTTCCAGAAGTATGGGCGCAACCGGATCGCCGAGGGCAAATTGCCCATCTGCGCCGAGATGTGCTCGACCAAGGCGCTGTTGGCGGGGGATGGCGACGTCGTGTCGGCCATTTACCGCGAACGCGTTGTGGCCCGTGGTTTCGGCTCGGGCGCTTGGGGCTGGGGTTCTGCCTACGGCCAGCAAAGCGGCGGCTGAAGGCGCTGTTGCCAATGCCGGAGGTCACCGAGACCTCCGGCATTGGTGCGAAAGCAATCGGAAACCTTAAAGGTTTCCGGTTCGATTTCTTTTGAAGAAATCGTAACATCAAGACTTGGATCGAGGACATCATGCGCGCAATTCTCAGCTTGGCTTTGTGTTTTCTGCTCGCACTGCCTGCCATGGCGCAGGACACGCCAACGGCCACTGGGCCTGACCGGTCCGCCACAGGCGGGGCACAGACGCTAGACGATATTCTGGCCCGGCAGCGCGGCGAGCAGATTGACGACAGTTTCCGCCGCAACGCCACAGGCAACGCGGATGACGCGGCCGGCATGGCGGGGCAGTTAGGCACCTTGGGCGGGGCATCAGATGCCGAAGTGTGGCGTGCGCTGCGCTATGGGTTGGATGATGTGAAGGTCTCGGCCGGTGGGCCGGAGGCGCGCGTTCTCATTCAGGACGGCGGCATGACCTGGCTTGAATTCCGCAAGGGGCCGCTGGCCACCTATGGCGCCTATCTGCTGGGGGGTACGCTGGTCCTTTTGGCGCTTTTCTACCTTGTCCGGGGCAAAATCCGGATCGACGGGGCCAAGACGGGCCGCACGGTTACCCGCTTTCAGGCGGTCGAACGCTTTGGCCATTGGCTGATGGCGGGCTCTTTCGTGGTGCTGGCGATCACCGGTCTGGTGGTTCTGTTTGGCCGAACGGTGGTGATCCCGCTGTTGGGGCATGAGGCGTTCGCGACCATCGCGGTGGCGTCAAAATGGGTGCATAACAACATCTCCTGGGCCTTTATGCTGGGTCTGGTGATGGTGTTCTTTATGTGGGTTCTGCACAATATTCCCAACCGGACGGACCTGAAATGGCTGGCCGTGGGCGGCGGGATTTTCAGCAAGGGTGTGCATCCGCCCGCCAAGAAATTCAACGCCGGGCAAAAGATGATCTTTTGGGCGGTGATCGTGTTTGGCGCGTCGATCTCGGCCACGGGCCTGTCACTGCTCTTTCCGTTCGAGATGCCGATGTTTGCCAAGACCTTTGTCATGCTCAACCAGACCGGATTGCCACAAGCGGTCGGCTTTGGCGAATTGCCGGTGATGCTGGCACCGCATGAGGAAATGCAGCTGGCGACGCTCTGGCACTCGATCATGGCCTTTGTTCTGACCGCGATCATTCTGGCGCATATCTACATTGGGTCGGTCGGCATGGAGGGCGCGTTTGACGCCATGGGGTCGGGCGAGGTCGAAGAGCAATGGGCGCGCGAGCATCATGGCCTGTGGCTTAAGGAGTTGCAGGAAAAGGGCCATGCGCCTGATCCCGGCAAGGCCGCGCATCCTGCGGAATAACCATGGGGGCGCGTGCCTTTGGTCTCTGGCTCTGGGCGCTGGCGGGGGCAAGCCCTCTGGCAGCGCAAGAGTTCACCACGCTCAAGGGGCATGGCGGGCCGGTCATGGGGCTGAGCGTGCTGCCTGAGAGTGGCGAGGTCGTGTCGGTTAGTTTCGACAATTCCGTGGGCCTCTGGGAGGGACGCACCCCGCGCTGGTTCGAAGGTCACGCGGCGGCGGTAGTTGCGGTTGCGGCACTGGAGGACGGGCGGCTTGTGTCGGGGGGCGATGACTTTACGCTGATCGTCTGGGATAGGGAAACCGGCGAAGGCACCCGGCACGTTGGCCACAAAGGCAAGGTTGCGGCGCTCGATGTGTCGCCGGATGGGGCGTGGATTGCCTCGGCGAGTTGGGACGGCTCGATTGGGATTTGGCCGGTGGCGGGGGGGGCTGCGCGCTTTCTGACGGGGCATGATGCGGCGGTCAGCGATGTGGCATTCAGCAGCGATGGGGCGCTTTTGTATTCCTCGTCTGCGGATGGGTCATTGCAGGAATGGCGCTGGCAAGAGGTGGATGCCCCGCCGCGCGAAGTGCTGAATCAGGGGTTTGGGATCAACAAGATCGTGTTGGGGCCTCAGGATGCGTGGCTGGCCTATGGCGCGGTTGACGGGGCCACGCGGGTGATCGACCCAGCAAGCGGTCAGCAGATCGCGGATTTCACGCTAGAGCGTCGCCCGGTGCTGTCGATGGCCTATCACGCCGCGACAGCGCAATTGGCGGCGGGGGATGGGCAGGGCTATATCATGGTGATCGACACGAATGCCTGGCAGATCGCCCGTGATTTTCAGGCCATGGCGCGCGGTCCGGTCTGGGCGTTGGATTTTTCGCCCGACGGGCGTATGATCTATGCGGGTGGGCTGAGCGAGGTCGTCTATGGCTGGCCGGTCGAGATGCTGGGCGCGTATGACCCGGCGGGCGAGACGGATCACAGCTTTTTGCGCGCGCCTGAGGAGATGGAAAATGGCGAGCGGCAATTCATGCGCAAATGCTCCATCTGCCATGCTCTGACGCCGCCGCCTTCGCGCAAGGCGGGGCCGACGCTCTATGGTCTTTTTGGGCGTCAGGCGGGGACAGTGCCGGGCTATGCCTATTCCGATATCCTTGATGGGTCTGGGATCGTCTGGAATGACACAACGATTGACGCGCTCTTCGACCTTGGACCGGATCACTATATCCCCGGCTCCAAGATGCCAATGCAACGGATCACAGCGGCTGAGGACCGGCAGGATATGATTGACTATCTTCGCCGTGCCACCGCAACAGAAGGGAACTGAGAGAATGAAAGCGATGATTGCGGCCTTTATCGCCTGCGCGGTGATTTCCGCCGCCGCCCCCACCGTGCTGCACGAGTTGGGCTATACGTCTGAGGCCAAGCGCGCGGGTGATGCTGTTCGGCTAGGTGACGCGGCCGAATGACGCCGCATCCCGCGCCCGAAGAAACAGCGGAGGATTATGGCCAGAACCTTGCGCATGCGTCGGTATTGATTATCGACGATGAGCCGGGAATGCGCAATTTCCTTATCAAGACGCTGGGGGCGCGGTGCCGTCACGTGGAGCAGGCGCGCACCTGTGCAGAGGGGGCGATGATTCTTGATCAGATGCATTTCGATCTGGTCATTCTCGACAATATCATGCCCGGCAAGACCGGCCTTGACTGGCTGGAGGAGCAGCGGCGGGTCGGGTTATTTGCCGATACGATCCTGATCACCGCCTACGCGGATCTTGATACGGCGATCAAGGCGCTGCGGGCGGGGGTCACGGATTTCGTGCTCAAGCCGTTTCGCGCCAACCAGATCCTGAATTCGGTCGCGCGCGCACTGGACCGCAAATATCTGGCGCGTGAGAATTACCTGTTGCGGCACGAATTGTCGGCGGGCGGGCAGGCGGCGCGCGGTCGGCTGCTGGGACATTCGCCCGCGATTCAAAGCGTGCGGGCGATGCTGGGCAAGCTGGCCCCTGCGCCCACCTCGGTTCTTTTCACCGGGGCAAGCGGGACCGGCAAAGAGATTGCGGCGCGTACCCTGCACGGGCTATCGAACAGGGCCGAGAAGCCCTTTGTCGCGGTCAATTGTGCCGCGATTTCGGCGGATCGGATTGCAGAGGAATTGTTTGGCGTGGTCGAGGATGGCCGCGCGCGCAAGGATGGTTTGCTGCTGCATGCGGATGGCGGCACGCTCTTGCTGGATGAAGTGGCGCAATTGCCCGAACATGTGCAGGCGGCGCTGCTGCGTGTGCTGGAGGACAAGCGTATTCGACCCATCGGGTCTGAACGGGAAATCCCGCTTAATCTGCGGTTCCTGTTTGCCACCAATGCCGATTTGAAGGCGGCGGTGAATGCGGGGCGGTTCCGGGCGGATCTGTTTCACCGGATCAATATCGTCAACGTGGAAATGCCCAGCCTCAAGGAGCGTCAGGAGGATATCGTTGAACTGGCGGCGCTCTTTATGAGCGAATTTTCGGGGGCGTTGGGGATGCCCGCGCTTGATCTCGATGCGGATGTCCTGCTCAAGCTGAGCCGCTATGACTGGCCCGGCAATGTGCGGGAATTGCGAAATCTGATCGAACGGTCAGTGATCCTTGGGGCCTTTCCCGAGGAATTCGCGGGCTCTGGCCGGGGCGGCGGCGAGCAGGCCCTTGAGACGCTGGAATATGTCGAGCAGCGTCACATCATGGCGGTGCTCGATGCTTGCGGCGGCAACCGGGCCGAGGCGGCGCGCCGTTTGGGCGTAGCGCGCAAGACGATTGACCGCAAATGCGCGGCTTGGGGTGTCTGAGGGGCTATTTTGGCGCGCGCGCGGCCATGACATCGCGGCCAAGGGTCAGCGTATAGGCCTCTAGCTCGGTCAGGGCGGTTTGCGCGGCCTCGGCGTCTGAACAGGCCAGCGCATCGGCGATGCGGGTGTGAAGGCCCACGATGGCCTCGCGCGAGCGGGCGGTAAAGGTGATCATATTCATCAGGGGCTGCATCGCCTCGACCGCGCCGGCGAGTTGATAGCTGAGCACCGGGTTGCCCGCACTGTCCACAAGCGCGCGGTGAAACGCCACGTCAGAGGCGCAAAAGCTTTCATCGGTCAGCCCCGGCTGTCCCTGCCGGTGAATCTCGGCGCGCATGGTGGCGAGCGTGTCGGGCGTGCGGCGCTGGGCCGCCAAGGGCGTGCAGGCGCGTTCCAAAGCATAGCGCGCCTCGCAGGCGGTATCAAAGCTGATACTGTTCATGCTGAGGAGCAGCGTGGCGGTGGTGATCTGCTGGCCATAGGCCTCGGGATAGCTGAGGCGGTTGACGAAGGCGCCGCCAAAGGCCCCGCGCTGGGTTCGAATGAGCGATTGCGCGGCCAGCCGTTTCAGCGCCTCGCGCACGGTGGGGCGCGACACGGCGAAGTGATCGGCAAGCTCTGCCTCGGAGGGCAGGCGTTCATCAACGATGAGTTGACCCGAGACGATCGCATCGCGGATCGCCTCGGCTATCTGGGCCGAAAGGTCGGCTTTGTTATCCGGATCAATTTTCATTTGTCATACATTTAAATGTCTGACAATTTAAACGCAAGAGGTGAGTCGCGGGGATGAGGCGATGATTGCAGCACAGGTCAGGCGAATGGGTGGGGGGCACTGGTTGGTGCTGTTCGCGCTTATTCTGGGGGCCTGGGCGCTGCTTTATGCGATGGCGTTGCCCGCAGATTTGCGCGATGGGGCGGTGATTTACGGCGCTGATTTCTTGCAAAGCCTGTGCATTGTCACGCCCGATGCCGCCGGATTTGGCCGCATCATCCTGATGTGGGCGCTGATGTCGGCGGCGATGATGGCCCCCACAGCACTGCCTGCCTTTGCGACCTATGAAGAGCTGAGCCATACCGGCGAGACACAGTTCGGCACGCTGGTGGTGGGGTATCTGGGCGTTTGGCTTGGGTTTTCTGTGATCGCGGCAGGGGCGCAAATGGCGCTGTTTCAGGCCGGATTGCTGACGGCGTTTGGCGATAGCCGCTCTGGCGTCTTGTCGGCGGTTTTGCTGGCCGTGGCCGGGGCCTATCAGTTCAGCCCGGTCAAGGAGGCCTGCCTGTCGAAATGCCGCCGCCCGCTGTCGTTCTTCATGCAGCATTGGGATGAAGGTGCGCTGCGCAACGGCGTGCGGCTGGGGTTGGTGTGCCTTGGATGTTGCTGGGCGCTGATGGCGCTGGCCTTTGTCGGGGGGGTCATGAACCTCGCCTTCATGGGCCTCGCGACGGTGATCATGGTTCTGGAAAAACTGCCCCAAGTTGGGCGCTATCTGACCCGGCCCTTGGGCGCGGTGCTGATCGCCGCGTCGGTTTGGGTTCTGTTCACGTCAATCTAAGAGAGGAGGCCAAAAATGGCTCTGGATACTTTGGGCGCAGTGCCCTGGGCGATCAAGGGGGAGTTGATCCTCAACTGCAACTGCACGGTATTCTGCCCCTGCGTGGTCTCTTTGGGCAAGCATGCGCCCACCGAGGGATATTGTCAGGCGTGGTCGGGCGTGCGCATCGACGAGGGCCATTATGGCGATGAGGACCTGAGCGGGCTCAACGTCGGTCTTATGCTGGAAATTCCCGGTCTGATGGCACGCGGCAACTGGAAGGCCGCGGCCTTTATCGACGAGCGTGCAAGCGAAGCCGCTTATGACGCTTTGGTCAATATCTTCAGCGGCAAGGCGCGCGGCACGACCGGCCTCTTTGGGGTGCTGGTCAGCGAGTTTATCGGGGCCGAACGCGCGCCGGTCATTTTCGAGACCGAAGGCAATGCGCGCCGCCTGATGGTGGGCAAGATGATCCAAGGCGAAGTGGTGCCGGTGCCGGGCCACAAGGGCGAGGATATTGTCGTCACCAACACCGAATACTGGATGGGGCCCGACATCACCGTTGCCACCGCCACCAAGGGGCGCGTGCGCGCCTTTGGCCGGGTGTGGGATTTTGACGGGCGCAGCGCGGAAATCTGCCAGATTGATTGGAAAGGCCCGCGCTGATGCTGCTGGCGGCGGATCATGTGCGCTTGATGGCGCGCTATAATGCGTGGCAAAACGCGCAGGTGATGCGTGCGATAGACGGGGTGAGCCGCAAGGTGCTGACCGAGGATCACGGGGCCTTCTTTGGCTCGATCCTCGGCACGCTCAACCATATTCTCTGGGCGGATCAGATGTGGCTTAGCCGGTTTGATGCCAGCGCCGCACCGCCCGAGACTGGCTTTGAGCAGAGCACAACGCTGACCCCGACAGGGGCCGCATGGAGTGCGGAACGGTTCACCACCGATGGGCGGATCAAGGCGTGGGCGGGGCGGGTGCACAGTATCGACCTTACCGGCAACCTGACGTTTTACTCAGGGTCCGTGGGCGGCGAGATCACCCGGCCGGTGGCCACCTGCGTCACCCATTTTTTCAACCACCAAACCCACCACCGGGGGCAGGTGCATGCGATGCTGACGCGCGCGGGCCTGTCCGCGCCGATTACCGATCTTGTTTTCATGCCTGAGGAGGCCCAATGAACGCTCCGCTTCTGTCCCCGTCGCGCCGGTTGCGCCGCACGCCCTTTTCCCAAGGGGTCGAGGCGGCGGGGGTCAAGGCCTATACGGTCTATAACCATATGCTGTTGCCCACGGTCTTTCGCTCGATCGAAGAGGATTATCGCCACCTCAAAGAGGCGGTGCAGGTCTGGGACGTGGCCTGCGAACGGCAGGTGGAATTGCGGGGGCCGGATGCGGGCCGCCTGATGCAGATGCTGACCCCGCGCGATTTGCGCGGCATGACGCCGGGACAGTGTTTCTATGTGCCCATCGTGGATGAGACCGGCGGCATGCTCAACGATCCGGTGGCGGTCAAGCTGGCCGAGGACCGTTGGTGGATTTCGATTGCCGATAGTGACCTGCTCTATTGGGTCAAGGGGATCGCGCAGGGCTGGCGGCTGGATGTGCTGGTGGATGAGCCGGACGTGAGCCCGCTGGCCATTCAAGGCCCGCGCGCCGATGATCTGATGGCGGCGGTGTTTGGCGACGCGGTGCGCGATGTGCGGTTCTTCCGCTTTGGGCATTTTGATTTTCAAGGCCGGGATATGGTGATCGCGCGCTCGGGCTATTCCAAGCAGGGCGGGTTTGAAATCTATGTCGAAGGCGGCGATATCGGCATGCCGCTCTGGAATGCGCTGATGGAGGCGGGCAAGAGCATGGATGTGCACGCCGGATGCCCCAATCTGATCGAGCGGATCGAGGGCGGATTGCTGAGCTATGGCAATGATATGACCGATGACAACACGCCGCATGAATGCGGGCTGGGCAAGTTTTGCAACACCCATACGGCGATTGGGTGTATCGGGCGGGATGCGCTGCTCCGGGTGGCCAAGGAAGGGCCGGTGCAACAGATCCGCGCCATTGCCATCGAGGGGGCGGCGGTGCCGCCCTGCCGCGAGTGGTGGCCGGTCCTGTCTGAGAAGGGTGCGCGTGTGGGCCGGGTGAGTTCGGCCACGTGGTCGCCGGATTTCGCAACCAACGTGGCCATCGGCATGGTGCGGATGACCCATTGGGAGGCGGGGACAGCGTTGCGAGTGGTGACGCCTGATGGGGAACGCCGCGCCTCTGTGCAGGCGGGGTTCTGGGCCTGAGAGGGGGCATGGGGGCGCTGCCCCCGCCGCCCGTTCCGGGCGTCCCCCCCGAGGTATTTTTTGCCAGATGAAGCGAGGCGCGCGCGCCTTGCAGAAAGAAGGAGAGAGAGATGTTCAAGGCATTGGTCGTCGAGAAAGACGCGGAGAGCGGCAAGACATCGGCGGGCGTCAAAGAGTTGACGCTTGCGGATCTGCCCGAGGCCGAGGTGACGGTTGCGGTCGAATATTCCACGGTGAACTACAAGGACGGGCTCTGCATCGGGCCGGGAGGCGGTTTGGTGCGGTCCTATCCGCATGTGCCGGGGATTGATTTTGCCGGCACGGTCGAGGCGAGTGATGATGCGCGCTACAAGCCCGGCGACCGTGTGGTTTTGACCGGCTGGCGCGTGGGCGAGGCGCATTGGGGCGGATATGCGCAGAAGGCGCGGGTGCGCGCCGATTGGCTGGTACCGCTGCCCAAGGGGTTGGATACCCGCGCGGCGATGGCGGTGGGCACCGCAGGCTTTACCGCCATGCTGGCGGTGATGGCGCTTGAGGATCACGGGCTCAAACCGGGGCATGGCGAAGTGCTGGTCACAGGTGCCTCAGGTGGTGTGGGATCGGTGGCCACGGCCATTCTGGCGCATCTGGGGCATGAGGTGGCTGCCGTGACCGGACGCCCCGAGCAAGAAGGCTATCTGCGCGGACTGGGGGCCAGCCGCATCGTGCCGCGTGAGGACCTGGCGGAGACCGTCAAGCGACCGCTGGAGAGCGAGAACTGGACCGGCTGCGTCGATGCCGTGGGCGGTGCCATGCTGGCGCGGGTGTTGGGCCAGATGAAATACGGCGCAAGCGTTGCAGCCGTGGGATTGGCGGGGGGCGCGGGCCTGCCAGCGACGGTCATTCCGTTTCTGTTGCGCGGCGTCAACCTGTTGGGCATCGACAGCGTGATGCAGCCCTATGCCAACCGGGTCCGCGCCTGGGAGCGGATCGCGCGGGATTTGCCGATGGACAAGCTGGAGGCGATGATCACGCCCGCCACGCTGGAGGATTTGCCGCGTCTGGGAGCAGATATCCTGAAAGGGCAAGTCAAGGGCCGGGTTGTGGTTGATCTGAACGGCTGAGGCTTGCCAAACCCTGCGCCCGCCGCTAGCCATGGCGGGCGGGGGAGTATGGTATGACAGATCAGGCGGGTATCATCATCAGGCTGGCGCGCGAGGCGGATTTCGCAGCGCTCTGGCCCATCCTGCGGGATGTGATCCGGGCAGGCGATACCTATGCCATCGAACCGGGGCTGACCCGCGAGGCGGTGCGTTCTCTGTGGATGGAGATGCCGCGCGCCACCTATGTGGCTGAGCGCGGTGGCGAGGTGCTGGGCACCTATTATCTCAAGACAAATCAGGCCGGTGGCGGGGCGCATGTGTGCAACGCCGGCTATATGGTGGCTGAGGCCGCGCGCGGGCAGGGTATTGCGCGGGCCATGTGTGTGCATTCTCAGGACGAGGCCCGCGAATTGGGCTATCTGGCGATGCAGTTCAATTTCGTGGTCGAGACCAACCGGGGCGCGATTGCGCTTTGGCAGAGCCTTGGGTTTGACACAGTCGGCCATTTGCCACGGGCCTTTCGCCATCCTGAGGCCGGTCTGGTGGATGCGCGCGTCATGTATAAATGGCTGGGCGACGCGGCTGACTAGCCTCAGGCGTGCAGGCTGAGGAATTGCGTGAGCCTGCCCGCGAAGGCCTGTGGCGCCTCGATCAGTCCGAGGTGGCGCAGGGCGGGGTGGATATGGCACTGGCTGCCTGCGATCTCTGACGCGATCGCCTCGGCCATGGCAGGTGTCGAGCCACTGTCATTCTCGCAGGTCATGACAAGCGCGGGCGGTGTCAGAGGTGGCTGGGGCCGGATCAATTCGGTCACGCCCTCTGCCAGCACCAACCGATGCGCCGCGTAGCTGGCGGGATCGGTGGCGAGCACGGTCTGGCGGATGGCGTCTACCTTGGCGGGGTTTTCCGCGCGAAATTCTGGGGTGAACCAGCGGTCCAACGCGGCGTCGATTGTGGCCGCCGGACCGCCCGCAGCGGCATCCCGCGCCTGTGCCGCGACCCGCGCCTGAAGATCGGGGGCGCGTTCGTGGGGGGAATTGAGGATCGCGAGGGCGGTCACGCGGGCAGGATGATCAAGCGCTGCGCGCCGGTTGATCATGCCCCCCAGCGAAAACCCCACGAGGGCCGCGCGCGGAATGTCGAGCCGGTCCATCAAGGAGATGAGTTGGGTTGAGAGCGCGGTGAGGGTAAGCGGGCCGGGGTGCGGCGCGCTTTGGCCGTGGCCGGGCAGATCGTAGCAAAGCACGCGAAAGTGTCGGGCAAGCAGAGGGGCGATCACCCCCCATGTGCTGTGGCGCGAGAGGCCGAGGCCGTGGATCAGCACCACGTAAGGTGCATCCAAAGGCCCGGTCAGGTCATAGGCCGTGCCCTCGGGTGTCGTGGTCATTCAGACCCCCGCCGGATTGTCGACATCATGGCCCATCTCGCGCAGATCTTCGTAGCGGTTGCCGATGCGGTGATGCGGATGACCGCCCACCGAGGCGCCAAGGGCGAGGATGATTTCATCCTCGGCGGGCGCGTCCGGCACAACGGTGTGGATGGTCTGGTAATGCGAGCGCCGCCCGGCGTCGTCCTTGTCCATCAGCGGGATCATCAGCGCTGCGCCTGCGGCACCGCGTGTGTTTGTAAACGCGAGATAGGTCTTGGCCTTGACCGCATCGCGGAACTGGTTGCCGAACCAAAGCGTATGGGTGACGGCCATGGCATGTTCCAATTCGCCACCCATACCCACGACGCTGGCCTTGCCATATCCCTCAAGCCGGTCGCCGGTGACATCAAGGATCATGTCGGTCAGCAGGCGGCCAAGAACCGGGCCTTGATCGCGGATTTCGGGGCCGAGATCCTCGACATGGCCGCGCCCGAACCACGGGTTGCGAATGATCGCCAGGGCGGCGACCAGCAGCGTGGGGTCGGCGACGTCCTTGCCGCCTTCGCGGTGGGTGCGTTGCACGAGGGTAAGGCTGCGGCGAAGCTCTAGGGTCATGGTCTGTCCTGCGTGTTCTGGGGTGCCGAGGCGGCGGGTCGGGGGAAATTCGCACAAAAGCAGCATTCTTGAAAACGAATTATTTTGCTGCAAATATGCGGGAAATTCGAATTGAGAGCGCACCCCTATGAACATCACCGCCCTGCAGACGTTTCTGGCCATTGTCGAGACCGGCAATCTGGTGCGGGCGTCGCAAAAGCTGAACGTGACGCAATCAACGGTGACGGCGCGGCTCAAATCGCTGGAGGAGGAGTTGGGCCAACAGCTTCTCAATCGGCAGAAATCGGGCACGACGCTGACGCCTGCAGGCACCAAGCTGTTGCGCTATGCGCGGATCATGACCGGGCTTTGGCGGCAGGCGCGCTATGAAACGGGCCTGCCTGCGGGGTTGAGTTCGGTCTGCACCTTTGGCTGTGACCGCGAGTTGTGGCACGGGCCGGGGCGGGCGTTTTTTGACGGGGTGGTGCAGGGCCATCCTGATATGGCGGTGTCGGTGCAGCAGGGCGGCGGGCGCGAGTTGGAGGATTGGCTGGCGGCGGGGCTGGTGGATGTGATCCTGACCTATGGGGCCTCGGCGCGGGGCAATCAGACCGCGCATGCGTTGCCGCCCGAGGAATTGGTGCTCTATTCCGACCGCGAAGTGACCTCGATTCGGGCGGATCCCAAGTATATTTTCGTGGACCATGGCGAGGAGTATCGCCGCGCCCATGGCGAGACGTATCACGATGCCGGAATCGCGCGGGTGAGTTTTGACAGTTCGTTTTGGGCGCTGCAATTCCTGCTGGAGCGGGGGGGCTCGGCCTATCTGCCGCGTGCGCTGGCGGCACCACTGGTGTCGGAGGGGCGGCTTTTTGAGTTGCGCGAGGCCCCGATCTATAGCCGCAAGAAGATGCTGGTGGTGAATGACAGTGCGGCGGCCAATTGGGATTGGTTCGCGCCCTTGGTGGGCGCGCTGAGGGCGCGATCTGCGGATTGGCTGGAGCATCCGGACCGGCGGTTTGTCATTCCGGGTTAGGGGCCTTGCGCCCCGCAGCCCCCTACCGCAGAAAGCCGCGCTCTTGGTCCGGGGTCATCGGCTGGCCTGCGCCGGTGGCGGTGAAATAGGCATCAAGCGTTTCGAGCGCGGAGGCTGGGGTATATCCGGCCTCAGCCCCTGTATCACTGGCCTGCGCCATGGCAAATTGCAGCTGCCATCCGGCATCCTCGCGGCAGGCGACGGCGACAAAGCCACCGCGTCCGGGCGTTGCCGCCTCATATTCCCGGCAGAACTGGCCTGCGGCATCGGTGAAGGAGGCGACCACCGTCAGGGCGGTGCCATCAGGCAGTTGCGCGGCATCGCCCGAAGGCAGGCTGTCCAAATGTTCGGTCAGGGCGGTGCTGAAGGGCGCACCAACCGGCGTTTCAGCCCCGTTTGACAGCATCAGCCCCGCGCCCAGACCCACGGCAAGCGCAAGACTGGCGGCGAATGCCATCGGCTGCCAGCGGGTTGGCGCGGCGGGCGCTGGCGCGGTGCGAAGGGGCACCACGTTAGAGGCCTCTGGCGGGGCGCTGGCCGCGCCCATCGCACGGATGCGTGCGACGAGCGCGTCGGAAACCTGCGCCTCGGGCATGTCCTGCATCGCTTGGCGCGCCAATTCCGCGGTCTCGACAAAAAGCGCATAGCGCTCGGCCAAGTCCGGGTCTGCGGCGATGCGGTCGTGCAACGCCTCGGCTTCGCTGCCGGTGATCTCGCCATCGGCGAGGGCCATCAATCTGTCGTCATCCATCTGCATCGGTGTGATCCTTCCCCTGACACGGGGTTAACGGCTGGGGTCTCGGTCTATTCCCACGGATTTTGCAAGCGCTAAGCGCGCCCGACTGAGGCGGCTCATCACGGTGCCTTGGGGAATCTCGAGAGTGGCGGCGGTTTCGGCATAGCTGAGCCCTTCGATGCAGACGAGGTGCAAGACCTGCCGCTGGTCGTTGGGCAATTCCTCCATCGCGCGACGCACGGCGTTCAGGGTCAGGCGATCATCGGTTTGGGCGGCGCTGTCCACGGGATCGGGCTGGGGGCTTTCGTGGATGTCCACCACCTCACCACGGGTGGCATCGCGGCGCAGCGTGTCGATCCAGGCATTGCGCAGGATGCGAAAGAGCCAGGGTTGCAATTGGGTCGCGGGGTCAAACCGGTCGCGGGCGCGAAACGCCCGTTCGGCGGTGATCTGCACCAGATCATCGGCCAGATCGCCCCGACGGCAGAGCGAGAGGGCAAAGCGTTTGAGGGCAGGCAGCAAGGCCACGACATCCTCGGTAAACTTGTCTGGCATTGCGGCGCGGCCTTTGAAACGGGGGCGGGAATAAAACCGGGGTTACAGCGTTTTGTGTAACATGGCATGTTGAGGCAAGGCGACAAGAGGGGAAATTCCGTGCGCGTGTTACGAGCGATACTGGTCTGGGTTCTGATCCTTGGGCTTGTGCCTCTTGGACCTTGGCCTGAGGGGGGCTTTTCTGCTTCGATGGCTTGGGCCGATGACGGCGACGGCGGTGATGGTGACGGCGACGGCGACGGGGATGATGGGGATGACGGGAGCAGCAGCAGTAGCAGCAGCAGTGGCAGCCGAAGCGGTGGCAAGTCTGGCGGGATTGGAACGGGTGAGACCACGCTTCGCGACTATCGCCGCAATCTGCGTGCGCTCTTTCGGGGTGCGTTGCCAGAACCTGCGCGGCAGGCCGCCCGCGCCCAAGCCCCCCGTGCAGCGCCACGCCCAACCGAAGCCCCCAACGAAATCATTGCGCGCGGGCTGAATGATGCGGATGTCGCCGCTTTGGTGGCGCAGGGCTATGGCATTATTGACCGCATTGATCTGGTTAGCCTTGGTGTGAACATCCAACGCCTTTCGGTGCCAGAGGGCACCACACTGGACGAGGCGCGGGCGGCGGTGCAGGCGCTGCCCACGGGCGAGACGGCGGATTTCAACCATTATTACCGGGTCGAAGCCGAGGAAAGCCGCGCGCCGGATGAGGAGACCAGTGATCCCCTGCCTTGTGAGGGGCTGCATTGTCCGGCGCGGGCCCTGATTGACTGGCCCAACCCTCTGGGGCCGAAGGGATGCGGTGCGCCGGTGACGATCGGGATGATCGACACCGGAATCAACACCGATCACAGCGCGCTTGCGGGGGCGCAGGTGGCACTGACGCGGGTGGCCCCTGAGGATTACAACGCCTCGAGTGCCATTCATGGCACGGCGGTGGCGGCGCTGCTGGTGGGCGATCCGGCCTCCCGTGCGCCGGGGCTCTTGCCGGGGGCGCCGCTGGTGGCGGTGGATGCGTTTCACAAGGAGTCTGGGGATGAGCGCGCCGATGCCTTTACGCTGGTACGGGGCCTTGATCAGCTGGTCGGGGCCGGGGCGACGGTTATCAACCTCAGCCTTGCGGGGCCGCCCAACAGCGTCTTGCAAGAGACTTTGGCAGCGCTTGAGGCGGCGCAGACTGTCGTTGTGGTGGCAGCGGCGGGGAATGGCGGGCCAAACGCGCCGCCCGCCTATCCCGCCGCCTATGACAGCGTGATTGCCGTGACAGCGGTGGACAAGGCCGGGGGGATCTATCGCCGCGCCGGGCGGGGGCCGCATGTGGATCTGGCGGCACCGGGGGTCGAGGTCTGGACTGCGGCGTCGGTTCAGGGGGCGCGGTGGAAAACTGGCACCTCTTTTGCGGTGCCTTATGTGACGGCGGCGGTGGCGCTCTGGCAACAGGGCAATCCGGGGATGACCCCGGCAGAGCTGCGCGCGGCGCTTAGCCAGAGCGCCGCCGATCTGGGCGCGCCGGGCGTGGATGACATCTTTGGCCATGGGTTGCTGGATCTGGGTGGGCGCTGCCCGGTGCTGGGAGACGCGGCAATCTTGCCGGTTCTGGCCGACTAGGCACCGTTCTCAGCGGTGGCGCTCAAGCAGTGGGCGCAGTGCGACGCGGGAACGCAATTTGCTGGCCAAAAGGTAAATGCCGCCGATCTTGCGATGCAGGAACATCGTGGCGGGGGGCGGCACATGCGTCAACTCACGCTCTGAGCCCATGGCCATCCCCATGTCGCGCAGGGTGCGAACCAGATCGGAGGCCCCGAAATCAAACGCTGTGCTTTGGCGCAGCGGGGCCATGGCGGTGTTGAACATCTCTAGGATCAGGGCCTGATGCCGGGGGGCGGTGGCGGCGCTGAAATAGCCGATACGCAGCATGGCCGCACGGGTGCGTGCGGCATCCTCGTCCAGTGCCGCGTTGAGCAGGGTGCGAAACTCCTCGGTGAGGGCTGGATCAATCGCCATTACCGCCCCGAAATCCAAAAGCACGATCCGCCCTGTGGCAGGGTCAAAGCGGTAATTGGCCAGATTGGGATCGGTCTGCATCAGGCCAAACTCGAACAGTTCACGCAAGGTCAGGTCAATCAACTGTTGCGCCACGTGATCGCGCAGGTCTTGGGGCGCATCGGTCAGTGCATCTATGGGTTGGCTGTCGACATAGGTCATGGCCAGCACCTCGGGCGTGCTGAGGTCGGGGTGCAGCTCGGGCAGGCGGAATGCATCTGAGCCAGACAGAAGCGTCTGAAACGCCGTCAGGTGGCGGGCCTCTGCGATATAATCCGCCTCTTGATGCAGTTGCGCCTTGGCCTCGTGCAGCATCGGGGCAAGGTCCATCTCGCGCGGGATAAGACCCGGAACGCGCAGGAGCGTTGCCAGATTGTCGATATCGCTGTCGATGCTGGCGCGCACACCGGGATATTGCACCTTGATGGCCAGATCGCGACCATCGGGCGTTTGGGCGCGGTGGACCTGTCCGATAGAGGCGGCGGCGAAGGGGCGCAAATCAAAGCGCTTGAACCGCCCATACCAGCCTGTGCCCCATGCGGTGTTGAGCACGGATTGCAACTGCTTGGGTGGCATATGCGGGGCCTCGGCCCGCAATGCCGCCATGATTGCGGTCATCTCGGGCGGCAGCACAAGGCCCGTATCCATCGAGAGCATCTGCCCCAGTTTCATCGCAGCGCCCCGCATCTGACCCAGATCGCGGGTGACGCGGCGGGCCGTGGCGGGGCTGAGCAATAGGCCGGGCAGATGCGGGCGCTGGCCCTGCGCCATCTGGCGCAGGCCGCCGGCCAGCATATCGCCCACGATGCCGGTGGTCATGCCACCCAGCCGCAGCATGCGCCCAATGCGGTGGCCGGGCACGGGGGCGGTGCGGGTCTGATTGTTCTGTTCGGTCATGCCGCCTGCCTCTGCTCAGCCTTGGTGAGGGGCTAGATGGGGCGGGCGCGCGCGATTGCCAGCCTTAGGCCGTGGCACCGGGCACAAGGCGAAAGTCAATTTGTGTGATCCGGGGCGGGGCCTCGCCCTTGAGGCGGCGCAGGATGTGGTCGGCGGCGACATAGCCGATATGTTCGCGGTTCGAGGCGATGGTGGTCAGCGGCGTGGGCAATGCCTGCCCGATGCTCAGCCCGTTGAAACCGGCCAAAGCGATGTCATGGGGCAGCGCGAGGCCTGCGGTTTGACAATGAAAGACCCCACCGACAGCCATGTCGTCATTGGAGAAAAAGACCGCATCGGGGGCTGCCTTGCTCTGGCTGAGCAACCGGGCCAGCCCTTCACGCCCCAAGGGCACCGAGGAGAGACCATCCAGGATAAGCGTGTCGGATAGGGTGAGGCCCGCATCGCTTAGCGCATCCTTGAAGCCGTCCAGCCGGGCAAGGGCGCGGAAATCTGTGGCGATGTCATGGCCGATATAGGCCATCCGGCGATACCCGCGCCCGATCAGGTAATGCGCCATGGTGCGGCCTGCGGCGCGGTGCGAAAAGCCCACGGCCAGATCGGCGGGGTCTGGGTCTGTATCCATCACCTCGACCACGGGCAGTTCGGCGGCACGCAAGAGTGCGCGCGTGGCCGCGTTGCCAGAGGTCGGCGCAAGAACAAGGCCCGCTGGCCGCCATGACAAAAGATCGCGCAGCAGGTGTTCTTCTCGGCTGGCGTCGTAATGCGAAATGCCCAGGATCGGATGATAGCCATCATCCTCAAGCCGGCGTTCCAACCCTTTGAGCACATCGGCAAAGACGATGTTGGAGAGCGAGGGCAGGACCACCGCGATCTGGCGCGACGCCCCGCCCGCGAGCGTTCCGGCAAGGCGGTTTGGCATGTAGTTGAGCGCCTGTGCGGCGCGCTCGACCTTTTGGCGGGTGGATTTGGCCACGGCGCTGCCGCCCCGCAAGGCGCGGCTGGCGGTGATCTCGCTGACGCCTGCGGCCTTGGCCACCTGAGAGAGGGTGGGCCGACGGATAGGGGGTTCGGGCGCGTTCGGGTCCATATCCCCAGATTGCGCAAAATGACGGCGCTGTCATTGAGAATCTGTAGCAGAGGAATGATTTTTGGGGCTGGTGGCACCTGATGTTTGAGACTGAGAGGAATGGCGGGGCAGGTTCTGTTCGGGCAGAAATAGACCTTGACCCCAAGCGATGAACCGCGCGGTGATCGTCCGTTGCATAGGCGCTGTAATTTGACGGGCGGGCATTTCGTTTCTGAAAATATATGATAATTATCAATGTTTTGATTTGAAGTAACAGTGCCCGTCCGAGGGGACAGGCGGGTGCTGCGCGGCGGTGACCGCGGCGCTTTGAGGCCGCATCTTGGGGATAGGGGCCAAGGTGCCTGTCAGGCCAGATCGCTATCGTTTGCAAATTGGCGCGCGCCCCGATCTTGCGGCAACGAGGCGGTGGGTTAGAACCATGTTGACAGCGCTGTCATAACTTGGTTCAGTCTGGATCGAGGGGGATTTGGCGTGCGTATTCTGATTACCGGAGCGGCGGGATTTATCGGTCAGCGCGTTGTTCGCGCGCTTTCTGAGCGTGACAGCCTGATCGTGGACGGACAGGACCGCCGGATCGCGGCCATCCTGGCCACCGATATTGCCGAGGCTCCGTTGGCTGATCTGGCGCAGTCCTGCCGACGGGTGCATGCGGTGCCCGGCCCCTTGGGCAGTGCCGACGTGCTGGCGCGGATTGTCGAGGATGCGCCCGAACTGGTGATCCATCTGGCCGGTGTCGTCTCGGGGCAGGCAGAAGAGGATTACGCGCTGGGCATGGCCGTTAACCTGCAATCCACGATTGCCCTGATCGACGCCTGCCGTAGCCTGCGCAAGCCGCCGGTCTTTGTCTTTTCCTCGTCGGTCGCGGTGTTTTCCTGCGCCGACAATGACACGATTTCAGAAGAGACCTTGCCTGCGCCGCTGTCTTCTTATGGCACGCAAAAGCTTATGGGCGAGTTGCTGGTGCGTGATGCCAGCCGCAAGGGATTTATCAAGGGCCGCGCGCTGCGCTATCCGACCATCGCGGTGCGGGCGGGCAAGCCCAACCGCGCCGCATCAGGCTTTGCCAGCGGGATCATCCGCGAGCCGTTGGCCGGTGTTGCGGCCGAGTTGCCGGTGGGGCGCGGATTGCGGATGCATCTGGCCTCGCCTGCCAAGGCGCTTGACTATACGCTGACCGCCATTGGGCTGGCGCAAGCCGATCTGGGGCTGGAGACCACCGTCACCTTGCCGGGGATTTCGGTGACAGTTGGCGCGATGCTCGACACGCTAGAGGCCGTGGCGGGCGCAGAGGTGGCGGCGCGGGTGACAGAGCGGCCCGATGCCGCGATCGAGCGGATCGTGACCACATGGCCGGGGCAGATCATAACGCCACGCGCCGAGGCGCTGGGATTTGCACCCAACCGGGATTTTGCCGAGATTGTTCGCGAGTATATGGATAGTCTGACAACAGGCTAACGGGGTGCGGGAGGCCCCGGTGGACTGAACCAACGAAAACAAAGGAGGAGGATCACATGAAACATTTTGCACTCGGAGCGTTTGCCGCGCTGGGTTTGGCCACGGCGGCAGAGGCGCAACAGAATATCGTGGTGGGGCATGCTCTGTCGCCCACGTCGCATTACGGGGTGGGGGCGCAGGCCTTTATCGACACGCTGACCGAATTGTCGGGCGGTGCCTTTGCCGGCGAGCAGGCCCCCGCCGGGCAGTTGGGCGGCGAGCGGGATATGATCGAAGGCTTGCAGATCGGCTCGCTGGATGTGGTCATCACGTCGACCGGCCCTTTGGGGAATTTCGTGCCGCAGGTCTATGCGCTCGATCTGCCGTTCCTGTTTCGCGACTATGACCATGCCCGCACTGTGCTGGATGGCGAGATCGGGCAGAAATTGCTGGATGAGATCAGCAAGAACAATCTGGTGGCGCTGGCCTGGTCCGAGAACGGGTTTCGCCACGTGACCAACTCGCAGCGCGCCGTGCGCACGCCCGAGGATCTGGCGGGGCTCAAGCTGCGGACCATGGAGAACAAGGTGCATATGGCGGCGTTCGAGGGGATGGGGGCCGCCCCCACGCCGATGGCCTTCCCCGAGCTTTTCTCGGCGCTGCAACAGGGTGTGGTCGATGGGCAAGAGAACCCGGTCACGGTGATCACCGCGTCTAAATTCTGGGAGGTCCAGAAATATGTCTCGCTCACCGGGCATGTCTATTCGCCTGCTGCCGTTCTCGCCTCGCCGGTCCTGCTCGATAGTTTGACCGACGAGCAGCGCGGCTGGTTTTCCGAGGCGGCCAAGGCCAGTGCTGCGGCAACGCGGGCAGAGGTCAACCGTCTGGAAGAGGCGGGCGTCGCGCTCTTGCGGGAAAACGGCATGGAGGTGATCACCGATATCGACAAGGCCCCCTTTGCGGCGCTGGCGGAACAGGCCTCGTATTCCGTCTACACGGATCAATACGGTGGCGAGATGATCGAACGGATCAAGGCCGTCGAGTGATCCAAGGCACGAAGCTGATCCCGGTGCGTCCCACGCACCGGGGCGGACGGAAGGGCGCGCATGACGTTGTTTCTGAGATTTGAGGCCATCACCACGCAACTGGCCCTGCGGTTGGCGATTGGCTTTTTGCTGATTGCGGTCGGTCTTGCGCTGTATCAGGTGACGACGCGGTTTGTGTTCGGGCACCCGTCGACATGGTCCGAGGTGATCACGCGCTCGGCGATGATCTGGTGCGTGTTTCTGGCCGTGGCCCCGGCGTTCCGTGAGGGGGCGATGATCGCGGTTGAAATCGTGCAAAAGATCTTGCCGCCCCGTCTGGGCTTTGCGCTTTACCTCGTGTCGATGAGCTTGTCGGTGGTGTTTTTCTGCATTCTCTTTTGGCAAGGCTGGGCGATGACCGAACGGGTCATGTCGCAAAAGCTGGCGGCGTTGGAAATCTCGATTGCTTGGGTCTATGCGGCGCTGCCGGTGGGGTCGGTGTTTATTCTCTTGGCCATTCTGGGTTGCATGTTGCGGGCGGTTCAAAAGGGCGCGGTTGCGTTCTCGGCGGATTTGCAATGAACGCGGCACTGGCGCTATCCCTTGCGATATTCTTTTTGGCTGGCGTGCCGATTGCGGTGGCGATTGGTCTGGCTTCGGTCATCGGGATCGAGGCCAATGGGCGCTTGCCGCTGCTGTTGGTGGCGCAGCGCATGTTCACGGGCATCGACAGCTTTCCGCTGATGGCGATCCCGCTTTTTATTCTGGCGGGCAATCTCATGTCGGCGGGGGGGATTTCGCATCGTTTGGTGGAACTGGCGAAATCCATCGTGGGCGGTATCCAAGGCGGGCTTGCGGCCTCTTGCGTGCTGACGTGCATGATGTTCGCCTCGGTCTCTGGCTCGTCGGTGGCAACGACCTTTGCGATTGGTGCGATCCTGATACCGGCGATGGTGAAACATGGATACCCCGCGCCGATGGCGGCCTCGGTTCAGGCGAGTTCCGCCGAACTGGGCGTGCTTATTCCGCCGTCGATTCCATTGATCCTTTATGGCGTGTCGACGGATACCTCGATTGGGCAGTTGTTCCTTGCAGGCATCGGGCCGGGGTTTTTGGTGGCGGGGTCGCTGATGGCCCTGGTGCTGATCCTGTGCCGCGTGCGGGGTATCGGGCTTGAGGATAGGCGCGACCGGCCAAGGGTTGGCCCGGCGCTCTGGTCTGCCTTGCCCGCGTTGATCGTGCCGGTGGTCATCTTGGGCGGCATTTATTCGGGCGTTTTCACGCCGACCGAGGCGAGCGCCGCTGCTGTGGCCGCCGCCGTGATCGTGGGCATGGTGTTCTACCGCGAGTTGCGGTTTGCGGACCTGCCCGAGATCCTGAAAAAGACAGTGTTGGCGACGGCGGCGATCATGCTGATCATCTCGGCGGCGGCGCTCTTCTCGTTTCTCATCACGCGCTCGGGCCTGCCCAATGAAATCGCGGCTTGGTTCAAGGATATTTTCGAGAGCCGCTTTGCGTTTCTCTTGGTGGTGAACCTGATGCTGCTGGTGGTGGGCATGTTCATCGAGACCTCGGCGGCGATCCTTGTGCTGGCGCCAATTCTGGCCCCGATTGCCGTGTCTTACGGGGTTGATCCCGTGCATTTCGGGCTGATCCTTGTGGTCAATCTGGCGCTGGGGATGATCACGCCGCCGCTGGGCGTCAATCTATTCGCGGCCTGTGCGGTGGCCAATCTCTCGATTGAAAAGGTCATTCCGCATCTTTTCTGGTTCGTGCTGACCGTGTTCGGGGCCTTGATGCTGATCACCTATATTCCGGCCATTACGCTCTGGCCGATGCAGACCATTCTTTCGGTGGGACAATGACAGAGATCGTGCATTTTGTTGGGCTGGGGTCGATGGGCCTTGGCATGGCGCAATCGGCGCTGCGGGCGGGGTTCGAGGTTTATGGCCATGATCCGGACGCGGGGCGTCGCGATTTGCTGTTTGCTGCGGGGGGGGGCGCGCTGAACCGAGGTGCGCCCAAGGCGGCGGTGCTGGTTTGTGTTGTGCTCAATGCCGCGCAGACGCGTGATGCACTCTTTGGGGCGCAAGGCTGGGCCGGAGGGGCGCAGGCGGGCGGTGTGATCCTTGGCTGTGCCACGGTCGCGCCGGAGTTTGCCCGCGAGATGGAAGAAGAGGCCTCGCGCCGGGGGCTGCTCTATCTGGATGCGCCGATTTCCGGTGGGGCGGTCAAGGCGGCCGAGGGGCGGCTCTCGATCATGGCGTCAGGCCGGGCCGAGGCGTTTGACCGGGCCGATGCGGTTTTGGCGGCATTGGCCGAAACGGTGCATCGCTTGGGCGATTGCGCCGGGCCGGGATCGGCGATGAAGGCGGTCAATCAATTGCTTGCGGGCGTGCATATCGCGGCCATGGGCGAGGCGCTAAGCCTTGCCACCTCGCAGGGGCTGGATCTGGCCCGTGTGCTGGAGGTGATCAAGGTTTCAGCGGGTAATTCGTGGATGTTCGAAAACCGCGCGCCGCATGTGATCGAGGCGGATTATGCCCCGCGTTCGGCCATCGACATCTGGCCCAAGGATCTGGGTATCGTGGCAGAGATGGCCGCGCGCGTGGCCCTGCCTTTGCCGCTGGTTGCGGCGGCGCTGGCGGAATATCGCGCGGCGTCGGGCGCGGGATTGGGGCGCGAGGATGATGCGGCCATCACCAAACACATCGCGGCCCGCGCCGGATTGCGCTTGCCGGGGGACGCCTGATGCTGCTGGGCTGTATCGGCGATGATTTCACCGGATCAAGTGATCTGGCCAATACGCTGACCAAGGCGGGCATGCGCACGGTGCAATATGTGGGTGTGCCGGATGCGCCTGCCGATACGGGGGTTGAGGCGGGGGTGGTCGCGCTCAAATCCCGATCTATCCCTGTAGCCGAGGCGGTGGCGCACGCGCTGGCGGCGCTAGAGTGGTTGCGCGCGCAGGGGTGCCAGCAAATCCTGTTCAAATATTGCTCGACGTTTGATTCAACGCCCGAGGGCAATATCGGCCCGGTGGCCGAGGCCTTGGCCGATGCCTTGGGCGCGCGGCAGGTGATCTTTTGCCCGGCCTTTCCGGGGGCGGGGCGGACGGTTTATCAAGGGCATCTCTTTGTGAAGGATCGCCTGCTGAGCGAAAGCGGGTTGCAGCATCATCCGCTGACGCCGATGACCGATCCTGATATTCGCCGCTGGCTGGGCGCACAGGTGCGCGGCACGGTCGGGCATCTGGACGCGCAGATCGTGCGGCAGGGGCCAGAGGCGATCAAGGCGGCCCTTGCGGCACAAGAGCATCGGTTGATTGTCGCGGATGCGGTCAGCGATGCGGATTTGGTGGCCTTGGGCCACGTGGCGGCAGAGTCGCCGCTGATCACAGGGGGATCAGGGATCGCCATGGGCCTGCCTGACAATTTTCGGGCGCGGGGGCAGTTGGCGGGCAAGGCTGGTGCGTGGCACGGGCAGTCTGGTCCGGTGGTCGTTCTGTCCGGGTCCTGTTCCGAGGCCACGCGCGGGCAGGTGGCGCGGCATGCAACCGCGCATCCGGCGCGGGAAATCTCTGCGGCTGACGTCATGGCGGGCCGGGTTGCGGCGTTGGATCTGGCGGATTGGGCCGCTGCGCAGGAAGGGATTGCGATGATCTATTCCTCCGCCGATCCCGCCCGTGTGGCGCAGGATCAGGCGCGGTTCGGGGCCGGGGCGGTGGCGGGGGCCATTGAGGCGCTCTTTGCGGCACTGGCGCGCGCATTGGTGGCGCGTGGTGTGACACGGCTTGTGACTGCAGGCGGCGAGACTTCGGGCGCGGTGGTCGAAGCGTTGGGATTGAAAGAGCTTGAGATCGGACCCGAGATCGCCCCCGGCGTGCCGGTGATACGGGCGGGGCATGACCTTGTGCTGGCGCTCAAATCGGGGAATTTCGGCGGGCCGGATTTCTTTGTCGAGGCGGCGCAGAGGATGGAGACCTCGACATGAGCGAAAACCGCCTGCGCGAAGACCTGTGTTTCTGGGCCAAGTCGCTGTTTGACCGGGGGCTGACCGGCGGGGCCTCGGGCAATATCTCGGTGCGGACCGAGGATGGCGGGCTGTTGGTCACGCCGACGGGGGTCAGCATGGGGCGGCTCGATCCGGCACGGCTGAGCCGGTTTGACGCGGGCGGGCGGCTGATTTCGGGCGATCCGCCGACCAAGGAAATGCCGCTGCACGCGGCGTTCTATGAGACGCGGCAGAGTGCGGGGGCAGTGGTGCATCTGCATTCCACGCATTCCGTCGCCCTCTCGATCCTGCCCGACACGGACCCTGACAATGCCATTCCGCCGCTCACGGCCTATGCGGTGATGCGGGTGGGTAAGGTGGCGCTTTTGCCCTTCTATGTGCCCGGCGACGCCGCGATGGCCGAGGCGATCCGGGGGTTGGCGGGGCGGCGTGCCTCGGTGCTTTTGGCCAATCACGGCCCGGTGGTGGCGGCCAAGGATCTGGAGGCGGCGGTGTTCGCGATGGAAGAGTTAGAGGAAACCGCGAAGCTGGCGCTGATATTGCGGGGCACCGGCGCGCGTCCGCTTGATGCCGGGCAGATCGCGCAGGTGGTGCGCAAATTCGAGGTGGATTGGGACTGATGCGGTTTTCGGCCAATCTGGGGTTTCTATTCACCGACCGGCCTTTGCCCGAGGCGATTCATGCCGCGGCGCGGGCAGGATTTGCGGCGGTGGAATGCCATTTTCCTTATGACTTTGCCGCAGATGAGGTGCGCGCGGCATTGGAGGAAACCGGGCTGCCGATGCTGGGGCTGAACACATGGCCGGGCGACCGGGCGGCGGGCGATTTTGGGCTGACTGCTGTTGCGGGCCGCGAGGACGAGGCCCGCGCAGCGATCCGGCAGGCGGTGGACTATGCGCAGGCCATTGGCGCAGGGGCTGTGCATGTCATGGCCGGATGCACCGATAGCGGGGCAGAGGCAGAGGCGGTATTTCGGAGCAATCTGGCCTATGCCTGTGATCTGGCCGCGCCGCATGGCCTAACGATCCTGATCGAGCCCATCAATCAGCGCGATGTGCCGGGGTATCACCTGTCGTCGACGGCTCATGCTGCCTCTGTCATCGCAGCGCTGAGGCGGGACAATTTGCGGATGATGTTCGACTGCTATCATTTGCAGATCATGGGGGGGGATTTGCTGCGCCGCTTTGCCCGCTATCAGCCTATCATCGGCCATGTGCAGTTTGCCGGCGTGCCGGACCGTGGCGCGCCGGACCAAGGCGAGGTGGATTATGGCTGGCTTTTGCCGCAGATTGCGGCGCTTGGCTGGCCGGGGCCGTTCGGGGCCGAGTACCGGCCCGGTGAGGCGGGCACAGAGGCAAGTTTGGGATGGTTGACGCGGTTCGCCTGAAACTGCACGCAGCAGCACCTCTCAGCCCTGATGCTCGGCCCCGATGCCCTGAAACATGGCGCGCAGGTCCACTGTGCTTTTGACGCCGACATGGTCGTAATTCGCATCAAGCCATGCCGCTGCCGTCTCGCGCCCGATGTCGCGCAAGCGGGTCAGAAACGCCCATTCGACATTCATCTTGGACGAGGCCCCCATCGGTTTCAGCGCTGCTTCATTCTCGATCAGATGCACCTTGACCGGGCGATAGTGATCGGTCGAGAGCTTGTCCTGAGCAATCAGGCGGTCCACGAAATCAATGGCCCGCAGTTCCTTGAGCAGGCTCGCGTTAAAGCTGATTTCGTTCAGACGGTTCTGGATTTCCTGCGCCGAGCGCGGTGCGCCCTTGCGCTCGATCGGGTTGATCTGGATGACCACGATGTCATCGGTGCCAGTCTTGCCATATAGCGGGAAAAGCGACGGGTTGCCCATATACCCGCCATCCCAATAGGGCACGCCGTCGATCTCGACCGCCTGATACATCTGCGGCAGGCAGGCCGAAGCCATCACCATATCGGCGGTCAATTCTTCGCGGGCAAAGACCTTGACCCGGCCCGTTTCAACATTGGTGGCCGAGACAAAGAGCTCGAACGCCGTGCATTTGCGCACCATCTCGAAATCAATGCTTTCTTCTACCAGATCGCGCAGCGGGTTGATGTTCATCGGGTTGAGTTGATAGGGCGAGGCAACGCCAGTGAGCGCGTTCATGAAATGGTAAAACGGGTTGTTTTCCAGCCCCCAGTTGCCGGTCAGACGGTCCAGCGGCGTGCGCTGCATCGGCGAATGTTTGACGCTGCCACTCATGCTGCGCCAAAAGTGGTCAAGCGCCGCGCGTGCGCCGTCGGGCCCGGCGCGGGTAAAGCCATCTGCCAAAGCCACGGCGTTCATGGCCCCGGCTGATGTGCCAGAGACCCCCGCGATATGCAGGCGCCCATCCTCGAGCAGGTAGTCCAGCACGCCCCAGCTAAAGGCCCCATGCGCGCCACCGCCCTGAAGCGCCAGATTGATCGGTTTGCCGGTCTTGCTCATGGGCGGGCTGTCTCCGTCATTGGGGGGCTGAGTTCAGGCGCACGCTAGCAGCGCCGGTCGCGCGACGCCATGGCCCTTGCCGCCCTCTGCCCTTAGATTCCCGCTCAGACCTGATAATAGCTGCGATACCAGCGCACGAATTGGGCAATCCCGTCGCGCACGCTGGTTTGCGGGCGGTATCCGGTCAGTGTTTCGAGCAGGCGGGCATCCGCCCAAGTGGCGGGCACATCGCCCTTTTGCATCTCCATCATGTTGCGGATGGCGGGCCGTTCTAGCGCCTCTTCGATGGCGGCGACGAAATCCAAGAGGCGCACCTTGTCGGAATTGCCGATATTGACGATCCGGTAGGGGGCGACGGGCGAGAGGCTGTCACCGGGCGCGATATCTTCGGGCGTCATGGGGCGCACGGGGGCGGCATCCATCAGCAGACGGATACCGCGCACCAGATCACCCACATAGGTGAAATCGCGATACATCTCGCCGTGATTGTAGATGTCGATGGGGCGACCCGCCAGAATGGCCTCGACGAATTTGAAATAGGCCATGTCGGGGCGGCCCCATGGGCCATAGACGGTAAAGAACCGAAACATCGTGGTGGGCAGGTTCCACAGATGGGCATGGGCATGGCCCATGGCCTCGGTCGCCTTTTTGGTGGCGGCGTAGATCGTCATCGGGCTGTCGGCCTTCATCGTCTCGGCATAGGGCATTTCGGTATTCGCGCCGTAAACCGAGGAGGTGGAGGCCATCAGCAGATGGCGCACCGCATGGCGCTTGGCCGCTTCCATGATGTTGAAGGTGCCGACGATATTGGCGTCGATATAGGCGCGCGGATTTTCAAGGCTGTAGCGCACGCCTGCCTGCGCCGCGAGATGCACGATGATGTCAGGGGCGCAGGCGTCAATCGCGGCGTCCACCGCTGTCTGATCCTCTAGCAGGGCCTCGGTCGCGACAAACCCCGGCTTTTGCATCAGCATCTGGTGGCGGCGTTGTTTCAGGCTGACGTCGTAATAGTCGGTCATGCCGTCTAGGCCATGCACCACCATGCCCTCATCCAGCAGCAGGTTTGCCAGATGATAGCCGATAAATCCGGCGGTGCCGGTGATAAAAACCCGCGTCATCGGCCCGCGCCCCGGACGCTCATTGCAGATCGGCAAAGGCGGTCTGAATGCGCGCGACCGCCTCTGCGACGCGGGCGCGCGGTGTGGCGATGTTGAACCGAAGGAAGCTCTCGCCGCCGGTCCCAAAGGTCGGGCCGTGGTTGGCCACAACGCGCGCGTCCCGTTCGACCCGGCCGGTATACTCTGCCGCCGTCATGCCGGTGCCGGCAAAGTCGATCCACGTCAGATAGGTGGCCTCGAGCGGCATGGCGCGCACACCGGGAATGGCCTGCATTCCAGCCTCAAAGAGTTGCCGGTTGCCATCGAGATAGAGGCAGAGCGCATCAACCCAATCTGCGCCCTCGGGGCTATAGGCGGCCTCGGCCATGAAGAGACCAAAGGAATTGGGCGATATCCCCATCGCGCCCATGCGGGCGGCAAACTGCGCGCGCAGCTTTGCATCGGGCACGATCACATTGCCCAGATGCGCGCCTGCAATGTTGAAGGTCTTGGTGGTGGCGGTCATCATCACCAGCCGATCAGCGATACCCTCGATATGGGGCATGGCGATATGGCGCTGGCCGGGCATCACAAGATCATGGTGAATTTCATCCGACACGAGGATGAGGTCATGGCGGCGGGCGAAATCGGCCACGCCCTCAAGCTCTGCCTTGGTCCAGACCCGGCCACCGGGATTATGCGGCGAGCAGAGGATGAGCATTTTTTCATTGCCCGTCATCAGCGCATCATAGGCGTCGAAATCCATCTCGTAGCGGCCTGAGGTGTTGACGAGGGGACATTCGCGCACCTCGCGCCCCGCAGCACGGATCACGCGGGCAAAGGCGTGGTAGACGGGGGTGAAGACCACCACCGCATCCCCCGGCGCGGTCCATGTGTCGATGCACATCGAGGTACCATTCACCAGGCCATGGGTGGTAAAGATCGCATCCGCCTCGACCGTCCAGCCGTGGCGTGTCTGCATCCACCACTGGATCGCGGCGCGGTAGGCGGCATCGTCGCCATAATAGCCGTAGACGCCATGCTGCGTCATGCCGATCAGGGCCTCTGTGACACAGGCGGGCGGGCGGAAATCCATATCCGCCACCCACATCGGAATCCCATCCTCGGGCGAGACGCCATATTTGGCCTGCATCATGTCCCATTTGTCGGAATGGGTGCCGCGGCGGTCGATGATCTCGTCGAAATTCATAGGGGTCTCCGGCTCTGCGTTTGGCGCGCAGGCTAACCGATCGCGGCCCGAGCGCAAGGGGCGTTGCAGAACGCCCGGTCATCGCCTAAATAGCCGCCATGAAACGGTCCATTCTGATCCATCCCGACCCGCGCCTGAGAAAGGTTTGCACGCCCGTGAAGGACGTGACCGATGCGTTGCGCAAACTCTCGCAGGATATGCTTGAGACCATGTATGACGCGCCGGGCATCGGCCTTGCTGCGCCGCAGGTGGGCGTCATGGATCGTCTGATCGTGCTGGATTGCGTCAAGGATGAGGGGGCCACCCCGCGCCCGATCGTGATGTTGAACCCCGAAATCACCGCCTTTTCCGAGGAAAAGAGCGTGTATGAGGAAGGCTGCCTGTCGATTCCGGATCAATTCGCCGATGTCACGCGCCCTGCAGAGGTCGAGATGCGGTGGATGGATCTGGATGGGGTTGAGCATCAGGAAGGGTTTGGCGGTCTTTGGGCCACCTGCGTGCAGCATGAGATCGACCATCTCGATGGCAAGCTCTTTATTGATTACCTCAGCGCCATGAAGCGGCAACTTATCACCCGGCGCATGCAAAAGCTCAAGCGCGAACTGGCGCGGGGCTAAGCCGTGGCGTCGCGCCCCTGCCTGCGCTGGCCTGATAAGCGGCTGCGGATGCCTGCGGCACCGGTTCCTGAGATCACCGACCAAACGCGCGCCCTCTGGGATGAGATGATCGCGGTGATGGAGGCGATGCCGGGCGTGGGGCTGGCCGCCACGCAATTGGGCGAGATGCAAGCGCTGGCCGTGGTCGATGCCAGCACGGCGCGGGGCCAAGCGGTGCGTATGGCCAACCCCGAAATCCTGCACTCAAGCGTGCAATTGCGCCCCCATGAAGAGGCCAGCCCCTGTCTTCCCGGTGTCTCGGCGATGATCGAGCGGCCACGTGCGGTGACGGTGCGGTTTCTGAATGCCGACGCAGAGGTTGAGGAGCGCGATTTTGTCGGCCTCTGGGCCACGTCCGTGCAGCATCAGATCGACCATTTGCAGGGGCGGATGTATTTCGAGCGTCTGGGCCGGGTCAAGCGCGACATGCTGCTCAGGCGGGCGCGCAAGATCGGCTGAGGCAGCGTTTGGGGCAGCGGCGGATTTGAGTATTCTGGGAACAGGGACAGGGGGCGGCATGCGTGTGATCTTCATGGGAACGCCGGATTTCTCTGTGCCGGTGCTTGAGGCTTTGGTTGCCGCAGGCCATGAGGTGGCGGCGGTTTATTGCCAGCCGCCGCGCCCGGCGGGACGCGGCAAAAAAGACCGCCCCAGCCCGGTGCAGGCGCGCGCCGAGGCGCTTGGCCTGCCGGTCCACCATCCGGTGAGTTTGAAAGAGGCCACGGCGCAGGCAGAGTTTGCAGCACTCAAGGCCGAAGTGGCGGTGGTGGTGGCCTATGGCCTCATCCTGCCGCAGGCCGTGCTCGATGCGCCAACGCGCGGGTGTTTGAACATTCACGCCAGCCTTTTGCCCCGCTGGCGGGGGGCCGCGCCCATTCACCGCGCCATCATGGCGGGGGATACCGAGACAGGCGTATGCATCATGCAGATGGAGGCGGGGCTCGATACCGGGCCGGTTCTGCTGCGCGAGCCTGTGGCGATTGGCCCCCAGGAAACCACAGGGGAATTGCATGACCGATTGTCTGCCCTTGGCGCGCGGTTGATCGTCGCGGCATTGGAGCGGCTCGACGCCTTGACGCCAGAGCCACAACCCGAGGCGGGCGTGACCTATGCCGCCAAGATCGACAAATCCGAGGCGCGGGTGGATTGGACGCGCCCTGCCACAGAGGTGGACCGGCTGATCCGGGGCCTCTCGCCCTTTCCGGGGGCTTGGTGCGAGGTGGGGGGCGAGCGGATCAAGCTGCTTTGTTCTGCCATGGCAGAGGCGCACGGTGCGCCGGGTGTCGTTCTGGCCGACGGGTTGACCGTAGCCTGCGGCACGGGATCTGTGCGGCTTTTGCGCTTGCAACGGGCCGGGCGCGCGGCGCAGGATGCTGACGAGTTCTTGCGCGGCATGCCCTTGCCGCGTGGCACGCAATTGGGGTGACGCGATGTTCATGCAGCTATTCGGTACGGTAGTAATCGCGGGCATCGTGGGTTACGCCAGCGAAAAGAGCGGGTTCACCCGCAATGGCTATTTGCCCTCGATCATCATCTGCATCGGCGGCGCGTTTCTGTTTTACTTTGTCCGGATCATGTTCGGTATCCGCTTCGGCGCGCCGGGGATTGATGCGATCCTGTCCTCGGTAGGGGCGCTGATCATCGTGCCGACCCATTGGCGCAATCGGAGGTAAGGCATGGGCATCATCGGGCTTTTGATCGTGGGGATTGCGGCCGGGTTTCTGGCGACGCGGTTGATGCGGGTTGAGGTCGGCGTGGTGCCGACAATCCTCATTGGCATTGCCGGAACGCTGATCGGGGCCGTGGTCATTCGCATGGTGCTGATGATCACGGGTTTTCTTGGCGGGTTGATCGGTGCGGTTCTGGGCGCGATGCTGCTCGTCTGGCTGTGGAAGATGATCGGTCAGCGGCGCTGAGGTTTATTGCCGTGGCGGGCGCGCCCGGTAGACCGGCAGCCGCCAGCCAAGCGTAAGAGAGCCCACGCGCAGCGCCCACGTCAGGGCGGCGCAGGTGCCCAAGATCACAAGCGGATCGTTGGTGAGCGTTGCGGCAATCACCGCGCCCAAGGCTCCGGCAAAGGCGGCGGTCACGTAAAGCTCGCCTTGTTTGAGCACAAGTGGCACCTCGTTGCAGACGACATCGCGCATCAGCCCGCCCATGCAGCCCGTGACCATGCCCATCAGCACCACGATCACCGGGCTTTGCCCCATCACCATCGCCGCACTTACGCCCGCAGGCACCGCGACGGCCAGCGCGAAACTGTCGAGCCAGAGCAAGAGACGATAGCGGCTTTCGACCAAATGAGCGGTGAAAAACACAAAAAGGGC
Source organism: Roseovarius sp. MS2 (assembly GCF_051447875.1). Classification (NCBI taxonomy): domain Bacteria; kingdom Pseudomonadati; phylum Pseudomonadota; class Alphaproteobacteria; order Rhodobacterales; family Roseobacteraceae; genus Roseovarius; species Roseovarius sp. MS2. The sequence continues at coordinate 2,455,765 of NZ_JBKHVF010000001.1, forward strand.
GGCGACGCAGGCAATGAGGATATAGTTGGGATTGCCCAGCCAGAACACCGGGTTGCGGTCCAAAAGCACATCCCGCAGCGTGCCGCCGCCGACCGCCGTCAGGCAGGCGATAAAGGCAAAGCCCACGATGTCGAGTTGTTGGCGCGAGGCCACAAGCGCGCCGGTCAGTGCAAAGATCAGCACTGAGGCGTAATCGAGCAGGATGAGCGCGCTCATCCTTTGGCCTTGCTTGGCTTGTAGGGGGCCATCCCGGCGCGGGCCAGTTCATCGGCGCGCTCATTCTCGGGGTGGCCTGCATGGCCCTTGACCCATTCCCACGTGACGGTGTGGCGTTTCTGCGCCTCGTCCAGCCGTTGCCATAGCTCGACATTCTTGACCGGCTTTTTGTCGGCGGTGCGCCAGCCGTTGCGCTTCCAGCCATGCATCCAGCCGGTCACGCCATTTTTGACATAGGCGCTGTCGGTGACGATGGTGATGGTTGAAGGGCGCGACAGCGCCTCAAGCGCGGCAATGGCGGCCCAAAGCTCCATCCGGTTGTTGGTGGTATCGGCCTCGCCCCCCGAGAGTTCGCGTTCCTTGAGAATGGCATCGCCGTCCATGGCGCGCATCAGCACCCCCCAGCCACCGGGGCCGGGATTGCCGGAACAGGCCCCGTCAGTATAGGCGAAAAGCGCGGGCATCAGAGCAACACCCCCACCGCAAGGCAGCCGATCACCACCGCCGTCAGCAGCATCCGCAACGCCATCCACCAAGGTGGGGTGAGGCCCCATCGCCAGAATTGCCAATCCAGCGCCAAAAGGCCTGCAAAACCGAAGATGAGGCTTGTTCCCGCCGAGGTTGGCCCGCCGCCGGTCATGAAAAACGCCCAAAGGGCCGGAATGACCGAAAGGCCATAGCAGATGCCTGCCATCGTGCCTGTCGCCCGCGTGGCGAAACCCCAGAGCACGCCCGACATGAACGACAGGATCACCGCGCCGTAAAAAAGCATCACATAGGGTCCGGCAAAGCGCGGCCCGATGGTCTGCGCGGTCCAGAGGCCGAGGTCGGGCAGGACCACGGTCAGTGCCCCCCAGAGAAAGGGCAAGAGGCCGGCAAGGCCAAGAAAGAGCGGGGCGCGGGGTATCATCTGCATGGCGCGCAAAATGACCCGAGGGGCGCGCAGAGACAAGGGGGAAAGCCGTGCATTCGCGTTCCATGCGCCGCTTCTTTGCCTCTCACGAAGGGCTGGACCGATGCGGGCAACGTGATAGGTACAGCGCATGACCCAGACTCCCACCTTGGCCCCAGCCACCCCCGCTTTCATCGACGCGCTGCGCGCGCGCCTGCCCGCGCCCGTGTTCCGCGAGGCCACGCCCGGCTATTTTGAGGAGCCGCGCGGCCGCTGGCAGGGGCAGGGCGTGGTTCTGGCCCCCGGCAACACCGAAGACGTGGCCGAGATTGTCCGTGCCTGTGCCGCTGCGCGCGTGCCGGTGGTGCCCTATGGCGGCGGCACCGGCCTTGTGGGGGGGCAGATCGCCCCCGGTGGCCCGACGCCGGTGATCCTGAGCCTTGAGCGGATGCGCGCGGTGCGCGGCATTTATCCGGCGGAAAACGTGATCGTGGTCGAGGCAGGGGCGATCCTGCAAGATATCCATACCGCCGCTGCCGAAGTGGACCGGCTCTTCCCGCTCAGCATCGCCGCCAAGGGATCGGCGCGGATCGGCGGCAACCTTGCCACCAATGCGGGCGGCGTCAATGTGCTGCGCTATGGCAATGCGCGCGATTTGTGTTTGGGGCTAGAGGCGGTGATGCCCGATGGGCGCATCTGGCACGGTCTGAAACGCCTGCGCAAGGACAACACAGGCTATGATCTGCGCAACCTTCTGATCGGGTCCGAGGGGACCTTGGGGGTGATCACTGCTGCGGCGCTCAAGCTTTCACCGCGCCCCATGGGCGAGGGCACGGCGCTGATGGTGGTCGAGGGACCACGCGCCGCGCTTGACCTTTTGGCGCTGGCGCGTGCGCGCATCGGCGAGGGGGTCAGCGCGTTCGAGATCATGCACCGGGCCGGGCTCGAGTTTCTGGCCGAGACCTTGCCCGATATCCGCCAGCCTTTTGCCAAGATGCCTGAATGGTTCGTGCTGATCGACGTGGGGCTGGCCAGTGGGCTTGATCCGGCGGCGGTGTTGGAGGGGCTATTCGCCGAGGCGTTCGAGGCGGGGCTGGTCAGCGACGGCATGATCGCGCAATCCGAAACCCAGCGGCATCAGTTCTGGGAGGTGCGTGAGCAAATTCCAGAGGCCAACCGGCGCATCGGGTCCATCAGTTCGCATGACATTTCACTGCCGATGTCGCTGATCCCCGATTTTATCGTGCAGGCGAATGTGGTCATCGCCGGGATCGGCGCGTTCCGGATCAACTGTTTTGGGCATCTGGGCGATGGCAACCTGCATTACAACGTCTTTCCCATGCCGGGGCGGGGACGTGCGGATCATGTGGCGGAGCGCGACGAGATCAAGCGTGCGGTGCATGATCTGGTGCATGAGATGGGCGGATCGGTAAGCGCCGAACATGGCATCGGGCGGCTCAAGGTCGAGGATCTGGAGCGCTATGGTGATCCGGTGAAATTGGACGCGATGCGCGCGATCAAGACGGCGCTCGATCCTCTGGGGATCATGAATCCGGGGGCGGTGCTGCGGGGTTGACCCGTGCAGCTGCCTATGTGTCGCCGTCAGAGCGCCCGGGCCAGAGCGGATGCGCCACCGGGTCCTTGGCCTGCCAGAAATACGCAGCGAAAATCTGGGCGTAGGAGCGATAGACATAGCCATCGTTGCGCCGCAGGTAATGGTCGCGCCGCTCCGCATAGAGCGCGGGCAGGCGATACCAGGCCACCTCGGGGTGCATATGATGCACCACATGCAGGTTGTTATTGAGGAAAATCCACGCCAAGGGGCCGCGATCCTCGATCAGTACGGTACGGCCGCTGGCGCGCAGATGGGCGCGATGCTCTAGAAAGGTGCGGATTTTCAGGATCGCCAAGCCCAGCCAGACCGCCAGCAGATAGGCCCAGACCGGCATCGGCACAAACCAAAGCCAAGCCAGCACCAGCGCCACCGCCGGGATATGCCAGAGCCAAGCATCGCGCACGGCACGGTCGCCTGTCTTGATCGCCCGCCAATCGCTGCGCAGAAAAGAGATCTGCGCCACCATTGGCCCGATCAGCATCCGCCCCGCCAGCGTGTTGTTGAACCGCAGCACCGCCCGCACCCAACCCGGCAGCCGCGCCCAGACAATCGGATCAAGGTAATTCGCCTCGGGGTCATCATAGGGGTCGGTGAGAAACTCGTCGCGGTGATGCGCAAGATGGGTGTCGCGGAACCTTGCATAGGGGATAGCAAGGCAGAGGGCGGGAAAGACCAGCGTTTCATTCAGGCGCTGAGCGCGGAACGGGTGCCCGTGCAGCGCCTCATGGCAGAGCGAGGAATGAAGGGCGATGGCGAGGCCGGTGACGACAATGCCAAGCGGCAACGCGAGGGCCGACGCCGCAGTGGTGCCAAAGACCCACATCGCGTAGCAGAGCGCCAGCAGGCCAAGCGTGGGCCATTCAACGCGAGCCGCCTGCCGCGTCTTGGGCGGCTGTCTGCCTGCTTCGGGGCGCGCGTTCAGCTGCGATGGGGCGTGCATTCTGGGTCCTTTTGATGTGCATCTTCCCCTGACAGTCGTTTCAATCTTCTGAGTGCGCCATTTCGGAAATGGTTAACATTTCTCCGCAACTGTGATTATAGTCACCGCATGTCCAAAAAAATCGACAAACGCCTGCGGGCCACCCTGTTTCGAACCCGGCTGACCGAGGCGATGCGCCTTCGGGGCAGCAATCAGAGCATTTTGGCGCGGGCGATTGAGGTGGATCGCTCGACCGTGTCGCAATTGCTCAAGGGCGATGCCGCGCGGCTGCCCAATGCGCAGGTGGTGGGGGAATGCGCCTCGGCGCTAGGGGTCTCTGCCGATTGGCTGTTGGGCCTGACCGACCGACCCGAAACCGCCGCCGACATGCTGGCCAACACGCTGTCGTTGACCGAGGCCCCACGCGCCCTTGTCGATGAACAGATTTTCGCGTGGCACAAGGAGGCGGCGGGATACAAGATCCGCCATGTGCCGGCTGCGCTGCCCGATATGCTCAAGACCCGCGCGATGCTGGAATGGGAATATGCGCCGCATCTGGGCCGTTCCACTGATCAGGCGATTGGCGCATCAGAGGATCGCATGGCCTGGATGCGGGCGGCGCGGTCGGATTACGAGATTGCTCTGCCGCTGTATGAGATCGAGAGTTTCGCGCGCGGCGAGGGCTATTATCGCGGGTTGCCTGCAGATCTGCGCCGCGCGCAGCTTGATCACCTGATTGCCACGACGACGCAGCTTTATCCGCGCCTGCGGCTTTATCTCTTTGACGCGCGGCGGGTTTATTCCGCGCCGATCACGCTTTTTGGGCCGCTGCTGGCGGTGCTCTATCTGGGGCGCAACTATATGGTGTTTCGCGACACCGAACGTATCGAGGCGATCACATTGCATTTCGACGGGCTGGTGCGCGAGGCAGGGGTGACGGCGCGGGAGATCCCCGCGCATCTGCGTGCGCTGCGTGACGGGCTGGTGCGATAGCGGCGCTATCGCGTTACCGCGTGCGACGGGGCAGGGTGGCGTTGTCTTCGGCCTCGGCGCGGGCCGCGTGCAGGGCGCGGCGGCTAAGGTCCGCGCGCTCTTGCAGGATCTGCTGGCGGCGTTGGTGCTGCGAGAGGTCCTGTTCCACGGCGGCGCGCTCTTGCCGCGTGCGGGCCATCTGACTGCGCGTCGCCTCAAGCTGCTGCACAAGGGTGCGCCCCATGAAATGCGCCGTGCTCAGTTGGCCGGGGGTCATCGGCTCGGCCGGGGCCTGTGCGCTCTGGTCGAGCATTTGACCCAGACGGTCGGCCATGTCGAATTGCTGCATTTCCTGCCGCCGCAAATGGCCAAGCTGCATGGAGAGGTGCCCCAACTCGCGGTTTTCCTGCCGGGCCATCAGGGTCAGGATACGGTGCTGGCGCGCGCTCATGCGGCACCGCCTGTCAGCGCGCAAAGGGCGCTGATGCTGTCCTCAAGGCTGGCGGGTTCATGGATATCCTGCCGGATAAAGGCCTCGATCCGGGGCCAGAGGGTGACGGCCTCGTCAAGCGTGGCGTCTTGGCCGGGGGAATAGGCACCCATGAGCATCATGTCGCGGTTCTCCATATACAGGGCAATGAGGCGGCGCAGGCGCATGGCGGCTGCGTGGTGGGGTTTTTCGGCGATGTCCTTCATCACACGGCTCACCGATTGGGTGAGGTCGATGGCAGGATAGATGCCCATCTGCGCCTGATTGCGCGAAAGCACGAAATGCCCGTCGAGAATGGCGCGGGCCGTGTCCACAACGGGATCGTTGGTGGTGTCGTCGCCATCGGCCAGAATGGTATAGAACGCGGTGATGCTGCCCTGACCGGGCAGGCCCGGACCGGCGCGCTCGATCAGGCCGGGGATCATCGAGATGACAGAGGGCGTATAGCCCTTGGCGGTGGGTTGCTCGCCCAATGCCAGACCGATTTCGCGGCGGGCATGCGCCACGCGCGTGAGGCTGTCCATGATCAGCATGACCTGCTTGCCCTGATCGCGGAAATATTCGGCAATCGCGGTGGCGCGATGCGCTGCGCGCAGCCGCAGAAGCGGCGAGCGGTCGGCGGGCACGGCGACGACACAGGTCTTGGCGCGGTTCTCGCCGGTCATGACCTTGGAGACGAAATCGCCCACTTCGCGGGCGCGTTCCCCGATCAATCCAACGACAATCACATCGGCAGAGGTGTAGCGGGTCATCATTTCGATGAGCACGGATTTACCGACGCCCGAGCCTGCGATGATGCCCACGCGCTGACCGCGCCCGACGGTGAGCGCGGCGTTGATCACGCGCACGCCAACATCAAGCGGGGCATCGACGGGCTGGCGCGCAAGCGGGTTTTGTTCGCGGCCCGAGAGCGGGCGGGTTTCCGGGCAATCGGGCGGACCATAGCCGTCAAGCGGCGCGCCTTCCGCATCAAGCACGCGGCCCAAGAGGGCGTCGCCCATGGCGGCGTTGTGACCGCCGCGCATCTTGTGCACCTGACAGCCATGGGTGATGCGCGCACCGGGTTGATCGAGAAAGAGCAGGTTGCGGCCATTGGCAAAGCCCACGATTTCACCGGTGGCGCCCTTGCCATCCTCGGTGTCTATGCGGCAGCGCGTGCCGGGGCTGGCAGGAAAGCCCGCACATTCGAGGATGAGACCATCATAGCGCAGCACCTGACCTGAATAGCCGGGGGGTGGCACCTCGGTCATGGCCTCGGTGGCCTGTGCGAGACGCGCCAGAAGATCGGTCATGCCAGCCCCCCGTCGCGTTCGGCGATCACATCGGAGAAGGTGATATCTTCCATGCGAATGCGTAGATCCCCGCGCCCCAAGGTGGTGTCGGGCGACAGCCGCCCCTTGGCCAATGGGCTGAAATTTTTGATATGCGGTTTGATCGCCATAAGGTCTGCGGGGTTCATCAACACGACGGTATTTTCGGCCCCGGCGGCGATTTGATGGGTGATCTTTTCGATGCGGCGCAGAAAGGGGCGGGGGGCCTCGTCGATTTTCTGCCCGGCCCGTTGGGTGGCCAATTGGCGCACGGCCAGCTCCAGCTTGGTGCTCAGGTCCGCCAAACGTTCGTTTTCGGCGCTGGTGAGGCGGGTGATCGCGGCGGTGAAAGCATCGCGCGTCTCAGCGATATCCTGCGCGGCGTTGGCGCGCGCCTCTTCCAGTGCTTCGGCGCGGGCGGCGGCGCGGGCGGCCTCGATGTCTTGCAGGGCGGCGGCGTGGCCTTCGGCCCAAGCGACACGGCGCTCGGCCTCGATGTCAAAAGTGGCCGGGGGTGGCGCAGGGGTGAAGCTGGCGGTGGGTTTCTCTTCGGGCGTTGCGGTGACAGGCGCGGGCTCTGCTTCTGGCGCGGGCGTGCGCAGGGGGCGCACCACGGTCTGCGGGGCAAAGCTGCTCTCGGCTTGCGTTTCAGGGATGGCAGGATCGCGGCGCTGGAATTGCTGCGAAGAGCGACGCACCAGTGCCAGCAGATCCTCGGGCGTGAGTGCGCCGGGCGCGGGGGAAGGTCAGGGGCAGGCATGGCGGTCATGGTCTCAGACCATCTTTTCGCCGCCGCGTCCGGCGAGCGTGATCTTGCCCTCGTCCGACAGGCGACGGGCGACGGTGATGACCTGTTTCTGGGCCTCCTGCACCTGGCTCAGGCGTACGGGGCCCATGGCCTCCATCTCGTCCATGATATTGGCGGCGGCGCGGGCCGAAACACAGCCCAAGAGCTTGTCGCGCAGGGTTGGGTTGGACCCTTTGAGGGCGAGGATCAGAATCTCGCTGTCGATCTCGCGCAGCACGGTTTGCAGGGCGCGTTCGTCGGATTTGATGAGGTAATCGAACACGAAAAGATTGTCCTGAATATCCTCGGACAGCGTTTTGTCATCCTTGCGGATGTCTTTCATAATCCGCTCTTCCATGTCCTGACGGGTGAAGTTCATGATCCGTGCGGCGGCCTTAACCCCGCCAATCTGCGAGGCGCGCAGCGTGGTGTTGGCCTTGAACTTGGCGCGCATCACCTCTTCGAGGTCGCGCAGCGCCTCGGGTTGTACGGTGTTGAGCGTGGCGATGCGGCGGATGATTTCGGGCTGCGCCTCGGGGGGCAGCAGCTTGAGCACTTCGGCACCTTGGGCATAGTCGAGCGAGGCGATGACCAGCGCCATGATCTGCGGATGTTCATCCTGAATAAGCTCGGCCACGGCAGAGGGGTCCATCCAGTCGAGGATTTCGATCGGGCGTTCGCTGTTGGAGGGCACGATGCGCGAAAGCACAGATTGCGCCTTATGGGCACCAAGCGCCTGATCAAGCACTTGCCGCACGTAATTGCCCGCGCCGATTCCGATGCCGGTCTGGTTGCTGACCAGCCCCAGAAACTCGTTGAGCACGGCATCAACCGTGTCGTGATCGACGCCCTGCACGGTGAACATGGCCTCGCCCAGAACCTGCACTTCGGAGGGGGAAAGGGCGCGCAGGATTTGTGCGGCGGTTTCCTCACCAAAGATCATCATCAGGATGGCGGCCTTTTGCACCGGGGTCAGGTCCGCGCCGGGGCGCGTGCCAGAGGGGGCAGGGAGCGCGAGGGTCATGGCCGGTCCTCACCAGTGGGGGTGATCATGGATTTGAAGACGCCCGCGATGCGATTGGTCTCGGACCCAGCCATCTGGCGGAGGAGGTCGATCTTTTCCTCGTAGGTGATGGCACCGTTGAGGTCCTCGGCATTCGGGGCGGCGGTTTCAAGGCGCTGGCGCAGGGCTGACAGGCTCTCGCCACGGGGTACTTCGATGGCATCGCCATAGGTCATGCCGGTGGTGGCGGTGGCGCCGACGGGGGGCAGCAGGCGATTGAGGATCGGGCGCACGACACCCAGCACGATGATGCCAAAGAGCGCCAGTTGAGCAAGCGTGCGCCCCAGCGTCGGCAGCCAAGCCGCGTCATACCACCGCTCTGCCGAAATGACGGAGGGGGCCACCACAAACGGGGCGCTGGCCACGGTGACGATATCGCCACGCTCTGCGTTATAGCCGATGGCGGAGCGGGTCAGCGCCTCGATTTCCGCGAGGGGCACGGCCTCGGGGGCGGCAGAGGTGGCTTCACCCTCGGCAGGGGCGGCGGGGGTCGGCAGGCGGTGCAAAAGCACGGCGGCATGCACGCGGTTGATCTGAGCGGTCTGCGGCTGGCGGGTTTCCACCCGGCGGCTGACCTCGTAATTGCGGGTCGAGGAGGTGGCGCTGTTGGTGGTGCCGCTCTTGGCACCTTGGGTGGCGGCCTCGGCCATTTGCGCCTCATTCGGGGGCGTGTTGGCCACGGCACCGGGAATGCCGCCCGCCTGCGCGCCGCTGGTTTGCTGGCTGCTGCTTTGCTCGCTGCGCAGGGCGGTGTCGGGCAGGTATTCTTCGCTGGTGATCTCGGAGCGGGTGAAATCCATATCGAGTGTTACTTCGACGGCGGCATTGCCCGCGCCCACGATGGGGGTCAGGAGCGACAGCACGCGGTCGCGGTAGAGGGTTTCAAGCCGGCGCTGGTGCTGCATCTGGCGGTCGGATTCGGCCTGCACCGGGTCTTCTTCGGGGCTGGTCAGAAGCGTGCCGGTCTGATCCACGACCGAGACATTGCCGCGCGGCATATCGGGCACGGCGGCGGCAACGAGACTGACAATGGCGCGCACCTGTGCTTGGTCCAGGGCCATGCCCGGGGCGAGTTCGAGAAACACAGAGGCGCGGGGCGGCTGGCTGTCGCGGACAAAGGCGCTGCGTTCCGGCAGGGCCAGATGCACGCGGGCGGCGCGCACTGGCCGCAATTCCTGAATCGAGCGGGCAAGGTCGAGTTCCTGCATCCGGCGCAGGCGCGCGGATTCGATCTGGCGCGAGGTGCCCATGGGCATTTCGTCAATGGCCGACATGCCGTCGGTCGCCCCTTCGGGCAAACCTTGGGTGGCCAAGAGCATGCGGGCGCTGTGAAACTGATCGGCGGCCACGGTAAGCGCGCCGGAAGAGGGATCAAGCCGGGCGTCCATGCCAGCCGCAGTCAGCGCGTCGAGGGCCAGGGATTTTTCCGCCTCGGGCAGACCTGCGTGAAGGGTTACGCGGTTGGCGGGGGCCAAAAGCAGCCACGCGGCCAGACCAAGCGTCACGACCAACAGCACGCCAATCGCGGGCAGGGCACGGCGCAGGGCAGGCTGGGCGATGAACCCATCCATGCCCGAGAGCGCAAGGCGCGCCCGTTGCACAAGCGAGGTGGCGCCAGCCTGTGCCGGGAGGGTGGTTTGCTGTCCGTCCATAGTCTCTACTTCCGTGGTTCTAGTCTGGGCCTCAGACCGGCATATTCATGATGTCGCGATAGGCGGTGAGCGCCTTGTTGCGGACCTGCATCGTCATCTGAAACCCCAGCGATGCGACCTGTTGCTCGACCATGACGGCGGCGAGGTTTTCGGTCCGCCCGGTTTCGAAATCGCGGGCGGCCTGCGAGGCCTTGCTTTGCTGGGTGTTCACGCTCTCGACCGCCTTGCCCAGCCGTTCAGCAAAGCCCGGCCCCTGCGCGTCGGCCATGGCGGTCGGGCGCTGAATAGGGTCAGGGCGTGCTGCCGCCTGCGAGGCGTGCATCATGCTGACGGAAGAGGAGATGCCGGTCAGGCTCATGTCAGGTCAGGATCAGGCGGCAAGAGAGGTGGGAAGGGCTGCGGGACGCGAGCGTGTCAAAGAGGTGGGGCGGGCAACGAGCATGATATGTTCGGGTGCAATCACCATGCCATCGGCGAGCACCAGCGCGCGCTGCATCACGTTTTCCAACTCGCGCACATTGCCGGGCCAGGCGTGACCGGCGAGGATGTCGCAGGCCTCGGGCGACAAAAGCGGCGTGGGCAGGCCCTCGGGTGTGTGGCGGCGCAGCATGGCCTGCGCCAAGACTGGCACATCCTGCGGACGGGCGCAGAGGGCCAGCGTTTCCAAGGGGAACACGTTGAGGCGGTAGTAGAGGTCTTCGCGGAAGGCCCCGCGTGCGATTTCGGCCTCCATATCGCGGTTGGAGGTGGCAAGGATGCGGACATCAACCTGAGCTTCGGTCTGGCTACCGAGCGGGGTCACGACCTTTTCCTGAATGACGCGCAGAAGTTTGGCCTGAAGCGCCATCGGCATTTCGGAAATCTCGTCAAGGAGCAGCGTGCCGCCGTCGGCGGCGCGCAGATAACCTTTGTTGGCGGTGTTGGCCCCGGTGAAGGCCCCTTTTTCATGACCAAAGAGCAGCGCTTCGAGCATGTTCTCGGGGATGGCGGCGCAGTTGATGGCGACAAACGGTTTGTCGGCGCGCGGCGAGGCCTGATGGATCAGGCGCGAGAGCACCTCTTTGCCGCTGCCGGTGGGGCCGTTGATAAAGACGCTGACGTCAAAGCGAGCGACGCGGCGGGCCATGTCGATCAGCGCGCCAGAGTTCGGGTCGGCGGCGACCATGGTGCCGAACGGAGCAGCCAAGAGATCGGCCACTGCCATCAAGGCGGCATCGCGCAGGGCGGGCAGGCCGCTATCGGGCAGCGATACGGTCAGCATGCGTCCGCCCAGATCCTCGCGCAGAGCAAATTCTGCGGCCTGACCTTCGATCACCACGATCCGTTTCGCCCCCAGCTTGCGGGCCAGTTCCACCAGCGCGCGCTGGTCGGTCACGGGCGCCCCCTGCACCAAGGTGTGACAGGTGGGCTGATAGCCGATGCGAACATTCAGACGACGCCCGTCGAGCAGGGCCTTGAGGGCTTGTGCCTGAGGGAAATTCGCGGCGGTGATGCAGATGTCGGCCATGGGAAACCTCGTTGATTGCGATATGAAAACTGTAAGCAGGGATCGTGCCACGCGGGATTTGGGGGCAATTCACCCCCGGAATTGCCCAAAGTCGCGATTTTGCGGGGAAATTTCGGTCTCAGGACCCTGAAAACGTCGCAACTCCGACGAAAACGCGAGGTGTCGACTGTCACCTGTCGAGGCTTCGTCATTCGGGGAGAGATGTGGCGCTGTCCTTTGGATCATGTTGCGCTTTCAGCGTCGGATCACGCCAAAAGCGAGCGGGCGCGCACCAAAGATACTCGCGAGATATGTCGTCTGGGCGCTCACATTTTTGGGCAGGGGTCCGTTTGGGAACTCAGAAGAGCTCAACTGGTAGGCAACAATGTTATCGAAAACGTATCATCTCAAGTTTCCAAGCCTCGATGCGGCACAGATCGCGGCCCCTTTCATCACGGAGATTCTGGGGAATGCGATTCCGGAATGCCGTATCTCAGGCCTGACCGTCATGATCGGCAAGGAGGGGGACATTTCCGTCAACCTGTTCTTCCCGAGTATCGCGGATCTCAAGAACTTCGAAAAGAAACATGGGGGCTTCATCCAGACGATGAAGAAAACCTTTCTCTTTCGATCTACCGGGTTCGAGGGGGTCTGTATTTTCAATTTCGATGGGAACGCCGAAGATGCCGCCTGAGCGCGGGATTTAGTCTGGCACGCCGGTTGCATCGGCGCATGCAGATGTCACCGGCTAGCAGGCCGACAGATTGAGAAAGACCTGATCACATGGCGAGTGTGTTCCCAAACAAGCTGTGTCCTGAACGAGGGCCGCAGGCATGACGGCGCGTGCAGAGCAGGTGCCCGAGCAGGCCTCTGGCGGGGCGTTGCTTCGCGTCTCGTCGGACAAGATCGGGCGATTGATGGACCTCGTGGGCGAGTTGTCGCTGTCGGTGTCTGAAACCATCAACGCGCCGGAACTGGCCAATCTCGACCTTGTGGGGTTCGAGGCGGCGGCACATCGGCTGTCGATGATCGTGGGCGAGGTGCAGGACGCCGCAAGCGAATTGCGGCTGGTTCCGGTGGATGAGGTGTTTCGCAGGCTCAAGCGCATGGTGCGTGAATTGCAGCGTGAAACCGGCAAGCAGATCGACCTTGAGATGCGTGGCGAGGATACATCCATCGACAAGCTGGTAGCGGACCGTCTTTATGATCCGTTGCTGCATGTGGTGCGCAATTCCGCCGATCACGGACTAGAGCCGCCGGCCGAGCGCGAGGCGGCGGGCAAATCCCCTGCGGGCCGCATTATCCTGTCTGCCGCTCAGGTGGGCAGCGAGGTGCGAATTCAGGTGATCGACGACGGGCGCGGGCTGAACCGGGGCAAGATCCTGTCCAAGGCGCGCGAGCGGGGTCTCTTTGGCCCGACCGAAGAGCCCGAAGATGCCGCCGTTTGGAAGGTGATCTTTGAGCCCGGTTTTTCGACCGCCGAAGCCGTGACAACCCTATCTGGGCGCGGTGTGGGTATGGATGTGCTCAACACCACCATGAAAGATTTGCGGGGGCGGATCGGGGTCCAGAGCGAAGAAGGCAAGGGCACGACCGTGTCGCTGCATATTCCGGTGTCTTTGGCCTTTCTCGATAGCGTGATCCTGCGGCTGGGCACGCAGCTTTATTGTGTGCCCATCGACGATATTGCCGAGATCGTCAAACCGGGTCTCGGGGATCATCTGGCCCTGTCCGCCGAGGGCGGATGCGAGATGTTGCGACAGCGCGACCGGTTCATTCCGGTGTGCCGCCTGGAGAAGTTCTTTGACGGTATGCGCAGCGAATTGCCGCCGCTGTCAGAGATGGTGTTCATCGTGTTCGAGTCGACCTCTGGGCCGATTGCGGTGCCGGTTGATGAAATCCTTGACCGTCAGCAGGTGGTGATGAAGCCGCTTGAAGGCACGCTGACACGGGTGCGCGCGAGCTGGGGCTTTGCTCTCTTGTCTTCTGGCGAGGTGGCGATGGTGCTCGATTGCGAGCGACTGGCAAACGGGGGCGGGCGCTGATGCAGGTCTATGCGGATCAGGCCGGATTCGAGCAGTTGCGCGATTGGTTGAGCCGCCGCTGCGGAATCACCTTTGGTCCGTCCAAGGCTGATCTGCTGCGGCAGCGTATGGAGCGCGTGTTGCGGCGGTTTGATCTGCCCGATCTGAACCATCTCGCGCGCGAGTTGGACCGCGTTGGCGCGCAGGATCTACAGCTTGCGGTGCTGCACGCGGCCTCGATCAACCACACCTATTTCTTTCGCGAGATCGAGGTGTTGGATCAGTTCATGAACCTTGCCCTGCCCGAATTGAAGGAGCGGCCTGAGTTCCGCTTTTGGTCGGCAGCCTGCTCGAGTGGCGAAGAAGCCTATACCGTCGGCATGATGCTGGCCGACCGGTTGGGGCCCGCGGCGCTGAACCGCACGCATATTCTGGGCACTGACATCAGCGATCCGATGGTCGAGCGGGCCGAGTTGGGCATCTATTCGCACCGCCAGTTTTCGCAGACCGATCCGATGGTGCTCAAGCGTTGGTTCGAACCTGCGGGGCTGGATCAATACAGGGTGGCGCCCGAGTTGCGTCGGGCCTGCACCTTTCGGCGCATGAACCTCAAGGCGACACCCTATCCGTTCAACCTTCCGTTTCAGGCCGTGTTCTGCCGGAACGTGCTCTATTATTTCGACCGGGCCGATCAGGTTGCCACGGTGAATGCCCTCTATGACGTGGTCGAGCCGGGTGGCTGGCTGATCACCTCTGTGACGGAATCCGTGCGCCAATTGGGCACCCTATGGGAGCCTGTCGCCACCGGTCTTTACCGAAGGAGGTCATGATGACCCGCTCTGCTGCACCCGTCACGGTGCTTGTCGTAGACGATTCAAGTTTTTTCCGGCGTTTTCTGACCCGGACGCTTGGTGCTGATCCTGGCATCGAGGTGATCGGCGAGGCCGCGAGTGCCGAAGAGGCGCATGAGTTTGTCATGGCGCGCCGTCCGGATGTGATCACGCTTGATCTGGAAATGCCGGGGCTGGGCGGGATGCAATTCCTGCGTCAGACTGTGGCGCGGCTGCGAATTCCCACGATCGTTGTCTCGTCAAGCACGCAGCTTGGGGCGCGCCGCAGTATCGAGGCGCTCGAGGCCGGGGCGGTCGATGTGATGCCCAAGCCGCAAGGCGTGGCACCGGGGATGGTCGACAATATCGCGTTGGCGACCATTGCTGCGCGGGTGCGGGCGGTGGCACAGGTCGATATGCACCGGATGAAGTCGCCGGTTTCGGATCCAGCGCCAGTGCCGTCGCCGACACTGGCCGCTCCTGTTTTATCGCGCGATTGGGTGATCGCGCTTGGCGCGTCGACAGGCGGGGTTCAGGCGCTTGGCTCTTTGTTGCAAGCACTGCCTGCCAATTGTCCGCCTGTCGTGATTGTTCAGCATATGCCTGCGGGTTTTACCGAGGCCTTTGCTCGACGGCTTAACGCGACCTGCGCCATCGAGGTGCGCGAGGCGCAACATGGCGACCGTCTGAGCCCTGGCCTCGCCCTTATTGCGCCGGGGGGCGAGCGGCACATGCGGCTGCGCCGCGCCGCTTCGGGGGCCTTGGCGGTCGAGCTGGTGACGGGCGATCCGGTTTGTTTTTCGATGCCTTCCGTCGACGTGCTGCTGACATCAGCCGCGCAAGTGGCTGCGCCGCGCCTGAGTGCTGCTGTGCTGACCGGCATGGGCAGCGACGGGGCCAATGGCCTGCTGGCTGCGCGTCTTGCCGGGGCGCAGACCTATGTGCAGGACGAAGCAACATCGCTGGTCTTTGGCATGCCTGCACGCGCCTGGGAGAGAGGGGCTGCGCTGGCGCAAGTGCCGCTCGACCAGATGGCGGCGCAATTGCTGGCTTCGGTTGGCACGACATCTGCAACCCAGCGGGCACCCGCCGCCCCGGCCCCCCGAATGACCCATAGAGGAGTCTGACCATGACCAAAACCGCGTTTGCCGATACGCAGACACCGCAGACCGAGCTTCAGGCCGAGCCGTCGGATTCCATTGAGACCATGTATCTGACCTTTCCGGTCGGCTCTGAGCTCTACGGGGTCTCGATTGGCGTCGTGACCGAGATTGTCGGATTGCAACGCATCATGAGCGTGCCCGACGTGCCGCATTACATCAAGGGCGTGATCAACCTGCGTGGCAAGGTGATCCCGCTGATGGACGTGCGGCTGCGCTTTGGCATGCCGGACAAGGCCTATGATGACCGCACCGTGGTGATCGTGTTGCAGGTCAATGATGCGCCGGTGGGCCTGATTGTCGATGGTGTCAACGAGGTGCTCGATATTCCGGCGAACCAGATTGACCGGACGCATAGTTTCTCGGGCTCTGAGGGCCGCAGCCTTGTGTTGGGTCTGGGCCGTCTGGAAGAGCGGGTGGCCATCCTGCTCAATGTCAACCTTCTGGTCGAGGATGACGCGCTTGTCCCGCCAATGATGGCCGAGGCCTGATCCATGGTTGCCCCAGAACCCAATCCCCCGGAGACCGATCCGGACCTTGTTTTCACGTCCCGGTCGGCCGCAACGCCGACGACGGAGACATCCTCCCCCCAGCCCGCGCCGGACCAGCCCGCCGGCGACACCGAAAGGAAAGAAGAGATGACCTCGCAATCCCCGCGCGACAGCAAAGGCAAGGCCAACGAGACAATGGACGATATGAAAGAAATGGATTTCTCGAAGCGCGTTGTGGCCACCACGCTGTTGGCCTCGCTTGGCAATCCCATCATGGTTGCGGATGAGGGTTACAACATCCTCTACTGCAACGAAACCGGGTTCCAGATGTTCGAGCGGATCGAGAATGACATCCGGCGCGATCTGCCGAATTTCCGGGCGCGCGACATCATCGGCAAGAATGTCGATGTGTTCCACAAGAACCCGCATTACCAGCGGCGTATCATGGACAACATGACAGGTCCGCACGAGGGGGCGTTTACCGTCGGAGGCATCTCTCTGGAGTTCACCGCGACGCCCGTGCCGGGCGTCGAGCGCGGCGCGCAATTCGTGCTGGTGGAATGGCGTGACGTGACCGAGATCAAGCGCGTCAAGGCCGAAAATGACCGCACGCTGGATCAATTCCGGCTTCTGCTCTCCGAGATGGCAAAAATGGCCGCGGCGCATTATGCGGGCGAAATCGAAACCTTTATCGACGTTAAGAACTTTGACACAGCAGAGGTTGGCAAGGCGGCTGAGATGCTCAACGCCATGGTGCAGGAAAAAATCGACACCAATAAACTTGCGATGGGTGTTTTCGAAGAATTCGGCGAGGGCAATTTCGATGCGCCCTTCCCCCAGATGCCGGGCAAGAAAGTGTTCATGAACAACGTGATCGAGAAGGTGCGCGGCAACTTCCGGGGGGTCGTTGCTGAAATCCGCACGCTGTCGGATTCCATCGTCGCGGGCAATCTCGACGTGCAGGCGGATCTGTCGAAGTTCAAGGGCGAATACCGCAGCGTGATCGAGTCCTTCGAGCAGGCCTTTGGCAGTCTCAACAGCGCCTTTGCGGTGATTGCAGAGCAGGTGGATCAGGTGGCGACAACGGTCACTCAGGTGGCCCATTCGAGCCAGACGCTCTCGACCAATTCACAGGTTGCCTCGGCCTCGGTCGAAGAGGTGTCTGCGTCGGTCAACCAGACAGACCAGCAGGTGCGCGCCAACGCCGAGTCGACACAGAAAGCGTCGAAGTTCGTGGGCAGCGCCGTGGGTCTGGCCGATCAGGGTGCCGCCAAGATCAAGGACATGGTCACCGCCATGCATGGCATCAAGACCTCCTCTCAGGACATTGCCAAGATCATCAAAGTGATCGACGAGATTGCGTTCCAGACCAACCTTTTGGCGCTGAATGCGGCGGTCGAGGCGGCGCGGGCTGGGCAGCACGGGCGCGGCTTTGCGGTGGTGGCACAAGAGGTGCGCAACCTCGCCGGGCGCTCTGCCAAAGCAGCGCGCGAGACCTCGGATCTGATCGAGGATGCGTCGAACCGGGTGAATGCGGGTGTGCGCATTGCGGATGAGACATCCGAAGCCTTCACCGGCATTTCCCAGCAGATCACGCAGGTCAAGGAAATCGTCGAAGAGATTGATCGCTCTGGCGCGGAACAGTCACGCGGCGTGGCGCAGATTTCGATGGCTATGACCGAAATCGCCAAATCCGCGCTCGATTCCAGCCAACAGGCGGATGAGCTTGCTGCCGGAGCCGCCGAGATGAGTGCGGCCACCCAGCAGATGAAAGAGGAAATCGGCCGCTTCAAGCTGCGTCGCACGGCTGCGGCTATGCCGATGGGGGGCTTCAACGGTCTGACGCCAGAGATGATGGCGCAGATTCAGGCGATGATGAGCGGCAAGCCCAACGGGCGTCTGAACGGCGGCGGATCGCTTGATCTCGACGCACGCGGCTTTCACGGCTTCTGAGGCAAGCGGGGGGCGGCCCGGTGCCGCCTCATTCCCGCGCAATTCCAGATAATTCGGAGTAATGACGATGGTTTACAATGTAATGGTGGTGGACGATGCCGCAATGATGCGGCTCTACATCTCCAGCTTTCTGAAATCCCGCAAGGATTTCAAACTTGTGGCACAGGCCGCCAATGGGCAAGAGGCGCTGGACAAGTTGCCGGATCTTCCGGACCTTGACCTAATCCTGCTCGATATCGAGATGCCGGTGATGGACGGGTTGGAATTTCTGCGTCACGCCAAGCTCAAGACGCGGGCCAAAATCTGCATGCTGTCCTCGGTGACGGTGCAGGGGTCGCCCTTGGCTGCCAAGGCGCGCGAACTGGGGGCGGATGGGGTGGTTTCTAAGCCCTCTGGCACGGTGTCGCATGACCTCGAGGAAAAGACCGGAGACGAGTTGACGCGCGTGATGCGGGCGCTGGTCGGGGCCTAAGGGCCGGAATGCAACCCACTGGGCGGGTGACACCATGATGGACGAGATGGACGAAATCTGGATGCTGTATGCCGATGACGGCGCGCAGTCCCTTGACGCTATGGAAGCGGCGCTCGATGCCCTTGAAGGGGGCGCAGGCGATATGGGCGCGCATATCGGCGCTCTGTTCCGGGCTGTCCATACCTTCAAGGGCAACTCGCGCGTGCTGGGACTGGCCCAGGTCGAGGGGCTGGCGCATCTGGCCGAGGATCTGATCGGGCTGGTGCGCGACGAAGGCGTGCCGATGAGTGGTGAGATCACCGACATCCTGATGCGCACCGGCGATGCGCTGCGCGGGATGCTGGAAGAGACCGCCGACACCCGCGCCGATGTAGAGCCGGGACCGACGGCGGGGCTGAAACAGGATTTGCGCGCGATGATCGGGCGGCTGACAGGGCGCGAGGCCGAGGCACCCGCGGCCCCGTCTGAGGACAAGTCCGCAGAGCCGCAGAATGAGGCAGCGCCGACGCCCGCTGACGTGCAAGAAGAGCCGGAAGCCGCCCCGCCCGCGCCCGCACCCAAACCCAAGGTTCCGGCCTTTGATATGGGTCTGGCGGGGTTGCTGGATCAATTGGATGGCGGCGATGGCGCGGATTTCGACGAATTCGAAGGTGACGATGACGAGCCGGAGTTTGACCAAGATCTAGCCCCCGAGGCAGAGGCCGAGGAAGAGCCTGACGTTGAGCCCGAGCTGGAGCCAGAGCCAGAGCTGGAGGCGGAGCCCGAGCCTGAGCCCGCACCGCAGGTCAAGACCGTAGCCGAGGTTACAGAAGGCAAGCTCTTGGCACCCGACCCGGAGCATCACAAGATTTTCAACGATATGGCCGTCAAGGCGTGCGACGGGCTTGACGCTCTGGTTGCGGATTGGGCCGAGGACAGCAGCCCTCGTGCTGCGCGCAAACAAGCGGATAACCTGCACTATGCGGCCGGGCAATTGAACCTTGCCGATTGGCTGGCCCTGTTGGGACCGTTTCTAGATGCAGATGCCCCGGACCTTACCGCAACCCGCGATCTGAGCAAGGCTATGCGCCGCCTGTTGGGCGGAGAGAGCGCCGAGCCTGAAGCGATGGACATGCCCGCCCCAGAGGCACAGCCAATGCCAGCGCCGGCCCCGGTTGCGGCCCCTGAGCCAGAGCCTGAACCCGAGGCTGCGGCCACCCCTGAACCCGAGGCTGCGCCGCAAAAGAAAACCAAAGCACGGCCCAAACCCGTTGTCGAAATCACCGAAGGCAAGCTGCGGGCAGACCCGACCTATCATCAGATCTTTGCCGATATGGTGGCCAAGACGCTCGAGAAACTAGACGCGCTTTGCTCGGATTGGTCAGAGGCGACAAGCCCAGCCACTTTGCGCAAAGAAGCGGATGGCCTGCGCTATGCCGCGCGGCAATTGGATTTGGCAGACTGGGTTGCGCTGCTGGACCCGATAGCCGACGCCACAGGCATGAGCCGCCCCGACGCCGACGGCCATGTCGCCGCGCTCCGGGCCCGGTATGCCAAGGATTTCACGGCCGGTCAGATCCCCACGCCCACGCCTGAGCCGGTCGATGCGATCAGCGATGGTCGCGCGTTTTTTAACGCGGTTGCAGAGCTTTATCCGCTGATTTCCGACCAAGGCATACGGATGGCGGGCCAAACGCCCTGCACCATGGCCGAGCGGCGCGATTTGGCGGAACGGATTGCCGATCTGGCCGCGCCACGCGGCTATGTGCGGCTGGTTGATAGTGCCCATAGGCTGTCGCAAGAGCCTGCAGGCCAGGCTTACCGCGCGGCGGAACTGGCGCTGTATGAGGAATTGGTCAGCGTCGAGCGCAGCCTGCCCGCCTCGGTCTTCGATGCCGAAAGGATGGCACCAAGCAAGCTTTTGAGCATGTGGTGCGCCGATCATATCTTTGAGACGCTGCAAAGCCTGCGCAAGGGTCTGGAGGCGCGCGGTGGCGAGGCAGAGGCCAATTGGTTCCCGGCCTTCGACACGTTGATGCGGCAGGTTCATTTCGCCTGTTTGAACTATCGGATCGACACCGCGTCGCAACTGACGATGGCGCTGATTGATCTATTCGCGCGGGTGCGCGTTGATCAAAAGGCACCAGATGTGATCCTGCTCCAGATGGGGCGCGGGTTCATCGATACGATGGAACTGGTGTTCGATGCGCTGGATCAGGGCGATACGCCCGATACGTCGCGGATCGAAAAGATGTTTGAAGAGGCGACCAACGCCTGTTTCGTAGCCAGTGGCGTGATGACCGCCAAGAGCATCGAGACGCGGTTGGGCCTGCCACCGGAATTCCACCGCGTGATGTCGCCCGAGAGCGTCAAGACTGCCCATGAGGCGATCAAGGAAGGCTTGCATTTCTACGTTTTGCGCGCCGATCTGAATGATGATGACGCGCTGGCGCAGGGCTTTCTTGAGTGGATTACCACCGGCGTCGTCCGCATGATCACCAACGTGACGGTGTTCTTGGACAAGGCGACCCTGTTTGATTTCCTCGTCGCCTCGACGTTGGAAGAAGATCGGATGGTCGAGCGGCTTGCCATGCTCGACCCAACCGGCGCGCGCCTGATGATGGCGCGGGCGTTGCGGGTAAGTGAGGCTTCTGAAAGCGATGCTGTCGAACCGGACACGCTCGACCTGATCCCGATGTCGGATGTTGGCGACAGCCTCGCGTTGCTCGAGGCGGTGGGGGCGATTTCCGCCAGCCATGCGCAGCTTGAGCATGAATTGACGCAGCTGGCCTCGGTTGATTTGGTGCAGGATGTGCTGGAGGCGCTGCGCGTCGCCGGGGTGGGTGAGTTGGAGCAGCGAGTGCGCTCTGTCCTGCGCGACCGTTTGGAGCAGCATCATCTGCGGCTTCAGGAAATCAGCGAGTCCGGTGCGCAACTCTCTACAGAGCTGTCACATCTGCAACAAGAAAGCGTGGCGCAGCGGTCGCGCCCGGCCGAGGTGCTGTTGCGTCCGCTCAAGGCCTATGTCGCCACACGCGCGCGCAAGATCGGGGTCGATGCAACTGTCACCTATGTGGGCGGCGATGCAATGCTCGACCAAATGTTGATCGAGGAATTGCGCGGCCCGCTCAAGACCCTGGTCAATCTGCGACTGGCGGGAGAATACCCTGCCTCGCGGTTTCATATCTCGGTCGAGGCCGAAAGCGATCACGTGCGCGTCGAGCTGACCGATAACAGCCCCGAGGCTGCGACAGCCCCCGCCTATGCTGCGCTGGCCGATGAGATGGCGCGCAAAAAGGGTGCGCTGCGCCGCGTCAGCCTGCCCGCTGGGGCCGGGGTGCGGTTCCATCTGCGCGTGCCGCAGCATATGATTGTCCTCGATGGCATGGTCGTCCGGGTGGGGCATGTGCGCTATGTGCTGCCTGTGGACACGATTCACCGCATCCTTCAGACCGACCGGCTTTTGCCTGTGTCGGCCTCTGGGGCAACGCGGATGCTCAATATCGACGAGGGCGCGCTGGTGCCGGTGCATCCGCTGATGCCAGAGGCCCCCGAGGCGGCGCGGGGTGCGCGGCTCTATGTGATTTTGAGCAGTAACGAAACGCGCATCGCCATTCCGGTGGACGAACTCTTGGGGCAGCAGCTTGTGATGCTGCGTCCGTTGCAGGGCGTTTTGTCGGGGATGCGCGACATGAGCGGTATCGCCGTCCTGTCGGGGGCGAAGTGGGCATGGTCGTGGCCGTCAGCGCCTTGGTTTCGGGCGATACGCGCACAGCGAGCGTGGCCGCGTGAAACTCTGCCTCGGTGGTCATGCCACCGGGGCTAACATCCTGACGCATTTTGCCGTTTTGAAAAACAGATCTGGCAATCATGTCAAAGGAAGTTTCGATGAGTTTCGCCTTCGCCCGTTCCCGTTACCGTCAGGCCGAGACCCTCGTGCAGGAGGCGGCCACCGACCCCTATGACATCGTTTTTGTCACGCTGCGCGAACTCAACCGCTCGCTTGGTGTCTTGGCGCGCACCCAACAAGAGGCGCGCCCATTGCCCTCTGATCACGTCAATCGGGTGTTGACGGCGATTTACATCCTGCAATCCAGCCTTGATTTCGAGGCGGGTGGCGATCTGGCAGGGGATTTGTTCCAGCTGTACGAATTTGCACGGTTCCACGTGCTCAAAGGTCTTCGGGGCGAGGAGGGCGCGCGCCTGACCGAGGCCGCCGCCGCCATGGGCGATATTCTGGACGCCTGGCAACAGATCGGATCTCAGGTCAAGGCGCAGGCGGTATGACACGTGTGGTACAACAGATGACCTATAGCCTTCTTGGCGATCAGATCCGTAACTTGACGACCGCGCTTGTCGCAGCAGCCGAGACGGGCGATCACGCGGCGGTATCGCGTGCGGATCATGCCCTGCGCTGCGCGGTCATTGCCTTGGTTGGTGGTGCCTCTCTCGCAGAGGATGGCGCGCAGGACCGCATCGCGATCCTGGCCGAGGCGCTGGATGCCGTGCGTCGCACCGCCGATGTGTTATCGGCCAAGGCGGCGCGGCGGGCAGGGCAGGGGCGGGCCAATCTGGTCTATCTCAACTGCGACCGCAAGGTGGGGCCGCGCTGATGGCGCCTGTGTCTGAAACGGCCTGCGGCACCTGTCTGCGGCTGCGCATGTTTCTGACAATTGCGGGCGCGTTGATTGCCGGGCTCTACCTGCAACCCGGATGGGCCACGGCGGTGGCGGGGTTGATGCCGGCACCTCTGTTGATCGGCTGGGCAATCTGCGGTTTTGGAACTCTGGGCTTCGTGCTGCGCCTGCGGCATCATCTGCGGCATCAGCGCTAAAGAAAACCCGGCGCGCCCTCAGCAGAGGCGACGCAGAAGCCGCACCAAACCCCAGACATGCTGACGCCGGGGTTCGCCATGTTCATCACATAGGACAAGTTCCACGCCCACCTTGTGCGGATCGGTGCCGGGGGCGGGTATGAAGGTCTGGCGCATGGCGATCATGGGATGTCCTTTCTCGGGCTTGGTATTTGTTTTCGGGCTGCAAGAAGCCTGCCAATCACGGGGCATGGGCCCAGTCGAGGATCAGAACCTCAAGAATGGCGGGCTCTTCGCCCATGGCGATCAACCGGGCGTTCATCGCCTCTTGCAGGGTTTCAGGCAGGCTGCTGCGCAGCGCCGCAAGGCGTGTATCGGCAGGCAGGCTTTCGGCGGCGCGCAGCATGACATCGGCCAATTCGGCCTGCGCCTCTTGCTGGCGATCAGCCAGTCGCGCCATAAGTTCAAGACTGCCTGCCTCGCGCAGGGCAACGCCCAAGCCGATGCTGAGCGTGCCGCCATCCTCTGGCAGCGATACCGTCACAGGCAGGCTGAGCGGCAGATAGCGGCGCGGCTCTGGCCCTGTGGGGGCCTCTGATGCGGGCGCGGGTGCCGCTGTGGGCTGTGGCACCGCAGGCGTCTGGTTCAGGATCCAGAGACTGGCCAAACCAAGCGCGATTGGCCCGAGACTTGCAGTCACGGCAAAGACAATCAGCGGTTGGCGAGGCGAAATCCGGGTCATGTAAGGCAAAGAGCAAGGATCGCGCCAAGCGGTGCTAAACTGGCGGTCTTTTCTGTCGTTGTGATTGCGTGGGGCCGTGTCGCCCGAGCGACGCAAAAGAACCAAAAGGAGTGGGCAGAGTGGCGGGCGCCTTGTCGAAATTCAGGATTCTGCGCCGGGCTGCGGGACAGGCCACACCGGGCCAGACACCGGATGCCTTTCCTCTGGTGCGGCGAAGCACCAATCTGCATGACATTTCACTGGTCGAGCGGCATTTGCCGGAAATCCTTGGGCGGGCCTTGGCGCGCAGTTGGATTGATCGTGCGTTCAGCACTGCCCTCTTGGCCGATCCCAAGGCGCTGCTTGCACAGCACGACATTCACTTGCCCGAGGCGGTTAGTATCGAGGTGGAAATGACCCCGACGCAGCGGCATCGCTTGGTGGTCTATGAGCAGCGCCCCGATGGCGAGCGGCGGCGCATGATGTATCTGCAACTCGTGATGATGGCGGGCAAATAGATGCGGCGCGTTCTGCTGGTCTCTGCGCTCTGGCTATGTGGCGCGGCGGCGATGGCCGGGTCCACGCCGGATTTCGGTCGCGCTGTGGCCTTGGCTCAGGATGGGCAGGCGGGCGCTGCCGTGGCGATTTTCGCGGATCTGGCACAGGCCGGGCACCGCGCGGCACAGGTCAATCTGGCGGTGATGCTGGCGCGGGGGCAGGGTGTGCCGCAGGACGATCAGGCGGCGGCCTATTGGGCGTGGCGCGCCCGTCTTGCGGGCGAGATGCGGGCGATGGAGGTCAGCGACCTGTTGCTGGGGCGGCTGACAGAGGCGGCGCGCGCCCGTCTGGCCGACCGGCTGAATGCCGATCTGAGCGCGCGGGCCAAGGACGGCGTGCCGGGGCAATTCGCGGCGATTGGCCGGGTTGAGGCGCAGTTGCGCACGCCTGCGAAAATGGACGAGGCGGCGCTGTGGTTCACGCTTGGGGCCGCGTTTGAAGAGCCGGGTGCCGTGGCGCTGCGCGAGGTGGCGATGGCCGATCTGGAGCCAAAGGCACGGTTGGCGGTGCAGGAACGCGCAGGCGCAGAATTTGTCAAATGGTGCGCAGACATGCCCGCCGAGGCGCGCCCCGAGGCGTGCGGGCGTGTGCCTTGAACGGCCTGAGGCTGCATTTTTCGAACATGGGGCTAAAATTGCCGAGGCATTGGTCGTAAGACCTGATTGGGCTGGCACGCGGCTTGCAGACTGAGATCGAACAGAGACCTCAGGAAAGGCAGCGCCGATGTCCTCGAACGTGATGCATGTGGCCAAAACCGGGCTGAACGCCCAGCAGGCCCGCATTCAGGTGATTTCCAACAACCTGGCCAACGTCAACACCACCGGATTCAAGCGCGACCGCGCCAATTTCGAAACGTTGCTCTATCAGACGCTGCGTCCGGCGGGGGCGCAAACCTCGGAAGCCACCGAACAGACCGCGCCCACCACGTTGGGCACGGGTGTGCGCCCTGTCAGCACCGAAAAGATGTATACCCAAGGCAGCCTGACCACGACCGACAACGCGCTTGATCTTGCGATTGACGGCAAGGGGTTCTTTCAGGTGCTGATGCCCGACGGGCGGATCGGCTATACCCGAAACGGCACGTTTTCCCAGAATGCCGATGGTGTGCTGACCACGTCGAGCGGCTATGTCGTGCAGCCCGAAATTCAGATCCCCCCCGAGGCCACCAGCATCAGCATTTCCCGCGATGGCATCATCAGCGTGACCCTGCCCGATGCGGTCGAGGCCGAAGAGGTGGGGCAGTTGACCCTTGCGCAATTCGCCAACCCGCGCGGGCTAGAGCCGGTGGGCGAGACCTTTGTGGTCGAGAGCACCGCCAGCGGCGCACCGGTTGTGGGCAATCCGCTCGAGGATGGCATGGGCGATCTGGTTCAGGGCGCGCTTGAAACCTCGAATGTCAATGTGGTGCAAGAGCTGGTCGAAATGATCGAAGCGCAGCGCGCCTATGAAATCAATTCTCGCTCCATCTCGGCCTCGGACGAGATGATGAGCTATCTCGCCAACAACCTCTGAAGGGGACCATGATGCGCCGTTTCACCTGCACCGCCGCCGCGCTGATCGCGCTGGCGGGCTGCTCCACCAAGATCGAGGAAGCGGAATCGGAGCTTTACGCGCCGGTTTACCCGGTCGAAGAGGTGCAGCAATCGCGCCTGATGCCCACCGGCTCGATCTATGCCGGATATTCCAACGGTCTTTTCGTGGCCGACCGGCGCGCGCGGGCCGTGGGCGATATCCTGACGGTCGAATTCTCGGAGCGGTTTGCCGCGAGCAAGTCGCAGGCCGCGGGATCAAGCAAGACCGACAATTTCGAGCTGGATTTGCCTGACGTTCTGTCCTTTGGCTTTGACGATGGGCGCCTGACAAGCAGCACCACCCGCAGCTATGCCGGGCGGGGCAATGCCACGCAGTCCAATTCGCTGACCGGCCGGGTGTCTGTTTCGGTGGTGCGGGTCCTGCCCGGTGGCAATCTTGAAATCATTGGCCAAAAACAACTGACGCTGAACAACGGTCAGGAATATATCCGCCTGCGCGGTGTGGTGCGGCCTACCGATATTTCCGCCGATAACGTCGTGCGCTCGGACCGGATCGCCCATGCCGAGATCAAATATGTCGGGGCCGGTGACGTGGCCGATACCGCCAAACAAGGCTGGCTGCGCCGCGCCTTTGAAACCGTGTCACCGCTATGAGGGCCCCCGGTATGCTGCGGTTTCTGCTGTTGCTCGTGTGCCTTGTGCCTGGGGCGGCGCTGGCGGACCGGCTTAAGGATCTTGCCGATGTGGCCGGGGTGCGGTCAAACCCGTTGGTGGGCTATGGCCTGGTCGTGGGCCTCAATGGCTCGGGCGATGGCAATTCGGGGCTGACGCGGCAATCCATGCAATCCATCATCTCGCGCCTCGGGCTAGAGGTGGGGACCAATGATCTGGATGCCAAGAATGCGGCGGCGGTGATGGTGACGGCGGAATTGCCGCCGTTTCTCAAGCCCGGTCAGGTGCTGGATGTCACGGTCTCGACCGCTGGCAAGGCCAAGTCGTTGCAGGGCGGCACCCTTCTGATGACGCCTCTGATGGGGGCGGATGGCGAGGTTTACGCCATCGCCCAAGGCAATCTGGTGGTTGGCGGTCTGGGGGTGCAGGGCGGTGACGGCTCGTCTGTCGTGGTCAATGTGCCCACCGTGGGCCGGGTGCCGCGTGGTGCCACGGTTGAGCGTATGGTCGAGACGTCGTTTCTCGAAACCGAATATTTCGTGCTGAATCTTAATCGCCCGGATTTCTCGACCGCGAGCAATGTGGCCGATGCGATCAATGCGCAATTCGGCGACGGCGTGGCCGTGGCCTTTGACGGCAGCTCGGTGCGGGTGCGTGCGCCTGCCGATCCGGCGGCGCGGGTGCCGTTCATGGGGCTTTTGCAGGATATCGAGGTCGATCCCGCCGCGCCGCCTGCCCAAGTCATCGTCAATGCGCGCACCGGCACGGTGGTGATCGGGGGCATGGTGCGGGTGACGCCCGCCGCCGTGTCGCATGGGTCGCTGACCGTGCGGGTGAACGAGGATTTCAACGTCGATCAGGCCGCGACGGTGGTCAATGGTCAGGATGGGGGCGTGGTGGTGCCGGGCAATGCCGTGGTGACACCGGACACACAGATTGACGTGGAACAGGAAAACAACCCCGCCTTCGTTTTCGATCCCGGTGTGTCGCTGGCTTCGCTGGTTGATGCGATCAATGCCGTGGGGGCAAGTGCCGCTGATCTGGTGGCCATTCTTGAGGCGCTGCACCGTGCGGGTGCGCTGCGCGCCGAACTGATCGTGATCTGAGGAGCGCGCCGCCATGACCCTGCCCCCGCTTGCCACAGCGTTTGACGCGCGCCAGACCGCCAGCCTCTCGGATGACCGCATTGCCGCCAAGGCCACGCGCGACGAGGATCGGCTGCGTGGCGCGGCAGAGGGGTTCGAGGCGCTTTTTCTCAATCAGATCCTACAATCGGGCCGCGCTGCGTCGTTTGGAGATTCGTTGACGGAAAGTTCTGCGACCCAGACCGCTCAATCCTTGCTTGACAGCACGCTGACCGAAGTCGGGGCCGGGCGTTCGGGTCTGGGCCTATCAGAGGCAATTTATCGCCAGTTTTCCGCCCATCTGGGCGGAGCACAGGAGTAAACCATGGTCGATTTGATGGACATCGGGCGCGGCGGGGTTCTGGCCTATCGCACAGCGCTTGGCGTGACCGGCGAGAATATCGCCAATGTCGACACGGCCGGCTATCGCCGCCGCGATGCGGTGATGCAAGAGGTGGGTGTGGGCGGCGGCGTGGACGTGGTGGACATCCGCCGCGCCTTTGACGGTCTGGTGGCCGCGCGCAGCCGCGACGCGCAAAGCACGCTGGGCGCGGCGGAAACCCATCTGAGCCATGTGCAGGCGCTTGAAGATCGCCTTCTGCCGGGAGAGGGCGGATTGCCCGATCTGCTGGATGGCTTTTTCGATGCGCTCGACGGGTTGTCGCAGGTGCCTGAGGATCAGGGGCTGCGGCAGGCGGTCCTGAGTTCGGGCACGGCGCTGGCAGGCGGTGTGGCCGATCTGGCCGAAGGGATCGACGTGCTGGCGCGCAATGTGCGCGAAGAGACCGAGCAGACCGTGGCGCAGGCCAACACCGTGCTGAGCGGCCTGGCCGAGGTTCAGGAACAACTGGCGCAAGTGACCGATGAGCGCGCGCGCAATCCTCTGTTGGATCAACGCGACCGGCTGTTGGTCAATCTGGCGGAACTGGTGTCGATTGACGTCGAGATGGATGATGCCGGTCGCGCGACAGTGCGATTGGGGGCCGATGGCAGCGGGCCGCTGGTGCTGGAACGGGGCCGCGCCGGGCGGATCGAGCAGGGCACGGGCGGGCGCTATCTTGTCACCTCTGCTGATACCAAGGCGGTCGAAGTGCAGACCACCCTGCGCGGCGGGATGCTGGGCGGGCTGGCGAGTGCCGCCGGGGCGATGGCGCAGGCGGGCGACGATCTCGACCTCTGGGCCAGCCGGATGGCCGAGGAAATCAACGCGGTGCATGCCCAAGGCCTGACGCCTACGGGCGGGCGCGGTGGGGCGCTCTTTTCCGTGTCGGGATGGGAGGCGGCGCCGGGTGCGCTGATGCGCGGCACGGGCGCGGCCAGTGTTACCATCACAGATGCGACTGTCATGCCCGCGGGGCCGCTTACTCTGGTGCAGGATGCGCCCACGGGTCTGTGGCAGGCGCGGGATGCGGCGGGGCAGATTCTGGCGGCGGGCGAACAGACCCTGAGCCTGCCGGGATTGCGGATCGAGATGAGCGGCGTGCCGCAGGATGGCGACCGGATCACGCTGACGCGGCAGGATGCGTCGGCGCGGCATATGACGCTGGTGCTGAATGATCCGCAGGGGATTGCGGCGGCGGGCACGCTGACGGTGAGCGCCGTGCCGGGCAATCGCGGCACCGCCACGCTGAGTGCCACGGTGCTGAGCGCGCAGGCCTCTGGGCCGCGTGATCTGTCGGGAATATTGAGTGCCGAGCCGGTTGAATTCCTGAGTGCAGGCGTTGTCGGGGTGATCCCGGCAGGCCGCGCGGGGGCTGCTTTGTCGGTCCAGCCGCGCTTTGCGGCGATGGATCTGGGGCCGCTGGCGGGGGCTGCGCCGCAAACGCTGAGCCTGACCACGCCCGAGGGTGTGGCGCAATTCGCGCTGCCTGCGGGGCTGACGACCGACGCCTTGGCGGCGGCGCTGAATTCCGGGGCGGTGCAAACGGCTGAGGGGCAAAGCCTTGGGGCGCTCGGTCTTATGGCCGAAGCGATCGGCGACACGCTGAGCTTCTTGGCGCGCGATGGGGATTTGCCGCTGTCGGCCAGCCTTGCGACCGATCTGGGCAGTTTGGCGGGCGTTGTGGTCGCGGATGCGGCCCCAGCGGCGGTGCTGTCGGTTTTTACCCGTGACGGGCGGCAACTCTCTGGTCCCCCTCTGGGCGCGAGCGCGGCGGCGGCGCTGCTGACGCCGGAAAACGGATTCTCTCCCGATGCGGCCCATAATGCCGATTACCTCGACGGGGCCGCGCCCTATGGCGGGCTGAGCCTGACGCGGCAATCGGTCAGCGGCGATCACGTGGCGCTCTTGGGGCAGGCGGGCGGGATTGCCACCTGGACCGGCACCACCCCCGCCCCGGCCAACCCAAGCGTTGAAATCGGCTATGAGGGGGCCACACAATCCAGCACGCTGCGCCTGCCCGAGGGGGCCAATGCGGCCTGGGCGGCGCAGGAGCTGACAACGGCCCTGCCGGTGCGTGCCGAGGCGGAAACCCGTCTGGCGCTGGATGTGCCCACAAGTGGCGTGCTGTCGTTCCAGCTTGCCGGACAGAACCTGACGCCCTTGACGATTGCGGCCGATCTGGGCGCAGTCGGTGCGGCGGGGCTGCAAGCGGCGATCAACGCGCAATCGGGGCCACGGGCATCCGCGCCGAGCGGGCCCCCAATGGCGGTCGGCTGGTGCTGGTCGAGGATCAAGGCGCAGATATTTCCCTCTCGCGCCTCACCCATTCCGGAGGCGAGGCCGCCTCGCT
Source organism: Roseovarius sp. MS2 (assembly GCF_051447875.1). NCBI lineage: Bacteria > Pseudomonadati > Pseudomonadota > Alphaproteobacteria > Rhodobacterales > Roseobacteraceae > Roseovarius > Roseovarius sp. MS2. Next base: position 2,486,228 of record NZ_JBKHVF010000001.1, read on the forward strand.
GACGCGGTTGGCACCGGATGGCGCGGCGTTGGGCACGGTGAGCCTTGGGGCTGGCGGGCCGGATGCGGCGCGGATTTCCGGCACGGTGCGCCTGAGCGGTAGCGCTGGCTTTGGCGTTACCGAGAACGGTGTTTTGCAGGTGGCCGCACCAGATGGGTTCGAGAATGGCCTTATCACACGGCAGACTGGCGCAGCAGGCGCGCAAGTGACCCTGACCCCGGCAGAGCCGGGACCGGGGGATCTGAGCCTGAGACGGATCGCCGTGACCGGGGCCGATGGCCGCGTGGTGACGGCTGAGGCCGATCCGGCGCTTGGCTCGGGGGCCGCAATGGCGCGGGCGCTGGCCGCTGATCTGCGGGCTAAGGCCCCAGCAAGCCGGATCACGGGTGCAGCGCTACCGGCGCTGCCACCCGATGGCGCGCAAATGCGCGTAAGCCTTGGGGCGCAGGATTATGGCATTCGGATGAGCGGCGGCGCGCCGGTGGTGAGCGGCCCCGAAGAGGGCCGCATCACTGCGCGATTTGACGAGAACAACCGCCTCATCCTTGAAACCGAGGGCGGCACACTTGATGGCTCTGCTCTGCGTCTGCCCAGCGATGCGGGCGAGGCGGCGCGCTTTGGCATGGGGGCTGGCAATGCGCCGGTGACAACGGTCATCGGACAGCCGTTCGATGCCGGGAGCCTGCCGTCGAGCTTTACCATCAAGCTCAATGGGCAGGAGCATTTTGTCAGCGTGTCGGCGGGGGCGGTGGTTCTGCCTGTTACGTTCCCCGGCACAGGCTATATCAACACCGCCTTTGGCCGGGTCGAGATCGAGTTCAGCGCCCTTGACGGCGAAATGATGATTGAGGCGCAGCCGGGGGCGGCAGCTGCCGGGTTCGAGACCTTGGGCCTGCGCGCCGAGGTGACAGAAGACGGCGCGCTGCGTCTGACGGCCACGGATGACCGGGTGCTTGGGGTTGAGAATGTCGCCACTGGCGGGGGCTCTGTGCTGCGCCTCAACTCTATTCCTGATGAGGATCTGATCGTGGTGATGGGCGGCACTGGTGCCCTGCGTCTGGCAGGACAGATCAGCGACACGCCCGCGACAGAGCGCGCCCGCGAAGTGCGGGTGCTTGATGCCACCACAGGTCTTGTCGGGCTTTTCGATCGCGACAGTGGCGCGCATCTGGCGTCGCGCACGCTGGATGCGGCGGGCACGGCACGATTTGGCGATCTGGAGATCACGTTGGGCGGTGGGCGCGTGACCGGTGACAGATATTTGATTGCGCCCAACGCAGGCGGGGCCGGGGATGGGCGCAGTGTCGAGGCGATGGCCAATCTGCGGCAGCGCGACGGGCTGACCGGGCGGGGCGGCTATGCCACCGGCTTTGCCAGTCTGCAACAGCGGGCGGGGGCACAGGTTACGGCCAGCGAGAGCCGGGTCGCCACTGCCGAGGCCGAGGCTGAGAGCGCCGCACGCGCCGAGTCAGAATTGGGCGGCGTCGATCTGGATGCGGAAGCGGCGCAATTGATGCAACAGCAACAGGCCTATCAGGCCAATGCACAGGTCCTTTCAGTGGCGCGGTCCCTGTTCGACACCCTGCTGCAAGCGATATGAGGGTTTGAATGAGTATCGGCACCAGTTTTTTTCACAACGTCACCACACGCAACCTGTCGCAGGTCAATGAGCGGATCTCCGATCTTCAGGGGCAGATTTCCTCTGGCGTGAATGATCCCCGCCCCTCTGCCGATCCGGTGCGCGCCTTGCGCCTGTCGGCGGCCAAAGAACAGCAAGAGGCGTTGGATCGTTATTCCAACAATCTTGAACGCGCTGGGGCGCGGCTGGATCAGGCCGACACGGTGCTGAGCGAGGCGGGCAATGTCATGCGCCGGGTGGGCGAGTTGGCGCTGCGTGCGGCATCGGACACGGCGACGGCGACCGAGCGCGACAGTATCGGCACCGAGGTGCGGGCGCTGCGCGACAGCCTCTTGGGCCTTGCCAATGCCCGCGACGAGAGCGGCCGTGCGCTCTTTGGCGGCTATGGCACGCAATCCGATCCGTTTCGCGATGGGCCGGGCGGCGTGGTCTATCAGGGCGATGGCGGGCAATCGCGCTTGCAGGTTTCGGAATCCCTGAGCCTGCCAACAGGGCTGAGCGGGGATGCGGTGTTTGCGATCGGGTCTGAAGGCGGCGATGTCTTTGCCGTGATCGACGACTTTCTGGCCAGCCTTGGCACAGCGAGCAGTGCGCCGCGCGCCAGCGTCACGGGTGCGGGCCAGCTTGACCTTGATCTGACCCTGAGCCGTGCGCCGGCTGCGTGGTCCATGACGCTGGAGGGGCCTTTGGGATCTACGACGATTCCATTTGTCGCCGCAGAAGGGGCCATGTCAGGGGCGGTTGAGGCGATCAATGCCCAGACCGCAGCCACCGGCATCAGCGCCGCGCTTGATCCCGAGACGGGTGGTCTGATGCTCACGGCTCAGGGCGATGTGAAGGTCTCGAATATCGCGCGCGCGCCCGATGCAGGCGGGGTGTTGATGGTGGCACGCGACGCCGAAGGCGGGACGCAAGCGCTGGTGCCCTTTGCGCGTACGCGGGATGCGGTGATTGATCGGTTGCGCGGGGCGTCAGAGCATCTGATCGACCAACGCACGCAATTGGGGGCGCTGTCGGCGGATGCCGCGCGGCAATCGGATGTGATCGACAACCGCAAGCTGGCGATGAGCCAAGCGGTGTCAGGGCTGGAGGATCTTGATCTTGCCAATGCGCTGACGCGGCTTCAGCAATCCATGCTGACGCGGGACGCCACGCAACAGGCCTATGTGCGCATCACCCAGCAAAGCCTGTTCGACTTCCTGCGCTGAGGTTTTCGGGCCTTGTGCCAAACTTGGCCCGACGCTTGCAACGCGGGGGCATGAGACATCTTATCCTTCTGTGTGTGGCGCTTTTCTGGGTGCCGTCCCTTTCATCCGCCAGCCCCGCGAATTGCGAGGCGCTGGCGACGCAGGCCGCTGAGCGTCATGGTTTGCCCAAGGGCCTGTTGCGCGCCATCGCGCGCACAGAATCGGGGCGGGCACTGGGCGACACCGGGACACGGGCCTGGGCCTGGACCTCGAATGTGCGGGGCAAGGGCTATTACTACTCAGGCAAAGACGAGGCGTTGACCCATCTGCGACAGTTGGTTTCGCGCGGGGTTCGGGGGTTTGATGTGGGCTGTATGCAGCTCAATTATCGCTGGCATGGCGATAATTTCGCCACTCTCGAAGAGATGATCGACCCTGTACAGAATATAGAATACGCCGCCCGATACCTAAGCGAATTGCGCGCGGAAACCGGCAGTTGGGACGCGGCAACGCGCTATTACCATTCCCGCGATCCACGGCGCGGCGCGGCTTATCTGGGGCGCGTGCAGGCTGTCATGGCGCGGCTAGGCCCGGTCGAGGCGATGCCAGCTGTGGAACGACAGTCCGAGGTTGCGCGCGCCGCGCCGATGGTCACAGGGCCAAGCCTTCCCCCACGCGAAGCGCCGCGCCTTGCAGACCCGGCACCGCGTGAGGACCGGCGTTTTGCCGGGGCCGCGCCGCTTGTCAGCCGGGTGCAGAACGTGCGGTATTGGGAAACCGCTTCTCTTCCCGAAGGCGCAGTGCCGGTGATGCCCATGCGCAAGACCCTGCAAAAGACGCGCCGCTGAACGTGTCGCGCGTATCCTTGCGTCGGAAATCTATCTTTAGAGAGTCTCGAGACTCCTTTTGCCCGTGCAAGGATCGTCAGAGATGCTGCTATAGCGGTGGTATATCCCTCTGTATACCGGAGCGCAGTTCATGACGAGTTATTGGCCCACCTCTTCCATCACGGAACAGTTTCCCATCGACCTGCGTCTAGACGCTGTGCTCGTGGGCGACGCGCCCGTGATGCGGCGGTTGAAACAGGCGATCAGCATCATCGCCCCTAGCGATGTGCCGGTTCTGATCAACGGGCCGACCGGGGCGGGCAAAGAGGTTGTTGCCAATGCGATGCACCTCATGTCGGGGCGCACAGGGCCGATGATCCCGGTCAACTGTGGGGCCATTCCCGCCGATCTGCTGGAATCCGAACTCTTTGGCCATGAAAAGGGATCGTTCACGGGGGCCACAGCCCAACGGATCGGATTGATCGAACAGGCCGAGGGCGGCACGCTCTTTCTTGATGAGATTGGCGAGACGCCGTTGCATGTGCAGGTCAAACTGCTGCGCGCGCTGGAAACCCAGACCATTCAACGGGTTGGGGGCGGCGCGCCGATTCCGGTCAATTTTCGCCTGCTAAGCGCCACGCATCGTGATTTGCAGCAAGACGTTGCCCAAAAGCGGTTCCGCGAGGACCTTTTGTTTCGGATCGAGGTCTTTAGCCTTAGTGTGCCCGCGCTGTGCGAACATGCAGAGGACATCCCACAAATCCTGCGCACCATGGAGCAGGGCAGCCGGGGCGGCAGTACATTGCAACTGACGCCCTGCGCGCTGGCGTTGCTTATGTCGCAGGACTGGCCCGGCAATGTGCGTGAATTGCGCAATTTTCACGACCGGGCGCAGATCTTGTTCCGCAACCGGACAATCACCGCGGCTGAGGCGCGTATCGCTATGGCACCTCGGTTGAGCTTTGCTGGCGGGGCTCCGGCGGTGCCGGAACCGGCGGTCGAGGCGCTGCCGGAAGGGGTGACCGATCTCAAAGGGATGCTGGCCGGCAACGGATCGCTGGACCTGCGCACCATGTTGCAGCGGGTCGAGGTCAAGGTGATCCAATCGGCACTGGAACTGAGCGACGGGCGTGTCACCCGCGCAGCGGAAATGCTGCGGCTCAAGCGGACCACGCTCATCAGCCGTATGCAGAAGCTGGGCCTTGAGTCAGACGGTCTCTGAGGGCCTGTCGGAGCTGTTTTGCGCCTGCAACAGCGGCGCAAAATCGCTGCGCGCCTCTTGCAATAGCGCCTTTGCGGCGGGGACAAGTTCGCTGGTGCCCGGGTCTGTGCCCGCCCGTGCGAGGGTTTCCGCCTCTGACAGGGTTTCTGTCAATTCCTCCAATCCGATGATGCCGGTCGATCCGACCGCCTTGTGGATGATCAACGCCTTGTCTTCAAGCGAGAGGTCCGTGTCGATCATCGCTGTAAACGCTGCTTCGGCATCGCTTAGGGTGGTGCGGACCAGACGCAGCGCGGTGTCGTGGCCCACCATTTCGCCCAGATCATGCAGCATCGTCGCGGCATCCCTGCTTTCGGCCAGAAGATCGTCGTCTACGCCGTCGCCTTCGCCTTCGCCTTCGTCCGGTGGCGTGACGTCTGGGATCACGTCGCGGCGGGTGTCGCGGATCGCACGGGCAAGGTGTTCCTGCCCAACGGGTTTGGTCAGGATATTGTCCATCGCAACCGCCTGTTCGTCGCCGGTATGCGCTCCGATGAGGGCGGTGACGCCGATGATCACAGCCTGCGCGGATGGCCCACCAGAGGCGCGGATCATTTTGGCCGCTGTGGGCCCGTCCATCACCGGCATGGAGAAATCCATCAGGATCACGTCGAACGCTTGCGCCTGCGCCTTGTCCAGCGCCTCTTGACCATTGGTGGCTGTGTCTGGGCTATGGCCCATGCGCCGGACCATTTCGGTCATCAAGGTTAGGTTTATGTCATTGTCATCAACCACGAGGATCCGCTTGGGGGTTTCGTGAATCGCGCGCTTCAAAGTCGAGAGGGCTGGCGCAGGCTGGTTCTGTGGTGCCTGTGACAGGCGCAGGGGGATCGTAAAGAAAAAGCGGCTGCCGACGCCCGGCGTGCTAAAGAGCCCGAGCGCGCCGCCCTGCCGTTCGATCGCAAGTTTGGCGATGGGCAGGCCCAGACCGGTGCCCATTGCAGAATTCACCTCGCTGCGCCCCACAGTCTCGAAGCTCTCGAAAATGCGCTTCTGATCTTCGGGGGCAATGCCGATGCCGGTATCCTCGACCTCGACCGTCAGATCGAGATTGTCGGGGGCATGGCCACCCAGGCTGAGCCGTATGGAAATGACGCCATTTTTGGTAAATTTGGCGGCATTTCCCGCCAGATTGTAAAGCGTGCGGGAAAAAGCATTGGGCAGCCCTTCCAGCCGGTGACTGTCAAAGTCGCCGTGGGTGATCAACTCGATCCTGTTTTGGGCTTTCTTTGCGAGCGGCTGCAATTCATCCACGATATCGGCAGCGATACGCGCGGGGTTGAACGGCACGGGCGTTTCCGTGCTCTCGCCCAGCCGGGTCAGTTCGAGCACATCATCAACTTGGACCAATGCGCGGGCGCTGCAATCGCGCGCAGTTTTGAGCAAGGCGCGATTTTCGGGATACATGTCGGTTTCGTTGATCAACGACAACGAGGCCATCAATCCATGCAAGGGTGTGCGCATTTCGTGGCTCATGGTCGCCAGAAACATGCTTTTGGCGCGGGCGGCCTGTTCGGCCTGAACCAGCGCGGCACGCAGGTTGGTTTCGGCTTCGACCTGTACCGAGATGTCGCGGATGAAAAGAATGACGATAGGATGACCTGAAATATCGTGATCCTCGACCATCGCGAAATCCACCGGGATCTCTCGCCCAACCGCGCTGCGGCAGGCGGCGACAAAAGGAGCCTTTTCGCGCGGCGCGAGGCCCTCAACGGTGTCACGCGGAACGGTGGGATCAAAAATCAGGATGTCTTCAGCGCGCATGGTCTGCAAATCTTCGGCGGTATACCCCAAAAGACGTTGCGCGCGCGCATTGCTATAGAGGATGCGCGATTGCGGATCGGTCACGATAACCGCGTTCATGGTCGAATTGAACGCGGTCGAGAGCATGGCCGCGATGCGCCCGGTTTCCGCCGTGCGCCGCTCAAGCTCTCGCCAGAGACGCACTGCCAGAACGGCGCCGATGGCCATCAGACAAAAGAGCAACAGGGATTGGATGAAAAAGCGCACAAAGAGGCGCTGCTCCTCAACGCGTGCGCGCGAGGTTTCGATGGTGATCTCTTGGAGCCCTGCGACGGTGATGTCACGCACCATCGGATAGGTCGCATCAACGGCCGTACGAAAGGCCTCGAGTGCCTTTGGGTCATCCTCTTTGATTGCATCGATCCGGTTGGCCAGACGTTCGCGCGCGACCTTGAGCCGTTCAACCCGGTTCAAAAGGTCATCAGACACGGCCATGCGTTGAAGCGTCGCGGTGAAAATGTCCACCCGACTGTAAAAGATGTCAAACTCGCGCTTTACCTTGGTCAGTGTGTCCGATGTGAGGGGGGCGGTGATATCGGGCCGTGTCCCGAGAACCGCGTTGTCCAGGGTTTGCATGAGGCCCAAGTGATCCACCTCGAGCTGGGCCACGACCCAGCCGCCATTGTCGGTGTTGGCGGATCGAATGGCATCAAGGCGCTGCTGAAAGGCCATCGCGCTGACAAGCAGCGCGATGCTTGCAACCAGCATCAGGAACAGCAGAATCTGCGCCGATAGACGCTTGGTCGTATTAAAGACCTTATCGGGTCCAGCGCCTGTTGGTTGAGAGGTCAGCACGGGTCATTCCGCAAGAATGTCAATCTTGTTCAACTGCCAAACACTGAGGGTAAAATACTCTTCGCTCTGGTAGCGGGTGTCGGAATCATACGGGAAGACCAGCCAGAGCGGCCCTTTTTCTCGCACGGAAAAGGCGGCATCATCAATGCGCGCGGCAAGGATCGGCACGTTCTCTTCCAGCCGCGCCTCGGGGAAGGTCACGTTATAGTCGTTGATCGCATAGACGCGCAGAGTGCCCGGCGCGCTGCCCGCGGCATCAAGCACGGCCATAAGCGACGGACCAGAAAAGGTCTTGGGCGTGGTATCTGTCCAGATCGTTGTCGTCTCAAAGCTCTGCTGCGGCAAAGCGAGAAGATCCGCCTCGGTAAATGTCTTGGTCTGGCCACTGCGCAGGTCATTGACGGTCAAGATGACCTCGTCGGCGAAAGCAGGGCTCGCGACGGTCTGAGCAAGGCTAAGGCCAAGGGCTGCGAGGGTCAGAAAAAATCTACGGTTCATTGTGTGTCTCTTTTGGATACCGGAACAGGGCTGGATCGCCTGCTGCGTTTTAACAGAGTTTTTGGATGAGGGGGCGCTATCTAAAGGTATCGAGATATCTAAAGATAGTAACGCCTGACAAAAGTGTAGCGAAATCAACGCATACACTGTTCAGGGGGTGTCTCACATAAACGTGAGTTTTATTCCTATGTTTACTTCTGCGCCCAAGACTTGAGCGGTCGACGTAACGTCACATGATCGGCATGACGCGCACACCTTGGGCGATGCGACGTGCCCAGTTGGTGATATGCGGCTCGAATCGTTGGCGGGCATCGGGCAGGGCGGCGATCAGGACCATGATCGCGCGTTCGCGCCCATCCTGAGGGGCCTTAAGACCAAGCCGCGCATGCTGCCATAGACCATCACTGAAACACACTTCGCCATCGCGGTCTTGCAACAGCCGGGCCGACCATTTGATGCCGAGCGTATCAAAGGCCATGTCATAGGGCGGTTGCTGCGCTGTCTGTGTCCGCACCGCATGGGTCATCAGGAAATCAAAGAGGACATCGGGATCAAGCAAGAGAATATCTGATCCCACCTCGATCCAGCCATCGGCAATGCGCCGGTCGAGTGCGCACCATTCCTGCTGGCCTTGGGCACGAAAGGCGAGGCGTTCGCCCTCGCCATTCGCTTCGGCGATCTCGTAGGTTCGCGCGCCCAGCGTGAGCAATGCAAAGGGGGCACTTGCACTACAGACATGGCCATGGCTCGCGCAGCGAGGGCGGCAATCGGCGCGGGGGGCAACGGTGTCAGTCATGAATGTTTGGCTGTGCATATGCGGCTCTCGATCTTGGGTCCGGGTCTAGCTGTGTCAACGACAGACCTTGGGGGAATGTTAGTGGTTCACTTGGCATGAACCCTGCACGCTAAGGCCAAGGCCGGGCCCCCCGGCAATCCGCAACATCCAAAGGATTCCCGCATGAGCACCCCCCCGACCGAGCTGGAAAACAGCATTCAACTGGCGCTGGAGGCGGCAACCGCCGCCAATGATAGCGCCGAGGACGTGGCGCGCGTATCCACCGAGACATTGGCCGCCGCCGCGCGGCTGGATAAATTCGCCAAGGGCATGAAGCCGCTTTTGTTCGGTGTGGTGGCTGCGGCGGTGCTGTGTGTTGCACTGGCAGGGTTGGTCTATCTGCGGACCCTCTCGGATATGCGCACTGCAACGGCGACGCAGATCGAGGCTTTGACTGTGTTCTCAAAATCCGTGGGGGATTTACAGGCACAGCTTGAGACCTTGGGCGATATGTCGGCGCAGGTTGCGGCGATTGAGGCGGCACAAACCGCAGGGCTTGAGCGGCTGGAGGCGGCTATGACCGCCGAGACCGCACGTCTGGCCGAGGCCATATCTGGCACCGAAGACCCGGCTGCGCCGCAGATGCTGCGCGGCTTGGTGGACCGGATCGAGGCCAGCCATGGCGAAACACGAGATGCCTTTGCCAAGGGTCTGTCGGATCTGCAACTGGCCATAACGCGCATGTTGGCCGAGCGGGCGCACGTGACCCAACCTGTCACCCAAAGCGCGGCGGCCCCTGCCAAGCCTGTCGCCAAGCCCCCGCCCGCAAAAAACCACAGGCCCGGGCCGAGCCGAATCCCTTTGGCTTTCCCTAGGAGGCTCGGTGGATGAGCCTTTCTGATCCATCTCCTCGCGCCAGTGCGCTCGCGCTGGCGTCGGTCAATCCGCAAGGAAAGGCGCTGGGCTTGCGGCCCGGTGACATCCTGCTGCGGGTGGACGGGCACGCGGTCGACGGCAAAACCAAGGATATTCAGGCGCTGTTCCGCGAACACCCCGATCGTGCGCGCGCGCTGTGGATCTGGCGGGACGGACAGGTTTGGCCGGTTCTGGGGCGCAGCGCCATTCTGGGACGTTGGCGCGTGATGCCAAAGCCCGAGGTGATCGTCACCCTGCCGGATCACAGCCCGACGGACCGGATGCAAAACTTTGACGTGATGATTGGCCCGGACGAGACCTATGATGCGCAGCCCCGGACGCCGTCGGTTGTCGCGCTCTTGCCGCCGCTTTACATGATCCAGATGCGGCTCTGGACGCCACTCATCCTATGGGCGGCCTTGACGCTGGTCTCTGTGCCCTTGGGATGGATCGCTGGGGCAGCGCTTCAGATGCTTATCTGCGTCTATTTCTGGCGCGCGGCGCCGATGCTGGTGCGCACGGATCGCATGGCGCGGGGCTTTCGCCTATGGCGGGTCATCGCGGCACGCTCAGAGCGTGAATTGCATCGGCAGATGAACACGCTGGCACCAGACTTGCGGTTTGTCCACGCGCCAGTGCGGTCGGTGCCAAAGCCTGTCGAGGCGCGCTGACGCCCCGACCGTTCCTTACATGCCGTTCAGCTTGCCCTGACGCTTGCGCTGAAAAGACGAGGGGATATGCAGCATGTCGCGGTATTTTGCGACCGTGCGACGGGCCAGAACCGGACCATCAGCGCTGATCATCTGGGCGATGGCATCGTCACTCAGCGGATTGGTGGGGTCTTCACCCGCGACCATCTTTTGAATGCGATAACGCACAGCGGCGGCAGAGGCCCCGCCTTCGCCATCAGCATCCCCGGCGAGAGCGGTGCTGAAGAACCGCTTGAGGCCCATGGTGCCTTGCGGGGTGACCATCAGGATGCCCGTGGTCACGCGGCTGACGGTGCTTTCATGCACGCCAATCGTCTGCGCCACATCGGCCAGTGTCATCGGCGCGATCTTGGCGGGGCCATGTTCGAGAAACGCAGCCTGACGGCGCACGATTTCGGCCCCTACGGCAAGGGCGGTCTGATTGCGATGCTCGACCGCGCGGCGCAGCCAGCGGGCGACGCCAAGACGCTCACCGACATATTCACGGGCGCGTTTGTCTTGGGTTGCGACGGCGGCGCTTTCCTCGTCGACCAGAACGGCGGGCAGGGTCGAGCGGTTGAGTTCAACCTTCCAGCCTGATGCGCCACGGCTGACGATCAGATCGGGCTCGCGCTCGATCAGATTGGCGACGTGGAAATCAGCGCCGGGTTTGGGGTTGAGGCTGCGCAGTTGTTTCAGCGTCGCGCGCAGGTCGTCCATGGTGCAGGCGCAAACACGGGCCAGACCAGTAAGATCAGCGGCCGCAAGACGCGGCAGATTGTTGAGCACGGCGCGAAAGAGCGGCGTCATCAGCCCCTGATCCTCGGCTTGAAGGGCCAGACATTCGGCGAGGGTGCGGGCAAAGAGGCCAGCAGGCTCGACCGCCTGTACCGCGTGCAGCATATGTTCGGCCTCGGTCATATCGAGGGCGCAGGCAAAGGCGATCTCTTCCAGCGGCTCACCCAACCAGCCATTCTCGTCGAGGGCTTCTAGAAAGCGATCCGCGATCAGACGGTCTTGGGTAGAATTGAACATGAGGTCGAACTGGGCCGCGACATGCGCATAGAGCGAGAGCGGGTGATCGGCGATACGCCCGGTCGCGTCATCGGCATCCGCTCCTTTGCCGCCAACATGCGGCAGGCTGGGCAGGGCGCGTTCAGAGCGGGCCACCTCGATAAAGGGATTTTCCTCGGCTTCTTGCTCGATATAGCGTTGCAAGTCGGTGTTGGACAGTTGCAGCAGGGCAATCGCCTGTTGCATGTGGCCGGTCATCACAAGCCCCTGAGTCTGGGCGGCGCGCTGAGAAATTTGCAGGTTCATCGATTTTTCTCCAATCTCGTGCTTAAATACCTATCTGGCCTGCCGTTAGACTGAAGACTCGGAATTCGACGCTTTGGACGGTGTCGATCCATTGACGGAAAAACCTTCTAACCCCCTTTGATTAAAATGAAAAAACCCCAACGATACCGTTGGGGTTCTTTCGATACTGTCGAGATTTCGACGTTTACCGGAGCAGCGAGAGCATGCCCTGGGCCGACTGGTTGGCCTGTGCGAGCATTGCTGTGCTGGCCTGGGACAGAATCTGCGACCGTGCCATCTCGGACGATTCCTTGGCAAAGTCGGCATCCATGACCCCCGAACGTGCGGCCTGAACGTTGACCGTGATGTTGGTCAGGTTCGAGATCGTGCTGTCGAGGCGGTTGGACACGGCACCGAGGTCAGAGCGCGATTGGCTAACCTTTTGCAGGGCTACGTCGATCACCTTGAGGGCACTTGCGGCGCCTTCCAGCGTTGTCAGGTCGATTTCAGCAACAGAGCTGAGTTCGGATGTCGTGGCAGCCGATTCAAAGAACACTTCCCCGGCGGTGGTCTCGTCTGTGCCCACAGAGAATTGCTTGGTCGAGCTCAGTTCCACCTGACCGCTGACGGCAACATCGTTGTCGGTGTCGTCCAGCGTGGCCGTATGGGTGCCTGCGGTTGCGCCTGCAGCAGTGCCATCCGAGTTCTGGGCGGTCACAGCCATTGTCGAGCCGCCGGTGCCGGTGGTGAAATCGGTGATCAGGATGTCGGCACCGGTGGCGTCCGTCAACTTGATGCTGGAATTGTCATCACCCATGGTCGCAGTCACACCGGTCCGACCCGACTGGTTGTTGATCGCGGTGGCAACGCCGCGCAGATCGGAGGTGTCCGAGATAGCCACGGTGCCGATGTTCACGCCATTGACGTCAAAGGTGACGGTGTCGGCGGCAGAGAAGCTTGACAGTTCGAGGTTGGTCGTGGCCGATGCGGTGACGCCGGTCGAGGCGCTGACATTGTTGATCGCGGCGGCCATTTCCTCGGCCGATTGGCCTGCGCTGGTGGTCAGTTCTGCGCTGCCGGCAAAGCCGGTGATGTTGATGGTCGAGGCGGCGGTGATGCCGGTGTCGCTGGTGCCTGCCCCTGCGGCCAGCGATACGTTGGACGTCACAGTATGCGCACCGATGTCGGTGGCAGCGGCGCTGTCCACGCTGATGTTCAGCACCTGGCCCGCGTCAGCACCGATCTGGAACTGCTTGCCTGTGTAAGAACCGTCAAGAATTTTCATACCGTTAAAGGTGGTGTCTTTGGCGACGCGGTTGATTTCGGTCACGAGCTGCTTGGCTTCGGCCCCGAGGTTCGAGCGGTCAGAAGCGGTGTTGGTGTCGTTCGACGACTGAACGGCCAGTTCCCGCAGACGCTGAAGCATGTTCGAAACTTCGACGTGCGCGCCTTCAGTCGTGTCCAGCAGGTTCTTGCCGTCGGTGGCGTTACGAACGGCTTGGTTGAGGCCGGTGATCTGCGAGGTCATCTTTTCCGCGATGGCCATGCCGGCGGCGTCGTCTTTGGCGGCGTTGATGCGCAGGCCCGACGACAGGCGGCTCATGGCCGCGTTCATGTCATCGTTAACGCGGGTCATGTTGGCCTGCGCTGTGATCGCGCTCATGTTGGTATTGATCGTGGTCATTTTCAGTCTCCTGAGTTGGCTTGTTACGTTTGCCGGCGCTTGCTGGCTGTACGCTGCCCAGCGCTTGACAAGAGCAACGGCGGCGGCGGAAAATGTTTAGTGAGATTTCCGAAAATCGTTTTAAGTGTCTGTAACTAAATGAATTAATACTTTTGCGCCTAACCCTGATCGGCTTGGTATGGTTCTTGCCCCTTCTCTTGCGAGACCTGGCAGAGTGCCGGTTGCCACGCTTTTCAGGGAGTCCCGTCAATGGATATTGCGTCGCTCATCGGTTTGATCGGTGCGCTGGGAATGGTGGTCGGCTCAATGCTGGCTGCGGGCGGTCTGGGGCCGTTCATCGACGTGGCGTCGATCCTGATCGTGTTCGGCGGGACGTTCTTTGCCGTCATGTACAAATGCACCATGCCAATTTTCCTGCGCAGCTTTGGCGCGGTGGGCAAGGCGTTCATGCCCAAGGCACCAAGCAAGGAAGAGCTGATCACCAAGATGGTCGAGTTGTCGGATGTCGCGCGCAAGAATGGCCTTATGGCGCTGGAAAATCAGGAAGTGCCCGACAAGTTCTTTTCCAAGGGATTGCAGATGTTGGTGGATGGCGCGGACGAGTCCAAGCTGGTCAAGCAACTTTCTGATGAGATCAAGGCGATGAAGGTGCGCCACGGCGAAGTGCATGAAGCGCTGCGCGGTTGGATCGACATCGCCCCCGCCATGGGTATGATCGGCACGCTGATTGGTCTGGTGCAGATGCTGGGCAACATGGCCGACCCCAAGGCCATTGGCCCCGCGATGGCGGTGGCGCTTTTGACCACGCTTTACGGGGCTTTCATTGCCAATGTGATGGTCGGCCCCGTTCTGTCCAAACTGGAGGGATATACCGCTAGTGAAACCGCGTATCGGGATATGGTTCTGGCGGGCCTGCGCAATATCGCCAAGGGTGAATCCGGGCGCAACGTTCAAGAGCAGATGGTCGCGGTGCTGCCGCCCAAGCTGCAAACCAAACTGCTCGCGGCCTAGGCAAGGTGGTCTGAGCCATGGCGCGCAAACCCATTCCCCTGCCGGTGCCCGTCGAGGACCCCGAGGACGAGTGCCCGAAATGCCCGCCCAAGGGCGCACCGGCGTGGATGGCGACCTTTGCCGATATCGCCACGCTGCTGATGGCGTTCTTTGTTTTGATTTTGTCCTTTGCCGAGTTCAACCAACCCAAGTTCAAGATGGTGGCAGGCTCGCTTAGCATGGCCTTTGGGGTTCAACGGCAGGTGCCGGTGATGGAGCAGCCCAAGGGCACCACGATTCTGGATCTGTCCTTTAGCCCGTCACCCGAGATGTCGGTCACTGAACAGATGACGCAAGACACGACCGAGACAGAGCAGCCCGAAATCCAGCGTCCGGTGACGGAAGAGGATGGCAAGGGCGCTGCCGAGGGCGAGGGGGCCGATGCGCCCGGTCAATCCGAGGCGCGCGAAATGGCCGAGGCTTTGCAAGAGGCGTTGCAGTCTGGTCAGGTCAAGGTCGAGACCCGCGACGGTGAAGTGGTGATGACCTTTGATGCCCCCGATGCCCAAAGCCTGCCGGGACAGTTGACCGAGGCCGCCGAGGCCCTGCAACAGGCCGCAGAGGCGACCGGGCAATCCACATCGGATGTGATGATGCAAGGGCTTGCGGACAGTATACAAGAGATGGCCGAGGTTATGCAGGGCAAGGCCGAGGCAGAAACCCAAGCCGGCCAATCCGCGCGCAGCGCCGCCATTGCCGATGCGCAACTCCAGGTCGCCTTGCAGCAAGAAATCGGCGAGGGGCTGGTATCGGTCGAACAGCGCGAGGACAAAGTGGTGATTACCGTGGGCGAAGGCGGGGCCTTTCCTTCGGGCGGGGCCGACCTGACGGACGAGGCGCGCGATGTCATGGCACGTCTGGCCTTTGCCGCGATGGGCGAAGCCAGCGAGATTGTCGTGACCGGGCATACAGATTCGGTGCCACTTGGTGGCGCGTCGCCCTATCGCGACAATTGGGGGCTCGCGGCGGCGCGGGCATCGTCGGTCGTGCGTGAATTGTCGGGCTCAGGGCTGATCGAACCCGAGCGTCTGACCGCGACCAGCCGGGGTGAATCCCTGCCCGTGGCTGAGAATGACACTGCAGCGGGCCGGGCACAGAACCGCCGGATCGAGATTGAGATTACCTATTGAGGCGTCGGGGCTAACAGCCCGGCGTTGCGCGCCGTTGTCAGGGGCGAAGAGGGCTTATCATGGAAAACGAGATTCTGACCGCGCTCAATCGCGGCGGCACCGGCATCAATATCGCGGAACTGGCTGACTCGCTCACGCAGGCCGAAATCGCGCCCCGGCGGGCGCTGATCGCCGAGCGCATCGACCGGGCCGAGGTGCGCCTGTCGGGCTATGACCGTCTGCGCGGACAGGCCGAACAGATGGGCGGTGCGCTGGAATTGATGCGCGGCCTCTCGTCTCGCAGTCTGAGCAGTGACAACAGCGCCGTTTCGGTCACGGTCAGCGATCCGGGCAAGGTAGACCTCCAAAACGCGCGCATTGGCGTCTCGCAACTGGCGCAATCGCAGGTGCTGAGCTTTGTTGGCTTTTCCGAGGCCGAGGCCGAGATTGGCGCAGGCGCGCTGACGGTGGAATTCGGCAACTGGTCGGCGGATGTTCCGCCCGTATTCAGCGCCGGGACACGGACGGCGCAAACCATCACCTTTCAACCCGGCAGCAGCCTTGCCGACATGGCCGAGGCGCTGAGCAGCCTTGACGGGCTGTCGGCGCGGGTCATTGACCTTGGCGATGGCACGTTTTCGCTGGGCGTCATTTCCGAAACCGGATCGCAGAACGCGCTGCGCCTCAGCGTGGCGGCGGATGCCGATCCGCGCATGGCGCAATTCGACATCAGCGCCGATCCCGGCGCGGTGCAGGTGCAAGGCGCGCAGGATGCCAAGCTTAGCCTCAATGGCATTGCCGTGACCCGCTCCAGCAATCAGATCGACGATCTTTTGCCCGGTGTGACCCTCAATGTGACGGGGCAGACCCTGAGCGATGCCAACCTGTCGGGCCGCGCCAATGTCGAGGGTGCGCTTGAGGTGATGCAAAGCTTTGTCGACATTATCAACGCCACGCAGGGCCTTGTGAAATCGCTGACCGCGCGCGGCTTTGGCGAAGGTGGCGTGGCGGGCGATCTGGCGGGTGACAGCTTGGCCGATGGCGTGCTGCGCGGCATGCAATCGGTGCTTTCCCGTGGCTTTGGCGTGAAGGGCGTGCATCTGTCGGATATTGGTATCCGAACAGAGCGCGACGGAAGCCTGTCGCTTGATGCTGACCGTTTTTCAACGGCGCTGACGGCCAATCCGGCGCTGCTTGATCCGCTGATCCGTGACGATCTGGTGGGTACGACTGTGCAAATCAGTGGAACACCCGGCAGCGGTGCCACGGCGGGCCGCTATGCGTTGACCCGCGATGCCGCCACGGGCGAGGCCACGCTGGCCGGTGTGGCCCTGATCGGTTCGGCGCAGGCCAATGGCGATTGGACTTACCGCGTGCCCTCGGGGCCGATGCGCGGCCTGACGTTGACGGTTGGCACAGGGACAGAGCGGGCTGAAATCAATTTTCAACCCAGCATGGTTGGCAGCCTGCAATCCTATTTGTCGGGCATCCTGGCCGACGGCAACGCGCTAGCGCAGCGCGAGGACGCGCTGGGTGCCTCGATTGTCACCGAAACCACTGCACTCGAAGCGCTGAACTTGCGGTCTGAAGAGGTGCGCACCCGCTATCTTGGGCAGTTCACGCAAATGGAAATGATCGTGACCCAGCTCAATTCAACCGGCGACTACCTGACCAATCTGGTGGAAGGCTGGAATGCGGATCGCTGATCCGCAAAACGGCGCGCGGAACGATGGCGCGGCACCAAGGAAAGGCAAGCGGCATGGCTGAATGGCACGTGGTCTATCAGGTCTTTGGCGGTGCGCCTCTTGGGGCGTGCCCGACCTTGTCGCATGCGGCGGTCGGCGTGGAAGAGTTCGCCGAGTTGCGCGAGGCTGCGCTGTCCGTTGACGGGGTGCTGCTGATCCCAGGGGCGCAGGTAACCCTTAGAGGGGCCGCGTGCACTGTGCTTGGCTCAGGTCGCGCGCAGCCGGGAATCCCCTTGCTTGACGTGATCGAGGCCAAGGGCGAGGCCCGCGATCTGGTTCTTTTGCGGCAGGAAGACACGGGTGAGACCTTCTTTCTCTATCCCCAAGCTGTGCCACATGCGCCGGGAATGGTGGCGCTTATTGTCGATCTGACCGCTGCCGCCTATCGTCTTGATGCGGGCATGCCGTTGGGATTGGTTGCAGGAACCGGACTCTTGACCCCCACGGGCGAGCGCAATGTGCAGACGCTGGTCGCAGGCGATCGAGTGCTGGATACATCAGGCGCAGAGCGGGTGGTGATCTGGGCGGGAGTGACCGAAGTCGATCTTGATCCGCTAACCTCAAATTCGGTGGCACCGGTCAGGTTCGAGGTTGGGGCGCTGGGGGCCGGGCATCCCATGCGCCCGCTCAAACTGTCGCCGTTTCATCATCTGCCTGTGCCGGAGCCGGGTGCCGATGGCGCGCTTTGCCTAGGCCCCGCCTTGGGGTTTGTCGGTTTGCCGGGGGTGCGGGTGGCGCATCTGGCCGGGCGGCTGGCCTATCACCATCTGCTGCTTGATCACCACGCACTGATCCTTGCCAATGGCACCCCGGTCGAGAGCCTTTTTCCCTGTCCTGCGATGATTGCGCGACTGGCACCAGAGCTGCGGGCCGAGGCGCATGCGGCGCTTGCGGTGGCGGGTCATGCTGGGCGGGCCTATGCACCGCTGGCTGAAACCTTGGGCGTCTGGCAAACCCGCGACGCGCTGGCGCTCTGGCCCGAGGCCCTTCCCGAGAACGAAATCCTTTTGGCCGGTTGATCCGCCCGCACGCTCTGGCGGATCACTCTGCTGCGGTGTTGTGCAGCCGCGCCTGCATCAGGTCGCGCAACTGGCCGATAGCCGCTTTTTTGATCTGCGATACGCGCCCGGTTGTGACATCAAGGATCGCCGCGATTTCATAGACGTTAAGCTCTTCGACATAATAGAGTTGCAGCACCAAGGCCGAGCGTTCGGGCAGATCCTGCAGCGCGCTTTGCAGCAGGGCCTTGAGCTGGATATGCTCAACCTCATCCTCGGGGGTAGACCCATGATCGCTAAAAAGCAGCGAGTGATCGGTATAAACCTCGTCGAGCGACTGAAGCTGATTGGTCTGAAAGCGGTTTTCCCAGTCCTGGAATTCCTCGGTCGAAAGTTCGAGTGACTGCGCCAGTTCCGGCACCTCGGGTTCGCGCCCAAGCTTTTGCGACAGCTTGCGGCGGGTGGCCTCGATCTTTTGGCGCATGGTGATGGAGTTGCGGCACAGGTTGGAATTGCGGCGCAGATGGTCGATGATCGAGCCACGAATACGGATGGCCGCATAGGCGGCAAAGCTGACCCCATCACAGACCGAATAGCGTTGCGAGGCGTCGATCAGCCCCAGATAACCCGCCTGCAGCAGGTCGTCGATCTCGATGAAACGACCCACGCGACCGTGGAAATGCCAGGCAAGGCGCTGCACAAGCGGCATGTGCTGTTCGACCAGACGGGTCGGATTGGGTTGTTGTTCCGCATAGGCTTGGGGGGCGATCATGACCGGGACTCCGCATCGGGGCCGTGGTGGCGAAAGAGCATGGGCTGAGCCAAAGGCGCAGGATCATCGTTGGTCGCGGGTTCGGTTGCGCTGTCGCCTTCGATCACGCGCAAGCCCTCGACCAGCCGGTCGTTGGAGGCGCACCAGAGCGGCACCAGACCCACATCAAGCAAGGCCGCCACATCCGTGGTTGCGTCAGGCATGTCCTCGGACCCCGACAGGATCGCAGAGTCTATCCGCTCTGCCCAACGCTGCCGGAGGGCGGCGATGCGCTCGGGGCGCAGACCGCCGGGCACGACCAGCGCGGCGCGGGCCTCTGGCAACTCCAGTGCGACTTCGGCCAAAGATGTGCCATCGCTGCCCCGCCCTGAGATCACGACGATCTGGACAGTGCCCGCTTGCGGCGCGGCGAGGGTGTCGGGGGTGTGAAACAGGGTTGTCATACCCAACAGATGCGATTTCTGTGCCAAGACGGCGCCATCCCCATGCGATCCTGTGCCACAAAAGCAGAATTCTACGGTCAGACCCGGTGTGCGGGTCAGGCGCATCAGGGCCAGTTGCAAGGCGACCTGCGATTTGCCCGCGCCGACCGGCCCGACAAGGACAATCCGGGGGGCCGAGAGCAGGCGATCGCGCAGGATGAGCGGATCAGGCAGGGCCGGGGCCACGGGCTCTGGCGTTTTGTGGTCGGGGGTTTGCGCTTCGGGTGTCTCGGGGGCCGTGGCAGTGGCAGGCACAGTGGCAGGCACAGTGGCAGGTGCAGTGGCCTTGGCCTCGCCCAGCATCCGGTCAAAGGGTTTGGGCGCATGGGCATTCAGAAAGCTGGGCAGGCGTGGTGCAGCTGCTGTGACCGTAGCGGTCATCAGCCCAGACGACGACGGCGTGATCGGGTCAATCGGTTCATCAATCACCACGTCGACGCGCGGCGGCGTGGGCACAGCCCGCAGACGTGGCGCGGGTTTGATCAGGGCCTCGGGATCGTCATCGCTGGCCACGATTACCACTTGCCCGTCAATCAGGTCATTGGACAGGATCAGGGCGTCCGGCCCGAGGCGGCGTTGCACCTGTTCCAGCGCGGTCACGCTGTCGGGGGCGCGAAAGGTCATCGTGCTCATTGGTCACATCCTCAGTTGGACGGTTTTGGCGGGGCGGTTCTGGCACCGCCGATAGAGGCGGCAATCTCGACGCGGCGATTGTCGGGCAGTTCGGAGACGGCCATCACGATGGCATCGACACCATGGGTGCGCAGAAAGGCGGCAAAGGCGCGGCGCAGCGCGGCGGAAACCACCACGACCGCCTGTCGGCCCTGACCGGCCAGCGCTTCCTGCGCCTCGTTCAGCTGGCCAAGGATCTGGCGCGTTAACCCCTGCTCGACGATCAGCCCGGCGCTCTCATGCTTGGACCGGGTCAACAAATCTTCTAGTTCGGGGGCCAGCGTGATCAGGTGCAGGCTATCTTTGAGTGGTGCAATCTGTTGCAAGAGTTGCGGGGCAAGCGCAGGGCGCAGCGCCTCGGCCATATCCTGCGGTTCGCTGAGGCGGGCGGACATGCCTGCCAGGTCTTCGAGGATGCGTGGCAGGTCGGCAATCGGCATCCGCTCTCGCAAGAGCGCGCGCAAAACGGCGGTCAGCACATGCAGCGGCACCAGTTTCGGCACCACGGATTCGACCAGCGTCGGGGCCGAGCGTTCCAGATTGTCCAAGAGCCCCTGCACGTCATCCGCGCCCAAGAGATCGGCGGCATGGGCATAAAGCATCTGGCTGAGATGGGTGGCGACCACAGAGGCGGGTTCAACCACGACGTAGTCATCCGCCTCGGCCTCGGTCTGTTGATGCGGCTGAATCCAGACGGCATCCATGCCAAAGGACGGGTCCTTGACCTCGATCCCGCGCAGCTTCCGGGTGGTGCCGCCGCCGGGCAGCGCCAGCTTGCGATCTGGATAGGCCATATCCTCGGCCACGATGGCCTGACGGATACGGATGCGGTAGCTGTTGGCGGGCAGGCCCATATCGTCGCGGATGCGCACGCCGGGAATGACAAAGCCCATGGCCGTCGACACCTCGCGCCGGATGCCGGTAATGCGCGACACGAGCGCGCCGCCCGCACCCTCTTCGATCAGGGGAATGAGGCCGAAACCGATCTGGATGGTGATGGGGGCATAATCCGTCACCTCTTCGGCGGTGATGGCCCCGCTTGTATCTGGGCGCGTGCCCGGCTGTCCGGCGCTTGCGCCGCCCGGGGCGGGAAGTGCTGCGCGACGCGGCGCTTGGCCGGGAGCAGCCGCAGGTGCGGTCTCACCGGGGGCGAGCTGTTTGCGGGTGGCCCAGGCTACGCCGCCTGCGGCAAGCGCTGCGATGAGAAAGAGCAGGTTCGGCATGCCCGGAATGAGGCCCATGATGGCCATGACCGCCGCCACGGGCAGCCACGCCCGGTGCATGCCGATCTGGCTGCCGATATGGCCCGTCATGTCTTTGGTCGAGGCCACACGTGTCACGATCACTGCCGTGGCGATCGAGAGCAGGAGCGACGGGATTTGCGCCACAAGACCATCGCCGATGGACAAGAGCACGTAGGTTTCCGCCGCTTGGCCCAGCGAGAGCCCGTGTTGTGCGGTGCCAATCACAATACCGCCCAGAATATTGGCGGCGAGGATCAGGATACCGGCAATGGCGTCACCCTTGACGAATTTCGAGGCACCATCCATGGCACCGTAGAAATCCGCCTCTTCGCCCACTTCGGCGCGGCGTGCGCGCGCTTGTTCCGGGGTTAGAATTCCAGCGTTGAGATCGGCGTCAATCGCCATCTGCTTGCCGGGCATGGCATCCAGCGTGAAGCGGGCCGACACCTCGGACACGCGACCGGCACCCTTGGTGATAACCATCAGGTTGATGATCACGAGGATCACAAAAACCACCAGACCCACAGCGAAATTGCCGGCAATCACGAAATTGCCAAAGGCTTCGATCACCTTGCCCGCCGCCCCGCTGCCCTCGTGCCCCGAGGTCAGAACGATCCGCGTCGAGGCCACGTTGAGCGCAAGGCGGAACACGGTGGCAATCAGCAGGACCGACGGAAAAGACGAGAAATCAAGCGGGCGGTAGCTATAGAGCGCGACCATCAGCACCAAAAGCGACAGAAGGATGTTGAATACAAAGAAAATGTCGAGCAGCGCCAAGGGCAGCGGCAGCACCATCATCGCCACAACGGCGAGGATGCCCACAGGCAGCAGGCCAGCCCCGAGTTGTGGGCGGTAAGAGGCACGGCTCAGCGCGGCCATCGGGTATCCCTTGTGTTGCATCACATCGGGGTAATCGGTGCAAATCGCGTGCCAATTTTCGGGTCTCACGACGGGGGGGTGGAATGGGCTTGGGGCTGGCACGCACCTTGCAGGTCTGGCGCTGAAAACCGCGCCTGTCTGGCCCCGTCAAAAGAGGTTCCCATGTTCTCCAGATTGCTTCGTCCCCTGCTCTTGCCGCTGGCCTTGATGCCGCTTGGTGCCTGCATGTCATCCGGTCGTGCGGTCGATGCCCTGCCTGCCGATGCCAGCCCCCGAACCGAGGCCGTGGCCCAGTTGCGGGATGATCTGTCGGGCCTGCCTGTGCCTGCGGCGGCGCAGGCACCTGAGGTGGTGCAATTCACCGGGCTTGGCCTGTCGCAGGTCTCGACCCAGCCGGGGGCCTCGATCAACGAGCGGCGCCTGATGGCGGTCCGCGCTGCGCGGCTTGAGGCGATCCGCGATCTGACCGAGCAAATCCACGGCATCCGCATCAATTCCGAAAGCACGCTGCACGATCAGGTTTTGCGCAGCGACACGGTGCGCGCGGTGGTGGCAGGTGAAATCCGGGGGGCGCGCACCCTGCGGATCACGCCCAAAGGCGACGATTCCTTTGAGGTGGTGCTGGCACTTGATCCCGATACGGTCCGCTACATCCTGCGCGCCGTGCGGCAGCGGGGCTAGGCCATGTGGGGGCATGTGTTTCGGCCGCAATTCTGGTTTCTGGTTCTGCTGAGCAGCCTCTTTTGTGCCGCGGCTGGGGCCAAAGAGGCAACGCTCTGGGTTGAGGCTGAGGGGCGGGCCTATGTCGCCTCTGCCGCCGATCAGGACGCGGCACGCCGTCGCGCGATTGGCGAGGCGCTGGTGACGGCGGCGCTGTCGGGTGGCGCGTCCTTGCGCGGTCATACCGCGATGGACAAGGGGCGTATCACCGCCGATCTGACCATTTTGCGCCCCACGGGGCGTATTCTGACCCACCGTGTCCTGTCTGCCCAGTTGCAGAACGGGGAATGGTTGGTGCGGGTCGCGGCGGAAGTTGGGCCGATGCCGGTGGGTGCCTGTGCGTCGCGCCGGCGGATGACGGTCAGCGCCACGCCGCCGCAAATCCGGGTAACCCCCGAGGCCTCGGCCTGGGCGGAACCCCTAGCGCAGGGGCTGGCACGCGACCTGATTGAGGTACTGCGCGCCCATCCTGATACCGATCTGGAACGGATCGCGCCCGTCTCTGCCGCGCCGGTTGCGGCGGCGCTGGATTACACCGCGCTGACACGGGGGCAATCCCTGCCCGCGCCGGGCGATCACCGCATGAGCCAGAGCATCACCGTGGACCGGCAAGGCAAGCTCTTGCGCCTCACGCTTGACCTTGCGCTGATGGGGCAAGACGGCACCAACGTCACCCGCCGCTTTCAGCGCGAGGCCATGATGCCGCGTGGCGGCTTTGCGGGCTATGTCGCAGGCCAGAGCCGCAGCCGCGCGGAAACCGATCTAACTGCTGGCCTCTTGCAAGAGGTGCGCGCCATGTTGGACGGTCTGGCCTGCCAACCCGCCGAGGCGCGTCTGGCGTTGGGTGCGGATGGGCTGAGCGTGCCCTTGGGGCGTCGGCATGGGCTGACGCGGGCAAGCCTTGCTTTTGTCGATGATCCCAATGACGGCTTCGGCCTGCTGGAAGTGGTCAGCCTCGACAATCGCAGTACCACGTTACGCCCGCTCGATCCCACACGCTCCCCGGCAAGTTTCAATGGCTTGCGGGTCTATTTTGTCGAGGCGGGGCTGTGATCCGGGGCGGAATTGCTGTGGTTTTGGCCTGCCTCTTGCCCCTTGATGCAGCGGCTCTGGACGGACAGGCGGTGCAGGCGGTGATTGCGCAAGCGCTGCGCGATGCAGGGCAGGGGGGCGCGCCGGTGGTCTCGGCAAATCGGCCCTATCCCCCTTGTATGGACCCCCTCAACGTCGCGCCACATCAGGGCGGCTGGCAGGCGGTGCAAGTGACCTGCGCCAGCCCGGGTGGCTGGAGCCGGGTGATCCGCATCGAAGGCGGGGCCGCCGCGCCACGCCTGCCGGGGGTGGCCGACGATGCACCGCAACGCCCCGCTCTGGTGCTGACCGAAAGCCTGCCGCGCGGCACCGTTCTTGAGGCCACGCATCTGCGTGAAGCCCCGATTGGCGCGCGCGCGCGGGGCGATCTGGTGATGTCGCCAGAGACGGCCATCGGTCGCCGCCTCAAAAGCAACTTGGGTGCCGGTCAGCCGCTTTTGGCGCGGCATCTGGAACATGACTGGCAGGTCGATGTGGGTGGCCCGGTGACGATTGCCACCGATCTCGGCGGTATTCGGATCGAGGCAGCGGGCGTCGCGCTGGAGCCCGGCCAGATGGGGCAGGATATCCGCGTGACCAATGCTGGCAGTGGCGAGGTGGTGCATGTTACCGTGACGGGACGCAACAAAGTGACGGTGCGTCCTAACATTCGGTGAAGACCTGCCGTTTTTCACTCCAAGAACAGCGCCCCAATGGCGCCTCACCGGAGAGATCAGATGGTCGATTCAGTCAATTCTTCCCACGCCGCGCGACCGCGGCTCATGCCGGTCTCGACCGAGGCCTCACCGGGCGGTGCCAGTGGTGCCAAGGCACACAAGCCCGTCAGTGCGGTGGATTCCGTGAAACTCAGCTCTTCGGCCTCGGTCGGGGTGATCGAGAAAATGGTCGAGCAAGGCCCGCCCTTTGATGCCGAGCGTGTCTCGCGGATCAAAGAGGCGGTCGCCAACGGCAACTATCCGGTTGATGCCAAGCGCATCGCCGACAGCATTTTTCAGGACTACAGCGCGATGACGCGCTGAGACAAGGCAGAGCATGACCTACTTTGAAATTACCCTCTACGCGCTCGCGGTGCTTTGCATGATCACCCTGCCGCTGCTTGTGGCGGTCTCGGTTCGGATCGCGCGAATGTTGGCGCATCTGAGCGGACAGGTCCTGCGGTTGAGCGATCCGGAGATTGACCATATCGCACGGCGTCTGGGTCACAGACTGGGCCTGAGCGACGAGGCATCGCTGATGAGCATCGCCGACCGCATGGACGAGATGCGCCGCGATTTCGACTGGCTGGTGAGTGACCGCATGATCGAACAGGCCATCGACATGGCCCGATTTGGCCAAAAGCCCGACAGCATCGCCCGCAACACCGGCATTAGCGCCTCGGAGCTGGAAGCAATCCGCAAGCTGCGCAAGCACTAAGCGCAAACAAAGTACGAACCTGCGATAACCACGCCCCGGCCATAGGCCGGGGCGTTTTTTTTGCGCGTCAGCCCACTAGCCCGTCGAACTTGCGCGCGAGCTTCACGTCAAGGCTGCTCAATCCGTCCACATCATGTGTGGTCAGCGTAACCTCGACACGGGAATAGACATTGAACCATTCGGGATGGTGGTTCCACTTCTCGGCCCAGATCGCGGCACGGGTCATGAACCCCATAGCTTCGGGAAAGTCGCTGAATTTATAGGTCTTGGAGATGGCATCACGCCCCTCGACCATGGCCCAGCCATTCTCCAAAAGCGGTGCCAGCGTTGTCTTGCGGGCGGTGTCGCTGAGTTTCTCGGTCATTCGTGATCCTCCTGTGCGGTCTTGCGGAACGGCCCATAGCTGGTGAGGATATCTATATCCTGGTCAACTGCGGCACGCTCGGCCTTGAGATACTGCGCCACCGCCTCGGCAAAGCCGGGATCGCGCAGCCAATGCAGCGAATGTGTGGCCACCGGCAGATAGCCGCGCGCCAATTTATGTTCGCCCTGCGCGCCAGCCTCTACTCTTTGCAGACCCTGAGCAATCGCAAATTCGATAGCCCGGTAATAACAGAGTTCGAAATGCAGGCAGGGATGATCCTCGATCGCGCCCCAATACCGGCCATAAAGCGCCGATGCGCCGATCAGGTTCAAAGCACCCGCGATAGGTTGCCCGTTTCGCAAGGCGAGGATCAGCAATATATCATCGCGCAGCGTTTCATGCGCACGGGTGAAAAAGGCGCGGGTGAGATAGGGCGTGCCCCATTTGCGCGCGCCAGTGTCCTGATAAAAGGCCCAGACCGCGTCCCAGTGTTCGGGCAGGATCTGATCGCCGGTCAGGGTCACAATCTCGCCGCCGAACTCTGCAGCGCGGGCGCGTTCCTTGCGGATCGCTTTGCGCTTGCGCGAGGATAGATCGGCCAAAAAGGCGTCAAAATCGGCATAGCCGCGATTTATCCAGTGATATTGCTGGCTGCGCCGGGGCAATAGGCCAAGGGCTGCGCCCGCCTCTGACTCTGCTTGCGTGCAAAATGTGATATGCAGCGATGACAGCCCATTGCGCAGCGCCACATCGCGCGCGCCCTCAATCAATGCTGCGCGCCCCGTGTCCTCATACCCCGGACGGGTTAACAGGCGGCGGCCTGTCGCGGGGGTAAAGGGCACGGCGATCTGGAATTTCGGGTAATAGCGCCCGCCCGCACGTTCATAGGCATGCGCCCAGTTGTGATCAAAGATGTATTCGCCTTGAGAGTGGGATTTTAGGTAAAGCGGGGCCACGGCGATGATCTGACCATGTTGTTCGGCGCTCAGGTAATGCGGTTGCCAACCGCTGCCCGTGCCGACCGAGCGACTGTCTTCCAAGGCCTTGAGAAAGCGGTAGGTGGTGAAAGGATCGTCTGGCCTGCCTTCGGCGGTTTCGGGACAGGCGCAGGCATCCCAAGCCACCTGCCCGATGTCGGACAGGCGCTCATGCAGGGTGACGGTGATCTGATCTTGCGTCATCTGCCCTGACGGTTCCTTTGCCCCGGCGGATTAATTGGGTCACGCGGCGCGCGGATCAAGCCGGGTAATCGGGCAAATAGCGCTCAAAGGTGATATTGTCGGCATGTTTGCGCGCCTCCGCCTCGGCCTCTGGGCTGCGCACGGTCCAGCAGAGGATCGCGGACCCCTTGGCGCGCAGGGTGTCTAGGCGCGGGGCGGTCAGATCGTCGATGTCATGGCTGACAAAGCAAGCGCCACTTGCTTCGTAATCCGGGATGTCGCGCAGGCGCGCGCGGGTCTCTGCGCGCAACAGCGGCCAATCTTCGGGCGTGTAGGCGCAGGTGACGATACCGCGCGGCGTATCGGGGGCAAGTTGGGCCATCTGCACCACCATATCCGGGTTGAAAGACATGACTGCAACCGGCCCCACATAGCCCGCAAGCGCCGCTGCGGTGGCGGCCTCGAGCGTGCCACAGCTTGCGCCCATTTGCCCCTGCTGATCCTTCAGCTCGATCAAGAGCGGGACGCGGCCTGCCACAAGGTCAAGGATCTGTGGCAGGTCGGGTATCCCCTCATCCCCGCCCAAAAGCGGGATTTGCGCGAGGTCCGCCGCATCGCGTTGCCGCACCGGGCCTTTTTCCGCCGTAAGCCGGCCAAGGTCGTAGTCGTGAAACACTATCGCCTGATTGTCACGGCTCAGTTGCAGGTCGATCTCGATCCCATAGCCTGCCGCAATTGCCGCTGCGATACCTGCGCGTGAATTCTCGGGGCGACCATCGGTCACGTCATGCAGGCCGCGATGGGCCAGCGGGATACGGCGGAAACCGTCGGGCAGCGCTCTCATTTGATTTGGAATACCCCGTCGATTTCCACCGCCACGCCAAAAGGCAATGAGGGGGCCGAAACAGCGGCACGCGCGTGTTTGCCTGCATCGCCCAAGGCCTCTCCGATAAAGTCGGACGCGCCGTTGATGACGGCGGGTTGCTGGGTGAAATCGGCGGTTGAGTTGACGAAACCCGTCAATTTCACCACCCGCACCAGCCGGTCAAGATCACCGCCGCAGGCTGCTTTGACCTGCGCCAAAAGGGCAATCGCACAGGCGCGCGCGGCCTTGGCCCCATCCGCCACGTCAAGATCATCGCCCAGTTTGCCGGTCAAGAGCGTGTCGCCCTCCTTGGCAATCTGGCCCGAGACAAAAAGCATGTCACCGGCCTGCACATAGGGCACGTAATTGGCGGCGGGGGCAGGGGCCTCGGGTAGGGTTACGCCCATCTCTGCAAGCTTTTTCTCGAACTGGCTCATGTCTTTGTCTCCCTTCTGACTACATTGGCAGGACGCTAACGGCAGAGCGCGGCGAAGGAAATCGGAAATCCGACAGGACGCGCGCGATTTGCGCCCAAAGAAAAACCCCCGCCCGTCAAGGCGAGGGTCCAGGCGTTCCCGAATGGGGGGCTTAGCCCAGCGACGCCGCGCGCACATCCTCGTCGATAAAGGGGACATATTGCGCGAAATTATCGGCAAACATCTGCACCAGCTTGGCCGCCTGCGCATCATAGGCGGTGGGATCGGTCCAGGTTCGGCGCGGATCAAGCAGCACCTCGGCCACGCCGGGAACCGCCACCGGCACGTCAAAGCCGAAATTCGGGTCCTTGCGGAACTCCACATCGTTGAGCGAGCCATCGAGAGCAGCGGTCAAAAGCGCCCGCGTCGCCTTGATCGGCATCCGCGAGCCGGTGCCGAATGCGCCACCCGTCCAGCCGGTGTTGACCAGCCAGCAGGTTGCGCCATGCTTGGCAATCTTTTCGCGCAGAAGGTTGCCATAGACCTCTGGCCGGCGCGGCATGAAGGGCGCGCCAAAGCAGGTGGAGAACACGGGCTGCGGTTCATCAATCCCCCGCTCCGTGCCCGCCATCTTGGAGGTGAATCCCGAGAGAAAGTGATACATCGCCTGTGCCGGAGTCAGCCGCGAGATTGGCGGCAATACGCCAAAGGCATCGCAGGTCAGCATGATGACATTCTTGGGGTGCCCACCAAGCGCGGTCTCTGACGCGTTCGAGATGTAATGCAGCGGATAAGCGCAGCGCATGTTGGGCGTCAGGCTGTCATCCTCGAAATCCAGCTCCTGCGTTTCAGGATCGAACACCATATTTTCGATGATCGTGCCGAACATGCCGCAGGTGGCATAGATTTCCGGCTCTGCCTCGGCGCTCAGATTGATGGTCTTGGCATAGCAGCCCCCCTCGAAATTGAAGGTGCCACGATCCGACCAGCCATGTTCGTCATCACCCAAGAGCGTGCGGTTGGGATCAGCCGATAGCGTGGTTTTGCCAGTGCCCGAGAGGCCAAAGAAGATGGCGGTATCGACGGGATTGCCCTCCGCGTGATTGGCAGAGCAATGCATCGGCATGATGCCTTTTTCCGGCAAGAGGTAGTTCAGCAGCGAGAACACCGATTTCTTGTTTTCACCGGCGTATTCGGTATTGCCCACAAGGATCAGCTTGCGGTCGAAATTCATTGCGATCACCGTTTCCGAGCGGCAATCGTGGCGTTCGGGATCCGCCTTGAACCCCGGGCAATTGATGACC
The DNA here is from genome assembly GCF_051447875.1 of Roseovarius sp. MS2. Classification (NCBI taxonomy): domain Bacteria; kingdom Pseudomonadati; phylum Pseudomonadota; class Alphaproteobacteria; order Rhodobacterales; family Roseobacteraceae; genus Roseovarius; species Roseovarius sp. MS2. The sequence goes on from NZ_JBKHVF010000001.1 coordinate 2,515,885, forward strand.
GTGAAATCAGCGATGAAGCTGTCCAGCGCGTCGCGCTTTGGACGCCGTAGCATGGTCCGGTTGAAGAGGCTGTGCCACGCAAGTTCCGAAATCATCCGCATGTTGATGGAATGCGCGGGGTCGGCACCGCCGATCAGATCCTGAACAAAAACATCGCGCCCCTTAAGGTAGGTCAGCATATCGGCATAGAGCGCATCGAACCCTTCGGGCGACATGGCGGCGTTGTTTTCCCACCAGATCGTGTCGGCAACACTGTCGGTTTTGACGATATGCTTGTCCTTGGGCGACCGGCCGGTGAATTTGCCGGTGGTCACAAGCAGCGTGCCGCCTTGGCCCAGGGTGCCCTCACCGGCCTTTAGCGCGGCTTCGATCAGGGCCGGTTCGATGAGGTTGTAATGGACCGTTCCCAGCCCCGTGATACCTTGATCCTCAAGCTGGAAATGCGGGTTCACCCGTCCGAATGTCATATTGTCAAGCTCCTGTTCGCCAGATCCGCAGCTTTGCTACGGGATCGTTCAGGGCGCCGCTTGGGCGGCGTCGGTCGGGCAGCATGCCCGGCTGCGCGGCTCTTAACATGCCGCTTTGGAAAAATAACAGGGCAGATTCATATGGTTAGCGCAACCAGCCGCAGGTTAGCGCAACCAAGTGGATGGTGGCGCAAACATTGCACTGCCAGAGCGTGTAAAGTGAGTCAATTTAGCCATTCTCAAGAAATTTCTGCGTCAATCGACCATGGCGACCCGGCTGATTCGCAGATTTGAATTGATCAAACGACCGGAAACAGAGCATAGTGGCACAAAAAATGCAGGCAGACCGAGCAGTAAAAGGAATAGAACTATGTCCAAAATCGCCCTCGTGGACGATGACAGGAATATTCTGACATCCGTATCCATGACACTCGAAGCCGAAGGCTTTGAGGTTGAAACCTATAATGATGGCCAACAGGCCTTTGACGCCTTTAGCAAGAAATTGCCCGATATGGCCGTGCTCGACATCAAGATGCCGCGCATGGATGGCATGGACCTGTTGCAACGCCTGCGCCAGAAATCGCAGATGCCCGTGATCTTCCTCACCTCCAAGGATGATGAGATCGACGAGGTTCTGGGCCTGCGCATGGGCGCCGATGACTATGTGAAAAAGCCGTTCTCGCAGCGCTTGCTGGTGGAACGGATCCGCGCCCTTCTGCGCCGTCAGGATGCAGCCAATGGGCATGTCGTTGTCGAAACCGAAGAAACCAAGGTGATCGAACGCGGCAATCTTTTGATGGATCCGCTGCGCCATTCGGTCAGCTGGAAAGGGCAGGATGTGTCACTCACCGTGACCGAATTCCTGCTGTTGCAGGCGCCGGCCAAGCGGCCCGGCTTCGTCAAAAGCCGCGATCAGCTGATGGATGTGGCCTATGATGATCAGGTCTATGTCGACGACCGCACCATCGACAGCCACATCAAGCGGTTGCGCAAGAAGCTGCGCATGGTCGATCCTGAGTTTTCGGCAATCGAGACGCTTTATGGTATCGGATATCGGTACAACGAAGAATAATGGCTCTGGTCGAGCGGATAGGGGTGCGGAGCGTGCAGCCGCGAAAGGATAACGACCTTGTCCTTGGCGATGATTTTGTCGCACCGGATCGTCTGGACGAAGGAGAGCTGAACGCCCGTCGCGCCAAGCGCGGCTGGTTCAGCTTTCGTGACTCCTCGCTGACGCGCAAGATCATCACCTTCAACCTGATTGCGCTCAACGTGCTGGTTGTGGGTATCCTCTATCTCAATTCGTCACGCGACAATCTCGCGATGCAACGCGCCAACAGCCTGATGGTGCAGACAGCCCTGATCGCGGATGTGGTCGAGGCGCGTCTGCCCGTCGGTGCGCCGGTCAGTTTTGCAACCGGCGATGGGGTGGATATGGCCACCACGCTGGACAATCTGGATATTCAGACCGGAACAGAGGTGTTTTTGTTTGATCGCACCGGCATGTTGGTGGGGCGCAAGCAGGGCGATACGATGGGGCAGGACCGCACTGCGACCCTGCCATCAACGCCAATGACGGATTTTCTCAGCCGGGTGTGGGATCGGATTTCAAGCCCGTTTTCTGGCGTGGATCAGGTCTCTGCCAGCCGTGTGGTCGAGGATGTGGCCCGTGACATGGTCGATCTGGCAGTGGGCGGCGGCGTAGAAGTGCGCACCGCCGAGACCGCGCAGGGCGTTGTTCTGACGGTGGCCGCCCCGGTGATGCAAGGCAATACACCTGTCGCGGTGGTGGCGTTGGCCAATGCCAGCGGCGAGATTGACAAGCTGGCAAGGGTAGAGCGCGAGCGCGTGCTTCAGATGTTCCTGATTGCCACTTTGGTATCGGTGGGTCTCAGCCTCATTCTTGCCTCGACCATTTCGAACCCTTTGGCCGATCTGGCGGCGGCTGCGGAAATCGGGCGCGACCGTAACAAGGGCAAAGGGGCCAAGGGACGTATCCGTATCCCCGACCTGACCGCGCGCCCCGATGAAATCGGGCGTCTTAGCGGTGCGTTGCGCGGCATGGTCTCGGCGCTTTACCACCGGATCGACAGCAACGAGCAATTCGCCGCTGACGTGGCCCATGAGATCAAGAACCCTCTCGCCAGCCTGCGCTCTGCCGTGGGCACCATGCGCATTGCCAAGCGCGACGATCAGCGCGAGCGTCTGTTGGAGGTGATCGAACATGATGTGCGCCGTCTGGACCGTCTGGTGAGCGATATTTCCAATGCCTCGCGGCTTGACAGCGAATTGGTCAAGGAAGAACAAGAATCCTTTGATCTGCTCAAGATGTTGCAGAACCTTGGGACTTATCTGGGCGAAGAGGCGCAGAAGAACGGGATCGAATTCATCATGGATTTCCCGCCTCAGCCCATCGTCACCACCGGGCTTGAGGGGCGGTTGGCACAGGTGTTTGTCAATCTCATCACCAATGCCATCAGTTTCTGCGAAGAGGGCGACGCAATCCGCGTTTGGGCGCGCCGCCGTGCCAATCGCGTGCTGGTGGTGGTCGAAGATACCGGCCCTGGTATCCCTGAACAGGCGCTGGAAAAGGTCTTCCAACGCTTCTACTCCGAGCGGCCCGAGGGGGATTTCGGTAATAATTCTGGCCTTGGTCTTGCGATCTCCAAACAGATCGTCGAGGCGCATGATGGTGTGATCTGGGCTGAAAACATTCGTCCCACCCATGCCGATGCCACCTCGGATCCCTTGGGCGCGCGCTTTGTCGTGGGTCTGCCGGTCTGAGCCGGTGACAGACACGCCTCATCCCGCCGACATCATCCTACATGCCACCTGCGTGGCGCATTCTGGCCGCGCGGTGCTGATCCGGGGGGCATCGGGGCGCGGAAAGTCCGGCCTTGCCCTGCAACTTCTGGCGCTTGGCGCGGGGTTGGTCGCCGATGACCGCACCCGTCTCTGGCTTGAGGCGGGGCGCATCATGGCGGATGCGCCTGAAACCATTCGCGGGCAGATCGAGGCGCGCGGTATGGGTATCCTGCAAATACCCTCGACCGGGCCAAAGCCGCTTGCCTTGATTGTCGATCTGGACACCGAAAGCACGGATCGCTTGCCACCGCTCGAACATGCCGATCTTCTGGGGCAGAGCCTGCTGCTTGTAAAAAAAGCGGATCATGCTCATTTTCCGGCTGCGGTCCTGCTATATCTCATGCATGGGACGTTGATCTGAAGGAGCCATACCATGCCGTCCGAGCCTGACGCTCGAACAGAGGCCGGAAAGACGCGCAATCGCCTTGTTCTGGTCACGGGGCCTTCTGGTGCCGGGCGCAGCACCGCGATCCGTGCGCTTGAGGACATGGGCTATGAAGCGATCGACAATATGCCGCTCTCGCTCTTGCCGCGTCTTTTGGAGGCGCCAAAATCCGACAAGCCGCTGGCACTTGGTGTTGATGCCCGCAACCGTGATTTTTCGACCAATGCCCTGATCGAGATGATCGACCGCAGTGATTGGCACCCCGGCCAACCGTTGCAGGTGCTATATCTTGATTGCCGCGCCGAAATCCTGCAACGGCGGTTTTCCGAAACCCGCAGGCGGCATCCGCTGGCCCCGGACGAGAGTGCCGAGGCCGGAATCGCGCGCGAATTCGATCTGCTCGCCCCGGTCCGTGTTCGGGCTGATCTGCTGATCGACACGTCCGACATGACGCCGCATGACCTGCGCGCAGAATTGGGGCGCTGGTATGGGCCGGGCGATGCCGAAAGCCTTGCGGTCTCGGTGCATTCGTTTTCCTACAAGCGGGGGCTGCCGCGCGGCCTTGATATGGTGTTTGACTGCCGGTTTCTGCGCAATCCCTATTGGCAGCCAGACCTGCGGGCCCTTGACGGGCGTGTGCCCCAAGTGGCGGCGCATATTGCGGGCGATCCGCTCTTTGCAGAATTTCGCCAGCGGGTAACAGAGATTGTCGAACTGCTGCTTCCTGCTTATGAGACCGAGGGCAAGGCTTATCTCTCGATAGGCTTTGGCTGCACTGGCGGACAACATCGCAGCGTGGCGATGGCAGAAACTTTGGGTGCGACCCTTGCGAAAGATGGCTGGCAAGTGTCAATAAGGCACCGAGAACTGGAGCGGCGCAGCGGGGCAGAGGCCCCCGGCCCCGCCCGCGACGTCTGAGGAGTGACGCAGTCTTGATCGGGATCGTGATCGTGGCGCATGGCGGGCTGGCCAATGAGTATCTCAGGGCCGTCGAACATGTGGTGGGGGCCCAGACCGGGGTGATGGCGATTTCCATCGAGGGCGACCATGATCGCACCGCCAAACAAGACGAGATCTGTGCAGCGGCTGATGCGGTCGACACAGGTGGCGGCGTTGTGCTTGTGACCGATATCTTTGGCGGCTCGCCCTCGAACCTGTCGCTGCGCGCCTGTCGCCCGAATGATCGGCGCATACTCTATGGTGCGAACCTGCCGATGCTGATCAAGCTGGCCAAGAGCCGACACATGCCGTTGCCTGATGCGGTGCGCGCAGCGCTTGAGGCAGGGCGCAAATACATCGACAGCCATAATGTATCAGAAGAGTAGGAAGGCAGGGGTGAGCATGGACAAGGTGATCCGCCGGATGGAGATCGTCAACGAAAAGGGGTTGCACGCCCGCGCCGCGGCCAAATTGGTCGAGGTGGTCGAGGGTTTTGACGCCCGTGCAGAGGTCTCTTGCAATGGCCAATCCGCCTCGGGCGATAGCATCATGGGGCTTTTGATGTTGGCAGCGGCCAAAGGAACCACTATTGACGTCGAAGTCGTTGGGCCGGATGCAACCCCTCTGGCAGAGGCGGTTTCGGCACTGGTTGCCGACAGGTTTGGCGAAAGCATGTAAGCGCGCGGGATCGGGAAGTCGCGACACGAGCGGGACAGGAACAAAGCAGTGAACATCAAGGCGCAGCCAGAGTCCGGCACAGAGACGGGCGATACGGTCCTCTATACTAAATACGACCGCCGCAGCCTGACCTATGCCAATAGTTTTGACAACGGGCTGACTTCGTTCATCATCCGCGTGATGGAATGGATGACCGGCAAGATCACCATCCTGCGCATGATCCGCAAATTCGAGAAACGTGGTGCCCCAACCGGTCAGGCGTTTTGGCGCGCGGCATTGGATACCATGGGTATTCCCCTGCTGACCCCGGATGAAGAAGTGGCGCATATCCCGCTTGAGGGGCCGGTGGTGGTGGTGGCCAACCATCCGCATGGTCTGGTGGATGGGATGATCCTTGCCGATCTGATCGGTCGGCGGCGGAGTGATTACAAGATCCTCACCCGCGCGCTTTTGACCGGGATCGACGAGGTGGCGGCCTCTTACATGATCTCTGTCCCGTTTCCCCACGAACCCGATGCACAGCGCAAATCGGTCGAGATGCGTGCCAAGGCGATGGCGCATCTCAAAGAGGGCGGCGTTATCAGCGTATTTCCTTCGGGCGTCGTGGCCTCAAGCGATACGATGTTTGGGCCTGCAATAGAACGGGAATGGAATGTCTTCACCGCGCAGATGATCCGACGGTCCGGTGCGCGCGTCGTGCCAATCTTTTTTCCGGGGGCGAATTCTCGCTGGTATCAGATCGCCAACCGCACGTCCGCCACCCTGCGGCAAGGTTTGCTTTTGCATGAGGTCGTGCATAGCTGCAACAATGCCCAAAAGCCGGTTGTAGGTGCGCCGATCAGCGACGAGCGCATGGCGATGCTGGAAAGCGACCCGCGCGGTTTCATGGAATGGCTGCGCGCCCATACGCTCTCATTGGGCGATAGCAGCAAGTAACGCTCACCGCGTTGGCACGGGCACTTCTCCGCGATAATCGTAGAACCCACGCCCGGTCTTGCGCCCGAGCCACCCAGCCTCGACATATTTCGTCAACAGCGGGCAGGGGCGATACTTGGTATCCGCCAGACCGTCATGCAGCACATTCATGATCGCAAGACAGGTATCAAGCCCGATGAAATCCGCCAATTCCAGCGGCCCCATCGGGTGATTGGCCCCAAGTTTGAGGGACTCGTCGATGGATTTGACGTTTCCAACCCCTTCATAGAGCGTGTAGACGGCCTCGTTGATCATCGGCATCAGGATGCGGTTGACGATGAAGGCCGGAAAATCCTCGGCAGAAGCCGCGGTCTTGCCCAGTTTCTCGACCACGGCGAGACAGGCGTTGAACGTGTCCTTGTCTGTGGCGATGCCCCGGATCAGTTCCACCAGTTGCATAACCGGCACCGGGTTCATGAAATGAAAGCCCATGAATTTCTCGGGCCGGTCGGTGCGGCTCGCAAGCCGCGTGATCGAGATCGACGAGGTGTTCGAGGTCAGGATCGTATGCGGCTCCAGATGCGGCAAGAGTTCATCAAAAATTGCCTGTTTGACTGCCTCGCGTTCGGTCGCGGCTTCGATCACCAGATCGGTCTTGCCCAGATCGGTCAGGGTCTGGGTGGTGGTGATCCGCGCTAGTGCGGCCTCCATGGTGTCTTGCGCGATCTTGCCCCGGCTGACTTGGCGTTCCATGTTCTTGCGGACGGCCGCCATGGCACGATCCAGCGCCTCGGCGCTGATGTCGTTGAGCAGCACATCGTAGCCCGCAAGAGCCATCACATGGGCGATGCCGTTGCCCATCTGGCCCGCGCCAACCACACCGATTCTCGTGATGTCCATCCGCCCGATCCCTGTCCGATTGCTGCAGCAGCATAGGCCGCAGCGGGCGTAGGCCGCAAGGGCATGGGATAGGTAAAATAATCCGCGAATTGGTCGTTTAGCGATTTAGCAAGAGGAATCGTCCACCCTTTCCATGGGTGAGTAGATCAAGGTGGGTAACATGGGATTTGAACGCTTGGGGCATAGGCCCCTCGACTATCGGCCTGTCCGGTATGACGGGTCAAAATTGGTATTTCGCGGCCCGCAGCGCCGCTTGACGGGGGATTTCGTGGCCTGCCTTGGCGGCACTGAAACCTATGGCACCTTCATTGACCGACCCTATCCTGATCTGATGGAGCGATCCTTGGGAACGGCCTGCGTCAATTTCGGCTGGCCAAATGCCGGTGTCGATGCCTTTCTCAAGGATGAGGGCCTGCTTGATTTGGTGTCAGCCGCGCGCGCCGTGGTGTTGCAGGTGCCGGGGGCGATCAACCTTTGCAATCCGTTCTACCGGGTGCATCCGCGCCGCAACGATCGCTTTCTAGAGGCGAGCCCCCGCTTGCGCCGCCTCTATCCTGAGGTCGATTTTACCGAGTTCCACTTTACCCGCCACATGATGCAGCGCTTGGCGGATATTTCGCCTGACCGGTTTGCGGTGCTGCGCGAAGGTCTGCAAGAGGTCTGGGTGGCGCGCATGCAGGCGTTGCTTGAACGGATGACTGCGCCAGTCGTGTTGATGTGGTTCTCGCGGCATCTGCCCGGCCTTGGGCATGAGGCAGCGGGCATCGCGGACGATCCTGCCTTCGTCAGCCGCGCCATGCTGCGCGCTGTGGGGGCCCGTGCGGCCCATGTGGTTGAGGTGGTGATCAGCCCCGAGGCGTGTGCGCAGGGCACACGCGGCATGCGGTTTGATCCGATGCAAGAGGGGGTCGCCGCCGATCTGCCCGGTTTGCTGGCCCATTCCGAGGCATCGCGTGCCCTGTCGCCGGTGTTGGAAACCTTGTTGCGCAAATAAAAAACCCGCGCCGATCAGGCGCGGGTGTGGGTTTCGCTTTGCCGCAAATCAGAGCTTTTTGGTCAGTTCCGGCAGGGCGGTAAAGAGGTCAGCGACAAGGCCGTAGTCGGCCACTTGGAAAATCGGCGCTTCTTCATCTTTGTTGATGGCGACGATGATCTTGCTGTCCTTCATACCAGCAAGATGCTGGATCGCGCCGGAAATGCCCACGGCGACATAGAGGTTGGGGGCCACGACTTTGCCGGTCTGTCCAACCTGCCAGTCGTTTGGCGCATAGCCCGAGTCGACTGCGGCGCGAGAAGCCCCGACAGCGGCTCCCAGCTTGTCCGCAAGCCCTTCGATCAGTGCGAAATCGTCCTTGGAGCCGACACCGCGCCCGCCCGACACCACGACGCCCGCCGAGGTCAGTTCAGGGCGATCAGAGGCCGCAACCTTGTCTTCGATCCATTCCGACAGTCCGGGGTTCGGCGTGGCCGAAATTGTCTCGACCGGTGCTGCGGCCTGTTCGCCCGCTGCGTCAAAGGTCGAGGTCCGGAAAGAAATGACTTTTTTGCCGTCGCGCGATTTAACGGTCTGAATCGCGTTGCCGGCATAGATCGGGCGCTCGAACGTATCGGCATCGACCACGCCTGAGGCGTCCGAAATCACCATCACATCCAGGAGTGCGGCCACGCGCGGCAGCACGTTCTTGGCGTCCGTGGTCGCAGGGGCCACGATATGGCTATAGTCGCCCGCGAGGCTGACGATCAGCGCCGCTGTGGGTTCTGCCAAACGGTGCCCAAGCGAGGGATCCTCGGCCACCAGCACCTTTTTGACACCGGCGATTTTGGCCGCCGCAGCACCAGCCGCCGCCGCAGAGGCGCCACAGCAGAGCGCGGTCACATCGCCCAGTTTGGCCGCTGCCGTGACCGCCTTGGCGGTCGCATCCAGCGACAATTCCCCATCGGTGACTTCGGCGAGAAGAAGAACAGACATCATACGGCTCCCACTTCCTTGAGTTTCGCAACCAGCTCGTCGACCGAGCCGAGGATGACACCCGCCGCGCGGCTTGCGGGCTCGGAGGTGCCGGTGATTTCCAGCCGCGGCGTGACATCGACGCCGTAATCGGCGGCGGTTTTCTCATCCAGCGGCTTTTTCTTGGCCTTCATGATATTGGGCAGGCTGGCATAACGCGGCTCGTTAAGGCGCAGGTCGACGGTGACAATGGTCGGCGTCTTGACTTTGATCGTCTGCAAGCCGCCATCGACTTCGCGGGTGACAACGGCGGTGTCGCCGTCCACGTCAAGCGACGAGGCAAAGGTGGCCTGGGACCAACCCAGAAGCGCCGACAGCATCTGTCCGGTGGCGTTCATGTCGTTGTCGATCGCCTGCTTGCCACAGAGCACAAGGCCGGGTGCCTCTTCTTCGACGATTTTGGCAAGGATCTTGGCCACCGAGAGCGGCTCGATGTCTTGATGCACATCATCGGCGGCGACCACCAGAATGGCCCGGTCCGCGCCCATGGCAAGCGCCGTGCGCAGCGTTTCCTGCGCCTGTTTCACGCCGATAGAGACTGCGATGACTTCGCTGGCTTTGCCTGCTTCCTTGAGGCGAATCGCTTCTTCGACGGCAATTTCGTCAAACGGGTTCATCGACATCTTCACATTCGCAAGATCGACACCGCTCCCGTCCGCCTTCACACGAACTTTCACGTTATAGTCGATCACACGCTTGACAGGCACGAGCACCTTCATTGGCATGGTCTCCCTTAATGGTGGTGGGGGGCAGTGCGCCCCCCGGATAATCTCTCCAGCGCGTTGATACCGGCTCAGCCGCACGGGAAACAGGGCAAAATCGTCACGTTATCGTCCGGCGACGTCGCGTTTCAGGTTTTCAGCGCAAGAATGTTGCCAGAGTGTTTCAGCGATTGGCACCGGGAACCCAAAGAACATCCGCTTTCCCGCTGTCATTGGCCATGCGAGAGGCGACAAAGAACCAGTCGCTCAAACGGTTCAGATATTTGAGCGCCGATTCGTTGACGTTTTCCAGCGCCGACAACTCTACCGTCAGGCGCTCTGCCCGGCGTGACACAGTGCGGCATAGATGCAGATGCGCGGCCAAGGGCGATCCACCGGGCAGAATGAAGCTGCGCAGCGGCTCCAGATGCTTGTTCATGGCGTCAATCTCGGCTTCCAGCCGGTCAACTTGGCTGGAGGCCATGCGCAGGGGCGGATATTCGGCATCCTTGTCACGCTCCATATCCGGGCGGCAGAGATCAGCCCCCAAATCAAACAGGTCATTCTGGATGCGTGCCAGCGCATCGTCGGTTTCGTCCTTGGCATAGAGCCGGGCAAGACCCACGGTCGCGTTGACCTCATCCACCGTGCCATAGGCCGTCACGCGGGCCGAATGTTTGGCCACGCGGGTGCCATTGCCCAGTGCTGTTTCCCCCGCATCGCCGGTGCGCGTGTAGATTTTGTTGAGAACCACCATGGATTATCCTCCCTGCCTGCGGAAATATACGAAAATTAGGATGAGGATGATCGCTATGAATTGCGCGATCAATCGCCATTGCATGAATTTGTTCGATCGTTTGGCATTCTCCACGCCTTCTTTGCCAAAGGTGGAAATGCCTCGGATCAGGATCACCGCCACCGCAATACAGCCCACGGCCATGAGGATGAAAAGCGGGTCTTGCAGCATAAGGTGTCCTTTCGGGGTTGGTGCTGGGGCACATCTAGGCGGCGCGGGGCGAAAAGCGAAAGGGAAAATATGACGCGGGCGCGCGCCCGTCACGCTTTCGAGATCACCCAATCCAGCAGGCGCGTGGGCAGAATGCGGCGCAGCGTGCCCATGAGGTAAGTGGGCGTGGTCACGTAATACCGCGCCTTTGGGCGGGGCGCTTCGAGCGCATGGATCAGTTTCTTGGTGACCGCCTCAGGGGGCAGTTCGAAATTGTCTTTGGCGTAGGGGCCGTAAAGACGCGGGCGCAACTTGTCGCGATATTCGGCCATGCGATGCGCGCTTTCCCAGTCGATCCAGCGTTCAAATGGCGCGCGGGCATTCTCGCGGATTTTTGTGGTCACGGGACCGGGCTCGATCAGGCAGACATGAATGCCACTGTCGCGCATTTCGATCCGCAGCGTATCGGTCAGCCCCTCGAGGGCGAATTTGGTGCTCACATAGGCCCCGCGCCAGCCGAGTGTGACCAGACCCAATACCGACGAGCATTGCACGATGCGGCCATGCCCCTGCGCGCGCATGGCCGGGATCACCTGGCGTGTCAGGTCATGCCAGCCAAAAAAGTTGCTTTCGAAAATCTCGCGCAGTGCGTCGCGCGGCAAATCCTCGACCAACCCCGGACAGGCATAGGCCCCATTGTTGAACAGCGCATCAAGGCGCCCACCGGTGGCGGCCAGCACCTCGGCCACGGCCTGCTCAATACTGGCCTCATCGGCATAGTCGATGCGTGGGCTGTCGAACCCTTCCGCGCGCAGCCGTTCGCAATCGGCTTGTTGCCGGCAGGCGGCAAACACCCGCCAGCCGCGCGCGCGCAACCCGTGGGCTGCGTTATAGCCGATGCCCGAGGAACAGCCGGTGATCAGGATGGAGCGTTGCGTCATGCCCGACCTTGTGGCGTGCGCCGCGCCGCGATGCAAGAGTTAGTCAGAGGCCAGCGTAAGCAGCGTCTCTGCCATCCAGCCGATGCGCCCGGTCTCGACCACGCGCAGCTTGATCCAGCCTTCACCGGGGTCGCGCAGCACGATCACTTCGGTGCCGCGCTTCAGGCTGGCCACGCGACCAAAACCAGTGCCGGGCCCGGTGCGTAGATTGACCGAATTTCCCGAAACCCGGCGCATGTCAGAGGCCGCGGCCAGCGTTTCACCGTCCAGCGCAACTGCTTGCACGGGCTGGGCCACCTCTGGCGTGTCGGGCAGGGCGGTGGGCGTTGCCACACGCACGGTCGGCAGGTTGAGGGAAATGGGATCAGGTGTTGCGTCCCCTTCGGCAGAGGCCAGCGTCAGCACCACTTTATCACCCATGCTGAGGCCCAGATCATGCAGCGAGGTGATGGTGCGCGTGACCTCGGCATCCTGCCGGGGTGTGCCATCCTGCGCCAGTTCGATCACATTCACACGCAAGGGCCGGGCCTGCGGCCGGTGATTGTCAAGAAGGGCACGCGCCTGAATGGAATTGGCCGACGGGCGATAATCAGCCCCGCCGCTCAATTCATAAAAAGACCATCCCAGAAAAGCAAAGCTCACAAGAATAAAGCGCCACATTGCGCATCCCCCCAGTACCATACGACAGATTAAAGTGCTTGGCAGCGCCCCCAGTATATCCGATTCGTGCCGTCGCATGAGGGGAAATCGGAAAAGATTGAAACCTGTGGCCTCTGGATGCTTTACGCCGCAGGGTGGCAGGGCTATCACCATATCCATGAGTGATTTGTTGGACGACCCCAATATGCAGCCCGAGGCTGTGTCAGAGCCGCTCCGCCGTGCGATTGGCGAGCGCTATTTGACCTATGCGCTTTCGACCATCATGCACCGCGCGCTGCCCGATGCGCGGGATGGGTTGAAGCCAGTTCATCGCCGCATTCTCTACGCGATGCGCGAGTTGCGCCTGTCCAGTTCGGGGGGATTCCGCAAATCCGCCAAGATTTCCGGCGACGTGATGGGCAACTATCACCCGCATGGTGACGCGGCGATCTACGATGCGATGGCGCGTCTCGCACAGGATTTCGCGGTGCGCTATCCGCTGGTGGATGGGCAGGGCAATTTCGGCAATATCGACGGCGATAATCCCGCCGCAAGCCGATATACCGAGGCGCGGATGACCGCCTTTGCCGAGGCGCTGCTGGATGGTCTGGCCGAAGATGCCGTCGATTTCCGTGACAATTACGACGGCACCCTGCGCGAGCCTGTCGTGCTTCCGGCGTCTTTTCCGAACCTGCTGGCCAATGGCTCTTCGGGCATTGCCGTTGGCATGGCGACCAATATTCCACCGCATAACATCGCCGAATTGATTGATGCCTGCCTGCATCTGATCAAGTCGCCCGATGCCCGCGACGACACGCTACTGCAGTATATCCCCGGCCCCGATTTTCCCACCGGCGGTGTCATCGTCGAGCCGCCCGAGAGCATCGCACAGGCCTATCTAACCGGGCGCGGCGCGTTCCGTCTGCGCTGCAAATGGGAGTTGGAGGATCTGGGGCGCGGTCAATGGCAGATTGTCGTGACCGAAATTCCCTATCAGGTGCAGAAATCCAAGCTGATCGAGCGGATTGCCGAACTGATCCAGACCCGCAAGGTGCCGATCCTTGCCGATGTCCGCGACGAGAGCGCCGATGACGTGCGTCTGGTACTGGAACCACGATCCAAGAATGTCGATCCCGAGGTGTTGATGGGCATGATGTATCGCAATTCCGAATTGGAAGTGCGGTTCTCGCTCAATATGAACGTCTTGATTGATGGTGTAACGCCCAAGGTCTGCTCGCTGAAAGAGGTGCTGCGCGCCTTCCTTGATTTCCGGCAGCAGGTGCTGTTGCGCCGCTCTGTGCACCGGATGGAAAAGATCGACCACCGGCTGGAGGTGCTGGAAGGGCTGATTATCGCCTTCCTCAACCTCGACCGGGTGATCGACATCATCCGCTACGACGAGGATCCCAAGGCGGCGCTGATGCGCGAGGATTGGGGCCGCACCGTGCCGCGTGCGATGTCTGAGGCGGATTATGTACCGCCCCCACCCACCGCAGAGGCCGGGCTGACCGAGGTGCAGGCCGAGGCAATCCTGAACATGCGGCTGCGCAGCCTTCGCCGTCTGGAAGAGATGGAGTTGCGCGCAGAGCGCGACACATTGATGGCGGAACGTGCGGGGCTTGAGGATCTGCTCGACGATGTATCCCTGCAATGGGCGGCGGTGGCCGATCAGTTGAAAGAGGTCAAAAAGACCTTTGGCAAGACCCATCCCATCGGCGCGCGCCGCACGCAATTCGCCGAGGCGGGCAGCGTCGAAGACGTGCCGCTTGAGGCGATGATCGACCGTGAACCGATCACGGTGGTGTGCAGCCAAATGGGTTGGATCCGGGCCATGACCGGGCATCTCGATCTGAGCCGCGAGTTGAAGTTCAAGGATGGCGATGGCCCCCGCTTCATGTTCCATGCCGAGACGACCGACCGGATTCTGGTCTTTGGCAGCAATGGCCGCTTTTATACTCTGAGCGCGTCAAACCTGCCCGGCGGGCGCGGCATGGGCGAACCGCTGCGCCTGATGGTCGATCTGCCCAATGAGGCGGGCATCGTCGATCTGCTTATCCATAAACCGGGGCGTAAATTGCTGGTCGCCTCTGACGCAGGCGACGGTTTTATCGTGCCCGAGGAAGAGGTGATCGCCCAGACCCGCAGCGGCAAGCAGGTGCTGAACCTCAAAGAACCGGCGCGGGCCTTGGTCTGCCGCCCGGTGACGGGCGATCACGTCGCCTGTGTTGGGGATAATCGCAAGGTGCTGGTATTTGCTCTGGATGAATTGCCCGAACTTGGGCGCGGCAAGGGCGTGCGGCTTCAGAAATACAAGGACGGTGGGTTGTCCGATGCCACCACCTTTGATCTCGCGGCCGGTCTGACTTGGCGCGATCCCGCAGGGCGCACCCGCACGGAAAGCAATCTTGAGGAATGGTTGGGCAAGCGCGCTGGATCAGGGCGCATGGCCCCGCGCGGCTTTCCGCGTGACAACCGCTTTACCTGATCGGGCCTTGTCTGTTGCGGATGCGCGGCGTATAGCCCCGGCCTGACCCAAAAGGAGCCCGTCCCATGGTAGGTAGTGCCAATCTCAACGTCATGCTCAAGGCCGCGCGCAAAGCGGGGCGGGCACTGGCCAAGGATTTCCGCGAGGTCGAGAACCTTCAGGTCAGCATGAAGGGCGCGGGCGATTTCGTCAGCCGCGCCGATATTGCTGCGGAAAAGATCCTCAAGACCGAGTTGATGGGCGCGCGCCCGACCTATGGCTGGCTGGCCGAAGAGGGCGGCGAGGAAGAGGGGCAGGACCCCACCCGCCGCTGGATTGTCGACCCGCTGGATGGCACCACCAATTTTCTGCACGGCCTGCCGCATTGGGCCGTTTCCATTGCCCTCGAACACAAGGGCGAGGTCGTGGCAGGCGTCATCTATGACGCCAGCAAGGACGAGGCGTTCTTTGCCGAAAAAGGTGCAGGTGCCTGGATGAACGAGAGCCGCTTGCGTGTCTCGGGGCGCAGCAAGATGATCGAGTCGATTTTTGCCACGGGCCTGCCTTTTGGCGGGCGGGCCGACCTGCCCGAAACCTTGCAGGATTTGGCACGGCTGATGCCCACCTGCGCGGGTGTGCGCCGCTGGGGATCAGCGGCGCTCGACATGGCCTATGTCGCCGCAGGGCGCTACGAGGGGTTCTGGGAGCGGCGTTTGAACGCGTGGGATCTGGCCGCAGGGGTGATCATCGTGCGCGAAGCGGGCGGCTTTGTCGAACCGCTGCGCTCTGGTGGCAATATTCTGGCCGATGGCGAAGTGATCTGCGGCAACGAGGCGATCTTTGACAAGTTTGCGGGCGTGATCCGGGGCTGAGGCGGGCTTTGTGTTGACGCCCTGAGGAGTGCCACCTACCTTTCCAGCATTGGTGTAACAACTCGGGGAAGGCGATCCATGATCCACAAAAGAAATTTCGCGCACGCTGTTGCCATTGGTGTCATGGTCTTCATGGGGGCAGCCCCAGCTTCGGCTAATGCCATTCTCCGCGATTTGGATCGCTCTGGAATGGTTCAAGGCGATGTCAACATCATGATGCGCAGTGCGGCCAGTCTTTATTCGGAAGGGCGCGGAAAAGTCGGCGATGAGGTGAGTTGGAAAAACCCCAACACGCGCGCTGATGGTGTGGTGCGGATCATCTCGGTGGAGGGCGCTTGTGTCACGCTTGCGCATCGCTTCAGGCCCAAGGGGGCAGAGCCCGCCCGCGGGCTGCGGACCAAACGCTGCCTCATGGACGGCATATGGGTTTTGTCGGCCCCCTGATGCGCCGGGTCAGCGATCTGATGGATGGTTGACCCCGTCCACCCAACCGATCGGGTCTAGATCACGTGGATTGACGCCTTCAATAGCCCCAAGATTGACGCCATATTCATTCGGGTCCGAGCGCCGCTGATGATGCGTGTAGATCCCGCACGTCTTGCAGAAATAGTGCTTGGCCGTGCCTGTGCCCCATTGATAAAGGGTCAGATTATCCGCACCCCGGACCACCTCGACCTTGTCCAAGGGGGCCGAAACCGCCGCTGCCCCACGCCTGCGGCAAAACGAGCAGTCGCACCGCCGCGCAGTCTCGAGCCCGTCCGAGAGCGTCACGCGTAGCTCAACCGCGCCACAGTGGCAGGTCACTTTGAGGGGGTATTCATCGGCGTTTCCTCACGGCTGGAATAGAACTGCGGCGAAAGCGGTAATCAGCCTCTGGATTGGGCGGGGTGCCTGCTGTCGCGCGCCAGAAAAGCGGGCCGCCCAGCCGCATAAATATCGGCAGGGTCAGAAGGACGCCCGCCACGAAGCCGCCCGCATGCGCCCAATAGGCGACCCCGCCCATATCGGGATCGCTGCCGAGGCCAGCCATCACCTGAATGGCAAACCACAGCACCAACAAAATCGCCGCCGGGATCGTGATGACACGGAAAAAGACGATGAAGATCAGCAAGATATCGACCCGCGCGCGCGGAAACAGCAAGAGATAGCCCCCCATCACCCCGGCAATCGCCCCAGAGGCCCCGACGGTTGGCACCATCGACCCCGGACTATCCAAGATCTGTGCCAGCCCCGCCACAACGCCAGTGGCAATGTAGAAAAGAAGATAGGGCAAATGCCCCATCCGGTCCTCCATATTGTCGCCAAAAATCCACAGAAACAGCATGTTGCCCGCTAGGTGCAGCACCCCGCCGTGCAGGAACATCGAGGTCAAAAGCCCGGTGAAGTCACCGATTTGCGTGACTTTGGCGGGGATCATCGCCCAGTCGTAGAAAAAGACATTGAGCGCCCGCTCATCTGAGAAAAGCGGCCAATAGGCCAAGAATATCAACACGTTGAGCGCAATCAGCCCGTAGGTGACATAGGGTGTGCGCCCCGAAGGATTATGATCGCGGATCGGAAACATGCGCGAAAGCTAGCGCGGATCACGGGGGACGGAAAGCCGGTGATTGCACCCGCCGCCACGATTTGCGCAAGAACCGGGTCGCCCAATATCGGGATCGGTGCGCAAAGTTGTCCCATCCATAGGAGATGACGATGACCCAGCTTGCATTTGCGCTTGTGCTTTTTCTTTTGCCGCTGGCCTATAGTCCCGGTCCCGGCAATCTCTTTTTCGCCGCCAATGGCGCGCGCTTTGGGATGAGGGCGACGTTTCCGGCAAGCTTTGGGTATCACATCGCCACATGGCTGGTGACCGCCGCCATAGGTTTCGGCTTTGTCGGCGCGCTTGAGGCTGCGCCGGGGGTCTTCGTCTTGCTCAAACTCGCGGGTGCACTCTACGTTTTCTGGATCGCTTGGGGTTTTCTGCGTGCCGGGGCGCGCGACAGCGCGATTGAGCCACGCCCGGCGTCGTTTCGGGATGGGGCGGTGCTCTTGCTCCTCAACCCCAAGGCCTATGTGATCATCGCGTTGATGTTCACACAATTCCTGAGCGTTTCGGACACCAACCGAACGGTGTTGGTTCTGGGTATCACCACGATTTTTACGCTTAACAACCTAGTGGCCTTTACCCTGTGGACCATGATGGGCGCGAGATTGGGCCAGCTTTTTGCCCGCGCTGGAAGCGCGCGGGCACTGAATACAGCTTTCGGCGTGACCCTGGGGACCGTGGCCCTGTGGATGCTTTTGTCCTGATCCACCCGAGGCTCAGGACATCCCGCTCAAAAGCGCCGCATTGCCCCCCGCCGCAGTGGTATCCACGCAGACATGCCGTTCGTGGAGCGCATGGCCGGTATCGGGTAACCCGGTGATAAGCGGCAGGATCGGACCTGCGCGCCGCGCCATGGCCCCGGCATAGGCGCGCGCCTCGCTTTCGCATCCCCACCAGATCACGCCCGAGAGGCCGCCCATGGTCACAAGCGCCTCGGGGTCAACGCGGCCCGTGGCGATCACCGCCACCCCGCCCAGCCCCTCAACCGCGCGGGCCTGCGCCGCCGCCAGATCTGCCCCCGGCCCCATGCAAAGAAGTGCAGGGCGGACATGGCTGGTCAGGCGGTTAGATTCCCCCGTCGGCCCCGGTAGAACAAGGGCGGCGCGCGGCGTGCGGGCGGCGGCATTGGCCGCATCAAGCGCCTTTTGCGCGGCATTGGCCGACATGGCCTCGGTCCACTTTTCGCCCTGTTCCGGCGCTGCGCGCGCGGTAAAGCGGGTAAGGTAATGCGGCCCGCCCGCCTTGGGCCCGGTGCCCGACATGCCTTCGCCACCAAAGGGTTGGCTGCCGACGATGGCGCCGATCTGGTTGCGGTTGACATAGATATTGCCCGCATGCACCGCCTCGGTCACATGCTGCACGCGGTCGTCGATCCGCGTCATCAGGCCAAAGGTCAGACCATAGCCGGTGGCGTTGATCGCGCCGATCACCCGGTCAAGATCGCCGGATTTGAACGTGGCCACATGCAGGACGGGCCCAAAGATCTCGCGCTCAATCTCGCCGATCCCACCAACCTTGATCAGTGTGGGGGCAATATAGGTGCCTGCGTTAGGGGTTTTCAGCTCGTGCAACAGGCGCCCTTCGGCGCGCGCGGTCTGGATATGCGCGGCAATTCCGGCGCGCGCCTCTTCGTCGATGACAGGCCCGCAATCGGTGCTCAAATGCCAAGGGGTGCCAACGCTCAGCGCATCCATCGCGCCGGTCAGCATCTCTAGGAAATGCGGTGCGATGTCGTCTTGCACATAAAGGCAGCGCAGCGCGGAACAGCGTTGACCGGCCGATTGAAACGCGCTCTCGACAATCGCCTGCACGGCCTGTTCGGGCAGCGCGGTGCTGTCTACGATCATCGCGTTCATGCCGCCGGTTTCCGCGATGAGCGGCGCACCGGGAGCCAGATGCTTGGCCATGGCCGCGCGGATTTTCAGCGCGGTTTCGGTCGAGCCGGTAAAGGCCACACCGCCCACACGCGCGTCAGAGGTAAGTGCTGCCCCCACATCGCCCGCACCGGGCAACAGTTGCAGCGCCGTGGCAGGCACGCCCGCCTTGTGCATGAGGCCCACTGCCAAATGCGCGATGAGCGGCGTCTGCTCGGCAGGTTTCGACAACACGGCATTGCCAGCGGCCAGCGCCGCCGCGATCTGGCCTGTAAAAATGGCCAGAGGGAAATTCCACGGGCTGATACAGGTAAAGGTGCCGACAGGGGCCTCTTCGGGGGCATTGGCGGCGTAGTAGCGCAGGAAATCCACCGCCTCACGCAATTCGGCCACGGCATCTGGGATGGATTTCCCAGCCTCACGGGCCAGGAGCGCGAAAATCTCGCCGTAATTTTCCTCATAGAGGTCCGCCACGCGGTTCAGGATCACGCCTCGGGCGTTGGCAGGTGCGTTCCATGGCGCTGCGGCGGCCAGCGCCGCCTCGATGTCGGCCTTGCTGGCCCAGGCTACGGTGCCCGGCATGTCTGCGGGATCTGCCGGGTTCTCGACCGTTTCGGGGGTTTGGGGTGCAGCCGCGCCCGCGATCAGCGGTGCCGCTTCCCAGCGATGCTGCGCAAAGGGCGCGCGCGCCGCCTCAATCCGGTCCAGCGTCGGTTGATGGCGCAGGTCAAATCCGCGCGAATTGGGCCGTTCGGGCTGAAACAGGTCCGGGCCTTTGGGCAGGTGCGGCTGCGGATCGTTCACCGCCACAAAAGGATCGCGGGCGACCTCTTCGGGGGCCACGTCTTCGTTGACGATCTGGTTCACAAAGCTGGAATTCGCCCCGTTTTCCAGCAATCGCCGCACCAGATAGGCCAATAGATCGCGATGCGCGCCCACTGGGGCATAAATCCGGCACCGCGTGCCCTCTGCCTTGAGGATGATGTCATGCAGCGCCTCGCCCATGCCATGCAGGCGCTGAAACTCAAACGCGCCCTTGTCGCTGCCCATATCGAGAATGGCGGCGGCGGTATGGGCGTTATGAGTGGCGAATTGCGGATAGATGCGGTCGGTCATCGACAAAAGCTTGCGCGCATTGGCGATATAGCTCACATCGGTTGCGGCCTTGGAGGTAAAGACCGGAAACCCGTCGATCCCCGCCACCTGCGCGCGCTTGATTTCAGTATCCCAATAGGCGCCCTTGACCAGACGCACCATGATCTTGCGGTCAAGCCGCGTGGCCAGATCATAGAGAAAGTCGATCACGTGGCTCGCGCGTTGGCCATAGGCCTGCACCACCACACCAAACCCGTCCCATCCGGCAAGCGCGGGCTCTTCCAGAACGGTCTCGATCACATCCAGCGAGAGCGACAGGCGATCGGCCTCTTCGGCGTCGATGTTCAGCCCCATCTTGGCTGATTTCGCCAGGAGCGCGAGGCTGCGCAGACGCGGCACCAGAACCGCCATGACCTGTTCGCGCTGCGCTACCTCATAGCGCGGATGCAGCGCCGAGAGCTTTACAGAAATGCCGGGGTTGCTGCGGATGTCGGCCTGCGTGCAGGCATTGGCAATCGCCGTGATGGCGCGCGAATAGCTGAGGTGATAGCGGGTGGCATCCGCATCAGTGCGCGCCGCCTCACCCAGCATGTCATAGGAATAGCGGTAGCCCTTCTTTTCCATCCCCGCCGCGCGGTCCATGGCCCCTTGAATGGTCTCGCCCAACACGAATTGGCGGCCCATTTCCTTCATCGCGCGGCCCACGGCGGTGCGGATCACCGGCTCGCCCAGCCGCTTGATGGCCCCGCGCAGATGGCCCACGGGGCCGGGCTTTTCATCCTTGAGCACCTTGCCGGTCAGCATCAACGCCCAGGTCGAGGCATTGACCAGCGGCGAGGTGGAATGCCCCATATGCTTGCCCCAGTCCGAAGGCGCGATCTTGTCCTCGATCAGCGCGTCGATCGTGTCGGCATCGGGCACGCGCAAAAGCGCCTCTGCCAGACACATGAGCGCGATGCCCTCATCTGTCGAGAGACCATATTCCGCCAGAAACACCTCCATCAGCCCCGGGCTCGATTGCCCGCGGATGGACCGAACAAGCGCGGCACCGCGCGCGCAGATCCGCGCCCGGTCTGCCTCAGAGAGGTTTGCGGCAGCGGTCAGGCGTGCCAATGTCTCGCTCTCATCTGCATAGGTGGCAAACTCGATGGCGCGGCGGATATCAGTGTCGTATGGCATGCGGATCCCCATGGTTGGATGGCACATCATAGCATCATTGAACCAGTGACTTTTCCTGATTAGAATGAAATCTCAGGTCGGATGGTTTGAATTTGGAGCATATGATGGATCAAAACGAACAGCTTGACCTCGACCGCTTTGACCGGGCGATTCTGCGGGTTCTGGCAGGGGACGGGCGGATCAGCGTCACCGAGCTGGCGCGCGAGATCGGTCTGTCGAAATCACCAACGCAAGCGCGGCTCAGGCGGCTCGAGCGCGATGGCGTCATCACCGGCTACCGCGCGCTTTTCGATCCTATCCGCCTCGGCCTCGACCACGTGAGCTTTGTCGAAGTGCGCCTGCACGACACCCGAGAAGCGGCCCTGGCAGAATTCAACGCCGCCGTGTCAAAGATCCCCGAGATCGAGCAAGTGCATCTCATTGCAGGCAATTTCGACTACCTTATGAAAATTCGCACGCAGAGCATGGCTGATTATCGCCGGGTGCTTGCCGAACATATCTCGACCCTGCCGCATCTGGCCAATACCTCGACCTATGTGGCGATGCAGGCGGTCAAGGAAAATGCGCTCTCGGATGTGATCTGATCCGTGGCGTAGCCCCGGCTATGGCTTTACACCTCCGTCAAAGCGGATATTGTCCGCCCGCGCCCCTCGTGCCCGCGTGGTGGAATGGTAGACACATGAGACTTAAAATCTCCCGGCCGTATGGCCGTGCCGGTTCGAGTCCGGCCGCGGGCACCATGATTATAACATAGGCCGTTGTTTTGAATGGATAAAGCCGCCCATGCTTTCTCTGCTCATACCCCAATGTAAGCACCTTCTGCGCGCGGCTTTACGCCCCCGTGCGAGGCAAGCACCGCGCCAGCCGCCTGTGCAGCGTTGCGGGCATTTCGGTTGGCGGGCAGAGGGTGCCAAGTTCAGATGCACGCCTGCTTAGCGAAAACATAGGCTTGATGGTCGCGAGCGCGCTTTGCCCCGAGGGATGTGTGGAGTTTAGCTGTCTGGCAACAGGTAATCTGCCGGGAGGCAGGGGGCGATTGGACTGAATGGCATCGGTCTTGGGACGCGTCGTGCGGCATCGGCTGGGCCTTTTCCTGCGACATACCTATAACGGATGGTCAACCCTGGTTACCCCATCGAAAAGGCCCCCGCGCAGAGTCACCGGCGCCTGTGCATCAGGCTCATCAGCCGCGCCTGCCGGTCGAACGGCTTTTCCGGGGGCGGCGCACCTGCCTTGCGGTCCATCATCCGCCGCACCATCAGCGCCGCAACACCGGCAAAGATCACGCCGCCCACCGCTTGCCCGATCAGCACTCCTGACGCGCCAAACAGCGCACCGCCCGCAAGAACAAAAGGCACGGTGCCAAGCGTGTGCCGCCCCCAGTTGATCCAGGTAGAGCGGAACGGGTGACCCATGTTGTTGAAGGCCGCGTTCGAGACAAAGATCACCCCGTTGAAGAAAAACGCCAGCGCCAACGGTCCGCAGAACAGGAGGATCAGGTCGCGCGTCACCCCCTCAGCCCCGAAAAGCGCAATGATGGGCCCGCGCAAGGCAAACAGCAGCGCCGTCATCGCAAAGGTGAAGAGGGCGCAGAAGAGCAGCCCATCGCGGTAGGCCTGCCGGACCCGGTCCATCCGCCCCGCGCCAAAGTTCTGGCCGATCACCGGCCCGATGGCACCCGACAGCGCAAAGATCACGCCGAAGGCCACCGGCGTCATCCGTCCCACGATGGCCATGCCTGCGACCGCCGCCTCGCCGAAGCTGGCCATGGCGCGGGTGACGACGGCCTGTCCCACGGGCGTCGCCAATTGGGTCAGGATCGCCGGGGCTGCGATGGTCACGATCGGTACGAAGGCGATGGACATCTCTGGTAGACCGGGCCGCACCAGCCCACCGTGATGGCGAAAGATCGGGATCAGCGCAGTGCCCGCGATCACCAGCCGCGCCGCCACGCTGGCCAGTGCAGCACCTGTCAGGTCGAGCCCAAGGCCGAAGATCAGGATCGGGTCCAGCACCGCATTGACCAGCGCCCCCCAGATCGTCGCCATCATCGCGCGGCGTGCGTCGCCATGGGCGCGCAGGATCGCACCGCCCACCATGCCGACGATCAGAAAAGGCAGGCTGGGCACGATGATTTGCAGGTAATGCACCGCGAGATCCAGCGTCTCGCCCGTAGCCCCCATCAGCGCCGCCAGTCCCGCAAGGTTCAGCCAGACCGTTGCCGCGAAGACCGCGCCAAAAACCACCCCCCAGACAAGCGCTGCCGCCGCCTGCGCGCGGGCCAGCTCGGCGTCGCCCTGTCCCAGCGCCCGGGCCACCAGTGCGCCCGCCGCAATCGCCATGCCGATGCCAAAGGAGGTGGTGAAGAACAGGATCGCGCCCGCGTAGCCCACCGCCGCCGCCAGTTCCGCGTTGCCCAGCATCGCGATAAAGACCATGTCGATGAAATCGACTGCGAAAACCGCCATCAGACCCACCGACGAGGTCAGCGCCATCACCGTGATATGACGAAAGAGGTTCCCCTCTAGAAAAACCGCGCGTGCTTCGGCCATATGGCTTCCGATTGATTGATGGATCGCTGCCCGAAAATGAGCCGTTCCAGATGGTAAGTTCCGCGCCCCATCAGAACACTATTCAAACGTGATCTGAAATAGGCAAATGAAGCAGCCCAAGCCTATCGGACAAGGTCTGACTGGCCAAGGCTGATATCAAGAACGGCGCCGATAGTGTTAAGATCGAGAGGGTTGGTTTCGCCGCTCCAAATCGGCCGAGGGTACATACCCGAGCTTGTCCCGGTGAGCGCAAAGATTTCTGTTTGTCATGGGTAAGTCCTTTGAAGAAAACAAAGTCTTTCGCCTGATTACGCGCTTTGATCACCAAGAGGATCACCAAGTATATCTTGCCAAACAATCCATTCATGGCCTCGTGAAACGCTCGAAATCTCGACGGTTCAAACACCCTATTCGGCGCTCTGGTCTTGAGCAGCTTGGTTCGCGGTTGCCCTGCGGCGCGCGGCTTCTTCGCCCAGCCTTATGATGGCAGCTATCGGGCGGATCATCACCACAAGGTCCGCTATCTAGCCAGCCTCATCAAAGCGGATGATGTCTATGCCCGTGAACGCAGTTTCCCCACCACCTCTGCCGTGGTGAGAATGGCGTGGGCATAGGTTGGGCCGTTGATCTCATGCGCGGCATGCAGCGCATCCGGGGACAAGGCCGCCGTTGCGTCGCGAACGAGGGTCACATGATAGCCAAGTTCGGCCGCATATCGGGCTGACGCTTCGGTGCAGGTATTGGCGATCGCCCCGATAAAGATGACATGGGTGATCCCGCGTTGGCGCAGCTGCACATCAAGGTCGGTATTGGCAAAGCTGGAGGCGCCCCAGTGCTCCTTGACGACAATGTCGCCGTGGTCGGGACCGAACCCCTCGTACCAGTCTCCGCCCCTGCTTCCCTCGGCGAACATCTGGTGGTCATGCGCCGCCGCCTGAAACGGCGTCAGGTGTGCCCATCCCTCGAAATCGCCGGCGCGGTGGCGGTGATGGGGCAGGATGAAGATCGGATGTCCGGCCTCTCGCACGGCCGCGCGGATCTTGATCAGGTTGGCATGCAGATCAACGGCTTTCGAGACATCGCTGAGGGCGGGCCACATCTTGCCATCCTCAGCGAGAAAATCGTTATAGGGATCGACGCAAAGAAGTGCTGTGCTGCCTTGGGGATAGATGGTTTCGTCCATGGGTTTTCCTTTTCGTTCGCGTCAGGCGGGACTGTCCCGCGCGTTATTTGATCTGGGATGAGGGTTGGGGCCGCCAGAATGCGCAGCAGGCATGCTGGTGCCACTTCAAGGGCATGAGCGCTTTCATGCGAAACTGATGAATTTGCTGAACGGCATTTCG
The DNA here is from genome assembly GCF_051447875.1 of Roseovarius sp. MS2. Lineage (NCBI taxonomy): Bacteria > Pseudomonadati > Pseudomonadota > Alphaproteobacteria > Rhodobacterales > Roseobacteraceae > Roseovarius > Roseovarius sp. MS2. Next base: position 2,541,236 of record NZ_JBKHVF010000001.1, read on the forward strand.
CGCAAGCGTCGGCCCGTCGCGGCAAAGATTGCATCGGCGAGGGCAGGGGCGGCTGGCGCGGTCGCGGGCTCGCCCAAACCGCGCACCCGCTCGGCGCGCCCCAAAAGCTGCGTGTGGAAGCGCGGCGTCTGGTTCAGGCGCATTCCCTCGAAGGCATCGAAATTGGTCTGCTGCACGGCGTGGTTTTCGTAGGTCAGTTCGCAGTTCATCGCATGGCCAAGGCCAAAGATCGCGGCCCCGGTCAATTGCGCCTCGGCGTTCGCGGGGTCAAAGACGGTGCCGCAATCGGCGGCGATCCAGACCTCGTCGATGCGGATGCCCCGCTCGGTCAGGGTCACGTCAAGAACCTCGGCCACGGGCACCCCGTGGGTATGCGCAAAGGCGACGCCGCGCCCGCGCCCCGGCCCGATGTCAGCGCCCGCCCAGTTCGCCATCTCGCCCACCGCCTCGAGCACGCGGCGGCTATCGGGGTCGGCGATCAGGCGCAGCCGTTCCTCCAAGGGGTCGGCACCGGCGGCATGGATCAGTTCGGACAGGAAACTTTCGTGAAAGAAGGTATTGGAGCAGGCCCCGGGCGAGCGCCACGACCCGACCGGTATCATCTGCGGCGCGGCATAGCCGGTGACGCGATAGTTGGGGATGGCATAGGGTTGGTCGAAGGCACCCCAGACCAGCATCGTGTCGGGCCCCGGCGGCACGCTGGAGATGCGCCCGAACCAGGACAAGATGAGCGAGGGGCTGACGCTGTCGAGATCATAGGCCAGCACCCGGCGATTCCCCACCGCGCCCCGGCCAACGGCCATGTGCAGGGGGCGGGGATAGTCATGGGTCATGTCCTCCTCTCGGCTCCAGGTGGTCTTGATCGGCGTGCCGGGCATGGTTGCGGCGATCTGGATCGCCTGCACCACATAGTCATGATCGAGCCTGCGACCGAAACTGCCGCCTGCGGGCAGGGCATGAAGTGTGACCTGCGACGGATCGAGGCCGGTCAGCGCCACCGCCGCATCGCGCACCACGGCGGGGATCTGCGTTGCAGTCCAGATCTGCACGCTGTCCGCTTCGACCAGCACCGTCGCGCTAAGCGGCTCGAGCGCGGCATGGGCGAGGAAGGGCGTGCGGTATTCCGCCTCGATCACGGTGGCCCCGGCGAGCGCCGCCTCGACATCGCCGTCTTCGCGCAGGCGGCTGTTGCGAAACGCGTCAGTGCGGGCAGCTGACAGCGCCTGCCACATCTCGGCGGAACTGGCGGGATGGTCGGGGGGCAGCCAATCGACCTCTAGCGCCTGCGCCGCCTGAAACGCGAACCAAGTGTTGTCGGCAATGACCGCCAGCCCCTCGTTCACCGCAACGACCGCGCGCACGCCCTGCATCGCAAGCGCTGCATCGGCGTTATAACCCGCCATGGCCCCACCACGCCCCGGGTTCGCGCGCACAGTGGCGTGCAGCATGCCGGGCAGCACCACGTCGATGCCATAATCCTGCGTGCCGGTTGATTTCGCAACGATGTCGAGGCGCTGATAGGGTTTGCCCAAGCGCGTCCAGTCGGAGGCAGGGCGCAGCGTTACGTCGGTGACAGGCGCGATGGCCGCCGCCTCGCCGGCAAGAGCAGTGTAGGGAATGCGGGTGCCGTCTGGCAAAACAACTTGCCCGTCGTCGGTCCGCAGGTCGGCGCGCTGCACGCCCGTGCGCGCCGATGCAGCGGCCTTGAGAGTTTCGCGGGCAGTGGCACCAGCGAGGCGCAGGGTTTCGTGCAGATCGGCAACCGATGACGAACCGCCGGTGAATTGAGAGCCGGTCAGGCGTGCGACGTTCCTCATCACGTCGCGCATAGTGTTGGCCACCGCCCCATGCTCCCATGCCGGGAAGGGCATGCTTTCACCCACGATGACGCCGTTGAAATAGGCCTGATGTGGCTGGCCGGGGTCGAGCGTGGCGGTGGCCGGGTCGATGTCCAACTCCTCGGCAATCAGCATGGCTTGGGTCGAGGCGATGCCTTGGCCCACATCGGCGCGCGGCACGATCAATGTGATGCCTTGCGGTGTGATCTTGACGAAAGGGGTTAATGCGGCCTCGCCCTGTGCCAGACCGTCAAGCAAAGGATTAGCGATCGGGCGAGACACGAAATAGGCCCCGAAGGCGACCCCGCCCAGAATGGCGGCGGACCCGATCAGGAAGCTGCGGCGGGCGATGGTTCTGGCGCGGCCCATCCCTCACACTTCCCGCATCGCGCTGGCTGCGGCGTGGACAGCGGCGCGGATGCGCGGGTAGGTCCCGCAGCGGCACAGGTTGCCCGACATCGCGGCGTCGATATCGTCATCGGATGGCTCGGGATTGCGGGCCAGAAGATCGGCGGCCTGCATGATCTGGCCGGATTGGCAGTACCCGCATTGCGCCACCTGATGCGTGATCCATGCCGCCTGCACCGCATGCAGAGCGCCGGGCCTTCCCAGCCCCTCGATCGTTGTGACGTCTGCCCAGACATCGCCCAAGGACACCTGACAGGAGCGCACGGCATCGCCGCCAATATGGACCGTACAAGCACCGCAGAGCGCGATGCCACATCCGTACTTCACACTCGTTACGTTCAGCCCGTCCCGCAGAACCCAAAGAAGGGGCATGTCAGATGGTAAATCAACATCATGACTTTTACCGTTCACCGTGAGTAGCATGTTTCACTCCAATCGGTTCGTGGACGTGGCGTGACACCGCGCGCCCTGAGAGTGTAAATCCAGCACTTAGCAAGAGCGACATGCAGATGTGGTCAATCACTGGCAAATCGGGTCAGACGGCCCTGCGGATATGGTCTTGGTCTTTCCCCCGTGGCATAAATGGCCAACTCCTCAAGGACCAAGCCGATGGACAGCCCACAGACCTATTCCCTTTTCATGGGAACCGACGTGTCTTGCCGGATCCTTGGCATCGATCCGCAGGTGATGCTCGAGACGGCAGGTCTGTCCAAACTTGCGCAGGACCGCAGCGAATTGCGCGTGACGGCTGGCCAGTATTTCGACGCCTGGAACACCATTGCACGTCTCTCGCCCCGTCGCGATTTCGTCCCTTATCTGGGGGTCGCGATTTCCCGGGGTCCGGTGATCCCGGTTTTTTTCACCCTTTCCTGTGCCCCAAACCTGGAAACTGGCCTGACGCGCCTGGCACAATTCAAGTCCCTGCTGGGTCCGACCCGGATGCAGGTGTTCAAGGATGGCCAGCTCTTGCGCGCAGAGTATGACAGCGTCGATATCCATAGTCCGATGCCACCCAGCCTTGGCGCCTTGCAGCTTGTCTGCATGCTGGAGAACATTCGGGGGGCCACCGCTCATTTTGTTTGCCCGGTTGCGGCGGGGTTCGACGGCTCAGAAGAGGAAAGGCGACAGATCGCGAGCCATCTGGGGATCATGCCCGAGCGGTCGGCTACAACCTTTGTCACCTTTTCGCCTGAGGACGCGAAACGCCGTTTCATTTCCGAAAACCCCGCCCTTTGGGCGGATGTAGAGGCAGACCTGAAGCTACAGCTGGCGGCCCAGAATGATCCTTTGCCCGCCGCCGCGCGGGTGCGGGCAGCATTGGCCGATCTGATGCTCTCTGGGCGCACAGGTGCCGAAGACGTTGCCATCTCTCTTGGGATCAGCCGCAGCACGCTGCAACGCCGCCTGCGGCAGGAAAAGACGTCTTTTCAAGCAGAGTTAGATGCGACACGGCAGGATATTGCGATTAGGTATCTGACCAAGACAACCCTTGGCGTTGACGCGATCGCACTTGTATTGGCCTACCGCGATGCCAGTAGCTTTTCGAGAAGCTTCCGGCGGTGGACAGGCCAGGCACCCGGTGCCTTTCGTCAGGCAAGACGCCGTGGGTGAACACGGGTTTGGTGACATTAAGCAAGGCCGCCGCCGGTGATCGATTTGATGGCGCAATCGCGTCTCTGGGGCGAGACAGTGCAACATGGACATGCCGCGTAACCATCAGGCTTTATTTCCCATTATTTGCCTTCATGGGTCGAGCCTTGCCGAATGACCTTGATGACCCGAGCGCCACAAGCGGCTTGCCCGGTGACGCGACACAGGTCTGATGCGTGAAACTGGCGGTTCAAGTTTGGCACAGCCTTTGCTCGCGTGGTTCCTGAGCCAACTGACGATGACGTGCGGATCAGAATCAAAACGGAATTCGACCGGGGCGCAGTATCGAGACTGGTCGTTGCGCTACTCGTCGAGATAGGCACCGCTGGAGCGTCGGATTTCATCCAATTGCCGAAGCCGATGCCGTGAGGCGTCACCGCTGGCTGCGGCACAGGCCGCCAATAGAATTTCTGCGACAAGTTGCACAGCGATGGCTGACGGAAAGTAATGCGGACTTGCCGTCGGTGCCAGAAAGAGCCCGTCAGCATAGGGTGCCAATGGCGAACTGGGCCTGTCGGTGATGGCATAAACTGACGCACTCGCGCGACGTGCATATTGCATGGCGTCAATTGTCTGGGCGCAATAGGGCGCGATTCCGAGTGCGAGCACAGTATCGCTACTGGAGATTGTCGAAATACGCTCGCTCGCCGCCACGGTGCCTGCAGGCAAAGACACCAGATCGGGCACCGCAAGTCGTCCGGTTGCCTCGATCATACCAGCTGCCCAATACATGGAGCCTGCGCCAATCACATAGGTGCGCCCGCTGCGACGGACAGCGGCAACAAAGGCCGCAACCTCCTTTGGCTCAAGATGCGCGGCAACCTCTGCGATGTTATTCTGAGCGGCCTCTGTCATGTGACTGACCAGTTTAGCCAATGAGTCACTCTGAAAGGTGCTGCGCAATGCGTCAACCCGCGCCCCAAAGCCGCGCCCCATCAACAGTTTCTGAAAGTCCTGTCGAAACCCATCGTAGCCCTCATATCCCATATGTTGCGCAAGTCGTTGCATCGTCGGGGCGGCCACACCGCAGGCCTGAGCCACAGAGCGCATCGAATCCACTGCAATCCGCTCTGGGTTATCAAGCACATAGCGGGCCGCGACGGCCAACTTGCGCGGCAGGTTTGGCAACGCTTGGGTTAACTTTTCGTCAATTTTCATAACCGGCAAACCTCTTACCTCGGCACCCGCAGTGTTATGCGGAGACTGAATTGGCGCAAGTGTAATTTTTCTTTGTAAAAAATAACAAATGCAATTTTTTTCTGGACTCGTCAGAGGCAAAACTTCATCACTTCCGAAGCAGCACGCAAGACGTGTTGGCACCAGACAACAGGAGAGTGGAATGAGGACTTATATTAAAGCTGCACTGACCGCCGTTGTGGCCACCTTGACCAGCACCGCCGCCATGGCCGACGCTCTTCAAGATATCAAGGATGCCGGAAAGATCGTCGTTGGCGTCAAGCAGGACTACAAGCCTTGGGGGTATCTGACCTCTGACGGCGAGTTGCAGGGTCTTGAGATCGACCTGGCCAAGGATGTCGCCGAGCGGCTGGGGGTCGACGTCGAGCTGGTCCCGGTGGTCGCGTCTAACCGCATGGAATTCCTGCAACAAGGGCGTATCAACCTGATCATCGCAACGATGGGCGATAACGAACAGCGGCGTCAAGTCATCGGCATGATCGAGCCGAATTACTACGCCGGCGGCACCAATGTTCTGGCACCCAAGGCCGCGGGTCTCAAGAATTGGGAAGATCTGAAGGGCGCAGACGTTTGCGCGCTGCAAGGCTCTTACTATAACAAGCGAGTCACGCAACTTTATGGCCCCAATCTGGTCGCTTTTGCAGGCATTCCAGAGGCGACTGCGGCACTCTTGAACGGAAGCTGCATCGCCTTTCTCTACGACAATACGTGGATCGAATCGCAACTGGCCTCTGACGCACAATGGGCCGAGTTTGAAATGCCTTTCCCAACCGAAGATCCGCAGGCATGGTCCATCGCAGTCCCGCTGGAAGAGCTTGACCAACCCTATGGTCAATTGATGAGCGAGATCGTCACCGATTGGCACAAATCCGGCTATCTGATCGAACGGAACGCCGCAAATGGCATCGCGCCCAGCCCGTTCCTGCAGGCAGAGCACGACAGGTTGAAATAACCTGTCCTTGCTGAACTGCCCGGCAGCGCCTGTCTCTGCCGGGCATCTCTTTGCGCTGCGACAGAGGTGATCCGATCCGATGGACTTTGTTAACCCCCTTATCGACTGGCTGCGCCCCGACTGGTTCTTGAACCTTGCCGTGGTCAGCGACGATTACAATCGCGGTCGCTATGTTTCTGGCCTCTGGATGACGATCAAACTTTCGGTCGTGTCGATCTTTTTGTCGCTGGTTGTGGGCGTTCTGGGGGCCGCTGTCCAAGGCGCACCGTCACGCACGTTACGGGTGGCTGTCGGGCTTTTTGTCGCGTTCTTTCGCAACACACCTCCACTGGTTCAGCTTTACTTCTTTTACTTTGCCATCGGCACGGTGCTCCGGATCACCGGCGAGAATGGTTTGCCGCAGCCTTTGATTAGCAATTTCGGATGGGCCATCATCTCGCTGTCGCTGTTTGCGGGCGCTTTGAATGTGGAAATCTTTCGCGCAGGGGTCGAGGCCGTGCCGCGTTCCACGGTAGAGGCCGCCGAGGCGCTCGGATATACGCGCCTGCAAATCTATACCGATATCGTGCTGCCGCTGGCGGTGCGCGTCTCATTGCCGGCGCTTGGGACAAATCTGGTGAACCTGGTCAAGACCACAACGCTCGCCTATGCGATTGCCGTGCCGGAACTGCTTTATGTCTCGGCGCAAATCTGGTCCGAGGATCTGAACGTGCGCGAGATGATGAACGTTTTGCTGGTGTCCTACGTGGGTCTGGTCGCCATCCTGGTCTGGGTCCTGCATCGTTGGGAAAAGGCGCTGCGCATCCCCGGATACGGAGAATGACCATGTATTCCCCACATCTGAAACCCAAGGTTCGCGGCCACATGCCGGTGATGCTGCCCATGCGCCTGCGCGCCGATGGGTTGCCGCTTGCGGATCGGCTCTTCAATCTCTGGACGCTCACAGCGCTTGTGCTGGCCTTGGCCGCCGTGCTGATCGGTCCCGCCTTTGCCCAGCTTGCAACGCCAGACGAACGCACGATCCTCATGATCCTTTTGGAATGGACACCCACCTTGGCCAAAGGGTTTGGCTTTAACGTCCTGATTTCCGTTCTGTCGATGCTGATCGGGACAATTATGGGGGTGTTCCTGGGTGTTCTGCAGGTGTCGCAGATCCGTCCGATACGGCAGTCTGCATGGCTTGTCACACAGTTCTTCCGCAACTCGCCTTGGCTTGTCCTTCTGTTCTATTGCATCCTGCTGATCCCATTCCAGTTCGAGATCTTCGGCGTGAAGATCCCGTTTCCCGGCTGGATCAAGGCTGTGATCGGCCTGTCGTTGCCCGTGATGGCCTATACGTCGGAATTCATGCGGGGTGCGATCCTGTCCATCCCGACGGGCCAATGGGAATCTGCTGAATCCTTGGGGTTCAGCCGCCGGATGACCCTGACGAACATCATTCTTCCACAAACCGTCAAGCGCGTGCTGCCGTCTTGGATGAACCTCTACGCGGTCCTAACGATGGCGACGCCGCTGGTGTCCATCATAGGGGTTGATGATGTTATGGCCCTGACGCGCGCTGCGCTGAGTGCTGAAGGGCGCGCTGATCTTCTGATCCCGATGTACCTTTATATTCTGTCTTGGTTCTTCCTTTATTGTTACCCGATCAGCTCTTTGACGCGCGTTCTGGAACGAAAATACTCGGTGAAACTATGAGTGAGGCTTCCATGACCTGGACCCCCCAACAGCCAATCGTGTCGTTGAAAGACGTGCACAAATCCTTTGGCGCTGTCGAAGTGCTCAGAGGTATCTCGCTCGACGTGATGAAAGGCGAGGTGGTCTGTATCATCGGGCCGTCGGGCTCGGGAAAATCGACCCTGATCCGCTGCATCAATGCGCTGAACGACATTCAGGCAGGCTCGATCACCGTGGAGGGGTTAGAGGTCAACGACCCAAAGCTGGACAAACTCGCCCTACGAAAGAAGGTCGGGATGGTGTTCCAGCAATACAATCTTTTCCCGCACAAGACCGCCTTACAAAACGTGATGATGGCACCAATTAAAGTGCTCAACCAAGACCGCGCAGAGGTTGAAAAACGCGCGCGGGCGCTGATTGCCAAGGTCCGTTTGAACGGCAAGGAAGACGCCTACCCCGGCGAGTTGTCCGGGGGCCAACAACAGCGCGTTGCAATCGCGCGGTCGCTTGCCATGAACCCCGACGTGATGCTGTTTGACGAGGTGACCGCCGCGCTTGACCCCGAGACCGTGAAAGAGGTTCTTACGACGATCAAGGACCTTGCAGCAGATGGCATGACCTGCATCCTCGTCACGCATGAAATGGGCTTTGCCCGCGAGATCGCAGATTGCATTTACTTCACCGATCGCGGGGTGATCGTAGAGTCCGGCCCACCCGCGACCTTCTTTGACAACGCTCAAGACCCCCGCACACAGCAATTCCTTGCTCAGATCCTGTAGGCGCTCATGACTTATCGCACTGAATCCGACAGTCTTGGCGACGTCCAGTTGCCTGATGACACGCTCTATGGGTCCAATACCGCACGCGCATTGGAAAACTTTGCCGGTATGGGGCTGCCTCTCTCGGCCTATCCTGATTTCATGCGCGCTATGGCGCTGGTCAAACGCGCGGCAGCTATGGCCAATCAAGAGGTGGGTGCTTTGGCATCAGACGTGGCAGATGCCATCATCACCGCCTGTGACGAGATCGTGGCTGGCGGTCATGCCGATCAATTCCCCACAGCCCTTCTAGAAGGGTCGGGGGGCACATCCACCAATATGAATTTCAATGAGGTGATCGCAAACCGTGCGGGCCAGATCCTGGGCGACAAACCGGGATGTTATGTGCGCGTCAATCCCAACGATCACGTCAACTGCAGCCAGTCCACCAATGATGCCCTACCGACAGCGGTGAAGCTGGCCTGTGTTCTGACAGGGCCGTCCCTTGCCGCAGAAATAGAAACCTTGATTTCGGCACTGCGCGTCAAGGCTGATGAAACCAAGGACATGTTGCGCACGGGACGGACCTGCATGCAGGCGGCCCAACCGATGACATGGGGGCAGTATTTCTTGGGTCACGCGAGCGCCCTGTCACGCGCATTGACGGCTGTGCAAAGCGCTGTTGAGGCCCTGCGCACCGTCCCGATGGGCGGCACCGCAATCGGGACAGGTCTTGGCGCATTTCCGGGCTATCGCCGCGCCATTGCCCCTGCTCTGTCAGAGGTGTTCGGCATGGAAATCCGTTTGGCGGAGGACTCATTCGATGCCATGCATGCCGCCGACGGGTTTGTGCGCCTGTCGGCAGAACTGCGCAATCTTTCTGCTATTATGGCCAAGCTTGCCGCGGATTTAGTGATCCTTGGCAGCGACGGCGCGTCGGGCTTGGGCGAATTGCGATTGCCGCCTGTGCAACCCGGCTCGTCGATCATGGCAGGCAAGGTCAATCCGGTGATCCCCATGACCGTCCAACAGGTCTGGATGCGCGTGCATGGCCATGATGCCGCCATCGCCATCGCCGCGCAGTCTGGCCAGATGGAGATCAACCATTTCGAACCGCTGATCGCCCTGTCTCTCTTTGAGCAGATGGCGTTGATCACCGCCGCCGCCCAACGCTTTGCGGCGCGCTGCATCGTCGGACTGGAGGTGGATGAGGACCGCAGCTATCTCAACCTCGCGCAATCCTTCGGCGTCTCAACCGTTTTCCTCAAAGAACTGGGGTATACACGTGTTTCGGCCATGGCCAAACGGGCGCTCGCTGAGGGCAAGGCGCTGGCCGATATCGCTGTTGAAGACGGTCTTTTGTCCAAAACTGATATTCGCGATGTTCTGCGCCATGCGTCGGTTCCGGCGGACTGACAGCCGCCACAAGGGTTCTGTCGCAAAGGTCCTAGGGGTGCTGTTGGTGTTGCGGGCGCATCGCGTCAGAAGATCAGCCCGCAGCTATAGCTGGATAGCACGATGGTTGCTTTCAAAGGCACATGTTATCCGAAACCCGTTATCCTGTTTGCGGTGTTTTTCTATCTGCGATTTGCAGCATAAATAGGTCCAGCCTGAGCCTGCTTTCAAATCATCGAAAATTTCGAAATGCATCAAACGACATTGGCAGCCCCAGCGACTATGAGCGCGCCGAACCGGAATTTGCGCAGGGCCCCGACATTTTTCCCACGCAGGGAAAACCGGCTCACCCTACCTCTTGATACATCTCGTGCATGCGCCGTTGCAATTGGAACCGACACTTCAGCTGCTTTAGCGGGTGCGCCTGCTCGGTGATCATCCAAAGGCTCAGCCATCCCGCGATCAAGGCAAAGATGATGCCGCCGACCGCCTGTCCAATAAGCACCCCCGTCGCCCCGTACAGCGCCCCGCCGATCACCACCAGCGGCAGGGTGCCCAGCGTCTGGCGTCCCCAGTTTATCCAAGTCGCATAACTCGGATGCCCGAGGTTGTTAAACGAGGCACTGGCCACGAAGATCACCGCGTTGAAAAAACTGGCCAGCGCCAATGGCCAGCAGAACAGAAGGATCAGCTCCCGTGCCTCGCCCTTGGCTCCAAAGAAATCGGCGATCTGGCCCCGAAACAGGAACAGGATGATCGAGACCACCAGGACGTAGATCGCCGAGAAGATGACCGCGTCGTAGAAGGCTCCCCGCACCCTGTCACGCCGCCCGGCCCCGAAATTCTGCCCCATGATCGGCCCGATCGAACCCGACAGCGCAAGCACTACTGCGAACACGACCGGAGACATCCGGTTGATCACCGCCATGCCGGCCACCGCATCGGTCCCGTATTTGGCCATCTCGCGGGTGACAATGGCAGTGCCAACCGGCGTGGCGACGGTGGCCAAGATGGCTGGAAGCGCGATCTGCATGCCCTCGCGGATATCGTAAAGGAAACAACCGATGCGCGGGATTGCGAAACCATTGTAAAGCCGGATGGTTGGCCACAGCGCCATCAGCATGGTGGCGAACCTTGCCGCAACAGTTGCCCAGGCTGCCCCTTCAAGGCCCAGCCCCAGCGTGAAGATAAAGATCGGGTCGAGCACCCCGTTGACCATCGCCCCGGTCAAAGACGGAAACATCGCGCGCCTGCTGTCACCATAGGCCCGCAGCACCGCCACCGTGGTCATGCCCAACCCGGAAAAGACGGTGGCCGGCAGGATAATCCACAGGTAATCCGCTGCGCGGTCGGCCACCTCACCGGAGGCGCCGAGAAGCCCCAGCAGATAGCCCAGATTAGGCAGCGCCAACAGGGGGATCAGAAGTCCGAAGGCAATGGCGAATATGCTGGCACTGAACGCGTGCTCTCGTGCGGGAACAGTCTTGCCGGCTCCCAACGAATTGGCCACCAGTGAGCCTGCTGCAATCGAAAGCCCGATATTGATCGCGCTCGCGAAGAACATCACCACGCTGGCATACCCGGCCGCTGCGGCAAGCGCGTCCTGCCCAAGCATGGAGATGAAGAACAGGTCGATAAGGTCTACGGCGAAAATCGCCATCAAGCCGATACTCGACGTCAGCGACATGGTCGATACATGCCGCATCATATTGCCTTCTACGAACCGGGCGACGACTTCAACCATGAGACTGCTCCATGCGTGATCAGATCAGACTAAGCGCAACTTGACCGGACGCTCACAAGCCGCGTCAAAAGCGCCGTCCTTGTGCAAACGTACGGGCAGACAATTGGGGAAGCAGGGCGGGCTTTCCTGCGTGCCGGTGAACATGCCGCCTCGGGCAGCGTTGTTTTGGGGCTGTTTTCCATTAACTCTTGCGCATCAGGATCATCTTTTCCTGTGTCATGTCTTGCATCGTGAAGGGGATGCCACCGGTGCCGTATCCGGATTCCCTGCGGCCCGCAAAAGGCATCCAGTCGGTCCGAAAGGCCGTCGGATCGTTGATCATGACCGCCGAAGCATCAAGGCGGTTGGCCGCGCGCAGGGCGACGTCGATGTCCTGTCCAAAGATGCTGGCCTGAAAGGCCGTCGGCAGCGCGTTGGCGCGGCGAATGGCGTCGTCGAGATCATCGTAGCGATAGACCGCGACAATGGGGCCAAAGACCTCCAGCATGGACATCTTCGCGTCATGGGCCGGATCCAGCAGCACCGCCGGGCTCAGGGTGGTTTCGGACAGGCGTTCACCTCCGGTCGCGAGGACCGCCCCGCCTGACACCGCCGCGCGGGTCCAATCTGCGACACGGTCGGCCTCGCGCGGCAATATCAGCGGTCCGACCTCGGTATCCTCAAGGGTCGGATCGGCCGTGCGCAGCGTGCCGACGCGGGCGACCAAGCGGTGCGTGAAATCGTCGGCGATATCGTTGTGAACGTAGATGCGCTGTGTCGATACGCAGACCTGACCGGCATGGTAGTATCCACCTTTGACAATCGGTTCGATGACCTTGCCAAGATCGGCACTGCGGTCGATGATGGCTGGTGCGGCACCGCCATGTTCCAGCGCCGAGCGTGTTCCCGGCGCGAGCTTGGCCTTCAGGGACCAGCCGACCCTTGCCGAGCCGATGAAACTCAGGAAGGCAACCCGGCTGTCGGTCGCCAGCTTCTCGGCGAGCGTAATGTCATTAGTGACGAAGGTCTGGCACCAAGGTTCGGGCAGGCCAGCCTCGTGGACCAGCGCCACGACGTCGAGGCAGGACAGCGGTGTTGCGCTTGCCGGTTTCACGATGACGGGGCAGCCGGTCGCGATGGCTGGGGCGATCTGATGCACGATCAGGTTCAGCGGGTGATTGAATGCGGAAATCGCCGCGACGATGCCGATGGGTTCTTTTGTGGTAAAGGCCCAGCGGTCGTCCGCCGCCGCTGACAGCCCCATCGGGATTTCCCGGCCAGCGGAGGTGCGCAGTTCGTCAGCGGCGTTTTGAATGCCATCAATGGCGCGATTGGTCTCGACGATGGCATCAGGCAGAGGTTTGCCGCCCTCGCGCGCGATCTGCATGGCAAGATGGTCGCGCCTGCCCTCCATCAGAACCGCCAGCCTGCGCAGGATCGCGACCCGCTGATGCGGCTTGAGCCAGCCATCGCGATCCCCGAACACGCGGCTGGCGGCTTGAAGCTTGCGCTCCAGCGCGGCGGCATCGTCGGTTTCGATCTGGGCGATCGGTGCACGATCAAAGGCCTGCACGACAGTCAACATCTCCGATCTCCTCGCATCTCAGGGGTCTGCGTTCTGCGACGGGTCATGAACATTCGACATCGGGTGTGCGGTTGCGCAATTCGTCGACCAGAACGCGGGTATTCTCTGAATAGTCGACCGGCACATCGACCAGATGGACCCCGCCGCCCTCAAAGGCAGCTTCGAGTACCGGGAAAAGGTCTTCGACCGCACTTACGCGCGATCCTTTCGCGCCGTAGGCCTCGGCATAGCGCACGAAATCCGGATTGCCGAAGGTCATGCCGAAATCGGGAAAACCGTCGACCGACTGTTTCCAGCGGATCATCCCGCAGGCGCTGTCGTTGAGGATCACCACGACAAGGTTCAGCCCAAGCCGCACCGCTGTTTCCATCTCCTGCGAATTCATCATGAACCCGCCATCGCCACAGACAGCCATCACGCGGCGCTCGGGGTGAAGCATGGCTGCCATCATCGCCGAGGGAAGTCCCGCCCCCATTGTGGCGAGCGCATTGTCGAGCAACAGCGTATTGGCCACATGGGTGCGGTAATTGCGGGCGAACCAGATCTTGTACATGCCGTTGTCAAGGCAGACGATGCCGTCTTCTGGCATGACCCGGCGAACCTCGTGCACAAGACGCTGAGGCGTCACCGGGAAGCGATTTTCTTCAGCGCGATCGTTGAGCCGGGCCAAAATCCTCTGGCGCAATTGGAGCATTCCCTCGTCGGGTGACACTCTGCCTTCCAGCCGCTCTGCAAGGCCTTTGACAGACGCGCCAATGTCGCCGATCACCTCGATATCCGGATGGTAGACCTGTTCGACCGTCGCGGACTCATAGCTGACATGGACAACTCTGGGTCCGCCATCGTTTTTCATCAGGAACGGTGGCTTTTCGATCGTGTCATGGCCGATGGCGACGATCAGGTCGGCGCGTTCGATAGCCTCGTGAACATAGTCCCCCTCGGAAAGCGCGGCGGTCCCGACATAGAGGTTTGAGCCGCCATCGACAGCGCCTTTGCCCATCTGCGTGTTGAAGAACGGCAAGCGGGTGCGCGCCATGAAGCCTGACAGCGGCTCGACCAGCGCGGGCCGGTTGCCCGCCGCGCCGATCATGACCAGGGGCCTTTGGGCGGCAAGGATCATCTTGGCCGCGTTGTCGAGCGCGGCGGCACTGGCGACCGGACGGTCGTAGGAATGGCGCGGAATGACGCTGGCGCCCTCGGCGTTCGCCGCCGCGACGTCCTCCGGCAGTTCGAGATGCACGGGCCCCGGCCGTTCCTCGGCCGCGACGCGAAACGCGTCACGCACCGCCGCGGGAATGGCGGCGGGGCTCAGGATCTGGCGTGTCATCTTTGTGAGCGGCCTCATCGAGGCGACGATGTCGACGATTTGGAACCGGGCCTGCTTGGCGCTCATCACCGGCTTCTGTCCGGTGATGAGGATCATCGGCATGGCACCCAGATGCGCATAGGCCGCGCCGGTCACAAGGTTCAGGGCACCGGGGCCGAGCGTGGCGAGGCAGACGCCGGGCCTGCCGGTAAGCCGCCCATGCGTCGCCGCCATGAACGCGGCCGCCTGCTCATGCCGTGTCAGAACCAGCTCGATGCGAGAGGTGCGCAGGGCCTCGACGATGTCGAGGTTTTCCTCGCCGGGCACGCCGAAAATTCGGTCAACCCCTTCGTTCTCCAGTGCGGCGACAAACAGGTCTGACCCTTTGGGCATGATTTCAGTCCATTTGTTAATTGTTTCGACCAAGGTCAACCCAGATGCTCACGATCTGTGAAGCTGTCAGGCTTCGACCGATCCATAATGGTCCTTCAAGGTATCCGAATACTGTAGCATGGGGCTGCGAAGATCGCAGAGCGCGAGTTGCGGCAATGGTGCCAATCTTGCCTTGAATCTAAGCCTCACTTTGAAAGATCGGCAGCGACACGGGGCCTTGTGGCGACTCGGCTTCGACATGCATGACGCTGATTTCACCGTCATAAAGGCCATCGAGAATGCCGACAAACTGCTCATGCGCCGTACTCGGCTCAAAGTGTTCGACATGATCTGCGTAGCTGCGCCATGCGACGATCAAGGTCGCCGTGCCCGGCGCCTCGACTCCAAGGCCGACGGTGTGACCGCGATACCCTTGCGCTTTGCGCAAATGCATTGCTGCGTTCTCCATGGCCTTGAAGAACTCTTCGGCCTTTCCGGGTGCCAGTTGGAAGGTAGCAATTTCTATAACCATGACAGCTCTCCTTCAGTTCCCTGATGCGCTCTCGAAAACGGAGCTGCATCTATTCCCGGTTTTTCTATTGCCGGACATGCGATTAACCGAGGGCTCAAGGTTGACTGGACGCATTCTCGTCGACGACGGCGATCCCGATTTTGCCGCGTACGCCATTGCGCGGGCGCTCCAGCAGGGCGTGGGCGTCGGGGATGCCGGCCAGCGGGTAGACCGCGCCGACATGCGGCTTCAACAATCCTCGGTCAACAAGGGTTGCAAGCTCGTCCAGCTTCCCCCGGTTCTGACGTGTAAAGACAAAATGATAGCTGGCGTTGCACCCCCAGGCCTCGATCAGATTCTGCGGATTGGGAATGTCGACGATCGAGACGATGCGACCGAGTTGTGCGAGCACGCGTGGGCTGCGTTCAAGCGTGTCGCCCCCGATCGTGTCAAGGACGACGTCCACGCCAACGCCGCCAGTCTCGCGGTTCACGACGGCCACGTAGTCTTCGGTGCGATAGTCGATCACCACATCGGCACCGAGGCTGCGCACAAAGTCGGCATCATAGCCCGAAGCGGTCGCCACAACAAACGCGCCAGATGCTTTGGCGGCCTGAACCGCAACATGCCCCACGCCGCCAGCCGCGCCGTGGACAAGGACAGTTTCGCCAAGGCGCAAGCCCGCCCGCGTGAACAGCGCCTCCCAGACCGTGCCGCCCACGAGGCTGAGGCTGGCTGCCTCAAGATGGGTGAGACCAGCCGGCTTGTGACCAACAATCGCCTCGCTCGCGACGTGGTACTCGGCATAGCTGCCGTGACCCCCGAAAATCTGCGGTGTGTACCAGACGGCATCGCCAGGCTTGAATGCCGATACGCCAGAGCCGACGGCTTCCACAACGCCTGAGACATCGTGACCGGTAATCGCAGGCAATGGCACCAGATCGGGGTAGTCGCCGCGACGCACCTGATAATCGAGCGGGTTGATAGAGGTTGCATGGACCCGGACCAATACCTCCCCAGCGCCGGCCTTGGGGGTCTCATATTCAGAAAGAGCGAAAGCGTCGGGGCCGCCGAATTCAGTGAGGCTCATAGCTCGCATGATTGTTCTCCAGTTTCAGATGAATTGATATCGCGCATTTGCGATCTTCTGGTTCAAGGCGTCCGCTTTGAAGGTTGGTGTGGGGTCGTACTCATGCCCCCGGAAGAGTGCCGAATACTCACTTCGTTTCGGCATTCTGCCGTCTACGCGCTCCTTGGCGCACACCGTGGAAAGCAGGTGACACGTGCTGTTCGATGCGCCGTTCTCACCCAAACTCGGACCCAAGCGTTGCGCACCACTGCGCGGCATGCAGACGGGTTGGTTAACCTTGATCAAGCCGATGAAAACGAGCGGCACCTCTACGTCCTGAGGCATGGATGCTAGGTCGTTGGGATAGGGCATGATTTATTCCCTGAGATTGCACTGGATCCGAACTGCGCTTAGCAAAGTTAGCAAATCCATCACTTGCGCGCGGTGCTGAACTTGCTTGGCATGGACCGCTCTTGCTATCCATTCTGCGTGGAATTGCGGGAGCAAATGGCAAAAACGGGGATACGGTGCCTTGTTTGCGGACTTGTCTGCGTGACCTACCGACCTTTTGGTAAAGAAACCTTTGTTCTCGCAGTGCGGGGCCAAGGTTCACCGCTAGGCGGCCTGTAGCGTAATTGGTGCCTCCGCGTCGCTATCGCGTGGCCCCAAATGCCAGACCGTCCTGGCCACGTCCTCAGGCCACGCCCTCTCCCCTCAAACCGCGCACCTCGCCAAGATCGCGTGTGGTGCGAGCATGAATCGTAGGTTTCCACCGTTTATCATCGCCAGCCGGACATTTGGTTCCGTAAAGACAGGATGCTGACGGCCCCCGACCGCAATGGGCCAGACTGAGCGAGCCGTTCAATTTGCTCCGGTAGAACTCGTTGCAGGCCTTGCTGCGACGGCTCCGATTTTGCAGTCAATCGCACGCGGCAGCGGCGATTCACGCCGGGGGCAGAGGTCCGGACAAAGGGCCCCCTTTGCGTTCCGATCGCGCAGAGCGGAAAGGCCGCAAGATCGGCACCGTCGAGGCAGCATCTGCGCCGCGTGGCGGTGGACCGCACGATATCCTGCCCTTGACCTGATCCTAAGGGAGGCACCCCCTCATGAGCCAGTTTCAACCGTTCATCTTTTCGCTGGTTGTCGGTCTCGTCATCGGCATGATCTATGGCCTCGTTTCGGTTCGTTCGCCCGCACCACCGATAATCGCCTTGCTCGGTCTCTTGGGCATGCTTGCCGGAGAGGCCGGAGTTCAATGGCTCAAGGGCCATGCAAGCGTCGTGCAGTCGGTTCTGCACGCCAAGTCCTTCGCGCTTCCCACCCGGGATAGCTCTGCGAGGAAATCAGATGCGTCCTGAAGATCAACGCATCCGGTCCATCGCAGCTCAAAAGGAGGACGGGTTTTCGATCGCTCGGCAGGTGCCGAAGTGCTCATCGCAAGCCATGGCCTGGCGGCAATCCGTTTCTGGCGCTGCGTCATCCAACACGTCCCGCAACGTTGATGGGGTGTCGTCGCGCGTCCTGCGTCCGTTCAAACCATGGAAAATCTCATGTCCAAAGCAGATCTGACCGTCTTTGCCAGCGCCGGCCGCTTACCCTCAACTGGAAAATTCAATGCTTGAGAAAATGTCGGAGGATACTGGCAGCGCCCGCCCGCTAAGCTACCCGGTCTTTCGGGCGCTCTGGATCGCGACGATTGTCTCTAATGTCGGGACCTGGATGCATGATGTGGGTGCCGGATGGCTGATGACCTCGCTGTCGCCCAGCCCGCTGCTGGTCGCATTGGTCCAGACCGCGACGACGCTACCGATGTTCCCGCTTGCCCTGCCGGCCGGAGCACTGGCCGACATCGTGGATCGGCGCAAGATGCTGCTGGCAGCGCAGGTGCTTGGTCTGCTTGCGGCGATGACCCTGGCGATGCTGACGGCGGCTGGGCTTGTCTCTCCTGGCATCCTGCTCGCCGCGACGTTCATGCTAGGCATTGCGGCCGCGCTCAGTGCTCCGGTATTTCAGGCGATCGTCCCGGAATTGGTGGACAGGCAGGCCCTACCGGACGCCATCGCGCTGAACAGCCTCGGCGTCAATATCTCGCGCGCGGTGGGCCCGGCGCTGGGCGGGGCGATCGTTGCCATAGCCGGCATTCCAGCCGTTTTCGCGCTGAACGCGCTTTCCGTGCTGGGCGTGCTTGTTGTGCTGGTCACCTGGAAGCGCCCTCAGGCCGCCCGCACCCTGCCACCCGAGCATTTCTTCGGCGCCCTGAAAGCCGGTTACCGCTATACGCGCCATTCTCCTGCGCTGCGCCTTGTCTTGATCCGGGCGATGGGGTTCTTCCTGTTCGGAAGCGCGCTCTGGGCGATGCTGCCGCTCATCGCGCGACGCGGCCTTGGTCTTGATGCAGCCGGGTATGGCGTGCTTCTTGGCTGCATGGGTGCCGGGGCTGTCGCCGGTGCGATCCTGCTCAAGCGGGTGCGGACAATAGTGCCCGCCAATCCGGTGTCTGTCGCCGCGACACTCCTCTTCGCGCTTGCAACGCTGGCGCTCGCGCGGGCCAGCCATGCCTGGGTCGCCGGAGCCGTTCTCTTCCTGGCCGGTCTGGGCTGGATCGGCATGCTGACGTCGCTGAACGTTGCC
Organism: Roseovarius sp. MS2; assembly: GCF_051447875.1. Classification (NCBI taxonomy): domain Bacteria; kingdom Pseudomonadati; phylum Pseudomonadota; class Alphaproteobacteria; order Rhodobacterales; family Roseobacteraceae; genus Roseovarius; species Roseovarius sp. MS2. The sequence continues at coordinate 2,560,305 of NZ_JBKHVF010000001.1, forward strand.
GCGCACATGGCTGCGCCGGGATGGGTCAAGGCGCGGGCGCTGGCGGTCTATCTACTGACGTTTCAGGGTGCGATGACATGCGGCAGCGTCCTATGGGGAACGCTTGCCACCGGCACCAGCGTCACCACGGCTCTGGTGATCGCGGGCGTGGGGCAGATCCTGGCCGTTGTCCTGGCGGTCCGCTGGCGGTTGCCGCAGCATTCGGGCACCGATCTTGCGCCCTCGCACCATTGGGCGGACCCCGTCGTTTCCGTGCAGCCGGGCATGGACCGCGGTCCGGTCCTGATCGAAATCGAATATCGGGTCGAGCCTTCGCGGCTGGTCGAGTTCGTGTTTGCCCTACGACGTTTCAAGTCTGTGAGGCATCGCGACGGGGCAATTCGATGGGATGTCTGGGAAGATGTCGCCGAACCGGGGCGGATCGTCGAGACGTTCGTGGTGGAAAGCTGGGTCGAGCATCAGCGCCAGCACGAGCGGGTGACCCGGGCCGACCAGTTGGATCAGGACCTCCTGAACGAATACCACTTGGGCGACAAGCCGCCAGTTGTCCGCCACCTGCTGCGGCCACCATGACACGCCGCAAGACGCCCAAGGCCTGACGTCCTTCTGCCTGCCCGAACCACCCATCAACTCAAGTTGCACTTCAGAGAGCTTTTCCATGGCATTTGTCACCACATCCGACGGGACGCGCCTTTTCTACAAAGACTGGGGTCCGAAAGATGCCCAACCCGTCATGTTTCACCACGGTTGGCCGCTGAGCGCCGACGATTGGGACAACCAGATGCTGTTCTTCCTGTCCCATGGCTACCGCGTCATAGCCCATGACCGCCGCGGACATGGGCGATCCGACCAGACCGACAGCGGCAATGACATGGACACCTATGCTGCCGATGTTGCCGAGATCACCTGGGCGCTGGGCCTGCATGACGTGATCCATGTCGGGCATTCGACCGGGGGCGGCGAGGTTGCGCGCTATGCGGCGCGGGCCGAGCGGGGCCGTGTCGCTGGCGCGGTGCTGATCGCTGCGATCCCGCCGGTGATGGTGCGGTCCGATGCGAATCCGGATGGCGTGCCGCCAGAGGTCTTCGACGGGTTGCGCGCTGCGCTGTCAGCCAACAGAGCGCAGTTCTTTCTCGATCTGCCAAGCGGCCCATTCTACGGCTTCAACCGGCATGGCGCGAAGGTCAGTCAGGGTCTGATCAACAATTGGTGGCGGCAGGGCATGTCCGGCGGCGCAAAGGCACATTTTGACTGCATCGCCGCATTCTCCGAGACCGATTTCAGCGAGGATATGGAAGCGATCACTGCACCGGTTCTGATCCTGCACGGCGAGGATGACCAGATCGTGCCGATTTCGAATTCGGCCCACAAGGCGATCTGGCTGGTCAGGGATGGCACGCTGAAGTCGTACACCGGCCTTTCACACGGGCTTTTTGCCACGCATCCGGATCTCATCAATGCCGATCTTCTTGCCTTCGCGCGCTCGGCCTGACGCGATGGGGTATCGCCAGTATGCTGCGTCCATCATGCGCGCAGATCACGCGGTGATCTCTGACGTCACAGTTCATCCCGGAAAGGGAACGCAATGCCCACTGTCTACTACGCCCCGGCTGGCTGCTCTCTGGTACCGCACATCGTGCAGGAATGGATCGGAGCACCCTACAAGGCGGTCAAGGTAAGGGTCGGCTCGAAAGAGCTTCTCGCCATGAATCCCGCCGGCACCGTTCCGACCTGTCGGGAAGACAGCGGCTGGCTATTGACTCGGGCCGGCGCGATCCTCGATGATCTAGGGCAAAAGCTATCGGAGGCCGGACTGTCCGGCGGTGATAGTATCCGCGCGAAATGCTGGTCTGCCTTTCTCACCTCGGACCTTTACGCCTCATTCTGGCTGATCTTCATGCCCAAACGCCACACAATCAACAAGAGCGATGCAGCCCGGAAGGCAACGGTCGGGGCCGGGGTCAAGCTGGCCTCTCAGCATCTCGGAATTCCGAACCGCCATCTCGGCGGACGATCGGTGATTGATGCCTATGCTTTCCCGATGATCCGTTGGGGGGCGAAAATTCTGCCAGGCGGGCTTCAGAACTTTTCCGATGCGCAGAGTCTGCGTGACAGGATCGCCGCAGGAGCCGCCGTCCAAAAGATCATTGCGCGGGAGGGCAGTGCGTGAGCGCAGGTGATGCCGGAGGAATGATGAGTGGACTTCACCACGTCACCGGCATCACCGCTGATGTGCAGGCCAATGTCGATTTCTATGTTGGCTTCCTTGGCCTCAAACTTGTCAAGCGGACGGCGGGCTATGCGGATTCCGAGCAATTGCACCTGATCTACGGCGATGGCTTGGGCAGCCCCGGATCCCTTCTGACCTTCCTCGTCTGGGAGGCCACAGGCCGCGGACGGACTGGCATCGGTCAGGTTCTGGAAATTGCACTAGCGGTTCCCCCGGCCTCCATCGAACGCTGGCTGAGCAAGGCGCTCGCGGCGGGTGTCCCGTTCGAGGGGCCATCGCGTGAATTCGGAGAGCCGGTTGTACGGCTCAGGGATCCAGATGGGCTGATCGTGAAACTGGTTGGCGTCGCCTTGTCGACCCCCGCTCCGCTTCTGGAGGGACCCATACGCTTGCGGGGCGTAACCGTCCTCACCGATAAGGCCAGAGAGACCGCAGAGTTCTTGACAGTATTCGGCTATAAGTACGCCCAACACACAGGCCTGACGCAACGCATGACGTCAGAGACAGATGTGGTCGATGTTCGGGACGCATCGGGCTTCGTACCCTCCGTCGCAGGGGCCGGCGTGCCCGATCACGTGGCCTTTCGGGCGAAGGATGCCGATGACATCCGAACCCTGCGGCAATCGCTCCTGGATCATGGGCCGACAGAAATTCATGACAGAAAGTACTTCCTGTCGCTCTATGTTCGCGATCCGGCTGGCATCCTGATGGAATACGCTACTGACGGGCCGGGCATGACCATTGACGAAGCACCGGATGCCCTTGGCCGGACCCTGTTCTTTCCGCCGCATGTGGCGGGCCACACCCAAGATATCGAGGCCATGCTGCCTCAATTCTCGATGCCGGGCCAAGAGCGGCTCCCCGTCCGAAAGCTCCCCTTCGTGCACCGCTTCAACCGGCCAGAAAGGCCCGACGGCACTACTCTGGTGCTGCTCCACGGTAGCGGAGGAAACGAGGCCGATCTGATGCCGATCGCGCGCCGCATCGCCCCGCAGGCGACGCTTCTGGGGGTGCGTGGCCGGGCCACCGAGGAACAGATCAATCGCTGGTTCCGCCGGTTCGACGCCACGACATTCGATCAGGCCGATATCCAAAGCGAAGCCGCAGCCTTCGCCGCTTTCGTCGAGGACGCGGTGATCAACTACGGGATCGATGTGACCCGGCTTTCCTTTCTCGGCTATTCCAACGGCGCGAACTTTCTGGCCGCCGTGATGCAGGTCTACCCGTCCGCTGTACGCCGTGCTGTTTTGCTACGCGCGGTTCAGGTCCTTGATCCGCTACCGGCGGAGGATCTCTCTGGAACGCTTGTGCTGATGGTCAATGGGCGGGACAGTTACGCTCCAGTGCTGGCCGATAATCTGAGGGCGCAGGGTGCGCGGGTCGACACCCGAACAGTACCCAGCGGCCATGAGCTGACCGCCGCAGACGTCGCCGAGGTGGCCGACTGGCTTGGACTGGGCTATGCGGGCCAATGACTGGTCAAGGCGAAAAAGCGGGGCTCCGGAACATCGCCCAAGACCATAGACTTCACTGCGGCCAATCTCCCCTGCGTCGGATGCATAGCCGCCATGCCCAACCGCGTTGCGGCTGGAAACGACATCTCAGCTCAGGGACATTTGTCGCGGTTCCGGTCGTTTTGATGGAACGGGTTTCGAAGATTACGGCCAAAATGCTCGGTCCATTCCGATATTTCCCGTCTGTGGGGATGCCGGGACCTGATTTCCGGTCGCTCTTGTGGTTGCCCACATGGGTGGGCATCTCTGCCCCTGTTGCAGACACCAAGGAGTCTCTCGCCATGACCTATATCCTTCGCGCCGCCACTCTGGCCGGATTTGTCGCCGCTTCTGCCGCCGCTGCTCAGGCCGAGGACGGCACTTTGACTGTCGGCATGTCCGGCGCCTATTTCCCCTTCACCTTTGTGCGCCAAGATGTCCTGCAGGGTTTTGAAGTTGATGTCATGAATGCGGTGGGCGAGGTGGCCGATCTCGACATCCAATTCGAAACCATGTCCTTTTCCGGGCTGGTGGGTGCGCTAGATGCGGGCCGTATTGACACCATTGCCAACCAAATCACCATCACGTCAGAACGAGAGGCGAAGTTCGCCTTTACCGAACCCTATGTGATCGACGGTGCCCAAGTGGTAACGCGCAAAGGCAATGACGCTATCGCCGGGGTCGACGATCTGCGCGGCAAGATAGTGGCCGTAAACCTCGGTTCGAACTTTGAACAGTTGCTGCGCGATCTGCCTTTTGCCGGTGAGGTCGAGATCAGGACCTACGACAGCAATATCGAGCAGGACACCGCACTTGGCCGCGTCGATGCCTTTGTGATGGACCGGGTGTCCTCGGCTCAGGTGATCAAGCAAAGCCCACTGCCGCTGCAACTGGCTGGCCAGCCGTTTTCGGAAATTCGCAACGCCCTGCCGTTCCGTGATGACGAAGACGGCCGCGCCCTGCGCTCCAAGGTCGATGCAGCACTTGTCGTTTTGCGCGAGAACGGCACCTTGACCGAGATCTCTGAGAAGTGGTTCGGGTCCGACATCACCACGCTTTTGGCGGAATAGTCCGTGCGGGGGCTCGACATCGGGTACATGGTCGGCTTGATGCCGGTGATCCTGAGCTATGTGCCGCTGACGCTGGCAATGGCATCAGTGGCCATGGTTTGCGCGCTGGTGTTGTCAGCCCTTCTGGCGGTTGAACGGGTTGTGCGTGTGCCGATTTTGGATTGGCTGGTGATTGTCTTTATCAGCTTCTTTCGCGGCACTCCGCTTCTGGTGCAGCTTTTTCTGTTCTACTACGGGCTGCCACAGGTACTGTCTGTTCTGACCAGGATCGACGGGGTCACGGCGGCGATCCTGGGTCTGATGCTGCACTTCGCGGCCTATATGGCAGAATCAATCCGCGCCGCAATCATCAGCGTCGACCGCAGCCAGTGGGAGGCGGGCCAGTCTATTGGGATGACCCAGTTGCAGTTGATGCAGCGCATTATTCTGCCGCAGGCCGCCCGTGTGGCGGCGCCAACGCTGGTCAATTACTTCATCGACATGCTCAAGGCGACCTCGCTCGCTTTTACCCTTGGTGTCACCGAGATGATGGGCGCCGCCCAGAAAGAAGCTGCCGGCAGCTTCCTTTACTTCGAGGCCTTTCTTGTCGTGGCGGTGATCTACTGGGGTATGGTCGAAGCGCTCAATCAGGGCCAGAAAGCTTTGGAGAGCTATCTCGATAAGGCTTACGCGCGATGACATCGACGACCGGAATCTCGATCAGGGGACTGACAAAGACATTCGGCGGAAAGCCGGTCCTTGACGGTATCGACCTCGACATTGCTGCAGGCGAGCGAGTGGTGATCATCGGTCCCTCGGGCACCGGAAAATCGACCCTGCTTCGCTGCCTCAACTACCTCGACCGGCCGGATGCTGGTCTGATCTCTATTGGCGATCTGACGGTGGATGCCGCCCATGCACGCAACTCTGAAATCCTTGGCCTGCGGCGGCGCACCGGGTTCGTGTTCCAGAACTACGCGCTTTTCGCCAACAAGACGGCGATTGAGAATATCATGGAGGCGCTGATAACAGTGCAGCGCTTGCCCAAGTCCGAGGCCGTTGCGCGCGCCAAAGCTGTGCTTGCCGAGACCGGTCTCGCCGACAAGGCCGACAGCTATCCAGCGGCGCTATCCGGCGGGCAGCAGCAGCGGGTCGGCATTGGCCGCGCGATGGCACTTGGAGCGGAGCTGATGCTGTTCGACGAACCGACTTCGGCTCTGGACCCGGAGTTGGTCGGAGAAGTGCTCGATCTGATGCGCCGGGTTGCGGAGCAGAGACAGACAATCCTGATCGTCACCCACGAGATGCAGTTTGCCCGCGAGATTGCCGATCGCATCCTCTTCATGCACGGTGGCAAGATCGTCGAGCAGGGCACACCGGCGCAGATCTTCGAAGCGCCACAGGATGTGCGGCTCCGGCGGTTTCTGGCCCGGATAGATGGTTGAAGCCAGTGCACGTTGTTCGAATTTGGTGTTCGTCGTTTCAAGGCTGAGTTCGTGAGGGGGAGCCTTAGAAGAAGGCCAGTCTGTGAGAACGCAAGCTGCTCCGGGGCTTCGCGTGACAGTGCGAACAGAGTGTCGCCCGGATAGAGGCCCTCGGAAACCGTGATCCGTAAATCGCCAAGGGCTTTGAGCCCACAAGGTCGATCCACGACGGTCAGGTCTTTGATGGGGACAACACGTCTTGCCATTCCGGATGGCGACCGATCATCGCCTTCGCGAACGGGCAGAGTGGGATGATGACCACCTGATCCTGCCGCGCGTCCTCGATCGCCTGTTGCAACAGCCTTGCTCCAACCTTGCGACCCCGCAAGGCGTCGGGGATTTCGGTGTGATCAATGATGATCTGGCTTGCGCTGACGCGGCTATAGCTCATCTCGGCCTCGACACCATCAACGACAAGCCGATAGCGCCCCTTTGACGGGCCGTCTTCCCGCTCGACCGTGCCATCCGTCGCCAAGGCGGCAATCGTCTGTGTGGCATTGGGCGCGCGCACGTGACGCGGGCGTCCATGGGCGCATTCCAGAAGGTCGCGGTCCCATCCGCCAAGGTTGGCCGCGGCCTCGTAGGTCGAGACCAAGAACGCCATCAACGTCTCTTCGGGATCTGGCGCGCTCTGTACCGCCTCGTAGGGCAGCATGAATTCCGACAGCCCCGCGTGCCAAAAGGCCGCGTCGGGACGCACCGGCGCGCTTCGGTACCCGGTGGGGGACGGATAGGCGTAGGCATAGAAGGCGGGGTAGTCGATGCCATTGCCGCCCGGCCAGAACCCGGCGGCGGACATTTCGCGGTCATAGGCTTCCTGCGCCACGTCGTCTGGCAGAAACGGGATCCCGGCGGGATGTAGCGGGGCGCGCCGCCCCGAAAAACGGGTCACGGCGAGATCCAGCGCGCCCCAGAACAGGTGGACCGGGCTGGACTTGCCGACAAAGGACGTTCGGAACCGGTGGAACACCCTGTCGATCGCCACCAATGCCTGATGGTAGCGCTGCACCGCGTCCCGGTCATAGGGCCGGTCGCGATGATCCTCGCTGAACGGCACGGGGTAGGGCACCTTGTTCGGGGTATCGTTGAAGCTCGGCGTGCCCCCAAGGTCGGTGATCAGCGTCTCGAACTCTGCACGAAATGCCGCGACCGTGGTCGGCCCGAGCGCGAAAGACGCCCGGTGGCCGTTGCCACAGCTTCCCACGACCATATGCACTCGAAAGTCGAACAGGAGCTCGATGCCCGGACCGTCGGGGATCAGAGAAGATGCCAGCCCCGTCGGCGTGACATAGAATGTCGCGTTCCAGGAATGGTTAAGCCACGGCGTATGCGCGAGCCGGTATTTACCTGCAATCTGCAAAAATAGGTGGAGGGCAGAGCAGGTCTCTCGCCACCCGAGGTAGTCGAGGTGAGGCCATTCGGTGCTCATCGCGTTTCTTCTCCCTTCACCCTGTGTCACGATGGACTCTGGTCATTCGATCCTCTGTCGATTGAAAGGCGGCTCGGCATTCCCGTCGGTAGCGCGTGTCGATAGCGTCTCTGTCGGCTCTGTTGTGAAGGCCTGCTTCGAGGGGCCCCCGATTTATTCATCTCATTCTTTCCGCGCTGGCTTGGTTCAGAATTGCGGGTCCATCGCATCAAGCGCCGCGCAGACACCCGCGCCGAAATCTGGATGAACCCAGTGGAACAGCCGGATCTGCCGCTCGGTGATGGCGGCAGGAACGCCACACATAGCCGTGGCGATATTGGCGTAGAGCCGGTCTTTCTGCTCTTGGTCGAAAAGCTGGAACAGCGCGCGCGGCTGGATGAAATCGTCGTTGCCGTCGCGATGGTCGAACCGGCCGACCGGACCCTGAAGGTCGATCGTTGGTTCGGCGAAGGACGCATCCTGCTGCGGACCGTCTAGGCTGTTCGGCTCGTAATAGGCGTCCGGATTGGCTGCGGCGTCGAAAAAGCGCATCGCCCCGTCCTTGTGATAATGATGCACTGGGCAGCGCGGTCTATTGACCGGCAGCGCCTCGTAGTGGGTGCCCAGCCGGTAGCGATGGGCGTCGGCATAGGCAAAGATCCTGCCCTGCAGCATCCGGTCCGGCGAGTGGCCGATGCCGCGCACGACGTTTGACGGGCTAAAGGCAAGCTGCTCGATCTCGGCAAAATAGTTGTCGGGATTGCGGTCAAGTTCGAGCACGCCGATCTTGATCGGGGGAAACTCCGCATGGGGCCAAACCTTGGTCAGATCGAACGGGTTAAACGCGAACGCCTCCGCTTCGTTCTGTGTCATGATCTGCAACTCTACAGTCCATTGCGGGAACTCCCCCGCCTCGATCGCGCCGAACAGCGCCTCTTGATAGCCTTCGCGAGTTCGCCCCACGACGTCTTGCGCTTCGCTGTTCGTGTAATGGCGATGACCCTGTCGGGTCTTGAAGTGGAACTTGACCCAGACCCGCGTGCCCTCGTTGTTCCAGAGGCTGTAGGTGTGACTGCCATAGCCGTTCATATGCATTGGGCTGACGGGCAGGCCGCGATCCGAGAACAGCATTGTCACCTGGTGCAGGCTCTCGGGTGAGAGCGACCAGAAGTCCCACATGGCGGTGGGTGATCGCAGGTTGGTGCGCGGGTGGCGTTTTTGCGTGTGGATAAAGTCTGGAAACTTGAGCGGATCGCGCACGAAGAAGACCGGCGTGTTGTTTCCGACGAGATCCCAGTTGCCTTCGTTGGTATAAAACTTGAGCGCAAAGCCACGCACATCCCGCTCATGGTCTGCAGCACCCGCTTCCCCGGCCACGGTTGAAAAGCGCGCGATCATTGGCGTCACGGTGCCGGGTTGCAGCACGTCTGCACAGGTCAGATGCGATATGTCGCCTGTGATCCTCAACGTCCCATACGCGCCCCAGCCCTTTGCATGGACAACACGTTCGGGAATTCGCTCGCGGTTCTGATGGGCCAGTTTCTCGATCAGCTGCCAGTCCTGAATCAGAACAGGGCCACGATCCCCGGCGGTGAGGCTGTTCTGATTGTCGGCGACGGGTGCGCCAGCAGTGGTTGTCAGACGTGATGTCGGGGAATCTTGGGTAGTCATGGTCAATCCTGTTCGTTGGAGCCATGCCGTTTTCCGGCTTGCTTTGTCCGCCCACACAAGATCGTGCTGGTTCGCAGAGGTTTGGGCGCAAAGCGTTGCAGTGAGACAGGTCTAGCGCGTGCCGTCCGCCCCCACGTTCCTGATCCTGCTACGACGATGCCGCTCTTGCGATTTGATGCGCACGGGCCGGTCACTCGGGTCTGCGTGCGGAAGGTCGCAGTTAGTCCACTGCGTCTACTTACCGGTATCTGTATCGGGCTTGCTCTGGACGGTTGAGTTTCTGCGAATGGCTTGAATTCCTGCTGTCGGTCAGTGGCCGTTACGCCAGAGGGGGTGGTGCCGCACCGACGTGATCACCCGGTCTTTTCCGACAAATCGACAGCGCATTTCATGGTACGTGTCAGGCCATAGTCCGACCAAGCCGCGCCCGGCCACGAAAGCGAAGCAGCCGAAGATGGCGGAAACGACGCGCTGACATTGCTGCAATGGCACCGCTCTTGCGGATAGATTTGCCGTCCTCCACGAACTGACGCCCGTCAATTGCCTGACCAAAGCACCTGATTTGGTCGCCGCAATCAATTCCTCCCTAACAGCTGTTGCAACCGGACTTGATGGTGGCTTTCGCAAGAAATCCTTGTCCGTTATCGGGATTTTTTCCTGATTTATATATGACTATCAAATACATAATATTTGGTAAGAAGAGCAGATTGAACTCAGGTTTGCGTCGCGATGCCCAAGACGTTTTTCGCTTGATGCAACCTGTTCCTGCTTGTTGGTGGCGCAACAAACTCCTGACCATGGGGAACACTCAGGGCGAACCGCCGCCGCGTCATCGGTCTTCGTTTGTTGCGATCAACGTCAGATTCGACTAATATTCTCAAGGTCAACGTAGATAGTGAAACATCGGTACCAACGCTGCCGAACAGACATGTTTGTTTTGAAGTTCGGCTTGTCTCCCTGATGGGAGATGCAACGATGACACTGCCTGCATATTCGTCCTCCCCATCGCGAAGGTCGACAGGCGTCTTAATCAACGGGCGCGAAAACCCTTTGGCGCGCGTGTGGCTCTAGAGGGACGACAATGACCTTTCATGCGCATTCTTCATTCGCCCAGTGGCACAGCGAGGGCCAACATGCGTCCTATGTGCGGGCCAGAAAATCATCCGGTGGGGTCTTGGATCTTCTGGAAGTGGCACGCCCGGCCGGAGACATGTCTCGCCCGGCCTTGCCGGACATCGTCCTAATGGAGGACATGCTTGGCTGTAGTCGTGTCAGGGGAAACTTGGGAGGAGGCCGCTTTGATGTGAGAACCGGTAAAGGCACTCTCGCCTTGGCCGCGCCTGACTTTGCGACCACAGTGATCAATGACGAAAGCCATCGGCTTCGTAGCTTGGTGTTTCCCTTGGCGCAGTGGCAGGACGTGCTCGACGAGGCCGCCGACGGTCGGTTCTCGTTAGACACCTCCTTTACCTACGGCCTAGTGTTGGACTCGCCGTCCATCCGGTCGGCGCTGCGGAACCTTTGGGCACTCTGCGAGGACGAAGGGGCACCGTCGCGGCTGCTTGCGCGGGCCGCGGGCTGCGAGATCCTCGCCGAACTCTGCCGCTTGGGCGGAACGCCGTTTGCTCCGGCAAGGGGCGGCCTTGCGCCGTGGGCAGAACGTCGTTGCCTCGAGCTGATGCATGAGCGGTTCTCGGAAGACATCAGTCTGGATAATCTGGCGGCCGAGGCGCGGCTCTCACCCTACCATTTCGCCCGCATGTTCAAACAGAGCGTCGGGGTGCCGCCACGGGTCTACATGACGCGGCTGAGAGTGGAGAAGGCGTGCGAACTGCTCGAACACACGGACCTGCCGGTCACGCAGATCGCGCTTGAGGTTGGCTATTCGTCCAACCAGGTCCTCGCCAGAGTTTTCGTCAAGCTAATGCGCGTGAGCCCGTCCGATTATCGCAGGGCCGTTCGTGACCCGGTGCGCTCCTACACGCTGCGGTGATGCTTGCCGGTGTAAGCCGGGACGCAGGCACGTATGTCCCAGACCCAACGAAAAGGGACGTTCACGCATGTTCCGTTCAGGGTTGATGCGTGTCTTGCCCAGGGTCGAACATCATCAGGCCGGCGGTGCCAAGAGTTGTGGCATCTTGCTCTCTAGAACCTCCCGGTGTTCCGCCAGCTTCCCGCCCTCGACGCGGAAGATGTCGACGCCTATCTGAGGCGCTTTGGCCCAGCCACGGGTCAGCCCGTGCATGGCGACGTGGTCTTATGTGGCGGTCAGCGCAGACCAGATCATAATCGCCCCGAAGGCGAGGAAGATGATCCCGGTCAGCATGCGTCCACGCTTTGCATGTTCGGGCTTGCTCAGGAGCCGCACCGCCTGTCGCGCTCCGATCGCGTAGCCCCCGAGAATGACGAATTTCACGACCACGAATGTTGAAACCAAAAGGGCCAAGACAGCCGTTCCGCTGCCAGCCGGAAGAAACTGGGGAAACAGCGCGGCGAAAAAGAGTACGGCCTTGGGATTGCTGATGCCAACGCCGAAGGAGTTGATCCAAAGCGCCAATCCACTTTGTTCGCGGATGGTCTTTTGTGCCGACGGATGTGGTTGCGGGGGCGCGGCGCGTAGAAAGGTCAAACCGAGCCAGATGATGTAAAAGGCTCCGGCAAGGCGCAGTGTTAGAAAGGCGGCAGGATAGGTTTGGAGCAGCGCCCCCAATCCGACGACGGACAGCGTGGCCAGCAGCGCGATTGCGACTAGATCGCCGCTAAGTGCGCCCAGTGCGCGCCGCCAGCCGTGGGCGACGGCGTTGTTCACGATGAACAACGTAGAGGGGCCAGGCGTCGCGGTCTGGACGGCGCTGACAATCACGAATGTAAGGTAGGCAGAAAGGTCCATATCACTCACCGAGCAAAGGGTTGATGTAGGATTGGGCGCAGTAGGCTCAGCGCCTTCGGGTTCAAAGATGGTGCGGACAGGCAGGCCCGCGCGGTCAATCGCTGGAGATCCGCAGGGCTTTGCACAATGCCTGGCGTGCAAGGGCCTGTGCCGGTCGAAACGGGGGGCACCGAACAAGTGCCCGGTTGGTAAAGGAACGAATGCACGGTTGGAATGCGCCCGTGCTCCGTATTGGCGACATCGGTGCCGGTCAGGCGCCGTGACATGGCGCAGGACGCCGGGCGCATGGCAGCTTAGGGCGACCGGCTTGTTTGCCCCGAGACAGCTTTCGATCAGCGCACGCGCGTTCGCCTGTTTGGCCGTGTTCGTAACGAGCCTGTTGGCCTCTCTATCCGCCTTGAACCGCCGCGTCTGGCCGGTCTGGACGTTGGGCGGCTGCCCGCCCTATTGAGAGGCCAAGGCGATCTCGGCACCTGTGTCCTTGAACGCGTAAGAGGGAGCGGCCAGGCGCTTCGTCATCCCCGCCGAGGTTAGGCGGCGACGCTTGGAACCTCTGTGTTGAGCAGCTGCTGTTCCCACAGATAGGCGATGGCGCTGCCGCCAAGATGGTCCCTTAGGGCGTCGTTAAGAGCGATTGCAGTCTCGGCCCGGGCCCAGTCGCGCTGCCATTCCGATGCCAGTGCCAGCCAAGTCATCATGTTGATGCCGCCCGCGATCATCCGCTGAATAGCGACCTCATGAGCCTCGACCGACGTGCCACCAGACGCGTCGGTGATGACGGTCACGTCCCAGCCTTCGCCCGCCGCTTGGAGTGCGGGCATTGCCACGCAGATCTCTGTCCAGAGACCGGCGATAACCAACTGCTTGCGGCCGGTCGCCTTGACCGCTTCCACGACCTTCGGATCTTCCCAGGTGTTGATTGTCGTGCGGTCGATCACCTCTTGGTTGGGGAACACTTCGCTGACATGGGGGAAGAGGTCGCCACCCCGGGCGGCGATGACGGTTGTCAGGATTGTGGGCACGCCGAATACCTTTGCGCATTTGGCCAGTGCGGTGGTGTTGTTCACCACCATGTGCGGGTCGTGGCTATTCAGGTTCGCGAGTTGATAGGGCTGATGGTCGATCAGAACGAGGACCGAATCCTCGGGTCGAAGAAGCGAGTCGAGGCCGTTGCGGAAGGTCATGATATCATCCTTTGCGTATGAGAAAGAGGTGAGTCCTTATGACAAAAACTAGAGAAGATGCCTAAGGAGCGCGGCGCGGGAACTGCCGCGACAGTGCCGATCTTGCTGTGATGTCGCTTTTGCCAAGCGCGCTTCCCTTGCTGAACGCAAACTGCAAAAGGCTTGTGCACCGCAACTTTGCGGTTGGTCGGGATGCCGGACAATGCCGATATCTGTCGGCTGTCGAGGGCCGAACGGGTCCGTCAGAACCGGCCACCGTTGATCCGGATGAAGATTTGGATGACCTCGCACGCGCCCCATAGCGGTCGTCCGGCGTGGCCTGCCCTGAGGGCGAGACCATAGTCGCGGTGGCCAGATGCGTCCGCAGAAGGGCGCTCGACCGAAACAGCCCCAGTCTCGCGGCTCTGTTTCTTCGGCACAGATCAGAAAGGCAGCAAGATCGGCACCTTCGCGACAGCTTCGGCGCTGCAGGGCATAAGGGCGCTGGCTAGAGTTTACCCATTGCCGTTCCGCGAGCCACGAACTCCTGCGCCATCTTCAACTCGATGTGATTTCGCTGGTCGTTGGTCTTGTGATCGGCGTGACCAGTGGCGCTTTGTTGGTCCCTTCAACGCGCCTGCGCTTGATGTCTGTCCGTTCACGCTTCACGGCGCGACGACCAGTGGCAGCATTGTGTTCCAACTCACAAAGGAGATACGACCGTGCCCAATACCCTGAAAACCCTGACCGCCGCAGCCTTGGCCGGCAGTGTTGCCTTCGGCGTCAATGCCAACCCCGTCCCTAACATCGTCCTTGTCCACGGCGCTTTCGCCGATGGATCCGGGTGGCGCGGGGTCTACGATGAGCTGACCGCGCGTGGCTATGATGTGAGCATCGTGCAAAACCCGCTGACCTCTTTCGCCGACGATGTCTCGGCAACCCAGCGTGTGCTGAACAGGCAGGACGGCGCGGTCATTCTCGTCGGCCACTCCTATGGCGGCAGCGTGATCACCGAGGCCGGCACCGATCCGAAGGTTGTCGGCCTCGTCTATGTCGCCGCATTCGCGCCCGAGGTCGGCCAATCCACGCTTGATCAGTACTCCGAGATCCCGCCGCCTCCGAATTTTGTGCCCGAAGAGCAGCCGGACGGCTTTGCCTACCTGAATGCCGACCACTTCCATGCCGGCTTTGCAGGTGACACCGATGAGGCCGAGGCGGCGTTTCTGCGTGATGCTCAGGTGCCAATCGCGATGGCCGCACTTGCAGCGCCGGTGACTGTCGCTGCCTGGAAGACCAAGCCCAGCTGGTTTGTCGTCGCCACCGAGGACGGTGCCATCGCGCCAGATCTCCTTCGCAGCACTGCCCGTCGGATCGGCGCCGAGACGACTGAGGTGCGCGGCAGCCATGTCGTGTTCCTGACGCAGCCGAAGGCGGTTGCCGACGTGATCGATGCGGCAGCCAAGGGGGCGGCAGAGGCCGTCCAAGGCACGGATGCCGGGGCCGCCGCTGCTTCGACGGAGTGAGATGGAAAGACGCTATGAGTCTCAATGCGTGACCTCGGTTCGGGGTGCAAAGATCATGCACTGCCCAATGCGAAAATCTGAATTTGGGATGCTCGAAGTTAAAAGGGTGGCGCAATAGGCTGACGAATAATCTCAAGTGCGGGACGCGAAAGAAGAGCTATGTCTGGGCCGGGTCAGATAGCAGCCTGCGCAGAGTGGACATATCGTGCGTTGTGGTCGCGTGTCCGGCACCGGGGTTTATCGCCATTCGACAATCAGCTTGCGAGCCTGCATGGACCGCTTCGCCCTCTCGCACGCGGGTAAGCGGGACATGCAGGTCGCGGGTGTGGCAGCCAAAGTAGTTAGGCAATTCGGCCAGATCGGCCGCGTAGTCAAAGCGTTTTGGCGTATGACCGTTGAGGCTACCAAAGGGGTCGCCCGTCGCATCACCAGTGCCGACAAGGCCGCCCGACAGGCCACCCACGGCCTTCAGTTGCCGCCCGCCCGCTTAGGGTGCGAACAATGCAGCACCGGCCGGAACAAGGGCCGCGCCGCAGTCGAAGGTTTCGTTGGTCTCGGTCCCCGACTGTGCAGGAGCACGAGGGCTAGCTAGGCCCGTGCCGGTGGATGCGGCCAGCACTGTGTGGATCGTCCGTCATATATGCCCGGACAGTGGCGGGAGAATGTGCTCGATGCGCGCGCGGTCCGGTTCGTAACGCTTAGGGAGCATCAGGTTGCGGCCCAGTGCCTCCTCCGGCTCGTCGATGGCAAAGCCCGGCGGGTCCGTGGCGATCTCGAAGAGCACGCCGCCCGGTTCGCGAAAGTAGATCGCCGTGAAGTACTGGCGGTCGATGATCGGCGTCACGTCGAGCCTCGCGGCACGCAAGCGTTCCTGCCAGTTGCGCTGCTCTTCGGTGTTGCGGGCGCGGAAGGCGACGTGGTGGATGGTGCCCGCGCCCTGTCGGGCGGTCGTTGTGGCATCGTCGCGCACGAGATCAATGACGCTGCCCATTTCTCCGCCCGGCGCGCGCAGGCGCAGGCGCGACAGGCCGGGGCCGGTCTCCTCGCCAAGCTCCTCGTAGCCCATGATCCCGGTCAGGAGCCGCGCGGTCGGCTCTGGATCGGCAAGGCGTAGCGTGACCGAATGGAAGCCGCCGGGCGCCATGTCGGCGGTCTCGGCGATTTCGATGGACAGCCGGTCGGGGTCGGCGAGCGTGATCACCCTGGCACCAAACCGCTCCTCCGGCCCGTCAAAGTTGACATCGCCCTGCGCCAAAAGGTCCACCCATGCGTCAAGGCCCGCTGCATCAGAGGCGTAGGCCACGGCAGAGGCCATGCCGTTGCCCGCCTGTCCGGGTCCGGAACCGACGAAGGGAAAGAAGGTCATGATAGTCCCCGGCGTTCCGGCGCGGTCCCCGTAGTAAAGATGATACGTGCCGGGATCGTCAAAGTTGACCGTCTTCTTCACCAACCGCTGGCCAAGCGTGCCGGTATAGAAATCGAGATTGGTCTGCGGGGCAGAGCAGATGGCGGTGACGTGGTGCAGCCCCGGGATTGCGGTCATGCCTGGTGATCCTCACGGCCCGTGGCGCGTTGCTGGGGACTGTTCGTCTCGGGCAGCGGGATGAATTCCGCCTCGTCGCCGGGCACGGTGTCGAAGCGACCGCGCCGCCATTCCTCTTTAGCCTGCTCAATGCGTTCGGGGCGCGAAGAGACGAAGTTCCACCAGATGTAACGCGGGCCCTCCATTGGCTCGCCGCCAAAAAGCATCAGGCGTGCGTCGCGCTCGGCCGTGATCACCGCCTCGGCGCGCGGAGCGAGGATCAGCAAGGTCCCAGGCTCGTGGGTCTTTCCATCGACAGCGATCGGGCCGGTCAGGATGTAAAGTGCGCGCTCGTCATGCGTGGCCTCCACGCGATAGGTCCCGCCCGCCGCCAGAGCGATGTCGGCATAGAGCGTCTCAGAAGCCGTCGCGAGTGGCGAGCGCACGCCGTGGAGCGCGCCTGCAATCAGGCGGAGAGTCAGCGCGCCGTCCTCGATGGTCGGCAGGGCCGGCTCACCATGATGGATAAAGGCCGGATCGGATTCTTCCTCCGCAGCCGGTAGCGCCATCCAGGTCTGCAACCCAAATAGCCGCTGCCCGGTGCGCTTGAGCTCGGGCGCGGTCCGCTCGGAGTGGACGATCCCGCGGCCCGCGCGCATCCAGTTCACGGCACCGGGACGGATCGCCTGTTCGGTTCCGAGACTGTCACGGTGCAGGATCTCACCCTCCAAGAGATAGGTTACCGTCGCGAGGTTGATGTGCGGATGCGGCCGTACATCAATGCCCTGATCGGTTAGGAACTCGGCTGGTCCCATCTGGTCGAAGAAGATGAAGGGCCCGACCATCTGACGCGCGGTCGAGGGTAGGGCCCTGCGCACAGTCATCTCGCCGAGATCGACAGCGCGCGGAACGATGACTGTCTCAATGGCATCGACGCTTTCGGCGTCACCGAGGGTTGGGTCGGGGCAAGGGCTCCAGCTCATGTTTTGGTCTCCTGTTTAGGTGTCTTCGGGCTGGCGACCGGCTGTGGTCACCAGAGAGTATATCTTGGGCGCGGCACTTGATGCAAAAGTTCCAAGCCCAAGCCTGCGCGCGCCGAAATCGTGCATCCAGCTTCCGAGAGTAGAAACGGCCGTCGCAAGCCCAAGGATCGCCAAAGCCCTGCACCCGTAGGGGGCGAAGGCCAAGGACACTGGCATCGAAACTGCGGTGGTCTCGCTCATTGCGCTACCTCGGTCTGGCCGATCTCCGAGAGGACCATTACGGCCATGCCGGGCCGCAGCAGCGCATCGGGGTTTGGAAACCGCGCCCACACGGTTACGGTGCCAGTCTCTGCGTCGACCTCGGGGCTTGCTGCATGGGGGCTCGCCTCTCCGGGATAGATCCTGTCGCCGGGGAGCCGCAATTTTACTCGGACGGTTTCCAGCAACTCGGCAACCGTCCTGGACCCGGTCGCTTCGAGGGAGGCGAGCCGTTCAGCATAGGGTGCTTGGTAGGCGACGACCGCCGGGTCAAGCGTGATGATCGTCGCCAGTGGCGGGGCAACCTCCGCCTCGAGGAAGGTGCCGACGGCAACGGCCGGCGGCGAGATGAGGCCAGTGATCGGGGCGCGTATGATCGCACGTTCGAGATCGAGCGCCGCCCGCCGCCGCTCGGCCTCTGCCAGCGCAACCGCGGCCTCGGCCATCGCCCTTTCGGTGCGGGCGGGACCCACAGTGGCATCCGCAGCGACCCCGCGGTCAAGCATCTCTTCCTGACGGGCGGTTCGCCGGGCCGCCCCGTCGAGGCGTGCCTGCGCCTCGGCAAGCCGCGCCTCGGTCATCTCCAGTGCGAGTGCCACATCGGTCGGATCAAGACGGATCAGCGGCTGCCCCGCTTTGACGTGATCACCACCCTCGAAGAGGATTTCAGCTACTACGCCGTTCAGGCGGCTGGACAGGACCGCACGGTCGGAGGCTTCGATCCGTCCTTCAAAGACAAGTTGTTCGGCGACGGCCATATGCGCGGTCGTCACTGCGAACAGAAGGGCAAGACAGCGCGTCATCCCTCCGTCTCCTGACGCTCGGACGTTGCGAAATGTTTCGCGTGCAGGCAATGGGCGGCGGCCCCTGCGGCTGTCGTCCGGTCCCTAAGCCATGAAACCGCCGTCTCGCCCAGCAGTATTCCGAGCGGGCCAAGGAGCGCGATGATTGGCGGCGCGGGCGAGCGTGTGCCAAAAAGTGCGTAGAGCCCCCCGACGGCGAGCCCGAACGCAAACGACACAGCATAGGGTTTCCAATCCATCCTGCCTCCCCTCACACCGCAAAACACGAACAGCCGAGCGCGCCCCAGAAGGACTTTACATCTTTCACGGGAATGGGGTTCGTCCAGGCAATCCCGTGGTCATGGCCGTGCAGCGAGCAGGCGCTGGCACAGCCATCGTGGCATGCGCGGTCAATACGCGTCTCGGTGGCACCGGTCGCCTGCCGTGCGCCCGGACTTGGGACCGCGCCGACTGGGCTCCAGCCCGGCGAGGCGGGCGGCAGCGGCGGTGCAAGATCGGAGAACGGGCCCTCGCCATGCACGATACGGCCGCCGACCATGGTCAGGACGGCGTTTATCTGCCGGATCTCGTCAGGCGGCACGCTCAGGTAATCTGCCGAGAGCACTGCGAGATCGGCATACATGCCGGGCGCCAACGTGCCTTTTTCATTCGCCTCGCCCGAGAACCATGCCGACCCATGCGTCCAGAGCCGCAGCGCCTCCTCGCGCGTCAGCAGGTTGTCCTCGCTGTAAAGCGGCATGCCGCCCAGCGTCTTGCCGGTGGTCATCCAGTAGAGGCTGACCCACGGGTCGTAAGAAGCCACGCGTGTTGCATCGGTGCCAGCACCGACCGGGGTGCCCATGTCGATCATCCGCCGGATTGGCGGTGTCGCCTGCGCCGCCTCCGCGCCGTAGCGGTCTACAAAATACTCCCCCTGGAACGCCATTCGATGCTGCGTAGCGATGCCGCCGCCAAGCGCCGTGATCCGCTCGATGTTGCGCGGCGTAATCGTCTCTGCGTGGTCGATGATGAACCGCGTCTCGAACGGCTGGCGCTGGTTCACACGCTCGAAGACGGTTAGGAACCGGTCGATCGTTTCGTCATAGGTTGCATGGATGCGGAACGGCCATTTGTTCACCGCCAGCAACTCGACGATCGGCTCCAGTTCGCTTTCCATTGTGGGGACGAGATCGGGACGGGGTTCGAGGAAGTTTTCGAAATCCGCTGCCGACCAAGTCAGGTTCTCACCCGCTCCGTTCATCCGTAGCATGTTCGATCCCGCACCGGGTTCGGTCATTGCTACCCAGTTCTCATAGTCCGAAAGCTCTGCACCCGCAGTTTGTGCAAAAAGATTGAACGCGATTCGAACCGTTAGTTGATCCGCGTCGTGCAGCTGCTGGATGACGGCGTAATCATCCGGATAATTCTGCCCGCCGCCACCGGCGTCGATCACCGATGTGAGACCGAGGCGGTTCATCTCGCGCATGTAATGGCGGGTAGAGTTGATCTGCTCCTCGAGGGGCAGCTTTGGCCCCATCGCGAGGGTGGAATAGAGGATGAGCGCCGAGGGCTTGGCGATAAGAAGGCCCGTGGGGTTGCCTTGGGCGTCCCGCTGGATCTCGCCACCCGGCGGATTCGGCGTCTCCTTCCCGAAACCCAGCACCGCGATGGCCGCCCGGTTGATCAACGCCTGACCGTAGAGGTGCAGGATGAAAACGGGTGTGTCGGGCGCGGCGGTGTTGATCTCGTCAAGCGTCGGCATGCGCCGCTCGGCGAACTGGAACTCGGACCAGCCGCCGCCGACGCGGACCCATTGCGGGGCAGGGGTGCGGTCCGCCTGTTCCTTCAGCATCCGCAGCGCGTCAGCGAGTGAGGGAACGTTCTCCCACCTGAGTTCCATATTGTAGTTGAGCCCGCCACGGATCAGGTGCGTGTGGCTGTCGTTGAGGCCGGGAATCACGCGACGGCCGCCCGCGTCGATCACATGCGTGTCCGAGTCTGCCAGCCACATGATCTCGTTCTCTCTTCCCGTTGCCAAGATGAGACCATCCCGGATCGCGACGGCGTCGGCGTCTGGCGTCGCGGGATCAAGCGTCGTCACACGCGCGTTTCTGATGATCGTGTCGGCCATGCCGTCCTCCGTGTTGGATTGTGCCTGCGCAGTGTCGGGTGCAAAAAGCCCAAGCGCGCCAAGCGCGGCACCTGATTTCGTGACCCACCGGCGGGTGACCGGCGCGGCGGTTTTGATCGGGTGTTGTCGCGTCTCGTGCATGTCAAACGTCCCAGCCGCACTGTTCACCCCAGCCTGAAAGTAAGGGCGGGCCTGCGGGGCGATGCAGGCCCGCTCGATGCGTCGGCAGGGAATGGGGCGGCTGCGGGGCAGAGCAGCCGCCGGACCCGGCGCATCGAGATCGCTATTCGGTGGCGGCGGCCGATCCGGCGGCTACGGGTGCCAGACGCTCTCCATGCTCGACCCGCTCAGGCGCCTTGTGAACCATGGTGTAGGCGTAATCGACGCCCATGCCATAAGCGCCAGAATGCTCCCGCACGAGGCTCATGACGGCATCATAGGTCTCACGGTGCGCCCAATCGCGCTGCCATTCCAGCATCACCTGCTGCCAGGTCACCGGCACAACCCCGGCCTGGATCATGCGCTGCATAGAGTAGTCATGCGCCTCCTGCGAGGTCCCGCCGGAGGCGTCAGCGACCATGAATATCTCGTAGCCGCCCTCGGCCATTGCGCTGAAGGCGAAAGAGTTGTTGCAGACTTCGGTCCAGAGCCCAGAGACAATGACCTTCTTCTGGCCGTTCTTGGCGAGCGCATTGCGCACCTTCTGGTCGTCCCAGGAGTTCATAGAGGTGCGCTCGAGCAGCGGATGATCGGGGAAGACTGCCAGCAGTTCCGGATACGTGTGACCAGAGAAGCTTTCGGTCTCGACCGTGGTGATCGTGGTCGGGATGTCGAACACCTTGGCCGCCTTGGCGAGGGCCACAACATTGTTTTTCAGAACCTGCCGGTCGATCGACTGAACGCCAAAGGCCATTTGTGGCTGGTGGTCGATAAAGATGATCTGGCAGTTGTCCGGGGTTAGTAGTTCAGGCTTGGTCATGTGCTCTCTCCTTGGGTGATTTCATGTGTTCTTGGGTGTTTTCGCTTGCCTCAAGGTGCCGCGATTGATCGGGCATCAACCCGGAATGCGCGCCATCACCGTGATCTCGACATCAAAACCGGCGAGCCAGCAGACGCCGAACGCTGCCAAAGCGTGTGGCGTTTGGTGGGAAAGTGGCATCGCGTTTCGACATGGCACAGTTCCTTTGTTTGGCACGATAAGCGTTGCCTGCACGGACAATCGCAGCAGGGCGGGCCATGGGTGTTTCAGCCCGTGATGAAAGCCAGCAGGTCGGCGTTCAGCACGTCGGCGTTCACCGTCAGCATGCCGTGCGAGAACCCCGGATAGGTCTTGAGCGTGCCATTGGGCAGCAGTTTGACCGCCTTTTCGGCCGAGGCTGCAATTGGAACCACCTGATCATCCTCGCCATGCAGGACGAGCGTCGGCACGGTCATCGCCTTCAGGTCCTCTGTCTGATCGGTCTCCGAGAAGGCCTTGATGCCGTCGTAATGCGCCTTGGCGCTGCCCATCATGCCCTGCCGCCACCAGTTCTGAATGACGCCCTCGTGGACCGTCGCACCCTCGCGGTTAAACCCGTAAAACGGACCGGCGGGCACGTCGCGGAAGAATTGCGCGCGATTTCCGGCGAGAGCCGCGCGGAAACCGTCGAAAACCTCCATCGGCGTGCCCTCGGGGTTCGCGTCGGTCTGCAGCATCAGCGGCGGGATGGCGGCGACGAGAACGGCCTTGGCCACCCGGCCAGCCGGTCCACCGTGCCGCGCCACGTAGCGCGCGACCTCACCGCCGCCGGTGGAATGGCCGATGTGGACCGCGTTGCGCAGGTCCAGCGCCTCGGCCAGGGCAAAGGCATCTGCGGCGTAGTGGTCGATGTCGTGGCCGCTGTCGACCTGCTCCGAACGGCCATGTCCGCGCCGGTCATGTGCCACCACCCGGTAGCCCTTTGAGAGAAAGAACAGCATCTGCGCGTCCCAGTCGTCGGAGGTCAGCGGCCAACCGTGATGAAAGACGATCGGCTGAGCGTCCCGCGGGCCCCAGTCCTTGTAGAAAATGCGATTGCCGTCGGGGGTAGTGATCTCTGCCATGTCAAAATCTCCTTGTGTTTGATCCTGGGCAAAACTTGGAAGGGACAGCGCACTTGCCGTGGCAAAAGCACCAGCAGAGGCGAGAGCCGTGCGCCGCGTCAGTGTCGTGTGGGGCAGATCATTGATGCGCATTGCTGATCCCTTTCTTTGTCAGGCGTCATCGGTGTTCGGCATGCAGTACATCGGGAATTTCGAAGACATCTTAGGCGGCCTCCGCCTCGTCGGCGTTGCGTGTTCTGCTGTGCATGTGCCGAATTTGCGCATTGTTGCATCCCGCTGTTTGCACGATGCGAGTCCGGTTTTGTCCGGCATCCGCATCGGCGCAACGCGGAAGAAGGTATGTGTCGACGTACGGGAATTCTGGACCTCGGAAGCCGTCTCGATCCGACGACAGCGACCCTCAATGATCTCACATGCCCGGCGATACTCTCGAACGCCGTTTCATCATTTTTGACGATAGAGAACAGAGGATTGCACGGCGCCTAAATCGACATGCGGTCACGACATCTGGAGTAACAATGACCCAAGCACGGACAACGCCTCATGCCTAACAAACTCCCCCAGTCGACGAACCCATCCGGCGTCGCAAGTTCTTTTTCCCGACGTTTCAGTCAGGCTTTCGCGGCCGTCAGCCGATCAAAGCGTGATGACTCCTGATGGTCGATCCGGCACATCGACTTTGCAAGGATCTGTGCGCGATAGCTGCACGAAGACGCGGTGCGCAAGGTCGCGGAATGACGTGGGCCGCTGCCCGGTCATCCGCTCAACGCCCGGGGTCATACAGTCTTAAGCGCCCGCCGAGATTTTTGCGCCCAGACCCGTGAGCGTCTTGGCGTAGTCAGGCGGAAGGCCCTGCGCCACGAAGCGCGCTGCCAGAGCGGCAGGATCAAGAGAAATCTGGCGCACCGGCCTGCCAATGACATCGGTGATGAGGACCCGCTCGACCACCATCATGCTGTCCCTTCATACGCAGCGGCGGCAGCCTCGGTGCCGCCCAAGGCTGTCAGCACGACAAGCGGGTTCCAATAGTCGCGGTAGTGCGCAATGCGCCCTTCCCGCACAGTGACCACCGAAATGTACTTTTGATTATAAGGAGCACCTGTATTCACGCCCGTACCGCTGCAGGAAAACTCGAAGACCACCGTATCGCCAGCAGCATGTACGCTGCCGAGCTCCATCGGCCCGAAGATGAGCAACGGGCCGAGCTTTTCAAGATGCGCCGCAAGGGCAGCCTTGCCGTCCAGCCGCTTTGGCAGCCCGTCAGGCGCATAGGGGAACTCAAAGATCACGTCATCTGTGAAAAGACCGAGCAAGCTGTCCGCAGGGGCGAGCCGGTCACCTAATGCTGCGCGCAGCAGGTCAGAGAAACTATCGAACTTGTCAGCCATGATGGAACCTCATATGGATGGAACGGTAACGTATCGACCACATAGGAGTACTTTCGTTGGAACGCAACCGTTCCGTCGTTAAATCCCGACGAAAACCTTCCGGGGCTGCCGTGCAACGTGCCGATCTGACCGACGCGCTCTATCGCGCTTTCTTCGAGGAATGGGCGGAACGCGGCTTTGCCGCCATAAGCCTAGAAAGGGTTGCCGCTAGAGCGGGGGCCGGCAAAGCCGCGATCTACCGTCGCTTTTCGTCGCACCACGAATTTGCAGTCGCGGCAGTGTCAACGATTGGGTTGACGATCGCCATGCCCGACGACCATGGAAGCCTGGAGGCCGATGTACTTGCCTTTATGATCCGCCTGAGAGTGGTCCTTCGCCATCCCATGATCCGACGCATCCTACCGGATCTTCATGCCGAGGCCGCACGGTCCGCGCCGATGCGAGATCTGAACACTCAGGTTGCCAAAGCGCGCCGGGAGCAGGCACAGGTCGTTCTCGATCGCGCGATTGCGCGGGGCGAGTTGGACCAGGCCGTCGATCGTGATCTGGCCCTCGATCTGCTTCCCGCACCGCTCTACTGGCGCATGGTGGTTTTGGGGATCACCCCGACGCGCGACCAACTTGCGACCGAAGCAGTCGCAATTGTCGCGGCACTAAGGGCGTCCTCTCCCCGGTGCTAACTCTCTTGTTCACGACAATCCTACCGAAGGCTCTATAGCCGTTTCGGGCTGGAGAGATTGAAATCCATTGGTGGTGAGTAGTCACATATAGTCCGGAGATCTGCGTCGGCTCCCCTCAGGCGGAAGAGCCGACGACTTCCGGATTAAAACGGGTGAGAATGTGCCAGCGTGATCGTGGTTACTTCCGATAGAGAACCATGCCCGCATGATGCAGCACATCGGGTTCAACGAATTCACCGTCGGCGGTAAAGCCGCTGTCGTCCCAGTATTCGATATATGTGCCGTTGATCTCATAGCGGCCTTCGTAGGCGCGTTCTCGTTCGCCGCGGGCCTCGACGTAGCGGCCATTCGGCAGCAGTTCGTGCCGGATGCGGTTGTCGGCGGTGACCCACATCCCGACATAGGGGTGCGGGGTTTCACTCCGGGCGAATTCGGCACCGATGGCCAGAAGGACGGCGGTGAGCATGGCTGATTTCTCCATGGTTGACCTCAATTTGCGGATGCTGTGGGGCGGATGGTGATCTCGGTTGTGTCCACGGTCGCCGGGGCGTTGATCAACTGGCTTACGGCGCGTGCGATATCAACCGTTTTCAGCGCAATGGCGCGGTAATCCCCGATGAGCGCCTGCGTCTCTTCGTGGGTGATGGTGGAGGCGAGTTCGCTCTCTACCACGCCGGGGTTCACGCAGGTGACACGGATGGCGCTACTTTCCTGACGCAGCCCGTCCGATATCGCCCGAACCGCAAATTTTGTGCCGCAATAGACGGCCGCCGTCGGTACGGCCTGCAACGCGCCGATAGAGCCGATGTTGATGATCTGGCCTTCGCCTTGCCGTTCCATGACCGGAAGAACGGCCCCAATCCCCCACAAAACGCCCTTGATGTTCACGTCCACCATCCGCTCCCATTCGTCGAATTTGACGGCGGACATGGGCGACAGGGGCATCACGCCAGCGTTGTTCACTAGCACGTCGATGCGGCCCCACAGGTTGAGCGCCGTTTGCGCAAATTCCTGCATGGAGCGAAGCTCGGTGACATCAAGCGACCAAGTCGCGACCTCGGCCCCATGGCCACGCAGGTCCTGTGCGATGGCGTCCAGCCGATCCGTGCGGCGCGCGCCCATCAAGATTTTCGCGCCCTGCGCTGCAAGCGTGCGCGCGATGCCTTCGCCGATGCCGCTGGAGGCGCCGGTAATCAAGATGACCTTGTCCATGATTTTCTCCTTATCTGCCTGTTGCAAAAAGCAAGATGGACGCAGATCATTGTGAACGGTATACCGTTATTGCTGGACTGGTTGGTTAGCATTGCGCGACAATGGGGGCGTCCTATGGACTTGAACTTGCTGCCACTCCTGCTCGCCGTTGCCGAAGAGCAGAACTTTCGCGCTGCGGCGGACCGGCTCGGTGTGACGCGATCCGCTGTGAGCCAAGGCATACGCCGGCTGGAGGATGCCTTGGGCATACAGGTGGTCATGCGCACGACCCGCTCGGTTCGCCTGACCGAGGCTGGTGCCCGGCTGGTCGAGAGCCTGCGCGCTCCAATGGCGGCGGTACAGGACGCGCTTGAGGCCAATGAAGATGTGCCGAGTGGGCGGCTGCGATTGGCCGTCACATCCATTGCCGAGGAGTTTCTGTCGGGGCCGTTGCTCGCGCGTTTTGCCGAGGCGCATCCCAAGGTTACGGTGGATGTGACGGTCATAGATGACGCGTTGGATATCGTCGCCGGTGGTTACGATGCAGGTGTCCGCTTGGGCGAAGTGATCGAGCAGGATATGATCGCCGTGCCCGTTGGCGGCCCGCAACGCGAAGTGGCGGCAGCCACGCCCGTCTACATCGCGCGATATGGCGCACCGAACCACCCCAAGGATCTGCTCGATCATCGTTGTGTCGGATGGCGACCCGCCCCCGACACGGCCCCGTGGCGATGGGAGTTCGAAGATAATGGCAAGCCCTTCGATGTCATGGTGGATCCACAGGTGACAACCAACGACCTGCGTCTGATGTTGCGGGTGGCTTTGGCGGATGGTGGTATCACCTTTGCGCCATGGGACTGCATGAGAGAACATTTCGATAGTGGCGCACTGGTCCCGTTGCTTACGGGCTACCTTCCGCCGTTTTCAGGATTCTACCTGTATTTCCCGCAGCGTCAGAACATGGCACCAAAGCTGCGGGCGCTGATCAATCACATTCGCCAGTGGCGATTTGTGGACTGATCACGATTTCGCGGTCGGAGCCTCGCAATCGTAGTCTGGAAATCTCTGCGCGCTTCGACTTGCGTTGGTGGAGGGGGGCCGCGCCTCGTTGGGCGCGGCCGCGACCATCTCACCGGCTTGTCACGACCTGCATGACGGCTTTGGACAGCTCGATCACAGCGCCGTTGCGGGTGTTAAAGTCGGCATCTGCATCCGACAGGAAGATGGCGATGAAGTAGGGTTCCCGATCCGGCGGCGTCACCATCGCCACGATGTTGCGGTTGAAATTCCCGCTTCCCGATCTGTCGGCGACATGCCAGCCCGCTGGCGTGCTCGCACGGATCAGTGCGCCCGTAACGCCACCGTCGCTCATCCAGTCGACCAGTTGCGCGCGCGATTGCGGGGACAGTGCATCGCCCGTCAGCAACGTCTCCATCGTCGACACCATCGCTTCGGGCGTGGTTGTATCGCGCGGATCGTCCGGCGCGAAGGTGTTCACGTCTGGCTCGCGGCGGTCCAGACGGCTCACCGGATCGCCGATCTCGCGCAAAAATGCGGTCACGCTTTGCGGTCCTTCGATCCGGTCGATCAGCAGATTGGTCGCCGTGTTGTCGCTCATGTCGAGCGCGGCGTGGCATAGTTCGCCCACGCTCATCGTTTCGCCGACCATCTTTTCGGTGACAGGCGCATACTCAAGGACTTCTGCGGCCTTGATCGCAATCCTTTCTTCGAGGTCGAGGTCGCCCTCATCGACACGATGCAAGACGGCGCCGCACAGCATGGTCTTGAAGGTGCTGGCCATCAGGAACCGCTCCTCGGCACGATGGCTGACGGTCCAATCCGAGCCGCTGTCGCGGATCACAACACCGACGCGCGCGTCGAGCTTTTGTTCGATGCGGTCGATGGTTGCGGCAAGATGCAGTTTCGGGTTCTGGCCAAAGGCAGGGGCGCCTGTCAGCAGTGCGAGGGAAACCCCGGCAGCCAGTAGGGGCAGCGTCGCGGCATGTGTCAGCATGAGTTCATCCTTGTCTGAATCGATGGCGCATGGCACCGCTTCGTCGCCTGCTCAAGGCGAGTGATGACGGGCGACCATCAAGGTCTGGAATTTACGAGACATCAAATGATGTCACGCCGCGCCCCTTAGTTTGCTGCTTTACGGCCATCAAACGACAAAGTATCACGCTTGGCATTAGCTGGAGTAATGCCGATGGATCGCCCGGACCTGCCTCTGAACGGTCTCCGCGTGTTCGAGGCGGCCTATAGGCAGGGTAGTTTCACCCGCGCCGCCATAGAGTTGCGCGTCACCCAAGCCGCGGTCAGCCATCAGGTGGCACGGCTCGAGGACCGGCTCGGCGTCACATTGTTCGTGCGCGCATCCGGCGGATTGGTGCCGACCGATGAGGGCAGGGCGCTGTACCCTGTTCTGGAACACGGCTTCGACGCAATGGCGCGAACGCTCGACCGTATTACCGGACATCGCCACATCGAGACGTTGAAGATCGGTGTTGTCACGACCTTTGCCGTCGGTTGGCTTTGGCCGCGTCTGCCTGAGTTCCGGCGGGACCATCCGTCGATTGATCTTCGCATCTCGACCAACAACAACCGCGTCGAGATCTTGCGCGAGGGGCTCGACATGGCGATCCGCTATGGCAGCGGTTCCTGGACCGGGCTTGAGTCTGACGTGCTGCTCGAGGCTCCGCTCGCACCGCTGTGTGCGCCGTCGATGGCCGAATATCTGACGACCCCTGAAAGCCTCAGCCGCGAGGTCCTGCTGCGGAGCTATCGCAGCGATGAATGGCCGCGCTGGTTCGCAGAGGCAGGGGCACTCTGTCCACCGCTGACCGGTCCGATATTCGATTCCTCGCTCGCCATGGCCGAGATTGCATCGGATGGCGGGGGCGTGGCGCTCCTCCCGGTGGAAATGTTCACACGCCGCATTGCGGATGGGCGGTTGGTTCAGCCGTTCTCCACGATGGTGTCTGCGAGTAGGTATTGCCTGACATGGCCTGCGGACCGACCGCCTACACCTGCCATGCGAGATTTCAGAAGTTGGCTGCTTGCTGCATCGGCAGAACCAGCCTTGGGCACCAGTGCCTAGCACCTGTACCCACCAGCACTTTGGGATCGCCCAATCCGGGGGTTCTCGCAGCCTGCGGGCATGATCTGGCTTAGTCAGTGATCGTGGTGGCGCGTGGCGAGCCAAAAGAACAGCTACCCTCTTGCGCTTACTGTCACTAAGTGACATCTAGTGCCCATGTCACTTAGTGACACAGGTGGTGTGGGTGCGACGAAACTGTTCACTTGCCCGACGAGAAAAACAACCCATTGGCACCCTCGTGAGGGAACGGAGGCCACAGAGTGACAGACGGATCGAGACTAGAGGACGCGCGGCTCGACGTATCCCGACATGCAGCAAGGCTGTTCTGGGAGAAGGGCTTTGATGCGACCAGCGGTGACGACATAGCTGCGGCGGCTGGCATCTCGACGCGAACTGTCTGGCGATATTTCCGATCCAAGGAAGCCTGCGTCGAACCGGTGTTGAAAGTCAGCGAATTGCGCTTCGCGGCACTGCTCGGCCAATGGCCTAAAACCGAAAGCATCGACCAATTCCTGGCCCGGTCCATGACGACATTCATCTCTGACGATGCCTTCGTCCGCGACAGCATTGCCGCTGTCCGGATCCTCGCGATCCTGCACCGCGAACCGGCCCTGCGCTCGGCCTGGCTCATGGCGTGTAATGCGGCGGAGATGGAGCTAATCGGCGTCGTCGCCGATCGTGCGGCGCGGACTGCGGACGATTTCGAGGTCAGGCTCTGCGCCGCTGCCATCACAGCAGCGATGCGCCTGGTGGACGAAGAGATCAGCGCGGCCGTGATCAACGCCGGTATGCACGTGACGTCTGAGGAGGCAACGGCCCGCATCCTTTCGGCGATCCGGGCCGCCGCGACACTCCCCATCTGCGACGCCGTCGCCTGACGGCGGCAGCCCACTCGGGCCAGCGCGTCCGAAAGGAAAAAAGGAAACATCACCATGACAGTACGAAGCAGCCGGCCCGCCGGGCGCATATCCATCCGCCGATTGCGACAAGAGATGTCCAAGCGACAGGGGCGTCTCTCGGTGACGCAGCACCTTCTTGGCGCTGCCGCCACGGCGCTGCTCCTGTCTAACGCCCCCGCCTTTGCAGAGGATGATATGCCAATGACCTATCCGGACACACGTCAGACCGATACCGAAGAGCTGCATTTCGGCGTCACCGTCGCCGACCCGTTCCGCTGGCTGGAAAACGATCCGCGCCAGGATGACGAGGTCGCGCAATGGATTGCGGCGCAGAATGCCGTCTCAACGCCCTATCTCGAGGGTCTTTCCGGGCGGGATGTCTTTCATCGCAGGCTGACGGCGATGTTCGACCACGAAACTTTGACCCCACCGGTCGAGCGCGGCGGCCTCTACTTCTTCACGCGCAACGGCGGGCTCGACAACCAGGCGCAACTTCTGGTGCGTGAAGGGGCTGACGGCGCGAACCGTATCCTGATCGACCCGAATACCTGGTCAGAGGATGGCACCGTGGCGCTGGCCGAATGGGCCGCCTCGCCCGATGGCACGTTCGTGGCATTTGCCATGCAGGACAGCGGATCGGACTGGCGGACCATTCGGGTGATCAACACATCGACAGGCGAGATCCTGGACGACACGGTGGAATGGGCACGGTTCACCACGATCGCCTGGCATCCCGATGGTTCGGGGTTCTATTATTCCCGGTTTCCCGAACCCGAGGCAGGGGCAGCCTTTAGCGCCGGCGTCGAAGGCCATGCCGTCTATTTTCATCGCCTTGGGTCGCACCAGTCAGAAGATCAGCTGATCCATGCGGCGACGGCGGGACAAGCTCTGTTGCATTCTGTCGATGTCACGCCGGATGGCCGTTACCTGATCGTCTACACGTCCGCGCTGACGGGGGGCGTTGCGGTCACGGTGACGGACCTGTCTTCCGCCGATCCTGCGCCTGATACCATCATCGAAAGCTACGATGATCGTTGGCTCTTGCTGGGCAACGTCGGCACGAAACTCTTCTTTGCAACGCAGAAGGATGCGCCTCGGGGTCGGATCGTAACGATGGACCTCTCGGAGGCGCAGCCCGAGTTTTCGGAAATGATCCCGGAACGGCCCGATGCAGTCTTGCGCGAAGGTGGATCCGCGATGCTGGGCGACCGGCTGCTGCTGTCCTACACGATCGATGTCCAGTCGCAGGCCGAGCTTTACAATCTAGATGGAACGTTCGAGGGCACAGTCCCGCTGCCGGGGCCCGGCAGCACCGGCATCGTCCGTGGTCGTCCCGGTGCGAACGAGGCCTTCTTCGCCTTCACCAGTTTTGATGCGCCGCTGACCGTCCTGCGTCTTGACGTCGATGCAAACCGCACGACGGTCTGGGCCGAACCCGAAATCGCAACCGATCTCGACACAATCACGGTCGAGCCGCATTTTTACACCTCGCAGGACGGCACGCGGGTGCCACTCTTTGTTGTTCGGCGCAAAGACATTGACGGTCCGGCGCCGACAATGCTGAATGCCTATGGCGGTTTCGCGATCAGCATGGTGCCACATTTCTCGCCCGCCGCCATGGCCTGGGTTGAGCAGGGCGGCGTGTACGCAGTGGCGAATATTCGTGGCGGTGGCGAGTACGGCCAAGCGTGGCACCATGCTGGCCGGCGCGCCAACAAGCAGAACGTGTTCGACGACTTCATCGCTGCCGGTGAGTATCTGATCAACCAAGGCATCACGCCTGCTGATGGACTCGCGATCCATGGAGAGTCGAACGGCGGGTTACTGATCGGTGCCGTCGTCAATCAAAGACCGGACCTCTTCGCCGCAGCCCTGCCGGGGGTGGGGGTGCTCGACATGCTGCGGTTTGATCGCTTTACAAGCGGCGCCACCTGGGTTGAGGAGTTTGGCAGCCCTGCCGTCGAGGAAGAGTTCCAAACCCTTCTGTCGTATTCGCCCCTCCACACAATCCGCGAGGGTGCGCGCTACCCTGCAATTCTTGTCACGACGGCGGATACGGACAACAGGGTCGTTCCGGCGCATTCTTTCAAATATACGGCCACGTTGCAGGCCGCCGACATCGGGAACAGGCCGCATCTTCTGCGCGTGGAAACCCGCGCCGGGCACGGGACCGGCAAGCCAACTAACATGGTTATCGCAGAGTTCTCCGACATGTGGGCCTTTGCTGCCCACTGGACCGGGCTCGAGGTCAGCCCCGGTTGCCGGTGCAACCATCTCCCTAGTTCGACCAAATACTGACGAGAGGATATCACAATGACCGAGATCCGCCCTGCCGAAGGTTCCGAAGGTGAAGCACGCGACCGTATTCTGGCGCTTCTTGATCTTCATTCCAAAGCGATCGGGAAATCATTCAAGTCCGAGACGGTGTTATTCGAGGCTCATGAAGACGGTCGTTACCTCGGTGGTCTCGCTGCCCGTTTTTCGCTTGATCTGAAGTGGGTGTTCGTCGAGCTCTTGGCAGTAGCCGAGGAGAGCCGTGGCAAGGGGGTCGGTGGCCAGTTGATGGCGCGCGTCGAGCAGGAAGCACGCCTGCGAAGGATGGACGGCATATGGCTCGACACATTCTCGTTTCAGGCACCTGAGTTCTACAAGCGCTTGGGCTACAGCGAATTTGGCCGGATCGACGGTTATCCTGAGAACGAGGCACGGCTCTTTTTTGTGAAGCGGCTCTGAAATCTGAAGGTCGGGCCCTCCTGTAATGATTGGCTAAAACTCGATGTTGAATGCTTTCCAAGCGTTTTGGCGAAGGGGGCAGGATCTGGATACGGATACGGGTATCAACGCAGATTTCCACTAGGGCCGTGCTTGGCATGCAAGGGCTGCTCTAACGGGCCTCCACTGCGCATAGGAGATCAGCCGCAGAACCCAAAGCGGGCCGCGATTGCGTAGGGCGCGGCATTACGTTCCCCGTGGGTGGACTGAAGAAAGGAAGAGAATGCGTCGCAAACGTGAGAGTTGGTTCCTGGAACCTGACGAGATGGTACGCACACCGCGGGTTCCTGCCGACTTGGAATACCATCGCGTCTACGCGGACGAAAAACGGAAGATCGTCCGAGGAATCGTCGCGATCATCCTGCTATTTGCGGGTCTCGTTCTTTTCGCGCAAGTGTGCCTCGCCGTGGCCTCGGCCATCGACACCCAGCTTCTCGGGCGGACAGGCTTCACGCCTCTGATGCACGCTGCGGGGGCCTTGTCCTTGGCTTTGCTCATTCCATACAGCATGCTGCTACAGCGCTGGCTCTATGGAGTTCCCGCCCGCTCCCTGCATTCGGTGGCAGGACGATTCAGGTTCGGGGTGTTCGGTCGCGCATTGATTGTATTCGGCCCCTTGCTCCTCATCGTCATGTCAGTCGGATTTCTTCTGACACCCGGTGACACAGTCCCATGGAGCACGGCGGACCTGGTCGCGTTCTTCATCATCGGCATGACGCTCACCCCGCTGGCGGCCGCTGGTGAGGAATAGGGGCTTCGTGGCTTGATGTTCCGGGTTGTTGGCAGTTGGACACGTGAATCGCTGTCCGGTGCAATGCTCGGTATCGGCGTCACGACGGTCTTGTTCTCGCTTTTTCACGGTACTTTGGACCCTTACATTCTTGGCTCGTATCTCGTGCTTTTCGGTGCGATGGCCACCATAACCTGGAGAACGGGGGGCCTTGAGGTCGCCGTCGTGCTGCACGCGGTCTACAACGTCAGCGCCCTGGTTCTGGCCACGACGCTCCATCTCGACCTGGGGGGCGACCTGAGCAGCCGTGGTGAGATCGCCGGAACCCCCGCCAACCTCGTGCCGAGCGCCGGGCTTGTCGTCATCACTGCGATTGTCTGGTGGACCACGCGTAAAAGCGGACCGGCGCGGACGCCGGCAACATCGAGCGCGTGATCTGTATCAGCAAGCTTCGGAGTTGCCTGAAGCATGTTGCAATCAGCGGTTTTCGGAGATCGAGAGGAAACCCTTTGCATGAGCATGCTTCTACCAGTTTCCAGAACGACGCGCTGAGCGCGACTGCTCCGCGCTTCTCTTGGGTCTAGTCTTGCCTGATCCCTTGAACGAAATCCGCAACTGCATCCACGACCGAGGGAGCAATCGGAATGGCCGCGTTGGTGTAAGTCGCGAGGTTCGCCGAAGCGTCTTCGGATGCCACGGTCTTGAGGACGTGATTGACGTCAGGAAGCAATGCGAGGGTCGCATCAGCTGTGGCATCTGCCAGCATACGTGCGTCCGTCACGCTGACCTGCAGGTCGCGCGTGCCTTGCAGAACGAGCATGGGAACCTCTACACGGGCTGCCAGTTCGATAGGGTCGTATGATATTGCGTCGATCAAGAAGCCTTGGACCTCTGCGCCAAAAAGGGGCCGCAATGGGGGACTCATGGTGCCCGTATCCACCCGATTGCCACGCTTCAGTGTGGCCATGGCCGCCTCGGCCTCCTGCAGGAAAGGCGCATTCGCGGGGTTGGCGCGCAGCTGCTCGCCTATCACTTCGTCCAAGGGTCGGCCGATGCTGGCGATCAGGATCAACCCGCAGGCGTCCGGGATGCGCGCCATGGCGGCCAAGGCGACCAGCCCGCCCTCGCTGTGCCCAATCGGGATGACGCAGCGCGTGCCGTCCTGAGTGGGCAGCCGCTTCCTGATGGCGGCAGTCCAGGCAAGAAGATCGTCGCCATAGCTTGCGATCCTCACATCGTTCGGGTCCGGAATGGCGCCCTTGGATTCGAACATGCCGCGCTTGTCGATGCGCACCGATGGGTAGCCCCGCTCGGCCAGTGCTTCGGCAAGCAGTCTGTATGGCGCCGCCGCGATGCCAAGGGGCGAATTGCCGTCGCGGTCCGTTGGCCCGGAACCGGGCACGACCAGAAACACCGGCACGTCCGCCGGAAGCGGCCCATGCTCGGTCGGTAGGGTCAAGGTTCCCCTGAGGGGGCCAGTCGGGCCCGATGCGGTCAGTTCTTCCTCAATCGGCATGCTTTCCCCTATGTCCAAATCGCTGCCTGTTTGGGCGCTCGCGGGCGGTGTCATTGCGAAGCCCAGTGATAAGGCGAACAGTCGGGCGATGATGACGGGCGAAGGTTGCATGGGGATGATGCTCCATGAATTTTCTGAGTAGGGAATGGGCAACCGCGCGGTGCAGTTCGACGAAGAGCTCTGATCGCTCAGGTTTGTGCAACCGCCAGATCGACCCCCGGCATATGCAGGCCCTGGTGCGAGAGCGTGAAGATCTCGAAGCCTTCCGCTGTAACCCCGATCGAATGCTCGAATTGCGCCGACAATGACCTGTCCCGCGTCACGGCGGTCCAGTCGTCGGTAAGGATCTTCACGTCAGGCTGTCCGAGGTTGATCATCGGTTCCACGGTAAAAATCATCCCTTCCCGAAGTTCGGGTCCTGTGTTTCGTTTGCCGACATTCAGGATGTTCGGCGAGTCGTGAAAGACTTGCCCTATGCCGTGACCGCAGAAATCACGGACGACGGAACACCGCTGCGACGCAGCGTAACTCTGGATGGCATGACCGATGTCACCCAACCGCGCGCCGGGACGCACCGCCCGGATGCCCCGCATCATTGCCTCATGCGCGATACGGATCAGCCGCTCGGCGGCAATCTTGGGTTTGCCCACGGCGTACATGCGGCTGGCATCACCATGCCAGCCATCAAGGACAAGCGTCACATCCACATTCACGATATCGTCCGCGCGCAGCTTTCGCGCCGTGGGGGCACCGTGGCACACCACGTGATTGACCGACGTGCAGCAGGCGTATTCATAGCCTTTGTAGCCCAAAGTGGCCGGTCGGGCGTCATGTGTCGCGGCGAAGTCGAGAACGAAGGTGTTGATCTCGGACAGGGGCGTTCCGTCCCGGACAAGGGCGGCGATCTCGTCCAGACATCGGGCGGTCAGGGCCCCGGCGCGGCGCATGCCCGCAAAGGCGTCCGGCCCGTAGAGCTTGATGCGTTCCGTCCGCCGGGCGCTCTGCGCGGGCGGAGCGACAGGGACGTTGATGTAAGTGGCCACCCGGTGTCCCTTCTTTGTTGGTGAATCTTCTTGCCGACGCCGCCCGATTGACGGATCATCACAGTGTGTATGCGTTTCGTATATGATTCGTATATTTGTTAAAAGGAGTGATCCGGATGGGCATCGTGAAGATCGCAGAGGAACTGCACGAGGAACTGCGCAAGTCGAGCACCGTCATGTGCCGTTCGATCAACGCTCAGGCCGAATTCTGGATGAAGGTCGGCATGTTGGCCGAGGCGAACCCCGGCCTGTCCTACATCGAAATCATGGCCCAGCAACGCAAGCTGGCCGATGTGAAGATGCCCGAGATCAACGCCGCCTGAGAGGCTGATTTGTCGGCCAGAGTTGTCAAGTCTGCGGCGGCGTCACTCAAGGCGATTCGACCCTTGTCCCATGTCTCTGCCTCGATGCCGAGGCTTCTCGACAGCTAGGCGTACGTCAGACGCCGCGTCGCGTCATGCGCGTCGGGGGCTTCGGCCTCCGTCTCTTTTGCGTCCAGACCGGCGATACCGCCAAGGCCGTGGCCCGCGCCTGCGATCATCAGCAGCGCGTTGGCTCCCGGCGCGTCGGTAAACGCGTTGGCATTCCATTCAGGGCCGCGCGGCGTGACGTGCGGATTATCCCCGGCCCCGAAACCCACGTGGATCGGGCTTCAGCGTGATGTGTAATCCACGTCCAAGAAGGGAAACCGCGCCGCGCTTTCCGGGGTCAGGTCGCCGCCACCGCGACCGGCGCGGTCAACAGGATACCTGCGCCAATCCGCGGCTCCGAGAAATCTGGCCCCTGCAGCTGTGCGCCAAGCAAAAGCGCCAAGGTGTGCCCGCCAAAGGACCAGCCGGCACCCGTGATCCGGTCTTGGTTCAAACGGCCCGCGACGGCCGGCGCCTGACGTTCCACCTCCCCAAGCGGCTCAAGACGTCTGAACCCACACCATCAGAACGCACCGGCTCAGATGATCCCAAGGACTGACCGCCCGCCTATCAGGCCGACCCCACCCTCCTGACTGCCAGTTGACGCCAAGGGACCTTAACGATGGTCGCCATTTTCTCAACTACGCCATGTTCACGCAATCTTCGTCGGCACCTTGCGCGGCGACGGGGGTTCGCAGCGATGCGGACCGCCGCCGCAAACAGGTACACAGAACTCTGGAAGGAATTAAGATGCGAGATATCTCATTGTCACAGTGTCATCGAACGACGACGCGCCTCTTGGTCGTGGCAGCAGTCACGGTCTTGGTGGCCGGGTGTATGCAGGACGACAGCTCTTCGTCAGAAAGGTTAAAGAGGGCCCATCTGCAGAACCTGACCAGCGAGACCGCGCTCAATGCCCAGATCATGTCTGATCGGGCGCGCGAGCAACGCTGCGACCGCGATCCAACCCGAAGCGAGTGCTGACGTCGTCAGGCTCTTGGGCGTGATCCACCCCGTTGACCGCGCTTGTGACGCCAACTGAAGAGTTGGACGTCGCCCAACGAAGCGGGTCATGCGCCAATTAGGGCTGGATCATATCAGACTGAACGCGTGGAACGGGCGACGGCGCCTAAAGCCCGAATGCGCCCGTTCTGCTATCTGCAAGGGCTGTTTTCCCGATGGGTTCGGTCCACCTAGACGGGGAATTCTGCCGAGATCCACGTCGCCTTCGTTCGCGGGGTGGGCTCATCTCTTTCCATCATGGATGGTCGAACGGGCGCTCAAGGCTTCAGCGATTTCCGACTTCACCGATGTCTTTGCGCGAAAGAAACCAGAGTTTGTCTACGTCAGGTTCAGCGCGACGAAGCGGCCAAAGGAGCGGCTCGCGGGGGATGGGCGTGCGGAGGCGTAAGCGAGCGAGATGCCGAGTTTGGGCAGAGGAGGCAATCCGTTGGTGATGATGGAAAGGTCGCTGGGCACGGCGGCGCGGGTCGCCACGCTGACCGCGAGGCCGGAGCGGGCGATGGCCAGCAGGCCCGCAAGCCCGTTGCTGGCGTGGGCCACGCGATAGGGGCGGGAACCGGCATCCATCGCGCGGCGTGCCTCGATATGGTCGAGCGAGTCGGGTGCCGAGAGGGCGAGCGGTAAAATCGGTTCCTGCAGCAAGGCGGGCGCGTCGGTTGACGCGATCCAGACCAGCGGTTCATAGCGGATGATGTCGGACGGGTCCGCCGTGTCTGGCAAGGACACGATCGCGAGGTCGATGCGGCGGCGTTGCAGCAGAGGCCGCAGTTCGACAGTGGGAGCGCTGATCACCTCGATCTCGATACCAGGATGCGCGGCACCATAACGCCGCAGCAAGTCGGGGAAGAAGGCGGTCAGGTAATCCTCGGGGCAGCCGAAGACGATTGAACCGCAGAGACCGTCCTGTCTGATCGAACCGAGCGTTTCGTCATGGGCGGCAAGGACACGTTCGGCTCCGGGAAAGAAGCGCTCTCCCGCCACTGTAAGAGCGACGCCGGACCCGGTGCGGTGAAAAAGCTCCTCGCCCACGAGGTCCTCCAACCGCTTGATCTGCAGGCTGACCGCTGACTGCGTACGTCCGATGCGTAAAGCCGCGGCGCGCATGGAGCCGGATCGGGAGACGGTGACGAAGCTGCGCAAAAGGGCGATGTCGAGATCGGGCATATGAGGCTTTCTTGATTCGGGATGCAGTGAAATGAATTATACTCAATAGCCGATCTGCGTTAGGTCTCGTCGAGACTCATTTCATAGAAGGGACGACGAAATGCCCAACGCGAACCGACACTCCAGCTTTTGGTCAGATGTGGACAGCCACGTGATGCGCTACGGCCCGGTGTTCGAACGGCGGATCATCGACCGCGCCGAGGGGTGTTTCGTCTATGACACTGACGGCAAGCCTATCTTGGATTTCACCTCGGGGCAGATGAGTGCCGTGCTGGGGCATTCGCACCCGGAGGTGGTCCGGGTCATTCGCGAGCAGGCAGGGCGGCTGGATCACCTGTTCAGCGGCATGCTCTCACAGCCGGTGGTCGCGCTATGCAGCCGGCTGGGCCGCATGGTGCCGGGGCTGGAGAAGACACTGCTGCTGTCCACGGGTGGCGAAGCCAATGAGGCGGCGATCCGGTTGGCGAAATGCGTCACAGGCAAGCACGAGATCGTGGCATTTACCAAAAGTTGGCACGGAATGACGGGGGCTGCGGCCTCGGCCACCTACAGTGCGGCGCGCAAAGGGTACGGCCCGGTGACGGTCGGCTCCTTCGCGATCCCCGCACCGCATGCCTATCGGCCGCGCTTCACCCACAGCGATGGCAGCCTTGACTGGCAGACAGAGCTGGACGACGCCTTTGCGCTGATCGACGCGCAGTCGACGGGCAGCCTTGCGGCCTTTATCGCAGAGCCGATCCTGTCGTCGGGCGGGATCATCGAGTTGCCTGAGGGCTACCTTGCCGCGTTGAAGCGCAAGTGTGAGGAGCGCGAGATGCTGCTGATCCTTGATGAGGCGCAGACCGGGGTGGGGCGTACCGGCACAATGTTCGCGTGCGAGCGGGACGGGGTTGTGCCGGATATCCTGACCCTGTCAAAGACATTGGGCGCGGGGCTGCCGCTGTCGGCGGTGATGACCAGCCGGGAGATCGAGGAGAAAGCGCACGAGCGCGGGTACACCTTCCTGACCACACATGTTTCTGACCCTCTGCCGGCTGCCGTGGGGCTGGCTGTACTGGACGTGCTGGAGCGCGACGGGCTAATCTCGCGGGCGACACAGGCCGGGGCCTTGTTGCGCGACGGGTTGCTGGCGTTGCAGCAGCGCCACGACTGCATAGGAGACGTACGCGGACGCGGCTTGTTGCTTGGGCTAGAAATCGTGACCGACCGAAATAGCCGCGTACCGGACCTCGAGATGGGCGACCGGATTGCCGAGGCGGCGATGGAACGCGGTTTGAGCATGAACATCGTCAAAGTACCCGCCATGGGCGCAGTCTTTCGGATCGCGCCACCGTTAACGGCGACGGATGCGGAGATCACGCACGGGCTGGATATCTTGGGCGAAGCGCTGGAAGTGGCGGTGCGCCGATGAGGTCCACATCGCAAGTTCCATGTCGGCTGCCGTTTCGGCAAGGTCATGTGCGGCGCCGGAACCGAGGGGACCTGCGAGACCGCGGATAATCCCTTAGGCTGAGAGAACAGTCTAGCGCTCCTTGCGCCAAGGTCCGGCCGCTAACTTGGATGAAGACACCTCAAGGCCGGAAAATTCCCGGGAAAATTCGCCCCGCTGCTTCGGTTGCTGGACGCCCCACTGGCGCTTCTTCTTTGCGGTTAGACAAGAAACGTCCATTTCATCGGTGACCAGACCCATGAGTTTTGGCATCAGCCCCACATTCCACGCGACAATATCACAACACTGTCGGCTATCGAACCGTGAGCATGGATGCGTTCTGCGGGCGAGCGTGCAGTTCCCTTTGTCATGTCAATCGTTTGACGCGCAATAACGGCGCAGTGCCGAACGGGATGTCCCGTTGCGCGCCTCGCGTGCGTAGCGCCTTGGGGGATGACCCGTCTGGCGTTTGAATGCTGCCGCGAAGGCACTTTCCGAACTGTAGCCGACGTCTGATGCGATCCTCGCCAAAGCGGCTTCTGACGCCAAGAGCCGGTCCATGGCCAGCAACATGCGCCACTGGGTCAGGTATCCGAGCGGCGTTCGCCCGGTGATCTGCCGGAAGCGCTCGGCGAATATTGTTCGAGAAAGCCCGGCCTCGGCGGCCAGACCAGCCACCGTCCAGGATCGCGAAGGCTCGGCATGGATGGCCGTAACCGCACGCGAAATGTTGAGGTCTGAAAGTGCGGCAAGCCAACCGGTAACGCCGCTATGGTCCTGAGCGAGGAACACACGAAGCGCCTGCACAAGAATGAGGTGGGACAAATGTGCGATGGTCAATGCGCTGCCCGGTTCCGGCTCTTGCAACTCGCGCGCGATGCGGTTGAGCGCCCACGCCAGCACCTCTCCCCTTTCGCCCCCTTTGACGACCAGAATAGGGGGCAGGGACGGAAGAAGCATCTCGGCGGCTGGCCCCGAGAGCAGGAAACGGCTTCCGGCCATGAAAAACTCTCCACCGCCGCCATAGCTGGCCGTGCCACCATGTGCGACGGGCGCATAAATTTCATGGGCATCGGTTCCATGGCTGACGGAACGCGCTGACATAATGAACGGCAATCCATGTGGCAGGATCACGCAATCCCCGGCATCCAGCCACACCGGCTTACCACCGTCCACGGTGATCCAGCATCCACCCTTGATGACAGAGTTACACTTCAACCCGACATGGCGCTCGAACTGGATGGACCAATCGCCCGCCGCGTCGAATCCGGCCGCGACGCAATCGTGAGGCTGAAGCAGAGCGACAATTCCGGACAATGTATCCATGACAATCCGGACGATGGCTATAAAAATGCGGATTTACAAGCATAGAAAGTCCGAGCGATTTGCGTAGATGGTCAAGTGTCAAATGAAAAAGGAAATACCATGATCCTGATCACGACCCCTACTGGTGATATCGGTGCCCGCGTTCTGTCGAACGTTCTGGACGCAGGGGAAAAGGTCCGTGTTATCTTGCGCGATGCCTCAAAGCTCGACGCGGACACGCGAGGCCGGGTCGATATCGTCGAAGGCTCTCACGCCGACGGTGGCGCGATTGCACGGGCGCTCGATGGAGTCTCGGCGGTGTTCTGGCTGCCGCCGGGATCACTCCGTGCGAAGACCCCCGAAGACGCCTATGTCGACTTCTCACGCGCGTTTTGCACCGCGCTGCCCGGATCGTCAGTGAGCCATATCGTTGGCGTCTCGGCCCTCGGGCGAGGATGGCCCAAGCCCGCAGGCCTCGCCACCGCAAGTATTGCCATGGACGATATGATCGCTGCCACCGGCGTAGCCTATCGCTCGCTTGCCTGTGCTTCACTCATGGACAATATCGCGCGTCAAATCGGTCCGATCCGCGAGCAGGGCGCATTTTACCAGCCAACGCCGGGCGATCTGAAACTTCCGCATGTCGCGAAGGCCGATGTCGCCGCGATCGCCTCTCGGCTGCTGATCGGACAAGACTGGGACAGCGCCGCGGAGCTTGCGCTTTGCGGACCAGAGGACCTGAGCTTTGAAGAGATGGCGAGGGTCCTGTCCGACGTGCTCGGCCGCGAGATCGCATTCCACGAGATGTCAGTGAAGGATTTCGACGGCGTGATGCGCGGCGTGGGTGCGTCAGAGGGCATGGCGCAAGGCTATGTCGAGATGATGACCGCCAAGAACGAGGGGATGGACAACGCGGCGTGCCCCAAGGATCGCTCCGCGACGCCGACGACGTTCCGGACCTGGTGCGAGACAGAGCTTCTGCCTTCCATTCAGGCGCAATGATGCGCAGCGAGAGGCGTTTTCTTGTATTGCCGCTCTCTGTCAAAAGCGGCCCTTCCCCGACATTCGAAAGCGGTCGGTCGTGGCATGGACGGTCGCACCCGTCCATGCCTTAAACGGTGCCCAGATCAATGCGAAAGACTGTGCCGCCACCGGGCGCATCTCGGATCTCCACGCGGCCGCCATGTTGATCCATGACCTCCCGTACGAGGTTAAGGCCGAGGCCACTCCCGGTGGTGCGTGGTCGAAGGCGGTGAAAGGGCTCGAAGACGCGCTCACGCTCGGTGGGCGGTATTCCCGGGCCGTCATCCTCGACCTCGAAGGCCGTCCCAAGAACGCGGACGACAACATTGGTCCCGCCGTGATCGATGGCGTTCTGAACAAGGTTCATCAGCACGCGCTCCAACGCTGCCGCGTCGCCGATGCAGGGTTCGTTGCCCAGGACATCAAGCGAGATGGAACCTCCGTTGGCGATGACGAGCGGTGCCATATCTCCGACAAGGCGTCGGCCAACCTCCGCAGGGTCGATTGCCTCGTCTTGGCGGTTGTTCTCAAGGCGGTGCAGGTCGAGAAGTTGTTCAGTCATGGTCGCGAGCCGTTGCACGTCCAGCGCCAAGGCCCGGACGGCCGTGCTGTCGGCCGCATCGACCTTGCTCGCCAGAACGGCGATGGGCGTGCGCAGTTCGTGCGAGGCCGACGCGATGAACCGCTGCTGGCGTTCGTATCCGTCGTCAAGGCGGCGCAGGGCGTCGTTCACCGCCCGCACAAGCGGCGCGATCTCTTGCGGGACATAGGCTTCGCTCAGACGGCGCCCTCGGCTATCCGCGTTGATCCCCTCTGCCTCCCGCGCGATACGCGACACGCCTGCGAGCGATCGTCTGACAATCCAGGGTGTGACGACCAGCGAGGTCAGGGTCAGCAAGATGAAGATCGGCAGGATGATCGTGTTGGTCGCAAACACCACCATAAAACCCAGGTCCGACAGCGGACCATGTCCAAGGATGGTCAGGGTGCCTATGTCCGTATTCTCTCTCCGGATCACCGCTG
This sequence comes from Roseovarius sp. MS2, assembly GCF_051447875.1. NCBI lineage: Bacteria > Pseudomonadati > Pseudomonadota > Alphaproteobacteria > Rhodobacterales > Roseobacteraceae > Roseovarius > Roseovarius sp. MS2. The sequence goes on from NZ_JBKHVF010000001.1 coordinate 2,603,667, forward strand.
CCAGATCGTGGGGCGCGACACGGTCACGCATCTGCGCATAAGACAGGTCGCTCAGGCGGCCCAGCAGAGACGCGTAATGTTCGGGCACCCTACCGAAGACCACGCTCGCCCCCCCGTCGTCCTCGGCCACGAACCAAAGGTCTGGCGCCTTGCCCCGCAGGTCGGCCAGATCCGGCGTCATCACGACGGTCAGGCCGCCTGCGGCATCGCGCTCCACCGCTTGCGCGATGATCGGGATGATCTGTTCATCGGTGTAGGGCCCGCCGCTGTCGACGCGGAGCGCGATTGCGATGAGGATGGCGAAGGAGACAAGAAGCGTGAGGAAGTGGAAGACCAGCGGATAGACGATCAGTGGTCGTTTGAGCGACGGCGACCGCGTCATGGGGCTTCGCGCAACAGGTAGCCGACCCCGCGAATGGCGTGGATCTCGATCCTCGCGCCAGCCGCGGTCAATCTCCGGCGCAGACGGGAGATATGAGAGTCGAGCGTGTTGGACTGGATTTCGTCGTCGAAGCCGAAAACCGCGTTCTCCAGTGCCTCCCGCTGCACGGTGCGCCCGCGACGCTTGATCAGCGCCGCAAGGACCCGCAATTCGCGCCGCGGCAGGTCGATCCTAGCGCCGTCCACCTCCACTTCCTCGTAGGCGAGGTCAAAAACGAGCGATCCGGCACGGATTGTCGCGCGGGCCAGTTTCGCAGGACGGCGAAAGACCGCCCGGATGCGGGCGAGCATCTCGTCGATGGAAAAGGGTTTGGTGAGGTAATCGTCCGCGCCGCCGTCAAGGCCCGCGACACGGTCATTCACGCCGTTGCGTGCGCTGAGCACGATGACGTGGATCCCAGGGTTGTCAGCCCGCAAAGAGGGCAGCAACGACAGGCCTTCGCCATCGGGCAAAGACCTGTCGAGCAGGACCAGATCGAACGTTCCAAGCTTGCTGGCTTCCCGTGCGGATTCCACTCCGTTCGCGTGATCCACGATGAACCGCTCACGTTCGAGGACCTTTCGCAACGATTCAGCAAGCCGAGGCTCGTCTTCGACCAAAAGGATCCTCATGTCGCCACCTCAAAATGCTTGGGTTTCTTCTTGGCTGGGGCCCTCTTGCCCGGCCTTTTCGGATGCGACTTAGGTCAGCCCGGGTCCGAACGGCAAGCAACAACTGTAAAAGCTCGAAAACATGCGGATTTCCTCCGATGGGCGGTTCCGGATCGGCTCATGAGGGCTGCTCGTGCCGGACGTGCGTGGGATCTTTCGTCAGAAGTTGTGCATGGGTCAGTCTCTTATGGCTCGTGCGGAACGACGCCGCTCGACCTTGAACAGGACGATAAGTGAGGCCGTCAGCAAGAGCGCCGCGTTGAAAGGGTGAAGCGCAAGAGCCCCAGAGCCGAACGATGCCAGCGCGAGTTGGAGCGCGTAGAGGAGGCCGATCACACCGGCCCACCATCCGAACCCTCTCAGACGCCGCACGATGAGGGAGCACCAGAGGAGCGTAAAGACCGGGATCGCAATGACGCCGCCAAATGCGCCGTGCAGGTCCCAAGGCAGCCCGGCAAAGAGCGCCTGCCCGGCCAGAAGGAACTGAACGGCGAGAAGTGCGGGCAGGCTGAATGCTGCGGCAATGAACGGAGCAGGCGTGCCGAGACGAAGCTCGGCGAGGGTGTCGTGGGTCGTTTTTGTCATGGTTCAGGCCGCCCTCTGATCGAGGATGGTCGGTGTCGCGATAAAGTCCTTCAGGGCGCGGACATAGCTTTCCTGGGCGGCTGCCAGTTCCGCAGACTTCAGCTTGTCGGCCCGGAACACCAGATGCGGAGAATGCCACGGCAGGCCGCAGCGCAGCGCTGTCGCCTTGAGCGGCGCCATGAGTTCATCCATCGTGAAGTGGTTCGCACCGTCGCGACCGTAGGCCGCAGGCGCATTGCCCGCCGTTGCGGCGATCATCAGCGGCGTGCCGGCCAGCCTGTCACCCTCTGTCGCGGCATGGATGTAGTACATACGCGTCAGCACGGCATCCTGCCAGGCCTTCAGAAGAGGGGGCGTCGAATACCACTGGATCGGAAACTGTAGAACGATCCGGTCGGCTTCCAGAAGCGCGCGCGCTTCGGCTTCGCCGTCGGCATGCATGTCGATAACGCCGCTCGGATAACGCGCCGACATGTCCACCACTTGCGCACCTGAGACAGTGCGGGCGGCGGCTTGCAGGGCTGCATTGGCCTTCGATCTCCCGAGGTCGGGGTGAAAAAGCAGGATGAGAGTCTGGGTCATGGGAGCCTCCTTCGGCTTGGGAATGATCCGAAGATGGTTCAGCGTAAAAAATTCTTCCAATGGATATAAAAGATAACTTATTATTTGTTTTATGAATTTACGTGGCATCGACCTGAACCTTCTTGTCGTCCTTGATGCGCTGCTTGACGAGGCGCATGTCAGCCGTGCCGCGCATCGCCTGAACATGTCGCAACCTGCCGTCTCGAGCGCCCTGCAAAGATGCCGGGACCTGTTCGGTGATCCCTTGCTCGAGCGTGGGCGCGGCGGCATGACCCGCACGGTCTTGGCACAGACACTGCGCGCGCCGTTGCGGTCCATCCTGTCGGAGGTGGATGCTCTGATCGATCGCGGAGAGGTGCCATTGGACCGGATCGAACGCGTGGTCCGCATCACTGCAGCCGACGATCCTGCCACCCTGCTGGCGTGCCCCTTGATCGAGGATATCTCAAGGACTGCGCCGGGCGTCACCATCGTGTTCAAGCCGTGGCAGGGCCAAGAGGCCGTGACGCGCGAAATTCTGGACGGGGCGACGGACATCGCCATCGCTGTCCTGGATCGCGAGATCGAGAACATCGAGATTCGAAAGTTGATCGACGTCGACTACGTGGTTGCCATGCGACGCGATCATCCTGCCGCTGCCGGGTTCACCATAGATGCCTGGCTGGCCTGGCCGCATGTCGTCGTATCTGGTCAGGGCGATCTCCGGACTCCGCTGGACGCGCAATTGGCGGCCTCCGGGCGGCGACGCCGCGTCGGTCTCACCGTTCCCTCCTTCCAGCTTGTGCCGAGGGTGCTGGCAGAGACCAATCTGATCGCCATGCTTCCCCGGCAGAGCGTGGCAACGAAGGTCGAATTCGATCTCGTGTTTCACCAACCGCCGGTTTCGGTCGATGGTTTTCCTTTGCACATTGCCTGGCACGCCCGGCAGAACCGCGACACTGCCGTCCAACATGTTGTAGAGGTCATTCGCGCCGTGTTTCGAGAAACAGGCGTATGATTTCCAGCCACGCGCCCGACTTGGCGCGCCAACCGTTCATGGGTCGAGGTCATCTCCGGACGCGAGCGGACGAGTGCCGGAGCGGTTAACCGTTGAATCGCTCGGGAAGACGCTGTTCCTTGAACGCTGCATCAATCCAGTCGATGAAGGCGCGTGTCTTGGCCGGAAGAAAGCTCCGCGAGGCGTAGTACACCGAAATCCCGCCGTCGTCCGCGTACCAGTCCGGGAGAAGGCGGATCAGGCGACCGTCCTCGAGGTCCGACAAGACCTCGGCCACTGCGAGGAGGGCGATGCCAAGCCCTAGTTTTGCTGCCTCGCGGATCGCGCTTGGTTCGTTCACGACGACAGTTTCGTTAAGCGCTGCCTCCATCTCTTGTCCGGCTCTGTTGCGCATGATCAAGTGCCGGATACGACCAGTTCGCAGGACACGCATCGCAATTCCGTCGAATTCGGCAAGCCCGGCCGGATCGGTCGGACCGCGTCGGCCCGCCATATAGGCTGGCGAGGCGACAGCGACGACGTGGAGCGGCGCGAGCCTGCGGGCGACCGTCCCCGGCGCGCGTTCAATCGCGCCGCCGATGGCGGCATCGTACCCTTCCGTGACCAGATCGACGACGCGGTTCTCGAAATGCCATTCGGCCCGGATCAGAGGATATTGCGCAAGAAAGCCGGGCAGGAGCGGCAACACATGCGCCAGCCCGAACGAAGGCGGCATGCTGAGCTTGAGCGTACCAGCGGGCGTCGGCCCCTGTGCGGTGACCGCTGAAATGGCGCCCTGAAGCCTGTCGAGCGGTTCTCCCACCGAGGCGAGAAAGCTTTCCCCCGCCTCGGTGAGCCTCAGTCCGCGCGTCGAACGGTGGAACAGCCGGACGCCCAGATTACGCTCCAGCATGGCGACGCTGCGGCTGACCGCGGCTGGCGTCAGGGCAAGTATGCGGGCAGCCCCGGAAAAGCTGCCGCACTCTGCGCTTCGTACAAACGCTTCAAGATTCGAAAGAGTTTCCATACTCCCAGCTTCAACGATTCGTTGAAAGAAATGCAAGCCGATCGCGACTAACGCAGACGGCCCACAACGAAGATATTCCCGTCACTCGCCACGCAATGAGCCGCGAAAACGGAAATCACCCAAACCGAGGTCGCCTGACCAAAGCCAATTCGCGACATTCCGCACGTGGTCCGGTCGCCCTTTGGGCAACGAAAGGAGCTCAACCATGTCTTCCAGTCGTCAACCGCGCCTGACGCTCAATCGTCGTGACGCCCTGTTCGCGGGCTCCGCACTCACCGCGAGCGCCGGCCTTCAACTGGGCGCCGCTCATGCCGCCGAACCCACACCTCTCGACCTGCCATCAGGAGACCTTTCCATGGGCTACATTACCACCGACGATCACGTGCAGATTTTCTACAAGGATTGGGGCCCGCGCGACGCCCAGCCGATCGTCTTTCATCACGGTTGGCCACTCAGCTCCGACGACTGGGACGCGCAGATGCTGTTCTTTCTCTCAAAGGGCTACCGGGTGGTGGCACATGACCGGCGCGGACATGGCCGTTCGGAGCAGGTCGACAGCGGCCACGACATCGACCACTACGCCGCAGATGCCTTTGCCCTGGCCGAGGCGCTGGACCTGCGCAACGCGGTCCACATCGGCCATTCCACCGGCGGCGGTGAGGTCGCGCGCTACGTGGCGCGGCACGGTGGACCGGCTGGCCGGGTGGCCAAGGCCGTTCTCGTCGCCGCCATCCCGCCGCTGATGCTGCAGACCGACGCGAACCCCGAGGGCACGCCGATGGAGGTTTTCGACGGTTTCCGCGCGGCTCTCGCCGGAAATCGCGCGCAATTCTTCCGCGACGTGCCCGCCGGTCCGTTTTACGGGTTTAACCGCGAGGGTGCGACGGTCCACGAGGGCGTCATTCAGAACTGGTGGCGGCAGGGCATGATGGGCAGCGCCAAGGCGCATTACGACGGCATCAAGGCCTTCTCGGAGACCGATCAGACAGAGGACCTGAAGGCGATGACCGTGCCGACGCTCGTCCTGCATGGCGAGGATGATCAGGTGGTTCCAATTGCGGCCTCGGCCGAAAAGGCGGTCAAACTGCTGCCCAATGGCACGCTCAAGACCTATCCGGGGTTCTCGCATGGCATGCTGACGGTCAACGCCGACGTGCTGAACGCCGACCTGCTGGCTTTCATCACGGGCTAGGCGACTGGCGGCGCGGCGTCGACGCCGCGCCTTCACCCCCTTTTTGCAACCGGCAAACATCTTCGCCCTCAAAGGAAATGATCCATGTCCAATCGAAACGCCATCTTCCCCGAAAACCGACACGCGCTTTACGAGGCACACGGCTATTCCGCTGCCGTTCGCTCCGGCGATCACTTGTTCGTCTCCGGGCAGGTCGGCAGCCTTCCTGACGGCTCGCCCGAGCCCAACTTCGCGAAACAGGTTAACCTTGCGTTCCAAAACCTTGACGCCGTGCTAACGGCGGCGGGGGCAAGCTTCGACGACATCATCGACGTGACCACATTCCACACCGACCCTGACACGCAGTTCGATGCGATCATGCCGGTGAAGAACCGCTACTTCCCGGCGGCTCCCCACCCGACCTGGACGGCGGTCGGGGTGAATTGGCTCGCCGGTTTCGATTTCGAGATCAAGGTCATCGCTCGCATTCCCGGCCAAGCCTAACGCCCGCTGATCGGCCATGAAGTGTCCCGAGACGAGGCACTTACCCTAGGGACAAACCCGGTCAAAACCAAGAAAGGAAACCCAATATGACAACCACCCCTGCGCAAATCCGCTACAGATCCCGACAGATCGGCGATGTCGACGTGTTCTATCGCGAGGCAGGCCCAGCCGATGGCCCGGTGATCCTGCTTCTGCACGGGTTCCCGACGGCCAGCCACATGTTTCGCGACCTGATGCCGCTTCTGGCTGATCGCTATCGGCTCATTGCCCCCGATCTGCCTGGCTTCGGGCAGACCAAGGCACCGCCGCGCGGGACGTTCACCTACACCTTCGACCGGCTCGCCGATGTGATCGGCGGGTTCACAGAAGCCCTGTCGCTCGATCGATACGCGCTCTACATCTTCGATTATGGCGCGCCGGTAGGTTTGCGCCTCGCGATGCGTCACCCGGAACGGGTCTCTGCGATCATCAGCCAGAACGGCAACGCCTACACCGACGGTTTCAGCGACCAGTGGGGTCCGTGGGAGGCCTATTGGCGCGACGGGAGTGACGCCAACCGCGAGGCCTGCCGCCCTTCGCTATCCCCCGACACGATCAGGAACTGGCAATACGGCACCGGAGCCGATCCCGAGCGTCTTGCGCCCGATGGATACGAACTCGACATCGCTTACATGGCGCGGCCCGACGCAGAGGAAATCCAGCTCGACCTGATCCGCGACTACCGCACCAACGTGGCGCTCTATCCGGATTTCCACACGTATTTCCGTCAGCACCGTCCACCATTGCTGGCCACTTGGGGGCGTCATGATCCGGCGTTCATTCCTGCGGGCGCAAGAGCCTACAGGCGTGATCTGCCGGACGCCGAGGTGCATCTGCTGGATGCGGGACATTTTGCGTTGGAGACGCACGCTGGCGAAATCGCAGCGCTGATACGTGAGTTCCTCGGTCGCGTTCTGTCGGTGGGAAATCAAGACACCGATGCGCTCTCAATGTCCAGAAAGTGAATAGCGGAGTGAAAAGCCATCTGGGCCTGCCTTCTGGAGGATCGGACACACCCACCAGGCAGACAACGACCTTTGCCCACTTCAGACCCCGCGCACTTACCGCCGTTCGCCTGTCTTCGTTCGGGGCAGGGTGGCAGGTCATCCGTCGTATGCGTATGGTGTACACTGCTGGTGAGTCGTAAAAGATGGCGGGCCCGAGGAGACCTATGAATGCCTAGAAACGCAGCCGCCGCGGCAGCGCGTCTATCCTGTGCCCCTATGATGGACTGGACGGATCGGCATTGCCGTTACCTGCACCGGCTGCTCAGTCGGCAGACATTGCTGTATACTGAAATGGTCACCGCGCCTGCTTTGGTGCGGGGGGGAGCGGTGCATTTGTTGGAGCATAGTTCCGAGGAATATCCGGTTGCTTTGCAACTGGGGGGATCGGACCCGGCGGAGTTGGCGCAGGCGGCGCGGATGGGGGCGCAGGCGGGCTATGCAGAGATCAACCTCAATTGCGGGTGCCCGTCGGATCGGGTGCAATCGGGGCGGTTCGGGGCGATCCTGATGACGGAACCGGCCCTTGTGGCCGCCTGTTGCGTCGCCATACGCGAGGCGCAACCTGTTGAAGTCACAGTTAAATGTCGGATCGGAGTGGATGATCAGAACCCAGAGGAGGTGTTGCCGGAGTTTCTGGCACATATCGTTGCGGCGGGTGTGCAGCGGGTTCAAATCCATGCACGCAAAGCGTGGCTCGACGGTCTGAGCCCCAAGGAAAACCGCGATATTCCACCTTTGGACTATGATCTGGTGCAGCGGATGAAGATGCTTTTTCCCAATCTGCACATCTCGATCAACGGGGGAATTACTTCGCTGGATCAAGCGGTTAGCCTGCTTGATCAGGGGCTTGACGGTGTTATGGTGGGGCGGGCCGCCTATCATCAGCCTGCGGATATTCTGTGTGCGGCGGATCGGCGGATTTTTGGCACCTCTGGTCCAGACACCACACCAGAGGGTGCCGTGCACGCCATGCTCCCCTATATCGAGGCGCATCTCGCAAGCGGTGGGCGGTTGAACCAGATCACCCGGCATATGTTGGGGCTGTTCGCGGGAAAACCGGGCGCGCGGGCGTGGCGACGGCACTTGTCAGAAGGTGCTTCGCGGCCCGGCGCGGGGCCGGAACTGGTCGAGCGGGCCTTGGCCGAGGTTACAGACCTTACAGAGTCTCCCGTGATTTTGTAAGGTCCTGCGGCATGCGCAGGCTACGCCGCGCGCCACGACGCAAAGCGCGGGTCACAGGCGCGAGTGCCGTGCCGAGCAACCGGCTCCATTGCCAATAGAGCGGCGTGTCGAGCGGGCAATCGGCGCGCAGAAGGTGGAGTGTGCCGCGCGCCAGGTCGTCGCTCAAGAGCGCCTCGGGGGCCATGCCCCAGCCCATGCCAAGACGGGCTGCGGTGACGAACCCCTCGGACGAGGGAAGCCGGTGACAGGGGGGGCTGAGCGCGACGCCGGTTGCCTGCGTGATCCAGCGATGTTGCAACTGATCGTGGCTGTTGAATTGCAACATGGGCGCTACGCCAAGACGGCCCGGCGTGATCCCGTCCGCGAAATGGCGGGCGATGAAATCGGGGCTGGCGACGGCCTGATAGCGCAGCAGCCCGAGTGCGATGACATCGCAGCCGGGCAGGGGGCTGGCACGGGTGGTGAGCGCGCCCAGAACCTCGCCGCGCAAGAGCCGGTCATGCGAGACATCCTGATCGTCGATCACCAGATCAAAGAGGTGATCGGGCAGGCTGGCCAAAGCCTGCGGCAGCCATGTGGCGAGGCTGTCGGCATTGACCGCCAACCGCAGCCGGGTTTGCGGTGCGGGGGCAAGACCTGTGAGGTCCTCGCGAAGCCGCGCCTCGAGCAGGGCAATCTGATCGGCATGGGCGGCAAGGCGTTGACCGGCCGGCGTGGCGGTGCAGGGGGTGGTGCGATGGACAAGCTGCGCGCCGACGCGGGTTTCCAGCGCTTTGAGCCGCTGAGAGATGGCCGATTGTGTGAGGCCGAGGGCCTGTGCTGCGCCCTCGAAACTGCCGGTTTGCAGAATGGCCGAGAGCGTGACGAGATGATCAGGCGGCATGGGCATTAGATACTCTTATCTTGAATTAGCATATTGAATTTGAGTAATGCCCGCCGCACCGCTAGGCAAGCCCCTGTGACAGACGCGGATTTGCGTATTTGAAGACCGGGGAAAGGGTAGGCGGATGCAGGCGGGACTGGCGGGATTTGCGCTTGGGTTAAGTTTGATCATGGCCATTGGGGCGCAGAATGCCTTTGTGCTGCGGCAGGGGTTGCGGCGCGCGCATGTGCTGGCGGTGGTTCTGGTCTGCGCCATTTCCGATGCCATTCTGGTGACGGCGGGTGTGACCGGCTTTGGCGTTCTGGCCGAGGCGGTGCCGGGGCTGGAGCGGATCATGCGCTTTGGCGGTGCTGCGTTTTTGCTGGCGTATGGCGCGCGCAGTTTTCTGGCCGCGTGGCGCGGCGCGGCGGCGCTGGAGGCGGGCGAGGGGGCAGGCAGTTTGCGACGCGCTGTCCTGACCTGTCTGGCGCTGACATGGCTTAATCCGCATGTGTATCTGGATACGGTGGTTTTGCTGGGGTCCATATCGACGCAATATGAGAACCGGTTTGCCTTTGGTCTGGGCGCGGTCTGTGCGAGTTTTGTTTTCTTCTTTTCACTGGGCTATGGCGCGCGCCTTCTTGCGCCGCTCTTTCGGCGGCCCGCCAGTTGGCGGGTGCTGGATGCCGGGGTGGGCTGTGTGATGTGGGCCATCGCATTTGGCCTGTTGCGAGGTTAAGCCATGCGTGAGGCGGCAGGGTGTGTTGCGCTATGCGCATGGATAAGCGCCAAGCCAGTCTCGACAGGCGGCCAGAGGCATGAATTAATGCAAGCATGAGCGCGCAAGAGGCAAGCAGAGCAGAAAGCACGGCACGGCCGGGCTGGGGCATCTTTTGGATGGTGGTGACCGGCATCCTCTTTGTGGGGGTGACCGCGCTGGTCAAGGTGCTGGGCACGCGCGTGCCGGCACCGCAGGCGGCCTTTTTGCGCTATGCGATGGGGCTGGTGTTTCTTCTTCCGATGCTGGGATCGCTTTGGCGCCTGCGGTTGGCGCGTGGCACCTGGGGATTTTTTGCCGCGCGCGGGGTCGTGCATACGGTGGGCGTGGCGCTGTGGTTCTATGCCATGGCGCGGATTCCCATCGCCGATGTGACCGCGATGAATTATCTGGCCCCCATCTATGTCACCCTTGGGGCGGGGCTATTCTTGGGCGAGCGTTTGGCGTTGCGCCGGGTGCTGGCGGTGGGTGTTGCACTGATCGGTGCGCTGATCATCCTGCGGCCCGGATTTCGCGAAGTGGGGCCGGGGCATCTGGCGATGATCTTTGCCGCCATCTTCTTTGGCGCGTCCTATCTGATTGCCAAGGTGGTGTCGGGGCGCAGCAGCCCCGGCGTGGTGGTGGCGATGCTGTCGATCACGGTCACGCTTGGTCTGGCCCCTTTGGCGGCGGCGGTCTGGGTCACGCCAACGCCATGGGAGTTGGCGATCCTCTTTGCGGTGGCCACCTTGGCCACGGCGGGGCATTACACCATGACGCTGGCGTTTCGAGCCGCCCCTCTGGCGGTGACGCAGCCGGTGACCTTTCTGCAACTCGTCTGGGCGGTGCTTTTGGGGGCGCTGGTGTTTGGCGAGGGGGTGGATGTGTTCGTGGTTCTGGGCGGCATGGTGATTGTGGGCGCGGTCAGCTTTATCAGCTGGCGCGAGGCGGTGCTGAAGCGGCGGATCACACCGACGGTTTCGGCGACCAAGGTCTGAAGGGGCGTACGCCTAAGCGCGCGGATCAAGCAGCTTGGCCAAGATGCGGTTGCGGGTGATCTGACCCAAGAGCTGGCCATTCTCGATCACGCCAACGGGGCGGTCATGGCCTTGGGCGCTTTCCATCACGTCCTGAATGCTGGCGTTGGGGCCAACGCAGGTGTCGGGCGTGCCGCTGGCCGGTTCCATCACGTCGCGGGCGCAGAGCACGCCCAGAGGGTTCATATGGGCCACGAATTCCGCCACATAGTCGGTGGCGGGATTGGTAAAGATATCCTGCGGCGTGCCGCATTGCACGATGCGCCCGCCCTCCATGATGGCGATACGGTCGCCCAGTTTGAACGCCTCATCCAGATCATGGCTGACAAAGATGATGGTGCGGCCAAGGGTTTTTTGCAGGTCGATGAGTTCATCCTGAAGATGGTTGCGGATCAGCGGATCGAGGGCTGAAAACGGCTCGTCCATCAGAAGGATCGGGGCATCGGTGGCAAAGGCGCGGGCCAAGCCCACGCGCTGTTGCATGCCGCCCGACAGCTCGCCCACGCGGCGCTCGGCCCAGTCGGAGAGGTTGACGAGGGCCAGTTGCCGGTCGACGCGGGCGGCGCGCTCGGGCTTGGGCATGCCTGCAAGTTCAAGGCCGAGGCCCACGTTCTCGCGCACAGAGCGCCAGGGCAGGAGGCCGAATTGCTGGAACACCATGGCGATATGATGCTGGCGCAATCGGCGCAGGGTGGCGGGGGTGGCGTTGGTGACATCGACCATGCCGGTGCCGTCGTGGATTTCGACCGTGCCGCGCACCACCGGGTTGAGGCCGTTGACGGCGCGCAGGAGGGTGGATTTGCCCGATCCCGAGAGGCCCATCAGCACGAGGATTTCGCCCGGCGCAACCGCGAGGTCGCAATCATGCACGCCGAGAACCTGACTGGTTTTCTGCTGGATCTCTGGCCGGCTCATGCCCTGATCCATCAAGGGCAGGGCGGTTTCGGGCGCATCGCCAAAGACGATAGAGACCTTGTTGAAATTGACGATTGTATCGGTCACTTGCGCCCCTCCATCCGCAGCATGCGGTCAAGGACGATGGCTACGACGACGATCATCAGCCCGGATTCAAAGCCTAGCGCGATATTGACGGTATTGATCGCGCGCAGCACCGGCACGCCGAGGCCATCCGCGCCCACCAGCGCGCCGATCACCACCATGGACAGTGACAGCATGATGGTCTGGTTAAGCCCCGCCATGATCTGCGGCAGGGCGTAGGGGAGTTCCACCTTCCAGAGCGTCTGGCGATTGGTGGCGCCAAAGGCCTGTGCCGCCTCTAGCAGCGGCTGGGGCGTGTTGGAAATGCCCAGATGCGTCAGGCGAATGGGGGCAGGGACGACAAAGATCACCGTGGCGATCAGCCCCGGCACCATGCCGATGCCGAAAAACACAATCGCGGGAATGAGATAGACAAAGGGCGGCAGCGTCTGCATGAGGTCGAGCACCGGGCGCATCCCGTCATAGAGGCGCGGGCGGTGCGCAGCGGCGATGCCAAGGGGCACGCCAAGCGCCATGCAGAATACGCAGGACGAGATGACGAGCGTCAGGCTTTCGGTGGTTTCTTCCCAATAGCCTTGGTTGAGGATGAAGAGAAAGCCCAAGAGCACGAACAGGCAGGTTTTCCAACTGCGCTGCAAGACCCATGTCAGGGCGACAAAGACGCCGATGATGACCATGGGATGCGGGGTTTGCAGCACCCAGAGAAAGGCGTCGATCAGCCCTTCCATGAGCACCGACAGCATGTCGAAAAAGCCCGCCGCATTGTCCTGAAGCCAGAGGAAAAAGCCTTCGGCCCATTTCCCCACCGGGATTTTGTGATCGCTCAGCCAGTCCATCAGTTCGCCTTGTTCAGTGGAATCCAGTTTGCTTGTTTTTCATACAGGATAGCCGCATGTTCGATCATGACGCGAACAATCTTGGATTTGAGATCGGCACCCTGCCGGATGGTGCCGGTGGTCGTCATGGCATCGGTGCAGGTCTCGAGTAACACAAGCTCGCCGTCGCGGAGCCGGTTTCGCAAATGATCGTTGACCCAAACCGACGTCGTCTGGGTTGCCCCGGGCCTGCGGTAATTCTGCATTCGTCGTCGCAGATTAACCGTTTCGCCGACATAGACGGATCGGCTCACCGGCAATCTTATGCGGTAGAGTCCAGCGCGTGCAGGCAGGTGCGGAAAGTGCAGAGACTCATCTAGAAACTGAATTTCGCCCACGCTTTGCCAAAAAAATTCGATGTTGATGCATGTAGGCGCGACAGCTTGGATAGTTGCGCCCGGCGGCTCCGCCGGGCAGCCCCCGACCGCCCCCCCGGGCGGGGGCTTCTCCCCCACCCGCGGTCGGGGGCTGCCCTCAGGCTTTTCCAACGACGCCTCGGGATAATTGCCGATTGCTCCCCTTGATGGCTTGATCCTACGAATAAGGCCTTCTTCGGCAAGCAAGCGGCAGCGTGCATTAACCTGTTGATGGCGCAATCCTGTCCCCGGGATCCTACGCTTGATTTCCGCGTCTGTGATCCCGGGCTGGTCCTTGATCAGGGCGAGGATGTCATCCCTGAGCGCCATGCTCAGAGGCCGAGGGCCGCTTTTACGGCGGCCATGGCATCGCCGCCGTCTTTGGTGGTCACACCGTCAAGCCAAGGGCCGATGGCATCCGGATTGGCCTTGAGCCAGCTGCTTGCCGCGTCTTCGGGCTTGGCCCCGTCATTCAGGATCGCGCCCATGATCTCGTTTTCCATGGCCAGCGAGAATTCGAGGTTTTCCAGCAGCTTGCCCACATTGGGGCATTCCGCGACATAGCCTGCGCGGGTATTGGTATAAATCGTGGCCCCGCCCAGATCAGGGCCGAACCAGTCATCGCCGCCCGTCAGATAGGTCAAGTCGTGATTGGCGTTCATCGGATGCGGTTCCCAGCCGAGGAACACGATGGGCTCTTCGCGGCGATCCGCGCGGCTGACCTGCGCCAGCATCCCCTGTTCCGAGCTTTCCTTGACCTCGAACCCCTTGAGGCCAAAGGCATCCGCCTCGATCATATCGAGGATCAGACGGTTTCCGTCATTGCCGGGCTCGATGCCATAAATCGTGGACTCAATCGCATCGGCATGCTGTGCAATCGTTTCAAACGAGTTGATGCCAAGCGCGGCCCCGGCGGCATTGGTGGCCAGCGTGTATTTTGCACCGACGAGGTTGGCACGAACCGTGTCAACGGTGCCAGCCTCGCGGTAGGGGGCAATATCTGCCTCCATGGTGGGCATCCAGTTGCCCAGAAACACGTCGATATCGCCCTTGGCGAGCGACGTATAGGTCACGGGCACCGAGAGCACCTTGGCTTCTGTCTCATAGCCCAGCGCCTCGAGCACAAGAGAGGTGGCGGCGGTGGTGGCAGTGATGTCGGTCCAGCCGACATCGGCGAAGGTCACGCTGTCACAATTGGCCATGGCCGGTCCGGTGGCGGCGGTGGCAAGGGCGATAGCGGTCAAGGTTGTCTTGAAGCTCATGTGATATTTCTCCCATGGTTGATTATTCCGGGGCAGGGCCCGGTTTGGCAAAGGCCCGAGGATAGGCTACCCCGGGCCTTGCAGTTAGGTCAGGCGGGATGGATCAGGCCATCCACCAGCGCTCGATAAAGCGCATGCCGTCCACATCCCAATTCGCCCCGAGCGTGTCGGAATGCGCAATTTTGTTGGAATTGCCAAAGACGTAATTGGCAAACATCGGCACGATCTGACCGCCATCGTCGCTACAGATCGCCTGCATCTCGAAATACATTTCGCGACGCTTGTCCTCGTCCAGCTCCGAGCGGGCCTTGAGCATCAGCTCGTCAAAGCGGTCGTTGCACCAGAAGGTATCGTTCCACGCCGCGCCGCATTTATAGGCGGTGGCGAACATCTGATCTTCGACCGGGCGACCCGACCAGTAAACTGCGGAGAAGGGCTTTTTCATCCAGACGTCCGACCAGTAGCCGTCATTCGCCTCGCGCACCGGGGTCAGGGTGATGCCCGCCTGTGCTGCCGAACTCTGATAGAGGACCGCCGCATCGACCGCGCCGCCAAAGGCTGCGTCCGCCGCCGACAGTTTGACCTCAAGGCTGTCAAGACCCGCCTGCTTGAGGTGGAATTTGGCCTTGTCGGGATCAAAGCTCTTTTGCTCAAGCTCGGTGTTGAAGAAGCGCTGCCCGCGACCGATGGGGTGGTCATTGCCGATCGAGCCATAGCCGAACAGGATCTTGTCCACGAGTTCCTGACGGTTGATGCCGTATTTCAGGGCAAGGCGCACGTCGGGGTTGTTGTAGGGCTCTGCCCGGGTGTCCATGGCAAAGGTGAAATGCTGCGTGCCTGCGACCGAATTGATCTGGATGTTGGGGTTGCGCGCCAGAAGACCCACGGTTTTGAGGTCGAGCCGGTCGACCACATCCACATCGCCCGAGACAAGCGCCGTGGTGCGCGCGTTCTGGTCGACAATGGCCAGCACTTCGGCGGTGTCGAACCATGCCACATCGCTGCGCCAGTGGTTCGGATTGCGTTCGAGCGCATAGGACACGCCGGGATTGAAATCCTTGAGCACATAGCTGCCGCAGCCATCGCCCGATTTCCAATCAATGCTCTCGCCTTCGGCCTTGCAGATCACGAGGTGATAGTCGCTGAGGAAGTATGGGAAATCGGCATTGCCGCCATCCAAGGTGAAGACAACGATGTCATCGCCTTCGGTCGTGATATCGGTGACCGGGGCCACCAGCGGGCCTGCGGCCGAGGTCGAATTTTCGCCGCGGTGGAAATTGATCGAATTGACCACATCCGCCGCTGTCAGGCTTTTGCCGGAATGGAAGGCCACGCCCGAGCGCAGCTTGAAGCGCCATACCGACGCATCTGCCGAAGCTTCCCAGCTTTCGGCGACTTCGGGGATGAGCGAGCCATCGGCGGCCACTTCGGTCAGGCGGCCATGAATGGCAAAGCCGAGCGAGGTGGTAAAGCTGTTGGACCAGGTGCCCGGATCGAGGGTGTCGGTGGTCTGGCCATGGCCGATGGCCGCGCGCAGATGCCCGCCGCGCGACGGCGCGGCCTTGGCCCGCAGAGGCAGGCCCGCAATAAGGGCTGCCCCGGCCGTGGTGGCCATGAAACCGCGTCGGTTGATGCGGCCGGAATTAAGGATGGTCATGTTGGTCTTCTCCCTTTGGTTTGCTTTTCCGAACCGGCCTTTTGTTCTCTGGAGTGACCTCGCGAGATCGCGCGGCCCCCTGCCGCGTGGCGGTCGGTTTATACCTGCCAAGGCTAATATGACGCTGTGATGAAATACAACGTCATTTTGGCAGGGGGGCAGTGTTGTGATGCAGTCCCTCGTGTTTTTTATTGATTGACGAGTCAATTAAACACGATTAGGCCAGTCTGGCAACAGGTCTTTGGAGGGGGGGCATGCCGAAAATCGGGATGGAGCCGATCCGGCGCACGGCGCTGGTAGAGGCCACGATTTCTGAGATCGGCGCGCATGGCAGCCTTGATGTGACCGTGGCGCAGATCGCCCGGCGCGCTGGCATGTCGAGCGCGCTGGCGCATCATTATTTCGGGTCCAAGGAACAGATGTTCGTGGCCGCGATGCGCCATATCCTGACGCTTTACGGGGCCGAGGTGCGCGGTGCGCTGATCATGGCCAAAAGCCCGCGGGAGCGGATCGAGGCCATCATCCGCGCCAGTTTCACCCCCGCGCAGTTCCGCGGCGAAATGGTCTCGGCCTGGCTCAATTTCTATGTGCAGGCGCAGCGCTCGGACGAGGCGCGGCGGTTGCTGCATATCTATCAGCGGCGGTTGCGGTCGAACCTGCATCACGCCTTTCGCGCCTTGGCCCCCGATGAGGCGCGCACGCTCACGCGCGGCCTCGCGGCGATGATTGACGGGCTTTATATCCGTCAGGCGCTGCGCGAAGGGCCGATGCAACCCGGCCTCGCGATTGATGTGCTGCTGCATTACCTCGACACCAGCCTACCCCAGAAGGACAAAGAATGACCGCGCCCAATATCTTGATTTTTATGGTTGATCAGCTCAACGGCACCCTCTTTCCCGATGGTCCCGCCCCGTGGCTGCACGCCCCCAATCTCAAGGCGTTGGCGGCGCGGTCGACGCGGTTTGCCAATGCCTATACTGCCTCGCCCCTGTGCGCGCCGGGACGGGCGAGTTTCATGTCCGGTCTTTTGCCGTCGCGGTCCCGCGTCTATGACAATGCCGCCGAATTCGCCGCCGATATTCCCACCTTTGCGCATCACCTGCGCCGGGCGGGCTATCAGACCTGCCTCAGCGGCAAGATGCATTTCGTGGGCCCCGATCAGTTGCACGGGTTCGAGGAACGGCTGACGACCGATATCTATCCCGCCGATTTCGGCTGGACCCCGGATTATCGCAAGCCGGGCGAGCGGATCGACTGGTGGTATCACAATATGGGGTCGGTGACGGGCGCGGGTGTCGCGGAAATCTCGAACCAGATGGAATATGATGACGAGGTGGCGCATAACGCGCGCGCCAAGGTTTATGATCTGGCGCGGGGGCTGGATGCGCGGCCTTGGTGTCTCACGGTCAGTTTCACCCACCCGCATGATCCCTATGTGGCGCGCAAGAAATACTGGGACCTCTACGAAGACTGCGACCATCTGCTGCCCGACGTGCCCGCGATGGATTATGCCGATCACGATGCCCATGCGCGGCGGATTTTCGACGCCAACGACTGGCGCAACTTCGACATCTCGCAAGAGGATATCCGCCGCTCGCGCCGGGCCTATTTCGCCAATATCTCGTATCTCGACGACAAGATTGGCGAGATTCTCGAGGCGCTAGAGAGCACTCGGCAAGAGGCGATCATCCTCTTTGTGTCGGATCATGGCGATATGCTGGGCGAGCGTGGGCTGTGGTTCAAGATGTGTTTCTACGAGGGGTCTGCCCGCGTGCCGCTGATGATTTCCGCGCCCGGCATGGCACCGGGGCTGATCACCGATCCGGTCAGCAATATCGACGTTTGCCCCACGCTTTGCGAACTGGCGGGGGCGGATATGTCCGAGGTGGCCCCTTGGACCGAAGGGCAATCGCTGGTCTATCTGGGGCAGGGCGGCAGGCGCGAGGCCCCTGTTGCGATGGAATATGCCGCCGAGGCGTCACAAGCGCCGCTGGTGTCACTGCGCTATGGCAAGTGGAAATACAACCGCTGCGCGCTTGATCCCGATCAGCTATTCGATCTGGAGGCCGATCCGCATGAGTTGACGAATCTGGCCAATGATCCGGCCCATGCCGGGACATTGGCACAGTTGCAGGCCAAGGCCGAGGCCCGCTGGGATTTGGCGGCCTTTGACGCCGCCGTGCGCGAAAGTCAGGCGCGGCGCTGGGTGGTCTACGAGGCGCTGCGCAAGGGCGGATATTACCCTTGGGATTACCAGCCCCTGCAAAAGGCATCCGAGCGGTACATGCGCAATCACATGGACCTCAACGTGCTGGAGGAAAGCAAACGCTTTCCGCGGGGCGAGTGATGCGTTCATCCTTCTGTAAATACTCGATTTCTGCCGGTTTCGGCGGAGATTGCGCGCAAGGAAAGAGAGACTGATGCAAGCCGATTATGTCATCGTGGGCGCAGGCAGCGCGGGCTGTGCCATGGCCTATCGTCTGGCCGAGGCCGGGAAATCCGTGCTGGTGATCGAGCATGGCGGCACGGATGCTGGCCCCTTTATCCAGATGCCCGGCGCGCTGAGTTACCCGATGAACATGAAGCGCTATGACTGGGGCTATCTGAGCGAGCCCGAGCCGCATTTGGGCAATCGCCGTCTGGTCTGTCCGCGTGGAAAGGTGATTGGTGGCTCTAGCAGCATCAATGGCATGGTCTATGTGCGCGGCCATGCGCGCGATTATGACCACTGGCGCGATCAAGGCTGCGATGGCTGGGGCTATGCCGATGTGCTGCCCTATTTCAAGCGGATGGAGAACTGGCACGACGGCGGGCATGGCGGCGATGCGGGGTGGCGCGGCCATGATGGCCCGCTGCATGTCAGCCGGGGGCGGCGCGATAATCCGCTGGTGCGCGCCTTTGTCGAGGCGGGCAAGCAAGCGGGCTATCCCGAGACGCATGACTACAACGGCCATCAGCAAGAGGGGTTTGGCCCCTTTGAGATGACCGTCCACAAAGGGCAGCGCTGGTCGGCGGCCAATGCCTATCTCAAACCGGCGCTGAAACGCGACAATTGCGATATTATCCGGGGGTTTGTCCGCCGCGTGGTGATAGAAGAGGGGCGCGCGGTGGGCGTCGAGGTGCTGATCAAGGGGCGCAAAGAGGTGGTGCGCGCGCATGCCGAGGTGATCCTTGCCGCGTCTTCGATCAACTCGCCCAAGATCCTGATGCTGTCGGGCATTGGCCCTGCCGCGCATCTGGCCGCGCATGGCATTCCGGTGGTCGCGGATCGTGCGGGTGTGGGCCAGAACCTTCAGGATCATCTGGAGCTTTATATCCAGATGGCGGCAAGCCAGCCCGTCAGCCTTTACAAATACTGGAACCTCTTTGGCAAGGCGTGGGTGGGCGCGCGCTGGCTTTTGAACAAAAGCGGGCCGGGGGCCAGCAACCAGTTTGAAAGCTGTGGCTTTATCCGATCCGGTGCGGGCGTGGATTATCCCGATATCCAGTATCATTTCCTGCCCATCGCCGTGCGCTACGATGGCAAGGCGGCGGCCGAGGGGCATGGCTTTCAGGCGCATGTCGGGCCGATGCGCAGCCCGTCGCGCGGCGCTGTGACCCTGCGCAGCGCCGACCCTGCCGATGATCCGGTGATCCGCTTTAACTATATGAGCGAAGCGCAGGATTGGGAGGATTTCCGCAAATGTATCCGCCTAACGCGCGAGATTTTCGCGCAAGACGCCTTTGCGCCCTATGTGAGCCATGAGATTCAGCCGGGTGCGGCGGTAGAGAGCGACGACGCGTTGGATGATTTCATCCGCGAGCATGCCGAGAGCGCCTATCACCCCTGCGGCACCTGCAAGATGGGGCGCGCCAGTGATCCGATGGCAGTGGTGGACCCAGCGGGCCGGGTGATCGGGGTCGAGGGGCTGCGCGTGGCGGATTCGAGCCTGTTTCCGCGCATCACCAATGGCAATCTCAATGCGCCGTCGATCATGGTGGGCGAAAAGATCGCCGATGCCGTGCTGGGCCGCAGCCCGCTGCCGCCCGAGAATGCAGAGCCCTGGATGCATCCCGACTGGGCGCAAAGCCAGCGCTGAGCCGTTAACCTTTTGTTCACCTTCTGTCTTGCAGCCGGGGGGCGGCCTCCGGCATAAGGGGGTATGTTAAGGATTTGTTTACTCATCGTTCTCGGTCTGGTCCCGCTCTCTGCCGGGGCTGAGGGGTTTGGCGGCCTTGTCCGAGTGATCGACGGCGACACGCTTGATGTGGGCGAGGTTCGCGTGCGCTTGCACGGGATCGACGCGCCGGAACTGGGGCAGATCTGCACCAACCCCGATGGCGCGACCTGGGATTGCGGCACATGGGTGGCCGAAGAGGTGCGCGCCCGGATCGAGAACCGCGAGGCGCGCTGTCAGGCGGTGGAGAGGGACCGCTATGATCGCACCGTCGCACGTTGCGAGGTGGTGGGGCAGGATGTGGGCCGGATGCTGGTGGCGGATGGCTTGGCGCTGGCCTATCGCAAATATTCGATGGCCTATGATCTGGATGAAAAGGCGGCTGTGATTGCCGGGCGCGGTCTGCATGAGGTGCTGATGGCACGCCCCGAGGATCATCGCCGCATGGTGCGCGAAGAGCGCGCGGCGGAAGCCCAGGCAAACGCGCCCGCGCCGCAAGCGGGCTGCGTGATCAAGGGCAATCGCAGCGGGTCTGGCAATCAGATTTATCACATGCCGGGGCAGGCGGATTATGACGCGACCGTCATCAGCGAGGCCAAGGGCGAACGCTGGTTCTGTTCCGAGGCCGAGGCCCGCGCCGCAGGCTGGCGGCGTGCCAAACGCTGAGCGGGGGATGAGGCCCCGGGACAAGCCCAGGGCGTCAGCGGAATATTTTGGGAACAGTGAAAGGTGCCGCGCTTACAGCGTGATCGGTTGCATCACCTGCGGTTCGATAACATCGACACCGGGCAGGGCCGCGATAAGCGTTTCGGCGGATTGCTCCAGAATCGGGAAGGTCCGGTAGTGGCAGGGGATCACCGTCTTGAACTCAAAAAAGGTTTTGGCCGCATAGGCGGCGCGGCGCATATCCATAGTGAAATGCCCGCCCGCGCAGAGAATGCCGATATCGGGCGCATGCAGCGCGTTGAAGACGCCCATATCGGCCATCACATCGGTATCGCCCGAAACATAAATCACATGCCCCTCACCGGCGATCATATAGCCACATTCGCTGCCCGTAACCTGCGGCCCGGCATCCGTGGCGATCGAGGTGGAATGGGTGGCATGCACCATGGTGATCTGAACGCCGCCCAGATCGACCGTGCCGCCTTTGTTAAAGCCGACGGTGGCGATGTTTTCCTTGGCCTCCCAATGGGACATGAGGTCATATTGCCCCACCACCGGCACGCCGAGGCGCTTGGCCAGTGGCAGCACATCGGCGACATGATCGAAATGCGCGTGGGTCAATAGGATATGGGTGGCCCCTTCAGTGGCGGGGCCGTGCTGATCCTCGGGCAGCATCGGGTTGCCATTGAGCCAAGGGTCAAGGAGCAGGACCTGTCCGCCAATCTCGATCCGAAAGGAGCTATGGCCGAGCCATGTGATGTGCATTGTCACCTCCGCTTGTGTTCATCCTCGCCCTTACCTTAGCGAGCGTGTCAGCCAAGGAAAGGGGCAGATGCGTGACCCTGATCCGCTTGCGCCCGCGCGGCCCCGGCGCTAAACGCAAGCCAAACGGATCACGGGAGAGTCTCATGTCGATTGATCTCGAAACCGCCGCCAAGGTGGCCAAACTGGCACGGATCGCAGTGCCGCAAGAGGCGCTGCCGGCGCTGGCCAATGAATTCAACACCATTCTCGGCTTTATCGAGCAGTTGAACGAGGTGGATGTCACGGGTGTAGAGCCGATGACGAGCGTCACGCCCATGCGCCTCAAGCGGCGCGAGGATGTGGTGAGCGATGGCAATCAGCAGGCGGCGGTGCTGTCGAACGCGCCCGATGCGCGCGAGGGGTTCTTTGCCGTGCCGAAGGTGGTGGAATAATGACCGATCTCAACCGGATGACGATTGCCGAGGCGCGCGATGCGCTGCGCAAAGGGGATGTGACGAGCCTTGAGTTGACCGAGGCCTGTCTGGCGGCGGTGGATGGGGCAGGGGCGCTGAACGCCTTTGTGCATCACACACCCGAGGTTGCCCGCGCGCAGGCGCAGGCGGCGGATGCGCGGATTGCCAAGGGCGATGCGCCCGCGATGTGCGGCATTCCCCTTGGTATCAAAGACCTCTTTTGCACCAAGGGCGTGCCAAGCCAAGCGGCAAGCCGCATTCTGCAAGGCTTCAAGCCGGAATACGAATCGACCGTAACGCAGAACCTGTTTGACGCGGGCGCTGTGATGCTGGGCAAGCTCAACATGGACGAATTTGCCATGGGATCGAGCAATGAGACCTCTTGCTATGGCAATGCCGTCAACCCGTGGCGGCGTGGCAATGACGAAACCGCGCTGACGCCCGGTGGATCGTCGGGCGGGTCGGCCAGTGCCGTGGCTGCCGATCTTTGCCTTGGGGCGACCGGCACGGATACCGGCGGCTCGATCCGCCAGCCTGCGGCCTTTACCGGCATCACCGGCATCAAGCCCACCTATGGGCGTTGTTCGCGTTGGGGCATTGTGGCCTTTGCCTCGAGCCTCGATCAGGCCGGGCCGATGACCAAGACGGTGCGCGATAGCGCGATCATGCTCGGCGCGATGTGCGGGCATGATCCCAAGGACAGCACCTCGGCTGATCTGCCCGTGCCCGATTTCGAGGCGCTGCTGACGGGGGATATTCGCGGCAAGGTGATCGGCATCCCGCGCGAATACCGGATGGAGGGCATGCCCGCCGAGATCGAAAAGCTGTGGTCTGACGGGGCCGATATGCTGCGCGCGGCGGGGGCGGAGATCCGTGATATTTCTCTGCCGCACACCAAATACGCGCTGCCCGCCTATTACGTGATTGCCCCGGCTGAGGCCTCTAGCAACCTCGCGCGCTATGACGGGGTGCGCTATGGCCACCGCGCCAAGCTGGCGCAGGGCGATGGTATCACGGAAATGTATGAGAAAACCCGTGCCGAAGGCTTTGGCCATGAGGTGCAGCGCCGCGTGATGGTGGGCACCTATGTGCTGTCGGCCGGGTTCTATGACGCCTATTACAATCGCGCCCGCCGGGTGCGCGCCCTGATCAAGCGCGACTTTGACGAGGCCTTTGCCGCCGGTGTCGATGCGATCCTCACACCGGCCACGCCAAGCGCTGCCTTTGGGCTGGGCGAGATGACGGATGCCGATCCGGTGCAGATGTATCTGAACGATGTCTTTACCGTGACGGTCAATCTGGCCGGTTTGCCGGGTGTTGCCGTGCCCACGGGGCTGGATGGCAATGGCTTGCCGCTGGGTTTGCAACTGATTGGGCGGCCTTGGGAAGAGGGCGATCTGCTTAACACCGCCTATGCGCTGGAACAGGCCGCAGGTTTTGTGGCAAAGCCCGCAAAATGGTGGTAAGGCCCCGGTCGATACGGCTTTTGGCAGGATGAAAGAGATGCGGTTCACACTTGGTTTGGTTGCGCTGATGGCGCTGGTGGCCTGCGCCCCCGCTGTGCCCGATAGCGGTGCCGGGGTCGGCTTTCAGAACTATGACACCTATCAGCGCGACAAGGCCGCGCGCGAAGCGGCGCTGGCGCGCGGCGTTCTGCCGCCGCCCGATGCCGTCTCGTCCGAGCCGCTGAGTGCGACAGGTCAGACCACGGCAGGTGCCGACGATGCCGCCACCATTGCCGCCGAAGCGCGCGCAGCGCTTGATGCGGCGGCGGCGAATTCCGGTGTTGCACCGCTTCAGGCCAGCCCCTCTAACCCACCGCCCGCCGTCGAGAATGCCGCTGGCATTTCGCAGGAAAACAACTTTGACGCTGTCGGTGCCGAGCGGTCGATTGCCGAGGATGCGGCACGCATCGCCAACAACCGCGCGCAATATCAGGTGGTGCAGCCGGAGGCGATTGGCAGCCGCCCAAGCGATGTGGGCCCCAATATCGTGGATTTCGCGCTAAGCACGAAACATGCCGTGGGCACGCCGGTCTATCGACGCCTTAGCATCAATTCCGGCTCGAAATTCGAGCGCAATTGCGCCCAATACCCCTCTGCCGATCAGGCGCAGCTTGATTTCCTGCGGCGCGGCGGGCCCGAGCGGGATCGTCAGGGGCTGGACCCCGATGGCGATGGCTATGCCTGCAACTGGGACCCGCGCCCGTTCCGCAACGCGGTGCGCGGCTGACGCGCGCGTGATCTGGCACCCCTCGCCCAATATCGGCCTGCGCCGGGGGGGCGTGTGCCCGAATATGATCGTGCTGCATTATACCGCGATGGTCACGGCCGAGGCGGCGCTTGAGCGGCTTTGCGATCCCTCTGCCGAGGTGTCGGCGCATTACCTGATCTGCGAGCGTGGCCGCCTCTGGCATCTGGTTGACGAGGGCGCGCGCGCCTGGCACGCCGGGGCAGGGCAGTGGGGGGATGTGACAGATGTCAACTCGCGCTCTATCGGCATTGAACTGGCCAATACCGGCCTGCATCCGTTTCCCGAGCCGCAGATGCGGGCGCTGGAGGGTCTGATGGTGGGCATCATGGCGCGGTGGTCTATCCCGCCTGCCCGTGTCATCGCCCATTCCGATATGGCGCCCGCGCGCAAATGCGATCCGGGGCCGCGTTTTGACTGGCGGCGGTTGGCGCGGCAGGGGCTGTCTATCTGGCCTGCGCAGGGATCTGAGGCCGCCCCAGAGCAATTTCCACACGATGCCGCGCGGTTTGGCTATGTCCGGTCCGAAGGTGTGAGCGAGGCCGATATCCTGCGCGCCTTTCGCCTGCGGTTTCGCCCGCATGTCACCGGCCCGCTTGACCCGCAGGATTGCGCGATGATGGCGGACCTCGCCGCGCGCTTCGCCGTTGACCGCGCCGCCCCAAGCGCCTAAGTCAGCCCTTGCGCGGAGGGCCGGATGGCCGCGGCACCTGCAAGGGTGACGAGGAAAGTCCGGACTCCACAAGACAACGGTGCCGGGTAACGCCCGGCTGGGGTAACCCAAGGGAAAGCGCCACAGAGAAGAGACCGCCCCAGAGTGATCTGAGGTAAGGGTGAAACGGTGGGGTAAGAGCCCACCGCGGGACGGGCAACCGGACCGGCACGGCAAGCCCCACCGGGAGCAATGCCAAATAGGGACCGCGCGCGGGGGCTGGTCCTGGACCCTGGTCCGGGATACCGCCCGCAGGCACGTCTTGGCCCGGCGGTCCGGGTTGGCAGCTAGAGGGGCGTTGGCAACAGCGTCCCAAGAGGAATGGTCATCCAGCCTCGGATTACGGTCCGGGGTAGACAGAATCCGGCTTACAGGCTCTCCGCGCCCTTTTCATTTCTAAGCTTCGGGTTAAAACCCCTCGCATGCCGTATGAATGGACCGCGCCTCGCACCGAGGCTGATACAGATAGAACACTCTCACTCTGGCCGCACCGCTCGCTGCCGCGCCGGGGCTTTGCCGCCTTTGTGCTGGCCACGTTCACGCTGATCACCGTGCCGCTCTATCCGCTTCTTGGCACGGCGGTGCTTTGGGGGCTGTTGCCGTTTCTGCTTATGGCGGTGGCGGGGATGTGGTGGGCGTTGGAACACAGCTATCGCACCGCGCGGCTGACCGAGGTTCTGACCATCGCGCCCGAAGAGGTGCATCTGGTGCGCACCAACCCGCGCGGCGATGTGCAGGAATGGGCCTGCAACCGCTATTGGGCGCAGGTCAATATGCATGACACCGGCGGGCCGGTTGCGCATTACATCACGCTCAAGGGATCAGGTCGCGAGGTCGAGATTGGCGCGTTCCTGTCGGAAGAGGAGCGGATGGCGCTTTATGGCGAATTGGCGGATGCCCTGCGCCCGCCCGGCACGGTGGTGGGGTAGCCTGTGCCGCCCCGGCCTTTGCGCCGGGGCCTCTTCATTGGGGCGCGGGGTCCCGGGTCAAGCCCGGGACGGGAACGCCAAGCGCCCCCTTTTCCACACCACCGCGACCTGCTACCAACCGCCATGCTCAGCTATCAGCACCATTACCACGCGGGCAATCCGGCGGATGTCCACAAGCACGCAGCGCTTGCCTGGGTGTTTGACTATCTGTGCCAAAAGCCGAAACCGCTCAGCTATATCGAGACCCACGCCGGGCGCGGCCTCTATGATCTGGGCGATGCCGCGGCGCTGAAAACTGGCGAGGCGGCGCAGGGCGTGGCGCGGCTTGAGGCGCGCTTTGCCGCCGATCACCCGTATCGCCGCCGTCTGACCCAGACCCGCGCGGCCCATGGGGCCAGCGCCTATCCCGGCTCGCCCTTGATCGCCGCGCAGAGCCTGCGCCGGGTGGACCGCCTGCATCTGGCCGAATTGCACCCCGGCGAGAACACGCATCTGCGGCGCAATCTGGCGGGCTTTGACGTGCAGATCCGCCAGCAGGACGGGTTCGAAATGGCACAAGAGCTGTGCCCGCCCACACCCCGGCGCGGCCTTTTGCTGGTGGACCCCAGCTATGAGGTCAAGACCGAGTATGAGAGCATCCCCCGCAACCTGACCCAGATCGCCCGCAAGTGGAATGTGGGCATCCTGATGCTCTGGTATCCGATCCTGACGAGCGGGGCGCATGAGGGGATGCTGATCCACCTTGGCGCGGCCTTTCCAGAGGGCTTGCGCCACGAGGTCGCCTTTCCCCCCGTGCGCGCCGGTCACCGGATGGTTGGCTCGGGGTTGTTTGTGGTCAATGCGCCCTATGGGCTTGAGGGGGAATTGGCGCAGGTGTCACAGGTGTTCGCGGCGAAGGGGTGAGGGGGATTTGTAGTGTTGTCCTCCTCGGGCCTGACCCGAGGACCTCTGGCCCCGTTGCCCCCTGTCATCCTCGGGCCTGACCCGAGGACCTCTGGCTTCCCGAAAACCTCCCCCTTGCCCCAAGGCCCCGATCTCGCCAAGGTTGCAGCGCGGGTTGGTAAAGGTGCGCGCATGGATCAGACGGATTTGACCATCACATTGCCGCTCAGCGCGCAGCAAGGGCAGATCATTCTTCTTGCGCTGGGCATTGCCGTGGCCAGTGTGATCGTCTGGGTCGCGACAGAAACGGAAACCCGCAAACCTGCGCCGCTGGCCCTGCTCAAGGCCTTTGGCTGGGCAATGGTGCCGATCTGGCTTTTGCTCTTTGGTGGCACGCTCTGGCAGGTCTGGCAGATGCTCTCGGGTGGCGACACCGCGTTTGCGGGCAGACAGTCACTGGGCGCAGGCGCTCTGGTTGCGGCGCTTCTTGGTGCGCCCTTCGTGGTCTGGGGCACGGTGCTGAAACAGCGCACGGTGGATTTCCAGCAAGAGGGCCATATCACCGACCGCATCAACAAGGCGGTGGAGCAGTTGGGGGCGGAAAAGAGCGTCAAGCGCAACGGCACAGAAACTACGGAACCCAATATCGAGGTCCGTATCGGCGCGATCCTTTCACTTGAACGCATCGCGCAGGACAGCACGCGCTATGACAAGGGACGCGATCATGTGCGAGTGATGGAAATCCTGTGTGCCTATGTGCGGGAGAATGCTCCTGCAGATAAGGCCAAATTTGGTAACTTTCCCCCCGGCTGCAATCAAATCGATCTGGAGAAAAAGCTCGCAGAAAGCCCATATGATTGGTTGTCAAAGCTGAAACGACCTAGGTCCGACGTTTTGCTCGCGATTTTAGTCATAGGCCGTCGTAGCAAAGAACAAATTCTCATAGAAACGAGCTATACTGATGGGAAAGGCAAAGGCTACACCCTTGATCTCTCCAATTCATGCTTGCGCAAGGGAAACTTCGAGGGTTTAAACTTCTCGAATGCTAATTTCTATAAAAGTCTTCTTGAGGGCGCTTACTGCCAAGACGCTGATTTTTCTGGGTCGAATTTCATCTACGCGGGTCTTACGGGAATAAATGGTTCGAGATCAAAGTTTTCCGGTGCGCGTGTTCAGATGGCAGACCTATCATATGCGAATCTCGATCATGCTGATTTTACTGATTGCATTTTTTCCCATACCCATCTTGTCCGAACTGATTTTGAGAATGCAACCTTTCGATTTGAAAACAATGATAAAGGGCGAAACCTTAATCGAGCTTTTTTCGTTAAATCAGATCTGAGGAATGCAGAACTCAAAGGCGATTTAATCGGAGTGATTTTTCATTATCCCCTTTCGGAGGACAAAGGCTATCCTCGAGAATTGACATACGCGAGGTTTAGAAATGCACGTGTTTCATTCGAAGGTGACTTTTTAGGGCGGCCTAAAGTTTACAAGTTCGGATCCCTTCATTGGCTTAAAGTGACCTATGGAGACGCATCTGTAGGAGTTGATGGGGACTTCCGGCCCGCGCACTGGCCGGATTGGGCATTGCCAGATATAGGCCCCCACTCCTTCGAAGCCGAATACCAGAAATGGCGCGCCAGCCCCGACACCTACACACCCCCGCCCAAACCGGAGGGGTGAGAGGCAGGTCTTTTCCCTCGGCCGCTGCACCCAGAGGCGACGCCCCCAAATCCCCCCGTTATCCCCGCCCCCTCTCGCAAGGGGGTGCGACAAAATTCTTTGATCTGCATCAAATTCGCGCATTGCCGCGCCCCCCCAGACATTCTAAAACCCTGAAACATCACGGGCATGTGAGACTCAAGCTCTCCCCATGCCCCGCACCAACACCAGCAGGAGGCACACAATGGCAGATGCAGCCATTCACGGCCACGAACACGAAGATCAGCGCGGGTTTTTCACCCGGTGGTTCATGTCTACGAACCACAAGGATATCGGTATCCTCTATCTGATCGTTTCGGCGTTTGTCGGCCTGATCTCGGTCACGTTCACCGTCTATATGCGGATGGAACTGATGGAACCGGGCGTTCAATACATGTGCATGGAAGGCGCACGGTTCATCGCCTCTGATGTTGCCGAATGTACGCCCAACGGTCACCTCTGGAACGTGATGATCACCTATCACGGCGTGCTGATGATGTTCTTTGTCGTCATTCCCGCCCTCTTTGGTGGGTTTGGCAACTATTTCATGCCCTTGCAGATCGGCGCGCCGGATATGGCGTTTCCGCGTATGAACAACCTGTCGTTCTGGCTCTATGTTGCGGGCACCTCGCTGGGTGTGGCCTCGCTCTTGGCGCCGGGTGGCAATGGACAACTGGGTTCGGGCGTGGGTTGGGTGCTTTATCCGCCGCTCTCGACCAATGAGGCGGGCATGTCGATGGACCTTGCGATTTTCGCGGTCCATGTGTCGGGCGCATCGTCGATCCTTGGGGCGATCAATATGATCACCACCTTCCTCAACATGCGCGCGCCGGGCATGACGCTGTTCAAGGTGCCACTGTTTTCCTGGTCGATCTTTGTCACCGCCTGGCTGATCCTGCTCAGCCTGCCGGTTCTGGCGGGGGCGATCACCATGCTGCTCACCGACCGTAATTTTGGGACCACCTTCTTTGATCCCTCGGGCGGCGGCGATCCGATCCTTTACCAGCACATCCTGTGGTTCTTTGGCCATCCGGAAGTGTATATCATCATCCTGCCCGGGTTTGGCATCATCAGCCATGTGATCGCCACCTTCTCGCGCAAGCCGATCTTTGGCTATCTGCCGATGGTCTGGGCGCTGATCGCGATTGGGGTTCTGGGCTTTGTCGTCTGGGCGCACCACATGTACACCGTGGGCATGTCGCTGACGCAGCAGAGCTATTTCATGCTGGCGACGATGGTCATCGCGGTGCCGACGGGCGTCAAGGTGTTCTCTTGGATCGCCACGATGTGGGGCGGCTCGATCGAATTCCGCACGCCGATGCTTTGGGCCTTTGGCTTTCTCTTCCTCTTCACCGTGGGCGGCGTGACCGGCATTGTCCTCAGCCAAGCTGCCGTGGACCGCGCCTATCATGACACCTACTACGTCGTGGCGCATTTCCACTATGTGATGAGCTTGGGGGCCGTGTTCGCGATATTTGCGGGGATTTACTTTTACTTCCCCAAGATGACCGGGCGCATGATCCCTGAATGGGGTGGCAAGCTGCACTTCTGGGCGATGTTCATCGGTGCGAACCTTACCTTCTTCCCGCAGCACTTCCTGGGTCGTCAGGGCATGCCGCGCCGCTATATCGACTATCCCGAGGCCTTTGCGCTGTGGAACTGGTGGTCGTCGATTGGGGCCTTCCTGTCCTTCGCGTCGTTCGTGTTCTTCTTTGGCCTCGTGATCTATGCCCTCTTCCGGGGCGCCCGCGAGACCCGGCCGAACCCGTGGAACGAATATGCCGACACGCTGGAATGGACCCTGCCGTCGCCGCCGCCGGAGCACACCTTTGAGCAGCTTCCCAAGCGCGAAGACTGGGACAAGCAGCCCGCACACTAAGGCGGACCGCATGAAACACAAAGGCCCCGGAGAGATCCGGGGCCTTTTGCATGGCGGCAGCCCAACCCTGCGGCGTGCGGCATTGCCCAAGCATCGCATCCGATGCGCGGCCCTGCGATTGGCGCGCTATCACCAAGGTGATCGCCGGTGATCACCTGTGACCGGCCCCGCGATTGCCATGCGGCCAAGCGGTGCCTAAGTGCGATTTCCACACAGTCTAAAGGGAGATTTCAATGCTTATCACGCGTCGTCACTTCGCTGGCCTCACTCTGGCCGCTGCCGCCACAGCGCTTGGGGCCGCGCCATCCTTTGCGGCCTCGGATATCCGCAAGGGCACGCTTTCGGGTCGGCAGGGTTATACCGTGTCGGGAACGGTCAAGATCAAGAAAAAGGATGGCAAAACCGTCGTTCATCTTGCAGATGACTATCTTTTTGATCCCAGCAAGAACCCACCGGATATCAAGATCGGTTTTGGCAATGGCGAGCAATATGCCAAGGGTTCCAAGATCCACGACAAGCTGACCGTCAAGAAAGGGGCTGCAAGTTTCGAGGTGCCCGCCGGGATCAATACCGACGACTTCCAAGAGCTCTATATTTATTGCGAGCAGTTCAGCGTCATTCTGGGTGTCGCCCCGCTCAAGTGATCTGGCGGCGCATCACACCATTGAAAGCCGCTGGAAATGGCGGTTTTTTCTCGTCTTACTCCTTGCCCCATGATGCTCAAACGCGCAACGTTTACGCGCCGCCGAGTTTGAGAACCAAGGCCGATGTATGCACAGGATTCCTTTTTCGATCTATCCACCGGGGGGCAGATCGGCCTTGCTGGGCTGAGCGGTTTTCTTTTCATTCTGTTCATTCTGGCCGCCAGAGTTTTGTTGCGGCATCGGGGCATCTGGAGCAGGCTTTTGGGGGCTCTGGTTCTGTTCTGGCTCTTTATCTGGCTCTCGCCCCAACTCTATTACGAATACTACCGCCTGCTGATCCCAAGCCTGCCTGCTCAATGGGTGATATGGCCGCCGCGCAACCCAAGTGAGGGGATTGTGCTTTTGGTGTTGCAAGGCCCTCAGAGCCTTGCAGCGCATGGGCAGGCCGTCTTGGGTTGGTGTCTTTTGGCCGCGCCCTTTATTCGTGGTTCAGCCAAGCGTCGCCAGTAATCATTCCAGCCGCACCAGAGCGGCAAAGCGGTCGCGCGCCACCTCTCGGATCACCCGCACGATGCGTTCCACCATCGGCCCATGCGCCGAGCGCCTGCGCCACGCCACCCCGACCGAGCGCAGGAACCTGTCCTGACGAAAGCTGAGGATCGCCACGTCGCCGGTTTCGGGGGACACTTCGGACTGCACATAAAGCGCAGGCAGAAAGCAGATGCCCATGTTCAGGGCCGTCATCTGGCGCAGGGCGTCAAGGCTGGTGCCCTCATACTCTTGCCGTAGCTGCGCGCCCACCTCTTCGCAGAGCGTGACAATCTGCGTATGCATGGGATAGCCGCGCGGCAGCGCCAGAATATCCTGACCCGCCAGATCCGCATCCTGCGCCGAGGCTTGCCCCGCCAGCGGATGATCCTGCGCCACCGCCAGCTTGAGCGGTTCGCGAAACAGGCGCTCTACGGCAATATCGCCCGAGTTGAGCGGCAGTTGCGCAAGGATCAGATCATGCCGCCCCTCAAGCAGTTCTTCTTGCAATACCGTGGGGGCGGCATCGCGGATAATGAGCTTGAGCCCCGGATAGGTCCGCCGCAATCGCCGCACCACATAGGGCAGGAAATAGGGGCCAAGCGTTGGGCTGGCCCCAAGACGGATGGTGCCAGCCATACCCTCGCGCGTGGATTGGGCCAGACTGCCGAGAACCTCGGCCTCTTCGATCATCTTGCGGGCATGGGCCAGAACCTCGCGCCCGCCCGGTGTCAGGATGGCCCCACGATGCCCGCGCTCGACCAGCGTCATCCCAAGCGCGGTTTCCAGACCAAGGATTTGCTGGCTCAGCGAGGGTTGGCTGACGCCCACGCGTTCGGCGGCCTTGCGGTAATGCCCGGTCTCGGTCAGGGCGATGAAATATCGCAATTGCCTGAGCGTTATGTCTTGTGCCATGTCACCCCCCTTGTCAGATCCTAAGATAGGAAACTCCTATCGAATTTTAATATCCCATTGGATTTTATCTGCGTTGGTTCTGCCCATATCCCAAGTGTCAGCACGATGCCCCGCTGATGCCCCAACAAGGAGACCCCGCATGACGCCGCGCCGTATTTCGCCCCAATCGCTGCTTAGCCGGATGGCCACCCTGCGCCGCCGCCATCAGAACATTGATGCCCTGATCACAACAGAGCACCAGCGTCCGATGCCCGACATGGCCGTGTTGAAGCGGCTGAAACAGGAACGCCTCGGGCTCAAGGATGCCATTCACGTCACCCGCCTGATGCTGGCGCGGTGCACCCCGGACACGGTGCGCACCGGCTGATCGCACACCCAAGTCTTGAAAGTCTGACCATGTCCTATCTCTATCTCTCGGTGATGTCCTCGCGCCTGTTTCACAGTGCCGATCTTGATGGCCTGCACGAGGCCCTGACAGAAACGCCGCACACATCCACCCAAGGGGTTCCGCACGCCGGGTCGCACCCTGTCCTTGTCCAGTCTCCGCGACAGCCCTCTGCCGCAGACACGCCTTGCCCCGCATGCAAGGTATGAGGCCAGCGACCTGCGCCCTCATCCCGGGCGCCTAGCGTGCGAAGAACAGACCCCGGAGCGTTCCGGGGTCTGTTGCGTTTCGGGGCCTGCAGCGTGGCGGAACGCCGGGCCAACAGAAAGAATGCTGCGCGGGTTCCTGACGCCCTCGCACGCTAGGCGGTCGCATTCACCCTTTCGGCGGCTTGGTTCTGCATGCTATCCCAATGGCCAAGCTACGCAGGACCGACAGCATGACCCACGAAATTCGCCTCGCCTTTGAGCATCCTTCTGCCCGCGCGCGCGCCACCTCGCCCGATGGGCCGCTTGATCGAATTTCCGTGCGCGATCACGTGGTCGAGGTCGAGATCGGCGCCTTTCAGGCCGAGCGCGGCACGACGCAGCGCATCTGCTTTAATGTCGTGGTCGAGGTGCGCCCGCTGACCGATGCCATCGAGGATGATGTGGACCGCATCCTGAGTTATGACAAGGTGACAGAGGCGATTGCCGCTGAACTGGCAGAAGAGCGGTTGAACCTGCTGGAAACCCTCGCCGAACGCATTGCAGAGCGCATCCTGTGGGAGCCGCAGGCGGTGCGCACCTTTGTGCGAATCGAAAAGCTGGATCGCGGGCCGGGCGCGCTTGGGGTCGAGATTGTGCGCTCTGTGAATGATCTCAAGACCAAACCGATCACGCCCCATGCCGCGACGACGCCGCATCCGCATGTGGTGTTCCTGACCAATACCGCGATCCG
This sequence comes from Roseovarius sp. MS2, assembly GCF_051447875.1. Lineage (NCBI taxonomy): Bacteria > Pseudomonadati > Pseudomonadota > Alphaproteobacteria > Rhodobacterales > Roseobacteraceae > Roseovarius > Roseovarius sp. MS2. The sequence continues at coordinate 2,637,444 of NZ_JBKHVF010000001.1, forward strand.
CTCGCCCAACCTCTCGCGCTGGCTCGATCAGCTTGAGGCGCGGGCAGAGCCGGTGATCCTCTGTGTGGGCCGTGCCGACGAAGTGCCGCCCCAGACCGGCCACCGCATGACACAGCGCCGTGTCGATCTTTTGGCGATGGAGCAGAACGCTTGGGTTCTGGCCGGGCGGGATGAGCGCTGCGTCGTGGTGGCCACGCGCACCGAATTGGATTGGTCGATGAAACACGGCCAGATCAGCGTCTGGGCCCCGTCCAAGATCGTGCTTGATGCCGTGGACGGGCCGGGTGTGGCCACCGATGATCCGGTGGCGCTCGCCGCATGGTTCGCAGGCTATATCGAGGCGTCGGACCTGTTGATGATTGGCGAAACGCCCCCCAAATCCTGCCGCGTGCCGGTGCTCTTTCAGGATGTGGCGCAATCGGGGCTGTGAGTGGCGGGCGTCAGCCCGGCACAACCTTCCCCTGATCCAGCCGCAAGATACGGTCCATACGCGCCGCCAGATCAAGGTTATGCGTGGCAATCAGCGCCGAAAGGCCGGTGCCCCGCACCAACCCCGTGAGCGCGGCAAAGACCTGATCCGAGGTGCCGGGATCAAGATTGCCGGTCGGTTCATCCGCCAAAAGCACGCGGGGCCCATTGGCCAGCGCCCGGCAAAAGGCCACGCGCTGTTGTTCACCCCCCGACATGGCCGAAGGCCGGTGCCCGGCGCGCGCCCCCACGCCCACCTGTTCCAATAGCGTCTGCGCCCGCGCCACGGCATCCCGCCGCGCCACGCCATTGGCCAGTTGCGGCAGCACGATATTTTCCAGCGCGCTGAACTCGGGCAGAAGATGGTGAAACTGATAGACAAAGCCCACCTCTTGCCGCCGCACCATGGTGCGCCGCCGGTCCGTGAGGCCGGTCATGTCCTCGCCCCCGATCTCGACCCGCCCCGCATCGGGCGTATCAAGCAGCCCCGCGATATGCAGCAGCGTGGATTTGCCCGCGCCTGACGGGGCGACCAGCGCCACCATCTCGCCGCGTGCAAGGGTCAGGTCAACGCCGTTCAACACCCGCACCTCAGAGGTCTGCCCGCGATTATAGATCTTCTCGACGCCCGACAGGCGCAGCATGGCCTCACTCATAGCGCAGCGCCTCCACCGGGTTCATCCGTGCCGCCCGCCGCGCCGGAAAGATCGTCACGACAAAGCTGAGGCCCAGCGACAGCATCACCGCCGACAGCACATCCTCGGACCTCAGTTGCGCGGGCAGCCGGTAGATGCCGCGGATTGACGGATCCCAGACCTGACCGCCCATCGCCATATTCACAAAGCTGAAAATCGGGTCGATATAAAGCGCGAAAAGACAGCCCAGGATCACCCCCATCGCCGTGCCGATCATGCCGGTAAAGGCCCCGCAGATAAAGAATACCCGTAGGATCGACCCCTCGGTCAGGCCCATGGTGCGCAGGATGCCGATATCCCGGCCCTTGTTCTTGACCAGCATGATCAGGCCGCTTGTGATGTTCATCGCCGCAATCAGCACAAGGATCGAGAGGATCACGAACATCACGTTATCCTCGACCTCGAGCGCGCGCAGGAATGACCCGCTCGCATCCTGCCACGTCCAGAGCAAGGCGCGCTCACCCGCCGCCTCCAAGAGCTGCACGGTCAGGTCGTCGACGCGCTCAGGCTCGGCCACCATCACCTCCAACTCATCGGCACGTCCGTCGCGGTTGAAAAAGCTCTGCGCCTCGGCAAAGGGCAGATAGGCGCGAACCCGGTCGATGTCATAGCGCCCGGCGGTAAAGATATAGACCACCTCATAGGCATTGACGCGCGGGCTGGTGCCCAAGGGCGTTTTGACCCCGTTTGGGGAAATCAGCTTGATCCGGTCGCCCACTGTGACGCCCAGTTCCTGTGCCACGCCAGAACCAATGGCGATCCCTTGGTCAAAGCGCGCGATGTCGCCCACGCCGGTCTCAGGGTCGGCGACGCGGGGGATGGTCGCCAGATCCTGCGCCGTGATGCCATACACCTGCACGCCCGCGTTGCGGTCGCGGGCATTGGCCATGACCTGCCCTTTGACAAGCGGGGCCACGCGCGTGACGCCGGACACCGCGCGCACGCGGTCCGCCATGGCGGCATAATCCTCTAGGCTGCGGTCCACCCGGCCCGTCGCATCCACCGCGCCGGAATTATAGACGGTGACATGCGCATTGGCGCCAAGGATCGTATCGACGAATTCCGCACGAAAGCCCGAACGCACGGCCAGCGTGGCGATAAGGGCAAAGACCGCAAGGGTGATGCCGATCAGGCTGATCCAAGTCATCACGCTGACGCCGCCCTCGGCCCGTTTGGCGCGCAGATAGCGCCAAGCGATCAGCCATTCAAAGGCGGCAAAAGGGGCGGGTGTTCTGGCCATTCCGGCTCCTTCGGTCTGGGGTTCGGGCGGAGAGTGGGGGTTTCGGGTAGGGGCGTCAAGGGAGGGGGGGCTTGGATCTCCCCCGCGCGGAATCAAAGCGCGTAGCGCCGCCGCGCGGATCGCTGGGCCGTCCCGCGGCCTAGCGATTTTGAGTGGGATCGCATTGCTGAGGGGTCATACGGGTTTGGCTAGCATAAAATGGCAGCCAAATCCGTTGCATCGCTAGACCCCGGCCCAGCGACCGCGCGGCTCTCCCCCTCACACCCTCACAAACTCGGCCGCAGCACATGCCCCGCATAGATCTGCGCCAGCTTTTCCACCGCCTGCTCGGGCGGCAATTCCTCGCTGATGCCCGTGCGGCGGCTGGTCAGTTCGACCACGCCATTCTTCAATCCACGCGGCCCCACGGTGATGCGCCACGGCAGGCCGATCAGGTCCATCGTGGCAAACTTGCCGCCCGCCCGCTCGTCGCGGTCATCGTAAAGCGGCTCCATCCCCAAGGCCACCAGCGACGCATAAAGCGCCTCGCAGGCGGCATCCGCCTCGGCATCGCCTTGCTTGAGGTTCACGATGCCCGCATGGAACGGCGTCACCCCTTCGGGCCAGATGATGCCCTTGTCATCATGGTTGGCCTCGATGATCGCCCCGATCAGGCGGCTCACGCCAATGCCATGGCTGCCCATATGCACCGGCACGGATTTGCCATCCGGCCCCTGCACATTGGCCCCCATCGGTTCGGAATATTTGGTGCCGAAATAGAAAATCTGGCCCACTTCGATGCCCCGGCTGGCGCGGCGGCGCGCGTCGGGGATCGCCTCGTAAAGCGCGGCATCATGCGTCTCGTCGGTGCGCGCATAGGGCGTGGTCCATTCGGTGACGATGGCCTCGCATTCGGCGCGGCTGGCGTAATCCACCACACGGCCGCCAAGGCGCAGATCGGTGATGGCGCTGTCATAGAACACCTCTGATTCGCCGGTATCGGCCAGAACCAGAAATTCATGCGTGTCATCGCCACCAATTGGGCCGCTATCCGCCCGCATCGGAATGGCCTGCAATCCCATCCGCTCATAGGTGCGCAGATAGCTGACCATATGGCGGTTATAGGCGTGCAGCGCGTCTTCCTTGGTCAGGTCAAAGTTATACCCGTCCTTCATCAGGAATTCGCGACCCCGCATGACGCCGAACCGGGGCCGCACCTCGTCGCGGAATTTCCACTGGATGTGATAGAGCGTCAGCGGCAGGTCTTTGTAACTGCCGACATGCGCCCGGAAAATATCGGTGATCAGCTCTTCGTTGGTCGGACCATAGAGCATGTCGCGATCATGCCGGTCCTTGATCCGCAGCATTTCCGCGCCGTAATCGTCATAGCGCCCGGATTCCCGCCACAGATCCGCCGATTGCAGCGTTGGCATCAAGACCGGAATATGGCCGGCGCGCACCTGTTCTTCATGCACGATGTTTTCCAGCTTGCGCAGGATCTTGAACCCCAAGGGCAGCCAGGAATAAATCCCGGCGCTCGCCTGCTTGATCATCCCCGCCCGCAGCATCAGCCGATGCGAGGCAATCTGCGCCTCCGCGGGGGTTTCCTTGAGAACGGGCAGAAAATAACGGCTCAGACGCATGGGCAGGGCACCTTTGAGAGGAAATGCTTGATGGCGTCGGAGTATCCTAGGGCAGGGGGCGGGGCAAGAGTGGAGGGTTGGTCCATACAACTAGGTGGCTTCAGAACTTAAACCAACAGCGCCTCAATAGCTCGGCTTGCGCGAGAATATTATGTTTGCACTCGCGCTAAAATAGCTGTTCTGATTGTGATGATTGAAGAATGATGTGGGTTACTGCATCAAAGTTGAATTCTGGACCTTGGCTCACGGAGTATTTATGTATTTGTTTCCGCAAGATGGTGATTTAGTCCTTTACGAGACGGGTTTCGAAGACGACTTGCTTGGTCGTCGTACAATTTCAAAGCAACTTTCCGACTTGGTTGAAAGGATAGAAGATCCGCTTGTGATCGCGTTAGATGATAAATGGGGCTCCGGTAAAACTTTCTTTTTGAAACGATGGGTTGCCGCACATTCGCTAGAGAATGAGGGTAGGGCGACTACGGTATACTTTGATGCCTTCGAGAATGACTATTTGTCCGACCCTCTTGTCTCCATTATCGCTGCCGTCAGCTTGCGGATACCAGACGAAGGCAAAAAGACGCTAGAACGTTGGAAGGCAGCCGCCAAAAAGCTTGCTCGACCGGCATTGGCGATTGGGCTCAATCTTGCAACTTTTGGCGCGAAACAACATCTGGACGATATGGGTGACATCGTCGCCGAGACTATCGGCTCAGAAGTCAAAGGTGCCGCTCTGGACCTCTGGGATGCAGAGCGCGCGCGCAAGGATGCTATGATTGCGTTCAAAGACTTACTGTCAGATTTAACAAGTAAAACTGAAGCTCCGATAGTCATCGTCGTTGATGAATTAGACCGTTGTCGTCCAGACTATGCGTTATCTGTCTTGGAGGTTATCAAGCATTTCTTTTCGGTTCCAAAAGTACACTTTATTCTCGGGGTGAACGGGCAGGCGCTCGAGAATACTGTAAAAGCTCGGTACGGCGGCGATATTGACGCAGAGCGATACCTTAGGAAGTTTATAAATCTGTCATTTTCTCTGCCTCAAATCATAGACCGCAGGAATGGTACTCAAGCGATCGTAACTTACGCTTCTCAGGCAAGTTCTGAAATGGAGCTGCCAAAGAAAGTGTCAGAAAGGACCATAAACCTTCTGGGGCTTGTAGCCAGAAACGAAGAGGTTTCTCTCAGGGATGTGGGCAAAGTTCTTGCGCGAATTGCCCTTCTTCCGTCCGACGCAACGAGAGCAAATCTCTTGGACGGCTGGAGAGACGTTTTATGCGTCCTGATCGTCAGTTCAGTGGTTAGGCCGGATTTGCACAAAGCGTTTTTGTCTGGCGAAGCATCTCTTGCAATGATCATGGATTTTTTAGGAACAAACGAACCGGAACTCACTTACCCAAAGATTGATCAACATAATCAATCATATAACCACAACACAACTTTGTGGTTTGTTTCTATCGTGTTTTGCTGCTCGCCCGTACAACTAACCGACCTCGGGTATCTACCGGACTGGAGTTCAAGGGTTGGGACTGCTTTCGATAATTTTGGGAGGCATCATGATCCCAAGAAAATACCAAATGAAATTCAAAAACTTTGGGTTGATGTGTTCAGAAGTTAGGTAGAGGTCGAAGCATAGAGCATCAAAAGAATACTCTTTTGTTCGATGCCTCTGATTTATCCCCCTCACCCCGCCAACCGCCCCAAGAGCGCGCGCATGAACGCGTGCCCGGCCTCGAATTGCGCCACGGTGATATATTCATCGGGCTGATGCGCCTGCGCGATATCGCCGGGGCCACAGATCACGGCGGAATAGCCCGCTTCTTGAAACTGCCCAGCCTCGGTGCCGTAACTGACCACATGGCGGCCATTGTCGCCGGTGATCTGGCGCACGAGGCCCTCTGCCGCGCCCGCCTCTTCGGGTTGCAGCCCCGGCACGCGGAAACGGGGGCGCAGGTCAATCCGCGCCTCAGGGCGCACCGCCTGCATCGCCGCCTCTGCCGCGCGCACCTCTGCCTCAAAGCGGGCACCCCAGTCTTCGGCATCCTCGCCCGGCACCATCCGCATATCCATGCCAAAGTAGCAGTCTTTGGCGGTGATGTTATGCGCCGTGCCCCCCGAAATCTGCCCCACATGCAGCGTGGTCCAAGGGGGGTCGAACAGCGCGGCCAGCTCTGTTGCCGGTTGCGCCCGGTTTTCGGCATTGCGGGCATTGGCCCAGTCGATCAAGGGCGCTGCGGCCATGATCGCATTGACGCCGGTGTGCATCAGCGAACTATGCACCTCATAGCCCACCACATGCACGTTATAGCCAATCCCGCCCTTGTGGCCCGTGACCGCCTGCATCATCGACGGCTCGCCGATAATGGCCAGCTCCGCGCGCGGCAGCACTTCGAGCATGCGCTCAATCATCGGTGGCGCGCCCAGACAGCCCACCTCTTCGTCATAACTCAGCGCCAGTTGCAGGGGCCGCGCCACGCCGGAATGATGCGCCTCGACCAAGGCCCAGATCGCCAGCGCGTCAAATCCTTTCATGTCACAGCACCCGCGCCCGTAATATTTACCGTCACGTTCGACCACGGCAAAGGGATCGCTAGCCCAAGGCTGGCCATCCACCGGCACCACATCGGTATGACCCGAGAGCACGACACCCCCCGCCACCCAAGGCCCGACATGCGCGAAAATCGCGGCCTTCTCGCCCGTCTCGTCATAGTGGCGATGCGATTCTATCCCGTGGCTCGCCAGATACTCCTCGACCCACTCCACCAAAGGCAGATTGCTGTCGCGGCTCACAGTCGGAAAACCCACCAGCCGCTCCATGATCTCGAGCGGCGTCAATCGCGCGACCATGCTCAATACCCGCTTTCTGAGGTCAGCACGAAATGCCCCGGATCCACCTCTTTATACACCGATGGTCCCGGATCGTATCCGACCCGGTGGATGGGCGAGGGGATCGGCTTGAAATTCAGATCCTTTTCGGATTTCCGCAGCTTTGGATCGGCAATCGGCACCGCCTTCATCAAGGCCTGCGTATAGGGATGTTGCGGGTTTTCGAACACCGCCGCGCGCGGCCCCCGTTCGACAATGCGGCCCAGATACATGACGCCCACATCATGGCTCACGCGTTCGACCACGGCCATGTCATGGCTGATAAAGACGTAACTCAGGCCCAAATCGGCCTGTAATTCCATCATGAGGTTGAGCACCTGCGCCTGCACGCTGACATCGAGCGCGCTCACCGCCTCATCCGCGACGATGAGCTTGGGGTTGAGGGCCAGCGCACGGGCAATCGCCACCCGTTGCCGCTGCCCGCCGCTCAACTCATGCGGAAAGCGCCGCAGGAAAGAGCGCGGCAATTCCACCCGGTCAAACAGCATCGCCACCCGGTCTTCGATCTCTGAGGCGGACACCAGCCCGTAATTCTTCATCGGCTCTGCCACCTGCGCCGCCAGCTTCATCTGCGGATTGAGGCTGGCGAACGGGTCTTGAAACACCATCTGCATATCCACGCGGGCGCGGCGCAGATCGCGCGGGGCAAGCGCCATGATATCGACACCGTCCAGCACCACCTCGCCGGCCATCGGCTCGACCAGCCGCAGGATCGAGCGGCCCGCAGTGGATTTGCCACAGCCCGATTCCCCCACAAGCGACAGCGTGCGCCCCTTTTGCAGGGTAAAGGACAGATCCTCGACCGCATGCACATTGGCCAGCGTCCGGCGAAAGAACCCACCCTTGACCGGAAAGCGCGTGGTCAAGCCCTTGACGCGCAACAGCTCTTTGTCGTGCCCCTTGATCGGTTTGATCTCTTGCGCGTCCGATCCCAAAAGGCGCATCGGCTCTGGCCAGACCTTGCCCCGCATCTCGCCCAGCTTGGGCACAGCGGCGAGCAGCGCCTTGGTATAGTCATGGCTTGGCGCTTCGAATATCTGTGCAACCGGCCCTTCTTCGACCTTGGTGCCGCGAAACATCACCACCACCCGGTCCGCCATCTGCGCCACCACGGCCATATCATGGGTGATGAAAATCACCGCCGTGCCGGTTTCGCGCTTGAGCCGATCAATCAACGCCAGAATTTCGGCCTGAATGGTCACGTCAAGCGCGGTCGTCGGCTCGTCCGCAATAAGCAGGCGCGGCTTGCACGCCAAGGCCATGGCGATCACCACCCGCTGTCGCATCCCGCCAGACAATTCATGCGGATATTGCTGCAACCGCCGCTCCGGCTCTGGGATACGCACCTCGCGCAATAGCTCTAGTGCCTGCGCCCGTGCCGCCGCCTTGTCTAGGCCGCGATGCACGCGCAGCCCCTCGGACAATTGCCGCCCCACGGTAAAAACCGGGTTAAGCGCGGTCATCGGCTCTTGAAAGATCATCCCGATCTCATTGCCCCGGATCGTGCGCATCAGGCTCTGATCCGTCTTGGCCAGATCGACCGTGCCGCCCTCTTTGCGGTCAAACAGGATACGCCCACCCGCAATCGTGCCGCCGCCATACTCGATCAGCCGCATCAACGACAACGATGACACCGATTTGCCAGACCCGCTCTCGCCCACGATACAGACCGTCTCGCCGGGGTTCACGGCAAAGGACACATCCTCGACCCCCACCACCGGGCCATCCCGCGTTTCGAACGCAACCCGGAGATTCTCGATCTGGACAATGGGCGTATCCAGCATGGGCGCTGCCTCTGTATTCAGGGGATGATGCTTAAACGCTACTCACTTTCGCGCGCCCCTGTCAAACAACGCCGCACGTTGCACGCGATGTTGAACAATCGCGCAAATGGAATGCTTGCATTTTATCAGGTTCCGGTCTGAGATGCCCATGCCAGTCAAGGTTGTGGGAGCCCCGCACCGGACACGGCATGCGCCCGGCCAAGCCTAACGTGCCGCGGATCAACGAATGAGACGGCCTAAAAATCGCTGTCCAACATCGGAGGAAGACCAAAGCCATGACCCTGAAATCCCTATTGCTTGGCGCAACCGCCGCCACCAGCCTCGCCTCTGTCGCGATGGCAGAGCGTGGCGCGGATGGCCATGTGAACCTGATCTATTGGCAAGCGCCGTCCATCATGAATCCCTATCTTTCGGGCGGCACCAAAGAGGTTGAGGCCGCCAGCCTCGTGATCGAACCCTTGGGCCGTTACAACACCAAGGGTGAGATGATCCCCTATCTGGCCGAAGAAATCCCCACCGTCGCCAATGGCGGCGTGTCCGAGGATCTCACCTCGATTACATGGAAGATCAAGCCGGGCATCACCTGGTCGGATGGCACGCCCTTTACCGCCGATGACGTGAAATTTACCGCCGAATACTGCATGCACCCCGAAGGCGGCTGCGCCCAGCTTGGCAAATACGAAGGTGTCTCCTCGGTCGAAGTGATCGACGATCTGACCGTCAAGGTGAACTTTTCCCAGCCCACCCCGGTGCCCTATGGACCCTTCATGGGCGGTCAGGCCCCGATCATTCAGGCCGCGCAATTCGCCGACTGTCTGGGGGCCAAGGCGCAGGAATGCGCCGATGCCAATTTCGCCCCCATCGGCACCGGCCCCTTCAAGGTGGATGAATTCCGCCCCAATGACGTGATCTCGCTTTCGGCCAACCCCAATTACCGCGACCCGGCCAAGCCGCGCTTTGCCACGATGACCTTTAAGGGCGGCGGCGATGCCACGGCGGCAGGGCGCGCGGTGCTGGAAACCGGCGAATTCGACTATGCATGGAACCTGCAACTTGCCCCCGACGTGATCGCCAATATGGAGGCGGCGGGCAAAGGCGTGGCCATGTCGGCCTTTGGCACGCTGGTCGAACGGATCGAGATGAACATGACCGATCCGTCGCCCGACCTGCCCGAAGGCGAGCGCGCCACCGCCAAACATCCGCACCCGATCCTGACCGACCTGCGCGTGCGCAAGGCGCTCTCGATGGCGATCGACCGCGCATTGCTGACCGAAATCGGCTATGGCAAGGCGGGGCGACCCACCTGCAACCTGGTGCCGGCACCGGAAATCTTTGCCTCGGACAATACCGATTGCCTGACGCAGGATATCGAAGGCGCCAAGGCGCTCTTGGAAGAGGCAGGCTGGACCGTGGGCGCAGGCGGCATCCGCGAAAAGGATGGCAAGAAGCTGTCGCTGCTATTCCAGACCTCGACCAATGCCGTGCGTCAGGATTTTCAGGCGCTGATCAAACAGTGGTGGTCCGAAATCGGCGTTGAAACCGAACTGCGCAACATCTCTGCCTCGGTGTTCTTTGGCAGCGATCCGGGCAGCCCCGATACCTTCCCCAAATTCTATGCCGATGTGGAAATGTATGCCAACAACTTCGACGGCACCGATCCGCAAAGCTATCTGGCGGGCTACACCTGCGAAAAGGCCCCGCGCCCCGAAACCCAGTGGCAGGGCGAGAATATCAACCGCTTCTGCGATCCCGCCTATGATGCGCTGGTCAAAGAACTGGGCCGCACCGCCGAACTGGACAAGCGCGGCGAGATTGCCAAGAAACTCAACGACATGCTGACCAAGGACAGCTACACCATCGTGCCGCTGGTGGACCGTGGCCGCGTCTCGGCCCGCTCCAACTCGTTGGGCGGGGTAGAGCTGAACACCTGGGACACCGAGCTGTGGAACGCCGCCGACTGGTTCCGGATCAAGTGATCTGACGCCAAAGGCCGCTCCGGGGCATTCTCCGGGGCGGCGCCTTGCTTGCCCGACAACGATAAGAACGACCCGCAAAGGCGCCGCGCATGCTGACCTATACGATCCGACGGCTTGTCCTCGCGATCCCGACGCTGCTGTTCATCAGCCTCGTGATCTTTCTCCTGCTCGAACTGGCCCCCGGCGACCCGATGGCGCAGGTGCCGCTGACCGTGCCCCCCGACGTCAAGGAAAAGATGCGTCTGGCGCTTGGTCTGGGCGAGCCCACGCATATCCGTTTCGTCAAATGGATGTGGCAATTCTTTGTGGTCGAGCCGATGATGCTGATCGACTGGCTCTTTGGCACGAGCATGGCCGAGGGGCAGCAGCGCGTGCTCAGCTGGCAATTCCGCTCGCCGGTGATGGATGTGATCGTGCAGCGCATGCCGCAGACCCTCTGGGTGGTGGCGATGTCCTATGTGGTGGGCATCCTTATTGCGCTGCCTATCGGCATCTATTCCGCCTACCGGCAATATTCCGTATTCGATCAGACCGGCACTTTCATCACCATGGTCGGCTATTCCGTGCCGCCGTTCTTTTCCGGCGTGTTGGTGATCGTGATCTTTTCCGTGCAACTGGGCTGGCTGCCCTCGATCTATGACACCACGCTGGTGGTGGTGGACTGGACCACGTTCAAACAGCAACTGATGCAGATGGTCATGCCGGTCATGGTTCTGGCGCTGCAAACGACCGCCCAGATCAGCCGCTTCATGCGCGCCTCGATGCTCGACAATCTGGGTCAGGATTACGTGCGCACGGCGCGTGCCAAGGGGCTGTCGGAATGGTCGGTGGTCATGGTGCATGTGCTGCGCAACTCAATGATCCCGGTGATCACGGTCATCGCCCTTGGCGTGCCGTCGATCTTTGGCGGGGCGATCATCACCGAACAGATTTTCAAGGTGAACGGGCTTGGCCAGCTTCTGATCACCGCGATCGAGGCCAACGACCTACCGATGGTGCAAACCGTGACCTTCATGATCGCGGTGCTGATCGTGTTTTTCAACATCGTCGCCGATGTGCTCTACGGCGTGTTCGACCCGAGGATTCGCTATGACTGAACCCCAAACCCCCATCGCGGCCCTCAAGGATACCGGCCCCACCGCCCCGCCGCGCAGCCAATGGCGCGATGTCTGGGATCAGTTCAAGAGCCACCGGGGCGCGCTGATTGGCGGGATCGTTCTGCTCGTCATCATCGCCGCTGTCTTTCTTGGCCCGCTGGTCTGGCCCTATGACGCCACGTTCATCGACATTCGCGCCCGCAATCAGGGGCCAAGCTGGACGCATCCCTTTGGCACCGATCAACTGGGCCGCGATACGCTGGCGCGGATGATGGCGGGGGGGCAGACCTCGATTGCGGTGGGGTTGACGGCGATGCTCTTGGCGCTTGTGCTCGGCTCACTGGTCGGGGTTCTGGCGGGGTTCTTTCGCCGCCTTGACGGGCCGCTCATGCGCCTCACCGATCTCTTCCTGTCGCTGCCGCTTCTGCCGCTTCTTTTGGTGATGGTGCTGCTCTTCCGTGAGGCGCTCAATGGCGTGTTCGGCCCCGAGCGGGGTATTTTCATCCTCATCGTGGTGGCCATTGGCGTGACAAGCTGGATGCCCACCGCCCGCATCGTGCGCGGCGATGTGCTGGCCTTGAAAGAACGCGAATTCATCCTCGCCGCCCGCTCTATCGGAACCACCAATTTCGGCCTCATCACCCGGCATATCCTGCCCAATGTGATGTCGCCAATCATGGTCTCGGCCACGCTCGGCATCGCCAATGCGATCATCACTGAAAGCGCACTGTCGTTCCTCGGCTTGGGATTTCCCCCCGATTTCCCGACATGGGGGCGGCTCTTGAACGACGCCACGCAGTATCTACAAGACTACCCCGAGCGCGTGTTCTGGCCCGGCCTTGGCATCTCGCTCACGGTGCTGTCGATCAACTATATGGGCGACGGGTTGCGCGATGCGCTCGATCCGAGGATCCGGGGGCGGTGAGGGGGCTTTAACGCATGGTCAGTATGTCACCCGCGCGGAACAAGGCGCGGTACGCGCCGCCGCGCGATCGCTGGGCCGTCCGTCGCACCGAAGGTGCGCCGCGTTATATCGGCACACCTCTGGTGTGACGGCCTAGCGATTTTGAGGCGTAGCACTACTCTGATGGGTCATACGGCCTTGGCTGGCATAAAGTGGCATCCAATTCCGTTGTTTCGCTAGACCCCGGCCCAGCGACCGCGCGGCTCGCCGCTTGGAAACGCCCCTTAACCCCTCAGTTATTCCCGCGCTCTGCCTCGATGGCGCGCCAGCGGGCGACGTTGCGGTTATGCTCGTCCAAAGTCTCTGCAAAGGCATGGCCGCCGGTGCCATCGGCCACGAAGAACACGTAATCCGTGGTGTCGGGATCAACTGCTGCCTCGATGCTAGCGCGGCCCGGATTGGCGATGGGCGTGGGCGGCAGCCCCTCGATCACATAGGTGTTCCAGGGCGTCGCGCCGCGCAATTCGCTCTGCCGCAGACCCCGGCCCAACACGCCCTTGCCCTCGGTCACGCCATAAATCACCGTCGGATCAGTCTGGAGCCGCATGCCGCGATTGAGCCGGTTGACGAACACGCTGGCCACTTGCCGCCGCTCATCCGCCACGCCGGTTTCCTTTTCGATGATCGACGCGAGGATCAGCGCCTCTTGCGCGGATTGCAGCGGCAGGCCTTCGGCCCGCCCTTGCCACGCGGCTGCCAGAATGACCGCCTGCGCCTCGCTCATCCGGGTCAGCACGCTCTCGCGCGTGTCGCCGGCGCGCACCTCATAGCTGTCGGGGGCAAGCGTGCCCTCGGCTGGCACCTCGGCTACTTCGCCGGTCAGCACATCGACGGATTTCAACCCCTCGACCACCTGCCAGCTTGTCACGCCTTCCGCCAAGGCCACGCGATAGCGCGTATCGGCCTGTTCGCGCACCTGCGTGAATTCCGCCGGAACCTCGCCCTCGGCGGCTGGATCGAATTTGGCCCGTTCCTCATAGCGGCCCGTGGCGGCGTCCAATTCCCGCACCACCACTTCGGCGCTTGTCACGCCCAGGCGATACACAACTTCGGTTCCACAGGTGCTGGCCCCACCGCGCGTGATGATATCGGTGATCTCCGCCATGCTGGCCGCTTCCGGGATCAGCCAGCTTCCGGCCTTAAGCAACGCGTCCTTCTCGGAATATTCCGCACCGATGCGGAAAATCGCGCCGCTCGTCACCGCCCCGTCGCTCTCTAACCGGCTCGAGACCCGGCGCATGGTGCTGCCCGGTTCAACCCGCAGGCAGATCGCATCCGACAACGGCCCGCGCGCCGAATACTGCTGCTGCCCCCAGAGGATCACCCCGCCCAGCAGAAACACCGCCACCACCAGCAGCGTCAGGAAATTCGAGACGATGTGTCGCCACATCAGCGCGGTTTCCCGACGATCAGCGCCGCATTGGTGCCGCCAAAGCCAAAGCTGTTGCTCAGCGCCACGTCAATCTTGCGCTCGCGCTTGGCATTGGGGGCCAGATCAAGCGGCGTTTCCACCGATGGATTGTCCAGATTGATGGTGGGCGGGGCCACCTGATCACGGATTGCCAGAATGCAAAAGATCGCCTCAACCGCGCCCGCAGCCCCCAAAAGATGCCCGACCGATGATTTCGTCGAACTCATCGTCACATTCGCCGCCGCATTGCCCAAGAGCCGCTCTACCGCCTGCAATTCGATGGTATCCGCCATGGTCGATGTGCCATGCGCGTTGACGTAATCAATATCCGATGGGTTCAGACCGGCGCGCTGTAGCGCCGCCTGCATCGCCCGGAACCCGCCATCGCCCGTCTCGGAGGGGGCGGTGATGTGATAGGCATCGCCCGACAGACCATAGCCCAGAATTTCGGCATAGATTTTCGCGCCACGCGCCTTGGCATGCTCGTATTCCTCAAGCACCACCACGCCCGCACCTTCGCCCATGACAAACCCGTCGCGGTCCGCGTCATAGGGGCGGCTTGCGGCCTGAGGATCATCCGCGCGCTTGGTCGAGAGCGCCTTGCACGCGTTGAACCCGGCAATCCCGATCTCGCAGATCGAGGCTTCGGCCCCGCCCGCCACCATCACATCCGCGTCGCCCCACTGAATAAGCCGCGCCGCATCGCCAATCGCATGCGCGCCGGTGGCGCAGGCGGTCACGACCGAATGGTTCGGTCCCTTGAACCCATAGCGAATGCTCACCTGACCCGAGATCAGGTTGATCAGCGCGCCGGGAATGAAGAACGGCGATACCCGCCGCACGCCTTTTTCGCGGATGATACCGGCCGTTTCCTCGATCGAGCGCAGCCCGCCGATGCCCGATCCCAGCATCACGCCAGTACGTTCGCGCGCGGCCTCATCCTCGGGCATCCAGCCTGAATCCTCGACCGCCTGTTGGGCAGCGGCAATGCCATAGAGGATGAAATCATCAACCTTGCGGCGCTCTTTCGGCTCCATGTACTTATCGGAATGAAACGTGCCATCGGTGCCATCGCCAAGGGGAATCTGGCAGGCGTATTTCGTCACCACATTGACGGGGTCAAAGCGGATGATGGTTCCCGCCCCCGATTGCCCCGCCAATAGCCTGCTCCAGGTCAGTTCGACCCCATCAGCCAGCGGGGTTACCAGACCCAGACCTGTGACAACGACACGCCGCATGATGCTGCCTTTCCCTTGTGTGTTCTTTTGCTGCTCTTACCCCGCCTTGGCCCCAAGGGGCAAGAGCATCGCACCATCCCCTGCAAGGCCCCGCCAACCGCCGTCACTTCGGCTGGGCTGAACTCTGCTTCAAAAGGATTGGATTGACCGCGCCCACCCCCCGCACCCATAGCTGGCGCGCAGCTATCACAAGAGGGCAGAGCCATGGCCGATATCACCTTGCACGAGATCGAAACGCGCACCACTGCAGCCCTCATTCGGCATGGGGCGGCCCCTTGGATCGCCGCCGAGGTGGCCCGCGCTGTGCGCGCCGCCGAAAGCATCGGCAACCGCATCTGCGGCCTCTACTACCTAGAAAGCTATTGCCAGCAATTGCAGACAGGTCGCGTCAACGGCACGGTCGAGCCAGAGGTAAGCCAACCGCGCCCCGGCGCGGTCTTGGTCGATGCGCGCATGGGCTTTGCCCAACCCGCCTTTGCCCGTGGCATCGACCGTGCCGCCGCAGCCGCGCGGATCAATGGCGTCGCCAGCCTTGCCATCGGTCACGCCCATACCTGCACCTCACTGGGCTATTTTACAGAACAGATCGCACGGCGCGGGCTGATCGGATTGGGGATGACCAATGCCTCGCCCATCGTTGCCGCACCGGGCGGCAAGACGCGGGTGATCGGCACCAATCCCATCGCCTTTTCCGTGCCAGACCGGCAGGGCGGCCTTGCCATGCAATTCGATCAATCGACCACAGTCGTGGCGCTGGGCAAGATCACCATGGCCAAGGCGGCAGGCCAGCCTATCCCGCTGGGCTGGGCGCTTGACGTTAAGGGAAACCCCACCACCGATCCCGAGGCGGCGCTGAGCGGCTCCTTGGTCAGCATCGGCGGGGCCAAAGGCTGGGGCCTTGGCCTCATGGCCGAGCTTTTGGCCGCAGGCCTGACCGGCGGCGTGGTCAGCCGCGATGTGAACCCGCTCAAGGCACCGAATGGCCCGCCGCATGATCTGGGGCAATATTACCTGCTGATGGACCCGGACCTATCCGGTGTCTTCTTCGACCGGCTGGCGCAGGTGGCCGAGGGTGCAACCACGGACGCAGGCGCGCGCATGCCGGGGCAGGGCAAAAAGCCGTGCGATCCCGTCACCGTCCCGGATCCGCTCTGGGCGCAGGTGCGCGATCTGGCCGGTTGATCCCGATCAAGGCATGGGGCACGCTCCAGACCTATAAAAGAGAACCACCGCCTTTGGACACCGCAAGGAGACCTCTTATGCGCGCGACACTCTCGATCGTAATCTTGGCAAGCCTCACTTTGACAAACGCCACGCAAGCCCAGGACATCCGAGCCGGAACCCAGACCTATGAACGCTATTGCGCCGCCTGCCATGGGCATGACGCCACCGGCTTTGGCCCGATGCGGGCGGTGCTGACACTGCTTCCCACCGATCTCACCGCGCTCAGGGCCACCAACAATGGCCATTTCCCGGTTGAACGGGTGGTGCGTCGCATCGACGGGCGTGATCCGCTGGTGTCGCACGGCAGCCCGATGCCGATCTATGGCAGCTTCTTTGAGGATCGCGATACCGGCCTCAAGACCGAGCGCGGACAAATCATCCTGACCAGCCAGCCGGTGATTGATCTGGTGGCCTATCTCGAAACGCTGCAAAAACCCTGACCGCTTGACGCAATCATAGAGGGGGCTATCTCTGGCATAGCGAGAGGTGTGCCATGCGCTCTATCATTCTGTCTTTGATCCTGATGCTCGGTCTCGCAGCGCCCCTGCGCGCACAAGAGGGGGCACAGGCTGTCATCACCGCGCAGATCGAGGCGTTTCTGGCACAGGATGTCAGCCGCGCCTATGGCTATGCCAGCCCCTTCATCCAGCAGAAATTCGCAACCCCCGAGCAATTCGGCGCCATGGTGCGCGACGGTTATCCGATGGTCTGGCGTCCCTCTGACGTGACCTTTCTTGAGATGCGCGAGATTGCCGGGCGGCTCTGGCAAGGCGTGCGCGTCGTGGATGCGGCGGGCGCGGGCTGGATCGTAGACTATGAGATGATCGAGACGCCAGAGGGCTGGCGCATCAACGGCGTTCAGGTGCGCCCCGCCCCGGATGCCAGCGTTTGATCCCGCGCAGGCGGGCTTGACCGCAGGGGTTCACCCGCTTACCTCACCGGCCTGATCCCCATGCCGCGTTGAGGCCCCATATGCCCTATTACCGTCCCATCCCCCGCACCGATCCCGCCCGCCCCGCCGGCGCGCTGACGCTTGCGGGCGGCTGGTGCTGGTTCGATACGGTCGAGGTGCTGGATCGCACCGCGCCCTCTTACCTCATGCCCGCCGCTGACCTGCCGATTGAGGCGCTGCATCGCCTCACCACGCCGCGCGCGCCGGTGGCGGGGCTCGATATGACCGCGCCGCAGATCATGGGTATTCTAAACGTCACCCCAGACAGCTTTTCCGACGGCGGTCAGCATTTTGATCCCGAAGTGGCGCTGGCCCATGCCCGTCAGATGGCCAGTGACGGGGCCGCAATTTTGGACGTGGGCGGCGAATCCACCCGCCCCGGTGCCGCCCCCGTGCCCGTTGAGGATGAAATCACCCGCACCGCCCCGATCATCTCGGCCCTGCGCGCGGGCCTGACCACGCCCATTTCCATCGACACCCGCAAGGCGGCGGTGGCGCAGGCCGCTCATGCGGTGGGGGCCAATCTGATCAACGATGTGGCGGGGCTAACCTATGATCCCGCCTTGGCCCCCTATGCCGCCACCCATGCCCTGCCGGTTTGTGTGATGCACGCCCAAGGCTCGCCCGAGACCATGCAGCAAGACCCGCGCTATGACCATGTGCTGCTCGATGTCTACGACTGGCTCGCCGCCCGGATCGAGGCGCTTGAGGCCCTTGGTATCCCTCGTGCGCGCATCATAACCGACCCCGGTATCGGCTTTGGCAAGACTGTTGCGCATAACCTGACCCTCCTGCAAAACCTCTCGCTCTTTCACAGCCTCGGCTGTCCCGTTCTTCTTGGTGCCTCGCGCAAGCGCTTTATCGGCGAGATCAGCCGCACGCCGGTTGCTGCTGACCGTATCCCCGGCTCTCTCGCCGTGGCCTTGGGCGGTGTGGCGCAAGGGGTGCAGATCCTGCGCGTGCATGACGTCCCCGAGACCCGCGCCGCACTTGATCTCTGGCGCGCCACTCTCGCCGCGCCGCGCGCCTAGGCTTTTCAAAATCAGCTTCAGGGCTGTGACTTGTCCACAGGATGCGGCCGGTTTCTTACCAAATCCTGATCTGGGCGCACGCATGGGGCTGAACCTTACAAAATCCGGGGTGATTTCGTAAGCTCTGTAAGGCTCACCTTGCGCCAAAGACCCGCCGCAAAGCGCCCCATTGGCTCATGCCAACACCGACCAGAATCAGCGTCATCGCCGCCAGCAAACTTGGCGGCAAAACCTCGGACAGCACGAGCGCCCCAAGGATCACCGACCACACCGGCACCATGTAATTGACAAGGCTGAAAAAACTCGGCCCCGCCTCGCGGTTGACCTGCACCAGCAACAGTTGCGCCACGCCAGTTGGCAGGATGCCAAGATAGAGCAAGGCCAATAAACTCTTTGTATTCAAATCAGTAGGCAACCCCTCAACCACCAACGCCAAGGGCACAATCATCCCCGCTGCCAGCGTCAACACCAAAGCGGACAGCGACAAACGATCCACCTCTGGCGACAGACGTGTAGCAATCGAGCCGATCGCATAGCCCCCCGCCGCCCCAAGGCAGGCCAATCTTGCCAAGGATTCCAGATCCTTACCGGTCGAAGTGAAGGCTTCTGGCCCGATCAACACGACAACCCCCGTCGTACCCAGAACAAACCCCACCAAACGCCGCACATGCATCCGCTCTCCGGGCACCAGAAAATGCGCCAAGGGCAAGATCAAAAGCGGCACCGCCGCCATACACACCCCGGCAAACCCCGAGGCCACAGATTGCTGTGCCCAAGACAAGAGGATGAATGGTAAAACGTTTGAAAACAACGCCATGACAAGTGCGAATTGCCAGATGCGCGCCCCACCCGGACCGCGCAAAGCGGGCAATTTCCGCCCTTTCAACCGCAGCAGACAGAGCAAAAACCCCGCCCCCAACACGATCCGCACCGCCGCCACGAAGAACGGTCCCGCCCCGGTCAACGCGACCGAAACGAACATAAAGGACGCGCCCCAGATCACGCCCAAGGCACCGATCCTCAGCCAGTTGAGTGCGGAAATCTCTTGCATGGAGGGGCCTTTCAGACACGAAAGGGCACCCGCAGGGGATGCCCTTTCGCTTTGGATTTCAAGGACTTCAGTTCTTGCTTTGATCCACCAGCTTGCCTGCGGAAATCCACGGCATCATGGCGCGCAGCTTCTGGCCGACTTCTTCGATCTGATGCGCGTCGTTCATGCGGCGCGTGCCCTTAAAGAAAGGCTGGCCCACGGCATTCTCCTGCATGAAATCACGCACGAATTTGCCGGTCTGAATGTCGCGCAGAATGGCCTTCATCTCTTTCTTGGTCTGCTCATAGGGCAGAACCCGCGGACCGCTGACATATTCACCATATTCGGCGGTGTTCGAGATCGAATAGTTCATGTTGGCGATACCGCCTTCATAGATCAGATCGACGATCAGCTTCACCTCGTGCAAGCACTCAAAGTAAGCCATTTCAGGGGCATAGCCCGCTTCGACCAGCGTCTCGAAGCCCATGCGGATAAGTTCGACAAGGCCACCACAAAGCACGGCCTGCTCACCAAAGAGGTCGGTCTCGCACTCTTCGCGGAAGTTGGTCTCGATGATCCCCGAGCGCCCGCCACCGATGGCCGAGCAGTAAGAAAGCCCAATTTCCAAGGCCTTGCCGGATGCATCGTTGTTGACCGCCACAAGGCAGGGCACGCCGCCGCCCTTGACATACTCGCCGCGCACCGTGTGGCCGGGGCCTTTGGGCGCCATCATGATGACGTCAACGCCTTCCTTCGGTTCGATCAGGCCAAAATGGATGTTGAGGCCGTGGGCAAAGGCAATCGCCGCGCCGGGGCGGATGTTGTCATGCACGTATTTGCGATAGGTTTCGCCCTGCAATTCGTCGGGCATGGTGAACATCATCAGGTCGCACCAAGCTGCGGCTTCTGCGATACCCATGACCTTTAGGCCCTCAGCCTCGGCCTTCTTTGCCGATTTCGAGCCTTCGCGCAGGGCGACGACCAGATTTTTTGCGCCTGAATCCCGCAGGTTAAGCGCGTGGGCATGACCTTGGCTGCCATAGCCAAGAATGGCGACCTTTTTGTCTTTGATCAGGTTGATGTCACAGTCACGATCGTAATAGACGCGCATGGCGTTCTCCTCTTCGGTTGATAGGCGCATCATAGGCATGACCGGGCGAAAGAGACTGGTGATTTCGGATTATTTCTGGTAAAGTTCAGCGTAATCATTCTCCATAAGCTAGAATATGGAAGAAACTATGCTCGATGATACTGATCGCCGCATCTTGCGCCACTATCAACATGCCCCCACCCTTGGGGCGTCGGACCTTGCAGAGCGCGCGGGCGTGACCTCGGCAACCTGCGCCCGCCGGCTAGAGCGGATGCAGCAAGAGGGCGTGATCCGGGCCAACCGCGCCGTGATCGACTGGCGCGCGCTTGGCTATGAGGTTGAGGTGTCGTTGCGCATCACGCTGGATAAAACACAGCCCCGCGCCTTTGACGAGTTCATCGACGCCGCGAGAGACGTGCCTGAAGTCATTGAAATACAGACATTTCTTGGCCGTGTTGATCTGCGCCTTTCGGTCATTGCGCGCGATATGGCGCATTACCAACAGCTTTATCGCAGCGCCATCCTGACCCTGCCGCATATCGCCGATATCGAGGCGCTGATGCATGTGGCGCGGATCAAATCCGACGAGGTGCTGCCGCTGTGATCGAGCTTGATACCCTCGACCGGCTGATCCTGCGCGAGATGGTGCGCGATGCCACTCAATCTGCAAGCGCGATTGGCCGCACCCTTGGCCTGTCTCAGCCCGCCACATGGCGACGCCTGCAACGGTTGCGCGATACGGGGGTCATCAAGGGGCAACGCCTTGAATTAGATCACGAGAAGCTCGGTTTCGGAGTCTCGGTATTCCTTGGCGTCAAACTTGCCACCAAGGGCCGGGTCAGTCTGGAAGATTTCGAGCGCGCCGTCAGCGCCATCCCTGAAGTGCAGACGGTTGAGCATATCTTGGGACTTTACGATTATCGCCTGCGGGTCGTGGCGCGCGATATTTCTGATTTTGAACGTGTTTTGCGCCGCCGGATCATGACCCTGCCGGGGGTGGGCGATGTCGAGGCGAATGTCCTTTTGAGCGAGGAGCGCCGCCCCGGCCCCATCGGATGACGTGCCGCACTGGACTTATGGGTGATCCCGCGCCATCTTGCCCGCAAGATAGAGGAGACATTCCATGACGGCCCTGCTTGACCATGTCGATCCCGATGGACTTTTGGAGTATTCGGTGGTGTTCACCGATCGCTCGCTCAACCATATGTCTGCCTCTTTTCAAGAGGTTATGTGCGACATTTCATCCATGCTCAAGGATGTCTATGCCGCGGATGCGGTGGCGCTAGTGCCCGGTGGCGGGTCTTATGCGATGGAATCTGTCGCCCGGCAGTTTGGCCGTGGCGCACATGCGCTTGTCGTGCGCAACGGCTGGTTCTCGTTTCGCTGGAGCCAGATTTTCGACGCAGGACAGTTCACCTCTGACACCACAGTCTGCATGGCCCGGCAAACTGGCAACGGGGCGACCACGCCCTTTGCCCCGGCCCCCATCGAAGAGGTCGTGGCAAAAATCCATGAAGCAAAGCCCGACGTGGTCTTTGCCCCGCATGTGGAAACCTCGGCGGGGTTGATCCTGCCTGACGATTACATCACCGCCTTGGCCAAGGCGGCGCATGAGGTGGGCGCGCTCTTGGTGCTGGATTGCATCGCTTCGGGCTGTGCTTGGGTTGATATGCGCGCGACGGGCGTTGATGTGCTGATTTCTGCGCCGCAAAAAGGGTGGTCGGCCTCGCCTTCTGCCGGTTTGGTGATGCTTTCGGCGCGCGCTCTGGAACGGCTGGAAGAAACGACGTCCGACAGTTTTGCGCTCGACCTGAGGAAATGGCGCGCGATCATGCAGGCCTATGAAAAGGGCGGCCATGCCTATCACGCGACCATGCCCACCGACGCGCTGCGCGGATTCCGCGACACGATGATCGAGACCCGCGATTATGGGTTCGAGCGGCTGCGCGATGCGCAATGGGACTTGGGCAATGGCGTACGCGCGATGCTGGCCGCGCGCGGCGTGACCTCTGTCGCCGCCGAAGGCTTTGGCGCGCCCGGCGTTGTCGTCAGCTACACCAGCGATCCCGATATCCAGAATGGCAAGAAATTCATGGCAGAAGGTATGCAGATTGCCGCCGGCGTGCCGCTGCAAGTGGGCGAGCCCGAGGGCTTTCGCACCTTCCGTCTTGGGCTTTTTGGTCTAGATAAACTCTATGACGTGCCCGCCGCACTCAAGCGGTTGGAAACGGTCCTAGACAAGGTGCTCTGAGCTTTAGCCCCGTGCGCCAAGACCCATCTGCATCAGGGTTTTGCGCACTGGGGCCAGCGAGTAAATCGCGCTCAGCGCCTGTGCGCGCGCATCCCGCAATGGCTGTGTGCTCAGCATCGACGCGCGATTGAGCAGGTCGATCCCCGTCACGCGCGCCTGCACCTCGAAATGCCTGCGACGATGATAGGTGTCGAGCATGGTGCGGTCGCCCAAAGCCTCGGGGTTCGCCTCGGCCAGTTCCAGCAACACCCGCATATCGCCAAGCGACATATTGAGGCCCTGCGCGCCAATCGGTGGCACGACATGCGCAGCCTCGGCGACAAGCGCCACGCGCTCGCCTGACATGCGCTCTGCGACTTGGCTGATGATCGGCCAGACGGTGCGGCGTGATGCCAATGTCAGCGGGCCAAAGAGGTGGCAAGAGCGCACATTCATCGCAGCCTCGAGTTCGGGCTCCGGCAGGGCGGCCAAACGCGCAACCTCTGGCCCTTCTTCCATCCAGACGATGGCCGAGGATGGCCGCCCGTCGTGATCGGGCAGGGGCACAAGGGTGAACGGCCCGCCAGAACGGTGGATTTCAGTCGAGACATTGTCATGCGGGATTGGGTGGGTGACGGCAAAGGCAAGCGCCTTTTGACCGTAACGCGTTGTTTTAACGTGAATTCCTGCCGCCTCGCGGATAGGGGAGCCCCGCCCATCGGCAGCGATCACCAAGCGGCATCGCACCCGAGTGCCGTCGCTCAGCCCCACGCGCGCCTCGGCTTCGCGGGTAAAGAGCGTGGCGGTGCCGGTGCCGGGTTTGAACGTGACCGAGGGCAGGCTTTCCAGATGCGCCACCATTTCACGGCGCAAAAGCCAGTTGGGCAGGTTCCAACCAAAAGGGCGCTCGGAAATATCGCTGGCGTTGAATTCGCGCACGACGCGGGGTTCGGGCAATTCGCCACCCGCATCGACGATCCGCATGACTTGCAGGTCCGTGGCATGCGGCGCAAGACGTGCCCAAAGGCCCGCCCGATCAAGGAGCGCCTGCGCCGGCTGCAGGAATGCCGTGGTGCGCAGGTCTGATCCAGCCGCATCGCGCGCCGTCACAGGCGGGGCTGGATCGACGCAAAGAACCGAAAACCCCGCGCTGCCAAAGACGGCAGCCGCGGTCAGGCCAGCAACACCGCCGCCTGAAACCACGATATCATACGACGCCTGCGTCATTCTCAAAGTCTCCGAAATGGGATCTAGCGTCGGCTCAGCCCCGAGAAATCAGGATCAGCATCACCCAGATGACCGGAACCAGCGCCAGTGCCGGGATATAAAGCCCCGGAATGCCCCAGATCGCAATGCTCGTCGCCCATCCCGCCAGAAAAACCGCCACGCTGAGCAGGATCGGGCCAACGGCGGCGGCATCGGGATCATGGCTTTTGGCGGTGTCGTGGGCGGCAGTGGTGGGGGCTGTCGTCGCGGTCATGGCGGGCCTCATGGATCAAAGATTACTCTTGTGATGCGTAAATATGTCCCGCCCCCCGCGATCAAAGGGACGTATCGCCGCAGCGCTTAGATCAGCCGCGCCAGAAACCCGCCCAGATCATCGGTGTGGTGATGGATGTGTTCGGCTTCGATCCGCTCGGGGGCGACATGCACGGTTCGCATTCCCATGGCATGCGGGGCCGCGAGATTGCGGGGCTCATCCTCGAACATGGCGGCTGTATCGGGGGCGCTCTGGTCTTGTGTCAGAATGGTCCGAAACGCCTCGGGTTCCGGTTTGGGCCGGTAGCCTGCGTGTTCCACGCCGTAAACGGCGTCAAACGCCCCCAAAAGCCCGCGCGCCGCGATCACCCGCTCGGCATAGGGGGCAGAGCCGTTGGTATAGACGATCTTGCGCCCCGGCAGGGCGCGAATGGCGGTATTGAGCGCGGCATCCGGTTCCAGCTTATCGAGCGAAATGTCATGCACCGCCTCAAGATAGGGCCCGGGATCGAGATCATGTAGCCGCATCAACCCCGCCAGCGTCGTGCCATGTTCACGCCAATAGTCATGTCGCAGCCGGTCTGCCTCGGCATGGGTGACACGCAGCATATCCATTACAAACCGGGTCATCCGCGCCTCGATCTGATCGAAAAGGCGGGCAGAAGGCGGGTATAGCGTGTTGTCGAGGTCAAAGACCCAGGTGCGGATATGGGTGAAATCAGGTTTGGGCATGGCGCTGATATAAGCGGGCGCGACATTGCGCGCAATCGCCCAAGGCTTGATCCCGCGCTCAAAGCGCGTAAGGTTCCCAGCCAATGCACAGAACAAACGGACATGCCGATGAAACCGCCCCCTACAGATGCCTATTCGTTGATCCTTGAGGCAATCGATGTCGGCATCTTCAAACCCGGAGACCGTCTGGTCGAGAGCGATCTGGCCGAACGCTTTGGTGTGTCGCGCACGCCCATCCGCGAGGCGTTGCAGCGGCTTGAAACGCAATCCATGCTCACCCGCGACGGGCGCAGCCTGATCGTGTCCTCTTTGGATTACAATCAGTTGGCCGAGCTTTATGTGGTGAGGGCAGAGTTGGAAGGGCTGGCGGCAGAGCTGGCCGCGCGCCATGCCACGCCCGAAGAGGTGCGGGTGTTGCGGGATATGGTGGAAGATGATCGCGCGCTCTTGGGCAAGCCGGTGGAACTCGCCCGTGCCAATCGGCGGTTTCACAAGCAGATACATCTTGCCTCGCACAACCGCTTTCTGGTGCAACAGTTGGACCTTGTGCATCGATCCATGGCGCTTTTGGCGACCACGTCTCTTGCGGCGGTCGGTCGGGATGAGGATGCGCTGCGCGAACATGATGCGATCGTGGCGGGGATTGAGGCACATGATAGTGCAGGGGCCGCGCAGGCCCTGCGGGATCACATCTCAAAGGCCTTTGTGACCCGGCTCAAGCTTGATTCCGGAGAGGTCAAATCCACCGTCTGAGTTTGGTTGACCACGCGCCGTGACCGAGAGGCCATGCGTGGTTTTGTCCCAAAAGAATGGCTTTAAGATGAGCTCATACAGCGCCTTATAGGCGGCAATTGTCCCGAGTGGTGTGTAAAAATGCATCGTCGGGGCCCATGCCATCAGATGCCGGTGTCGCGGCCCCGAGACCGAAGCCATGTGAATAGAGACATTCAGAACCTCTACCAGCAAGAACAGGCTGCCCAACGCCACCAGCAGCGCATGTGGGACGACCGTGTCGAGCGGGTGGGGCAAGCCAAAGAGAACCAGCCAAAAGGACCAAAGGACCGGTGCCAGCAGGAATTGTGAAAGCGCCGAGACGAAATGCGCCTGAAACCCCCAGAACTTGCGCGGTCCAAGCTGTGCATAAAGCAGTCTGGGCTGCCGCATATGCACCAGATAGGTGGTCATATACCCCTTGAGCCAGCGAGAGCGCTGTTTGATCCAAGGCCAGGCTCGGCAATTGGCCTCTTCCTCGGTTACTGTATGGATCATCTCCGTGCGATAGCCATGCCGGGCAAGGCGAAAGCCAAGGTCGGCATCTTCGGTCACATTGTGCGCGTCCCATCCGCCCAATTCCTCGAGCACGTCACGCCGGAAATAGAGTGTGGTCCCGCCAAGGGGAATCGCCAGCCCGAGACGCGCCATGCCCGGCATCAAGGTGCGAAACCATGCCGCGTATTCGATGGTGAAACAGCGCGCCAGCCAGTTTTGGCCGGGGTTGTAATAGTCGAGAATGCCCTGAAGGCAGGCCACCTCTCGGGGTACCTGCTGAAAGCGGCGCGCAATGATCGTGATCTGATCGGCCTCGGGCGCATCCTCGGCGTCGAAAATGCCAATGATGTCGCCCTGACAGAAATCTAGCGCGTAATTCATCGCGCGCGGCTTGGTGCGTGGTTTGCCATCGGGTACGATCACGGGCCGCACCCATGGCGGCAGATCAATTCCCGCCAATGTCTGACGGGTCAGCGCGTCTTCTTCCTCGAGTACGAGGATGACGTCGAGCAGGCATTTCGGATATGTCAGGCGACTGAGGCGGGCGATAAGCGCATGGGCAATCTCGGTTTCGCGAAAGAGCGGTACGAGGATTGATACCTTGGGCAGGGGCCGTGGCGAGGAAGGGGCGGGGGGCGCATCAGAGCGGCCAGAGGTCTGTGCTACAAAGGCCGCGATTTTCAACCCGGCAGAGACGATGAGCGTAAAGCAGGCCCAGACCGCAAAGATGGAAAAAACCGTGATCGGAAAGGCGAGGCTGAGCGCCACAAGCACCGCAAGGGCCGCGAGCGTCAGGTGCAGGCGGCGATTTTGATGGGCACCCCAGGTTCGACAACTCTCGATCTCGGGCACGCGCGCCTCGGCCATGCTGCGCAAGATGTCGCGATGCTCATGCGCGATGCGGTCCTGTATCGCGTGGCGCGGGGCCATCACCACGCGCGCGCGGTCCAGCTTGCGAGGCAGGGCAGGGCGCAGAGAGGCAAGGCTATCTGGCCCGCCAGTGGCAAGAACAGGAACGCCAGCAGCGGACTGGATCGGCAGCACGCCATGTTTCAAAAGAAATCGCGGATCAAGACCGGACTCAACCAGTTCTGCGCGCATCACATCCTCGGCGCTCAGCCGCGTGCTTGAGAGGCGGCGGGCGTGGGCGGCGAGCAAGTCGTCTTCCGTGGCCAGCCCCTCGGCTTGAAGAATGCGGTCGAGCGACGTGTCGCAATGCCGCCGCACCAATTCGGCCAGCGTGGCATCCGAACGGCTGATCTTACCGGCGCGCACCAATTCGCGGCCCAGTGGGTTGATCGGCACCCGCGCGCCAGACCCTTGCGCCCGCATGTGACGCAGTTCGGAAATTCCCATATCGCGACCTTTCCCCTTGCGGTTGAGGAAAGACTAGGGCGCGCTTGGTTAACGATGTTTTAACGACAGGTTAACAGCCGAGGGATTATTTGGACTTATTTGGCCATAGAGGCCGCGAATCGCTCAAACAGGTAAAAGCTGTCTTGCGGACCGGGGCTGGCTTCGGGGTGGTGCTGCACCGAAAAGACCGGACGATCCTTGATCCGGATACCGCAGTTTGATCCATCAAACAAAGAGACATGCGTCTCGACCACCCCGGTGGGCAGGGTCTGGCTGTCGACGGCAAAGCCGTGATTCATCGACGTGATTTCCACCTTGCCGGTTTCCAGATCCTTGACCGGGTGGTTGGCGCCGTGGTGGCCGTGGTTCATCTTGATGGTCTGAGCCCCAAGCGCCAAGGCCAGCATCTGATGCCCAAGGCAGATGCCAAAGAGCGGCAGCCCCGCCTCGAGCACACCTTGGATCATGGGCACGGCATATTTGCCCGTGGCCGCCGGGTCGCCGGGGCCGTTGGACAGGAACACGCCATCGGGGGAATGGGCCAACACATCCTCGGCGGTGGCGCTTGCGGGCAGCACGGTCACATCGCATCCGGCGCTTGCCAAACAGCGCAGGATATTGCGCTTGGCACCGTAGTCGACCGCAACAACCTTGTGACGCGCGTCGGTTTGGCGCAGATAGCCCTCGGGCCAGGCCCACCGCATTTCGTCCCACCGATAAGACTGCGCGCAGGTCACATCCTTGGCCAAATCCATGCCTTCGAGCCCGGCAAAGCTGCGCGCACGTCCCACCAAAGCCTCGACATCGAATTTGCCGTTGGGATCATGGGCAAGGGCCACATGCGGCGCGCCCTGCTGACGGATCGCACGGGTCAGGCGGCGGGTGTCGATGCCGCCAATCGCGATGCGGCCCCGCCGTGCAAGCCAGCTTGTCAAGTGTTCCTGCGCCCGCCAGTTGCTCGGCTCGGTCGGGTCCCATTTGACCACCATGCCTTCGGCTACCGGCTCGGCGGTTTCGTCGTCTTCGATGTTCACGCCGGTATTGCCGATATGCGGAAAGGTGAAGGTCACGATTTGTCCGGCATAGCTGGGATCGGTCATGATCTCTTGATAGCCGGTCATCGCCGTGTTGAAGCAGAGTTCCGCTGTGGTCACGCCGACCGCGCCGAACCCGTAGCCATAGAACAGCGAGCCATCGGCAAGGGCTAGACAGGCGGTCGGACGGGGGGTGGACGCTTGGGCCATGGGGGCGAGTCTCCGGCTCGGGCAAATTTGCGCATACCTACGGGTGGGCTGGGGGCGGGTCAAGGGTCTGATCGTGGTGCTGGGGCGACCAGCACGGCGGTTGCCATCGCCCACGCTTGGCGCTAGGCTCCCGCTCTTGTGACGATCATGGGGATGAAACGGAATGGAACTGCGGGCACGGGTCGATCAGGCCCTGAAACAGGCGATGCGCGACAAGGCGGCAGGCCGTTTGGCGACCTTGCGTCTGATCAACGCGGCGATCAAGGATCAAGAGATTGCCGGGCGCAGCGCGGACGGGACTATCCCGGTCGGAGACGCGGAAATCATGGCCATTCTCGCCAAGATGACCAAGCAGCGCAACGAGAGCGTGCGCGCCTATGAAGAGGGTGGGCGGCTTGATCTGGCCGAGCGCGAGCGCGACGAGATCCGCATCATCGAAGAATTCCTGCCGCGCCAATTGGCCGAAGACGAGATTGCCGCAGCAATCGACAAGGCGATTGCCGATGTGGGGGCCACCACGATCCGCGACATGGGCAAGATCATGGGCAAGCTCAAGGAACGCCACGCGGGCCAGATGGATTTCGGCGCGGTTGGTCCGCAGGTCAAGGCGCGGCTGGGGTAAGCTGCCTCAGACGGCGGCGCTCTGCACCACCCTGACGCCAGAGATGGCAGATTCGGCCCGTTTGATGTCTTGGGCGGACATCAGGCACATGGCGGTGCTGAGCGCATCAGCCATGGCGGCGCTTTGTGCGGTGACGCTGATGAGGTGCCAGCGTGGCGTAGCAGGGGTGCCGGTGCGGGGATCCAGGATATGACCCGCTGTGCCCTCTGCATCAAAGACGGTGCCACGCGGGGCAGAGGAGGCCAGAGCGCGGTCGCGCAGGCCCAGATGCGGGCGGCCGGGCGTGTCTAGGATCACGGGCCAGTCGCCGCCATCCGGATGCCCACCAAGGGCGCGCAACTCTCCAGTGTCGATCAAGATGTCGCTCAGCCCTTCGGCCTGCAAAAGATGCGCGATGCGATCCGCGATATAGCCCTGTGCGATGCCATTAAGCGTGAGCGCCATACCGGGCCGCAGATTGATGGCGGTTGCGCTGTAGCGCAGATCGCTCCACGTTCCATGGGCGCGGGCATTGGCAATCTCGGCCTCTGACGGGGCATGTCCTGCACCATAGCTATGCGCGTAGAGATCCCAAAGCGGTTGAACAGTAGGATCAAAGAGCCCATCCGTGGCGCGATGTGCTGTGGCGGCGATGGATAGGCAATCCAACAACTCGAAAGGTGGTGCGTCGAGGTGCCCGCTGGCGTTCAGTTGGCTGAGCGCGGAGGTCGCGCGGTAGAGGCTGAAGACCTGCTCCAGCCGTTCGATCTCGGCGCGGGCGGTTTCGGTGATCCGCTCTGCCTCGGGGTGGCTGAGCGTGATCGTGGCGCGTGCACCCAAGGCGATCCCCTGCCAGCGGTGCAGGGGTGTGGCCTGAGCAGAGCGGGAACACGAAAGCGCTGCGGCAGAGATGGTCAAAAAACGGCGGCGGGAGAGGGTCATGTCAGTTCTGCCTTTCGCGGGACAGGTGTTTTAGCCGTGCTTCGAAATCTTCGTCTTCGGCGCGGTCGGTGATGCCGGTGGCGATTGGCACGGCCGATAGCACATCGATATCCGCCACCTCGGCCAGCCGCTGAACATGCCCGCCGCGCGTATCGGCAAAGGCGGCAGCATCCTTTGCCTCGAGAAACGGCACCAATTCGGGCGCGTCCATGCCGCCCGTTGCCGTTGATCCGACCACGTAATGGGCCGATGTCGCGTCGATCCAGTTCTCGGCGCCGGGCTGGTCCCAACTGGCGGCGGCGGCCATGTCGTTGACGTAGATGGCCGTTATGGCGTGGCTTTGCTCTGGCATGCGTTGATAGGCGATGGCGTCGCGCACCTGACTGAAGAAGAGCGGGTGATCCAGACCCTCAAGATGGACCTGCGCCTTGGGGCCGGGATGCTCGAGCAGGTCCATTTGGCAGTAATGTCCGGTTGCCTCGGCCGTCAAAGGCACAGGGTCAGGGCGTGTGGCCACCTCTTCCTTGCAGGCGGCAAGGGCGAGGAGCAAGAACAGGAATGGGAGCCATTTCATGGTGTGACCCTCCGCAGCGCTGCGACCGCCAGACCAAAGGCAGCAAGGGGCCAAAGCAGGACCGAGATCAAAGCATGGAGCGCCGGAATGGTCTGGGCCGCCCCGCCAAGGCCAGAGGCCGCCGCCGTCGCCTCGGATGCGGCAAGGTTGTAGAGGCGAAAGGCATCGGCGGGATTGGCCAGCAAAAGCCACGGCAGGGCACGGGCGGTAAAGACCCCGCCACCATCTGCCACGACCGCCGCCAAAAGACCCAGATCGTAGAGCACGACCAAGGCCAGCCAGACGCCGATTGCCAGCCCCGCCGCTGCCCCCGGACGCCGCGCGATGGCCGAGAGCGCATAGCCCAAGGCGAGAAACACCGCCCCCAACAGGATCGAGGACCAGAAGAGGCGCAAAAGCGCGGGCAGGCCTGTCACCGCCTCGGGATCGGTGGCAAGCGCGGTGATGGCCGCCAACCCATAGCCCGCGCCCACAGCAATCGTCAGCACCGCCAGATGGGCGATAAACTTGCCCATCAGGATGCCGGTTCGAGAGACCGGATAGGTCAGCGTCAGCGAAAGCGTGCCGCGCTCGATCTCGCCTGCCACGGCGTCAAAGGACATCAAAAGCGCCATCAACGGCACGAGATAGACGCCAAGAGACGTCAGGCTTGCCACCGTGACCGAGAGCGCATCCACGCCCACGTCGCCGGTTGGGGCGCTGCCCGCCGCCGAGAGGACAAGTGCAAAGAGCGCCATCAAAGCAACGGTGATCGTCACCCAACGATTGCGAAGCGCGATGCGGAATTCGGTGGTGCCAAGGGCGAAGACGGGGCGAAAGAAGGCGGTCATTGGTCATCTCTCCGGCTGAAATGGCTGTAGAGGTCTTCAAGGCTGGGCGGGATGATTTCGACGTCCTCAATCAGCCCTTTCAGCGCAGCAATATGGCCAAGGCGGGTCAGCTTCTCGTCATGGGCGCAGGTCAGATCGACCATGACGCCGTTGCGCCGCCCTCCAGACAGTTGCGCCGCCACCTGATCCGCCGCGCCCGGGCGTGCCGAGATTTGCAGCCGAATTGGCAGCGCGGCCTGACGGCGCAGGGCATGCAGCGTGTCATTCGCCATGAGCCGCCCCTTGGATAGGATCACGATCCGGTCGGTGCGGGCCTCGACCTCGGTCAGGGCATGGGAAGAGAGCAGGATTGCAGCACCTTCTGCGGCGAGACCGTCGAGGATGGCGTAGAACTCGCGGCGCGACACCGGGTCGAGACCACTGGTCGGCTCATCAAGGATCAAGAGGCGAGGTTGGCCGATGAGGGCCTGAGCCAGCCCGACACGCTGGCGCATGCCCTTGGAATAGGTGCCGATGCGGCGGCGGGCGGCCTCGCCCAATCCCACACGCTCCAACAGGCCCATCGCCTGCGCCGGATCGCAATCGCGCAGGCGCAGGTAGAGGCGGATTTGTTCAAGACCGGTCAGGGCCGGGTGAAAGGCCACGTTTTCGGGCAAATAGGCGGTGCCCTCGCGGGCGGCCTGACTGCCGGGGGCGGCCCCGAGCACCTCGATCTGACCAGAGGTGGCGGGGATCAGGCCAAGGACGATCTTCATCAACGTGGATTTGCCTGCGCCATTGTGGCCAAGGAGCGCCACCCGTTCACCGGGGGCAACGGTAAAGTCCACCGCATCAAGCGCGGTGACGCCGTCGTAGCGCTTAGTGACTTGCGAGAGGGTCAAACGGGGCATCATCTGTCTTTCTGTTGCGTGCGGCGGTCATGGCTTCAGCTTCCATTGCGGCGATAGTATCCGGCACTGTCACGAGGACGGGCCGCATCAGGGGCGCGCTGTCCAGCACGCCACCGGGCAGGGAGGCGGGGAAATGTTTCTGGCTCCAGCGGATCAGTTGCACAGCGGGTGCGCCCATCAAGAGGCTGGCGGCGGGTTGCGACCACAGGATGTGGTCCATCAGGTCATTGGGGCGAAAGCTGGCATCGGCGATGCCATTGCCATCCAGATCAAAGGCGGGGTGGTCCGACCAATAGTTGCCGCGCCCGTCATAGCTCCATTCCACATCCTTGGTGCCGACGTATTTCACCTGCGTCCGGTTGCCGACAAAGGCGTTGCCGGTGATCGCATTGCGTTCCGATCCGGCGGTGAAATGAATGCCGATCTCGCAGCCTTCAAAGCGGTTGTCATAGATGAGGTTGCGGTGAGCGTTGTAGATAAACGTGCATTTCTCTGCGCCGCCCCGCACCAGATTGCCGCGAATATCGGCGTTGTTGGCGTAGTTGAGCATGAGGCCGTGACTGCGGTCTGCGAGGCTGAGATTGTCATGCACGGTAATGCGGTTCGAGAACATCAGCGCAAAACCAAGGGTGTTGCCGATCGAGATATTGCCCGACACCTCGGAATTGTTGGCATACATGTAATGCACCGCAAAACGCAGGTCGCGCATCAGGTTGCGGCGAAAGATGCCGTCGTTTGAGGCATTCACAAAGATTCCGTCACGGCCAAGGCGGATGTCGTTATCCTCGATGATCGTGCCCGGCGCATTCCAGACATAAACCCCATTGCCACGGCTGTTCATATGGTGATCCGTGCGCCCGACAATGCGATTGCCGCGCACGGTGGCGTCCTTGGGACCATGCACATCGACGCCGTAGAGATTGCCCAAGATGTCGTTGTCTTCGACCAGCACGCGCGCGGCACTCCGGGTGATCTGAACGCCGCTGTCGATAGCGTCGTGATCGCTGCCCGATCCGGTCAGGGTGAGGCCGCGCACGGTGATATCGCTGCCGGTAATGGTGACAACGCTGCCAACACCGCCTGCGTCGATGGTGGCTTTGCCTTGCCCGTCGAGGGTAATCGCGTGATCGAGTGTCACCGGGCCCGCATGCAGGCCCGGTTCAAGGGTCAGCACATCGCCGGGCAGTGCCCCGGCGATGGCAGAGGTAAGCGCCCCGATCTCGGCTGGCACCCGGCGTTCCGCCGCATCGACCAAGGTCGCTGCGCCGCACAAGAGGATCAGGCTGAGAAAGAGGCGCAACATGGCTTAGGCGCCTTTCGGTTCTACGAACATGCGACCGCGCATTTCCATGTGCAGCGCATGACAGAACCACTGGCAATAATACCAGTAGACCCCCGGCTTGGCCGCCACAAAGGTGGCCGAAGCGGTGGCCTGCGGGGCAAGTTCCATCGCCACGCCGTGATCGCCCATGCAGAAGCCATGTGTCAGATCGTCGATGTCATCGAGGTTGGTGATGATCACCGTCACCTCATCGCCTTCCTTGACGGTAAAGCTTTCGATGCTGAAGGCGGGGGCCACGCTTGACATATAGACACGCACTTTGTTGCCATCGCGAATGATCGTATCGGCCCATTCGTCGATGTTGACCCCGTCCTTTTCAGCCTGCGCGCGGGCATCAGCCCACATCGGATCGTTACGGTCCCAGGCATTGCGCGGGTTCACAACAGAGCGGTGGACGATGATGCTGTCATGCGGTTCTGCAAAGGTCGGGCTGTCATGCAAGAGCGTCAGGTTGGTGCCGTCCAACGAGAAAAGCTGCTCGTTCTCGGGTTTCAGAGGGCCGACGTTGAGAAAGCGATCCTTGGAAAACTTGTTCATCGAGATGAACCACTTACCATCCGCCTCAAGCGTCTCGCCCATGGAGGTGGAGTTGTGGCCGGGCTGGTAATGCACATCCACCTTGGAGCGGATCGGATCGACGTTTTCGCCCGCATAAGCGCGCACCGCATCCTCAATGTTCCAAATCACCACCTGACTGTCGAGAAAGAGCGTGGTGAGCGCGTTGCCCTTGCCGTCAAAGGCGGTGTGGAGCGGCCCGAGGCCCAATTCCGGCTCGGCCACCACGACAGAGCGTGGATCGGCCCCCTCGTAGAACACGGCATCCAACTTGCGCACGTCGATCACCGAAACAGTAGGCGAGAGTTTTCCGGCGATGCAGAGGTGGATCTTGTCTGGTGCCATGTTGCAGCCATGCGGGTTGTTTGGCACGGGGATGTAGCGCGTATAGTCCTTGTTCTGGCCTTTGCGCCCGTCGATCACCTTGACGCCGTTCAATTCGATGAAATCGCCCGCCGCGATGCCTTTTTCGATTTCGGCAAGGTTGAAGACGACGACGTGATCGCGCTCGGCTTCCGTCATCTCAGGCAGCGAGATGCCCATTTCCGAGTTGTAAGAGGTCGAGAAGGCATACTTGCCGTCGTAATCGGCATCGGTATTGTCAAGGTTGCCCGAGACCATCACCTGCCACGCCACTTCCATCTTGTCCGCGTCGATGGCGGTGTAGAAGTTCACATATTGCGACGGGTCATCCAGAATTTGGCCGTCATTGACCATCGGGCCCTCATCCTCGCCATTGGCAAAGACATAGTTGGTGCGCGGCCATTTTTGCGGGCGCAGACCGTGGATCGCCTTGGCATTGGGGATTTCGAGGATCTTGTCCGCCTTCATCACGTCCAGCCGCACACGCGCGACGCGGGTATTGGCCTTGTCGTTCATAAAGAGGAAGCGACCGTCATATTTGCCCTCGGTAAAGGACATGTGGACATGGTGCAGGTCGCCGTTGTCATGCACCTTTTTGCCATTGGCCGCGAGGTAGTTCTTGGTGCGCTCTGACATGCCCTCGGTCAGCACCTTGAGGGATTCATTGGTCTGACCCCAGCCGGTTGCCGAACAGCGGTTGAACACTGGAATTCGCATGAATTCACGCATCGACGGAATGCCGAGGATACGCACCTCGCCGGTCTGACCCGAAGACCAGAACCCGTAATATTCATCGAGTTCGCCGGGGGCCAGATGCGATGAGGCCGCAGCCGCTTTGGCTGTTGTCGGCGCGGTTGCAGCGGCGGTCGCCACACCGGCGGCCCCACCCAAAAGCGCCATACGCGAGGCACCCATGGCCCCAAGGGCCGCAGCCCCGCCAGCAGTGGCGCCCAACAGGCCCCTGCGGCTGATCCCGGATTTCTTGACATCGTTTGACATGATTATTGTCCTTTCTTCATGTTGGGGTGGTTTGCGATCATCCGGTCCAGCGCTGCTGCGCTTTCAGAGGCGCTCTTGCGGCGCTTCACGTTCTTGATGACGACCGGACATTTGGTTTCCGACTGGTAGAGGACCTGACAGTGCAGACAGTTCAGGCACTCGTTCGGGTTGATCTCGCCAGTGGGATGGATGGCCTGAACCATGCATTCATGGGCGCAGGTCTGGCAGGTGTTGCCGCATTCGCGGTAGCGCTTTAGCCAATCGAACATGCGCAGGCGGGCAGGGATCGCGAGTGCGGCACCAAGCGGGCAGAGGTAGCGGCAGTAGAACCGCTCGACAAAGAGGCCTGCCGCCAAAAGGGCCAATGCATAGGCGACAAAGGGCCAAGCACGCGCGAATTTGAGCACGATGGCGGTTTTGAATGGCTCGATCTCGGCCAGATGTTCGGCCTGTTCGATCGAGGCCAGTGAGACCCCGAACAGGCCAAGAAAGATCATGTATTTGATCGGCCAGAGGCGTTCATGCAGGCCCCAAGGCAGGGTCCATTGCGGCACGCCCAGTTTGCGCGCGATGCGATTTGTCAGCTCTTGCAACGCGCCGAAGGGGCAAAGCCAGCCGCAATAGGCCCCGCGCCCCCAAAAGATCAGCGCTGCGGCGACTGCGAACCACAGGATAAAGGTCAGCGGATCAAGCAAAAACGCCTGCCAGCTGAAATCCGAGGTCAGCGCGCCAAAGAGCGCCATCAGGTTGACGACCGACAGCTGCGCATTGGCATACCAGCCCAGAAAGACCAGCGTGACGGTGAGAAATCCCATGCGGAACCAGGTTGTGACCCGTTCGGAGCGCACCAGAAAGCTTTGGAAGAAGAACGCGAGCGTGAGAACTGTCAGCATCACGCCAAGGCCCACGATTTCGACGGTCTTGTCGCGCCAGATCCGGGACCAGAGGGCGGTTTGCGCGGCGCTCTCGCTTGCGGTCTCTTGCGCCAGCGGCGGTGCTGGTGTCGGGGCGGCCACCGGGCGCAGGTAGGCGGCGGGCAGCTGATAGCCCAGATCGAAGGTGGTAAAGACCCTCTCGATGGCCGCGACATCGCGCTGCGCCAAAAGTTGCAGGCGCCACGGCTCTGCGGGGTCAAAGCCAGCATCGGCGGGGATTTTGAAGATGTCCATTTCCGAGAGCGCGGGCGCGCCATCGGCCATGATCTCGCCCACGCGGCGGTGGCCCCGGTCGCGGAACCGCACGGAATCTTCGCCCTGCACCAGAATGATGCGATCAAACACCCCGCCCCGCACATAGCCCGACCCCTTAAAGGAATAGAGACCACGGGCGGCGACCAGAATGGCGTGTTCCCCCTCGTCCAGCCAGTCGGCGAGATTGGCGAATTCCGCCTCGCCCAGCAGTTGCCGCCCGATGGCAGGCACGCTGATGAGTGTGGCATACATGTCGATATAGGTGTCGTCCTCGGGCGCGGTGATCGGGCGGGCAGCGGCGCGGGGATCATCCATCGCGGCAAAGGCGGCGTTGACTTGCCCCACATCCAGCGACATGCGGCGCAGCGTGCCATCGCCGGTCAGGGTAAACCAATCGCTGGCCGCCTGCGCATCAGGGTTCAGCTCGAATGTTGGGCCGGTGTGGGCCGCGAGTGGCGCAAGCCCCCCCAGCCCTAGCGCGCGGGCGACACGGATGCCCGAACGGGTGATCGAATCGTCGATCACCATGATCGTGACCGTCGCGCCCGAGATGATGTCGAGCTCATGCCCCGATCCGCCTGCTTCGGCCTCGGCCACCAGATCAAGGCCCACGAAATCCGCAACCAGTTTGGATACCTTGGCCTCGGGGATACCGATGAGGACGATGGGTTCGGAATGTTTGACCAGCTTTACGCCGGTCAGCTTGGCATCCAGTCCGACGGCGACCATCACATGGATGGGCTTGCCGGAATAGCCGGTAGTGCCCACGAAATCGGACGTGATGAAAGCCCAGCCAATCGTTTCTCCGCCGCGCAGCACCGGGGCCACGGGCAAGTCGCTGCGCATTGCGCCATAGCTGTCTGCACCCTCGACCAGCGTCGCGGCGGGCACTTTGGCCAGATATGTTTCAAGATAGGGGGATTGCGCCTGAACCGCCGGGGCCAAAGCCAGCAGGGCGATCCAGAAGGCGGCGATACGTGCCAAAAGGCCGAACGCGCGCAGGCGCAAGAAGAGAGCAAGGGGCATCAGGGGGTCTTTCATGCTGTCGCCTTTGCCGCCGGGGGCGCGCGGCTTTGAGCGGTCAGGATCATTTCGGGATGATGCAGGTCTGCGCCGGGCTGATCCCGATCAGCAGCCGTCACGCGCTGCGCGCCAAGCTCGAACTCTGCGGTGAGCAAGACGTGAGAGCCGGTCTGCAAACACTCGTCGCAGAGTATCTTTTCGCAATGCGGCAGGTTTACCGGCGTGCCATCGCGGGCAAGATGCACGGTTTTCTCGCCCTCGGCCCCCGCGCAGATCACCATTTGCGTCAGAGTGGCCTTGAACGCGGCAACACCTGCTGCCCGGCCCGCAGTCAAAGCGCCCAACGCCAAGGAAAGCGCAAGGAGGCTGGTCAGCAGAAGGAGGGCGTATTTCCGTATCATTGGGCCAGCATGTCGTGAGTCGCAAAGCCCGACCTTGATATGGGTCAAATGAAATAACTCTTTTGTGATGAGACGTGACAAGCTGACCACTTGCCAATTCAAAATCTTTCAGAATTATGTCAGTTAGCTGGAGGCCGTTATGCGTCTAACTAAGTTTACAGATTATTCTCTGCGTGTTCTGCTTTACGCCGCAACCTTGAAACCCGGTGAATTGACCACCATCGAGGAGACGGCAAAGCTCTATGACATTTCTCGTGCACATCTCAAGAAAGTGGTGTTGCAACTGATCCATGAGGGGTTTCTGGAGGGGATCCGCGGCCGCAGCGGCGGCTTTCGGTTGGCGCGTGCCCCCGGTGAAATCAACCTTGGGCAGGTGGTGCGCAAGATGGAGCCTGAGTTCGCTCTGGCCGAATGTTTTTCTCCAGACAATGCCTGTCGGGTCACCAAAGGCTGTCGGCTGCCCATCGTGCTCAACCTCGCCCTGACCAATTTCCTCAACACGTTTGACGATTTCACACTGGCGGACCTCGCAATTTCTCCGCGCTATTTCGAGACACCGAAGCTGGATCAATATCCACGACGTGGGCCGCATCTCGCGGATTCGGTCTGACGCCGGTCCGCCACGCGCGGCCCCTTGGCCTCGGCGTCATCTGCGTTTATCACAAACCTCTCAGATCATCCGAGGGGGCCCAGAGTGACAGACACAGCCGAGCGTATCGCCCGAATTATCGCCACTGAAATCGACGCGCGCCCAAATCAAGTGGTTGCCGCAGTGGGGCTGCTTGATGGCGGTGCGACGGTGCCCTTTGTTGCGCGCTACCGCAAAGAGGTGACGGGTGGCCTTGATGATACGCAACTGCGCAATCTGGCTGAGCGACTGACGTATCTGCGCGAGCTAGAGGCGCGGCGTGTGGCGATCCTGAATTCCATCAAGGATCAGGGCAAGCTGACAGAGCCGCTGGCCCGCTCTATCGCCGGGGCCGAAACCAAGGCGGTGCTCGAGGATATCTATCTGCCCTTCAAGCCCAAGCGCCGCACCAAGGCGATGATCGCACGCGAAAACGGGTTAGAGCCACTTTTGCGCAGGATTTTGGCTGAGCGGTCTGCGGTGCCCGAGGATTTGGCCGCAGGATACCTGAGCGAGAGCGTAGCGACAGTGAAAGAGGCGCTTGAAGGCGCACGCGACATTCTGGCCGAGGAATTGACAGAGAATGCCACGCTGTTGGGCCGTTTGCGCGAGTTCATGCGCGCAGAAGCGGTGATCAGCGCTCGTGTGCTGCCGGGCAAAGAAGAGGCGGGGGCCAAGTTCTCGGATTACTTCGATCATCGAGAGCCTTGGGCAAAGATTCCCGCGCATCGCGCCTTGGCGATTCTGCGGGCCGCCAAGGAAGAGATCGTGACGCTCGATATTGCCCCCGATCCTGACACCGGCGCGCTACGGGCCGTGGGTATGATCGAGGCGACGATTGGCATTCCCGGTAACGCGCCCGGTGATATCTGGCTGCGCAGCGTTGCCGCTTGGACCTGGCGGGTCAAGCTGAGCCTGTCGATGTATGTCGATCTGATGGGCGAATTGCGCAACCGCGCCCATGACGAGGCGATCACCGTGTTTGCGCGCAACCTCAAGGATTTGCTGTTGGCCGCCCCGGCTGGACCACGCCCAACCTTGGGTCTGGATCCAGGTATCCGTACTGGCGTCAAGGCTGCGGTGGTGGATGCCACAGGCAAGCTGATCGAGACTGCAACGCTCTATCCATTCCAGCCCAAGAATGATTTGCGCGGCGCGCAGGTGGCTGTGCTGGAGATGGTGCGCAAACATGGCGTCGAATTGATCGCCATCGGCAATGGCACCGCCAGCCGCGAGACCGAGCGTATGGTGGCGGAGGCGCTAAAGCTCTTGCCGCAGGGGGCCAAGCGCCCGATGAGCGTGATCGTGTCCGAGGCCGGGGCGTCGGTCTATTCCGCCTCGGAACTGGCGGCCAAGGAGTTTCCGGGGCTCGATGTCAGCTTGCGCGGTGCGGTGTCGATTGCGCGACG
The DNA here is from genome assembly GCF_051447875.1 of Roseovarius sp. MS2. Classification (NCBI taxonomy): domain Bacteria; kingdom Pseudomonadati; phylum Pseudomonadota; class Alphaproteobacteria; order Rhodobacterales; family Roseobacteraceae; genus Roseovarius; species Roseovarius sp. MS2. Next base: position 2,678,206 of record NZ_JBKHVF010000001.1, read on the forward strand.
GCTGCAGGATCCGCTGGCCGAACTGGTCAAGATCACGCCGCAATCCATCGGCGTGGGACAGTATCAGCATGATGTCGATCAGCGGCGTCTGGTGCAGGCGCTGGATGCCGTGGTCGAGGATGCGGTGAACGCGGTTGGTGTTGATCTCAATATGGCGTCGGCGCCGCTACTTGCCCGCGTGGCGGGGCTGGGGGCGTCCTTGGCGCAGGCGATTGTGGCGCATCGTGACGCTGAGGGTGCATTTCCGTCGCGCAAAGCACTGCTCAAAGTGGCGGGGCTGGGCCCCAAGGCGTTCGAGCAATGCGCCGGGTTCTTGCGTATCCGGGATAGTGCGGAACCTCTGGATGCCACCTCGGTTCACCCGGAGGCTTATGGCGTGGCGCGCCGGATCGTGCAGGCCTGTGGCCGCGACATTCGCGCCATCATGGGCACGCCTGAGGCGCTAAACGGTCTGCGGGCCGAGGATTTCGTGGATGACAAATTCGGTCTGCCCACGGTTCGAGACATTCTGACAGAGCTGGAGAAACCCGGCCGCGATCCGCGCCCAAGCTTTGTCACCGCGCGATTTGCCGATGGGGTGGATGATATCAAAGACCTCAAACCCGGTATGCTGATGGAGGGCACAGTGACGAATGTCGCGGCCTTTGGCGCGTTTGTCGACATTGGCGTGCATCAGGACGGGCTGGTGCATGTCAGCCAATTGGCCGATCGGTTCGTCAAGGACCCGCATGAGGTGGTCAAGGCGGGCGATGTGGTCAAGGTGCGCGTGACAGAGGTTGATGTTGCGCGCAAACGCATCGGCCTGAGCATGCGCAAAGACGGCGCTGCGCCCGAGACGCGCGCCAAGGACGCGCCAGTGGCGGCCAGAACTGCGAAGTCCGGCAAACCTGCCAGCGCGCCGGTGCGGCCACCAAAATCTGAGCCGCAGGCCACGCAAGGGGCCTTGGGCGATGCCCTTCGCGCAGCTCTGCGGGGCAAATCCTAACCTTCGGTTTGGATTGGGTGGCGGAAGGTCATTGCCTAAATGTAAGTGGCAGACGCATGGGGCGTGCTCCGTATGTGTCTGTTTTCATAAATTGTGTACGAGTTTGCGAGACCTGAGTATCGCAGATGTGGGTATTCCCATGCTGCTGATAGATCGGCTGTTGGTGGTAAGGATGGGGGCAGCAAATGCCCAAACCCACACCAAAACTGAAGGCGCTTCAGATCAAGACATTGTCTGCGTCAGGCCGAAATGTGGGTGGTTGCGGCAATGGCCTTGACCAGACTATCCCAGAGACCGGCGCGCGATCATGGATACTGCGCGCCACTGTCGATTTTTGGACATATCGCTGGGCGGTAAGGGTGCACGAGCCGCCGGACCGTAGACAGCGCGCGCAGTGTAACCCGAGCCTCTGAGTCCTCATCACAAAGATGTAACGCCAGAGCGCGCGTCAATAGCCCGGGGCCGGTTTTAAACCACCGATGATCCTTTTCTCGGTCGAGGCAAGAGGCCACTGCTTTTTCAAAGGCAGTTTCGATAACGCTATGGCCGGGCGTTGCCATAAGCAGATCGGTCACAACCGCCCCACGACCATCGATGAAAAACCCTGCCTCTTCCGTGTGGTCGATGAGCGGGTCAACATCTCTGCTTGGCCATTGCGTCGCAGACAGCGTAAGACCACCCTCGACCAAAAGAACGCCCAGCATCAGAAGATCAGCCTTTTGTTCACGATCAGGAGCCTTCGCAAAGGCCCGGGCGGCATCAGAGCCGGCGTTTTTCCGTAGCCAACTTTGTGCGTTGCGAATGTCATGCAGAACCACCTGACGCCGCGATACCTGACGCCAAGCATCCAACAGCTGCTCTCGTTCCGAACTTGTTTCGGGAATATCAAACCAAATAGCATGGATCAGATCGGGCACTTTAGGGATACAAACATCTTGTGGGGGCTCAACGTCCAATGCCTGTTTTGCTACTTTGGCCCGCGCCGGAAGGAAAAAATCGGCAATCGCGCTCATATTACTGCCCAGATCGCCTTCGTCCCAGCCTGACGCTGCTAGAATACGGGCTTCGTTCAACAACGTGCCAACACGGGTAGCGCGAGGCCGACTTATCAGAGCTTCTTCCAAACGGCCTGCGTCTTTCGACAGCTTGGCAACGTAGCCTTCTGCCGTGTTCAAATCGGATACCAGAAGAGACATCTCGATCATATCGACAACCGGTGCTCGTGCGGCCCCCGATGCCGCCTGTGTTTCACAGGCCATCAGCGTTTCACCAATTTTCCCCAAGGAGAGCCCGGCGGAGACGTAACAAGCTAAACGCCAATCCTCATCGACGCCCGAACAAACCTTCTCAAGAAGGTCTGCAACGCGGTGGGCTGCACCGGTTGCAATCAGCGCTTGGGTGGCAAGACGCAAGAATTGGGGGTCGGCGGGCCAGCGGTGGCAACAAGCCCAGAGATAGCGAACCGCCAGCATGCCAAATCCTCCAGAGACGAGAACACGCCCCAGACGCTCTGCTGCCTCAGACTCTCGGCGCGCTACAGGATGGCTCCGAACCCAGTCCAGGGCAGCGCGCGGCCCGTTGCGCAAGAGCTGGTCCTCGATCGCAAAAGCATGCAGGTCAGTGATAGGCCATGAACGGGAGGCAAAAGATTTGCTTAGGCGCTCTGCAAGGTCTGAAGAGCGATTTAGCCAGATGTGCCGCACGATCTGCAGCGCCCGGTACCATGGGATGTCATCCGAGCCGGCCACGATCTGCAGCACGTCGTCGTCTGAGAGGCCATTTTGAGCCCGCGGCGCATCAAGCTGAAGCATAAACCTGTCGATGTCGAACTCTGGAGAAGCAAGGCCAAGATGGCGCTCCTCCTCGCATATTGGCGCAACAAGACCTTGAGCGTCCTTCGTCTGTGTCGCGTGCACGGCATCAAGACGTGCAATCGCTTCGTCTGCCAACACATCGAATGCTGACAAATTCAGGCTCTTTATCTTAGACCACAGCAGCCGCGCGTCTTCCACGGCACCTTGATCTTCGGCGAGGTTGGCACGCAGTTGTAAAAACCAAGGAGCAAACTGCGTATCCTCAGGCGCGCTTTCTGCTAGGCGCATGGCGCGCTGGTAATCTCCGGCACCACGGCATGCTTGCGCAGCACGCAAAACGATTTCGGGATGATCCGAATGATGCATAAGCGCTTCGTTTGCAAAACTGACAGCACCTGCGTTATCGCCGGATTGCAATGCGATTTCGATCCGCGCGAGATGTGCCAATTCGTGATCCGGGCGAAGTGCTAAAAGTCGCTCACAAAAAGATGTCGCATCCTCTAATTTTGCCGCCTTTCGGTGCAACGAGATGACGAAAGCAAGATCATCTGGCGCTTCGATAGTCCTCGATGTCATGATCCCAATGGCTTCAACATGCCTCTGTGCAAGGTCGAGTGCTTCAGCAGTCTTCCGATGTAAAATTGGCTCATTGGCTAGGGTTGCGAGGGCCTTGTGCCCAATATCCGCAGCCGCGTCCGCTTCTCCGCGTGCAAGCGTCATCTCAACAAGTCCGACCCACGCCCAGAGGTGATGAGGATTTGCATCGACGATCTGGCGGAACAAAGACTCGGCCAAGTGGGTCTCACCAGCTTCGGCGAGACCACCCGCGACGCCAAAGCGCAAGGCTGCAAGCCAACCTTGGTCACCAGTTTGGCCATCAAGTTGAAACGCCAGACTGCGCAGGGTCTGAGCAAAAGTGCCGCTATGATCGTCACGGTCGCACTTGGTCATACATGTGCCTTTGCGTTTTTCTGTCTCACTCTACACGTGGTCCCAGTCAGTAGCGCTCAATTCGCCAAGTGGTTCAATGCTCGTAAATAAGTGTCGATTCTTCACGAGCGGCCAAACGGGCTATCTGACGTCCGAACCGCATCTTCGGAAACCTCGGCAAGGATGGACAATCAGGGTTGAAAATGGCCCCGTGTAGATCAGAGACAACCTGAGAGAATAGACCGAGAACCAAGGTATCACGATCCAGCACATCCACCCCGGCCAGCCACAGCCAAACGCTTGTGACGAGCGCTAGAACAGCACCGTCCGGCATGCGTGACTCGATCCACATCATCGCAAGCATCAGCGAAGGCTAGGATCAAGCCATGCCCAGTCACAGAAGTTTTATCCGATTTGGACCAGTGTCCTATCGCCTGACACGCCAATTGGCGCAGGTGGATCAACCGAACCACCTCTGACAGCAAAACGGCGGCCTACACACTTTGGACGCGTGAAATTACCCTGAATATCAGGCGGCGTCTTTGATGCCCAAACGTTTGCGAAGTGTAGCAGGCAAATACCGAGACGTCGTGATCCGAGGAGTAGAGTTCTCGGATATCGAGCGGGCGTCGCCATAGAGCGATACATACTCTTGGTAATTGTCGAAGGCTTGCCTCCCGACGTAGTCTATATACGTCTCTACCGGCAGACCCTCGGCCAAGATCACGTCATGGTTCTCAGTCTCGACATGGTAAACCGAGTGACTGTCGCCCAACTCGGCCAACGGAACCTGCGTGATGGAATAGCCATTGACCATCGCACCGGCGTTGACGAGCAAACCATCGATGAAAAGAGCGTGGTCTGCCGTCAAGGTCAGGTCGCGCACCGGCAATCCGTTCTCTAGCGCGCCTTGGTCCACACGGATAAGGTCATTGCGCGCGGCAGACCCGAAGCGCGTGGACGTCGTCTGCTTTCCTACCCACATCACCCGGGTCAGGGTGCCATCCGACTTGACGACCTGTGTGCCGATTTCCAGATCCTCAACATTGATATCGCCCTCTGCCGTCGCAATCCGCGTACCTTCGGCAAAGCAGGCCCGATCAAATGTTTCACCACTATTCAGTGCCAAAGTAGGCGGGACAACAACAGGTTCCTGATCAAGAAAGACGGCAAAGAAACCCGGAAATTCCAAAAACTCAAATACCGGCCAGATCGTGCCGTCCACCTCCATTGTGCCGAGGTACTCATAATTCAGAGAATTGGTTGGCTCAAAATAGGTGTCACCGATTTCGAATGTCGTGTCTGCATCGCCATCCGTGATGGTAAAGTTTCCGTTCTGAATTGAGGGCGAGCCGCTGCTGTACGTAATGGAGTGCGTTGACGTAAATGAGCCCATTTCAGTTTATCCTTGATGATTAAATGCATATCGCGACTTTACACCCATCTATAAGCAGGTTGCGTCAGGGGGTCCAGCAACTTAACAGATAAGTTTACGCGCGAAGTAAAAATTCTTAAGAAAAACAATTGTTTGCATTGGGAAATGTCCTGCAGGAAGTTTTCACTCTGACCTAAGTTTGGACGAGAGCCGCAAGATTGCGAGCTGAGGTGCCTCTTCGACCACGCCGTATTTCAAGCCTGTGTTCGATGCAATGTCATGGGAAAAACGCGCTGGATCATACGGGCTTTGCCCTCTTGAACCAAGATGCTTCACGGTCGCGAAAAACCCACTTTCATTGGCCGACCGATTTTTCAGATGTCCTTTGAAAAGAGGCAACTGCGATGCGCGTAATTCATGACCATGATACGATTACGAGGCTTACTTAATCACGGTCTCCATTATCTTGCGAAACGAGACGGCTTGTTCCAAGAAGCTTGTTACTTTGACAGGTTGGTCGGCTACGCTCGAGGTGCCGGTATCAAGAGCTTCAAGGATTTGACGGCGTAATTCTCCGGGGCCTGCACCAATGGCGATAAGGCGCACTCGAGAAACAGCATTATGTTCGACCGTCCCACCACTGTCAGTCTGGATCACCTTGATGCCTCGGGCCAGAGCTTCGCGTATAGTTAGGCCAAAAGTCTCTTTCCACTGCGACATGAACAACAACACGTCGATCCCGGCATAGAAATCGTCCATGTCGGAGTGATGATACCGGGGAACGACCCGCCACTCTCCCGGGAGCCTGGACAGGTTTTGCCCGGCCCACCAACTGCCATCAAGGCTGCCATCGACCAGACGTACGCCGAAATCAGAGCGCGGTAGGTCTTTGAATGCCTCGCGGATTTTCAGCCAACCTTTGATTGCCGAGGGGCCCCCAACAAAGCCAAAGACGATCCGCGGGTCTGCTGCGCGTCGCGCGGCCTGTTTGGCGGCAAAATCCGAGCGTGGCATATGCACACCGTTTTCCCACACCACCCCAAGACCCGGAGCCAAACCTGAGGCTTCACAGAGGGTGCGGGCGAAATGGCTGGGATAGGTGACAACATCCGCGAGAGACGCCGCGTCTTGTAGCGTCTGGAACCGCGCCTTGGCTGCGCCAAAATCTGCGACACAGCCCTTGCAGGCGTCGATCTGAACGGGATCTTGCGCGCAATACACCTGATCGGGTTTTACCATGAACTGCCGTTCGCATATCCACCAATAGTCATGCACAGAAATCACAATCGGCACCTGTGCGCGTTTGGCAACGCGCAGGATATCCACCCCGATCTCCTGAATGCAATGCACATGCATCAGGTCAGGTGACAGATCGGCTATCAGATCGCTGACTACGCCCCCAATCTCGGGGTTATCGTAGAAATACTTGTAGGTGCGGTTCTGCGGCACATTGATCAGGTAATTGTCGATCCCCATGACCTGAGACCGTAGAACGGAATAGGGCTGCAACTCTGGGCGGCTGATCAGCGAGATCACACTGACCCTTGCGATGTCTTCGTTCACCAGTTCTCGGGCCACTTGTTCGGCGACAACGGTCGCGCCGCCATAGGTGTAGGGGGCAAAGAACACATTGACGAGCAGGATATGAGGACGCTTTGTCATGGCTTCACCCAGTCGAGCAGGGCAGGGGCGATAATGTGGGGCTCCGCCTGCACACTCCATCGGGTCTCAAGCGTTTCTCGAGCTGCGCTGCCCATGACGCGGGCGCGAGCTCTGTCATTCGCGAGAGCTTCCAACGCAAGCCGCCAGTCGCTGGGGGCGCTTGCGATAAATCCGGTGCGCCCATGGTCGATCATTGTGGGCAGGTCCCCAACCGCGCTCACGATGGAGGCCAGCCCCACCGCTGCGGCATCAATCACGCGCACACCGCTTTTGCATCTGTTGAACAAGTCATCCTGAAGCGGCATCACCGCGACATCAGCCCGCGCCAGATTGGTAAGGTAGGCATCATAGCTCAAGAACGGATGATGCTCGGTTTGCTTCATAAGCGATGCAGGCAGCTTATCGGTTTGAAAATGGCCAAGGATGGTCAAGCGGCGCGTGGGATCGGCGGTCACAAAGGCTGCAACGTCGGTCTTAATCAGATCGAAATCCGCCTCGTGGCCCTGGGATCCGCTGGCGAAGACGACGCGAAACAGACCATCAGCCGGACCACGTGCGGTAATTGCGGCAGCCCCGTTTTGCAAAGTGTCGGGGTCAGCAAAGTTTCGTCTGACGTAAACCGGGCGAGGCGTGTAAAGCCGTGCGAGATCGGCCAACCCGGGCGTCGAGACGGTCACGATATCGGCCCCATTCATCATGGCGGCATAGCGCGGTGCCACGGTTAGAAAATGTGTCTTGAGCATCGGATCAAGGTTCGCCATGTTTTGATAGGTCTCATAGGCTGCGACCGAAAACAGTGGATCGTCGATGTCGAACAGAATCGGCAGGCCAAGTCGGCGTGCCTCGTAGCGATACATTTGCGTCAACGGTGTGTCTTCCAGCCTGTATTCGCAATAATGCGTCGCCCTTTGTAGAAGCCGCAGCGCCCTCGGGGTGTCTTCGTAATGCGCAAAATCGAACTCGACATTCTGCGATTTCCACAGCACCTGAAGCTGCTCGACGCGGTATTTTCGGCACTGTGACAGGTTGAGATCACCAATCAGCGCAACACGCGGACTCGTCTTCTGGTTGATGCGCGCATGAAACCCCTCGCCACGGGCCAGTTCCGACCAAATGGTTTGCATCTGGCGCTCGGGAGTAAATGAGGTGTTTGGGGCAAACGCTGCAGGGGCCTGACGGCCAAACAACGACGGTGCCGATCCGCGTAGATAGAGCCCCGCAAAATAGCGCGATCGGTTCAGCGCTTCGGCAAGACCGTATTCGCGCGTTACCGATATAAAGCGGCGCAAGAGTGACAGACGGACGAATTGCGCCAAATCAGAGTTTTCCTGCCTGAGTCCAAATTAGGTTATGATTACTCGGTACTTAGGCAACTGCGTTCAACTTCACATTTTCACGCATACACAGAATCATGCATCTTGCACGATGGCCGTTGTGGAGTTTCCAAATGGAATGTGACACACCGGTTACATGATAAGAATGTCGCCCTTTCTTACCGCTCTCCAGCCACCTTGCATAGGCGGGCGACGGCCCTTTCTTCTGGTTACAAGCCAGAATTTTGGTGCCAAGATTTTTAGTGCCGAGTTCCTATCAAGCAGTATGTTGTCGGCCGCATGAATACAATCCTAAGGCGCACTTGAGATGACCACCGTAAAAAGCACGCAACGAAATGACAAGACCACAGATATCGGTGGTTTGCAGACACTCCTGATGGCGAATGGCGAAGTCTTTGCAAACTTCACCGAGATGCCGCGCGACATTGTGGAAATCGCCATTGGCTCTGCAAGTGCCCAAATGCGTGGCTGTGCGCCGGACGCATTGGCATCCTTCGGGGCGGCGCGCCTGAACGGTCTAGACTCCCGGGATTTGAAGAACAGCATTTGGTCGGAACCCGCAGAAAAGGTGCCAGGCGACACCTACGCGGTCTGGATCAATGAACTTGCGGACTGGGCCCTTTCCGGCACGCAGACCATTCAGATCATGCTTGTTGATCGCAACGCCCCCTGTCGGATCAAGATTGATCATCCCATCGTCATAAAAGGGGATACTTCGGATTTGTTCTTGCGAGCGCATATCGCGTCTCATCGCAGCAAGGCTATGCTGCACGTTACGTTTTCAGAGTCTGCGACGCGGGAAATTAGGACCTGCAAGGTAGCATTTGCGCCCAGTTTTCTTGGTGGGCGTCACTCTCAGGGGTATCAGCAGGTCAGCTTGCCCCTGCCTAAAAGTGTAGGGCCAATGGAAGTGAGACTTGCGGTCCATCATGAAGAATATGTCGATGATGGATCAGGGATCGAGCCCTTCGTCTTTCTGGCGGATGTGCATGTCGGCAACCAGAGCAAACCAGAGGATTCATTTCTTAGCCCCATGATGCTCGTGGGCACCGAGATTCCCTGTGATGGTGTTTGGCTTCGGGCTGATCTGCCAGCCTATCTGATGCCCAATGACGACATCCATTTGCGATATGGTGGCAAGACCGAGGTTAGAACAATCCCAATGAGCCCAAAAATCAGCGTGGATGACAGGCAGGGGCACACGCTGCAAATTGAAAGCTCGGATGCCGCTCTTCTCAGCTTGTACATTGATGGCTCACCCCAAGGGCAGCTCTCGGTGGGGCCGGGACAGACGCCTTTTCGTTTGGCGGATAAATATTTAGACGGTGCAACGCATCACATCAGCATACGTGATCTGTCTGGAACGGTGCGGCTCTTTGAAACACTGACCCTTGTTCCATCAATTCTGACCCCGGCGGATGTGTTGCAGCGCGAAAGCCGCGCACCGTTTCCAGCGTCTATTTTTGCGCAGACACCGCGCCGCTTTGCCAGTCTTCGCAAACTCTTCGAGACGGTCACGCCAGAGACTGATTTCGCCCAGATCATCCATGCGCTCGACACGGTTGAGGCGGGCTATGACTGTGTCACGCTCAAGCCTCTGGCATTCCCAGAAGTGGCCACACCGAAAGTGTCCATTGTTATCCCGGCGCACAACAAGGTCGAGGTGACGTATCTCGCGCTCTGCTCGCTGCTTATCGCGCCCAATGAGGCCAGCTTTGAAGTCATCGTGGTGGATGACGGATCAACCGATGAGACCGCTACGCTCGAGACTGTCGTCAGCGGGATTACCGTCCTCCACAATCCCGAGCCGCAGCGCTTTATCCGGGCCTGTAATGCCGGGGCCGATCAGGCCCGTGGGGAGTATATCGTCTTGCTCAACAACGATGTTGAGGTGACGACCGGTTGGCTGGATGAACTTCTTGCCGCCTTCGAACGCTTTGACAATGTGGGTCTTGTCGGGTCCAAATTGCTTTATCCGGACGGGCGTTTGCAGGATGCCGGTGGCATCATCTGGGGCACGGGCAATCCGTGGAACTATGGCAACTGCCAGAACCCGGAAGAGCCGCGCTTTTGTTATGCCCGACAGGCGGATTACCTGTCTGGTGCCGCGATGATGGTGCCGAAATCCGTCTGGAAAGCGGTGGGCGGGCTCTCCTCATACCTCGAACCGATGTATTTCGAGGATACGGATTTCGCATTCAAGGTCCGCGAGGCGGGCTATTCGACCTGGTTCGTTCCGTCTTCTGTCATCTATCATTACGAGGGGATGACTTCGGGCACCGACGTCAGCTCAGGGTTCAAACGCTATCAAGAGATCAACCGACCCAAGTTCAAGCGCCGCTGGATCGAGGCCTATAGCCAGTTTGGCCGCGAGGGGCAAAATCCCGATCTCGAGAAGGACCGGGGCATCAAGGGGCGCGTGCTTTTTGTCGACTATACCACACCGCGTCCCGATCAGGATGCGGGCTCTTATGCTGCACTGCAAGAAATCAGGCTGGTGCAGTCGCTGGGCTACAAGGTCAGCTTCCTGCCGACAAATCTGGCGCATCTGGGCACATATACCGAAGACCTCCAGAAACTCGGGGTCGAGATGATCTACGCCCCGTTTTTCCTGAGCGTGCAAGAGTATCTGTCCCGACACGCCGCAGATTTCGACGCCTTTTACGTCACAAGGTTCTATGTCGCTCAGGATGTTCTGGGCCACCTGCGCAACTACGCGCCAGAGGCCAAGATTCTCTTCAACAACGCCGACCTCCACTTTCTGCGCGAGATACGTGCGGCGCGCGCCGAGAATGACGAGAACCGCTTGCAAATTGCGCGGAAAACTCGGGACGAAGAATTGGCCATCATCAACCAGGTCGATGTGGTGCTGAGCTACAACGAATTGGAACATGCCGTGATCGAGGCCTATAGCGAAGGCCGCGCAACGGTTGTGCGCACCCCTTGGGTCGTTGATATACCCGCCGCCGTGCCGCCGCTCTCAGAGCGCAGGGGAATGTCCTTTCTTGGCAGTTTCCGGCATCACCCGAATGTTGAGGGGGTGCACTGGTTCGTTCGGGAAGTCATGTCACACCTCTCCACACAGCAGGACGCTCCCATGTTCTCGATTTATGGCTCCGGCATGCCCTCTGACATCGCCGCTCTTGCAAGCCGGACGATCTTGCCTGTTGGCTTCGTGCCGCAGGTCGCCGATGCCTATAACCCGCATCGCATCTTTCTGGCGCCGCTGCGCTCTGGGGCAGGGATCAAGGGCAAGGTCATTGATGCCTTGGCGCATGGGATCCCTTGTGTCCTCTCCCCCGTCGCAGCAGAAGGCATAGGGTTGCGCGACGGTCAGGAATGTTTCATCGCCCGTACCCCCGCCGAATGGATTTCCGCAATCTCTCGCTTGAACGAGGACGATGCGCTCTGGCTCCGGATGTCCGAGGCCGCGCGGTCCTATGTTGCAGAGAATTATTCGTTCACCCGTGGCCGCCACGCCATGCATGAAGCCTTCGAAGCTGCGGATATGTTCCTGCCGGGGATCGTTGCAAAATGAAACATCAGACTTTGCCCTCGGAAGGTGCGCTAATGTTCGCAAGAAACCCACAAAGAAAGACGCGATAGCCGCATGCGCACTGTCATCCTGCACCACCACCTTTTCAAGAACGCTGGCACCTCGCTAGATCAGATATTGAAGGGCAATTTCGGCCCTGCTTGGGTCACGCGAGAGTTTTCAGCGTCGCCCTCCCGACATGGCAACACGCCAGAGGTCGAATCCTGGATTCGCGATAACCCCGAAGCGGTGGCTTTTTCGTCGCACACAATGATGGGGCCGCCGCCGCAGGTCGAAGGCGTCCGAATTGTCTCCATGGTCCTGTTGCGTGACCCAATAGACCGTATCAAATCCGCATACCGTTTCGAGAGAACGCAGGTGGCGGAAACCTTTGGGGCGGTTCTCGCAAAGCACACAGACCTCGAAGGCTACGTAAAGGTGCGGCTTTCTCTCAAGCAAGACAGACAGTGCCGAAACTTTCAGACTTATCGACTGGCTGCGCTTGTCCCAGGCAAGGGGTCTGAGCTGGAGCGGGCAAAACAGGCGCTAGAGCGCATCACTATCGTAGGGCTTGTGGCAGATTTCAGCGGTGCCGTTGCCCGCCTGAAAGCCGAGATATCCGACACATTCCCAAATTTCAGGTGGGAGGAAGTTCATAGCAACCGCTCAGATGCGACATCCGCCACGCAAGAGCAAAGCGACCTCAATGAACTCTTGAAGCAGTACAATGCGGATGACTTAGCGCTAATAGCACACTGTGTCCAAGCAACTGCCAGTTCCGCAGAGTTACATTTGAGCAAAAAGGACACGATACAATAGTATGTTGACGTTGCGTGATCCATTCATCGAAAATACTCTGAAAGACCTTCGAGCCGCCAATCAATGGTGCGGACCCCAAGCACTTTATCGTTTCCAGCAGGATCTCGCCTTGACCGGGAAATTTCAGGTCCGTGACGCCGCGACTGGCGCATTATGCAGTGCGCAGGCGCATTTCTACGCCCCTCCGCATGGCTGCCTTTATTGGTTCGACGCAGAGGAACCCTTCGGCGTAATTGCGGACTCTCTGCGGCTTGGTTGTCCAGTTCTTGCGCTTGTGACGGCGCATAACGTTTATCCAGTCGCAAGCTCTGAAGGATCGCCGCTGATCGAGCGAGCGCGTCTATTGCTAAAGGAAAAAAGCCGACCTGAGCGTTACATTGATCCCAAGGCACGGCCGCTGGTTTGCTTAGGGCATCCCAACTTCGCGCATTTCGCGTGGAACGAATTTCCCGGGCTCTGGTATTTGGCAGGCTCAGGTGCTGCGTTTGACGTTCAGGTACTTTACGATCCGCTACAGTTGGTCGAGCCATTCTGCACTGCCCGAAACCTGAACTGCAGCCATATTGATGATGTTGAGAGCGTGCAAGGCTGGCAGGAGCGGCCAATCGTAATCCCTGGCTCTGTTTATTGTACCGCTGATGTCAAACACGACATTCTGGCGTTGATGGGGTTGCCAATCGAGTATCACCCCACGTCTGAGCCGCGTATATATTTAAGCATTCGCGAGACTGGCCGAACACTGAAGAACCAAGCCACTATCTTAGCTTGTTTGGCAAACAGGCTTTTGGATGACATGCCCAACGCAACATTGGTTCTGGATGGCTTTTCACTACCCTTGGATTTTGACCGACCGGTCTACGATCGCCTACGTCCGACGTTTGAAACGCGTATCGCAGGCGCAAAGAGCATTATAGCTAGCCTTGTTGAGGCGCTACCTGCGGCGAGACGCGCGCACTTGAAAGATATCACAGGCGTTTCTCTGAAAGAAGCGCTATGGGAGATTGCATGCTGCCATGCCTATGTAACCCATGCCGGGACAATGCAGCACAAGGCAGGATGGTTTTACCCGCTACCGGGCATCCTTCACGGCAATCAGGCCAGCATAACGCCCGCTAGTTTGCGGTGGACTGCCTCAATGATGGAAGGGGCCATTGCTCCTGAAGGGGTTGATCCCGCGTTGGTAGAAGACCAAACAGTTCAGGGCATGCCTCGGGACAATACGCGCAATAGAGATTATAGCTTTCGCGATGCAGACCTAATGGTAGACAGCATGGTTAAAAGTCTCCTCAGGATGTTCAATCCGTCGGAGCAAAAAGCAAGTTCAGATCGTTTGTCTTGAGCGTCTGTTTCCAGATGAGCGTGTCGCTCCCTAACATCTTTTCTGTCCAATGCCGCACTGGACCGAATGCCTCAATCTCGGGGAGTGCAGCGACTAGCATCTGCCGGTATAGGTCAGCAATTTCTGCAGGTGCTAGATAAAGTTTGCGGTTCACGAACAAGAACGGAACTAATCCAGTGAATGGAATTGCCTCGAACATCGCTTCTGTAACGCCGGGCCAGCGAATTTCGAATACGTCGTCAAGACACAGGATTCCGTCCTGTGCGACGCATGCCGCAAAACGTCCGATATCATGAAAGACATCCTGTCTGGAATGTCCTGCGTCGATATGCACAAAGCGGAAGCGCTGCTGGGCGATTTTTGACAGTTCGGGCGAACGTGTAGAACACTCATGAAAATGCACGCGAGAAGCGATGGTGATCGGAAGACTTTCGGCAACGTTCGTGAACCGTGGCGATTTTTTCAGGTCGATTAAGTCGATTCTCTCGTCTTCTCGCAAAGCGACAACACCCAAAAATGCAGTGCCGCCATGTTCGACACCCATTTCCAAGATGTTGCCTCTGATATTGCGCTGTTCTTGAAGCGCCAGTAGGGCATACCACGCGATAACGGATTCCAGTGGAAACGGAACACCATCATTACGAAAACTAATGTAATCTTTATGCAATCTGGCGATCGTGCCTAAAAGCATGCTTCAGTCCTGCTCGCTAATTCGCTTAGTTCTATTCTTTCACTATTGCCAAGGGTTTAAAATAGAACCCATGCATTATGCGGATCATTTTCCTCTGCGAAAAAGTTTAAAACAAATCTGCGGTAGTTTCTAGGGACGCGGTGTAACCCCAGCCCCGTCAAGATTGAATTGCTGGAGGTCAAAGACGTCGATTGCTACAGAATCGTGGCGGTTCTCGGCAAAGCATTTTGCGAGGCCGATAAAGAACTTGCCCTCGAAAACACCAATCTCTGCAATCGGACCGGCACCGATGGCCTGTCTCAGCGGCCATATGCTTTGCCAGAGTTGGGGGATACACCACCCATCGACCTTGTGAATGCCAGTCTGGAGATATGCGTTCAAATCCGTGCGCGCTGCGTGCATCTGGGGCTGGTCCTTGAATTCATGGTGTCAGAGGTAAAGGGCGTTGAACTGATCCAAAGCCTATCAGGCAAAACCCCCGCAACGCCAGAGAGGGATCACGAAAAGAACTCTTGCAAGCGACGCTTAAGCGTCCCGTCCGCAATCACGGGCAGGGCGACGTGATGCGTGTCGACCCCTGCAAGGACCTCGACCTGAGCGTTCCCAAGACCCGCCAAGGCCTGCGCGCGAGCAACATCTGGCGCGTAATCGCCGCCAATGATCTGAACCAGTTTGGTTTCGGGTTTTGCGTTCAGAGCGCCCCGAAGATCATAGGATTGCAGATCGCCGCTGAACAGCTCCACCAACCCCTGCTGGACATGCGGCAGTTCATCATGGTCCGCCAGAGCCGGTGTCACAAAGCCAGCCAGTGAAATCACCTCATCTGCACCGATCGCCAACCCGGTGCGAAGCGCAGCATATCCCGCCGCTGACCCCCCGATGGTCAAAACCTTTCCGCCGCCAAGCTCTGCCACACGTCGGGCCAAACCAGACTGCATCTCAGCTTCGGTCTGACCAAATTCAGGGAGTCCGTTCAAATAGACCCGTCCATATGGATCGCGCAGGTAGATCACATTTGCGGGGATCTCAGATAAAAGAAGGTCGAGATGCCGATCACTCAGGTGGCTTAGCCCCCCGAGGAACCCCCCAAAGACAAGGATTGTGCCGCGCGCGCCAGCTTTCTTGACGATGCGAACATCCGCATCCTGCGTCACTTCTGGACGCGGGACCGCCGAGCCGAGCGCTGATATAGCGGCCAACAGGCTGCGTGCTGTCGGCCCGGTGGCAGGATGATCCGTCAAACTTGCCAGCACGGCCCGGCCATGCTCGTCCTGACCCACGCGCAAGCTGAACAACGCGAACTGCAATCGCCAGTTGGCACCGGTCTGCGCCGTGGCGTCGATCTGCGCGAGGGTCTCAAAAATCGCGCGATCCTCGGAATGATCGAGGAAAATCCGGTTGAGCCGATACAAAGACCGCCACTCGAGCGGATGCAGGTCGAGCGTCCTCCGCAACACCGTGAGCGACAGATCAAAGCGGCCTGCCGCCGCCGCAAACCGACACAGACGGCAGAGCGTTTCAACATCCTCCGCGCCCGCCTCCCAAAGCGACAACACCGCATCGGTCGCCGCATCCATCGTGCCGACGAGTGGCAATACCTGGCTTTTAATGCGTGCGGCATAGGCTGGAAGCGGCCCGGCGCGTTCCGCCCGTTCGAGCATGTCGATGGTCAGGGCTGTATCCCCGCTGACATGGGCACGCATCGCAAGCCGAAGTTGCACCACGGAACTCTCAGGTTTCAAGTCATGAACCGATTTCAGAAACGTGACCTGTTTTTTTTGCGGCACAGAGCCCAAGAGCGTATTCAGCGCTGTGGTCATCATCGGCTCGTCAATCTCGATCTCTGCCAACCGGGTCAGAAAGAGCGTGCAGGCCGCATCATGCTGTGCAGCCTTACAGAGGCTTTGCAGATGAGACATCAGGACCCAAGGATTCTCGGGTCGTGCCTCTGAGAGAGCAGATGCAAGCGTGACCGCCTGCGCCGCATCGCCCTTGGCCAGCGCATATCGCACCTCTGCCAGTCGCGCGGGCAGAAAATCAGGCTGTTGGTCGAGGGTGGCATCAATCTGGCGAGAGGCCCCGTCCAGATCTCCCCCCAAGATCATTTGATTGACGGCGGCGCTGTCCCATTGGGTCTGCGAAGTCTCGGTCATGAAGTTTCCTTTTTTCGCCGGGGGTGTCGTGGTCGGGTTTGATGTCGAAGCTCTGCCGCGTGCCTGCATGTTTTCCTCGCGGATCGCGCGAACGAGTGCGGCGTCCGGATCAGCACCAGAGAAGACGTCCGCACATCGGACATGTTTGCGCCCAGAAGTTAGGAGTTTGGCCACATCTTGCCAATGAGAATCAAGCTGCACGGCAATGGCATCCGGCAAGCACGGCGGATCACTCGCCAAGAGGCTGGGCAGAGCGTCGAGCGCCTCGGCCCAACTGGTGGCAATATCCTGCGCGCGGTTCATTTGTACGGCTTGCCCCATAAACTTGTGGAGCAGGGGCACCGCCACGAGCTTTGATGCCACCCCGTAAGCTGCAGCGGTGATATGGCCATGCAGCGAACTGCCGAGATAGGCGTCGGAGCCCGCGATGACCGCCGCCATATCAATCAGATGCTCGGTATCGGTGATGGAAAAGGTGCAATCAGGCTTCAGCCGGCGGATCTCCTCCGCAATCGCGTGGTCACCGTGGCATCTTCCGAGCGCGACCAGTACCGCAACCGTGCCTGTCCTGCGCAGCGCGCCCTCAAGGGCGTTTGCAAAGCTCGGGATGTCGACACCTGCCAGACTGCGCGCCTTGACGTGGAGTGCCACAACCCTCTTCTCGTCAGGTATCCCAAGACTGGCGCGGATATCGCGGAACCTGTCTTTCACCAACGCAAGCGGCCACAGGCGCGCAAGGTCCAGGGCCGTATCGGGGATCACAGACGGCCTTCGACCTGACCACAATTCCAGTCCTTTGGCACTATCGTTGTCGCGCACCACAAAGCGGTCTGCAGCATCCACCGTCCGCTGCAACCACTCAGGCGCCTGCCGGTCCACCCTCTGCTGCAACACGCCTGGCCCGTTCCAAATGACGGGCAACCCCTGCCGCACCGCCTGCGCGGTGGCGCCGATCCACAACGCGGCATAGGCTGTCGCCGAATAATCCGGCAACTCGAAATCCTTGGTATGCACAATGTTCCCGCCCCCGATCAGGACGGCATCAAAGCTGTCGACATCTCGGACAAACTCCGGGTAGGAGAGAGGCAAGACGGCATCGCGGTAGCGGGTCGCATGGGCGGTTGGAGAGATTGCAACCACTTCGACACCCAAAGGCCCAAGACGCTGCTTGGCGATCAAAGGGAACAGCAGGTCACCGTAGTTCTCGACATCAAACGTGCCAAAAATCGCAAGACGAAGCGGGCGCTCTTTGGGCATGTTCCACCTCCAAGTGGCGCGACCGGGCGCGGCGTGCGCTCAGGCTTATGGGCGGCATCCGGATATTCGACTTGCCATTCTTTTGCCGGAACATCAGTGTGTTGGCAAGAGCGGGGCCCGGACACAGATGCGTCTTAGTGTGGGTTCAACTCGTCCAAATGCGACAGGAGCCCTGCCTTAGATGACTGACCACATTGCAAATGTGGGATTTGACCACCAATCCGCCCCCCGGCTGGCGACACTGGTTCAGGACGCAGAGGCGCTGTTCAAGGCGGAACGCTTTGTCGAGGCGATGGCCGTCTTTGACACTGCCGCCCAACTCCATCCACCGCACAGCACCGTGCTGATCCGTCTTGCAGGGCTCTCGACCCGCATGGGGCAGTTGGACAAGGCGCAAGCGTATCTGAGTGTTCTGCGCGAGCGCTTTCCGGATTTTCAGTGGACCCCCATGGTCGAAGGTGATCTGGCCATGGCGCGGCTTGATTATGCCCGTGCAATCGCGCTCTACCGCGAGGCACAGACCCGGATGCCCGATAAGGCAGCGATCAAGACGCGCTTGGATGAGGCCGTGGCCGAGCACGCCCGTGAGTTTAGCTGGAATGCGCCGGTCGAGATCGAAATATGGCCAGCGTCCGGCCCGTCGACCTTTCTTGAGGTCGCTCCACAAGACCGGGTGCTCGTCGTGTCATGGGACCTTGGCCATAATGTTGCCGGGCGCGGCATCACCATGGCCGAAACCATCTGCGACACCCGGCCCACCGCCATGGCCGGGCCCCTCTTCCCCACCTATGGGGATGCCCTATGGTCGCCACTGGCCGAAGCAGATCGCCGCGTGCCGATCGCAGGCTGGCGCGCTCCTCATTTTCGCCACTTCCTCGAAGGTGCCCTGAAGCTGGTCAAGACCTGGCCCGCAGCAACGGTCTGGGTGTCGAAACCCCGCTTTCCGGGGCTTCTCATCGGCCTGCTATACCGGGAAATCCTTGGTGCCCGCATTATTTGCGACCTAGACGATGATGAATTGGCTTTTGTCAAAGGGTCTGCGCCACGCGATTTCAACAGTTTCCTAGCAGAGTTCAATCCGCAAGATTGGGATCGCCCGCATGGTCGAACCTGGACAGAACTTGGGATGGGCATTCTGCCATTTGTTGATGCCGTCACCTCTTGCAACCCGGTCCTTGCGTCCCGCAATACCGCCACATTGGTTCGCCACGGCCGCTCTCGAATCGCCGCGCAAAACGCCATGGCACGTCGAGACGCCACGCGCTCGGAGCTTGGCTATACGCCCTCGGATCGGGTGGTGTTGTTCCTTGGAACCCCCCGGAGGCACAAGGGCCTTGTTGAACTGGCACATGCTGTTGTCGCCTTGAACCGCCCGGATGTGGAACTCTGCATCGTTGGTTCGGTGGCAGACCCGGACATGGAACGCGAACTCTCCGCCATACCAGGCCTCAAACTGCGCCGGATTGGTGCGCAACCCTTCTCGCGCGTGCTGGACCTAAATGCCGTGGCGGATGTGGTGGTGCTCTTGCAGGATCACGATAGCCCGATCACCCAAAGCCAGACACCTGCCAAGCTGACTGACGCCATTGCCGTCGGGACCCCGGTTCTTGTGACCGAGGCAGGCCCCGTTGCCGATGTGATCGCCTCGGGCGCCGCCATGGCGATCCGCAAGGGCGACATTTTGGTCCATCGCCTTGAGGCCGCGCTTGCGGCTGATCGGCAATCAGGTCACGCACACCCGTTCTTTGCCAACGAGATGTCCTATGAGGCGAACCGTCCAAGAGCGTTGCAGGCGATTGCGGCGGCGCATGCGGCCCCGCCGCGCGTCTACCCGGACATGCCCGGCCTGTTGTCGTTTCTGCGCCGCGAAATGCCTGGGGTGCTCTCGTCAGATATTGGCACTCTCACTGCACCATGGCTGGCCCATGCAACCGCGCCTGCGCCTCTGGTGGACCCTGACCAACCGATCAACGTGGTTTTCTTCTGGAAACAGAATGATTCAGGTCTTTATGGACGTCGGCAAGACATGCTGTTGCACGAACTCTCGCTCAGGCCGGAAGTCGGGCGCATTCTGCACATCGACGCTCCCTTTCCTGTGACGGACTTCCGGGTTCACACAAACCCGATGCGTGCGCCCGTCAATGCCGAAGGGCCGATCATCGCCGCGACCACTTTGGCCCGGATGACGGGTCTGGCCGACGAGGGCAATATTCACCGTCGCAGCTTTTTAATCGGAACTCCGGGTCAGACCATGCTGGGCCGCCCGGTTCACAGCCATGAAAGCTTCCCAAACGCGGTCGAGGCTTGGATGGACGATCTCGACATGCGCACCAATTGTATCGCGTGGGTCTGTCCGGTGGTTCAGGGATTCGAACAGGTTCAGCAACGGCTCCGTTTTCCCTTTGTCATCGGTGATTATATCGACGACCAACGCTGCTGGCCCATGTCCGAGCAGCGGCGCCGGAAAATTGAACAAAACTATCGCTTCATGGCGCAGACCGTGGATGTCGCGATCACGAACTGCGCTGCCATGCAAGAGGCCCTGAAACAAGAGTCGCTTGCGCCTCTGCTCGTGCCCAATGGCATCGACATGCGCGCCGAAATGCCCGTTGCCGCCCCCGAAATCACCCGTCTGGGTGGCCCGGTGATCGGCTATTGCGGCAATATGGACGACCGCTTTGATTTTGAGCTGGTCGAGGCACTGGCGCAGGCAAGACCGCAGTGGCAAATCGTTCTGATCGGCAAGCTGTCCCGCCCTGCACACCGGGAACGGATGACCGCCTTGCCGAATGTTCATCTGCTTGGCATTCGCCCTTACGATCAGGCACGGGCCTGCATTGCGGGTTTCGACGTGGCAATTGTTCCGCACGAGCGCTCTGACCTGTCGGATCGGATGAATCCGCTCAAGGTCTATGTCTATCGGGCGC
Source organism: Roseovarius sp. MS2 (assembly GCF_051447875.1). NCBI lineage: Bacteria > Pseudomonadati > Pseudomonadota > Alphaproteobacteria > Rhodobacterales > Roseobacteraceae > Roseovarius > Roseovarius sp. MS2. The sequence continues at coordinate 2,699,027 of NZ_JBKHVF010000001.1, forward strand.
TTGGCTTGCCTGTTGTCGCGACGGACATTGCCAATCTTGATGATCTGCGCGACGATCTGACCATCGCAGAAGGTGCCGATGGCTTTGTGACCGCAATCGAGGCGGCGTTGGTCAGGGTGGCAAAACAGGGGCGGCGGTTCTTGCCCCCCGATCTGAGAGCATCCCTGTCTTGGCAAAACCGCATGGACACAATCTGGTCAGAGGTTGACCAGCGCCTGCGCTCCAAGATGTCTGGATCCGTGTAAAGCGGTTGCTCAAACCGGGGCGGCACAGAATGCTAATCTGCGAAAAATCAACGGCTTTAGCCGCTTTCATAGGGTCGACAGGCAGAGCCGACACAGGCGATATCCCCGTGTAATCGACCACTGCGTTACCAGCCGATCAGGCTCGGCTCCGGGCTGCGGCAGAGACACTCGAACACGTTGCATCACCGCATCCAGAAGCAGAGACAGGAACTGACGACTTGCCTGCCCCCCAACACACGCCAGTGGGCCAAGAGAAAACGTGGCCGTTGGTTGACGGGGCCGATCCAACAGGCAGGTGTCAGGCTCTTGCCAGAGCGCAGGGTCCCGGTTCGCAGCGGAAAAATCCAGCACCACAAGACTGCGCGGCGGTAGCCAGACATCGCCAAGGTTCAACCCCGTCGCTCCGATTTGCCGTGTTCCATATCGGATTGAAGTCATCAGCCGCTCCACCTCTCGGATATAGCCGGGGCGCAGCTCGGGCCGCGCGCGCAATGTCTCCTGAAGCTCTGGGGTCTCCGCCAAATGGGCCAGCATCGACACGCTTGTGTAGGTGATCGGCAAAAGCGCCAGAAACGCAGGAAAAATCCAATGCGTGATCGGCATTTCACGCGCCTTGCCGCGTGTTTTCTCCAAAATTGACAGGTCCTGCATCACGGCACGCGCCAGAGGTTCAACAGGTGCAAGATCGCTCGGCCCGTGCCGCTCGACCGTGAGCATTATCGCCAGCAACCCGTCTTCGACCCTCTGACCCAACTCGGGGTCGATGGCCAACGCCGTTGCCCGACATGCGCCAAGTATGGGGCGCAAGAGGTCCGCCATCACATCGACCGTGCGGCCTTCGGCTGAGGCAATAGCCCCAAGCGCGGACGCCATGTCCAGATCCTGAAGCGTGCCTTGAAAAAGCCGCGTGATTGCAATGGCATCACGTCTTTCTGCGTCGTTGGGAACCCGATGTGCGCGCGCCACGATCCTTACGATTTCCATCGTTTGCTCAAGTGTAACCCCCTGTTGCGACATAAACCGCGCCATCGCCTTGGGGGTCAGCATATCCACCGTCGTGGTTGGATCGGTCAGAACGGTCCGCACATCGCACATCCGCGAGACGATCCACTGCCCATATCCGCGCTGTTTTGGCAGCCCAACCAGCAACGGATCGGCGTTGGGGTCCAGCGCAGGCGGGGCGGCCAACCGCGGAGCATCTTGCGTTGGGGGGACAGGTGAGGGCATGAAAGGCTCTGGACAAGATGGGGCAGGGGAATCGATCAAGGATATGAGTAAAGTTTTCCCGGCCAAAGTGACAGATTTATCGACCCCAGACATCTCCATAGCCATCACCTGCTGGAACATGGAGCGGGAACTGCCGCGCACCCTTTGGTCTTTGTCCCGTGCCTTTCAGCAGGGGGCAGATGACTTGACCTGGGAGATCATCGTTGTCGACAACGGCTCAGACCGTCTTCCCCTCTCCCCCAAGATGAAGCCCGCGCCGCGCATCCTCACGGCCCGCCTCCCCGCGCCCTCGCCCGTGGGTGCCATGAATGAGGCGCTTGCGCTTGCGCGTGGGCAGATCATCGGTGCCTGGATCGACGGCGCTCGCATGGCCTCGCCTAATCTACTGGCCAGTGTCGCCCGCGCCGCCAAGGCCCATCAGGCGCCGGTCATCGCCATCCCCAATCGGCAATTCGGATCAGACCGCCAAGCCACCGCCGCGCTACAAGGATATGATCGCGCAGCAGAAGATGCGCTGCTTGCGGCGGCTGGCTGGCCAGAGCCCTCGGCCGATCTGTTCGCTGTGTCTTGGCCGGAAGAGCCCTCGCCAACAGCGCCCATGCTGGAATCAAACGCCTTGTTCCTGCATCGCGATACCTGGGCTGCGTTGAGCGGCTATGACCCTGCCTTTGTCGAGGCCGGCGGTGGGATGTGCAATCCGGATATGCTCGACCGCGCCCTAAGACACCCGGGCACCCAGTTCATCCGCATGTCGGGCGTGGCTACCTTTCACCAGTTTCACGGCGGCACGTCGACCTCGGACGAGATGCGGGCGGTTGAGATGGTCAAAAAGGCCACACGCGCCTACGTCGCTCTGCGCGGCCATCCCCCGCGCAAGCAGCGCGCGCGCGGTTGGGTTTACGACGCCACAACCGCCACGATGGACTATGGTTGGTCCAAAGTCTGATTGGCCCCGCGCGCATCGCGGAAAGATGGCATCCCCCCAACGGCTCAACTCCAAAGCGAGGGTCGACCCTCCCTACCGCGGGTCCGCGTCCAAGGTCGCCGCCTCGCGCATCACAATCCCGGCGGAATGGCGCAGGATGTCGCGGTGTCTCCTGAGGGCCTCTGGCTCCAGATCGATCTTGGGCTTTGCCTCGAGCAAATAGGTGCCGTGATCCTGACCACGGACCATTGTCGCATAGCCCTTGGCCGTGCCACGCTGCGCCACATCCCCGGCGATATACCGGATGGCAAACCCAATTCTGCGGCCCGTGGTTGCGCGGTTCGTCGCTGAGCCATGCACCAGCATCACATGGTGGAGCGACATTTCTCCGGGTCTGAGCACGCAATCCACTGCGCGCGTCTCGTCTACTGGCTCTCGCACTTCTTCGCCCAATGGCAGCATAGAGGACGCGGCATTTCGGACGGCATGGGGCACCGCCGCGGTATGGCTCTCTGGTATGACACGTAAACACCCGGTTTCCGGCGTGCTTGGCGTAAGAGCAAGCCACGCGGTCAACCCCCTTGGCGCATTCAGCCCCCAGCAGGTTCCATCCTGATGCCACGGCACCACATCGGCAGAGCCCGCTTGCTTGCAAAAGAAACTCGATCCCCAACACAGCACATCAGGCCCCAGGATTTCGGCAACGCGCGCAACGATCCGCGCATCTTGCACAACATCCCAAAGAAACGGAAAGAGCAGATGCCCTTTGACGTTCAGCAGTTTGAAAATACTTGGCCCGAGCCGCTCTTCCACCTGCTCGAACTTTGCGACAAGCTCTGCCGCCTCCGCCTCGGTCATCACCGGGACAGCCGAGACATAGCCGTCCCTCGCGTAGCTCTGCATGATATCTTCGGTCATGTCCCAGTCTCCGGTGATGGATCAACCTGCCTAAGATGGGCCTCTTTCGCGCGGCGGATCACCCGCCCGGCCTGGCGGATGACATCCGCATGCCGCGCCAGCGCGTCAGCGCTCAGCGCGCCCTCTGGTGCGGTTTCTAGCGGCATCCCCGATATATTGCGCCCGCTCACCAGTGTTACGGTGGCCCCATCTTGGCTGATGGTGGCTGGTACATAGCGGATAACGAACCCAAGCCGTCGATCCGACGAAAGATTGCGCCCAGACCCGTGCAAGACGAGCGGATGATGCAAAGACATTTGACCCGGTCGAAGCACCAGTGCGCGCGCAAGAGAGCGGTCGATTTCCTGCCGTACTGCCTCGCGCGCACCCAGCATGTTGCGGGCATCCTGCGTATCCAGATGCGCCAATTGCCGCGTGTGTGTGCCCGGGATCACCTCCATGCAGCCCGACTCGGAATTGGTAGCACTCAGCGCCAACCAGGCGGTCGCACCAATTGCGTCGCTCAGTCCCCAAAAGGTTGCGTCCTGATGCCAGGCCACATACCCGTCAGATCCCGCCGGCTTGTCGATAATGCTTGATCCAATGCAATAAATGTCAGGCCCCAGCAGGCTTGAAACGGGGCCGACGATCCGCGGATCATGCACAATGTCCCAAAGAAACGGCAGAAGCAAATGCGGCTTGACCCGTGTCAATCCCGAGAGGCGTCCATGCGATTGCGCCTCCTGTGCCTCGATATGCGCGCGTATCGTCGCGGCCTCCTCTTCCGACATGACGTCGAGAGGACAGAGCACGCCATCATGCCCGAAAGAGCCGCAGGATTCGGGGGTAAGCGCATGGCGTTGTGAGGAATAGGCATCCGTCGAGGGCATGGGTTAGAATGGCTCCGTTTCGTGTATGTCCTGCCCCGTCAGGGCGGCTTTGCGGTCCTGCGGCGTGCTGAAAGGCGTCATCGCCCAGTTCAACCCATCTTGCCTCAGACCTTCACGAAAGGCGAGCGCTGCGAACGCGAGCCGCTCACGCCGTTTCGCGTCTGGTCCGGCCCGAAATGTCTCGGCAACTCTGTCCCAATGGCGATCAAGTCTGGCGAGCACACCGGGCGGTATGGGCTGTGATGGGCCTTGCACAGCCTGTTCCAGCGCGGCAAGCGCCTCTGGCCAATCCTTCATCAGGTCGCAACTACGCCCCAGATGTCTGACAAGGCCGTCGAACTTTCGGTAGGCCGGGCGCGCCACCAAAAGCCCAGGCACACCATACGCAGCGGCGGTGATATAGCCGTGTAGCGATGACCCGGCATAGGCACGCGCATGCGCAAGAAGTGCTGCGATATCCCGGAGCCCGCGCGGCCGGTCAAGGGCTGCGGCGGCCACCCCCCGCGCAACAAGTGCTGCCGTCAGTTCGCGCGCCATCCGGTCGTCGGCATGCGCTGTGCCAAGCCCGATCACAATCGGCGATACGTCAAGGCGCGTGCACATCTGCGCCAGACCTTCGGCGAGGTCGCACAGCGATGCCTCCCCAAGCGATCTGCGCCGAACATGCGTCGCCAGCACCCGGTCTGTCCGTGTCACGCCCAGAGTGGCGCAGACCCGGGCAAAATCTTGGGCCAGTTCTGCTTTTGGCCAGACTGTTTCAAGGCCGAGAATCGTATCTGGAACGATCTCGACCTCTGGATGCTCTGACAGGCCCACCATCCGGATCGAACCGGCATCCCGGAGTGCAAGGTAATCGGCACAGTCAAAGGCCGCCGCCGCGAGCGGCTTTAGTCCGGGCCGAAGAGGGTGCGGAACGCCAGGGGCATTCCACGCTACAGGCACATCCCGCAACGCCGCCGCCAACGTGGCCCCGAGCCAGGTCAAGGGGCCAATCGCAGCGCCGATCCCACCCTCGCGATACTCTTTGAGCGGGTCCATGCGATGGGTATGCACAATATATCCGCCGCCTATGAGTAGGCCATCACACGGGGCAAGCGGATCAAACGCTGTGGCAATGTCGCGAGATGCCATCGCCTCGCGCAGGCCGGTCTCTGCCCCGGTCGGTGACATCGCATGCACGCGACATCCGCGACGGCCCAGTTCATGCGCGGCAACCACGGGGAACATGAGATCGCCGAAATTCGGCATATCGAACATGCCGGTGATCATGATATCGAGCGGTCTTTGGCCGCAAGCGTTACCCATGGCTATGCCGTCGCTCGGCTCTCGCCAATCGGATGAGCGAGATGGTGGCCAAGGACCCTGACGCTCGGATTGTCAAAAATCTCATTAGGGTTCACTTGAATGGCGAACTGCTCGTTCTTCTGGGCGCAGATGTTTGTGGTTTCGGTGGTATCAAGCCCGTAGACATCGAAACGGTCCTTCGTCGAAACGGGATCCGGCACCTTGATCACTGTGGTGATATATGCCGCAATCCCGCCGCGGATCACGCCCTTGTCAGCGGGTTGGATCAGAGGTGTTCGGCTGGGCATGAATCACCTGCGTTATTTCGTTACGGGCCAGATGTGGGTTGGCCTAAGTATCCCCGAATTATCCCGGTCTTGCAATCAATTGGGCCAGACGCCGATCAGATCACGACTGGGGAGAGAGGTCGTGTAACCCGCCCCCCTTTCGCGCCGCACAGGGCAGAACCAGCCCGCGTTCCAGTGCCAAGGCGTCAAACCACACGAAGCTTGCCCCAACACATTTGCTTTGGAATTCAAAGACGTGGTCGAACACCCGTTGCAGTGCCGTGTGACGCAATTCGCGCCCGATCCATTGTCATACTCAACGGGCCTGCCACGACCGATCATACGATCCTCGCCATAACGCTTCGCGACACCGGCCATTACTGCATCCAAGGCTCGTGACGCCTTCGCTTGTCCCTGCCGCGTCTAGGCCCTCTTTACTTGTGCAGCACCCAGGTTTGCCGTTTTGCCTCGATCTCGAACCCATGGTCGCGTGCGAACTCTTTGATTGCCTCCTGCATCACAAAGCATCCGGATTCGTCCGGCCAGAGCCAGTCATCACCACACAAGATCGCATCGGGATAGAGCGCATAAGCCGCATCAAGATCGGCCCGATGCTTGAACGCGTCGATATAGATCATGTCCACCGGAATTTCCCGGCGCCTCAGGTAATAGAGCGCCTCAGGCGAGAACCGACGAACCGGATAGAAGCGATGCCTGAAGTCCCGCAGATTGTTCAGGGCGACAGCAAAATTCCCATAGTCGGACAAGAGGCGGGCGATGCGTTTCACTTCGGTATCTGACAGATGTTCAACATGGAGCGACATCGACGGATGATGTGCCATCCCCAAAACGTAATCCGCCCAGTTGCCATCCCAAGGATCAACGCCAATCAAGTTTAGATCAGGATTTGCCGTCAGCCAGTGCAGCGCCGATCCCCCCAAGAAACAGCCCACCTCAACCATGAGACGCACGTCCTTTGCGACGATCTCACGCAACACGATGTCGCGTCCCCCATCGCCATTCGCGTCCAGCGCCAGCTTGAAGGGTGCGTGGTCTTCCCATGGGAAATCCGGCCATGGATTGTCGCGTCTCAGCGCCTCTAATCCCAACATGATCTGCGACCCCGGTGGCGCGTCTTCCGCAGGATAGCTAGCATCCACCTCGTTGCGCACAGTCCGAACCGCCGCCGAAGCCCCCGGTGCGATGGTCCTCTCAGGTTTTGGCGCGCTCTTGGATCGGGCTTCAGCCAAGACCACCGCAGGCGGATGCGCCCCCTTGCAATAGTGGAATACGCTATGCCCCGACGCGCCTTGACGCGCCGCCGTGGGGATCGCTGCGCGCCGCAGGTCGTCGCGGTCAAAGATCTCAATTGGCTCGATCAGATGTGGGCCTGTTCCCCAAACCTCTTGCAGCAAATCCCTCAGATCGCTTGACCCGAAAATGCGCATGTGATCCTTTTCGCCAAAGCGTGCCAGGCGCTCAGCATCCGTCAGATCAGGCGATAGATCTTCGTCAGTCTTCTCGCCACGGATCGGGACAGACAGGAAATGCAGCCCGCCCGGTGCCAATATCCGGTCCAACTGACGCAAGACTTCGCGCACGTCGCACGGGACATGCTCCAGAACATGGTTGTGAAGGATCACATCATAACTGGCATCCGGGATCGCCGCGAGGTCCGTGCATAAATCCAACATGCGGATGCTTTTGTTTTGGCTTTTCTGGAAACGTTCCGCGTTCACCTCGGCCCCGTGGTAGGCATCGCCGGACAATTCGCTGAACTTTCGCGCAAGGCTTGGTTCCGGTGCCAACTGCAGCACTCGCTTGCCCGGTTCAAATCCGCCCAGCCGATCCAAAATCATCCACATCAGCCGGTTGCGCTCTACGGCTCTGCGTGTCGAGCACCGCGCGTTCTGGCGACCGTTGAAGTCTTCGTACTCGGAGCCCTTGCAAATCGGACATTCCAGATCCTTGGCACGCTCCTGCACAGGCGGTTGCACGGCACTGTGAACGCTCCGCATCTCTGGCGATGCGACTTTGCGCATCACGAATGTCGCATTGGTGTAACAGGGCTCCTGCACGCCGCTGCGTCTCACCACGGCCAGATGCCCCCCAAAGAGCGGATGATCTCCGACAGATCGCTCCCGTAGTCGGTGAACACCAAGCATTTTGTCCCATCCCCAGCGTTATGATAGCGCTCGGGTTTGAAATGAACCAACGTTCCCTGCTCCAGTCGCGCCCGTGTCTCGGTGCGATCCGGTAGCGGATAGTCATTCGGGATAGAGAAGACATGGAGGCCACCGGGCCGAAGCACACGCAGCGTCTCGGCAAAGGCTTTCTCGATATCGGGAAGATGTTCCATCACATCGCTGGTGATGATCAGATCAAAGCTGTTGTCTTGGAAAGTCAGCCGGGTCAAATCTTCGTTGCGCACGCCGTCCGAAGAGACGTCTCCAAGCGGCTCATCGGGGCGGAAATAGGACCGGACGTAGTTTTGCAAGCCTTTGAGGCGTGCAACGAACGGCCCCCGCAGCGCCGGTTCATAGATCGATATGTCATTCAGCAGGCCGCGCTCGACAAGTTGATCAAGAGAAATCGCCTGTCCGCGACCGAACTCATCTACGATGACTCCAGCCTGGTCTCGCCAGCGCAACGTAAAGCGACAGTTCGAACAGGCATAGGATTCCCGCACAGACCGCTGATCGCCGCGAAGCATAGTGCCGACGTGACCACAGATCGTGCAGAGACCGAAAAGATCGGATTGTTGCAAGGTGTTCCCTCCGAATGACCGACTGCTTGACGCGCAGTTTCATTCGATCTTACGCACGCTCTCACCTTCTTGCGCAGGTCAAAAAATGTCAACTGCGGACACCGAACCGATGCGCCTCTGCAAGATGCCGGTGGTATCCAACTGTCATCTACGTAACGTCATGTAAGCAAGTATCCTCCCATGCCGTCATTTTTCCGCTCAACCGGAAGCATTCCACTGTTTACCTTAAATGCGACGCGAGATAGTGATGGGTCGAGAAAAACGGGACTGCTCTAGAATGAATAACAAGTTGTTTTCAAACCTTTTCCTGAGCATCGGTGCGATGAAAGCGGGCACAACATGGCTCTATGCAGTCTTGGAGCGTCACCCAGAGCTTCATTTCACGCCCGAAAAGGAACTGCATTATTTTTATCATAGGTATGTGGACAACAGTTACCTGAACGAAAAGCGACGGCTCAAGGACGCCAAGGATCGCTACCTGTTCCGCTACGATCCAGAAAAGGCGAATATCGACCGCATCCGCGCGAATTTGCATTGGGTGTCGAACTATCTGAACAGCCCATTGGATGATTTCTGGTATCGCAATCTGTTCCAGTTGCGGGATCATCAGGTCTGGGCCTGTGATTTCTCTAATCTTCATGCCTTTGTGCCCGAGGCGGCATGGCCTAGGATTTCTGCCGACTGCGAGCGGCTGCGCGTTCTTTATACGATGCGGCATCCGCTCAAGCGGCTGTGGAGCCACACCAAGTTTCATCTTCAACTGACCGGCAAACTGCACCTGCTTGATGAGTGGACCGCCGGCGATTACGAGACCTTCGTGCGTTTACCGCATATATGGGACAACGCGGAGTACGGGGCGGTTCTACGGCGCATGAAATCTGGCCTCAAAGAGCAGGAACGCATGGTAATGTTCTATGAAGATCTTCATGCCGACCAGCGCGGTACTCTGGCGCGCATCGAAGAGTTTCTTGGTGTGGCGCCCTTTCAGTATCCGCAACCCCTGCTGAACCGCCGGTTCACTGAAAGTGCTTCGCGCCCTATGCCTGATTTCTTTGCCAAGCTCTTCGCGCAGGACATAGAGCGCATTACACATGAAGTCGAAACAGAGGGTTTTGTCGTGCCAAAAGAGTGGCAGTCGCACTGAAATTTTTCGTTTCAAGAATCCGGTGCCGCGTTGCCGATAGAGGCATTTTTGAGATAACACCGCAAATACCACGGCCAGAAAGCGTCTGAAGTCACGGCTTGGGCACCGCAAACCGTGAGAGGAGCGACAAACGTCCATTTGGGCCCTTCGGCAGCAAGGGCTGAGGCGCGGCGCGGCCGGTCTGGAAAATCTTTGGACAAATCTGAGGCAGTGGGTTCTTTGAGCCTCAAATCTCCCAGACATGACTATGCCCTCGCCAGATGCCTCTAGCGTGAGGGATGTCGCGTAAAGCCGCGTCTCCCAGCTTAACTCAAGTTTTGCCACCAATCAGAAAAGATGGATTTATCCGATCATTTTTGTGGTTTGGGGCTTCAAAGGAGGAGAGCGCCTGAAGGCTTTACTTAACTCTTTGAAATCAGGGGTTTTTGGCGGAAGCTCAGGCCCCCCTAGTTATAAGTCAATAATTTGCACAGCTATGCACTAATATGTTGAAAGTAAAAAATTAAACGCGAAAAAATCCCAAAATATGTTTGCAATCTTGTGCAATTTTACGCCTTCAATTACACTTTTTTTGTGGGGTTTTATGAGGGATCAGGAAAATGCCTAGGATTGCAAGGGAGTTGACCGCGTTGGACGTGAAGCGTCTGGCCCATCCGGGCGGCAAACGTAATATGCTTTTTCCGGTTGGCGGCGTTCCCGGTCTGCATTTGCAGGTTTCCCCGAATGCAGGCCGTTCTTGGGTGTTGCGTGCCATGGTCGGAGAGAAGCGCCGGGATATTGGATTGGGCGGCTTTCCCGGCGTCACGCTATCGCAAGCCCGCGATAAGGCGCGTGAAGCGCGCGACAAGATCGAACGCGGTCTTGACCCCGTAGAGGAACGCAAGGCCGCTAAGGCTGCGTTGGTGGTGGCCCAGCGCCGTGGTCTGACCTTTGCCGATGCCGTGGACAAGGCGCTTGCCGCCAAGCTCGACGCCTTCAAGAATGCGAAACATCGCCAGCAATGGGAAAACACGCTGGCCGCCTATGCGACGCCAGAGTTGGGCAGAATGCTGGTGCAGGATATAACGACCCAAGACATTTTGCGCGTTCTCAAGCCGCTTTGGATGGAAAAGACCGCAACTGCGTCACGCCTACGCGGGCGGATTGAGGCCGTTTTGAGTTGGGCGACGGTTGCAGGGCATAGGAAAGGTGACAACCCGGCGCGCTGGGCTGGAAATTTGAAAGAGCTTTTGCCGCCCCCGTCCAAGGTTGCAAATGAGGGCAATCACCCCGCCTTGGCGCTGGAGGATGCGCCGCGTTGGTTTGCGGCTTTGCAGGCGCGCGAAGGTTTTGGGGCGCGGGCGCTGGAATTTGCCGCTCTGACCGCAACCCGGTCGCAAGAGGTGCGGGGCGCGCTTTGGGATGAAATCGACTTGAAAGCGGCGGTTTGGATCATCCCCGGCGCGCGCATGAAAATGGGTAAGGAACATCGCGTTCCCTTGTCTGCCCGTGCTGTTAATATGCTAGAGGCGCTTCCCCGGCTCAAGGATAACCCGTTTGTGTTTCCGGCGGCACGCGGCGGGCAACTGTCCGATATGACGCTATCGGCCACAATGAAGCGGATGCACGAGGCAGAGGTTGCCGAAGGCGGCACCGGGTTCCTTGACCGCACGTCCAAGCGCCCAGCCGTGCCGCATGGCCTGCGCTCGACGTTCCGGGATTGGGTAGGGGAAAAGACCGCTTATCCCGGTGATATGGCTGAGGTTGCCTTGGCCCATAAGATCAGCAACGCGGTCGAGGCCAGCTATCGGCGGGGCGACATGATCGAAAAGCGGCGGCGCATGATGGGCGATTGGGCGGATTTCGTGGCGGGTAAGGTCAAGGGCGGCAAGGTTGTGAGGATTGGGTGATGTGGTGTCCCGAAGGATACTATTCTTGGCTTCAAGTGTTTTCAGAATTGTCAGATGCTTCGGAGCAAATTCTGTCGTTAGTCTGCTTGGGTGGAGAGCCGAAAACACTCGTAAATGGCGAGCCTAAGTTGGTTCACTCTGCCGAATATTATTTGGTCAAGGCTGGCTTTGCCAAGTCGGATTCCGAAGCGAGGCTAATCACTGGCATCACGTCAACTTTTCTCATGTCGAAGTTTTGCGCCGATTTTCAACCAGTTGTCGCCAGCGTGAGTGGAAATAGGATTACACCTGACTGGCCAATGTTCAGTCACATCGACCAGCTTGAAGTGTGCAACTATGTATGGCCCCTGAAATCCGATACACAGTTTCAATCCTTGTTTACTTTCCACGACGAGAACGGCTTTGATACGCGAGCTTTGTTGGACAGATTTGCATTCGTCGATCCGGATACAGGGCAGATCAAGCCGAAAAACAGTTCAAAGGCACATCTTGAAAATGGTCTTGGTTTCGAGAGTGTCACAGCACGGCGTTTTGAAGAACTCGCGAACAACTTGCGAGATTTTGTAGTTTGTTGGCCCGGTTTTCCAGACGATGAAGAGTATCGCAGCTTTCTAGGATATATCGAAATTGATGAGATTTTTTCGAAAGCGCTCGATTTCGAGTTTGGATCAATAACCGATTTGAAGCCTCAAGCGAAAAAGCGGGCGGTCGGTAGACCCTCAAAGAGAGATGATGCAGCGCGGGTGTATTTCTCGCATTTTCCCGATGGACACGCGGCTGGCGGCAAAAGCTGGAAGGAAGCTCTAGCGGTGGTCAATCGCGGTCTAAAAGTCCCAATATCTGAATATACGCTCAAGCGTGCGGTCAACGATGTAGGGCAAAAATAGCATAATCTATTTTGCCCCATGTGATGTTTTTGCCGGTGTTTCAAAGACATATACATCATGCTTTGCTTTCCATAGCGAAACTATGGAGGCACATATGTCTGAGATTTACCTTTCTGACCGCCAACTTGGCGCTCGATATTCGGTCCATTTTCTGACCCCCCGGCGCTGGGCGAATGAAGACCCGACTTTCCCCAAACCTGTGAAGCTGTCGCCCGGTTGTGTGCGCTGGCGGTTGTCCGACATTCTCGCTTGGGAAGCCACGAAAGCCGATGCCAAGCCCAAGGCTTGAAGCGGGCGCGAAACAATCAAGGACAGGTTTGCACATGACTAAGCGCCCTAATCCGCGCGCCATCAAGGCTGCGCGCACCTACACAATCGAAGAGGCGGCCCTTGCCCTTGGCGTGACCGTTAGCACGATCCGCAGTTGGGTGAAATCCGGCTTACCTCTGATGAAATCGCGGCGGCCCTTCCTGATTTTGGGGGATGCCCTGCGCGCCTTTCTCGAAGACCGCGCGAAAGGGGCGAAGGTGCCATTGAAGCCCGACCAGCTCTATTGCTTTACATGCAAGGCGGCCCGCGCCCCAATAGGGCTATTTGTCGATTGCATCCCTCAGACACCCAAAACCGCCCGCCTGTTTGGTCTTTGCGAGGTCTGCGAAGGCACCTGCAACCGGATAATCAGCCGGTCCAAGATCGACTATTTCAGCCAAACTTTTCGTGTCGCGATCAAAGAGGGGCAATGCCCCTAAAGGATACCACGAAACCCCTCTAAAACCGTCACTTCGGAAAGGACGCACAATGAACCGGAAATTCAACGAAGAAAACGAACGGGTAAAGCGCCGATACCTGGAATTCCTGCGTGAAGCCAAACGCAGCGACATGGCCACGGTGGACAAGGCCGCCGATGCCATTTTGCGATTTGAACGCAGCATCAAATACAAGCCCTTCAAGCGGTTTCGTATTGAGCAGGCGGTCAAGTTTAAGCTGGAGTGACGTTGCCCCCTGCATCTAATCCAGTTTGAGATAGACTCTGGCCCAACCGAAAGGACCAGAGATGAAGCGCAGCAGATTTACCGAAGATCAGATCATTGGCATCCTGAAAGAGCATGAGGCGGGTATTTCCGTGGCCGATCTGTGCCGCAAGCACGGTGTCAGCGATGCAACTGTCTATAAATGGAAAGCCAAGTATGGCGGCATGGATGTCAGTGAGGCGAAGCGTCTGAAGGCGCTTGAGGATGAGAACGGGAAGCTGAAGAAGCTGCTCGCCGACGCCATGTTGGACAACTCGGCTCTGAAAGACTTGCTCGGAAAAAAATGGTGACGCCCGCCGCGAAGCGGCAAGCGGTCGCACATCTTGTGGAAGGCCACGGGATGAGCGAACGGCGGGCGTGTCGGGTCATCGGCTGCTGCAGGATGACGATGCGCTATGAGGCGATCCGGCAGGATGATCCCGCGCTGCGGGAGAGGCTGAAGGAACTGGCACGAGTTCGCCGCAGGTTCGGCTATCGGCGTCTGCATGTGTTTTTGCGGCGTGAGGGCCATGAGGTCAATCACAAGCGGCTGTTCCGCATCTACCGCGAAGAGCGGCTGCATGTGCGCCGTCGCGGTGGGCGCAAACGTGCCATGGGAACACGGGCCCCGATGGTGTTGCCGTTGATGCCGAACCAGCGCTGGTCGTTGGACTTCGTATCCGATCAACTGACGGATGGCCGCCGGTTCAGAATCCTAACCGTGGTCGATGACTGCACCCGCGAATGCCTCGCGCTCATCGCCGACACTTCGCTGTCCGGGGCCAGAGTGGCGCGTGAACTGGCGACGCTGTTCGAGGCCCGTGGAAAGCCCGGAACAGTGGTCAGCGACAATGGGACCGAGTTCACCTCGAACGCGATCCTGACGTTCGCCGATGACCGCAAGATCGACTGGCATTACATCGCGCCAGGCAAGCCGACCCAGAATGCCTTCATCGAAAGCTTCAACGGTCGACTACGCGATGAGCTGTTGAACGAGACCCTGTTTCCGTCCCTGAACCATGCTCGCGTCACGCTGGCCGCCTGGCGCAAGGACTACAACACCGAACGCCCCCATTCCCGCCTCGGCTGGCAAACGCCCGCCGAGTTCGCACAGACCTTCACCCCGCAACGGGGCCTGACGCTGCGCAATACGCAAAGCTCCGCGCCAGACCCCGTTGCCCAATCCGCCGAAAACGGCAAAACTCAAACCCGGAGTCTCGCTCACGCTGGATAAAAGTTGGGGGCAACGTCACTCTATGCCAGAATTGCAACAAAAGGTCAGAGGCGTTGGGCGCGCGCATAGGTTCTTCTGGCGCGTCTGTGCCAAGGATAATTCGCCACCGCTTGACTCTTCCAGCCGCAGAAAAGTCAGTGAGGGGTATGAACAACTTGGCAGCGTCCAAGCGTTTTTCTTTTGTGGGGCTTTATGTGGGGTGGAAATTTTTAAGGCAAAATTAGTGTTTTAAATCAAATGGTAATGGCGGAAGCTCAGGGATTCGAACCCTGGGTACCTCTCGGTACGCTGGTTTTCAAGACCAGTGCAATCGACCACTCTGCCAAGCTTCCATGCCTTAGACGACACCGGCGCATCCGGGCCGGGTTAGGCCTGACAATGCGCCGCTGTGTGGTGCGACTGTGCCTATAGAGGTCCGGGCGATTCTGAAAGGGGGGATGCTGGGGAAAATCGCGCATCGAACGCCTGCGCACTTTTCACGCGGGGGGCAAGGCGCTAGAGTGCGGGCGCGCGACAGGACCGGGACGATAACAGGCAAGACCGGACCACCGGCTAACACCGCTGAAAACTTGCGCATACGGGCACGGGGCAAAGGGCAAGGGGCAAGAGATGACAATTGCGGAACAGGGCAAGGGCGGACAGGTGCGGCTATCGCGGCTCGTCCTCGTCGGTGCGGCGATGATGCTGCTGGCTGGATGCGAAGAGGGCGCGCCCTCATGGCTCAAGCCCGACAGCGCCGCGCAATCCTCGACGGGGGGCGCGACGCCTGCGCGTCAGTCGGTCAAGCTGGTGGAGCGTGATGTCGAGGCCCCGGATGTCTTTCAGGTGACCGATATGGGCCTTTGGGACGGGCGGCCATCGCTCGGCGGGGTTTGGGTGGCACATCCTGACGTCAAGGAACCGGAGCGGGTCATCATCCGCAGCACGGCGGATTCGAAATTCGTGATCGGCGCGTTGTTCCGGCGCGCGCGAGATATTCCCGGACCGGCTTTGCAGGTGTCTTCGGATGCTGCCGCGGCACTTGGCATGCTGGCAGGCGCTCCGGTACAGCTCAATGTAACCGCCCTGCGCCGAGAAGAGGCCAAAGAAGAAACACCCGAGCCCGAGAGCGCGCCGGATGCGGCAGAGGTCCTTGCAGCACCGTCCGAGATCGAAGCGACGGCGCTTGATCCCGTCGCCGGGGCGGCGGCGGCAATTGATGCGGCCGAGGCTTCTGCGGAGACGCCAGCCACTGCGGCGCAACCAACCGTTGCGGCGGCACCAATCCCTGCTCCTGCGGCCACTCCCACTCCCCCTCGCGCCTCTGGCCTTGATAAGCCCTTTATCCAGATCGGGATTTTCAGCGTTGAAGAGAACGCTCGAAATACTGCGACGGCGATGCGGCAGGCCGGGATGGTGCCGACGGTGCTAGAGCAAAACAGCCAAGGCAAAGCATTCTGGCGCGTGATCGTGGGGCCCGCGACCAGTTCCTCGGAGCGGGCAGCCTTGCTCAAAAAGATCCAAGGCATCGGTTTTGAAGATGCCTATGCCGTCACCAACTAAGATTAGGAGGGTCTGATGCGCCTTATCCGCCATATTGCTGCTGCAACGCTTTGTCTTGGGGTGGCGCTGCCTGCGCAGGCCTTTGAAACCAGTGCCAAGGCGGCTTATGTCATGGATGTGACCACCGGGACGGTTCTGCTCGACAAGAACGCCGACACACCCATGCCGCCCGCGTCAATGTCCAAGTTGATGACGCTCTACGTGGCTTTTGAGGCTGTGCGCAGTGGGCGACTGACGCTGGACGAGCGTCTACCTGTATCCCAGCACGCCATGAGCTATGGTGGCTCGACAATGTTTCTTGACACCACCGACCGAGTCCGGGTCGAGGACCTGTTGCGCGGTATTATCGTGCTCTCCGGCAATGATGCCTGCGCGGTGATCGCCGAGGCCCTCAGCCCAGATGGGACCGAGGCCGGGTTTGCCCGCTTTATGACGCAGCGCGCGCAGCAAATGGGCATGACCAACTCCATTTTCCGCAATGCCAGCGGTTGGCCCGCCGAGGGGCATGTCATGAGCATGCGTGATCTGGCGCTTTTGGCGCGCCACATTATTGAGGATTTCCCAGAATTCTATCCGATGTTCGCCGAAACCGAGTTTCGCTTTGACGGTCGCGCACCGAGCAATATCAGCAACCGCAACCCGCTCTTGGGGCTGGGGATTGGGGCTGATGGTCTTAAGACTGGGCATACAGAACAGGCGGGATTTGGCCTGACCGGATCGGCCAAGCAGGGCGAGCGGCGGGTGGTTTTCGTGATCTCGGGGCTGGCGACAGCACAGGACCGGGCGCGCGAATCCGAGTCGATCGTAAACTGGGCCTTTCGGCAATTTGCAGAGAAATCCGTGCTCACGGCGGGCGAGGAGGTTGCGCGCGCTGCGGTTTGGATGGGCGAGGCCACCAGTGTGGGTCTGACCGTGGCCGAGGATGTCTCGACCCTGCTTCCGGTGCTTGATGGCGGTGAGCTAAAGGGCGAGGTGGTGTATACCGGCCCGGTGCGCGCGCCGGTGGCCAAAGGTGATGTGCTGGCCGAATTGGTCTTTGCGCCCGAGGGGCTGCCGTCCACGCGCGTGCCTTTGGTGGCTGCCGAGGATGTGGCGCAGGGTGGGTTCATGACCCGGATACGCACTGTTTCAGGCGTGCTTTTGGCGCGCTTGCAGCAGGGCCCCGAGGGGGCGCTTTGAGCGGGCAGGGGTTGTTCCTCAGCTTTGAGGGGATTGACGGGTCAGGCAAATCCACACAGGCGCGACGGCTGGCAGAGACGCTGCGCGCCAAGGGCCGCGATGTGGTCTTGACGCGCGAGCCGGGGGGCAGTCCGGGGGCTGAGGAAATTCGGCGTCTGGTGCTCGAAGGCGACAAGGACCGCTGGTCCGCCGAAACCGAAATTCTGCTTTTCACCGCCGCGCGGCGCGATCATCTAGAGCGGGTGATCGCCCCCGCTCTGGCCCGTGGTGCGGTGGTGATCTGCGACCGCTTTGCCGACAGCACGCGCATGTATCAGGGTCTTGGCCGCGCTGATTTGCGCGGGATTGTCGATCAGTTACATACGCTGATGATCGGGCGAGAGCCGGATTTGACCGTGCTGATTGATATTGATCCCGGTGTGGGCCTTGGGCGGGCGCTGTCGCGCGGGGGCGACGAGGCGCGGTTTGAATCCTTTGGCGAGGGGATGCAGGCGCGGATGCGCACCGGGTTTTTGGCCCTGTCGCAGGAATTCCCAGCACGTTTTACGGTGATCGACGGCGCGCGAGACATGGACGCCGTGGCCGAGGACGTCGCCCGTGTGGTGCAGGCGCACCTGCCATGAACGACGATGGCCTGCTGCCTGAACCTGACCGCGTCGAGGGCGCGCCGCATCCACGCGAGACGGTGCAACTGGTTGGCCAAAGTGCGGCGGAGGCCGAATTTCTCGAGGCTTTCAACACCGGACGGCTGCATCACGGCTGGCTGATCACCGGGCCGCGTGGTGTAGGCAAGGCGACACTGGCGTGGCGCATTGCACGGTTTTTGCTGGCAACCCCGCTGGTGCAGGACGAGGGGTTCTTTGGCGCGCCGCCGCCACCCGCAACGCTGGATGTCGCGCCGGATCATCCGGTAGCGCGGCGATTGCTGGCTTTGTCCGATCCGGGGCTATTTCTGCTGCGGCGCGGCCCCACCGACAAGGGCGACCGGCTGGCCGCCGAAATTCGCGTTTCCGAAGTGCGCAAGTTGGGCAATTTCTTTGCCCTCTCTGCCGCAGATGGCGGGCGGCGGGTTGTGATTGTCGATGCGGCGGATGATCTTAACACCCAAGCGGCCAACGCCATCCTCAAGATGCTGGAAGAGCCGCCTGCGCGCACGGTCCTGTTGCTCATATCGCATCAACCCTCTGGTCTTTTGCCCACCATCCGCTCGCGCTGTCGCACATTGCGGTTGGCCCCTCTGGGACCGCAAGAGATGGCGCAGGCGCTGGAGCAGGCAGGAATAGCGCCCGAGGGCGATCCAGCGGCCTTGGCGGAGCTTTCAGGCGGCTCGGTTGGGGCGGCGGTGCGGCTGCTCAATCTGGGCGGGCTTAAACTCTACGCAGAACTGGTGGGCCTGATGGAAAGCCTGCCGCGCCTTGACCGTCCTCGCGCCCTGCGGCTGGCCGAAGCGGCGGCGACGCGCGGAGCCGAAGACCGGCTGGATCTGCTGTTTTCTCTCACCGATCTTTTGCTGGCGCGGTTGGCGCGGACAGGCGCCACGGGCCAGCCCCCCTCCGCCGAGGCCGCAGCGGGCGAGGCCGCGATGCTGGCACGGCTGGCACCTGATGCCTATCAGGGTCGGGCATGGGCCGACTGTGCCGAAACCATCGGCGCACGGGCCCGGCATGGGCGGGCGGTCAACCTTGACCCTGCCAGCCTGGTCCTAGATACGGTGTTCAGGATTCAGCAAACCGCCGGGGCCTAATCCCCGCGCCCGAGGACAGGCATGAGCACCGACATTCGCATCACTGACAGCCACTGCCACCTCGACTTCCCTGATTTCGACGAGGAGCGGGATCAGGTCATTTCCCGCGCTGTGGCTGCGGGTGTGCATCGCATGGTAACGATCTGCACCCGTCTGGACCAAGAGCCGCGCGTGCGCGCAATTGCCGAGGCGCATGCGCCGGTGTTTTATGCGGCGGGTATTCACCCGATGCGCGCGGCCGAGAGCCCCTTGGTGAACGTCGATGATTTGGTAAAATTGGCGGAACATCCCAAGTTTGTCGGCATCGGCGAAACGGGGCTCGACTATTACTACACTGCCGAGAGTGCCGAGGTGCAAAAACAAAGCCTGCGGGTGCATATCGAGGCCGCACGGCGCACGGGACTGCCGCTGATCATTCATGCGCGCAGCGCGGATGACGACATGGCGCGCATTCTGGCCGAGGAATATCGCAACGGCGCGTATACCTGCGTCATGCATTGCTTTTCTTCCAGCGCTGAATTGGCGCGCGCTGCACTTGATCTGGGGTTCTACCTGTCGATGTCAGGCATTGCGGCGTTCCCCAAAAGCCAAGACTTGCGCGATATCTTTGCAAGTGCACCGGTAGAGAGAATCCTGTTGGAAACCGACGCGCCCTACCTGGCGCCGCCCCCCCATCGTGGCCGCCGCAATGAGCCCGCCTATACGCTTCACACGGGCCAAAAGGCTGCCGAAGTGTTTGGCATGGGCTGGGCCGAATTTGCCGCGCAGACCGAGGCCAATTTTGAGCGACTTTTTACCAAGGCGGTGCTGTGATGGCAGAGTTGCGTTTTATCATTCTGGGCTGTGGATCGTCTGGGGGGGTGCCGCGTCTTGGGGGGCATTGGGGCGAGTGCGATCCCACCAACCCCCGCAACACGCGCCGCCGCTGCTCCCTTCTGATCGAACGAGAGACCGAGGGGGGCATTACCCGCGTGCTGATCGACAGCTCGCCCGACCTGCGCGCACAACTGCTGGATGCAGGCATCGGCGCGCTGGATGCGGTTGTCTATACCCATTCCCACGCCGATCATGTTCATGGCATCGACGATCTGCGGATGATCGTGTTCAACATGCGCAAGCGTTTGCCGGTCTGGGCCGATGGCGACACGCAAAACGCGCTCTATTCTCGGTTCGGCTATGCTTTTGTCCAACCTGCGGATAGCCCTTATCCCCCCATTCTTGACATGCACACGATCGACGGTCCGTTTGAGATCGAGGGTGCGGGAGGGGCTATCGCGCTCACACCGTTTCAGGTCAATCACGGCTCGATTGACTCGCTTGGCTTTCGCGTGGGTGATCTCGCCTATCTGCCTGATGTGGCCGCCATTCCCGAGGATGTCTGGCCGGTGCTGAGCGGGCTGGATTGCTGGATATTGGATGCGCTGCGCCGCACGCCGCATCCGACGCATGCCCATCTGGCGCTGTCGCTTGAATGGATCGCGCGCGCGGCCCCGCGCCGGGCTGTCCTGACCAATATGCATATCGATCTCGACTATCAGACTGTGGCAGAGGAGACACCGGCGCATGTGACCCCCGCCTATGACGGGATGATCCTGCGTTACACGGTCTAAGCGCGATGCAGGCGCTGTTTGAAATCATCCTGCCGGTCTTTCTGGTGATCGGCTTTGGCTATCTCGCGGTTTGGCGGCGCTGGTTCAGTCAGGCGGGCGTGGATGGCCTGATGAGCTTTACCCAGAAATTCGCCATTCCCTGTTTGCTGTTTACGGCCATTTCGCGCCTCGATCTGGGGCAGAGTTTCGATTGGCGGCTCTTGCTCAGTTTCTACGTCGGGGCGAGTTCCGGCTTTGCTCTTGGTCTTTTCGGCGCAAGGCTGATCTTTGGCCGGACATGGGAGGATGCCGTCGCTATCGGCTTTTGCTGCCTCTTCTCCAACTCGCTGCTTTTGGGCCTGCCGATCATGGAGCGTGCCTATGGGGCGGATGCCTTGGCCGCCAATTTCGCCATCATCGCTGTGCACTCGCCGTTTTGCTACGGTCTGGGCATCACCGTGATGGAAATCGTCAAGGCGCGCGGAACGGCGGGGCCGAAGGTTGTTGTCAAAGTGCTCAAGGCGATGTTTTCCAACACGCTGATCATGGGCGTCGCGGCAGGGTTTGTTGTCAACCTGTCGGGTTTGGTTCTGCCTGCGCCGGTGGACGATGGGCTTGATCTTATGGCGCGCGCGGCGCTGCCGGCGGCGCTCTTTGGTCTGGGGGGCGTGCTGGTGCAATACCGTCCCGAAGGCGATTTGCGGGTGATCCTCTATGTCTGCCTGATCTCATTGGTGGTGCATCCGGCGATCACCTTTGGCCTTGGTCTGGGGATCGGGCTGCCGGTTGAGGGCGTGCGCTCGGCGGTGGTGACGGCGGCCATGGCACCGGGGGTCAACGCCTATGTCTTTGCCAATATCTATGGTCACGCCAAGCGTGTGGCGGCCTCGAGCGTTCTTTTGTCCACTGGCTTGACGATCGTTACGGCTTGGATCTGGTTGCAGGTTTTACCCTGAGCCAAGGCGGTGCGTGGATCAGCCTTAGCGCATCCAGAACCCGTTGCGCTTGATGGTATTGCGGATCACTTGCTCGCGACGGGGCAGATCGTTTTGGTCAAAAAGCGCGCGCACCTTCATTCCACGGCCCTGATAGATCATCCGCTTCGCAGGTTCGTAATTCTTGAGCACGCGCTTGATCTTGTTGGGGGCCGTCACCTCTTGCAGAACTTCGACCACATGATCGGCCTCGCGTGCATAAAGCAGCGGCAAAAGCCGATAGTGACAACTGATCTGACCATCCAGTAGGTCGGGTGGCAGCGTGTCCCGCCCGCCTCCAAACGAATGGATCACCAAGGGAAGTGCCACCTGATCGAGCCAAGGATCGAGGGATTGCAGGAGTAATTCGCGCGGCGCATCATCGCGTATGCTGAGCGCATAGTCGAGAAAGCGTCGGCCAAAGACATGCGGGCAATGATAGAAAAAAAAGCCTGCGTTGAAATAGAGATAGCGTTGCCAATAGCCCTCTGGCTGGCCCTGATCGAGAGAGGTTTCGAAAGTGAGGCCGAACTTGTCGTAGAGCGATTTCCAGATCTGCGTATGGGTTGGGCCATAAAGCTCGATCTGCGGCCATGTGCCTTCGCGGCGCAAAGAGGCTGTGGGGCGGCTGAAATCGAAGGGAATAGAGGCAAGATCGCCGCAGATCAGCGTGTCGGTGTCGAAGAACACAAAGGGCTCGCCCTTGGGCAGCGCGAACAGCGCCTCGATCTTGTTGCCATAGGGATAAGCTGCGCCGAAATGGCGGCTTTCAAAGGCCACGAATTCCGCGCCGAGATCAGTCAAGAGCGCGCGGCTGTCCTCGTCCTTGATGCGTGGATCGTCGCCCCAGAGCGGCCCGGGCTGCGGCTCTGCCACAAAAAGACGCCCCGCAAAGCCGGGTGAGGTGGCGCGCAGTGACGCTGCAAAGAGAATAGCCTCGTATTGCAACCGACCGGCCTGACCGACGATCAGGATATTGTAGGTCTGAGGCACCTCTGTCTCGGGGACATTTGTCTTGGGGGCCATTCTTGTCGTGATCCTGCCTGACTGCCACCCTCACTATGGGGTTTTCCACCGCACAGATAAAGCGGTTATCGCAGGTCAGGGCGCGCTGCGTGTCAAAAGCGCAGGGTTAATCCCGCAAGTGGGCCCGAGAATGTCGCGTCAAACTTTCGGCCATTCTTGCTATAATCGACGTAAAGATGCCGGTAGCCCGCCGAGAGCCAGAGCCGGTCACTGGCCTGCCAGTTGAGCGTGCCGACAAGCTGAGATGTCATGTCTGAGCCCGCCCCAAAGCCACCGACATCGACGTAACCGATAAAGGACCAGCGGTCCGTGAGCCGCAGATTGGTCCGCGCGGCGAGGATCGGATCGGTAAAGCTCACGTCGATCCCGGCTGCAAGCCCCGGCACCGGCGTGGTGGCGCGTCCTTCAACCTGCCAGTGGCGCAGGCCTGCCATGAAATCAACCGTGGCATCAGGCGTCGTAAGCGCCCTATATCCTGCGGTAAGCGTCAGCGAGGATTGCTCGATCCGGCCACGCGCGGGCAGGCCGGGGGCAGGGGGTGGCAACGGCACGGTACCGCGTCGCGAACTTGCCGAATGGGACAGGTCGCCCATCACCACCAAACGCTGATAGCGGGCATACCCCGTGAGAAAGAACGCCGTATCGAGATCTTCGAGAACGTCTGACAGCCCTTTGTCAAAGCGCAATGACGGGCCGCCTGCACGGGGTGTGATCGTTCCGCCAATGCCGGTCCCCCATGCATAGGGCGTGATCTGGGCGTTCCAGTCTTGCGCATGAGCAGGCAGCGCGAGGCTGAGTATCGTCAACAGGGCTGCGAGGCGCGCAAACATCAGAGTTGATCCTTCACGACCGCACCGCCCTTGACGATCATTGCAAGGCTTTGCTCGGGCGTATCAAGCCAGTCAAGCCCTGCCTCGGGATCGGTCTCGACCACCAGAAGATCGGCCATCGCCCCTTCTGCGATGACACCAAGTTGTCCGTCATAGCCGCTGCGTTCCCCAGAGAGCGCCAGCAGATCGCCCGCCGCCCCTGTCGCCATGCGCAACGCCTCGAGCGGGGGCATGAAGCGGGTCAGCTTGGCCAATTGCCGCCCCTGACTGCTGGCCCCTGTGGGGTTCATCAGGATGTCTGTGCCAAAGGCCATGTTGACCCCCACAGTGCGGCCCATTTCAAAGGCCTGCACGGTGCCTACCGACACCTCCTGCCGCTTGGCGTTCTGTCTTGGATCGCTGCTTGGGTTGGAATCCTCATCTGCCAAAAAGGGCTGGATCGACCACCACGCGCCCATGTCGCGCATCAGGCGAACCGTCTCAAGATCCGCTAATTGACCGTGTTCAATGGATTTCACCCCAGCCCGCAGGGCGCGCTGGATACCTTTGGGCGTATAGACATGGGCGCAAACATAGGTGCCCCAATCTTCTGCGGCCTCGACGGCGGCGCGCATTTCGTCTTCGGTGAATTGCAGGCTCTCGAGCGGATCATAAAGCGAGGTGACACCGCCGCCGGCCATGATCTTGATTTGGCTTGCGCCCTTCATCAATTGTTCGCGGGTGCGGCGCAGCACCTCGGCGCGCCCGTCTGCGATCGCCACCACGCCGACCCGTTCACTATAGCTCAGATCGCCGTCGGCGCGGGGAAGTTCCGAAGTCATGCGGAAATCGCCATGCCCCGAGGTTTGCGAAATCATCGCGCCCGACGCAAGAATGCGCGGTCCGGGCAAAGCACCGCGATCAATGGCCAGCTTGAGGCCAAAAGCCGGGCCGCCGGTGTCGCGCACGGTTGTGAAGCCGCGCAAGAGCGTGGCCCCTGCCTCGCGCCCGGCCATCAGATGCACAAAACCAATGTCGGCTGTCATGGCCTGCATTTGGGTCACACCAACCAGCGTACTATGCCAATGTGCGTCGATGAGGCCCGGAATGACCGCCCGACCACCACAGTCTATGCGCTCAGCATCCGTCGGTCCCTGTTCGGCGGCGGGCAGGCCGGTGATCCGCCCGCCTTCGATCAAGATCTCGCGGCCTTGGATCAGAGAGAGGTCATGGCCGTTGAAATAGCGCAGGTTGGTCAAGAGCAGCGGGCGACCGGGGGTCTGTGCCCGAGCCGGTTTTGACGCCAGACCAAACCCCGCATAAAGACCCACCACCGCCGCCAGACCACCCAACATAGCGCGGCGGTTGAGGTCTGCCTCGATCCGGGCAAAGGCCGCTTGAGTAGTGGGGGCGCCGCAGAGGCAGCAATCAATTTCGTCGTGGCTGTTTGAAGGGGAAGGGCAGCATATCTGGCACATCGGTCTCGCCTCTTACCTTGATCTTGATCGGCAGAGGGCACGCCGCGCTGTCTCCGCTTGTCAGAAGTTAGGGACATCAGGCGCGACGTCAACGCAATAGCACATAAACTCGCCAATGCTCTGCGCACAGGCGGGTCCGCGATCCCTTGAAATTAAGAGGGAAAGTGGTGGGCGACCCAGGAATCGAACCTGGCGTGCGTCTCCGCGAGGGAGTTACAGTCCCCTGCCACACCTTGCGGCCTGTCGCCCACTTTCCCAGCACTTACGCGCCGGACGTGGGGGGCTGATTACTAGTGGCCGGATGCTGCGTCAACCGGAAAATCGCTTGCAAGCAGTGGCCGCCCGTCGCATTGTCACGGGCCGGAAAAGAGGGGCCTTACAGCCATGAAAAAACCCCGTTGGGTGATCGATAAGGAACAGGCCAAGCGGGCGGCAGCCTCTGAGACTGTGTGGCTGTTTGGTTTGCATGCGGTGCGTGATGCGCTGGAAAACCCGGCCCGCGAAAAACTGCGGCTTATCGTGACGAAAAACGCCGCTGACAAGCTGGAGGCGGCGATTGCTGCAAGCGGCATAACACCCGAAGAGGTCGATCCGCGCAAGTTCAACGCGCCGCTTGATCCCGGTTCGGTGCATCAGGGTGCCGCGCTAGAAGTCAAGCCGCTGGATTGGGGCCCGATGGCTGAGGTCTGTTTGGGGGATGGTCGCACCGCGCCCCGCGTGGTTCTTTTGGATCGGGTCACAGACCCGCATAACGTGGGTGCTATTCTGCGCTCTGCCGAAGTATTTGGCGCGCGGGCAGTAATTGCCCCCCGCCATCACGCCGCACCCGAAACCGGGGCACTTGCCAAGACCGCCAGCGGTGCGCTTGAACGCCAGCCTTACCTCAGAGTGCGCAATCTGGCCGATGCGATCATTGAGTTGCAGGCCATGGGCTATACGGTGCTGGGGCTGGCCGGTGAGGCGGAACTGACCATTGAGGCCGCTCTTGAGGGCAAGCGTGACCGTCCGGTTGCCCTTGTGCTCGGCGCCGAGGGGCCGGGGCTGCGCGAGAGGACGCGCGAGGTGTGCGATGCCTTGGTGCGGATCGAGTTCGCCAGCGATTTCGGCTCGCTCAACGTGTCCAACGCGGCGGCTGTGGCGCTTTACGCAGCGCGAGGCTGAGGGCGGGCGGCGGCATCCTCGAAGGCTGCGATGAACCGCCCCTTGATCATCCAACTGAGGCCAAAGGCGCAGAGGCCGAGGGATTCAAACAAAAAGGTTAGGCGGAGACTGTCCCAAATGGCCTCTATGCTCTGAGCAAGGCCAAGAGGCAGGATCATCTCAAGCAGCGCGGCCTTGATCGCCAGCACGCCCACCACGGCAAAAATGATGCGCCCAAGCGTGCGATACCACAGATTGCGCCGGTCCTTGCGATTGCCAGCAAGGCGCGCGGCGGTGGAATTTTCACGGGTAAAGACATAGGCGGAGAAATACCCAAGCACCAAAAACATCACCCCCGCCGCGCCGAAATGCATCATTTTGAGAACGGTTGGCACATCTGCACCGAGCGCGGCAAAGCTGGCCCAAAAATCAAAGCTGATCGTGCCTTCGACCGTGCCGCCCGGCGGGTGAAACCCCTCTGAGCCGCTGGCATTGGTCAGGAACACACGCGCCACCTCGCCGGAATAGGTGCACCCTGATCCGGTGGTCGGCACGAAGGCCACGATGACGGCGGCCACCCCGGCCAGTTTTAGTAGTACCACATCATACCAATGCCAGCCCAAGCACCCCTCGCGCCCCGGCGCACGAAAACTGTAAAAGAACATGAGCAACAGGCCGATAAAGCTGAGCGCGCCCACAAGGATATCCCCGCCGATCCGGCTGAAGTAATAGTGGCTGATCGAGGCGTTGAAGCAGGTGTTGGTCAGCAGGGACACCAGCCCAAGTGATACCGGTAAACCAAGCGCCACATAGCCGACGCCCAGATTGAGGCGGCGCAGGTCTATGTCAAAAGGCAGGTCGCGCAGGTCGGGGAGAGGCGCATTCGTATCTGTCATCTGGCGTATCCCTTGTCACTGAGACAGGATCAGCCTAGCCCAAGATCGCCGCAATCCGAAACGCTTTCACGCCTCAGGCGGCGTCTTCTGTGCTCTCTTGATCTGGCGCGGTCCAGCGGTTGACGTAATCGGATTGATACACCTTGTCTGCTGATTTTGTTGAGCGCTTCGGCTTGCGCACCGCATAATCGAGGATGATCCCGCCCTCTGCCAATGAACCGGACAGGCGCGGGCGCTTGCCGGTCACATTGGGATTGGTGGTTGTCACCACCTTTCGGGCATGCGCAGGCTTGATCGGTTGCAATGCGCAATGCAGCACCTCATAGCCCAGTGTCGCCTCCCAAAAGCCATAGACCATCTCGGGGTTGATCTGGTAAAATGAATGATTGACCCAGTTGTTGCAGGGGCTGTGCCCGATCAGCACGCCACCGGGTTTGAGCATCTTGTGAATATTGCGATAGGCGGTGGGCAAATCAAAGATATGCTCGCAGGTGCCGCCGTCATAGATCACGTCGAACTTGCGCTCCAGTTTCTTGGGCAATTCGGCGCTGAGGTCTTGAATGATACTGGCCTTTTCAAAACCCGAGTAATCCATGGAATCGACCGAGGCAAAACCGAGTTTCTCGAAGAAGGGTTCGGAATAGGTTGCACCTTCGGGAACCAGATCGGCCTCGCTCAGGCCCGGCAAGTGGTCTGCCAACGCTTGCGCAAACACCCGCGATGACGCACCGCGCCGTGACCCGATCCAGCGCTGCCGCCCAAGCATCAAGAAACTACCGTTCAACTCATGACCTTTTACAGTCTCAATCAGCCGGGCAGCAAGGGTATCAGGAATGGCCATAACGGGGCTCCCTAGGTGTTGGATTGAGCGCGTCGACCATCCCAAGGCCCCCGCCGGTCAACTTTGCAGCCATTGCGCGGGCGCTTCAAGTAAAGATATGCGCGCCCGGCTTGGCCAAAATCGCCGACTCGCGACGGGTTCCGCTCAGTGCGACTATTCAGCGCGTGCATCAGCGTTTGGGCGCGCTTTTGGTCAAGACGCGTCGTGGCAAAAGTCCGGACAGCCGGGCTTGACCCTTGGGCGCGCCTCTACTAACTAGCGCAAGAGCGCGGGCGTTGTGTAATGGTAAGACCCTTGCCTTCCAAGCAAGAGACGCGGGTTCGATTCCCGCCGCCCGCTCCACCAAATTCCCCCTACCATGGCCCTTGTGGCTGATCTGTCCCCTTGACCACGGCCTCATCGCCCGCCAAGAACCTTGGCCAAAGGATGAGGAATAAAAATCTATGGTGCGCAGGGCCGAAAACGGGGCTGATCTGCTGGATCGCGAGAAATCGAAACATGTGGGCGCGTTGGCTGAACTGTGGCCATTCTTGCGCCCCTATCGTAAACTGCTGACTGCCGCGGTTCTGGCGTTGGTCATCACCGCAAGCGTGGCCTTGATGCTGCCACTGGCAGTGCGCCGGGTGGTGGATAATTTCAGCGCTGAGAACGGCGCTATCCTTGACCAGTATTTCGCGGCGGCCGTGCTGATCGCGGCGCTTTTGGCGGTAGGCACCGGGTTGCGGTATCTGCTGGTGACCCGGTTGGGCGAGCGCGTGGTCGCCGATATTCGCAAGGCCGTGTTTGACCGCGTGATCGGCATGAGCCCAGCCTTTTTCGAGCGGCTGATGACGGGCGAGGTTCTGAGCAGGATCACGACAGATACCACGCTGATCCTGTCAGTGATTGGCTCTTCGGTGTCGATCGCGCTGCGAAATTTGCTGATCCTGATCGGGGGCATGGGGTTGATGATGCTGACCTCAGCCAAGCTGACGGGGCTCGTTCTGTTGATCGTACCCCTCGTCATCGTGCCCATTCTAACGCTTGGCCGACGGATGCGCGTGCTCAGCCGCGAGAACCAAGACTGGATCGCGCAGAGTTCGGGCAATGCGTCAGAGGCGCTTTTGTCTGTGCAGACGGTGCAGGCCTTCACCCATGAGCGCGAGAGCCGCGCGCGATTTGGTGATGTGACCGAACGCAGCCATGACGCCGCACGCCGCCGGGTCAATACCCGCGCGCTGATGACCGTGATCGTGATCTTTCTCGTTTTCACAGGGATTGTGGGCGTGCTTTGGATCGGCGCACGCGATGTGCGCGCAGGGGGCATGACCGCAGGTAGTTTGGTGCAATTTGTCATCTACGCGGTGATGGTCGCAGGGGCGGTTGCGGCGCTCTCGGAAATCTGGGGCGAATTGCAGCGCGCTGCAGGTGCAACCGAGCGTCTGGTCGAGCTGTTGCAAGCCGAAGATCCGGTGCGCGATCCCGCCCGACCATCCCCTGTGCCACGCCCGGTGCGCGGTGAGATCGCCTTTGAGGATGTGCAATTCGCCTATCCATCGCGCCCCGGCATCCCTGCACTGGATCACGTGAGCCTGACGATCCGCCCCGGCGAAACGGTCGCTCTTGTCGGTCCCTCTGGGGCGGGTAAGACCAGCGTCATTCAGTTGATCCAGCGCTTCTATGATCCGGATGCAGGGCGAATCACGCTCGATGGCGTGTCGCTTGCGGATATGGCGCGGCACGAATTTCGTCGTGATCTGGCCTTGGTGCCGCAGGACCCGGTGATCTTTGCCGCCTCGGCACGCGACAACATCCGCTTTGGCCGGCTTGATGCGACCGACGCCGAGATCGAGGCCGCGGCGCACGCAGCCAATGCGCATGATTTCATTTGCCGCTTGCCGGACGGCTATGACAGTTATGTGGGGGAGCGTGGTGTGATGCTGTCCGGTGGGCAGAAACAGCGTATCGCCATTGCCCGCGCTATTCTGCGAGATGCGCCAGTTCTGTTGCTGGACGAGGCGACATCGGCGCTTGATGCCGAGAGCGAACGCGCGGTGCAGTCAGCGGTAGAAGCGATGGCGCGCACCCGCACCACGATTATCGTGGCCCATCGTCTGGCGACGGTGAAAAAGGCTGACCGCATTGTGGTGATGGATCAGGGCCGCATTGTCGCGCAGGGCACGCATGACAGCCTTGTCGCTGAGAATGGCCTCTATGCGCGGCTCGCGCGGTTGCAATTCACCGATGGCGAGGCGGCCTGACGTCGGCAGGATGCCGACGTTATCGACTATGGTGGACCGCCTCGCAAACGCGTCCCGTTCAGGACCAATTCACCGATTACACCGGGCGGAAATGTGAGGCGGCCCCGCAGATCATCCCTCAGAAGGACATGATCCGCGTCTCCTCCGCCAAGAGGCGCGCAGCCACGGCAGGTGGTTTCGCGGCGGTGATCCCGTCTAGCAAAGCGGTCTCATCCACGCCCTTGTTGGGCAGGTATATGGCGCAGACCTCAATCGTTGCCCCGGTCTCCATGATCTTTTGCATCAGGCCCTGTGGGCTCATCCCCATCGGCGCTTGCGGCGCGGTGGCACTGGCGGGGGCATCCTTGAGGGCCAGGTCGCCAGCCGGGCCGCAGAGCAGCACATAAGAGCTTGCCCCGGCCTGCATCGTCTGCATCGTCAGAACCATGCCCATGAGCTGCGTTTGGGGTTCTGCACTGGTCAGGATCGTGACCATCTGCTTTGCGTCCTCGGCCATGACAGGGCTTGTGAGGGCGGCCAGACCAAGCGTCGCCGCGGTGATGATTTTGCGCATGATGTCCTCTTTTCTAGCAAAGATGAATTCTGAATCCGTGTTTCACACGCACACCCTAGGGTGCCCGCATTGTCTCCGACCTTGATTTGGATCAAACATATTCCCAAAAAGGAATTTAATGATGCGCTTGCCCCAGCCGCGCCAGAATGGGGCCTGTGTCGAGCGTGCCAATCGCCCCGGCCACACGTCCACGCGGATCGCTGAGCCGCGTCGCGATATAGCCCTGCGCCACCGCGTCAGGGGCATGCCGCATCAGGACTGAAGCGGTCAGAAGCGTGGCGAGGCTCTCGGCATACCAACGGGCCTGTGCCTCTTCGGGCAGCTTGGGAAAGGTTTGCATATGCGCTTTCAGCGCGGCGTCAAACCGGCGGTCCTGCCCGGCGACGCTGGCCAACTCCGCAGTCAGAACCTCGCCTGCAAGCGGCTCTTTGCGCAGGGTGCGCAGGATATCAAGGCAGATGACATTGCCCGACCCTTCCCAGATCGAATTGAGCGGGGCTTCGCGGTACAAAAGGGGCAGGGGCGTATCTTCGACATAGCCCATGCCACCCATGGCCTCCATGGCCTCGTAGACCACACCGGGGCAGAGCTTGTTGCCGAGGAATTTCGCGAGTGCCACGCCAAGACGCGCAAAGGCGCGCTCTGCCGGGCTGCGCCCGTCAAATGCCCGCGCCACATGAAGCCCAAGCGCCAGCGTGCCCTCCCAATCAAGCGCGAGATCGGCCAGAACGGCGCGCATCAGCGGCTGGTCGATGAGTTGTTTTTGAAAGACGGACCGATGATGCGCCCAATGCCGCGCGTGATCCAGTGCCGCGCGCATCAGCCCTGCCGGGGCCATGGCGGTATCCAACCGCGTGTGATGCACCATTTCCAGAATGGTACGTAGCCCCGCGCCCTCGTCGCCCAACCGATAGGCGATGGCCCCGTGATATTCAATTTCCGCAGACGCATTGGCACGATTGCCAAGTTTATCCTTTAGTCTTTGGATCTGGATCTCATTGCGCGCGCCCTCCAGCCAGCGCGGCACCAGAAAGCAGGTCAGCCCCTCGGGCGCTTGCGCCAGCGTTAGAAACCCGTCTGACATTGGCGCGGAGCAGAACCATTTATGGCCGAAAAGACGATAATATGCGCCCTCTGGCGTCGCGGTGGTGGCATTGGCACGAATGTCCGATCCGCCCTGCTTTTCGGTCATTGCCATGCCCAGTGTGGCACCCGGTTTGCGCGCCAGCGGCTTTGCGCCCGGATCATAGGCGCGCGCCGTCAGTTTCGGCACCCAATCTGCAAAAAGCGCCTTGTCGCTGCGCAGGGCAGGCACGGCGGCATAGGTCATGGTCATCGGACAGCACACGCCCGGTTCCACCTGAGAGGTCAGATAGACCATCGCGGCATGGGTCACGTGGCCGCCCTTGGCCCCTTCCCACGGAATGGCCGCATAGCCCGCGCCGATACCAACGCGCATCAGATCATGATACGCGGGGTGAAACCGCACCTCGTCCAGCCTGCGCCCGCCCGCATCAAAAAGCACCAGTTCGGGTGGGTGTCGGTTGGCCGCGCGCCCTGCCGAACGCAGGGTTTCAGTGCCGATCCGTGCGCCATAGGCGGCCAGAGTTTCGGGATCGGCCCCTGCTGCCGTCGCATGGGTCTGCAAGCCAGAATCGTCTGCCCAAAGATCAAGATCACCGCGCGATGCGGGTTGGTTCGTCACCTCATGGGTACCAAGCATGTCCTTAGGCGGGCTGTCCTGCATCGCGCTCTCCTTTGGCGGGTATGCTAGTGGGGGTCGCGGAGCGGCGAAAGGGGATTCACAAAGCGCAGAGCCTGTGGCATGATGCCTGCAACGCCCGACACGAGGCGGATCGAAGAGGCAGAGCAGAGTATGACACCCCGCAGCCGCCCTTGGGGCCTGTTGATTTTTTTCCTGATCGCCTTTTTTCTAGGGGCGTATTTTACATTTGCGGCTGTTCAAGGGGATTACGGCCTATTCCGTCGCGCCGAAATTGATGCACAAAGCGTCGAGTTGCAGGCCCAGCTTGACGCGTTGAATGTGCGGCTGGCGCGGATGGAAAACCTGACCCGGCGGCTCTCGGACGGCTATCTTGATCTTGACTTGTTGGATCAGCAGGCGCGTGAAGTTTTGGGCCTGTTGCGCAGTGACGAGATTGTCATCCGCTGAGGCGCGCGTGACGTCTTGCTCAGAGTTTTCGCTTAAGCCCAACACCTTAGCCCGTTTAGGCCTCGGCCTTCTTTTCCCATCGCCCGCCGGCCTCGGACCAGTATTGCGCGGCGCAGCCTGCGCCGGTCAGCGCCTTCCATTGTCCACGCGCAACTTGAACGGCCGCGTCGTCATTCCCGTCAAAGAGAATGCAGACCCGTTGCAGTGACTGCACCTCCTCTGCGCTCACGTCTGCCCCGTCGATCGCCATAACGCAGGCTGCGCCATTGGGTCGGGCGTGGTCTGTCGTCAGCAAAACCGGCTGATCGGCGTCATGCGCCCCACCGGCCACGCCATGCGGCAAAAACCCATCCTCAGGCCCTAACCAGAGCCGTTCATCGAGCCAGACAAGCCGCGCCGCCTCTCTTCCCCGCACCACCACGCGCCAGCCAGCCCCCAAGGATTTCTCAAGCAACATCGGCAATGTCGCCTCAAGTGGCTGACGCGTCAGGTGATAGAAGTAGACGGCCCCCATCAACTCTCCTCAAGCATATCCGCAACCAGACGGTTGAGCGCCAGAACGCCCCAGCCTGTCGCGCCTTTGGGGGCGTAGGTCGTGTCCGCCTTGACGCTGGCCACCCCCGCGATATCAAGATGTACCCACGGCATGCCCTCCTGCACAAAGCGGTGCAGGAATTCCGCTGCCGTGATCGTGCCCGCAGGCCGCCCGGCAGAGTTCTTGATATCGGCAATCTGGCCCTTGATCATATCGGCATAGCCCGGCCCAAGCGGCAGACGCCATGCGCCTTCGCCTTCTGTCTTTGCGGCACGCAGGAAGGCGTTGCAGAGCCCTTCGTCATTGCTGAGAACAGCGGCATTCTCGTGACCCAAGGCCACAATGCAGGCCCCTGTGAGGGTGGCCAGATCAATCATCCCGCGCGGCTTATAGGTTTCTTGCGCATACCAGAGCACATCTGCCAGCACGAGCCGCCCCTCGGCGTCGGTATTGATCACCTCGATGGTGTCGCCCTTCATCGACGTCACCACGTCGCCGGGACGGGTGGCGCGGTCCGAGGGCATGTTTTCCACGATGCCCACAAGGCCCACGACATTTGCCTTGGCGCGCCGAAGGGCCAGCGTGCGCATGACCCCTGCGACAACACCGGCACCGCCCATGTCCATGGTCATTTCTTCCATGCCAGCGGCGGGTTTCAGGCTGATGCCGCCCGTGTCGAACACCACGCCCTTGCCGATGAGGGCCAGTGGTGCCTCGCCCTTTGGCCCGCCCAGCCATTCCATCACTGCCAGTTTCGACGGGCTGGCGCTCCCGTGACCCACAGACAAGAGCGCACCCATCCCGAGTTTCTCCATGTCCTTTTCCTCAAGAATGGTGATCTTGAGGCCCAGATCCTTCATCGCGGCGATGCGATTTGCGAATTCGGTGGTGGTCAGGTGATTGGCAGGCTCGTTGACCAGATCGCGGGTAAAGAATACCCCCCCGGCCAAGGCCAATGTGGGCGCGGCTTCGGCTTTGACTTCATCCGGCCTGCCGGTCATCAGCGTAACGGCACCGGGGTCCTTTGGTGCGGTGTCTTTCTTGGGCTGCGATTTGTGCGGGGTGAAATCATAGGCCCGCAGCAGCACGCCAAGCAGCACATCGACCGGACGGCGCAACGCCGATCCAAGGATCAAAAGCGGCTTGTCCCCCTTGAGGCGGCTTAGGTTCACACCTGCGCGGCGGCTTTCGGCGGGGCTGGCGCTGCGGGGAAGGATGACCACATCAATCGCCTCGGCCACCATCCCGGAGGGCCAGTTGATGCTGATCACGTCGCCAGGTTTTTTGTCGTTCAGGGCGGCCGCCTCGACCAGCCGGGCAAGCGTGCCGCGCGTCATGCGATTGATCTTTCGCGCACCGGCGTCAAGCTTGCCTTCGGGAGGAATGATCACAGCGATCCGGCCGGGCGCTGTGGCGAGCGCCTCTAGATCAGTCTCGGCAAAGACAACGTGCAGGGGGGTGGTCATCGAGGGCTCTCCTTGGTTCGGCTTTGCCAAGACCTAGCGCGGCTTGTCGCCAATGACCAGTTAGCAGTTTTCCCCCGCAATCAATTCCGCTAGGTTGCCCGGCAATACTGCTGCCACGGGGGATAAGAGTGACCAGATTCGACAGATACATGCTGTCGCAATTCATGGTTTTGTTCGGTTTCTTTGCGCTCGTTTTGGTTTCGATCTTTTGGATCAACAAGGCGGTGCGCATGTTCGACCGGCTGATCGGGGATGGCCAGCCCGCTTGGGTGTTTGTGGAATTCACGGCATTGACCCTGCCGGGGGTGATCGGCGTCGTGCTGCCGATTGCGGCCTTTGCTGCCGCCGTTTACGTGGTCAACCGCCTGTCAAGCGAAAGCGAGCTGACGGTGATGCAGGCCACTGGATATTCGCCTCTGCGCTTGGCCCGCCCGGTGTTTGTCTTCGGTGTGATCGTCGCGGTGATGATGTCACTCTTGGCGCATTTCCTCATACCCAGCAGCCTAAGCCAGCTGCGCCTGCGGCTGGATGAGGTCTCGCGCAACATCACGGCCAAATTGCTCAGCGAGGGCGAATTCCTGCATCCCGCCCCCGGCGTGACCTTCTATATTCGCGAGATCACATTGTCTGGCGAATTGCGCGACGTGTTTCTGTCTGACCGGCGTGATCCCGAAGCGCCTGTGACCTATACCTCGTCCCGCGCCTATCTGGTGCAAGAGGGGGGCGGCACACGGCTGGTCATGGTCTCGGGATTGGCCCAGAATATTCGCGCCGAGCAAAACCGGCTCTTTACCACCTATTTTGACGATTTTTCCTATGACATCAGCAGCCTTGTTCGGCGCGATGTGGTCAATTTAGACGAGGTGGCCTTTGCGGGCACGCTCGAGATGCTGCGCGACCCCGAGGCGGTTGCGGCGCGCACGGGCGTCAGTTTGGGGGCTGTGATGGCCCAGATGCATGGCCGCATCACGGCGGCTTTGCTCTGCGTGATCGCGGCTCTGGTTGGGTTCTGCACCCTCTTGGTGGGGGCACATAGCCGGTTTGGTGTATGGCGTCAGGTGTTGCTGGCCTTTGGTCTTTTGGTGGGGCTCAAGATCGTCGAGAGCCTTGTGCTGGCACCGGTTCTGGCCAGCGCTGTGCTGTGGCCGTTGCTTTATCTGCCGGCGCTGATCGGGCTGGCGTTGTCGGGGCTGCTCCTGGCGCTTGCCAGCTATCCGGGCCTGTGGCACCGGCTGCGGCGCAAGGGGCCTGCGGCGGAGGTGCCGACATGATCCTAGAGCGCTATTTCGGTCGACGTTTCTTTGTGAGCTTCATGGGGGTGACGATCACCATGCTCGTGATCATGGGGCTGATCGACCTGATGGACGAGTTGGGCGATTTCCCTGAATTGGCCTTTGGTCAGGTTTTGGGGATCGTGCTGTTGAAATTGCCCGAAGCCTATTACGAGATCATTCCATTGGTGATGATTCTTGCCTCGGTGGCGCTTTTCTTACGGTTGGCGCGCTCGTCCGAGATGGTGGTGCTGCGCGCCTCTGGCCGGTCTGCATTGCGCGGTCTGCTTGCTCCGGCAGCGGTGGCGCTGGCTATTGGCCTGTTGGGGCTGGCGGTAGGCAATCCGCTGGTGGCGGCGACTGCGAAACGGCATCACGATCTGGTCAATACCTACTCGGGTCAGACATATTCTGACCTTGCCATTGCGTCAGAGGGTCTGTGGCTGCGGCAGGGGGGAACGGCGGGCCAGACGGTGATCTATGCTGCCCGTTCCAGTTCCGATCTCAGCACACTTTACGGCCCCAGCTTTTACGACTTTGCCCCCGATGGCCAACCTCTGCGCCGCATAAGTGCCAGCACCGCACGGCTTGAGACGGGGGCATGGCTGCTCGAAGATGCCAAGATTTGGGATTTGGCCGAGAACATCAATCCCGAGGCTATGGCTCGCCAAGAGGCGCAGTTGAGCGTGCCCTCTGATCTGACCCAGGATCGAATTCTCGACAGTTTCGGCAGCCCGGAGTACATCCCGATTTGGGAGTTGCCCAAGTTCATTGATCAATTGGAAGAGGCTGGATTTTCTGCGCGACGTTACGCCATATGGTTCCAGAGCGAATTGGCGCAGCCGGTCTTTCTGGTGGCGCTTGTGTTGATTTCGGCGGCACTGACCATGGGGCACACGCGCGGTGCCAATGTCGGGCTTTCGGTATTGACGGCAGTTCTTTTGGGGTTCGGCCTGCATTACGTGCGCAATTTCGCGCATATCTTGGGTGAGAATGGCCAATTGCCGATCTTGCTGGCGGCTTGGGCTCCGCCCGTTGCCTCGCTGTTTATCGGTCTCGGCATCCTTCTGCATCTGGAGGATGGATGATCCGCCAAATACGCCTCTTTCTTGTTCTGCTGCTTTCGCTGGCAAGCCCGCTGGCCGCGCAGGATGCCCCCTCTGATCCGGCGGTGTTGGTCGCAGATGACGTGCGCCTCACGGCGGACAACCGCCTGATTGCAACGGGCAATGTTGAGGCGCTCTATCAGGGGCGCCGTCTGACTGCGCGCGAAATCACCTATGACCATGGCACCGGCCAGTTGGCGATTACCGGACCGTTGACGCTCACGGATGTCGAAGGTGCGTTGGTCGTGGCCGACAGCGCCGAGCTGGACCGCGACCTGACCAATGGCATCCTGCGTGGGGCGCGGATCGTCATGCAGGATCAGTTGCAATTGGCGGCCGTGGAGATGCGCCGCACCGATGCGCGCTTTAACCAGCTTTACAAGACTGCCGTGACCTCTTGCAGGGTTTGCGATAACGGCCGCCCTCCGCTGTGGCAGATCCGGGCGCAGCGGGTGATCCATGATGAGCAAGAACGTCAGCTCTATTTTGACAACGCGCAGTTCCGCATCCTGAACACCACCGTGCTCTAT
Source organism: Roseovarius sp. MS2 (assembly GCF_051447875.1). Classification (NCBI taxonomy): domain Bacteria; kingdom Pseudomonadati; phylum Pseudomonadota; class Alphaproteobacteria; order Rhodobacterales; family Roseobacteraceae; genus Roseovarius; species Roseovarius sp. MS2. The sequence goes on from NZ_JBKHVF010000001.1 coordinate 2,736,805, forward strand.
CTGCCGCGTCTTCGCTTGCCGGACCCGACGCTTGATCGCGCGCGTGGGTTTCTGACCCCGTCGCTGGTCAACTCTTCGCTTTTGGGCACGGGCATCCGCGTGCCCTATTTCATCCCCATTGGCGATAGCCGCGACCTGACGCTGGCGCCGTTCCTTGCGACCAATTCCAAGCGGCTGGAATTCCGCTATCGTCAGGCGTTTCGCCAGGGTGAAGTTGAATTCAACGGTGCCGTGGCCGAGGATGATTTCAGCCCCGACCCAACCCGTGGATATCTGTTTGGTACGGGTCGGTTCGAACTGCCGCGCGATTTCATCCTGCGGTTCAATGTCGAGCTGTCCAGCGACGATACGTTTCTGTTGGATCATGGATTTTCCGACAAGGACCGCCTGATCAATGAGGTGTCGGTCGAGCGTGCGCGCCGGGATGAGTATATCCGTGGCGCGATCACGCATTTTCAATCGCGGCGGGTGGGCGAGAGCAACGCAACCCTGCCCACGTTGGCGGGCAATGCCGAATATGAGCGCCGGTTCTTTCCCACACGGATTGGGGGCGAATTGCGCTTTGGCGCGGCACTGCACAGCCATTATCGCAGCTCGGATTCCACGCTGGCCACGCTCGACCGCTTTGCGGACGGGCGCGATGTAACACGGCTGACCACCCGGCTGGACTGGTATCGCGGTTGGACGCTGCCAGCAGGCGTGCTTGCCAGTTTCCAAACCGGCCTCATCCTGGATCATTTCGAGATTTCACAGGCGGGGATTACGGCCGCCTCGCAGGCCACCGAACTGACCCCCACACTCGCGCTTGAACTTCGGTGGCCGCTGCTCAAATCCACGCGCCATGCAGTCACCCATGTGATCGAGCCTGTGGCGCAATTGTCGTGGAGCGGTGGATCGAACCCCGATATTCCCCTCGACGAGGCGACGCTGATCGAGTTTGACGAAGGCAACCTTTTCAATCCCTCGCGGTTCAATTCCCCTGACCGGCGCGAACGTGGGTATAGTGCCGCCTATGGGGTTAGCTATACCCGGTTTGATCCGGCGGGCTGGCAAGGAAGCCTTGCTCTCGGGCAGGTCTGGCGCGAAGAGCGTTTGCTGGAGAGGGATGGCCTGACCCCAAGCTTTGCCAAATCCTCGGGGTTGCGCGCCCGTGCCTCGGACTTGCTGATCGCGGGACAGTTCCGCAATGCCACTGGCTTGACCGTGACGGCGCGGGGCCTGTTTGATTCCATGTTCGACACGACCAAGGCAGAGGCCCGCGCCAGTTGGCGTAACGATGATACCAATATTGCGGCCACTTATGTCTGGCTCTCGGCTGATCCGGCTGAAAATCGACCGGCGAAAGTGTCCGAATGGGCGATTGATGGCAGCTATCGCTTTGCTCAGCATTGGACTGGCCATGCCGAGTGGCGGTTTGACGCGGCGGCAGAGCGCAGCGTGCGTGCAGGGGCGGGGCTGACATATTCCAACGAATGCGTGGACATCACGCTTTCGGTCTCGCGCCGGTTTACCTCTTCGACTATCCTTGAACCGGAAACCAACTTCGGCTTTACGGTAGGGTTTACGGGGTTCTCGTCCGCGACCCGTGACCGAAGCTTTACCCGGACCTGCAGGAACTGACCAGAATGACACCGATCTTTCGCCGCCTGATTGCCGCCCTGACCCTCGCCGTGACGGGCTTTCTGGTGTGGCCCCTGAGCGGGGGTATGGCGCAGGCGCAAAACCTGTTCTCGCCGCAAATCTATGTGAACGATCAGGCGATCACCGGCTACGAGTTGCAACAACGCGCGCGCCTTCTGACGCTGTTTCGCGCGCCCGGCGACCCGCAGCGACTGGCCCGGGAGCAGCTGATCGAGGAACGTATCAAGCTTGACGCCGCCAGAGCCTCGGGCCTTGTGCTTGAAGAGGATTTGGTACGGGACGGGATGGAGGAATTTGCCGGTCGGGCAAATATGACCGCTGATCAGCTTATCGCGGCATTGGGAGATTCGGGCGTGTCGCAAGAATCCTTCCGAGAGTTTGTTCGCGCCGGGATCACATGGCGCGAGCTGACGCGCGCGCGGTTTGCTGCGCGCGTGTCGGTAAGCGAAGATGATCTGGAACGTGCAACGCGCGCCCTGACCGGGGGCGCTGCAGTGCGCGTTCTTTTGTCAGAAATCATCCTGCCGGTAACCAGTCTTGAGGATGCAGAGGCCAAGCAGGCCTTGGCCGCGTCTATTGCAGAATCCACCAGCGAAGGCGCATTCGCAGAGGCCGCGCGCCGTCACTCCGCGGCACCCTCGTCCTCGCGTGGGGGACGCATGGATTGGGTTGCGTTGTCTGAATTGCCCGCAGGGTTGCGGCCAATCGTTCTGGGGCTTGCCCCGGGCGAGGTGTCCGATCCGTTGCCTCTAGAAGGTGCTCTGGCGCTCTTTTACATGCGCGATATCGAGGAAATGACAGTGCCCTCTCCGGAATATGCCGCCATCGAATATGCCGCCTACTATATCCCCGGCGGGCGGAGTGAGGCGGCGTTGCAGCGTGCGGCACAGGTGCGCGCAGCGGTTGATACCTGCGATGACCTTTACGGCGTGGCGCATGGCCAGCCGCCTGAAGTGTTGGAGCGCGGGTCGAAGGCCCCAGAGGAAATTCCGCAGGATATCGCCATCGCGCTCGCCTCGCTTGATCCCGGCGAAACTTCGACCAGCGTGACGCGCGCCAATGGGCAAACACTGGTGTTCCTGATGCTCTGTGGTCGCTCGCCGAAACTTGACGGAGAGGCACCTTCGGTTGAGGATCTGTCGAATTTCATCCGCAACCAGCGGATCGAGTCCTTTGCCAATGGGTATCTCGAACAGTTACGCGCCGAGGCGCGGATCGTCGAGAAGTGAGCGCGCCCATTGCGCTCAGCTGTGGCGAGCCGGCTGGCATCGGTCCGGAAATCGCGGCCGCCGCATGGGACCGTCTGCGGGGTGCCCTGCCGTTCTTCTTGATTGGTGATCCGGCGCATCTGCCACCCGGAACACCTATCGCGCAAATTACAGATCCCGCCGAGGCATCCGCCGCCTGTGCCACTGCGTTGCCGGTTTTGGCGCATGCGTTTGATGGGCCGCTGACGCTTGGCACGCCCAACCCTGCTCATGCGCGTGGCGTGATCGACGTGATCGCGCGCGGTGTCGATCTGGTGCAATCCGGCGCGGCGTCGGCGCTCTGCACCGCGCCAATACACAAACAGGCGCTACAGGACGGGGCAGGTTTTGCCTTTCCGGGTCATACCGAGTTTCTTGCGCATCTGGCGGGGGTCGGGCGTGTGGTGATGATGCTGGCCTCGGATCAGTTGCGCGTCGTGCCCACGACCATCCACATACCGCTCAAGGACGTGCCGCAGGCGTTGACGCCCGGTCTGCTGGAAGAGACGATCCGCATCACCCATGCCGCGCTGATCCGTGATTTCGGCCTGAGTGCCCCGCGATTGGCCATTGCAGGTCTCAATCCGCATGCTGGTGAGGGTGGCAAAATGGGGCGCGAGGAAATCGAGGTTATTGCCCCAGTGATCAGCCGCCTTCGCGCCCAAGGGTTTGATCTGCGCGGGCCGCTCTCAGCGGATACGATGTTTCACGCCTCCGCCCGCGCGACGTATGATGCCGCAGTCTGTATGTATCACGATCAGGCGCTCATTCCGATCAAAACGCTGGATTTCGACCGGGGCGTGAATGTTACGCTTGGCCTGCCGTTTATCCGCACCTCGCCGGATCACGGCACAGCACTGGACATCGCGGGGCAGGGGCGGGCCAATCCCACCTCGTTGATTGAGGCCCTTAAGCTCGCGCAGACCATGGGCGAGGCGCGCCGCGCATGAGAGCGCTTGAAGACCTTCCACCACTGGCCAAGGTTATCGCGGCACATGGTCTTTCCGCCCGCAAATCCTTGGGTCAGAATTTCCTACTCGATCTGAACCTCACCTCGAAAATTGCGCGGCAGGCGGGGGACCTTGGCGGTTGCGACGTGCTGGAGATTGGCCCCGGACCCGGCGGATTGACTCGCGGGCTTTTGATGGAGGGCGCGCGACATGTGCTTGCGATCGAAAAGGATTCGAGGTGCCTGCCCGCCTTGCAAGAGATTGCCGAGGCCGCACCGGGCCGCCTGACGGTTCTAAATGCTGACGCGCTTGATCTTGATCCGCTGGCACATCTGACGCCGCCTATTCGCGTGGTGTCGAACCTGCCCTATAATGTGGGCACGGAGTTGTTGATCCGCTGGTTGACGCCGCCCGAATGGCCGCCCTTTTGGCAATCGCTTACCTTGATGTTTCAACGCGAAGTCGCAGAGCGCATCGTGGCGCAGCCGGGGGGCAAGGCCTATGGGCGTCTGGCCCTTTTGGCGCAGTGGCGCGCTTTGCCGCGCATCGTGATGCATCTGCCGCCGGGGGCCTTTACCCCACCACCCAAGGTGTCAAGCGCCGTGGTGCATCTGACCGCGTTGCCCGAGCCACGCTATCCCGCGGACCCCAAGATATTGGAGCGCGTGGTCGCCCGCGCCTTCAACCAGCGCCGCAAAATGCTGCGCGCAGCGCTCAAGGGGGCGGCCCCCGATATCGAGGATCGGTTGCTCTCTGCGGGGATTAAACCCACGGATCGCGCCGAGACTGTGAGTTTAGAGCAGTTTTGCGCGCTTGCACGCCGAATGCCGGGCGGAGTTGAGGCCTGAGGCTTTTGTTGTTTTGCTGGATGAGGGTGTCCGTGCTGCGGCATTTGGGCAGGGGTGTGCTGCACGACTTACTCTAGGTAAAATTCCCTCTCGCAACCGCGACGCGATTGGTGTATGAAATAGTTTAATGCTAAACTATATTCGCCAGCAAGGAGTCGCCATCCCATGGTTGCCCGGAAAAGCACTAAGAAATCCAACGTCTCAGCCGAAGATCTCAAGCAGTATTATCGCGATATGCTGCTCATTCGACGATTCGAGGAAAAGGCGGGCCAGCTTTATGGCATGGGTCTGATCGGCGGTTTCTGCCATCTCTACATCGGACAAGAGGCGGTTGTCGTCGGACTTGAGGCCGCCGCAGAAGAGGGCGACCGCCGCATCACCACATACCGCGATCATGGGCACATGCTGGCCTGCGGGATGGACCCCAACGGTGTGATGGCCGAACTCACCGGGCGTGAGGGGGCTATAGTCGCGGCAAGGGCGGCTCGATGCATATGTTTTCGACCGAAAAGCGGTTCTATGGTGGCCATGGCATCGTGGGTGCCAACGTGCCGCTCGGGGCCGGTCTGGCCTTTGCCGACAAATACCTTGGAAATGATCGTGTGACCTTCACGTATTTCGGAGATGGTGCCGCCAATCAGGGACAGGTCTATGAGACCTTCAACATGGCCGCCCTTTGGCAATTGCCGGTGATCTTCGTGATCGAGAACAACCAATACGCCATGGGCACATCGCAGAAACGATCAACCTCTAGCCCTGACATCTACACGCGTGGGCAGGCCTTTGGCATTCCCGGCGAAGCGGTCGACGGGATGGACGTGCTGGCCGTGAAAGAGGCGGGCGACAAGGCCGTTGCGCACTGCCGCTCGGGCGCGGGCCCCTACATTCTAGAAATCAAGACCTACCGCTATCGTGGCCATTCCATGTCTGACCCGGCCAAATACCGCACCCGCGAAGAGGTGCAGAAAATGCGCGAGGAGAAAGACGCCATCGAGCACGTGCGCGACCTGCTGGTGTCGGGGGGCCATGCCACCGAAGAGGACCTCAAGGCGATCGACAAAGAGATCAAGGATGTGGTGAACGCCAGTGCCGAATTCGCCAAGGAAAGCCCCGAGCCCGCGCTTGATGAGCTTTGGACAGATATTATTGCCGACGCGGCACCGCAGAACGCGTGAAGAGGAGAGACGACAATGGCAACCGAAATCCTGATGCCCGCCCTCTCTCCGACCATGGAAGAAGGCACACTGGCCAAATGGCTGGTTAAAGAAGGCGATACCGTCAAAGCTGGTGATATCCTCGCCGAGATTGAAACTGACAAGGCCACGATGGAGTTCGAGGCGGTCGATGAGGGCGTGATGGGCAAAATCCTGATCGCCGAGGGCAGCGAAGGCGTCAAGGTCAACACCCCCATCGCCGTGATGCTGGAGGAGGGCGAGAGCGCCGAAGACGTGGCAAGTGCCCCCGCCGCCAAGGCACCCGAGGCCGCCCCCGCCCCGAAAGCTGCCCCTGCTACTGCCAAGGCTCCTGAGGCACCGAAAGCGAATACCAGCCCCGATTGGCCTGAAGGCACCGAAATGCAGACCATGACAGTGCGCGAAGCGCTGAACACTGCCATGGCCGAGGAAATGCGCCGTGACGACACCGTGTTTGTCATGGGGGAAGAGGTTGCCGAGTATCAGGGGGCCTATAAGATCACCCAGAACCTGCTCGAGGAATTTGGTGCCAAGCGCGTGATTGACACGCCGATCACCGAGCATGGCTTTGCCGGGATAGGTGTTGGCGCGTCTTGGGGGGGCTTGCGGCCCATCGTCGAATTCATGACGTGGAACTTTGCCATGCAGGCGATTGACCAGATCATCAACTCTGCGGCCAAAACGCTTTATATGTCTGGTGGTCAGATGGGCAGCCCGATCGTGTTCCGTGGTCCCAACGGGGCAGCCGCGCGTGTCGGCGCGCAGCACAGCCAGGATTACGCGGCGTGGTACGCCCAAGTGCCCGGTTTGCGCGTGGTGCAGCCTTATTCGGCGGCGGATGCCAAGGGCCTGTTGAAAACCGCCATTCGCGATCCCAACCCGGTGGTGTTTCTTGAAAATGAAATCCTCTATGGCCGCTCGTTTGAAGTTCCCAAGCTCGACGATTTCACCATCCCCTTCGGCAAGGCCAAGATATGGCGAGAAGGCACGGATGTGACCATCGTCAGCTTTGGTATCGGCATGACCTATGCGCTAGAGGCCGCAGAGAAACTGGCCGAGGATGGGATCAGCGCCGAGGTGATCGACCTGCGCACGCTGCGCCCGATGGATACGGATACGGTCATCGCCTCTGTGATGAAAACCAATCGTTGCGTGACGGTGGAAGAAGGCTGGCCGGTGGCCTCAATCGGCAACCATATCTCGGCCGTGCTGATGCAAAAGGCGTTCGACTATCTCGATGCGCCGGTCATCAATTGCACGGGTAAGGATGTGCCGATGCCCTATGCCGCCAATCTGGAAAAGCTGGCGCTGACATCCACCCAAGAGGTGATCGACGCCGTTCGCCAAGTGACCTATCGCTGAGGGAGACCCTAAGATGGCAACCGAAATTCTGATGCCCGCCCTCTCGCCCACGATGGAAGAGGGCACGCTGGCCAAATGGCTGGTCAAAGAGGGGGATACCGTTTCTGCGGGCGATCTCTTGGCCGAGATTGAGACTGACAAGGCCACGATGGAATTCGAGGCAGTGGAAGAGGGCGTTGTTGGCAAGATCCTGGTGGCCGAAGGCACCGAAGGGGTCAAGGTCAACACCCCCATCGCGGTGATGCTGGATGAGGGCGAAAGCGCTGCGGATATATCCAGTGCCCCTGCCAAGGCCGAGGCTCCGGCAGCCAAACAGGCCGAGGCCACGCCGCAAGCCGAAGTTGCGGCCAAACCTGCCCCCGCCGCGCCGAAAACAGGCGATGGGGATCGCATTTTCGCCTCGCCGCTTGCGCGTCGCATCGCGGCAGACAAGGGGATTGATCTGGCAGGCATCACCGGTTCGGGCCCGCATGGCCGGATCGTCAAGGCGGATGTGGAAGGGGCCAAGGCTGGCGCTGCCCCTGTGGCAAGCGCTGCCGAGGCTCCGGCAAGCAAGGCTGCAACCCCGGCACCCGCTGCAGCCCCTTCTGGTCCGTCGTCGGATGCCGTGGTCGCCATGTATCAAGGCCGCGCCTATGAAGAGGTCAAGCTCGACGGCATGCGCAAGACCATTGCTGCGCGCCTGACCGAGGCCAAGCAAACCGTGCCGCATTTCTACCTGCGGCGTGAAATCCGCCTTGATGCACTGATGAAATTCCGCGCGGAGTTGAACAAACAGTTAGAGCCACGGGGCGTCAAGCTGTCGGTCAATGACTTTATCATCAAAGCCTGTGCGCTTGCCCTTCAGGCGGTGCCGGATGCCAATGCCGTCTGGGCCGGTGACAAGGTGCTGCGCCTGAAACCCTCTGACGTGGCGGTGGCGGTGGCCATTGAAGGTGGGCTCTTTACGCCGGTTCTAAAGGACGCCGAGATGAAATCTCTTTCGGCGCTATCGGCAGAGATGAAAGACCTCGCCAAACGCGCCCGTGACCGCAAGTTGGCACCACAGGAATATCAGGGCGGCACCTTTGCGATTTCCAACCTTGGCATGTTCGGGATCGAGAATTTCGATGCCGTCATCAACCCGCCGCATGGTGCGATCCTTGCCGTTGGCGCAGGGCTGAAAAAGCCGGTGGTGGGCAAGGATGGCGAATTGACCGTGGCCACGGTCATGTCGGTGACGCTCTCGGTGGATCACCGGGTGATCGACGGCGCACTTGGTGCGGAGCTTTTGACGAAAATCGTCGAGAACCTTGAAAATCCGATGGTCATGTTGGCCTAAAGATCGACGCCCCGGCTCTTAGTCGGGGCGTTACACCTTGCTCAGCGGGTCAGTACAAGACGTCCGCCAGTAATCTCGATGCTGGAAAAGCGTTGCAGATACTCCATCCCCAACAGAGATTGGCCCATTTCGCCCTGATTGACCACGGCCCGCAGGTTTTCATGCCGCACCGGCCCGACCGCGAGGCTTTCAAGACGCACCGGCGCTGTGCGCACCTCGCCATTGGCGGTATAGGCACGGCCCAGATAGGCCAAACTCTTGGTATCAAGCCCGATCCGTTCTGCGTCACTTTGGCTCAGCACGATCTGACTGGCCCCAGTATCGACGACAAACCGCACCGGCACGCCCTCGATCTCGACAGTCAGGTAGTAATGCCCGTCCGGCGCGCGCGGCACTTCGATCCGGTCGCCCGCGACGACGCTTTGCATTGGGCGCACCGTCTGGCGAATATCCTCCCAGAGGCCCACCGCCGCCAAGGCACCAACAAAGATAAGACCCCAGATCAACGCCTGCTGCGCCAATTTGCCCAAGGACGCGCGGTTCTGAGCCACAAACCAAACCAAAAGCACTGATCCAAGGATCATGAGATAGGTCAGTCGGGCGAAATCAAAATCCTGCATGGCCGCTATATAGGCGCTCAGCCGGCCAAACCAAAGCCGCGCAAGCCATCAAGCACGAATTGTACGGCAAGCGCCGCCAGCAGCATGCCCAAAAGCCGTGTCACCACGTTGATCCCTACCTTGCCAAGGGCGCGCTCTAACAGACCAGAGGTCAGAAACATCACGAAAACCAAGGCGATGACCGACAGCATAACACCGATGACCCAGAGTAGCCCCTCTGCCCCCGGCTTTTGCCCAGCCAATAGGATCACCGTTGCAATCGACCCCGGCCCGGCAATGAGCGGGATCGCGATGGGAAAAATCGACGGATCGTCGCTGTCGTCTTCTTCGGCCGCGTCGGCCTGTCCTTTGCGCCGCTGTCCGCGTCGCTCAAAAAGCATGTCGAGCGCCGTGAGAAACAGCAGCAAACCACCTGCAATGCGAAAGGCAGGCATCGAAATGCCGATAAAGCCCAACACCGCCTCGCCGAGCGCAGCAAACAGGATGAGCAACAGCGCAGAGGTGACGCAGGCCCGAATGGCAATCGCGCGCCGTCGCGCCGTGCTCATCCCTTGGGTCAGCGCCACAAAGAGCGGTGTCATCCCGATAGGATCAATGATCACGAAGAGCGTGACAAAGGCCGTGATGAGAAACGCAGTATCCATAAGGGTCTTGCACCATTTTCAGGCCGAAATGCCAAGGGTAAAGTCCCCTGATCCGAAAACCTGAGTGCCCGCAAAGGTAGATGCTCGTAAGGGCGCTCAGCGCTCTGCCGTTTCCAGCCGCTCCAATGCCTCCATCCAGAGGGTCTCGGCCAGCGACAGGCCATCCTCGATCTCGGCGTATTTCTTTTGCCATTGGGTCAGCCCGTGGATGTCATCGTAGATCGCGGGATCGGCCAATTTCGCGGCGACCTTGCTCTCCATGTCCTGCAGCTTGGCGATGCGCTCTTCGCAGCGTTTCACATCTTGTCGCAGCTTGAGGATCGCATCGCGCGAGGGCTTTTTGACCTTGATTTCCTTGGGTTTTTCACTTGGCTTTTCGGTGTCCGAGCCGCTGAGCAGCATGGCGCGATAGCTTTCCAGATCACCCTCATAGGGGGCCACAGCACCGTCCCGTACCAGCCACAGGCGATCCGCCACCAGCCCCAGCAGGTGCATGTCATGGCTGACCAGAATGATCGCGCCGGAATAGGCGGTCAGCGCCTCAACAAGGGCCTCACGGCTTTCGATATCAAGGTGGTTGGTCGGTTCATCGAGAATCAGCATATGCGGCGCATCGAGCGTGGCCAGCATCAGCGATAGCCGCGCCTTTTGCCCGCCCGAAAGCTTGCCGACCAGCGTTTCGGCCTGTTCGGCCCCGATTCCAAATCCGCCCAAACGCGCCCGCAGTTTCGCGGGTGCCTCTTCCGGGCGCAGGCGGCGGATGTGGTCAATTGGGGTTTCATCAAGGTGCAATTCCTCGACCTGATGCTGCGCAAAATAGCCGACGCGCAGCTTTGAGGCTTTGTGAATCTGGCCTTCAATTGGGTCAAGTTTGCCTGCCAAGAGCTTGGAAAGAGTAGATTTCCCTTCACCATTGCGCCCCAAGAGCGCGATCCGGTCATCTTGGTCGATCCGCAGGTTCAACCGCCGCAGCACCGGCACGCCATCATAGCCAACTGATCCGCTCTCGATCCGCAAGATGGGCGGTGACAACTCTTCGGGCGTGGGAAAGGTAAAGCGTTTGAGTGCTGCCTCTTGCGGTGTTGTGATCGGCTTGAGTTTGGCAATCATCTTGAGGCGGGATTGTGCCTGCACGGCCTTGCTCGCCTTGGCGCGGAAGCGGTCGACAAAGCTCTGGAGATGCGCGCGGCGGGCGTCTTGCTTTTTCGCCTCTGAGGCGGCGGCGGCAAGACGGGCGGCACGGGTTTCGGCGAAAGTCTCGTAACCGCCTTGATAAAGCGTGAGTTTTTTATCCTCAAGATGCAGAATCGAGCCCACCGCGCGGTTCAAAAGCCCGCGATCATGGCTGATGATGAGCACCGTATGGGGATAGCGCGCGAGGTAGGTTTCAAGCCAAAGCGCGCCTTCAAGGTCGAGATAGTTGGTGGGTTCGTCCAGCAGCAAGAGGTCGGGTTGCGAGAAAAGCACACCTGCCAAGGCCACGCGCATCCGCCAGCCGCCAGAGAAGGCGGAGCAGGGCATAAGCTGTTCTTCGTCGGTAAACCCCAGTCCTTTGAGGATGCTAGAGGCGCGCGCCTCGGCGGACCAAGCGTCGATATCTGCGAGCCGCGTCTGGATTTCGGCAATTCGTGCGCCATCGGTCGAGCGCTCGGATTCTTCCATGAGTTCAGCACGTTCCGTGTCATAGCTCAGAACGGTGTTGACCAGTGACACCTCGTTTCCGGGCACCTCTTGGGCAACGCCGCCGATGCGCGCGCGCGACGGCAGGCTGATGCTGCCACCTTCCAGTGCCAATTCGCCCCGGATCAGGCGGAATAGGGTGGTTTTGCCCGTGCCATTGCGGCCCACGATGCCAACCTTGTGGCCATCGGGGATAGAGGCAGAGGCGCTCTCGATCAGGGTTCGGCCCGCGACCGAATAGGTGATATCATCTATGTGCAACATGGCCCCCGCATGCCGTATGTGCGCGCCGCCGTCAATCGCGGCTTTTCAAGGCGCGGTGTGCATGTTATCGGACCCGCGATCAAACGCGGTCGGGCAAGGGGCCGGGCCGGTGAAACCTACGGAAAAGAGGCTGAAATGGCTGTTGAACGCACGCTGAGCATTATCAAACCCGACGCGACCAAGCGCAACCTGACCGGCAAGATCAATGCCAAGTTCGAGGATGCAGGTCTGCGCATCGTCGCGCAGAAGCGCATTCAACTGACACCGGAACAGGCGGGTGTTTTCTATGCCGTGCACAAAGAGCGCCCCTTCTACGGCGAACTGTGCGAATTCATGGCGTCTGGCCCGGTTGTGGTGCAGGTTCTGGAAGGCGAGGGTGCAGTTGCCAAGAACCGCGAAGTGATGGGCGCAACCAACCCTGCGGATGCTGCAGCGGGCACGATCCGTGCGGAATTTGCCGAGTCGGTCGGTGAAAATTCTGTCCACGGTTCGGATGCGGCAGAGACTGCAGCGGTCGAGATCGCCTATTTCTTTTCGGGTCTCGAACTGGTCGGCTGATCTGAAGGCGATAGATAAAGAAAGGGCCGTATCCTGTTGGGATGCGGCCTTTTTCTTTTATATACTTGCGTAGTCCTGGTAGACTGGCGCGGCATTTGGTTTGGGCTGCGGTCGCGCAGAGGGTTGCGGGGGCGCGGATTTGGCCCCGGATGTCGGGGGGGTGGCCTGTGGCATTGGACTGCTCCATTATGGGGTGGCAAACCTTGAACGGCTTGGCCTTTGATTATCCTTACAGGATCGGTAAGTTTCACGGCGCGGTTAGGGCGCGATTGTGGCGAAACTAAGGCGAATCAGGCGCTTAGCTGGTCGACCACGGTGACGCCATAGCCCTGAAAGCCGTCCATTGCGATCAAGGCATTGTTAAGTCCCGATAATCCGATGCGTTGGGTGATCAGGCGTTCAGGGTCGAGATGCCCGGCGGAGATCATGGCGAAGAGGGGGGCGAAGCGGTCAGCCCCCATGCCACGGGTGCCGTGCAACGTGATCTGGCGAGAATAGACCAGCTCTAACAGGGGTAATTCGGGTGTGGCATGGCGGCCAAGGGGCATGCCGATTTGAACGTGACGCCCCATTTTGCGAAGGCTTTTCAAAGAGTTGTGAAAGGTGTCCGTGATCCCGAGCGCGTCTAGAGAGACATGCGCGCCGCCGTCGGTCACGTCGCGCACGGCGGCACCGACATCTGGGGATTGGCTGGCATCAAGGGTGGCTGTCGCGCCGAGGGATTTGGCGATGCGCAGCGCCTCGGGGTTGACGTCGATGGCTAGAACACGGGCCCCGATGGCTGCGCCGATCATGATGGCCGAGAGACCGACGCCACCGCAGCCGTGGACGCTAAGCCATTCACCGGGTTGAGTTTTTGCGCGATCCACGACGGCGCGAAAGGCCGTGGTGACGCGGCATCCCATGCCAGCGGCGGCGGCATAGCCCATCGTATCGGGCAGGCGCACGAGGTTGAAATCGGCGCGCGGAATGGCGAGACGTTCCGCAAAGGCCCCCCAGCCGGTAAAGCCGATCACCTGTTGGTGATTGCAGACTGTGGGCTCTCCGCCCCGGCAATCGGGGCAGGTGCCGCACCCCAGAATGAACGGGGCCGTGACCCGGTCACCCACGGCGAAGGCCCGACATTCTGGCCCGATTTCAAGGACTTCTCCCGCGAATTCATGCCCCATGACATGCGGCAGGATGACATCGGGATCGGCCCCTTTCCACGCGTGATGGTCAGAGCGGCACACACCGCAGGCGCGCACAGCGATGATCGCGCCGTCACGGGGACAGTCGGGATCGGGCACTTCGGTGATGTCGGTGGGGGTATTGTAGCAGGTCAGGAGGGCTGCGCGCATCGGGCACCTGTAGCTGGAATTGTCGGCAGCCTAGGGGCGGGGTTTGGCGGGTGCAAGCCTGTAAGGTCTGTAAGGTTCTCAAGTCGATTTTGTAAGGTCCGGTAGGGTCGGGGCCGCCACAGGGAGAAGCGGCCCCAAGGTCGGGCGGGTCAGGCGACCATCCGCGCGACCACCTCGCCAAAGGAGGAGGGGGTCGGGACGATTGTGACACCCGCCTCGGAGAGGATCTCGACCTTTTCTTGCGCCGATTCGCCGAAGGCCGACACGATCGCCCCGGCATGGCCCATACGCCGACCTTTGGGGGCCGAGAGACCGGCGATATAGGCCGCGACCGGCTTGCTCATATGGTCGCGGATGTAAGCGGCGGCTTCGGCCTCTTGCGGGCCGCCGATTTCGCCGACCATGACCACGGCATCGGTGCCCTCGTCATTCTCGAACAACTCCAGAATGTCGCGGAAGGAGGAGCCGTTGATCGGATCGCCGCCGATGCCGACGGAGGTGGACACGCCGATGCCGCGCTCTTTCATCTGGCTGGCGGCCTCGTATCCAAGGGTGCCAGAACGCCCGATGATGCCCACCCGGCCCGGTTTGTAGATATGCGGCGGCATGAGGCCGGCAAAGGCCTGACCGGGGGTGATGATGCCCGCGCAGTTGGGGCCAATGAGGCGCATGCGTTTTTCCGCCTTGTAGCGGCGCATGTAGCGTTTGACCTTGATCATGTCGCTGGCGGGGATGCCATCGGCGATGCAGACGCAGGTGGTGATGCCTGCATCCGCCGCTTCCATGATGCTGTCGGCGGCAAAGGGGGGCGGGACGAAGCAGATCACGAGATCGGCGCCGGTTTCGGCCACGGCCCCTTTGACCGTGTTGAAGACGGGCAGGCCGTTATGTTTGGTGCCGCCCTTGCCCGGTGTCACGCCGCCCACGACGTTGGTGCCGTGGTTGATCATGTCCTGCGTATGAAAGCTGCCGATGCGGCCGGTGAGGCCGGTCACGAGCACGCGACTGTTCTTGTCGATGATAATGGCCATCATGCGGCTCCCTTGACGGTGTTTTTGGTGTCGGACCAGGCGCGGACCACCAGATCGGCGGCCTCGGCCAGGGTTTCGGCGGTCAGGATCGGCAGGCCGCTGTCGGCGATGAGGCGGCGACCCTCTTCGACATTGGTGCCCGAGAGGCGCACGACGAGGGGCAGGGTGAGGTTCAATTCGCGCACCGCGCGGATCACGCCCTCGGCGATCCAGTCGCAGCGGTTGATGCCTGCGAAGATATTGACCAATATCGCCTCGACGTTGCGGTCGTTGAGCACGGCGTTGAAGGACATCAGCACCCTATCGGGGCTGGCCCCGCCGCCCACGTCGAGAAAGTTGGCCGGTTCGCCGCCCGCCATCTTGATCATGTCGAGTGTGGCCATGGCGAGACCCGCGCCGTTGACGATACAGCCGATTTCGCCGGTCAGACCGATGTAGTTGAGGCCACGGTCAGAGGCGAAGGTTTCGCGCGAGTCCTCTTGGCTTTTGTCGCGGAGTTCCGAGATTTCGGGGCGGCGGAAAAGGGCGTTGTCATCAAAGCTGACCTTGGCGTCGAGCGCCATGATCTCGCCCGAGGTGGTGACGACGAGCGGGTTGATTTCCACCATATTGGCGTCGGTTTCCTCCATCATGCGGTAGCAGCCGATGATGGTCTTGACCGCCTGCGGGATGAGGGCGGCATCAAGGCCCAGGGAAAAGGCAATCTCGCGGGCCTGAAACGCCTGCATGCCCACGGCTGGATCGACCACGGAGCGGATGATGGATTCAGGCTCTTGCGCGGAAATCTCTTCGATCTCCATGCCGCCTTGGCCTGAGGCCACGACGACAACCCGCTCTTCTTTGCGGTCCATCACGAAGGCCAGATAGATTTCCTGCGCGATGCTGGTGGCCTCTTCGATATAGAGGCGGCTGACGAGTTTCCCTTGGGGGCCGGTTTGATGGGTGACGAGCATGCGCCCGAGCATCCATTGTGCGGCCTCGGAAATCTCGGTCTCGTTTTTGCAGATGCGCACGCCGCCTGCTTTGCCGCGCGCGCCGGAGTGGATCTGGGCCTTGACCACCCAACGGTCGCCGGACAGTTCTGAGGCGCGGTAGACTGCCTGTTCGGGCTATAGGCGATGCCGCCGCGCGGCACCTGCACGCCAAAGCGTTTCAAGAGTTCCTTGGCTTGGAATTCGTGGATATCCATTTGGTAGTCCTCCCTATCGTGGTTGGCCTTTTTGGGTGGCCCTCAGCCTTTGGCGGCGATGGCGTCGGCGACGCTGATGACGTTGTTGGCCATACGCTCGGATGCGGCGTCGATCATCTTGCCATCAAGGCTGGCGGCCCCTTTGCCTTGGGCCTCGGCCTTGCGCAGTTCCTCGATGATGCGGCGGGCGCGGGTGACTTCGGCCTCGGGGGGCGAGAAGACATCATTGGCGAGTGCGATCTGGCTGGGGTGGATGGCCCATTTCCCCTCGATCCCCAAGGTGGCGGCGCGTTTGGCGCTGAGCGTATAGCCGTCTGGGTCGGAGAAATCGCCAAACGGGCCGTCGATGGCGCGCAGGCCATACGCGCGGCAGGCGACGGTCATGCGGCTGAGGGCGAAATGCCACTGGTCACCGGGATAATCGGGGTTGAGGCCGCCGATGACCACGGTGCGGGCGCGGTTGGAGGCGGCATAATCGGCCACGCCAAAATGCAGCGCCTCGAGCCGTCCGGGGGCCGAGGCGATCGCCTCGACATTGGCCATGCCGAGGGCGGTTTCAATCAGCGCCTCAAGGCCGATCTGATGGGTAAAGCCCATCGCCGTCTCGATCTGGCTGACCATGGTTTCGACGGTGTAGAGATCGGCGGGCACGCCCACCTTGGGGACAAGGATGGTGTCGAGATGTTGGCCCGCCTGTTCCACAATCTCGACCACGTCGCGATACATGTAATGGGTATCAAGGCCGTTGATGCGGATCGAAATGGTCTTGCCCTTGGCTTTCCAGTCGATGTCGTTGAGGGCCTGAATGATATTGGCGCGGGCCTGCACCTTGTCCGGGGGGGCGACGGCATCTTCTAGGTCAAAGAAGATGTAGTCGACATCCGAGTCCGCCGCCTTGTCGATCATCGAGGGGCTGGAGCCGGGAACGGCGAGTTCCGAGCGTTGAAGGCGTTGCTTTTTCAGCGGGTGAAGCGTGTAGCTCATAAAGATGTCCGATCAGGCGGCGCGGGCGGGTGCGACGCGCACCTGCATTGTGGGGGTGGAGGCGCGGAAATGTTCCTGAGCGGCGGCGATGCCACAGCCCGGTTCGATCACAGCCCCGGCATCGCGCAGCGCCATTTCAGCCGCCGATATGGCCCCGCAGAGCATCACCGGGTTGAGCGAGCCCAAGTGACCGATGCGAAAGGCGCGACCGGCCAGTTTGGCAAGGCCAGAGCCAAGCGAGGTCTGGTATTTGTGATAGGCGGTGGCGATCACGTCGCGGGCATCGACGCCCTCGGGGGCATAGATGGCCGACACGGTATCGGAATGCCATTCCGGACCATGCGCCACAAGGCGGCAACCCTGCCATTCGGCAATCGCGGCACGTACGCCCGAAGCGAGGCGGTGGTGACGGTCCCAGACGCTTTCCATTCCTGCCGCCAGAAGCATATCGAGCGAGCAGCGCAGCCCGCGCAGGAGTTGGGTGGCGGGGGTATAGGGGAAATAGCCGGTGTCGTTCAGCTTGATCATATCGGCAAAGCTGAAGTAGCAGCGGGGCATTTTTGCGTGCTCATGGGCGGCGAGCGCCTTGTCGCTGACGCCCAAGAGACCAAGACCGGCGGGCAGCATGAAGCCTTTTTGCGAGCCTGCGACGGCGAGGTCGACGCCCCAATCCTCCATCTCGAATTCAATCGAGCCGATGGAGCTGACGCCATCGACAAAGAGAAGTGCGGGGTGGTTGGCCGCATCCATCGCGGCGCGAATGGCGGCAATGTTGGAGGTGACGCCGGTGGCTGTCTCGTTATGGGTGGCAAAGACCGCCTTGATCTTGTGCTCTTTATCGGCGGTCAGTTTGGCGGCGTAATCCTCGACCGGCACGCCCTTGCCCCAATCCACCTCGCAGAGGTCCACGTCGAGGCCCAAACGCTCGGCCATATCAACCCAAAGCATTGAGAACTGGCCAAACCGTGACATGAGCACGCGGTCGCCGGTGTTGAGCGTGTTGGAAATCGCGGCCTCCCAAGCGCCGGTGCCGGAGGTCGGGTAGACAAACACGCGGCCATGGGTCAGGCGGAACACCTTTTTCAGGTCCGAGAGCAGCGGAAGGATGAAATCGCCGAAATCCGGCGCGCGCATATCCTCCATCGGGATATTCATCGCGCGGCGCACCTCCTCGGGTACATTGGTGGGTCCGGGAATGAAAAGATGCGAATGGCCGTTCATGATTGTCCTCCTCTTGGCTTGGCCCTTTATGCGGGGTGGTGGCGCATGCCGTAATGCCCGCGCGCATGGAAAAACGCGGCCATGCGGGGGCTGATTGCCCCGGCGGGTAGGGGTGCCCTACCCGATGGGGGCGCGGCGGTATGCCGTTGCATTCTGAAAAATCGTTTGATTTCAGGACGTTCCTTGGTCTTGTATAGCGGGGCCGGAGGAGGAGACTGTGCGAGATATGATTGACGCGACCGTTCAGGACGCTGCATTGGAGCTGCCCGAGGTGATCGTGGCGGACCGGCAGGCAATTGTCTGTCAGGGCCTGGGATCATTGGTGGCGCAGATCGCGGCGGTGCGGCTTGGCCCCTTTGCCACCGATCTGGCCAGCCTGCGCAAGGCGCTGGGTGAGCGGCCGGGGCGGGTGGTGCTGGTGCTGGGGGTTCGGTTGGCGGATGCGGATCTGGGCCGGGTGTTGGACATGCTGCGGCGGGATCATCCGCGCGTGATGGTGGTGGTGGTTGCCGAGGAGGCGGAGTTTGCCTTTATCCGC
Source organism: Roseovarius sp. MS2 (assembly GCF_051447875.1). Classification (NCBI taxonomy): domain Bacteria; kingdom Pseudomonadati; phylum Pseudomonadota; class Alphaproteobacteria; order Rhodobacterales; family Roseobacteraceae; genus Roseovarius; species Roseovarius sp. MS2. The sequence continues at coordinate 2,755,436 of NZ_JBKHVF010000001.1, forward strand.
ACGGCGGTGAAGGCGGGGGCGCATTCGGTTTGTATGATGGGGCAGGTTCTGAGCAGTCTGCCGCGGGTGTTGGGCCATCTGGTTGAAGGCCACAGCATCCTGCCCGCCGAGATTCTCAAACGGTTGATGGGCGAGCAAGGCGATAGCCTGACCCGGCGCGAGCATGAGATATTGGGGCTGTTGGTGGATGGGTTGACCAATTTCCAGATTTCAGCGCGGCTGGGCCTGTCGGAGAATACGGTCAAATATTACCTCAAGGCGATTTACCAGAAACTGGACGTGAATTCGCGGGGCGGGGCCATCGCGAAATATGTCGCGGGGACGTATTGAGGGGCGCTGCGCGGCGGCGCTACGCGCCTTGATTCCGCGCGGGTTGAGTGCTGCGGATGACCGAGAAAATCCCTCTCAATCCACGACCGTCACCAGATGCCAGCGCAGCGCATCGTTGGGCACCGGATCGAAATGGGTCACGCGGTTGGAGAGCACCACGAGTTGCGTGACGTGAAAGGGGATGATCGTGCCGGAATTCATCGCCAGATATTCCTGCGCCTCGATATAGAGCGCGCGGCGGCGTTTGAAATCAAGCTCGGCGCGGGCGGTTTCGAGCAGTTGGTCGAATTTGGAATTCTTATAGAAAGTCTCGTTCCATTTAGCGGTGGAGTGAAACGCCTCGTTCAGCGCCTGATCGGCGGGGCGTTCGCCCCAAGAGGTGCTGAACGCATCCTTTTTCATCCAGACATTTGACCAATAGCCATCGGCGGCGGCGTTGATCAGGTTGACGCGGATGCCCGCGCGCGCGGCCTGTTCCTGAAACGCGACACCGATCACCGGCCAGCTGGGATCAAGGGCAGAGACATGCACATCGACATCGACCCCATCGGGATAGCCTGCCTCGGCGAGCAATTGGCGCGCACGCTCGGGGTTGGCGGGGCACTCCATCTCGGCGCGGTATTGGTCATTGGGGGCCACGGGCGTGTCGCAGGAAATCACCCCGCCGCCATCCAGCGCCAGTTGCAGCATCTCGTCGCGGTCGACGGTCAGGTGCAGCGCCTCGCGCACGCGGGGGTCATCAAAGGGTGGCACATCGGTGCGAAAGGCCAGACCCATCCAGTTGCCGGTGGGGATCTCTAGGAGTTGGTAGCGCAGCGATTTATCAAGCGCGCGGCGCATCATGGGGGCGATGCCGCGCTCCATGTCGAGCTGTCCGCCGAGGAACGCCTGAAGCCGGGCTTGGGCATCGGGCACGCCGATCACCTCGATTCGGGCGAGGGCGGGGGGGCCTTCCCAATAGTCCTCATTGGCGACCAGTGTGGTGATGCCGTCTGGGTCGAATTTCTCGACCTTGAATGGTCCGGTGCCAATTCCGGAATGGTGAATGGTATCGCCCGAGCCTTCTGGGATGATCCGAAGGCGGGGGTCCATCAATTGCAGCGGCAGATCGGCAAAGGGCGCGTCAAGGCGCAGTTCCACGCTGAGCGGCCCGGTGGTGGCAATGTGGGTGATCATCTTGACGGCGGCGCGGGCGGGGCTGCCGAAATCGGGGTCAATCACCCGCTTGATCGAATAGACCACATCGCCCGCATCCAGCGCGCTGCCATCGTGAAAGCGCACACCGTCACGAATCTGAAAGCTCCAGACGGTGCCATCTGAATTGGGGGTCCAAGAGGTGGCGAGATCAGGTGCGGGTTTGCCGCCGGGACCGGGGCGCACAAGGCGGCTCTGGATTTTCTCGATGATCTGGAGCACGCGACCCTGCGAGGCGGGATCAAGGCTCGAATGGGCGCCGAAGCCCACGTTATGCGCATGGCGGAACGTGCCCGAGGGGGCGGCGCCTGCCGGCGCGGCAAGCAGCAGGCACAGGATCGACAATAGGATGGGCCGCATCGACATCTCCCCGGGCTATTGGGGCAGAGTGTGCCAAGGCGGCGCGGGGAAATCAAACTATTCGGGATGCTGCGGAGATCACGATTTGGGCGCGGGGGGATGGGCATAGGAAAGTTGAAATTTCCGCCAGCCAGCGCTTGACGGGCGCGCAGCCCCGTCATAGAAGCGCCACACGTCGGGGGTTCGCCCCTGATCGTGCTGCGGGCGGTTGTAGCTCAGTTGGTTAGAGTACCGGCCTGTCACGCCGGGGGTCGCGGGTTCGAGCCCCGTCAACCGCGCCACCGCAGCCCTCAAAGGCCCCCGCCCCGGCGGGGGCTTTTGTGTTTGGGGGCTGGGTCTGAGGGCCTATCTGCCAATGCTTTCGATTCACGATTTTGGGATTGACGGGCGCGCGGGGGGCGCTTATGCAGCCTCCCACGCGCGGTTGTAGCTCAGTTGGTTAGAGTACCGGCCTGTCACGCCGGGGGTCGCGGGTTCGAGCCCCGTCAACCGCGCCACTTTCCCCTTAATGCCTGACAGACCAGCCTTGGCGGATCACTCTGCTGCGGCGATGCTTTGCTCTGCGAACTGCGGCATCACCTTGTCGATGAAGAGTTGCAGCGAGCGTTTTTGGCGATCCATATCAAGGCCCATGGACGCGTAGTAGATGAAGGCATCGACGCCCAAAGCCTCGTATTGGCGCACTTTGTCGGCCACGGTCTCGGGGCTGCCGAAGGCCAGATTTTCCTCGAGCATGGCGGGATCGGTGCGGGCGTTGCCCTCGAGTTCCGCGAGGGGGACGGGATCGGGGAAGCCATTGACCACTTCGCCGCGTTTCATCATCAGGTTGCCGAATTGGCCCAACACGCGGCGCAGGGCCGCGAGGGCGGCCTGCCGGTCGTCTTCGGTTTCATAGACCGCCGTGTGGCGCATGAGCGCCCAGCGTCCGTCATAGCGCCCGCCGTTTTTGGCAATCGCGGCGTCGAGCCGGGCGCGGTAATTCTCGGCCTCGGAAAAGGGCATGGTGAGCGGCCAGCTCATGATGTCGCAGCCATGTTCCACGGCATAGTCAAAGGTGATGGGGGCGCGGGCGGCGACCCAGATCGGCACCTCGGATTGCACCGGCTTGGGGCAGGAGGTGGCGGTGGGGAATTGCCAGTATTCGCCGTCATGGGCGTAATCGCCCGCCCAGAGGTTTTGAACCACGGGCAGCGATTCCTGCATGTAGCGCCAGCTGTCGGGCTGCGCGAGCCCCGGCATCATGCGGTCGAATTCGCGCTGATAGGCACCCGAGCCGATGCCGAATTCGAGCCGCCCGTCGCTGAGAAGATCCAGCATCGCGGCCTCGCCAGCCAGCCGGATGGGGTGCCAATAGGCGGCGTTGACCACGCCCACGCCCAAGCGGATGCGGCTGGTATGTTCGCCCCACCATGTCAGGATCTGAAACGGGTTCGGCGCGATGGTCATTTCCAGCGCGTGATGTTCGGCGGCCCAAGCGATTTCAAAGCCGCCTGCCTCGGCCATTTGGACCATTTCGAGGGTGTGGTCGCGCAGGGCCTTCATGTCGGCGCTGGGATCGAGCCGTTCGAGATTGATTGCGAGGTGGAATTTCATGCCGGTCTCCTGTGATCAGCGCATTTGAAAGGGGTTGGCCATGGGATCGTCGGACATATTCATCCAGACGGTTTTGGGCCGTGTGTAATCGTAAAGCGCCTGAAAGCCGCTTTCGCGGCCATAGCCGCTGGATTTCGTGCCGCCGAATTCGGCTATGGGGCTGATGGCGCGGTAGGTGTTGACCCAGACGATACCGGCGCGCACGGCGCGCGACATCCGCAGGGCGCGGGCGTTGTCGCGGGTAAAGATGCCTGCGGCAAGGCCATGCTCGGAGCCGTTGGCGAGGGTCAGCGCCTCGGCCTCGGTTTTGAAGCGCAGGACCGAGAGGACTGGGCCAAAAAGCTCGGTATCGACGATGCGCAGGTCGGGGGAGGGGCAATCGAGGATCGTGGGTTCAAAGAACATCTCGCCCGCCGCAGACCGTTTGCCGCCGCAGATCAGGCGTGCGCCTTGGGTCTGGGCATGGGCCACCTCGCGTTCGATATGATCCAGTTGCGCGCGGGTGCAGAGGGGGCCCATTTGCGTGGCCTCGTCCATCGGATCGCCGATGCGGATGTGGCTGGCGATGGCGCTAAGGCGGGTGAGGAAATCGTCGGCGATATCGGCGTGCACAATCAGACGCGAGCCTGCGACGCAGCTTTGACCCGAAGCGCCAAAAATGCCCGCGACAGCGCCGTTCACGGCACTTTCGATATCGGCATCGTCAAAGACGACAAAGGGGGATTTGCCGCCCAATTCAAGGCTGACTTGTGCGAAATTCTGGGTGGAGTTCGTGAGCACATGGCGCGCCGCGTTCGGGCCGCCGGTAAAGCTGATCCTTGCCACAAGCGGATGCGAGGTGAGCACGCGACCGCAGGGATCGCCGTGGCCGGTGACGATATTTACGACGCCATCGGGGATGCCTGCCTGCGCAATGAGCCGCCCGAATTCGAGAATCACGGCGGGGGCGTGTTCCGAGGTTTTGAGCACGAGGGTATTGCCTGCGGCCAAGGCCGGGCCGAGTTTGACTGCCGTGAGGAAGAGCTGGCTGTTCCATGGCACGATGGCGGCCACCACGCCCAAGGGTTCGCGGTGGGTGAAGACGAACATATCCGGCTTGTCGATGGGGAGGGTTTCGCCGGTGATCTTATCGGCGGCCCCGGCGTAGAACTGCAGGAATTCGGCGATATATTTGGCCTGCCAGCGGGTTTCCTTGAACATCTTGCCGGAATCGCGGGTCTCAATCTCGCCCAAGGATTCGCTGTGGTCGGCCAGAAGATCGCCCAAGCGACGCAGGCATTGGCCGCGTTGGGTGGGGGTCATGCGCGACCATGGGCCGTCATAGCAGGCGCGATGCGCGGCCTCGACGGCGCGGATCACGTCGGCCTCGGTCGCCTCGGGGGCGGTGGCCCAGATTTCACCGGTGGCGGGGTTGAAGCTCTCGAACCGTCCACCGTCCGAGGCATCGACCCATGCGCCGTCGATCAGCATTTGGTACTCAGTGGTCATTCTTTGCCTCTTATTCTGCGGCACAGCGGGCGGCATCCTTGGGCACGACCCGGTGATAGCCACCGTCGCGCCATGCCAGTGGCGCGGTGCCTGCGTCAAACACGCTGGTGACATGGCCTATCACGATGAGATGGCTGCCCGATGGCACGCTCTGCGCCATGTCGCAGGCAAAGCCTGTGGCCCCTTCGATCAGGGGGGCGGTGCCCGGCGTGCCGTAGCAGTCGATGCCGGAAAAGCGGTCGGTGATCCAGCCGTCGTGCCGCCCGGCGAAGCGGTCGGCGATGTCGGTGCTGCCTTCGGGCAGGATATTGACGCAAAAGCGGCCATTGGCGGCCACTGCCTGTGCGATGCGGCTTTGCCCGTGCAGGCAGACAAGGACCGAGGGTGGATCGGCGGAAACCGAGGCAAAGGCGCTGACCGTGGCCCCGAACCGGCCCATCGGCCCATCGGTTGTGACAACTGTCACCGAGGCTGCGACCTGACGCATGGCGCTGACAAAGCTGGCTCTGTCCACGGGGGCGGGGCTGGGGTGTTGCATGGGATGTCCTTGGGTCTGGCGGGTGGTTTTGAAGGGCAGGTACAGGCTGACATGAAAGGTGAATTTTTGAAAACGAATTGTTTTGCTGTATATGTTCGAATAATCCGAATTGATGCTCTGTGCGGGGCGTTTGCACCTGCAGCATTGCGGATTCCTGCCAAGTGATTGCGCTAACTTGGAAAAACGGGCTTGTTTGCGGGTTGCGAATCCGTATGAGGCTGGACTAGCTGACAGGAATGCGCCGCCGCAGCGGTGTCGGACAGGGTAGGGCGCCCACGCCCAAAAGGGAGAAAGACATGACGGCAGGACGGGTCAATCCGCGCTTTCGGTTGGAAGATCAGGGAATTTTGGGGCTGGGCAAGGTTCATTACAACCTGATGGAGCCCGCCTTGGTTGCGGCTTCGGTGCAGCGCGGTGAAGGGGAATTGGGGCAGGGCGGCACGCTCTTGGTCAGCACGGGTGAATTCACCGGCCGGTCGCCCAAGGATAAGTTCACGGTGCGCACACCGACCACGGAAAACACGATCTGGTGGGATAACAATCTGGCGATGTCGCCAGAGCATTTTGATCAGTTGCACAAGGACATGCTGGCCTATCTGGCGGGGCGCGAAGTGTTTGTGCAGGATCTGGTGGCGGGTGCGGACTCTGAGCACAGCATCAATGTGCGGCTGGTCAATGAGCTGGCATGGCACAACCTGTTCATCCGCCACATGCTGCGCCGTCCCGAGCGTGAGGCGCTGGATCATTTCGTAGCCGATTACACGGTCATCAACTGCCCCGGTTTCAAGGCGGACGCCGCGCGGCACGGCTGCCGGTCGGAGACGGTGATCGCGGTCAATATCGACGCCAAGCTGATCCTCATCGGCAATACCGAATATGCCGGGGAAAACAAGAAATCCATCTTTGGCCTGATGAATTACCTTCTGCCCGAAAAGGGCGTGATGCCGATGCATTGCTCGGCCAACCATGCCAAGGATGATCCCGAGGATGCGGCGGTGTTCTTTGGTCTGTCGGGCACCGGCAAGACCACGCTGTCGGCTGATCCCAACCGGACCCTGCTGGGCGATGACGAGCATGGCTGGTCGGACACAGGCACGTTCAATTTCGAGGGTGGCTGCTATGCCAAGACGATCCATCTGAGTGCGGAAGCCGAGCCGGAAATCTATGCCACCTGCTCGATGTTCGGCACGGTGATCGAGAACATGGTCTATGACGCAGAGACGCGCGAACTGGACTATGAGGATTCGAGCCTTACAGAGAATATGCGCTGCGCCTATCCGCTGAACTATATCCCCAATGCGTCGGCCACCGGGCTGGCGGGGCATCCGCGTAATGTGGTGATGCTGACCTGTGATGCGTTCGGCGTGCTGCCCCCGATTGCGCGTCTGACGCCGGCGCAGGCGATGTATCACTTCCTGTCCGGGTTCACCGCCAAGATGGCCGGGACCGAGCGGGGCCTGACCGAGCCGCAGCCGGTGTTTTCCACCTGTTTCGGCGCGCCCTTCATGCCGCGTCGCCCAGAGGTGTACGGCAATCTGCTGCGCGCCAAGATCGAGAGCCAAGGCGCGTCGTGCTGGCTGGTCAATTCGGGTTGGACGGGCGGGGCCTATGGCACCGGATCGCGGATGCCGATCAAGGCGACCCGTGCGCTTTTGACCGCAGCCCTTGATGGGTCGCTCAACGGGGTCGAGTTCCGCAAGGATGCGAATTTCGGCTTTGACGTGCCTGTGGCCGTTCCCGGCGTGGCGGATGTGTTGCTTGATCCGCGCCGCACATGGCATGATCCGGCGGCCTATGACGCGCAAGCGGCCAAGCTGGTGCGCATGTTTGCGGATAATTTCGCGCAATATCTGCCGCATGTCGATGAAGACCTGCGCGCGGTGGCGCTGGGCTAGGAGGCCTTGGCCGCCCTTTGAACCCGCGCGTGCGGTGTGCGATGGGCGGTCAAAACATGCCAAAGGCGTTTTGCACCGCAAATTAATGTGCTAGGACCGGGGCGACGCGGGCGTTACGACCCGCGCATCGCAACTGAGAGTGAGATCGCGCATGAAAATCGGCACGTCCCGAGCCAGGCTATTGGGTGCCCTTGCTGTGGCCATGGTCATAGCGGGCTGTGGTGAGAGAGAAAGCGTCGAGCGCGGCAACGTCAATTATGAGAATTACACCGCGCAGCAAATTTTCGAGCGGGGTGAGTACGATCTGGCGCAGCGCGATCCCGATTTGGCAGCCAAAAGCTTTGCCGAGGTCGAGCGGCTTTATCCCTATTCGGATCTTGCGAAGCGGGCGGTGATCATGCAGGCCTTTGCCCATCATCAGGACAAGGCCTATGAGGAAAGCCGCGCCGCGGCCCAACGCTTTATCGACTTTTACCCGACCGATGAGGACGCGGCCTATGCGCAGTATCTTCTGGCGCTGAGCTATTATGATCAGATCGACGAGGTCGGACGCGATCAGGGGCTGACCTTTCAGGCGTTGCAATCGCTGCGCGAAGTGATCGAGCGCTACCCCGACAGCGAATATGCCAATTCCGCGATCCTGAAATTCGATCTGGCCTTTGACCATCTGGCCTCGAAGGAAATGGAGATCGGGCGCTATTATCTCAAGCGCGATAATTTCGCCGCTGCTGCCAACCGGTTCCGGGTTGTGGTCGAGGATTTCCAGACCACGACGCATACCGCCGAGGCGCTGCACCGGCTGGTGGAATCCTATCTGTCGCTGGGGCTGGTGAACGAGGCGCGCACGGCGGGGGCCATTCTGGGCCACAATTTCCAAGGCACCGATTGGTATGAGGACAGCTACAAGCTCTTGACCGGGCGGGGCTATACGCTGGAGGCGGCCGGAGATGGCTGGTTGCAGCAGATCTATCGGCAGACCGTTCAGGGTCGCTGGATCTAGAGGGGGCGGGGATGCCCCTGCCTGACGGGATGGCCTGATGCTGCGCGCGCTTGAGATTCGCGACATGCTGATCATTGACCGGCTGGACCTTGTGTTTCAGCCGGGTCTTAACGTGCTGACCGGCGAGACGGGGGCGGGCAAATCAATCCTTTTGGACAGTCTGGGCTTTGTGCTGGGCTGGCGCGGGCGGGCGGAATTGGTGCGCCGGGGGGCGGATCAGGGCGAGGTGGTAGCCGAGTTCGAACTGCGCCCCGATCATCCGGCGCGCGCGGTGCTGCGCGAGGCGGGATTGCCCGAAGAGGACTTGCTGATCCTGCGTCGGGTCAACAGCGCGGATGGGCGCAAGACGGCCTGGGTCAATGATCGGCGGGTCTCGGGCGAGGTGTTGCGACAGCTATCGGATGTGTTGGTAGAGTTGCACGGTCAACAGGATGATCGCGGCCTGCTCGACCCCAAGGCGCATCGCGATTTGCTGGATGCTTATGGAGATCTGGGCGCGCGGCGCGAGGGCTTGCGGGTGGCGTGGCGCGATCTGGGCGCGCGGCGCAAGGCGCGCGCGGCGGCGGAGGCGGCGCAGGCGGCGTTGCGGGCCGAGGAAGAATTCCTGCGCCATGCGGTGGCGGAACTGGATGCGCTTGACCCACAGCCGGGCGAAGAGGTGGAGTTGGACGCGCGCCGTCGCATGATGCAGGGCGCGGAGCGCATTCGCGAAGACATTGCCAAGGCCGCCGAGGCGCTGGGCCTTAACGGGGCCGAAGGGGCGGCGGGCGACGCGCTGCGCTGGCTTGAGGGGGCGGCAGAGCGGGCCGAGGGGCAGCTGGACGAGGCGATTGCCGCCATCGGCCGGGCACTGGTGGAGCTGGACGAGGCCGGGCGCGGCGTGCTGCGCTGCCTTGAGGCGCTGGATTTCAACCCGGTGGAGTTGGAAGCGGTGGAAGAGCGGCTGTTTGCGATCCGGGGGCTGGCGCGCAAACATGGGGTTCTGGCGGATGATCTGGCAGGCTTTGCCGAGGGGCTGCGTGGGCAATTGGCAGCGCTCGACCGGGGTGATGCGGATATGCGCGCGCTGGTCGCGGCGGTGGCCGAGGCCGAGCGCGCCTATGGCGCAGAGGCCGAAGCGCTGAGTGTGGCGCGGGCCGAGGCCGCCGCGCGGCTTGATCGGGCAGTGATGGCGGAACTGGCCCCGCTCAAGATGGAGCGGGCGGTGTTCACCACCGAGATTGGCCGGGCGGAGCCGGGAGCATCGGGGCAGGACGAGGTGGTGTTTCGGGTGGCCACCAACCCCGGTGCGCCCTCTGGTCCGCTGGCCAAGATCGCCTCGGGCGGGGAGCTGAGCCGGTTTCTTCTGGCGCTCAAGGTCTGCCTGACGGGCACGGATAGTGGTGTCACGATGATCTTTGACGAGATCGACCGGGGCGTGGGCGGGGCCACGGCGGATGCCGTGGGCCGCAGGCTGGCGCAATTGGCGGCGGGTGGTCAGGTGCTGGTGGTCACGCACTCGCCGCAGGTGGCCGCGCGCGGCGCGCATCACTGGCGGGTGGAAAAGCGGGTCGAGGGGGAGGAGACGCTCTCGACCGTGCGGGCGATGCGCGGGGGCGACCGCGTGGACGAGATCGCGCGGATGCTGTCGGGCGAGCGGATCACGCCCGAAGCCCGCGCCGCCGCCGAGGCGCTGATGGAGGGCTGAGGTTTGGGGGCGCTGCCCCCGCCGCCCGTGCCGGGCGTCCCCCCCGAGGTATTTTTTGGCCAGATGAAAGTGGGGGCACCCTGCGGCTGAAGAATGGCACGTCATAGCCAGTTGCCTGCACATGGCACGGTTGAAATGAAAGCACGTGACTTGCGCGCAGCTTGTTGAAAAGCTGGGGGTGTTGGAATCAGTGACAGAAGGGGGTGACGTTGCGGACAGGCTTGCCCGAGGGAAGTTTGGCGCGGCGTTCGTGTTGTGATGCTTAAGAGCTGTTGGATCATCGCGGTTGTAATTGGATTAGCGTTTTCGCAATCATTACAAGCCCAAGAGCAAACAAGCCCTACTGAGGATAGGGCAATTCACCTGCAAGAGCTTCTCGATCAGAAGCCTTCTGGAATTCCTATTCGGATTATCGAAGACAGTGACGCCCGCGACGCCCGTGAGCGCAGCGATAGGGAACGCGAGCAACGAGAGAAAGCTGACCTTGAAGCGCAAACCAAAATGGCCCAATGGGCGGAAGGTATGCTGTGGGTATCAATTTTTTCGGCACTAGTTTCCGGTTTTGGCCTGTTTCTTCTCGGTTTTACCCTCCGATACACCAAAAAGGCCGCTGATGCTGCCGCTGAACTTTATGAATTGGAAAGTCAGCCCTTTCTTTCTCTGGAGGTCATAGACGGGGCAAATTTTCGGATCATAGATGGCAAGGCTGGCTTCATGTGTGGCGATGAATTCAAAGAGGGTCCATTGTTCTGCAAGATCGTCAATGGTGGTAGGTCGTCGGCAATCGCTACAAGAATTTGTAGAAAGTGGAGTTTCTGCGAAAAAGGCAGCCCAACTGCGATAACTATCGGCGATCCGGACGACAGAAAGAATCCAGTGGATAATTCTAAACGGGACTTTCTTACGTCCATCCCGGTCGGGGCACAAAGCTCGTCGCCACCCATCACTACTTTCAATGATCAGACATCTATTCCTTTGGAGCCCAAGAACGCGTATTTTCACGGCTTCGTGGAGTTCTCGGATGCGTCTGGAAGAAGACGTGGAAGGACTGGGTTTTGCTTCGTATTTCTTCCGTCAATCAGCAGCAGAGGTATGAGCGTTGGCTTCCCCGAGGATACAAAAGGTCACTGGTATTATAATAAGATCGATGACTAGCGCCGTGACCGTCGTTCATCTCCTTTCGGGGCTGGTGCGTTCGATACATAAGGCCGGGTATCTCGGGCGAACCGCCCCCCCTCCCTCAATTCCTCGGTGGGACCAGTTTGCCGGGGTTGAGGATGTTGAGCGGGTCGAGGGCGTGTTTGAGCGCGCCCATCAGCGCCCAGCCGCCTCCGTGTTCGCGCTGCATATAGTCTAGTTTTCCCACGCCGATGCCGTGTTCGCCGGTGGCGGTGCCGCCAAGGGCCAGGGCGCGCGTGACCATGCGGTCGGAGGCGGCTTTGGCGGCGGTGAGTTCGTCGGGGTTGTCGGGGTCGATGAGCAGGACCGCGTGGAAATTGCCGTCGCCGACATGGCCCAGAATGGGGCCCATCACACCCGCCTGGTCGAGATCGGCGCGGGTCTCCTCGATCGCTTTGGCCAGTTTCGAGATCGGCACGCAGATGTCGGTGACGATGGCGCGCGCGCCGGGGCGCTGTCCAAGGATCGCGTAATAGGCATTGTGGCGCATGGCCCAGAGGGTGGTGCGGGCCTCGGTCTGGGTGGCCCAGTCGAAATCCGAGCCCTTGTGCTCGCGCGCCAAGGCGCCAAAGCTTTCGGCCTGTTCGGCGGTGCTGGCGGGCGTGCCGTGGAATTCGAGCAGGAGGTGGGGTTTTTCGGGCAGGGTCATCTTGGCATGGGCGTTGACCGCGCGCACGCTTTCGGTGTCCATCAGTTCGATCCGCGCGATGGGGATGCCGCATTGGATGGTGTCGATCACGGTGGCGACCGCATCGGCCACGCTGTCAAAGGCGCAGACCGCGGCCGATATCGCCTCGGGCTGGCCTGAGAGGCGCAGGGTGAGTTCGGTGATGAGACCGAGCGTGCCCTCGGCCCCGACGAATAGCCCGGTGAGGTCATAGCCTGAGGAGGATTTGCGCGCGCCGGTGCCGGTGCGGATCACCTCGCCCTTGGCGGTCACGACCTCGAGCGCCAGAACATTGTCGCGCATGGTGCCGTAGCGCACGGCGGTGGTGCCGCTGGCGCGGGTCGAGGCCATGCCGCCCAAAGAGGCATTGGCACCGGGATCAACGGGAAAGAAGAGGCCGGTCGCGCGCAGCGCGTCATTGAGCGCTTGGCGTGTCAGGCCCGGCTGCACCCGCGCGGTCATATCTGCCGTGGCCACGTCGAGCACGGCGTTCATCCGGCTGAAATCCACCACGATGCCGCCGCGAAAGGCCTGCGCCTGCCCTTCCAGAGAGGTGCCGGTGCCCCAAGCCACCACCGGCACGCGGTGGCGGGCGCAAAGGGTGACGATCTCGGCCACCTCTGCCGTCGTCTCGGGATAGGCCACGGCATCGGGGGGCTGGGTGGAAAATGCGATTCGCTTTGGCCATGCAGGGCGAGATCGGACTTGGACAGGGTGATCCGTTGGCCTAGAGAGGATTGGAGGTCTGCGATGGCGCGGGCAATGTCCATGGATGTGCTTTCTGAGAGAGGCGATGGGCGTAGCCTAATGCATGCCGCGCTGACGGAAAAGCGCGCGCGAGGCGTGAAGGGGAACGATGCAGGCCGAAGAGCCATCCTTTTGGGGCCAGTTGCGCCGGAGCATGGGTGACTCCCTGCGCGAAGGCTGGCGGGTGCTGCGCAAGCGGGGGCCGAGCCAGTTTCAATTCTGGCTGATCGCTCTGGGCATCGGGATTGCCGCGGGGTTCGCGGCGCTGCTGTTTCGCAAGGGCATCACCGCCTTGCAGCAGCTGGTTTATGGCACTGAGGATGTGGCGCGTCTGCATAGTTTTGCAGAGCATTTGCCGTGGTATTGGATCCTGATGTTGCCCATCGCGGGCGGGCTGGTTGTGGGGTTGATCCTGCACCGGTTCACGCCGGATGGGCGGGTGCGTTCGGTGGCGGATGTGATCGAGGGGGCCGCTCTTTATGAGGGGCGGGTCGAGCGGCGCGAAGGTCTGGCCTCGGCTGCGGCGTCACTCATTACGCTGGGCACGGGCGGGTCTTCGGGGCGCGAAGGGCCGGTGGTGCATCTGGCGGGCGTCATCTCTAGCTGGGTGAGCGACCGCATCAATGCTGATGGTGTGACGGGGCGCGATCTTTTGGGCTGTGCCGTGGCGGCGGCGGTGTCTGCCTCGTTCAATGCGCCCATTGCCGGGGCGCTTTTTGCGCTGGAGGTGGTGCTGAGGCATTTCGCGGTGCATGCCTTTGCCCCTATTGCCATTGCCAGCGTAGCGGGCACGGTGATCAATCGGCTGGAATTTGGCGGTGTGACCGAATTCAGTCTGCCGCAGGCGAGCGTGCTGGAATTCTATGCCGAATTGCCGGCCTTTCTGATCCTTGGGCTGATTTGCGGGGTGGTGGCGGCGGCGCTGATGCGGGCGATTTTTTTGGCTGAGGATGTGGCGGGGCATGTGCAGGCGCGGATGGGCCTGCCGCGCTGGCTGCGGCCTGTTGGGGCGGGGGCGCTGCTGGGCCTTATGGCGATCTGGTTTCCGCATATCATCGGCGTGGGATATGAGACCACCTCGGCGGCGCTCACGGGCAAGCTTTTGTGGCATGAGGCGGCGGTGTTTGCCGTGCTCAAGGTGGTGGCGGTGGCGATCACCATTGGCGGGCGCATGGGCGGAGGCGTGTTTTCACCTTCGCTGATGGTGGGCGCGCTGACGGGGCTGGCCTTTGGCCATGTGGCGACCGCACTGTTGCCCGAGGTTTCGGGCGCGCACACGCTCTATGCATTGGCGGGCATGGGCGCGGTGGCGGCGGCGGTGCTGGGCGCGCCCATATCGACCACGCTGATCGTGTTCGAATTAACGGGGGATTGGCAGACGGGGCTGGCGGTGATGGTGGCGGTCTCGACCTCGACGGCGCTGGGATCACGGCTGGTGCGGCGGTCGTTCTTTCTGGCACAGTTGATGCGGCGGGGCATCCGGCTTGCGGCGGGACCGCAGGATTATCTGCTGGGGATGTTCCGGGTGTCCAAGGTGATGCGTGCGCCCGATGACGCGCGCGCAGCGGATGAGGCGCAATGCTGGTCATTGATCGAGCAGGGCGTGTATCTGGACGTGACCGCCACGCTGGAACAGGCGATGCCGCTTTTCGAGCGGGCAAATGTGCCCTTTGTACCGGTGGTCACGCTGTCGGGGGGAGATCAGCCGCCCGAATTGTCGGGCGCGCTGTTTCATGTGGATGCGCTCAAGGCCTATAACCGCGCCTTGGCGGCGGTGTCAGAGGAAGAGCACAGCTAAAGCCGGTCAGACCCGTTCGACGGTCACAGAGTCGGTTGCGTAGAAGGCGATGTGATCCTTGATCTCTGCCACCTCGGGTTTGGGCGATTCATAGCTCCAGGCGGCATTCTCGAGGGTTTGGCTTTTGGTGATGATCGAGTAATAGCGCGCGTCGCCTTTGTAGGGGCAATGGCTGAATTGTTCGGTTTCATCGAGAAAGGCCATGGCGATATCCGCACGCGGGAAATAAATCACGAAAGGATAGTCCCCTTCGGTCAGTTCCAGTGCATTGCGGCTCTCGCCCAGAACGGCGCCACCAGCGCGGACCGTCCAGGTGCCTTCGGCCTTGCGAATCGTGATACGTGCCATTGTCCATCCCCTTGTTCTTTGATCTTGATTTTTTGGTGTGACGCAGGAACCTAACAGGAATATGTCAGCTTGTCTGCGTTACTTTCTCCAACCATAGCCGCGCTTGGGGCGAAAGCAGAGGGCCAATCTTGTCGCGGCAGGCCCTGTGATAGGTATTCAGCCAGTCGCGTTCCGCTATGGAGAGCATATCGCGGTCGATGAGGCGGGTATCGAGGGGTGTATAGGTCAGGGTTTCGAACCCAAGCTGCGTTGCGCCGTCGCCGTCGGGCAGCGGGTTGAGCGCCGTCACGACGATGAGATTCTCGATTCGGATGCCAAAAGCGCCCTCGCGGTAATAGCCGGGCTCATTGGAGAGAATCATGCCTGGCTCAAGCGGCACCTCGGAGAGGCGCGAGAGGCGTTGTGGGCCTTCGTGGACGCAAAGATACACGCCAACCCCGTGGCCGGTGCCATGGGCGTAATCCTGATCGGCCAGCCAGAGGGGGGTGCGCGCGATGGCGTCAAGGTCTCGGCCTGCGAGGCCGCGTGGGAAGCGCAGCCGCGAGATGGCGATCATGCCCTGCAACACGCGGGTAAAGGCCGCGCGCTCGGCGGCACCGGGGGTGCCGATGGGCAGGGTCCGGGTGATGTCGGTGGTTCCGTCGAGATATTGCCCGCCACTGTCGAGCACGAGCAGGTCGCCATCAAGCAGGCGGCGGTTGCTGGCCTCGGTCACGCGGTAATGCGGCAGCGCGCCGTTGGGGCCGGAGCCAGCGATGGTGTCAAAGCTGATGTCGAGGAGTTGCCCGGTGGCGGCGCGGGCCTGCTCAAGCTGGCGCACCACGTCGATTTCGGTGAGCGTGCCGGGGGATTGCGCGTCGAACCACGCCAGAAACTCGCACATTGCCGCCCCGTCGCGCAGATGCGCGCTGCGGGTGGCGGCAATCTCGGCGGGGGTCTTGCGCGCCTTGGGCAGGATGCAGGGATCGGCCCCCCAAACATGGGGCACGCCTGCCGCGTCAAGCACTTGCACCACGCGCAGCGGCACATGGGCGCGGTCAAGGCGCACCGGGCCGGGGAGGGCGGCAAGGGCTGTCTCGAAGGCCTCGGAGGGGCTGAGGGTGATCTCGGACCCAAGATGCGCGCGGGCGGCGGCATCGAGCTTGGCGGGGTCGGTGAAGAGGGTGGCGCGCCCGTCATCGCGCAGGATGGCAAAGCCCTGTGCGACCGGGTTGCGGGGAATATCACGGCCCCGGATGTTGAAAAGCCATGCCAGTGAGTCGGTGAGGGTGAGGACCGCCGCTGTCTGGCCTGCGGCGCGCAGGGTTTCCGCCAAAGCGGCGCGTTTTTCGGCGTGGCTGGTTCCGGCGAGGGTGTCGGGCCATGGGGTGATGGCCCCCTGCGGCGGGGCGGGGCGGTCAGGCCAGATGCTGTCGAGCAGATTGGTGTGGGGCTTGAGGTGGATGGCGGTGCCCGCGAGCGCCTCGGTCAGGGCGTCGATCTGTTCGGGGGTGTAGAGCCAGGGATCAAAGCCCACGGTGCCGCCCTCTGGCAGATGTTCGCGCAGCCATGGGCCAAGGCGGGTGTCGGGCCAATCAACGGGGGTGAAATGCGGGATGGCGACCTGTGCGCGAACCTGCACGCGGTAGCGCCCATCGGTAAACACGCCCGCCACATCCGGCAGCACCGCGCAGAACCCGGCAGAGCCGGTAAAGCCGGTGAGCCATGCCAGACGATCATCGCAGGCGGCGACATATTCGCCCTGATGCGCGTCAGCGCGGGGCACGAGCCAGCCCGCAAGCCCGGCCTCGGCCATGGCGCGGCGCAAATTGGCCAGACGGGGCGGGCCCTGATCGGGGCGGGCGGATTGGGTGAAGGACTGGAACATGCGGTCTCCTGCGGGGCGGTCGGGGTTTGGGGGCGCTGCCCCCGTCCCGGATTTCATCCGGGCCTCCCCGAGGTATTGAGAGCCAGATGAAACCGGCCAGAGGACACCGGGCCGGATCAGCCCGCGCGGCGGATGCCCATGACGCGGGCGCGGGCGCGCGGATCGCTGTCAAAGAGCGCGGCCAATTGTTCGGTCATGGCCCCTGCCAGTTGGTCGGCGTCGGTGATGGTCACGGCGCGCTGGTAATAGCGGGTGACGTCATGGCCGATGCCGATGGCCAAAAGCTCGACCTGTTTGCGACGCTCGACCATGGCGATCACATCGCGCAGGTGTTTTTCCAAGTAATTGGCGGGGTTGACCGACAGGGTGCTGTCATCAACCGGCGCGCCGTCAGAGATCACCATCAGGATCTTGCGCGCCTCTTTGCGCTGGATCATGCGGCGATGCGCCCATTCGAGCGCCTCGCCGTCGATGTTTTCCTTCAAGAGCCCCTCTTTCATCATCAGCCCGAGATTGTCGCGGGTGCGGCGCATGGGGGCGTCGGCGGATTTGTAGATGATATGGCGCAGATCATTGAGGCGGCCGGGCAGTTGCGGGCGCCCCTCGGCCAGCCATTTTTCGCGGCTCTGGCCGCCTTTCCACGCGCGGGTGGTGAATCCGAGGATTTCAACCTTGACCGAGCAGCGTTCGAGCGTGCGCGCCAGAACATCGGCGCAGATGGCGGCGATGGAAATGGGGCGGCCGCGCATCGAGCCGGAATTGTCCAGAAGCAGCGTCACCATCGTGTCGCGGAACTCGGTATCCTTTTCCACCTTGAAGCTGAGCGGGGTGGTCGGGTTGGCCACCACACGGGCGAGGCGGCCTGCATCGAGGATGCCCTCTTCGCGGTCGAATTCCCAAGACCGGCTTTGCTGCGCCTGAAGGCGGCGTTGCAGCTTGTTGGCAAGGCGGCTGACAGCACCTTTGAGCGGTTCCAACTGTTGATCGAGATAGGCGCGCAGGCGTTCAAGCTCGACCGGGTCAGCGAGGTCTTCGGCGCGGATTTCTTCGTCAAAGGCGGTGTTGTAGACGGCGTAATGTGGATCGGCGTCGGAAATGGGCGCAGGTGCGGGCGGCTCAAGCGGGGCTTCGCCCTCGGGCAGCTCGGTTTCATCCTGCATCTCGTCGTCGGCCAGCTCCTCCATGCTGACCTGTGCCTGCGCCGCGTCCTGCTGTTCGTCCTGAGAGCGTTCGGGATCGGCTTCGGCCTCGGTTTCGTCGCTGTCGTCCTGACCGGTGCTGTCGGGCTCTTCTTGTTCTTCGCCGCTTTCTTCGGCCTCGTCTTGCTGGTCGTCATCCATGCTGTCGGGGTCATCGCCCAACTGGTCGCCGTAGCCGAGATCTTCGATCATGCGGCGGGCGAATTTGGCGAAGGCGGTCTGATCGGCGAGAATATCCTGAAGCGCGCCCAAGGTGCCGCCAGCCTGTTCCTCGATAAAGCCGCGCCAGAGGTTCATGACGTTTTGCGCGCCTGCAGGCATATCGCGGCCCGTGGCGAGGTGGCGGATCAGGTATCCGGCGGCGGCGGGCAGGGGGGCATCGGCGGTGGAGGTGATCCGCTCGAACCCCAGACGGTTTGCATCCTGCGCGATCTTGGCGTCGATATTGGTGGCGGTGCCGGGCATGTCGCGGGCGCCCACCGCCTCGCAACGCGCGGTTTCCATCGCCTCGTAGAGGTCGCGCGCCATGTCGCCGGGGGGGGCGTAGCGCGCATGGGTGCCCGCGTCGTGGAATTTGTGGCGCAGCGCCAGCGCATCGGCGGTGCCGCGCGCCAAGAGCACCTCTTCGCGGCTCATGCGGCGGGAGACCTGCGGCAGGCGCATGGCATCGCCGGAGATACCGCTGGGGTCCACCGAATAGCTGACGGTCAGTTCAGAATCGTCGGCCATCACCTTGGTGGCGTTGGCGAGCGCCTTTTTGAACGGATCGGCGGGGTTGTCGGTGGGTTTGTTCATCGGGCTGTCCCAGTGGCGCTTAGCGCACTTTTACATTCGCGGCACTCTCGGGCAGTTCCTCGTCAAAGCAGCGCTGGTAGAATTCGGCGACGGTCTGACGCTCCAATTCATCGCATTTGTTGAGGAAGGTGAGGCGGAAGGCGTAGCCCACGTTGCGGAAGATGGTGGCGTTTTGCGCCCATGCGATCACGGTGCGGGGGCTCATGACGGTTGAAAGCTCGCCATTCATGAAGGCCGTGCGCGAGAGGTCTGCGACTGTGACCATTCGGCTGATGGTCTTGCGCCCCTCGGCGGTATTGTAGAGGGGGTTCTTGGCGATCACGATAGCGGTTTCAGCGTCATGGCTGAGATAGTTCAGCGTGGCCACGAGCGACCAACGGTCCATCTGGCCCTGGTTGATCTGCTGGGTGCCGTGATAAAGCCCGGTGGTGTCGCCGAGACCCACGGTGTTGGCGGTGGCGAAGAGGCGGAAATAGGGGTTGGGCGAAATCACTTCGTTCTGGTCCAGAAGCGTGAGTTTGCCATCCGCCTCGAGCACGCGTTGGATCACGAACATCACGTCGGCGCGACCGGCATCGTATTCGTCGAACACAATGGCGGTGGGGTTGCGCAGCGCCCAAGGCAGGATGCCTTCGTGGAACTCCGTGACCTGCACGCCGTCGCGCAGTTTGATCGCATCCTTGCCGATCAGGTCGATCCGGCTGATGTGGCTGTCAAGGTTGACGCGCACGCAGGGCCAGTTGAGACGCGCGGAGACCTGTTCGATATGGGTGGATTTGCCGGTGCCGTGATAGCCTTGGATCATCACGCGGCGATTGTGGGAAAACCCGGCGAGGATCGCGAGCGTGGTGTCGGGATCGAATTTATAGGTCGAGTCGAATTCCGGCACGCGCTCGGTCCGGGTGGCGAAGCCTTTGACGATCATATCGGTGTCGATACCGAATGTCTCGCGGACCGAGATTTCCTCGGTCGGTTTCGCGTTGATGTCCATCATTCCGTCAGCCATTCCGCCGGTCCTTTAATCGGGTCGTTTCTCAGATATCGTCGTGCAACATATCGCAGCAGAGGGCAAGGGGAAGGGGCAAGATTGCGCTGGCCTTATGAGGGTTGCGCGATTGGCCTCATGGGCGGTCATTCGGTGCTTTGGGCGATCTCGGACAGGGTTTCGGCGTCGAGAATATGGACCATCCCGCGCTCTATCGTCACGATGCCCCTCCGCGCCAGCGCATCAAGGCGGCGCGAGACCACTTCGCGAGCGGAGCCGATCATCACGGCGATTTCAGCATGGGTGGCGCGCAGGATGCCATTCTCGGCGCGGTCGAGCAGGCATTGCGCAAGCCGGGTTTCGATCCGCTGAAAGGCCACGCGGTCGAGCAGGTGCATCATGGATTGCAGGCGTTGCGCGAAGGCGGCGAAGACGAAATGCCGAAAACTGTCGGAGAGGTCCATCAGGTGCAGGAACGTATCGCGGGGGACGAGTACGAGTTCGGAGGGGGCGCGTGTGATCGCCTCGCCGGAATAGGCGTCACCGCCCATCAGGCCAAGGGTGGATTGCACGCAGCTTTGGCCCGGCTCGACGGCGTAGAGCAGCAGCTCTCGCCCCGACGCGCCGGTCAGATAGACCTCGACCCGGCCCGACAGCATGATGACAAAGCCCTTGACCGTATCGCCTGGGTGAAAAAGCACGGTGCCCGCTGGCGCGGTCATCGGCGTCAGGCGGTCGAGAATGGCGCGCGCCTCTGGCTCGAGCACGGGCAGGCCGGGTGCGCGCGCCACCCACGGCATCAGCCGCGCCCGCGTTTCTCGAACCGGGGCAGCATGGCCGAGAAATCGCGGCCCTTGCCATCTTCGGCTTCCACGAATTGCGCGTAAAGATCGCAGGCGGCGCGGCCCATGGGGGTGTCGGCATCAGCCGCCTCTGCCGCCTGTTGCGAGAGGCGCAGATCCTTGAGCATGAGATCGGCGGCAAAGCCCGGTTTGTACTCATTGTCGGCGGGCGATTTGGGGCCAACGCCGGGGGCCGGGCAATAGGCATTCATCGACCATGAGTAGCCCGAGGAGGTTGAGACCACATCAAACATCGCCTGCCGGTCGAGGCCCAGTTTGTCGGCCAAGGCAAAAGCCTCGCAGGTGGCGATCATAGTCACGCCCAGGATCATGTTGTTGCAGATTTTGGCGGCCTGCCCATTGCCGGAGGGGCCACAATGCACCGCTTTTTGCCCCATGATGTCAAAGAGTTCTCGGGCGATGTTAAAGCCTGTTTCGTCGCCGCCCACCATGAAGGTGAGCGTGCCGGCGGTGGCCCCGCCGACGCCACCCGACACGGGTGCATCAAGCGCGGAGAGGCCCGCCGCCTGCGCCTCTGCCGCGACATCGCGGGCGCTGGCGACATCGACGGTCGAGCAGTCAAGCAGCACTGCGCCAGTGTCCATGGCCGGGATCACCTCGGACGCGACCTTGCGCAGGATGGAGCCATTGGGCAGCATGGTGATGACCACGGCCGCACCGCGCGCGGCCTCGGTGGCGCTGGCGGCCATGGTGACGCCGTCGATCTGTACCGCTGCCATGTCATAGCCGGTGACGTCATGCCCGGCCTTGGCGAGATTGGCCGCCATCGGTGCGCCCATATTGCCCAGCCCGATAAACCCGATTTTCATGTCTTTGCCTCCTCCAGCGTCAGGGCGTCTTTGCCCAAGGGTTGCAGCATCTGCGCCACGGCACTGCCCGGCAAGCTGTCAAGCCCATGTTTCCAATGTGGTTTTCTGTCCTTGTCGATGATTGCGGCGCGGATGCCTTCTAGGAAATCGCCCTGTTCCATGGCACGATAGGTGAAACGGTATTCAAGGCCAAGGGCGCGCCCGATATCGGCCGCGGGGCCGCGCAGACGGTGGATCATCTCGATGGTGCAGGCCATCGAGAGGGGGGAATTGCGGCTGAGGGATTTTACCGTGTCGCGGGCAAAATCGCTGTCCTCGGCGCGTAGCGCGTTGAGGATGTCGCGCAGCGTCTCGCCGCTGAAATGCTGGGTGATCTGCGGGGTGAGGGCGCGCAGGGGGCCGGGGGGCGGCGTTCGCGCATGGTCGGTGATGAGGCTTGGGTCGCCGGTCTCGATCAGTTTTGCGATGAGGGTGGGCCACATGAGCTGTGGCACGTAAGTATCAGCGAAGCCTGCGTAAATCGCGTCATCCGGCCCCATGCGTGTGCCGGTGGTGCCAAGGTATTCGCCCATGCGCCCCGGCGCGCGGGCCAGGATCAGCGAGCCGCCGACATCAGGCACAAGGCCGATGCCGCATTCGGGCATGGCGATTTGCGTGCTTTCGCAGGTGATGCGGTGTGACCCGTGACAGGAAATGCCCACGCCGCCGCCCATGACAAACCCCTGCATGAACGCGGCATAGGGTTTGGGATAGCCTGCGATCTTGGCATTCAGGCGGTATTCATCGGCCCAGAAGCGACGGCCAAAATCGTAATCGCCCGCGCGCCCGGTGTCATAAAGCTGCTGAATGTCGCCGCCGGCGCAAAACGCCTTGTCCCCTTCGGCGTCGATCAGGATCAGGGCCACGTCATCGTCGGTGCGCCAGTCCTCCAGCGCCGCTTCGATGGCCATGGCCATCTCGTAACTCAGTGCATTCAGCGCCTTGGGGCGGGTGAGGGTGATGCGCCCGGCGCGCCCTTCTTTGCGGATGTGGATATCGGCGGTCATTGGCCCGCCAGCATCTGCCGCGCCACGATCAGGCGCATGATCTCGTTGGTGCCTTCAAGGATTTCATGCACGCGCAGGTCACGGACCAGTTTTTCAATCCCGTAATCGGCGAGATAGCCGTAGCCGCCATGCAATTGCAGGCATTGGTTGACCACGCGGCTGCCGGTTTCGGTGACGAATTTCTTGGCCATGGCGCAGAATTTCGTGGCATCGGGGGCGTCATTGTCAAGCTTCCACGCCGCCTGGCGCAGAAAGGTGCGGGCGGCCTGAAGCTCGATTTCCATATCGGCAAGGCGGAATTGCAGCGCTTGAAACTGGTCGATCGGTTTGCCGAAGGCGCGGCGCTCGGCCATATAGGCGAGGGTTTGGGTGAGGCCCTGCTGCGCTGCGCCCAAGGAACAGGCGGCAATGTTGAGGCGGCCACCGTCAAGGCCGTTCATCGCATAAGTGAAACCTTTCCCGTCTTCACCCACCAAATTCTCGGCAGAAATGTTGCAATTGTCAAACTGCACCTGCCGGGTGGGTTGGCTGCGCCAGCCCATTTTATCCTCGAGCCCGCCATAGCTGAGGCCCTCTGTGCCCGCCTCGACATAGACGGTCGAGATGCCCTTGGGGCCATCGCCGCCGGTGCGGACCATGACGATATAGGCGTCGGAATAACCGCCGCCCGAGATGAACGCCTTGGTGCCGTTGAGGGTGTAGCCCGCATTGGTGCGCTCGGCGCGGGTCTTGAGGGCGGCGGCGTCAGAGCCGGAACCGGGCTCGGTCAGACAATAGGACAGCACGGTTTCCATGGTCAGGGCGCGGGGCAGAACGCGCGCCTTCATCGCGTCAGAGCCGAATTTGTCGATCATCTTGGCGCACATATTGTGGATCGACAGGAACGCCGCGACCGAAGGGCAGGCCATCGAGAGCGCCTCGAACACCAGCGTTGCCTCAAGGCGCGTAAGGCCAGAGCCGCCCGCCTCCTCGCTCACATAGAGGCCGCCAAAGCCAAGGGCGGCGATTTCCGGCCAAAGCTCCTTGGGGATGGTGCCCGCCCGCTCCCAGTCGCGGGCATGGGGCGCGATGCGGTCCTGTCCAAAGGCGTGCGCCATGTCGAAAATGGCGGTCTGTTCCTCGGTAAGGGCGAAATCCATCGGCGGCTCCTCTGCGCTGAAATGAACGGCTGTTTAATTAACAACTATTTCAGAACTATTGCAAAGGCCAGTGTTGCGTGACTGTTGTAGCTGTAGCGTGTGTAGCGTGACAGCGAAGTTTGCAGTGAATTACAGTCAAGTTTACAGCAACGGGTTTTTGGTTAAGGGGATGCTAGAGGGATGGTTAAAATACTGTCTGATCACTTGACTGGATTAGGCGAATCCAGTCAAAAGCCTTCCCCTGCTTTACGCAAAGAATGGCTGGGTTGACGATAGCTTGGATGATCATTGCGCTTGCTAGAACGCCCCGTTCGGTTCACGCTCTATAAAACTTACATCATGTACATTTCGTGCGGCAAAAAAAGCGGATTGGGTTTTACTAACTTGAGCACGAATGACTCGCACCTCACAATCAATACGGGGACAGCACTTGCCCTTCTGACTACAGTGGTGCTTGGCGCAATTACCACCTTGTCTCCGCCTTACTGGCTTTCTATGGCTCTGATCATTTGGGTCGTGCTCTGCCCTGTTGCGGCATTGGTTTTGTCCGATGCGGAGAAACGAAACATGATTGCGCATCAGCTTGAAGCGCCAAGTTACACGCAGCTCTACACCTATTTTATGAAAGGATCTATCAAATGGGTCTGGAGGCGGTTTTGTAATCCGGTGTCCGAAAAAGCCCCATGGGTTTCCTATTTTCGCGCGGCAATGACATGGCGGCTTTATGATCGCGCAATTCTTCTGGCAGTGGCCTATCCGATTCTGTTGATGGTCGGACAATGGACCGTAACAGGAGCAGAGGGGCGTTTAGACGGCTTAGTGGTGCTACCGGGCACGGAGTTTTGGCCCAATCGCGCAGCTTTTTTGTTTATGGTCATTCTTTTGATTGTGGGAATAGCAGGCACTAAGCGCATGGCGGCTAGCGAACAGCCTAGGGTAAGGCGGAATGCTGGCTGGCTACTTATTCTCGCATTCGTATTCGCATTTGCAATAGCAGTCGCTTTCGTAGGCGCGTTCTCATTTGCGTTCGCAGGCGCATTCTCAGCCGTAGTCGCAATAGCATTTGCAGGCGCGTACGCGTTAGTTGTTGAGGGCACATTCGCGGTCGTATTTGCGGGCGCATTTGCAAGCGCATTCGCTGTAGCTGTCGCATTCGGCGTCGTACTCTCAGGCGCGTTCGTAGGGGCATTCACAGTTGGGTTCGCAGTTGCAGGCGCAATGGTGCTAACAGTCCCGATTGTGTTCGCGGTTGAGGCGGCAGACAAGCGCGGCAGGCAGGGGATCATGCGCTTGTTAATTGCAATGAGCATCTTGATTGCCGCGATTGCAGTTACAGGCTTGTTTGACTGGTCGGCCGCTCCCGATAACCGCCGTGCTATATTCCTGTTTCTTGGAATGCTGCCGATCTTCAACGCGCTGTTTGACGTGGTGTCCTACGCCTTAACCCTTTCGCTCATCCGTTTCGGGCTTCGCTCCTCGCGCCCGTGGCTATGGGGGCTAGTTGACTTGAGCCTCGCAGGTTTTTTGTTTCTCGCCCTTGGCACAAGTTTGGTAGCAATCATTCACGGACTGAATCAGCTGGCTAGTGTGCCCCTAATCGATCTACAGGCGCTCTTCGGCAGCATTTATGAGCGCCCCGCAGAGTACATTTGGCTGTATCTTATGTTGTTTTCAACTATTTTGCCCACTGGGTTACATGCGGTGATCAGCCTAATCAGCCTGCAAGGTATTTGGCCCTATTTTTTTCGCGATGCCTTGAGCTCGTGGATCGCTCTGGCTCCGCAAAGCCCAATTCACGCGATTGGTGCAATTCTTGGGCTAGGAGCTTTTTGGGCCGCGCCCATCGCCGGTGCAGCAGGCATTATCTGGCTTGCGCTGCATTTTGGTTGGGGTTTTCTTCTTTCGCTTATGGAAGGGTATTTTAACCTATTGTTGTGGCTGGCCGCTATCCCATTGGGAGCGATTTGATTTCCTCAATTTTCTCAGTAGAAGATTATTGGAACGCTTGCATCTTTCGCCTGATCTGCCAATAACTGCAGTGCTTTGGAATTTCTGTGTTGGGGAAAATTAGCTGTAGTTTGACGGCTGGATGCCCCCCTAACCCCCCCTCACTCGACATACCGAAACCCCTGCACGGCGCGGAAATGGCCGCCGTAGCCGGTCCCGGCGGGTTTGAGCCCTTTGCGCGCCCGGGCGGCGGCGAGGGTCTTCATGCTGCGCTCCTTGGACTCGGCGTAGAGGATGGCCGAGACCTGCGCCCAGAGGGGATCGCGGCGCAAGGCTGCGGCGAGGCCGGGGTGCGAAGTGTGAAAGAGCATCGGCATCGGTTTGTCATAGCGGTTCACGCCGCGCCGCCAGAGGGCACAGACCTCGTTGAGAAAGCGCAGGCCCAGCCCCGCGCCCTGCCACTCGGGCATAACGACAAGGCGGCAGGCGCGGCCCTCGACCAGCCCCGGCCGGGTCGAGACGGCGAGATGCGCCACGGGCGCGCCGTCGACGAAGCCCACGTAGTAATTGGCCGCGATCATGCGGGGCAGCTTCAGGTAGTGATGCGGCTCAAAGGCGGGCCAGAAGGAGCCGTCTGTCTGGTGAATGTCCATGGCAATGCGCGGTGCCCGTCGAAGACGCCTCCAGCGAAATTCGGCGCGCCGGGTGTCGATCACCCAATCGGGCTGCAACCAGGACACCACGTCCTCGTGACAGGTGACGGCGACGAACTGGCCTTTGCCGCGCCGCCACGCCTTGGCAAAGGCGGCCGCGCCGATCTGGGCCACGCGCCGGTCGATGGTCGAGGTGAACTCGTCGAGAATGGCAAAGCTCGGCCGCTCGGCGAGAATGCGCGCCAGCTCAGCCCGGAACTGCTCGCCGGTCGAGAGGTGGCGGAAGGGGCGCAGCCAGCTCGGGACCGTGCCAAGGCCCACGGCGGAGAGCGCCGCCGCGACGGCGTCGAATTCCCCCTCGGGATCAATCGCGTCGATCAGCGCGCCCTCGGGCCACGGGCGCGGATCAAGCTGCGCACCAAAGGCCGCGCGGGCGAGGGAGGATTTCCCGCTGCCCGAGGGGCCGACGATGAGGCCGATCTGCCATGGGCGGGCCAAGAGATCAGCCTCGACCTCGAGGCGGAAGTCGGCGTCGCCCTCGACGTTGAAGAGGCTTGAGACCCGGGCGGCGCGGTAGGTGTCCGGGATGGGGCTGGCGTGGTGAATGGCGAGCTTCATGTCACCACCACGCGGCATTTGAAGCCTTGGCGGCGCAATCGGCCGAAGGCGTCGACTTGGGCGGCCTCGTCCTCGAGCAGGACAATGACGCCATATTGCCGCCGGTAGCGGGTGCCCTTGGGCAGGCCCGGCGCACCGGGCGGCAGGTCAGGTTTCGGGAGGGTGGTCGATCTGGCCAAGGTTGGCTCCTTCTCTCTGCGCAGCGCGCTTTGGGGGAAGGGCTCTGGGCCTCAGGATATTCATCGCCCGGCATCTTGGGCATTTTATCGAGACGCCGGATATCTGCGCGCCTCTCTCGTATTTAAATAGCAAACGGCTGCAGGCGCAGCAACGCAGTTCTAGACCTTCCAAATCGAATCGCCTCATAAAGTCGCCGCCCCTTTGGGGCAGGGAGCGGCCATGAGGTTTACCTGGTCGGCGGGGTTTGTGTTTGGCGACCTGGCCCCGCGTCCCCGGGCGTGCTCTCCAGCGCGCTCGGGGCCTCCTGTGGTTTTGGGATCAGAAGCGCGCGGTGAGGCCTGCGACGCCCTCGGGCACCTCGGGCCAGACCGGATCGTCGCCCGTCTCGATGGCGCGACGGCACTCGGCCTGCATCGCGGCCACCCATGCTTTCCAGCCTTGGGCAAGGTCCAGATCGCCCTCTTGAAGCCCGGAGGCGCCCAGAGCCTCGGCGCGCGGCGCGCCGTTGATCATGGCGGCCGTGAAGACGATCCCGGCCTGGGCAATGTTCATCTGCGTGGTCTCGGAACTGACGGCGAGGATGCGCGCACGGCACTCGGCCTTAAGGACCAAGGCCCGCGCCGCCATTTCCCGCGCGGCCAGTTCCTCCGGCGTCATCACAGGCACTAGCGCGGTATCGGCCAACATCGCCGCGCGCAGCTCGGTCACGTCGAGCGCCGCGCTCTCGTCACCCTCAACCGCCGTGAACGGTATCCAGCCCAGAGCGGGATGGTTGATCTCGCAATCAATACGCCCGTCTGGCCACTGTTTGGGATTGCGGTATTCGATCATTATGAAACCCTCCGAAATACGGTTGATGAAGCGGCGGCAACGCTCGAAAGAGCCATCCACGTGCCGCTCTGGGATGGCGTGAGAGCACTCCCTGCGACAGTCGCGCCCTGAGCATGCGCGGCCCCTGACGTGTTTGTCAGGACGAGGTGCGACCCAACGGCACCGGCTGCCAGAGCGGCGTATTGCGCGCCGATATTGAGCGCGGTCGTGACTTCGGTCCAAGCGGACCAGACCGGGCCAGTGGTATCTGTCAGATGCCGTACAAAAATCTGACTGCTCACCCCAAAGGCCACCTGCATGAAGCCGCTGGCACCGGACGAGGATAGCCGCGCCATGTGCAGAACAACCCCCGCCGAACTTGGTGCGCCGATGGTGGTGTTGGCGTAGCGATAGAAGCCCGTCGCGGTCTGAGTATCGAGCGAGGCCGGGGCCGGAATCGAGGTGGCCACCCCCAGACCGAAGGCCCCGACCGCCATCAACCGACCGCTCGTTGTGTCCGTGGGGCTGGATTGCTCGATGGTGGCGCGCGCGATCAGCGCCCGCGCGGCGGCGGTAATATCCGCCAGCCCCATGGTGCCGGTCCCGGTGAAATAGGGCAGCTTGTTTGCCGCCCCGGATAGGGCCGCGAGACTGGTGAGGTTTCCCGATCCGAGGGCGGCCACGATGTCATTCAGGGCCTTGAGGGACCGCTCGCCCGCGTCGATCAGACGGACGGAGTAGTTGGCCGATGTCTGCCCACCGCCGGGCCAAGCGCGGGCAAGGGTAATCGAGGTGGCGCTGTTAACCGCTGCGATCTCGACCGTGAGACCCGCCGCGCGGAAATCGTCCCCGGGCAGGATGCCGCCCGCGATCCAGTTGGTGCCCACGCCTGTGACCGTGGTGCTGCCGTTGCTGACCGAGATGGTCCCTGTATCGTATGTCGTGGTCATGGCTTACTCCTGTTGATCTGGCCGCGCGGGCCACTCGATTTGCGCGGGGTCCATTACCCCATCAGTCAAGTCGCGCAGGGCCTGACGGTAGGTGGCCCATGCCGCCCGCGCATCGGTGTCCAGCGGCGCGTCGGGCATCTGCGTCCAGTCGCAGGCCGCTAGAAGCTGGTTTCGGATGTGCCGAATGTCGTCCATCACACGAACCCCGCGATTGCTTTTTCCTCGGTCCAGATTTCCGTGCCGGTGTTGATGGTCACGGCCGCGATGCCTGCGCCGTTCGTGGCAACGCGGGCCTCGAGCGTGTAGATCGTGAAAACCTCATTGGCGGTGGTGCGCTGCTTGATCCCGACAAACTCCTGCGCCACCTCACCGGGGCGCACGTCGCGCTTCAGCGGCGGCACGCCCGACATCAGCACGCCGTTGCGCAGGATGCGGTATTCGAGGATGTTCCCGGCCGCCGCGCTGGAGCCCTCGATCTGCATCCGGCAAAAGAGGATCATGTTCCGCTCGGTCGTCCTGTCCTTGTGGCTGGCGACATGGGTCAGCACGGTGCTGTAGCTGGTGCCGAGGCCCCCGGTGTTGGTCGCGCGCCGCGTGTTGCTGATCTTGCCCACCGCGTCGAGGCCGATGATCTCTTCGACCACCACAAGCCGCCCCACCACGGCCTCTTCAGCAAAAATCTTGGTGGCGAGGAAATCGCCTGTGACTTCGACATTGCCGTCGAGACGCAGATAGTCCCCCGACCAGCGCCCGGTGACGATGGGTCCGTCGGTGCCGCCGCTCACGCTGATGGCCTCAAAGACGTTCTGCTCGTTTAGGCGCATGACAAAGCCTGCGGCGATCCCGTCCGCCGTGGCTTCGGCAAAGGCCGTGGCCTCGGCCAGTGCGGTCAGATCGCCGTAATTGGCCGAGACGGTCTGATTGACGGCCGCGACCGCCTCCGCCTCCGTTACTTTGGTGGCCTCGACCGTCGAGACCCGTGCAAGAAGGCCGGTGTCGGGCGTATTGAGAGCGCTCTCGACGGTGGTGGTGCGCGAGGCGAGGGCGGTCAGAGCGCCGTCGATCTCCGTCACTTCGGCGGTCAGCAGGTCGAGTGCGTTTGCCGTCGCAAGCCCCGGGATGGCCGCCTGAACCAAGGTGACGGCCGCAGAGACAATCTGGATTTGCTCCTCGGTCAGGTCGATCCGGGTGTTGAGGTCCTGGGCCGCCTGCGCCACGACCTCGCGCGCGGAGATACCGTCCAGAAGCGCGCGCGCGGCCCCTTCAGCCGACTGCGCACCGGAGAGCTTGACGCGCGACCGCACCGCGCGGGTCGCATTGGATTGGACCCGCTCGCCGCCTTCCAACTCGTCCGTCCTGACGGTCAGCGTGTCCACCGCCTCGCCGGTCTGGGTGAGGCCGGTTTCCAGGTCTGTGATCTCGCCGCCGAGGGCCGTGGTGGCATCGGTCAGGGTGGTAATGCCCGTCTCGGTGGCGGTGACGCGGGCGGTGGTTGCGGTCAGGGCCTCGGCTGTGCCCGTTGCCAGCCCCTCCAGATCGGTCAGATCGGCCCCGAGTGCCGTGATATCCTCGGCCAGCGCCAGCACCTGCGCGATCCGCGCCGCGCGCTCTGCGGCCACCTCTGCACTGGATGCGCCGGGGGCAGGGCGGCCGATGGCCAGCCAGTCGATTTCGACGCCTGCGGGCAGGTCGATCCGCACCCGGTCGACCGTGCCAGACCAAGCAAGATCAACCGTCAGAAGCGCCACATCGTCGGCCCATTCCGGCTCGATCACGTCAACGCGGCGCGCGGCCTCGAACGCCTGGCCGGAGGCGGCCCACCAAACCTGTGCCGCCCAAGTGGGGGCACCGGCGCGGCGCAGCCGGGCGCGGATTTGCCGATAGGTCTGCGCCGCAATGCCAAGGCCTATGGGCGAGATGGCACCGCTTCCCGAGGCGGGGGCCAGCCAGCCGTCGGCGGTGACGCTGGGGGCGGTGGTGACGCCGGTCCAGCCTTCGGGTTCCGTGTCCCAATGCCAGATCGCGGCGTGATCGAATTGCGTGACCGTGCCCACGGACAAAAGCGCGATCTGATTGGCCAGTCCCTCGTCGCCGTCAATCCGCGCCTGGTCGATGGTCTGGGCGAGGGCCGAGATATCGGCAGTTGTCGTCTCGAGGGTCTGGACCGCCTGCGCAATCTGAGCCTGCCCATCCGCCACCACGGTGAGCGCCGAGGCGGCTTCGGCCCGCGCGCCCTCGACCTCGGCCACGAGCGCGGTGCGCACCGCGTCGCGCGCCAGAAAGTCCCGCGCGGTGGCGTCGAGTGCCAGCTGCGCCGCCGATTTGATCCGGCCGCGCGCCGCGCGGACACCGCCCGCGACCCCGAGCATGTCCCCCGCGCGGGCCTGCGCCTCTGCCACCAGTGCACCGTCGAGCCGCGCCACATGCGGCAGCTCCGGCACGTCGCCCGGGCCGATGGGTGCGATCACCTGCTCGATGCGGCCGAAAAGATCGGCCACGCTCGGCGGAATACCATCCTCGCCAAGGCGTGCTTGGGTCAGGGCAAAGGCCGCGTCGAACTGGTCGCGCAGGGTATCGCTGAGATCGGCCGCGGCCACCCGCACGTCGTCGGATGTCACCCAAATCCAAGCCGACCAGGTGCCCCGGCGATTGTCGGACAGGGCCTTTGCGCGGACGCGCAGGTTGGTGAGCAGCGGCACAGGCTGGATTGTGGCCAGCCCCCGCTCGACATCAAGCACGGTGCCGCTCCAGACCTCTTCTTCGGTCTCGCGCTTTTGGCACTCGATGGCGATGCCCTTGATGGTCTCGGCGATGCCGGAGGCGTCCCAAGTGACGTCGACGGCCGCATGGGCGCGGGTGCCTTCGGCGTTGGTGACGGTGCGCGCGGCGGCATTGAAGAACGGCAGGCCTGCGTCGTTGGGCACCGGGCGGGGCAGGATCGAGCTGCGGTCGGGGATCTCGAGCGCGGCGTCGATCTCGAAATCCCCCGGATCGCGTTCGCGCAGCGAGGCCACGACGGTCAGGCGGTGCAGGTCGAGCACGATCTCGGTGACTTCAAAGAGCTTGTCCGCGTAGTCATTCCACGCGCTGGTCACCGAGACGGTGTTGAGCGGGCGCAGCCCGGCGTAGTCAGGGGGCAGCGGCCAAGCATGCCGCCGCCAGCGCCGGTGATCTTCGAGCGCGGATTTGGCCAGCTGTCCCCCCTGCGCGGCGTTGAAGACGGCGGGCAGGTCCATCTCGAAGTTGCGCACAATGCCGTCTTCGGCTTGCCATGCGGGATTGCTGATTTGCTCAAGCGGCACGCCGTTCCAGAGCGCGCCGGGCGAGACGTATTTGGCGGTGACGCGGTTGAAGATCTCGAGCAATTCGGGAAAAGGGTCCTTGGTCGCGGCATCCGTCACCAGAAGGTCGTCGTCGGTAATGCTGGCCACAGGGATATCGGGGGCGTCGACCTGAATATAGAAGAAGCCGCCGAACTCGGCGATCTGCCCGTTGCAGGCGGCAAGCAGCTCGTCGATCACCTCGCCGGGCGTGTCCTCGGCGAATTTGATCTCATAGCCCGCCTCGTATTTCCGGCGGTCGCCAAGGTCGACGTCGCAGGCGTTCATGCCGGGCACCCAGTTCCAGCCGGGCAGGTCTTCGGCCTCGGCCTCGCCGCCCCAGACCGATCCGTCATAAAGGTCAATGCCGCGCAGGATGTTGTAGATCTGGACCACCGGGTTGCGCGTGGGCTCCCAGGTGGTGGGATCGTCCCAGCGATGCGGCCCCGTGCCCCCGGCGGTGCTGTCGCGGCGCAGGTCGTAAAAGGGGATGCCGCGCGCCTCGTAGCGCTGCTCCGGTGCGCCATTGGGCCAGACCTTGGAGCTGACTTCCATCGTGAGGATCGCATACGGGATGCCCCGCCCGATATGGGCCTCCGTCCAGGGCGTCTCGGGGTCCTCGGCATAGTTCGCAACCAGCGTCGGATCGGCGGCGGTCTGGGTGCCGTCATAGACCTTGATCCAGGCATAATCTCGGCCGAGGTCGCGCTTGGCAATGAGCGGGAAGCCGTAGTCGGGATGCGCCTCTTCACCCAGTTCGGAATAGACGCCGTCCACCATCACGCGGCTGAAGGTGGCACCGGGCAGGCCGCCCAACTCGATCACGGTCTGGTAATACTTGTTATTGGGGCCGTGACTGTTGTGATAGATCAGATGCCCCTTGGTGGCGTAAGAGCCGGTGATCGTCGTTTCGCTTTCCAACTCGCCGCGTGTCGTCGCCGTGACTTGAAGACCGAAGGCCTTGTTGCGCCCGCGCCGGGCGCGGCGTTGTTGCAGGATCGATAGGCCCACACCGGCAAAGAGGCGCAGGGCAAAAAGGGCCACAGCCTTGACCGTGATCCCGGCAAAGACGGCCGCCACGGCGGCGGCCACTGGCCCGGCCGAGGTAGGGGCGGCGGAGGCGAGTACGAGTGCCATGACCCATGCGAGCAGTCTCATGGCCGGTAAATCCTGACGGCGCGGTTGAGTGGCACCGCGCCCAAGCCCCGCAGGGGACGCAGCACATGGATATGCCCGCCCCCCACAAGGCCCATGGCCTCGTCACCCGCCTCAATTAGCACCACGACGTCGCCCGCCTGTGCCTGCATCCAGCCCGCATCCGGCAACAGGATCGAGGCCAGAACCTCGGCAGGGGAGGCAAACCCGTCCGCCAAGAGAAGCGCGCGGCCTTCTTCTAAGGTGCGATATTGCCCGCGCCATTGCGCCGCCGGATCGGTGCCGGTCAGTTCTGCAATCCAGTCGGCTGCGAACATGGCGCAGTCGGAAAGGCTCGGGCGGAAAGGCTCTGCGCGCCGGGCATCGAGGAATTTCCGAAGGAGGCGTTCGCGTGTCATCATTTGCGGTCGCTCGGGTCGTTTTCCCGTATGAAGGGGGGCGGCTGCTCGGTTACGACCGTCTCTTGACCCCATGGGATCGGGCGGTCGGCGATGCTGGCGGCATGCTCGCGGAAGCGGTCGGACGGGTCGCGCAGCCGCTGTGCCGCATCGGATTTGAAAAGCGGCTGGCGGAAGGTGAGTGGGCGCGTAGCCGAGGAAATCACCAGCTCTGTGCGAGACTGATCACCGAGCTTTGCCAAGGTCTCGGGTGCCGTTTCGAGCCGTCCTTTGATGACGCGCTGCGGGGTCCCAAGCGGCGCGCCGGTGTAGATATCGAGCGGCTGCGACCAGACGCGCACCCGGGCCTGTGCGGCCTGATAAACCTGCAACGCCAGCTTGGCGGCATCGGTCATGGGCGGCAAGATCACACGGTGGCGGCGCACCTCGAGGCCGATGCCTGCGCGGATCGGCGGCACCTCGATCACATTGCCCGCACCCAGAAAGAGATGGGTTTCGCCGTCGACGGTAAAGGTCTGGTGATCGTCCCCGGTCCAAAGGCCCATGGGCACGATCTCGCCCGTGACCCGGTCGCGCGGCTCGATCAGAACGAGGATATGGGCATCGGTGCCGCTGCGCTCGGCCAGCTGGTCCATTTGGGCAAGATCAAAGCTCATACTCCGCCCCCCAGCGTTTGCTGCCAGCTGAAGCTGCCGCCTTCGGTGCGCCGTGAGCGGCCCGGCCCCGGTTTGAAACTGAGCAGCTTTGCGCGCAGTTGCGGACGCTCAAGGATCACCGAGGCCCCGACCACCACGCCGGGGCGGATAAAGGGCGAGACCTCGAACCGGGCTGTGGCCCCGGTGCTATCCGCCGTGACCGTGGCATTCATGATCCGGTGGACGGCATAGCGCACGGGGCTCGCCAGATATTGAAACCCGATCTTTTGCCCCCGCCGAAGGGTAAAGTTGGGCGGCAGGCCTTGCAGGCTCAGTTCTCGGTTGCCGGGGACAAGGCTCTTGATCGTGACCGGCTGTGCGGCCCAGTTGACGCCTGCCGGATAGGCGGGGTCTTGCGGCGCAAACTGGCGGCGGTCGTGGATCATGAAGGACGCGCCCGGCTCGAGCAGGCTTTCGATCAGTGTATCTTGGGCAGCGATCACATCAGGCTCGGATTTGCCCAAAACCACTTCGCCTTGCCAAAGCCGCGTGCCGCGCCGATGCACGATGACCTCGCCCCCGGCGGTGACCGAATTGGTGCTCTCACCGCTGAGGAAAAACGTGGCCTCCTCGATGCCCAGAAGGTCAAAGAAGGCCGAGACCGGAAGGGGCCAATCCTGTACCGCCATCATCCTCTCCCTAATGGATCGCGCCGGATCGCCTCGACCCGGCCCGGCAGTTGTTGCGCCGAGAAATCGTCAACCACCTCGATGGCCACGTCGCGCGCGCGCTCTTCGGCGACGACGCGGAAAAGCTCCGACGGCTCGATGCGCAGGCGCGTGACGCTATTGCTCTGCGGGCCTGCGCCGCCCGCCGCCCCGACTGCACCCCCCGCCTGCGCGGGCAGCGGCAGGCCGCCCCCGGCAAAGCCCGGGATGATCGCGCCTGCGTTCATGGCTTCGAGCAGCGCGCGATTGCGGGCTGTGGCCTCGGCCGTCATGATGAATTCCCCCGCGCTGACCATCGCGGGAATGCGGTCGCCCCGGCCTGTGCCTGCGCCCAAGAGGATGCCGGGGCGGGTGACGAGAGGATCGCCGCCGCTGGCAAAGCCAGACACCAACTCACCGGGCAGACCGCCCGTGGCAATGTTGATCAGCGAGCCGCCGGAGAAGAGACCAAAGAGATCGCCAAGCGCGCCGCCGCTGCCGCCCCCGCCGAAGATCCCGCCCAGAAGGCCGCTGCCGCCAAAGAGCCCGCCCAAAGGACCTGACCCGAGGATGAGCGCCTCCTTGGCCGCGCGCACAATCATGTCGCCGATGCCTCTCCAGACGTCCCGCAGGCTTTCGGCCTCGAGGAGCACGTCATCTACGGCGCGGCTGAACTCCTCTTTGCGCTCCAAGGCGATGCGCTCGTTTTCATGGGCCTCGACAAGGGCCTCTATCTCTTCGCGCTGTTTTGGGGTTGCGGCAGTCAGGCTCTCGCGCAGACGGATCATTTCGCGCTGCACCGGGTCGCTTTCGCGCAGCGCCTCGATCTCGCGCCGCTTGCTCTCGATCAGCCGGTCGAGCGCCTGTTGTTCGCGCAAGGTGGCATTGGTGGACCCGCCGCGCGCGCCGCTGGTGGACCGAACGGGGCGGGCCAGTTCATTGAGCCGGGCGGTCTCGCGCGCCAGTTCGATGGCCGCTTGCCGTTGATTGTTAAGAAATGCCTCTTCGCCTACGTTCTCAAAACCTGCGTCCCGGATCGGGGCAGACGCGCGGTCGAACCGGGCACCAGCCAAGGCTCCGGCGCGCCCAATCGGGTCATCACGAAACTCTGCCCGGATACGGGCGTTCTCTAACCCGACCTCGCCTTGGGACTGCAAGTCGAACATTGCATCGACGGCACCGCGCACCTCTGCCGAGAGACGGGCGGCCTCATTGGCGGCTGCATTGAGCGCCCCGGAAATATCTGCGGTCGAGAGATCAAAGGCGGCCTCTGCGGCGTCGCGCAGGGCGTCTTTCGTCGCCTCGCTTGCGTTTGATGCCTCGATTTCCTCGAGCTTGGCGTTGAGCGCGAATTGCGCGCGCAGGCGCGTCACTTCGGTGCTGTCCGCCCCATGCTGCGCGATGGCTTGAGCCAGTGCGTTCTGCTCGGTCATGGTCGAGAGCATGGCCTGCGCCGCCGCCTCGGCCTTGAGCTGCTCGCCGGTGGCCTTGGTCACCAGGTCGAGGAAGGTCAGCATTTCCTCGGTCTGACGGTTCCGCGCCGGGTCCTCGCTTTGCAACTTGGCAACCTCGGCCAACCGGATGCGCATCTGGTCGAGCGTGTCGAGCCGCGCCTGTTCCGCTTCGGAGATTTCTCCCGAGGCCTGCGCGGCTGCGGTGTAGCTTTCAATCAGCGCGTCAACGGCAGCGGCTTGTTCCTCGACGGTGCCTTGGGCCGCCTCTTGCAACTGCACCAGGTCGGCCAAGACGTCGTTGATCAGGCTCCGGCTCTCGCGGCGCGCCTTGCCGAAGAAGATGTTGCCGAGGTCGAACTCCTGCGCAAGCCGCACTTGGTCGCCGCTGTCGAAACGGGGCAGGTTGATATTGCCCTCGTCAAGGAAGCTGGTGATCCCGGCCGCCGCCTCGCGTTGTGCCGCGCGCTTTTCGGCCTCGACGATCCGATCGAGGATGTCTTGCGCGCGCTCCACGAAGCCTTCACCGAACCGGCCGGCCAGCTCAAGGCGCGTGGCAGAGGCCTCGGCGATCTTGTCCTTCAGGCTGTCGATCCGGGTCTCCAGCGCCTCGATGCTATCGGCGAATGTCTCGCCTTCCTCTGACGCGGACATGAACCAATTGACCACGGCGGCCGTGGCCGCCAGTGCGGCGATGGTGATCAAGTTGATCGGGCTCAACATCGACAGGACCGCGCCGCCCAGAGCCCGGAATGCGCCTGCGGCCCCGAGCGGCCCGATCACCTGAGTGATCTGTGTGCCCTGTTGAATGGCCAGCTGCAGCGGGTTTTGCCCCGCCGCCAGCATGACGAACACGTCATTGCCTTGTGCGACGA
This sequence comes from Roseovarius sp. MS2, assembly GCF_051447875.1. Classification (NCBI taxonomy): domain Bacteria; kingdom Pseudomonadati; phylum Pseudomonadota; class Alphaproteobacteria; order Rhodobacterales; family Roseobacteraceae; genus Roseovarius; species Roseovarius sp. MS2. The sequence continues at coordinate 2,792,662 of NZ_JBKHVF010000001.1, forward strand.
GGTTGCCCATCGAGCCTGCGGCGAGGCGATTGGCCGAGGCCACTTTCTGGGTCGCGGCCGCGTTGACCTCGGCGGCGCTGCTGGCGGCGGTCAGGCCGGTTGCCGAGGTCCGGGCTGCGGTCTCGAGCTGTTTCACGCCGCGTGACGCAGCCGCACCTTGCGTGCCGACGCCACGAATGTCCTGAGCGGCTCCTTTGGCGGCGGTGCCGGTGGCCTGCAGTTCCGCCTTCGCCTGGTCGGCGTCCATGAGGATCTCGGCCCGTGCGACCAATGTCATGTCAGCTCTCCCGCATCGCGGCCACGGCCGCGCCTTCGATCACCTGCACCTCGGCCCAAAGCTCGGGCGTGACCTTGATCCCGCTCATGCGCAGGCCCGCCCGCGCGGCCGTGTAGTCAAGGCCCACCACGCGGAAACCCGCCAGACCGGCCGAAACGGTGCGCCATTGATTGCAGACCGCGAGAAAGGCGCGCAGCGCCGGGACATTCTGCGGCCAGACACCAGAGCCGGAGCCGGACGGATCACGATTGAGCTGGCCCGGGTCGATACCCCAGAACGCCGCCTCGTCGTCATGGTCGCGTCCCTCGTCATCCTCGATCAGGTCGCCGCGCGCCCATGCCCGCCCGGCCCATTTCAGTTTTTTACCCGTTTCCCCATCAGCGCCGCGTAATATGCGTTGATCAGGGCCACACGGACATAGGCCACGCCAATCAGCCGGTCGCGCAGGGCGTCGCTATAGGGCAGCTTCTTGCCGTGCTCGTCCTCGACATCGTCAAAGCCCACGACGGCCGCCGCCAGAAACTCCCGCTCGCCGCGCGAGGTGCGCATGTCAAAGGCCTCAATTTCGTCGTCGGGCAGCACGCGGAATGTGACCTTCATGTCCTGCAGCTCGTGGCCGCCGTCGGCGGGCACCTTGATCTCGACGCGGTGGGTGAAGGTCGGGGTCTGGTCGATCTTGAACATGAGGGTGAACTCTCTTTGAAAGGGGCGTTGAAGGGGGCGTTGAACCGTCTCAGGTGAGGGTCAGCACCCACTGGTCGGCAGCGGTGGCGGTGTTGGGCAGCGGCACAAGCCGCAGCGGCCATTCCTTGCGGCCTTGCCCGTCCTCGAGACCCTCGGGGCGCTGCATCTGCGCATTGGGGGCCGCGATGTTGACGATGTTGCCAGCCGTCTTGCCGTGCTCGATCTCGACCGCGACCTTCTCTTGGGCGGCCGCCATGCTGAACGGGTTGAAGGTGGCCAGCGCCACGGCGCGCACCCGCGCCTCAATGGTGTTCTCGTGCCCGTCGAGCAGCACCTCCTCCTCGCCGATCAGGAACTGCGCCTCGATGCGGTTGGCGAGGGTTAGCTTGAAGTTGCGCATCACCAGCGGCGTCTCATCAATCGTGAAGACGGGCGTGTTACTGTCGGAGGCGGCGAGCGGGTCGGGAATGCCGGTGAAGTCGGGCGTGGGAATGGCCACATCGGCCGGGGCCACGTAGAGGGCCGTGAACTCGAACTCGATATAGGGGATGCCCGAGGCCGAGACGTCAAAGGCGGCGGTGCCGCGCACGCCCACCATGGAATAGAGCGTGCCGTCGATATTGAGATGCAGCGTGACGCTCTCGAGGTTCGAATAGACCCGGTTGTAGACCACGGAGGTCCCCACAGTCACGGTCTCGGCACAGCCGCAGGCGCGCAGGAGGCGGCCCCAGCGGGGCGCGGTCCCGGCGGTACCGGAGCCTGCCAGCTCGACCTTGAACGAAATCGTGCGGTGCAGATCGACCGGGATCGTGCCCGTGGGGCCGCCGTGTGGCGTGTCGAGATTGCGGTCGAGGTCCTGACCCTGCATCGGCGACAGGCGCACATCGGTGGCGAGGATCGCGTCGCCTCCCGTGGGGGCGGCGTCGGTGCCGTAGGTGGTCTCAAGCTTCGCGAGCAGGACCTTGCGTCTCCAGAGGCGGCTCATTTGTCAGCGTCCTTCTTTTCGGGTTTCGACGCGGGTTTGGGGTTGGCCCCTGCGGGTTTGAGCGCGCCCTTGTCGTCGCGGGTGTAGGACCCGCCGGAGGTGGGGAGATTGGTCATGTGAAGATCCTCAGTTGATCGTCGATGGAGAAATCGAGCTGATAGGAGAGGCGACCGGCCCCGCTCTCAATAAGCTGGCCGCGCTCAAACCGGTGCACGCCCACCTCGTCGCCCGGTGCCCAGCCCGCCACGGCGCGCACGACGCGCATGAGGAACAGGTCGATCTTGTCGAGGGCGGCGACGCCGGTGCGGTCAAAGGACTGGACGAAGATCACCACGCTCGTGCGGAAGGTCAGCATCTGGCTGTAGACACCCGAGGCGGCATCGGCGCGCCCGCCCTGCATGCCGGAGGGAAAGACGTAGGCCGCAACCGACTGCGCGGGCAGCTTTTTCGAGCGGATCAGATCGACAAAGGCGCGCCCGCCGTCGACCCGGCCTGCCAACTCGGGCACCTCAGCCTCGATCCGGGTGATCACGTCGCCGATCATCTCAGAACCCCTTGAGGCTGTCGCGGCTGAAAGTGCCGGCAGGCGCGCTGATCTGTGGAAGCTGGGGATTGCCCCGGCCGGTGTCCTCGGGCGTCTCGTCGCCCAGCGAGGCCTCGCCCCGGCGCACTTGGCGCAAAAAGGCGACGGCGGCCTCATGGCCGTCTTTCGCCCCGTCAAAGGCAGCGGCCCGCGCGCCCAAGAGCCGGTACCAGGCAATCGCGGCGGCATGTACGGTGAGCGCGCGCGGCGGGTTGGCCGCAGTGTAAAGCCCCGCGACATAGCTCTCGACCAAGGCCACGGCATCGTCGACAGCCACTTGCAAAACGGCCGTGTCGATGACGCCCGGCGTGCCATCGCGGGCGGTGATCTCGGCCAAAAAGCCCTCGCCGTAGCGGTCGATCATATCCTGTGCAGTGAGATAGGGCATGTCCGCCTCCGGCTGGGTTGTTTGGGTGCCGGTCTTTCCCGGCTGTCACGCCTGACCCTTGGTGGCGTCCCTTTGGGGTGTGCTCAGGAAGCCGCGTTGGCGGCGGCCTGCATCTCGACCCAGATCGCATCGCGCGCGGCGGCGGTGATCTGGTCGGCCAAGCCGGGGAGCGCGTCTTGCAACGCCTTGACCTTCGGCTTGCCGCTCTTGTCGAAGGCCTCGCCGGGCAGGTCGTTGATGGCATTGGTCAAGGCCACGCGCTGCGCGTCGTCGAGGACGGGTGGCGGCGCGGCACCGTCCCCGCCATCCGCCTCCTCGATTGCGTCCAGGGCGAGAAGGCGCGTGATCTGCGCCTCGTCGCCGATATCCTTTGCGGCCACGAGGCGGCCCGCCTCCAGCCGCGTGGCGGCGATCACAGTGCGTTTGATGCGGTAGCTCATGCTGCGTCCTCGATCAGATAGCCGGTGGCGGGGGCCGCGATGACCTCGCGGAGTTGCTCGCCCACGCGCAGGGTTGTGGCCCCTTTGAGGCCCACCTTGGGATCGAAGAAGCGCCCCGAGACGCGGCCTTCGAACTGGGCGGTCCAGCCCCATGCGGGGGCGGTGCCGTCGGGACCGGCCTGCATGTTGCGGTGAAGGAGGGCGATATTGCCGCCCCAGACCTTCTCGAAGGCGGCCGTCTGACCTTTGCGGGCCGAGTTGATGTAGCTGTCGCCCACGAGGATTTCCGAAAGCTCGAAGAGCTCGGCCACCGCCTCGCGGCTGGCGCGGCCCTTGTCGCCCGAGGTCCGGTTGATGGCCTTCAGGATATCGGGATGGGTTGAGAGCGCCGTCCAGGCCTTGCGCCCCATCGCGGCCACATTGGGGCGCATGATGAAGGTGGCGTCGAGGGCGGCCGAGATCACACCGATGGGGTCAGAGGTGGGATCGGTGAACTGGCCTGCGCCCGACAGCACCACCCGCTTGTCGGCATCATAATTGGCCGCGTCCTGCACCATGGCGGCCACGCGCTTTTCGCGGTCAAGCTGGATCAGATGGGTGAGGCCCTCGACGGCACGGGCCTCGGGATCGAAGGCCGAGTTGCCAGCGGCGCGCAAGCTGCGAGCAGCGGCGATGTCACGCTGCGGCACCACATCGTCGAGACCGTAGTCCTTGACCGAGGAGGTGCGTTCTTCGCCGGTGAACTCGACCTGCTGGACCAGGCCTTTGCGACCCACTTCCGTGTCGGGCACGGTGAACATCTGCTCGGGCGGATAATAGGTCCATTTGAAATCCATCCCCATGACCGGCACGCGGGGCATCACCTGGTCGGCAATGAAGAAGATATCGGGGTTGCGGTAGTTGACGGCGATGGCGGTCAGGACCGGATCGACGACAAAGGGGGTGGGGGTGCTCATGGATCAGCGCTCCTAAGGATCAGGTGACAGAGTGACGGGCAATGGCCACGTCGATGATGTCGCCAGTCACGCCCGCCTGCAGCGCGTAGCCGATGGTGATGTTTCCGGCCCCGGCAGCGGCGGCCACGCCAAGGCCCGAGGCGTTCGACGCGACGGGCGCACCGGCGGCGACCGTGCCCGCAAGCTCGAGCTCGGCCGAGCCGGACATGATCACGTCCTGAAGATCGCCAAGTTTCGCGTCGAGCTGGTCCGAGATGCCAATCGCGAGATCGGTCGCGGCAGCGGCCACGAGGATGCCGCCCGCAGCACCGAATTTGACGATCCGACGGCCGGGCACCGCCGCTTCGGCGGTGTAGGATTTGATGAACAGTCCGGGGTTAGCCATTGTCGCTCTCCATGGTTGCCTCGATCTGGCGCGCGGCCTCGGCGAAGCTCAGCGTGCGGCCCTCGGCCTCTGCGTCCTTCATCAGGCGCTTGGCGGCGGCGGTGATGTCGTCTGGCCCTTTGACCTGCGGCAGGGCGTCACCGCCCGCCCGCTCGCTGAAATCGATCAGCGGCTTGGTCTGCTTTGAGAGCAGGTCGCGGAACCAGTCGCGCGGGCTGGCGCTCTTGCCTTCGGCAAAAGCCACCTCGTCCGTCGCGTCGAGGTTTTCCATGAACGCGGCCAACTCGTCCTTGAGGCCCGGCGCGATGCGGCCGTTTTTGGCAAGGGTGTCGAGAAGGGCTGCGTCCTCGGCGCGACGCGTCTTGGTCAGGGCCTCGGCGAAGGCCGCTTCCTTTGCGTCAAGTTCGGCCGCGCGCGCATCGAGCGCGGCTTGGCGGTCTTCGGGGGTTGGCTTGTCCGTGCCGGACATATCGGGGTCTCCTTTTTGGGGTTCGGCGAATGGGATTTGCGTGGTCTCGGGTGCGCCTGCGGCGTCGCGGAGGGCCTCTTGCCCTGCGGGCGTGCGTGCCCAGGACAGGACGGCGGAGATCGCGCCTTTCAGGGCATCGCCGAAACTGGCAACGGGCGCGTCCTCTTCCGAGAAGGCGATCTCGAGGGTGACGGCCTCGGCGTCCTCTGCGAACTCGGCGGCCTTGAGGCCTTTCACGGCGGGGGGCTGGGCACCCAGAAAGCCCACGTGCTTGAGGTAATAGGTGCCGGGGGTCGGGTTGGCGGCGGCCTTGGGGGGATAGAACGAGGCGCTAATCCGCTTGAAGCGCCCGGCGCGGACCATCTCCGCAAAAGCAGGCTCCACCTGGTCAGGCTCGGCAAAAAGCTCCGCCCCTTCGGCGCGCAAGGATTTGACCCAGCCATAGGCCGGGGCATCGGTGCGGGGATGGCCCACGACGATGGGGGCCTCATGGAGGGCGGGATCATAGGCGGCGGCGATGCCCTCGACCTCGGCTTCGGAAAACTCGAAGCTCTGCCCGGATTGGGCGGTGTGGCGACCAGCGCGGAAGATGTGAAGCGGTTTTGTCATGACCCGACATTAAGCCGGGGCGACGGGCCAGATCAGATGAAGGGCTTCAGGGGAAAGCGGCCGGGGCGCACGGGCCGCTTTGGGTCAGAGTAGCGCCCGAGGGGTGGGCGCGGCAAGCCCGGATTGAACAAGGCCGCTGAGCGCCCCGCTGAGTGCGGGTCCGGCTCTGGCGGGGGTTGGGTCGCAAAATCCCGGAGGGGGGTATTAAAAGGGTATTTAATGACGCGCTGAGAGGCCATTGCGGGCGAGGGGGCATGGCTGAGGTGCGTTCGCAGGGGGGAACGGCACCCAATTCGCCCGAAGTCGGGGCATGGGCTATGGACCGGCGGCGCTGGCCAGATACTCTTCGATGGTGGCGACGATGGCGTCGGTGTCCTCGTCGCCGACCCCGAGATAGGGGCGCGCGGGAATGGCCCCCCACGGGATCGACATCAAGAACTCGCGCCCGTTCTTGTCCCGGCCGATGCGCGCGCCGAATTCCCCGGCCTCGGCCCCGAACTGCATCACGGCCGCCTGAATGACATTTGATCCCCATGCGACCCGGTCCGCCGAAGGCTCCGCATTGATCGTGGTCGAGAGGGTCCGCGAGGGGCCGATCAGGGGGCGGGTGGGCTGGCCGTCACCGCGTCGACGGTAGGCCTCGAGCGTGGCCGGGCTCTTGGGTGCCCAGGGATTGCCATCCGGATCGGTGCCGTCTTTGAAGTTCTCCCGCGTGCTGTTGACCATCAATTCGCCGATGTCTTGCATCAAAGGGGTCATGTCGGTCAGGGCTGCGGACACCCGGGCGAGCGCTTGGGTGATTTCCTCTTCATTGATTTCGACGGTGATCATGGCTATGTTCCTTTTGTCGGCTGTGCATCCACCCACCGCATTCAGGTTGCGGGAACGCGTAAGGGCGTACGGGAGGGGTTAGCCGATATTTTCCACCCAATAGGTCAAGAGCACGAGGCGGCGACGGCGCGGCCTTAGAACGAAGTGCGCAACGTAGCGGCGTGCGCCAATCACCTTGGTCAGCCTTAAAACGCGTGACTGCAGGCTACGCGCGTCAGACCATTCGAAGCTGTCCGGAAATTGTAAAATCTCGGGCAACAGTCCAAAATCTTCTGGGCGGACAGCAATCTGCCCCCGCGCGGCCTCCCGCGCCGGGTCTCCATGCCGGACGAACACATGGCGGATGGCGTCGGCATCGACGGCGATATCGTAGAGATCGAGGTCGCGCCCCGAGCCCTCTCGATAGGCACGGGCCTGCACTGAGGTCACCAAACCGAGAGAGTGGATTGGTTCGCGCTCTGAGAGGGCCTTGCGGGCAGCGTCAGTCTTGGCCGCGCCGACGCGGGTTGCGTATCGGGCTAAACCGTCAGCCAGGGACGGCAGGCCCCTGTATCCTTCCACCAGAAGATCGCGGGTCCGGTCCGGCAGGCTGGTCATGTAGGCCACTGCGAGGTTATACCGCCAGTCGACGACCTTGGCCGCCATCGTTCGAATTTCGTCCGCAGTGCTGGCCCCGGGCGTGTAATCCCAGCCCTTGTCGATCCCTTTTGGTGCGCCGGTGCGCGGGTCCCGCGACTGCCAATCGTCGGGCAGACGCTTGTCCGGATCGCCGCCGCGACGACGTGCGCCGTCCTCAGAGCGCGCGCCAATCACGTAGCAACTGCAGCCCCAGCCGTTGGGTGGGCCATGCGTGAGCCAGAACGGATGATCAGGCGGCAAGACCAGCCCATCCCAGCCCAGATGGATCACGCGCGGCTCGGTCGATCCGCCGTGCCGGTAGACCCAGAACGCAAAATTGCCCTCGATGAGCTGCGCCATGCGTCCGGCTGCGTAGCTGGTCGCGATGTTGGTGCGGTAAATCACCCGCGTGCGCCACGCCTCGCCGCGCGTGCTGCCCTCGCCGATCCAGCCGTGCCAGCCGCGCCGGGTGACGGTCGCGCGAAAGTCGCGCCGGAAGTCCTCGAGTGAGGTGCCTTGCGAGATGGCCTTGTCGACAGCGGCCGCCAGATCGGCCAGCAGGTCCGCCTTTTGCGCCCCGGCCACCATGAAGGCGCGGTCGTGCTGGGCGCGGGTGATGTCATCCCACCGCGCCGTCGGCACAAGGTCGCCCAGGCGCAGGCGAAAGGCAGCGGTCTGCTCGCGGAACGGACGCCGGAACGTCGCGGCAAGATCAGCCACTGTCTTCCTCCAGCGCGGCCCGGCCTCCGGCATGGGCGGCCGTGAGCGCCACCGCGATCACGTCCCGCAGCGCCGTGTCGTCGAGGTCGGGGAAGCCTGCCAGCAGATGCTCGCGGAACTCGGCAAGGCTTGAGGCTGTCTCCAGCATTGCCTCGATCTGTTCGAGCATTGCCAGCATCGGCCCCGAGGCCTCATTCGCCAGCCGATCCGCCAGCGCACCCACCGGCCCTGAGAGCGCGCCGTCATGCTCGGCAAAACCGGCCTCCGGGTCCTCCTCCTCCGGCGGGGTGTTGTCCGGGGGGGCCGCGCGCTCATACCCGTCGCCATAGATTTCCTTGACGCGGTCTTCGGTCATCTGCCAGCCGATGCGGTGCAATTTCTCGTCGCGGTCCACGGCGGCGGTCGTATCCTCCGGGTCTTCCATCTTGCGCCAGACCCTCGGCGGCGTCACGCCGGGGAAGTTGAACTCGGAAAGCCGCGCCACCGGCCCTTCGTTGAAGGACTGGCAGACGAGATCTGCGTCGGATTTCTTGACGGCGTCGCCCACGTCATCATGCACCTCGGCCTGCGACCGGCTGGAACCATTGTCGGTGGTCATGGTCTGCGACAACACGATTTTCGAGATCGCGGCATCCATCGTGTCGTGCAGCTTCTGGTAATCAAGAGAGCTGGCACCTGCGGGTGCGGACAAAAGCTCGATATCCATGCCCTCGGGAATGATGATCCCAGCCTCCGAACGGATGGCCAGAACCGCCTCGAGCAGGGTCTTTTGCTCCTCGACCGTCGCCTGCGCGGGATATTTGCCGCGCGCGGTGGGCATGCCGAACTTGTCGAGGGCAATGAGCCAGAGCTTCAGCCCGTTGCGCTTGAACCAGACCGGCCAATAGAGCCAATGCGCGAGGCCAAGCCCGTAAGGCTCGTCGTCGTGATCCGCCCCGGTCGAGAACACCCAGAACTTCTCGGGGGGCATTTCCTCGCCGGTCAGCATGTTGGACATGGTCAGCAGGCGCAGGCCGCAATTCTCGTCAAAGCGAAACCGCACCCGGTCGCGGACGCGGATTTCCTCCCAGCCCCAGAGCCGCCCATCGCGGCGATACATCTGTTCGGCGACGGAATAGCCATAAAAGAGGCCCCAGAGCATTTTCTCGGTCAGCCGGTCGAACTTCATGGCCGAAAGCTCGTCGCGCAGCCAGTCGGCCGCGCGTTTGCCCGCCGACGTCTCCTCGCCCGGCACCACCTCCCATTCCCGGCTGGTCACGGCCGAGATGCGCTGCGTCATCACCGATTTGACCTGCGGGTCGGTCAGGATGGGCTTGTAGATGTCAAAACTGCCACCGCCGCGCGTGCGCAGGATCGGGTCCGTTGGTTCGAGCAGCGGGCCGATCCATGGCCGGGTGATGTCGCGCCCGTCCCGAATGCCCGCGAGTTCCATCGGGTTGCGCAGCCGAACCGAGCGCAGCCGCATGGTGCTGGTCTTTCTCGCCATCTCAGAACCCTCCGAAATCCAAGCCGCCCCGGCCTCGGGCAAAGCCCATGCGCTGCCCACCCAAGGGGCTGATGAAGTCCTCGGCCGTCAAAGCGGTGCGCCGCCCGGTCGATTGAAACTCCATGGGCACCACGTCCTGATTGCTCGCATGCCAGGCGAGCGCGCCTGCGATGGCGCTGTCTCCATGCCGGTCGAGACCGTCCGAGCCTTTGAAGCGGAAATTCTCGGGCACGCGGATGATGCCGCCCGTGTATTGCAGCGCCTGATGGTCGCGCAGCACGTCCTCATGTGCGGGCAGAACGATGGTGCGATCTGAGAAGGCCTCGATATAGGGCGGCATCTCCAGCTCGTACCATTGCCGCGTGAACGAGACTTCGACGATCCGCGCGCCGTAGCGTTGGGCGGCGACCTCGGCGAGATAGGCCCCGTTGCCGGTGCGGTCCATCGCGCCTTTATGGAAATTGGGCAGGCGGTCGAGCAGCCAGAAGAGCACGTCGCGCTGCTGGTCAAAGGGGATATTGCGCAGCTCGACGATGAGCTTGGTGCGCCGGGTGAGATCGACGCCCTGTTCGAGAATGATGATGTCGGTGGCATCCCCAGAGCGCGCAAAGTCCTCGCCCATGAAATGCGGCCGGGTTGGGTCGAGGGTTTTAAGCACCGGTTCAAGGTGGGTTTTACACCAGGCTTCAGCGGCGGCCTTGCGCACCGCCTCGTCGGCATTCTTGAAGCTGTCGGGCTGCGTCCAGCGATGGAACGGGATGCCCTGAACCATGCAGGCCTCGATCTGCACCCGGGTGAGGGCCGCGCCTTCCATCTCGGCCGGTTCGGCATCAAGCTCCTGGCGCATCGCGGCCTCGCGCGCTCCGTAAGCCCGGCGCACGGTGGCCTCCCACGCGGCCTCAGCCTCTGGCGTCCAGGTCTTGCCTTGCATCATGCAGACGCGGGCGTAAAGCCCGTTGGCGACCGCGTCGCCGAAGGTGTAGCGATGCACCGCAAAGCCATTCTTGCCTGCGCGCGCCTCGCGGATCAGCTCGTTGAAGGCGTTGAGATAGCCGTTATGGGTCGAGATGATCCGGACCTTGCCGCCCCAGATCAGCATCGCGTTCACGGCGTCGATCACCTCGCGCACGTCCTTGTGAAACGCCGCCTCGTCGATCACCACTGTGCCCTGAAGGCCCCGGATATTGGCCGGGTTGGAACTCAGCGCCTCGACCCGGAACCCGGAGGCAAAGCGCACCCGGTAGGCTGAGATGAACTTGGTGGTGCCGTCGGGCTGTTGATCCTCGAAGAGAAACTCCTCGATGGGGTGCGCCGCCCCCGCAATCACCCGCGCGAAATGCGCCACATAGCCAATGGCCTCGCGTCCCTTGTCCTTGGTGTCGCCGATGTAAAAGCAGTTCTGCCCGCCCGCACCGCGCGCGGCGGCGGCAATGAGCGCACAGCCCAGCATCTCGGCAAAGGTAATGCCGGTGCGGCGGCCCTTTTCGCAAACCTTGAGGTCGCTCTCATCGGCGAGCCAGGAGCGTTGGTGTTCCATCAGGATGCCATCGGCGAGCGGATCGAGGCTCTCGGGGATCTCCGAGCCGCGCGGCAGTTCCTCGGGGAGGGCGTCGGGGTCGCGGGTGAGGACGGGGGCGGTCATGCGCGCACTCCCAGAAACTCCCGGCGCAGCTTGCCGATGACGTCGCTCGAAAGCCCCAGCTCGTCGCGGGCGCTGTCCAGCGCCTCGACCGCATTGGCGCGTTCTTCGGCCGCGATGCGGGCGCGTTCGGCTTTAATGATGCCGTCGCGCAAGCTGCTCGAACGGATCAGGTTGTTGAGCGCCGTGGTAAGATCCTTCATGCCGCGCGGGTCTGGCATTTTCGTCTCATCCGACATCATCATCTGCAGCCGCCACTGGATCGTGGTGAGCTGTTGGAAAAGGGCAGAGGTCACGTCCGCCTCATCTTTGAGGCTGGCCTCTTGCAGGAAGGTGCGGATTTCGTCCTGGGCGCGTTCCTGCATCAGCGCGTATTCGCGGAATTCCTGCCCGTAGGAATGGATCGCCGATTTGCCGATCCGCAGCTCCAGCCCTTCCTCCTCGCAACGGAAATTCAGCGCCTCTGCAATGCGTTCGTATTGCGAAAAGCCGCAGTTGCGCAGCTCTTCCTGCAGCCACTGCCGCAGCTCCTTGGGCAGCAAGTCGACCTTGCGGGGTGGGGGCATGTCAGAGCCTCCGCGCGCTTGGACGCTGGATTTCCGGATGCACGGCCTCGCCGCGCGCGACCTCGATGCCGCGCCGGGTGGCCTCGGCAATGACGAAGTCGCCATGGTCGGCCACCGTCACCATGCCCACCTCCTGCAGCCATGCCAGTTCGGTGGTCACCTGGTCGAAGGTGGAGCCGACGCCCACGCCATTGAGGACGTCGCGCAGGATCGAGGCATTGGCGGTATAGCCCGAGACCTGTTCGAGATGCCGCAGGATCGCAAGGCGGCGGTGTTTGCGCAAGGTTGCCTGATAATCGCTCACTTCTTGCCTCCATCGAGCAGGTGTTGTTCGTGGCGGGACACGATGGCCTCCAGCCGCGCGGTGATCATGGCGTTGCCCTCCATGACGGCGGCCATCTTCTCCATCGACCCGGTTTGTCGGACCAGCTCGAGCTGGAGCGCGTGCATGTCATCCTTGCCCGGCATGTTCTGCACCGCCTGTTCGAGCCGCGAGATGCGCGCTTCGTGCCGGTCCATGCGCTCGTGACCCGCCTCGAGCTTTTTATCCAGGTCTTTGCGGCGGGTGGCCACGAAGGTGTAGAGGGCCACCAGCATCGGGAAGATGACGCCCAGCCCTTTCCAGAAGAGGTCCCAATCCATCATGCCGAGCGCTTCCAGTCGTCGAGCGCTGGATTGTCGGTCACGTCCACGGCGGCCAAGGTGATCTCGGCATCCGGCCCTGTATCGGCCGCACCCGGGCTGTCAGGGCGCAACGCCCGCAATTGGGCGACGCTGCGCGCCACTTGCGGGGCCTGTGCGATGATCCGCGCGGCCTCCTTTTGCATCGCGGTTCCTCGGAACTTATGCAGCTCGCGCGCGCCGAAGTAGAAGGCAACAATCGCCCCCATCAGCGCCCAGAGCGGCTCGGGCACGAGGGCGAGGCCGGTCATCCGCTCCGCAAACCAGATCGGGTCGGACATGGCCGACCAGAAGAGGAAAATGCAGCCAAAGGCCATAGCCGGGCGCGGCAAGCGGTTGAGACCGTCCACGAACTGCCCCCAAAGGCCCTGCGCGCCGGTGAACTCCGCCGCCATCTGGCTCAGCGCCGCCTGCTGAAACGCGGCCTCGCGCATATCCGCCTTCTCGGCATTGGGCCGAAAGACCTCTGCCGTCTCGGCAATGACATTGCGCCCGCCGCCAAAGAGCGCGCCCAGAAATCGGATCAGCCCCATGATGCCACCCTCTCTTTGAAATCTGCGTCGGTCATTCGGTAGCGCGCTGACATGAATTCCTCGGCGCGCCTGATCCAGCCGCCTTTGCCGCCCGAACGGGCTCGTGCGAACTTGCGGCTTGCGGGGCGCGCATCGGCGAGGCGGAAATAGTAGTTGCGCCGGGCAATCGCATAGGCGTCGGCGATATGGGCGGGGGCCGCGTCATGGGCGGCCTGAACCGCCCGCAAAGTGGCCGGGCCGATCACACCGTCGACCGTGGCCGGGAAGCCCATTTCGGTGACGAGGCGCTGCAGGATTTTGACGGCATTGGAGCCTGCGTTGACCTGCATGTCAAAGACGCTCGCCTGCAGCGCCTCGGGCAGTTCCGCGATGCGGGGCCGCACAAAGTAATGCTCGATGAAGATGTCGACGGCGCGGGCGCGGGTCATGAGGCGCACATCGGCCACGTCCACGTCGCCATCCCGGTCGAGATCAAGACCGAGGCTGCGCATGGTGTGGATCGTGACGCCAAAATTGGTGGCCCCGCCGGGATCGGCCGGGTCATTCACAAAGCCGCCTTCGCGGGCCACAATCTCTTCGGCAATGGTTCGGACTGTTTGCATGGGTGCCCCCTTTCCCGTCAGGATAAAGGGGGCGACATGGCTTATTCAGATGAAGCCTTTCGCATGACCTGGAGGAGCGGTGGTTCTTCCTCCTCTGCCAGCTCTGCCTTGACCTGCAAAACGCGGCGGGCGGTCACGCCGAAACGGTTGGCCAGTTCATTGACCGGCGTATCCGGGGCCACGCGCAGGGCTTGTTTGAGGCCTTCCCGGGCCTGAGCGCGCCCCGAGGGCACGTCCAGATATTCGCCAGCGTAGCGGGCGGAAATCCATCTGGCAATATCCCGGCCCGCCAGCGTCACGAGGAGGCTGTCGGCGATGCGGGTACCCGGCACATAGAGCCGCATGCCGCCTGCGCGAGACAGGAAACGCTCGACCGGGGCATCGCCCAGATCGGCGCGCATCTCGTCGATCCAAGAGGGGTCACGCTCCATGGGGAGGCTTCCTGCGCCGCCGCCCCGGAGGCGGCGTGTGCTGCCGGGTCACGGTCACAACGCAACCGCCCTCGATCCTGTAGACGAACCCGCCGCTGATTACGCCGCAGGCTCCGGCCTCGAGACCTTGATCCACCACGCGCCCGATCTCGCGGCGCACCGCGTCGATATCCACGCCCTTGACCCGCTCGAGATAGCGGATCACGGCGTGGTCAGAGGCAGGGTGGCGCGGCTTTTTCACCGGCGGTGGTCCTCCCAGTCGAAGTCGATCTCGGCGCGCTCGCCCCAAGACTTGAGCGCCTGAATGACGGCGTCGATCTGTTCCCACTCGCGGAGCATGTCGACGTCAGCCGGGACCGATCCCCAGACGCCTCCGAACCGGGCGCGGATAAATTTGTTCAGCCCGGCGCGGGAGGGATCGCGCAGCGCGCCGGACTGGCCGAGCTTGCGCCACAGCACATGGATCATGCGCAGATCGGCGCGCGGTGCGGGCTTGTGGCGCGGGTTGCGGGGTTTGTCTTCGAACCCGGCCTGCTTCAGCCGGTTGACGATCAGCCGCAACTCGCCGTCGTTCATATCGCGCAAAGACGCCTTGCCGGTGACGCTGACCTGCAGATCGCGGCGCGCGTCCTCGTCGAGGCCCAACTGGCGGCAGGCCGCGAAGATCAGTTGTTGCAGCGCGCGGTTCATTGGCTCAGACCTTCGCCAGATCGAGAACCACCGTCTGCCACGGGGCTTCGGTGTTGGGGCGGTGTTTGACGCGGACATAAGTCGCCTTTCCGACCACGCGCATAGCGTCGCGGATGGCGTCCATCGCCCGGTTCCACCGCGCGTCGGCGATGTCGAGCCTCAGGAGCATGAAGATCTCGGCGCGGTTGATCTGGCCTTCTTTGTCGGTGTTGAAGGCGCGCGTCACGATGGCCTGAATTTCTGGGCGGCTGTCGGCGGACCATTCAGTGAGGCATTCGTCGATCAGGCCCTTGGCGATCTGCAACTCGGGGCCGAAGTCCACCCGGTCCTGCACTTGGACCTGCACCTGAAAGAGCCCGTCATAGGTGGTCAGCGTCTTGTTGCCTTTGGCCCCGCCAACAGTGGTTCCATACTCCTGCGCGAGGATGGCCTCGAAATCCGAAATGTCGTCGAAGGTGTGTTCCTTGAACCGGCGGAGCTGGTCGCTTAGGGCCAGCGCATATCCGGCAATCTTCCGCACCTGTTCGTCCTGCAACTGGTCCTGCGGACGGACGAGATCGAGCGGCACTTCGCGGCCCTTTGCGTCGACCATCTTGCGGCGGCCGTTCTCCTCGATGATGCCCGAGGGCACCGGGTGGGGGTGAATGCAGACATTTTACTCTCCTGTTGAAGGGGGTGTTGAAAGGAGGCTTGGACCCACGCCATGGAGCGCGCAGACGGCGGCCATGGCGGCGATCTCGTCCATCGAGCAAAGCGTGCTACCGCGCGGGCCAAGCAGGTCGACCTTGGCCACACCCGAGGCCGCGAGGCGCAGCATCTCGTCGGGGTTCCAGCGGGCGATTTCGGGGGCGGTCATGGGTTGGTCTCCTTGTCGTCGAGAATGGCGTCGATCAGATTGTCGCGTGCGGCGCGGTCGAGCAGGTCGCGCGCCAGCACGCCCACGGTCACGCCGCGCAGATCGGCATGCACCTTGAGCAGGTCGCGCAAATCCTCGGGCACGCCAGTGGCGCAAATCTTGCGGCGCGCGGGCTGGGGCCCGTGGCGGGCGGGTGCTACCTTGACGCCGCGCTTGCGCCAGTAGCTCAAACGGCAGGAGACGGCATTGGGGGACATGCCGGTCACCTCGGCGATCTCGCAGGGGCGCATGCCGCGCCGCGCCATGTCCAGCACCGCCGGAAGAAGGTGGCTATGCTTCTGCATCGTCGGCCCCCTTGTGGATGGGGCAGCGATTGCAGGCGCGGTACATGGAGACACTGAGCGAGTTCACATTCTCGAACTGCGCCGCCTTGCCGCGCCAGCGCCGGCAGACCTGTTTGCCGATCTCGCCCAAGGCGGGGCAGTCGACCACTTCGCGCATGAAATGCCCGCGCACGAGGTCCTCGACGATGCCGGTATCGGCGGGATAGCGGTTGCGCAGGATGTTCGACACAAGGGTCGCGCTGCGCTCCATCTTGACCGCGACCTTGTTCTGGCTGGTCTCGTCGCAGGCGCGCGCCAAGGCGGCCACCCAATCGGGCAGGTCCTCGCCCCAGAAGGTGCGGGCGGTGTCGAGCGCGCTCATGCTGCACCGCCTTTCGCCGGGCTGAAATCGCCGGTGTTGGGATCGAGGATGCCCGCCAGACGCACCGGCTTGGGCGCGCGCGGGCCGGTATCTTCGACAAGGCGGTAGAGCGCCTCGCGGCGGCCCGGGATGGCCATCTCGACCACGCGCAGATGTTCGGAGGCGAGAAGCTGGCGACAATAGGCGCGGGCCTTCTCGACGGTGACGGCAACGCCGCCTGCGTTGGCATGGGCAGCGATGTCGACGGGGCTGAAACTGTGGCGCAAGACGCGCATGGCGCGCCACATATTGCCCTCGGGTGTGGCCTCGCCTGTGACCGGTTGCAGGTCGGGCGGGGTGCGGTCGGCGGGCACATACCAGCGCTTGCCGTTGCGGGTGACGCGGCTCACGCGGATCTTGCCTGCGTCCCGCCAGTGGCGCAGGTAGCGCACGGCGGTCTCGCGGCTGCAGCCGAGCCGGGACACGGCCTCCCAGTCGAACTCCTCCAGCTCGCGGACCTGTGCCCAGAGACGCTCAAAAAGATCGCTCATGCCCGGCCCGCCTTCTTCTCAGCCGCGAGCGGCACGATCTTTTCGGGGGCGCGTGGGGCGACGGGGCGGAAATCGTCGACGCGCCGAACAGCCGGGGGCTGGCCGGTGTCAAAGACCCGGTTGCCCCAAAGCTCGAGGTCGGCGAGACGCCGTCCCCGGCCCATGGCCAGCTCCTTGGCGCGGGCAAGGTTGATCGCCACCCGGCGGATCGAGCCGCCCGAGGCGTCCACGATGGCCCCGAGCAAATCGGCGGCCACGTCGATGCCTGCCGCGTAGATCGGCGCGAGCTTTTCTGCGTCCGAGAGGTTGCAGGCGAGGGCGGGTTGACTGTCCACGCTGCCCCCGTCACCGCCCCCACCCTACAACGCACAGAAATGGCCGCCGAAGTTTCTCCGGCGGCCTGTTGGGATGGTTTGCGTGACGGTTGGGGCCCCGGTGGGTGCTCAGAGCAGCAGGACCTGTGTGCCGACCTCGACCTTGGCGAAGAGTTCCTCGATATGCTCGTTGTAGAGGCCGATGCAGCCTGAGGAGGATTGCCGCCCGATCTTGCGGGTGTCGTGGGTGCCGTGCACGAGATAGGCGGGCCAGCTGAGGTAGAGCGCATGGGTGCCCAGCGGGTTGCCGGGGCCGGGGGGCATGTAGGCGGGCAGGGTGGGATCGCGCTCGCGCATGGATTGGGTGGGGGTCCAGTCGGGGCCGACGCGCTTGCGCACGATCTGGGTATAGCCGCGGCGGGTGAGATCCTCGGTCATCGGCACGGAGGAGGGGTAGAGCGCATAGGTCTCGCCGTCCGGGCCCCAGTAATGCAGCGCGCGGCTGTCGATATCGGCCAGGATAGCGCCCTTGCCCAGGCTGTCGAAATGATCGCGCCAGTCGCGGGTGATAAAGGCGGACGCATTGCGCCGGTTGGTCACGTCTGCCGCAGGTTCTGCGCGCAGGATACCGGGGGTTGCAAGGGCGGCGAGGCCGGTGGCCATGGCATGGCGGCGGGTCAAAAGGCCGGGTTTCACGGGAATTCATCCTCTTTGTCGTGGCTGCTGTGCCCTATTTAGGGAAAGGGACGGGCGAAGCGAAGGGCAGGACGGGCAGAAACCTGCGTCACCTCACGAGATTGTCATCGCGAAGAGGCCGTGTGGTGGCAACGCCCCGCTCGCGTCAAGATTGCGAGAGGGGCGCGTTTGTGGTCTCTTGTCGGAATAAGACCTGTTGATTTCAGCACACATATTTTGAGGGGGCAGTGCGATGCCAGAAGAACACCGGGTTGCCGTGGCGGTCATTCACGGCATGGGCAGCCAAGGCGACCGGCCACAGGCCGCGAATGCCGTCAGCTTTTCGCGGGATCTCTACACGGCCTTGCGCAAGCGGATGGGGGCGGCGCGGTTTGATACGCTGGTTGGCTGGCGCGAGATTTTCTGGTCGGACATCCTGCAAGAGCGGCAACAGAGCTATATGGACCGCGCGCTGAAAGGGCAGGCCAATTGGATGGGGGCACGGGATTTCGTGATGCACCGTCTGGCCGATGCCGCCGCTTACCGTTGGGAAAAGGGCGATCATGCCTATGTCTATCCGCAGGTCCATGCCCGCGTGTCCAACGCCATTGCGCATCTGGAGGGTGTGACAGGCGGCCGCGCGCCGCTGATCGTGCTGGCGCATTCGCTGGGCGGGCAGATCATCTCGAACCATATCTGGGATCTACAAAGCAAATACACCACCGCGCCTACGCCGTTTCAGCGGTTCGAGACGATGGCGGGGATGATCACCTTTGGCTGCAATATCCCGGTCTTTATCTTTAGCTGCAAGCCCGACGATGTGAAGGCGATTGAGCGCCCCGGCACCGCCATTCCGGTGAGCAAAAGGTTCAATCCGTGGTGGGTCAATCTGAACAGTCGCAATGACATTCTGGGGATGCCGCTGGCAGAGGCGGGCGACGGGTATGCAGCGTTGAAGGATCGAGAAGAGTTGCGGGATCGCTGGATCAGTGCGGGCAATGTGCTGACCGCGTGGAATCCGTTGTCGCATAATGCCTATTGGGCGGATTCGGATGTGCATGGGTCGGTCGTGGCAATGATCGAAAAGTCGATGCAGATCGGGCCGGTGGGGTGATACGAAAAGGCCCCGGTGAAACACCGGGGCCTTTGGTCGTGAGTGATGGGTGAAGATTAATCCATCGGTTTGAAATTGAATTCCCCGCCTTCCTTGATCCCGGACGGCCAACGGGCGGTCACGGTCTTGGTGCGGGTGTAGAATTTGAATGAATCCGGGCCATGTTGGTTGAGATCGCCAAAGCCGGATTTCTTCCAGCCGCCAAAGGTATGATAGGCGAGCGGCACCGGGATCGGCACGTTGATGCCGACCATGCCGATATTGACACGCGCGGCGAAATCGCGGGCGGCGTCGCCATCGCGGGTAAAGATCGCGGTGCCGTTGCCGTATTCGTGATCCATCGCCAGTTTCAGGGCCTCTTCGTAAGAGCCTGCGCGCACGGTTGCGAGCACGGGGCCAAAGATTTCTTGCGTGTAGATGTCCATATCCGGGGTCACGCGGTCAAAGAGATGCGGACCGACAAAGAAGCCATCCTCATAGCCCTGCAATTTGAAATCACGCCCGTCGACCACCAGTTCGGCCCCCTGCGCGATACCGCTTTCGACCAGACCAAGGATGCGTTGCTTGGCCTCTGCGGTAACAACGGGGCCGTAATCCACGTCATTGCCTGCGGTGTAAGGCCCAACTTTCAGCTTTTCGATGCGCGGCACCAGTTTTTCAATCAGGCGGTCGGCGGTTTCATCGCCCACCGGAACTGCCACGGAAATGGCCATGCAGCGTTCGCCCGCCGCGCCATAGCCTGCGCCCACCAGCGCATCCGCGGCCTGATCCATATCGGCATCAGGCATGATGATCATGTGGTTCTTGGCCCCGCCAAAGCACTGCACGCGCTTGCCGTTGGAACAGCCGCGACCGTAGATATATTGCGCGATGGGTGTCGAGCCGACAAAGCCGATGGACTGAATGACCTCGTGGTCGATGATCGCATCCACGGCCACCTTGTCGCCGTTGACGACCTGCAGGATGCCTTTGGGCAATCCGGCCTCTTCCATCAGTTCGGCCAGCATGAGCGGCACGGAGGGGTCACGCTCGGACGGTTTGAGGATGAAGGCGTTGCCGCAGGCGAGCGCCGGGGCGAACATCCACATCGGGATCATGGCAGGAAAGTTGAACGGCGTGATGCCCGCCGTCACGCCAAGCGGTTGGCGCATGGAATAGATGTCGATGCCGGGGCCCGCGCCATCAGTAAACTCGCCTTTGAGCATTTGCGGCGCACCGATGCAGTATTCCACCACTTCGAGGCCGCGCTGGATGTCGCCCTTGGCATCGGGGAAGGTCTTGCCATGTTCGCGGCTCAGCGCCTCGGCCAGCTTGTCCATGTCGCGGTTGAGCAGGCGGACGAATTCCATCATCACCCGCGCCCGGCGTTGGGGATTGGTGGCGGCCCAAGCGGGCTGTGCGGCCTGTGCGGCGGCGACAGCGGCATCCATTTCTTCGACGCTGGCGAGCGGGCATTTGGCCTGCACTTCGCCGGTGGCGGGGTTGAACACATCTGCAAAGCGCCCGGAGGTGCCTTTGACATGTTGACCGTTGATGTAATGGGTAAGCTCTTGCATTGGGAATCCTCCTAATCCGTTGGTGGCAGGGTAGTCTTGCAAAACCTCTGCGGAAAGAGGCAATATTCCAAAAGTGATTTGCATTTCTGCAAAGGGGGCCGGGAATGACGCCGCATTGGGACGATATCCGCATATTCCTGGCCGTTGCCCGGTCTGAGAGCCTGTCGGGGGCGGGGCGGATATTGCGGATTGATCCGGCGACGGTGGGGCGGCGTATCGCGCGGCTGGAAGAGGAGTTGGGCGCGCCGCTTTTTGCCAAATCGCCCACGGGGTATGTATTGAGCGAGGCGGGGCAGCGCCTGATGGGGCCGGCGCTGCGGGCGGAAACCGCCATGCAGGAAGCCACCGAGGAAATGGCCGGACAAGCCGGGGGGCTGAGCGGGCAAATCCGCATCGGCGCGCCGGATGGCTGCGCCAATTTCCTGTTGCCGCAGGTCTGCGCCGCGATTGGAGCGGAAAATCCCGATCTGGAAATTCAGATCGTGGCGCTGCCGCGTGTGTTCAACCTGACCCGGCGCGAGGCGGATATGGTGATCGCGGTGAGCCCGCCCACGGCGGGGCGACTGACGGTGCAGAAGATCACCGATTACCGCCTGCATCTGGCGGCGACGGTGCGCTATCTGCGTTCGCATCCCCCGATTGCGACGCTGGCGGACCTGCGCGCGCATCGGATGGTGGGCTATATTCCCGATATGATCTTTGACAAGGAATTGGACTATCTCAGCGAGGCGGGGATCGAGCGCGTCAGCCTTGCGTCGAATTCGGTGTCGGTGCAGCTCAATTGGGTGCGGCAGGGCGGTGGCATCGGGGTATTGCATGATTTCTCACTGCCTTGGGCGCGGGGGCTGCAAAAGGTGCTGCCCGACCAATTTTCGCTTACCCGCAGCTTTTATCTGGTGCGCCATGCGGATGACCGGCGGCTGGAACGGCAGAACCGGTTTGCTACCGCGCTGGTCGAGAGGCTTCGGCAAGAGGTGCAGAGCCTGGAGGCGCGCACTTGACAGAAATTTTATTATAGATCACGCTGATTTTATGGACATATTCTTGCGGAGGGTCGTGTCATGCTGGTGCAGCAAATCCTGAAATCCAAGGGCGATAGCGCGGTGATCACGATCTCGCCTCAGACAAAGGTTTCGGAGGCGGCGCAGACCCTTGCAGAGCGCCGGATCGGCGGGCTTGTGGTGTCACGGGATGGCGAGACGGTGGAGGGGATCATCTCAGAGCGCGATATCGTGCGCAGCCTGGCCGTGCGCGGCGTGGTCTGCATGACCGAAACCGTGTCTGAAATGATGACCCGTAATCCGGTTTGCTGTTCGCGGCAGGATACATCTGATGCGGTGTTGGCGCGTATGACCGATGGCCGGTTCCGTCACATGCCGGTGGTGGAGGCGGGCAAGCTGGTGGGGATCGTGACCATCGGCGACGTGGTTAAGGCGCGGCTGGAAGAGCTGGCGATGGAGAAGACAGCCCTTGAAGGGATGATCATGGGCTACTAAGCGCTTGCATCGCCTTGCATAGTATTGTTGCGTGAGCGGCGATTGCAGCAAAGGAGGGCCGCATGCGCATTGGTCTTTATCCCGGCACGTTCGACCCTATTACCTTGGGCCATATTGATATTATCCGCCGGGCAGCCGTGCTGGTGGATCGGCTGGTTCTGGGGGTTGCGATCAACCGGGACAAGGGGCCGCTGTTTTCGCTGGAAGAGCGGGTCGAGATGATCGAGGCGGAATGTGCCAAGCTGAGCGCGCAGACCGGCACCGAAATCGTGGCGCATCCCTTCGAGAACCTGCTGATCAATTGCGCCCATGATGTGGGCGCGCAGGTGATCGTGCGCGGTCTGCGCGCGGTGGCGGATTTCGAATATGAATTCCAGATGGTCGGGATGAACCGGGCGCTGGATAATTCGGTCGAGACCGTCTTTCTTATGGCGGATGCCAATCATCAGGCGATTGCCAGCAAACTGGTCAAGGAAATCGCCCGGCTGGGCGGGGATGTGACCAAGTTTGTCACCCCCCCGGTCCGCGAAGCGCTGCTGGCCAAGTTTTCCTAAGGCTGCTCAGGTCGGTTCCATCACCCGCGTGTGGTGCGGGACGGGGCCGCGCCCGGTTTCGAGGTGGCGGCCCATTTCGGCGGCGACATCGAGCATGCGGTTGGAAAAGCCCCATTCGTTGTCATACCAGCTGAGCACGCGGCAAAGCCGTCCTTCCATCACCCGTGTCTGATCGGTGGCAAAGATCGAGCTGTGGGGATCGTGGTTAAAGTCCGAGGAGACAAGCGGGCAGCTGGTAACATCGAGCACGCCCAAAAGCGCGCCGTTGGCGGCACCGCTGACGGCGGCGTTGATCTCGTCTACGCTGGTGTCGCGCGCGGCCTCGAATGTCAGGTCCACGACGCTGACATTGGGGGTGGGCACGCGGATAGCGGTGCCGTCGAGCCGCCCGGCGAGGGCGGGCAACACGAGGCCCACGGCACGGGCAGCGCCGGTGGTGGTGGGGATGATGTTGAGCCCCGCCGCGCGGGCGCGGTAGAGGTCCTTGTGCATGGTGTCGAGTGTTGGCTGGTCACCGGTGTAGCTATGGATTGTGGTCATGAAACCACGGGTGATGCCGATGCTTTCATGCAGCACCTTGGCCAAGGGGGCGAGGCAATTGGTGGTGCAAGAGGCGTTGGAAACGATCACATCCTTGGCGGTCAGATCCGCATGATTGACGCCGTAGACCACGGTGCGATCGGCACCGGCTGAGGGGGCCGAGACCAGAACGCGCCGCGCGCCGTTCTTGAGGTGGCGGGCGGCGGCGTCGCGGTCTGTAAAGATGCCGGTGCATTCCAGCACGATATCGACATCACCCCAAGGCAGCGCTTCGGGGTCGCGCAGGGCGGTCACGCGCATCGGCCCGCGGCCTGCGTCAATCGTGTCGGCGGTGGTGGTGATCTGACCCCGAAAGCGGCCATGCACGCTGTCGAATTCGAGCAGATGGGCGTTTGTTTCGACCGGGGCCAGATCGTTGATGGCCACGACTTCGATGTCTTGGCGGTCCGAGTCGAGCAAAGCGCGCAGCACGTTGCGTCCGATACGACCAAATCCGTTTATGGCAAGTTTCAGGGGCATGGCATCCTCCGAGAGTTATGTTAGCGCTAACAATTGAAGGCGAACATAAACGAATTTCGAAACGAGTCAATGCGGAGGAGTGTCAGTTGCGTTATCGCCAAAAGGCGACATATTCGATCAGATCAATCAGCTTGCGCCCGAGGAACAGGGTGGATTGGCTATCGTTCAATATGACATCGGCACCGAGCGCCACTAGGACGATCCCCCCAAGGCCAATCGCGATTGTGTTGGTCATGCCGCGCGCCTTTGCCGTCTGCGTCCCGCAGGGTATGCAACAGAGGCTGCCGCCATGCAAGCCGGATCAAGGGCCGGGAGGGGGCTGGCCATGGGGCCGGAGGCGCAAAACGGCCCCCGGCGCCGGGCACCGGGGGCTTGCGATCAGGTCTGATCACTCGTCAAGGGGCAGGTAGATATCGCCAGCTTCGCGGAATTTTTCGGCCATCGCCGCCATACCCTCTTTCTGGGCCTCGGCGCGGATGTCGTGGCTGATCTTCATCGAGCAGAATTTCGGCCCGCACATCGAGCAGAAATGCGCCACCTTATGCGCCTCTTTGGGCAAGGTCTGATCGTGGAAGTCGCGGGCGGTTTCCGGGTCGAGCGAGAGGTTGAATTGATCCTCCCAGCGGAATTCAAAGCGCGCGCGGCTGAGCGCATCGTCACGCCGCTGCGCCCCCGGCAGGCCCTTGGCAAGGTCGGCTGCATGGGCCGCGATTTTGTAGGTGATGACGCCGGTTTTCACATCGTCGCGGTCGGGCAGGCCCAGATGTTCCTTGGGGGTGACATAGCACAGCATCGCACAGCCGAACCAACCGATCATCGCCGCCCCGATGCCGCTGGTGATATGGTCATAGCCCGGCGCAATATCGGTGGTGAGTGGCCCAAGGGTGTAGAACGGGGCCTCGTGGCAGCATTCAAGCTGCTTCTCCATATTCTCTTTGATCTTGTGCATGGCGACATGGCCCGGCCCCTCGATCATCACCTGGCAATCCTTGCGCCATGCGATTTTCGTGAGTTCGCCCAGCGTCTCCAACTCGGCGAATTGAGCGGCGTCATTGGCATCGGCGATAGAACCGGGGCGCAGCCCATCGCCCAATGAAAAGCTCACGTCATATTGGCGACAGATGTCGCAGATGTCTTCGAAATGCTCATAAAGAAAGGACTCGCGGTGGTGATGCAGGCACCACTTGGCCATGATCGAACCGCCTCGGCTGACGATGCCTGTCACCCGATTTACCGTCATTGGCACCATGTGCAGGCGCACGCCCGCATGGATGGTGAAATAGTCCACGCCCTGTTCGGCCTGTTCGATCAGCGTGTCACGGAACACCTCCCATGTCAGGTCTTCGGCAATGCCATTCACCTTTTCCAGCGCCTGATAGATCGGCACGGTGCCGATGGGCACGGGGCTGTTGCGGATGATCCATTCGCGCGTGTTGTGGATGTTGCGGCCCGTCGAGAGATCCATCACCGTATCCGCGCCCCAGCGGATCGCCCAGACCAGTTTCTCGACCTCTTCTTCCATCGAAGAGGTGACGGCGGAGGTGCCCATGTTGGCATTGATCTTGACCAGAAAATTGCGGCCGATGATCATCGGCTCCAGTTCCGGGTGGTTGATATTTGCGGGGATGATGGCGCGGCCTGCTGCAATCTCTTGCCGTACGAATTCGGGGGTCACGTAGTCGGGAATATTCGCGCCCCAGTCGTTGCCGTCGCGGTGACAGGGTGTCAATTCCCGCAGCTGGTTTTCGCGGATGGCCACGAATTCCATCTCGGGCGTGATAAGGCCTGCGCGGGCATAGGCCAGTTGGGTGGGGGCCGCCCCCGGTTTGGCGCGCAGTGGCCGGTGCTGAACCGGAAACTCCGGCACCAGTCTATCGCCGGTGACAAAGCCGTTATCCTCGGGCTTGACGTGGCGGCCCTCGTAATCCTCCACAGTCCCGCGCGCCATGATCCACGAGCGGCGAAGCGGCGGCAAGCCTTGGCGAATATCGGTGGTGCGGTCCGGATCGGTATAGGGACCAGAGCTATCATAGACGGCCAGCGGTGCCTCGCCTGCGGTGGGATGGGTCGAGATTTCGCGCATGGGCACTGCGATTTCGGGATAGTGCTGGCCGGTCACATAGATTTTTCTAGAGGCGGGCAGGGGGCCCGTGGTCACGCTAGGGGTGATGTTCTGGGTGGGGACGTTCATTTTGGTGCTCCTCGAGTCAGTTTCTACAAAGAGACCAGATGAGCGTGGCAGGGAGGCAGGAGGGCAGCATATACGCCCCGGTTCAGGCCATGGGATCTGCCGGAACGTGGCATGATCGCGAGCCCTAGCTTCCTACGCCAGTATCAACTGGGTCAGGTTCAAAGGGTCGCGACACTGCAATATCCGCAAAGATGATTGCCAGCCGCCTCTCAGTCCCTCAGTTGGGACTCCCCTGCGTAGGAGAAGCGTAAGCGGTAACACAGGGCCGCGCAACCCGAAGTTTCGGGCCTGCGAGCCCAGAGGCAGATTGGCGCGTTCCAATGGCAAAGTGCCGGGCTGCGCGTATCGCGGCCCGGCGCTGCACAAAATGTGAGGGCTTGTTTACTGCAACCGGCCCATGGCAACGGCGACATCGGCCATGCGGCAGGAAAAGCCCCATTCGTTGTCATACCATGCCAGCACCCGCACCAGACGGTTGCCGATCACTTTGGTCTGATCTGGGGCGAAGATCGAGCTTTCCTCGGTGTGGTTGAAGTCGATGCTGACCTTGGGTTCGGGATCATAGCCCAGAACGCCCTTCATCGCGCCAGCGGCGGCCTCGGCCACCACGGCGTTGACATCGGCCTTGGTCACGTCGCGCTTGGCGACAAAGGTCAGGTCCACCGCCGAGACATTGGGCGTGGGCACGCGGATGGCAGAGCCGTCGAGTTTGCCCGCGAGTTCCGGCAGCACCTCACCAAGCGCTTTGGCGGCCCCGGTCGAGGTGGGGATCATCGACATCGCGGCGGCGCGGGCGCGGTAGAGGTCATTGTGGCGACGGTCCAGCGTCGGCTGGTCACCGGTATAGGCGTGGATCGTGGTCATGATGCCGCTCTCGATCCCGATTGTATCATTCAGCACCTTGGCCAGCGGCGCGAGGCAATTGGTGGTGCAAGAGCCGTTCGAGATCATCCGCTCAGAGGCCAAGAGCGCGTCATGGTTGACGCCGTAGACCACGGTGCGATCCACGTTCTTGGCCGGGGCCGAAATCAGCACCTTGCGCGCGCCGCGCTCAAGATGGGTGCGGGCCTTGGCACCATCATTGAAATTGCCGGTGCATTCGAGCACCACATCAACCCCGTCCCAATCCAATTCGTTCATGTCATAGGTCGAGAACATCTGGATCGGGCCGCGCCCGAGGTCCATCGTCTGGCCCTCGACGGTGATCGGATGGGCAAAGCGGCCATGCACGCTGTCATAGCGCATCAGATGCGCTGCGGTCTCAATCGGCCCGGTTGCGTTCACCTTGACCACCTTGATATCGTTGCGCAGGCTTTCCGAGATATGGGCAAGCGTGGCGCGACCGATACGGCCGAAACCGTTGATTCCTACGGTGATGGTCATGGGCGACTCCTGATAGCTGAATTGGCGTCCGTATAGACGGGGCAGAGGTCGCCGGAAAGCGGTAAAAGTCGTTTTCCAGTTGGAATACAGGATGTTAGCGGTAACCTTGCGGGGGTGGGCGTGGCTTTGCCGGTGATTGCGCTAACGCAGGATGGCAGGTTTGGGCGATCGGAAGGCGCATATTTGCCGCCAAGACATAGGGGCGCCCGAGAGCGCCCCTGTCGTTGATCTGCCAGTCCGAACTAGAGGAACGTGAAATCGTCCACTGTCAGTTGCGCGGCGGTGATGCCTTCGACGAGGATCGTGTTGCCATTAACCGTCATCTGCGCGCCGCCCGTCACGTCGATGATATTCATCGCCGTGACGAACCCCGCCAGACCGTTGCCGCCGTTGTTGATGTTTTCAACGCCAGTATCGGGATCGAAACGGCGGATGAAGAAACTGTCCAAACCGTCCTCGAAATCGGTGATCACATCCGCCTCGCCATCGAAGAAGGACGAAAAGACAAACTGATCAGCCCCGGTTCCGCCGGTGATCACATCGTTGCCAGCACCTGCATTGATCGTGTCATTGCCCGCGCCGCCATCGATGGTGTCGTTGCGCCCGCCACCGGCAAGGAAATCATTGCCCTCGCCGCCAAGGATGCTGTCGTCGCCTTCACCGCCGCCCACGCTGTCATTGCCCGCACCGGCATCAATGGTGTCCTGTCCGGTGCCGCCGCCGATGTCATCCGCGCCCTCGCCGCCGTCGATCAGGTCATTGCCAAAGCTGCCCGACATGCTGTCATTGCCATCGCCGCCCGAGAGCGTGTCGTCGCCCGCGCCGCCTGCGACCACGTCATTGCCAGCCCCGCCGGTCACGGAATCCGCGCCAAAGCCGCCGCCCAGAATGTCGTCACCATCGCCACCGTCTAGGGTGTCATCCCCCAGACCGCCGCCGATATTGTCGTTGCCCGCCCCGCCAATGGCCAGATCATTGCCATCAGAGGACGAAATCCGGTCATCGCCAGCACCGCCGTCAAGGGTGTCATTGCCCTCGCCGCCGCTGAGTTGGTCATTCCCGCCGCGCCCCTCGAGCCGGTCATCGCCACCCAGACCGCTGAGCGTGTCGTCAAGCGTGGCCCCGAGCAGGGTGTCATTGCCTTCGGTGCCTTCGAGGTTGAGCGAGACCGGATCAGCGGTGGTGACGGTTTCGGTCACTGAGGCAGGCACCTCGGCGGCCGAATCGAAGAACGAGCTATCGCCTGTCAGGGCAAAGTCGAGCACGGCGTTTTCGAAATTGGGCGTGCCTTGGATCAGGCCCGCATCGAGCGCCGCAGCAATCGCGGCATCCCGCACCGCCGGGTCGAGCGTGTCGAGGCTGACAATCTCGCCGGGGAATTCGGGCAAGTAAAACCCATCAAGGCTTTCGCCCGCGTCATAGGTAAAGAGGCTGTCCGCCTCAGAGGCGACGCGCCAATCCTCGCGGTATTGACCGTAGAGATCGGCAAAGGCAAAGGGACGGGCCAGCACGGTGCCATCGGCGCGCGCGACATCATTGCTGGCGTCGCCGTCGCCATCGCCCAGCAGACCTTCGAGACGGCCCAGCAGCTCTTCGTTGAGGCGCACGTCGATATCGACCCGCCCGTCACGCACGATCACGCGCACCTGGCTGTCGCCATTGCCGACCACGTTATCTGCGCCCGCATAGACGATGATATAGGTATCGCCTTCGCGGAAAATACGGTCATTGCCAACCGCGACAGAGCCGAAATCTTCAATCTCGGTGGCCACGCCGCCGATATGCAGCGGGGTCGCGTCATTGGCGTCGATCATCACTGCCGTGCCGCCGAGATTGGTGGCGATGGCCTGATTGACGCTGACGTTATCGCCCACTGGCACCATGCGCGCCTGAAGCTCGAAATCGTTGTCGGTGCCACGCAGCAGGACAAATTCGCCTGCCGCCTGGAAATCATAGCCGACCCCGTCGAGTGTCGCGAGATGCGGATCACCTGCGACCCAGCCGCCCGCGCCGACCGGCGGCAAGAGCGGCACGATGGAATCGACCACGCCGCCATTTCGAACGGCAAAGTTCCAGATGCCGATCAGTCCGGTATTGCCGGGGATCACATCGAGGCTGAGGATTTCGTCCTGAAGGCCAGATTGTGGGAGTTCAAAGAACGTGCCTTCAACGCCGGTGCCCGACGTATACCCGGCGCGGGCCACGGTGCCGCCTAGGCCATTGGTGCCGCCGCTCGCTCCGCCAGTGGTCCAGTTCACGTCTTCATAGCGGAACTGGATGTCGAAATCGCCATTGCCGCGATCCGTGAGGATGAGCTGAAAGGCGTTGAGCAGATCGGTTCGAGAGGAAAAATAGCCCACATCGTCCCAAGTGACGATGAGTTGGTCGCCCAGCGTGTTGAAATCCCAATGCACAAGGTTGGTGCCCTGCGAATTGCCGCCCGGAGTGGGTGTCACGACTCCACCGCGCGTGTCGACATCGGCGAAGAAGGGCGTGATCTCGGGGTTATTTGATACCCCCGTGATGACGTCGGGCGTGAAGGCGCGGCGCGGCGCGCCAAAGGTGACGGAGCCGTTGTTGTTGATCCAGAGACCTTCGTAAACGGTGCCAAAGAAATTCAGCCCGTTCTCGAAGATTGGCCTGATGTCGATCTGCGCGGTCGATTCATCATCATTGCGGACCAGAAAATCCTCGCCGAACCCGGCATCGCCGCCCAGACCCCGGATCAGGCCGGGGCTGGTGTTGTCTGGGTTGAGCAGCACATCGGTGCTGATGTTGTCGAATTGCAGGCGCTGGATATTGACTAGAATGTCGGTGTCGCCGGTTGCGGTATGGGTGATCGTGCGCTGTGCACTTTCATTCACGCCGGTGCTGTAATCGGCGGCATTGCCCGCGAAGACGGCCGTATCGAACCCCGCGCCCCCATCCAGCAGATCGTTACCCGCGCCACCTGTTAGCGTGTCATCCCCAGCATTCGCAGTGATCGTATCGTTATCGGCGGTGCCGACCAGATCATCAGCCTCCGATGTTCCCGGAATTAAAAGACCTTCCATGGTAAAACTCCCCAGTTTTCCAAATGCGCCTTATTCAAACACTATGATCACGATTCTGTGAAGTGTTTTAAATTCGGAGTTTCGCATGCATGAATTTGGGGGGAGGGGGAGACCTTTAGAGGAACGTGAAATCGTCCACTGTCAGTTGCGCGGCGGTGATGCCTTGGACGATCACAGTCTGTCCGTTGAAGGAAATTTCTACGCCGCTGGCAGTGTCGACGATGCCCAGCGTTTCGAAGGGCGCTGCTGATGAGGGGGCTGTGGGTGGCTCTGGTGTATCCATGGCCATGAACCGAATGACGATAAGGTCGACGCCATCTTCGAAATCGAGAACACTATCGGTTTCTCCCTCTTTAGCGACGGTGAATTCGAAGTGATCTGCACCCGCGCCGCCGCTGAGTACGTCGTCGCCACGTGCGCCGTTGACCGTGTCATTGCCATCCCCGCCCTCAATCGTGTCCGCACCGCTGCCACCCGAGAGGTCGTCATTGCCGCTCCCGCCTTGGATGCTGTCGTCGCCCTTGCCGCCGCCGACTTGGTCGTCACCTGCGCCGCCGATGATCGTATCTCGGCCTGTGCCACCGCCAATCTGGTCGGCCCCGTCGCCCCCATCAATCCGGTCATCGCCCGCGCTGCCGGACAGGAGATCATTGCCCGCGTCGCCCGTGATGCGGTCATTGCCGGACGCACCGGCAACTATGTCATCGCCCGCGCCCCCCGAGAGGTAATCCGCGCCGCTGGCACCCGTGAGCGTGTCATGGCCGTCGCCACCGTCCAAGGTATCGCGGTCCCAGCCACCGGACAAAAAATCATCCCCGAGACCGCCCGTGATCAGGTCGTTTCCTGAGCCACCGCCAACGGTGTCGTCGCCATCGCCTGCGTCAATCGTGTCATTGCCCAGCCCGCCACCAATATTGTCATTTCCAGCATCGCCGGTGAGGGAGTCATCCCCCAATCCGGCGCTGAGGGAGTCGTGACCTTCACCGCCGTTGAGGGTGTCGTGGCCGAGACTGCCGTTCAGGCGGTCATCCCCGCTCTCGCCGAATATCTCATCACCGCCCTCCTGACCAAAGAGCCTGTCGTTGCCATCGCCGCCCAAAAGCGTATCGTTTCCTTCGTCCCCCGCGAGACGATCATCACCGGCAAGACCGTTGAGAAAATCATCGTCACGATTTCCCAAGAGCGTGTCATTCCTAAGGGTGCCGACTTCGGTCAAAGGGAGAATCGCGTCTACCCATGTGACGGAATAGGGGTTGGGAAAAAAGTTGGCATATCTGTCGTATCCCACTGCATATCGCGCGCTGACATAGAATGTGCCGGACTCGTCTGGAATGTAGGTCACATACTTGTTTGACGCTCGCGCGTCCGAGCTTGCGAGGCTTTCTCCATCGGCATCCCGCACTGCCAGATCGGAGAGCGCGATGCCGTCCAGTTCAAAGCTCGCGGCCTCACCCGCGGTCAATTCCACTGCGAACCAGTCATAGTCGTTGCCGAAATCCATCTGCGCTTGGACCGAGGTGTTGGGGGCCAGCGTCGCGTGCGTGGTCACATCGCCGGGGACGTCGTCTTGAAACACGTTGGCCCGGATGACGTAGTTGTCCAAGTCGCCGCCCATGGTGCCGAATGTTGCGCCGATGGATATGAAATGCCGCCCGGATTGCTGCGGTGAGAAAACAAAAACGTTGTCTTGGTCGGACCGCAGCTCTGGGTCGCCGGTGTTGT
Source organism: Roseovarius sp. MS2 (assembly GCF_051447875.1). Classification (NCBI taxonomy): domain Bacteria; kingdom Pseudomonadati; phylum Pseudomonadota; class Alphaproteobacteria; order Rhodobacterales; family Roseobacteraceae; genus Roseovarius; species Roseovarius sp. MS2. The sequence continues at coordinate 2,824,443 of NZ_JBKHVF010000001.1, forward strand.
TCATAAGCGGTATCTCATCGGGTGACAGGATTTGGACAAAAGGCAATCCCATGTCGATTTCGAACTGATAGGCGGTGTCTGCCTCAAGGTTTACCGCGATCCAATCCCGACCGTCCGCGACGCTGCCACTGACGGAGCCACCGATTTCCAAAAACCCAGTTGTCTGCGCATTTGCGGTAAAATTATCCATAATATCATGTCCTTGTCTTGGAAATGGCGGTCGGTCCTTTAGTGTTTTCACGATTCTTGGTGGAGGTCTATGCCCCTCTTTCCCTGTTGCCCCCTTCGTGCGCCTGTCCTAGAACGCCTCTGATATGTCAGCCGGAGGCAGTGCCATGCTCGATCTCGCCTATGAAACGCCGAAACCTCGCGTCATTGCGGGGGCCAAGCATGATTGGGAACTGGTGATCGGGATGGAGGTGCATGCGCAGGTCGCCTCGAAATCCAAGCTGTTTTCCGGGGCGTCTACGCAATTCGGGGCGGAGCCCAATTCCAATGTCGCCTTTGTCGATGCGGCGATGCCGGGCATGTTGCCGGTGATCAACGAATTCTGCGTCGAACAGGCGGTGCGCACGGGGCTGGGCCTTAAGGCCAAGATCAACCTTTGGTCGGCCTTTGACCGCAAGAACTATTTCTACCCCGATCTGCCGCAGGGCTATCAGATCAGCCAGCTCTATCATCCGTTGGTGGGCGAGGGCGAAATTTTGGTTGATATGGCCCCCGGCGTGGCGCGTCTGGTGCGGATCGAGCGCATCCACATGGAACAAGACGCGGGCAAGTCGATTCACGATATGGACCCGGCGATGTCCTTTGTGGACCTGAACCGCACCGGCGTCTGCCTGATGGAAATCGTGAGCCGCCCCGATATTCGCGGGCCGGAAGAGGCCGCCGCCTATGTGACCAAGCTGCGCCAGATCCTGCGCTATCTGGGCACCTGCGATGGCAATATGCAGAATGGCAATCTGCGGGCGGATGTGAACGTATCGATCTGCCGCCCCGGCCAGTATGAGAAATACATGGAGACGCAGGATTTCAGCCATCTGGGCACGCGCTGTGAGATCAAGAATATGAACTCCATGCGCTTTATCCAAGCGGCCATCGAATATGAGGCGCGACGTCAGATCGCGATTGTCGAGGCGGGCGGCACGGTGGTGCAGGAAACCCGGCTCTATGATCCGGACAAGAACGAGACCCGCTCCATGCGCTCCAAGGAAGAGGCGCATGATTACCGCTATTTCCCCGATCCTGACCTCTTGCCGCTGGAAATCGAGCAGGCTTGGGTGGATGAGATTGCGGCCAACCTGCCGGAACTGCCGGACGCCAAGAAGGCGCGGTTCGTGCTGGAATTCGGGCTATCGGAATATGATGCCAACGTGCTGACCGCTGATCTGGCCAATGCCGCCTATTTCGAAGCGGTGGCAGAGGGCGCGGGCGATGGCAAGCTGGCGGCGAATTGGGTGATCAACGAGCTCTTTGGACGGCTCAAGAAAGAGGATCATTCGATCGAGGATAGCCCCGTTAGCCCGGCGCAATTGGCCGGGATCGTCCGGCTGATCAAGTCTGACGCCATTTCCGGCAAGATCGCCAAGGACCTCTTCGAGATTGTCTATACCGAAGGCGGCGACCCCGAAGAGATCGTCGAGGCGCGCGGCATGAAGCAGGTGACGGACACCGGCGCGATTGAGCAGGCCGTGGCCGAGATCATCGCCGCCAACCCCGCACAGGTGGAAAAGGCGAGAGGAAACCCCAAACTCGCGGGCTGGTTCGTGGGGCAGGTGATGAAAGCCACGGGAGGCAAGGCCAATCCCAAGGCGGTCAATGACATCGTGATGGCGAGGTTGGGGCTGTAAAAGGCCCCGGGCCATCCCGTCGCGGCGCATGGCCGCGACGCAGGCCTCTTACGCTCAGTTCTTCGGCACCTCGATATTGATCGTGAGGGACCGGCGGAACATGTCGGGGCGGGGGGCCTTGATCGGCTCAACGGCGTGCCAGGAATTGAAAGTCTTGACGAAGATCATGCATTGGTTCGAGTTGAACTCGTAGCAATCGAGCGTGTCCACCTCTTCGAACGGCAAGAACGTGTTGCGGAAGTTGAAGCTGCGCGTCTTGTCCTTGGGCCAGACGACCGAAGTGCCGCCGCCATATTCCGGCTTCCATTCGCCCGGCGCGACCATCGAGACGACCACGGTGATCAGTTTGGCGGGCGCGTCTGTGTGCGGCAGGATCGAGCCGCCATCGCCCGGCATCATCGAGAATTCAAAGCGCGAGCGCAGCGGAGTCTTGCGCCGCTCGACCAAGGCCGCGCCGCAGAGCGCCTCGGTCAGGCGCAGGCCAAGGCGCGCGCCGGGCGTGTTGGTGAGCACCATCTTGCGGCCAAGGTCGAGGTCGATGTTGTGGCTGGCCAGAAAATCGACGATGCCGCGCACGAAGCGTTCGCTTTTGACCTCGTCGTGAAAGCGTTTCCAGACCGGGGTCGACTTGATGAAGTCGTGATACTGTTTGGCGTTGTTCACCTCGGAGAGGGAATATTTGTTGCCCAGCTTGGGCATGAACTGAAACCGCTCAGTGTCGGGCCAGTTGTCCAGCATCTCTTGGTAGAGGTCGGCGTCAAACACCGGCTTGGCAAAGGCGATGGGAAAGGGATCGTGGCGGACGTCAGCGCCGTCGAGATTGAACATCATGGGTGTCTCCTTGTTCGGGCGGTGCGGGTCTTAGGCCGCAGCCGGAGCGTAGATTGCGTTATGCGCAATCAACACCGGATCGGCGCCGCGTGCAAGTTTGCGTAAACCGATGTCGGTGCGGTGCCGCTTTTGCGCCCGGTAGCCAAGCCCGTCCATGAAGGCATCGAGATCCTCTGCGTAGTGGGGGCTGACCTCGACCTGAACCGAGCGGGGGCGTTTGGCAGAGCCAAGCACGTTGCGCATCCCCGCCATGACCAGAAGCTCGTTGCCGTCGACATCGACCTTGATCACATCGGGTGTAGGCACAATGCCTTCGGCAACCAGATGATCAAGGGTAAAGGCGGCCTTGAATTCGCGCAGGACCGGCACGAAGGGGCGCTCGTGCCCATCAAGGGTGCGGTCAAGCTGGCTCATGGCCGAGCCCGCCGTCGCCTCGATGATATTGAAGTCGAAAAAGCCGTTGCGGTCGCCCAAAGCGGCCGAAATCACCTTGGCGCGGCTGCTCAGACCGTTCAACGCCATGTTTTGCATCAGGCTGAGCGCATTGGCGGCATGCGGCTCGAAGGACAGGATATGCCCGGTCTCGCCCACAAGGTTGCCGGAAAAGACCGAGTAGAGGCCGACATTGGCCCCGATGTCGCAAAAGGTATCGCCGGGGCGCAGCGTGTCGCGCAGCCAGCGGATCGTGCCCTCTTCCTTTTGCAGGAGAGTGACGGCGCGTTTGTATTCGGTATAGCTGCGGCACGCGAACCGGTAGCTGCCTGTGTCGGTCCGAACCTCGATGGTCATGCTGAGGGCCTGCGCAAGCGCGAAGCGTAATCTGAACAATCGACTGGTTAAGACATTTGGGCGGCGCGTGCCGGAAACAATCATACAAATACCTTTCAGAATCACGCCGCACCGTGCTGAAATTTTGCACACGTCGCTTCGTCCCCTTAGTGCTGCGATTTGAACCTGTAAAGTTACTTTTTCAGCGTGAAAGCACGCTCTCACAGGCTCTGGGACGCGTGTTTGGCAATTGCATCGCTCTGGCATTGCTCTATTCCTTGGACGGATCCGCAGGGACAAGAGGAGGTGCGCGATGGGCTGGATGAAGGAGGAGACCGGGCTGGAGAAATGCGCCGCGAATTTTGTGGCGCTGACGCCGCTGTCGCATCTGAGGCGCGCGGCGCAGATATTTCCCGATCGTGAAGCGCTGGTTTATCGCGGCACGCGGCGCACCTATGCAGAGTATCACGCGCGCGTATCGCGGCTGGCCTCGGCCTTGGTCAAGCTGGGGATCGAGCCCGGCGATGTGGTGGCCACCCTCCTGCCCAATATACCTGCCCATTGCGAGGCGCATTTTGGGGTGCCCGCCTGTGGTGCGGTGCTCAATGCCATCAACACAAGGCTAGAGGCCGATACAATCGCCTATATTCTCGATCATGGCGGGGCGCGGGTGGTGCTGTGCGATCCGCAATTCCTGCCGGTGCTGGCGCAGGCAATCGAGTTGATGGAAGGCCCACCGCCCGGCGTGGTCGAGGTGGCGGATGATGCGGCGGGCGTGCATGCCCATGGGCATTACATGGAGTATGAGGAGTTGCTGGCCTCTGGCGATCCCGATTTTGCGTGGATTATGCCCGAGGACGAATGGGAGAGTTTGGCGCTCAATTACACCTCTGGCACCACCGGGCGGCCCAAGGGCGTGGTCTATCACCATCGCGGGGCGTATCTGATGACCATGGGCACGGTCGTGAGTTGGCAATTGCCACGCTATCCGACCTATCTGACCATCGTGCCACTGTTTCATTGCAACAACTGGAACCATGTCTGGCTGATGCCGATGCTGGGGGGCAGGGTGGTTTGCTGTCGCGATATTACGGCGCGGGCGATTTATGACGCGATTGCCGATGAGGGGGTCACGCATTTCGGCGGCGCGCCCATCGTGCTGAATATGATCGTCCATGCCAAAGAGGGCGAGCGGCGCGCGTTCGACCATGTGGTCGATGTGTTCACCGCAGGGGCCCCGCCGCCCGCCGCGACATTGGCTGCGATCGAGCCGTTGGGCTTTACCGTGACGCAGGTCTATGGCCTGACCGAGACTTATGGTCATGTCACCGAATGTCTGTGGCAGGATGGCTGGGATGCCCTGCCTGAGGATGAGCGCTATACGATCAAGGCGCGCACCGGGGTTTTGATGCCGATGATGGAAGAGATCACGGCGATGGACCCCGAAACCATGGCGCAAATCCCGATGGATGGCGCAACCTTGGGCGAGATCATGATCCGGGGCAATTCGGTGATGAAAGGCTATCTCAAGAATCCGGCGGCGACCGCAGAGGCGTTTCGCGGGGGCTATTTCCATTCCGGCGATATCGCGTTTCAGCATCCCGACGGCTATCTCAAGATCGCGGATCGGGCCAAGGATATCATCATTTCGGGTGGCGAGAATATTTCCTCGGTCGAGGTCGAGGGGGTATTGATGCGCCATCCTGCCGTGATGCTTTGTGCCGTGGTCGCCAAGCCGGATGAGAAATGGGGCGAGGTGCCTTGCGCCTTTGTCGAGTTGAAGGACGGGGCCGAGGTGAGCGAGGCCGAGTTGATCGCCTTTGCGCGTGAGCGGCTGGCGGGGTTCAAGACGCCCAAGGCGGTGGTGTTTCAGGAATTGCCCAAGACATCCACCGGCAAGATCCAGAAATTCGAACTGCGCCAGAGCGCCCGCGCGCTTTGATTTGGCGGGCTGCGTCATACGCCTGACACAGGCCCGCGTTTGGGTGGGGTGAGGCTGGGTTAGGGCGCGCGCAGGCTGCAGGGCAGGAGGTTTGCCGGATGAAGATCGAGAACCGCGTCTTTGACGAGTTGCAGGTGGGGCAGAGCCAGAGCCTGCGGCGGCTGTGCACGCAGGATGATTTGCTGGTCTTTGCCAATATGTCGGGCAATCACAACCCGATGCATCTCTATGATCTGGATGGCGATGGTGATGGTCAGCCCGAGGCCTATGTGCCGGGGATGTTTCTGGGGGCTTTGATATCGGCGGTCTTGGGCAATCTTTTGCCGGGGGCGGGAACGCTTTACCGCGCGCAAAGCCTTGTGTTTCACAACCACGCCCATGCCGGCGACGAGGTTGAAAGCCAGGTCACCGTGACGGATCGCAATGACCGCGACATGACCGTGACGCTGGCCACCGAGGTGCGGCGCCTGCGCGATGATGCGCTGATCGTATCGGGCGTGGCGGTGGTCGAGGCCCCGCGCCGCAAGCTGAACTATTCCAGCCACGATCTGCCCGGCCTGATCGTGCAGCGGCACCGGCATTTCGAAAAGCTGCTCAAGCGGGCGGAGCCGCTCGAGCCGCTGGTAACGGCGGTGGTCTGTCCCGAAGAGGTCAATTCCTTGGGCGGCGCGCTGCGGGCGCGGGCGCATACGCTGATCGCACCGATCCTGATTGGGAATCCCATCCGCATTGCGGCTGCAGCGCAAGCGCTGGAGGCGGATCTGACAGGGATCGAGATCATCGCAGAGAAAGACCCCGAGGCCGCAGCCCGGCGCGCTGTGGCGCTGGTGCAGGCGGGGCGGGCAGGGGCGGTGATGAAGGGGCATCTGCATACCGACCAACTCTTGCGGGCGGTGCTGGACAAGGCGGCGGGGCTGCGCACCGCGCGGCGGCTGACGCATATCTTTGTGATGGACGTGCCGGGGCTGGCGCATCTTTTGTTGGTGACGGATGCGGCGATCAACATCACGCCTGATCTGCGCGCCAAGATGGACATCGTGCAGAACGCGATTGATCTGGCGCTGAGCCTTGGGATCGAGATGCCAAAGGTCGGCGTTCTATCGGCGGTCGAGACGGTCAATCCCGATCTGCCCTCGTCGATTGATGCGGCGCTCTTGTCCAAGATGGCCGAGCGGGGGCAGATCACCGGCGGGCTGGTGGATGGGCCACTGGCGATGGACAATGCCGTTGATATGGCCGCGGCACGGACCAAAGGGCTGTCATCGCCGGTGGCGGGACGGGCGGATATTCTGGTGCTGCCCAATCTTGATGCGGGCAATATGCTGGCCAAGCAATTGACCTATCTCGCCCATGCCGAGGCGGCGGGTGTGGTGCTGGGCGCGCGGGTGCCGATCATTCTCAATTCGCGGGCGGATGACGATATGGCAAGGCTGGCGTCCTGCGCCGTGGCAGCGCTGCATCATGCCTGGCTGACCGGGCCGGGCTGATCGCGCTTAGCCGGGCAGCCAGACGGTGAATTCCGCGCCGCCTTCAACACGATTGCGCACGGTGATCCGTCCGCCTGCCTGTTGGATCAGGGTCTGACTGACCGAGAGACCAAGCCCGGTGCCTTCGCCCTGTTTGGTGGTGAAGAACGGATCGAACACCAGCGGCAGCTTGTCTTTGGGAATACCGGGGCCGGTGTCTGCAACCAAGAGCGCGGCACCGGGGCAGCTGCCGCGATCCTCGGGACGGGTGGTGAGGGTCAGGTGACCGGGCGTTTTCATGGCCTGCGCCGCGTTGGTGACAAGGTTGATGATCACCTGCTGCAACTCACCCGGATTGATGCGCACCGGCGGCGTGTCGGGATGGGCGTTCAGCGTCACCGTATGCCCGGATCTGGTCACAACGTGATCCACCAGAACCAGACAGTCGCGCAGAACACTGGCCAGATCGACATTTTCCTCAAAGGTGCCGAATTCGCCGGGGCGGGCGAATTGCAGCAATTTGCCCACGATGGCGGTGATCCGCCCGATCTGACGGTCAATGAGGTTAAGTTCGGTGATCACCGGTTCGGTGTGCGCCCCCAGCGTCTGGCGGATCACGTCAAGATTGCCTTGGATCACCGCCGCCGGGTTGTTGATCTCATGGGCAACACCGGCGGTGATCTCGCCGATAGAGGCCAGTTTTTCGGACATCACCAGTTGCTGATAAGTGGTCTCAAGCTTGGCATTCGCCTCGCGCAATTCGGCGGTGCGGGCCTCGACGCGGGCGTTCAGGTCTTCGTTCCATGCGCGCAGGGCGCGGTCGCGCTCCTGCACCTGATCGAGCAGCGTGTCGAGATGGGCCGCCACGGTGCCAATCTCGTCGCGTGCGGCGATCGGGCCGATGCGCGCGGTCATATCGCCGGCTTCGACCTCTTCCATGGTGCGGGTCATGCGTTCGAGCGGAGCAAAGATATTGCGCGCAAGCCTGAGAAAGAGCGGCGCGCTGACGGCCAGAACAACCAGAAACGCGGCAAGAACCAGTAGGTAGGCGCGCCGTTTGGCGGCATCAAACGGGGCCTGAAGAAAACCCACGTAAAGCATGCCCACCCGTTTGCCAAAGCTGTCGGTCAGGGGGCGATAGGCCGAGATATACCAGTCATTGACCACGAACGCGCTATCAAGCCAGGTCTGGCCCTTGTCGAGCACGGTGGCGCGCACCGCCGCCGAAACCCGCGTGCCAAGCGCGCGTTCGCCCGCAAAGAGCCGCACATTGGTCGATACGCGCACATCCTCGAGAAAGAGCGTGGCGGTGCCTTGGCGGTCGCCGGTGGTGCCGGTGTCGCGGTACACCAGCGCATTGATTGTGTCGATGAAATCAAGATTGCGGTTGAGCAGAAGCCCACCGATCAGCACACCTTGCGCCCCGATTGCTGTAACTGGCGTGGCGCTGTGCACGACCATGCCGCGATCCTCGGTCTGGCGGCTGGTGGGCTGCGCGGCAACAGTCGCAACAAGCGGGACGCGCGCGCGATTGGCAAGGGTTACGCCGGTCTGGGGCAGCGAGAGCAGATCGCCGGGCGTGAAAATGTCGATCTCGGTGGCGGGTTGGCCGCGTAGGGCGGTGTCAATCACCGGCCAGTCGGCCGAGCGTTTGCGCGCCTCGTGTTGCGGCATAAAATAGAGAAAATCAAGGCCAAGCGCGCGGCGGTTCTCTTCCAGAAACGCGGGCAGGCCGGCGGGAGAGGTGCGCGCCACCTCGTCAAAGCGCAAAGAGCGGGCCAGGCTTGTGACCTCAGAGCCGGTGCTGGTCAGCAGGCGTTGCAGATATTGGTCTGCGATGCGCAGATCACTGGCCACATTGGTGATCAGCAGGTTGTCATAATTCGCAGACCAGCGGTTGATCGCCACCAGCAACAAAAGCGGCATCAGCACCGCCAAGGGCAAAAGTGCCAGGATCAGCAATCGTAGCCGAACGGATGTCATGAAAAAGCCGGGCCCCTGTTGAGGAGCCCGACCTTAGGTCAATCATGCAAGCCGCGCAATCGTGCAGGGCCGCAGAGGGGGTGACGGATCAGTTCCAGCCAACTTCGTTGAAGATGGCCTGTGCCTTGGCGGCATTCGCGCCAAACGAGGCGGTGGGCGTTGTGCTGTCGGGTTTGAACTCGCCCAGCTTGGCCACATGCTCGCCGATATCCACACCGGCCAGCACCGGGTATTCGTTGTTGCCATTGGCGAATTGCTCTTGTGCGGTTTCGCTGGCGAGGAATTCGAGCAGGGCAAGTGCCTCTTCCGGGTTGGGGGCGTTGACGGCAATGCCCGCCGCCACAAGGTTCATATGCGCGCCCCGGTCTTCCTGATTGGGCCAGACCCAGCCGATGCCGTCGATGCCGCTGGTCAAACCGTCCACGTCCCCGGCAAGGCCACGGGCAAAGTAATAGGTGTTGGAGACAGCGATATCACATTCGCCCGACACGATGCCGCGCAGCTGATCGGTATCCCCGCCCTCTGGCGCGCGGGCCATATTGGCGACGATGCCTGCCGCCCACTCTTTGGCCGCCTCTTCGCCATGCACTTCGATGATCGAGGCCAGCAGCGACTGGTTATAGACGTTCGACGAGGAGCGAATGCAGATCTGGCCCTGGTATTTGGGGTCGGCCAATTCCTCGTAGGTTTGGGGCGGGGTCTCGACCCGGTCCTTGGCGTAGAAGATGATGCGCGAGCGCTGCGAGAGGCCGGTCCAGAGATTGTCGGGATGGCGCAGATTGGCCGCGACATTGCTCTCGATCAGATCCGAGGAAAAGGGTTGCAACAGGCCCTCATCCACCGCGCGCGAGACATTGCCCACGTCCACGGTCATGAACACATCCGCCGGGCTGTTGGCGCCTTCGGCCTTCATGCGCTCGATCAACTCGGCTTCTTTGCCTTCGATCCGGTTGATCTTGATGCCGGTTTCCTTGGTGAAAGCCTCGTAAAGCGCATCATCCGAATCGTAATGGCGGCTGGAATAGAGGTTGACCTCTTGCGCCAGCGCAGGGGCGGTCAGGGCAAGCAGAGCGGTCACGCTCAGGGCGGCTTTGATCGGGTGCATCGGGAGTCCTTTCGAGGTATCCGAGTGATTTGATAGGATATCTCTCGTATTTCCGACAAAAAGAGTCAAGGGTGATTTCCGACTGTTTTAGTCGGATGCCGCGCCGTGATGCCGCAGGCCGCTGCGGATCAGGGCGGTCGTGGCAAAGATCAGCGCCGCGACACAGACGATCGTCGGCCCTGTCGGCGTATCGAACTGAAACGAAAGCCGCAAACCGCCCAAGGCAGAGCCCCCCGCAATCAGCGTGGCGATAGCCGCCATGCGTTCGGGCGTTGCGGCCAAGGGACGGGCGGCGGCGGCGGGCACGATCAGCATGGCGGCGATGAGCAGCACGCCCACCACCTTGATCGCCACGGCAACCACGACGGCCAGTGCCAGCGTGAGCACAAGCTGTTCGCGGCGCGGGTCGATACCTGCGGACCACGCAAGATCCGGGCTGAGCGTTGCCGTCAAAAGCGCCTGCCAGCGCCATGCAAGCAGGCTGAGCACCAGGGCTGCGCCGCCCCAGATCACCAGCAAATCCCCCCGGCTGACCGCCAGAATATCGCCGAAAAGATACGCCATAAGGTCAATCCGGACGCCCGACAGAAAGGACACCGCCACAAGGCCAAAGGCCAGCGCCGAATGGGCCAGAACGCCCAGCATCGTATCCATGGCAAAGCCGCGCCCCGAAAGGGTGGAGACCGTCGTTGCCATGATCAGCGACATGGCCAGCGCGCCAACAAAGACTGACATCGAAAAGGCCAGCGCCATCGCCACGCCCAGGATTGCGGCATGGGCCGTGGCATCGCCAAAATAGGCCATCCGCCGCCAGACCACAAAGCTGCCCAAGGGGGCGGCGGCCAGCGCCACACCTAGGCCAGCAAGGGCCGCGCGCACCATGAAATCATCCAGCATTATTCGGCGGCCTCGTGGCTGTGGGGGTGATCATGTGCAGGACCGTGGTCATGGTCATGGTCATGGTCATGATCATGGGCGTGGTTGTGTTCATGCCGGTAGAGCGCCAGCGCGCCTTGGGTGCCGGTGCCAAAAATCGCGCGATATTCCTCGGCTTGGGCGACCACCTCGGGGTGGCCTTCGCAGCAGATATGCCCATTGAGGCAGATCACCCGGTCAGAGGCGCTCATCACCACATGGAGTTCGTGGCTGACCATCAGAACGCCGCAGTTCAATTCGCGCCGCACCTCTTCGATGCGGCGGTAAAACGCGGCAGAACCGGGTTGATCAAGCCCCTGCGTGGCCTCGTCGAGGATCAGCAAATCTGGCTTTTCCAGAAGCGCACGCGCCAGCAGAACGCGCTGAAACTGCCCGCCCGAGAGGTCTGTCATTTGTCGATTGCGCAGGTCTGGCAACCCCGCCTGTTCGAGAGCGGCGCGCGTGGCCTCGGCCGGGTGGTGGCGTGGCAGGCTGAGAAAGCGGGTGACGGTCAGCGGCAGCGTTGGGTCGATATGCAGCTTTTGCGGCACATAGCCGATGCGCAGGCCGGGGCGGCGGATGATCTCGCCGCGTGCCGGTTTCTGCGCCCCGATCAAGGTGCGCAGCAGCGTGGATTTGCCCGATCCATTCGGGCCGACGATGGTCACGATCTCGCCCCGGTCGAGCGCAAGGCTGACATTCGACAGAACCGTCGAGCGGCCAAACTGAACGGTCAGCCCCTTGGTTTCGATCAGGCGCATGGCTGGGCGCTCTCGCGACATTGCGGACACAGGCCCATCGCCTCGACCACTGCCTGTTCGATGGTAAAGCCCGAGTCGGCGGCGGCCCGGCCCAACATCCCCTTTGAGGGTTCGGCATGGGCCTCGGCCACCGCATCGCATTGGCGGCAGATGAGGAACGCGGGCGTGTGATCCTGCCCCGGATGGGTGCAGGCGATAAAGGCGTTCAGGCGCTCGATCTTGTGAACAAAGCCATGTGTCACAAGGAAATCCAGCGCCCGATAGGCCACTGGGGGCTGGGAGCCCAACCCCTCGCTACGCAGCGTGTCGAGGATTTCATGGGCCCCCATGGCGCGGTGTTCGCTGAGCAGGATTTCCAGCACGCGACGGCGGACGGGGGTGAATTGCAGCTTGTGGCGGGCACAATGCGCCTCGACAGCGGCGAGGGCGGCGCGCATGCAGCCCTTGTGATCATGCGCCTCGAATCCGATCGTATCCATCTCGCCCTCCGTCGGTGTTGCCCGTGGGATCATTTGGGGGTTGATATGTTATAGGGTTACATTTATCAAGTGGCGCTAAATGTTATGATATCACATATGGAGACTGCCATGCCGATCCGTTTTCTTGCTCCACTCAGCCTTGGGATGACGCTTGCCTCAGCCGCGATGGCCGACGCGCCCCGAGTGGCCACGGATATTGCGCCGGTGCAATCGTTGGTGGCGCGGGTGATGCAGGGGGTGGGCGAGCCTGATGTGATCGTGCGCTCGGGTGCCTCGCCGCATGGCTATGCAATGCGCCCCTCCGAGGCGGCGGCACTGGAAGAGGCTGATCTGGTCTTCTGGATGGGAGAGGGGCTGACGCCGTGGCTGGAAGGGGCGATTGATGCGCTGGCATCCGAGGCACATGCCGTGGAGTTGCTGGGGGCTGCGGGCAGCCGCGTCTTGCCGTTCCGGGAGGGGGTTGCGTTTGAGGCGCATGCGGATCACGGGCATGAAGATCATGCGCACGAAGATCATGGGCATGAAGATCACGACCACGAAGATCACGACCACGAGGACAAGGGCCACGAGGATCATGCGGAGGCGCATGGTCACGACCATGATCATGACCACGAACATGGGCACGATCACGCCCACGACGGGGCCGATCCGCATGCTTGGCTTGATCCGGCGAATGCGCAGGCTTGGTTGGGATTGATCGCGCAGGAATTGTCCGAGCATGACCCGGAGAATGCCATGATCTATGCCGCGAATGCAGAGGCAGCGCAGGCGGAATTACAGGCCCTGTCCGAAGAGATCAAAGCGCAGTTGGCCCCAGTGCGGGATGTGCCGTTTTTGGTGTTTCACGATGCCTATCAGTATTTCGAGACCGCCTTTGACATTTCCGCAGCGGGGGCGATTTCGCTAAGCGATGCGGTGGCGCCGGGACCGGCCCGGATTGCCGCCTTGCGGGAAATGGCTGAGGCGCGCGGTGTCACTTGTGTCTTTTCCGAGCCGCAGTTCGATCCCAAGCTGGTCGAAACGGTGTTTGGCGAGGGGGTGTCGCATGGCGTGATTGATCCGCTCGGCAGCCAGCTTGCGGCAGGGCCGGGGCATTATCCGCAGATGCTGCGCGATATGGCTGGCGCGATGGTCGCCTGTGTGTCGGGGGCAAGTTAGAGCCACGCGGTACAAATGCGTCAAAACGCAGCGTAAATCTTGCACGAACCTGAATTCCCGCACATTCTGCCGTGAACGGGAGAAACCCGCGCCGGGAACGCGGGATAAATCAGGGAGGACGGACCGATGGCGTTCATGACGCGACAGGATGCGCTCGACATCCAGAACGAAATGCCTTGGGCGGCGCGCGAGCGCCCCCAAACGATCTATCAAATGTTGAGCAATGTCGCGCGTAGCTTTCCGGACAGGCCCGCAATCAGCTATCAGCTGTTTTCCGGTGCAACGGACAAGGCGCAAACCCTGACATGGCAGCAGTTTCATGATCAGTGCTGCCAAGCCGCCAATCTGTTTCGCAGCCTCAAGCTGGGTGAGGGCGATGTGGTGGCGCTGGTATTGCCCAACTGTCTGGAAACTGCGGTTGCAACGATTGGCGGGATGATCGCGGGCATCGTCAACCCGATCAACCCGTTGCTCGAGCCAGAGCAGATTAGCGCCATCCTGCGCGAGACGGGGGCCAAGGTGGTGGTCACGCTCAAGGCGTTTCCCAAGACCGACATCGCGCAAAAGACCGCCGAGGCGGTGCGCCACGCGCCGAGCGTGCATACGGTGATCGAGATTGACCTCAACCGCTATCTCACGCCGCCGAAAAGCTGGATCGTGCCCCTCGTGCGGCCCAAGAACCCGGTGCAGCACCATGCCGATTGTCTGGATTTCAACAAGGCGATCGCGCGTCAGCCCAAAACGCTGAGCTTTGCCGATAGCACAGGCGACCGGGTGGCGGCCTATTTCCACACCGGCGGCACCACCGGCATGCCCAAGGTGGCGCAGCACAAATATTCCGGCATGATCTACAATGGCTGGATCGGTCACACGCTGCTCTTTACCGAGCAGGACAATGTGATGTGCCCGCTGCCGCTGTTTCATGTGTTTGCGTGTCATGTGATTCTGATGGCGATGATCAAATCGGGCGCGCATGTCGTGTTTCCGACGCCCGCAGGCTATCGCGGCGAGGGCGTGTTTGATAATTTCTGGAAGCTCTGCGAGCGCTGGAAGATCAGTTTCATCATCACCGTGCCCACGGCCGTTTCGGCGCTGATGCAGCGCAAGGTTGATGCGGACCTGTCGACCGTCAAGAACGCCTTTTCTGGATCGGCCCCGATGCCGCTGGAACTGTTCAACCGGTTCGAATCGGCCACCGGCATCGCGGTGATCGAGGGCTATGGCCTGACCGAGGCGACGTGCCTCGTCTCGGCCAATCCGCCCGAAGGCGAAAAGAAGGTGGGATCGGTGGGGGTGCCGTTTCCTTATACGGATGTGCGGATCATCAAGGGCACGCCGGATGGGCCGATGGATTGCGCCGTCGATGAGGTGGGCGAAATCTGCATTTCCAATCCGGGCGTTTACGCCGGCCATACCTATACCGAGGGCGACAAGAACCGCGATCTTTATTACCATGGCGACTACCTGCGCACTGGCGATCTGGGCCGGATTGATGCGGAGGGTTATCTCTGGATCACAGGGCGCGCCAAGGATCTGATCATCCGGGGCGGGCATAACATCGACCCCGCCGAAATCGAAGAAGCGCTGATGGTGCATAAGGCGGTTGCCATGGCCGGGGCCATTGGTCAGCCGGATGCCCATGCGGGCGAAATCCCCTGCGCCTATGTCGAACTGGTGGCCGGGGCCACGGTCACGGGCGAGGAGCTGCTCGAGCATTGCAAGCGGCATGTGCATGAGCGCGCGGCGGTGCCCAAGCATGTCGAGGTCTTGGCGGAATTGCCGAAAACCGCCGTGGGCAAGGTGTTCAAGCCCGACCTGCGCAAGCTGGCGATCACGCGAATTTACAATGCGGCCTTGGCCGATGCCGGGATTGATGCGCGGGTGACATCTGTGGTGGATGACAAGAAACTTGGGCTTGTGGCCAAGGTATCGGGGTCTGCCAGTGCCGAGGGCGAGGCCGTGGGGCATGTGCTGGGCCAATTCGTGCGGCCTTGGGATTGGGCGAAGTAGGGCGCGCTTGCGCGTCCCGCGCGGCTCGGCCAAGGAACGCATGACACCAGAGCACCGACAAAAAAGCCCGGATGATCCTGTCATCCGGGCTTTGCTGTTCTGTGCTCAATGGACCGTTACGATACGTCTTTGTAGCTGACCTCGCGCGCGTCGCTGCCGGTTTTCTCGCGGCGCACGAGCAGGCGGTTGAGGGCGTGGACATAGGCCTTGGCCGAAGCCACGACCGTATCGGTATCGGCCGATTGGCCCATTACGATGCGCCCGGCCTCTTCCATCCGCACGGACACGGTGGCCTGTGCGTCTGTCCCCTCGGTCACCGCGTGCACCTGATAGAGTTGCAACCGCGCCTCATGCGGAAAGAGCGCTTTAACCGCGTTGAACGTGGCATCGACGGGGCCGTCTCCGGTGGCCTCGGTCGAGACCTCGCGCCCGTCAATGTCCATCGTCAGCGTCGCCTGTTGCGGGCCATCGGTGCCGCAGATCACGCGCAAGTGTTTGATCTGAAGGCGGTTATTGTCGGGGTCCACGCCTGCGTTGACGAGCGCCACAAGATCGTCATCGTAGATTTCTTTCTTGCGATCTGCCAATTCCTTGAAGCGGACGAACACATCGTTGAGCTGGTTGTCGGCCAATTCATAGCCCAAATCCTTGAGCTTGGAGCGCAGCGCCGCGCGGCCTGAATGCTTGCCCATGACGATATTGGTCTCGGTAAGACCGACATCCTCGGGGCGCATGATCTCGAATGTCTCGGCGTTTTTGAGCATGCCGTCCTGATGGATGCCGCTTTCATGCGCAAAGGCGTTCTTGCCAACAATCGCCTTGTTGAACTGCACCGGAAAGCCCGACACGGCGGCAACCCGGCGCGAGATGTTCATCAGCTTGCGGGTATCGACGCCCGTTTCATAGGGCATGATGTCGCCGCGCACCTTGAGGGCCATCACCACCTCTTCCAATGCGGTGTTGCCGGCGCGTTCGCCAAGGCCGTTGATCGTGCATTCGATCTGCCGCGCGCCGCCTGCGACAGCGGCCAGTGCATTGGCCGTCGCCATGCCCAAATCGTTGTGGCAATGGGTGGCAAACACTACCTCATCGGCCCCCGGCACGGTGGCGATCAGCCGACGGATGAGCGAGGCCGATTCCTCGGGTGCGGTATAGCCCACGGTATCGGGGATATTGATCGTGGTCGCCCCCGCCTTGATCGCAATCTCGACCGTGCGGCAGAGATAATCCCATTCGGTGCGGGTGGCATCCATCGGCGACCATTGCACATTGTCGCAGAGGTTGCGGGCATGTGTCACCGTTTCGTGGATACGCTCGGCCATTTGGTCCATGTCGAGATTGGGAATGGCGCGGTGCAGCGGTGAGGTGCCGATAAAGGTATGGATGCGCGGGCGGGCGGCGTGTTTCACCGCCTCCCAGCAGCGGTCGATATCCTTGAAATTGGCCCGCGCGAGGCCGCAGATCACGGCATTTTTCGAGTTCTTGGCTATCTCGCTGACGGCGTTGAAATCGCCCTCAGAGGCGATGGGAAAGCCCGCCTCGATGATATCGACGCCCATGTCATCGAGCAGCCCGGCAATCTCGAGCTTTTCGGCATGGGTCATGGTGGCGCCGGGGCTTTGTTCGCCGTCGCGCAAGGTTGTGTCAAAGATGACGACGCGATCTTTAGAGGTGTTGGTCATGTTGGTCTCTTTCAAAAAATCCTAAGCCTGCGGCGCGAAACGGCACATCCTCTGAGCGGTCGCGCCAAGACGGCACGCTCAGAGGCGGCTTAGGCCTAGCAGGACAGCCCGAGCGGCACGCCGAAGGGCGTGGGGCAAGGGCGTGATATGATCCTGCATCAACATGGGCGAAACTATAGGCATGCGGCGCGGCGATGAAAACCCCGAAATTGCGCTTGGCTTTGGGGGTTGAAGCTGTGCTGGCTTCGGCTAGGTCTGCGCCATGGAAAAAGCATTGATCATCGGCGCTTCGGGCGGCATCGGGCAGGCTGTAAGCGCGGCCTTGGAAGCGCGTGGTGTGACGGTCACGGGCCTGTCGCGCAGCGGCGACGGTTTGGACGTGACCGATGAGGCGTCGGTTGCGGCAGCCCTTGGCGCGCTGGACGGGCCGTTTGACCTGATATTGGTGACGACTGGCGCGTTGGAAATTGCCGGGGCCGCGCCGGAAAAGGCGCTGCGGCAGGTGAGCGCGCAGGCGATGCTGGATCAATTCGCGCTCAATTGCATGGGGCCGTCCTTGGTGCTCAAGCACAGCCTGCGCCTTTTGCCGCGCGAGGGGCGGGCGGTCTTTGCCGCACTCTCGGCGCGGGTGGGGTCGATTGGCGACAATAATTTCGGCGGTTGGTATAGCTATCGCACCGCCAAGGCGGCGCTGAATCAGATGATCCACACCGGCGCGATTGAATTGGGGCGCAGTCACCGAGGGGCGATTTGCGTGGCCTTGCATCCGGGCACGGTTGAGACAGAGTTTACCCGCAAATATCTGGGGCGGCATCCGGCGGTGCCCGCAGCGCAGGCGGCAGAGAACCTGCTTGGCGTCATCGAACGCTTGCGGCCCGAAGAGAGCGGCGGCTTTTTTGATTGGCAGGGGGCAACCGTGCCATGGTAGCGCGGCTGCTTCTGGTGCTGGGGGATCAACTCAGCCCGGATCTTTCGGCGCTGCGCGCGGGCGACAAGACGCGCGACGTGGTGGTCATGGCCGAGGTGAGGGATGAGGGCAGCTATGTGCCGCACCATCCCAAGAAAATCGCGCTCATCCTGTCGGCGATGCGGCATTTCGCAGAGGCGTTGACGGCCGAGGGCTGGCAGGTGGCCTATACGCGGCTGGACGATCCTGCGGCCACGCCCTCGATTGTGGGGGAATTGATGCGGCGGGCCGAGGAATTTGGGGCGTCTGAGGTGATCGCCACACAGCCGGGGGAATGGCGGCTGATCGAGGCCCTGTCGGACGCCCCGTTGACGGTGCGGCAACTGCCGGATGATCGGTTCGTCTGTTCATTGGAAGAGTTCGACCAATGGGCCGAGGGGCGCAAAGAGCTGCGGATGGAGTATTTTTACCGCGAGATGCGCCGCAAGACCGGGCTGATGATGGAGGGCGACCAACCGGCGGGGGGTAAGTGGAATTTCGACCATGACAACCGCAAGCGGGCGCAGGCGGATTTGCTGCGCGAGGGGCCGTTGCGGTTTGAACCGGATGCGATCACGCAAGAGGTGCTTGATCTGGTCGAGGCACGGTTTGGCACCCATTTCGGAGCGCTGCGCCCGTTCTGGTTTGGCGTGACGCGGGATGCGGCGGCGCAGGCGTTCGACCATTTCGCGCGGCATCTGCTGCCGGGGTTCGGCGACACGCAGGATGCGATGCTGGAAGGGGATGCGTTCCTGCATCATTCGGTGATTTCGATGTATATGAACATCGGATTGCTTGATCCTGTGGATATCTGCGCCCGTGTTGTTGAGGAATGGAAAGCAGGCCGGGTGCCCATCAATGCCGCCGAGGGCTATATCCGGCAGGTGATCGGCTGGCGCGAATATATGCGCGGCCTCTATTTCCGCGAGGGGCCGGACTATGTGACGCGCAACGCGCTGGGACATAAGCGCAAGTTGCCGGCGATGTTCTGGGGGGCCAAGACGCGCATGAACTGTGTCGCCCATGCCGTTGAGACCACGGCAAAAGAGGCTTATGCCCATCACATTCAGCGCCTGATGGTGACGGGCAATTTCGCGCTTTTGGCCGGGATTGACCCGGGTCAGGTGCATGAGTGGTATCTGGCGGTCTATGCCGATGCCTTTGAATGGGTCGAGGCCCCGAATGTGATCGGGATGAGCCAGTTTGCCGATGGCGGCATTATCGCAAGCAAACCCTATGTGAGTTCGGGCAATTACATCGACAAAATGTCGGATTACTGCCGGTCCTGCGCCTATTCTGTCAAGGAAAAGACGGGCGAGAATGCCTGCCCCTTTAACCTGCTTTACTGGGATTTCCTGATCCGGAATCGCGACCGGTTCGGGCGCAATCCCCGTATGGGGCCGGTCTATCGCACATGGGACAAAATGGAGGCGGGCCGCCGTCAAGCGGTGCTTGATGGGGCCGCGCGCGTGTTGGCCGATCTTGATGCGGATCGGGCGATCTGATCACTCGGTCTGGGTTGTCGCCCCGGAGAGCGCGCCATCTTCCCATGTGCCGCTGGCCTCTTGGCCGCTGGCATAGCGCATAGTGCCTTCGCCCTGCCGCTTGCCCGCACGGAACATGCCCTCATAGACATCGCCATTGGTGTAGGTGGCCACACCCTGGCCAGAGATTTCGCCGTTTTGCCATTCGCCCTCGTAGACAAAGCCATCGGGCATGGTGATCTTGCCTTGCCCGTGGCGCTGGCCTTCGACGAACCCGCCCACATAGATCGTGCCATCGGGATAGGTGGCGGTGCCGGTGCCGTGACGCTGGCCGTCCTGCCATTCCCCCTCATAGCGATAGCCGTCGGGGTAGGTCATAACCCCCGTGCCATGGTTGCGGGCGTTCTTGAATTCGCCTTCATAGACAAGGCCATTGGGATAGGTGGCACGCCCAGTGCCCTCGATCACGCCGCCAACCCATGACCCTTCATAGGTTGCGCCGTCCGGATAGGTGATGCGCCCCGCGCCATTGGCCAGATCATCGCGGAACTGCCCCTCATAGACCGAACCATCGGGATAGGTCACGCGCCCCTGACCCGAGATTTTACCCGCGACCCATTCGCCCTGATACAGATAGCCATCGGTGCCGGTGAATGTGCCCTGACCATGGCGGCGGTCCTCCTTAAAGGCCCCCTCATAGAGATCGCCATTCTGATAGGTCACACGGCCCGTGCCTTCGCGCCGTCCGGCGACAAGATCGCCCTCATAGATATCGCCATTGGGCTGCGTGAGTTTGCCCTTGCCGTCAATCTCTCCGGCGCGCCACGTGCCCTGATAGATCAGCCCATCGGGCATGGTGAGCGTGCCCTCACCCTCGCGCGCACCACGTGCAACAGCCCCCTCATAGACCGCGCCATCAGGATAGGTGATCTTGGCCGCGCCTTCCTTGACGCCATTCACCCAATCGCCGTCATAGATATAGCCACCGGGGCTTTGCATCCGGCCGCGCCCGTGGTGCATGGCATTCAGAAACCCGCCCTCGTAGCGCACGCCATTGGCATAGATCGCAACCCCTTGGCCAGTGATCTTGCCATCCTCCCATGCGCCCTCATAGGTGCCGCCATCGGTGAAGACGATCTTGCCGATGCCATTGGGTTTGCCGCGCGCGAATTCGCCCTCATAGACCGAGCCATTGGGAAAGCGTGCTACACCCTTGCCCCTGATCTCGCCTTCGACCCATTCGCCGGTATATTCATAGCCATTGGGCAGGGTATAGCTGCCGGTGCCATGTTGCAGCCCGTCCTTGAACGTGCCCTCATAGATGCCGCCATCGTCATATTGCTTGGTCTGCACCTCCGCATCCTGAGCGGCGGCCATACTGGCCGCACCAAGTGCGATGCTCAGAAGGATGGGTCTTGTGCGCGAAAACGTCATATTTGCCCCGATGCCCGATCCCGCCCGATGATGCGGCGGCTGAGGCAAATCTAGAGGACGGGGCAGGGGCTGACAACGGCTTTTGGGCAAATCGGCTTTTCCTCCGGCGGCGATCTGCTACATCGGAGGCGTGGATATGCAGAGGGCACGCGCATGGCTGACCGGTTTCGCCTGACTTTGGCGCAGTTGAACCCCACGGTGGGGGATCTGGCGGGCAATGCGCGTCTGGCGCGCGACGCATGGGACAAGGGGCGCGCGGCGGGGGCCGATCTGGTGGCGCTGCCCGAGATGTTCATCACCGGCTACAACACGCAAGACCTTGTGCAAAAACCCGCCTTTCATCAGGCGGCGATTGCCGCGATCGAGGCGCTGGCGCGTGACTGCGCCGACGGGCCGGCGTTGGCGATTGGCGGCCCGGCCTTGGATGGTGTGAGCCTGCACAATGCCTATTATATCCTGCAGGGCGGGTCTGTGCGCGCCCGCGTGCTCAAGCATCATCTGCCCAATGAGACGGTCTTCGACGAGGTGCGTCTTTATGACAGCGGGCCGGTGGCGGGGCCCTATACGGTGGCAGGGGTGCGGATCGGCAGCCCGATTTGCGAAGATGCCTGGCACGAGGATGTGGTCGAGACTTTGGCCGAAACCGGCGCTGAAATCCTGCTCGTGCCGAACGGATCGCCGCATTACCGCGACAAGATGGACCTGCGCCAGAATATGATGGTGGCGCGGGTGATCGAGACTGGATTGCCGCTTATCTACCTCAACATGGTGGGCGGGCAGGACGATCAGATGTTCGATGGCGGCTCTTTCGTGCTCAATCCCGGTGGGGCGCTCGCGGTGCAATTGCCGATGTTTCAAGAGGCGGTGGCGCATGTCGATCTGGAGCGGGGGCCGGAGGGCTGGCGCGCGCTGCCGGGGGATCTGGCGCATCTGCCCGATGATATGGAGCAGGACTATACCGCGATGGTGCTCAGTTTGCGCGATTACCTGCGCAAATCGGGGTTTTCCAAGGTCTTGCTGGGGCTTTCGGGCGGGGTGGATAGCGCCATTGTGGCAACCATTGCCGTTGATGCGGTGGGGCCTGAGAATGTGCGCTGCGTGATGTTGCCATCGGAATATACCTCGGCAGAATCGCTAGAGGATGCCAAGGCGGTCGCTGAAAACTTGGGGTGTCGCTATGATTTCGTGCCCATCGACGCGGGGCGCGCGGCGATCACGGCGACGCTGGCGCCGCTGTTTGACGGCAGGGCACCGGACCTGACCGAAGAGAATCTTCAGTCACGCCTGCGTGGTCTGTTGCTGATGGCGCTGTCGAACAAGTTTGGCGAGATGCTGCTGACCACCGGCAATAAATCCGAGGTGGCGGTGGGCTATGCCACGATCTATGGCGATATGGCGGGGGGCTATAACCCGATCAAGGATCTCTACAAAACGCGGGTGTTCGAGATTTGCCGCTGGCGCAACGCCCAATATCGCGGCTGGATGCTGGGGCCAAAGGGGGCGGTGATCCCCGAGCAGGTCATTTCCAAGCCGCCCAGTGCCGAATTGCGCGCCGATCAAAAGGACAGCGATTCGCTGCCGGATTACCCGGTGCTGGATGGGATTCTGGAAATCCTCGTGGATCAGGATGGCTCTATTTCGGATTGCGTTGCGGCGGGTTACGATCTGGCCGATGCCAAGCGGGTGGAACATCTGCTCTACATCAGCGAATACAAGCGGTTTCAGGCGGCCCCCGGCACACGGCTCAGCAAGCGGGCGTTCTGGCTTGACCGGCGCTATCCGATTGTGAACCGCTGGCGGGATGGATCTGCTCAGGGGTGACCCACGCAGAACAGCCGGATCACATCCGCGTTATCTGATGGGGAATGCCACGCGCGCGTGATCTCGATCTGTCAGGTTTGACGACAGGATAAGGCATGCGGGTTCAAGGAGAGTGCGATGCGGGTTCTTGCAATTTTGTTGGCATTGTCGGCACTTACGGGGCCTGCTTGGGCCTGTGGGCCCGATACAGATTGTCAGTTGGGCGATCGGCATTACCGCATCGCCATGCCCGAAGGACAGATAGGCAGCCCGGTGGGGGCGGTGGTTTTTGCCCATGGCTATCGTGGTTCGGCGGCGGCGGTGATGCAGAACCAGAACCTGCGTCAGGTGGTGTCTGACATGGGGCTCGCACTCATCGCGCTCAAATCCGCCGATGACGATTGGGTGATTCCCTATGCGCCGCGCCATATGGACAGCGACGGATCGGTGGAATTTCGCTATGTCGAGGCGGTGATCGAGGATGCCACGCGCCGGTTTCCGATTGATACCAAGCGCTTGATGGCAGCAGGGTTTTCTGCGGGCGGCATGATGGTCTGGAACCTCGCCTGCACCATGCCTGAGCGTTTCGCGGGCTTTGCGGCGATTGCCGGAACCTTTTGGATGAAACCGCCCGAGACCTGCGCCACGCCTGCGGCGAGCCTTGTGCATATTCACGGCACGACTGACCCGACAGTGCCGCTGGCCGGGCGCCCCATTCTGGAAACGCGGCAGGGCGATGTGGCCGAATCGTTGGACATGTATCAGGCGCTGGGCGGGTTCACCCCGACTGGCGAGACTGAATTCGAGGATCTCGCCTGTCAGAACCGCCGCAACGCCACGGGCGACGTGCTCGATTTTTGCCTGCATCCGGGCGGTCACAGCTTTCGCAGCAGCTATTTGCGCTTTGCATGGGAAAAGTTGCAGGCGGCGGGACAGCTCTGAGCGGGGGCTTGTCTGAGGGGCCACTTCGCGGAATACTCCATTGAACGGGTATTCAGTCGGAGGCTGCTCATGTCTGAGGATATTCTCTACGATCAGAGCCATATCGGTTTTCTCGAAGACCTTTGGGGTGAGGGGTTTCTGTCGCCCGGTGGCCAGGACGAGGTGGCGCGGGTGCTGGATGGGGTCGATCTGACAGGGGCCAAGGTGCTGGACATTGGCTGTGGGTCGGGGGCGATTGCGGTGCTCATGGTGCGCGATCACGGCGCGGCGCATGTCACCGGCATCGACGTGGAAGACCCGGTTTGCGCTGCCGCGCGCGCCCGTGCCACAGCTGCGGGGCTGGCTGGACAGATCACTATAGACAAGGTCACGCCGGGGCCGTTTCCCTATCCAGATCAAACCTTTGATGTGGTGTTTTCCAAGGATTCGATCATCCATATCCCCGACAAGGAGGCGCTGGCAGCCGAGGTGTTTCGCGTGCTCAAACCGGGCGGCGTCTTTGCCGCCTCGGACTGGTTGCGCGCGCATGACGGCGCGCCCTCGCCCGAGATGGCGCATTACATCGCGCTTGAGGCGCTCGATTTTGCCATGGCGTCACCGGCGCGCTACCGCGCGGCGCTGGCGGCGGCGGGGTTTGCCGATGTCGCACTGGTGGATCGCAGCCCATGGTATGCCGAGGTGGCAGCGGCCGAATTACGGGAGCTGTCAGGCCCACGCCGCGCCGAATGGGAGGCGCGGCACGGCGCGGAGTTTATCGCGCATCAGATCGAGACATGGACCGCGATGGTGCCGGTCGTGCAATCGGGCGAGCATTGTCCGCACCATATCCGGGGCCGCAAACCGGGCTGACATGGGCGCTCAGGCGTCGAACCAATAGCCATCTGGATCGCCGGGATAGACGCCCAGATTGCGGCCGTGGCCCTGATAGCCCAACAAGCGGCGCACGTCATCGGGATAGGCATCGGCCTTGGATTTCGGCACTGAGAGATACATGTTTTCCTCTTGCCGGAGCCAGCCCAGCGAATAGGTGGTAATCAACCCCTTGCGCGGCGCAGCGGCGCGGTTGGCCCCACCTGCATGCACCGTGGCCCCAAGGTAGAACAGCACCGAGCCGCGCGGCATCACGGCTTGGGTGATCTGGTCGTCGGTGATGCTGTTGATCGGGCGCAGATCCTGCGAGCCGGGGACAACCCGCGTCGCGCCATTCTCGGCGGTGAAATCGTCGAGCGCCCACATCGCGGAAATCTGGAATTCCACACCGGGAATGCGGATCGGATAGAAATCATCGTCGCGGTGCAGCACCTGCGCTTTTTCGCCCGGCAGGATTTCGATCGCGGTCGAAGACCCGATGCGATAGGTGACACAGTGACGTTTCAGCACCCGGTCAGCCACCTCCATCACCAGCGGATGCGCCAGAATATCCGCCGCCGCCTCGGAAATCTTGAGGATACTGCCCAAACGCCGGGTCTTGTAGCCGTTGAAATCATTGGCAAACTTGTGCCCTTGCTGATCGAACGGGCCGCGCAGATCACTGGTGACCCGGTCAAGCAAGTTTGAGCCTGCCACGTTTTCAACCACCACGCCGCCGTCTTGCAGCAGACGCTTGGCCACCGTGCCCGGATCGGTATCCGCCTTGAGGCGCGCGATCTCAACCATCGTATTCGGCGCTGAGTTGGGTCAGCCCCGCCTCCATGATATCGAACATTTCATCTATCTCCTCTGTGGTGATGATCAGCGGCGGCGAGAACACCGCCATATTGCCATAAGGCCGCAACAAAAGGCCGCGCGCCTCGCAGGCGGCATCGAGTTTGGCCCCGAATTGCAGGTGTTTGGCATAGCTTTCGTCGCTAAGGTCGGGCCGACATTCGAGACAGCCCAAAAGGCCCATGCCGCGCGCGTCGCCCACGATGTCAAACCTCTCGCCGATGGCGCGCAACCGCGCCTGAAACTGCGGGGTGATGCGGCGGACATGCGCCAGAAGATCCTCGCGCTCGATGATCTCGATATTCTTGAGGGCGGCGGCGCAGGCCACGGGGTGCCCGCAATAGGTATAGCCGTTGTAGAACACATCATCGCCCTCGACCCCGGCCAAACGCTCCATCAGCGCATCGGACAGGATGCAGGCCCCAAGCGGCACATAGCCCGAGGTAAGACCCTTGGCGCAGGTGATGATATCGGGGGTGAACCCGAACACATCCTGAGAGGCGAACCAATGGCCAAGCCTGCCAAAGCCGGTCACAACCTCGTCCGAGATATAGAGGATGTCGTGCTTGCGGCATATCTCGTGGGTGCGTTGGTGATAGCCGGGGGGCGGTACGACAACGCCACCGGAACACAGGATCGGTTCGGCGATAAAGGCGGCGATGCGCTCGGGGCCAACCTCGGCGATCATCTGCTCGAACTCGGCGATTTTGAGATCACCCCAATCCGCCACGCTCATCCCTGCGGGGCGGCGGTAGGGGTTCACATCGGGCAAGAACCGCACCAGATCATCGGCCTTGTCGAACCTTGTCTTGAAGCGTTCCTTGCCGGTCACGGTTGCCGCCAGATAGGTCGAGCCGTGATAGGCCTTTTCGCGCGAGAGCACGATTTTCTTGTCGGGCCGACCTAGCCGGTTGTTGAGAAATTGCACGACCCGGATGGCGGTATCGACAGCGGTCGAGCCGCCGGTAGTGAAATGCACGGTGTTGAGGTCGCCGGGGGTCAGCTCGGCCAGTTTGCGCGCCAGAAGGGCGGCGGGTTCGGTGGTAAAGGACCAAGGCGAAGCATAGGGCATCGCCATGGCCTGCGCCGCAATCGCCTCGGCCATCTCGGCCCGGCCATACCCGATCTGCACGCACCACATGCCCCCCGGCCCGTCGATATGGCGCTTGCCCGTACTGTCCCAGATATGGATGCCCTGCGCGGTGTTGACCCGCAAGAGATCAGATTTGCGCCAGTCGCGGATGCCGGTCCAGGGGTGCAGGTTATGCGTGCGATCCCAGAGGGTCAGATCATCGGGGGCAGGGGTGTTTGCATGTGTGTTCATGTCATCTCCGTCGGAATTCAGGTGTTGCCGGGCGGGGTGGCGCGGGCGCGGGGCGGGCGGAAGAAGGCAGATTTGACCGGCGTCAGCCGTGCCATGCGGCGATCCCATTGCCCTTCTTCCAGCGTGTAAATCTCGGCCCAGAGATTGCTCGGGTGCTGCGCCGCCATAGGCATCCGCACATGCGCAAGGGCGATATTGCGCTTGGCCGTGGGGGACCAGACACCCGAGGTGACATGCCCCACCTCGCGCCGCTTGGCGTGATAGACCAGCGCGCCCTGCGCCGGTTTGAACCCCTCGACATCGAGCCGCATCAAGAGGCTGCGGGGTTTGGCAGCCAAAAGTGCGCGGCGGCCGTTGAAATGCCCTTTGGTGAGATCGACCATCGGGCCAAGGCCCAATTCTATCGGGGTGTGCCCCCGGTGCAGACGTTCCGTGGCATGGGCGGGCTGAAAATCGACGCCCGCGACCATGAACCCCGCCTCGATCCGGGCGATATTCACCGCCTCATAGCCGATGGCGCGCAGGCCAAGGTTTTCACCCGCCTGCCACAGCCGGTCCCAGAGGGGCAGGGCATCGCCCCACGCCGTCCAAAGCTCATATCCCAAGTCGCCGGTGAACCCGGTGCGCGAGATCATCAGCCCCGGTTCCACCCCGGCCAGATCAAAGGGGCGCAGATGCCCCACATCCAGCCCGGCCGCGCGCAGCACTGCATAGGCGGTCGGCCCTTGCAGGGCCAGCCCGGCAATCTTGCGGCTTTCGTCAAGAATATCCACGTCAAAGCCCCAGGCCGCATCCAAGAGCCATGTCAGCATCGGTTCCTGACAGCAGAGCCGCCAATCCTCCGCCCCAAGGTGAAAGAGCGTGCCATCGTCGATCACCATCCCCTCTTCATCGCACCAGATCGCATAACCAACCCGGTGCAGGGGGATCTTGGTCACATCGCGGGTGACAAGGCGGTTGAGAACGCGCGCCGCATCCGGCCCGGTGATGCGGTATTTATGCAAGGGTGAGACGTCAAAGAGCGCGGCTTGGTTGCGCAGGGCGAAATATTCGAACTCCACCGTATCGAGCAGGCTTGGTGCGGCGTATCCGGCCCAGCCATACCAGCCCTGCGCCCGGTTGAGCGGCGCGAGGCGGGGATGCACCGGCCCGTCGATCAGGCCCAGCTTGGGATCAGTGGCGATGCTCATGGCGCGCCTCGTAGGGCTGCGTGCGCCGCGTTGCGCCCCGCCAGCCCCATCAGATCGCCGCCGGGATGGGCGGAGGCCCCGCAGAGAAAAAGCCCCGATGGACCCATCCCATAACGCCCGATGCCGATGGCGGGGCGCAGGGCAAGAAGCTGATCAAGGCTCATCTCTGCATGGTGCCAATGCCCGCCCGGTGCGCCGGTCTCGGCCTCGATCTGATCGGGCGGGATCACCTCTGCACCGGTCACAAGGTCGGACAGGCCGGGGGCGTAGCGGGTAAGCGTGTTGAACGTGGTCTGGAGCAAGGCATCGCGCGCGGGGTCATCCCAGCCCCCCGCCAAATCGACCGGCGCATAGTTCACAATGAGCGAGAGAGCATGGCCTTGCGCGCCCCGTTGTGCAGGGTCTGTCTGACCAGGCAACAGCGCCTCGATCACCGGATGGGGCGAGGTTTCGCGGTATTTCGACGGGTTGAACGCCTCTTCGACGTAAGATGCGGAGGGCGCAATCACGAGGCGGGCCGAGAGCAGATCATCAGGCAGGCCGGGGATGGTGGGCAGGGCGTCAAGGGTCAGGTTGATCTTGGCCACCGTGCCGCGCGCGCGGATGTGGCGCAGACGGCGCGTGGCTTCGATGTCGAAATGCGCGAGCCCGGCCATCTCTGCGGTCATGCGCGCGCCGCCGCTGCTCAGCACGCGGGTGGTATGGAGTGTCTCGCCCCGGTCGGTGATCACGCCGGTCACGCGGTCCTGATCGGTCAGGATACGCGCCACACCGCAGCCCGTCTTGATCACCGCCCCAGCCCGCCCGGCCGCCCCGGCAAAGGCGTCGATCACCGCCGTCATGCCGCCCATGGGCAGGCTGGCACCGCCGCCATGCCCCATGCGGTAAAGCAGGCCAAAGACCGTGCCGGGCGCGCGTGGCCCCGCCGCAGCCCCGCGCACCGCATCCGCCGCCAAAAGGCCCGCAAGCGGGCCGTCGGGGATGTCATCAAGGATAAGATCATAGGCATTCGACAGCAGGATTTGCAGGAACCGCCGCATCTCGGGCTTGCCCATGCGGCGCAGGCCAAGGCCGACCCGGCCCAGTCGCAACACCTCTTTCAGCCGTGCCGAGGAGAGGATCGGCGCATCGCCCCCCGGCGGGGCTGCTTCGGCCAGATGTCGCAAGAGCGCGGCATAGGCGGTCAGGCGTTCGTGCAGCGCCGCAAAAGCCGCCGCATCGGGATGGGGGCTGCCATCGACAAAGCGCGCGATTGCGCCCTGCGTGACCACATGGCGGCCATCCTCGGACAGCGCCACCGTGGGCAAGGCCGCAGTTTCGAACGGCCAATCGCGGGCACCCAAGCCCAGATCGCGGCGCACCACGGGGCTGAGGTTATAAAGCAGGTGCGCCATGCGCGGCGCGCCGCTGGCACCGGGGGCGGCCATGCCGCCCAGATGCGCTGCACGTTCTAGCAGGCACACAGATTGCCCCGCCCGCGCCAGCACGCCCGCGGCCACCAGACCATTCAGCCCGCCGCCGATCACGATGCTGTCAAAGGTGCGGATGGCGCTCATGCGGCATAGCCCTTGCGCGGGGCGCGGGGCCATTCGCGGCGCAGGATCGCGCGGGCGGCATTGGCCCCCGGCGCCGCCATCACCCCGCCGCCCGGATGCGCGGACGAGCCACAAAGATAAAGCCCCCTGATGGGCGAGCCATAGCCGGAATAGCCGGGCACGGGCCGGTTGAAGAAAAGCTGATCAAAGGTCAACTCACCCTGAAAGATATTGCCCTCGGTCAGCCCCACCTCTGTCTCTAATTCGAGCGGCGAGCGGATCTCCATATGCTGAATGCGGTCGCGGATATCCGGGCAGGCGATGCTGATCTGATCCAGCACCGTCTCGGCCAGCGCGTGCCGTGCGGTATCTGTCCAGTTCTGGCCGCTGCGCTGGCCATCTGCCACCAGGTCATAGGGCGCGTATTGCACAAAGACCGTCATCATATGGCTGCCGGGCGGGGCCATGGTCGGGTCGATCTGGCTGGGGATCAGCATGTCGATATAGGGGCGCGCGGACCAGCGCCCGGCCTTCCAGTCATCATAGGCGCGCTCCAACTCCCAAAGGCTTTGGGACACATGCAGATCACCGCGCAGGAAGCTGGCATTTGCGTGCGCGGCGGGAAAGGCGGGCAGGCGGTCAAGCGCGATATTGAGCTTGGCAGAAGACCCCCGGATCTTGAATCGCTCTACCGCGCGGGTGAAGTCCTCGGGCAGGGCGGCGCGATCGACATGGCGCAGAAACGTGCATTTCACATCCATGTTCGACGCCACGACCGGCGCGTGGAACTCGCGCCCATCCTCCAGCGCCACGCCGGTCACGCGGCCCTCTTTGACAAGGATTTGCGCCACGCCTGCGCCAATATGAATGGTGCCGCCCGCCGCCTCAAAGGCCGCACCAAGGGCGTTGGAAATCGCCCCCATGCCCCCCCGGGCAAAGCCCCAGGCTCCGATGCCGCCGTCAATATCGCCCATGTAATGATGCAAGAGCACATAGGCGGTGCCCGGAGAATAGACCCCGAGCCCCGTGCCGATGATGCCCGAGCCTGCCAGATGCGCCTTGATCAGATCGCTCTCGAAATGCTCGTCCAGTAGATCGCCGATCGACATGGTCCAAAAGCGCAGGGTTTCAGCCAATTCGCGCCGCCCCAGCCCATGCGCCCGTTTCACCATATAGGCCATCTCGCCCAGATCACGGGGATGAAGCGAGGCGGGATCAGGGGCATCGCGCAACAGGAACGGGCGGATGAACCGGCATTGCCGCATGATCATCTGTGCATAGCGCGGATAGGCATCGGCATCGCGGGGCGAATGGCGGGCCATTTCGCGCTGCAAGGCGTCGTGATCCGAGTAATAGGCGAAATAATCGCCGTCTGGCGTGAAACTCGCCCCGCCCTCATAGGGGATCACCTGAAGGCCGTATTTCGGCAGGTCGAGATCGCGCACAATCTCGCGCCGCAAGAGCGAGCAGACATACGAGCAGTTGGAATAGGTCCATCCGTCGTGCAGCGACCGGCTGACCGCTGCGCCGCCGATCCAGTCGTTCTTTTCCACCACCAGCACCTGACGCCCGGCGCGCGCGAGATAAGCGGCAGCGGTAAGGCCATTATGGCCCGCGCCGATGATGATGGCATCAAATGAGGATTGGGGTCGCATGGCATTGCTCCTGTGATCATCCTAGCCAAAGCGGATTTTCTCGTAAAGTTTTTTTGAGCGCTCAAATAAATAAATTTGGGCTGACGTGCCGCGCGGCCTGTGGCATGGATGGAAAAACCACCGCACAAAGGGGCAAATGTGACCGACGCGACGCCCAGAAAACCGCGAAAAGAGCGCAAGGAGAATGCCGAACGCCGCCGCAGGCAGCTTCTGGATGCGGCGCGGCGGTCGATCCTGACGCATGGTCTGGCCAAGACCACGCTGGCGACGGTGGCGGATGAGGCGGGGTTATCGCAGGGCGTGGCGGTGTTCTATTTCACCTCCAAAAGCGGGCTGCTCACGGAAACCCTGCGCGATCTCTATGAAGGCTATGAAAATCTCTGGATGCGCGCCTTGGAACAGACCGGCGATGCCCCGCTCGACCGATTGATGGCGCTGCTGGATGCGGATTTCAGCGCCGAGGCCTGTGGCCCCGATGTGCTGCCGCTGTGGTTCGCCTTTTGGGGCGAATTGCGTTTCACCGGGCACTATGCCGAGGTCGCGGCCGAGTTCGATGCACGGCGGCATAGGGCGCTCTCGGGCATCTGGGCGGCGCTCTTGCCCGAAAGCTGTCGCAGCGATGCGGATCAAATGGCCGAATGGATGGAATCGCTGACCGATGGCTATTGGCAGCGCCTGCATCTGGCGCCCGAGAGCCATGATCGCATGCACGCCTTGGCGGCGAGCAAGCTCTGTCTGTCGCGGCTGGTGCCGGAGCTGCTGCCTGCGCCGCCTGCGTAATGGATCGTGTCAGCCGTCGGGGCGGTTCTCGGGATCAAGGGCTGCGTAGAATTTGCGCAGGTAGCTGGGCACATGCCAGATGCAGGGCGTGCCTGCAGGGATAAAGAACACATCTCCGGCGGTGAAATGATGCCGTGTGCCATCTGCCTCGGTCAGATACACCTCGCCCTCCAGAACCTGCGCCATTTCGTGATAGGGGAACGGCTCTAATTCAGTGTTCAGCACCTGCGTATCCCAAAGGCCGACATCGAAATTGCCAAGGTCATTGCTAAAGAGGATGCGGTCGCGCTGGGGCGTGCTGGTGTCTTCCATCAATTCGGCATCGGTCAGCGTCATTTCGGGCGAGAGCGTGGTCAAGCCGCCCTCTGCCGTCAGGTCCTGCGGCGCTGCGGCGCGAGGATCGTTGTAGGTCATGAAGAATTTTCTGACAGACCCGTCTTGGTGCCAACTGACCGGGATGCCGTTGCGAATTGCCGCGCATTGCCCCGCCTTGGCCCCCACGCCCACGCCCGTGCCAGCGCCATCGCGCAGGCCAAACGCGCCCTCGAGCATGACGATGAACTCATCCCCGGGGAAGGGACCGAACGCCTCTTGCATCGGGGCCGATTGCCAGACGCCCACGTTAAGACCAAGTGCCGGATCGGCAAAATAGATATGCAGGTTCTGCGCCTCTGGCGGGGTGTCAAACTCTGCCGGATCAACGGCGACGGGCGTCAACCCGTCTGGCCCATTGGCATGCAGGCGGATGATTCCGGTGTTGTCGCGCATTCCTTGTCTCCCTCGAAATAGGCGGCCGCGCCGCTTGATCCTTGATCACTCCGGGTCTGCCCGACACTCCCGGTCGGGGCAGGTCGAGCAAAACGCTTGACTCGATTCCCCAATGGCTGAAATGATTGAATGACCATTCAATGACATGCCCGAGCGACGGAAAATGTCAACAGCCCTGAGCTATGGCGCATGAACCATAACGATTGTGTGACGGGGCCCATCCCATAGGTGGGTCCGCGCCAACAGGGGAGACTGGGACCACATGGATATTCTGGACCAATTGGGTGCTGTGCGCGAAGGCAAGTTAAGTCGGCGGAAATTCACCAAGGGCCTTTTGGCGGCAGGGGTGGCGATGACAACGGTGCCGTTGCCCGCGCGCCGGGCCATGGCCTCTGAGGGTGAGCAGGCCACCTATTTCACATGGGGGGCTATGACATCCCCGAACTGTTTGGCCCCTATCAGGAGCAAAACGGCACCCTGCCGAATTTCGCCATTTTCGGCGGCTCGGAAGAGGCGCTGACCAAGATGCGGGGCGGGTTCGTGGTGGATGTATCGCACCCTTGCAACCAGTCGATGCCGCGCTGGGTGCAGACGGGGCTATTCCAGCCGATTGACACCGCGCGTGTCGCCAATTGGGGCGATGTGATCCCTGAATTGGTCGATCTGCCCGGCAATGGTGCCGAGGCGGGCAAGGTCTGGATGGCGCCCTTTGATTGGGGTCAGACCTCGATCACCTATCGCACTGATCTGGTGGAGTTGGAGGGCGAGGAAAGCTGGGACATCCTGTGGGACCCGCGCTATGCTGGGCGGTTGGGGTCGCTGGCCTCGGGCGGGGATGCGTGGTGGTGCGGGGCGATCAAGGCTGGCATTGATTTCGCCAATATCGACACACCCGAAGCCTTTGACAAAATCGCCGCCGTGATGCGCGAACAGCGCCCGCTGATGCGCCTTTATACCGATGATACGACCACGCTCGAACAGGCGCTTTCCGCTGGCGAGATGGTGGCCTCGATGACGTGGAACAGTTCGGCGGTGCTGCTGCAGGCCGAGGGCATCCCTGTCAAATTCGCGCGGCCCAAAGAGGGCGCGCTGACATGGGTCTGCGGCGTG
Source organism: Roseovarius sp. MS2 (assembly GCF_051447875.1). Taxonomy (NCBI): domain Bacteria; kingdom Pseudomonadati; phylum Pseudomonadota; class Alphaproteobacteria; order Rhodobacterales; family Roseobacteraceae; genus Roseovarius; species Roseovarius sp. MS2. Next base: position 2,858,065 of record NZ_JBKHVF010000001.1, read on the forward strand.
ATGATCCACAAGGACGCGCCCAATCTTGACCGCGCCTATGACGTGATCGATTCCCTGCTCAGCGTCGAAACCGGCCATTTCATGATCAACGACTGGGGGTACGGCCATTCCAACAGCAAGGCGTTCGACCAGTTCGAGGAAGAGACGCTGGCCGGGCTGGGCCTGAGCAAAAACCCGGTCGAAATCCTGAATGCGGGGCATTTCCAGCAGCCGCAGACGCAGGAATGGGAAACCCAGATGAACGAGCTCTTCGAGCAGATCAAGGCCGGGTTCTGACCCTGCCCGCACCGCCCGTCCGCCCCGGCGGGCGGGCCTCTTGATCCAGCCCCTGAGGAGTGCGCGCAGGAATGGCCGAAACCTCTTTGCCCAAAAGCCGGACAGCGGACAGGCCCCCTCGCGCCTCTGGGTCGCGCATTCTGCGCCTGTTCCAACGCAGCGAAAGCGCGCGTGGCTATCTGATGATGGGCCCCACGCTCGCGATCATGACCTTTGGCATCGTGGTGCCTTTTGTCATTCTGTTGGTAATCAGCCTCTGGACGCGGCAAGGCTTTGGCTTTGACACCACGCTCACGCTCAACAACTATATCCGAAGCTGGAATGAGCCGATTTACGGCACGTTGATGTTACGGTCGTTCTGGATGTCGGGCCTGGCCACGGTGGCTACGGTGCTGCTTTGCTATCCCATGGCCTATTTCGTGGCTTTTCATGTCCACAGAAATAAGATGCTGTGGATCATCCTGATGACTCTGCCATTCTGGACAAGCTATCTGCTGCGGGTTTTCGCGTGGAAGGTGATCCTTGGCTACGAAGGTGTCATTAACTCGGGGCTGATGTCGGTGGGGCTCATTGAGGCACCGCTCAGTTTCCTGCTTTATAGCCCCACGGCGGTCATCATCACGCTGGCCCATGCCTGGGCGGCCTTTGCGATTCTGCCGCTCTATGTGTCGCTGGAAAAGATCGACCGCTCTCTTTTGGAAGCCGCGACCGATCTGGGCGACGGGCCGATGGCGCGATTTTTCCGCGTGACGCTGCCTTTGTCGATGCCGGGGGTGATCGCGGCCTCGTTCCTGATCTTTATCCCGACCACTGGCGATTACATCACGCCCGCGCTTTTGGGTGGGCCGGATGGGGCGATGATCGGCAATCTTATCCAGTTGCAATTCGGCGCGGTCAACAATTGGCCGATGGGGGCCACCCTGTCGATTGTCCTGATGTTCTGGATTGCGGCGCTGGCGCTGGTGTTTCTGCTTGTCACACGCAAAGTGCAGGGGCGCATTACATGAGCAGCTATATCAAGCGCCCGAACCGCGCGCTGCAACTCTACGCGGTGCTGTTTTTGATCGTGCTCTATGTGCCGGTGCTGTTCATCCCGCTCTTCAGTTTTAACGACTCGATCTATGTCCGCTTCCCGCTTCAGGGCTTTACCCTGCAATGGTACGGCGAGCTTTGGACGCGCGAGCCGGTGTGGAATGCGCTTTGGAACAGCGTCAAAGTGGGGCTGGTGGTTTCGGTCATCTCGACCGTGCTGGGGGTGATGGCGGCCCGCGCGATCACCCGCACGCGGATGCGGGGCAAGGGCGCGCTTGTGACCTTCATCATGATGCCGCTGGTCATTCCGGGGATCATTTTCGGCGTGGCGCTTCTGGTGCTGCTCAGCCGGATGGGCGTGCCGCTCTCGCTTTATACGGTGGGTCTGGGGCATCTCATTATCTGCCTGCCCTTTGCCGTGGCCACGCTCTTGCCGCGCTTCGAGGGCTTTGATCCGTCGATGGAAGAGGCCTCGGCTGATCTGGGGGAAAACGGCTGGTGGACCTTTTGGCGCGTGACCTTTCCGATGGTCCTGCCGGGCATCGTGGCAAGCCTGCTGCTCACCTTCACGATCTCGTTTGACGAATTCATCATGGCGTTTTTTCTGACCGGCACCGATCCGACGTTGCCGATGTATATCTGGGGGCAACTGCGCTTTCCCAAGGAATTTCCATCGGTGCTGGCAATGGCCGCGCTGATCCTGTTCGTGTCTTTCGCCCTTGTCTTTGTCGCCCAATGGATCGGGCGCAAGGGGCTGGAGGATCAAGAGTGAAGGCCGCCCAACGATGACCCCCTCGGACCGTTTCATTTCTATCCGCAATGTCAGCAAGCGCTTTGGGGCCTTTACCGCCATCGAAGAGGTGTCGATGGACATCGCGCAGGGCGAGTTCTTTTCCCTGCTTGGGGCCTCGGGCTGTGGCAAGACCACGCTTTTGCGGATGCTGGCGGGGTTCGAATCCACCTCGAATGGCGAGATTTTCATTGACGACCAACCGATGTCGGACGTGCCACCGCATCATCGCCCGGTCAATATGGTGTTTCAGAGCTATGCGATTTTCCCGCATCTCAACGTGCGTGACAATATCGCTTACGGTCTGCGCAAACAAAAGCTGACCGCTGCCCGCCGTGCCGAAATGGTCGAGGAAATGCTCGATCTGATCAAGCTGCCGGGCTATGGCAGCCGCAAGGCCAATGAGTTGTCGGGCGGTCAGCGCCAACGCATCGCCTTGGCGCGCGCCTTGATCCTGCGACCCAAGGTGCTGTTGCTCGACGAACCTTTGGGGGCGCTCGACAAACAATTGCGCGAGCAGATGCAGCTTGAGTTGCGCGCGCTGCAACGACAGGTCGGCATCACCTTTGTGTTTGTCACCCATGATCAGGAAGAGGCGCTGACCCTGTCGGATCGGATCGCGGTCATGTCCGGGGGCAAGGTGTTGCAGGTCGACACGCCTGCGGGTCTCTACGAGGCACCAAGAACGCGCGCCGTCGCAAGTTTTATCGGCAATATGAATTTCTTTCACGGCACGGTGCGGCGCAATGGCTCTGCCATGGCCGCGATCGAGGCCGAGGGGCTGGGCACCATCCCCATGGCCACGGCGCAGCTTACCAAACCTGACGGCGCGCCTGTGCATATCGGCCTCAGGCCCGAGAAATTCAGCCTCTCGCCAACGCGGCCCGAGGCGGGGCTGGCGGTTGAGGGGCGCTTGCGCACGGCGGCCTATATGGGGGAGCGCAGCCAGTATTACCTGAGCATTCCCGGCAAGGCAGAGCCGGTCGCGGTCTCTGCCCCGAACACCGATCGACGGATGGGGGCCGATGATCTGCCCGAGGGTCAGGCGCTCTGGCTCTCGTGGTCACCAGAGGCCATTGTCATTCTCGATACCGAATAATCAAAGGAGAGGGGCGCGTCACGCCACGGCGGCGACCCGGAAACAGAATGCAGCAGATCGCACCACCCCCAACCCGCGACACCGGCAAGCCCCGCCGCACCGAGCCCAAGCAGGTCCGGCGCAGGCAATTGATCGAGGCCACCATCGATTCCATTGCCCAATACGGCATCGCGGGCACCACCATGTCTACCGTCACGGAAATTGCCGGGCTGTCGCTCGGACTCGCCAACTTTCATTTCCAGAGCAAGCAGAACCTGCTGGAAGAAACCCTTAAGTTTCTGGCGCGCGAACACCATGACCATTGGCGTCGTGCCTATGGCGATGCGGGGCTGAGCGCGCGCGACAAACTGATGGCGATTGTCGACTCGCATTTCGATCCAAAGATTTGCACGCAAAGAAAGCTGGCGGTCTGGTATGCCTATTTTGGCGAAGGGGGGCGGCGTACGGTCTATCGCGCGCTGGTGGATGCCCTTGATAACGAACGCTTTGACCTGTCGAAACGCCTCTGCCGCGATATCGCGCGCGAGACCGGGTATTCCGGCCCGTCAGCCGATACCATCGCGCACACGCTCGAGGGGCTCTACGATGGGCTTTGGCTCAATATCCTCATGTATCCCGACACTTTTGATCGCGATGCGGCCCGCGCCAAGGTGCAGGCCTATCTGGCCATGGCCTTTCCCCGGCATTTCGACATGCCGCAGGATGAGACCGCTGATCAATCAATCAGAACAGAGCGTTGCGAATGAGCCGGGACCCAAGCCATGACATCCTGTTCGAGCCGGTACGCATCGGTCCTGTGACAGCCCCCAACCGGTTCTATCAGGTGCCGCATTGCACCGGCATGGGCTGGATGCGCCCGCGCACGCTTGCGGCCATGCGGGGCGTCAAGGCCGAGGGCGGCTGGGGCGTGGTCTGCACCGAGTATAACTCCATTCACCCCACATCGGATGACCTGCCGCATCCGTCCGCCTCGCTCTGGGACATGAGCGATGTGCGCGCCCATACCCTGATGACCGAGGCGGTGCATGCCCATGGATCGCTGGCTGGGGCAGAGCTCTGGTATGGCGGGGCGCGCACGCCCAACATGATGACACGGCTGCCGCCGATGGATCTGGGGTCGGTGCCCAATCTTGCGGGACACCCCTATCAGACCCGCGCCATGGACAAATCCGATATCCGGCAGTTTCGCCACTGGCATAAACGCGCCGCGCTGCGCGCCCGCGATGCAGGGTTTGACATCGTCTATGTCTATGCCACGCATGGCTATCTGATCTCAAACTTCCTCAACCCGCGCATCAACACGCGGGGTGATGAATATGGCGGCAGCCTTGAAAACCGGGTGCGTCTGGTGCGCGAGTTGATCGCGGACACCAAGGATGCGGTTGGCGACCGCTGTGCCGTGGCGGTGCGGTTCTCGGCGGATGAAGAGGGGGGCAGCGACGGGCATCCGGTCTGGGGTGAGCGGCGCGACATGTTCGCGATGCTGGCCGAATTGCCTGATCTCTGGGATATCAACATCGCGGATTATTCGCTGGAAATGGGCGTCTCGCGCTTCGTCAAGGAGGGCGCGCTGGAACCCTATATGACATGGGTGAAATCGGTCACGACCAAGCCCGTCGTGACCGTGGGCCGCTTCACCTCGCCCGATACGATGGCGGCCCAGGTCAGGCGCGGCATCGTGGATTTCATCGGCGCGGCCCGTCCCTCGATTGCCGATCCCTTTTTGCCGCGCAAGATCGAGGAGGGGCGGTTGTCGGCGATCCGCGAATGTATCGGCTGCAATATCTGCTATTCCGGCGACAGTCTGGGCGTGCCCATCCGCTGCACGCAAAACCCGACCATGGGCGAGGAATGGCGGCGCGGCTGGCATCCTGAACGTATCGCGCCGCAGGGCAGTGCCGCCCATGTGCTGATCGTCGGCGCCGGACCAGCGGGGCTTGAGGCGGCGCGCGCCTTGGGCGCACGCGGCTATCGCGTGACACTGGCCGAGGCCACGCGTGATCTGGGCGGGCGCGTTCTGCGCGAGGCGGGCTTGCCGGGGCTGCGTGAATATATCCGCGTGCGCGACTACCGCGAGCAAGCCTTGCGCGACATGCCCAATGTCGAGATTTTCCGCGAAAGCCGCCTGACGGCGCAGGATGTGCTGGATGTGGGCGCGGATCACGTGGCCATCGCCACCGGCGCGCAGTGGCGCAAGGATGTGTTCGACGGCGAAGTCTTTCAGCCCGTAGCCGAAGGCGCGGCAGACGCGCATATCCTGACCCCCGATGATATAATGGCGGGCCGATTGCCGGATGGGCCGACCGTGGTCTATGATGGCGACGGCTATTACATGGGGGGTGTTCTGGCCGAGCGTCTGCGCATGGCGGGGCTTGAGGTGACACTTGCCACGCCCGATGACAGCCTGTCGCGCTGGGCAGGCAATACCGCAGAACGCTGGCGGGTGCGCCGCCATTTGCAGGGCCTTGGCGTCAGGTTTGAACCGGCGCGCGAGATTGCGGGGTTTGACGGGCGTGCGGTGGTTTTGCCCTGCGCCTATGGCGGGGCGGAGTTGACCGTTGCCGCCTCTCATCTCGTGATGGTCAGCGCGCGGCGACCCGAGGATGGGCTGTATCACGACCTATGTGCCATGGCCGGTCCGCTGCCCTTTACCCTTACACGCATCGGCGATTGCGAGGCGCCGGCGATTATCGCGGCGGCGGTCCATGCCGGGCATCGCTACGCACAGGAACTGGACGCGCCGGTTGATCCCGACCTGCCGCTAAAACACGACCGAATCGACGTGGGCGCGCCCGGTGGGGCCGCCTAGACGACAGGAGAACAGCCGATATGACCGAACCGGATCACGCCTATCTTGCCAAGCTCTTGCTCTATTACGAAGAGGAGATTGAGGGCGAAGCCTATTTTGACGCGCTCGCCCGCCGCTTTCCCGAGCCTGCGCAGCGCAAGCGCCTGAGGCTTTTGGCCGAGGTTGAACGCCACGCCGCCCAAGGCGTCGCCCCACTCATCGCGCATTATGATCTAACCCCCCGGTCGGTCGAGAGCCTAACCCTGAGCGGCCATGAACAGGCGCGCCGCGCGCCGGGCACTTGGGCGGGGCTTCTGGACGAGATGAACCGCACCTATCCTGCCTATCTCGCAGCGTTCGAGGCGCTCGAGGCGATGGGGCCAGAGGCGGATCAAACCCGTCTGCGGTTCTTGACCGAACATGAGGTGGCCGCGCTCGACTATCTCGCGCTGGAAAATGCAGGCGCGCCGCAGTCCTACGCGCCGCTTGAGCGCTACCTTGCGTCCTCCCCGGTGCCCGCATGAGGGCAGGCGCGCTGCTTGTGGCTCTGATCTGCGCGGCCTTTAGCCTTGGCGCGCAAGAGGCACCCGTCGTCGCGTCGCCACAGGAGTGCGATACCTGTCAGGCCCGGCACCGGGCTTTGCAATCGCTCCAATCGGCAGGTGTCGGGGCTGGGCGGCAGGAAGAGGTAAACACTACTCAACCCGCTGCTTCCGTCTCAACCGGGGCAGGGCCGCAAGCGGTGACGCCCGCCAAACCGTGACGCAAAGACCGGCGTTACGACAAACTTGACTCTTTCAGTCAACTCAGTCAAAACCGGGTCAATCCCTGCGCTCTACCGGCGCGGGCCATCTCTCACCCCGTGCCAGCCCCGCGCCAGCCATGCGGTTTCCAGCCCCGTCTGATGATCGGGGAAAGGAGCTTTTCATGCTGGCATTCCACCGCCCTGCGTTTTGTTGTGCCCTGGCGTTCTTGGGCGCGGCGACCATGGCCCAAGCGGATCAGACCGCTGCCGCCTCGGCGCTTACCCTCACGCTCAACAGCCTGCACACCACCGAGACAGGCGGCTGCCGCCTGAGTTTCGTGCTGCAAAACGATCTGGGTGTCGCGCTCGACAGTCTCAAGGCCGAAGCAGTGCTCTTTGATGCGACGGGGCAGGTGGCAACGCTCACGCTTTTTGATTTTGGCGCGCTGCCCGAGGGGCGCCCGCGCGTGCGCCAGTTCGATCTGGCGGGGCAGGGCTGCGACGCCATCGGGGGGGTGCTGATCAATGGCATCGGCACCTGCGAAGGCGCGGGGCTTGCCCCGGATGTCTGCCTCGGCGCGCTCCACCTTGCGAGCGAGACCGACATCGAGGTGACAGGATGAGCGGGATAGCGGCCATGATCGACAGGCTGAACGGGCTGATTGCCATGGGCGGGCCGGTGATCGCGATGATCGCCGTGCTTTCTGTCGGCACGCTTGCGGTCATTCTTTACAAACTCTGGCAATTTCGCGCTTCGGGGGTGGGGCGGCATCATGCGCTGCGTGCCGCAGTGACCGATTGGGATCACGGCGAGACCGCCGCCGCACATCGCAGACTTGCCACATCACGCAGCTATCTGGCCCCGGTCATCGCCCGCGCTTTTGCCGTAGACCCGCGCGATACCGTCGCCACACGGCGGTTGATGGCCGAGGCCGAAGCCCGTTTTGCCCGGCTCGAACGCGGCTTTCGCTTTCTCGACACCGTGGCACAGGTGGCCCCGCTGCTGGGGCTTTTCGGCACGGTTCTGGGCATGATCGAGGCGTTTCAGGCGCTGCAATCCGCCGGATCACAGGTTGATCCGTCGCTCCTCGCAGGGGGCATCTGGGTGGCGCTTTTGACCACAGCGGCGGGGCTTGCCGTGGCGATGCCCGCCTCGGTCGTGCTGTCGTGGTTCGAATCGCGCATGGCCGAGGAACGTGCGCTCGCCGATCATGCGCTCAGCATGGTTCTGGGCCCAGATGGGCAGGAGGCGCGACAAGCGATACCAGAGGGCCGGGCGGTGCCCGCATGTGCGTAAGTCCGGGTTCCAGCGCCGCAAACTGTCGCTCACCTCGCTTATCGACGTGATTTTTCTGCTGCTGCTTTTCTTCATGCTATCCTCGACCTTTTCACAATTCTCAGAGGTGGCTCTGGCCACGGCGGGGCAGGGGCAAGCGCCCTCCGAGGCGCAACCGATCTTTCTGCAACTGCGGACCACGGATCTGAGCGTGAATGCGCGCGCCGTGCCACTTGCCGCTCTGGCCGAGGCGCTGCGCCCTCTGATGTCAGACGAGACGCAGGTTTTGGTCAGCGCCAGCGCTGATGTCACGGCACAGCGGCTGACCGACCTGCTGGTGACCCTGCGCGCCATCCCCGGCCTCTCGGTGCAGGTTTTGGTGCCGTCATGAAAACCGACCGCACCCGCCGCGAACCCACGATTGCCCTGATCAACATCATTTTCCTGATGCTGATTTTCTTCATGGCCGCCGCCACGCTTGCCCCGCCGCTTGCGCAAGATCTGCGGCTGGTGCGCACCGCCGAGTTGGAGGGCACCGCGCCACCTGATGCGCTGGTGGTTCACGCCGATGGGCGGCTGACCTATCGCGGCGCGCCCGTGTCGGATGCCGCCAGCCATGTCGCAACCTTGCCCGAAACGGCCCGCGGCACCCTGCGCCTTGTGCCCGATGCCGCGCTGCCCGCACCGGATCTTCTGCGATTGGGCGAGGCGCTACGCCGGGCGGGGGCAGGGCGGGTGGTGATGATCACCGAACGGGGGCTGCCATGATCCGGGGGTCGCGTTTTGTGCTGTCGGTTTGTGCGGTCACGGCGCTTGGCCTGCATGGGGCGGGGTTCTGGGTTTCGCACAGCCCGGCAGGGCCAGAGATCGAGGGGGGGGCCGGGGCGTCTGAGGTCGTGTTGGGGTCAAGCTTTGCGGATCTGGTTGCCGGCGCGGCACAGCCAGTGTCCGACACCCCCGTAACCCCGAGTGTGACGGCGGCAGAGGTTCTGCGCCCGACCAAGCCCGATGGCACCGAGGCTCAGGCGGTTCGTCCTCAAAAGGTTCAAGCGGTGGCCAAGGCCAGTGAGGCCCTCCAATTGCCGGTGGTTCCATCAGCACCGGCGGTGACAGCCGCCACACCGGCCACCCCAGCCACGAAGGATCCAGCCCCCGCACCTGCGTCACAGCCCAGTGTCGCCCAGCCTAAGGCTGAAACTGGCCTTGAGATATCCAAGCGCCCCAAGGCGCGGCCCACCCAACTCACCGCCACGGCCACGCCCCGTGCCGCGCCAAAGCCAGACCGCAAGACCGCGGCGCGGGCGACGTCCGGCAGCAATGCCGACCAGACCGCCACACGCGGCAGCATGACCGGCCATGAGACCGCCACCGCCGCCACCGAAGGGCGACCCAAAGATCACCAAAGCAAGACGCCCGGCACCGCCGCCACGAGCAACTATCCCGGTCAGGTCATGCGCCATCTCGCGCGTGTGCCACGCCCCCGCGCTGATACGCGGGGTGTGGCGCTGGTGCAGTTCTCGATTTCTGAGGGGGGGCGTCTGGCATCGGTCCGCGTCGCGCGATCGTCCGGGTCGACCCGGCTTGACCGGGCCGCGCTGACTGTGGTCGAGCGCGCAGCACCTTTTCCCGCGCCTCCGGCGGGCGCGCAGCGCAGCTTTTCCGTGCAGATCAAGGGGGAATAGGGCGGGGCGATGCGGCCCCGCCTCAGGTTTCGTCTAGTCCCAGCAACTGACCAAAACGGTCATCTCACCAGCGCGATCCGTCAGTGCCTCGGCCGGGATGCGGTCTTGATCCGAGGTCACGCGCGGGGTGATGCCCCCCTGCGTCAGCACCGCTTGCAGCGCGCCATTGGTGGCGGCAAAGCTGACCTCGTCGGGCAGGGTGCGGCCATCTTGCGCCCGTGCCAGCAACATGCCCAACACCGCACCGCCGGTATCTAGCACCGGACCGCCCGCATCCCCCTCAAGCGCGCTCAGGGCCAGCCGTTTGAGATGCGCCTCGCCATTCAGCCCCTGCAACTCGGCCAATTGGCCGAAGGTAACTGTGGGGGCACCCAAAAGACCGCCATAAGAATAGCCAGAAACCGCCACATCGCTTAGCAAGCGGGGCGTCACCTCTTGAAAGGCTGCAACCCGCACCGGTGCAAGCGGCTGACGCGGGCGCAGGATCGCCACGCCAAGATCCGCATCGCTCAGCACCACATCGGCCTCATAGGCTTCGTCAATCGTGATCCGCCCACAGTTCGCCACGGCCTCGGCGGTGGTCAGCACGGCGCCGCTGGCATCCACGTAAAAACCCGACCGCGCCTGCTTGGGCTTGCGGATTTCCAACCCTGAAATCAGGTCAATATCCTGTGCCCCGCTGCCCTCGGCGGGATCAAGCGTGCCGGGCAGCCATTCGAAACTGTCCTGCATCCGCCCCAAAAGACGGCTGCGCCTTGCCTCGTCACCGGCGGGCCAGATCAGCGTAAAGCCCTTGATCGCACCGTCGCGCAACCAGACCTGAGTATGCGAGATTTGCAACGCCCCTTCGCCGATCAGCGTGAAACGATCACCATCAAGGCTGCGCGGCCCACTCTCGGGTACGATTTCCAGCGTTTGCATGATGTCATACAGCCCCGCCAGCGTGGCACGGTCGCCCGATTGGCTGATCAATAGAAGCCGCGCGTCGATATCGCCGGTGGCGTTGAAATGCGCGAAAGGCGGCTCGTAGCGGTCAAAGCCCAGCACGGCGGTGGGCAATTCCATGGCGATGCCGGTGGCATTATCGCGCACCACCTCTAGGCCAAGCCCGTCAAACACCGCGTTGAATTGACGAAACAACTCTGCCCGCTGCCGGGTGGTCAACACGCCGGTTGCCTCAAAGCCGTTTTGCGCCTGCCACCGCGCCATGGCGGCACGGGTGCCTTGGCCAAAGGCCGCGTCGATAGCCCCGTCATAGACCCCGGCCCATGTCATCGCCTCTTGCAAGGCGGCGCGCGCGTCGCGGTCAAGCAGGCTCTCGCTTTCGCGCGCCTCGCGAAGGGTCTCGTCGGCGGGCTCGGGGATGGGCGCGGGGGCCGGGTCTGCCGCCACAACGGGGGGGCTATCGGGGGCCGCAATGGCCGGGGCGGCGGGACCCTCCAGCAGATTGGCCCCGATGGGCCAGAATTGTTGTTGATAATCGCTGCTTTCAGCGATGTAGCTGTCTCGCGCGATCACCCCCTCGGCGCGGTAGACCTGAAGCACACGCTCCGCCTCTTCGCGCCGGTAGGGTCCAAGGGCGATGGCATACCAACCGCGCCCCAAGGCAAATCCGTTCACATCCGCCAAAGTCGCGGCATAGCGGCGCGCGGCGTCCTGTGCTGCGTTCAGGCTGGGCTGCGCTTCGACCTGGACCCAGACAACCGGCTCCTCTTGCGCACGCGCCGCAGGCAGCGCCATGAAAACCGCAAAAATGAACCCCAGTAAGATACGCGCCATAAGTTTCCCTAAATTCTGTCTTGATAACGGTCGTTGCGACCTTTTTGGCGTTTTATCAAAATTGCCGGGCGATGCACTCGAAAACTTCGGGGTTTGTGCAGGGGCATTGGGGGCCAAACGCCCGATTGACCCTGCCCCGCACCCGGCCTAGGTAGGGGCGGCAAATCAGGGCAGCATTGGGGTCAGGCATGAGCGACACGACCGGCAAACCGCGCAGCTTTCAGGAAATCATCCTGAGATTGCAGAGCTATTGGGCCGCACAAGGCTGTGCCATGATGCAGCCCTATGACATGGAGGTGGGGGCCGGCACCTTTCACCCTGCCACCACGCTGCGTTCTTTGGGATCAAAACCCTGGGCTGCGGCCTATGTGCAGCCCTCGCGCCGCCCCACCGATGGCCGCTATGGCGAAAACCCCAACCGCCTTCAGCATTATTACCAGTATCAGGTGCTGATCAAACCCAGCCCGCCCGATATGCAAGACCTCTACCTTGGCAGCCTGCGCGCCATCGGCATCGACATGGCGCTGCATGATATCCGCTTTGTCGAGGATGACTGGGAAAGCCCCACGCTCGGCGCTTGGGGTCTGGGATGGGAGGTGTGGTGCGACGGGATGGAAGTGTCGCAATTCACCTATTTCCAACAGGTCGGCGGGCATGACTGCGCGCCGGTCTCTGGCGAGTTGACCTATGGTCTGGAACGTTTGGCGATGTATGTGCTGGGCATTGATCATGTGATGGACATGCCCTTCAACGATCCTGCCGCGCCAATTCCATTGAAATATGGCGATGTCTTTCGCCAGACCGAGGAAGAATACAGCCGCTGGAATTTCGACGTGGCCAACACGGAGGTGCTCTTGCGCCACTTTGAAGAGGCCGAGGCCGAATGTCAGGCCATCCTCGCGCAAGAGGCGGTGGACCCCAAGACCGGCAAGCGGATCATCATGGCGCATCCCGCCTATGACCAATGCATCAAGGCCAGTCATCTCTTCAACCTGCTCGATGCGCGCGGGGTCATTTCCGTGACCGAGCGGCAGGCCTATATCGGCCGGGTGCGGGCGCTGGCGAAACAATGCGCCGATGCCTTCGTGCAGACAGAGGCAGGGGGGCAGGTGGCATAATGGGCAAGATATTGGCGGGGGCGATCTTGATTTCGGCATTGGTGGCCGGTGCGGCCATGTATTATCTGCAAGTCTATCACTTCTACGAAGAGGTGGCGGCGGATGGCACGAATGATGTTGTCCTGACCTCTCTGGTCACGGGCGCGCCGGAACCGGTGCTCTACGACAACTTCACCGCCATTGACGCCAACAGCAGCCCGATCCGCTATCGCGCCTGTTTCACCACCGCGATGAGCCATGCCATGCTGACCGAGACCTATGAGCTATATGAGCGGGCAGAGCCGCTGACCGCGCCCGACTGGTTCGACTGCTTCGATGCGCAGGCCATCGGCCTTGCGCTGGAAGAGGGGCGCGCGCTGGCCTTTCTGGGCCAGCGGGATGTGATTTACGGCGTCGACCGCGTGGTGGCCATCACCGAGGACGGGCGCGGCTATGCCTGGCACCAGATCAACCGCTGCGGCGAGGTGGTGTTTGACGGACAGCCCGCGCCCGATGATTGCCCCGAACCGCCCCAAGGATACTAAGCCATGCCTGACCTCTTGATCGAACTCTTCTCCGAGGAAATCCCGGCTCGCATGCAGTCCAAGGCGGCGGATGATCTGCGCGCGCGCCTGACCGAGGCGCTGGTTGAGGCAGGGCTGACCTATGCGGGGGCGGCGGCGTTTTCCACGCCCCGGCGGCTGGCGCTGACAGTGCAGGGGCTCAGCGGCCAAAGCCCGACCACCCGCGAAGAACGCAAAGGCCCGCGCGTCGATGCGCCCGAACAGGCGATCGAGGGCTTCTTGCGCGGCGCGGGGCTGACGCGCGACGATCTGGAAATCCGCGACGAGAAAAAAGGCCAGGTCTATTTCGCCACGATCACTAAGCCCGGACGCGCGGCGGCCGAGATTGTGGCCGAGGAACTTGATAAGATCATCCGCAATTTCCCTTGGCCCAAGTCGATGCGTTGGGGGGCGGGGTCTTTGCGTTGGGTGCGCCCGCTTCATTCCATCCTCTGTATCCTGACCGATGAGGCGGGCGAGGTGACGGTCGTTGATCTCGATGTCGACGGCATCCGCGCGGGCAACACGACCGAGGGGCATCGCTTCATGGCGGCAGGGCGCTTTGCGGTGTCCTCTTTTGACGATTACCGCACCAAGCTGCGCCGCGCGCATGTCATTCTCGAGGCCGAAGAGCGGGCCGCGCATATCTGGCAAGAGGCCAGCAATCAGGCCTTTGCATCGGGGCTGGAACTGGTCGAGGACCCTAGCCTTTTGGCCGAGGTGGCGGGGCTGGTGGAATGGCCCGTGGTGCTGATGGGGCGGATTGACGACGCCTTTTTGGGTCTGCCGCCCGAGGTGCTGCAAACCAGCATGCGCGAACATCAAAAGTTCTTCTCGGTGAAAAACCCCAAGACAGGCCGGATCGAACGCTTTGTCACCGTCGCCAATGTCGAGACCGCCGATCAGGGCGTGACCATTCTGGCGGGCAATCAAAAGGTGCTGGCGGCGCGTCTGTCGGATGCCAAATTCTTTTGGGAAAACGACCTGCGCACCGTGCAGGCCGAGGGGTTGGAGGGGATGGGCGCAGGGCTCGCGCATGTCACCTTCCACAACAAGCTGGGATCGCAGGCGGACCGGATCGCCCGTATCGCCGCACTGGCGCGCGAGATTGCGCCGCATGTGGGCGCCGATGCCGATCTGGCGGAACAGGCGGCCAAGGTCGCCAAGGCCGATCTGCAATCCGCCATGGTCGGCGAATTCCCCGAATTGCAGGGGCTGATGGGGCGCTATTACGCGGCGGAGGTGGGGCTGGCCCCCGAGGTGGCGGCCGCCTGCCAAGAGCATTATTCGCCGCTGGGGCCGGGCGACGCCGTGCCAAGCGCGCCGGTATCGGTGGCGGTGGCGCTGGCGGATAAGATCGACACGCTGACGGGGTTCTGGGCGATTGACGAGAAACCGACGGGGAGCAAAGACCCCTACGCGCTCAGACGCGCGGCACTGGGTGTTATCCGGTTGGTGTTGGGGAATGAAAATAAACTGCCTTTGGTCCAATTACTTCGTTTTGCCTGCGACGAAGCAACAACCATCGTGTTTAAAAGTGCAGTTTCAGGCCTTGGGATAGCATACGGTGAGGTTATTTCTTCTCTGTCTCAAAACGCTGATGATATGCCACAGGTTACAGAGTTGATAAGGAAAAGCGCAGAGAGTTTCTCGGGTTTGACGGGAGATGCGAGCGAAGAAGATAAACGTGCAGCATCTGAAACTGTCAAGCGCCTGTTCATTAAGTCAGACGCTACCGCTCAAGAGCTTTTGATATTTTTCCACGACCGCCTCAAGGTCCATCTGCGCGATGAAGGCATCCGCCATGACGTGATTGACGCGTGCCTTGCCATGCCGGGCAATGACGACCTCACGCTTCTCGTCCACCGCGCCCGCGCCCTCAGTGACTTCCTGAAAACCGACGATGGTGAGAACCTGCTGCAGGGCTTCAAACGCGCCAACAATATCCTCACCCAGGCCGAGGAAAAGGATGGGGTGGAATATTCCTATGGCGCGGATGTGAAATTCGCGGAAACCGACGAGGAAAAGGCGCTCTTTGCTGCCCTCGCCACCGCAGAGCCCGCCATTGCCAGCGCCCTCAAAGCCGAGGATTTCGCGCGCGCGATGGGGGCCATGGCGGCGCTGCGCGCGCCCATCGACGCTTTCTTTACCGCCGTGCAGGTCAATGCCGAAAGCCAAGTCATCCGCCGCAACCGCCTCAACCTGCTGAGCAGCATCCGCAATATCTGCCTGCAAGCGGCAGACCTTGGCCGGATCGAGGGCTGATTTCACCCGCCCCGGGCTTGACCCGGGGCCTTTCCAAAATAAGCAGAGGCCCCGGGTCAAGCCCGGGGCGGGTGAGGCTGCGGGGCGGGAGAGGCCCCGGTTCAAGCCCCGGGCGGGGTTTTCTAACCAAGCCGGACCGATCCCAAACCCGTGATCCTTTCCCTTGCCTTGTGCTGCAACGCGCGTATGGTGCGGTCAAAGGAAAGGTGCCGCAGTGCAGCAAGACGACAGCCATATCACCCTCATCACCCCCACGGCCCCGATGCATACCCATACCCATGGGGGGCGTGCGAAATGTCTGCAACGCCTTGTGCGGCTTGATCTGCCGGTGCCGCGCACCGTGGCCCTGTCGTTTGAGGCGGTGCATCGCATCGCGGCGGGGGAATTGCCGGATATGGCGCGGTTTCTGGCCCCGTTCGGCGCGGCCCCGCTCCTGTGTGTGCGCCCCTCGTCCGAAGACCCTGATTGGGGCGGGCCTGGGGCTGTGCTCAACATCGGCATCAATGATACGCGCTTTGTCGAACTTGCGGAGCGCATCGGCAAAGAGGCCGCCTCGCATATCTATCTGCGGTTTGTGCAGGCCTATGCCATCCATGTCGCCCGGCTTGATCCGGATGTGTTCGAGGATGTCTCGCCCGATCCGGTGCTGGGGCTGAGCCAAGCGCTCAAGGCCTATGAATCCGAAGCAGAAGAAGAATTCCCCCAAGATCCCGGCAAGCAATTGACCGAGGTGCTGCGCTCTATGGCGCGCGCCTGGGAGGGGACGACGGCGCGGCTCTTGCGACAGGCCAAAGGTGCGCCCGCCGATGCGGGCCTTGGCCTTGTGGTGCAGGAATTGGCGCTGGGGTTGGGGCAGGGGGAATGTGGCTCTGGAGTGATGCAACTGGTCAATGGCCAGACCGGCGCGCGGCAGATCATTGGCCGCTACCTCAGCCAAAGCCAGGGGCGCGATGCGCTCAGCAGCGGTGCGGATGCGATCTATCTCACCCGGGATCCGCGCGGCCCCTCGCTCGAGGATCTGGCCCCCGATGCCTTTGCCGAAATCCGCGCCTATGCCGAACTGATGCGCGCCCGCCTGCGCGAGGAAATGCAGGCCGAATTCACCATCGAGAATGGCAAGGTCTGGATTTTGGACGGGCTGCGCGTGCCGCGCAACGGCCGCGCGGCGGTGGCCATTGCCGTAGGGCTTGCCGAGGATGACATCATCAGCCGGGACGAGGCCTTGATGCGGGTCGAGCCGCGCGCGCTTAATGAATTGCTGCACCGACAGGTTGATCCCAACGCCCCGCGTGATGTGCTGGCGCGAGGTATCGCCGCCAGCCCCGGTGCTGCCACGGGCCGCGTGGTTTTTTCCGCCGCCGAGGCGCAGGCCGGCCATTCGCGCGGCGAGGCCTGTATCCTTGTGCGCCGCGAAACCAGCCCCGAGGATATTCGCGGCATGCATGCCGCCGTGGCGGTTCTGACCGAGCGGGGCGGCATGACCAGCCACGCGGCGGTGATCGGGCGCGGCATTGGCCTGCCCTGCGTGGTCGGTGCCTCGGAAATTCATTTTCAGACCCGGCGCAAGCAACTGACCATGCCCGATGGCCGCGTGGTCAAGGCCGGTGATGTGATCACCGTGGATGGCACCGGCGGTCTGGTGCTGGCGGGCGAGACGCCGCTTCTTGAAGTGGCACGCGACGACGCCTTTCAGACCCTAATGAGTTGGGCGGATGACGTGCGCGACATTGCTGTGCGCGCCAATGCCGATACCCCCGCGGATGCCGAGGTGGCGCGCAAGTTCGACGCGCGCGGCATTGGGCTGTGCCGCACCGAACATATGTTCTTTGATACCGAGCGTCTGACGGTGATGCGCGAGATGATCTTTGCCGATGGCAGCACCGACCGTGCCGCCGTGCTGGAACGGCTCTTGCCGATGCAGCGTGCCGATTTGGCCGATCTCTTTCGGATCATGCAGGGGCTGCCGGTTTGTATCCGCCTCTTTGATCCACCGCTGCACGAATTTCTGCCCACCGACCGCGCGGGGCATCTGCAACTGGCCGAGGCGCTGGATCTTCCGCTCTCGGATGTCACCCGTCGGGTCGAGGCGCTGAGCGAGTATAACCCCATGCTGGGTATGCGCGGTGTGCGGCTTGGCATCACGGTGCCCGAAATCTATGACATGCAGGCGCGCGCCATTTTCGAGGCCACGCTTGAGGCCAGCCGCGAAGGCGCGCCCGTTGTGCCCGAGATCATGATCCCGCTGGTCAGTGCCAAGCGCGAGGTCGAGTTGGTCAAGACACGCGTCGATGCCGTGGCCGCTGCCGTGCGCAACGAGACCGGGCGCGATTTCACGTATCGTCTGGGCGTGATGGTCGAGACACCGCGCGCGTGCCTGCGCGCGGGCGAGTTCGCGCCGCTGGTGTCCTTTCTCAGCTTTGGCACCAATGACCTGACACAGATGACCTATGGCCTCTCGCGGGATGACGCGGGCCGCTTCATGTCGGAATATGTCAAGCAGGGCGTCTACCCCGAAGACCCGTTCCACATGCTCGATGTCGATGGTGTGGGCGAGTTGCTGAAAATAGGGGCCGAGCGTGGGCGCGCGGCAAATTCCGACATCAGCCTGTCAATTTGTGGTGAACATGGCGGCAATCCCGAATCAATCGCCTTTTGCCGCGATGCCGGATTTACCTATGTCTCCTGCTCGCCGTTCCGTGTTCCGGTGGCGCGACTCGCTGCCGCACAGCTGACGGTGCGCGACAAGATGCGGTAGTTTCCGTGCCTGTTTGCGCAAGATAAGACAAAGTCGAGCCATAATTTGCGATAGAAAATGCCATCGGCGGGAACCCGCCGGTCCCTCAGGTGGACGCCTGTGCCGATTTTGGCTAAGGGGCGCACATGCCGTGGACCATACGTCCACCCGCCTGGAGACGAGAATGAGACGGATTGCACTCGCTGCGGCAATCGCAGTGCTGGCAGGCCCGGTCATGGCCGACGCCCCTGTGACCCGATTGATGGAACAAGAAATGCGCGCGTTGCGCGCGATCTCAGGCGACCGGATGGCGCGCTATCTCAGCAGCCCCGAGACCGAGATTAGCTATTCAAGCACCTGGCTCGATCAGCAAGCCCCGGCCCAAGGTGGCCCCGAGTGGCGCTGTCTGGCAGAGGCGCTTTACTTCGAGGCGCGCGGCGAAAGCGTCAAGGGACAATTCGCAGTGGCCGAAGTGATCCTGAACCGCGTCGATGATCCCAATTATCCTGATTCCGTTTGTGGCGTGATCCATCAGGGCACGGGCCGCAAATATCAGTGCCAATTCACCTATACCTGTGATGGCCATGCCGACGTGATCGCCGAGGGCGACGCGTTTCGCCAAGTGGGCAAGGTGGCCCGCGCCATGGTCGATGGCGCACCGCGCAGCCTGACCAGTGGGGCCACGCATTACCACACCCGCAACGTCAACCCCCGCTGGGCCCGGCAGTTTCCGCGCACGGCCTCGATTGGCGTGCATTATTTCTACCGCCAGCCAACGCGCCTGTCCTCGAACTGAGGCACGGCGTAACGAAATCGCCGACTTTCATGACAATCGCGGTTGACTCGGCTGCGGGCGTCGCTAAAAGGCAGGCTTCATAAGAGATTCACGGGCGGTTTGACTGCCCGGCGCAGGAGACAAAAAATGGCAAAGCCGACGACCATCAAGATCCGTCTGAACTCGACCGCGGGCACGGGCCATTTCTACGTGACCAAGAAAAACGCACGCACCATGACCGAAAAGATGACCGTACGAAAGTACGATCCCGTGGTGCGCAAGCATGTCGAGTACAAGGAAGGCAAGATCAAGTAAGATCCCCCTTCCAGACCAGACAGCCAAAGCCGCGCCAACCCGAGCGCGGCTTTTTCCTTTTGGGCGCTCCGGTGGCCGGCGATTTTACCCAAAAGGGTTTGCCGATGTCCGAGATTCTGATCCGCCCCGTCTTTCCTGCCGACCATGCAGCGATTTCCGATCTGATGCGCGCGGCCTATGCCCGCCACATGTCGGGCACCTATCCCGAGACGCTGGTCCGCGCCGCCCTTCCTCATCTGACACGCCCGGTGCCATCGCTGCTTTTTGGTGGCCGCTATGTGCTGGCCGAGGCAGGGGATGAGGTGCTGGGCATTGCGGGCTGGAGCGATATCAGCCCCTTTGGCCGGACCTGCCCGCCGGGTCAGGCGCATCTGCGGCATCTGGCCATTGCGCCAGAATGGCAGAGGCAGGGACTAGGCCGCGCGCTCATGGGGCATCTTCTTGCGATGGCAGAGCAGACAGGGGTGCAGCAGATGCACTGCCTGTGCCCGCTCAATGCCGTGCCTTTTTGCAAGGCCACGGGTTTTGACACGCTGGGCGAGGTCTTTCTGAGCCTCTCGCCCGATGTCAGCCTGCCCGCCGCACAGATGCGTCTTGAGTTGGGGGGGCCTTCCGGATCTGCATCCCAAGGCATTCGTGGCTGGTGCGGCTCTCTGACCTGTGGCAATGTCCTGCGGGTGATGCGTGCCCCACTAACCCTGCTCTCAAAACTGATCGTGGTCTTTGCCGTTAGCTTGGCATTGGCCGGGGTAAGTTTTGCACATCGCCCTGTCGACACCCGCACGCTCGATCCCTCGTATCTTGCCTTCATCGCGGCTGGAGGGACGGCGCAGGATCTGTGCGAGGATCACACTGCCCACGACACCGCCCCCGGACATTCCGACCATCGGGCTGCCCCTGGCTGTGAGGCCTGTCGTCTGGTTGATAGCGTGCTCGTTCTGGCGCTGCCGGAGACTGTCCGGACGTGGCAGGTGCCGCGCATCTCCCCCTTGTTCCGGGCGCATCTGAGATACTTGCGCAATCCATTGCATATCGGTTGCAACAGGGACGCGCGCCGCCGCGCGTTTGAATTTCAAATCCAACAGCTTTTGAAATTCACCCCCACCATGGGGGCTGTCCCAATGGAGTCGTTCATGACGTCGATTGATCCAACCTATGCCCCTGCGCAGACGCGCACCGGGGTCAATAAATTCTACTTTGCCGCCTGGCGCTGGCATTTCTACGCGGGCCTGTTTGTCATTCCCTTCTTCTGTATCCTTGCCGTCACTGGCATGCTGATGCTGTGGATTTCGTGGATCGACGGGCGCGACGGCGAACGCACGCCGGTGGTGCCGCAAGAGATGGCGCTCGCCGTCTCGCAACAGGCTGAGAGCGCGCTGGCCGCCATTCCCGGTGGCACGCTCAAGCAATATGTGGCCCCTCGCCGGGATGATCTTGCCGCGATCTTCCGCGTTGATCTTGGCGATGAGGCCAACATGGTCGTTGTCGATCCCTACACGGCGGCGGTGCTCGAGATTTTCCCCCGCCGCTCGGGTTGGTATGATTTCGCCGATGGTATCCACAGCAACCTGATGCTGGGCGTGACCGGCGATCGGATTCTGGAAATTGCGGCCTCTCTTGGCATGGTGCTGATTGCCACCGGTCTCTACATGTGGTGGCCGCGCGGGGCAGGCTGGCGAACGGCCCTTGTCCCGACCTTCGGCCGGGGCCGCGCGCTCTGGCGGTCACTGCATGGCGTGCTGGGCTTTTGGATTTCCATCGTGCTCGCGTTCTTTCTTGTCTCTGGTCTTGCGTGGGCGGGGATCTGGGGCGAAAAGTTGGTGCAGGCCTGGAGCCAGTTTCCAGCCGAGAAATGGGATAACGTGCCTCTCTCGGATGATATCCACGCCAGCATGAACCACGACCGCAAAGAGGTGCCTTGGGCGCTTGAACTCACGCCGATGCCAGCCTCTGGTAGCCATGCCGGTCACGCAGGCGTCGATACAGAGGCCGGGACGCCGGTGACGATTGACACGCTCGACGCGCTCGCACGCGATATCGGTTTTGACGCCCGCTATCAGCTCAACCTGCCCAAGGGCGAGGCAGGCGTCTGGACCATCAACCGCGACTCCATGAATACCGACGACACCGACCCGACCACCGACCGCACGGTGCATGTCGATCAATACACCGGCAATATCCTCGCCGATGTGCGGTATGAGGATTACTCGCTGGCGGGCAAGGCGATGGCGGTGGGGATCGCGCTGCACATGGGCACGATGGGCCTTTGGAGCGTGCTGGCCAATACCGTCTTCTGCGTCGCGGTGCTGTTTCTCTGCGTCAGCTCCGTTGTGATGTGGTGGAAGCGTCGCCCTGCCGGGGCGGGCGGGCGTTTGGCCGCACCGCCGCTGCCCCGCGACATGCCGATGTGGCAAGGTGCGGTGCTGGTGGGGATAGCGGTCTCGCTGGCGTTTCCGATGGCGGGGCTAACGCTCATCACCGTGTTGGCACTCGATGGGCTGGTGCTCTCGCGCTTGCCGATGCTGCGCCGCCTTGTGAACTGACCGGCGCGCGCGCCCCTCTTGCCTGACCAAACCCAAGCAGAACCTCGCTGTAGGGTTACACCTTAGTTTACAGTGATGCCGGAAGAACCAAACTGACGCCGGACTTTGCCGGATAGGCCAATGAAATAAGGGGTTTTGCGGGCGGGCTGGGCGGGCAAGGGCGGGGCGCGCGAAGTTTGCAGTAAACGGGCAAATTCGCCCAAAAGAGCGAAAACGGGGCCGACGAGGAAGGCGGGCGACGGACGCGCTCAAAAGCGCCCAAACCCCATTAAAACAGGGTTTAAACGGCTCTTTCAGGGGCGTTTAGAGGGCGACATCGAGGCTCTCGAAGGGTCCGGAACTGCGAAGTAGCGCGCGCAGTTCGGTTTTGACTTCGCAGAAAGAGAATATCGCTTTAAAAACAAAGGGTATGGTGTTTTCACCATACCCTAATCCGAAGCGCTAACTGCGAAGTGATTTCACGCTTGGCCGCGCCCACGCGCCGCGTCTAGACGCCGCGACAAATCGGCGAGGTCAGCCGAAATATTCGCCGCCGTATTAGGCTCTAACCCTCCTGCATGCTCTAGGCTTCCGGAGACCGAGCTTGGGATTTCATCCAGCGCCGGGTTTAGTGAACTTGGCGCGATGAGCGCGTCGCGGATATCGACAAGTATGGATAAGGCTCGGTCAAAGGCCAGAAACAGCACCCCGACAATAGAGACGGATACTGCAGGTACAATGAAGAAGACTTCTTCGCTGACAAAAAACGCAACAATGCAGAGAAATGACGCCGCGAAACATGCGTATGCAGCGTACCTTAAAGCAGCCATTTTGAGCTCCTAAGTAATGTTGTCTTTGCCTTACCATTCATGCGCCGACCAGACAATCTCGCCCAGTATACGGAGGCGGTTCATGTCGTCGCCGTGCCGCGTTTCAGTGGGGTGTGCGGGGTTATCGGAGGTCAAGATGACCAGCTGGCCGGGCACGTGTTCCACGCGCTTGACGCGGGCGCTGCCGTCGACGTCGACGAACGCGTAGACGTGGCGGTTGCGTACCGAGGTGCGGCGCTCGTCGATCATGACCAAGTCGCCGTCGTGCAGGGTGGTTGACATGCTGTCGCCCGCGACCGTCAATAGGCAGGCCTGCGCAGGTGCGATGCCCCGCTCGCGGAGCCAGTCCAGGCGAAAGGCCAGCGCGCCTTGCAAGCTCACGTCGCCGTTCATTGCCCCAGCCCCTGCCGCTAGCCGCGCGTCCACGCGCGGGATCGCGGCGAAGTCTTCGTGGTCGATCTGAGTGGTGTACACCGTGCCGGTCTCGCGTTTTGGGCCGATATAGAAATCGAGGTCGAGGGCTTCGGCTATCTCGCGAGCACGGTTTAAAGTTGGGCCGTCTTGCTTCTCACTTCGGAGAACATTCCTGATCGCGTCGCGTGGCAAGCCACGCTCCTGCTCTACGGTAAATGCCCGTTTATCAAGCTCTTCTAGCCGCTGCCGAACGATGTCGGCAAATGATTGTTCGAGGGTGTTCATGATTCGGTGACTTTACCGAAAAAATACCCGCTTGCATATCGGTAAAGTTACCACTAGTTTAATCGGTAACGTTACGGAGGCGAGCATGAATGAACTTCAGTTACTAGCGCTGGCGAGGGCCCTCGCGTCGCACAGGGGGCTCTCCCTATCGACGGTCTCAACCTACGCCGCGAATGACGGCAAGTTCTTCGGAAGTCTTGCGGCCGGTAGCGGGTGCACGGTCAAGCGCGCGGCGGCGCTGCTCGCATGGTTCGATGAAAACTGGGACCGGGACCTCGAATGGCCCCGCGACATCCCCCGCCCATCCAGCAAACAGGAGGACGCCGCATGAGCCCGCGCCCCATGTCCGGAACCGGCTTCGTTCTGGCCTTTGCCTTTGCCCTGGTCTTCTGGGCCGTGGTTGCCACGGGCCTGTCTGTCGCGGTGCTGCGCCAAGGTGCCGCCCCTGAAACACCCCCTTCAACACAGGATTTAATGTGATGCGGCTTTCCGATCTCATTCCCGATGCGGGCCAGTTGCAGGCCGAGATTGCGGCCATACCGCAGGTGCAGCGCGTGGCGCTGGCGCTGCAATTGGTGCGCGATATCGACGAGCCGTGTTGCGCGTTGCCGCTGATGCGCCTGAGCCGCTTGGCCGAGGACCATCACCTGTCGATCCGCAGGGAAGCGTTTGTTCGGGAGCGTGCCCGATGATCCGCCGCCTTGCCCATAAGTTTCGTCTCCGCGCGCGTGCTTGCCTGTATGGCGCGCGGTTCCTGCGCTCCGGCCGTGCCCAGTCTGCTTGCTCCGGCCGGGGCGTTTTTTCTGTCATCGGCGATGTGGTGGGGGCGCTGGCGCTGTTCGCCGTGCTCTTTGGCGTCGCCAGTTTTGGTGGGTGAACGGGATGTGCCTGCATGTTAAAAAATGGGGCCACGGCTATGCCGTTTTCCGTGGCAAGGATCGCGTCTCCGGCGCATTCAGCAACCGCGATGTCGCCCTGCGCGCCCAAGACCGCATGGAAGACGAGGCGGCCAAGGCCAAGCATGCCCGCAACCGCCCCTGCCTGACCTGCGGCACTGAGTTCTGGTCGACGGGACCGGGGCATCGCATGTGCGGCGACTGCCGCGCCAATTGCGCCGGGCTTGACGCCCAGATGGTGGGCTGATGCATCACGCGCCGCTCACCTCGCCCCGCCTGCAACGGGTGCTTGCCGTCCTGAAGGATGGCCGCCCGCATACCACGCGCGAGATCGTGCGGCGGGCGCATGTGGTGGCGGTGAATAGCTGCATTTCCGAGCTGCGCGCCAACGGCGCAGAAATCCTCTGCACCCGCGAACGCAAAGCTGACCGGCTGATCTGCCGGTACACAATGACGAAGGCCCCAGAATGATTGAACGTCTCACCACAATAACCGAATTGCCCGTGTCTGAAATCGGGATCGAAGGCCGCCTGCGCGAGGTTTCGCCAAGCGGCGTTGCTACATTGGTCGAAGCGATCCGCGAGAATGGGTTTGTGGGCCGGATCACGGTGCGTCGCAAGAAGGACGGCGACTATGTGCTCGACGGCGCGCACCGGCTGACCGCGATGCGCGAACTTGGGGCCGAAACGATCCCCTGCGACGTGGTGCGCTGCTCGGACGCCGAGGCGGCAATGTTCGAGATCGACGGCAACCTTGCCGGGGCCGATATGAGCACGCTCGACGAGGCCTATTTCCTCGCGCGGCGGCGTGAGGCGGTCCAGAAGCTACACCCGGAAATGAAACAGGGGATGGCCGGGGCGGCGGCGCGTTGGTTCGAACTGAACTTTAGTTCACTGGCACTGAGCATCGCCGAAAAGCGTGGTATCACCCCGCGTCAAGTCTACAAGATCATGGCCGCCGGGTCAAAGCTCGACCCCCGGGATTACCAGCTGTTGCGCCGCGCGCCCAAGCCCATCGCGCTCTCTGATCTGATCGAGATCGGCAAGATCGAGGAGACGGTTGAGCGCTACGACGTGGTTGGGGCGCTGTCGGCTGGCACGGTAAAGAGCGCCAAAGCCGCCCGCAAAGCCTATCGCGCTGCGCGCGGTGAGGCCCCCGCCGCTGCCAGCCCCAAAGACGCTACCCTCGCGCGCCTCTTGGACGCATGGGACCGGGCGGGCAAGGGCGCGCGCATGGCTTTCCTAGAGGAGCGCGGCGCGGAGGTTGCGGCGCTGTTCAGCGAGCTTGAGCAAGGGGGCGCAGCATGACTGGGCCAGCCCCCGCGCAAGAGTGGTGGAATGCCGCAGAGTTGGCCGAGGCCGGGCTGCCCGACCTGCCGGAAACCGTGCGCGCCGTGCAGCTGATGGCCGAGCGCGAGGCATGGGCGCGGCATCCGGGGAAGGCGCGGCGTCGCAAAGGGCGGGGCGGCGGGTTCGAGTATCACTGGAGCATCTTGCCACTGCGCGCCCGGATGCGGCTTAGCGCCGGTCTTGTCGCGGCCCCGGCGGATAAGCCGGGCACAGGCGCGGCATGGGAGCGCTATGCGGCGGCGGGCGACAAGGCGCGCGCCGAGGCCGGGGCGCGGCTTGGGGCAATTGCCGAAGTCGAACTGCTGGAAGGAGCCGGGCTGACCCGCTCGGCCGCTGTGCGCGAGGTGGCGCGCAAGCTGGGGCGGTCGGAGAAATCTCTCTGGAATTATCTCGGGCTGGTCGAGGGCGTCGCGCGCGCTGACCGTCTGGCTTACCTGATCGACGGGCGCGCGGTACGGCGTGCTCCCACCCAGCGGGGCGATATCGCCCCCGACTTTCTGGCGCTGGTGCGCAGCGATTGGCTGCGCCTGTCGCAGCCCTCACTCACCAGTTGCTATGACCGCGCCGTGCGTGTCTGGACCTCCGAGCGCCGCAACAGCACCGTGCCGCCCCTGCATCAGGTGCGCCGTTGGCTCAAGGCCAGCGTCTCGGCCCCAACAGAAATCTACCTGCGCAAAGGCGAGGAAGCGCTCCGCCGTCTCTATCCCGCGCAGGTGCGCAGCAAGGCTTTCATGGTCCCGCTGGAATGTGTGCAGGGCGATTATCACAAGTTCGACGTCTTTGTGAGTTGGCCGGGCTACGACAAGCCCGTGCGACCGCAGATGATGGTCTGGTCGGACGTCTATTCCGGCAAGCTTTTGGCGTGGCGGCTATCGCCGACGGCAAATAGCCATACGGTGCAATTGGTCACCGGCGATCTGATCCGGACCTATGGCATCCCGCAATCGGTTCTCATCGACAATGGCCGGGAATTCGCCGCCAAGGCGATGACAGGAGGCACGCCCACACGGTTTCGCTTCAAGATCACCGATGAGGATATCCCCGGCCTTCTGCCCCTTTTGGGCGTCGATATCCATTGGGCCACGCCCTATTCGGGGCAATCCAAACCTATCGAGCGCGCATTCCGTGATCTCTGCGACCGGGTGGCCAAGCATCCCGCCTTTGATGGGGCCTATACCGGCAACAAGCCGGAGGCCAAACCGGAGGATTACGGCACCCGCGCCATCCCGCTCGACGAGTTCCGTCTCGTCCTCGAGGAAGAACTCGCACATCACAACGCCCGCCCGGGGCGGCGCAGCGAAGTGGCCATGGGACGGTCGTTCAACGAGGTGTTCAACGAGGGCTACGCCAAGGCGACAATCAAACGCGCGACCGACGAGCAGCTGCGCCTCTGGCTCCTGCGGGCCGAAGGCGTGCGGGCCAAGACCGGCAATGGCGCTCTGAAGCTCTACGACACGGAATACTGGTCCGAGTGGATGTACCGGATCGCGGGCGAAAAGGTGGTTGCGCGGTTCGACGCGGATGATCTCACGGCGGGGCTGGAAGTCTACAATCTGGCGGGCCACTATCTTGGCCACGCCGCCTGTACCGAGGCGGCGAAGTTCTTCGACGTCGAGGCCGCACGCGACCATGCGCGCAAGCGTGGGGCGTGGGCCAAGGCACAAAAGGCCGAAGCCAAAGCGGCGCGCGAACTGTCTGCGGCAGAGGTCGCGGCCCGGGTGCGCGCGGCGTCAGGTTTGGCGGCAGACGAACCGCTGCCTGAGGCGCAGGTGCATCAACTCGCCACGCCACATAAGGCCGCGCCCAAGCGGCAACGGCGCGCCCAAAGCGCCGAGGAAATCGAGCATCTGGCCGAGATTGAGGCCCGGGTTATGCGGCTCGAAGAGCATCGCGCCCGGCCCGTCGACCCGGTCGACGAAGACCCTGCCGCCGTGTTCGCCCGCGCCTGTGCCCTAGAGCGCGCGCGAGATGAGGGTGAGGCGCTGACGCAGGCACAAGCCGACTGGCTGGCCGACTACCAGCAGAGTTCTGACTTCCGCGCCCAGCTGCGCATGGCGCGCCATTTCGGTGCCCAAGAGTAACAAGAAAAGGAGAGCAGTATGACACCTTCCATTGCGCCCCTGCGAAACGTCGCGGCCCTGATTGGCCTTGTCGAACGTGTGCAGACCCGCGCCTTTGGCCTGCCCGGGATGGCCACGTTCTATGGCCCCTCCGGCTGGGGCAAGACCACCGCCGTGACCGTCGCGGCCAATGAGTATCAGGCCCATGTTGTCCAGGTCAAAGACTGCTGGACGCCGACCTATCTGGCGCAAGCAATCCTGCGCGAAATCGGCCTGCCGCCCCAACGCGGGGTGGCCGCCATGGTCGACGCCATTGGCGCACAGCTTGCCCGCAGCGACCGCCCTCTGATCATCGACGACGCGCAATACCTCCTGCGCAAGCGGATGGTCGAGTTGGCGCGCGATATCTACGAGAGCAGTCAGGCCCCGGTCATTCTGGTCGGCGAGGAAAAGCTGCCGCAGGATCTGACCCGTTGGGAGAACATCCACAACCGCCAACTCGCGTGGGAACCGGCGCTCGCCTGCAACCTCACGGACGCGGAGAAACTCGCCCCGATCTACGCGGCTGGCGTCGACGTGGCCCCCGACCTGCTTGGTGCCATCGTGGCCGCCTCGGGTGGCTCGATCCGCCGGGTATCCACCAATCTGGCGCGCGCCAAGGAACTGGCCATGGGCCGGGGGCGGCGTCTGGCCGACCTCGAGCTTTGGGGTAACCGCGTTTTTGACACCGGCCAGCCTCCGGCGGTGCGTCGGGTCGACGATTTCCGCCCGGTGGCCCGGCCTGAGAAGCGGGAGGACACGGTCGTACCTCTGGCGAAGATCGCGAAGGAGACGCGCGAATGAAGCCTTTCCGCAGCACAATGGAACGCCACACTTGGGACCGTGTCAAAGGCATGCAGGAATTCCACTGGACCGATATCGCGGCTCTTGGGGTGCATGACGACACCGCGCAGAAGTTCGTGCGCCGCTGGGAGCGCGCGGGCCTCGTGAAATGCATCCGCAAGGACATGCACCGCAAGATATTCCGGAGCGTCGAGTTGAACGCGGCGAGTTTGGCCGCGCCCGAGGTGCAAGACGGCGTCCCGACCCCCGAGGGCAATATGTGGCGCGCGATGCGGCGGTTGGTCCAGTTCGGCCCGACGGATTTGGCCGCGCATGCCAACGCAGGCGGGGTCGAGGTCTCCGTCGAGAAGGCCCGCGCCTACTGCCGTCAGCTGCTGGGGTCCGGCCATCTGAAAGTGAGGCAAACGGCGATCATTGGACGCCGTGAGGCGATCTATCAGTTGATCGAGGACAGCGGGCCTTTCCCGCCGAAAGCCGTCCGCCTCGCGGGGGTTCTCGATCCCAACACCGGGGCCTTTGCCCCCGCGAAAGGCGGTGCGGTATGATCTCTGTATCCCTCCCATTTTTGGGGTGGCTTGCGACCGTAATGATGATCTTTGCCTCCGGAAAGTTCTTGCAGGAGGGCGCGCGCCGATACGAGCGCGGAGACCCTTGGCAAATCAAGACCTTCATCGGCGTCGCACTGCAACTCATGTCCGTCGTCTACCTTGTGCTTGGATACCTGATCGGGGGTGCCGCGTGAGCGCGCGTGACACCGCCCGGGAATTCTGGGGCGAGGCCATGCCGGATTGGGTGGCCGCCTTGGCGCGGGCCTGCGACGAGACCAGCCAAAACAAGGTCGCGCTCAAGTTGGAACGCAGCGCAACGCTTGTGTCGAACATCCTGCGCAACCGCTACCCCGCCGACACCAGCATCGTCGAGGACCTTGTGCGGGGGCATTTCATGCGCGCGGTGGTCGACTGCCCCGCCTTGGGCGAGATCGGCAAACAGGTCTGCCGCAAGTGGCGCGGCAAGGCGGCAAACTTCGAGAATGTGAACTCGCAGACCGTCACCATGTACCGCGCCTGCAATCGGTGCCCCATCCACAAGGGGGCCGACGATGACGCGGCATGACGACAGCCTCGATGCGCCGGTGAGGGAGCTTGCGGCGCAGGCGGTGCCCGCCTCAGAGATCGCGCGCCGCCTCGGGGTCACGACGCAGCGCGTCCACTCCGTGCTGCACTACCTGCGCCGTCACGGGATCTCGTTCCCGCCGGTTCGGCTTGGGAAGCCTTGCGGGCCTCAGGGCGCACAGTTGACCCGGCTCAACGCTGAGGTCCGCGCCGCCCTCGAGCCGCATGCCATCGCGCGCGGGATGGAAACCAAGGCGCTCGCCGTCCGCATCCTCGACGTCGTGATCCGCGACGGTTTGATCGACGCCATTCTCGATGACAAGGAGACCGAAGTATGAACGCCCCCGAAATCGCCCGCTGGAGTCCCGACGAGATGCTGCGCCTTGCGGCCTCGGGCGTGGCCAAGGTGGATCTCCTTGGCCCGCGCGGTAGCACGCTTTGCTCGATGGACGAGATCGCCGCCATGGCCGCCGTCTGCGCGCTCCATGGCGTGGGTCCAAGCCTCCTTTCAACACCCCCTTCAACAGGAGAGTAGCGGTGCTGGATTTCTACCTCCTTGCCCGGTTCAAACTCGGATCATGGATGCTGCATCGGTCTTTGGACGTGATGCCGCGTTGCAGCCTTCGAGACACGCTGCGGATGGCCGTCGTGCAGGCCTATGCCTTCGAGCGCGAGCAATTCGAAACACCCCCTTCAACAGGAGAGTAAAATGTCTGAATTCACCCCCCATCCGGTGCCGTCAGGCATCATCGAGGAGAACGGCCGCCGCAAAATGGTCGACGCCAAGGGCCGCGAAGTGCCGCTTGATCTCGTCCGTCCGCAGGACCAGTTGCAAGACGAACAGGTGCGCAAGATCGCTGGGTATGCGCTGGCGCTCAGCGACCAGCTCCGCCGGTTCAAGGAACACACTTTCGACGACATCTCGGATTTCGGGGCCATCCTCGCGCAGGAGTATGGGACCAGCGTCGGCGGGGCCAAGGGCAACAAGACGCTGACCACCTATGACGGGCTCTTTCAGGTGCAGGTCCAAGTGCAGGACCGGGTGGACTTCGGCCCCGAGTTGCAGATCGCCAAGGGCCTGATCGACGAGTGCCTCAATGAATGGTCCGCCGACAGCCGCCCGGAAATTCAGGCCATCGTGACGCGCGCCTTCAACACCGACAAGGAAGGTCAAATCAACCGCGCCGAGATCTTCATGCTCCTGCGGCTCGACATCGCCGACGCGCGGTGGAACCGGGCAATGGACGCCATCCGCGACGCCATGCGCGTGGTGGGCAAGGCGACTTACGTCCGCGTCAAGCACCGGCCAAACACAGAGGCCCCGTGGCAGACGGTGGTTCTCGATCTGGCGAAGGTCTGAGGGGATGGGTAGTTCCGCCGCGTCACTCGGCCTGCTGCACGGCCCAGTTCAAAACGGTCCCGACATTGGCGGTGGGATTGCTAGTGCAACTGCGCGCGTATCTCTCGACAAGAGGCGGTTGGCTCCGGTCTTTAAACTCGATGCCCCGCTTCAGGCCAGCGTAGAACAGAACTGCGTCACCTTTCAGCAGGCCCGGATCGCGCAAGAACGTCAGAAATGCTACGCAGCTTGCGTCGAGATACTTGGAGGCGGCGCTGTCGGTTATGTCAGCTTTGACAGGTGCCGCCACGGCTATCAGCAGGATTGTGAATGCTCTGATCATTTGAACTCCTCCGTTTCGGCGAGCCTACACGCGGTGTCGCCGCCATACAATTTGACAATTTCAGCGAACCGCTGCATTCTGATCTCGTCCGAAAGCGAAGTAGCTCTCGCCCGGGCCTCGATACCGAAGGCGGTTACGCCCCGACACGGCGTCTCATCACATGAGACGATCCTTCTCCGGGTGCCCCGCGTGCATGTCCAGGGCTCACGCCTAAAGACGTGGGGAGGCTGTCCTTCGGCAGTCGAGCTAACACCCGGGGGCTGTGTGCCCCCCGTAACCGAAGGAACGATCAAAAATGACTTCCCACGACAGCCGAATACCGACCATTCTGGACATTCAGGACAAGGCCTTGCTCTTGCCGGGACGCCCGCAGTTCTGGACGTCGCACCATATGGCGGGTTTCTATCAAACGACCCCGGACAATGTTGTTCGGCAATTCAGGCGCAACCCCAACCGGTTTCCCGACGATTTCTGGTTCGAGCTTCGCGAGGGCGAAGTGCAGGTTTTGGTCCGTCATTTTGGCGGACCAAGCCGCGTGAACCGTGGTGTTCTGATCGGCTTCACGAAGGCCGGGGCGTTGGCACTGTCTGGGGTTTTGAAAACGCCGGTCGCGGATGCAGTTTCGGTGCAGATCGTCCGCGCCATTGTCGCGATGGAAGAGCAGGCGATTTCGGACGCAAAGCGCATGTTGCTCAAGTTGCGCAGCGACGTCTTTCAGAAGAAGCCGATTTACAATCGGATAAAGGTCTACGTCGACGCCGGTCTGAGCTTCGACCAGCTCTGGCGGGACACGAATTACAGCCGGTTCAAATTGGAGCAGGCGGCGCGCGAGATGCTGGCGCAGGGTCTCATCCCGCATCTGCCCACGGGCATGCAGCCGGGGCTGTTCGACAATGCCTGATCCCCGCGACGAGGTGCACGAGGTCACCACGGCCCTCTGGGGCGTGGTCAGCCTGCTCACCATGGCCGACGAGCCGGTTGACCGGCGCGGCTTGGAATACCTGCTGCGCCTCATCTATGACCGGCTGGAACCTGCAAGCGAGGCGCTGCAAGACTTCCAACCGCGCCAGTGACCCCGCGCGGCCCCTCTCACGGGGGGCCGCCGCATGAACCGCGCGCTGCAACAGCTGATCTTCGCCGCCTGCCGCCAGCTGGGCCTCGACGAGGACGCGCGCCGCGACTTGCAGGTCAGCGTCACCGGCAAGACGTCGTTGCGCGACATGAACGACGGCGAGTTGAAGCTGATCGTCAACCGGCTGAAGCAGGCCGGGTTCGAGGACAAACCCCGCAATCCGCGCCACAAGCCTGCACCGCGCGCCGATCTGCGCATGATCCATGTGCTTTGGCGCAAGCTCGGCCAGTCGGGCGCGCTGCGCGATCCCTCCCGCGCCGGGCTCAACAAGTTCATTCGCGCCCGGTTCGGAGGCGTCTGGGGATCGGTCCCGGCCGACGTCGACATGCTGCGCGAGTGGCAGCAGATCGACGACGTCATTCAGGCGCTCAAATCTTGGGGCCAGCGCCAGAACATCGACTTCGATTGGGAGGATCACCGCCGGTGAAAAAGCCGCGCCACCCCGCCTCTGACCATGCCGTGATCCGCTATCTCGAGCGGGTCAAGGGCGTGGATATCGACGCGGTGCGCCGCGAGATCGGGCGCGTGGTGGAGGAGGGTCTCGAGGCCGGAGCCTGCGGCGTGATCAGCGGCGGATTCGTCTACAGGATCGAGGGCGGATGCGTTGTGACCGTCACCCGGCGTCATACGCAGCCCCCGGGGCGGCGACGCAAGAAGACCCAACCATGACAGAGGGCGAGGTTTTTACCCCGGTCCAGATCCGCCCCTACGTCGAGGCCCTCGGCGAGGCAGACGCGGTCGAGTTCCTCCTCGAGTTTGGCGGTGCCGAGCTTTACCTCGGGCGCAACCCGCGCCGCAGCCGTGTCGCCAAGCGCTTTGGCCGCGAGAAAGCCGCGCTCTTGGCCCGCACGGCCGAGCATCTTCCGGCCCGCGTGCCGCTTGCCCGCCGATGGATTGCGCAGGTCCTCTACAAACAAAACTTGCCCATTTCGGAAATTGCACGCAAAGTGCGGGTGTCCGACGTGACGGTGCGCGCCTACCTCAAGGGCATGGGCGCGGCACCGACGTCCCAACCGGACCTATTCAACTGGAAAACCGACTGATCTGACCCGCAAGGACTTGCGGGTGTCTCGGATGCTGCCTTGCGCGGCATTCTGATCCTGTTTTCAGCAGGACAGAGAGGCCCCCAATGTCCTTTATCGACGGCTTGCATCCGCGCATCCCATTCAATCAGGCAAAGTGGTCGGGCGGGGCTATTACTCCCCGCATCGTCGTGTTGCACGACACCGCCGGGCCGTTGGACGCGGGCTCTTCCCGCGATTACCTGCGCGACAATGATCAAAAGGTTTCGGTGCATTTTGTCTTGGAACGGGACGGGGGCATCGAACAACAGGTCCGGGTGGGGCACCGGGCCAATCACGCCGGGCGGTCCAACTATCATGGGCGGTCCGGCGTGAACGATTTTTCGGTGGGCATCGAGATCGTGAACCCCGGGCGCATGACGCGGTTCTCGGCCACCGAGGCGCAGGCGTGGTACGGTCGGCGTTTCGACATTGGGGAGCACGGCATTCAGGAGATCGAGACGCCGCAGCACGGGCGCGGCCTCTGGATGCCCTACACCGAGGTGCAGCTGACGTCTTTGAGGCATCTCTTGCGCAACCTCTTTGAGGGCATCCCGACGCTCACTGACATCACGACGCATTGGTATATCTCGCCGGGCCGCAAGGTGGACACCAACCCGCTTTTCCCGCTGGAGCATATGCGCTCTTTGATCTTTGGTCGGGAGGACCCGCTCGACGCGGCCGAGGACGAAGTCGCCGTCGACGTCCCCGGCGAAGAGTTTGTCCAGATCGAGGTACCCGACGACGCGCTCAACATGCGCCGGTGGCCGAGCTTCAATCCAAACGTCCTCGCGCGCATTCCCGACGGGGCCGTGGTGCCGGTTATCCGGTGCGGCGAATTCGGCGGGCGCGCTTGGCTCAAAGTTATCTACGGCGGCCATGAAGGCTGGATCGTGGGGCGCTACGCCGCGCCGATTGTTCACTCGAAGGGGAGGGCCGCATCATGAAGCGCCAACTCAAGGAAATCATCGGCGCGGTCGCGCCAACCATCGCCACAGCTTTGGGCGGGCCGCTGGCGGGTGTTGCGACCCGCGCCATTGCGGGCAAACTGCTCGGCAATGAGGCGGCCGACCCGCTTGCGGTCGAGCGGGCCATCGCGGAGGCGACCGGCACGGACCTTGCCAAGCTCAAGGAACTGGAATTCGAGTTTCGCGCCCAGATGGAGGAGGCCGGGATCGAGTTGGAGCGCGTGGCCGCAGGCGACCGCGACAGCGCCCGCAACCGTCAAGCCGCAATGAAGGACTGGACGCCCTCCGCCTTGGGCCTTGTCGTGATCGTCGGGTTCTTCGGGGTGTTGGCCTACATCTTTGCCTACGGCCTGCCCGCGCAGGGGGGCGAAGTGCTACTGATCATGGTTGGCTCGCTCGGGGCGATGACGACGCAGGTCGGCAACTACTTCTTCGGGTCTTCGGTTGGCTCGAAAACCAAGGAAGGCATCATCGCCGACCTCAAGAGAGGCGGTGCGGTATGATCCGGATCACGCTCTTGGGTGTTCTGGCAGCGATCCTGTTGGCCGTACAACCGGCGCAGGCGCAGACCTGCATGGCGCGCGCTGAACTTCTGCGCGCCTTGTCTGAGCGGTATGGCGAGGTTCTGGCGATGCAGGGCGTGATTTCGACCGGCCCGCTCCTTGAAATATTCATCGCCCCTTCGGGCAGCTGGACGATTGTCTTGACCCGTCCCGAGGGCGTGTCCTGCGCGCTGATGGCCGGGGAGGGCGCGGCGATCCTCACGCCGCCAGCAGGCGACCCGGCATGATGGTTGACTGGGACCTGTTCTGGAAGGGCCTCAGCGTCGTGTTCTCGATGCTGGTGGCCTTCTACACCTTCGTGGCTACCCGCCGCAAAGATTTGGACGCGAAGCTCGAGGCGGGCCACGAGCGCATGGACCGGCACGAGGCGCGTATCTCGCGACTTGAGCAGGCAGTGCAGATCATGCCGGGAAAGGATGACATGCACGCGCTCCAGCTCGAACTGGTCAAACAGACCGGCGCGATGGAGAAGATGGCCGCCGTCATGGAGGGCAATGCCAAGATCACCGCGCGCCTCGAGGTCATCGTGTCCCGTCACGAACAACACCTGCTCGACGGAGGCAAGAAGTGAGCGATTATCAGACAACCCTGCGCAAGCACCGCCGCCTCGCAATCCTGCGGCATCTCGAACAGGTCTCTGGCTACACCGCCAACGCCTCGATCCTGCGTGACGTGCTCAATGGCGTGGGCGTCGGCTCCACCTTTGACCAGGTGACCACCGAATTGGCATGGCTGCAGGAGGTGGGCATGGTGACGGTGGCCGACCATGGCGACTTTGTCATTGCCGAGGCCACCCGGCGCGGCATCGAGGTCGCGCGCGGCGAGGCCGTTCATCCGGATATCCAGCGTCCAAGCGCACGGAGGCTCTGACATGCCCCCGCCCCGCAAGGTCGAGCTATTGCCGCCCGAGCTGCGCCAGTGGCTGCATGACTGGTGGAAAGCCAAGGGTTTTCACGGCTACGAGGAACTGGCCGAAGAACTGAATTTCCGCCTTGCAGAAGACGGGCTCGAGCTGCGCATCGGCAAGAGCGCACTGCATGCCTACGGTCAGGAATACGAGCAGTTCGTCAAGCTGCAGGACGAGGCCGGGGCATGGGCCAGCCAATGGCTGGCCGACAATGACCTCTCGGAGGAGGCCGACCGGCACCGCGTCCTGTTCCAGATGATGACAAGCGTGGCCTTCAAGGTTCTGAAATCGCAGATGACCAAGGAGGGCGAGGATATCGACCCGCGCGAGCTGCATTTCTTGGGCAAGATGATGAAGGACATCATGTCGAGCGCAGGCATTCGCGAGCAGCTGATGGTCAAGGAACGCGCCCGCATAGCCGCCGAAGAACGCGCCAATGCGGTCGAGGCGCTCGAGGCGCAGAGCGAAGAGCTGGGCCTGAGCAGCGCGGTCATTGGCAAGCTCAAGCGCGAGTTTCTGGGGGTGCGCGGTGGATGAATTGATACCGACAGCAATGGATGACCTCGCGGGAATACCGTCCAAGGACCTCTCGACCGGAGGGAAAGTGATGGTTGGTGACCACAACTGGCGTCGCGCGCCCTTGTCCCGCCGCGTGCGGATATTCCTGTTCGGACGCAGGGAGCGCATCACGCATCTGGGCATGCGCTGCACGGTCGCGTGGTGGCGGGAGCAGCCCTATCTGATCTGGATTGCCGAGGCGCGCCCATGATCCGCGCCATCGAATTCCCCAACCCGGCCGAGTTCCGGCGGCAAAAGCTGCCCGGGAGTTTCCACATCGACCTGACCCAAGGTGGCCCCGACTGTGCGGCCTTCTGGTTTTACTGCCCCTGCGGCTGCGAAGGTCCAAACCGGATCATCATCGGCTTGCGCGTCAAGCCCGCGTCTACCCCAAGCTGGGAGTGGAACGGGTCCCTGTCCGAGCCGACGCTCACGCCGTCGGTCAATCAACTGCGTTGCGGCTGGCACGGCTGGCTGCGCGATGGCTACTGGGAGGCAGTGTGATGGCTACGCCTGCCCAAATCGCAAACGACATGGCCGCGCATGCCCAATACTGGGCGAAGCGCGACAAGAACATCGAGCGCGCCTGCCGGGACGCCGCGCGGGTAATCCGGGCCCTTCTCGCGGGCGAAGAGGTTGACGGGCGCACCTATTACGGCGTGCAAAAACGTCTGATGGACCGGGCCAGAGGGCAGGGGGACTACGCCGTGGCCATTGGCGGCTATCCCGACTTTGACCGCGCCCGGATCTGCATGGAGCGGCTTCGCGCGGAGGCTGCGCAGTCATGACCGCCCCCGTCCTCACCCGCGACCCCGACGCGCTCCCCGAGGA
This sequence comes from Roseovarius sp. MS2, assembly GCF_051447875.1. NCBI lineage: Bacteria > Pseudomonadati > Pseudomonadota > Alphaproteobacteria > Rhodobacterales > Roseobacteraceae > Roseovarius > Roseovarius sp. MS2. The sequence continues at coordinate 2,895,294 of NZ_JBKHVF010000001.1, forward strand.
ACTGCCGCGCGGCTCGGAGATCCCCGAGAGCCTCGATCCGCTCGCCGACGGCATTCTGATGGCGCATCAACGCTCCTGGCTGGCTGACGAGAGCGACCTCAAGGTTTGCGAAAAGGGCCGCCGCACCGGCATCACCTTTGCCGAAATGCTGGGCTGCGCGCTCATTGCCGCCGCCGCGCGCGGCGCGGGCGGGCAAAACTGCTTTTACATCGGCGACACCAAGGACAAGGGCCGCGAGGCCATTGGCTATGTCGCGCATTTCGCGCGGGTGATTGCGGGGGCAGCCCATCCCATCGAGGAGTTTCTCTTCGAGGATCAGCAGCCCGACGGCACTACCAAGTTCATCTCAGCCTACCGGGTGCGCTTTGCCTCCGGGTTCCGGGTCGAGGCGCTGAGTTCCAACCCTGCCAATATCCGGGGCCTTCAGGGCACCGTGGTGATCGACGAGGCCGCATTCCACAAGGACGTGCGCGAGGTGATCGACGCCGTGAACGCGATGCTGATCTGGGGCGGCAAGGTCCGGATCATCTCGACCCATAACGGCTATCTCAATGCCTTCAACGAGCTGATCCGAGAGGCGCGCGCGGGCAAGAACGGCTTTGCGGTGCATCGCTACACCTTCGGCGACGCGGTCGCCAACGGGCTTTTTAAGCGCGTCTGCATGATGCAGGGCAAGACCTGGACGCCAGAGGCCGAGGCTGCGTGGGAGGCCACCGTGCGCCGGGCCTATGGCTCGCGCGAAGCCGCGATGCGCCAAGAGCTTGATGCCGAACCCGCCGAGATGGAAGGCGCGGCCCTCACCCGCGTGCAGATCGAGGCCTGCATGGCCAAGGGCATCCCGTTCCATCGCTGGACGCAGCCCGACAGCTTCAAGAATGCCGACGAACCCGTCCGCAAGGCCGCCGCTGAAGCCTGGTGTAAAACCCACCTTGAACCGGTGCTTAAAACCCTCGACCGAACGCGCCCGCATTTCATGGGCGAGGACTTTGCGCGCTCGGGTGACGCGACCGACATCATTATTCTCGAACAGGGCGTCGACCTCACCCGGCGCACCAAGCTCATTGTCGAGCTGCGCAACATCCCCTTTGACCAGCAGCGCGACGTGCTCTTCTGGCTGCTCGACCGGCTGCCCAACTTCTACAAGGGCGCGATGGACCGCACCGGCAACGGGGCCTATCTCGCCGAAGTCGCGGCCCAACGCTACGGCGAGCGGATCGTCGAAGTCTCCTTCACGCGCCAATGGTACGAGCTCGAGATGCCCCCCTATATCGAGGCCTTCTCGGACCGCACCATCGTTCTGCCCGCCCATGAGGACGTGCTGCGCGACCACCAGGCGCTGCAATACACAAACGGCATCATCCGCGTGCCGGAGAATTTCCGCTTCAAAGGATCGGACGGGCTCGACCGGCACGGCGACAGCGCCATAGCGGGTGCACTTGCCTGGTATGCGAGCAATCAGGAGGTCGAGGCCTACGGATATCGTGGCGTGCGCCGGGATCAGCCTGCGGAGGCCACAGGGCGCATGCAGCGCCGCCCCGATCACAGCGACGATGACCGGCCGCGACGCGGTTGGTGGCAGCCCCCGGCAGGGGCACGGATCAGAGGAGGCTTGTGATGCCAGAAGAGAACACCAACGCGTGCGCAACGTTTCCCAGTTCAAGCGACACACGCGCGGCGAACAACAGCACGCGGCAGACTTGGCGTGTCCTTTCGGAAGCCGAGAAGGCCCGGGTCGACGCGGTAAAGGAACTGGGTGCCACGTTTATCGGCCTCTGCCATGAAATCGGCGGCACCGATCCCGACGGCGAGCGCTTGGCCTCCCGCCACCTGAGCCTCGCGGTCACCCATGTCGAGGACGCCGTCATGCGCGCGGTCCGGCATATCACAAAATAGGAGCGACCATGGCCAAACTGCCCCAGATCCTCGACCAGTTCGGGCGGCCCGTCCAGCGGGCCGAGCTGAAGCGCGAGATCTCTGCGCCCACCTTCGGCGGGGTGCGCTCGCCTCTGGGCGGATACCCCAGTCAGGGTCTCGATCCGGTGCGCCTTGCAAACATCCTGCGTGCGGCCGACATCGGCGACCCGGTGCGCTATCTGGAGCTTGCCGAGGAGATTGAGGAAAAGGACCTGCATTATCTGGGCGTGTTGGGCACACGCAAACGCTCGATCAGCCAGATCGAGATCACGGTGGAACCGGGCGGCGACACCCAGTTCGATCTCGACGCCGCCAAGGCGGTCGAGGACTGGCTCAAGCGCGACGAGCTGCGCGACGAGGTGTTCGATATTCTCGACGCCGTCGGCAAGGGCTACAGCCACACCGAGATCATTTGGGACACGTCGATGGGCGATTGGGTGCCCGAGCGTCTGGAGTGGCGCGATCCGCGTTGGTTCCGGTTTGACCGGGTCGATCATCGCACGCCGGTGCGGCTCAACGATCAAGGGCAGGAGGAGCCCTATCCGGGCTTCAAGTACATCTTTGCCAACATGAAGGCCAAAAGCGGCTTGCCGATCCGGTCGGGTCTGGCGCGCGCCGCCGTCTGGGCCTTCATGTTCAAGAAATTCACCGAGCGCGACTGGGCTATCTTCACCCAGACTTACGGACAGCCTCTGCGCGTCGGCAAATACGGCAGCGGGGCCAGTGAGCGCGACCGCGATACGCTCTTTGCGGCCGTCGCCAATATCGCGGGCGACTGCGCGGCGATCATCCCGCGCGAAATGGAAATCGAATTCGTCGAGAGCGCCAATGTCGGGTCGAGCACCGACCATTACGAGCGCCGTGCCGATTGGTACGACAAGCAGATTTCCAAGGCGGTCCTTGGCCAGACCTCAACCACCGACGCTCAGGTGGGCGGGCTTGGGTCCGGCAAGGAACACCGCGAGGTACAGGAGGACATCGAGAAAGCCGACTGCAGCCAGCTGCAGGCGATCCTCAACCGGTGGCTCATCCGGCCTTGGCATGCGTTGCAATACGGCGAGAACGCACCGCCCGCGCCGCGTCTCAAAATCGGCAGACCCGAAGAGGAGGACCTCAAGGCGTTCACGGAAGCCGTGGGACCTCTGATCGACCGGGGGCTTGAGGTTGACGCCGCCCAGGTCTACTCGCGTTTCGGGCTGAGCAAACCGGCGGCGGGGGCGCAAGTTCTGCGTCCGATGGGCGGTTCTGCCCCTCCGGCGGGTGTTGTGATCGACCCCACAATGCAGGCTTCGCTGACTAAACGGTTTTTAGCCTCGATTAAACGGCCTCTGGGGTCCACGGCGGGCACAGTGGCCCTCAACGCGGAGGAGCACTCAGCGGCCCTCTCAGGGCCTCTGGGCGATGCAGCGGATCGGCTGGCGAATGAGGCCTCCGGGCCGACGCTGGCCATGCTCGAACAGATCGAGGCGATGCTGGAGACGTCAACCAGCCTCGCCGAATTCCGCGAGCGGCTGCTGGCCGGGTTTCCGGACCTCGACGATGCCGCACTGCGCGACGTGATCGCAGCGGCGCTCACCGCCGCCCATGCCGGAGGCCGGGCCGCGCTGGAGGAAGACAGTGGCTGACCTCAGCACCACGTTCCGGCGTCCGTTCCGCGAGCAGATCGCTGCCTTTCGCCTGCGCCTGGGCGACCTTGTGCCGACGGCGCGGTGGGATGACATCACCCGCGCCCAGCACGACCGCGCCTTCATGGTGGCCGGGGCGCAAAAGGCGGACCTGCTGGCCGATCTGGCGGCTGCCGTCGACAAGGCCATCTCGCAAGGCACCTCACTCGAGGAATTCCGGCGCGACTTTCGCGCCACCGTCACCCGGCGCGGCTGGCACGGTTGGACCGGCGAAGGCACCAAGCGCGGCGAGGCATGGCGCACCCGGGTGATCTACCGCACCAACATCGCCACCAGCTACGCGGCCGGGCGCATGGCGCAGCTCATCGAGGGCAATTTTGCGTTCTGGGTCTATCGGCACGGAGGATCGAGCGAACCGCGCGTGATCCATCTGGGCTGGGACGGGCTGGTCTTGCCGCCCGATCACCCGTTCTGGATCACGCATGGCCCGCCCAACGGCTGGGGCTGCAGTTGCTACGTGATCGGCGCGCGAACCGAGGCGGGCGCACGCCGTCGCGGCGGCGACCCGGACAAGCGCCTGCCCGACGATTGGCAGTCGCGAGATCCGCGCACCGGTGCGCCGAAAGGGATCGACAAGGGCTGGGATTACACGCCCGGGGCCAGCACTGTGGACGAAATTCGAACGATGGCGGCCAAGGTCGTCGACTGGCGGTATAATCTCGCAGTGGCCTACATGACCAGCCTGCCGGACCGGACCCGCGATCTTCTGGTGGAAGGATACCGAGGCCTGCCGTCCCTGGCTGACAGCCTCGCCCGATATGCAACCCGCGTCAGCGCGGCCAAGACTGACGCCGCCCGCAAGGCCCTCTCAGAGCGCGAACCAATCCAGTCTCTTGGCTTGGTGACCTCCGTGCAGGCCCGTGCCTATCGAGAGGGCGCGGGGCGCGACCTCGATCTCTACGACATAGCCGTCGACGCCGATGCCATCCGCCATGTGTTCGTCCGGCATGGAGACCCGGCGCGGGAGGCCGCGCGGGGGCAGATTGCCGTCCGCCCGGAAGATTTTGGACTGTTGCCAGAGATTTTCCAATTTCCGGACAGCTTCGAATGGTCTGACGCGCGTAGCCTGCAGTCACGCGTGTTAAGGCTGACCAAGGTGGTTGGCGCACGCCGTTACGTTGCGCACTTCGTTCTAAGGCCGCGCCGTCGCCGCCTCGTGCTCTTGACCTATTGGGTGGAAAATATCGGCTGACCCCTCCCGTACGCCCTTACGCGTTCCCGCAACCTGAATGCGGTGGGTGGATGCACAGCCGACAAAAGGAACATAGCCATGATCACCGTCAAAATCAATGAAGAGGAAATCACCCAAGCGCTCGCCCGGGTGTCTGCTGCCCTGACCGACATGACCCCTTTGATGCAGGACATCGGCGAACTGATGGTCAACAGCACGCGGGAAAACTTCACGGACGGCACCGATCCGGATGGCAATCCTTGGGCACCCAAGAGCCCGGCCACGCTCGAAGCCTACCGGCGGCGCGGTGACGGCCAACCCACCCGCCCCCTGATCGGCCCCTCGCGGACCCTCTCTACCACGATCAATGCGGAGCCTTCGGCGGACCGGGTCGCGTGGGGCTCGAACGTCATTCAGGCGGCCGTGATGCAGTTCGGGGCCGAGGCCGGGGAGTTCGGCGCGCGCATCGGCCGGGACAAGAACGGGCGCGATTTCGTGATGTCGATCCCGTGGGGGGCCATTCCCGCACGTCCCTATCTCGGGGTCGGCGACGAGGACACCGACGCCATCGTCGCCACCATCGAAGAGTATCTGGCCAGCGCCACCGGACAGTAGTTGACTGACAGCGCGGCGTCGGGCAACCTGAGGCCCGGCAGCATAGCGCCACCGCCCCGCAAACAGTTGCGGGTGTTTCGGGACCCCTGCGTTGGCGATGATCGCCAACATGAAACAGTCCCTCGCCTCCCTTTTGAACGCGCGCATCAGCGCCCTTGCCCCTTCCTCTGAGGAAGAGGCGGCGCTCGTTGCCAAAATGGCCGCCGCAGCCGGTATCGAGACCGGCACGGTGCGGCAAATCCTGCGCGGCGATATCGAAACCCCGCCTGAAGAGCGGCTGCGCGGTTTCGCGCAAGCCTTGGACGTCTCCTTTGAGAGCCTGCGCGACGCGGTTGCCGCGTCTGCCCCAGAGGTGCAATCCGACCGTGTCATGATGGCGGCGCGAGAGATGGTGGCGGCAGACGGCACCGAAGCCCCCGAGTGGGTGCATTTGCTGCCCGTTGGGAGCGCTGAGACCTTCGACGGGCGCGGTCCCTACGAGATTGCCGACATGCAGGCCGTCATCGAGCAAAGCATGTCACAGCGCGGCGATCTGGAGATCGACGTCAACCACGCCTCTTTCCTTGCAGCCCCCAAAGGCGGCGATGCCCGCGCCGTGGGCTGGATCACGGAAATGCAGGCGCGCGCGGACGGTATCTGGGGCCGGGTCAAATGGACTGAAGAGGGCCGCCAGCTTGTGGGCGGGCGCGCCTATCGCCGGATTTCGCCGGTGCTCAATTACATCGAGCGCGGCGGCAAGAAAATCGTGGCCAGCATTTTGAATGCCAGCCTCGTCAATCGCCAGAACCTGCGCGGCCTGGTCGCGCTCAACAACGAGGAGACTGACATGTCGTTCATCCAACGACTGGCAAAAGCGCTTGGACTTCCCGAGGACGCGGACGAAGAGGCGGTTCTCGCCAAGATCACGTCAATGTCCACAGCGGCCGCGCAGAGCGCAACCATCGGCAAGATCGGCGTGGCGCTTGGCCTGCCCGAGGGGGCCGACGCCAATGCGGTGCTCAATGCCGCGCGCGAGCGTGCCACCACCGGTCAGGACGGCGATCTGATCACCGCCTTGCAGGCTGATTTGACCAAGGTCACGAGCGAACTCACGACGCTCAAGACTGACCGGCAGCGCGAGCGCGCGCAGGGTGTGGTCGATGCGGCCATGGCCGAGCGCCGCGCGGGCATCAATGCGACGTCGCGCGAGCGGATCGTGTCGATGCACATGAGCGATCCCGAGGGCACCGAGGCGTTTATCGCCGGGCTGCCCAAGCTGGAGGCCTCCGGCATGCATGTCGTGCCGCCTGCCTCAAAGGACGGCTCCGTGGCCCTCAACGCCGAACAGGCGCAGGTCGCGGCGCAGCTGGGCATTGCGCCCGAGGAATTCGCCAAGGCGCTTGCCGCTGAGCAGAAGGAGCTGACCCAATGACCGCACTGACCGCAGACCGCAACACCCCCCAGTCGATGGGTCCCCGCCGCGTGGGGCTGGTCGCCGCCGCGACCACGATCTTTGCCGGGGCGATGCTGATGCGCAACGCCACAGGCTTCCTCGTGGAAGGCCAGACCGCGACCGGCCTGATCGGCGTGGGCCGCGCGCAGGAATATGTCGACAACGCGGCCGGGGCGAATGGCGACATCCGGGTCGAGTTCGAGCCGGGCATCTTCCGGTACGAGAATTCGGCCGCCGCAGATGAAATCACCGAGGCCGACCTGGGCAAGGTGTGTTTCGCGGTCGATGACCAGACCGTCGCCAAGACGAGCGCCACAAACACCCGCTCCCCCGCCGGGGTGGTGGATCACGTCGATGAGCTCGGCGTCTGGGTTCGTTTCGACGAAGCCCTCACCCGCGCCGCTGCAGCCTGACAGGAGACACTGAGATGATTATCAACACCGCCACGCTGAATGCGCTGCGCACCGGGTTCCGGCGCGAGTTCATGGGCGCTCTCGAGCAGGCCCCGACCCAACGGGAGCGCATCGCCACCACCGTGCCCTCGACCACACGCTCCAATACCTACGGCTGGCTGGGCAAGCTTCCCAACATGCGCGAATGGATGGGCGACCGCGTCGTGCATGGTCTCGCCGAGCACAACTACACCATCGTCAACAAGGATTACGAACTGACGGTCGGGGTCGACCGCAACGACATTCTTGACGACAATCTCGGCGTCTACGCGCCCATCATGCAGGAATTTGGCGACAGCGTTGCCGCCAAGCCGGACATGCTGGTCTTCGAGGCGCTCAAGGCTGGCTTCGTCAACACTTGCTACGACGGCCAGAACTTTTTCGATACCGACCACCCGGTCCTCGACGAGGATGGCAAGGAAGTTTCGGTCGCCAATACCGACGGCGGCTCTGGCACGCCGTGGTTCCTGATCGCGTCAGGCCGCCGCATCCGCCCGATCATCTTCCAGGAGCGCCAGCGCCCTGAGTTCGTCGCCATGGACAACGCCACCGACCCGGCAGTGTTCTCCAAGAAGGAATTCCAGTACGGCACCGACGCGCGCTGGAATGTGGGGTACGGCCTCTGGCAGATGGCGTGGGGCTCCAAGCAGACCCTCGACAAGGCCCATTACAAGACCGCCCGCGAGGCGCTGATGGGCATGAAGGGCGATTACGGCCGCCCGCTGGGCCTCACGCCCAACCTCCTTGTCGTGCCGCCCACGCTGGAGGGGCAGGCGCTCGAGCTGCTCAACGCAGAGCGGGACGCGGCCGGGGCCACCAACGTCTACCGCAACACGGCCGAACTGCTGGTCGTGCCGTGGCTGGCATAAGGGGTTTCTGAGATGACCGGCACCCCGCAGACCCGCGAAGAGATGGAGGTCCGGGCGCAGGCGCTCGGGCTCCAATACCCGGCAAATATCAAGGACGCGACCTTGGCGAAGAAGATCGCCGAGGCCGAGGCTAAAAAGCCGGGCACCGGGGAGAGTGTCGAAGGCGTCGTCACTCCGCCTCCGGCGGAGGGCGCTCCGGCCCCGGAAATCCAAAGCGAGAGCGGCCCGCTCGTGCTCGAGGTGACCGGTCCCGCGCAGGGCCGCCGCCGGATCGGGCGGCGCTTCACCCGCGAGCCGCAGGTCATACTCGCCGACGATCTGAGCGAGGCCGAGGCGGCCGCGCTGACCGGCGACGAGACGCTGACCATCCGCGCGTACCATTTGGCGCAGGACGAGGGCTGACCCGCGCACGCTCTGCCTGCCAGAGCCACCCCGGCGGCGGCCTTCCGCCGTCGGGACCCGCAAGGACAGGAGAGCTGAGACGTGCCCTACACCACCCTTGAAGAGCTTACGGATCGCTTTGGCACGCCGATGCTGGTGTCGTTGACCGACCGCGCCGAGGCCGCCACAGGCCTGATCGACGCGGACGTGGTGGCCTCTGCGCTGGCCGATACCGACGCGCTGATCGACGGCTATCTCAAGGCCCGCTACGTTCTGCCGCTGTCAGACGCGCAGCCCCTTGTCGCCGCAATTGCCCGCGATATCGCGATCTACAAGCTGCACACCTATGAGCCCGACGCCAAGATCACGGCCGACTACAAGCAGGCCCTCGCCAGTCTGAAGGATATTGCGGCAGGCACGGTGCAACTCAGCGCCGCAGGTGTTGTGCCGGCATCATCCGGCGGGGGTGAGGCCCGGGTAACGGACCGGCCGCGCCCGATGACCGGTGAAAATCTGAAAGGCTTCATCTGATGATCGACGATGTGATCACCCGGATCGAGGCTGAGGTGCCCGAGTTGGCAGGCCGGGTCGACGGCGGGCGCGCCTTTGTCGATCTGATCCGCTCGAAAAAGCTGCCCGCGCACTCGGTCGCGGCCTACGTCTTTCCCTCCGGCATTCAGGGCGGGCGCGCCGATGCCGCCTCGGGCGTCTACAGCCAGATGCTGACCTATCGCACAAGCGTGGTGATCTTCGTCCAGTCCTTTGATCGCACCGGGGCCACAGCCCTCGACAAGATCGACCAGTTCCTGATGCGTGTGGTGCGCGCCTTGGCGGGCTGGGCACCGGGCGACGAGGTCGGCGTGCACCGGTTCGAGCGCGGCCAGCTTATTGAGAGCGGGGCCGGTCGCCTCGCCTATCAGCTCGATTTCTCCATCGATGACCAACTGAGGATCCTCTCATGACCAATCTCCCCACCTCCGGCGGGTCTTACACCCGCGACGACAAGGGCGCGCTGAAGCCTGCCGGGTCTACCCCCAAGCCCGCGCCGAAACCCGAGAAGAAGGACGCTGAAAAATGAGCCGCCTCTGGAGACTCAAAGTACTGCTCGCCAAGCTCGAGACCACCTATGGCACCGACGCCGCCCCCACGGGTGGCGACGCAATCCTCGCCACCGATGTGCGCCTGTCGCCGATGCAGGGTCAGGACCTCGACCGCAATCTCGACACGCCGCATGGCGGCCCCACGGGCACGATCCCGGTCGATCTGCACCGCACGATCTCGTTCAAGGTCGAGCTGGCAGGCTCCGGCACCGCCGGAACAGCCCCCCGCTGGGGCCGCCTCCTGCGCGCCTGTGGCTGCGCCGAGACCGTGACGGTGGCCACCTCCGTGGTCTACAACCGGGTCTATTCGAACCTCGAGAGCGTCACGCTGCACCTCAATATCGACGGCACGCTCTATGCCATGGTGGGCGTGCGCGGCACCGCCGCCTTTGACATCTCGGCCTCGGGCATTCCCTATATCGAGTTCGAGTTCACCGCGCTCTATGTGGCCCCGGCAGACGTGGCGGTGCCCACGGCGGATTTCACCGGCATTCCCGATCCGCTCGCAGCCTCGGATGCCAACACGCCCGTCTTCACGATTGATGCGACCCCGCTCGTGATGCGCAATTTCAAGCTCACCCTCGCCAACCGCATCGAGGCGCAGTTCCTGATCGGTGAGGAGGAGGTGCTGCTCGACGGGCATGAAAACACCATCGAAGCGCGGGTGCGCGCGGTGGCGCTCTCCACCTTCAACCCGTTCACCATGGCCGCCACCCAAGAGAAGGTCGCGGTCGAGATCGAGCACGGCAAGAGCGCCGGAAACATCGTCAATATCGCGGCCCCGCGCGCCCAGATGCAGCGCCCCGAAGGGCTTGAGGACGGGCAAGGCCGCAAGGAATGGCCGCTGCGCCTTGTGCCCTTGCCCACCACCGCCACCGCCGCCGACCAGTGGACGATGACGCTCACCTGAGACGGTTCAACGCCCCTTCAGCGCCCCTTTGAAAGAGAGTTCACCCCCATGTTCAAGATCGACCAGACACCGACCTTCACCCACCGCGTCGAGATCAAGGTGCCCGCCAACGGCGGCCACGAGCTGCAGGATATGCAGGTCACGTTCCGCGTGCTGCCCGACGACGAAATTGAGGCTTTCGACATGCGCACCTCGCGCGGCGAGCGGGAGTTTCTGGCGGCGGCCGTGGTGGGCTTTGACGACGTCGAGGACGAGAAAGGTGCAAAGCTGCCCTATAGCGACGCCCTGCGCGACCGGCTGGTGGGCCTCGCCTATGTCCGCGTGGCGATGATCAACGCCTATTACGCGGCGCTGATGGGGAAACGGGTAAAAAACTGAAATGGGCCGGGCGGGCATGGGCGCGCGGCGACCTGATCGAGGATGACGAGGGGCGCGACCATGACGACGAGGCGGCGTTCTGGGGCATCGACCCGGGCCAGCTCAATCGTGATCCGTCCGGCCCCGGCTCTGGTGTCTGGCCGCAGAATGTCCCGGCGCTGCGCGCCTTCCTCGCGGTCTGCAATCAATGGCGCACCGTCTCGGCCGGGCTCGCGGGCTTCCGCGTGGTGGGCCTCGACTACACGGCCGCGCGGGCGGGCCTGCGCATGAGCGGGATCAAGGTCACGCCTCAGCTTTGGGCCGAGGTGCAGGTGATCGAAGGCGCGGCCGTGGCCGCGATGCGGGAGAGCTGACATGACATTGGTCGCACGGGCCGAGATCCTCATGGACGCCGACCAGGCGAAGGCGGAGCTGCAGGCCACCGGCACCGCCGCCAAAGGAGCCGCCCAGGACATTCGCGGCGTGGGCACGCAAGGCGCTGCGGCCGCGCGCGGCGTGGGCCAGCTTGGGACTGCCGCCCGGACCTCGGCGACGGGTCTCACGACGGCCAGCAGCGCCGCCGAGGTCAACGCGGCGGCGACCCAGAAAGTGGCCTCGGCCAATCGCCTCGCTGCGGGCTCGATGGGCAATCTGGTGGCGCAGGGCAATGACGTCGTGCAAATGCTCATCGCCGGGCAGAACCCGCTGACGCTGGCCGTTCAGCAGGGCACCCAGATCACCCAAGTCATCGGCCCGCTCGGAGCGGCGGGCGCATTCCGGGCCTTGGGGGGCGCGGTCCTGTCGATGTTGAGCCCGATCAACCTGATCACCATCGGCGCACTGGCGGCGACGGCAGCCGTGGTCAATTGGTTCATGTCCGCCTCTGAAGAGGGCGAGACATTCGCAGATACGGTCGAGGCGCTGGAAACCCGCATAGACAGCCTGAAAGACAAGATCGCCGAGGCCTCGGCCACGCGGCTCGAATTGGCCGAGCGCTTTGGCGAAGGCTTCGTCGAGCGCGCGCAAGACATCCTTGACCGGATCGTCGAGGCCGAAAAGCGTGTGGCGCAGCGCGAGGCCACTGCGAGCATCAACAGTTTTATCGCGGAGAGCGGCGTCGATGTCGGTGCCGCGGTTGCGGCGCGTAACCAGAACCCGGCGGCGGCCACGGGATTTGAACTGGCAACCGACGGGCTGGAATTCGATGTCGCGCGCCAGTTTGAATTGACGGAGGGCCTGTTCGGTCGGCTCCGCGCCGGAAATCGCGCGCTTGTGCAGGAGTTCATCAATGACCTCGCGACGCTGAGCGAGGCGGCGTCCGGCACCTTGGAGGAACAGCTGGCGGCGCTTACGGCTGTCATTGAAAGCTACGACGCGCTGGCAGTGGCCTCTGGCGAGCGAAACGCGCAAGAAGACGCGCAGCTTCTGCTCCTCCGCCAGCAGCAAATTGAGCTCGCCCGTGTGATCGAGCTGCAAAAACAAGACCCCGCGCAGAACCGCCAGAACGAGGAAATGCTTGCCTTCCTCGAACTGGTAACCAAGGCCACCGGCGAGCAGCTCAAGGCCGAGGCGGCGGCGCAGGCGTTGCTCTCGACGATGACCGAGCAGAACGCGGTTGCCGAGGCAATCTTGCGCCATGGCGCGGACAGCGCCGAGGTGACGCGGCTGCGCGCCCAATTCGCCCTCGACGCCAAGCTCGCGGAGATCGAAGCCTCCGCCGCGAGTGAGACGACAAAGCAGGCCCTGCGCGATGCGGCACAAGCCGCTTTTGATCTCGCCACGGCTGATATGTCGGGGGCACTGGCTGCCGCCGCTAATGAGGCGGCACGCCTCTCTGACGAGGTGCGCCGCGCCGTGGACGGCATGTTCGATCTGGCAACCCAAGGCGAGCTTGATCTGGAGATCGCGCGCCTGCGCGTGCGCTTCAAAGACGATCCCGCGCGCATGGCAGAGGAAATCGCGGCCGAGCGTGCAGCGCGCCGGTTTGACGCGGAAACCGAGGCGCTGCGCAAGGATTTTGCCAATCCGGGCGAAGAGTCATTCCTGAATGTTCAAAGGCAGGCAGCCATTGACCGCGCAAGGGAGGCTGCACGTCTCAATGAACTGGCACGCCCCGCGCGCGGCGGATCGGGCGGCGGCGCGCGCGGTGGCGCGACCAATGCCACCTTGCGCGAGCAACAGGCGCTCGACCGGCTGATCGAGAGCAAGCGGCGCGAAATCGAGGCGCTGCGCGAAAGCGACCCGGTGCAACGCGAGATGATCCGCCTGCGCGAGCGCCTGACCGCCGCCACCCCCAAGCAGCGCGCTGAGATAGAGGCCCTTGTCGAGGCCCATGAGAACGAGCGCGTGGCGATGGAGCGCAAGGAGGAGTTTCGCGACGCGGTGGGCGACGTCCTGCTCGAAGCCGAAAGCCTGCGCGACGTCTGGAGCGGGATCGGCGACATGATCATCCGCGCGGCCAAGGAGGCGCTGATCCTTGGCTCCGGGCCTATGGGCGGCCTCTTCGGCGGCAGCGGCATCCTGGGCGGCCTGGTCAACGGCATTGGCGGCGGGCTTGGCGACCTCTTTGGTCTGTTCTCGGGCGGCTCGCTCCTGTCCTTCGCGGACGGAGGCCTGCCCGGCTTTGCCAGCGGCGGCGATCCGCGCGTGACACGCCCCGGCCTCCTTTTGGGCACGGGCACCGGCCGAGGCGACAAGATCCCGGCTTTCGTGAGCGCCGGGGAATTCATCATGACGGCCGAGGCCACAGCCCGCAACCGCGCGGTGCTCGAGGCCATGAACGCAGGAGCCATCATTCCCGGATTTGCCGGAGGCGGCCTCCCCCTGCCTGCGCAAGGGGCCGGTGCGGCGCAGGCCTCGGGTCGCGCGGGGGCGTCGGGCGACGGTATCACGCGCCTGCGGATTGAGCCTTCGGAGCTTTTCCGCGTCGTGGCCGAAGAGCGCGCACGCTCCGTGGCAGTCGAAGTGGTCGACGGCTTTGCAAATGAAGAACTGCCGGGCCGGGTCGAAGCGATCCGGCGCGATCCATTGGGGAGAGGATGATGGCGGTACAGGATTGGCCCCTTCCGGTCACGGGTTTCTTTGACCTTTTGGGTATCGAGGAGGCCACGTTTTTCCTCAGCGGCGAGAGCACCAATTCGGTCACCGCCGGGGGCGAGGTCATCGTGCATCGGCGCGGCGCGCGGCTTTGGCAGGGCGAGGTGGTGTTGGGCAAATCCGAGCCTGACGTTATCGCCGCCCAAGATACGCTGATCGAAAGCCTGCTTGAGCCGGGCGCATCCTTCATGATCTACGACCGTCGCCAGCTCGCGCCGCAAGACCCCGGCTATCCGGCGGGCGTCAACTGGGGCGCACAACCCGTTACGATCAAGAGCCTTGTCCCCGGTAACCGGGAACTGAGCCTTCAGGGCCTGCCGCCGAACTTTACCCTGCGGCGGGGGCAAAAGATCGGCTTTCAATATCTGGCAAGCCCCGTGCGCTTTGCTGTCCACCGGGTCATGAACGCCACGGTTACGGCGGATAGCACCGGGGCCACCGCCCGGTTCGAGGTCTCGCCCTTTATCCGCCCCGGAGTGGTGGTCGGGGCCTCGGTGGTCCTTGATCGCCCGCAGGTGCGCGCAAAGCTGCTCAGCTTCAAGCCGGGGCCGGGCCGATCACGGCGTACCGAGGGCGGCAGCTTCAGCTGGCAGCAAACGCTGGGAGGCGGCGTATGAGCTTCGACCTTGCCCAGACGGATCAGTTCGACGAGCGCAGCGGCACCGATGCCCATATCCTCGTTCTGATCGAGCCGCGCGACCGGATCACGGGTGAGATCGTGCCCATGGGGCTCTGGACCGGGGACGATCACCAGACCTTTACCGTCGACGGCGAAACCCATCTCTTTCGGGGCGCGGGCAACGTGATCGAGGTCCCGCCGATCCGCGCAGGCATCGGCCTTGAGGTGCGCCGCCACCGCGTGATCCTGCCGCCGATGACGGATGAGGCCAAGCTGGCGCTGCAGGTTTATCAGGCGGCGCAGGCGCGGGTGCGGGTCTGGTCGCAGCCGCTCGATATCTACACCGGTGCGCCGCTCGGGACGCCACATCGCGTGATCAAGGGGCGTCTCGAGACGGCACCCGAGAACTTGGCCAAGCTCGGCGATCAATCTCGCACAGAGCTTGTGATTTCATCTGCCACGCGCCCGCTCACCTTCCGCCAGCCGCTCTTCAAATCCGATGCCGCACAGCGGCTGCGCGACCCGTCCGACCGTTTCCGCGAACATGCCGCCAGCATCGCCGACCGCCCGATCCCTTGGGGTCAAGAGACGGTCGTGACCGAGCGCCCGTCGCCGCCGCCGCCGCCCAGTCGAGAGGAAAGAAGTAAATGACCGACCGCGCGCTTCTCCTGCGGCAGTTTCTTGACGCGCGGCGCAAGGAGCCATTCCGCCCGAGCCTGTCCGACTGTGCCATGTTCGCAGCCGACTGGATTGCAGAGCTGACCGGCTCTGATCCGGCGGCCCAGTGGCGCGGCCGCTACAGCTCACTGGACGAAGGTCGTGCGCTTCTCTTGTCGGACGGCTTTGCCACTCCCGCCGAGGTTCTGGCACTGATCCTCGTCAAGGACGCAGGCTGGATGCAGGCGCAGACCGGCGATGTCGCCGTGCTGATCGAGGCGGGCGAGGAGGCTATGGGCATCGTCGGCGGCGGGCATATCCATGTGCTGCGCCCCCTGCGGGGCCTGGGCGCGGTGCCGCTTGATCGCGCCGTCAGGATTTACCGCCCATGAGACTGCTCGCATGGATCACGGCGCTCCTGCTGACCTCTACCGCCCCGGCCTCGGCCGGGCCGGTCGCGGCGCTGGTGGCGACAGTTTTCGCCGGAATTACGGTCAAGGCCGTTGCCCTTTTTGCCCTGCGCCTCTTTGCCGGGGTCGGCCTCTCGATCCTGCAACAGCGCCGCGCCCGGCGGGGGCGCAACACGGCATTCGGGCTGCAAGTAACCGCCACCACACGCGGCGAGTTGGAGAGCGAGACGACGATCTCCGGCTTCTACGCCACCAAGGGGCATCTGATCTATCACAACAGCCACGGCCCCAATAACAAGTATTACCAGACCGTGATCGAGCTGGGCGGCCTGCCCCGTGCCGCCTTCAGCCGCGTGATGGTGGACGGCGTCTATTCCGAGCTTGGTGATGAGGAGCATCCCGACTACGGCTTCCCGCTCATCGCCAAGCGCGATCTCGGCGCCGATTTCGCTTGGATCCGGGTCTACGACGGCACCCAAACTGCCGCCGATCCGACGCTTGTTGCGAACTATGCCGAGGATCCGGAAACGCCCTGGACCGAAGCCCATGTCGGGCGGGGCATTCCTTATGCCATTCTCACGATGGAAGTGAGCTCAAAGGTCTGGCCCAATGGCGCGCCGGAGCAACGCTACGAAGAATACGGCGTGCCCTATTACGACCTGCGCCGCGACAGCACCGCCGGAGGCACCGGGCCGCAACGCTGGGAGGATCCCGCCACCTGGGAGCCCACGCGCAACCCGGTGGTCCAGATCTACGGCATCCTGCGCGGCGTTGATCTTTATGACGGATCCGTTTGGGGCGGCGAGGCCGAGGCCGAAGACCTGCCCGGCTGGAACTGGGTGCCCGCAATGAATGCCTGCGACGTGGACGTGGACGGTCGCCGGAAATACGAGGCGGGCTATGAGATCAAATTCGCCGAGGATACGCCCGGCGAGGTGATCGACGAGCTGCTCGCCGCCTGCAACGGGCAGATCGCCGAGTTCGGGGGCTTCTTTTATATTCAGGTCGACGTCCCCGATATGCCCGTGGCCACCATTACCGACGACGATCTGTTGGTGACCGACGCCGCGACCAAGGACCCGTTTCCCGAACTGCTGGAGATCTTCAACCGCGTCACCGCCAAATACGTCTCGCCCGGCGCGCTCTGGAATGGCGTGCCGCTCGAACAGATCAGCAACCCCGCATGGCAAGCCGAAGACGGCATTGTGCGCAACTTCGAGATGGACCTGCCCGCCGTCTTCAATGCCGCGCAGGGGAACCAGCTGGCCAAATCCGCGCTCGAGGATCATCGCCGCTGGCGGCGGCATGCTTGGCCGCTGCCGCCCGATTATGCCGGGCTGCGCCCGCTCAACACCGTCTCGGTGACAAGCGCGTGGAACGACTATGCGGACAAGCTCTTTGAAGTCACCGAGATCGTGCTCGATCTGCACCGCCTGACCGTCGTGGCCTCGCTGCGCGAACGCGATCCGGAGGATTTCGAGATCGATGCGGCGCTCGAGATCCCCGACCGCAGCTCGATCCCGCCCCGCGCGGTGCCGAGCGACGCAGGCCTACCGCTCTTTGATGCCGCCGCGCGCACTGTCACGAATGCAGAAGGCACCCGTGCCCATGCCGTCGTCGACGTCTTCTGGGACGCCTCGGGTATCGCCGAGACCATCAAGGGCATCGCCATCGAATGCCAAAAGCGCGAGACCGAAGAGGAGGTCTGGAGCGTCACTGTGCTCGATGTCGAGCGGGGCCTTGCGACCATCCAGCCGGTGCCGCCCCTCACCAACCTGCGCGTGCGTGCCAAGGCGCTGTCCGACAATCGCCGGGGGACATGGTCGGCTTGGATTTGGGTGACCACGGATGACGTGCGCATCGCGGCGGCCGACCTCAGCGATACGTTGCGCGACCAGTTTGACGCGGCCTTTGCCCTGACCCAATCGCGCCTGGGCGAGGATGGTATTCCGCCGAGCGTCGCCGATCTTTTCGACCGCATCGAGCAGGTGATCGCCCCCATTGGCGTGGCCGACGTGCCGGAGGTGCCGCATGTGGCGCGGCTCGACGGCGCGCTGCTGACAGAGGCGCAGGCGCGCGCCGGGGACGTGCTTTCCGTCGCAGGGGGCGTTCGCGCGGCGCGGGACCGTATCAAATCCTCGGCGCAACTGGCGCTTGAGGCCACCGCGCGGGACTTTCTGGCGCGCGACGAGGTGCGCACCGCACTGGTGGCGGAGATCGAGGGCGCACGGGCCGAGGCCTCGGCGGCGCTCACCGTGCTGGCCGACGGGCAGGCGCAGATCGCGCAGTCAGTCCAGACGCTTCAGACCACGACCGCCGATACCGCAGCCCTTGCCCAGACCGTCGACCAGGCGCGGATCGACGGCGATGACGCGCTGGCCAATCAGATCGCGCTCCTCTCCGTGGGCACGGTCACACAGTTCGACGCCGCCGCAGTCTGGTATTGGGATGCAGACGCGGAAGGGTGGACCGGCGTCACCGCCGCCCCAAGCGTCACCTCTGACGGCTGGCTTGCGCCCGCCTCGGGCAGCGGTGCGGTATCGCCCGCTGGCCTCGCTATCCCCACTCAGACCTATCGACAGCTGCGCGCCCGGTTGCGACGCAGCGGCGCGCCAACATGGGCGGCGCAATTCTGGTGGGCCGCAACTGGGCAGGCGTTTGACGCCGTGCGCCGCGTCGACGTGGCCGAGCCGGAATGGGCGGAGGACGTGGCACTCCTCACGGTCGATCTGGCGTGGTCTGGCACCGTGGACCGCGTGCGGCTGGACCTGCCCGCAGGCGCCGAGATTGACTGGTTGGCCATCGGTCGCCCTGCGCCGGGCGCGTCAAGCGCCGACCTGACCGCCGAACGATCTGCCCGCATCGCGCAGGGGTTAGCACTGGCCGAGGATATCACGGCGCTCGGCTCCGAACTTACCGATCTAGAGGGGCTTGCCACGGGCACGGCGGATGCACTGACCGAGACCAACGCCCGCGTCACCGAGACCGAAGCAGGCGTCGCCACGCTGACCGACGCGGCCACGGCGCTGACCGGCGAGATCGCCGACCTCGAAACCGGCCTCAATCTGGTGGGCGATGCCGTGGACACACTGTCTGTGCGCACCGAACAGCTTGAAGGCGGCGAGCGGGCGCAATCCAACGCCACCCGCGCCGTGCGCTCCCGGCTCAAGCTCACGGGCGCGCAGTCCGTCGAAGGGGCCGCACGCGCGATCCTTGACGGGATTGCGGCGCGCGAGGTGGTGGCGCAGGCGGCCCAAGACCTCAACTCTCGGATAGACCTGACCGAGGATCAAATCCGCATCGTCGCGGCGGCTGTCACTTTGGTGCAGGCGGCCATTCCGGGGCTGGCGACGGCAAATGCTCTGGACGTGCTAACCGCCGAGGTCACAGATATTGGCGGCGCTCTGGCTTCCGTCGCCACGCGCACCTCTACGGTTGAGAGCGCCCTCGATACGCCCGAAACCGGGCTGTTCGCGCGGGTTTCAAACGTCGAGGGCGCGTACGTGACCGCGGAGCAGGCGGTGGCGGCGGTGAGCCAGATTGTCAGCGCCAGATACGCCGATTTTGCTGCGCTGGCCGAGGCCACCGCCTTTGCCGAGGCGACGGCGGACGGGATTTCGGCGGGTTACGTGATCCGGCTGAATGAGGCGGGCGTGTTCGAGGCGGTCAGCGTCAGCGATGGAACCGTTGAAGGGACAAAGATCACGGGTCGCTGGTCCGGCGACTATCTGCGCCTTGACGGCGACGTCGAGGTGACGGGCGATTTTCTGGCGAACAAGATTTTATCCGAAGAGGCTGTTGTCGGGCGGCTGACGGTGACTGAGGAAATCATTGGGCTAGACGCCGTGGGCAGTATCAGCAATACGAGGCGCTCGACCGACAGCGGCGGCTTGGGCACCTCTTACAGCACGGTCCTGACCCATGTTGCAAATCACAAGAACCGCCAGGCCGATAAAAACCTGATCCTTTTTTGCCGGATGCAGATCGAGGGTAGTGCAGCAGCGGCGGGCAATGTTCTTGAATACCGCGTTCTGCGCAACGGCGTGCTGATGTCAGGCGTGCCGCCCCTTAAGCGCGATGTGCGCCCCGGAGAAATGGTGCAGGAGTTTTTCGGGATCAAGCAGCGCACCACGTCGGACGCGGCCAGCACGACCTACACGCTCGAAGCGCGGGTTGCAACCAACGGCGCGGGCATCGCTGCGGTCACGATCAACACCGGCACAGAGATGTGGGCCGAAGAGAAATCAATCGCGGGGCTAGTGTGATGGACGACATTCGCCGGATCCGAAACCAACTGCTGGCCGCGTCAGATTGGACGCAGATGCCTGACGCCCCGCTTGGGCCGGAAACGCGGGAGGCTTGGGCCGCCTACCGCCGGGCGCTTCGCGACGTGACCGAGGGGGTGACTGACCCCGCCCAAATCAACTGGCCTCTGCGGCCGGATCAACAGGAGTGACGCATGACAACCACTTATAACACCGGGACGATCTCCGTCAGCAACGGCAGCACGACTGTCACGGGCGTGGGTACCAACTGGATCGCGGGCGGCATCTTGCCCGGCGATGATTTCCGCGCGGCGGGCCTCACGGTCGAGATTGCCTCGGTCAACAGCGCCACGTCGATCACGCTGGCCCGCGCGTGGCCGGGGACGGGGCAATCCTCGGCCAACTACTCGATCCGCTTGATCGACGCGGGCGAGCGGTCGCTCGTGGCGCTCAACCAGATTGTCGGAGCACTCGGCTCCGGCAACCTCATCAGCCTTGCCGGATTGCCCGGTGCCACGAACAAGATGCCTTACTTCACCGGCGTGGGCGCGATGGCTCTGGCAGACCTGACCCCAGCCGCACGCGCGCTCTTGGCAAGGACGGCGATTGAACAATCCTCGCCTTCTGACGCCACGGTGGGACGGTTGATGGCGGTCGGGGCCTTTGGATTGGGGCCAGCGATCACTTTGGGGTCTGGGGACAATCTCGACAACATTCTGGCGTCCGGGTTTTACTATAACCCGACGGGAGGCAACACGACCGGGAACAATTATCCCATTTCGTCGGCTGGGTCGCTGACTGTTGCGTCTCGGCAGGCCTCGAACACCACACAAAAATTTGTGTCCTTTGCCCCAAACGCCCTCGCATCGGACGTGCGTGAGTTCACGCGGACGCGTGGCTTATCTGGTTGGTCCCCGTGGGTGGAGGTCTTTCACCAAGGCCGTATCCTAGGCACCGTGAGCCAATCGGGCGGCGTGCCGACAGGGGCCGTGATCGAGCGCGGCAGCAATGCAAACGGAGATTACGTGCGGTTCGCGGATGGCACACAGATTTGCGATCATCGTATAACGACCACCACGATTTTCGGCACTTCTGAATCTGGAACGTGGACATTTCCCGCTGCCTTTGCAGCAACGCCGGAATGCGTGGCGACTGCGCAATGGGTAGCTAGCGGCAGCGGTCTTGGTCACCGTTTCAACTCTGGATACGGGACAATAAACACGACATCCGCGATTTGGGGCATACGAGACCTGAGCAGTGGCGGCGCTGGCTCCATCTCTGTCCATCTCGTTGCCCGCGGCCGCTGGTTCTAAAGGAGACATACAATGCAGATTACCCTATCCCCCACCCGCCGCGACACGCCCCTTATGCTAAGCCGCGCTGGCGACACCCTCACTCTCAATGGCGAGGTGTTCGATTTCTCGCCACTGCCCGAGGGCGCGACCCTGCCACCCGAGGCCATCGCAAGCGACTGGTTCGCAGGCCCGGTCGAGCGTGTGGGCGGCACGCTGCGCCTCACGCTCGTCCTGCCGCACGGGGCCAACGCGCCGCAAGAAACGCTCTTTCCCGCACCCCTCACCCTTACGGGCAACGGCCCCGTGGCCCTGCCGCCCTATGAGTTGGAGATCCCCGATGCAGATTGATTTCGCCCAAGCCGTCACCGCCGAGGCCAAGGCCCAAGCCGCCGCTCTGGCGCGCGCCACCGCGATCAAGACCGACTGCCGCGCGCGCATCCTTGCCGTCGGCTCCGAGACCACGCAGATGAACATCGCTCAAGCTGGGATCGTGTTCATGGCCGCTGTGCTGGACGGTGTGCCCCGCGCCGATGCTCTGGCTGCGTCCGGCCTGATCGAGGGCGATCTGGAACTGGCGCAAAGTTGGAAAGCATGGGTCGCCGCCATGCAGGCCGAGTGCCGCCGCGCGATCGAGACAGGCGACGATCCGGTCTGGCCAGAGGTGCCTGTGGGCGTCGCGGACCTTGCCGCGCGCTTCTGATCCAAAACCACAGGAGGCCCCGAGCGTGCCGGAGGGCACGCCCGGGGACGCGGGGCCAGTCGCCAAACAGTAACCCCGCCGACCAGGCATAACCTCATGGCCGCTCCCTGCCCAAAGGGGCGGCGGGACTATGAGGCGATTCGATTTGGAAGGTCTAGAACTGCGTTGCTGCGCATGCGGCCGTTTGCTATTTAAATACGAGAGAGGCGCGCGGATATCCGGCATCTCGATCAAGTGCCCAAGATGCCGGGCCATGAACACACCGAGGCCAAGAGCCCTTCCCCCAAAGCGCGATGCGCAGAGAGAAGGAGCCAAACTTGGCAAGATCGTCCACCCTCCCGAAACCTGAGCCGCCGCCCGGTGCGCCGGGCCTGCCCAAGGGCACCCGCTACCGGCGGCAATATGGCGTGATCGTCCTGCTCGAGGACGAGGCCGCCCAAGTCGACGCCTTTGGCCGGTTGCGCCGCCAAGGCTTCAAATGCCGCGTGGTGGTGACATGAAGCTCGCCATTCATCACGCCAGCCCGATCCCCGACACCTATCGCGCGGCCCGGGTCGCGAGCCTCTTCAACGTCGAGGGCGACGCGGATTTCCGCATCGAGGTCGAGGCCGATCTCTTGGCCCGCCCGTGGCAGATCGGCCTCATCGTCGGCCCCTCTGGCACTGGCAAATCCTCGCTCGCCCGCGCGGCCTTTGGGGCGCAGCTTGATCCGCGCCCCTGGCCCGAGAGCGCTCTAATCGACGCGATTGATCCCGAGGGGGAATTCGACGCTGTCGCGGCCGCCCTCTCAGCCGTGGGCCTTGGCACCGTCCCGAGCTGGCTCCGCCCGTATCCTCACCTGTCCACCGGCGAGCAGTTCCGGGCTGAGCTCGCGCGCATTCTGGCCGAGCGGCCGAGCTTTGCCATCCTCGACGAATTCACCTCGACCATCGACCGGCGCGTGGCCCAGATCGGGGCCGCCGCCTTTGCCAAGGCGTGGCGGCGCGGCAAAGGCCAGTTCGTCGCCGTCACCTGCCACGAGGACGTGGTGTCCTGGTTGCAGCCCGATTGGGTGATCGACACCCGCCGGGCCGAGTTCCGCTGGAGGCGTCTTCGACGGGCACCGCGCATTGCCATGGACATTCACCAGACAGACGGCTCCTCCTGGCCCGCCTTTGAGCCGCATCACTACCTGAAGCTGCCCCGCATGATCGCGGCCAATTACTACGTCGGTTTCGTCGACGGCGCACCCGTGGCGCATCTCGCCGTCTCGACCCGGCCGGGGCTGGTCGAGGGCCGCGCCTGTCGCCTCGTCGTCATGCCCGAGTGGCAGGGCGCGGGGCTGGGCCTGCGCTTTCTCAACGAGGTCTGCGCCCTCTGGCGGCGCGGCGTGAACCGCTATGACAAGCCAATGCCGATGCTGTTTCACACCTCGCACCCCGGCCTCGCTGCAGCGCTCCGCCGCGATCCCCTCTGGGCGCAGGTCTCGGCCATCCTCTACGCCCAGTCCAAGGAACGCAGCATGAAGACCCTCGCCGCCGCCCGGGCGCGTCGCGGCCTGAAGCCCGCCGGGACCGGCTACGGCGGCCATTTCCGGGCGGTGCAGGGGTTTCGATATGTGGAGTGAGGGGTAGGTGAAGGGGGCGTTAAATGCCCCCTTTAAACGCGCGGCGCAGGGCCGCCCGCTAAAAACGCGTTGCTGTAAACTTCAGTGTAATTCACTGCAAACTTCGCCGTCACGCTACACTCGCCCAAGTGGCGGGGTTCTGTCGTTTTGGCTATCCGCGTTTGCAGTTTGATGGGAATGTATGGGACAGATTTGAGGAATCAGGTCTTTTCCACGTGATTTCGCGAATCACTTTCGATATTTGGGCGAGAGTTATGAGTGATTCACAGCTGATATGCGGGGTTTCTGTGGGAAAGGACGATGGATTCCATCCAAAGTGTCGGAATAGTCAGGGAAATCACGGGATATTTTAATCGCCCCAAGTTTCCGTATATTTTGTGATCAAGATTGAGTACCACACAAGATAAGGTAAATTTTTTGCGAATTTTGCTACAGAATGTTGTTTTCACGGGCCTGCTACAACAATATCCTGCGCTTATCCCGTAAAAAATCGTTGCTATGGGACAATTTCCCAGTGTATCAAGAATACACGATGAGGACGGGATCACAGAGGGGCGCCAAGACCCCGAAAAACTCCCAAGTCAGGTTTCATACAGGCACCCGCTTTCATCGAACAAAGAGATCCGGCGCGCGAGCGAGCAGACATCCCCCCAGGTGGCGCGCGCAGTCGGACACCCCGCTCAAGCGGGACGAGGGCGGCGGGTTGATCAGTGGCAGCAGATCAACCCGCCGTTTCGTGTCTCAGGGGTACGTTTTCAATCTGGGGCAGATATAGGGACCAACGGGACAGTGGGCCGGATTTTTAGAGGCGAGAGCCTCCACAAGGTGGATGGAAAGGGCAGGGTATCAATCCCGGCCCTGTTTCGCCGTGTGATCGAGGCCTCAGACCCGAGCTGGACCGACGGGCTTAACCCGGAACTCATCATCGTTTATGGCGACCACCGCCGCCGCTATCTCGAGTGCTATACCATCGAGGCGATGCAAGAGGTGGATGCCAAGATCGCCGCCCTGCCGCGCGGCTCGAATGCGCGCAAACATCTGCAGCGCCTGTTTCACGGCCAGAGCTTTCCCACCGCGGTGGATGAGACCGGGCGTCTGGTGCTGCCTGCCAAGCTGCGAAAGAAGATCGAGCTTGAGGACGAGGCGTTTTTTATCGCCGCCGGGGATACCTTTCAGATCTGGAAGCCCGAGACCTATGAGGCCGAGGAACTGTCCAAGACCGAGGAATGGTTGGATGAATTCCCCGATGACTTTGATCCGTTGATCCTGCTCGACAATCCGGACGGGGTTTGATCCATGGCCGCTGCCGCCGCCCCAAAATCCAACGCCCCGCATATCCCCGTTCTCTTGCGCCCGCTGATTGCCGCCGTGGCGCCGGTTCAGGGGGTTTGGCTTGATGGCACGCTGGGGGCAGGGGGCTATGCCCGCGCCCTGCTTGATGCCGGTGCCGATCAGGTCATCGGCGTAGACCGCGACCCGCTGGCGCATGACATGGCGCAGGGCTGGGGGGCAGAGTATGGTGACCGGCTGCGCCTTGTGCTGGGCAATTTCGCGCAGATGGATGACTATGCAACGGATCTTGACGGCGTCGTTCTCGATCTGGGCGTGTCCTCGATGCAGCTTGATCTGGCCGAGCGTGGGTTTTCCTTTATGAAGGACGGCCCCCTGGACATGCGCATGAGCCAAGAGGGGCCAAGTGCCGCCGACCTGGTGAATACAGCCGAAGAATCCGATCTGGCCGATATTCTCTATCTTTATGGCGAGGAGCGCGCGAGCAGGCGGATCGCCCGCGCCATCGTCAAGGCGCGTACAGAGGCCCCGATTGAAACCACCCTGCATTTGGCGGGCCTTATCGAGCGGTGCTTGCCGCGATCCAAGCCGGGGCAGGCGCATGCCGCCACCCGTAGCTTTCAGGCGATCCGCATCGCGGTGAATGACGAATACGGCGCGCTTATCGCAGGGCTGGAGGCGGCGGAACGCGCGCTCAAAGAGGGCGGGCAACTGGCGGTCGTGACCTTTCATTCGATCGAGGACCGGATCGTCAAACGCTTTCTGACGGCGCGCTCGGGCGGGGGTGGCACCGGCAGCCGCCACGCCCCTGAAATCACACGCGAAGAACCGCAATTCACCCTCAAATCGCGCAAGGCCATCGGCCCCGATGACGAGGAATTGGCCGTAAATCCACGCGCCCGGTCTGCCCGGCTGCGTGTTGCCACGCGCACCGATGCCCCTGCAGGGCAGAGCGAGCGCAGCGCTTTGGGTGTCCCCATGTTGAAGGGAGCGAAATGATGCGCAGCATTCTTTATGTTTTGACCGCGCTTTCCGTCATCGGTCTGGCCTTTTGGGCCTATCGCGAAAATTACCGGACTCAAGAGGCGCAGGCCAATGCGCAGGCGCTGCAAAATGCGATTGGCGAGGCGCGCGCGCGTCTGCGCGTGCTCAATGCCGAATGGGCCTATCTCAACCGCCCTGACCGGCTGATGGATCTGGTGGAATTGAACTACGACAAGCTGGGTCTCTTGCCCCTGCAACCCTATCAATTTGGCCGCGTGGATCAGGTCTCGTTCCCCAAGCCCGCCGAATTGCCGATCACCAACCCTGTTGATGTTTCGAACACGGAGCAGTTTCCATGATCCGCACGCCGCTGCGCCCGCTTGCGCGTATCCTCGAGGCCCGCAACCGGGGCGAAAACCCCGATGCCATCGAACGTGAGAACCTTCGCCTGCGTCACGAGGAAATGCGCGACCGCGCCCGTCGCCGCGCCGAGGGGCGGCTTCTGGTGCTGGCGGGCGTGTTTATCTTGGCCTTCGGGGTTGTCGGTGGGCGCATGGGCGTGCTGGCGGGCACCGAACCGTCCGAGCCGACGACCAGCGTCGCGGGCGCGCAGATCTTTGCGCAGCGCGCCGATATCGTGGATCGCGAGGGGCGCATACTTGCCACGAATTTCGACACCCACAGTCTCTATGCGCAACCCCAGCAGATGATCGACCCGGAACAGGCCGCCGACAAGCTGGTCGAAATCTTTCCCGATCTCGACCGCGCGCGCCTGATCAAAGATTTCACTGGCCCGCGCAAGTTCCTGTGGATCAAGAAAAAACTCAGCCCCGAACAGAAACAGGCGGTGCATGACATCGGCGAGCCGGGCTTGCTCTTTGGCCCGCGCGAAATGCGGCTTTACCCCAACGGACGGCTGGCCGCGCATGTGCTGGGCGGCACCAGCTTTGGCCGCGAGGGGGTGCATGCCGCCGAACTGGTCGGCGTGGCGGGCATCGAACGGCATCAGGATGCGCGGTTGCGCGATCCGGCGCAGGCACATGAACCCCTGCGCCTGTCGCTGGATCTCAGCGTACAAGCGGCGATGGAGCGGGTGCTTTTCGGCGGCATGAAGATCATGAATGCCAAGGGGGCGGCAGGTATCCTGATGGATGCCCATAGCGGTGAAGTGGTGGCTGTGGCCTCGCTCCCCGATTTTGATCCCAACGACCGCCCCGCATTGCCAACCTCTGGCAGCCCAAGCGATAGCCCGCTCTTTAACCGTGCGGTGCAGGGCGTTTATGAGCTGGGCAGCACCTTAAAGGTGTTTCCGGTGGCGCAGGCGCTTGATCTGGGCCTGATCAACCCCGAGACCATGATCAACACCAAAAGCCCGATGCAATGGGGTAAATTCCGCATTCGCGATTTCAAGAATTACGGCCCAGAACTCAGCGCGACCAAGGTGATCGTCAAATCCTCCAACGTCGGCACCGCGCGCATTGCGTTGGAAATCGGGGCCAAACGCCAGCGCGAATTTCTAGAGAAATTGGGCTTTATCGCGCCCGTGCATCTGGAAATTGCCGAAGCCTCTGGCAGCACGCCCCTTTTGCCCAAGAACTGGTCGGACCTGTCGACCATGACGATTTCCTATGGCCATGGCCTTTCGATCAGCCCGATGCATCTGGCGGCGGGGTATGCCACGATTGCCAATGGTGGACGGCGGGTAACGCCCACGCTCTTGCGCGATCCCACCCGCGCGCCGGGCGAGCGGATCATCACCGAGGCCACCTCAGCCGCCATGCGCAGAATGCTGCGGCAAGTCGTGTCCGAAGGCACGGCAAGCCTTGGCGAAGTGCCGGGCTATGCCGTGGGCGGCAAGACCGGCACCGCCGATAAACCCAAGGAACGCGGCGGCGGGTATCACAAGGACAAGGTCATCTCGACCTTTGCCAGCATCTTTCCGGCCCATGATCCGAAATATGTTCTGGTGGTCACGCTGGATGAACCGGTCGAGACCTCTGGCAGTGAGGCACGCCGCACGGCGGGCTGGACAGCCGTGCCGGTGGCTGCGGAAATCATCCGTCGCGTGGCACCTTTGCTTGGGGTGCGACCCGAGATTGAACCTAGCCCGCTTGCTGTTATAAGCCTGACATCGAATTAAGCCGGAACGGGGCAGTGCGGTGGGGCAGATCAAAACATTGGCGGCTTTGGGACTGACAGCCCAAGCCGGGCGTCAGGCCAATATCACAGGGTTGGCGGTGGATAGCCGCGAGGTAAAGCCGGGCTTTCTCTTTGCCGCCTTGCCGGGCACAACGGTGCATGGGGCCGAGTTTATCCAATACGCGCTGCGCCAAGGGGCAGGGGCGATCCTGACGGATGCCACCGGCGCGCGGCTGGCGCAGGATTTCCTGAGCCTCAGCGATGCCGCCCTCGTCGTGGCAGAAGATCCGCGTCAGACGCTGGCCTTTGCAGCCGCTCTTTGGTTCGGCGCGCAGCCAGAAACCATGATCGCCGTGACCGGCACCAACGGCAAGACATCGGTGGCCACCTTCACCCGACAAATCTGGGAGCGGATGGGCCTTTCCGCCGTCAATCTGGGCACAACTGGGGTCGAAGGGGCCTATAGCGCGCCCTTGGGCCATACGACGCCAGAACCGATCACCTTGCACCGGATGCTGGCCAAATGTGAGGTTGCGGGTGTGACCCATGGCGCGATGGAGGCCTCCTCGCACGGCCTTGCGCAACGGCGGCTGGACGGCGTGCATCTGATGGCGGCGGGATTTACCAATTTCACGCAGGATCACTTGGATTACCACGCCAGCTTTGACGAGTATTTTGCCGCCAAGGCGGGGCTGTTCGCCCGCGTGCTGCCCGAGGATGGCGTGGCGGTGATCAATATCGACGATCCGCGCGGGGCCGAAATGGCGGCCATCGCCACCGAGCGTGGGCAGGACCTGATCACCGTCGGGCGTGCGCCGGGGGCCGATCTGCGCCTCATCGCGCAACGCTTTGACGCAACAGGCCAGGTGCTGCGCTTTGAATGGGAGGATGAGGTCAATCAACTGCGCCTCGATCTTATCGGCGGGTTTCAGGCCGAAAATGTGCTGTTGGCGGCAGGGCTTGTGATCGGTGCCGGCGCCGATGCCGAACAGGTGTTCGAGGTTTTGCCGGATATGCGCACCGTGCGTGGGCGCATGCAACTGGCGGCAACGCGCGACAATGGGGCGGCGGTGTTTGTTGACTACGCCCATACCCCAGATGCGGTGGCGACCGCGATCAAGGCACTGCGCCCGCATGTGATGGGACGGCTTATCGCCATCGTGGGCGCGGGCGGCGACCGCGACCGCGCCAAGCGGCCCTTGATGGGGCAGGCGGCGGCGGCCCATGCCGACCGTGTGATCGTGACTGATGACAATCCCCGCTCTGAGAACCCGGCCAGCATCCGTGCCGCCGTGATGCAGGGCTGCCCCAAGGCCACCGACGTGGGCGACCGCGCCGAGGCGATCCTGCGCGGCGTCGATGCGCTTGGACCGGGCGATGCGCTGCTCATCTGCGGCAAAGGCCATGAGACCGGGCAGATCGTTGGGGACGATGTGCTGCCCTTTAATGATGTGGAACAGGCGAGCATTGCGGTCACGCTGCTTGATGGGGGGCGGGCATGAGCCTTTGGTCAGCAAAAGACGCGGCAACCGCCACGCAGGGGCGCAGCACAGCCGACTGGCAGGCGACCGGCGTATCCATTGATACCCGCACCCTCAAACCCGGCGATCTCTTCGTGGCGCTCAACGCGGCCCGCGACGGGCATGAATTTGTGGCGCAGGCGCTGGCCAAGGGGGCTGCGGCGGCGCTGGTGTCGCGCATCCCCGAGGGCCTGCCCGCCGAGGCCCCGCTGTTGATTGTTGAGGATGTGCAAAAGGGGCTTGAGGATCTGGGCCGTGCGGCGCGTGCCCGCTCGGAGGCCCGCGTTGTGGCTGTGACCGGATCGGTTGGCAAAACCTCGACCAAGGAGATGCTGCGCGACGTGTTGGGCCATCAAGGCCGCACCCACGCCGCCGAAGCCAGCTATAACAATCACTGGGGCGTGCCGCTTACGCTGGCGCGGATGCCGGTGGATACAGAGTTTGCCGTGATCGAAATCGGCATGAACCACCCCGGCGAGATTGCCCCTCTGGCGTGTATGGCGCGGCCGCATGTGGCGGTGATCACCACCGTCGCCGCCGCACATCTTGAAGCATTCGAGAATATCGACGGCATCGCCAAAGAAAAGGCCAGCATTTTTGAAGGGTTAGAGCCGGGGGGCGTGGCGGTGATCAACGCCGACATCGCGACCACGCCCATTTTGCGCGCCAAGGCCGCGCAGCATGCCGCGCGCATTCTCAGCTTTGGCACGGCGCGCGGTGCGCATCACCGCCTGCTCAACGTCGAACTGCATGACCACGTGACCGTGGGCCACGCCCGCGCATGGCGCTCGCCGCTGGTTTACAAGGTGGGCGTGCCGGGGCGGCATTTTGCAATGAACGCGCTGGCCGTTTTGGCGGTGGCGCAGGTGCTGGGCTGTGACCGGGCCGTGGCCATGGCTGATCTGGCCAGTTGGGCCCCCCCCGCCGGGCGCGGCACCCGCGAAGAGTTGGTGCTTGATCTGGCCAGCGACGGGATGAGCATTGACCTGATCGACGATGCGTTCAACGCCAATCCCACCTCGATGGCCGCTGCGCTCGAGGTGCTGGCGGCGGCGCACCCGCGGGATGGTGTGGGCCGCGTGTCGCGCGGGCGCAGGATCGCCATTCTGGGCGACATGCTGGAACTTGGGCCGGATGAGGCCGCGATGCACGCAGGATTGGCTGATCTGCCCTATATGGCGCGGATTAACGAAATCCACTGCGTTGGTCCCCGTATGCGCGCCCTGTGGGATATTCTGCCAGAGGCGCGGCGCGGTCGTTGGGTGGCCAGCGCCGAAGAGCTGGCAGCGCAGGCGCACCGGCTGATCGACGCAGGCGATGTGGTATTGGTAAAGGGTTCCAAGGGCAGCCGGGTGAGCCTTGTGGTCGAAGCGCTGCGGCGCGTGGGCCGGGTGACAGAAGAAGGACAAGTCTAATGCTCTATTGGCTCACCATCTGGTCGGATGGGGGGGATTTCTTCAATCTCTTCCGCTACATCACCTTTCGCGCAGGCGGTGCCTTTATGACGGCGCTGATCTTTGGCTTTTTGTTCGGCGCGCCCCTGATCATGGTCCTGCGCAAGCGCCAAGGCAAAGGCCAGCCCATTCGCAGCGATGGCCCCGAAGGGCATTTTTCCAAGGCGGGCACGCCCACCATGGGGGGCCTTCTGATCGTGGGCGCACTTGTCACCTCGACCCTGCTTTGGGCGCGGCTCGACAATCCTTATGTCTGGCTTGTCCTCTTCGTGACGCTGTCCTTTGCTCTCATCGGATTTGCCGACGACTACGCCAAGGTCAGCAAGCAAAACGTCAAGGGTGTCTCTAGCCGGGTGCGGCTGGGGCTTGGGTTTCTCATCGCGCTCATCGCCGCCTATTGGGCGGGGCTCAATCATCCGTCCGAATTGCAATATCAACTGGCGCTGCCGGTGTTCAAGGATGTGCTGATCAACCTCGGCTTTCTCTTTATCCCCTTTGCGATGTTCGTGATCGTTGGCGCGGCCAATGCGGTCAACCTCACCGATGGTCTTGACGGTCTGGCGATCATGCCGGTGATGATTGCCTCGTCGGCCCTTGGTGTCATCGCCTATACGGTGGGGCGGGTCGATTTCACCGATTATCTCGGGCTGCATTACGTGCCGGGCACGGGTGAAATCCTGATCTTTGTTGCCGGTCTGGTCGGCGGCGGTCTGGGATTTCTGTGGTATAATGCCCCGCCTGCCGCCGTGTTCATGGGCGATACCGGCTCCTTGGCCTTGGGCGGCGCGCTGGGGGCGATTGCCGTCGTCACCAAACACGAGCTGGTGCTGGGCATCGTCGGCGGCCTCTTCGTGGTCGAGGCGCTTTCGGTCATCATTCAGGTGCTCTATTTCAAACGCACCGGCAAGCGGGTGTTTCTAATGGCCCCGATCCATCACCACTACGAGAAAAAGGGCTGGGCCGAACCGCAGATCGTCATCCGATTCTGGATCATCGCGCTTATTCTGGCGATGATTGGCTTGGCGACGCTGAAATTGCGCTAAGGGGAGGGCCCTCAGCCCTCCATCCAGATCGTCACCGGCCCGTCATTGACCAAGGATACTTTCATATCCGCCCCGAACTTTCCCAGTTCAGTGGGAATATGATGCTGTGCAAACTGCTTGGCGAAATGCAGATAGAGCTGTTGCCCGGTCTCGGGATCTGCGGCGGTTGAAAACCCGGGCCGATTGCCGCGCGAGGTATCGGCGGCCAGTGTGAACTGGCTGATCACCAGAACGCTGCCGTCGATGTCGGTCAAACAGCGGTTCATCTTGCCTGCCTCATCGGGAAAGATGCGCAGTTTGGTAATCTTGGCCGCCAACCGCTCTGCGTTGTCCTCGGTGTCGCCCTGCATGGCACAGACAAGGATCAAAAGGCCCCGCCCGCATTGGCCGATGACCTCGCCCTCGACCGCGACAGAGGCCTCGGAAACACGTTGCAAAAGGGCGCGCATTGGAAAACCTCCGGGACTAGCCGCACTCAGCCGCGCAGATCGAGCACCTCGTCCAACCCCGCCCGGCTGGTGCGAAAGGTATTGGTAGGGTGGTCCATATCGGGCAAGCCAAACGAGATCGCGCAGAGGATCAACCGGCTTTCGGGCAGGTCGAAATGCGCGCGGATCATCGGCGCATAGGCCGCGACAGAGGCTTGCGCAATCGTGCCCACCCCCAAGGCCGTCGCCGTCAGCATGAAGGCTGTGACAAACCCGCCCGTGTCCATGGCTCCATAGGGGCCAAGGGCCGCCTCGGAATGCACAATCGCCACATGCGGTGCGCCAAACAGGTGATAATTCTGCATGGATTGCTCGGCCCGCCCGGCGCGGTCGTTGCGGGCAATCCCTGCCGCCTCATAGAGCTGTAGGCCGCACTCGCGCCGCCGCGCGCCATGTGCGCCGGGATAGCTTTCGGGCCAGGGCAGGTCAGGACCGGGGTGATCATTCTGCACCGCCGCGAGCAGGGCGTCACGAAAGCGCTCGGTCTCAGCCCCTCGCGTGACGGTCACGCGCCAAGGCTGCGCATTGCACCACGACGGCGCGCGGCCTGCGGCGGTGACGATCTGGAGGATGGTTTCGTCGGACACCGGATCGGGCCGAAATGCGCGACAGGAATGGCGGGCCTGCAACAGCCCCTGTAAAGTTTCAAAATTGTCCGTCATTCCGCGATGTCCTTGCCCGGCCTAGATCCATCAGGCCCATGGCCTTGACCGGGCATCATAGGGCGAGTTTTGCGGCTTATCCATGCCCTGCCCGGCGGTTTTCCGCCAGTTGTGCCTCACAAAACACCCTGCTCCAGAGCGATGAGATAGCCCACCGCCCCTGCGATGAGCGCCCCAAAGACCACGGCAACCGCGATCTTCCACGCCGACCACGGGCGTTCGCCCTGCACCCGTCCGGTCCGGCCATTGACCACGAAGCGATAGGTCTCGCCCCGATATTTATACGCCGCAAGCCAGACCGGCAGCAGGATATGCTTGAACGTGACGTCGCTGACTTCGGTGTCGATCTCGTGGATCTGCTGACGGTCGCCGCCGATGTCAAACCGCACATCGCGGGCGATGATCGCATCCATCCGCACGCGCGCCTCGACAAACCCGTGTTCCAATTCGACGCGATAGCCCTCGGCCCGAAACCCGGCAAGGTATTCAGGGCTGTAGGGCACCAGCGCCGCCAGATCCCAAGGCTCCAGCGCCTCGGTAAACCGCTTGGGTAAAGAGGTAGAGGCCAGCACCAGCACATCGTCAAAAAACCGCGCCACCCGCCCCGAGGCGGGGGCCCAGCGGATTTTCGGCACTTGCACGGTCTGGCGCTTGCCATCCCGGACGATCGTCTGACTCTCGTAATAGACCGTGCCACGCTCGCCCCGGTAGGTGGATTTGGTATCGGCGTCAAAGGTCCAGTAGGGCACATAGATGCCCTCCATCCGCCGCCCCTTGCGGGCGTAATCCTGCAGGCCATTGGGCGCGAACCACAGCCGCCCCAGCCAATCGGTCATGGCGCTGCGTGCCGTGGCCTCGTCCAGTGCAAAGGGCAAAAGGGCGCGTGGCTTGATATGGCGGTGCGCACCTGTATCGGTCACAACCGGCGAGGCGCAGAACGGGCATTCGGCGGCATGGGTATCGGCGCCCAGTTCCACCTGCGCACCGCAGCTTGTGCAGGTGGTGCTGCGGACCTCCTCCATCTCTTGCGCGGGCAGTTGATCGCGCAGGGCGCGCTCAAAGTCCAACTCCTTGATCCCGCCTTTCCATGGCCCCCCCGCCACGATGGCATGAATATCGCCGCAATGGTCGCAGATCAGATGGTTTTTCCCCGGATCATAGCGGTAATCGGCACCGCAACTGACACAGGGAAAACGGTGCTGGGTTTCGGTCGTGACAGGCGCGGGGGGCGGGGTATTTTGCATTTGGCTCACAGAATATGATGCACGGCGCGCGGGGTGATGCGGCGCAAGGCCCCGTCCCCCAGCGCCGTGTGCCGCCAGAGATTAAAGGTGGCATGCAGCGCCGTGGCGGCCAAAAGCGCCAAGAGCAGCTTGCGCGCCTCGGGGCCGGGCAACGCATGGCCCATCGCCTCTGCCGCCAGCGCCACCGCCCCCCAAGCCAAAAGCAGGTAGAGCGCGCGATGCAACCACGGGTGCAGGGCGCGCACCGCCCCCGTCAGCTTTGGCCCCGGCCCGCTCATCAGGCCAAACACCAGCGCCAGCGCACACATGCCAAGCGCCGAGGCCGCATAGGCCAGCGATAACCACACTGTCGCCCCGCCATCGCCCAGCACGAACAGCAAAAGCATCAGGTTCAGCCAGTGCAGCGTGATTGTCAGGCTCCGGCGCATGGATCACGCACCCGGCGGCGGTGGCGGCATCACGGTAAAAAGCGTGGCCAGTTCCGTCACATCCTCGGCCCGTTTCCAGCCATCCTGCCCAGCGGTCCAGACATGGCTGTCGCGTGTCAGTTTGCCATCCGTCACCATCCGCCCCATCGCGGCCTTGGAATAGGGGCCATGGGTCTGGCCGTTTTCGGCAATATGCCAGACATGTTCCACGGGCGGCGGCGGTGGGCTTTGGGGCGCGGCGGCGGGGGCAGGGTGCGCGCCCCAAGGCCCCTGATCCGCCATCTGCTGTGCCATGGCCATGCCCATCCCCATGCCCAACCCTGCGCCAATGCCCGCCCCACCGCTTGGGTTCTTGGCGGCGGCGGTCATCGCCTCGGCTGCGGAATATTGGGTAAAGCGGCCCAGATCACCTGCAATCCCCATCGAGGTGCGCTTGTCTAGCGCCGCCTCAACCTCGGGCGGAAGCGAGATATTCTCGATGTAAAACTCGGGGATGCTGAGGCCATATTCGGCCACCACGGCAGAAATCTCACCTGCCACCAGCTTGCCCAGATCGGCGGTATTGGCAGCCATGTCGAGCACCGGGATACCGCTTCCGGCGATGATGCGCGAAAAGGCCTGCACGATGATATTGCGGATCTGGAAACTGATTTCGTCCATGGTGAATTCGCCATCGGTGCCGACGATCTCGCTCAGGAATTTCGCGGCATCCGCCACCCGCACCGTATAAGTGCCAAAGGCGCGGATGCGGGTCGGCCCAAATTCCGGATCACGCAGCATGATCGGATTCTTGGTGCCCCATTTCAGATTGTTGAACCGCGTCGTCGAGATAAAATAGATCTCGGATTTGAAGGGCGATTTAAAGCCGTGATCCCAATGTTGCAGGCTGGTCATCACGGGCATGTTGTTGGTCTCGAGCATATAGAGACCGGGGGTAAAGACATCGGCCAATTGCCCCTCATGGACAAACACCGCCGCCTGCCCCTCGCGCACCGTCAGCTTGGCGCCATATTTGATCTCATGGCCCTCGCGCTCGAACCGCCAGACCATCGTGTCGCGGGTATCATCGGTCCAGTGAATGACGTCGATGAACTGGCCGGAGAGGAAATCGAAGATGGGCATCGGGATACTCCTGTAATCGGATAATCGGGGGATCAGACCGGCCCGCCCGCCCGCGCATCGAGCAAGCGGCGCAGGATGGGGCGGGCCTCGTCGGGGGTCATGCCGGGTTTGAGGTCTGGGTGATACAGCAGCCAGAGCAGTTCTTCATCCTGACTGGTCAGCAGGGCAAATTCGTCGTCATCGTTGAAAATCGACGGGCGCGCGCCGGGGAAATCATCCGCAAGGCCAAGCCCCTGCGCCAATTCCTCATGCACGCAGGATTGGCGCATCAAGGGCGGGTGTTCAGCCCGGATAAGGGCAATCGCGCGGCGATAGACATGATCCTCGCCTTGCCCTGAAAAGGCCACCACGAGACAATGAATGGTGCGCGGCATGTCGCGAAAAATGCCAATGGTGTTTGGCCCGGCCTCGGGCGCAAGCTGACGGATACGGGCCAGCATGGCGTCGCGATCATCTTCGCCCATGAACAGCACATGAAAATTCGCAGCCCCCCCGCCCGCGCTGATCGGGTGGCGGGTGACACGGGCCAGCCGCGCGGCATAATCGGCGACCAGACGGCGATCTTCGGCCTGCTGCGCCTCTGGCACAGAGGCACCGAATTCCACATTCATCCGCACCGGGCCCACCCATTTGCGCAGGCCCCCCGCACGCCCCGAGGACGGGCGATAGCCCGCACCCTGCTGATACTCGTCATAAAACGCGATCCGCTCGAAATTGCGCATCACATCCGTGTCGGTATAGGGCGTGTCCGGTCCACCGCCGTCGCGCCGCAAAAGCCCACGGCTGAGCAAATCGGACTCGACCCTTTGGTAATAGCTGGCCAGCGCAAGACTATTGGCCGAGGGTCCGGGCGCCACCTCGGGCGGGGCAACGATGGGTCGCACTGATGGGCGCGCCGAGGTTGCGGGCGGTGCAGGCGCGTCACATCCCGCCAGCACCATCAGTGCCAGCCCCACTATCCCCCCGCTCGCCCGCAAACCCCGCATGGCCGGTTTAGCCTTTGGGCACGGCGGTGCCTGCCGTGTCGCCCACCCCATCGCGCCGCGCCTTGGCCGAGGCCAGCGTATCCCGCAAATCGGCCTCCATCTTTTTCAACTCTTCTTCGGCCTTCGCCCGCTTGGCCTTGCCTTCGTCGGCGATTTGCAGGCTCTCCTGAATGGTCCCAATCAGATCGGCATTGGCTTGTTTGACGGCCTCGATATCGAACACGCCACGCTCCATTTCCTGCCGGATCATCTTGTTGCTCTCGCGCAGGTTCTTGGCATTGGCGGTCAGCAATTCATTTGTAAGGTCATTGGCATCGCGCACGGCGGCCGCCGCCTCTGCGGAACGCTGGATCGTCACCGCCTGCGCCAGTTGCGTTTCCCACAGCGGAACCGTGTTGACGAGGGTCGAGTTGATCTTGGTCACAAGGC
This sequence comes from Roseovarius sp. MS2, assembly GCF_051447875.1. Classification (NCBI taxonomy): domain Bacteria; kingdom Pseudomonadati; phylum Pseudomonadota; class Alphaproteobacteria; order Rhodobacterales; family Roseobacteraceae; genus Roseovarius; species Roseovarius sp. MS2. Next base: position 2,932,617 of record NZ_JBKHVF010000001.1, read on the forward strand.
TTTTGTCATTCTCCTGCACCAGCCGGATTGACGGCAAAGATTGCATCGTCACCTGGCGCGTCAGCTTGAGGTCATGCACCCGCCGCTCCAGATCGTCGCGCGCGGCCCGCAGATCGCGGAGTTCCTGCGCCTTCATCACCTGATCATTCTCGGGCGCGGCCTGAACGGCGGCCTCTGCGGCGGGGATGTCGTTGGTGTCGATATCCTTGAGCTTGGCCTCGCCCGCCGCGATATAAAGCGCCAGCTCATCATAAAACGCGAGTGTCTTTTCATAGAGCATGTCGAGCGACTTGATGTCTTTCAGGAGCGTGTGCTCATGCGCCAAAAGGTCATCGGTGATCTTGTCGATCTGCCCTTGCACCTGCTCGAACCGGGCCGTGAACTTGGCAAAGGGCGCAGCGCGGCCCAGCAGTTTTTCCCACCACGACCGCTCGCGCCTCACATCGAGTTCCGACACCGCAAAGCCGCGAATTGTCGTCACGATCCCGCGCAGACTATCGCCCGCAGGCCCCACATCCTTGTTACGCACGCCTTGCAGCATCGATTGCGAGATTTCCTGCAATTCCGCCTGCGCGGCAGAGCCGAACGAGACGATGGATTGCGTATCGCCCATGTCGATTTCGGCCATGCGGCGGGTGATCTCGGCGCTTTGTGGCGCGTCGGCCTGATCCAGCGGCACGATGGCATTGGCCTCTGAGGGTACGGGCAGAACCGCGCGGCTCACGGCCTCGACATCCTTCAGTACGGCTTCGGCCTTTTGACGGGTGGTCTCTGACATGGGTTTCGTCCTCTTACGCTAAATCTTTGGTTTCAAGGTGAACGCCCTCGCGCTCCAGCCGGTCACGCAACACGTCGATCTCGATATCAAGATCGGTGCTGCTATCCTGCATCAGCGCGCGGGTTTTGGCGGTGAAATTCTGCTCAAGATCGCCCAAGAGCGCGAGATATTTGTCGCGTGCGGCGGGGTTGGGGGCACGGGCGTGCAGATCGGCAAACTTGACCGTCGCATCGCGCGCGCCCATCAGATAAACGCCCAGATATTTGCGCGCTGCCGTCAGATCGCGCGGGTCATCCTCGACCGTGCGCAGCATATCGCGCACCGTGATCTGAAACCGCTCCAACCGGGTTTCCGCCTGCCGGTCGCCCGCGCGTTTCAGCGCCTCGGTCATGCCGCGCAGATAGTCTTCGGCCTGATCAACGACGCGGGCGACGCGGTCGGTCTGAAAACTGTCGACGCCCTCCATCCCCTTGTCCTTGAGCGGATCAAGGCCAAAGGCAAAACTGTGCAGCACAGCCCCCAGCGTGGCATAGATCAGCGGCTCCATGACGCCGCCGCCATTGGCATAACCGGCAAGGCCAAGGCCAAGACCTGTCAGCCCCGAGGCAAAAATCTTGCGTGGAATGGCCGGACGCCGCGCGATCTTGCGCGCCTCATAGGCCTCTTGCGCCAGAATTCCCTCACGGGTGAGCCATGCCGCCAAGAGAAGCGTGCCAAGCGCTGCAAGGTTGAGCGCCAGTTCAACAGGGCCCGCGCCAAAGGCCCGCGCCGCCAATGGCAGGGGCGCAAAGAACAAAAGGTTCACGCGCCCGCCCGCTCGCGTCCGCCGCGCGCCACGAAACGCGCCATGGTCTGGCACGGGCGCGCCCTTGTCCGCGCCATCGGGGCTGTATTTGCCGCCAAACCGCTGCGCCATCACACGCCCCCTGTCGCGGCGACAAAGAGGATCAGCGCCACCAATAGCAGGAACGCCAGCTTCTGAAGTCCCGTGTCACTCATGGCGCCCCCGCAGCCGGTTTCCATACGTCTTGGTAGAACTTAGGCGATGGGGGTCCGGCTTTCTAGGGGGAAGATTTTCTAGGGTTGCGCAGGCAGAGGGCGGGGATTTGAGTATTTGAACCATAAAGAAGCCAAGGCTCACACCCCGATCTTTGGCCCCAGACACATCAGCGGTGCCTCAGACCGCCTGACCTCGTAAAGCTCCGACAGGCTTTCGTCCCCCGCGAACCGGGCGATCAGCCCCTTATCTGTGCGCTCAAAGCTCCAGCATTGCGGCTCGGGGCGGTTGTCATAGACAAAGCAGATCAATCCCCGCTCTTCATACCAATGCCCGTCCTGACATTCGCCATCCAGAAAGGACCAGCGAACGCGCCGGTCGGGCAGATATTCCTCGCCACCATAAGGCGCGCCACCGGCACCATAGTAAAAGGTTTGGCCGCGGGTATAGGCATCGAATTCTGCTGCCGTCATCTGCGCCGCAGCCGGGGCCGCGACAGCAAAGAAATGACTGAAGAGAAGCAAGACACGCATGCGCTTAACCTGCCAGATCGGGTGCTGCCCCGCCAGAGGTTTTGCGCCAACGTGCGGCGCGCGGGTCCATGATGCGCCGCCAAAGCGGTGGGACAAGCGCCAGCACAGCCATCACCGGCAAGGACTGCGGCAGAACCGGCATGGTGGCGCGGTCAAGTTGCAGCGCCGGATAGGGGCGTTGCGGCGTGACGTGGTGATCGGAATGGCGCGGCGCGTTCAGCGTCATTGCGGCAGACATCACGTGCGGCGCGTTCCAGGAATGCTGCGGGCCAACCGGTTCAAGCCGCCCATCCTGGCGCTGTGCCCGGCGCAGGCCATAGTGCTGCACATAATCCGAAAGCAGGATCTGCACCTGCGCATAGCCCGCGATAAAGAACAGCGCCGCCACCCCGGCCGCCCCAAGGCTGAGCGCGGTTGCACTCACAAGCGCCCCGGCCCCGCCCAGATAGATCAGATAGGGATGCTGCCAGAGCGGTCGATCCGCGTGACGCCGCGATTCGGCCTTTAATCCCGCCTGAAAGGCCCCCGGCCAGGCGCGCAGGGCGTAGCGGTAAAACCCTTCACCGGGCCGCGCGCTGCTGGGGTCTTCCGGGCTTGCGACATGCACGTGATGCACCCGCAAATGCGCGCTGACATGGTGACCAAACAGCAGCGACGTATAGATCAGCCGCCCCAGCCACCGCTTGGCGCGGGCAGGGCGATGGATCAACTCATGCGCCACCGGATGCGAAATCTGGCCCATACTCAGCCCTGCACTCAAAGCCACAAGGGCACGCTCTGTGCCACTCAGATCATGGCCCCCCGCCACCGCCCAGATCGCCAGTGCCAGCACCACGAAATGCCCCAGCCCCAGCCCCACCAACACCGCATCGGCGGCGGGAAACTCGGCCTCCGGGTGAGTATTGCCGTCCGCGGCAATCACCCGGTCCAGCGTGAACACCAGCACTGTGATCGTCCCCAAAGCCAAAACGCCCCACACCCCGCCCCACAGAGCGGCGAGCGCGGTCAGGATCAGGGGCAGGCTTGCGGCAATCGAAAAAAGCGGCATGAGCGGTCCAAGTTTTCCCGCAGTGTAAACCGGGGCAGGGGCCGCGCACAGGGTTTCCTTGCCGCACCCCATCGCAATTCAGGGGCCAATCAACGCGAATGGTGGTGCAAATGTCGTTTTTGAGGGCTCTACCCCCATCCCGGCCCGCTAGGTTCGGTCGCAACAGGGAAAGAGGATGATCGCAATGGCATTGGATGATCGCAAAGGCGTCTGGAAATCCGGGGATGGCAAGGGCCGTCGCACCACCAAGGGACGCCAACTTGAAGATGGCGCTTGGGCCGAGGTTCAGGCGCTCTTGGGCGAGGGGCCGCGCCGCCGCGACCTTTTGATCGAATATCTGCACCGTATTCAGGATAAATTCGGCCATCTCTCGGCGGCCCATCTGCGCGCGCTCGCCGAAGAGCTGCGCCTGTCGCAGGCCGAAGTCTATGAGGTGGCCAGCTTTTACGCGCATTTCGACGTGGTCCGCGAAGGCGAGACCCCGCCGCCCGCGCTCACCATCCGCGTCTGCGATTCGCTGAGCTGCGAGCTGGCAGGCGCGCAGGCGCTGAAATCCGCGTTGGAGCAGGGCACCGATCCCATGCAGGTCCGCATCCTGCGCGCGCCCTGCATGGGGCGTTGTGATACGGCCCCGGTGGTGGAACTGGGCCATCATCACATCGACCACGCCACACCCGAAAGCGTCTTGGCTGCCGTCGCCGCAGGCGACACGCACGCCCACGTGCCCGCCTATGAGGCGCTCGATGCCTATCGCACCGCTGGCGGCTATGCCACGCTGGCCGATCTGCGCGCGACACGAAATGCCGATGCCGAATTCGAGCGCGTGCAGCAAACCCTGCTGGATGCGGGTCTGCGCGGCCTTGGCGGTGCGGGCTTCCCCTCGGGGCGCAAATGGGGCTTTGTGCGCGCCGAACCCGGCCCGCGCTATCTGGCTGTCAATGGCGACGAAGGCGAGCCGGGCACCTTCAAGGACCGCTATTACCTCGAGCGCACGCCGCACCTCTTCCTTGAGGGCATGCTGATCGCCGCTTGGGCGGTCGAGGCAGAGCGCTGCTTTATCTACATGCGCGATGAATATCCCGCTGTGCTCGATATCCTCGCCACCGAGATTGCGGCACTGGAAGCCGCAGATCTCATCAAGCCCGGCTATGTCGAGCTGCGTCGCGGCGCCGGTGCCTATATCTGCGGCGAAGAAAGCGCGATGATCGAATCAATCGAGGGCAAGCGTGGGCTGCCGCGCCACCGCCCGCCATTCGTGGCGCAGGTGGGGATTTTCAACCGCCCCACGCTGGTCAATAACGTCGAAACGCTGCTTTGGGTCACGCGCATCCTGCGCGAGGGGCCGGAAATCCTGAATACGGTCGAGCTGAATGGCCGCAAGGGGCTTCGCTCTTACTCCGTATCGGGGCGCGTGAAAAACCCCGGTGTCCACCTCCTGCCTGCAGGCTCCACCATCACCGACATTATTGCAGCGGCGGGGGGCATGCTTGATGGGCATACGTTCAAGGCCTATCAGCCCGGCGGTCCGTCCTCCGGCCTTCTGCCGGCGTCGATGCATGACGTTCCGCTCGATTTCGACACTCTGCAACCGCATGGCACCTTTATCGGGTCGGCGGCTGTGGTGGTGCTCTCGGATCACGACCGGGCGCGTGACGCGGCACTCAACATGCTGCGCTTCTTCGAGGACGAAAGCTGTGGGCAATGCACCCCCTGCCGGGTGGGCTGTGAAAAGGCGGTCAAGCTGATGCAGGCCGACACTTGGGATCAGCCGCTCCTGACAGAGCTGTGCACCGCCATGTCCGATGCCAGCATCTGCGGTCTCGGTCAGGCCGCGCCCAATCCCATCCGTCTGACGATGAAGCATTTCGCCGACGAGATCTGAGCCATGCACAGGCTTCCATCTCCCTCCGATCCGCATTAGGTCAGGATTGACACGCGGATCGGAGGGCGCATGGCGTTTTTCTCGAAACTCAAGGAACGGCTGTTCAAATCCTCTTCCAAGCTCGAAGAGGGTCTGGAGGCGATTGTCGACGAAGGGCGCGCCGACGAGAGCGCCCAAGAGAGCACGCCCGACAGAACACCCCAAACACCACCAGAGACCCCGCCTTCGGTCCCGCCGCCCCCGTCAGAGGTGCCAACCCCTGCGCCGCAAGAGGCCCCTGTGGCCCCCGCGCCGCAAGAGGTGCCTGCGCCCCCGACCGAAGGAACCGCTCCGCCCCCCCCTCCCGAGCTGCCGCAGGATTTGCCCGCCGCTGCCCCGCGTTCCGGCATCCTTGGCCGTCTTCTTGGCCGCACCGCGCCTGACAGCGCCCCGCGCCGCGTGCTCGACGACGCGATGCTTGAAAGCCTTGAGGAATTGCTGATCGCGGCAGATATGGGCGTGGACACGGCGCTGCGCGTGACCGCCAATATGGCCGAGGGGCGCATGGGCAAACGCCTTTCAACCCAAGAGATCAAGGAACTTTTGGCGCAGGAAATCGCCCGCATCATGGAACCCGTGGCGCGGCCTATGCCGATCTATGCCAAACGTCCGCAGGTGGTGCTGGTTGTGGGCGTCAACGGCTCGGGCAAGACCACAACCATCGGCAAGCTCGCGGCGCAGTTCAAGGCGGCAGGCAAATCCGTGGTGATCGCCGCCGGGGATACGTTTCGCGCCGCCGCTGTCGAACAGTTGCAGGTCTGGGGGCAGCGCGCCGGTGTGCCGGTGATGACCGCGCCCGAAGGCTCGGACCCTGCCAGCCTTGCCTATGACGCCATGACCCGCGCCGAGGCCGAGGGAGCGGACCTCTTGATGATCGACACTGCCGGGCGCTTGCAGAACCGCGCGGACCTGATGGAAGAGCTGGCCAAGATCGTGCGCGTCATCCGCAAGAAAGATCCCTCAGCGCCGCATAACACCCTTCTGGTTCTCGATGCCACCACGGGGCAAAACGCCCTGAGCCAGGTTGCAACCTTCCAGAAACTCGCCGATGTCTCGGGCCTTGTGATGACCAAGCTCGATGGCACCGCGCGTGGCGGTGTGCTGGTGGCGCTGGCGGATAAATTTGGCCTGCCGATCCATGCCATCGGCGTGGGTGAACAGATCGACGATCTGGCCCCCTTCGATCCGCAAGATTTCGCCGCCGCCCTTACCGGGCTTGAGGGGAAATGAACGGTTGCGCCTTTCATCTGGCGTCAAATACCTCGGGGGTTTGGGGGGCTGGCCCCCCATGGCCATTGCCTCTGAATGAGCGCTTGGCTGATTTCGCTCGAGGGCACCGAGGCGGGGCATCAACTTGCCATGGCCCTTGCCCTCTTGGCGGCGCTCTTGCATGCAATCTTTGGGGCGTTGCAAAAGGGGCGGCACGATCCTTGGCTCAGCCGGGGGGTGATAGATGCGAGCTATGCCACCATGGCCGCACCCTTTGCCCTCTTCGTCGTGCCCTGGCCCGAGGCGCATATGTGGCCCATCTTTGCCGGCGCTGTGGTGATCCATATCGGCTATAAGGTGTTGCAGGCCATGGCCTATACGCGCGGTGCCTATACCGTGGTCTACCCCGTGGTGCGTGGCACCGGGCCGCTGTTCACCGTGATCGGGGCCTATGCGATTTTCGGAGAGGTGTTCACGCCGGTGCAATGGCTCGGGGTGGGCGTGCTTCTGTGCGGTATCTACGGACTTGCGGTCTATAATCTGCGCACGCTCACGCTCAACCGCGATACCATGCCGCTGGCGCTGGGGCTGGCGGTGGCAACGGGGCTCTTTGTGGCGCTTTACACCACCTATGACGCCTACGGCATCCGCGCCACCGCAGATCCCTTTACGTTTCTCGCGTGGTTTTTCTTTCTCGATGGGCTGACGATCCCGCCTTTCGCCTATCTGCGCTGGCGCAACATGCCAGAGCGGCCCGCCGTCGGCGCCTTGATGCTGCGCGGGGTCACGGGCGGGGTGGTGGCCTTCTTCTCCTTCGGCTCGATCATGCTGGCCACCCGCCTTGACAAAGTGGGCGAGGCCGCGGTGCTGCGCGAGACATCCACAGTTTTTGCCGCCCTCATTGGCTGGCTTGTGCTCAAGGAAACAGTGGGGCCGCGACGAATTGCGCTCATGTCCTTGATCGCGGCCGGGGCGGTCATAGTTGAGATTGGCGGCTGAATGCGCCACAAGCAGCCTAAGCGATAAGGAAACCTGAGACTATGGATGACACGCAGCCACCCAAATGGGCCAAGCCGGTTCTGGAATTCGGCCCCGTGCTGGGCTTTTTCGCCGCCTATCTCTGGCTCAAGGATCGGGTCTTTACCATCGGCGGCACCGAATATGAGGGTTTTATCGTCGTCACCGCCGGATTCATCCCGGTGTTTCTGATCTCGATGGGCCTATTGTGGCGGCTCACCGGTCATCTCAGCCGGATGCAGGTGGTCACGGCAGTTCTTATCGTGGTCTTTGGCGGGCTCAGCGTCTGGTTCAACGATCCCCGTTTCTTCAAGATGAAGCCAACGATGATCTATCTGCTGTTTGGCGGTGTGCTGGGATACGGCCTGATGCGTGGGCGCTCGTATCTGCAATATGTCATGGATGGGGTGATGCCCCTGACCGATGCGGGGTGGATGATTCTCACCCGGCGCTTGATGCTGTTCTTCTTTGGTCTCGCCCTGCTGAACGAGGCGATCTGGCGCACCCAGACAGAAGAAATCTGGGTCTATTTCAAGACTTTCGGTCTGACGGCTGCAATCTTTGTGTTCTTCATGGCGCAAGGGGCCCTGTTTCGCGATCATTCGACCGAAGAAACAGACACCAAAGGCACCTGACAGGGCGGGCTATCATGCCCGCCCCCCTGTCGTCTCAGGCGTAGAACAGGTCCTTGAAGACGTGATAGACGATGTCTTCGCGGCGCAGCCCCATTCGGGCCAATTCCGCGTCGGATTTCGCTTCCAGCGCTTCGATCCGATTGCGTCGCGCGGTGACAGAGGCCTGTTTTTCCAGCCCACGCACCAGTGCCGCGACAAAGCGTTTCCACCCCTCGCGCAGAGGAGAAGGAGACACATTCGTTGTAATATTAGCCATTGGAAACCTCACTTTACGTGGTTTGGTTTCCTCCCTGCTTCCTAGATAGGTCAGTCAGATTGACGTGACCAGCGCGGAAATGGAATGGCCGGGTTGCAGCTTCTGCATCCCGGCCTTGTATCTTACTTCGCCTTGGCCTTGGGGGTGCCTTGCGGCATCGCCGGGGGCGGTGAGGGCTGACGCTTGGGCGCGCCTGCGTCAACCGGGATCACACGCGCAGTGGGTTGCGAAGTGGTCTGTGCCGCGGTTGGTGCCGCGCTTGTCGCCGGTGCTACCGGCTTTGGTGCGGGGGCCGCCTCAGCCACGGGTGCGGGCATGGGCGCGGCCATCGGCACCGGTTGCACGGCAGGCTTCACCTCGGTCAGCGGGGCGGGTTTTGCAGCAACGGCAGGGGCCGCAGGTGCCGCGACCTGCTGCACGGGGGGTGCCACCGGGGCAGCAGCTTTGGCCGGTGTGGCCGGGGCGACGGGGGCCACAGCGGCGCGCGCGGCACGGCGCGGTTTGGCGTTGGCATCCGCCACCTTGGGCTTCGGGGCCGCCTTCGTCTTGACTGGCGTCGCCGGCACAGCCGCCTTTGCCGTCAGGCTGCGCGACCAGATCCCTGTTTTCAGAAACGCCTCGCAATAAACCTGCGCCACGCGCAACTGGTTTTCGACCATAAATCCGGTCAACCGGATTCCGGCGGCGGACAGTTTCAGCGGAATTTCGGGTGAAAGCATGAGTTCGTCCTTTTCAGCAGGTGCGCGCTTACGTTTAACGCAAGCGGATCACAATAATATAACGCGCGCTACGCTGCGTTGCAGCAATTTGACCATAGGTCAAACGACTTTCGCAGCGTTACGCGGATTCCTGCTTAATATTTGGCCATTTTGCCGATTTTCCGGGCTTAGCGCCCATGAATCAGGGTCTGGAACAACCGGGGATCAAGGCTCTGCGCCGCAAAGGTCTCTCCTTCGGTCAAAACGCTGACAGCGTCATGGCTGTGCAGGCTTTCTTGATGGCTGGCCACCACGCGAAAATCACCAATGCGCGGATCGGCCAGCAGCTGCTCGCAAAAAAGCCGCGCGGCATCCTCGACAAAGATCGGGTTGGCGGCGTTCAACTCAGCAAAGGCCTGTTCATCCTCGCGCTTGACCATGACTTGCGTCTCGGTGGGCACCGCGCGCCGCGCCAACTCGATCAGGTCCTCGAACCACAGGCAATCGTCCTCGACCAATTCCACCGAAATCCGCGCAACAGAGCGCTGCGAATGCGGTGTGGCCAGTTGTCCGCGCGCGGACCGCGCATGTTCGCTCAATTCCAGCGAACAGGGGCAGGTTGACGAGTAGACGTAATCGAGATGCATGAACTTGCGCGTGACGCCGGCGTTCTTCACCAACTCCATCGCAATGTCATAATATTGGTAGCCTTCCAGCCCCGACCGCAGCGACCGAACCCGCGCCGGATAAGACAGGCGCATCTGCAACCGCGCATCGACCGAGTCGAGGTCGGTGATGTAATCCGAAAGTGCGGCCTCCATCACATCGGCGCTGAATGTCTTTTCCGCGTGCTTGTAAAAGCTGCGCATGATCCGGGACATGTTGATGCCCTTCTTGCCCGCATCAAGACTGACCGTGCCAGTGACCGAGGTCTCAAGTGTCAGATCGCCATTCTCACGGGTATGGTAGCGGATCGGCAGACGGAAATTGGAAATGCCCACATGCTGCAACTGTTGCCGCGTGCCCCGAATAAGCGAGGCCGGACCATTCTGCAGATCGGGCAGGCTTGCCAGATAGGCGGCACTCGTCGCAAAGCTCTCTGGATATTCCCGCGCCAGCAGCGGATAATTCGCCACCTCGCCCGAGGGCAAAAGCCGGGCAATCGCCGGATCAAGATCGGCCACTTCTTCTGGCGACGCGGCGCGCGCCCAAGACCGTAGCAGCGCCAGCGCTTCTTTGGCCTCGTCCCGGTCCGGTGCAGGCTTCATCTCAGACGGATGCACATTCATCGCAAAACTTCCCTATCCGCTCTGCCAAACCCTTACATACAGGGTTTCCGCAGGAATTGCCATTATCGTAGGGATTTACGTCAAATGCGGCAAAGCGGATCATTCAAACCCCGGAAATTACTGAAAAACCTCTCAGCCTCAGAATGCTGCCTCCAGCGCGTTCTGAATGTCGCGGATCAGGTCGCCGCAATCCTCCAGCCCCACGCTCAGCCGCACCAGCCCCGGCGTGATGCCAAGCGCCGCCTTCTGCGCGGCGGGCAGGCGTTGATGGGTGGTGGTGGCGGGATGGGTCACGATGGATTTCGCATCCCCCAGATTGTTCGAGATCACCACAATTTCCAGCGCATTGAGAAAGCGGAACGCCGCCTCTTGGCCGCCCTTGAGATCGAGCGCTAGAACCGTGCCACCTTCGCCCATCTGCGCGCGCACCAGATCGTGCTGCGGATGGCTGCTCAGCCCCGGATAAATCACCCGCGCCAGCCGCGCATCGCCGTGCAACGCCTCGGCAATCGCCTGCGCACTCGCAGTCTGCGCCCGCACCCGCAGATCAATGGTCTCAAGCCCCTTGAGCATGACCCAAGCGGTGAAGGGCGACATCGAGCCGCCGGTATGTTTCATATAGGGTTCAACGGTGCCACGGATGAAATCGCGCGTGCCAAGGATAACCCCGCCCAGCGTGCGGCCCTGGCCGTCGATATGTTTGGTCGCCGAATAGATCACCACATCCGCGCCCTGTTCAATCGCGCGCGAAAATACCGGTGTGGCAAACACATTATCCACCAGCACGAGCGCCCCCGCTGCATGCGCCAACTCTGCCACGCTGCGAATATCGACCACGTCGAGCGTGGGATTGGAAATCGTCTCGAAGAAGACGGCCTTGGTGCCGGGCCGGATCGCCGCACGCCACTGCTCCAGATCGGTGCCATCGACGAATGTCACCTCGACCCCGAACCGGGTCAGGATTTCTTCGAGCACATAAAGACAAGAGCCAAAGAGCGCCCGCGCCGAGACCACGTGATCCCCCGCCCGCAGCAGGGATGTCAGCGCCCCCGAGACTGCCGCCATGCCGCTTGCTGTGGCAAAGGCATCCTCGGCCCCCTCAAGGGCGGCAATCCGGTCCTCGAACATCGCGACGGTGGGGTTGCCATAGCGGGCATAGATGAACTCATCCGCGCCCGCCTTGATGAACCGCGCCTCTGCCGCCTCGGCGCTGTCATAGACAAATCCTTGGGTGAGGAAAATCGCCTCGCTCACCTCGTTATACTGGCTGCGCCGCGTGCCGCCATGCACCAGTTTGGTCCGTTTTTGCCAAGTCTCGCTCATATCCAACCTCCGGGCCGCCTGCCCACGAAAAAAGCCCCGACGCGGTCAAGCGAAAGGGGCCTTTCATCCTGACCTTTTAGCGGTTTGTTTAACGTGGCCCGCAATCCGGTAACAAATCGCCACGGTTGCGACTTACTCCCGCGCGCGCGGATCGTCAACTCTGTCACGCAGGTTTCACGCAAGCGTCACCAAAGCGACGTCTGCACCGCGTAGCTCTCAACCACAACATCTGGTGGGGTGAGGGACATGCCGCTGATCCATGTGAATACGGGGCCAACCGGCCCGGTGCTGCATGACGGGGCCGGTGATCCGGCGCTGGCGCTTCCCGGCCTGTTGCGGGGCAGGGGGCCCGTGATCCTGATGGTCCACGGGTTCAAATACGCGCCCCACCATGCCACCGAATGCCCGCATGATCACATTTTCTCTCTCGCGCCGGAACGCAGGTGTTTCAAGGTGCGCAGTTGGCCCGCCGGGCTTGGCTTTGGCACCGGCGCAGCAGACGAGGGGCTTGGCATCGCCTTTGGCTGGCCTGCGCGCGGCAACATCTGGCGCGCCTATGCCGAGGCGGCCAAGGCGGGGGCGCAATTGGCGCAATTGATCACCATGATTCGGGCTGTCTGCCCGGATCGCCCGATCCACGCGGTCGCGCATTCGCTGGGCGCGCGCGTGGTTCTTTCGGCGCTGGCACATCTGCCCAAGGGCGCCCTGCGCCGGCTGATCCTTTTGGCCGGTGCCGAATTCGGTCAGCGCGCCGCCGCAGCGCTCGATACCCCGGCGGGACGCGGCGTCGAGCTGATCAATATCACCAGCCGTGAGAATGATTTTTACGATTTCCTCCTCGAATGCCTGATCCCGGCCCCCCGGCGCGGCGACCGCAGCCTTGGGCTGGCGCTGCCCGCTGGACCCAATGTGCTCAACCTTCAAATGGATCATCCCGGCACGCTTGCGGTGCTGGCGCGTCTGGGCTTTGCCATCGCACCGCCCGCCGCGCGCATCTGTCACTGGTCGCCCTACACGCGCCCCGGTGTCTTTACGCTCTACAGCAGCCTTCTGCGCCGGGGCCCTGATCTGCCGCTCTGCGCATTCCGGGCGGCGCTGCCTTGCGTAGCCGAGCCGCGTTGGTCGCGCCTCTTGACCCCGCCAGAGCTACGCCTGCCCTTGCCAATGGGCCGTAAACCGTCATTCTGAGCGCGACCCATGCTCAGGAGCCTGCCCCATGCCCGCCCCGATTGATCTCTATTATTGGCCCACACCGAATGGCTGGAAAATATCCATCGCCCTCGAAGAAATGGGCCTGCCCTATCGCTGCCACCTGATCGACATTGGCGCAGGCGATCAACATGCCCCCGACTATCTGAAAATCTCGCCCAACAACCGCATCCCTGCCATCACCGACCCCGAGGGGCCGGACGGCGCGCCGATCCACATCTTTGAATCCGGGGCGATCCTGCAATATCTGGCGCGCAAGACCGGGCAGTTCTATGGCAATACCGCGCGCGATCATATCGCGGTTGATCAATGGCTCATGTGGCAGATGGGCGGTGTTGGCCCCATGGCAGGCCAAGCGCATCATTTCCTCAAATACGCACCCCAAGACATCCCCTATGCCAAGGATCGCTACCGCTCTGAGGTGGGCCGCCTTTACGGCGTGCTCGACCGGCAATTGGCGCAATCCGAATTTGTCGCGGGCGATTTCTATTCCATCGCCGATATGGCGCTTTGGGGGTGGTGCTCTCTCTGGGAGGGGCAGCAACAAACGCTAGAGCATAAACCGCATTTCGCGCGCTGGCTCGACACTTTGGGTGCGCGGGACGGGGTGCAACGGGGCCGCGCGCTTCACGCTGACAAACGTCGCGATCCAACCGCACGGAAATAGCGGCCTCAGCCCCCGTAAACCGCGCCCCATCGCTCGATCAAGGACTGTTGCAACTGCTTTGAGCGCGTGTTCCAGCTTCGCGCACCGGGCGGGCTGTCATCCTGCGAGGGGTCGATACGGGCGCGCAGACTGTCGCTTGCGGTGAAAATCGCAAAGGCCAGATCGGCCCCTTGCGGCGTCGTCACATAGCCCGCCAGCGCACTCACGAAATGCAGCGTTCCGGTCTTGGCCGCCACTTTTAGCGGATGGTTGCGATTGGGGCGCCCCTGCGCATCGCGCAATTCGACCGTGCGTAAAAGCGGCCGCAAAAGCCCCGCACGATGTGCCCGCGCCAAGGCCTGCGCCATCGCCGCTGCCGACAGGCGCGAGCGGTCGCTGAGGCCTGAATGATCCCTCAGCGCCGCGCCGGTCATGCCCAGCGCCTGCGCCGCCCAAGCATTCATATCCTGCGCCGATTGATCCAGCGCCACCACCGCCCCGCGTCGCTTGGCCGAGGCGGCCAGCCCCACCATTTCCGCCGTGAGATTGGTCGAGAATTTCAGCATGTCGCGCAGGATGGTGGCAAGTGGCGCGCTGGCATGGGTTACAATCGCGGTGCCGTCGGGCAGGCGGTCGATGACCTGCGGCGCGCCGGTCTTGATCCCTTGGGACCGCGCAAAGGTGGCAAAAACCTCGCCCGCGTAAAGCTCGGGCTTGCGCACCGGCAGCCAGCGCGCGCCGCCTGCGCCGAGCGCCCCAAGCGCAACGGTCCAGTCGTCATAGCCGCCCGCGTCCTTGTAGGTATAGACCGGCACGTTACGCTCGGCGATGCGCATGCGCGCCATGGTCACATCGGGGCGGTAGCGGTCTGACCTTGCATCCATGGTGATGGCATATTTGCCGCCCGCGCGCTTCCACTCGAAATGCACGCGGTTGTAATTGAGGTTGAGGCCGGAAAGGGCGGGGTTGTAGCCCGCGTGTTCCGGCTGCGCCTCGTCGATGGCGCGTTTGAACGGCACGGCGCCCCCCCAGACAAGGAACCTCCCGCGCACCTCGCGCAGCCCGGTCTTGGCCAGATTGGCCGCAAGGCTGGCCAGCCCATCGGTCTCGAGCGTCGGATCTCCGCCGCCTGCAAGGATCAGATCGCCATTCAGCACACCGCCCGAAATCGGCCCGGTCGCGATCAGCCGCGTGCCAAAGCGATGCTCCGGCCCCAAGGCGTCAAGCGCATAGAGCGCGGTCACTGCCTTGGTGACACTCGCGGGCGGCAGGCCGGTTGTGGCATCGCCCGACTCAAGCAATTGCCCCGTGCGTGCATCGGCCACCGCATAGCCCACCCGGCCCGATAGATTGGCCTGAGAAATCAGCGCCTCAGCGGCTGGGGCGCGCTGCACGGCGCGCCGTGCCCCCCCGTCTGGCCGCGCCACCGGCCTGAGCGATACCGCAGGCGCGCCAGCCATAGCCGAACTGCCGAGCGCCGCCAGCGCCGTGCCCAGAAAATACCGCCGTGAAATGCCTGTGCTCATGACGCAGAGTTAACCTTAGGCCAGTGTTGCACGCAATCACGATTTGCCCGCCGCGCGCTCACTTTTGCGCCCCTGTCCAACTGCCCGCCTCTCTGAGCCGGGTCGAGGAAATATCCATCATCGGCACATTGACAAAGCACCACGCCGGCGCGTCGCGCCGCCCCAATGCCTGACTGTCATAATCGGGCAGGCGGGCGTGGGCATAGATGCGTGCGGCGGGTGACAGCCGCGCCGAAATGCGCTGACCGGGCCGCGCCAGCACCCCCACCGCCACCGTATCCAGAATCTCGCGCCAGTCTTGCCAAAGATGGAATTGCGCCAGGTTATCCGCCCCCATCAGCCAGACAAACCGCACACCGGGGCAAATCCTGCGCAGCGCGCGCAGCGTGGCAGCGGTATGGCGCGTGCCGGTCCACGCCTCAATATCAGTCACGTCAATACGCGGATGATCCACCAGCGCCTGCGCCGCCGCCATGCGCTGCGCGAGCGGCGCGGGGCCATGCGCCTTGAGCGGGTTGCCGGGGCTGACCAGCCACCACAGCCGATCCAGCCCGAACCGCCGCAACGCCTCGCGGCTGATATGCAGATGCCCCGCATGCGGCGGATCGAACGATCCACCCAAAAGGCCGATCACCTGACCGGGGCGGGAATGGGGCAGGGCATGTGTCATCGCCCTTTCATTGCCAGCGGCGCGGGCGGTGTAAAGCGAAATCCGGGGTGCCCTCTGATCCGCAGATGCACAGACCATTGCCCCCGCACGCCCATACGGGTATCACGCGGGCTGAATTAGAACCCACCCAAGCGGAACGGAGCGGCACATCATGGCAGCGTATCAATATGTCTATCACATGCAGGGCGTCTCCAAGGCCTATCCCGGCGGCAAGAAATGCTTTGAGAACATCCACCTCAACTTTCTGCCGGGGGTGAAAATCGGCGTTGTGGGCGTGAACGGCTCGGGGAAATCCACCCTGATGCGCATCATGGCCGGGATGGACAAGGATTTCACCGGCGAGGCTTGGGCCGCCGAGGGCGCGCGCGTGGGCTATTTGCCGCAGGAACCGCATCTCGACGACAGCCTTGATGTGCGCGGCAATGTGATGCTGGGCGTGGCCGAGAAGAAGGCCAAGCTCGACCGTTTCAACGAACTGGCGATGAACTATAGCGACGAGACCGCCGACGAGATGGCGCAGTTGCAAGACGAGATCGACAGCCAGAACCTCTGGGATCTCGACAGTCAGGTCGATATATCGATGGAGGCGCTGCGCTGCCCGCCCGATGATGCATCCGTTGCGTCCCTCTCGGGCGGTGAACGCCGCCGCGTGGCGCTTTGCAAGCTCTTGCTCGAAGCGCCCGACATGCTGCTGCTTGACGAACCGACCAACCACCTTGACGCAGAAACCATCGCCTGGCTGCAACAGCACCTTATCGCCTACAAGGGCACGATCCTGATCGTTACCCACGATCGCTATTTCCTTGATGACATCACCAGCTGGATTCTCGAGTTGGACCGGGGTCGGGGTATCCCCTATGAGGGCAATTATTCCGCTTGGCTCGAGCAAAAGGCCAAGCGCCTGTTGCAAGAGGCGCGCGAGGATAAATCCAAGCAAAAGACGCTGGAGCGCGAACTCGAATGGATGCGCCAAGGTGCCAAGGCGCGGCAAGCCAAGCAAAAAGCCCGGATCAACGCCTATAACGAGCTGGCCGGTCAATCCGAGCGCGAGCGCATCAGCCGTGCCCAGATCGTCATCCCCAATGGTCAGCGCCTTGGCAACAAGGTGATCGAGGTTGAGGGCCTGAAAAAGCACATGGGCGACAAGCTCCTGATCGAGGATCTCAGCTTTTCGCTGCCGCCCGGCGGCATTGTGGGCGTCATCGGCCCCAACGGTGCGGGCAAATCCACGCTCTTCAAGATGCTGACCGGGCAGGAACAGCCCGACGAGGGCAAGATTGAGCTGGGCGATACGGTGCAGCTCTCTTGTGTCGATCAGTCGCGCGATGATCTCAAGCCCGAGGATAATGTTTGGGAGGCTATCTCGGGCGGGGCCGAGGTGATTGTGTTGGGCGACGCCCAGATCAACAGCCGTGCCTATTGCGGGGCGTTCAACTTCAAGGGCGGCGATCAGCAAAAGAAAGTGTCGTTGCTTTCGGGGGGCGAGCGCAACCGCGTGCATATGGCGCGGCTCCTGAAAGAAGGCGGCAATGTGCTGCTCCTTGACGAACCGACCAACGATCTCGACGTCGAAACCCTGCGCGCGCTGGAAGATGCGCTGATGGATTTCGCAGGCTGCGCCGTGGTCATCTCGCACGACCGGTTCTTCCTCGACCGCATCTGCACGCATATTCTGGCCTTTGAGGGGGATGCGCATGTCGAATGGTTCGAGGGCGATTTCTCGGCTTATGAGGAAGACAAGAAGCGGCGGTTGGGCCCGGATGCGCTGGAGCCGAAGCGGGTGAAGTATAAGAAATTTATGAGGTGAGGGGATGACCGTTGTCAAATTGTGCCATGAAAAGCTGCTTTTTTGTCACTCCCATTGGAGCTCAGGCGTCTATTCACCGCAAGCGTGCCGATGATCTACTGCAGCATGTCTTGCGTCCCATTGCCAAAGAGTTTCTGGAAATAACTAGGGCCGATGAAGTTGATGAACCGGGCACGATAACCTCGGACATTGTTCAACGGTTGTACAAAAGCGATTTAGTAATTGCTGATTTAACGGGCCAAAACCCTAACGTTATGTATGAGATAGGCCTGCGACATTGTTTCAATCTTCCGATTGTACACTTGGCACAGAACGGGGAAAAACCCCCCTTCGATCTTGCTTCGGAGAGAATAATTTTCTTTGACATAAATGATTTGTCATCTGTGGACGAGGCAAAAGGGAAGATTCTGCGTGCATGCAAAGCCGCAATGGATGCAAAACCATTTCGCTCACCCGTAGTTCGAGCACTCGAACTAGAAAGTCTTTTTGCAAGTGCCAGTGAAATTCCCAGACCGAGAGATTTGCTCGAAAAACTCGACGCTTTAGAAATGAATCTGGATGACGTTTCGAGTGATTTGAGCATTCTGTCAATTAGTTATGACCCCGTTTTTAAGGAAGACTCTAATTCACTTGATTCAGTTACGATAACGAGAATTCAAGAATTGGTCAGACTTCTTGATCAAGTTGGCCCAAGCGACATCGCAAAACTTGTTTCAGTTCTAAAGAGCTGTTGATTTTAAAACCTGTTCTTGGAGAGGCAAATTTAGTGGCACCAAGTCACCCGTAGGTTGCGCATTCATTGCGCACCAATCGACGGCACCCGTCCGCCCCACGGTGCGCAATGAATGCGCACCCTACGGCGGGCTCGCCCGTCCCGGCCCTCGTCACAAAACCTTCACTTGATATTCTCTATATTTCTTATATTCCAGAAATATGGAAACACTGGCTCCAACCCGCCTCGCAACCCTTGGTCACCCGCAGCGGCTGGCGATCTTTCGGCTGCTCATGCGCCGCTACCCAGACCGTATCCCGGCGGGTGAATTGGCCGAGATTCTGCACCTCAAGCCCTCGACCCTCTCTGCCTATCTTGCGGCGCTGATGCAGGCGGGGTTGGTGCGCCAAGAACGGGCGGGCACCTCGCTCAGATATTCCATCGACATGACAGAGGTGCGACGCACCTTTGATTACCTGTTCAACGATTGCTGTCGCGGGCGCCCTGACATCTGCGCCCCCTTTCCCACCCTCAAAGGAGGCCCCGATATGGCCCACCGCACATACTCCGTGCTTTTCATCTGCGTTGGCAATTCCGCCCGCTCGATCTTTGCCGAAACCATCCTGCGCGATCTGGCGGGCGACCGCTTTACTGTTTTTTCCGCCGGCACGCGCCCCTATTCCGAGCTTAATCCCTTCGCTCTGAAGGTCTTGCGCGCCAAGGGCCATGACGTGACGCCGCTGCGCGCCAAGAATGTGTCAGAGTTCACCGGCCCCGATGCCCCCGCGCTCGACTTTGTCTTTACCGTCTGTGACACGGCCGCAAATGAGGAATGCCCGGCATGGGAAGGCCAGCCGGTCAGCGCCCATTGGGGCATGCCCGATCCGGTCAAGGTCGCAGGCACAGAGGCACAGAAAAGTCTTGCGTTTCAACAAGCTTACGGCGCGCTCCGCAACCGGATCACGGCCTTTGCGGCGTTGCCGATTTCGACCTTGGATCGCGTCAGCCTGCAAGCCGCGGTCGATGACATCGCGCGGCAGGATGTGGGGCAGGGCACATGACCGTCTATGCCATCAACGGTCTGGGCCGGATCGGTAAGCTCATCCTCAAGCCGCTGATCGCGCGGGGGGCCAAGATCGCCTGGATCAATGACGCGGTGGGCGATGCCGCCATGCACGCCCACCTGCTTGAATTCGACACGGTGCATGGGCGTTGGGACGCCAGTTTTGACCATGACGAGGGCGCGGTGATCATCGGCGGCCTGCGCCTGCCGTTTATCGGCGCGCGAGACCTGAGCAACCTGCCCTTGGCGGGCGTTGACGTGGTGATCGACTGCACCGGCGTTTTCAAGACCGAGGCCAAACTTGCCCCCTATTTTGACGCAGGTATCAAAAAGGTCGTGGTCTCGGCCCCGGTCAAGGATGGCGATGCTGCCAATATCGTTTACGGCGTCAATCACGCGGTTTATGAGCCTGCGCGGCACCGCATCGTGACGGCGGCAAGCTGCACCACCAATTGCCTTGCCCCGGTGGTCAAGGTGCTGCACGAGGCCATCGGCATCAAGCATGGATCGATCACCACGATCCATGACGTGACCAATACGCAGACCATCGTGGATCGCCCCGCAAAGGACCTGCGCCGCGCGCGCTCTGCGCTCAACTCTCTGATCCCGACGACCACGGGCAGCGCCACGGCGATCACGTTGATTTATCCGGAGCTGAAAGGCCGCCTGAATGGCCATGCCGTGCGCGTGCCGCTGCTGAATGCGTCGATCACCGATTGTGTGTTTGAAATGGAGCGCGAGACCACGGTGGAGGAGGTCAACGCGTTGTTTCAGGCGGCCTCTGAGGGCCCGCTTGCGGGTATTCTGGGTTATGAAACCCGCCCGCTTGTCAGCGCGGATTACACCAATGACACCCGCTCTGGCATCGTTGATGCCCCCTCTACGATGGTGGTCAATGGCACGCAGGTGAAGGTCTATGTCTGGTATGACAATGAGATGGGCTATGCGCATCGGTTGGTCGATGTGGCCTGCATGGTCGGGGACAGCCTGTGACCGCAAGACCTGAGGGATTAAGCGCTTACATCGCCGTCACAGCCGCCTATTGGGCCTTCATGCTCAGCGATGGCGCGCTTCGGATGCTGGTGCTTTTGCATTTTCACACACTGGGCTTCAGCCCGGTGCAACTGGCTTATCTCTTTGTTCTTTACGAAGTCGCAGGCATGGTGACGAACCTGTCGGCGGGCTGGATTGCCGCTCGGTTTGGGCTGACGGCCACGCTTTATGCCGGGCTAAGCCTACAAGTGGTGGCGTTGATTGCGCTGGCGCAACTTGATCCGACATGGAGCATCGCGCTCTCGGTGGCTTTCGTGATGGGCGTTCAAGGGGTCTCTGGCGTGGCCAAGGATCTGGCCAAGATGTCGTCGAAATCCGCAGTCAAGTTGCTGGCCCCTTCCGAGGAGGGTGGGCTTTTTCGCTGGGTCGCGGTGCTCACAGGGTCCAAGAATGCAGTCAAAGGCCTTGGCTTTCTCTTGGGGGCTGCGCTGTTGGCGGGGATTGGGTTCGTTGGTGCGGTCTGGGCCATGGCGGGCGTGTTGGCCGCAATCCTTGTGGCCGTGGCTTGGGCCATGCCGCCGGGCCTGCCACGCGGGCGCAAGGGCGCGAAATTCTCGGAAGTCTTCTCGAAATCCGCCAATGTGAACTGGCTGAGCGCGGCGCGCGTGTTTCTTTTTGGCGCGCGTGATGTGTGGTTTGTGGTGGGCATCCCGATCTATTTCTATGGCGTCTTGTCGGATGGGTCCGAGGCTGGCAATCGCGCGGCCTTTTTCCTTATCGGCACGTTCATGGCAGGCTGGATCATCCTTTATGGCGCGGTGCAGGCCTCGGCCCCCAAAATTCTG
Source organism: Roseovarius sp. MS2 (assembly GCF_051447875.1). NCBI lineage: Bacteria > Pseudomonadati > Pseudomonadota > Alphaproteobacteria > Rhodobacterales > Roseobacteraceae > Roseovarius > Roseovarius sp. MS2. Next base: position 2,953,792 of record NZ_JBKHVF010000001.1, read on the forward strand.
CGCGCCAAGACACGGCCCGAGGCGGCCTTGATCGCGGCGGCGCGGGGCTGGGCCATTGCGCTTTGTTTGGTGCCTGCGGTTTTGACCGCACTGGCGCTGCTGGCGGGGGGGCCGCAGGCTTGGCTCACAGGTGCACTTGTGGCGGGCTTGCTGGTCTTCGGCGCTATTTTTGCAGTGAATTCGGCACTGCATTCCTATCTCATCCTTGCCTTTACCCGTGCCGAACGGGTGACAATGGATGTAGGGTTCTATTACATGGCCAATGCCGGTGGGCGGCTCTTGGGCACGCTGCTCTCGGGGCTGACCTATCAATTGGGGGGTTACCCTTGATGCTGGGCATTGCCACAGCGATGGTCGTGCTGTCGGCGCTGGCCGCCGGAAAGTTGACCCCACAGGAAAGGGCAGAGGCATGAGCGGGTTTGAGCGCTATCTGACTGTCTGGGTTGGATTGGCAATGGCGGCGGGCGTGATCCTTGGCCTGATCGCGCCGGGCCTTATCGCGGCGATTGCGGCGGCAGAGGTGGCGCGGGTCAATCTGATCGTGGCGGCGCTGATCTGGGCCATGGTCTATCCGATGATGATCGGTGTCGACCCGTCAAGCCTTGGGCAAGTGGCGCGCCAACCCAAGGGACTGGCAATCACACTGGTGGTGAACTGGCTGATAAAGCCCTTTAGCATGGCGGCTTTGGCGGTGCTGTTCTTTGAAGGTGTCTTTGCCGATCTGATCGCCCCCGCCGATGCGCAACAATATATCGCCGGGCTGATCCTTTTGGGGGCGGCCCCCTGCACGGCGATGGTCTTTGTCTGGTCGCAGCTGACCAAGGGCGACGAGAGCTATACGCTGTTGCAGGTCTCGGTCAACGATGTGGTCATGGTCTTTGCCTTTGCGCCGCTCGTGGCGTTTCTGTTGGGCGTCACGGATATCGTCGTGCCGTGGGAAACACTGGTTTTGTCGGTGCTGCTCTTTGTGGCGCTGCCGCTGGTGGCGGGGTTGCTCACGCGGCGCAGGCTGGGGTCAGAGGTGCGGATTGCGGCGTTTCAGGCGCGGGTGAAACCTTGGTCGATCCTTGGGCTGATCGCGACGGTGATGATCCTTTTTGGCCTTCAAGGCCGGGTCATTGTCGAGCGGCCCATGGTGATCGGGTTGATTGCGGTGCCCATCATCCTGCAAAGCTATGGCATCTTTGCGCTGGCCTATGCGGCGGCATGGCTGCTCAAGGTGCCACACCGGATCGCAGCCCCCTGTGCGCTGATCGGCACGTCGAATTTCTTTGAACTCGCGGTCGCCGTGGCGATTTCGCTCTTTGGCCTAAACTCGGGCGCGGCATTGGCGACGGTGGTGGGCGTGTTGGTCGAGGTGCCGGTGATGTTGTCGCTGGTGGCACTGGCCAACAAAACGCGCGCGCGGTTTGCCTGAACTGCACATGAAAAAGCCCCGCGCTGTTTTGCACGGGGCTATCTGCCTTGCGGCTTTTGGATCGCTTACTGCGAGAAGGTCGCGAGATAGGCCGCCACGTCCTCGGCACCTTTGGCCAGCTTGAAGGTCATCTTCGAGCGGCTGCCAAGATATTCATTGGGGTCAGCCACGTATGCGGCCAATTCCGCTTCGTCCCATACCAAACCTTCAGCGCCTTTTGCGGCCAGGCCATCGGAATAGCTAAAACCTTCTACGCTGCCTGCTGTACGGCCGATCACGCCATAAAGGTTCGGGCCGGTCTTGCCACCCTTCACGATGGTCTCGCTCTCCGAGGCGATCATGTGGCAGGCTTTGCATTTGTTGAATTCTTTTTCGCCTTTGGCGGCGTCGCCTGCGGCAAAAGCGGGAAAGGAAAGAGCCACAAGAGTGGCGGACGCGGCGAGAAGGGTCTTCATGAGCTACCTCATTAGGGTTGGTTGCATTCCGGATGTAACCATAGCCCGACTGCCCCGGCTTGCAACCTCCAACTTTGGTGCAGGCGGCGGTTTGCCTCAGTCAAATGCCTTTGAAAAGCATCGGCGCAGGGCGACATCAAGGTCATCCATGCTGACAGGTAGGCCAAGATCCACGAGGCTGGTCACCCCATGCTCTGAAATGCCGCAGGGCACGATGCCCGAGAAATGCTCCAAATCCGGCTCTACATTGATCGAGATGCCGTGAAAGCTGATCCATTTGCGCAGGCGTATGCCAATGGCGGCGACCTTATCCTCGGCTTGTTGGCCCGTTGCGGTCAGTGGTTTATCGGGGCGCGTTACCCAAACACCAACGCGACCTGCGCGGATTTCGCCGGTGACGTTGAATTCGGCGAGTGTTGCAATCACCCACTTTTCCAGCTGGCGCACAAAGCACCGCACATCGCGCCCGCGCTTGCCCACATCCAGCATGATGTAGACGACACGCTGACCGGGACCATGATAGGTGTACTGCCCACCGCGTTTCGCCTCATATACCGGGAAACGGTCAGGATCGGTCAAATCCGCCGGTTTGGCCGAGGTGCCAGCGGTGTAAAGCGGCGGGTGCTCCAACAGCCAGATTGCCTCGGCGGCGCTGCCTTCGGCGATTCGCGCTACGCGCTTCTCCATTGCCGCTACCGCCTCGGGATAGGGGACAAGATCGGTCGAGATATGCCATTCCACGCCGGATTGGTCGATGGCAAAGGGGGTTTTGAGGCGCAAGGTTTGACTCTGTTCACGTATGAGGGAAACTTGTGGTAGGTTGTCTTATTAAGTTTTGCACCTGCTTAGGGGAGATGAACGATGTTTTCAAAACGAATTCTGATGATGGCTTTGGCGGCTTCGGTCGCGTTGCCGGTCGGCGTGGCACAGGCGGATTTCAAGGATGGGCTTGTTGGTGGCCTTGTTGGTGGCGCAGTCAGCGGTATCATCGTCAATGAAAGCGCAAAGGCGCGGGAACGCAAGCAACAGACGACAACGACAACACGACGGGTGTATCAGGCACCCGCACCAGTGAACTCGGTTCAACGTCAGCAAGTGCGAGAAGAACAGTCGGCGCTCAATTACTTCGGCTTTCCCGCCGGCACCCCCGACGGTGTGCGTGGCCGCAACACGCGGGACGCCGCCGCGCAGTTTCAGGCGCATATGGGATATCCGCCAACCGGCTATCTTGCGGATTATGAGCGGCAGTTTCTTATTAGCTCGTACTACCGGGCACAAAGCAGCGGGGCGGCCACAGCGCAGTTGATCGCACAACGTGGTCAGGGCACGCGCGGCCTGCTGCTGGCCTATCGAGACGAGGCGGTAGGTGTGCCAACATATGCGGCAGCACCCGTGCAGGCCCCAACGGCGCCGTCGCCAGTGATGGCGGCCATTCCGCAATCCGCGCAGGTTTCTGCTCCAACTGCCGAGACGGCTCCGGCAGCCGTGGGATTTGCCGCGCTGCCAAATCTGATGGCCTCTGGCGGAGAGGGGCCGTCTCTTGCGTCGCATTGCAATCAGGTTAGCCTTATCACCAATTCCAACGGTGGTTTTGTCACCGAGGCATCGCTCAACGATGGGCGCATCGCGCTCAACGAACAGTTTTGCCTTGCGCGCACCTATGCGATTGCCGAAGGCGAGACGATGGCGGCCTCTCTAAAGGGCGTCACGGCGGCGCAACTTGAAGAACAGTGCCGCGCCTTTGAGCCTGCGATGCGGGATCATGTGGCGGCGCTCTCGCTCAATCCGCGTGATGAGGTCGTTCAGCAAGTCCGCAGTTTTGTTCTGCAATCCGGGCAATCCCCGGCGCAATTGGCGGGAACCGCCAAAATATGCCTCTCGGTTGGTTATCGAATCGATAACATGAACGTGGCGCTGGGATCGGGCCTGTTGCTGACAGCCTTGGGCGAAGAGCCCTATGGCGAGTTGATGGGCCATCACCTGAACGAAGGCTTTGGTACGACCCGCCGCCCTGATCTTGCGCTTGCGTGGTACCAAACCGCCGTTGAGGCCGTAGAGCGCGGGGTAGAGCCCGTTTTTGCCCCCGGAAACACCGGGCGCACCGCACTTTTGCGCAAGGCGGCGTTCCATACTCAGAGCGCGCAGACAGGCACCGCCGAGGCCGTGCAGCCGGTGGCAACCCTGCCGACGTTCAAGCTTGAATAGATATCAAGACCTGCGTTTGAAAAACCGAAGGGGCGATGTGTTTTGCCCCTTCACAAGCCGGATGAGTTTGCATATACGGCCCGAACCTACCTGATCACGTGCGGTCGTGGCGGAATTGGTAGACGCGCAGCGTTGAGGTCGCTGTGGGGTAACTCCCGTGGAGGTTCGAGTCCTCTCGACCGCACCATTTCACCCCCAGAGGGTGGAGTGTTGATCAAGAGAATTTCCAGAACAGGCAAGTTGTCACGCCAATTTTGGCGGTGATTTTAGTTGGTTTTGCGTCACTCAAAACCAGACGGCACGGCATGGCTTTCTTGGGGTCGGCACCGCTTTGAGCAGGGGCGCTAGGGCAGGGCGCTGCAGGATAGGCTGTGCGGAGGCTGCTTTCTGCGCAGTGCTCGCTTTGACCCCGGTCACTCCCACCAGCGGTCAATGCGCGCGATATCCTCATCCGACCAGCCGAAGTGATGGGCAAGCTCATGCACCACCACATGCGTGACCAGATCGGCCAGATCAATATCGCCCCTGTCGCGCCATTCCTCAAGGATAGGCTCGCGGAAAATCCAGATCGTATCAGGGCCAAGAGGCTGATCGAAATGCGATTTCTCGGTGAGGGGGATGCCCTCGTAGAGACCAGTCAGATCAAGCGGATCGTCGATCCCCATCTCGTGAAGCAGTGTTGCGGATGGCCAGTCTTCGACGATCAACACCACGCTCTGCGCCGCAGGGTAAAAGGCCGGGGGCAGCGCGGCAAACGCAGCGCGGGCCATGTCCTCAAAGCTTGCGAGATCGGGGTCGGGTGTGGTCATTCCCGGCATATGGGGCGCGGGGGCGGAAATGTAAATCCGCCCCCGCGCGCCGGATCAGAGCATCAACTGATAGCTGGCGGGCACATACTGGAACCCGTCGCCGCGCGTCTCGACATAGCCCACGGCAGGGAAGGGCATATGATAGCCGATGAACGGCACCTTATCGGCAGCCAACATGCCCAAAACCTTGCGTCGGGTCGCAGCGGCCTGCGCTTTGTCCATGTCGAATGTCACCTCCCAGTCGGGATACCCGAGCGACCAGACATAGTGGTTCGCGAAATCGGCGGCGATAACCAGTGATTTGCCGCCGCTCTCGATCATGTAGGCGGTATGGCCGGGCGTGTGCCCTGCGGCAGACATGGCGGTAATGCCAGAGGCAACGCTTGCCCCGTCACCGATCATTTCGGTCTTTTCCGCCAAGGGACGCATCTTGCTGTCAAATCCTTCGTTTCCGGCAGCGGCCCAATGGTCGTATTCGGCGCTCGCGGTCACGTAGCGGGCATTGGGAAACGTCGCCCCGCTCTCGCCCATCAGACCGCCGATATGGTCGCCGTGCATATGGGTGAGAACGACGACATCGACCTGATCGGGCGTGTATCCCGCGGCGGCAAGCGCACTGGTGATAGCATCCGGGTTGAGGCCGGTATCAAAAAGCACAAGTTCCGCGCCGGTGTTGATTACCGTGGGCGTAAAGAAAAACTGCGCCTGATCCGTTGGAATATTGTTGGCCGCTGAAACGGCTGCGAATTCTTCGGCGCTGACATTGAGGCCAAAGATCGTCTGTGGGTCCGGTCGCGCCGTGGTCGCAGCAAGCAAGGTCGTCACCTCGAAGTCGCCCAGTGTCACCCGGTTATACCGCGTGGTGGATGCCCCAAGCATTGGGGCTGCCGCGCGGGCAGGCGTGGTCATCGCCGCAAGGGGCAGAGCGGCGGCAGAGCCGAGGATTGCGCGACGGGTCAGCGTGGGTCTGGACATGGTTTCCTCCTGGTTTGTTGATGCTCGCGTCAGGGTAGCGCGCTTCTATATAGTGCGCATCGTGCTCACGGAAAATTGAGAGTGGTTTGGCCCGCAACGAAAGGCTTTATTCCCGGCGCGGGCGACTGCGGATAGCCGCCGCGCCTGTGCACCCCTTTGCAAATCGCAAAGCCGCGCGCCTCACCCGCCCATGGTGAGGGGCCGCAATCTGGACAAACGCGCGCACCTGTGACAAAGCCCGCGGCAGAGTCAGGAGACGCCCATGATCACCACCCGCTTTGCCCCGTCGCCCACCGGCTATATCCATGTCGGCAATCTGCGCACCGCGCTGATGAACTATCTCATTGCCCGGCGCGCGGGGGGCACGTTTATCCTGCGGATTGACGATACCGATGCCGAGCGCTCGAAAGAGGCATATGTCGACGCGCTCAAGCAGGATTTGGAGTGGCTGGGCCTGCATTGGGACCGGATCGAGCGGCAATCGCTGCGGCTGGATCGCTACGCCGAAGCGGCGGACAAGCTGCGCAGCATGGAGCGCTTTTATGAAGCGTTCGAGACGCCGACTGAACTCGATCTCAAGCGCAAGAAACAGCTCAACATGGGCCGCCCGCCGGTCTATGACCGTGCTGCATTGGCGCTTAGTGAGGCGGATAAGGACAAGCTGCGCGCCGAGCGGGGCAATGGTGTCTGGCGGTTCAAACTGATCCAAGAACGGATTGAATGGCACGACGGCATTTTGGGCGATATCTCGATTGATGCGGCCTCGGTCAGTGATCCGGTGCTTATTCGTGGTGATGGTCAGGTTCTTTATACGTTGGCCTCTGTTGTGGATGATGTCGAAATGGGCGTCACGCATATCGTGCGCGGCTCGGATCACGTAACCAATACCGCCACCCAAATTCAGATCATCGAGGCCTTGGGGGCCAACCCGCCGCAATTCGCGCATCACTCGCTTTTGACAGGGCCGCAGGGTGAGGCGCTGTCGAAACGTCTGGGCGCGCTGTCGCTGCGCGACCTGCGCGCGCAGGGGATTGAGCCCATGGCGCTTCTGAGCCTGATGGCGCGGCTGGGGTCGGCTGATCCGGTGGAGCTGCGCACAGAGATGGCGCAGTTGATCGAGGGCTTTGATATCGAGCGGTTCGGCTCGGCACCGACCAAGTTCGATGAGACTGACCTCTTTCCGCTGACTGCGCGGCATCTGGCGGCGCTGCCGTTTTCGGCGGTCGCAAGCAAGATCGCAGACATTGGCGTGCCTGCGTCATTGGCCCCGCAATTCTGGGAGGTTACGCGCGAGAATATCACCACTCTCAAGGATCTTGACGGCTGGTGGGCGCTGTTCCGGGACGGCGCGGACCCGGTGATCGAGGACGAGGACAGAGAGTTTGTGGCACAAGCCATGACGCTTTTGCCCGAGGGGCCGCATGATGCAGAAACTTGGGGAAAGTGGACGACAGCGGTCAAAGACGCCACGGGACGCAAGGGCAAGGGCCTCTTCATGCCGCTGCGCAAGGCGCTGACCGGTCAGGCGCATGGGCCGGAAATGGCGCAGGTACTGCCGCTCTTGCAGGTGATCAAGGCGAGGGGCTAAGCACCGCCGCGCGCAATCGGGTCTTGTCGCGCTCAACGGTCAGGGCCGTTTCAGCATATTCGCGGGCATGTTGCGACATCTCCCGCGCCGCTTGGGCAAGAGTGGCATCCGGTACAGAGGCGAGCCGCGCCAAAACCTGTTGCAGGCGCAACGCCACTTCGATCTGTCCTGCGCCGTCACGGGCGACGCTGGCAAAGGCCGTGTCGATCATCGCCACGCGCGATGTCTCTGGCAGGAAGAGACGCGGAAAGCGCGGGCTATCCTCGGCATGCGTGGCATAGGCCCAGTCGAGCAAGAGCTTTTCCTGTCGGCAAAGAACGGCAATTGCGGTGCCCGGATCGTTGATCCCCGGCGACAGCGCGCGCGAGGCCGTTTCCGAGAGCACCAACAACCCATAGCTTGCATCCTGCTCAAAGCTGCGAGTGGCGGCGATTGTCAGGTTCCGGCAAATGGCGCGCCGCTCATCCTCGGCCAGCCCGCTCGCATGGCCGATGGTCTGGCCCCGAACCAGATAGGCACCAGGCCGGACATAGAAATAGACACGGGTTTGATCCGTACCCAGCTTCTCGCTGATGGCGTGCATGTCGATAAGTTGCAGATACCCTGTTTGGGGTGCCGTCAACGGGCGGGCCTCATCCGGTAATACTGTATCGTCCGACAGGCGCTGCGCCCCAAGGGAAGGTAGGCTGCGGTCGCGAATGAGGCTGTCGCGTGCCGCCTGTTCGACCGCAAACAAAGTGGCATCCATGCTGCCCAAATCGCTGAGATGGTGAATCCAGCGCAAAAGCGCCACCACCACCAATACAACAACCGCCACGGTAAAGACCAACACGAGCACGCTGGCCCCTTCGGGATAAAACCCCGCTTGAAAGAGGATGATCGCACTTAGCGCATAGACAAAGGCGCCTATGAAAGTTGCCAGAACCGTATGCGTGGTCGTATCCGCCAGCAGGATCGCATGCACACGCGGCGTGGTTTGACCGGCAGCGGCGTTATGCGCCGTGACCATGACATTGAGCGAGAATGTACTGACCGCAAGCATCCCCGAAGCAAGGATCGTCAGGATCGGCATGACGGCATCTGGCGTAAAGCGCGCTTTGAGACTGTTCGGGATCTGGTCCTCGAGCAATATCGCTGCGCCAGAGGCCAGGATCGCCAGAAGGGCAAACAGCGTCACGCGCAACCAAAGATTGCGGCTGAGACGCAGGAGCGAGAGGGCTGTGGTTGAGAGGATGTGGATTTTCACGCGCGCGCCTTGGTTACCTGTCTCTGGCGAGGATCGACACGCCAAGCCGTTCAAGATGCTGGTCCGTCAGCGCTCGCTCGACTGCCGTGAGGGGTTGGTGGCGGGGATATCTGGGCGCGCTGCGGTCATCAAGCAGGGGGGCATCCCAGCCCTGCGTCGTATCAAAGAAACGCTGCACGCCCGCCGCGCCGAATTCGCGGAAATAGCCCTGCACCACCACATCGAGATAACTGAGCAGGATCGGATGCGCGTGGCTGGGTGCCATGTGCAGACCCTCTGGGATCGTGTAGACGGCGATCTCGGGGGCATGGGGCAGGGGGTGGCGGACCTGATGCGCGGCGGGTGCGCGGATATAGGCCGCCTCACGCGCGTCAAGTGCAGGCCAATCGGCATCGGGCACCGGGGCAATCAGCCCGTCGATCTCTGCCTCCGGGTCTGGCACCACCGTCAGATAGGCCACCGGTCGCAGAGTGGTGTGTCTCCAGATCCGCCGCCAGCCGGTCAACTGCGCAGGTATGGCCGCCTCAAAACTGTGGCTGGCGCGGTTCACAAGGCTGCCGTAGCCAAAGAAATATGAATTCCCAATCACTGTTTTGCCCCTGTCTTGATCTGGATCATGGCCGCGCGGCTGTTTCACCGCAAGACTTGATCCACTCAATGAGGGGAATGACTGTTATGCGGATTACCAAACGCACCAATATTGCCATCCGGCTCTTGATGTTTTGTGCTGCCAACAGCGACCGTCTCGTCACCAAGGCCGAGATTGCCGAGCGCTGCAACATTTCTGAAAGCCATCTGGCGCAGGTGATAAATCGTCTGTCGCAGCTGGGGTTTCTCTATACCCAACGTGGGCGCACCGGCGGGGTACGTCTGGGGCGTCCCATGTCTCAAATCACTGTCGGTGACGTGTTTCGCCAGTTGGAGCAGCACACGCCCGTCGCAGAATGCTTTGCCGATGTGGACAACACCTGTCCTTTGACCAAGGCCTGTCGCTTGCGGGTGGCGCTTGTCGATGCGGTCGAGGCCTTTTACGCGCATTTGGATGAGGTGACCCTTGATGCCCTCGTCTGCAACAACGACGCGCTCTTCGCGATTTTTTCAACGGTTCCCTGTCTCAAACAGGCTTGAAATGAGGGCTGCTGTATACTAGCGTGCACATAAGATCGGATAGGGAGAACTGGCGCAAGCCAGTGCCGAAGGAGCAACCGCCCCGGAAACTCTCAGGCGCAAGGACCTGCCCGATCCTCGAAACTCTGGAGAGAGCCTGGCTTTGACCGGGCCGCCGACGGGATAGCGATCTCAGGCAAAAGGACAGAGGGGGCATCGTGGCGCAGCTTGTAATGGGCTTGCGCATAGGCGGTGCCGGACTGATCGACAGTTGATCCGGACCCATGAAAAAGGGAAGGATGCGGATGTCTGATCTGCAAATGACGCCATTGAATGCGTTGCACCGCGAGTTGGGGGCCAAGATGGTGCCCTTCGCAGGCTATGACATGCCGGTGCAATATCCCATGGGCGTGATGAAGGAACACCTGCAGTGCCGCGCCAAAGCGGGCCTGTTCGACGTAAGCCATATGGGGCAGGTGATCCTGCGCGCGCCGGGCGGGTATGCCGCCGTGGCCGAGGCGATGGAGGCGCTGGTGCCCGTAGACCTTCTGGGTCTGGGTGTGATGCGGCAACGCTATGGCATGTTCACAAATGACGCGGGCGGTATTCTGGATGATCTGATGCTGGCCAACCGGGGCGATCACATGTTCGTCGTGGTCAACGCGGCCTGCAAGGCTGCGGATATAGCGCATATGCGCGCCGGGCTGATGGGGGTCGAGGTCGAGGAAATCACCGACCGCGCGCTTTTGGCTCTGCAAGGGCCGGCAGCAGAGGCGGTGCTGGCCGCCATAGTTCCAGACGTCGCTGCGATGCGCTTTATGGACGTAGGCGTTTTCGCGTCGGAGTTTGGCGAGTTGTGGATTTCACGCTCGGGATACACGGGCGAGGACGGCTATGAGATTTCCGTGATCGAGGATCAGGCCGTGTCATTGGCACGGTGCCTGCTGGCCCACGAAGATGTGGCACCGATTGGATTGGGCGCGCGCGACAGCCTGCGGCTTGAGGCGGGTCTGTGCCTTTACGGCCATGACATCGACACCGGCACGACCCCTGTCGAGGCCAGCCTGAGTTGGGCCATCCAGAAAGTTCGTCGTTCAGGCGGCGCACGTGCGGGCGGATTTCCCGGAGAGGACCGTATTTTAAAAGAACTGCACGAAGGTGCCCCGCGCGCCCGTGTGGGCCTGCGCCCCGAAGGCCGCGCGCCGATGCGCGAGGGCACACCGCTTTTCGCCGCCGCCGAGGGTGGCGAGGCCATTGGCCATGTCACCTCCGGTGCCTTTGGTCCGACCATAGAGTCGCCAATGTCGATGGGCTATGTCCCGCAGGGCTTGGCCGCCGAGGGCACAGAGCTATACGGTGAGGTGCGCGGCAAGCGCATGCCTGTCCGGGTGGCCAAGCTGCCCTTTACCCCCGCAACTTTCAAACGCTGAGCAACAGGAGCCGGAAAGCGATGAAATTCACCGAAGAACATGAATGGCTGCGCGTCGAGGATGACGTCGTGGTCGTGGGCATTACCGAACACGCCAGCGAGCAGCTTGGCGATGTGGTCTTTGTCGACCTGCCCGAAGTGGGCACCGAGGTTAGCAAGGATGACGAGGTGGTGGTGATCGAGAGCGTCAAGGCGGCTTCGGATATTCTTGCCCCGATTGACGGCGAGATCGTCGAGGTCAACGATGCGCTGATCGACAATCCCGGCAAGGTCAACGAAGATCCGATGGGCGATGCCTGGTTCTTCAAGATCAAGCCCGCCGATCCCAGCCAGATGGATGATTACATGGATGAGGCCGCCTATCAGGCCCATATCGCCTGAATCCGCCCGCCGGAGGCGCGGACGCCCCCAAAGAGTTTCGGGCCTCCGGCGGGAGTATTGTCAAGAGAAATAGTTCATATTTTTCATGGTGATGGAGTGCTGTCAGTGCTATCATCCACTTTTTTATCCACAGTTTCTGCTATCTTAGGAAGGGCAGTGAAGCAGAGCTACAATTGCCGCGTTATACAGTGATCGCCCCCCAATCAAGGGTAATCTCCCCCTTTTTGGCGCGGTGCATTCGCAGAATCTACGCGGCCATTTTCAGCGGCTTTGCGCTTTCTCGTTACAATTCATGAAAAGACAAAACCCAACCCGATTAGCAGGTGCAAAGAGTAGCTTAATTTACGCCAGATACTGTCCAACCGATGGGGAGTGGCTCAGTTGCGACCCTTGGGCAAGCCCGAGCCCATTCGTATTGAGTGCCTTTGCTTGATCCTCAAGAACCGTCTCGATCAATCGCAACAAAGGCGCGCCACCGGGCAACTCAACGATGGCCGCACGAATCTTGTCCAAAAGCAAATCATGTTTGATATTATCGAAATACCTTACGATGTCGGCCTCGATGACAGTATTGTAGCCTTGGTCGCGCCAGTGTTCGACGCGCGCCACAGCTTTCTGCACGCCCCGGTTCGGTCGATAGGCGAAAGAGCTTTCCTCAAACATAGGTTCACACACAGGTGTCAGCGCATTGGCAATGCTCGTGTGCAGAACACGATCGCGGATCGAGGGAATGGTCAGTATGCGATAACCCGGCTTTTTCTTTGGGGTGCTGACCCGTCGGTAGGGGCGTGACCTGTAGGTTCCACTCAGCACTTCTGCGCGTAGATGATTGAGCCGCGCAAACCTGTCTGCATGGAATTCGGCCCGGGCAACCCCGTCTCCGCCAGCCGAGCCTTCGTTGCTGTGCACCTTAAGCCAGGCCGCCAGCAGCGCGTCATAGGATGTGACGGAACTCCAGATATCCTGCAGGTTTTCGGGCATTGCCAAACCTTTCCGCTATTGAACGTCGCATTGGGTTTCTGCCGCGACGCAGTACGCAACGGCACGCGAGTGAAAGCAGGGGCTCAGTCGGCCTTTAAAATGGCCGTCATTCAGAACATCATATCGACACTTGTCGAGCTTGCAGTCTCAGTCGGCCTTTAAAATGGCCGTCATTCAGAACACAACTTTCCATTCCCTTTTTTACCGAGTCTCAGTCGGCCTTTAAAATGGCCGTCATTCAGAACAGGAGGGGCTGATATAATGTGGAACTACATGTCTCAGTCGGCCTTTAAAATGGCCGTCATTCAGAACTAACTTTCCCTTTTTAGCAGCAATGGAGAAGTCTCAGTCGGCCTTTAAAATGGCCGTCATTCAGAACTCACACATGGCTCACACGTCATTCATGCGGGTCTCAGTCGGCCTTTAAAATGGCCGTCATTCAGAACACTGGTGCCTTAGGGCGCGCACCACCTTAAGTCTCAGTCGGCCTTTAAAATGGCCGTCATTCAGAACATAAACCATGAAATTTTGCATGATCATCACCGTCTCAGTCGGCCTTTAAAATGGCCGTCATTCAGAACTCCATCACGATAACCCAATGTTTTGATGAAAGTAAAGCACAGGAACTCTGAACCTGACTTAACATTATCGAGGAAATAAGAAGAATCCGAGTTTTGGCGTGACGCAAGAATACAATTTATCCTTATATCACAGCCACTAACGACATTTCTGAACCAAAATTGCATTTTTTGCCGATTTTTTTGCTTTCGATGAGAGGTTGTGCAAGCATAATCCGATCACAATCGGATAGCCACATCCAAACGTTGAAGTGGAGCCTCACAAGCAAGGGCTATGCGCACGCCAGACCAGTATCCAAAAAGGAGACGAGTAATGAGGAACTTTCTGCATTCTGTGAGTAGCACATATACCAGCCACGCTGATGTGGCCAAGGGTTTGGGCCGCGGTCTACTGCGCGATGCGAAAGGAAATCCTGTACTTCCCGAGAACTTGGCCGAATTTGTCGCGTCTGAGCCAAGCCTGGTGATCCGCCAAACCATCGGCGTCTTGGACAAGATCATCTCAAAGAAGCGATTTCTGCGGTTGATGTCATATGAGGCCTATGTTCATCGGGCAAAGCTTGCCGAGCAGATTTGGCAGGAGTTGCTGCGCAAGTTCGATGCCCTGGGTGTTGAATTTGACAAGGCCGCGAAGAAGAAGCTGCAGGAGCGTTGGATCGCAAAAGCACACCCCTATCAAATGCATGACGTCAAAGGGTTGAACCCCGAGGCGGATGATAACGGTCAATTTCTGGCAGAACTCGAAATGTCGAACACACCGGAGCCTTTTGAAAGCTTCCAAGGCAAATGGTTTTCTACATTCTGGGGCAAAGGGGGCAATCCTACAGATCACGCAAAGATCGCGCGGTCAGTAATCCACCATTTGTTTGACCAGGAACTGATAATAAAGAATGCCCCCCGCGAAAGCGGTGACAAATCCAATCGCAAAGCAACGGGTATGGGCCTCATGCATGCGCGGGGAACCTCAGCCGCGGGCAGCGTCAGCGATCCCAGAAAAGCATCACGTAAGCTACAAAATGAAAATAAATGGGATGCAGAGGCGGCTCAGATATACTTTCGAAACGGTGACTCGGCGGCCGAGATCTTCGACTCTTTGAGCAGAATGGAGGGCCGAAATGATCGCATCAACACCAAATGGTTTGGAGAACGCCTGCACGCTCACTTCAAGAAAGTGAATTTCACGGAAGATGAGTTTTCGAAGGGTCAGAAACAGCGGCTTTGGAATTTCAACAACGCGACCCGGACCTTTTACAAGAAACTGGCGCAGAGTGAACGCTTTCGCTTGGCAGTTCGCAAAGCCAAGGACGGCGATGAGAAAGAGCAGGCCAAGCTGTTGACGATCGTTCCGCGCGATAAAGACGGCCTGATCAGAAAACTTGCCCATGCAACGCTAAGTGTCGGCGAAGTCATGCCGCTAGAAGACCGCAATGCCTTTTCATACGTCAAAGGCAACGCCGAAATCAGCCGAGCCATCAGGCTTGGCAAGATCGTAGTCCACGCCGCCGATGCAATCACGGATGATAGTCGCGCAGACAAGGCAGATTTTGCGAGGGTGCTCGAAGAGCTGGTCACCAGTGACGGCCAAACCGAAATCAAGCGACTGGAAACGTCGGCGCGGATCTGGCGGAGGTCCACAGCGTTATCACTGCGGACATTGAAAGCGCTGGTCGATCCCGATGGAAAGACAGTTGTAGACGGCAACGAAGATCTGACGAGCGTAGACGTCGCCATACGTGCCTACAAAAGTCTCGCGGAGGACACCGTAAAAGAACACCTCGACACCCATATGGGTATCATTTTCGGGAAAAAGGAAATCGGCTCTGGCGACGATGCAAAATCGCGGGCGTCCATCCTTTCCATTGGGTCTGCCAACGACAGAAAAGAGGCCATCTGGGCCTTGATGCGGATTGCTGCGCAAGTGCGCCATGCGACGTTTCACTTCAATGTAAGACGCAGGTTGCTTGCGAAAATTCGTAACGGACTGGTAACCGTGGCGAAAAAGCAGCCTAAAGACCTCTCTGCAGAAAACTGGGTCATCTCTGAGCGCGCTGACAAGGCCTTCAAGGACCTGCTGAAATTTGATCAGGATTTGCGTGGGCAGGCGGTGAAAACAGAGCTGGAGCAACTGAAAGCGGAAAAATATGTTGCGCAGGACCAGTTGAACGCCATCGTAACAGAAATAAGCCGGCAGCCGGGATTTGACGCCGACACGCTTCCGCGCTTCATGAACGTGGCGCGCAAGGCGCAAAATCTGGCCAAGACGAGCGGTGATAAAACCAGCATAGAAAAACTTCCTCTGAAAAATATCGTCTTGGGCAATGAAGAAGGAGCCGATGACCTGGCAAACCTGTGCAAGGTTGGGCTTTTGCGTCTACTCTACAATTCGGGGTTCAGGGATTGGTTGGTTACGACGCTTAAGGATGAGGGCCGGTTTCGCAGTGCCGTAGAAGCCGTGATTATGTCCAAAAATGAAAGAACAGACGAATACCACCGCGAAGATGGCAAAACAGTTCCTACCGTCTCGGATATGGCCGAACACCTT
Source organism: Roseovarius sp. MS2 (assembly GCF_051447875.1). Lineage (NCBI taxonomy): Bacteria > Pseudomonadati > Pseudomonadota > Alphaproteobacteria > Rhodobacterales > Roseobacteraceae > Roseovarius > Roseovarius sp. MS2. The sequence goes on from NZ_JBKHVF010000001.1 coordinate 2,969,505, forward strand.
GGGCTTGAGAATTTCAGCACACTGGAGGAGTTGCTGAGCGGGTTAACTGCACAGTCCATGCGAGCGTCAGGCCAAGACAAGAAGTACTCAGCCGATAAAAAACAGCAGCAAAACCAGTCAAATGAGATCGAGGCTTTTCGGCAGGAATTCTTCGCCCATCTTTTTGCAGAGTATCTTGGCGACCCGGCAGGCGACGCCGCTGATCCGAATGAAAAGAAAAAAACCAGCCTGAACTGGATAGCATCCATTTCAACAAAAATCGACGCCTCTCCGGGTGCTCTGGATGCGGCGATGGCGGCGTTTGAACCACCACAGAAGGATTTCCAAGATCACTGGCAGCACCGATTCTACGCGTGGTTATACCTTATTCCGCCAGAAGAGGCGTCAATGCTTCGCCAGCAGATACGGAAATCGATCATCCTAGAGGAGAAAGCCGAAACCATAAGCTTCAAACCGGAAGGCGCTGAACGCTCTTTGGATACAAAGACAATGGACATGCTTGCAGAGATGGATTGGCTTATTGGTCTATACACAAAGGTACAATCAGTCGGCTTTCAGGGCACTGAACATGAAGGTGCGCTCGAGCAATCGAATGTGCTGTACGAAGACCGTAAAAAATTCGACGCGATTTACTCTACCGAAGAAACGACGCACAGTTTCAGCATCGCTGGAACGCGTCGCGGACTGCGCCAACTCGTCCGGTTTGCCCATTTGAAAGCGCTAACACCGATCTTCTCAAAGCACCTCGTGTCTGACAAGGAAGTTGAAGCCTTCACAGAGATGGACTCGGCAAAAAACAAAGATCTCTTTGATGAGTTCTACAAGTTGCGCGCGGATATTCGCAAAGCTGAGTCATCCAGGACGCCGAAAGAAGACAAGGACGTGATTGACGCAAAGCCTTACAATATTGCCCGGTACAAAGAGAAGGCTGTTGAAGTATGCGCGCACAACTTCGATGTGAATGCCGCGCGCCTATCAGATCACGTAAGGCTTCACCGGATGATGATGCAGATATTCGGGCGCCTGAGCGATTATACCCTCATGTGGGAGCGTGATCGCCTCTACGCGCTTATCGGATTCTTGTATATTCAGGATCCCGAAGCGTCATTTGAGTTGAAAACCGAATCGGACAACTCGTTAATTTTATTGCTCAAACCTTCCCTATCGAGCACGTCTCGCCGTATCTCGCTTTACACGGAAAAAAATGGGTTCAACTCGGCGTCATTTAAGGATGAGTTTGATAAATTCGAAGGTGGCCAAGGTAAAGTTTTGAAAAAGTACTTTTCAAACCTCGAAGAACAAAACCCGCACGATGCGGATGCCCAAAGCCTTGCCATAAAGGAAAAAAAATCATTTCGAAAATTCCCACCGGCCGGCAAACCGGAACGGAAAAACAAAGCACATATCCGCAACGATCTGGTCCATCAAAACGTGCTGGACAGTAAGGACAAGCCAGCAGTTCAGCTTACCTACACGATCAACGCCGTGCGCTCACTCATGGCCTATGACAAAAAGCTGAAGAATGCCGTACCAAAATCGATCAAGCGCATCCTGGGCGATTATGGTCTGTCCATAGAGTGGAAGATGAGCACGTCTGACCGCCTGACCAAACCGAATGTGACACCAGCCAAGGAAACGCATTTGGGCTTTTGTCGGCAAAAGAAAGACCAGGAACCGATCAGGTTCGACCTGCCGCGCGCATCACCGCGTTTCACCTCGATGGCCCAAGCGCTGTTTGATTTTGGCACCTCCGGCCACACGGAAGAGATGGGGAAGAGTGACGATTACTATGTTTCGCGTATCCGATATGCCACCACGGCACTGCACGGGTATGATGGGGACCCAAATGCTGTGAAAAAGGCGACAATAAGGGAATTTAGGTTCAGAAAGATAGTAAAGTCATGATTAAAAACGATTTTTATCGTTTCTGAGCTCGAAAAAGAGTTTTGCTTCATCAAATAAACCTGATGGCGCGTATTTGCCTCAGATTACCGCACCATTGCCAAAGTAATTTTAATGGGTTATCCGGAAGGTGTTCTGAATGACGGCCATTTTAAAGGCCGACTGAGACACGGTAACTTAAAGATGCGACGTTTGAATTCTGTTCTGAATGACGGCCATTTTAAAGGCCGACTGAGACGTCACTCTCCCTTAGATGTTTCAATTTATTGTTCTGAATGACGGCCATTTTAAAGGCCGACTGAGACATTCGTCGTTATTCAAAAGACTGTCTGGCGCAAGTCAGACGCCTTTTGCTATGACTGACACCAGAACGCCCTAAATTATCGGCCAACGCTGTATTGGCGTCACCTGGGGGGTACAGAGATGAAATCTTCGGAGTGATCATTTGCCTGAACTGTTCGACACCATCGCCCCTGCTGCGCTTGCTGACCATGAAATCAGGCTGTTTTACAAAATTGCACCTGTCGATCCTGTCAAAGGGCCCGATCTGTGCATCGGAGACATCGCAAAACCTTCTGACGAGACGCATAGCCGCGCAGACCGCATTTTCCCCACTGATCAGCTGGAGGCCCTAAGAGGCCGGGAAAGTGACACAACGATCTGGGCGGAAAACGGTACACCGGAAGCTTGGAAATCGAGTTGGACCGTATCGTCAGACCTGCACCCTTCGATACAGGACCTGTTGAATGGACAACGGCCATTGCTGGCACGTTTCTGGGAACTGACCGTAAAGGGCAAGGGAATCTTGACCGACGCATCGGTTTACGAAAAATCGGTACCGCCTGAAGCGAGAACCCAGAAAAAACGCCTAGCCCTTTCCTTTAGCAAAGCAGCCTTGGGCCGCATTCAGAGGGCAAATATTACCGTTGCACCGCTTATTCTAACGATTGAGACCTGCTCTATCGCAGCATTTGCATCCGGGTTCTCGGCGTGTTGCGTGTCCGTGAGGGTAGAGCGCGCAGACAAGGCTGCGCTTTCGGCTGTTGAGTTGGTAGAAGTCATTTATGCCTTGTCAAGGAGCAACAGCCTGCATTGGGTCGATTTGAAAAAGCCAGATACAGTGCTGTCTGACACTACAAGTCTGGGACAGGTCGTCCGGCTTTTTTGCGAAGGTGGCGCGGATCGAAAGAAGAAATCAAACCGTGTAGACACCTACGTTTATGCGCAATTGGCCGAACACCATCCCATCGAGGCCGCCGAGACGCTCGCGGCTTTTCTATGTCGGCGTTACACTTCGGACTATCGTTTGGACGTCAAGAATGCCGCGATCGAAACGCTCAGAGATTTTTCAAATCTGAGACACTCGATTGCGATAGAAGGCGCTGCGTCTGTGCTGGTTAAGCCCAAAGATGAAACACAGCCGGATTATCTAACCAACTGGCGAACAACGACTTTCTCCAGCAGCTACGCACACTTGTTCCTCCTTGCGTTGCACGAAGACATCTTTCTGACAAAAAACCGCGCCCATGCTTTGGAAAAGCATCAGGATGATGACGCGCTGGAACGCATTGATGACTTGATCGAGGAAACACTGATTTTCCGCATGTGTTTTCGGTACTTCAGTGTCAGCGCCCTCTCGATGCATACATTCTTCTCGCAAGCGCTGCGCAAAGCTAGGTTCTTGGATCGAAAATTAGATGAGCTTGAAGGCGATGTTCGGGCGATGTCAGAACGTTTGATTGCGGAAAGACAACAACAAGCAGAGGTGGAAGAGCGGTCGCGTTTTATCACATATTCAAAGTATGCCATAGTCGGCGGCGCATTTTTGGCGGGATTAACCGCCTTTACGCTTACGGAAGAAATTCTGAACATACTCCAAGTGATTGCAAAGCAGGAAATCGCTGCGACCATTCCGCCCGAAAGCCTAGATGGATTGCCCGTTGATAATGCTCCAATTTTGACAGCGGCAGAGCCTTCGACCGATCACGCTGAGATCGATAAGACAAGAGCACTCCTGCCTCTTGGTATAGGCGCCCTTGTTACGGTATCCGCGTGGTTCTTGGGATTTCGCTATCGTCTACCGAGCCCTCGATCACGGCGAACAGGCAGACTTTCAATAAAGGCAATGACGCTTAGAATGCTGCGTGGATCATTGCGTTAAAGTGTCCGACCCGAAACCTGAAGGTAGCGTCCGAGGACGTGGTGTAATTTCGCCGGCACAGCCGGTGTAATCTCAGTTGGCCATCGAGGTGTATGGACGAGGTGGAGTTTGGCGATTTGCTATTTTGCTTTTCGTCATAACCATCATCCTCACTTAAGTTGATGGTCTCCGACAAACCCGGAGCGATTCAGTTTCCCAATCGTTAAGTTGCGCTGGTATGACGATGAGCTGGCAAGTGATCAATTACCGTTTGCTGCAGTTCAGGCTCCCAAAAGTAGTAAATTCTTAGACAACGCTTTGGATCGCGAGAGTTTCCTCCCGTCTTTACATGCCAATCAACATCATAGGAACGGCCCTTCCAATCAGCTCGATAAGTATCCCCACCGCAAGGAGAATTAATTATTCCGCCTTCAACTGACATATCTCTCAGAGATGCTCCTCCACTAACGCGGATTTCATACTGTACTGTCGCAAGCCAAGTGACCACCCGCGCGACTAGTCCAACATTCTCATATTCAGGAGACTTAATCATTCTACGCGCCGCTGGCGTCATCAAAACGCGGTCAGGATATGTGTTATCGAACCAATCGAGGAAATCCCCCCATACCACTGGAAGAGGTGGCTCGACAGAAGAGGTTTCGCCAACTTTGGCCAGTGCATCTTTTAGCTGCTTCACCTTAAAGAGGAGCGCCCTGTTCTCTTGCTCCGCCACGAGTGCGCGCGCTTCGGCGGCCTCACTTAATTCAACGTATCCGTCGATTTCCCGTGATTTCTCGTCGATTTGTTTTTCGAGACTGTCGACAAGTAGTTGTGCCGTCTCCAGCAACTCGGCGTCAGGTGCGGAACGGATACTTTGATCTTGAGCTTTGAGGCGTCTACTCGCGGTTCTGACGCTTGCAAACTCCAATACTTCTTTCCCAAGGCGGGTCGTCGCGATGCTGGTATCAGCCGCCACAGTTCGCAACCAAGCCTCGCATGCATTTGCCGCCCCAGCGACACGCAGAGCCTCACCAAGAAACAGCCGGTGCCTGTAAGGGTCGTCGGAAGCTGAAAATCCCGCCATATAAACACGCACGCCATTGTTAAAGACCGACCGATAGCGCCCAAAGCGGTTTGTCAGAACCCAAGTAAAGGCTTCAGGGATACGGACCACACGGGCCAGACCGGCTGTCGCTTTTGCCAAGGCCACATCATCAATGGGCGATGCGCCGCAATCGTCGGAAACGACAATGACGAAAGCGGGCAAACTACGATCCGGGTCTTCAAGATGATCGCAAAGGTCTTCCGCGTCGTTCTCCGACTGAATTATCTTCGGCACTGCAAAGACAGGTCGCGCTCCCCGGATAAGTCCCGGCGCTTCGATTATCTGCAATAAGGTGCCTGGAACGTGAGGTTCAATTCGAAAACCGGGTTCATTGGTACTTACAATCAAGCGCAGGCTGAGGTGTGGACGTTTTCCTTTCTCACCACCGATGACCACCTCGGTGGACCATATGCGTCCCGCCACTGTCTTGTCTGGGTCTTCTGCCCGCAGTGCCCACAAGTCCATTGCGTCATTGGAGATGCGAATGGCTGCGCTGTTGCGCCCGCCCGCGATCAAATCAAAATCGTTCTGATCCCAAGCATCTTTAGGAAGCGGTGCCCCCGCGCGCTTGCTTGCCCATTTCAACACTGCTGCACGGGCAATGTTTGCAGAGGCCGCAAAGTCATCACCGTCCAACTGGGCCGAGACCCTTAGGATTTCGATGTTGCGTGCAACCCTCGACATTGTCTTGGCGAGAGGTGATAGCGCATCGGCGAAACTGGTTGCCATGGGGTGCCTTTCTAATTTTGTAACTGCCGCTCGCGCTTCCCCTTGGGGGCAGCGGTGCGCGTTTCGCGGATGTGGGCGAGGAGGGTTTCAGCGGGCTCATCCGTGGGGTCTCGGGGAACTAGGTCGCCCGCGAAGGCCTTGGCCAGAATGCGTTGATCGAGGTGGCCCAGCAGTTTCAGGGCCGTTGCGGCCTCGGCGGCTAGGTGGTCGATCTTGGCGAGGGCGGTCATAATCACGATTATCCGCGACGCCAATCATCAGCGAGCAGCTGTTGGCTCGATCCTGGCAAACGGATCGTCCAGTCTCTCCAACCGTTCCGGCTCGTTTGAGTCACTGCTTTCGATGCGGATGAAAACGAGAAGTGTCGCCCCTTAAAACCGTTAATTTCCAAGGCACCATTTCGTAAATTGCCGAAATAACGCTTGCCACCGTACTCGAACACACACTGTGTTCCATCTGGCAAGGCTGAAAATGCACGGCTACCCGCTTCGTCCGTGTCGTCCGCCGCTATTGGCAGAGGCGGCTCCCAGCGCATTGCTGCGATAGAAAACAAATCTTGGCCGCGTTGCTTGATGGCCGCCTCGTTCCAAACTTTATCTTCTGAGAGTTCCCGGTTCAGAGCAAGCGATGATTGCTCCTTTAGCGCTGGGAGTTTCACAGAGAATGGGCCATTCGAGACCGTCACATTCAGCGGATGCGTCAGAAGAGTGAGATTTCCCAACTTGTTGATGCACGTTTCGCGTGTGAGCTCTTTTTCTTGCACATCCGCTTCGCTATCTGCTTCAACTGGCCAGTTCGCACGCCAACTCTGTGGCATGATGTGTTCAATCGTCAAATCCGACTTGATCTCTATTTCTTCATTAAGCTTCGTGCGTTTCTGTTGTTCGATGACCTCCAGAATATAACGGAGTCTTGGCTGCCTAGCGTTACGATACTGATCTCGCGTCAACCAAGCGCGCCTGAATTCTTCATCGTCAGGCCATCTATCAATGTCGGATTTGCGGGTTGAAAGATACTCTTTCAGCGTTTCAACAATTGAAGTTTGCATGCGCCGGAGGCGGTCAATAATACCCACGAATCCTTTATTATAATTCTTCGTTGTCAATCCGCAGATATCACGGCGAAGAATATAACTCTCCAGAATCCCTAGGCTTTCTTCCAGCTCTACAGCATTTCCAGAACGCGCGATGTAAATTACTAAAGGCATGGCAGTTGAGACATCAAACGCATCTGCAAATCGTCCAAACCTGCCAAGTGCATCATCCTTTGACTGCTCGAAAAGTCTTTGTTCCACAGCTGCAGTCGCAGAAATCGATTTCAGCTCAGCTTCCGAGGTCGAAGGTGGCATTTGATCCAAAACCCAGCGCCGATAGCCGGAAAAAAGTTGATCAACGGGCACGAGTTGTCCAAGCTGCATCGCGAGGTGATCCGTAAGCATCCAGTTGATGCGCGAGGTCTTTTGCCTTCCGCGCGAGGCGGTCTGCTGCCAAAAAGGTCTATCCAGCGGCAACCAATGTTGCTTGTAGAGCTTATCAACGTTGAGGCTCGCGTCTTGCTGCCCCAAACCAGTGGCGCGCTGAAAGATGAAATTGCGCATCAGATCAGCGGGTGTCAGTTCGATACCGCGGCTATTCAGGGTCTCGAAGATCGTTTGCGGATCATCCCCTGCCTCAAGTTCTATCGAAACAATGGCAAGACCGTCTTTCAGAGCTTCGTAAAGAATGTCGAACTTAAACTCTATGGTTTCAGGGTCGTCGGCTTGTACATGATCTGCAATCTTTGAGCGGAAAAAGTCATAGGCGCTTTGAGCAAGTGTGACTGGGTCCACCGCCTCGTCAACAAGATCAGGGATATCGGTGACGTCCGCCTCAGGTTCAATTATCGCGATAAAGGCCCGACGATCAGTCAGGGTTGGCCATAGCTTGTACCGTTCGACGGCATGCCGCTCCATAACACCTTCATTTAAAAGAAACTTCGTCGCCTCATTCTCGTATTTCGACTTATGCTTTTTTGCTACATCCCGCAACGCGGCCAGAAGTAATTGAAAAGTGGTCAGGCGCTGCTGGCCGTCGATGACTTCATACGCCTGCACTTGCATTCCATAGGTTTTCACCTGATTGATGACCATCGCCCCCATGAAGTGAGGCGTCAGCGATGATCGATCAACGTGCAACTTGCCAACTGCCCTGATGATGTCATCCCACAGCAGTTCAAGATTGGCCTGTCGCCACGCATATTTTCGCTGATAAAGAGGGATCAGATAGCGTCTTTTGCTGTCGAAAAGGTCAATGATTGATCGTGTAAAGGGCTTCACTGCATACCTCCGTTCCTTGTATCTCGTTCGCTCTTGTCAGCCTTGCGATTTCATCTGCAATTAAGCCTCTCGCCGCCGTCTACGCCGAGCGGCTGGTTGACCCAGTCTATCTTCGCGGATGCGGGCGAGTAGGGTTTCGGCGGATTCGTCATTCGGGTCTTGGGGGACGAGGTCGCCTGCGAAGGCTTTGGCTAGAATGCGCTGGTCGAGGTGGCCCAGCAGTTTCACGGCCTTTGCGGCCTCGGCTTTGAGCCGGTCGATCTTGGCGAAGGCGGTTTCGATGCGGCGGACGATTTCGCGTTGTTCTTCGAGAGGGGGTAGCGGAACTGGCACCCTCCGTACATCTCTGAGGTTGAGCCCCGGCATGTCAATTCCACGATACTTGGCGTGCAACCACGACTGAGCAGTCTTGCTTGATAGCCAATGAGCTAGGAACTCCGTAGAAATCACACAAGAGGGCCTAAACCGCGCCGTTCCCTGAGTAATGTTTGCTCCCTCAATCTCAGGCGGCACGATTGCAACTTTGGTGGCTCTGATGATCCCAAGCAGAATATCGTTGCCGTTCAAAGAGGCCCGTTCGTACTTTTGGGCAATCTCGGGGCTTGTTTTCAAGAGTTGGCCAGTTTGAATAACACCGTTCACAATATCCATCCCGCGAACATATGGGATACCGTTTTCTAGTTTCGGTCCAGGTTGAACGATACCATAGACGATCTCTGCGCCTGGCTCGACTATCTCTTCGGCAGCCGCCCAAGTCCAAGTTTGCGGAACTCCATGGGGCTGATCGGTTTCGGCGAGCCGCTCTGGCGCTTGGTATTTCTTCAGCAGTGTCGCATCTGACGAAGTCGGGCGACCGGCGGGCATCTTTTCCCGCAGCATCTGCAACCAATAAGTCTTGTGAAGATGTCTCACGCGATCAAGCAGAACTGAGCCGTCTTCATCATGCTTTGCGTGCTCACGCCAACTCTCTGATATCACACCAACAAAAGCTTGTTGTCGCACACTTTCCTTATACCGCTCCACCAGCTTTTCGATGGCGGTGAGGTGGGTGCGGGCGGTGGTGCTGCGGGCGCTGAGGGTGTCGAGCTTGCGCACAATCCGCCGCTGTTCGGGGAGTGGCGGGAGGGGTATCTCGTGCTGCTCAAGATACGGCTTTGGAACGCGGCGCTGTCCGACAGCCCCTGACATATGTGCTTCGGCATCACGGCGGAAACTGTCTTGGCGCATGAAGCGCCAAACGTATTCGGGCAGAACCGCGCCCTTGGAACGAAGGACATGAAACTCAGTCGATCCGCATGCAATCCCGTTCGTGAGGCCCCGAGCCACTGCCGCTTTTCCGTTTTCCATGCAGGGTGTGATCTTGGCGAAAATCACATCGCTATCGGCAAAGTGCGTGTAACCCTTCCAAATCTCAGACAAGGGACGGTCCACTGCGCCATCAATCGCCCCGGAATGTTCCGATACGGCGGGCATAGGCACGAAAGAAGCCAATTGGCTTTGGTCCGCATCGCTACTGTGCTTCGGGTTAAAATCGCAGACCTCTTCCAGCTTTGGCGCAGCCCACCCCTGCGGCAGCCCCATCATTCCGCCGCCTCCACCATGGGCGCGGTGTCCAGTTCCTCGGCCAGCCCTTCGATCTCTTCCAATGCAGCCCGCAGATGGCCCATGATCGCTGCGGCGATCTCATCGGGTTCGGTCATCTCGTCTTCGGGATCGCCGCTTTCATCTCGCAGCCATGTCCAATCAAGGTTGTCGCCCCGCGCTGTGATCTGATCGCGGGTCAGCTTGCGCCAGCGGCTGGCCTCACCGCCCTCCTCGCGTTCTGATCCGCCCTTGGGGTCGGGGCCAAACAGCCGCTCAAACTCCTCGAAATGCTGTGCCGTCAGGGCGTTGGTCTTGCCAAAAGACGGCATGTTGGTGCGCAGGTCATAGAGCCAGACGGCTTCGGTCGCCTGCACCTTGTGGTTGGCGGGATAGACCTTGTCGGTCACGCGGGTGAAAAACATGACGTTGGTTTTCACGCCCTGGGCATAGAAGATGCCCGTGGGCAGGCGCAGGATGGTGTGCAGGTTGCAGTTCACCATCAGGAAGCGGCGCAATTCGGTGCCCAAGCCATCGCCGAACAGGATGTTGTCAGGCATGACAATGGCGCAGCGCCCACCGGGTTTCAGGCTGCGGATAGCATGTTCAAGGAAGGGCATGGGGCCGACGCGCTCGCCAGCAGTCAGGGTGAAGTCAGGCCGGTTGGTGTTGGATGGCATCTTGTTGAAGGGCGGATTGGTAAGGATCACATGCGCCTTACCCAACATCTCACCCTGCGGGGCGCAGCTGTCTTCGCAGCCGACAAGGCTCTCAATCCCGTGCAGCAGCATGTTCATCACGCAAAGGCGGCGAGTGTCTGGCACCCATTCGTGGCCACGGAATGCCATGCGGCGTTGGAATCGGCCCTGATCCTCGGACAGTTTGAACAGATCGTCGGTAGCATCCTTGATGTAGCGGTCAGCAGCGATGAGGAAGCCACCCGTTCCGGTCGCGGGGTCTTGGATCACCTCGCCCGCCTGCGGCTGGATAAGGCGTATAATGCTGTCGATCAGGGCGCGAGGGGTAAAGTACTGGCCCGCCTTGGACTTGGTGTCCGACATGACCTTTTGCATCAGGCCTTCGTACATGTCGCCAAGGCCGTCTTCGCGGGCTGTGAACCAGTCGATCTTGTCGATGTTGGTGGTCAGCGTTTTCAGGTCTTTGGGTTCGCGCAGATGGGTGATGGCGTCGGTGAAGATAGCCTGCACCATAGGGTTATGCACGATTTCCGGATCGCCCAGATCAAGCAGCAGCTTCTTGTAATAGCGCAGCTGGTCGCCGCCTTCGGCCTTGGATAGCTCAGACCAGCTGTATGCAGGCGGGATCATCGCGGTCTGACCCGTTTCCTCCAGCATCTTGAGGAACAAGAGGTAGGTCAGTTCGTTGACGTAATGCATGATCGAGATGCCAGCGCCTTGAAGCGTCTTGGCCTCGCGCCAGAGTTTGGCAACGATTTCAGCGGTATTCGGGTTCATGCGCTCACTTTCCAGAGTTCTTCGTTGAAGTCGTGTAGAATGGTTTCCAGCTGACCGTTAAACACCTTGTTCAGCCGGTTGAAGCCGCCATGGGCCGCGAAGTTGCCATGGTCAATGCTGTCGCGGTCAAGCACGATTTCCTTGGTGATTTGTTCTGCGATTCGGCGCAGCCATTGCTTTTGCGGATCGGTCCATTTGGATTTGAGTAGGATGGCTTTGGTCGCTTGCTGGACGCGGGCCTCAAATGGGATCAGCGGATCGCCAAGCGCGGCCTGACGGACAAAGCCAATGATTGAGGCGGCGATATCCTCGTTTGAGGCGTCGTTCCATGCCCGTCGCAGGCTGGTTTCCGAAAAGCCCATCTTGTCCAGTTCCAGACGCAAGGACCGCAGTTCGGCCCGCGTCAGGTCGCGCGGGCGCTGCACGACGACTGTCAGCGCGGCGATCTGGTTCTGGTTGTTCTTCACGAAGGACCGGAAGGTGTCGAGGAAGTCTTCGGGCTTTTCATACTGGCCATAGCCCGTGGTGACGGCGTGCATGCTATCTTCGTGGTGCGAGATTGGGATCAGGTTCGGCCCCGTGCCGTCCGGGTTCCAGTCGAGGATTTTGCCAAGACCCGCGTATTTCTTGGCATGGGCTGCGGCATCGCTGGGCGAGCCTTGGCGCAGCCTGTCGCGGAGTTGTTCGACCGTTTCGCCGGTCAGGTCTTCGACCATCTGGGCGACCTTGCTCGGCAGCTTGCGCAGCTTGCGGTGCAGCTTGGCCAAAACCTGATCGCGGACAAGCTCGCGCTGGTCTTCCTCGGTCACGGTGGCCAGTTCATCGAAGAGCTGTTCGAAGGTCAGCTTCGGATTGCTGGCAACCGGCTTCATCTGCGTGAGGTCCTGCAACTTGGCGTAAAGATCCACCGCATCGAAGATGCGGAAGACTTCCTTGCCGATGTCATCGCATCGGCGAGTCGCCCGACCAATCATCTGCTCATAAAGGATGCGACTGTTCACGCGGCGAATGAAGACGAGGTTCGTAATCTTCGGCACGTCAATGCCGGTGGTCAGCAGGTCCACGGTCACGGCAATCTGCGGGAAGGCATCGTTGCGGAAGGACCGGATCAGGGTGCCGACCTTGTCGACGCTGCCGGTGATCTTGCGGATGGCGGCATCTTCAATCGACCCATATTGCGCGGCGAAGGCCTTTTTCAGTTCATTGACAACAATGTCGGCATGCGCATCGGTCGCAGCAAAAACGAGGGTCTTTCCCTCAAGGCTCGGGTCAATGTGCTTGGCCAGTTCTTCCGCGATGATCTGATTGAAAGGTTGGGTGATGACCTTGCGGTTGAACGCTTCAACTTGAAAGCTCAGATCATCCGGGGCCGTCGCGTTCTGCACCTCGCCCGTCTGACTATCTAGAAGCTCAACGTCTTCACCAGCCTCAAACGTAATACCGGCCTTGGCAAGCGCGGTCTGGAAGCGGATCGGGGGTTCGTGGTCAATCAGCCAACCGTCAACCACGGCTTCGCGGTAGGTGTAGGTATAGATGGGGTCGCCGAAAATCTGGGCTGTGTGCAGTGCGGGGGTGGCCGTGAGGCCGATCTTGACCGCGTCGAAGTGTTCCAGAACGCGGCGGTATTTTGAAACGTAATCCTCTTGTCCCCGGAAACTCAGCTCAGCGTCTGACATCTCCCGGTCTAGAAGATAGCCACGGTGACATTCGTCGATCACCATCAGGTCGTATTGACCGATGGGCGGCACTTCTGTGGGTTCGGCGTTGTAGAGCACCCGCTTCACAAGCCCTTGGATCGTGCAGATGTGAACGCGGATCTCGGGGTCAGGCTTGATGTCCTCAAGCCCTTTGATGCCGAACAACTGGCCAAAGGTCTTTGGCCCTTCGATGGCCGTACTCATGAATTCGTCGGTGGTTTGCGTTCCCAGGGCGGAACGGTCAACTACGAAGCAAATGCGCCGGAAACGTTTGGTGGCCAGCAGGCGATACATCATCGCGATGGCCAACTTGGTTTTGCCAGTTCCTGTAGCCATCGCCACAAGCATTTCACGCTTTTCAGTGGCGAGTGTCTTCTCGACCTCCCGGATCGCCGCTTCCTGATAGGGGCGCAGATCGAACCCGAAATCAAAAGATCGGGCCTGCAAAGCGGCTTGCGCCTTTTCCTTCTCCACTTCGAGCATGGAGATGAGTTCTTCGGGCCGGAACCACCCGACCAAGGCGCGACGCAGATTATTGGGCAGCCGCACATCTCGGAACCAGATGCCGCTCTCAGTTTCAACCTGTTTCAGATAGGGGCGTCCATTCGTGGCAAAGACAAATGGAACCACAAAGCCGTCACTCCAAGTCTCTGAATTACCAGACCAGGAAAAACCCTTCGAATAGCGCTCTGCCTGATCCACTGCCGCAGAAATGTTCTTTCGGTAACGCTTGGCCTCAACGATCCCGACGCAAGTTTCGCTCACGAAAAGCGCATAGTCGGCTGGGCCGGACTGCGTCGGCCATTCCGCAATAGCAATATGGCGGCCCTTCACAGGCCGCGTGCCTTTGGCATAACGAAAGTCAACACTGTGGGCTTCCCAGCCCCGATCTCGCAGTTGCTGGTCAATCAGGGCGCGGGTGGCCTGTTCGTCGAGGTCTATCACACCAGCCGCTTCGTTGGCGGCTGTCACGAAGGACATCTTAGCGGCAGGCGCTTGTCTCTGAGCTTGTTCGACGAAATCACGCAGTTGACGATCTGCATCCTGCGCAAGGGCTTCCCAAGTTTTCCTTTCTTCTTGCTCCCTTTGATGCCGCATCTCAGCGGTTTCCGCGGCCAAGCGTGCTTCTCGATGAGCTTCCTCAGCCCTTTGGGCTGCGCTCAATGCCTCGTTGCGCTCGACACGAAGGCGTTCGAGTTCTTGCTGTAGTTCTACATTCGGGTTCTGCGGCGAGGAAGGCGGCAGGAACGGCGTTTTAGCAAAGTCTTTCTCGGCTGTGCTAGTGCGGACGTGCCAGACCCCGAGTTGGACGGCCATTTTCAAGCACGCCAACGCCTCCCGATGATTGCCTGCGCCATCGTGGACTGCAGCGTTGCCTAGTTTCCGAATGTGGTGCAGAACATCAAGAACCCGATCCGGGGCTGACCGTTCGTATTGAAGGCGGCGCAATACATCGGCTTGGGTTTCAGCCTCATGCACAGTGCTGCCGACGAGAGCAGAATGTCGACGGGTCAATCTCTCAGCGAATTGCCGCAACTTAATCAAGCTGGTGCTGGGGTCGTCTTGAAAATAGCTCTCAGCGAGCCTGCCAAGGTTGGCAAGGTCACGATCTAAACGGTCGAGGAACTCGAAATTACTATGGTGCTGATCCATAAACTATTTCTGCGCGAACCTCGCCAAAGATGCAACTTAGCATCGCCGAGAACAGCGCCTCAGCAGTATTATCGTTGAACGTTGTCGCATCCCGCGCATAGTGGGCGCGCAAAAGGTCTGAGGCATATCCAGTCTGTACTCTTTCCTTATGGGCGCTAGATAGCCCCGTAGTCGCAACCGTTGGCTTTGTGAAACTCAGCGAGCGCGGCAACTGTGCAGCGGTGAGTTTGACCAATAGGGAAGCCGATGTTCCGGCATTGGCAGGTATGGTCGGTCTTGGACTGTCACAATTTAAGTATAAACTCCTCACACACTTTTCCGACATCTGATCCCTCCAGCGCGACCAGTTCCGACGCCTGTGAGCTGTGAAACGCTTAATCACCTGAATTTTAAATTTCCTATAAGATTTAAACTCCATGTCACTTTCATGACTGGGAGAATAATATGAACGAAAATAGGAAGTTGGCTGGCAAGAAACGTCAGGAATACGACGCCAAGGTAAAAAAACAGGTCGCAGGCTACGCCCTCGTAGGACTTCGAAGATCTGATTACGCGGGCGTGTTTCAGAAAATCAACGATCACGACCAAATTGCATGGCTTGCAGAGATCAAACTGGATGGCTTTCAGCGCAGCCTCTTTGTCAAGCTGTGCAGCGCACGTGACAAGGATGGCAACATCCGCCGCCGTGGGATGTTGCAAGGATTGCACGTGAAACCAGAGAGGCGCTCGTTCGATCTGATTGACATCCCCGACGGTGGCGAACGGTTTCAAGGGATCATTGAGCTGCAAGACGCCCGTTTGATTATCAATGTGATTCCTGCATCAACAGGCAGAGACCGCAGAATTTATTTGTGCCACTTGGAAGTGGTCCGAAGTGACGCATGATCGGGTCGCTGGGTGCGCGCCCAAGTTTCAACAAATCTGTTACTATTCTTTACATTTTTGCGACTTGGTTCTGAGTTTTCATTACCGCGCCGTCATCTGCATAGGTCGGGTGAAGGGTCAATTTCCAGACAGCACAAAGGCTTGGCATAACAATCCTCCCCGCGACGTTGAGGGGGAACAATGCGGGCACCTCTGGGATGTTCAGTTTCGAACCCGCTAGACGCAATTGGTATCAGAGCACAAATTTTTTCAAAAAGGAGATTTCTAAAATGACATACTTTGAAGGCAGCTTTTTCAGACCAGACCAGGAAGACCGATTTACAGAACTGCCAAGGATATCTGATCAGGACAGGTCAGAGATCGACCTTTTTCAGAAGAGTATCGAAGCGTATCATCTGGCCCTGCTCTCGAATAAAAAGTGTTCGGTTGAAAAGCTATATCGATCGGGCACCTTTCAAAAGTATGAGCAGCGGGCTGCAGCTTTGGCCCGCAAGCATCCCTCCCGCGATCCATTTCGGGCGTATCTATCTCGAACCGAACATCACGACTGGAAGGGTTCAAACAGTCGTCAAAGTTATCGGTCAGCAGTTGTACGTTTAGCCGCCCAAACGGTCCTCGAGTTGGCGCCAGGGTATTGGCGGCGCGTGCACGCGAAGACCAACGACAGCGAGGCTCGCGGGGAGCTTGTCCGTCATCTTAAGCGCTATCTTGATCGGGAGACGCTGGATCAGATCAAATTGGCCACGTCGACACTTTCGCGTGCTGACCTCAAGATGTTCGAGCGCGCTGTCGCGTTCTTGCTTCAAGTGCCGCCGGATCCTGAGCATAGGGCAGTGCGGCAAGCGTCGAACAACGGGCAAAATAATTCGCCTCGGGCAGAAACGTCAAAGAAAAAAGCGCTTTACGCGCTCAATCAACATCAACGACGCCGCACGAAAGAAAACCCGGGGTACGACTGGCGCACTCACTTTTGGCAACGTGCGGTGCTGCTAGATCAACATATAGATGATCACCGGCGGGCCTGTATCGCTGCACTGATGCTGACGGGATGCCGCTCTGCGGAACTTGCCGATAACTTGGGCGTTGTAATCCGGGCATTTGAGCGCGACGGTGAAAACCACCTAGCATTTGAGATTTCTGGGGCGAAACTTGAGAACGCAGAGATCGGAGGATACGGAAAGGGGCAGGATCTGCGCAGGATCGAGGTTTGCTGTCAAACCCATGAAGCCCACTGGCTCTTCGCGCGTGTCTCAGATCGGTACGATTGTCAAACAGTCCTGAGGCTGGCTGTACCGAGGTACAGCCAGACGGGCATAGCGCTAATGCCGACCGAGCGGCAACGTCGCGTGACGAACAGTATTGGGAAACTGGTGGAGAGGCTTGGCAGGGTCGCGTTTCCACGGCTGCAGCAGCGGTTATCGCCATACGTATTTCGGCATGCGCTCTCGTCTGACCTGCGATCTGGGGGAGCCCGGTGGAGCAAAGAGGAAATCGCGACCGTCCTCGGTCATCAAAGCACGCGCACGCAGTCCAACTATGGAAGTGCGAACACGTCTCGAGGTCTCTCAGGCAACCGGGCGGACCAGATCGTGCAGGTGTCAGCACTGAATCCGGTGCGCAGACCAGAGCGCGGTCATCCGGGAGCGCTCGATAGGCCGCACCCGGCATGAGGGTTTGGGGGACTTCCAAACTTGGTCCTATTGCACCACGCTTATTGGAAAATTGATCGCGCCAGCTCATTGCAAGAATGGCCCCCCGAGCAGGTGGGCCGCCAGTTCATGTGAGGGGAGGCCAAGATTCCGCGCTATCAAAATCAGCCGCTCCCAGTCATTGGCGTTTACCAACAAGCCGCGAGGGAGGAGCCTTTGGCTTCCGAGCCACTTGGGAGCGGTGGCAATTTTCGGCGCGCGGAAATCTGTGCCCCCAAAATCTGTGGCCCTTGGTTTCAACCGTCGAAGAGACAATTCTATCTTTGGGCTTGCGCTTGCTGTTCTAGCCACGTCGCAAGAATGCGGCGGATCATTTCTTGACGCGTTGGAATATCGCCTTGGCACCTGCGTTCGCTGTCTATTTGTTCAAGCATATCGTTTGATAAGCGTAAAGTAACCGCGCTTGTATCGGTTTTTGGACGCCCGATCTTTTTCATTGCAGAATTCCAGAATCAGTTATTGACTTTAAGAATTAATAATGTCATAAATTACCAAGCGAGGCAAGAGGTGGTGCTCTTACCTCGCTCTAACACAAAGATCTAAAGAGGAGATCATCATGTCTAAAAGTACTACTATCACTCGATCCCGCGCGGCGAAAGCCGCGGCAAAACAAGAAGACAATTTGTTCGATCATTTTTGCGAACTTATGCTCCGATTGCTTCAAGCGATTGAAGAAGAGGAACTCGCTGCAGATGCAGGCTGGGATATGATTTCTCAGCAGCTTTATTGTCCAGAAGTCGACGCGGCTTGGAAGCTAGTCGCCATCCAAGCGGATATGATCGCGGCTCTAAAACCGCGCTCTGCAGATGACAAGTTGCTGCATCGAATGGCGGTGCTTATGTCTTGCGCCGTGTCGGCCACCACCGTTAGCACGCTCGAGGCTGCGCGGTCCCATGCGATGCGTTGCGTGCTCAAAGCGCATAAGGACATTTCACCGGCTGTGTTGGACCTCGCACAGGAAGCGCGCTTGGGCATCGAACAGATGATCGAGCATGCAAGCGCGCGTTCGGGTGACGAGAAGCCCACGCGGCACTTGCCGCTCGCGGCCTGATTTTCAGAGATTTTCAGAAAATTCATTTTCTCCGGTCGGCGCGCCTGCGCCGATCGATCTAAAACATACTCAAAAAGGAATTGAACATGAGTAAACAACCGCTATTGAGCGGATTTGAGACGCTTTTCGCCTCTCAAAATGACCGCATCACAACCAACGATATTCGTGACTTCCCAAATCTGTCGCGAGATGCGCTGACACGCCATGGAAAATGGTTTGGCCTGTCTGGCGAATACCTTGTCGACAGTATTCTGTTACGTTTTGGCATTTACACATCGCAGTTACCGGAGATGCTCCCTGCTGATCGCATCGTCTATCACCCGACATGTGAACTGCGGCTGCAGATCAAGACTTGCTGCCGTGCCCGGGACGGATACTTCCACTTTAATTTGACCAAAGGCTATCATCGTTCGCCGACGGGAGTGAAGCGCTATGAAACGGATGATTTCGATCTTGTGGCAATGGTCGCATTGTCCGAAAACGCAGTTAAATTCTCTGCGAGTAGGCAGGGGTCCCAGAGGATTGCTATCTCAGAAATTCAAGCTCTGCGCACGGACCCCTGCGCCAGTCTCGAACGGGCTATAGATGATCTGAGGCTTACTAGACCCAGTGTCACCGGTCTAATGCCAGCATCAATGCTGAACGGTGGAGGCGATTATGAGCAATAAACCTATTTCAAACGCATCCACCACACATAACTTTGCCCTGGATCTGGCACGCGCTACCGCGCGCAACCTGTTTAAAACAAACTGGTACGGAGTGCACGAAATTCGCGAGGATCCTGAGGAGCCGGATGAAGCTGACTTCGTCGCAAGTTTGCCAGAAGATTTGCTTCAAGATGCAGCAAAGCCAAGCTGGGAGGCGTCGGAAACGCCAATGGCCAACTCCATGAGCGACCTTGACATCGCCACGGCGATCCGTGCTGGCCGAGATCCCTGGGCACAGCACTCTGAAGCGGAGGGTCGGGTGTTGCGGCGGGGCAACCCACCACCTTCTTTAATTGCCGCGGCCTTCGCTGCGGCGCGACTTGTGGATAGCGAGGAGCATCTGCGGGATATTTTCCTATCAGGGCAAGTGACACATGTTCGCTGCCACTCAGTGGCGCTTCTGTGCATGCTCGAACAGATCCTGCCGAATTTCGTCGCGCATTGGCAAGGTCTGCTCTCGTCACAACAGGCGGCGAATCTGCATTGCATTTTCGGGGGTGAGGAAGAGGGGCTTGCACGCAGAACCACGCTGCGAACGCAGAGCTTGCTGGATGCAAAGGTCGAACGTAGCTTGTCCCAAGGAGCCGCAATTCTGCTGGTGACGACAGCGGAGATACAGCTGCCGGATGCAACGGCGGCGCTGATCACGCGCCGGGTCGATTGGCCGGGATTTACCACGGATATCGTGATCGAGACCCTGCGCTTAAGTCATAGTAGCACGGGGCTGCTGGCCGAGACAGACATCCGCAACCGCTTGCCTGCTGCGGAGCTTCTGAAAACCTTCACGCCGGGCCAGATCGATTCAGCGTTTGCCGCCCAAACTACGCTGAAAGTTGCAGATCGGCTTGCTGAAATTGACCGAAAAATGGCGCGTCCGCAGCCAGTCCTTTCTCTAGACAACGTGCACGGCATAGGAAAGGTGCGCGGATATTTGGATCGGATGTTGAATGATCTGGCCGCTTGGCAGGCGGGATCGCTATCTTGGGCGGACGTGACCTCAAGCGCTGTGTTTCACGGCGCTCCGGGGACCGGAAAAACCACACTGGCGAGAGCGTTCGCTCGCTCGGCGGGTATCGCGCTCATTGAAACGTCATATTCTGATTGTCAGAAATTTGGGCATCAAGGGGATATGCTTGCTGCCCTGGACAGGGCCTTTTCTGCCGCGAAAGAAGCTGCCCCAGCTGTACTATTCATTGATGAACTCGACAGTTTCTCGCAACGAGACGCCGCACAATACAACTCGAGCTATATGCGCGGGGTCGTCAATGGCCTGCTCGAGCAGATCAACCGGGCGAAAGATGTCGAAGGGCTAATTCTCTTTGGAGCGACGAATGCGCTGGAAACAGTTGACCCTGCCGTGATCCGCAGCGGCCGTTTCGATCTCAAGCTGCATGTTCCGTACCCTGATAAGAAGGGTCTTGAGGCTATACTTGCCGAGAAACTTGGGGCTGCGACTGCCAAAAATCTCAATCTCGCCAATCTTGCCGCCAGACTATTGGGACAGTCCGGAGCCGTCGCGGAGGCCATCGTTCGTGATGCTTTGGGGCGAGCACGGGAGGACCGAATGACCGTTCGACAAAACCACCTCGAGATCGCAGCCGACCAAATTGTGCCTAAATTGGACCAGGAGATTCTGCGTCGGGCCGCAGTTCATGAGGCCGGTCACGTGGTGGCAATGTTGCATTTGGGTTGGCCCCTGCCAAAGCGGGTTTGTCTAACGGCACAAGGTGGGCAAGTCGAGCACATGCCGTTTCACATGCTGACACCAAAAACCGCAAGAGAGCGTCTTCATATCCTACTTGCGGGGAGAGCCGCCGAAATTTGCATCTTTGGCGACCCTAGTTCTGGAGCGGGAAGCGGTGCAGAAAGTGATCTGGCACAGGCGACAAATTTGGCCCTCGCCATCGAGCGACAGTGGGGGTTCGGCGAGAGTGGTCTCACTTGGGATGCCGGGACCGCGCACGAGATTTGGCGCTTGCCGCAAAAAGAAAGACGCCGAGTTGAACTGCATTTGCAGGAAGCGTCTAGGAGCGCCCGTGCCTTGGTTACAGAGAAAAAAGCGCAGATTGTCGATCTGGCGGAGCATCTCTTACGTGTCAGAGAGATGTCGACGCGCGACATTAGGACGTTTGCAAAGCACATTGCTGGCGAAAGGACTGTCGACAAAGCCTCGTGAGAAGACGTGCGCGCGATCTAGTGGTGTTTGACTGGGTTCAGTTTTCCAAAAAAATGGTCACACCACTCCGCTGCAAAAGCCCGCCGGTTGCGAACCACAACTGGCGGGCTTTTGAAATGGTCTGATTGAAGTTCAGACTTCTGGCCGGTTCGCCAGCCATTCGAAGATTATGCTGGCCCGCCATCCAATGAGACGATCGGTCAGTTTTATCGGGGTCGGAAATGTCCCTGCAATTACATGTCTGTAAATTGTCGAGCGGCTCAGGCCGGTAATAATTTGCACATCCCTCTGTCTTAAAATCTTGTCTGTCATTTATATCCTCTTATTGTGCGGCACGACAAATCTAACAGAAGAATGTTAAAGCCACGTTTACGTTTTGTTCATGATTTTCCGCTCACATAAACGGCCCAGTCATTCATATACGGAACGCGCTGCATCAGATAGCTCGTGCGATTGTAAGCGTCGATAGCTGCATCACCCTTGCGCACATGGCCAATGCAGGCCTCCGCGACCTCGAACGGGCATTGCGCCTGATCTGAAAGCCACGTTCTCAGCGAAGATCGGAAGCCATGCGGACGCGCTGGCACTTTATTGTCGACGAGGTAGTTGCGCATCGCCATTTTATTCAACGGACCCCCGGTTGAGTTGGGGAAGAGATACCCGTTCCGCGCGTCTTTCTTTGCCAGTTCAATCACGTGCAGCGCCTCGGCACTCAAAGGCACGTCGAAGCCGGTCGTGTTAGACAGTCGCCCTTTGACAAACAGTGCAGGAATATTCCAAATGGATCCGTTGATCTGACTGAGCTGCATATTGATGACCGAGTCTGCCCGAACACCAGTCAGGATCAACATGCGTAGCGCAAGTTGCGTTAGGTCGTTGTCTGAGAGTGTTGCATAGAATGCAGGCACGTCTGACCATGGCAGGGCAAGACTGGGTTTTGCAGGTTTCTTGTTTTCACCAAGGATTATGACGGCTTCTTCAATCACTTCGCGATTTACGAGAAAGCCTTTTGCTCTGGCATATTTGAACACGATGCGAAGCCGAGAGATCGCTTTCTTTGCCGTCACGGTTTTCTCGTGCCAGATTGTCGAGAGGGCTCGTGCGATGTCATCTTGATCAATTTTGACGATCGGCATCTGACCCAGCTTTGGCAAAACATGCACACGAAGAGGCCCCAGCCATGCGCCGTTTGCGTTCGCACCCTTAAGGCTTGGCTTTTGAGCCTCGAAGGCTGCCATGGCCAAGGCTTCGAGGCGACCATCGCGCGCATTGGCTTGCTGACGCTGGAGGCGGCGCTCTTTGACGGGATCGATCCCCTCGTGGACTTGTTTGCGCGCCACGTCAGCTTTTCGGCGAGCATCAGCAAGGCTGACAGTTTTCAGCGAGCCAAGGCCCATTTCTCTTTGTCGTCCCCAGAGATGAAAGCGAAAGATCCATTGCGCCCCGCCGTCTGCGCGCTTGTGAAGCCACAACCCTTGTCCATCGCAATACTTGCCCGAGGGCAAGGATTTGAGTTTTGCAACCGTAAATTCATTCGATTTTGCCATAAGAATATCCTCCAAATTATCTACATTCTGGCGCAACACTGCCCGAGCCGCCCCGGGATGCCTTGACACAGTAACGCATTGTGATTTAAGGAAGATTAAACCCCGTGACACGCAGTGAAGACGCCTGACACGATAACAATACTCCTCCGGCGGGAGTATTTTTGCCAAAAAGAAGCCGCGGGTCAGCGTGATGCCACCTGCGCGATCTGATGAGGACAAACCCATGTCGTTCAATGCGACCGATTATCTGCCCTATGATTTCGCAAATCGCCGCCATATCGGCCCCTCACCCGAGGAAATGACCGAGATGTTCAAGGTGCTGGGCGTCCGGTCTCTCGAGGCCCTGATTGACGAGACGGTGCCGAAATCCATCCGTCAGGAAAAGCCGCTCGATTTCGGCAAGCCGAAGTCCGAGCAGGAATTGCAATTCCACATGTGGCAGACCGCGTCCAAGAACAAGGTCCTGACCTCGCTCATTGGGCAGGGCTATCACGGTACGGTGACGCCGCCCGCGATCCAGCGGAACATCTTTGAAAACCCCGCGTGGTATACCGCCTATACCCCCTATCAGCCGGAAATCAGCCAAGGGCGTCTTGAGGCGCTGTTGAACTTTCAGACCATGGTCAGCGATCTGACCGGGCTTGAGATTGCCAATGCCTCGCTTCTGGACGAGGCGACGGCGGCCGCCGAGGCGATGACTATGGCGCAGCGCGTGGCCAAATCCAAGGCCAAGGCGTTTTTCGTCGATGAGAATTGTCATCCGCAGAATATCGCCGTTATCCAGACCCGCGCCGCGCCCTTGGATATCGAGGTGATCGTGGGCAGCCCGGATGATCTGGAGGCGGACAAGGTCTTTGCCGCGATTTTCCAGTATCCCGGCACCTATGGCACCCTGCGCGATTTCACCCCCGAGATTGCAGCGCTGCACGCGCGCGGCGCGCTTGGGATCGTGATTGCCGATCCTCTGGCACTGACGCTGCTCAAAGAGCCGGGGGCCATGGGCGCGGATATCGCTGTTGGCTCGACGCAGCGCTTTGGCGTGCCGGTGGGCTATGGCGGGCCGCATGCCGCCTATATGGCGACCAAGGATGCCTATAAACGCGCCATGCCGGGGCGGATCGTGGGTGTGTCGATCGACAGCCACGGCAACCGCGCCTATCGCCTGAGCCTGCAAACCCGCGAGCAGCATATCCGCCGCGAAAAGGCCACGTCGAATGTCTGCACCGCGCAGGCGCTTTTGGCGGTCATGGCGTCGATGTATGCGGTGTTTCACGGCCCCAAGGGGCTGCGCGCCATCGCACAGCGCATCCACCGCAAGACGGTGCGTCTGGCCAAGGGTCTGGAGGCGGCAGGGTTCCATGTGGAACCGGGCGATTTCTTTGACACGATCACGGTCGATGTTGGTCTTTTGCAGCGCGGCGTGCTGCAATCGGCGGTCCGCGAGGGGATCAACCTGCGCCGCGTGGGCGAGACACGGATCGGGATCACGCTCGATGAGCGCAGCCGCACCGCGACGATTGAATCGGTCTGGCGCGCCTTTGGCATCATCATGGAGGATGCCGATTTCACACCCGAATACCGCATCCCCGATGTGTTGCAGCGCGAGAGCGACTATCTGACCCATCCGATTTTCCACATGAACCGCGCCGAGACGGAGATGATGCGCTATATGCGGCGGCTGGCGGATCGTGATCTGGCGCTGGATCGGGCGATGATCCCGCTGGGGTCCTGCACGATGAAGCTGAATTCCGCAGCCGAGATGATGCCGGTCAGTTGGCGCGAGTTTTCGCTTTTGCATCCCTTTGTGCCCGCTGATCAGGCGCTGGGCTACAAAGAGATGATCGACGATCTGAGCGCCAAGCTCTGCGATATCACCGGCTATGCCGCGATTTCGATGCAGCCCAATTCCGGCGCGCAGGGGGAATATGCGGGGCTTTTGACCATTGCCGCCTATCACCGGGCGCAGGGGCAGGGGCATCGCCGCGTCTGTCTGATCCCGGTCAGCGCGCATGGCACCAATCCGGCGAGCGCGCAGATGGTGGGCTGGGATGTGGTCGTTGTCAAATCCGCCGAGAATGGCGATATTGATGTCGAGGATTTCCGCGCCAAGGCGGAAAAACATGCGGATAACCTTGCCGGCTGCATGATTACCTATCCGTCCACCCATGGTGTGTTCGAGGAAACGGTGCGCGAGGTCTGTGAGATCACTCACGCCCATGGCGGCCAAGTCTATATCGACGGGGCCAATATGAATGCCATGGTCGGTCTCTCGCGCCCCGGTGATTTGGGGGGCGATGTGAGCCACCTTAACCTGCACAAGACGTTCTGCATCCCGCATGGTGGTGGCGGGCCCGGCATGGGGCCAATTGGGGTTAAGGCGCATCTTGTGCCGCATCTGCCGGGGCATCCCGAAACGGGCGGTTCTCAGGGGCCGGTCAGTGCTGCGCCTTTTGGGTCGCCCTCGCTCTTGCCGATTTCATGGGCCTATTGCCTGATGATGGGGGGTGCCGGGCTGACGCAGGCGACGCGGGTGGCGATCCTCAACGCCAATTACATCGCCAAGCGGCTCGAAGGGGCGTTTCCGGTGCTCTACAAGGGCCGGGGTGGTCGGGTGGCGCATGAGTGCATTCTTGATGTGCGCCCCTTTGCCGAGAGCGCGGGCGTGACCGTGGATGACATCGCCAAGCGGCTGATCGACTGTGGTTTCCATGCGCCGACGATGAGCTGGCCGGTGGCGGGCACCTTGATGGTGGAACCGACTGAATCCGAAACCAAGGCCGAGTTGGATCGGTTCTGCGACGCGATGCTGGCCATCCGCGAAGAGATCCGCGACATCGAGGAGGGTCGGATTGATGCGGAAAACAACCCGCTCAAGAACGCCCCGCACACGATGGAGGATCTCGTCAAGGACTGGGACCGTCCCTATAGCCGCGAACAGGGCTGTTTCCCGCCGGGGGCCTTTCGGGTGGATAAATATTGGCCGCCGGTCAACCGGGTGGACAATGTTTATGGTGACCGACATCTGATCTGCACCTGTCCACCGCTGGAGGACTACGCCGAGGCCGCAGAATAACCGCCTTTGGCAGCAAGAAGAAAAAGACGGCCTGTAAAGGCCGCCTTTTGTCCTGCTAAAATTACTCTTTTTAAATTATCCGCCCCTAAGAAAGGAAAGCGGACAAGCGACAGAAACGGATGCGCCATCACTCACACGAGCCGCCCTTATCACTTAACTTCACGCTAATGTGAGTGCCTTGAGTCTGTCATACCCCAAATGGGGTAAAGGCCGCGATTAATCGGCCAGCAATTAATCGGCGAGCAGTAATGTGAGCCGATCCAGAACCGGGCGCCAATGCCGGAAAAACGCCAGTTGCCCCGCATCCTCAAGCAGATGGAATTCGATCCAAGGGTAATCCCGGCGAAATTCCTCGAATGTGGCCAGCGGCACCTGCGGGTCTTGCCCGCCGTTCATGAACACGAGCGGCAGCTCGCCACGCAAAGCCTCGACGTCTGCGCTCCAATCATCGAGTTGGCCAGACACAAGCTGTCGCGCGAAGGCCTCGTGCGCGGAATGTTTGTCGGAGAGGGCCACTTCTGATCCCGTGGCGAGCGCTTCGAAGGCTTCCGGGTCTTCGATCACCGCCACATCGGCGGCAGAGTTGCCATAGACAGCGTGCAGAAAGTTGCGCTTGCCGATCTTGCGCGCGAGCAGAAAGCCCGCCTTGACCATGAAGGGCAAGAGATGCGGCGTGTATTTGGCACCGGCGAGGATGAACCTGTGCCATTTGTGCATCCGCTCGAACTGTTCGCGGCGGGTGAGGGGCAACATGCCGGAACAGGCCACGATCCCGCTGAAGGCAAAGGGATTGAGCCGGGCCAGCTTGACCGCATAAAAGGCATCGCCGCTGAGGCAGAGGATGGGACAGCGCGTCACGCCCTCGGCGCGCAGGATGCGCATCGTATCATCGCAGAGCGCCGCATCATAATCCGCGCCCCGCGTCACCATATCCGACAGGCCATAGCCGGGGCGCAGGGGCACAATGATTTTGAGGCCACGTAACGTGGCGCAGGCTTCGGCCGAAGCTGGCCACCGGACCAACCCAAAATCCAAGGGCAGGTAAAGCACTGGCCGCCCCCGTGGTGCCCCAAGGATGAGATAGTCCACGCGCCGCCCGTCGGGCATGACCAGTGATTTGAAATCCCGCTCTGAAAGCGCTGCATAACCTCGGCTGACCACGCGTGGGCCCGGTGCCGCGCGCACGGTCATGGCGGTCATGTCGATCATCGAGAGCGCGAGACGCACCAGTTCTAATTGTGAGTGGGTCTCAGTCTTGGCGAGCAGCGACTTGATTTGCGCCCGGATCGTATCCACCGAGCGTCCGCGCTCGGCGGCAATCTCATTGACGCCGCGACAATCCACCAAATGGCAGAGGATATCCGCCTCGGTCTGGGTCAGATCGAAGGCTTCGATCAAAATCTCACAAAACCCGGGGGGCATGCTTATTTCATTCGAGGCGGCGAGAACCAGAACCGCGCCATCGGGGGCAACACAGCGCTGCAACCGGAATACGATCAGATGACCCGCCTGCACCGAACGCACCCGAAGCACGGCGGTATCTTTTTCCCGGCTGTCGAAAAGAATGTCGAGGGCACCCGCGAGCGCGTCCATATCGGCCTCATGGATCGGCAGATCGAAGAGGCGCGCGTTTTCAGGCAGGGCCATGGCCTGATGCGCGGCGGGATTTGCGGCTCGGATGTGACGGCAGCGATCCAGCAAGAGGGCAGGCACACGGTCAAACGGGGCCAGCATGGCGTCGAGGCCATCATGATCCGCGTCTTCAGGCGCAAGGCGATCAAGAAATGCGGTGGCGCGGCGAAAATGTTCTGAAATCTGGGGTTCGTCCAACAGACGCGGCGCATCCAAATCGACTTGCGCACGAAGAGGGCCAATCGCGCTTTCCCAATGGTCGAGAAGCGCCTCGTAGCGCACGGGATCGAGCGCGACATCATAAAGACGGTCGAGGGTCGCCGCCCGGTCCGCGTCGGACAGGGTGACAACGTCGACTTTATCCGCCGTGTGCCGGTTCGATGTCATGCCTGAAATCCGATGAGATTAAAACTGGCCGAAGCCACCATTAAGTCATGCAGAAATGGCGTATCAAAGGCAAATGAAAAGATTTTCTGGCTTCAGCTTTCCAAAAGACAGGCGAAATGATCCTTTAAACTGAGCCAAGTTGCCTCATTTGCAGCACTCAGGAGAGTTCCCTGGGTGATTGAAGTATTGTAATCGCGCCCATCCAGCATCCGCGCCACGCCGCCGGCCTGCTGACAGATGAGCACGCCCGCCGCATGATCCCAGGGGTTGAGAACCTCTGACATGACGAAATCGACGGCCCCTTGCGCCAAAAGACGGTATTCATGGCAAGAACAGCGCAGGGCGTTACACCGCCCGAGCGCGGGTAACAGGGGGGCCAGCTTTTCTTGCCGGTCCTTCGGCATAAGAGAGAAGTGCATATAGCCTTGCAATTCTGCCAAAGCCCCGCCGCCTGACACGCGCACAAGACGCTCTGCACCCTGAACCGTCGCCATTCTCGCAGGCGCAGCCTCATCGGCGATAACCCAGTCATCCGAGACAGGGTCATACAGCAGGCCCAGTACCGGGCGGCCAAAGCGGGTGACGGCGATGATCACACCAAAGAGCGGCAGGCCGTGCACAAAGTTCCAGGTGCCGTCCACCGGGTCGATGATAAAGGCCAGTTCCGCCTCGGACACATCCTCGCGCAGGGTCGGCTTGGCTGCCACCGCCTCTTCGCCCACGATCAGCGCATGGGGAAACATCCGTTGCAGCCCCCGCGCCAGCATCGCCTCGGCCTGATGATCGGCCTCGGTCACCAGATCATGCGGCCCGGATTTGGTGCTGGCGTCGGCCCGTGTCACCGTGCGAAACCGTGGCATGATTTCGGCCCGCGCGGCGCGGCGCACGAGATTGACCAGCATGGTCTGTTGCGCTGGCGTGAGCGGAGCAGAGAGCGGGATAGGCAGCGAATCGGTCATGTCATCTCCTGTCGGGGCTCTGGTGGAGTGCCAGCCTTGGGAACTGAAATCAACGCGGCATTGGCCTTAAAGACCGGGGGTTTCACCCCCAGACCCCCAGAGTATTTCAGCCAAAAAGAAACCGGCTCGGCGCGGGCTTATTCGCGCGCGCGCAGGGTCCGTGCCGGACGCGCGCGCAGCGGGCCCAAGGCAAAGACAAGCCCCGCCAATAGTGTGACCAACATGCCGCCAAAGATGATCCCAATGGCAGAGGGCCAGATTACGGTAAATGAGGTGTCCATCACGAAATGGCTGACAGCCCAACCACCACCGATGCCAGCGCCCAAGGCCACCCCCCCGGCGGCACCCCCAAGGATAAGGGCTCGCAAAACGAGGCTGGTGAGGATCCGGCCGCGCGTGGCCCCGAGGGTTTTGAGGATGGCTGCCTCATAGGTGCGCGCGCGCTGATCGGCCGCTGCCGCGCCAATGAGCACCAGAAAACCGGTAAGCAGTGTGATTGACGCCCCCCATGAGGTGGCCGAGGCCAGACCCGCCAAGAGGTCGGTCACTTGGCTTAGCGCATCGCGAACGTTGATCGCGGTCACATTGGCGAACCGGTCGGTCACGTCGCGCAGGATGTTTTCCTCGGTTTCTTGGTCATCGGCATAGACTGTGGCGATGAAGGTATGTGGCGCGCCGGCCACCGCCGCCGGGTTCATCAAAAGGACAAAGCCCATCCCGACGCTGGAAAAATCCACCTCTCGCAGCGAGGTGATGGGGGCTGTGATATCGCGGCCCAGAATGTTGACGGTGATTTCATCACCAATGCCGATGCCCATTTCCATCGCCTCTTCAGCGGCAAAACTGAGTTGCGGTGCACCGCTATAGCCTTCACCCCACCACGTGCCGGCGGTGATTGTGGTGCGGGCGGGCAGGGCATCGGCGTAGCTCACGGCGCGGTCGCCCTCGACCACCCAATGCCCCGGTGCCACCTCTGTTGCGGGGCGGCCATTGATACGGCTGATGATGCCTCGCAGCATCGGCGCATTGTCGATGCGGCTGACGGCTTGGTCGGTCTCTAGCCGGTCCAGGAACCAGTCCATCTGATCCTTTTGCAGGTCGACAAAGAAAAAGGAGGGCGCGCGCTCTGGCAGGTCGGCGGCGATGGCGCGGCGCAGGTTGCCGTCGATTTGCCCCACGGCTGCCAGAACAGCCAGACCGAGGCCAAGCGAGAGCATCACTGGCCCTGCAGTTGTACCCGGCCCGCCAATTGCGCCAAGCGCCCAGCCAAGGGCAGGTCGACCGCGCAGGCGCGGGCGCAGGCTGCGGGCCAGCCGTTGGACAAGCATGGCCGCCAAGGTGAGAACCAAGAGCGCAGCACCGATACCGCCCGCTGTCCATAGGGTGAGCGGGGTGTTGCCAGAAAAGAGCATTGCAGCCAAAAGAAGCAGCGCGATCAGCCCAAGGGTTGTCGCGATCCAAGGCCAACCGGGCCAGCGACGTGTTGCGCCCGCCGCTTCACGATAGAGGGCGGCCGCGCGGATGTTTCGCGCGCGCGCAAGGGGCCAGAGTGTAAAGATCAGCACGCTGAGCACGCTGTAGAGCGCGGCCTCTGCCATGGGGGCGGCATAGGGGGCGAAGATGGCAGGCACGGGTAGCCGCGCCGCGATCACAGGCCCGAGGAGTACCGGCAGCCCCACGCCGAGGATCAGGCCGCCAATAATGCCAAGCAGCGCCAGCACGCCGACCTGAATGAAATAGGTCAGGAAAATCGTCCGTTGATCGGCCCCAAGGGTGCGCAATGTGGCGATGACCTGCACTTTGCCTGCAAGATAGGCGCGCAGCGCTGCCGAGATGCCAACCCCCCGACCGCAAGCCCGGAGAGCCCGACAAGAACCAGGAACGCCCCAAGGCGGGTCACGAATTCTGCGACACGCGGGCTGGCGTTTCGGGCATCCGACCAGCGAAAGCCGGAGCCATCAAGCTCTTGCAGCGCGCGCGCTTCAAATGCCGCCAGATCAGTGCCCTCTGGAAGATCGAGGCGATATTTGGTGGTGAACAACGAGCCTGCGCTGAGCAGGCCAGAGCCGTCCAAATTGGCGCGGCTGACAATAGTCCGGGGGCCAAGGCCAAATCCTGCGCGTGTTTGATCCGGCTCTTTCACAAGTTCAGCCATCAGTCGAAACTCGCGTTCGCCCAAGCGAAAGGTGTCGCCCACCGTAATGCCCAACCGGGCCGCCAAAATCGGCTGCATCACTGCGCCGGGCACACCGCCCGCGCCACCAAATGCCACATCCAGTGGCATGTCGGGGGATAGAACCACAGTGCCCACCAATGGATACGCGTGATCCACGGCTTTCAACTGTGTCAGTTCGCGGCGTCCGTCAGGGGCAATCGCCATAGAGCGAAAATCCGCAATTTCCGAGACGGCATCGGCGTTGCGGGCCATCCACGCGAATTCGTCTTCGCTGGCAAAACGGTAGGTCAGTTCCAGTTCCGCATCACCGCCGAGAATGGCTGCGCCCTGTTCGCTCATGCCTGCGCGGATGCTCTCGCGCAGGGTGCCCACTGCGGCGATTGCCGCCACGCCCAAGATCACGCACGCCAGAAAGATGCGAAAGCCACGCAGGCCGCCGCGCAATTCGCGCCGGGCAAGGCGGGCCGCTATGCGCAGGCTCATGCGGCGGCCTCGACGCGGCCATCGCGCAGGCTGATCACGCGGTCACACCGTGCCGCAAGCTCGGGGTCATGGGTGACAAGCACCAGTGTCGCCCCATGCCGGTCACGCAGGCCAAAGAGCAGGTCGATGATGCTCGCCCCTGTCGTGCTGTCGAGATTGCCGGTCGGCTCATCCGCGAGGATGATGGCCGGGCGGGGTGCTGCGGCGCGGGCAAGGGCCACGCGCTGTTGCTCGCCACCCGATAGCTGCGAGGGGTAATGGCCTGCGCGCGCCGCAAGCCCTACGGTTGACAGTTCCTCTTGCGCGCGGCCATGGGCATCTGCAACGCCCGCAAGTTCGAGGGGAGTTGCTACATTTTCGAGCGCTGTCATCGTTGGAATAAGGTGAAAAGACTGGAACACCACGCCAAAATTCTCACGCCGCAAGCGCGCCAGTTGATCTTCGTTCATCGCCGAAAGGTCTTGGCCCAAGGCCGTGATGCGCCCAGAGGTGGCGCGCTCCAATCCGCCCATGAGCATCAACAGCGAAGATTTGCCAGAGCCGGAGGGCCCGATCAGGCCCAAGGTCTCGCCCTTGTGGACATCGAGTGAAATCCCGTGAAGTATGCGCACGAGACCGGCATTCCCCTCCAGTGACAGCGTGACGTCGGTGAGGGACAGGATAGGAGAACTCATGCGTTTGCGCCTGATTTACAAAGGTTTTCTGACATATGGGGCCGCGCGGCCCTTGGGCAAGGTGGTAGCGGCGTTTCTCTGCCTTGTCAGCCCCGTGATGGCGGCAGAGCCGGTCACGGTTCTGGCCCTTGGCGACAGTTTGACCCAAGGTTACGGCCTGCCAGAGCAGGATGGGTTGGTTCCGCAGATGCGGAAATGGTTGGAGGATCAAGGGGTTGAGGCGGAATTGATCAATGCGGGCGTGTCCGGCGATACCACGGCGGGCGGGGCGGCTCGGGTGGAGTGGAGCCTAACGCCCGAGGTGGATGCGATGATTGTTACTTTGGGTGGCAATGATCTTTTGCGTGGCATTGATCCGGCGGTCAGTCGCCGCAATCTCGAGAGTATCCTGAGAATAGCGCAGGCGAATGAGGTCGAGGTTTTGCTGGTTGGCCTCTCGGCTCCGGGCAATTATGGGGCCGAGTATAAATCTTCTTTCGATGCGATTTATCCAGAACTGTCAGAGGCTTATGGCGCGTTCTATGCGCCGGATTTCTTCGCGGGGCTGGGCGGCGGCGATCCTGCGGCTTTGCAGCAATGGTTTCAGGCGGATGGCATTCATCCCAATGCCGAAGGTGTGGCGCGCATCGTCGAGGGCTTGGGGCCGCACCTGCGCGCCTTGATCGAGGCGGCGCAGGCGGAGTAACGCCGACGCCCCTAGCTCCAGGGTTCGCGCAGGCCAAAGCGCTGCGCCATATCGGGCAGCGCGTCGCAGAGCACGTCGATGAAGGCAGCCGCTACCGGGCTGGGTGTGCGTCCGTCGCGCACCAGCAGGCTGACGCGCCGCAGACAGGCGGCATCGGCCAGCGGTCGCGTTACAACGCCGTCGGGCAAGGCGCGGGTGGCCAGCCCGGGCAGGATCGTGTCGCCCGCGTCGGCCTGCACCATCGCCAAAAGCGATGTCAGGTTGCGCACCGAGAGGCGCGCACGCGCCGCGAGGGTTTTGAACTCGGGCGTCGATAGCGCGCTGAGGGTTTCGTTCAAAATCAAGCGCTCGCCGCTCAGTTGATGCCACGCAAGCGGTCGCGTCTCGGCTGCCAGCGGATGTGCCGCGTTGCACACAAAGACCAAGGCATCGGTGAAAAGAGGAATCGCGCGCAGCCCGTCGGGCTCTGCTGCGGGGCTGGCCAGACCAAGATCGGTGTCCCCGCGCAAGAGCATTTCGCGAACGCTGGCGCTGTCGGTGTCGTAAAGATCAATTTCGGCCTCGGGGCGGGCCTCTACAAAGGTCTTGAGAATGGCGGGCAGGATCAGCGCCGCCACCGAGGGGACCGCCGCAATCCGCAGACGGCCCGAGTACCCCCGCGCATAGCCGGTGATCAGCTCTAGCGCACGGTCATGGTCGCGCAACAAGGGCCCCACAACATCGAGCACGAAGGTTCCGAGGTCTGTCAGTTTGCTTTTGCGGTCGCTTTCAAACAGCGGCCCCCCTAATTCCGCCTCAAGCTGCTTGAGGGTCATCGAGACCGCCGACTGCGTTCGGCAAAGGATTTCCGCAGCATCGCGGATATTGCCATGTTCGGTGACGGTGACAAAGGCGCGCAGGGCTTCGGTCCGGATCATGGCTGGCCTGTTGGATGTTTCAGGGAAACTGAAGTTGGATGCAGTTATATTTGTTTGCCTTAATTCGGTCAATCGCGGATCGTCTGCCGAGGCGGGCGAAGCCCCGCAAAGTGACGGATCGACGGAAAGGGACGAGCGTATGACGGTGCCACAGACCGGAAATTTCATTGCAGGCGATTGGCGCGGGTCAGACACGCGGATCGAGAACCGCAACCCGTCGGACGTATCGGATTTGATCGGCACCTATGCACAGGCCGACCGCGCCGATCTGGACGAGGCGATTGCAGCGGCGCGGGCGGCGCAGCCTGCCTGGTGGGCGGCTGGCATACAAAAGCGGCATGATGTGTTGATGGCCATTGGCACCGAGTTGATGGCCCGCAGCCCTGAGATTGGTGGCATGGTCGCCCGAGAAGAGGGCAAGCCGCGTACCGAGGGTGCGGGCGAGGTCTATCGTGCCGGGCAGTTCTTTTGCTACTACGCCGCCGAAGTGCTGCGCCAGATGGGGGATTTCGCCCAGAGTGTGCGCCCCGAGATTGATATTGATGTGCGCCGCGAACCTGTGGGCGTCGTGGCGATTGTCAGCCCGTGGAATTTCCCGGTGGCGACGCCTGCGTGGAAAATCGCGCCCGCTTTGGCCTTTGGCAATGCGGTGGTGTGGAAACCGGCCAATCTGACGCCGGCAAGCGCGGTGGCGCTGGCCGAGATCATTGCGCGACAGGATATGCCACGCGGTCTTTTCAACCTTGTGATGGGGCCGGGGCGCGCGGTGGGCGAAGCGCTGGTATCGCATCCCGGCATTGATGCCATCAGCTTTACCGGTTCGGTCAACGTCGGGCGGGGCATTGCCGCGGCTGCGGTGCCCAACATGACCAAGCTGCAGATGGAGATGGGATCAAAGAACCCGATGCTGATCCTCGACGATGCCGATCTCGATATGGCGGTTGCCCATGCGGCGGGGGCGGCCTTTGGCGGCACGGGGCAGAAATGCACCGCCGCCTCAAGATTGATCGTGCATGCGGCGGTGCATGATGAATTCGTGGCGCGGCTGGCGGATGCGGCGCGGGCGCTTCAGGTTGGGCATGCGTTGGACGCAGGCACACAGATCGGACCAGTTGTCAGCGCCGACCAACTCGCGCAAAATCTGGCCTATATCGAAAAGGGTAAGGCAGAGGGGTCAGAGCTTTTGTGTGGCGGAGAACGGTTGGAACGCGCGACCGATGGATATTACATGGCACCGGCGGTCTTTGCGGGCACGCGCAACGATATGGCGATTAACCGCGAAGAAATGTTCGCGCCAATCACCTGTGTGATCAAAGCCGCCAGTTATGACGAGGCGCTGAGCATCGCCAATGACAGCGAATTCGGTCTGACCGCTGGAATCATGACCCGCAGCTTGGCGCGCGCCAACCACTTTCGCGCCAATATGCGGGCGGGCACGGTGATGGTGAACTTGCCCACGGCGGGCACGGATTACCACGTGCCCTTTGGCGGGCGCGGCGCGTCCAGTTTTGGATCGCGCGAACAGGGGCAATATGCCGCCGAGTTCTACACGACCGTCAAAACTGCCTATGTGGCACGGGGGCTGCCGGAATGAGCGTGGTGATCGACGGGCTGCAATATGCCAATTGGTCGGAAAAGATATTCCGCCAGATGCGCGCGGGTGGCGTGGATGCGGTGCATGTCACCATCACCTATCATGAGAGTTTTCGCGAAACAGTCCTGAACATCGAGGCGTGGAACCGGCAGTTCGAGCGGTTTCCGGATCTGATCTTTCAGGGGTTTGGGGCCGAGGACGTGACCCGTGCAAAAGAGACCGGGCGCACGGCGATTTTCTTTGGTGCTCAGAATCCAAGCTGTATCGAGGATGATATCGGGCTGGTCGAGGTTCTGCACCGGCTGGGACTTCGCTTCATGCAATTGACCTATAACAATCAGTCCCTGCTGGCGACGGGTTGCTATGAGGCAGAGGATACGGGTTTGACCCGGATGGGGCGCGAGGTGGTGGCAGAGATGAACCGCGTCGGGCTGGTGGTCGATATGAGCCATTCGAGCGAGCGCTCTACACTTGAGGCGATTGCCCACTCAACCCGCCCGATTGCGATCACCCATGCCAATCCCGCGACGTGGCATGCTGCGCGGCGCAACAAATCTGACCGCGTGCTGGGTGCCTTGGCGGAATCGGGTGGCATGCTGGGCTTCTCGCTCTATCCACATCACTTGCAGGGTGGCGGGGGCTGCACCGTGTCATCCTTTTGCGAGATGATGGCGCGCACGGCCGAGCGGATGGGGGTCGAGCGGCTCGGAATCGGGAGCGACCTCTGTCAGGATCAGCCCGACTCGGTGGTGGACTGGATGCGGTCGGGGCGTTGGACCAAGGCGGTCGATTACGGCGAGGGCAGCGCTGACGCCCCCGGATTTCCGCCGATGCCAGAGTGGTTTCAGGATAACCGGCATTTCGGCGCGATCTCTGACGGATTGCGCGCCGTGGGAATGAGCATTGCAGAAGTCGAGGCCATCATGGGTGGCAATTGGCTGCGGTTCTTTCGCGAGAGTTTCGGGCCGAACGAGGCCGCGCTGTGACCTGCGGCGCGCTCAATCCGATGCCCGAGGCGGCGCAGTATCGGCGAAGCCCGGATGTTGTGATGCGTCTGGCACGGATGGGGGCTGCGCATCCGACGCGGCTGTCCTTTCTGCGCCAGATGTTGCGGCGCGTGCAGCAAGAGGGCTGGCAGTTTGACCGCCCGGTCTGGGAATTTGACGCGCGTGGGCAGGGGCGGGCGGTTTACCGCGCCATTGGTCCTGAGAGGACCTATAGTCTTGTGGCCTTTGGGCATGACTTGCCGGACGAGATGCGCTCGGATCGGGTAATAGCGACGGCGTGGGACGCGACCTTCACACTCTTTGATGGAACGCCTGATGCCGAGGATTTGGAGCGGCTGGCGTTGAATGTGCCTGTGCAAGAGGCGGGGCGCGTCAGTCCGCGTGAGTTAAGCCTGAGCCGTGCAAACAAGTCTGTTCGCCTCTTTGACCATGTGGTCGCACGGTTGGCGGCGGGGCAGCAGCCTGATGCAGCAGAGCTGACCGAGACCGGTTATTTGATGCGCACAACTGCGGTCTATGGCTCGGGCAAGTTCGGCGCTGCGGATCGCGCACGGATTGCCGGGCGCCCCGAAATGCGCGCACCGTTTCAGGCCGAAATGCTGTCGGTCTGGCTGACGCGGGCCTACACGGTTGATCTGGTCGAGCATCTGGCTCGGGTGCGGGGCGGCGCGCTTGCGGTGCCATTGGCCCCGGAGCTGCGGCGCATGCTGGGCGTGGGTAATTCTACCGGCCTTGGCATGGCCCCCTTTTTGGTGCGGCATCCGGTCTTGCTCAACAACTGGATGATGGCGCGGGAAGAAGCGTTGGCGCGGGTGCGCGCCCAAGCGACGGCCACACCCGAGACTTTGGCGGGATTCGAGGTGGCGCTGCAGGCCGCGCAGGTGAATGCGCAAGGTTGGCAGAGCGGACACCCGGTGCAACAGGCGCGGCTGCTGGAGTTGCGCGACGGATTGGCTGCGGTCTGCGCGCATCTGTGCGCGGGTTGGGACCCCCACGGCGATCATCCGTGGGATGCGCTCTGGCGCTGGGCCGAGGGGCTGCTACCGCTTGAGGCGCAAGAGGCGCTGGCCGCCGCGATGATAGAACCGCATGGTGATCTGGTGGATGGTCTGGCCGACTGCATGGCCGCCGACGAAGACAGCGCCTTTGGCATCGACGGTGCGATGACGGTGGCGCGGGCGCGGGCGATTTTGTCTGAGCGGTATGGCTGGGCAATGGCGCTGGATCACGACACGCCCGAAGGCTGCGCGCGGTTCTGGTATGTCTCCGAGGAAAAGCTCGAGCCGCGTTTGGGCGAACGGGCGGCAGAGCCGGGCGCAGAGCGCGAATTGCCACTGGATATCTCGCGGCAGGCGGCGGCCTTGGCGCGGGCACTCTTGGAGTGGCCCGAGGACGCGCCGATTGCAAAGGTCTTGCTGGCCGCGCCAGAGCATAGGCTTATGCTGCGCCGCGTGCAGATGGCGGCGACACGCCCCTTGGCCGAGGTGCGCGACAATCTGATTGCCGCCGATGTGCTGCCGATTGATCTTTTGCGCTGCAAGCTGGCGTTCTTTGGCGCGACGCGGTTCGATCCCCGCTCGGATCGCTGGGTGCGGATCAGTCTCTTTCAGGGTGCGCCCTATCCGCAGGATATGGCGATGGGGGCAAACCTATGACCGAGTGCGCCCAAGACCCGACGCGCGCGGGCTCAGAGCCGCCAGACTGGGCAAGGGAGGTGATGCAACTCTCCCTGTCCGAAATTACGGCACTCGCGACCAAGGCGGCGCGCGGTGCGGGGCTAAGCTGGGGTGAGGCGGAAGAGGCGGGCTGGGCCTGCGGCTGGCTTGCGCGGGCTGGCTTGCCGGGGACAGCGATGCTGTTGCGGGTTCTGGAACGGCGCGATGCCACCTGTCCCTTGCTGAAGGGCATCGTACTGATGGACCACGCCGGATTGCCAGAGGGGCCATGTGCGCTGCCGGTAACGCTTCAGGATGTGGTCGAGCCATTGCTGCTTGTGCCCTTCTTGGCACGGGTGGCCGAGCGATTGGGTGCGCCGCTGGATTTGGACCTTGGGTCACAAACGATCTGTCTGACTGGGTCAGAGCCGGTGCCGGATTTGTCCGCGATGCGCGGGATGGGCGACCGCTCTGGGGTAGAGGTGACGATCAGTTTGGCAAAATCCAGTGCAGCGGCTGCGCCGGGCCAGTTCGACGGGCGCATTGACCGGGATGTGTGGACAACACTGGATGGTTTGGCGCTTTTGACGACCGTTCCCGCATCGGATGTGTCCCGGCAACGTGCTGGGGCGCAATCGAGCGACAATGATTGAGGGCCGGCCTTAGATCAGCCGGTTTGATCTGCGTCGCGCAGCGCCTCTGGCAGGGTTTTGGCCAAAACCTCCATCTCCTCTGCCCGACCGCAACTGATGCGGATGCAGCGATCCTGTGGCGCGACAAAGGGCATGCGCACAAACACACCACGTGCCACCAGTCCGGCCAGAACACGGCGGGCATAGGCCCCGTCGCGGCCACAATCGACCGTGACGAAATTGGTGGCAGAGGGCAGCGCGCTTAGCCCGTTTTCTTTGGCGACCTGCGCAATACTGTCCCGAGAGCGCCGCACCTCGGCCTGCACATGCGCAAGCCAGCCGGTGTCGTGGAGAGCGGCCAGTGCCCCGACCTGAGCCATACGGTTCATGCCGAAATGATTGCGGATCTTATCAAAGCTTTTGATCAGCGCAGCCGCCCCTACCGCATAGCCGATGCGGGCCCCGGCCATGCCATAGGCCTTGGAGAATGTCCGCATGCGGATGACGCGGGGATCATCGGGGGCAATATCGGCTGCCGTGCCCTCGGGTGCGAATTCAACATAGGCCTCGTCCAGGCACAGAATGCACCCGTCGGGCAGGGTGTCGAGCGCTGCGGTCACATCCGCACCCGGCACCCAAGTGCCCATCGGATTGTCGGGATTGGCGAAATAGATCAATTTCGCTCCGACCTCATGCGCGCGGGCGATCAACGCGGGTAAATCTTCGTGATCATCGCGGTAGGGCACTTTGTGTAGCGCCCCGCCAAACCCAGTCACATGGTAGTTGAAGGTGGGATAGAAGTGACGACCGCATCGCCGGGGCCAATCAGCAGGCGCACGAGATTGCCCAAAAGACCGTCTATGCCCTCACCCACCAGCACATTCTCAAGCGCTACGCCCATGTGATCGGCAAGCGCTGCGCGCAGATCATGGCTGGTGGGGTCGCCATATTTCCAAACATTCTCGGCCTCGGCCCGGATCGCGGCGAGCGCGTGGGGTGAGGGGCCAAAGAGATTTTCATTGGCCCCGAGGCGCGCGGCAAAAGGCGCGCCGCGTTGGCGTTCCTGTTCCTCTGGCCCGACAAAGGGGACAGATGCGGGCAGGCTCTCGATCAAGGGGGTATAGCGCGGATATGTCATGGCGCGCAGTTAAAGGGATGCCGCGCCGCCTTGCAAGGGTGTGCCGCGACGTAGTGCTGGTCTGAGCAAGGGGAGTGGTGTTTCATGGCGCAAAAGGGAGGAATGGCCATGGTCCGAGTCACGACCGAGATCAGGGATCACATCGCACATGTGACGCTGACCCGCGCGGATAAACGCAATGCGCTTGATCCTACTATGGCCGAGGCCATCGTGGCCGCAGGGCAGGCGCTGATTGAGGCAGATATTCGTGCCGTGGTGTTGTCCGGCGAGGGCAAGGCATTTTGTGCCGGTCTTGATGTGATGAGCTTTGCGCAATTGGCGGCGGGGGATCCAGAGGGGCTGATCCTGCAGCGCAGCCATGGCACGGGCAATCTCTTTCAAGCGGTGGCGATGGTCTGGCGGCAGGTGCCAGTGCCGGTTATCGCGGCGTTGCATGGGGTTGTTTTTGGCGCGGGCTTTCAGCTTGCGCTTGGGGCGGATATCCGGATTGCGGCACCCGATACAGAGCTTGCGATCATGGAGATGAAATGGGGACTGATCCCCGATATGGGCGGCATGGCGCTCCTTCCGCACTTGACCGGCTCTGATGTGATCCGGCGCATGACCTATACGGCGCGGCCGATTTCGGCGACGCAGGCTTTGGCCTGGGGGCTGGTCACGGAACTGGCGGATGATCCGCTGGCGGCGGCGCAAGATCTGGCAACTGAGATTGCGGGCCGCAGCCCCTCGGCTATTCGCGCCGCAAAGCGCCTGATCGGTGTGGCCGAGAGCGGGGCCGATGAGGCCGCAATTCTGATGGCTGAGAGCCGCGAGCAGGCGGCCCTGATTGGCAAGCCGGATCAGATGGAGCAGATTTCGGCCAATCTGGCGGGGCGCGCGCCGGTGTTTCGGGGGTAGCGCTCAGCGCTTCTTCACGAACTCGGTCAGGATCACGATACGCTGCCCCTCGACCCGGCCTTCGATATGGGCCGGGTTGTCAAGAACAAGGGAAATGCCGCGCACCGCCGTGCCGCGTTTGGCCGTGAAATTAGCCCCTTTGACCGGCAAATCCTTGATCAGAACAACGGTATCGCCCTGCGCCAATGGCACGCCGTTACTGTCGCGGTGGCCGCTATCTTGGGGCAGGTTGTCCACCCATACGCGGGTGTCCTCATCAAGCCAAAGTTGATCGACCAAATCCCGCGCCCAATCGTGATCAGAGAGGCGGGCCAAGATGCGCGCCGCGAGAACTTGAACCGGGGTATCCTCGGACCACATCGACGAGGCAAGACAGCGCCAATGCTCGGGCTCAAGCGTGCCGTCGATCTGATCGGCGCAAAGAGCGCAGAGATCGACACTGGCCGCCTCAGGCCCGCCCGACACGGCATAAGGACTAAGCGGGGCATCGGCGGCACAAAGGGCGCAAGGCATAACGGGAAACTCCGGTTCAAGAGAGGGCTGTGATCCCTTAGACCCCGAACGGACGGGAAAAAAGCCTAGACTGCACCGTCGCTGTTGCGGGGCTGCATTTGCGCGTGTTTGGGCACATCATCCCACCTTGACCAAACGCCTATTCCCATACATATGCCAAAGCTATGACAGACCTTGCTCACATCCGCAATTTTTCGATCGTGGCTCATATCGACCACGGCAAATCCACCCTTGCTGACCGGTTGATCCAATCGACCGGCACGGTGCAGGACCGTGATATGAAGGCGCAGATGCTGGATGCCATGGACATCGAGCGCGAGCGGGGGATCACGATCAAGGCCAATACGGTGCGCATCGACTACAAGGCGCAGAATGGCGAGCTTTATGTGCTCAATCTGATCGACACGCCCGGACATGTGGATTTCGCCTACGAGGTCAGCCGCAGCATGCGCGCGGTCGAGGGCAGTCTTTTGGTGGTGGACAGCACACAAGGCGTCGAGGCGCAGACGCTGGCCAATGTCTATCAGGCGATTGACGCAGGTCACGAAATTGTTCCCATTCTCAACAAGATCGACTTGCCCGCGTCCGAGTGCGACCGGGTGGCCGAGCAGATCGAGGATGTGATTGGCATTGATGCAAGCGGCGCCATTCGCGTGTCGGCAAAAACTGGTGTCGGCATCGCTGAAACGCTCGAGGCTATCGTCAAACATCTGCCCGCGCCGAAAGGCGATGAGAATGCACCGTTGAAGGCGATGCTGGTGGATAGCTGGTATGATGCCTATCTGGGCGTGGTCGTTCTGGTGCGGATCATGGACGGACGCATGAAACGCGGCGACCGTATCCATATGATACAGACCGAGGCCACCTATAATGTCGAGCGGATCGGCGTCTTCCGCCCGCAGATGGAAAAGGTCGAGAGTCTTGGACCCGGCGAAATCGGCTTTA
Source organism: Roseovarius sp. MS2 (assembly GCF_051447875.1). Lineage (NCBI taxonomy): Bacteria > Pseudomonadati > Pseudomonadota > Alphaproteobacteria > Rhodobacterales > Roseobacteraceae > Roseovarius > Roseovarius sp. MS2. The sequence continues at coordinate 3,011,543 of NZ_JBKHVF010000001.1, forward strand.
TCACCGCGTCGATCAAGCAGGTGCGCGATACCAAGGTGGGCGATACCATCACCCATGAAAAACGCCCGTGCGACAAGGCCTTGCCGGGGTTCAAACCCTCTGTGCCGGTGGTGTTCTGCGGGCTTTTCCCTGTAGATTCCAACGAGTTCGAGGATCTGCGCGACGCAATCGAGAAGCTGGCACTGAATGACGCCTCGTTCAGCTATGAGATGGAAACATCGGCGGCGCTTGGCTTTGGGTTTCGCTGTGGCTTTCTCGGGCTCTTGCACCTCGAAGTGATCCGCGACCGGATCGAGCGGGAATACAATATCGAGTTGATCACCACGGCCCCGTCGGTGATCTATCACCTCTACATGAAGGACGGATCGCGGCGCGATCTGCACAATCCTGCCGATATGCCCGATCTGACCTATGTGGGTCATATCGAAGAGCCGCGCATCAAGGCGACGATTCTGGTGCCGGATGAATACCTTGGCGATGTGCTCAAACTTTGTCAGGACCGGCGCGGCATCCAGATGGATCTGACCTATGCCGGGGCGCGGGCGATGGTTGTCTATGACTTGCCGCTCAACGAGGTGGTGTTCGATTTTTACGACCGGCTGAAATCCGTGACCAAGGGCTATGCATCCTTTGACTATCACCTTGAAGGGTATCGTGAGGATAGTCTGGTCAAGATGCAGGTTCTCGTGAATGACGAACCTGTGGATGCCCTCTCGATGATGGTCCACCGTGACCGCGCTGAAATGCGCGGGCGGGCGATGTGCGAAAAGCTCAAGGATCTGATCCCGCGCCACATGTTCAAGATCCCCATACAGGCGGCCATCGGTGGCAAGGTGATCGCCCGCGAGACGCTCTCGGCGTTGCGCAAGGATGTGACCGCCAAATGCTATGGTGGCGACGCCACGCGGAAAAAGAAGCTCTTGGAAAAGCAGAAGGCCGGCAAAAAGAAGATGCGCCAATTCGGCAAGGTGGACATCCCGCAAGAGGCGTTCATTTCCGCACTCAAGATGGACAGCTAAGCAGCTTGTCTGCGACGCGGTGCAACTCTTACTGGCGTTACGCCGCGCCGCGCGCTAGCGTGTTTCCAGCAGCGAAACAATAGAGGCGCATCATGACGACCAAGGCCAAAACCAAGAGCCCGCGCAAGACGACGACCCGAACCACCACCAAGACTGGTACGGCCAAACCCCGGACTACCCGAAAGGTCGCCCCACCTCAGGAGGCTGCACCCGAGGCGGAGATCGCGGTTGTGGCCGAGACTGTGAGCGCCGAGACCGACACCGGAAATGTCATCACTTTGGCCGTCGCCGAGGCTATCCCGGCAGACAGCGGGCCGGAGTTGAAAAAGCAGGAACTGATCGACAAGGTTCTGGCCAAGGGTGACATCAAGAAAAAGAATGCCAAGCCCGTGGTCGAGGCGGTGCTAGAAGTCTTGGGCGAAGTTCTGGCGGAGGGCCGCGAAATCAACCTGCCGCCCCTGGGCAAGATCAAAATCAACCGGGTGCGTGACATGGCCAATGCCCGCATCATCATCGCCAAAATCCGACAAGCGAAACCCGGTGCCGGACCCGACACCGAAGCTGACGACGACGACAGTGACGAAGATATGAAAGAGGGTGTTGCACAGGGCGAAGAGTGACGCTAAAAGCCCCCACGGCGGGTGATTAGCTCAGTGGTAGAGCGCTTCGTTCACATCGAAGATGTCAGGGGTTCAAATCCCTTATCACCCACCATTATCTCCTATTTTGTGATGTAAAACAGGGTGTTGGCGGTGATCCCCAGCCCTATTGCGTAGGGATCGACAAGGGATCAACGCGCGCCTCGCCAGAGGTCATTCCTGCCGCCGCCCGGTCGAGGCGTAGATAAGCGATGCCGCGACCGCCCGACTGCGTATAAAGCGTGCCTGCAGCCTTGCCTTCAGGGGTGAAAATTTCGCTCCCAACAGGGGCCGCGCCATGCACCGCCACAAGTGTCAGACCCTTGCGCAATTCTGTCTTGTGTTTCATCCGGGCTGTCACCTCTTGACCGACGTAACAGCCCTTGCGGAAATCCACACCATTGAGGCGTTCAAACCCGGCCTCGAGAATAAAGGTGTCGGGGGTCAGCTCGATCCCGGTTTCGGGAATACAATGCGCCACGCGAATTCTGTCGAAATCGCTGCCATCGTCGCCGCCGGTTTCGCCATAAAGACGCCACCCCAAATCGGCATGGCGCGGGTCTACGAGTGCGCCAAGCGGAGCCGGGCCTGTGCCCCGCCGCACCTTGAGATCGGTTTCTTTAATCGTCACGTCGGCGCGCAGTTTATACATCGTCAACCGCTGCAAAAGCATCGGGGCAAGGCTTGCGTCAACATCAAGCCGGATCGCATCGTCGTGACGCGACAGCAAAAAATCCGCCAGATATTTGCCCTGCGGTGTCAGGATCGCAGCATAGACGAGCCCATGATCCAATTTTTGCAGGTCGTTGGTGACAAGGCCCTGCAAAAATTGCAGGGCGTCTTTGCCGGTGATCTCCAGAATACGGCGCGTCATGCCTCTTCCCCCGTGTTGTACGCCTGTAATATAGGTCACGAGAACAGACACAACAGGGGTCATCATGCGCGCAGCACTCTCGGTGGTGATTCCGACACTCAACGCTGCTTCGGTTCTACCTGCGTGCCTTGCCGCGCTGATGGAGGGGCTTGAGGCGGGCTTGATCCGAGAGTTGATTATCAGTGATGGCGGATCGGACGATGCCACGTTGCAAATCGCCGAGGCCACCGGGGCGGTTGTCGTGAAGGGGGCCGCATCCCGTGGCGGCCAATTGCGCCGCGGGGCGCACCTAGCGGGTGGGGGATGGTTGCTGTTCTTGCATGCCGATACGGTCTTGCCTGCCGGATGGGCAAATGCCGTCAGCGCGCAATTTGAACAAGGCGGGCCTGCTGCCTTTCGGCTGTCGTTTGATGCAACCGGGCCTATGCCTCAGCTGGTTGCTGGCTGGGCCAATCTGCGCAGCCGGGTGTTGGGCCTGCCCTACGGGGATCAGGCGCTGTTAATCCCGCGCGCGACCTATGACGTGGCAGGCGGATACGCAGATATACCGCTGATGGAGGATGTGGCCATGGCGCGCGCTCTGAAAGGGCGCATCTCGGTGATGCCCTTGGCTGTGACAACCTCTTCGGCGCGGTATCGGCGCGAGGGATGGGTGCGGCGGGGCGCGCGCAATCTCTGGACGCTGATCCGCTATCTCTGCGGGACGGACCCCGTGCAGCTGGCCAAGGCGTATCGGCGCAAGCGCTAGACGCGCAGGAAATCTATAGTTTCCCACATACAAGAAATTTTGGATTTTCTTGCTGAGGTGCGGCGTTGAAACGCCGCCGCCGCACAGGGCCAAGCAAGCGTTGCCGCGATTGACGCCGCGTGCCAAGGGCGTAAGGTGCGGCGCGAAGAAGCAGGAGATCCCCCAAATGAGCCTCGCCCACGGTCGCGCCTATCTGGCCATTCCCGGTCCCTCGGTCATGCCCGAAGAGGTGTTGCGGGCCATGCATCGTGCTGCCCCGAATATCTATGAGGGCGATCTGATTGAGATGACGGCGGGGCTTATTCCGGATCTGCGTGCCGTGGCGCGGACGCGCCAACATGCGACGATCTATATCTCAAACGGGCATGGGGCGTGGGAGGCGGCATTGGCCAATACGCTCCACCCCGGCGACCGCGTGCTGGTGCCGGCCACGGGGCGGTTTGGGCATGGCTGGGCTGAGGTGGCGCAGGGGCAGGGGATCATCGTCGACATGCTCGATTTCGGCAAGCGCTCGCCGATTGATCTTAACCGTCTGGAAGAGGTGCTGCGCACCGATGCGCGTCACGACATCAAGGCGGTTCTGGCGACCCATGTCGATACCTCGACCTCGGTGCTCAATGACATCGCCGGAGTGCGGGCGGCCCTGGATGCGGCGGGGCATCCTGCGCTCCTCATGGCTGATTGTATTGCCTCGCTCGCCTGTGACCGGTTCGAGATGGACGCATGGGGCGTCGACGTGATGGTAGCAGGCAGCCAAAAGGGGCTGATGGTGCCGCCCGGTCTGGCGTTTGTGTTCTTCTCGGACAAGGCGGCGGAGGCGCGCAAGCGGTTGCCGCTGGTCAGTCGCTATTGGGATTGGACCCATCGCGCCGATCCGCAGATGTTCTATCAATACTTCGGCGGCACAGCCCCGACGCATCATCTTTACGGCCTGCGCGCGGCGCTTGACTTGATCGCGGCTGAGGGCGGCATCGAGGCGGTTTGGGTCCGCCATGAAACGCTGGCCCGTGCCATCTGGGCCGCCTGTGAGACATGGGGGCAGAGCGGGCCGCTTGAGCTTAACATCAGTGATCCCGCTCTGCGCAGCCGCGCCGTGACAGCGCTTCGGATCGGGGCACCGCATGGGTCACGCCTGCGGTCTTGGGTACAAGACTATGCAGGCGTAACGCTTGGGATTGGCCTTGGAATGGCAGAACCGGGTGATCCGGCGTGGCATGGATTTTTTCGCATAGGCCATATGGGACACGTGAACGCCCATATGGTTTTGGGTGCGTTGGGTTCAATCGAGGCAGGATTGACTGCGCTTGATATTCCGCATGGCGCGGGCGGACTTGAGGCGGCAGCACGGGTGATTTCAGGGAAGAGCTAGGGGGCGGTTCGCAGCGGCAGGTCTTGCGCTGAGTTTGGCCCCAAACGATGAGCCGCGCAGCGCCCGCCCGAGGGGGCGGATGGGCGTTGCGCGGCGGCGCGTGCCGCGCCCTCAATCCCTCAGATTTGTTTCCAGCCAATGTTCCAGCCAATGGATATTGTAATTTCCGGACTGGATATCATCCTCTTGCAGTAGCGCGTGAAAGAGCGGAATGGTAGTGTCGACGCCATCCACGATCAACTCGCCAAGCGCCCGGGCCAGACGGCGCAAGGCGCTGTGCCGGTCCTTGCCATGCACGATCAGCTTGGCAATCAAGCTGTCGTAATAGGGCGGTATCTTGTAGCCATCGTAGAGCGCCGAATCCATCCGCACGCCCAAACCGCCGGGCGCGTGAAATTGTGTGATCCGGCCCGGACGCGGTGCGAAATCAGGTAGCTTCTCAGCGTTGATACGCACCTCTATGGCGTGGCCGTTGATGATCAGATCATCCTGAGTAAAGGACATCGGCATGCCTTCGGCCACGCGAATTTGTTCCTGCACAAGGTCCACGCCAAAAATCGCCTCGGTCACGGGATGTTCGACCTGCAACCGCGTATTCATTTCGATGAAGAAGAACTCACCCTTTTCATAGAGAAACTCGATGGTGCCTGCACCGCGATACTGGATATTCGCGCAGGCATCGGCACAGATCTTGCCGATACGGGCGCGCTCCTCGGCGGTGATACAGGGGCCGGGGGCTTCTTCCAGCACCTTTTGGTGCCGACGCTGCAACGAGCAGTCGCGCTCTCCCAGATGCACTGCGCCGCCCTTGCCATCGCCGAACACCTGAATTTCGATATGGCGCGGCGTGGTCAGGTATTTCTCGATATAGACCTCGTCATTGCCAAAGGCTGCCTTGGCCTCGGAACGCGCTGTGAGAAAGGCCTTTTCCAACTCGGCGGCGCTTTGCGCCACCTTCATGCCACGCCCGCCGCCACCGGCTGTGGCCTTGACGATGACCGGAAAACCGATCTCGGCGCAGAGCGCCTGCGCTTGCTTGAGATTGGCAACACCGCCCTCAGAGCCGGGCACGCAGGGCACGCCAAGCGCCTTCATCGTATCCTTGGCGGTGATCTTGTCGCCCATGATGCGGATATGTTCGGCAGACGGGCCGATAAAGGTCAGGCCGTGATCCTCGACGATCTGCACGAAATTGGCGTTCTCTGACAAAAAGCCATAGCCCGGATGGATCGCTTGCGCCCCCGTCACCTCACAGGCGGCAATAATCGACGGAATCGACAAATAACTTTCGGAAGAGGAGGGCGGGCCGATGCAGACGGATTCATCTGCCATGCGCACATGCATGGCGTCGGCGTCGGCGGTGGAATGCACGGCGACGGTCTTGATCCCCATCTCACGGGCAGCGCGGATCACGCGAAGGGCAATTTCGCCCCGGTTGGCGATCAGGATTTTCTCGAACATTGCACGCGGCCTTATTCGATGATCATCAGAGGTGCGCCATATTCGACCGCTGCGCCGTCTTCGATGAGAATGCGTTTGACGGTGCCGCCGCGCGGGGCGGGAATATGGTTCATCGTCTTCATCGCCTCGATGATCAAGAGCGTGTCGCCCTCGGACACCTGCGTGCCTACGCTGACAAAGGCGGGGGCACCCGGTTCAGCCTGCATATAGACCGTCCCAACCATCGGCGAAGTGACTGCGCCGGGGTGGCTTGCCGGGTCTTCGGCGGCGGGGGCGGCCGCGGCCGGGGCGGCAGCCGGGGGTTGGGCATAAGCAGTCGCAGGCGGGGGCGCGTAGTGGGTGGTAACTGTTTCACCCCGGCGGCTGACGCGAACCTGAAGCGTGTCGTCCTCGCCATATTCCCGCTTGACCGACAATTCAGTCAGATCGTTGTCATTCAGCAGTTCCGCCAATGCCTTGATAAAGGCCACGTCCGATTCATGGGATTTGTTCGACATATCTTCCTCGACCACAGCGCGATGATGTCCCGTTCCGGGCTCATGGCATTTTGTTTTGGCCGCTTATAGGGCAAGGCGGAGGCTGAGAAAAGCGGCCATTACCCTATAATCTGGGGGCAGGGGGGCAATTTTACGAGAGCTGCACGCCATCAGAGCGGCATCCCAGAAAGTTTTGCCACCAGTTCCGCCAGTTTGCGGGCCTGAAATTTCTCTAGCAGGCGCGCACGATAAACCTCGACGGTGCGATAGCTGAGACCCAGATCAAGGCCGATTTCCTTGGATGTCATCCCCCGACAGGTGAGAATCGCCACCTCGCGTTCGCGTTGGGTCAGCTCGACAAGGGGGCGTTCGTCCGAGAGATCGGAGAACGACCAGATGCCGCGCTGAAACGGGGCCTCGGGCGTTAGCGACTGGCCGCGCACCCGGCACCAAAAGAGCGTGCCATTGCGGCGCTTCATCACCCGTTCATCCGCATAACGCCCGGTTTTGCGCATGATGGCGAGCGCATCCGCCCCGATGCGGCGATAATCCTCGATGGAGGGGTAATAGCGGGCCAGCGGGATGTTGGTATAATCGGCGGGGGTATCGCCAAAGATCGCGGCAAATTTCTGATTGCACTGCCGGATGATGCGGTGTTCCAGCAGAGCAAGGCCCACAGGGGCATGATCGAAGGCGAGTTCCTTGATGTCCATGGCCCGTTATGGCGCGCGGGACGCGGTGCGCCAAGAGGTTTGCGTGTTTCTACGGAATTGTGCCGGGGCCGCGTCGGTGCTTTGGTAGCGACGCGGAGGATTGGGCGATGAATATCGGGATTTGGCTGGAGCGGGCAGCGCAGGCTTGGCCCAGGCGGGCGGCGCTCTTCACCGGCGTTGATCTGGTGGCGGATTATGCCGGGTTTGACCGCGCCGCGCGCGAGGTGGCGGGCGGGTTGACGGCGCAAGGCGTGGCGGCTGGCGACCGGGTGGCGATTTTCATGGGCAATGCGCCCGAGTATCTCTTGGCGCTTTACGGTATCTGGTATGCCGGGGCCGCTGCCGTGCCGATCAATGCCAAGCTGCACGGGGCAGAGGCGGCGTGGATCATCGCAGATGCAGGCGCGCAGGTGGTTTTGGCGGATGTGGTTCGGCGCGATGCCTTGGCCGAGCAGGGGGTCGTGGCACAGGCGGGCACGCGGGGCGCGGCGGTGGCCGAGGTTGCCGCGCGCGCGCCCGGCGATCTGGCGTGGTTGTTTTACACCTCTGGCACCACTGGGCGGCCCAAGGGGGTGCGGATCACGCATCGGATGCTGGTCGCGATGTCGCTCAGCTATCTGGCGGATGTCGATGAGGTGACCGGCGACGATGCCACGCTCTACGCCGCGCCGATGAGCCATGGCGCCGGGCTTTATGCGATGGTGCATGTGCTGCGCGGGGCGCGTCATGTCTGCCCGGCGTCGGGCGGGTTTGACGAGGGGGAAATTCTTGATCTCGCGCGGCATCATGGCCGGGTGCATATGTTCGCCGCGCCGACGATGGTCAAGCGGCTGACCGCACAGGTGCAGGCGCGCGGCGAGACCGGGGAGGGGCTGCGCAGCGTGGTCTATGCCGGGGGGCCGATGTATCTGGCAGATATTCTCGAGGCGGTCGAGGTGTTCGGGCCAATCTTCCTGCAAATCTACGGGCAGGGGGAATGCCCGATGGCGATCACCGCGCTGAGCCGCGCCGATGTGGCGGATCGCAGCCATCCGCGTTGGCGCGAACGGCTGGCCTCGGTAGGTCGCGCGCAATCGGTGGTCGAGGTGCGGATTGCGGATGACACGGGGGCAGAGGTACCGCCGGGGGAGGTGGGCGAAATCCTCGTGCGCGGCGATGCGGTGATGCCGGGCTATTGGCAGAACGCGGCGGCGAGCGAAAAGGCGCTGCGCGACGGCTGGCTCTGGACGGGTGATCTGGGCCGGATGGACGATGACGGCTATGTGACCTTGCAGGACCGATCCAAGGATATGATCATCTCGGGCGGGTCCAACATCTATCCGCGCGAGGTGGAAGAGGTGCTCTTGACCCATTCTGACGTGATCGAGGCGGCGGTGGTGGGCATGGCCGATGCCGAATGGGGCGAGGTGGTGGTGGCCTTTGTGGTCTGTGACGGGACGCTCGATGAGGCAGCGCTTGACGCGCATTGCCTGCGCCAGATCGCCCGGTTCAAGCGGCCCAAACGCTATATCACGGTCGCCGAGTTGCCCAAGAACAATTACGGCAAAGTGCTCAAGACCGAATTGCGGGCGCGTCTGACCACCTAGCGCAGCCTTGTTTTCACCCGCCAAAGGCGCTAGATGCGCGGGGTCGAGCGGTCGCAGCCTACCCGCTTTAAAAAACAAGGATAAAAGATGAGGACGATTGTTATCTGCTCGGGCGGACTCGATTCCGTATCGCTCGCCCATAAGGTGGCCGCTGAGCATGAATTGGCGGGGCTTCTGAGCTTTGATTACGGGCAACGCCATGTGAAAGAGGTGGAATATGCCGCAGCTTGCGCGCGCCGTCTGGGTGTGCCGCATAAGGTGGTGGATATTCGCCAGATCGGGGCGGCGCTGTCGGGTTCCGCGCTGACCGATGATGTGGCAGTGCCGGATGGGCATTACGCCGAAGAGACCATGAAAATCACCATCGTGCCCAACCGCAATGCGATCATGCTGGCCATCGCCTTTGGCATGGCGGCGGCGGAAAAGGCCGATGCCGTGGCCGCGGCGGTGCATGGCGGCGATCATTTCATCTACCCCGATTGCCGCCCCGGCTTCATCAACGCGTTTCAGGCGATGCAGGATGCGGCGCTGGAGGGGTATGCCGAGGTGAAGCTCTATACGCCCTATTTGCAGGGGTCCAAGGGCGATATCGTCACCGATGGGGCCAAGCACGGCACGCCCTTTGCCGAAACATGGTCGTGCTACAAGGGCGGGGCCAAACATTGCGGGCGCTGTGGCACCTGTGTCGAGCGGCGCGAGGCGTTTCATCTGGCGGGGGTTGTTGATCCGACCGACTATGAAGACCGGGATTTCTGGCTGGCGGCTGTGGCCGGGCGGGGGGTGTGATGTATCGGATCACCAAGGAATTTCATTTTTCCGCCTCACATCAGCTTTTTGGCCTGCCTGCGACGCATCAATGCGCGCGGCTGCACGGGCATAATTACATCGTGGTGGTCGAACTGACCGCCGCCGAGTTGAACGCGCATGGCTTTGTGCGCGATTACCTCGATCTGGGGGATCTGAAGCGGTATATTGATGACACGCTCGATCACCGGCATCTGAATGATGTGCTGGGGGATGATTGCGTGACCGCTGAACGGATGGCCAAACATCTTTTTGACTGGTGCCATGCGCGCTGGCCCGAGGTGACGGCGGTCAAGGTCAGCGAGACGCCGAAAACATGGGCGGAGTATCGCCCGTGACCGAGGCGATCCGGGTCTCGGAAATCTTTGGCCCGACCATTCAGGGCGAGGGCGCGCTGATCGGTCAGCCGACAGTGTTTGTGCGCACCGGGGGCTGCGATTACCGCTGTGTCTGGTGTGACAGCCTGCACGCGGTCGAGTCGGCCTATCGCGAGACTTGGGTGCCGATGAGTGCTGACGCGGTGTTGGCCGAGGTCGCGCGCCTCTCGGGCGGTCGGCCCATCATGGTGACGCTCTCGGGCGGCAATCCGGCGATTCAGCCGTTGGGGGCGTTGATTGATCTGGGCCATGCGTGCGGCTATCGCTTTGCGATGGAAACCCAAGGCTCTGTCGCCCGCGACTGGTTCGCGGCGCTCGATATGCTGGTGCTCAGCCCTAAGCCGCCGTCGTCGGGCATGGAGGTGGACTGGGCGCTCTTTGACGATTGCGTTGCAGCGGCCAAGGGTGCTGCGAGCGTCCTCAAGATCGTCGTATTTGACGAGGCGGATTATGAATGGGCGCGGGCGGTGGCGGGGCGCTATCCGCAATTGCCCCTCTATTTGCAGCCGGGCAATCACACGCCGCCCCCGCCCGAGGATGATGCCGCCACGGTCGATCAGGCGGGCATCGACGCGCGCATGCGCTGGTTGGTAGAGCGGGTGACGGGTGACGGATGGTTTGACGCAAAGGTTTTGCCGCAGTTGCATGTGATGCTCTGGGGCAACAAGCGCGGGGTGTGAAGGAGAAAGCGATGAGCGAGAATATTTACAAAGACCTCAAGCAGTTGGGCGGCGCGGCGCAGATACCGCAGAGCCCCGAAGAGGCGCTGTTGGAGCGTGTGGCCAATCCGCAGGCGGATGTCCAGTATAACGTGCGGTTCACCGCGCCTGAGTTTACCTCGCTCTGCCCCATGACCGGACAGCCGGATTTCGCGCATTTGGTGATTGATTATGTGCCGGGCCAATGGCTGGTCGAGAGCAAATCGCTCAAGCTTTACCTGACCAGTTTCCGCAATCATGGAGCCTTCCACGAGGATTGCACGATTTCCATTGCGCGGCGGCTGGTGGGCTTTCTGGAGCCGGAGTGGCTGCGCATTGGTGGTTATTGGTATCCGCGCGGCGGTATCCCGATTGATGTGTTCTGGCAGACGGGCCCGATGCCAGAGGGCGTGTGGATTCCCGACCAGGGCGTGCCGCCCTATCGCGGGCGCGGCTAAGCCGCTTTTGGGCATCTTGCCCGCCCGTTGATCGGGCGGGCGCATGCCCCCTCAGACACCCAGCCAGCGATGCTGCGCCTCGGTATCGGCGCGGATATCGTCGGCGGTGCCGGTCCAGACCACTTGGCCCTTGCTGACCACCACCACATCATCCGCAAGCGAAGTGGCAAAGCCGAAATTCTGCTCGACCAGAACCATCGACAGCCCCTCGCGCTTGAGCTCCATCAGCTTGTCATGGATCAGCTTGACGATGATCGGGGCCAGCCCCTCGGTGGGTTCGTCCAGGATCAAGAGGCGTGGATTCATCAGAAGCGCGCGGGCAATCGCCAGCATTTGCTGTTCGCCCCCCGACAGCTGCGTGCCGCCATTCTCAAGGCGTTCGCCAAGGCGCGGGAAGAGGTCCAGCACCCGGTCCATTGTCCATGCCCCGTCAAACCGCTTTGACGCGATTTCAAGGTTCTCACGCACCGTCAGAGAAGGGAAGATATCCCGCGTTTCCGGCACATAGGCGATGCCCGCCTTGGCGATATCATAGGGCCGTTTGGGCATGGCCCGCCCATCAAAGGTGATCTGCCCCTCGCGCAGCGGCAGTAGCCCCATCACTGTCTTCAGCGTGGTGGATTTGCCCGCGCCATTGCGCCCCAGAATGGCCAGAACCCGGCCTGCCTCGGCGCGCAAACCCATGCCATAAAGCACTTGGGTTTCGCCATAGCCGGAATTGACGGCATTCAGTTCAAGCATCTTCCCAACTCCCCAGATAGATTTCCTTGAGCAGCTTGGAGCCGCGCGCGGCCTCGGGCAGCCCGTCAAACACCACCTCACCATAGTTCAGCACGGTGATCGTATCGGCCACGTCAAAGGCGAGGTCCATGTCATGCTCGATGATCAGAAGTGTCAGATCCCGCGGCAGGTTGTTCAGAAGGTCGTGAAACCCCTTGGCCATCTCGGGGCCCACGCCGCTTGTTGGTTCGTCCATCAAGAGAACGAGAGGGCGGGTGGCCAGCGCCACGCCCACCTCCAGCTGCCGCCGCACGCCATAGCTGACCTCAGACACACGCGCATGCAGATAGGGCATGAGATTGACCTGTTCGGCCACCTCGGCCACGATTTCGCGCACTTCGGGACGTGCGAGGCTGTCGGTATAAAGCCGGGTTGCGTTGCCGGTGTGGATCGCCGCCGCCAGCCCCAGATTTTCCTCGACGGTCAAGCCGTCAAATAGTGTGTTCTTCTGATAGCTGCGCGACAGACCTTGCCGCGCGCGCCGGGCCACGGGCAGGGCGGTTACATTCTCGCCCGCCAGATGTACCGATCCGCTATCGGGGCTAAGTTCGCCCACCAGCAGGTTGAAGAGTGTCGTCTTGCCCGCGCCGTTGGGGCCAAGGATCACCCGCCGCTCGCCCCGCTCCAGCTTGAGCGAGACCCCGCGCGTGACATGCACCGCGCCAAAGCTCTTATCGAGATTGCGTGTCTCAAGCATCGGTCTTGACCTCCCTTGGGTCGATATCGCGCGCCGCATCCGCCGCACGCCGTTCTATCCGCGCGCCAAACCGCGCCTCGATCCAGCCAAAGATGCCATTGGCGCGGCTCATCACCACGGCAATCAGGATGACCCCGACCACCAGATGCCAATAGCTTGTGAGCGCGCCTACCTCATGCTTGAGCAGCACAAAGACCGCAGCGCCCAGCAAGGGGCCGACCAGCGTTCCAAGCCCGCCAAGGATCACAACCACCAACGCCTCGCCCGAGACTGTCCAAGACAGAAGGCCGGGCGAGACAAACATCACATGCTGTGCTGCCATCACGCCCGCCAAGCCGGAAATCAGACCAGAAAGGCCAAAGACATCCGCCTTGACCCGCCAGACCGTGAGGCCAAGCGCGCGCATCCGCTGTTCGTTGTGCATGACGCCCGACAGTGACCGGCCTAGTCCAGAACGCAGGATCAGCACGGCCGCGCCATAGATCGCGGCCAGCATGGCAAGGCAGAAGAGAGCAAAGCTGCGCCCGTCATTCAGGTCTAGCCCGATCAGCGCAAGATCGAGCCGTTCAATCCCGCCGAGCCCGTCATCGCCGCCAAAAAGCGGCGCTTCGAACACATATGAATAGCTCATCTGCCCAAAGGCCAGCGTCGCCATGATGAAATAGATTCCATGGCTGCGGGCGCAGATGGCTCCGATGACCCAAGCGATGGCCCCGGTTATTGCCACCGCGCCACCCATAGCGGCCACTGGCGTCAACCCAACCTTGGTGGACAGGATCGCATAGCCATAGGCCCCGACGCCAAGCAATGCGCCGTGGCAGAGCGAGACCATGCCGCCAAAGCCTGCGACCATATCGAGCGCGATCACCAGCATGGCGAGGATGAGAATCTCGGTCAGGATTTCCAGCCCGAAATATTCCGCCGTAAAGGCCTGGAAGAGGGCCGCCGATGCCAAGAGCACGAGCGCGCCGTATCGCAGAGGTGTGTGTCGGAACATCGCCTTATCCTTTCGCCGGAAAGAGGCCCACAGGCCGGATCACCAGCACCGCCGCCAAGAGCGCGTAAATCAGAACCGAGGCCAGTTGCGGTGCCAGCACCGCGCCAAAGGTCTGCACGAACCCAAAGATGAGAGAGCCCGCGATGGCCCCTTTGAGCGAACCCAAGCCCCCGATCACGATCACGATCAGCGTGGGGATAAGGATTTGCAGACCCATGTCGGGTGTGACGCTCAAGAGCGGTGCCGCCACCGCGCCCGCCAGCCCTGCAAGCGCGCAGCCCACACAAAAGACGATAAAGAACAGCCGCTCGACATTGATCCCAAGGCAGGCCGCCATCGCGTCATTGTCAACGCCCGCGCGGATCATTGCGCCAATCTGTGTGCGGCTGAGGACAAAGGCCAATGCGCCAAAGATTGCCAACCCCAAAGCGATGATAAACAGCCGGTAGGCGGGATATTCGACACCCAAGAGCGCCACGCGCCCGGCAAGAAGCTCTGGCACTTCCAGCCCGAGCGCCAGATCGCCCCAGACGATCCGGGTGATATCGAGCAGGGCAAAGATCAGCCCGAAGGTCACCAGAACCTGTGCCATCGGACCCGATTTGCGCATCCGCTGGATGAGGCCGGAATAAAGCAGCACGCCCACCCCCGCGACCGCCACCGGGGCCAGAAAGAACCCGGCCCAATAGCCGCCAACCGCTGCCACCGAGGCCGCGAAATAGGCCCCAAGCGCGTAGAGCGCGCCATGCGCCAAGTTGACGAAATGCATCAGGCCAAAGATCACGGTCAGGCCGATAGACAAGAGAAACAACAGCATGGACAGTTGCAACGCATTGAGCGCCTGTAGTGTCCAGAAACCAAGATCGAGTGACATTGCGGAACCTCCTCCCGAAAGGGCCCGGCCAAGGATATGGCCGGGCCGCCTGTCTTAGTTGCTGACGGGGGCCGCCATCTCGCAGCCGTTGACCGGATCGGCCTCGGCGGGCAGCTCTGCCAGCACCTTTTGGGTCAGCCCATCGGTGCCTGCGATAGTCTCGTAGACATAGATCGGCTGCACGATGTTGTTGGTCGCGGGATCAATCGACAATGCGCCGCGCGGCCCGTCGAACCGCACTTGGCGCAGGGCGTTGGCAAGGCTCTCGCGATCCGTGGCACCTGCCTTGACCGCCTCGATCAAGGCGCGGCCTGCGTCATAGCCATGTACGGCGAATTCCGACGGCACGCGGCCTGTCTTGGCCGTGAAAGCCTCGACGAATTGCGCGTTGGCGGGGCTGTCGATGGTGGGCACGTAATGCAAGGCGGTAATCACACCCTCTGCCGCCGGACCTTGGGCATTGACATAGAGCGACGAGGTCAGGAACCCCGAACCATAGAGCGGCAACTCGGCCTTGAGACCAAAGCTATCGTATTGCTTGACAAAGGAAATCGCCTCGCCGCCTGCATAGAACACGAACACCGCTTCGGCACCGCTTGACTTGGCCTGTGCCATATAGGGGCCAAAATCCTGCGTCTTCTGGAAGGGGGTGAAATCCTGTCCGACGATCTCGCCGCCCGCAGCGGTAAAGGTCTGGACAAACCCGTCGATCATCTGGCGACCGGCGGCATAGTCGGGGGCCAGCGTATAGACCTTGCGGATGCCCTGATCATACATCCACTGACCCATCGGGCGGTTGACCTGCCCGTTAGAGAAAGACATGCGCGTGATATAGGGCGAGCAGGCCTCGCCTGTGGCCTCGTCATTGCCTGCGTTGGCAACGATCAGCGGCACGCCCGCGCCATGCACCATGTCGCGCACAGCCCCCAAGACGCCAGAGCTGACGATGCCCGAAATCACATCGACCCTGTCCTGCAGGATCAGCTTTTTGGCCTTGGCCAAGGCCACTGGCGGTTTCACTTCGGTATCTTCGCGGACGATCTCGAATGTCGCCGCAGTCTCAGACCCGAATTGCTCAAGCGCTGTGGTGAAACCGGCCTCGATATCATTGCCAAGGGCGGCGTAAACGCCGGAAAAGGGCAAGAGCAGGCCAACTTTGATGTCCTGGGCTGTTGCGGGCATAGCAAAGCCAGTGGCAAGCCCGAGGGCCGCCAGAAATGCGCGTTTCATAGGGTAGTTCCTCCAGTTGGTGTTGAGACCCCTCCTCAGGGCCTATCCAAGATCGCCCCCGCCCACCGGCACTGTGACGCCGGTGATGTAAGAGGCCTCATCCGACGCCAGAAACAGGATCGGGCCTGCCTGTTCGTCGAGTGTTCCGTAGCGTTTCATCAGGCTCGATTGGATCGTCTGATCGACGATGGTCTGATACCAGTCTTCGCGCTGTTCTTCGGCGGCATTGGGGTTGCGCGGCACCACCCGTGGCGGGGCCTCTGTGCCCCCCGGCGCGGTGGCGACCACGCGAATGCCGCGTTCCCCCACTTCCCAGGCAAGGCTGGCGGTGATCGCATTCACCCCACCCTTGGCCGCCGCATAGGGCACGCGGTTGAGGCCACGTGTGGCAATCGACGAGACATTGACGATCACGCCAGATCCCTGCGGCAACATCCGCTCGATCGCTGCCCGGCAGCAATAGAGCGTCGGAAAGAGCGAGCGGCGCACCTCGGCGTCAATCTCATGGGGCGCATAATGCTCATAGGGTTTCGCCCAGATGGTGCCGCCCACGTTGTTGATCAGAATGTCGATCCGACCCCAGATATCAATCGCCGCCGCCATGGCCGCGTCGCAGCCTTCCCATGTTTCCAGATCGACGTTGAGCGCTTGGGCTTCGCCGCCTGCGTCACGGATCGCTGTAACCACCGTGTCGCGATGCTCTGAGCGGTCCACGACCAGCACCTTTGCCCCCTCGGCAGCGGCGCGTTCGGCTACCCGGCGACCGATCCCTTGGGCCGCGCCGGTGACGACCATCACCTTATCTGCAAAACGCGGTGTCATGCGGCGGCCGCCTCTGTCTCGGTCGGGTTGAATTTTTCGAAATGGAACGCGGCGGGTGTGACACCCAGTTGTGCGAAATGCGCGCGCACCGCGTCCACCATCGGGGGCGGACCGCAAAGGTAGACATCGCAATCGCCGCCATTCAGATCCTCAGCCGTCACGTGATCGGTGACAAATCCCTTGCGCGCGTGCTCTTCGTTTTGATCGGCCAGCACCGTGATCACGGTCACGTTGCCAATAGCCTCGGCCAAGGCCATGACACGATCGAGTTCAACCAGATCGGCGGCGCGGGTTACGGCGTAGTAGAGCGTGATCGGCTGATCCGCGCCGTGCGTTGCCACCTGTTCCAGCATCGACAGGAAGGGGGCCAAGCCAGTGCCACCCGCCAACCACAGCTGCGGGCGCTCAACGGGCCGCAGGTAAAACGCCCCCATCGGCCCGGTCAGCGTGACGGCATCGCCAGCCGTGGCGCGTTCGCCCAAATAGCGGCTCATCAGCCCGCCCGGAATGTTACGAATGAGGAATGTGGCCTCGTCCGCGCCGGGGGCAGAGGAAAAGGAATACGAGCGGTGCGCCTCGGTGCCGGGCACGGAGATATTGACATATTGACCGGGCAGAAAGCCCATCGGCTTGGCCAGTTTGACGCGCAGGCCAAAGGACGTCTCGGACAAGCGGTCAACGCCCAACACCTCTGCCGATATCGCCTCGGGCGCGGCCTTGCACATGGCAGAGGATGCAGGCACCCGGATCACGCAATCGCTCTGCGGCATCATCTGACAGGTCAGCACATAGCCCTCAGCCGCCTCATCCTCGGTCATCGCCTCGTCGAGGTAGAATTCCAGCTCATATTTGCCCTTTTCGGCAAAGCATTTGCAGGTGCCACACACCCCGTCACGGCAATCCATCGGAATGTTGATCTTTTGCCGAAACGCGGCTTCGGTGACTTTCTCGTCATCCTCGCATTGAATGACACGGGTCACGCCATCCTCGAAATTCAGGGCGATATTATAGCTGGTCATGGCGGGCTCCTCCCCTCTTGTAGCGCGTCCCCATCGGGCACGCGCCGGTCTTGGCCTCAGATGTGGTAAACGTCGATCACATGGTGGATCTGGTCGTTCTTGAGCACGACCTTCTTATCGGTGATCAGCGGGTTTTTCCCCGTCACATCAATCGTGTAATAGGACGTGCCCCAGTGTTGATCGGTCTTGCCATAGCGATAGGTCAGCGTGTGCCAGTTAAAGCGTAGCGTGATCGTGCCCGCATCCCGGCTCAGCACCTCGATATTGGCAAGGTTGTGATTGGTGCGCGGCTCTGGCAGCGAGGTGGCCGAAGACCGATCTGTCTGAATGCGGAACACGCGATCCTCGATGCCCGAGCGGTCGGGATAATAGATCAGCGACATCTCGTTTTGCGGGTCTTCGGTCAGGAGATCCTCATCATCCCAGGCGGGCATCCAGAACGGGCAATCGGCATGGTAGAACGTGAGCCAATTGTCCCAGTCGCGATCGTCAAGCGCGCGCGCCTCGGCGTAGAGAAAGGCTTGGATTTCCTCATAGGTCATGGTGGCCTCGGTGCTCTGGCGGTCTAGCGTTGCGGTGGTCATGGTCATCTCTCCTCACTCTGCCGCGACGGCGCTGCCGGGGGCGGTTTCGCGTTCCTTGGCGATGGCCTGCGCCATGCGCTCGGACCATTGCTTGTGCTGGATCACGAACAATCCCTCATCCTCGGTGCGGGCCCCCGACAGGATCGGGTTCACACCAAGCGCCTTGGCATCCTCGTCCGGGCCGTGAATCCACTGGGTCGCGCCTCGGCAAATGTCATTCCACTTGGCATGGGCGGCACCGGCATAACCACGTTGCGTGGCGCGGAATTCCTCGGTGTCGTCGGGCGTGGCCATGCCAGAGGCGTTGAAGAAATCCTCATACTGGCGAATGCGGCGCGAGCGCGAGTCTTGGCTCTCGCCCTTGGGGGCGATGCAATAGATCGTGACTTCGGTCTTATCCACGCTGATCGGACGGAACACCCGGATCTGGCTGCTGAACTGATCCATCAGGAACACGTTGGGATAGAGGCAGAGATTGCGCAGCACGCCCACCATCCATTCGGCCTTGGTGGCCCCATATTTCTCGGTCCATTCGGCAAGGCGCGGATAGTTGGGGCGATTGGTCGAGTCGGCCCATGTGGTCCACAAGAGGAGGTGCCCATTCACATAGGAATGAAAGCCGCCCTTCTGCTTGGCCCATTTGCTGGCGTCGGTTGCTTTGATCTTGTCTTCCTTGCCATCCGCCGTGCGGTGCGAGGTGGTGGCCACGTAATTCCAATGCACCGCCGAGACGTGATAGCCATCAGCGCCATTCTCGGCCTGCAATTTCCAGTTGCCGTCAAACGTATAGGTGGACGAGCCGCGCAGCACCTCGAGCCCCTCGTCGGATTGATCGACAACCATGTCGATCATCTTGCGCGCCTCACCGAGATACTCTTCCAGCGGGGCCACATCGGCATTGAGCGAGCCAAAGAGGAAGCCACGATAATTCTCGAACCGGGCCACTTTGGTCAGATCATGGCTGCCGTCCTTGTTGAATTGCTCGGGGTAGCCCGCGCCATTCGGGTCTTTGACCTTCAAGAGCTTGCCAGTGTTGGAAAAGGTCCAGCCATGGAACGGGCAGGTAAAGGTCTTTTGGTTGCGCCGCTTGAACCGGCAAAGCTGTGCGCCGCGATGCGAGCAGGCATTGACCAACGCATTCAGATTGCCGTCCTTGTCGCGGGTGATCACGACCGGCGTGCGGCCCATGTGCAGGGTGAAATAATCGCCGGGATTGGGGATCTGGCTCTCATGCGCCATATAAATCCAGTTGCCCTCAAAGATATGCTTGATCTCAAGTTCGAACAGTTCCTCATCGGTGAACATGTCGCGCCGCGCGCGGAAAATCCCCGCCTCGGCATCCTCTTGCACGATGCCGTCAAGACGGCCTTCCAGTTCGTCGAGATTGGATTGGGTAAACATGGTCTTTCCTCCTCCGGAAATGTCTTGGGTCTTGGGCCAGTTATTCACCGGCCACGGTTTTTAGGCTCCGCGCGCGGTCGCGGCGGAAAAAGTCGATCTTGTCGGGGTCGAGCGACACGCCCAGGCCTGCGCCCTGCGGCACCTCGACGGTGAAATCCCGATAGACGATAGGGGTGGCCAGAATATCCTCGGTCAGAAGCAGGGGGCCAAAAAGCTCGGACCCCCACCGCAAGTCCTCAATCCCGGCAAAGAGTTGCAGCGCAGCGGCTGTGCCAAGCCCGGTTTCCAGCATGGTCCCGGCATACAGGCCCAGCCCCGCCGCCTGCCCAATCGCCACCACCTCGGACGCGCGTTTGATCCCGCCCGATTGCGCCACTTTGACGGCAAAGACATCCGCAGCACCCCGTGCCACGATGCTGACGGCATCCTCGGGCCCGTTCAGCGCCTCATCGGCCATCACCGCAATCTCGTGAGCGCGGGTCAATTCGCGCAGCGCATTGAGATACCGCGCGCGCACTGGCTGTTCGACCAATTCGCAGCCCACATCCTGAAGGCCCCTGAGGCCCCAGCGGGCATCCTGAAGCGACCACGCCTGATTCACATCGACGCGGATTCTGGCGGCGTCGCCCACGGCGGCCTTGATCCGTGCCACATGCGCCACATCCTCGGCGACGGCGCGCTTGCCGATCTTGAGCTTGAAGATGTTGTGGCGGCGCGCGGCGATCATCTCTTGTGCCTCGGCGATATCGGTGTCGGAATTGCCAGAGGCCAGCGTCCAGGCCACAGGCAAACGGCCATGCACCGCGCCCCCGAAAAGCTGCGCGACAGAGACGCCCAAACGCTTGCCAAGCCCGTCCCAAAGCGCGATTTCCACCGCCGCCTTGGCGATCCGATTGCCCTTGACCAGATGGTCGACCAATTGGAGGGCACCGTTTACATCATCCGCCGGCCGGCCCAAAAGCGCGGGGGTGATATAGGT
This sequence comes from Roseovarius sp. MS2, assembly GCF_051447875.1. Taxonomy (NCBI): domain Bacteria; kingdom Pseudomonadati; phylum Pseudomonadota; class Alphaproteobacteria; order Rhodobacterales; family Roseobacteraceae; genus Roseovarius; species Roseovarius sp. MS2. The sequence goes on from NZ_JBKHVF010000001.1 coordinate 3,032,147, forward strand.
ATCAATCGCGGATTGGATGCTCTCTGGGCTTTCGGGGCCATAGGTCAGCCCGCCGATGGTGGTGCCTTCGCCGATCCCCTCGGAGCCATCCGAGAACCGCATCCGCACCAGAACGGCGGTCTGCACCCGCATCGTAGCCATCGACAGGACATGCCCCCGGATGGTCGGAATATCGAGGATCATCGTTTCGATCTGGTCGATCTTGGTCACGGCGTTCACCACATGTCAGTATTGCATTGAGGTGCAAATTGCCTGTGGTGGGGCATCAAGTCGATGATGCTGCGGGTCTTGGGTGATACCCGAACCGAAGGGTTGCCGTAACCTATCAGAGCGCCACGGACCTGCCAAAAAGACGAAAGGCGCGCCACTGGGGCACGCCTTCTGACTGAATCAGCGGATGGCGCGGGGTCACATCATCCCAAGCGCTTCTTTATACATCTCTAGCACGGCTTCTTCTTCGGCGATGTCGTCCTTGTCGCGTTTGCGCAGGGCGATCACCTTGCGCATGACCTTGGTGTCATAGCCGCGCCCTTTGGCCTCGGCCATCACTTCCTTTTGCTGGTCGGCGATGTCTTTTTTCTCGGCCTCTAGCCGCTCGAACCGCTCGATGAACTGGCGCAACTCATCGGCAGTAACGCGGTAGTTGCTGTCAGAATTCATATCATCCATGGCCTGATCTCCGGTCGGTTGGGGTTTCTGACTAACGCTGTGCCGGATGCGGTGCAAGGGTCATCTGCGGCGCGGCTTGCAATGGCGGAAAAATTGCTCTAGCGCCGGGGCGATATCATGCGAAGGAGGTGGCGATGGAGTATATGATCTGGTCTGGGGCCGCCCTGTCGCTGGCTGGTCTGGCCACGTTGATGTGGTGCATCGTCAAAGTTTGGCGCGCGCGCAAGGCTGGTCTTTCGGATGATGACTTGCGGGCTGTGGTGCAACGGATCGTGCCGCTCAATACCGGCGCATTGTTCTTGTCCGTGATCGGCCTGATGATGGTCGTGGTGGGCATCCTTCTGGGGTGATCGCCTCAGTCGTGACGTCGGCCAAACATTCCCTCACCGTTCTTGACCATCTCGACCACCATAGGCGGCACCTGCCAGAGCGGGGTGTCCATCCTGGCCAGAGCCTTGAAATCCTGCAACATCGCGAGCATTCCGCGCTGATCGGCGGCAAACAACGGCCCACCGCGCGCGCGGTCATAGCCATAGCCGCGCACCATCAGAACATCGAGATCCGACGCGCGTTGCACCGCACCGCGCGCCAAAAGCTGCACCGCGGCCCCAACCAATGCGGCTTGCAAGGCGTGTCTTGGGGCCACCGTGCCCAATACCTCAGCCGGATCGCGCCCCGGTCCGGCTAGGTTTTTGGGCGGGCGTGGGCCCTCGCTCGGGTGGTCATAGAACCCGCGCCCAACCGCTCGGCCCACGGCCCCTTTGGCCAGCCGCTCGGCCAGAGGGTCATCCGCGCCGGGGGCAGGGCACCCAAGCCATTCCGCCACCGCACGCAGCCGGTTCGCGACCACCGGCAGCCCGTCAAAATCCATCATGAGGAAGGGTCCGGCGCGAAATCCAAGGCGCTGTGCCGCCTGATCTACCCGCTGGGGCGTCAGGCCAAGGCGGACCATTTCCAGCCCCGCGAGGCAAACCGCGCCCATCAGGATGTGACCCAGCCCCGGTCCCGCCGCAGGTTGCGCCGCGCGCACGAGTGTCACGCCCAGCCCGGTGCAAAGCTGCGCGAGACTGGCCACAATCGCAGGATCGGCGGTATCGGACACGGCCAGTTCCGCAAGGCGCAAGGTTTGCGCCGGTCGGTAAAGCCGTAGCCCCAGCGGCGCGCCCGCCAGCCCCCGCCCGTCATCGAGAGGCACTCTAAGCGTCCCGTCGGCAACCTCTGAGCCGCGCGTGCAGAGCGCCAGATCAACGGGTGCCATCCCGCTTGCCAACCGCGCGAGATGTGCAGCCCGGGTGGCGGCCTCCATCTTGCCGTGCGTGACCAATCCGTCGAGCGCGCGTGACACGCTGGCGCGCAGGTCGGGCGCATCGCTGCGCACCACTTTGCCGCCCTCTAGCAATAGCAGCGCCACATCCCCCAACCGCGCCCCGGCGAGGGCGATCCGACGTATGTCGCGGGTGGCTGCCTGCGCGCGCTCGGGCATGCCTGAGGCCCGGCGTTCGGCGGCGTAGATGTGCCGCTGCGCGCGGGCTTCGGGGCTGCGTAAACGATCCTCAAAAAGCGTCGCTTCAAAGGCTAACCCCTGCGCAAAGGGCAAAAGCTGCGCCGCCTCGACCGCGCGCAAGATATCCGACGCGGCACCGTTCTGGCCCTTGAGCCGCTCAGCCACTGTGGCGATGGCACGCTGATAGCCCGCCGGGTCGGACAGGCCGCGCGTGGCCTCTTGGCTGCGACGCCAGTGGCCTTGGTCGGCCAGCTTGCCGGCAAGGTCGACCGCGGCGGGCAGGGGATCATCGGCGGTGACTTGGGAAAAAAGGCGGCGCAGCCGTGGATCGGTGGCGCGCAGGGTTTGCCCCGCCAACATCACCTCAAGCGCCACCTGCGCCCCCAAAAGGCGCGGCAATCGTTGGGTAACGCCGCCTCCGGGTACCATGCCAAGCGTGATTTCAGGCGACGCCAATCGCGCCTCGGCCTGTGCGATACGCGCGTGCGCTGCCAAGGCGAGCGCCAAGCCCGCACCAAAGGTTGGCCCGTGCAACGCGGCGATCACCGGCTTGGGAAAGTCCTCGATCCGCGTGCAAAGCGCGTCAATCCACGGCTCTGCCAGCGACCCGTCGTATTCGGTAAGATCGACACCCGAAGAAAACCCGCTTCCAGACCCCGCAAGAACCACGGCGCGCACCTCAGCGGCGGTTGCCGCGTGATCCAAAGCGCCCGCCAGCTCTGCGCGCAATTCAGCCGATAGGGCATTGGCCACGGGGCGATCCAGCAGCAGCACCGCCACCCCGTTACGCAAGTCTTGGCGTATTTGCCCGGTCACACCGCCTCACCCCTGAAACGCTTCTACGCACAAGTTCTACGGGGAATTTCCCCATGCGCAAGCGTAGGAGGGAAAAAGCGGCGGATTCAGACCGGCATGTTGTCGAACTGCGCCTCAATGGCCTCGCATAACAGCATCTCGTGCAGGCTCTTGGTTTGGTCCGGAACGGCTATGCCTTCGTCATGCAAGCGCGCGATCATCCGGCGCAATTGCGGTTCCAGTTTGTGGCGGATGTCGGGATTGGCCTGCCCAATCTGATGCTCAAGGCGGTCAAGCTCGGTGCGCGTGTTGGTCATGATCATCCTCCCTGGTGAAATTACAACTATAGCGTGTTTTTGCTGTCGTTGGCGATAGTATAGAGACCTCGTAACAGCTGCGTGACTGGATCAAGGAACCTGTGCGGCACAGACCCGACAAAGCGGTGCTTCTGGAAGAACATCCAAACGCTCGACGGCGATCATTTCCTCACAGCGGGTGCAGGTGCCGAAACTACCTTTGCGAATGCGATCAAGCGCCGCACGGATTCGGCTGATTTCGTCCTGGCCTTGATGACCCAAATGCTCAAGCACCTCGTCACCTTCGCGCTCGATCGCGGCATCGTCCCAATCTTTGGATTTGGCCGAGTCGAGTTCTGCTTCAATGGCATGCAGGCGTTTGTCCAACTCACCGAGCCGCGCCATCAAGGCCAACCGATATCGTTCTTTGTCTAGCATCCGAAGCCTCCATGATTTTGAGTATCCTATCAGACGGCCATGTTTCGGTCATTGATACAGGTCAAGAGGGGGGCAGATCGGCGTCATGGTGCCGGCTCATATGGTCTCCCGAGGCCGGTCTTGGCTCTCGATGGGGATTAGATCGGTGCCTCTGCGCGGTTCTGTCGGTACAGGCTCCGGTTCGGTTTCGATAGAAGGTGGCAGGGGTGCGGCTGCGCCCGAAATCAGGCGCAATGCTCGCAATCCGTTCATCTGTCCAAGCTCTGCCGTGGCAACGATATGGCCGCGCGTGCCGACAAGTTGTGTGTCGTTCAGCGTCTCACGCTGGAAGGGCAGAAGATCACCGGGTTTGAGCGCCAGAATGTCACGTAAGGGCAGGCGCAACCGGGCCATGACAGCGTCAAGCATGACCGGTGCGTTGTTCACAACCTGTTCGAGATTTGCAGGGGCCTCGATTTTGGTGTTTGCGATCTTGCCCGAAGAGGCACGCGCCGGTGACGCGATCACGGGCAAGAGCAGATCAAGACGCCCCGTTTTTGCCCCCGGTCCCAGATCGACGGTGAGGCGTAGCAATTCGAAATCCGGGGCCACCAACAAGAGTGAGAGGCCGCGCAGATCCTCGACCATATCGCCAAACCCAAAACGGCGCGGTGGCGGCGCGTCGTGCTCTTGCGCCAGCTGACTTTCAAATTCTGTCAAAACTGCATCAATCAAGGGCGCGACCATCGCCGCGTCTGTGCGTGTGGCGGCGCGAGGCCGTGCCAATCCGGGGCGCACGGACCCGGTGGTCTGCACCTCGATCAGCCCGGCGAGGAATTGCGAATCAATACAGAGCGCGCCGCGTGCGCCCCCATCCCCCTCGAGCAGCACCAAGAGCCCCGCGTCACCCAAGCTGCGCCCGACGTGGGCAAGCGGTACACGCATCTGTTCGACAGTGGCCACAGTCAGGCCAAGGCCAAAGAGCGTATCTGCCGCACGCGCCAAGGACAGGCGCAGCGCCTTGACCGGTGTCATCTGGCGGCTGTCGGATCCGTCTCTTGCGGCCTGCGCCATCCGTTGAATGACCGAACTGTGATCCTGCGATCCCATACCCTGCGCCATCGCCCCTTTCTGAAGCTCTCGGGTGGACCCTAGGCAGGCTTGGTTACGATTTCATTTAAGCGGAGCAGAAACTTTGGCCTATTGCGCTGCCATGCGGGCGCTTAGTGGCAGGGTCACGCGGAATGCGGCGCCCTTTTGCCCGGGCAAATAGCTGACCGCGCCCCCCAACCGCGCCATAATCTCGCGGCAGATCGCAAGGCCAAGGCCCGCGCCGCCCGCCTTGTGCTGGCCGATACGCGAGAATTTCTCAAAAATCACGGCCTGTTGTGCGGGGGCGATGCCTGATCCGTTGTCGGTAAAGTCGATCACCAGTTCCCCATCGACGACCGCCGTACGAATCGTCAAAATCGGCGGTTGCCCGTCGCAATATTTGCGCGCATTGGCGATGAGATTGATGAATACTTGCACCAGCCGGTCCAGATCTGTGGTTAGGGCCACCGCCTCGGCCATGCGGTCGCGCATGACACGAAGCGTGCCACCCTGCACCCCGGCGGCGCGTTCCGCCCGGTCCAGCAGATCAGCCAGCGAACCGGTCTGCACATGCAGCACGACTTGGCCGTTTTCCAGCACGCTCAGATCCAAAAGATCATCCAAGAGCCGCGTCAGGCGCACGGCCTCGTCATGGATCACCGAGGCATATTTGCTTTGCTCCTCTGGGGTAAGATCGCCGGTATCGCGCAGAATTTCCGAGAATGCGCGGATCGACGTCATGGGCGTGCGCAGCTCATGACTGATCTGGCTTAGGAATCCGTCCTTTTGCACCGAAAGCTGCGTCAGTTTCTCATTGGCCTGTCGCAACTGCCGCGCGGTGCGGACCAGTTCCTGTGATTTTGCCTCAAGCTGGCTGGAATATTCCATGATCTGTGCGGTTTCATCTGCGACCGCCATCAGATCTTCCACCGAGACCGCGGCCCCGCCGACGATCTGACTGATCATCGCATGGGCCGTGGCAGCCCCGACAGAGCCCGACAATTCGCGCTCCAGCTCTTGCAGAAATGTGGGGCTGGGTTCGGGCAGATAGCCTGCCAAGCCTTGCCGCTGCGCTGCTTCTGCAAATAGCGCCTGCGCTTCGGTCGCCCCCATGATGCGCTGTGCCATGATCAACAGATCTTCGCTTTGCGCCATGCCGCCGGTCCAGCCGCCGGGCGTACCTGAATGATCGAACACATTGACGAATTGCGCCCCCTGCAACCGTTCCACAGGTTGAGGAAAGCTGAGCAGCGAGCCAAGGACAAAGGCGGCGGTGTTGAGCAGCAGTGACCACAGCACCGCATGCACCACCGGGTCCATCCCCTCAGAGCCAAAGAGCGCGCGGGGCCGCAGCCAGTGCAGCCCAAAGAGACCCTCGTCAAATACCACCTGGGGCAGCACCATTGAGGGGCCAAAGCTGGGCAGAAATAGGCAGTAGATCCAAACCACCGCCCCCACGATAAGGCCCGCCAAGGCCCCCGTGCGCGTGGCCCCTCGCCAAAAAAGCCCCCCCATCAGCGCGGGCATGAATTGCGCCACGCCCGCAAAAGCGATCAATCCAATCGCTGCTAGGGCGGTTCCGCCCCCAGAGAGCCGGAAATAGACATATCCAAGTAGAACGACACCCGCGATGCTCAGCCGACGGGCCAAAAGTGCCACGTGGCGCACGTCCCCGGACACCATTGCCGCCCCGCCCGAAAAATAAAGCCAAAGTGGCATCACCACATGGTTTGACACCATGGTCGAGAGCGCAATCGCCGCGACGATCACCATCGAGGTGGCGCTGGAAAAGCCACCCAGAAACGACAGGATCGCCAGCCCGTCGCGTCCGTCCATCAAGGGCAATGTCAGCACGAAAAGATCGGGGTTCGCTCCTTCTGGCATCAATTCCAGCCCCACCGCAGCGATGGGCACGACAAAGAGACTCATCAACATGAGATAGGTGGGAAACGCCCATGCTGCGGTGCGTAAATGGTCTTCGTCCTCGTTCTCGACCACCATCACCTGAAACATACGAGGGAGGCACAGGAAGGCCACTGCCGACAACATCGTCAGACCAATCCAGCGACTGCCCGAGACTTCAAAGTGGGCAATAGCCGAGGCATCAATCCGGTCGAGCGTCGCAGCCACTCCGCCCGACAGGCCCCAGACTACGAATATTCCTACCGCCAACAGCGCGCAGAGCTTGACCACCGCCTCAAGCGCGATGGCCATGACCACGCCATGATGTCTCTCGTTCGCATCCAGATTGCGTGTGCCAAAGAGAATGGTGAACAGCGCCAGCCCCCCCGCCACCCAAAGGGCTGTGGAGTGCATGTCAGGCAGGGTTGTGGCGGTGAGATCGGTTTCGGCAAACGCCGCGAAGGAGAGAGTGACGGATTGTAACTGCAGCGCGATATAGGGCGTCGTGCCGATCACCGCGACGACCGTTACAATCACTGCAAGCAGATTGGACTTGCCGTAGCGCGAAGATATCAGATCCGCGATCGACGTGATCCGCTGGCTACGGCCCACGCGGACCATCTTGCGCAGGGTCCACCACCAGCCGATCATGATCAATGTCGGCCCGAGATAGATTGTCACAAACTCCAGCCCCGAGCGTGCGGCAAACCCGACGGCGCCATAGAATGTCCATGCCGTGCAGTAAATCGACAGGGACAACGTGTAGACATAGGGCGACCGCAGCCAGCTTCCGCGCCCACGCAGCGCCGCGCGATCCGCAGCAAAGGCCACGGCGAAGAGAAAGACCACGTAGAGGATGCAAACAAGGATGAGGACGTTCAAGGTCGTCATCTAGCGCTCCTGTGAACCCTTCGGGTCTTCCTCGGTGTCCGTTGGGCGCAGCCGCGCCGAAATAACGCTCGCGATCACGGCAAGCACGATCCAAAGGCCAAAGATATAAAACATGGCCCGCGTGGTGCGCACCCCTTCGGTTTCCCACAAGAGCGGCACCGAGAACAGCACCGCCCCGGCAATCGGCAGCATCCGCGCCGCGTCTGACAGCCGCCGCAACCGATAGGTGCGCCGCGCCAGAAACATCGGGCCGCGCTCGGCGCTCATGGCACGACCAGCGCCCGCACCGCTGCCAGCACATCGGCATTTGAGAACGGCTTGGTCATGTATTGGCTGGCCCCGGCGCGCTCTGCCATCTCGCGATCCTTGGTCTGGCCGCGAGCCGTCAGCATCAGAACCGGCGTATCACCATAGACGGCATCGGCGCGGATTTCCTGAAGGATGTCAAAGCCACTTTTGCCGGGCAGCATCACGTCAAGAATGATGAGGTCGGGCGCGCGGGCGCGCACGGCGTCCATCGCATCATGGCCATTGGCGTGGGTCTTTACCTCCCAGCCATCCCGCGAGAGGATAAAGCTGACAGCTTCGATGATGTTCGGCTCGTCCTCGATCACCAGAACCCTCTTCGTCATGCAACCGGCCTCCCCTCCGTTGCGCGCGCGGTCACTGCCGTGCGTCTGATTTTCTCTGCGCCCATTCTGTCACATTCCTTCGGCGACAATCGACGGCTCGCGTCGTGCGGCGCAATCGGCCAGTGGACATATGCGGCAACTCACCCCAATCGGGCGCACCGCGCCGCCTGTCTCGCCGGGGTCTGGCAGCATCAGCATCAACGCCTGCATCAGGGGCGGGCGGTCGAAACCGGCGGGCCCGGTCTGCGCGGCTACGGCAAAGGCCTCGATCACTTCGGCTCCGCGTCCGGCCTGTCGCAGGCGCAGGCGCAGAGGCACCTGTGGTTGGCTCAGCACCTGATACAGCGGCCAGAGCGCGCAGGCACCGGCCATACGCGGTGTGGCAAACCCGGCAATCGGCTTGCGAAAGGTGAGCGTGCCAGAGGCATCGCAAATCACCAGCCCGACTTCGCCGACGTCGGTTTCCGGCAGGCTGGCCAGACGCCGGAACACCCGCGCCATATCTGCGCCCGTTGCCTCGGCCAACCGGTCGGGGCGCAGCCCGAGCGTGGCGACCCGTGCCAGAAACGCCCGAAGCGGCAGCGCTGCGGCATCCTCCATATACCGCAAGAGCGCCTCGCGTGTCAGGTTTTGGGCCGGGGTCGACATGCCCTCGGATGCGGCGGCGTCGATCAAACGCGCCACATCCCGCGGCCCCGCCATTTCGCGTTCCAGTTCGGGCAGGTGATAGCCGCGCGCTGCAAGATAGGCGTGCATCTCGTCCTGCGGCGAGGTCAATTCCGCCTCGGTATTGGGGGCCGCCTCGAGATACCGCACCAGCGCTTGCGCGCCTTCGGTCAGGCGGGCGCTGTCCTCGTTGATGTTGCGGTGAAATCGCGCCTGCCATTCCGGCTCAATCGCCTCGGTTTCCACGAGGATCGAGGACGTGGCGCGAATGGCCGTCACGGCCGAAATCACCTCGTGCAGGGAATCCGCAAGAAAAGGATCATGCGCCAGCCGGTCGGTCAGGGTCTCGATGGTGCGTTCCAGCGTCTGCGTGCGCCGATGCAGATCGCTCAAGAGGCTGGCCCAACCGGGATAGCGCCCGGCGAATTCCTCGGTTCGGTCCAGTTCTGGCCCATCGTTGCGAGGCTTGCCCGCCGCTTCGCGCAGCCCGGAAATCAGCGTGGCCTCAGCGCCTTGGGTCAGTTGTGACGGTTCAACCTTGAGCGCCTCTGCCAGCTTGAGCAGAGTCTTGCCCCCGATCCGGCGGTGATTGTGTTCGATCAGGTTGAGATACGACGGCGAAATCCCGGCCCTCTGCGCCAGATCGGATTGCCGCATGCCGTTCAGAACCCGCCGCTCGCGGATTCTGGTGCCGATCATGAGCCGGTCCGGCATCTGGCCTGTCCTTTTTCGGGGAAGAAGGGATGGTGCGAGAATTTTTTTACAATAGGCGCACGGCATTTGTCTATAAGTTTACAGGCCGTTTGTTCCATAAGATATTTGCTTTGCGCAAGATTGTTTCGCGTTTATCTGCAGGCGGTCTTTCCTGCAAGACATCCCGCTGAAACCGCTGTGGTACCGCCTCATCCGCCGTGTCGGCTCTGGCAACGGGTTGCTCTGTTTTTACGCATTCACGTCGCAAATTGACGCGACAGTCGGTTCCGATCCTCTCAGCCTGCAGAAAAGTGGCCTCGTGCCAACAGCCTAGAATTGGAACCCCATGGCCACGCTTTCGGCTCAGCCCGCCCCCGCGCCGTCGCGCGCGCTGCAAGGGATACTCTGCGTCGAGATCGCCATGCTGCTCTTTGTCGGGCAGGACGCCATGATGAAAACGCTGCTGACGATCTATCCGGTATGGCTGCTGATTTTCGTGCGCTCCATCGTGACACTTCTCGTGATGACACCGCTCATTCTATGGTTGGGCAAGCCGCATCGCCTGCTGACGCCTCTTTGGCCATTGCATCTGATCCGTGCGTTCCTTTTTGCCTCGGGATTTTCGATGTTCTATGCGGCTTTCCCGTTCATGGGCCTGGCCGAGGTCAGCACGATCTTTTTCTCTGCGCCGCTTATCACCGCGCTATTCGCGGCGGTGTTCCTGCGCGAAACCATCGGCTGGCATCGCGGGGTCGCCTTGGTGGCGGGGTTTGTGGGTGTGCTCATCGCGATGAATCCAACGGGCGAGAACTTTTCCCTTGTTGCGATCCTGCCGCTTCTGTGCGCCGTGACCTACGCAATTTCTCAGATCATCGCACGCCAGATCGGCGACCGGGAAAGCACGCTTACGGTGGGGCTTTATACCCTGACCTTTGCGGGGCTCTTGATCCTGCCCATGGGCTGGCTGGTCAATCAGGTGATCGAGATCACCCCGGCGACCTATCACCTGCGCTGGGAGATGCCGCCGCAGGCGTTGGACGATCTGCCGCGTCTTGCGCTGTTGGGGGCCATCGGGATGGCGGCCTACACGCTTGTCTCGCGCGCCTATCAGGTGGCGAATGCCAGCCTCGTCGCACCGTTTGACTATACCTATCTGCCCTTTGCCGCCCTGCTGGCCTATGTGCTCTGGGATGAAGTGCCCGCGCTGAATACGCTGGCAGGCATGGTGATCATCACCGCCTCTGGTCTGTACCTTGGATGGCGCGAACTACGAGCCTCGCGACATAGTGATGCCACGCCGGTTACGGCCGAGGCGATCTTTGCCCCCGGCAGCCCTCTGCCGCCGCAAATTCCCGAGGAAGAAACGAGCCGATGACCACTGTCACGATCCAACCTGAACGCGATATGCGTGGCTATGTCCTTGTTTTTCTTGCAGGGCTGGTCTGGTCTACGGTTGGCTTGGGCATTCGCTTGATCGACGAAGCACAGGTCTGGCAGATTCTGTTTTACCGCTCCGCGTCGATGACCCTGCTGCTCTATGTGGTGATCCGATTGCGCACGGGGCAAGATGCACTGCGTCTTGCGCTACAGATGGGCTGGCCGGGGGTGATTGGTGGGCTGTCGCTGGTGGCGGCCTATACCGGCGCAATCTTTGCCATTCAGACCACCTCTGTCGCCAATGCGATGATGCTCTTTGCCTGCTCGCCGCTTTTGGCTGCGATCCTCGGGCGGGTGATCCTGCGAGAATATGTGCGCCCGCAAACTTGGGTGGCTATCGTGGTGGCGGCCTGTGGCATTGCGGTCATGGTTTGGGACAAGTTCGGGGGAGCGGCGCTTGTGGGCAATCTGGCCGCCATCGGATCGGCAGTAGGGTTTGCGACCTTCACCATCACCCTGCGATGGGGCAAGGCAACCGAGATGATGCCGGCGATCTTTCTCTCGGGCCTTTTCGGCATGGCGCTCATGGCGGCGATTTGTTTCTGGCTGGGGTTATCGCTGCGGATATCCAGTGCGGATACGGCGCTTTCACTGGGTATGGGGGTGTTTCAGGTGGGGCTGGGGCTGATCCTTTACACGATTGGCTCGCGCACAGTGCCTGCCGCCGAACTCACGCTTTTGTCGTTGGCCGAGGTGGTGCTGGGGCCGGTCTGGGTCTGGCTGATACTGGGCGAGACGGCGACAACCAACACTTTGATCGGTGGAACGATCCTTTTGGGGGCGATCGCAGGTAATGCCTTGTCCGGGGCGCGGCGCAGGCCGCCGCCACCCATGCTCTGATCGGCAATCCGCTGCCGATACGGGTTCGTCCGATGGAACAAAACCCATCCCCCTGCGTTATCTTGGACAATGTGTTTGAACCAAGAACGGAAAGGGAAAGAACATGAACCGCAGTCTCATTCTTGCCAGCGTCACCAGCCTTGCCTTGGCAGGCTGCATGGAGGGCGTCAGTGACCGTGAACTGGTCGGTGGTGCCGCGGGTGCCGCTGGTGGTGCCTTGCTCGCCTCGGCCTTTGATGCCGATTCCGGCTGGACTGTCGTCTCGGCGCTCGCTGGGGCGGCGGCGGGCACGTTGGTGGCGCGCAACACCGCGCGCAATCAATGCGCCTATTCCAACGGCGACGGCACCTATCGCACGGTGCCGTGTTAACAACCGAGGCGGCGGGCGTTCTGCCCCCGCGTAGAGATTGTGGCGCCTGACCGGGGTCACATCGCCCCGGCCCCCCGCGCCGGGGCCCCCCACGCCCCCTCGGCGAGGTCCCGGGCCAAGCCCGGGGCATGTGCGGTTTCGGTCGAGCGCAACACGCCTTAAAACTGCTTGCGGGCCACGCGCTGAGCGATTTTGACAAAGTTGTGCACATGCACGCCCTGTTCGTCGAGGCGGTGATTGACTGATAGGCTGGTGTGGGCAATCTCTGGCTCAATGCGCAGAAACTTCATGCCCTTGCGCGGCGCGGTCGAGACCGATTCCGGCACGATGCACACGCCCTCGCCAATCGCCACAAGGCTGAGGGCTGTTTGCAAATCCATGCACCACAGGCGCAGAGGGGCGGTGAACCCTGCGCCCTCAATCGCCCTGAGCACAAAGTCGGCATAGCTGGGCCGGGGGTGTTCGGGGTAGAGCACAAGATTATGCGTCTCAAGTCGCTCCAGCTTGGCCACGGTGCGACCGCCGGTGTCGACCGTATCGGGCAGGGCCAAGATCAGCTTTTCCTCCATCAATTCCTTGGTAACGAATTCCGGATCGCGCAGCGCGGGCCGGGCAAAGGCCACGTCAAGCTCTCGCGAGACAAGCGCGCGATGCAGCTGCGCGTTGTTCATCGGGTTAAGGCTCAGATTGACCTCGGGGTAATTGGCGCGAAAGGATTTGATGATCGTTGGCAAGATGCCAAAGGTGGCCGATCCAACAAACCCCACACGCAGCCGCCCCTCTGCCCCTTGACCTAATCGGCGCACTTCAAGTTTGGTATCCTCGAGCTGTGCAAGTATCGACCGCCCGCGTTCGAGCAAGCGCTCGCCGGCCTGTGTCAGGCTGATGGCACTGCGGCCCCGGTTGAACAGGATCGCGCCCAACTCTTCTTCGATCTGTTTGATCTGGCGACTAAGCGGCGGCTGCGCCATGTCGAGCCGTTCCGCGGCGCGGCCAAAGTGCAACTCTTCTGCCACCGCTATGAAATAGGTTAGTTGCTTGAAATTCATGGCACCCTCCAGCCCCAAAACTAGCCTAGCCTGTTGCGGGCATAAAAAAAGCCCCCGCGTGACGGGGGCCTTGAAGTTCCAGGCAGGGAGGGTGGGTTATTCGGCGGCCACGGCCTGCGCCGCAGCGTCTGCCTTGAGCACAAAGTCGAATTCGAAATGCAGGTCTGTGCCAAGCTCTTTGGGGGCCGGTTTGAACTTGCCGATCAGGCTGTCCTTGACTGCGAACACGCTGTCATCATCCAGCCATTTGCTGTCACCGTCATAGATTTGGCTGATCAACTGACGATATCCGTCTTTCGAGATGATGAAATGCATATGTCCGGGGCGGTAGGGATGATGGCCCATGTAGCGCAGCAATTCGCCCGCCGTTTCCGTATCGGGGATCGGATAGGGCACGGGGCGCACGGCGACGAAGGCGTAGTGACCATTCTCATCGGTCTCGAACCGGCCGCGCAGGTTGTATTCCGGTTGATCGGGATCGAGGTTTTCGTAGATGCCATTGGGCGCATCTTCCCAGACATCAAGCGTGACACCGGCAATGCCGTTGCCTGCTGCGTCGCGGATATAGCCCTCGAAATAGGCGGTTTCCTCGGTGTCGTAATGTTTCTGGATGGTCGATGCCCCCTTGGGCAGCACAGGTGGATTCTCGCGGTAAAACGGCCCCAGCACGGTCGACTCGCTCTCGGGGCCGTCAATCGGGTTGGACAGCATGTCCACCAGCACTTCGACGCCGAGAATATCGCCCAAAAGGATGAATTCCTGCCGGTTCTCGTCGCAGGTCTGGCCTGCGCGCTTGAGGTATTCGCAGCCCTCAAGAAACTCGCCGTGTTGCAGGTTCACATCCTTGCAAAAGGCGTGCAGGTGGCGAATGAGCGCGGTCATGATGTCGCGCTGACGCTCAGTGATCTCACCGTGCTTGCCGAGGCTTGCGATCACCACATCGGTGATGTTCTCCAGATTTACGATTCCCATGGGTTCTCCTCCAAACGGGGTTTCATATGGCGTGGGGCAGGCCGGGGCGCACCCTGTGGTCCTCGTTGTCGATCAAGGCGGGTGTCAAACCAATGCCGCAGGCGGTATCGCGTGATACCCGTTCCGGCATAGATCAATCGCCCCCTTAAATGCCACCTCTAGCACAGACCTAGCATTATGAGGGAGGCAGAGGTGATCGACAGATTTCGCGAGATTGCGACACGGCTAGAGGACCAGCCCCATCTCTTGCGCCTTGGGCGGCTCTTTTCCGAGACGGTGCTGATCGAGATTGAGGGCGACGAAATTTATCTGACCTTTGACAAGGGCCGGATCGTGTCGGTTGTAGCCGGGCCAAGCCGCAAAACGCCGTGGCGCTTTGCGTTGCGCACTGATGCTGACGCACTGGAACAGTTCTGGCAGGCGCGCCCCGCGCCCGGATTTCACGATATCTTTGGGCTGGCCAAAATCGGGCGTGGGCGGATCGACGGCGACATTCTGAGCCTGGTCAAGAACCTGCGGTTTTTCAAAGAAGTCATGGCGCTTGCGCGGTGCAAAGAGGAGGCTGCCGCATGAGCATCGAGCCCATCACTGGACGTTACATCACGGTCGAGATCGCGGGCGCGCCGCGCCGCATTTATTTCGAAGAGGCGGGGCAGGGGCGGCCTGTTCTGTGCCTGCACACCGCCGGGGCCGATACGCGGCAATGGCGTCATCTGATGAACGATGCCAAGGTGACAGCGGACCATCGCCTGATCGCCTTTGACATGCCGTGGCATGGCAAATCCCTGCCGCCAGAGGGGTTCGAGACCGAAGAATACCTGCTTACGACCGAAGACTATATCGAGACGGTATTGGCGGTGGTGGCCGGATTGGGGCTGGAGCGCCCCATTCTGGCGGGCTGTTCCATGGGTGGGCGGATTGCGTTGCAACTGGCGGCGCTGCACCCGGAGCATTTCGGCGGATTTATCGCCATCGAGGCATCGGATTTTCAGCCCGCATGGTATGATATCGACTGGTTCCACCGTCCCGATGCCCATGGCGGCGAGATGGGCGCGGCGCTCGTGTCGGCCAATATCTCGCCCTATGCCCCAAATGCCGAACGCTGGAACACGCTCTGGATGTTCATGCAGTCGGGGCCGGGCGTGTTTCGGGGGGATCTGAGCTTTTACACGCGCGATGACAGTTTGATCGGGCGGTTGGCACAGATCGACACTGGCAAAACTCCGGTGCATCTGCTGGTCGGGGCCTATGATCTGACCTGCACGCCCGAGGATGCGAAACGCACGGCGGCCGCCATTCCCGGCGCGACGGTTTCGGTGATGGATGAGCTGGGCCATTTCCCGATGAGCGAGCATCCGCAGGGGTTTCGCCCGTTTTTTCTTGATGCCCTTGCGCGGATGCCGCGCGTGGCCGCGCAAGCGGCCTGAGAGGAGTTTCCGACATGACCAATCCCTGCATCATCTGCGTGGCAATCACGGGAAGCTTGCCGCAGAAATCCGACAATCCGGCGGTGCCGATCACTGTGACCGAACAGGTCGAATCGACCCATGAGGCGTTTGAGGCCGGGGCCACAATCGTGCATGCCCATGTGCGCAATGACGATGGCTCGCCCTCGTCCGACCCTGAGAAATTCGCGCGCCTCAAAGAGGGGATCGAGACCCATTGCCCCGGTATGATCATTCAATTTTCCACCGGTGGGCGCTCTGGTGCGGGTCAGACGCGGGGCGCGATGCTGTCCTTGCGGCCTGATATGGCCTCGCTTTCGGTCGGGTCCAACAACTTTCCCACACGGGTCTATGAGAACCCGCCCGATTTGGTCAACTGGCTGGCGGGGGAAATGCGCGAGTATGAGGTCAAGCCCGAGATCGAGGCGTTTGACCTAAGCCATATCCTCAAGGCCAAGGACATGGCCGATCAAGGCCAACTTCTTGGCACGCCCTATGTGCAGTTCGTGATGGGCGTTAAGAATGCGATGCCGGTCGACCGCGATGTGTTCGACTATTACATCCACACGGTCAAACGCCTGTTTGGCCCGGATGCGTCCTGGTGCGCGGCGGGAATCGGGCGGCATCAGGTCACGTTGAATGACTGGGCCGTGGCGGCAGGCGGGCATGCCCGCACCGGGCTTGAGGATAACGTGCGGCTGGATCGTGATACCCTCGCGCCCTCTAATGCCGCTTTGGTGCGGCGGGTGGTCGAGATCTGCGAGCGCCACGCCCGCCCTGTGGCCACCTGGCGCGAGGCGCGGCAGATGCTGGGCCTGCGTGCGCAACATGGTCTCAAGGATGGCAAAGCGGCGTGATTCTATGGTGAGTGGGCTGGTCCTTTGCCGGTCAGCCCGTCACCTGCCCATCCCCAACCACGATCTGCCGACGACAGAGCGATGCGATCTTGTCGTCATGGGTCGAAATCAGAAAGGTGGTGCCTTCCTCTTGGTTGATCTGGGTGATTAACTCCATCACCTGCATGGCTGACACACGGTCGAGATTGCCAGTCGGTTCGTCCGCCAGCACGAGTTCGGGGCTGTTCATCAGCGCCCGCGCCACGGCGACGCGCTGTTTTTGCCCGCCCGACAGGTTGGTGGCGGGGAAATTGATCCGCTCCGCCAGACCCATCCGCGCCAAAAGATCACGGCCCCGCGCCCGCGCAGCGGCGGTTTCCCGGCCCTCGCGCACGGCGGTGGGAAAGATCACATTCTCCAGCGCGGTAAAATCCGGCAAGAGATTGTGGAACTGAAAGACAAATCCGATATGGGCATTGCGAAACTCGGTCAGCGCCCGGTCATCGGCGGCGATCAGGTCTTCGCCCAGCATGACGTGACGGCCCGAAGTGGGTTTCATCAAAGTGCCAAGAATGGTCAAAAGCGTGCTCTTGCCCGATCCGGATGGCCCCAGCAAAGCCGCCATTTCACCTGTCTCAAGCCGCAGCGAAAGCCCGCGCAAGACCCGCGTTGCGGCCTCTCCGGTGCCGAAGGTCTTGACCAGATCGCGCACCTCCAGAAGCGCGCTCATTGGCCAATCGCCGTGACAGGATCGACCCGCGCCGCCGCGCGCGCAGGCAGGATCGAGGCAAGGACGGCCCCGATCACCGTGAGGGTAATGGCCAGCCCATACGAGCCTTGGGTGATGTCCATCGGCAGGGTGCCCGCCTTGAACGCGTCGCGCGGGGGAAAAGGCAGCAGCGCCAGATACCCAAGCCCCGCGCCCATCATCCCCCCATCAGCCCAATGAGCGCGCCTTGGGTCACGAAAACCACCACGACAAATCCGCGCCCCGCGCCCATCGCGCGCATGATCCCGATTTCCGGGCGGCGACGGTAGGTCGAGAGCAGCAGCGCCGAGGCCACGCCGATCACAATGGTGATGAGCGCGAATGTCTTGAGGAAATAGCCGGTCTGCGCCTGTGCGCTCAGCGCCTCCATCAACTGTTCGGCCCCATCGGTCCAGGGTACGGCATCGAGCCCGGTCAGGGTGCGAATGCGCAGCGCCGTGGCATCTGCGGCGTTGAGGTCCAAAAGCTTGATTTCGATCTGGCTCACGCCCTGTGGCATGGCAAAGAGCGTGCGTGCAGTCGACAGGCTGACAAAGGCGCGCGCCCCGTCCAAGGCCCCGTTGCCCGTCTCAAAGATACCCGAGAGGGTCAGCAGGGCCGTCACCCCCTCAGAGCTTTGCAGGCGCAGCGGCTGATTGAGCGACAGGTCGAGATCATCGGCAAGCTCTCGCCCCACCACGATCAGACCTGCGCCCAGCCTTGCGCGCCCCTCAACCATATACCCGTCCAGATCGAGGATCGCGGATTCGCGCCCTGGCTCAATCCCGGTCACGCTGACCTGCTCCACTTGTGCCCCGCGCGTCAGAAACCCTGCGCCGGTGATCTGTGGCGAGACCGCCTTGACCCCTGGCACCGCCTCAATCAGCGGCAGCCACGTTGCGGCCTCGGCCAAAGAGGCGGTGCGGGTGCGGCCCCGTTCTGCGACCATCAGCACATGGCCTTCGGGCGTGAACAAAAGCGTGGGATCATCCGGTTCCGCCTCGATTGTGACATGGGCGATATCACCCACGGTGCGCGACAGGATGAATTGCGCCAGCCCCCCGATGAGCGCTGACATGAAGATGAAGATAAAGACACCCACCGCCACCCCGAGCACCAAAAGCGCGGTCTGCGCCTTGCTGGCGGTCAGATAGCGTGCGGCGATCTTGAGCGCATAGAGCATCAGGGCGGCCCCGCTGTGACGGCCTGACCATCCGCGATGCCGGTGGCCTCTGTGATGAAAGTATCGCCTTGGGCCAGCCCCGCCGTCACGATCAGCCGAGCGGCGGGCCACTCGACCACTGAAATCGGCTGAAACCTCGCCGTGCCGTCGCGAATGACGAAAACGCCCGGTGCGCCTGCGTCAGAAACCAATGCGGTGCGGGGCACGGTCAGGGCTGCGTCGCGCTGATCCACGATGATATTGGTCGCCACGGTCAGGCCCACCGGCGCAAGGACGGGCGTGTCAAAGGATAACTCGACCGCCAGCCCGCCGGTTGCGATATCGACCCGCTTTGAGACATAGCTGACCTGTCCCGCGCGGGTCTGCGTTTCGCCCGCCAATTGCAGAAGGGCGGGCTGCGCCACGGCGATTTGGGTGGCATAGGCCTCGTCCACATCGGCCTCGACCAAAAGCGCGCTGAGGTCGGCAAGCGTCAGGATGGGCGTGGCGGGGCTGACAAGTTGGCCCTGCTCGACATCGAGCATTACAACACTGCCTGCGACAGGCGCGCGGATTGTGTGATTGGCCAGCAAAACGCGCGCCTGATCGAGCGCCGCACCAAGACGGGCGACCTCTTGGGTCGCGGCCTCGAGCCTGTAGCCATAGGTGTCGCGCACAGAGCGGGCGATTGTGGTGGTGAGCGACGTGGCGCGATCAAATTCAGCCTGCGCTTCGCGGAGTGCGTCGCGCGCGGCGTCTAGGGCGGCTTGTGCCTGGCGCACGCTGGCGCTCTGCGCCTCGGCATCAACTTGGGCCAAGATCTGACCCGCCTCGACACGGTCGCCCTCGATCACAGGCAATGCCACAAGCGTGCCGGTGACGGTTGACGTCACCTCAACCGAATTGACAGCCGCGATCCGGCCATTCACAGCCAAGACGCGGGTGACAGGGGCCAGCGCTGCCGTCTCGACCAAGACAGTTGGCGGGCGGGCCATCCACGCCTGAGCGGTGATGAGCCCAGCAATGGCCATGCCGACAAGCGCCGCCGCCACCCATATCCACCGCTGCCCGGATTTCCGAACAGCAGCGTCCCGGCGCGGCACTGGCAACGGCGAAGGAGATGCAGGGTCTTTCTGCGCGGTCGCAGGCGCGTTGTGTCGGGCAGGTTTCTGGTCAGCCGGGGCCAAACGGGGTTCCTTTGCTCAGGGCACATATGCCGGGGGCGGCGGATTTTGCGCCGCCTCCCGTTCCTCTAGCATAGGCGGGCAAATCGCAACTGCCTTGACGTGGATCAGGGGCGGATAGACTGCCCGCGCGCCTCCATTGACCCATGCAGGCACCCCGGGCATAACCGACGTAGAGCGGCGGTGACCCGACGCTTTGACACAGGCATGCTGCCCCGGCGGATCAAAGCCCAGGTAGCCAGAAAGATTGAGCCGGACCATGCGCAGCACCAAGATCATCCATGTCGTTTCCTGTCATGCCGAGGGCGAGGTGGGCGATGTCATCGTGGGCGGCGTAACCCCGCCCCCCGGCGATACGATCTGGGAGCAGCGCAAATGGATCGCCGAGGACCAGAGCCTGCGCAATTTCATGCTGAACGAGCCGCGTGGCGGCGTGTTCCGGCATGTCAATCTGCTGGTGCCGCCCAAGCATCCAGAGGCACAGGCCGCCTGGATCATCATGGAGCCCGAGGATACACCACCGATGTCGGGATCAAACTCGATCTGCGTGTCGACCGTGCTGCTAGACAGCGGCATCATCCCGATGCAAGAGCCGGTGACGCATATGGTGCTTGAGGCGCCGGGTGGGCTTGTGCGGGTGCGCGCCGAGTGCGCCAACGGCAAGGCCGAGCGCATCTTTGTCGAGAACTTGCCCTCCTTTGCCAGCCGTTTGGGCGTGCCGCTTGATGTGCCGGGTGTCGGGCAGATTACTGTGGATACGGCCTTTGGCGGGGATAGTTTCGTGGTGGTCGATCCCGTGGCGCTTGGCGTCGATCTGGTCGAGGATAACGCGCGCCGGATTGCAGAGCTTGGCATCCGCATCACCAATGCCGCCAATGCCCAGTTCCGGTTCGAGCATCCCGAAAAGCCAGATTGGGCGCATCATTCGTTCTGCCTTTTTGCCGGGCCGATCACGCGCGAGGGGAGCGCCCTGCGCGCGCAATCGGTGGTCGCCATTCAGCCCGGCAAGCTGGATCGGTCGCCGACCGGCACGGCGGTCTCGGCGCGCATGGCGATCCTCGCGGCGCGCGGTGAGATGGGCGAGCAGGACCGCTTTACCGGCGTGTCGATCATCGGGTCAGAATTTCACGGGCGGATTCTCGGGCGGGTGCAGGTTGGCGGGCAAGAGGCCATTCGCCCCGAGATTAGTGGGCGCGCCTGGATCACCGGCACGGCACAGCATATGCTGGACCCCAGCGATCCGTGGCCGGGCGGTTATCGGCTTTCGGATACATGGCCACGGATCAGCTAAGGGGCAGGGGCGTGTGCATAGCGCCCCTGCGCTCAGACTGTGACCGCAGCCAGCCCTTCGGATTCGAACCGCGCCAGTTGCGCCAGTTCTGCATCGCTCAGGGCAATGCCGCCGCTCAGGGCGTTTGCCCGCGCCGCAAAGCGCCGTTCAGAGGGCAGGCGCGCGCCCTGGCCACTGATGGCGCTCAACAGGCGCTCGCCTTCGGCAATCGGATCGCGCCCACTGCGTGCGGCGAAGGTCGCCGGATCGAGCGCTAAAACCAATGCGCCATGACGCGGCAAGAGGCTGGTGCCGCCGGAAAACTCTAGCGCTTCCTTGCTCATGAATTCACCCAGCATGGCACCGGCCAGCAATTCGACCATGGTCGAAATCGCCGATCCCTTGTGCCCGCCAAAGGGCAGCATCGCGCCCGCCAGTGCCGCCTCGGGATCGGTGGTGGGGTGGCCGTCCTTGTCCATCGCCCAGCCTTCGGGGATGGGCATGCCTGCGCGGCGGTGCAATTCGATCTCGCCCCGCGCGGCGACGCTTGTGGCAAAATCGAACACATAAGGATGCGGGCCGGGACGCGGCCAGCCAAAGGCAATCGGGTTGGTGCCCAAGAGCGGCTCTTTGCCGCCCGTGGGCGCGACCGAGGAATAGCTGGGGCACATCGAGAGCGACGCAAGGCCCCGCGCGGCCAAAGCCTCGACATCGTGCCAGAGCGCCGAGAAATGCAGGCAATCACGGATCACCAGCGCCGCCAGCCCGGTGTCACGCGCTCGCGCGGCCAAGGCATCGACAGCCGCGTCAAAGGCCGGATTGGAAAATCCGCCGCCCGCGTCCACCTCGATCACCGCGCGGCCTGTATCCTGTAGCACCGGCACAGCATCCGGCACCACCTTACCTGCCGCGATCACCCGCAAACAGCCCTCGATCCGGTAGATGCCGTGCGATTTGCAATGATCCCGCTCGCCCGCGACGATCACCCGCGCCACCGCTGCGGCACTCTCGGGGCGCACGCCGCAAGTCTCGAAAATCGACGTCACCCGCGCCAAGAGGTCATCAACGGAAATCGCGGTCTGCTCGGCCATGCGGGCTGTCTCCTTTTGCTTGGGCGGGTTATTTGTCGACGTCGGTATAGGTGCAGGCCCAGAACACCTTGGTCTCGGTGTCATCGAGTGCCCGCAGCCCGTGCTTGATGGTGCTGTCGAAATAGGCGCAATCGCCGGGTTCCATGATCACCGGCTCATAATGCTCGACCGTCAACTCGACCCGGCCCGAGAGGACATAGAGCGTTTCCTCGCCGTCATGTGATTCCAACTCGTCGCGCGTAAGGGGCGCGCGTTTCTCGACCAGCGTCACCAGTGGGATGATCTTTTTCTCGGCCAGTGCGTTGCGCAGCACCTCGTATTCGAAATTCTTGGCGCGCACCTTGCGGCCTTGGCCTGCGCGCGTCACGGTCATGCGCGTGGTCTGTGTCGCGTCATGATCGGCGGAAAAGAGCCGCTCCATGCCAATATCATAGGCGCGGGCGATCTTGATGAGGTTCTCATAGCTGGGTGAAACGCGCCCGTTCTCGATTTTGTGTATGGTCGAAAGCGCCAGACCCGTGCGCTGCGCCGCCACTTCGAGCGTATAGCCACAGGCCTGCCGCACGGCCTTCATGCGTGCGCCCAAATCCGCGCGCAGTTGATGGCGCTCTACGTCCCAATCATCCGCGGCACTCTCGACGGAGGTTTTTTCTGTTTCGGCCATAATTTTTCTTTTCTTACCAGTCATGATTGTTTAAGCATATATTTGTGTTGGGCACAACAGTAGCAATCCTGATATTGCAGGGGGAGACGGAATATCGGACTTTTCCGTCTTCCGGACCGAATTTCTCAGGAAACAAACTTCAACAAAGGGTGATCTCATGCCAGACCTGATTGTTGCCGCCGAGGTTCAGGGGCCAATCCTGCTCTGCGATGAGGGGCTGAGCGTCTGGGGCGGTGTTGATCCTCTGAGCGGTCGGATCATCGACGCGCATCACCCGCAGCAGGGGCAATCGCTGGCCGGTCACGTCGTGATGATGCCGACAAGTCGCGGCTCTTGCACCGGAAGTGGCGTGCTCTTGGGACTGGCCTTTGCCGGAACCGCGCCCAAGGCGCTGGTTTTCCGCGAGGGCGAGGATATCCTCACCTTGGGCGCGCTTGTTGCGACGCGGCTTTTTGAAAGGCCGATTGCTGTTCTGCGCCTTTCGGCCTCTGACTACGACCGTCTGGCACGCGAATCCCACGCCACGATCACCGCCACCCATCTGCGGGCGGGTGATCTGGAGTGGCCGCTGACCTCTGTTGCCTCTGAGGGTCTGACCCTCTCGGACGTTGACCGCGCCTTTCTGGCCGGGGACCATGGCGAGGCGGCGCAATTGGCGATGGAGATCATCACCACACTTGCCGCCGCCCAAGGTGCGCCAAGCCTGACGGATGTGACCCGCGTGCATATCGACGGCTGCATTTATGCCAGCCCCGCCTTTCTGACCTTTGCCCGCGCCATGGCGGACAAGGGCGGGCGGGTGCGGGTGCCCACCACGATGAACGCCATTTCCGTCGATCACGCCAATTGGCGCGCGCAGGGAGTGGCCGAAGATTTCGGCATTCCCGCCAGCCAATTGGCCGATGCCTATGTCGAAATGGGCGCGCGTCCCAGTTTCACCTGTGCGCCCTATCTGCTTGAGGACAAGCCGGTCGCGGGCGAGGATATTGCCTGGGCCGAAAGCAATGCAGTGATCTACGCCAACACGGTTCTGGGTGCGCGCACCGTGAAGCATGCCGATTTCATGGACCTCTGCATTGCGCTGACAGGGCGTGCCGCACGCTCTGGCGTCTATCTCGACCAGAACCGCGCAGCCCGCCGGATCATCGACATCGATGTGCCTGAAGGGATCGACGATGCCTTTTGGCCGATGCTGGGCTGGATCGTTGGTCAGGTCGCCCCCGACCGCATCCCGCTCTTGCGCGGGCTGGAGGGGCTGAATCCCTCCGAGGATGATCTCAAGGCGCTTTGCGCGGCCTATGGCACCACCTCTGCCTCGCCGATGATGCATATTGAAGGGATCACGCCCGAGGCGGACATGCCGCCCACGCCCGATTCCGATCACGCCCGCATCACGGCGGCTGATTTTGCCCGGCTTTGGTCAGGGTTCAATCAAGGTGCGGAAAAGGTCGATCTGGTGGCGCTTGGCAGTCCGCATTTTTCCGCCGCCGAATGCAGCGCCTTTGCGGCATTGATGGAGGGGCGGCAGGTCAATCCCGCCGTAGCCACGATCATCACCCTTGGTCGCGGCACGCTGAGCACCATCACCGCGAGCGGCGTCAAAGCACGGCTTGAGGCCGCCGGTGTGACCATCGTGCCCGATATCTGCTGGTGCTCGATTTCCGAGCCGGTTTTTCCGCCTTCGGCAAAGGTTCTGATGACCAACTCTGGCAAATATGCGCATTACGCGCCGGGTCTCAGCAATCGTGCCGTGCGGTTTGGCTCGCTCGCGCAATGTGCGCAGACCGCGCAATCTGGCATGGCCCCCACAACCTCACCGCCGTGGATTGCCGCGGCTCCAGCCCTTGCTGGCCACTGATCCGCCTCCACAGGCACAACGCCACGCATCCAAAGGAGTTTTCCGATGAACAAAGACGTCTTTCACGGCACCATCCCCGCCCTGCTGACCCCCTGCACCCCGGACCGCAAACCCGATTTTGACGCGCTGGTGCGCAAGGGGCAGGAAATGATCGCGGCAGGCATGTCGGGCGTGGTCTATTGCGGGTCCTGCGGTGACTGGCCGCTTTTGACGGACGCCGAGCGGATGGAGGGCGTCGAACGCCTGACCAAGGCCGGCGTGCCCGTGGTTGTGGGCACTGGCGCCATCAACACGAAATCCGCCGTGGCCCATGCCGCACACGCACAAAAAGTGGGCGCGGCGGGCCTTATGGTGATCCCGCGCGTTCTGTCGCGGGGCCTGTCTGTCGCCGCACAGCGCAACCATTTCAAGGCCATTCTAGAGGCGGCCCCAGATGTGCCCGCGATCATCTACAACAGTCCCTATTACGGCTATTCGACCAAGGCCGATCTCTTCTTTGCCCTGCGCGCCGAGCATAAGAACCTGATCGGCTTCAAAGAGTTTGGCGGCAAGAATGATCTGAGCTACGCCGCTGAACACATCACCTCGCAGGATGATGACGTGATCCTGATGGTGGGGGTCGATACCGAGGTTTACCACGGCTTTGTCAAATGCGGGGCGGTCGGGGCGATTACCGGCATCGGCACGATGTTCCCCAAAGAGGCGCTTTTGCAGGTGGCACTGTCCCGCCGCGCAGCAACGGGTTGCCCCGAGGCGGACATGCGCGCGCGCGAATTGGCCGATGCGTTTTCCGTGATTGCCAAGTTCGACGAAGGCGTCGATCTGGTGCTCTATTTCAAGCATCTCATGGTGCTGAAGGGCGAAGAGGAATACCGCCTCAACATCAACGAGACTGATGCGCTCTCGCCCTCTCAGGCGCGGTTCTGCGAGGCGCAGTTCCATCAGTTCAACGCATGGTTCGCCAATTGGGTCAAACAGGGCGGGGTGATCGCTGAATGCATGTGATCGACAGCCACACTGGCGGAGAGCCAACACGCGTTATTCTGGACGGGGGGCCGGACCTTGGGTCTGGTGCCCTGTCCGAGCGCGCTCGGCTGTTGGCCTCGGAGCATCGCGATTTTTACCAGTCGGTCAGCCTCGAGCCGCGTGGTCAGGTGGCGATGGTTTGTGCTCTGATGGTGCCGCCAACAGACCCGACTTGCGTGACCGGCGTGATCTATTTCGACGCCGAGGCGGTGTTGGGCATGTGTGGCCATGGCACCATCGGCCTTGTGGTCACTCTGGCACATATGGGCCGGATCAAACCGGGCATTCACCGGATCGAGACGCCCGTAGGTATCGTCACCGTCGATCTTATCGACGCCAACACCGTCACCGTCACCAATATCGAGAGCCGCCGCACCCATACCGGCGTCACGGTCGAGATTGAGGGGCTTGGCGTTGTCACCGGCGATGTCGCTTATGGCGGCAATCTTTTTTTCCTTGTCGATCCCAGCCCCGTTCAAGTCCATTCCAGCAATATCCGCGCGCTGACTGATGCCACCATCGCTGTGCGCGAAGCGGTGCAGGCGCAGGGAATAGACGTGGATCACGTGATCTTTTACGGCCCCTCTGATGATGCGGCGGCGCATAGCCGCAACTTTGTCCTTTGCCCTGACAACGCCTATGACCGCTCGCCCTGTGGCACCGGATGTTCGGCGCGGCTCGCCTGTCTGGCGGCTGAGGGGCGGCTGGACGCAGGGCAAGAGATCATGCAGGAAAGCGTGATCGGCAGCACCTATCGGCTGTCCTATACCCCCGGCCCGAACGGCGGCGTGATCCCCTCGATCACTGGGCGCGCCTATGTGATGGCCGAAAGCACATTGCTTTTTGATCCCAACGATCCGTTTCGCAACGGTATCCGTCTCTAACCCTTATAACAAAGGTGCCGCATGGCCCGCTCAGACATCATCGTCATCGGTGCCGGCATCATCGGCGTGACCAGCGCGCTTGCGCTGCAACGGGAGGGTCACCGCGTCCGCATTCTGGACCGCAAGGGCGTGGCGGCAGAAACCTCGCGTGGCAATGCAGGCGCGTTCGCCTATACCGATATCGAGCCGCTGGCGACGCCGGGCATCCTGCGCAAGGCACCGAAATGGCTGCTTGATCCCTTGGGGCCGCTGTCGATCCCACCGGCCTATGCGCTGCCGCTTTTGCCGTGGATGCTGCGGTTCTGGCGGGCGAGTTGGCAGGATCGCTACGCGGCGGCTGTGGCGGCGCAGGCGAGCCTGATGCACCATTCGCGTGCAGCCTTGGAGCGTTTGATCGCCAATGTCGACGGCGAGCCGTTGATGCGCCGCGAAGGGCAGTTGCAGGTCTATGAGGGCGAGGCGGCCTATCGCGCGAGCCTGCCCGCATGGACCCTGCGCCGTCAGCATGGCGTGCGCTTTGACCTCTTGGAAAGCCCCGCTGCCTTGGCCGAGATTCAACCCGGTCTCAGCCCACGGTTTACACATGCGGGCTATACCCCCGAGTGGATGAACACCGTCGATCCGGCGCGGTGGACCGAATATCTGGCGCAACAGTTTGTGGCCGCTGGTGGCGTGATCGAGTCCGCAGATATTCGCGCGCTGCGACAGGCGGGCGACGGCGTCGAGATTGAGACCGCCACCGGCACGATATGCGCCGATCAGGTGGTTCTGGCTGCCGGTGCTTGGTCGCACCATCTGGCGCGCACGCTGGGGGACACGATCCCGCTCGAAACCGAGCGCGGTTACAACACCACATTTCCCACCGCCAGTTTCGATCTGCGCACCCATCTGACCTTTGCCGATCACGGCTTTGTCGTGAGCAAGATTGGCGAGGGGCTGCGCGTGGGTGGGGCGGTGGAACTGGGCGGCCTGCGCCTTGCGCCCAACTACAAACGCGCGGAAACGCTGCTGCGCAAGGCCCGCGATTTCCTGCCGGGGTTTGATCCACAGGGCGGCACGCAATGGATGGGCTTTCGCCCCTCGTTGCCTGATAGCCTGCCGATCATTTCGCGCGCGCCGCGCGCCGACCGGGTGATCTATGCCTTTGGTCACGGGCATCTGGGGCTGACGCAATCGGCGGGCACGGCTGAATTGGTGGCGGCGCTTGCCGCACACCGTGATCCGGCGATAGAACTGCAGGCGTTTGACGCCGCGCGATTTTAAAGGGTGCGGGGTTGGGAGGCGTCAACCGCCCCAACCCGGCCTTTCCCTCTTACCGAACATTGGCCAGAAACTTCTGCGTCTCGGGGTGTTGCGGATCGCCAAAGAGCTGATCCGGCGCGCCGATTTCGGCCATGATGCCCTGATGAAAGAACGCCACGCGGTTCGACACATCGCGGGCAAAGCCCATCTCATGCGTCACGCAGATCATGGTCATGCCTTCTTCGGCCAGCATCTTGAGGGTTTCCAGCACTTCGCCCACGAGCTGCGGATCAAGCGCGGATGTCACCTCGTCAAAGAGCATGTAATCGGGCGACATCGCCAAAGCACGGGCAATGGCCATGCGCTGTTGTTGCCCGCCCGAGAGGCGCGAGGGATAGGTCGTCAGCTTGTCGCCCAGCCCCACATGGCGCAGCTGCTTTTCGGCGATCGTTTCGGCCTCTGCCTTGGCCATGCCCAGCACCTTGCGCGGGGCAAGGGTGACATTTTCCAGCACCGTCAGATGCGGAAAGGCGTTCCATTGCTGAAACACGATGCCCACCTTGCGACGCAGCTTGTTGAGATTGGTGGATTTGGCATGCACCTCGGTGCCGTCGATGGTGATCCGGCCACTATCAATCGGCTCTAGCCCGTTGATGCAGGTCAGCAGGGTAGATTTACCTGACCCAGACCCGCCGATTACGGTCACCACCTCACCACGCTGCACCGTCAGGTCGATCCCCTTGAGAACCTCCAGATCGCCAAAGGATTTACGGACATTCTGGATCTCAATCATTGGACCACCTTTTTTCGAGATAGCCGCCGAAACGGGCAAGCGGGAAGCTGATGACAAAGTAGAACGCGCCGCAGATCAACAGCAGGAACAGTGGTTCTTGCAGGCGCGTGATGAGGATTTGGGTGGATTTCAACAGTTCGGTAACCTGCACCACATAGACCAGCGCCGAGTCCTTCATCACCCCAAGCGCCAGACCGATCCACGAGGGCAGGGCGACGCGCGTGGCCAGCGGCAGCACGATATAGCGCATGTCCTGCCCCCATGTCAGGCCAAGGGACCGCGCCGCGCGACGGGTGATTTCCGGCACCGCATCAATCCCGCCACGCACGATTTCGGCGCAATAGGCCGAGGTGTAGAGCGACAGCACGATGCAGGCCACGGTAAAGCCGGAAATCTGAAGTTGCAGCACCATGCCGACAAAGGCGTTGCCCAAGACCAGTTGGATAAGAAGCGGCACAGAGCGGAAAATGTCGAGAAAGAAGGTCAGCGGTGCGGCCAGAACGGGGCCAAGCTGCATTCGGATCACCCCAAAGAGGATGCCCAAGAGGGTGCCGATGACCACGGAAATTGCCGTGACAAGGATCGTGATCCCTGCGCCCTTGGCGAGAAAGACCAGATCATTGGCGGTGAGGGCGGTGTCGAACATGCGCGTCTCCCCTCAGTACCGGAACAGACGCGCCGCGATCAGGCGGCCGCCGATGGTGATGGTTTTGGTGATCAGGTAAAAGATCACGGCGGCCAGCGCGAACAGCTCGAATGTGCGGAACGTCAGTGCGTTAAGATCCTGCGTGACCCCGTAAAGATCACTGTTCATGCCCACGGTGACGCCCAAAGAGGTCATCAGGATCGCCCAGACCATCTGATTGGTCATCGGCAGGAAGGAAATGCGCAGCATCTGCGGCAGGATGATGTAGCGAAAGGATTGCAACTGCGTCAGGCCCAGAGACCGCCCCGCGCGCCCCTGCGTATCTGGGATCGCCTTGAGTGCGCCGCGAAAATTCTCGGTCAGATAGCCCGCATTGTTGAAGGTGATGCCGATCAGGATCGACACGAAGGGGCTGAAATGGATGCCAAAGCTGGCCACGCCAAAATGCGCCATATAGATTTGAAAGAGCGCAGGCGTATTGCGCGCAATTTCCACCCAAGTGGTTGCAAAGGCCATCAGCGGGCGTGACCCCGATAACCGGAAGACGGTAAGCAGGATGGCAAGTGCTATGCCCAAGGCCATCGAGAGGATCGCGATTTCCATCGTGACCAGCGCCCCGTCAAGCATCTGCGGCAGGCGGTTCAGGGCCTGTTTCCATTGGAAGGTATAGTTGAACATCAGGACACCCCGCCCCTAGGGCAAATAGCAAATGGCGGCGCGGGGTGTCCGCGCCGCCAATCCTAGCGCAAGCTATCAGCGATAGGCGTTCGGCACCATCAGTTTCGGTACTTCGCCGCCAACCCACTTCTCGTAAAGCTCGTCATACCGGCCGGTGCGCACCTGCTGGTTCACGAAAAGATCGAGATAGTTGAGAAAGCCGTATTCGTCCCGCTTGGCAAATAGCGCCACATAGTCGGTGTCGAAAGGGGCAAAACCTACAACGGTGATGTCCTTGTAATTGCCCGACTGCACGTTGGCCTGTGCTACGGTGGATGTCGACACGGTCGCGTCAAGCTGGCCTTGGCTCAGCGCCAGGAACACATCGGCCTGCGTCTGATAGGGGCGGAATTCGCCCTCGCCCCATTCCTTGACCTGTGCCTCAAGCGCGATGGCCTCGTAGGTGCCTGCAACCGCGCCGACGGTGTGGCCCTTCATCCCCTCGTAAGAGGTGATGCCGGTGCCGGAACTGGCGGTTACGGCCATTTCAAAGGCGAAATAGGGGATCGAGAAACCGACCGTCTTGGCCCGCTCCAGCGTGTCCGAGGTCGAGGCGACGCCCACATCGACGCGGCCAGACATCAGCGCCGGAATACGCTCGGGGAAGGGGGTTTCGACGATTTCTGCCTCTACGCCAAGAGCGGCGGCCAGATCGTTGCAATAATCGACGTCAAAGCCGATCGGCACGTTGTTGGCATCGCGCATCCCCATTGGCGGGAAATCGAGCACGACAGCGCAGCGCAATGTGCCCGAGGAAATAATGTCATCGAGTTTGTCCGCCTGAGCGGTGCCTGCGATGCTGGTCATGCCCAGCAAGGCAGCAAAAAGCGTCACTTTTTTCATTGGTGGTCCCCTCTCTGTTGATTCTTTTCTCAGCATGAGGCCTTTGGTTCTTTTTTGCAATAATTTTCCTAAAAGAAAAATACTGGCATGTCGGGAAAAAAATCGGTAAGCCATGAAAACCCCGCATCAGGCCTTTGATCGCGGTCGTATCTTCCCTCGAACCGAAAGGATTTCCCATGACCTTTACCCCCCATGGCAAGCATCTGATTGCAGGCACGTGGACAGGCACCGAAGAGACAGTGCTGTCTGATCCGGCAGAGGGCGCAGGCCATGCGTTTTCGGTCGGCACGCCGGACCTTGTCGATAGGGCGGCGCGGGCCGCGGAAGAGGCGTTCTGGACCTTTGGCACCACCAGCCGGGCCACGCGCGCGGCGTTTCTGCATGCTATCGCCGATGAAATCGAGGCGCGCGGCGCACAGATCACCGAGATCGGTTGCGCCGAGACCGGCCTGCCTGCTGCGCGGCTTGAGGGCGAGCGTGGGCGCACGACCGGGCAATTGCGGCTCTTTGCCGAGCATATCCTAAGGGGCGATTACCTCGACCGTCGCCATGATGCTCCGCTGCCAGACCGCAAACCCCTGCCACGCCCCGATTTGCGGATGATGCAACGGCCCATCGGTCCGGTGGCGGTCTTTGGCGCATCGAATTTCCCGCTCGCCTTTTCCACGGCAGGCGGGGATACGGCGGCTGCCCTCGCGGCGGGTTGTCCGGTGGTGGTCAAGGGCCACGGCGCGCATCCCGGCACCTCCGAAGTGGTGGCCGAGGCCATCCATGCGGCGATTGTGAAATCTGCGATGCCAAGCGGCGTGTTTAGCCTTGTGCAGGGTGGCAATCGTGCGGTTGGACAGGCGTTGGTGCAGCATCCCTTGATCCGGGCGGTTGGCTTTACCGGCTCTCTGGCAGGGGGTCGCGCGCTCTTTGATCTCTGCGCGGCGCGCCCCGATCCGATCCCGTTTTTCGGCGAATTGGGCAGCGTCAATCCGATGTTTCTGTTGCCCGAGGCAATGGCGGCGCGCGGGGCGGCCATCGCAACCGGCTGGGCCGGATCGCTGACGATGGGCGCGGGGCAGTTTTGCACCAATCCGGGCATTGCGGTTGTCCTCAAAGGACCAGAGGCAGAGACCTTTGCAGAAGCAACGCGCGCGGCGCTGAGTGAGAGCGGTGCGCAAGTGATGCTGACCGATGGAATTGCTGCGGCCTACGTGGCGGGTGCGGCGCAGATGGCGGCGCAGACGGGGGTGCAAGACCTGTTGACCGCGATTTGTGATCAACGTCAGGCCAAGCCCTTTCTCTACCGGGTCGCTGCGCGCGACTGGCTGGGCAATCATGCGCTTGGCGAAGAGGTCTTTGGGCCCCTTGGCCTGATCGTTGTGGCCGAGAATGCCGAGGAAATGGCAGCCGTCGCGCAGAGCCTCAAGGGCCAGTTGACCGCCACCCTGCACATGGACGCAGGCGACACGCCTCTTGCGCGCTGCCTGTTGCCCGTGTTGGAACGCAAGGCGGGCCGGGTGCTGACCAATGGCTTTCCAACCGGCGTTGAAGTCTGCGATGCGATGGTCCACGGCGGGCCGTATCCGGCCTCGACCAATTTCGGTGCCACCTCTGTGGGCACCCTCTCGATCCGCCGCTTCCTGCGGCCCGTCTGTTACCAGAACATCCCCGAGGCCCTCTTGCCAGAAGATTTGGTTTAGGGTTCGCAGCGTTCTAAAACACACAGGCCGGGAAAATCCCGGCCTGTTGCTTTTAGAGCTATGTCAGCACATCACGGCTTGCCGCGCTTCGGTGGGGTGCTGCCGCCAAATCCCGCGCGGGCTTTGGGTGCAGCACCTTTGCCTTTGGGCTTTCCAGCGGCAGGCTTTCCCGCGCCGGGTTTGCCAGCAAAGGTCTTGCCTGTGCCGGGTTTGCCGGGCTTTTTCGCCGCTCCGGGTGGAACAAACCGTTTGGACGTATCGGCCGCAAGATTGGGTCTGGGCGCGGCTGGTTCCGCGTCACGGGGCGCAGGGCGCGCGCGCGGCTTGTCAAAGGGTTTGTCCGACGGTTTCGCCCCCGGCTTGCCATAGGGCTTTGTGCCGGGTTTGCTATCCGACTTGTCATAGGGCCGGCCTTCGGGCTTGCCAAAGGATTTACCGGGTTTGCGATCCCCGGCGGGCTTGCCAAAGGGCTTGTTGGCAGGTTTGCCAGCGGGCTTGTCACCGGACCAAGGTTTTTTGGCCGGGCGTGGCGCATCGCCCGCCTCTGCACGCGGTTTGCGATACGGGGTCACCGTGCCATCCTCGACCGCGCGGGTCATTGCCGCGGGCGGCGCACCTGCCGGTTTCGGGCGCGGCTTCGGGGCGGTGCGTGGGGCAGAATGGTCGCGCGAGCCGCCATACTCGCGGGGCGCGCGCGCAGGGCGGTCCTCTCGCGGGGCGCGGGGCGCACGTTCGGGACGATCTTCGCGCGGGGCGCGCGGGGCAGGGGCAAATGCCGGGGCACTATCCAGAGCGCGGGCGATGATGCCCTCATCCAGTTGCCCGCCTTCACCGAGCGACGAAAGAAATCCGGGAACGGCGGCCTCTGCCAGTTCGACAAAGGTTTCGGCAGCCTGCACGCGGATGGCCCCAATCGCGGATTTGTCGAGATTGCCAGCACGGCACAAAAGCGGAAGCAACCACCGCGCCTCGGCCCGGTCGTCATTGCCAACCGACAGCGCAAACCAGCGGCTTGGGCCAAAGGCCGACCGCTCGCGCGCCGGAGCTGGCGCGCCGGGTGCGCTCAGTTCCTCGGGTGCGGACCAGCGCGATTTGTAAAGACGCAGATAGGCGGCGGCGATCACCTCGGGGCTGTGCAGCGCCAGCAATTCAGCGGCAAAGGCACCTTCGGTCTCGGACGGCGTTTCGGACCAGACCGGGTCGGACAACAGGCGCTCGCGATCCTTGGCCTCGATATCCTCGGGCGTGGGGGGCGTGGTCCATTCTGCGGTGATCTTTGCGAATTTGAGCAGGCGCTCTGCCTTGTTTGCCGATTTGAGTGGAACGATAAGGGCAGAGATGCCCTTGCGTCCGGCGCGACCCGTGCGGCCCGAGCGGTGCAAGAGGCCTTCGGAATTGGTGGGCAGTTCGGCATGCACGACCAGATCAAGGTTGGGCAGGTCGATACCCCGCGCGGCGACATCGGTGGCGACACAGACCCGGGCCCGCCCGTCGCGCATTGCCTGCAGGGCATGGGTGCGCTCGGACTGGCTCAACTCGCCTGAGAGCGAGACCACGGCAAAGCCGCGATTGGACAGGCGTGCCGTCAGGCGGGCCACCATGGCGCGGGTATTGGCGAACACAATCGCATTCTGGGCATCGTGATAACGCAGCAGGTTGATCACGGCGCCCTCGGCATCTTGCGGCGACACAGTCAGCGCCTGATAGGCGATATCGGCATGCTGTTTCGCGCCGGTGAGCGTGGTCACACGGTGCGCATCGCGCTGGAATTTCTCAGCCAGCTTGGCGATCATCGGCGGCACGGTGGCCGAGAACATCAGCGTGCGGCGATCTTCGGGCGCTGCGGCCAGCATGAATTCGAGGTCTTCGCGAAAGCCGAGATCGAGCATCTCATCGGCCTCGTCAAGCACGATGGCGCGCAGGCTTGTCATATCGAGCGCGCCGCGATTGATGTGGTCACACAGACGTCCGGGCGTGCCGACAACAATATGCGCCCCGCGCTCCAGCGCGCGCCGCTCGTCACGGGCATCCATCCCGCCAACGCAAGTGACCAAACGCGCGCCGGCTTCGGCATAAAGCCAGCTCAGCTCGCGCATGACCTGAAGCGCCAGCTCTCGCGTCGGGGCCACGATCAGGGCCAGCGGTGCGGCGGCAGGCGGCAATCGGTCCTCACCCCCCAGCAGGGTGGGCGCGATCGCAAGGCCAAACCCTACGGTTTTACCAGATCCGGTCTGGGCCGAGACCAGAAGATCAGAGCCAGACAGCGCGGGGTCCGTTACCGCCTCTTGCACAGGCGTCAGGGTTTCATAGCCGCGCGCGGCAAGAGCATTGGAGAGGGCAGGCAGGATCATGGGGGAGGTCGGTTCCGAAAAAGGGGTGCGGCTTGCGCGTCAAGCCGCGACGCATAGCTCAGTCACGCGCTGTTGTATATGGCAAATACGTCTGTCTGGCAGTGCCCCTTGTGGTCGCATCGGGATTGCGCCACCTTGGGGAAAATCCCGAATTTGCGAACAGGAGGCTGACCGATGCCCGTCAAGAACCGCTTTGCCGAATTGCACACTGACATAACAGAATGGCGCCGCGATATCCATGCCCATCCCGAGATCCTCTATGAGACGCATCGCACCAGCGCACTGGTTGCCGAAAAGCTCAAGGCGTTCGGCTGTGACGAGGTGGTGACAGGCATTGGTCGCACCGGCGTGGTGGGGGTGATCAAGGGCCGCAGCACCGCATCGGGCCGGGTGGTCGGCCTGCGCGCCGATATGGACGCGCTGCCCATTCACGAGGCCACTGGCGTGGACTATGCCAGCAAGACCCCCGGTGCGATGCATGCCTGCGGCCATGACGGGCATACCGCGATGCTGCTTGGGGCCGCGCAATATCTGGCAGAGACCCGCAATTTCGATGGCACGGCCGTGGTCATCTTTCAGCCTGCCGAGGAAGGTGGGGCAGGCGGGCGCGAGATGTGCGAGGATGGCATGATGGACCGCTTCGGCATTCAGGAAGTTTACGGCATGCACAACTGGCCGGGCCGCCCGGTGGGCAGCTTTGCCATTCGCCCCGGTGCGTTTTTTGCGGCGACAGACCAGTTCGACATCGCGCTGACTGGCAAGGGTGGACATGCCGCAAAGCCGCATGAAACCGTGGATACCACTGTCATGGCTGCGCATCTGGTCACGATGTTCCAAACCATCGCCAGCCGCAACGCTGATCCTGTGGATCAGATAGTGGTGTCGGTCACGTCGTTTCAGACCTCTTCGACCGCTTTCAACGTAATCCCGCAGGGGGTGCATCTGCGTGGCACTGTCCGCACCATGAGCCCTGAGATGCGCAATCTGGCCGAGCAGCGCATTCGCGCGCTCTGCGAGCATGTGACGGCGGGTTTCGGCGGCAAGGCCGAAGTAAGCTATCACCGGGGTTATCCGGTGATGATCAACCACGAGGAACAGACAGAGTTTGCAGCGAGCGTTGCGGCCAAGGTCAGCGGCGGGTGTGAAGAGGCACCTTTGGTCATGGGCGGCGAAGATTTCGCCTTCATGCTCGAAGAGCGCCCCGGCGCCTATATTCTGGTCGGTAACGGCGATACCGCCATGGTCCACAGCCCCGATTACAATTTCAATGACGAGGCTATTCCGGCGGGTTGTAGCTGGTGGGCGGGGATCGTCGAAGAACGTATGCCAGCGTGATCCCAACCCGGATCACACCGGCTCTGCCATAAGCCAGACGCCCCCCTGGGGCCGCAACGTCAGGATCATCACCGGGTCGGGGTCACGCCCCGGCACCGGGGTGAACCTGAACCGCGAGAGCAGCGTTGCAAGAATGATCACCGCCTCTTGCAGGGCAAAACTGGCACCAATGCAAATACGCGGCCCATCGCCAAAGGGCAGATAGGCATAGCGCTCGATGGTCTTGCGATCGGCAAAACGGTCGGGGTTGAACGCGTCTGGCTCTGGCCAGAGCTGGTGGTTTCGGTGCAGCGCATAGATCGGGATGATCACCGTATCACCGGGTCGAATGTCACGCCCGCACAGCGTATCGGCAACTTGCGCAGTGCGCGAGATGATGCCCGCAGGCGGATAGAGGCGCAGCGCCTCGTCGATGATCTGGCGAGTATAGGGCAGGCGGGCCACATCCGCGCCTGTCGCGGCACGGCCCCCCAGCACGGCTTGCGCCTCGGCGCGGGCGCGGTCCTGCACAGCTTGATCAAAGGCGCAGAGGTAGAGCGACCAGCCCAGCGTCAGCGCTGTTGTCTCGTGCCCCGCGACAATGAAAGTCAGGAGGTTGTCGCGCAACTCGGGCGTGCTCATCCGGCGCTTCGTCTCGGGGTCTTCGCCGTCTAGCAAAAGATCAAGAAGGTCTGGCACGCCCTCTGACCCGCGCGCGCGCCGCGCCTCGACGGCCTCGTCTGC
This sequence comes from Roseovarius sp. MS2, assembly GCF_051447875.1. Lineage (NCBI taxonomy): Bacteria > Pseudomonadati > Pseudomonadota > Alphaproteobacteria > Rhodobacterales > Roseobacteraceae > Roseovarius > Roseovarius sp. MS2. The sequence continues at coordinate 3,068,881 of NZ_JBKHVF010000001.1, forward strand.
CACGCGCTTCATCTCAGCCACCGAGCCACCCGACATCACGCGCCCCGGGCGCGGCACCCAATCGGGAAAGCCCAAGATATCAAAAAGCGAGATTTTGCCCGCCTCTGAAATATAGGCATCAATACCGCGATGCACGGCGTCCACATCGAACATGCCGTCGCCGGAAAAGGTCACGTCGGCGATGACATCAAAGGTGGTGCGCACCATTTCGGCGGCCATATCCACCGCACGCGGGCCTGCTGCCGCCACACGCGCGGCACTTTGTTCGGCAGCGGCTGTCATGATCGGCGCGAGGTTCATCACGTTGCGATGAGAAAAGACCGGCGCGGCCGTGCGCCGTTGCCAGCGCCAATGCGCGCCCTCGGCAATAAAGAGCGACTCGCCAATGGCGGGGCGCAGAAGGTTCTTTGTGACAATGGATTTGGGGTAATTGTCCAGCTCTTCCAAGAGCATCCGGCGGATCGCGCCGGGGTCCATCACCATGTGCCAGCGTTTGCCGGTACGTCCCGAGACCATGGGTTGCCGTGTGGCAATCTCGGGGATGATCGACAGGATGTTGCGCCGCGCGGCCTTCAGGCTGGCCAGCACGCCCATCGGCTCTGTCACCAAGGGCACATGCGCGGGCAAAGTCTGGGGCGTCTGGCGGGGAATGGGGGACATCGGGCACCTCTGGGCAACTGGGTCTTAGATAGGGCGCAGGAGGGGCGGGGGCAAATGATTGCGTGTCGGCGATGTCTGGGCTATCCCTGCCCGAACTGTCACCTCTGGGGAATTGCTTGATGATCCGTCTCTTCGCGCTCTTCGGGCTTGCCCTGATGGCCGCCTGCACCAATCCCAACGATCTTGACGAGGCCCCGGCCTATTTGGGCAATTTCCATCTGGGGCATAATGTTGTGGTGGCCCCGAACCTGACCAAGGGCCCCGCATCGCGCGAGGCGTCCAAGGAGGAATGGATCGCCGCGATGACCGAGGCGATGACGGATCGGTTCGGGCGCTATGAGGGCACCAAACTCTATCATCTGGGGGTAAGTGTCGAAGGCTATGTGCTGGCCATTCCGGGCGTGCCGTTGGTTGCGTCGCCGAAATCGGCGCTGATCCTCAATGTCACCGCTTGGGATGATGCCAAGGGCGGCAAGCTCAACGCCAAGCCGCATCTGGTGACAGTGGTCGAGAGCTTTTCCGGCAATACGTTCCTTGGCTCGGGCCTGACCCAGAGCAAGGAAAAGCAACTCGAGAACCTCAGCCGCAACGCGGCCAAGCAGATCCAGAACTGGCTGGTGCAACAGAATAACGAGTTTGGCTGGTTCGAAGACGATGGCGTGCCTGCAAATGACAAGGAGCGCCCCGAGGCGCGTTCGGTGGAACCGCCCGCACCGGATGCGGATAGCGCGCCCGCAACGAGCGCGACAGAAGCCCCAAGCGCGGCCGATCTGGCCGAAGCCGCCGCTGAGGTGATTGAGGAACCGACTGTTGCACCCGTTTCCGCAGAGTGACGCCAAGGCGGCGAGTAAGGCTTGATTTTCCCGGCGCAACCCAATAAACGGCGCGCGATGTAACCCTCGGGCCACCCTGGCCCCCCAACTGACAAGGCGTCCTGAGATATGGCAAAGGAAAAGTTTGCACGTAACAAGCCGCATGTGAACATCGGCACGATTGGTCACGTTGACCACGGCAAGACGACGTTGACGGCGGCGATCACCAAGTATTTCGGCGAGTTCCGGGCCTATGACCAGATTGACGGGGCGCCTGAAGAGAAGGCGCGCGGGATCACGATCTCGACCGCGCATGTGGAGTATGAGACCGAGGCGCGTCACTATGCGCATGTCGACTGCCCCGGCCACGCCGACTATGTGAAGAACATGATCACCGGTGCCGCCCAGATGGATGGCGCGATCTTGGTTGTGAACGCGGCTGACGGCCCGATGCCGCAGACGCGCGAGCACATCCTGCTTGGTCGTCAGGTGGGCATCCCCTTCATGGTCGTCTACATGAACAAGGTCGATCAGGTGGATGACGAAGAGCTGCTCGAGCTGGTCGAGATGGAGATCCGCGAGCTGCTGACCTCCTACGACTATCCCGGCGACGATATTCCGATCGTGCGCGGCTCGGCGCTGCATGCGATGAACGGCACCCAGCCGGAGATCGGCGAGAACTCGATCCGCGCGCTGATGGAAGCGGTCGACAGCTATATCCCGACGCCCGCACGCGCCGTGGACCAGCCGTTCCTGATGCCGATCGAAGACGTGTTCTCGATCTCGGGCCGTGGCACGGTTGTGACCGGTCGTATCGAGCGTGGCGTGATCAACGTCGGCGACAGCATCGAGATCGTGGGCATCCGCGACACCAAGACCACCACCTGCACGGGCGTCGAGATGTTCCGCAAGCTCTTGGATCGTGGGGAAGCGGGCGACAACATCGGCGCACTCTTGCGCGGTGTGGACCGTGAGGGTGTCGAGCGCGGCCAGGTGCTGTGCAAGCCCGGTTCGGTCAAGCCGCACACCAAGTTCGAGGCTGAGGCCTATATCCTGACCAAGGAAGAGGGTGGCCGTCACACGCCGTTCTTTGCCAACTACCGCCCGCAGTTCTACTTCCGCACCACGGACGTGACCGGCACGGTGATGCTGCCCGAGGGCACCGAAATGGTGATGCCGGGCGACAACCTGAAGTTCACGGTTGAGCTGATCGCGCCCATCGCCATGGAAGACGGCCTGCGCTTCGCCATCCGCGAAGGCGGCCGCACCGTCGGCGCCGGCGTCGTGTCGAAGATCATCGAGTAACGTCTGATCCGCTCTGACTGACAGGGGGCGTGCGGGTCACTGCGCGCCCCCTTTGCATTTCGGAGTCGGATATGAAGCGAATTTTTCAGTATTTCGAGGCGCGTATCGACGCCTATCCCGCGTTGCAACCCAGCCAGCCGCCGGCGCGGTTTTGGCCGTTTCTATGGCATTACGCGCGCCCTGTGGCGCCATGGCTCATCGCAATGTCGGTGATTTCGGCGGTGTTTGCGGCTGTTGAAATTGTTCTGCTCGGCTATCTCGGCACGCTGGTCAATCGCATGTCGGAGCTTGGACCAGAGCGGTTTCTGGGTGAAGAGGCCGCGCGCCTTGGCGGCATGGGCGTGCTGCTTTTGATCGTGCTGCCGCTGCTCAGCGTCATGGGCGCGCTGATCATGTATCAGACCCTGATGGGCAATTTCCCGCAGCGCATCCGCTGGCAGGGGCATCGTTGGCTCTTGGGGCAGTCGATGGGCTATTTCCAAGAAGAGTTTGCCGGTCGCATTGCCACCCGGCTGATGCAGACATCCTTGGCCGTGCGGGAAACCGTGATGAAACTGATGGATGTGGCGGTCTATATTCTGGCCTATTTCATCGGAACGCTCGTTCTGGCGGGCACGCAAGATATCCGCCTTGCCGCACCCTTTGCCATTTGGGCGCTGGCCTATGGTGCTCTTTTGGGCGTCATCGTGCCACGTCTGGGGCGGGTTGCACAGGAACAGGCGCATGCCCGGGCTGATATGACGGGACGGATTGTTGACAGCTACACCAATATCGCCACGGTCAAGCTGTTCAGCCATGCCGCACGCGAAGAGGCGTATGCCCGCGCCGGTTTGGATGGGTTCCTTCAGACCGTGCATCGGCAAATGCGTCTTGTGGCGGTGCAGGATATGTCGGTCAACCTGCTCAATGCCCTGCTGACCGGGGCGGTCACGGGGCTTGGCCTTTGGCTCTGGGTGCAGGGGCGGATTGATCTTGGCGCACTCGCGGTGGCCATTCCGCTTGCCTTGCGGCTTGGAAACATGTCGCATTGGATCATGTGGGAATTCGCCGCGCTGTTCGAAAATGTCGGCACCGCGCGCGACGGGTTGGCCACGCTTGCCATGCCGCGCACGGTGCAAGATAGCCCGACGGCGACGCCGTTGATGGTGCATAAGGGGGCCGTGCGCTGCGAAGCGGTGCGCTTTGTCTACGACAGCAGCAGCACACGCAAGGTGCCGGTGATCGACGGTCTTGATCTGACGCTGGCACCGGGGGAAAAGGTGGGGCTGGTCGGGCGCTCTGGCGCTGGAAAATCGACGCTCATCAACCTCTTGCTGCGGTTTCACGACCTGAGCGGCGGGCGCATCCTGATCGACGGTCAGGATGTTTCGCAGGTGACACAAGACAGCCTGCGCGCGGCCATCGGCGTGGTGACGCAGGATACCGCGCTTTTGCATCGGTCCGTGCGCGAGAATATCGCCTATGGCCGCCCCGATGCGACCGACGCTGAAATTCGCGCCGCCACCGATCTGGCCGAGGCGACGGAGTTTATAGCCGGGCTGGAGGATGCGCGCGGACGCAGGGGCCTAGAGGCGCATGTGGGCGAGCGCGGCGTCAAGCTCTCGGGTGGGCAACGTCAGCGGATTGCGATTGCGCGCGCGGCGCTTAAGGATGCGCCGCTGTTGGTGTTGGACGAGGCGACATCGGCGCTTGATTCCGAGGTGGAGGCCGCCATTCAGACACAGCTTTACCGGCTGATGCAGGGCAAGACCGTGATCGCGATCGCGCATCGCCTCTCGACGATTGCCGCAATGGACCGGCTTATCGTCATGGACGAGGGCCGAATCGTCGAGCAGGGCACGCATGCGCAACTGCTGGCGCAAGACGGGCTTTATGCCCGTCTCTGGGCGCGGCAATCGGGCGGCTTCCTGATGGATTGAGGGAAAGCGGCGTGGTAGGTCATTCTGCCGCGCCTCTTCCAACCTGCGGAAAGCGGTTTTCAGGTGCAGCACCAGCAGGCCGGATCGCGCCCCGGTCCTTGAATTCTCGATCAAAATCAAGCGCAGCCCGATTTGCTGCAGGAGCAAAGGCCGCGCGGCATACCGTTGTATTCACATAAGCCATTGAAATATTGACTTTATTTCAATTCCTGTCAGTCTGAAATGATATCGGCATGCGGCCCTTTGGCCGCGGTGCAGGGACCGGCACGCGGGAGGGCACGGCATGGGCGGGATACTCAAAGGAATGCGCGTTGTCGAAGGATCGGCCTTTGTTGCTGTGCCGCTGGCGGGAATGACGCTGGCACAGATGGGGGCCGAGGTCATCCGGTTTGACCGCATGGGAGGCGGGCTTGATGCGGGTCGTTGGCCGCTGGCCCCGTCTGGGCAAAGCCTCTTTTGGGCGGGGCTGAACAAGGGCAAGAAATCCATCGCCGTGGATATGACCCGCCCCGAGGGGCAGGACCTGGTGACGCGGATCATCACTGCGCCGGGCGAGGATGCCGGCCTTTTTCTGACCAACCTGCGGGTGCGCGGCTGGATGGATTATGAAACCCTCAGCCAATACCGCGCGGATTTGGTGATGGTCACGCTCATGGGGGATCGTCACGGTCGCCCGGCTGTGGATTATACCGTCAACCCCGCCCTTGGGATACCCGAGATGACGGGGCCTGTGGGCTGGCCCGAGCCTGTGGCCCATGCCTTGCCCGCTTGGGATATTGCTGCGGGGCACTTGGTGGTGTCCTCGCTCTTGGCGGCAGAGCGCGAGCGTTTGCGCCGGGGCAGGGGGCAAGAGGTTGAACTGTCGCTCAAGGATGTGGCAGCGGCCACCATCGGGCATCTGGGGCTGATCGGTGATGCCGCCCTCAATGACAAGGAGCGCGGCAAGTCTGGCAATGCGCTATACGGGGCGTATGGCCAGGATTTCGTCTGTGCTTGCGGGCGGCGGGTAATGGTGATCGGTCTGACCCATCGCCAATGGCGTGGGCTGGTCAAGGCCACGGGCACCGAGGCCGCGATGGCAGCCTTGGCCGCGCGCAGCGGTCGCGATCTGAATGATGAGGGCAATCGCTGGCACCTGCGCCGCGAGATCACGGCGATCCTGCGCCCATGGTTTGCGACGCGCGAATTGAGCAGCTTTGCCGAGGCGTTTGATGCGGCAGGCCTGACCTGGTCGGTTTTTCGAACCGTGCGCGAGGCTTTGTCCGAAGATCCGGATCTGAGCGAAGATAATCCTATGTTCAAACTCTTGATGCAGCCGGGTTTGGGCCGGTTTCCGGTGCCCGGGCATCCTGCGGCATTTTCGGCCCACGAACGAGCAGCACCCCAGCCCGCGCCGCAACTTGGCGCGCATACCGAAGAAGTTTTGGGCGATGTGGCTGGCCTCAGCGACACAGAGATTGCGCAGCTTTTTGATACTGGCGTCGTACAAAGCCCCCGCTTCGGGGCACGTCCGGCCGCCTGAACAGGAAATTGTGGATTTCATGACGAAATCCGCCTCAGGGCGCTTGATTCCCGGTCCAAGCTGGCGTAATCCGGCGCTCGGCCTTAGGGGTATAGCTCAGCTGGTAGAGCGACGGTCTCCAAAACCGTAGGTCGCGGGTTCGAACCCTGCTGCCCCTGCCAATTTTCAACACGCGTTGACCGTTTGTCGTGACCTGAGGTGAATCAGGGCGCGTCAAAAGCGCTTAAAATCAGCCTCAAATACGGTTTTATTTGGACATGCCGCATTTTCGCCGGCGGTTTGCCATGTTTTTGCCGCAATTGCGCCCCATCACGACCATTAATCGGTTTCGACGTCCGGGGGGACTGAGACCGATCCGCGTGGGGGCGTGGAAGAAATAGGGGATAGCTGCCATGGAAACGCATTTGCCGCGGGTTCCGAACCAAAAAACGTATTTTTCACATCACAATTCCGAATTGCCGGGTCGTTCGCCCGCTGATGCTGTCTCGACCGAACAGGCAGTGGAAAATGCGATGTCCACAATTCGCGAAATTCTGACAGAAGAGCGGCGCAAGACACGCCGGCACGTTCTTCCAGACCTCGCGCCGCATGTGCCTGTTGAACATCTGGAGCCGGTTCGGGCGCAGACGCCCAAACGGCGCGCCGCCGTTCTTTCGCGCCTTATGAACTTGCGCCCTCGTGCCTTAAAACTGAAGGCGCACCATGCTGGATGGCTGGCCGCTTTCGCTTTGGTCCTGTGGCAGCCCATGCCGGTGTTGATCGCCTTGTTCATTGGGTTCTGGATGGTCTTTCTCGGATATGCTCTCTTTGGCCCCGAACGCATGACGCATCTTCGGTCGCGGGTGAAGCGGCGGATGGCGCGTTTGCTGGAACAGCGTCGCGCTTTGCCCGAACTGCGTCTGCGCCGCGAACCAGAGCCTGATGTTTTTGCCGATCGTCCGGATCCGTTCGAGCGGATCGCGCCCAAGACACGCTGAGACAGCAGGGCAGGGGGCCGCTGCCTTCTGCCCTTGAATTCGCGGGCCAGCCCGCGTATGTCGCGCTGAGCATCAAATTCAGAGAAGACAGCGCAGATGGCACGCACGAACCCGGTTCAATTCATTCAGCAGGTCCGCTCGGAAGTGGCCAAGGTCGTTTGGCCTAACCGCCGTGAGGTGATGCTGACCACGGTCATGGTGTTTATCATGGCCACGATTACGGCGATCTTCTTTGCCTTGGTCGACTTGGGCATCCGTAGTGGTTTGCAAGGGGTGCTGAGCCTGTTCGGCTGAGACGGCGAAAATCTTGTTCAGGCTCTTGAATTCGCAGGCAATCAGGGGTAGTTGACCCCACACTCTGAAACATGGCGCGCGGCGATTCGTGTTGCGCGCCGATTTTTGTTTTAGGTGGTGCAGGCTCAAGGGTCTGAAAGAATACGGAAATCCGATCACTGTATCGGTAAGAACAAAGGCATAGGGCGACGATGGCAAAGCGGTGGTACTCGGTCAGTGTTCTCTCGAATTTCGAGAAGAAGATCGCCGAGCAAATCAGACAGTCCGTCACCGAGAACGGCCTTGAGGATGAAATCGACGAAGTTCTGGTTCCCACCGAAGAGGTGATCGAGATCCGTCGTGGAAAAAAAGTGACCGCCGAGCGTCGCTTCATGCCCGGTTACGTGCTGGTGCATATGGAGATGTCGGATCGTGGCTATCACCTGATCAGCTCGATTAACCGTGTTACCGGGTTTCTGGGGCCGCAGGGCCGCCCGATGCCGATGCGGGACGCCGAGGTGAACGCCATCCTGAACCGAGTGCAAGAGGGTGAAGAAAGCCCGCGCACCCTGATCCACTTCGAGATCGGCGAGAAGGTTAAGGTTAACGACGGCCCGTTCGAGGATTTCGACGGCATGGTCGAGGAAGTGGACGAAGACAACCAGCGCCTCAAGGTCTCGGTGTCGATCTTTGGCCGGGAAACGCCGGTTGAACTGGAATTCACTCAGGTCACGAAACAGATGTGATTTGGGTTGTCCGGTGCCACCTAGCGGTGGCCCGGATCAGAGCCGTGGGAGGTAAGGTGGCCGCGGCCACCAAGCCGCACCACACAACACGAGAGCCAGAGGGGCGCGCCCCGATGGTGTTGGACCAAAAGGAGAGGCCATATGGCCAAGAAACTTATCGGGACGCTCAAGCTGCAGGTGAAAGCCGGGCAAGCCAACCCCAGCCCGCCCGTAGGCCCTGCATTGGGTCAGCGCGGCATCAATATCATGGAATTCTGCAAGGCGTTCAACGCCAAGACTGCGGATCTCGAGCCGGGCGCACCGTGCCCTGTTGTGATTTCCTACTATCAGGACAAGTCCTTTGAGTTGGCGATCAAGACGCCGCCTGCGTCCTATTTCCTCAAGAAAGCGGCCAAGCTTCAATCCGGGTCCAAGACACCGGGTCGTGCGTCTGCTGGCACCGTGACCATCGCGCAGGTGCGCGAAATCGCGGAAGCCAAGTGGAAAGACCTGAACGCGAACGACATCGACGCCGCTATGCAGATCATTCTGGGCAGCGCGCGGTCCATGGGCATCGAGGTGAAGTAAGATGGCAAAGCTTGGAAAACGGACCCGCGCCCTGCGTGAAGCCTTTGACGGCAAGGATAACATGAGCGTCGAAGACGCGATTGCCCTGATCAAAGGTAATGCGACCGCTAAATTTGACGAAACCGTCGAAATCTCGATGAACCTCGGGGTTGATCCTCGTCACGCCGATCAAATGGTGCGCGGCGTTGTCGGCCTGCCCAATGGCACCGGCAAGACCGTGCGCGTTGCAGTCTTTGCACGCGGCACCAAGGCTGACGAGGCTCAGGCTGCCGGTGCCGATATCGTCGGCGCAGAGGATCTGATGGAGACCATCCAGAGCGGCAAGATCGATTTTGATCGCTGCATCGCCACCCCCGACATGATGCCCATCGTGGGTCGTCTGGGCAAGGTTCTGGGCCCGCGCAACCTGATGCCGAACCCCAAGATTGGCACGGTGACGATGGATGTCGCGCAGGCGGTCAAGGATGCCAAGGGCGGTCAGGTACAGTTCAAGGCCGAAAAAGCCGGTGTTGTGCATGCCGGTATCGGCAAGGCGTCGTTCGATGCGGCCAAACTGGCCGAGAACGTGCGCGCTTTTGTGTCTGCTGTGCAGCGTGCCAAGCCGACCGGTGCCAAGGGCACTTACGTCAAGAAAATCTCGCTCTCGTCCACCATGGGCGCAGGCGTGACGGTCGACGTCAACAGCGCTGTTGTCGAGTAAGAATTTGTTCCCGGATCACTGATCCGGGGATAAACGGCAGGGCCGAGTTTGGCCTTGTCCTGTCCGAGACGGAGGGTTCAGGCATCCGCCTGAATAAATCCTTCCTGAGATGGGGAACGAGATGAGATTTCCAGCCGGGGCTTGCGTCCTCGGGTGATCTTGGCCTCGGGACCCGTGTTTTGGACCCGAACGCCGACCCTTCGGGAGCGGCAAAAACTGAGCCGGGGGGAGACCCCCAAATTTGGAGTGAAACTGTGGATAGAGCCCAGAAAGAGAAAGTGGTCGAGGAACTCGGCCAGATCTTTGAAAGCTCTGGCGTTGTAGTGGTCGCCCACTACGCGGGTCTTACAGTTGCCGAAATGCAGGATCTGCGTGCCCGCGCCCGTGCGGCAGAGGCATCAGTTCGTGTAGCCAAGAACAAGCTCGCCAAGATCGCCCTTGAGGGCAAGCCGTGCGCAAGCATTGCGAACTACCTCACGGGCATGACCGTGCTTACCTTCTCCGAGGACCCCGTGGCAGCCGCCAAGGTGTGCGAGGACTTTGCCAAGGCGAACAAAAAGTTCGAAATCCTTGGTGGGGCCATGGGTGGCACGGCTCTGAACCGGGCCGGCGTCGAAGCCGTGTCGAAAATGCCCTCGCGTGAAGAGCTTATTGCTTCGATCGTGGGCTGTATCGGCGCACCTGCTTCGAACATCGCCGGTGCGATTGGCGCGCCTGCTTCGAATATCGCGGGCATCCTTTCGACGATCATCGAAAAGGCTGAGGCCGCGTAAGGCAAACTGTAATCACCGCGTAGGGGTTGTCTTCCCGACGTTGGAACACATCTAGAAAACGGAAAGAGTCAAAAATGGCTGATCTGAAGAAACTGGCAGAAGAGATCGTTGGTCTGACGCTTCTCGAAGCACAAGAACTGAAAACCATCCTCAAGGATGAATATGGTATCGAGCCCGCTGCTGGCGGCGCGATCATGATGGCTGGCCCGGCGGGCGATGCTGGCGGGTCGGATGCTGAAGAGCAGACCGAGTTCGACGTCATCCTGAAGTCGGCTGGTGCCTCCAAGATCAACGTGATCAAGGAAGTGCGCGCAATCACCGGTCTGGGCCTGAAAGAAGCCAAAGACCTGGTCGACGCAGGCGGCAAAGCTGTCAAAGAGCAAGTCTCGAAAGACGAGGCCGACGACATCAAAGCCAAGCTGGAAGCAGCTGGCGCAGAGGTCGAAATCAAGTAATCCGTGTCGGGGCAACCCGCACAGGATTTTAAGGCTGGAACCGGGGTTTCCCGGTTCCGGCCAAACCTGTCTCAGAGAGGCCCTGCACAAGACGGGGCTTTTCTAAGGCGAGGTTTATATGATCGGGAGGCTGTCATTGGGACGATGGCCATGAATGGATCAAACCCAGCCGTCTCGGATGGACGCGGTGCTGAGCCCCAACAGCACGCGCGACCGGTGAGAAATGAAAGGTGACATCGACCATGGCTCAAAGCTTCCTTGGCCAGAAACGCTTGCGCAGATATTACGGCAAAATCCGCGAAGTGCTGGAGATGCCGAATCTGATCGAGGTTCAGAAATCCTCGTATGACCTGTTCCTGAAATCCGGCGACCAGCCCCAACCGCAGGACGGCGAGGGCATCAAGGGCGTCTTCCAGTCGGTCTTTCCGATCAAGGATTTCAACGAAACCAGCGTGCTGGAATTCGTCAGCTATGAGCTGGAAAAGCCCAAGTATGACGTCGATGAGTGCATGCAGCGCGACATGACCTATGCAGCACCCCTCAAGGTCAAGCTGCGTCTCATCGTGTTCGATATCGACGAAGATACCGGCGCCAAATCGGTCAAGGATATCAAGGAACAAGACGTGTTCATGGGCGATATGCCCCTGATGACGCCCAATGGCACCTTTGTGGTCAACGGCACCGAGCGCGTGATCGTATCCCAGATGCACCGCAGCCCCGGCGTGTTCTTTGACCATGACAAGGGCAAGACCCATTCTTCGGGCAAGCTGCTCTTTACCTGCCGGATCATTCCCTATCGCGGGTCGTGGTTGGACTTTGAGTTTGACGCCAAGGACATCGTGTTCGCCCGTATCGACCGTCGCCGCAAATTGCCGGTGACGACGCTGCTGTATTCGCTTGGTCTCGATCAAGAAGGCATCATGAATGCCTATTACGACACCGTTGATTACAAGCTGAAAAAGAAAAAGGGCTGGGTCACCAAGTTCTTCCCCGAGCGCGTGCGCGGCACCCGCCCGACCTATGACCTGATTGATGCCAATACCGGCGAAGTGATCTTTGAAGCGAGCAAAAAGATCACGCCGCGCGCGGTCAAGCAGCTGATCGACGAGGGCAATGTCACCGAGCTTTTGGTGCCGTTTGAGCATATCGTTGGCAAGTTCGTGGCGCGCGACATCATCGACGAAGAGACCGGCGCAATTTATGTCGAAGCGGGCGATGAGCTGACGCTTGAGTATGGCAAGGATGGCGAGATTTCGGGTGGCACGTTGCAAGACCTGCTTGACGCCGGGATCACGGACATTCCGGTTCTCGATATCGACGGCATTAACGTCGGCGCTTACATCCGCAACACCATGGCAGCGGACAAGAACATGAACCGCGAGAGCGCGCTCATGGACATCTACCGCGTCATGCGCCCCGGCGAGCCGCCCACCGAAGAGGCCTCGGCGGCGCTCTTTGATACGTTGTTCTTTGATGCGGAACGCTATGACCTGTCTGCCGTTGGCCGGGTCAAGATGAACATGCGTCTGAATCTCGATAAGCCGGATACTCAGCGCACATTGGATCGCGATGATATCGTCGCCTGCGTCAAGGCGTTGGTGGAACTGCGTGACGGCAAGGGCGATATTGACGATATCGACCACCTCGGCAACCGCCGGGTCCGGTCGGTCGGCGAATTGATGGAGAACCAGTATCGCGTTGGCCTTCTGCGGATGGAACGTGCGATCAAAGAGCGTATGTCATCGGTCGAGATTGACACGGTGATGCCTCAGGATCTGATCAACGCCAAGCCGGCAGCGGCGGCGGTACGTGAATTCTTCGGCTCTTCGCAGCTGTCGCAGTTCATGGACCAGACCAACCCGCTTTCGGAAGTCACCCACAAGCGCCGTCTTTCGGCGCTCGGGCCGGGTGGTTTGACACGCGAACGCGCGGGCTTTGAGGTGCGCGACGTGCACCCGACCCACTATGGCCGGATGTGCCCGATTGAGACGCCGGAAGGGCCGAACATCGGTCTGATCAACAGCCTCGCCACCTTTGCGCGGGTCAATAAATATGGCTTTATCGAAACGCCGTATCGCAAGGTGATCGACGGTCAGGTGACGGACGAAGTGCAGTACATGTCCGCCACAGAAGAGATGCGCCACACCGTGGCGCAGGCCAACGCCAATCTCGACGAGGGCGGGCGGTTCGTTAACGATCTGGTCTCGACCCGTCAGTCGGGCGAATACATGCTCGCTCCGCGCGAGAGTGTGGACCTGATCGACGTGAGCCCCAAGCAGCTTGTCTCGGTTGCGGCTTCGCTCATTCCCTTCCTTGAGAATGACGACGCCAACCGCGCGCTGATGGGCTCTAACATGCAACGTCAGGCGGTTCCGACACTGCGTGCCGAGGCGCCGCTGGTCGGCACCGGTATCGAGGGCGTCGTTGCCCGCGATTCCGGCGCTGCCATCATGGCGAAACGGGCCGGGGTAATCGACCAGGTCGATGCACAGCGGATCGTGATCCGTGCCACCGCTGATCTTGAAATCGGCGATCCGGGCGTGGACATCTACCGCATGCGCAAGTTCCAGCGCTCGAACCAGAACAGCTGCATCAACCAGCAGCCGCTGGTCAAGGTGGGCGATACTGTCCAGAAGGGCGAGGTCATCGCTGATGGTCCTTGCACCGATATGGGCGAACTGGCGCTTGGCAAGAACGTGATCACGGCCTTCATGCCGTGGAACGGCTATAACTACGAAGACTCGATCCTGATTTCCGAGCGGATCGTGCGCGACGACGTCTTTACCTCGATCCATATCGAGGAATTCGAGGTCGCCGCCCGCGATACGAAACTCGGGCCGGAAGAGATCACGCGCGATATCCCGAACGTCGGCGAGGAAGCTCTGCGCAACCTCGACGAAGCGGGCATCGTCTATATCGGTGCTGACGTTGAGCCGGGCGATATCCTTGTGGGCAAGATCACCCCCAAGGGCGAAAGCCCGATGACGCCGGAGGAAAAACTCCTCCGCGCCATCTTTGGCGAAAAGGCCAGCGACGTGCGCGATACCTCCTTGCGCGTCAAGCCGGGTGATTACGGCACAGTCGTCGAAGTGCGGGTGTTCAACCGTCACGGTGTGGAAAAGGACGAGCGCGCGCTTCAGATCGAGCGCGAAGAGGTCGAGCGTCTGGCGCGCGACCGCGACGACGAGCTGGCGATCCTGGATCGCAACATCTATGCCCGTCTGCGCACTCTGATCATGGGCAAAGTTGCCGTGAAAGGCCCCAAGGGCGTCAAGGCGAATTCGGACATCACCGAAGAGTTGCTCTCGACGCTGACCAAGGGCCAGTGGTGGCAGCTTGCCCTCAAGGACGAGGCCGACGCCAAAATCGTCGAGGCGCTGCATGATCAGTATGAGGCGCAAAAGCGCACGCTGGATGCACGGTTCGAAGACAAGGTTGAAAAAGTCCGTCGCGGCGATGATCTGCCGCCGGGTGTCATGAAGATGGTCAAAGTCTTTATCGCGGTGAAGCGCAAGCTGCAGCCGGGTGACAAGATGGCCGGTCGTCACGGCAACAAGGGTGTGGTCTCCAAGGTGATCCCGATCGAGGACATGCCGTTCCTTGCGGATGGGACACCGGTTGATATCTGTCTCAATCCGCTCGGCGTGCCGAGCCGGATGAACGTGGGTCAGATTCTGGAAACCCACATGGGCTGGGCCGCGCGCTCGCTCGGTCTCAAGATCGACGAGGCGTTGCAGGACTATCGCCGCTCCGGCGATCTAACCCCTGTGCGCGAGGCTATGCGCATTGCTTATGGCGATGATGTCTATGCCGAAGGGATCGAGGGCATGGATGAGACAACGCTGATCGAGTCTGCAGGCACCGTGACCAGCGGTGTGCCGATTGCCACTCCGGTCTTTGACGGGGCGAAAGAGGCGGATGTCAACGACGCCCTGCGGCGTGCAGGCTTTGACACGAGCGGTCAGTCGGTGCTGTTCGACGGGCGCACGGGCGAGCAGTTCTCGCGCCCTGTGACCGTGGGCATCAAGTATCTGCTCAAACTGCATCACCTTGTCGATGACAAGATCCACGCACGCTCGACCGGGCCCTACAGCCTTGTCACGCAGCAGCCTCTGGGCGGTAAAGCCCAGTTCGGCGGCCAGCGGTTCGGGGAAATGGAGGTCTGGGCACTTGAGGCCTATGGCGCCGCCTATACCCTGCAAGAGATGCTGACGGTCAAGTCGGATGACGTGGCTGGCCGGACCAAGGTCTATGAGAGCATCGTCAAAGGCGAGGACAATTTCGAGGCCGGTATCCCGGAATCGTTCAACGTTCTCGTCAAAGAGGTCCGGGGCCTTGGCCTCAACATGGAACTCCTGGATGCGGAGGAGGATGAGTAAGCGGATCGCATGGTGCGTTGTCACCCACCCTACGGCACGACGTAGGGTGGGTAAAACGCACCGTTTGCTGCGCCACACATCCTCCTCTCGCCCGAATTCAAGGATTTGAAAATGAACCAGGAACTGACAAACAACCCGTTCAACCCGGTGGCCCCTGCCAAGGTGTTCGACGAAATCAAGGTCAGCCTTGCCAGCCCGGAGCGTATCCTGAGCTGGTCTTACGGCGAGATCAAAAAGCCCGAGACCATCAACTACCGCACGTTCAAGCCCGAGCGTGACGGTCTTTTCTGCGCGCGGATCTTTGGCCCGATCAAGGATTACGAATGCCTTTGCGGCAAATACAAGCGCATGAAATATCGCGGCGTTGTCTGCGAGAAATGCGGCGTTGAAGTCACGCTGCAAAAGGTACGTCGCGAGCGTATGGGCCATATCGAGCTGGCCGCCCCCTGCGCCCATATCTGGTTCCTGAAATCGCTGCCGTCGCGCATCGGTCTTATGCTGGACATGACGCTGCGTGATCTGGAGCGGGTGCTCTATTTCGAAAACTACGTGGTGATCGAGCCCGGTCTGACCGATCTGACCTATGGCCAGATGCTGACCGAAGAAGAGTTCATGGATGCGCAGGACGCATATGGCATGGACGCCTTTACCGCCAATATCGGCGCCGAGGCGATCCGCGAGATGCTCCAGAATATCGACCTCGAGGCCGAGGCCGAGCAACTGCGCGCTGACCTCAAGGAAGCCACAGGCGAATTGAAGCCCAAGAAAATCATCAAGCGCCTTAAGGTGGTTGAGTCCTTCATCGAATCCGGCAACCGTCCGGAATGGATGGTGATGACGGTGATCCCGGTCATTCCGCCAGAACTGCGCCCGCTGGTGCCGCTGGACGGGGGCCGTTTTGCCACGTCGGACCTCAACGATCTCTATCGCCGGGTGATCAACCGGAACAACCGCCTCAAGCGGCTGATCGAGCTGCGCGCGCCCGATATCATCGTGCGCAACGAAAAGCGGATGCTTCAGGAATCGGTCGATGCGCTGTTTGACAACGGCCGCCGCGGCCGCGTCATCACCGGGGCCAACAAGCGCCCGCTGAAATCGCTCTCGGACATGCTCAAGGGCAAGCAGGGCCGCTTCCGTCAGAACCTTCTGGGTAAGCGGGTCGACTTCTCGGGTCGTTCGGTGATCGTAACCGGTCCGGAACTGAAACTGCATCAGTGCGGCCTACCCAAGAAGATGGCACTCGAGCTGTTCAAGCCGTTCATCTACTCGCGGCTTGAGGCAAAGGGCCTGTCCAGCACTGTCAAGCAGGCCAAGAAACTGGTCGAAAAAGAGCGTCCCGAGGTTTGGGACATTCTGGATGAGGTCATTCGCGAGCATCCTGTCATGCTCAACCGCGCACCGACCCTGCACCGTTTGGGCATTCAGGCGTTTGAGCCGGTGCTGATCGAAGGCAAGGCAATCCAGCTTCATCCGCTGGTCTGTTCGGCCTTCAACGCCGACTTTGACGGCGACCAGATGGCCGTGCACGTGCCGCTGAGCCTTGAGGCGCAGCTTGAGGCGCGGGTGCTCATGATGTCCACGAACAACGTGCTTTCGCCCGCCAACGGCGCGCCGATCATCGTTCCGTCGCAGGATATGATCCTTGGCCTCTATTACGTCACGCTGCAGCGCGACGGGATGAAAGGTGAAGGCATGGTCTTCTCGTCCTTGGGTGAGGTGCAGCATGCGCTTGACGCAGGCGAGGTGCATCTGCACTCCAAGGTGACGGTACGCGTGCCGCAGATCGACGAGCACGGCAACGAGGTCATGGTTCGGGTTGTCACCACGCCGGGCCGGGCCCGTCTTGGGGCACTTCTGCCACAGAATGCCAAGGCCCCCTTTAGCCTTGTCAACCGTCTGTTGCGCAAGAAAGAAGTGCAGCAGGTCATCGACACCGTCTATCGCTATTGCGGCCAAAAAGAGAGCGTCATTTTCTGCGATCAGATCATGACTCTCGGCTTCCGCGAGGCGTTCAAGGCGGGGATTTCCTTCGGCAAGGATGACATGGTCGTTCCTGACAACAAGTGGAGCATCGTCGAAGAGACCCGCAGTCAGGTCAAAGGCTTTGAACAGCAGTATATGGACGGCCTGATCACCCAAGGTGAGAAGTACAACAAGGTCGTCGATGCCTGGTCGAAGTGTAACGATCAGGTCACCGAGGCCATGATGTCCACCATTTCGGCGGAACTGCGGGACGAGAACGGTGCTGTCCGCGAACCGAACAGCGTCTATATGATGGCGCACTCGGGCGCGCGGGGCTCGGTCACTCAGATGAAGCAGTTGGGCGGTATGCGCGGTCTGATGGCCAAGCCGAACGGCGACATCATCGAGACGCCGATCATCTCGAACTTCAAGGAAGGTCTGACCGTTCTTGAATACTTCAACTCAACCCACGGTGCCCGTAAGGGTCTGTCGGATACGGCTCTGAAAACGGCAAACTCGGGCTATCTGACCCGGCGTCTTGTGGACGTCGCGCAGGACTGTATCGTGCGTGAGCATGATTGCGGCACCGAGCGCGCGGTGACGGTTGAAGCGGCGGTAAACGACGGCGAAGTCGTGGCCTCCTTGGCAGAGCGTTGCCTTGGCCGGGTTGCGGCTGAGGATATCTTTGATCCGATCAGCGATGCGGTCTTGATCGCGCGTGGCCAGTTGATTGACGAGCGTATGGCGGATTCGCTGGAAGAAGCGGCTGTCCAGACTGTGCGCCTGCGTTCGCCGCTGACCTGTGAGGCCGAGGATGGCGTCTGTGCTATGTGCTATGGTCGTGACCTTGCGCGCGGCACCATGGTCAACATCGGCGAGGCTGTTGGCATCATCGCCGCGCAGTCGATTGGCGAGCCCGGCACACAGCTCACGATGCGGACCTTCCACATCGGCGGCGTGGCGCAGGGGGGGCAACAGTCCTTCCTTGAGGCAAGCCAAGAGGGCACGATCACCTATGATCAACCCCAGACGCTGGAAAACGCCAATGGCGAGACCCTCGTTATGGGCCGGAACATGAAACTCCGGATCATTGGCGATAAGGGTGTTGAACTTGCCAGCCACAAGGTCGGCTACGGCACCAAGCTCTTTGTCAAAGAAGGGGCCAAGGTTACGCGCGGTCAGAAACTGTTCGAGTGGGACCCCTACACCCTGCCGATCCTCGCCGAGAAATCGGGCACCGCGAAATTCGTGGACCTGACCTCGGGTGTTTCTGTGCGGGACGTGACCGACGAAGCCACTGGCATGACCCAAAAGATCGTGACCGATTGGCGGGCAGCACCACGCGGCAACGAGCTGAAACCCGAAGTGTTCATCGTGGGCGAAGATGGTGAGCCCATGCGCAATGACGCAGGCAACCCTGTGACCTATCCGATGTCCGTGGATGCCATTCTGTCGGTCGAAGAAGGCCAGCAGGTGCAAGCGGGTGATGTGATTGCGCGTATTCCGCGTGAAGGTGGCAAGACCAAAGACATCACCGGTGGTCTGCCGCGTGTGGCTGAACTCTTTGAGGCACGTCGCCCCAAGGATCACGCCATCATCGCGGAAATCGACGGGTATGTTCGCTATGGCCGCGACTACAAGAACAAGCGTCGCGTTACGATCGAACCCACCGACGAAAGCCTTGAGCCCGTGGAATACATGGTGCCCAAGGGCAAGCACATCCCGGTGCAGGAAGGTGACTATGTCCAGAAGGGCGATTACATCATGGACGGCAATCCCGCGCCGCATGATATTCTTGCCATCATGGGCGTCGAAGCGCTTGCCAATTACATGATCGACGAGGTGCAGGAGGTTTACCGTCTGCAGGGCGTGAAGATCAACGACAAGCACATCGAGGTCATCGTGCGTCAGATGCTCCAGAAATGGGAAATCCAGGACTCGGGCGACACGACGCTTCTCAAGGGCGAGCATGTGGACAAGGTCGAGTTTGACGAGGCCAATGCCAAGGCTGAGGCCAAGGGCGGACGTCCGGCTATGGGTGAACCGATCCTTCTCGGTATCACCAAGGCATCGCTGCAAACCCGGTCGTTCATCTCGGCGGCATCCTTCCAGGAAACTACCCGCGTTCTCACCGAAGCCTCTGTTCAGGGCAAACGTGACAAGCTGGTCGGTCTCAAGGAAAACGTCATCGTGGGCCGCCTGATCCCGGCGGGCACGGGTGGTGCGACCCAAGAGATGCGCCGCATTGCGACAGCGCGCGACAGCATCGTGATCGAGGCGCGTCAGGAAGAGGCGGCTGCGGCTGCGGCTCTGGCCGCACCTGTGATCGACAATGATGTGGTTGGTGGCGACGAGTTTGACAATTTCGTCGAAACCCCGGAGAGCCGCGATCAGTAAGATTTGCGGATGAAATTTGGAAAAGCCCGGTCCTTTGACCGGGCTTTTTCGTTGGGGAGAGCCGTGCTTTGAAAAAGAAAACCTGTCGAAATCCGTTCAAGATTTCTGGGTCAGGGATTGAAAATCACGTAATTCGGCAACCGGAATATGGCAGTGGATGAGATGCTCATTGCCAGCGTCGCGCGCGGGCGGCGTTTCGGTTTCGCAAATCTCACCGCGCTTGACCGGGCAGCGGCGTTGGAACGGACACCCGCGCGCGGGGGGCGACAGTTCCACCGTATCCTGTGCCAGAAGCCGGGGTGCAAGATCCGGGTCCGGTTCCAGCACTGCACCCAGCAACGCCTCGGTATAGGGGTGTGAAGGCGCGGTATAGACCGCTGCAACCGGGCCAATTTCACATAACCGCCCCTGATAGAGCACTGCAACCCGGTCAGACAGGGCCCGTACCACGGTCAGGTCATGGCTGACAAAGACAAAAGCCGTGCCATGCAGGCCTTTGAGATCGTTTAGCAATTCCAGAACGGCCGCCTGCACCGAGACATCGAGCGCCGAGGTGATCTCGTCGCAGAGCACGACGTCTGGTTCGGCGGCAAAGGCGCGTGCTACGGCCACACGCTGTTTTTCGCCCCCCGACAGCTGCCCCGGTCGGCGGTCAAGGTAATGTGCCCCAAGCCGTACCGTTTCGAGCAATTCGGCGGCGCGGTCGCGCAGGGCGCGATCCTTGAGCCCGAAATAAAGCCTGAGGGGCTGTGCCAGAATGTCCTGCACCGTCTGGCGCGGATTGAGGCTGTCGTCGGGGTTCTGGAAAATCATCTGAAGGCGCCGCAAATGATCGGGGCGGCGGTGTTCGACCATCGAGGGCAGTGCCGTGCCATCCCCAAGACTGATCTGACCCTTGGCAGGCGGCAAGAGACCGGCGATGGATTTGAGTATGGTGGATTTGCCGCTGCCGGATTCACCCACCAATCCCAAAGTCTCGCCGCGCCGAAGGTTCAGCGTGATCCCATCCACGGTCGCGGGCGGTAATGGCTGCCCTGTGAGCCGCGCGAAAACACCGGGACGGCCATAGCGGATTGCGACGCTGTCGAGCGATAGGGCAAGGGGACTGTCCCCCGTGCAACATGTCAGCGCCTGCCCTGCCTGCGCCGGGGGCATCGCCGCAACCTGATCGGGGTAATGGCACCGGGTCATTTGCCCCGCTTCACCTTCTACCAAGGGGGGGCGCACTGTCTGACAGGTTTCGGTTGCCAAGGCACAGCGCGGGGCAAAAGCACAGCCCACGCGGGCCGTTGCAGGCCCCGGCGGCCGTCCCTCCAACGCGCGCGGCAGGGTGCGGTCTCCGAGGCGGGGGATAGAGGCGAGAAGGCTGCGTGCATAGGGATGTGCGGGACGGCGCAGCAGGTCTCGGGTTGGTCCTGTCAGCACAGCTTCACCGGCATAGAGCACTTGCACCCGGTCGCAGACCCGCGCGATGACGCCCAGATCATGGCTGACATAGACCATTGCCATGTTGCGCGTGCGCGCCAGATCGCGCAACAGGTCAAGGATATGCGCCTGTGTGGTGACATCAAGGCCGGTGGTTGGCTCGTCCAGCAAAAGCGCGTCTGGCTCGCCAGCGAGGGCCATGGCGATCGCTACACGCTGTTGTTGCCCGCCAGAAAGCTCATGCGGATAGCGCCGCAGGATGGCGTCAGGATCGGGCAGGCGTACTTGGGCCAAAAGATCGCGGGCCCGTTTGGGATGTTCCGCCCTAGGCAGGTTGCAATGCAGGCGCAGAGCCTCGAAAATTTGCCGACCGATGCGCAATGTCGGGGTCAGCGATTGCCCCGAGTTTTGCGGAATGAGGCCCAATTGCCCCCCGCGGATTTTCGCGAGCTCCCGATCCGAACGCGCGAACATGTCCGCCCCGTCATAGATCACCTCGCCCGAGAGCTTTTGCAGACCGTGCTTGAGATAGCCCATCGCGGCCAGTGCCAGCGTACTCTTGCCAGAGCCGCTTTCGCCAACGATCCCAAGGGTTTCCCCGCGACACACAGTCAGGTCGACCTCGTGGAGCACAGGCAAGACCTGACCTGAACGCCCACGAAAGCCAATGCAAAGCCGCCGGATGTCGAGGAGGGGGGGCTGGCTCATGTCACACCACTGCTGCCCGGCTTTGATCAAGGCCAAGCGTCTTGGCAAGCGCATCCGCCGTAAGATTGATCCCGATGATCAGGCTGGACAGGGCCACAACCGGGGCGATCACCCCCCATGGTGCCAATGACATATAAACACGGGCATCCGAGACCATCAGCCCCCAATCCGGACGGGGCGGGGCCACGCCAAAGCCCAGAAACGACAGCGCTGAAAAGCCCAAGAGCATCCAAGACCAGCGCATTGCGCCTTCAACCAACAGGACATCGGTCACATTGGGCAAGAGTTCGCGGCGCACGATGTCAATCGGGCGATGTCCGCGTGCGCGCGCGGCGGCGATGAAATCGCGGGCGACCACCTCATGGGCTGCGGCGCGGGCGACGCGGATCACTGGAATCCCAAAGAAAAACGCCAATGTCGGCAACAAGACCTCGCCGCCGCTGCCAAAGACGGTGATGAGCACCAAGAGAGGCAGGATGCCGGGCAGGGCGAGAAAGGCATCGACGAGGCGCAGGGTTATTTCGTCCTCCCATCCACCGCGCAGGCCGAGGTAGACGCCCAAGAGACCGCCCCAGAGAAGGGCGATGGGGATGGCGATGCCGGTGATCAGCAGTGCTTCGCGCCCGCCCAAGAGCACTCGGCTGAATACGTCGCGGCCCAGATGATCGGTGCCGAACCAATGTTCGGATGAGGGACCGGCGAGCGTTTGGAGTGCGTTCATCTCTTTGTAATCAAAGGGAACAATCCAAGGGCTGATGATTGCCAGACAGAGATGAAAGACAACAATGCCAAGCCCGATGGCACCGGATGGGCGGTGCGTCATGGCGCGCAGGATTTCCAAAAACCGGATCACCCTTGCCTCATATGGTGGCTGCGCAGGCGCGGGTTGAGCGCGAGGCTGAGGATGTCGGCGATAAGGTTGATCGCCACATAGGTCGCGGCGACAATAAGGGTGATGGCCTGCACCACAGGCAGGTCACGACCCGAAATCGCATCAATCAGCAATCGACCAAGCCCCGGATAATTAAAGACAACTTCGACCACAACAACCCCGCCCAAAAGCCATGCCACAGTGAGCGCGATGATGTTGATCGCGGGCAAGAGGGCGTTGGGTAGCGCATGGCGAAAAACGATTTGCCAGTAGGGAACGCCCTTGAGTGTGGCCATTTGCACATAGTCGCTGGCCATCACGTCGATCACCGAAGAGCGCACCATGCGCATGATATGGGCCACCATGAGCATGGTCAAAACCACCGCTGCGAGGATGAATTCCGGAAAGAATTCAAGAGGTTGGGCATCGGCCGGCGTGAGGACGATAGCCGGAACCCAGCCAAGCCAGATCGCGAAGACTAGGATCAAAATCGTGGCGGCGACGAATTCGGGGATCGTCATCGCGAGGATCGCACCAGTTGAAAAGAGGATGTCGAGCCATGTGTCGCGCCGCAGTCCAGCCACAGCACCAAGAAAAATTGACAAGGGAATTCCAACACTTAGCGCTCCAGCGGCGAGCATCAGGGAATTGCGAAGGCGGTAGCCTACCAGGTCGCTAATGCGTTCTTGTCCATTGGCGGAAACCCCAAATTCGCCCTGTACCGCAGAGGCCGCCCACGAGAGATAACGGCTGAGCGCAGGCGCGTTTAAGCCCATGACTTCACGACATTTTTCCAAGGCCTCACCATGGGCATCGCGTTCTAGAACGGCGGTGCAGGCATCCCCGGGCAGGGCCTCGACCCCAAGGAAAATGAGCACAGAGACCAGCCAAATGGTAACCAGCCCAAGCGCCAACCGCTTAAAAATCAGAGAAAACATCTGTTCTGTCCCCAATGCGGCAAAGGTCCCCAACCCCCGCCTGCTGGCAGACTAGACCAGTCGTGACGCAGCCGTCGAGAAATTCTTGAGCGCAAACCTTACAGAGCTTACAAATCGGGGCGAGTTTTGTAAGGTCCGGCGATATTCTAGACACCAAGATAGGTATCGGTGATCTCTGGGGTGAGCGCGCGAAAGGTTCCGGTCCAGACGGAGCGCCCTTTTTCAAGGATCACGGCGCTATCGGCGACGCGGGCCAGTTCGCGGATGGATTTGTCGATCACCAAAAGCGCCATGCCGGTTTCGGATTTGAGGCGGGCGAGCGCTGCCCAGATTTCCTGACGCACAACGGGGGCCAATCCTTCGGTCGCCTCGTCGAGGATCAGAAGACGGGGGTTGGTCATCAGCGCGCGTCCAATTGCCAGCATCTGTTGTTCGCCGCCCGAGAGGGACGCGGCGATCTGATCCTGCCGTTCAGCTAAACGCGGAAAGAGCCGGGTGACGGCGGCCATGTCCCAAGGGCCGGGGCGAGCGGCGGCGATCAGGTTCTCGCGCACCGTAAGGCTGGCGAAGCAGCGCCGCCCCTCGGGGACAAGGCCGATGCCCGCGCGGGCGGCGCGGTGCGCGGGCATGCCGCTGAGGTCTCGCCCGGCAAAGGTGGCGGTGCCGCCACTCTGGCGCAGGAGGCGGCAGATCACTTTGACGGTGGTGGATTTGCCCATGCCGTTGCGGCCCATAAGGGCCACCACCTCGCCTTCGCTGACAGAGAGGTTGACATCAAAGAGCGCCTGACTTGCTCCGTAAGAGGCGGTGATCTGGCTGAGGGAGAGGAGTGTCATGCCGTAGCCTCGTCCATGTCGTCACCCAAATAGGCGCTGCGCACCTCGGGGTCGCGCCGGATCTTGTCGACGGTGCCGGTGGCGATGATCTGGCCATAGACCAGCACGCTGATCCGGTCTGCGAGAGCAAAGACCGCGTCCATATCATGCTCGACCAGCAGGATTGGGGCCTCGGCGCGCAGGCCGTCCAGAAGCGTGGTCAGGGCGCGGGTGCCATCGGCACCAAGACCGGCCATGGGTTCATCCATGAGAAACGCGCGGGGGCGGAGCGTAAGGGCAATGGCCACCTCCAACTGCCGGCGTTGGCCGTGCGACAGCTCGGCGCAGCGGGTGTTGCGGGCGTCTGACAAGCCCACGGTATCCAGGGCCGCTTCGGCGCGGGTGCGCAGATCGGCATCGCGCAACACGGGGCGCAGGAAGCGCACGACATCGCCACGTTGGCCAAGCGCGCCCAGAATGGCGTTTTGCAGCACGGTATATTCCATCGGCAGGGCCGAAATCTGAAACGTGCGGGCCATGCCAAGCCGCGCGCGCGCTGCTGTATCGAGGGCTGTCACATCCTGCCCGGCAAAGAGAATGCGGCCTGCGTCGGGGCGCAGCGCGCCTGCGATTTGGGCAATCAAGGTGGATTTTCCCGCGCCATTGGGGCCGATCAGGGCGTGTATTTCGCCCGGCCTGAGATCAAGGGAAATATCGCGGCTGGCGGTGAGCGCGCCAAAGCTTTTGCTGAGGCCTGATATAGCGAGAATGGGATCAGTCATGCGGCTGCCCCCGTCCCGCAAGTAGCCCGAAAAGCCCGCCGCGTGCGAAAAGCACGGTGCCAAGCAGGATCGCGCCCAAGTAGATGTGCCAATAGTCGCTGAGCCCGCCCAAGCTGTGTTCGAGCAGGATAAAGAGTGCCGCCCCTGCGACCGGGCCAAAGACGCGGCCCACCCCGCCTAAGATCACAAACACCATGATCTCGCCCGAGGTTTGCCACGAGAACATCACCGGGCTGACGAAGCGATTGAGATCGGCAAAAAGAGCGCCTGCAAGCCCGGTGATCGCGCCTGAGAGCGTGAAGGCGATGAGATAAAGGCGATAGGGGCGTTGGCCCACGGCGGCAACGCGCGCCTCGTTCTGCCGCGCGGCCCCCAGCATGAGGCCGAAAGGAGAGCGGGCAAGGCGGGCGGTGAAGAAAAGGATCAACGCCAGCAGGCCATAGCAGAGCGCAAAGAACTGGATCGGGTCCATGGTGTTGAGGCCCGGAAAGCCGTTGCGGACATAGATCGAGAGACCGTCTTCACCGCCATAGGCGGGCCAGGAGATCGCGAAATAGTAGAACATCTGCGAAAAAGCGAGGGTGATCATGATGAAATAGACGCCCGTGGTGCGCAACGAAAGCGCGCCTACGGCGAGGGCGGCGAGGGCCGAGGTGAGTGTGGCAATGATCCAGATCACCGGCATGGATTTGGTGCCGGGAATCGTCTGGGGCCAGTCGGTGACGCTGGTGTAGGTCTGGGCGTGATAGGCCAGAATGCCCATGGCATAGCCGCCCAGCCCGAAAAAGAGCGCGTGACCAAAGCTCACCAGCCCACCAAAGCCAAGCGCGATGTTAAGGCCGACACCGGCGATGGCGAGGATCACGGCGCGGGTGGTGAGGGTGATGAGAAACGGCTCGTCCGTGGCCCAAGCGTAGAGGGGGAAAAGCAGAAGTATGGCCATGAGGGCGGCGTTGAGCAGGGTTTCACGGCTCATGTCGCGGCCCCGAAGAGGCCACGGGGCCGAAAGATCAGCACGCCCGCCATGAGGATGTAGATCGCCATAGAGGCCAGCGACGCGCCGACCGAATTGGCCGCTGCTGGCTCCAGGAAGGTGGCGAAAGCTGAAGGCAAGAGGGCGCGGCCCAAGGTATCGGTGAGCCCGACCAGCAGCGCGCCGATAAAGGCCCCCTTGATCGAGCCGATGCCGCCGATCACGATGACCACGAAAGCAAGGATCAGCACCGGCTCGCCCATACCCACCTGCACCGATTGAATGGCGCCGATGAGTGCGCCAGCAAGGCCCGCAAGAGCTGCACCGAGGGCAAAGACCAGTGTATAGAGCGCCGAGATATTGACGCCCAAGGCCGCGATCATCTCGCGGTCATTTTCGCCTGCGCGGATGCGGATGCCGAGGCGGGTTTTTGAGATCATGGCAAAGAGCGCGGCGGCGATCACCAGCCCTGCGCCGATCATCGCAAGGCGGTAGCGTGAATAGTCGATGCCAAACGGCAGGCGCAGCGTGCCCGACAGCCAGTCGGGCGTATCGAGATAGAGCGGAAAAGAGCCAAAGACCCAGCGGGTGCCCTCGGACAGGATGAGGATCAGCGCAAAGGTGGCCAAGACCTGATCGAGGTGGTCGCGGTCGTAGAGGCGGCGGATGACGAGCAACTCAATGAGCACGCCCGCCACCGCGGCGGCGGCGAGGCTGGCGGCGAGGGCCAAGAGGAACGAGCCGGTCAGCCCCGCCACCCAAGCGGCGGCAAAGGCCCCGATCATATAGAGCGAGCCATGGGCGAGATTGATCAGCCCCATCACGCCGAAAATGAGCGTAAGCCCGGCGGCCATGAGGAACAACATAACCCCGAATTGCAGCCCGTTGAGGGCCTGTTCGATGAGCAGGACGGCGGACATTGCCTGTGTCAGCCTTTGGGTTTGAGGCCGATACGACGGCCGATGCCATCGGGGCGGGGCAGGGCGGCATGCGCCTTTGCCATGGCGGCCACGCGGGCGGCGACATCCTCGGGCATGGGCACGACGCGTGGGCCGTTCAGGTCTACATGCAGGGTCAGCCCCTCGCCGGTGGCGGCGATCCAGCCGTCGCTGTGATAGAGTTGCTGAAAGAAGTGAAAGCGTTTGCCGTCGTGGTCGAGCAGATAAAAGCTGCTGCGCAGCTGATCGCCCAATTTCACCTCGCGCAGGTAGCGGATGTGGAATTCAGCGCTGAAGGTGGTGAGGTTGCGGGTGGCGCGGTAGTCGGGGCCAAAGCCCATCTCTTCGAACGCCTCATCGGCGCAGCGGTCAAAGAGCACGGTGTAATAGCCCATGTTCATATGGCCGTTATAGTCGATCCAGCCCTCTTCGACCGGGTGGAACGCGGAGAGGAAGGGCAGGGCGTCTGGCATCGGGCCTCCGGGCGGTTGGTTTGCCAGTCTTTTAGGGGATTTGCGGCGGGAATGGCAATGGCAAGGGGGCGCTGGCGATTTCGTGATTTGGATTTCAGGGCGGCGTGCTTAGCTATGGCGCAGGATGGCTTAGCACGGGATGGGTAGGATGATCACACGGCGCAGGATTTTGGCGGGGGCGGTTCTGGTTGGGGCCGGTGCGCTGGGCTATTTTGTCTGGGGACGGGCCGGGTTGGAGGAACTGGCCGCGGTGCCGGTATTTGCCACAGAGGGCGTGGCGCTGGGCGGCACCGATCCGGTGGGGTATTTCACCGAAGGCCGCCCGGTGGCGGGATTGCCTGCGCATAGTTTCGACTGGAACGGGGCGACATGGCATTTCGCCAGTGCCGAGAACCGCGATGCCTTTGCCGCCGACCCCGCCCGCTACGCGCCGCAATATGGCGGGTTCTGCGCGTGGGCGGTGGCGGAGAAGGGCCAGCTCTTTTCCACCCAGCCAGAGAATTGGGCGATTGTGGAGGGCAAGCTTTACCTCAATTACAACGATGACATTGCCGCGAAATGGCAAGCGGATGTGCCGGGGTTCATCGCCCGTGGGGATGCACGGTGGCCGGAGGTGTTGAAGGGGGAGGGGTAAGGGGGGGCTTACAGGAGCCTTGGGTTTTGTCCGTGTGTGACGGAAGTCAGCCCTTTCGCGAGACGCGCGCATCGTCCAATATGCGGCTAGCAACTAAAGCAAGTCAGCAACTAAGATCGTGAAACTTACCGTCTATCTTGATACCTCGTCTTGGAACTATCTTCTTAGTGGGCAGATGCCGTCGCTGCGACGTGCATTTGGCAGATCGGGTTCTTGCATTCCTTGTTATTCGATCCAAAGCATAGAAGAACTTCTTGGGGTGCGCGACGAAAGGAAAAAAGCCGAACTGGACCTTCAACTTGATGCGGTTGGTGCCAGATACTTTGAAACCCTTTCCGATACCGAAGGTGGCGTGCCAACAGGCCATAGGATAACCGTAATCAATCGAGAAGAGCGATGCCAAATCTACGAGGATATGCAGAAATTCTCATTGGTCGGCGGCTTTGGACTTGGTGACTTGATTCAAAAGTTCATTGGCGGAATTGGTTCAACATCCTTTGAGGACGTCTCCAAGATGGCGCTCGCAGACATTGAGGGACTGCTCGATTTTGATGTTTCAGAGCTTCCTCCCGAACTAGCGGCGATGGTCACGAGCGAGGCGGAAGCGATGAAGGAGCAGGCGCGAAAGGCACAGCACGATCTTCTGGAACAATTAAACCGACAGGATGATATTCGGCTTCAACAGTTGGATCCTGCCCGCATCAACAACTTTACTGGAACTGGGGCTTTTGAACGGATTATTGAAGTAGCTAGAGACCAAGCAGGCACCTCTAAGATGGTTGAGGTATTTCTTGGGGGACCGCCTCGCGTATCGTCAAAGCGCGCTGATGCGCACCTTGGCACTCCAACTTGGGAGCAATTTTATCGGCTCGCCCAGCTTTTGTTTTTACTTGGTTATTGGAGGGAATCGAAGCACCTGAAGGATCGGGAGAGAGCGCGGATTGATTTCGCAGGAGGACAAGCTGATATTTTTCACATCGCAAATGCATCCTTCTGCAGTATTTTTCACACAACAGACAAGCCACAGGCCCACCTCGCAGCGGCGGTC
Source organism: Roseovarius sp. MS2 (assembly GCF_051447875.1). Taxonomy (NCBI): domain Bacteria; kingdom Pseudomonadati; phylum Pseudomonadota; class Alphaproteobacteria; order Rhodobacterales; family Roseobacteraceae; genus Roseovarius; species Roseovarius sp. MS2. The sequence goes on from NZ_JBKHVF010000001.1 coordinate 3,097,933, forward strand.
TATGATCACCTTAATGTTCCGACACTGGTTTTGCTCTACACCCCAAAGACCGGCGCTGAAACGACGCTTTACGCACCAAAGAGCATTCAGGCACTTGGTGCGTAAAGCGTCTTTTTAGGGAAAAGAATCTTCGAAGTCTGTATCCGACTGAGGCGTGCTGCGGCGTCATTTTCTATGCGCGCAATCAAGGCACCGTAGGTGCCGCCGCGCGGCGCCCGACCGCCCCCTCGGGCGGGCGCCTTTGCAACGGCGCGCCATCCTGCCAGTGTGGAGGTGTTTGGCTGGGATTAATTGCCAGACTGCGCGGGTTCAGCGCCCACCCGGCGGACGGGCACCGCGCGGCGGCACTCCGCCCCCCTCACGCCCAAGGTCCCCTTTGGGCGCGCTCTCCTGCCATCTCGCGCAGGGCGCGGATGCGGTTGGCGGGGTTGGGGTGGGTGGAGAAGAGTTTGTCATGGGCATGGGCGTGCAGCGGGTTGATGATGAACATATGCGCTGTGGCCGGGTTGCGCTCGGCGGCGTCATTGTCGATGCGGGCGGCGAGGCCCGAGATTTTCTCGAGCGCCGATGCGAGCCAGAGCGGGTTGCCGCAGATTTCGGCCCCGATGCGGTCGGCCTCGTATTCGCGGCTACGGCTGATCGCCATCTGCACAAGGCCCGCCGCAAGGGGGGCGAGGATCATCAGCGCCAGCGTGCCAATGAGGCCCATGCCGTTGTTGCGGTTGCCGCCGAAGAACATCGCGAAATTGGCCAGCATCGAGATGGCCCCGGCAAAGGTGGCCGTCACGGTCATGATCGTGGTGTCGTGGTTGCGGATATGGGCCAGCTCATGCGCCATGACGGCGGCGATTTCCTCGCGGCTGAGATGGCGCAAGAGACCGGTGGTGGCGGCGACAGCGGCATTGGCCGGGTTGCGCCCGGTGGCAAAGGCGTTGGGCTGATCGTTGTCTAGGATATAGACCGCCGGGCGCGGCATGCCGGCGGCATCGGCCATGTCATGCACCATTTGCGTAAGCGCTGCGCCTTCGGGGCCAGAGGCGGGGCGGGCATTGTGCATGCGCAGCACCATCCGGTCTGAATTCCACCAGCTAAAGGCGTTCATGGCGAGGGCCACGATCAGCGCAAAGAGCGCGCCGCCCATGCCGCCCAAAAGCGCGCCGATGCCCAGAAAGAGCGCGGTCATCGCCGCCATCAAAATGCCTGTGCGCAGATAGCCCATCGGGTTCCCCCTCTTGTTTCTGCGCCAAATATGGCGGTTGGCACGGCGCTTGCAAGCCTCTCGCGGGAGGCTGGGTTCGTTAAAATCCAAGGTAATCGGGGCATGAGGGTGCTCTGGCATTAAACGGTCCTTGGGGTTTACGCGGCAGGCTTTCCGTTGAGTCCGACGGAGATATGAGATGGCCACAGCCGCAGAACTGCCGATTGATACCTCTGCCAGTGCAATGGACATGGCCGAAGCCGTGTTCGGTCACGGCATCACGATTGTCTCGGCCAGCTATACAGGGGCCGCCAGCGCCTCGGGGATTTACAGCAATGGCGACACGGTTTCGCCGGAACTGACACCGTCGGATACGGGCGTGATCCTTTCCACGGGCATGGCCACGTCGGTGACCAACGAGGTCAGCCTGCTTAATTTGCTGGGGGATCCGAACCTTTTGCTGGACAGCTCGACCGATCATGGCTTGGCGGGGGATGCCGATCTATCGACGATCTCGGGGCAGGAGACCTTTGACGCGGCGATTTTCGAGGCAGAGTTCATCCCCGAAGGCAGCACGCTGACCATGCAGATCGTGTTCTCGTCCGAGGAATATCTTGAATGGGTCAACACCGGATTCAACGACTCGGTCGGGGTCTGGGTCAACGGGGTGCAGGCCGAGTTGACGGTGGGCACAGGCGACATCACCATCAACAACATCAACAATATAAGTAACTCTAACCTCTACATGGACAATTCCTCGTCCGCAGATACCTACAACACCGAGATGGACGGGTTCACGGTAACGCTGACCCTCAAGGCACCGGTGGTGCCGGGCGAGGTGAACACGATCAAGATCGGTATTGCCGATGGTGGCGATGGGGCGCTGGACAGCAACCTGTTGATTGCCGGGAACTCGATCCAGACATCGCTTGTTGCGGGCGACGATATCATCGACGTGACGCGGTTTTCGCAAGTTGAAACGGATCTTTTGGCGAATGATTCGAATGCGGCGGGCGGCACGCTGACGATCACCGAGGTCAATGGTCAGCCGGTGGTTGCCGGCGATACGGTGATCCTCAGCACCGGGGAGACGCTTCAGATCACGGCGACGGGCTTTGTTCTTGTGTCGTCGGGAGAGGAGGTGGGCGCGTCGAACATGCTGTCCTATACAGTGGCAGACACGTTCGGCAATACCGATGTCGGGTTCATCACGATCAATACGGTGGCCCCCTGTTTTACCGAAGGCACGCAGATTGACACGCCCGAGGGCGCAGTCGCGATCGAGACATTGAAGCCGGGGGATCTGGTGCTGACGTTGGATCACGGCCCCCAAGCTGTGCGCTGGATCGGGCGAAGCCTGCGACGGGCAGAGGGCGCGGATGCGCCGGTGGCGCTTGCGGCCAATGCGCTGGGGCTGCATGACGCGTTGGAGCTGTCGCCCAATCACCGCATCCTGTTGGCGTCGCCACATGCGGAATTGCTGTTTGGCACGCATCAGGTTTTGGTCAAGGCGGCGGCGCTGATCAATGAGTGCTCTATCACGCGGCGGGTTGATGGCGCGCCGGTGGTGTATGTGCATCTGCTGTTTGACCAGCACGAGATCGTGCGGGGTAACGGGCTCTGGAGTGAGAGCTATCATCCCGGGCCGGTGACGCATGGCAGTTTCGATGCCGCGACCGAGGCCGAATTGCGGCGTCTTTTTCCGGTGATATTTGCCGAGGGTGGGGCAGGCTATGGGCCAAGCGCGCGCTCTGGGTTGCGGGCGCATGAGGCGCAGGTGTTGGTTGACGCAATGCGTTGAGGCGCGCGCGAAAAGGGCTTTCACGTCGCGGCGCAGCGGCTAGGGTAGCGGCATGATTATTTCGCCCGGACGCAAGTTTATCTTTGTGCATATCCCCAAGACTGGCGGCACCGCGATGGCGTTGGCGCTGGAGGGGCGGGCGCAGGCCGAGGACATCCTGATCGGTGACACGCCCAAGGCGCGGCGCAGGCGGGCGCGGTTGAAGGGGGTTGAGGCGCGCGGGCGGCTTTGGAAACATTCGACCTTGGCCGATATCGACGGGCTGGTGAACCAAGAGACGCTGAGCGCGGCCTTTGTCTTTACGTTGGTGCGCAACCCTTGGGACCGGATGGTGAGCTATTATCACTGGCTGCGGGGCCAAGAGTTTGATCACTCGGCGGTGCATCTAGCCAACGACCTGCCTTTTCCTGCGTTTCTGGCCGCGCCAGAGACACAGGCCGCGCTGCGCGCAACCCCGGCGCGGCATTATGTGACGGCGGCGGATGGGCGCGAATATTGCCGTCTTTTCATCCGGCTAGAGCATTTGGAGACCGATGCCGCCCCGCTCTGGGCGCATCTGGGATTCGCGGTGACGGTGGCACCGTTCAATACGTCGGAGCGGGGGCCGTATAAGGACTATTACGATAGCCGCACAGCGCAGATCGTAGCGGATTGTGCCGCCGAAGACATCGCGCGATTCGGGTATCAGTTCTGACCGTCCTTGATCGTTTGTTAAGATTGCATGGGGTGTTTGTGCCAATCGCACGGCTTTGGCGGTGTTGTCCACTTGGCCGCAACGGTGCCTTATTCCTGCCGGAATCCGAGCAAAAACGGGTCATGCTAACCATGACTTAGTCAGCTTATCGGAGTGTTGGCCTGTTGACGAAACAGGATGGGTTGTATCGGGAAAGGGATCGACGCGGGTATGCTGGGGTGGTTTGGCATCAGTGAACGCGGGGCGGCGCGGACGCAGGTCGAAGAGCCTGCGGGCGTGCAAAGCGGGCTTTTGAGCGGGACGCGGGTGGCCACGGGCCATGGCTGGCGTCCGGTTCAGGCGCTCTGTGCGGGTGACCGGGTTGTGACCTTTGATGCGGGCGTGCAACCGCTCTGTGGCGTTACGCGGATTCCGGTCTGGACGGGTGAAGGCGCTTGCCCTTCGCGGTTTTGGCCGCTGGATGTGGGGCGCGGGGTGCTGGGAAACCGCGCGCCGGTGCGGGTTATGCCACATCAGGTGCTGATGCTTGAAAGCGATCTGGCCGAAACGCTCTGGGGGGATCCCTTTGCGCTCTTGCCCGGTGTGGCGCTAGAGGCGGTGCCGGGGGTCACGCGGGTGCCGCCCGCTCAGGGCGCAGAGGTGGTCGTGCTGCATTTCGAGAACGAACAGGTGATCTTTGCCGAAAACGGGTTGATGGCGCTTTGCCCGGCGTCGTGCAACCTTCTGGATTACGCGCAGGAGCTTGCAGGGCCACGGTATCACGTGCTGCCGCTGGCCGAGGCGCGGGGTTTGGTTCTGGCAATGGCGCGGCTGGAGACGTCTACGACCCTGCAGGATGGGGTGACGCCGCCCGGCCCTAGGGTTTCTGTCTGACCGGCAGGCCGATACGCTGAATTTGATCAAATTGTGTTTCGGGGCTGGTGTTTCCAGACGGCGCGCAGCAATGTCAGACGTATTGACCTGTCTGCTCGGAGGATGCCATGTCAGAGGACCCCATTCGCATTGCCATCAACGGGTTTGGCCGGATCGGTCGCACAATCCTGCGGATATTGATGCGCGAGGGGGCTGCGTTTGAACTGGTGTGCATCAACGATATCGAGCCGCTGGAGACCTGTGCCTATCTGTTTCAATATGACAGCGTCTTTGGCCCCTGGCCCGGTGTCGTAACCACCCGTCCCGGTGTGCTGATCGTGGATGGGCAGGAAATCCCGTTTCATGCGGCTCGTGATCTGAGCACGCTCGATTTGAGCGGGGTTGATCTGGTGCTGGAGTGTACCGGCATGGGCGGCACGCGCGCCGTGGCCGAGCGGGGGCTGGTGGCGGGGGCGCGGGCCGTGTTGGTTTCGGGCCCATCGGCAGAGGCGGATGCGACGTTGGTGATCGGGGCCAATGAGGGCGATCTTGGGTCGCATCGGATCATTTCCAACGCCTCGTGCACCACGAATGCCCTGGCACCTTTGGCGCGGCTCTTGGATGAGGCCTATGGCATTGTCAGCGGGCAAATGACGACGGTGCATTGTTATACCGGCAGCCAGCCTACAGTGGACAAGCCCCGCGATGCGCCCGAGCGCAGCCGTGCCGCCGCCCTGTCGATGGTGCCCACGACGACAAGCGCCCAGCATCAGACCGGGCTGGTTCTGCCGGGGCTAAAGGGGCGGATCGAGGCTCGGGCGATCCGGGTGCCGGTGGCGAGCGTGTCCTGTATTGATCTGGTGGTGCAATTGCAGGCCGATGTGACGGTCGCGGGGGTCAACACGCTTTTGCAAGAGGCGGCGGAACGTCATGTATGGCTGGGCTGGACCGAGGCACCGCTGGTGTCGTCGGATCTGCGCGCGCGTCCCGAGAGCCTGATCGTAGCGGGGCCGCAAACCTCTGTATCGGTGGGCGGATTGCTGCGCGTCTTTGGCTGGTATGACAACGAATGGGGATTTTCCTGCCGTATGCTGGATATGGCGCGGTTGATCGGGCGGCGGGGATAGGCCGCCGCCCGGAGTTTATTTGCGCAAGCTCACATTGGCAAAGCCCATCGCACGCAGGCGATCAGCCCCGGCGTCGAGCTGCGATTGTGTGGCAAAAGGACCAGCTAGAACGAGGGTCAGGGCGCGTCCGTCGCGTGTCACAGTGCCACGCCGCGCTGGAAGCCCTGCGGCCGCGATGCGCTGTGCGGCGGCCTGAGCCTGCGCCGCATCGGCAAAGAGACCGGCCTGAGCGTAGCGATGGCTGGGCGCAGTCTGGGCGGTCGTCGCAGGCGCTGAGCGGGTCGAGACTGTGGTGCGCGGGGCTGCTTGCGCAGACTCGGTGCGCAGTTGCGCCAGTTGCCGGGTCGTCATCGGGGCGGGCACGTGGCGCCCTTGGGTTGCGACGGTGACACCGGCGGCGCGCTGCGCCTCGAAGCTGGTGTAGGGCGGTTGCAGGCCGGGGAATTGGTGAATCACATCGGCACCCGTGCGCCGGTCGATAAGGCGCTGCGGCACGGTGTTTGTCCACATCACCAACATCTGTTCGCGCCCTTCAAAGGTTTGGTGCGCGCGGTAGGGGTTGAGGCGGTCATCCTCCCACACCGGCTGCATGCCGGGGGGAACCGAGATACCGACGAGGCTGGTCTTTTGGCTGGCATAGACACGCGCCGGGGCGACGCGGGTATAGGCGGGCACGGTTTCAGGGGTGGCCGGGGTGCCGGGGCGTGGGGCAAGCGTGCGGCCCGTGTTGCTGCCGCTGGCATAGGTCACATGCGGTGATCTTTGCGGGCCGCAGCGCACCGGCGAGCCATTATGCTGCACAGTATAGGCCGCCGAGACCGCAGTTAGGTTCGCGCAAGCGCTTTGTGCCGGGTCAGGCTGTGTCAGGCGCACGGCCTTGCCAGAGGTTTTGGCAATTGGTGTGGTTTTGGGCGCGGTCGCCGGTGCCGCGGCGCGGGCCGTCACGGGACGAAGGGCCAAGGGGCGCGGATCAGCCTCGGGCCGAAGCGCGCTGAGCGGCGCTTGGGCAGAGGCGGTGCGGCGTTGTGGTTGGACCGCAGCGACGGGGGCCGGTTGCCGGACGACGCGCGGTGCGGGGGCCGGTGCCGTGGCGACGCGTGGTGCGGGGGCAGGTGCCGTGGCCGTGCGCGGCGCTGGGGCTGGTGCCGTGGCGACGCTTGGCGCTGGGGCGGCTGGCTGCGTGCGTGGGGCGGCCTGTGCCACGGGTTGCGCCGGGGCAGGGGCGGCGGCCTGAACGCTGGGCGCAAGACTGGGCTGGAAGCCACAGAGATGGTCGCGGCCACGTGTCATGCGTGGCACCCAGGTTACATTTCCCGCAACGCCCGCGCGCACGAACACACAGCCGGCACTGTCGACATATTGCCGACCCTGAAAGCTGGAGGGTGGAAACTCCGCCGGCTCCGAAGAGCCGCGAAGAGACTGCGCGGAAAGGTCGACCGTGCCAAGCAGCAGCACTGTCGAGGCCAGAATGGCAAGTGATGAAAATCTCATTACGCCCCCAACATCAATTGGGTGCAGGTTGCCTTATTTTTGCCGTTTAGTAAACAGTGATTGGCTTATTTAGTGCCGAACATGCGGTCACCCGCATCCCCTAGTCCCGGAAGGATATAACCCTTGTCATTCAAGCGCTTGTCGAGCGCGGCTGTGACGACGGGCACATCAGGATGCGCCTCTTGCATGCGCGCGACACCTTCGGGGGCGGCGAGCAGACAGAGAAAACGGATGTCACGGGCCCCTGCATCCTTGAGCATAGAGACAGCCGCCGCAGAGGAATTGCCTGTGGCCAGCATCGGATCGACCACAATCGAGAGGCGCTCGCCAAGTTGTTCGGGCACCTTGAAGTAGTATTTCACGGGTTGCAGCGTTGCCTCGTCCCGGTAGAGCCCGACAAAACCCACGCGTGCTGAGGGGATCAGTTCCAACATGCCGTCGAGCAGGCCGTTGCCCGCGCGCAGAATCGAGATGAGCGCCAATTTGCGCCCGGCCAAGACTGGCGCGTCCATTTCCATAAGCGGCGTGTCGATGGCGCGGGTGGTCATCGGCAATTCGCGCGTGACCTCATAGGCGAGCAACTGGCTGATTTCGCGCAAGAGCTGGCGGAAGACGGCTGTGGAGGTTTCCTTTTGCCGCATCAGGGTCAGTTTGTGCTGAACGAGCGGGTGATCGACGATGGTGAGATTCGGAAACATGACGGGCCTCTTGCGCTGCGGTGTAATCCGTCATTCCAGAAAACGCCGCCAAGGGCAACGCTGCGATGCAGGCATGCAATCGGCATTGCGCGGCGCGGCGCGGCGGTGCAAGCTCGGGCTTGAAAAATCGCGGGGGCATGGTATGAGCATGCCGTAGCGGTAGTTTAATATTAAACTATATTGCCCGCAGGGAGATGAGGACCATGACCGACAGCCAAAAGGAAGCCACCCGTCAGGCGGCGCTCGATTATCACGCGCAGCCCCGACCCGGGAAGCTGGAGATCCGCGCGACCAAGCCGATGGCCAATGGACGCGATCTGTCGCGCGCCTATAGCCCCGGCGTGGCGGAGGCCTGTTTGGAGATCAAGGCCGATCCGGCCAATGCCTCGAAATACACCACGCGGGGCAATCTGGTGGCGGTTGTCACCAATGGCTCGGCGGTTCTGGGGCTTGGCAATATCGGCGCGCTGGCCTCTAAGCCCGTGATGGAGGGCAAGGCGGTCCTTTTCAAGAAGTTCGCCAATATCGACTGTTTCGACATCGAAGTGAACGAGAGCGACCCGGAAAAGCTGGCGGCGATTGTCTGTGCGTTGGAGCCGACCTTTGGGGCGATCAACCTTGAAGATATCAAGGCACCGGATTGTTTCATCGTTGAACGAATTTGCCGTGAGCGGATGAATATTCCGGTATTCCATGACGATCAACATGGCACGGCAATCGTGGTGGGCGCGGCGGCCACCAATGCGTTGCATGTTGCGGGCAAGACGTTTGAGGAAATCAAAGTGGTCTCGACCGGTGGTGGGGCGGCGGGCATTGCCTGTCTCAACATGCTGGTCAAGCTGGGCGTGAAGCGCGAGAATATCTGGCTGTGCGATATTCACGGGCTGGTGCATGTGGGCCGTGAGGCAGACATGAACCCGGAAAAGGCGGCCTTTGCGCAGGCGACGGATTTGCGCAGCCTTGACGATGTGATCGCGGGCGCGGACCTGTTCCTTGGGCTATCGGGCGCGAATATCATGACGCCGGAGATGGTAAAGAAGATGGGCAAGCGGCCTATTGTCTTTGCTCTGGCCAACCCAAACCCCGAAATCATGCCGGATTTGGCGCGTGAGGCGGTGCCGGATGCGATTATTGCGACCGGGCGCTCGGATTTCCCAAATCAGGTCAATAACGTGCTGTGTTTCCCGTTCATTTTCCGGGGCGCGCTGGACGTGGGCGCAACCGAGATCAACGATGCGATGCAGGTGGCGTGTGTTCAGGGCATTGCAGAATTGGCGCGCGCCTCGACCAGTGCGGAGGCGGCGGCGGCCTATCATGGCGAGCAGATGACATTCGGCGCGGATTACCTGATCCCCAAGCCGTTTGATCCGCGCCTGTCCGGGGTTGTGTCGACCGCCGTGGCGCGGGCGGCGATGGAGAGCGGCGTGGCGACGCGGCCGATGGCGGATCTGGAGGCCTATAAGGCGGGTCTGGATGCCAGCAAGTTCAAATCGGCGCTGCTGATGCGGCCGGTGTTTCAGGCGGCCTCCACCGCTTCGCGGCGCATCGTCTTTGCCGAGGGCGAGGATGAGCGGGTTTTGCGCGCGGCGCAGGCCATTCTGGAGGAAACGACAGAGCAGCCGATTCTGATCGGACGTCCCGAAGTGATCGCGCGGCGGTGCGAGCGGGCCGGGCTGTCGATCCGGCCAGAGCGGGATTTCAATATCGTGAACCCGCAGGATGACCCGCGCTATCGCGACTATTGGGAGACCTATCACGGCGTCATGGCGCGCAAAGGGGTCACGCCTGATCTGGCGCGGGCAATTATGCGCACCAATACCACCGCGATTGGCGCAGTGATGGTCTATCGCAATGAGGCCGATAGCCTGATCTGCGGCACCTTTGGCGAGTTCCGCTGGCATATGAAATATGTGACCAATGTTCTGGAAGACGTCAGCCGCCGTCCGCATGGCGCATTGAGCATGATGATCCTAGAAGACGGGCCGCTCTTTATCGCCGACACCCATGTGCGCGTGACGCCGAATGCGGCGCAATTGGCTGAGACCGCGATTGGTGCGGCGCGGCATGTTCGGCGGTTCGGCATTGCGCCCAAGGTGGCGTTTTGTTCGCAGTCGCAATTCGGCAACCAGCCAGATGAAGGTGCGGAAAGGTTGCGGCAGGCGATTGCGCTCTTGGATCAGGCGCCGCGCGATTTCACCTATGAGGGTGAGATGACGATTGATGCCGCCCTTGACCCCGAATTGCGCGAGCGGCTGTTGCCGGGCAACCGGATGCAGGGCGCGGCGAATGTGCTGGTCTTTGCCTATGCTGATGCGGCGTCGGGGGTGCGTAATATCCTCAAGATGAAAGCGGGCGGTCTTGAAGTGGGGCCGATCCTCATGGGGATGGGCAACCGGGCTCATATCGTCACGCCGTCGATCACCGCGCGGGGGCTGCTCAACATGGCGGCGATCGCAGGAACGCCGGTGGCGCATTACGGGTAGAATCAGGGTTTGCAGGCGAATTCTTTGCAGGTTTGCAAAGTCGCTGGCAATTTCCGGTGAGATGAACAAAAAAAGCCGCTTTGCAAAAATTTGCAGGGCGGCTTTGGTCATTTCTGCAAAATTTCTGCGGCCATCTGTCCCGTGCCCCTGCATGATGCTTGCCCCAAGGCAGGGTGATCCGTAACACATATTCAACGGACCGGAGGAGGATACCATGGGATACACTGAGGTTTACGAGCGGTCGCTTGCAGATCCCGAAGGCTTTTGGATGGAGGCGGCAGAGGCGATTGATTGGGTGAAGAAGCCCAGCAAGGCGCTGTTTGAGGCCAACGCGCCGCTCTATGAATGGTACAAGGATGCAGAGGTCAACACCTGCTGGAATGCGGTTGACCGGCATGTGGCGGCGGGGCGGGGCGCGCAGACCGCGATCATCCATGACAGCCCCGTGACAGGCATCAAGCAAAAGATCAATTATTCGCAACTGCGCAGCCGCGTGGCGCGGCTTGCGGGGGCGTTGCGCGCCCGAGGCGTGGAAAAAGGCGACCGCGTCATCATCTACATGCCGATGGTGCCCGAGGCATTGGAGGCGATGCTGGCCTGCGCGCGGCTGGGTGCCGTGCATTCGGTGGTGTTTGGCGGGTTTGCCGCGCATGAATTGGCGGTGCGGATCGACGATTGCCAGCCCAAGGCGATTATCGCCGCCTCTTGCGGGATCGAGCCGGGGCGGGTGGTGCATTACAAGCCGCTTTTGGATGGCGCGATTGAGCAATCCAGTCACAAGCCCGAGTTTTGCGTGATCTTTCAGCGCGAAGAAGAGGTGGCCAAGCTGATCGAGGGGCGCGATTACGATTGGCATGCGTTTCAATATGGGGTGGAGCCTGCGGACTGTGTGCCAGTGTCGGGCGATCATCCGGCCTATATCCTTTATACATCGGGTACCACCGGCGCACCCAAGGGCGTGATCCGTGCCACGGCAGGGCATCTGGTGGCGCTCAACTGGTCGATGAAGAACATCTATAACGTGAACCCCGGCGAGGCGTTCTGGGCCGCGTCCGATGTGGGCTGGGTCGTGGGGCACAGCTATATCTGCTATGGGCCTCTGATCCATGGCAACACGACGATTGTGTTCGAGGGCAAGCCGGTGGGCACACCCGATGCGGGCACGTTCTGGCGGGTGATGTCCGAACACAAAGTGCGTAGTTTCTTTACCGCGCCCACGGCGCTGCGCGCGATCAAGCGGGATGATCCCAAAGGCGAGTTGATCAAGAATTACGACATGTCGCATCTGCGCGCGCTTTACCTGGCAGGAGAGCGGGCCGATCCGGATACGATCGAATGGGCGCAGCGGGTGATGCAGGTGCCGGTCTATGACCATTGGTGGCAGACCGAAACCGGCTGGGCGATTGCGGGCAATCCGGCCGGCTGTGAGGCGCTGCCGGTCAAGATCGGGTCGCCGACGGTGGCGATGCCGGGCTATGACGTGCGGATTCTCGACGAGGGCGGGCATGAGGTGGCACCGGGCACCTTGGGCGCGATTGCGGTCAAACTGCCGCTGCCGCCGGGCACCCTGCCAACGCTGTGGAATGCTGAAGAGCGCTTTCGCAAATCCTATCTCAACACCTTTCCCGGCTATTACGAGACTGGCGATGCCGGGATGAAGGACGAGGACGGCTATCTGTGGATCATGGCGCGCACGGATGATGTGATCAACGTGGCGGGCCACCGCCTCAGCACTGGCGCGATGGAAGAGGTGCTGGCCAGCCATCCCGATGTGGCCGAATGTGCGGTGATCGGCGCGGCAGATGAGTTGAAGGGGCAGACGCCAGTCGGCTTTCTGTGTCTGACCAAGGGCGTCAACCGCGCGCATGAGGAGATCGTGAAAGAATGTGTCAAGCTGGTGCGTGACCAGATTGGCCCGGTCGCCGCGTTCAAGCTGGCAGTGGTGGTGGACCGGCTGCCCAAGACACGTTCGGGCAAGATCCTGCGGGCGATCATGGTCAAGATCGCGGACAGTCAGTCGTATAAAATGCCTGCAACCATCGACGATCCCGCCATTCTGGACGAGATCAAGAGCGCCCTGCAAAGCCTTGGTTTGGCGAAATAATCAAAAAAAGAGGGTTCCGGAGGAAGCCGGAACCCTCATCCCCCAGAAGGGACATCTGGAAGAAATGCTGTCTGGCGCGACGCACTCACAAACGTCAGGCCAGACAGCGAGACCGGCCGATAAGTTCCCGTCATGAAGTCCGGGTGGCACTTGACCGGTGTATCCCGCACAAAAGGGTAAGGGTTTGCGATAAGAAAAGGGCTTGGGACACCCCTACACGCGAGATACCCTTACTGTATGGCAGCTTGTGCGCGAAGGTTCTGTGAGGCATCTCACAGGAATGGTTAAAAAAGGAGTCTGGCAGATGTCAATTCGGGCCACGCCGCAATGCGACGCACCGGGGCTGGTCGGCATTCTGGAGCGGCATGGCCGTGCGGTTGACTATCCCAAGGGCCAGATGATCTATTCAGCGGGTGCCCATGACAGCACAATGATGCTGATCCTCAAGGGCCGGGTCGAAATCAGCCGCAGTTCGGTTGATGGGCGGCGGTCTATTCTGACGCATCTGGGGCCGGGGGACATGCTGGGCGAGTTGGCGGCGCTGGATGGCGGCGCGCGCAGTGCTGACGCGGTGGCGGCCACCGCAGTGCGGGGCCGTATTCTGGAGGGGGCGCTGGTGTTGCAACGCCTGCGCGAGGAACCCGACGCGGCGCTCGACGTGATCGGCATGCTGTGCCAGCGTCTGCGCCAGACCTCGGGGATGTATACTGCGCATGTGTTGGCGGATGGTCAGGCGCGTCTGGCGCGGCTATTGCTGCATCTGTCGGAAAAATGGGGCGAGACCTTGCCGGGGGGCAAGTTGCGGTTGGCAGAGCGGTTTTCGCAATCGGATCTGGGTGATCTGGTCGGGCTGAGCCGCGAGAGTGTGAACCGGCAGATTCGCGATTGGGAACAGGCCGGTTTGATCGAACGACAGGGCATGGGCATCGTGCTCTGTGATCCGGCGGCATTGGCGCGCACGGCGGAGCGGGCGGAATGAGGCATATTCTGGCCCTGCTGATCGGACTGTTGGCAGCGCCCGCTGTGGCGCAGGAGGGCGGCATGCTGGAGTATATCCCACCCCCGGCTGAGAACTGGCGCTATGTCAGCGATCAGGTGATGGGGGGCGTGTCCGAGGGGCAGGCTCAGATCGTGGGCCCAGAGGGGGCACGGTATCTGCACCTGAGCGGCACGGTGAGCACGGCCAATCGGGGCGGTTTCATTCAAATACGCGGCGATTTGATGACGCCTCTGCCCGAAGGCGCGCAGGGCGTTGTGGTGCGCGTCAAGGGCAATGGCGAGGGCTATTTCATCCATCTGCGCACGCGCGGTACGATGCTACCCTGGCAATATTATCAGGCCCCGATCCCAAGCGGAGCGGCGTGGCAAGAGCTGCGCGTGCCCTTTACCGCCTTTCGCGCCTCGGGGGCGATGCTGCGGGATGTGCCGCGTGCGGGCGATATCAAGAGCCTGGCAGCGGTGGCCTATGGGCGGGATCATCAGGCCGATCTATCGTTTCAGTGGCTTGGGGTGTATTGATGTATTTTGTAAATAAAGTGGCTTATTTCAGGGGATAGTTCCACAATAAAGTTCGATTAGGTAAACTGCTCACGCAGCAACCGCTCTTCCAGGCCATGGCCCGGATCGAACAGGATGCGATGCTTGATGCGGTTTTCCGAGCGGATCTCGACCCAGAGCACGTTTTCAACCCAGCGACTGTCGGCGTCGGCCATGACCGGGCGTTTCTCGGGATCGACCACATCGAACCGCACCACGGCGGTCTTGGGCAAGAGCGCGCCGCGCCAGCGACGGGGGCGGAATGCCGCCACCGCCGTCAGCGCCAGCACATCCGAGCCAATAGGCAGGATCGGGCCATGGGCGCTGTAGTTATAGGCAGTAGACCCGGCCGGAGTGGCGACAAGTGCGCCGTCGCACACGAGTTCCTCGAGGCGCAGGCGCCCGTCGATGGTGATGCGCAACTTGGCCGCTTGCGGACCGGCGCGCAGGAGCGAGACTTCGTTGATTGCCAATGCCTCGTGCAGGGTGCCGTCGAGGGATTCGGCGCGCATGGCCAGCGGGTTGATCACCTCTTCTGCGGCGGCGACGAGGCGCTCGATCAGGTCTGTTTCGCTGTATTCGTTCATCAAAAAACCAACGGTGCCGCGATTCATGCCGTAAACGGGAATATCGAGCGCCTGTGTGCGGTGGAGCGTGTGCAGCATGAAGCCATCACCGCCAAGCGCCACGATCACATCGGCCTCATCCTCGGGCGCATGGCCAAAGCGGCTGGCAAGGGTGGCGCGCGCGGTCTGGGCGATGGGCGCATCGCTGGCGACGAAGGCGATCTTGCGGGGCATGGGGTGTCCTGTTTCCAAAAGGCGATGGCATGCGGCGGATCGAACCATAATTCCCCCGCCAAGACCAGCCATGCCGGTGATACAGGTGAAATCGTCGCTTTACATTCTTTCAAACCGGACGAGTTTCCTTTAGGAAAATGACCAATTCACCCCTTTCCGGAGTTGCCCCTATGCCCCATGACGGACACCAGCCTGTTGCAGATCAAGGCTTTTTCACCGAATCTCTGGCCTCACGCGATCCCGACCTCTTTGGCGCGATCCGCTCTGAACTGGGGCGGCAGCGCGACGAGATCGAGCTGATCGCGTCTGAAAACATCGTCTCTGCCGCCGTGATGGAAGCGCAGGGCAGCGTGATGACCAACAAATATGCCGAAGGCTATCCCGGCAAGCGCTATTATGGCGGCTGCCAATATGTTGATATCGCGGAAAATCTGGCGATCGAGCGGGCTTGCGCATTGTTTGGCTGTAGCTTTGCCAACGTTCAGCCGAATTCCGGCTCGCAGGCCAATCAGGGCGTGTTCACGGCGCTGTTGCAGCCGGGCGATACGATCCTTGGCATGAGCCTTGATGCGGGCGGTCACCTGACCCATGGGGCAGCGCCGAACCAATCGGGCAAATGGTTCAACGCCATTCAATACGGCGTGCGGCGCGAGGACAATCTGATTGACTACGATCAGGTGCAAGCGCTGGCGACCGAGCATCAGCCCAAGCTGATCATCGCGGGCGGATCGGCCATTCCGCGCCAGATCAATTTTGCCCGGATGCGCGAGATTGCCGATAGCGTTGGGGCCTATCTGCTTGTTGATATGGCGCATTTTGCCGGTCTGGTGGCCGCCAAAGAGCATCCGAGCCCGTTCCCCCATGCGCATGTGGCCACCACCACGACGCATAAGACATTGCGCGGCCCGCGCGGTGGCATGATCCTGACCAATGACGAGACGCTGGCCAAGAAATTCAACTCGGCGATTTTCCCCGGTATTCAGGGTGGTCCGCTGATGCATGTGATTGCGGCCAAGGCTGTGGCCTTTGGCGAGGCGCTGCGCCCGGAGTTCAAGAGCTATATCCAGCAGGTGATCCGCAATGCGCAGGCGCTGTCGGATCAGCTGATCAAGGGCGGGTTGGACACGGTGACGCATGGTACTGATACGCATGTGTTGCTGGTCGATCTGCGCCCCAAAGGCGTGAAAGGCAATGACACCGAAAAGGCGTTGGGCCGCGCACATATCACCTGCAACAAGAATGGTGTGCCGTTCGATCCCGAGAAACCGACCGTAACCAGCGGCATTCGCTTAGGCTCGCCTGCGGGGACGACGCGCGGTTTTGGCGAGGCGGAATTCCGTCAGATCGCGGATTGGATTATTGAGGTGGTTGATGGGCTGGCGGCCAATGGGGCCGATGGAAATGGCGCGGTCGAGGCCAAGGTGAAAGCCGAGGTCGAGGCGCTGTGCAAGCGGTTCCCGCTCTATCCGAACCTCTGATTTCTGCGCAGGAACATGCCCCGCGTGAGCCAAGGCTTGCGCGGGGTTTCTATTTCATTTCAGGATATTTGTGGGCGCTTTTAAAGCGGGGACTGCCAGCGGATCAGCGCATAGATCAAACCTGCGAGAAGCATCAGGTTAAGCACGATCCCCCCGACGAGGCGCAGAACGGCGGTCTTGCGCGCCTCTTGCGGGTCGAGCGTATCGAGATAGGCGTGCAGATCCGAAAAGGCGCGATCAACTTGGCCCATGTCGAGCACGCGGGCGAGTTTGGCATGGGCCATCCAATCCTGTGCGCCCAGAACAATGGCCCCGGCGCGGCGCTGACGGCGAGGCAAGCGCCGCCCGGCACGGCGCAATTGCCGTTCAAGCGTGGGACCGCGCAGGCGCATCCGGTCTGTTAGGGCCTGTTGTAGCCGTGTGGTCTTGGTATTAAATTCTTCTGTATCAATCACTTGGAAATCCCTCTTGAGGTAGTTTACCGGTTGCTGGGCTACGCGGCAATAGGGCTGGAAACGCTGTGATTGCGGCGGTATGAGGGGATATGTTGAACCGGATCGAACATGGCGCGCCGACTGAGCGGCCGGGATTGGTGATTGTGCATGGGCTCTACGGGTCTGCGCGCAATTGGGGGGTCATTGCCAAGCGGCTGTCGGACACGCGCCATGTGATCGCGGTGGATATGCGCAATCACGGCGCAAGCCCTTGGTTTGAAACGCATTCCTATGAGGATATGGCTGGCGATCTGGCCGAGGTGATCAAGGGGTTGGACGGCCCATATGATGTGCTGGGCCATTCAATGGGCGGCAAGGCGGCGATGGTGCTGGCGCTGACGCAACCGGCCTTGGTCAATCGGCTGATCGTTGCGGATATTGCGCCGGTGTCCTATGGCCACAGTCAGGTGCAGTATATCAAGGCGATGCAGGCGGTCGATCTGGCAGCGGTTGAGCGAAGGTCGGACGCGGCCGCGCAATTGCAGGCCACGGTGGACAATCCGGCGCTGGTGCCGTTTTTCCTTCAGGCGTTGGATGTGGCGGAAAAGCGGTGGTTGTTGAACCTAGAAACGCTGGCGCGCGAGATGCCGAAAATTCTGAGCTTTCCCGATATTTCAGGGTCTTATGAGGGGAAGGTGATGTTTCTCACTGGGGCAGACTCGGCCTATGTGACCCGCGAGCACCGCGACCGGATCAAGGCGCTGTTCCCTGCGGCACAGTTTGCCAAAATTCCCGGTGCGGGCCATTGGCTCCATGCCGAAAAGCCGCGCGAGTTTGAGGCGGCGGTGCGCACCTGGTTGGGGTGAGCGGCACCTTGGTTCAACGCAGTTCGTAAAGCTTTCTGGCCACGATGTAGGACACCGGGAAGGCAGCGATAAATCCCAGAAGGGCGGCGATCAGGATCGGTTTCAGCGTGTCCTGTCCCATGACGAGGGCGGCGATCACCGCAGAGCCAGAGAGCGTGGAGCCGATGAAAAGATGCAGGATGAGGCCGAGGCGTAACATGGCGGAGACTTTCCCTTTTGGTGCGTTTGTTTATGGTACCGCACCTCGATTGAGCGGGCCTTGATCTGGGTCAGGGATTGCTTCTGAACATGAAAAAACCCGCCGGAGGGTGATCCGGCGGGTTCCATTTTAGCGTTTGCGGTTCAGGCCGCTGCTATTCCTGTTGCCCCATGAACATCAGCAGGAACTGGAACATGTTCAGGAAGCTGATGTAGAGGCTCAGCGCGCCGTCGTAGGCGGATTTGTCCAACCATTCCTGATCCCCATGTGCCGCGTGTGCGACATAAGTGTTCTTGATCTCTTGCGTGTGGAACGCGGTAAGACCGGCGAAGATCAAGAGGCCGATGGCCGAGATGGCGAACATCATGGCCGGGCTTTGCAGGAAAATGTTGATCACCATGGCGACAACAAGACCGATCACGCCCATGATGAGGAAAGAACCCCAACCCGAGATGTCCTTTTTCGTGGTGTAGCCAAAGAGCGAGAGACCCGCAAAGGCTATGGCGGTCACGATAAAGGTCTGGACGATCGAGAAGCTGGTGAACATCAGGAAGATCGAGCTCATCGAAATACCGATGAGCGCGGCGAAGGCGAAGAAG
Organism: Roseovarius sp. MS2; assembly: GCF_051447875.1. Classification (NCBI taxonomy): domain Bacteria; kingdom Pseudomonadati; phylum Pseudomonadota; class Alphaproteobacteria; order Rhodobacterales; family Roseobacteraceae; genus Roseovarius; species Roseovarius sp. MS2. The sequence goes on from NZ_JBKHVF010000001.1 coordinate 3,116,293, forward strand.
CCAAGCTGCACGGCGGCAGCCGAAGCCCGACGCACGAGCGCGCCCCAACCAAGGAAGATGAACGCCAGCGGGGCCAGCATCACCACCCACTTGAGCGGCGAAAGGTAAAGCGCTGCGCCAAGGCCCGTCAGCATCTTGCCATTGGGAAGTTGTGCGGCGGCGGCGGAAGGATCGGTTGTCACGGCAAGCCCCGCGATGGCCCATGCCGCAAGCGCCGTGATGAGCATGCCCACGGACATCGTGCCGTAGACCTTGTTCATGTGCGCGCGTAGGCCCGCGTCAATCTGGGCGGTGCGTGTGCCCGTCGCCGTCCGGATCGTGTTTAACTCTGCCATGTAACCCTCCGATATGTGAATGGCGATCCCGTTGTGGGACATTGCCAGTAATATCGGTAGGCCTGTCCGACATTTCAAGCGTTCATGCTTGTTTTAGACAGGTTTTATGCGGGGATTTTTGGCGCGCGCTTGACGCGAGAGGCGGTATCGCGGCGCGGCACCTCAGATATCCGTGGGGTGGCCGTGTCAGGGCGGGCCCTGACACTGTCCTTGAGCGGGTCAGCAATGCAGCCGACGGGGCAAATCCCAGAAGGGGCGGCTTGCCTCGCGCAGCGCGGCTTCGCGGGTTAGACCAAGGTCTTCGAGCGCGGCATCGTCGAGCCGATAGAGGGCGCGGCGCTGTGTCCAGACAGCCAGCATCTCGGCAAGGCGCGGAGCGCGCAGGGCGGACCGGAGGACGGAGGTTTGGGCATGGACGGTCATGGTCTTTCCTTTCCCTTTGGTGATGTGGCTTGGGGTTTTCATTTCGGATGTTGATCTTTTGCCCGGATTCGTTCAATTTTGAAAATGAATGTTTGGCCGACTCATCATCAAGGAATGTGATATATGCGAAACCTCGACATCACTACGTTGCGCTCGTTGGTGGCGGTGGCCGACCATGGCGGTGTGACGCGCGCGGCGACGGCGTTGAATCTGACGCAATCAGCGGTCTCGATGCAGATCAAGCGGTTAGAGGAAATGCTGGATCTTACGCTTTTAGAGCGCGCCAATCGTCGGGTGTCATTGACCGCGCCGGGTGAGCAATTGGTGGGCTATGCGCGGCGTATGCTCGATCTGAATGACGAGGTGATGGGGCGGCTGACCGAAGAGACATTTGAGGGGGAATTGGCGCTCGGTGTGCCGCATGACATCGTTTATCCGGTGGTTCCACGTGTGCTCAAGCAGTTCAACGCGGCCTTTCCACGGGTCAAGGTCAACCTGCGCTCATCCAGCACGCTGCGGCTGCGCGAGGCGCTTGCGCGGGGCGAGGTGGATGTGATCCTGACCACCGAGGAAGGCGTGGGCGAGGGGGGCGAGACCTTGACGCAGATGAATCTGCGCTGGACCGGTGCGCAAGGCGGCGTGTCGTGGAAGCGACGCCCGCTGCGGTTGGCGTTTTGCCGCCAGTGCATTTTCCGGCCCATCGTGCTGCGCAAGCTGGATGCGGCTGGGGTGGATTGGGAGTTGGCGGTCGATTCCGAGGATGATCGCGCGGTTGAGGCATTGGTGAGTGCCGATCTGGCGGTTGGGGCGCTGCTCGAGAGCAGCATCCCGCCACATCTCGAGGCGATCCACCCCGGCGGGGCGCTGCCGGATCTGGGGATTCAAAAGATCAACCTGTACGGCAATGCGGGCCGCGATGCGGTGCGCGCCGAATTGATGCGGATGTTGCGGCAGGGATTTGGCGCGCTGACATCGCCGGTGCTTATGTCAGCGTGACCACGACCTTGCCGGTGGATTTGCGCAAGCGCAGCAGATCAAGCGCCTCTGCGGCCTGTTCAAGCGGCAAAAGATGCGAGACATGCGGGCGCAAGCGCCCAGCTGCATACCAGTCAAACAGGGTGGCCATGCTCTGGGTTACCACCTCGGGGCGGAATTTGAGATAGCCGCCCCAATAGAGGCCCATCACAGTGATATTCTTGACCAGAAGGTGATTGGCGGGGATTTGTGGCACATCGCCAGAGGCAAAGCCGATCGTCAGGATGCGCGCCTCGGGGTTGCAGGCGCGCAGTGCGGCGGTGAATTGATCGCCCCCCACCGGATCATAAACCACATCGACGCCGCCAAGCGCGCGGCAGGCATTGCGGATATCTTGGGTTGCCGCGTCGATCAGGTGATCGGCCCCAGCCTCTTGGGCCACGGCGAGTTTGTCGGCGCCGCGAGCGCAGGCGATCACACGCGCGCCCATCTGCTTGCCGATTTCAACAGCCGTGAGGCCCACACCCCCGGCGGCCCCCAGAACCAACAGGGTTTCCCCCGGTTGCAGCCGCGCCTTGTGATCCAGCGCAACGTGGCTGGTGCCATAGGCCACTTGAAAGGCCGCTGCATCGGCAAAGCTCATGGCATCGGGCAGGGGCACCGCGCGGTCGGCGGGAAAACAGCCATAGTCTGCAAGCCCGCCCTGACCGCCAAAGACCGCGATACGGGTGCCGGGGGCGGGGCCATCGGTGCCGGGGCCAAGGGCGTCAACCGTGCCTGCCACCTCCATTCCTAGGGTAAAGGGCGGCTCTGGCGTGTCCTGATAGGCCCCCTTGATCATCAGCAGATCCGCAAAGTTGAGCCCGCAGGCCGCGATCCGTACTCTGATTTCGCCCGGACCCGGGGTTGGGCGGGGCAGATCGGTCAAGAGGGGCTCTGCGCCCTTCGCGGGCAGGTGGTAGGCGCGCATGTTGAACCCTTGTGATTCTGACGAGGCGAGATAAAACTGTGATCGTGGTTAGACGAATTCGATTCGCTCTGTCAAACCTGTGCAAGCCAAGCACAAAAAGTGGAAAACACCCTATCCAAAAGGATAGGTGCCCGCTTAGATTGTGTTTCATTGGGATAGGTCACGCAAATGGATAGCGATATTTCTTGAATTTTAACACCATCTTGGTAGGGTCTGGCACGCGCTGCTGGGATGCGTGGCGTCTTGCTCGGGGCATTTGTTTCGGGTGATCGAATTACGGTAATTCTCAGAGTAGGTAAGAAGGAACACTATATGCCGCACCCCGTTGATGTGCACGTCGGCAAACGTATTCGGCACCGCCGCTGGCTGGTGGGAATGACCCAGCAGCAGCTGGCAGAGAGCGTCGGAATCAAATTTCAACAGATTCAAAAATATGAGACAGGTGCGAACCGCGTAAGCGCGTCGCGGCTCTGGGACATTGCCGAATCGCTGGATGTCGAGATCAGCTTTTTCTTTGAAGGCCTGGATCAAGAGGGCGGTGTGGAGCGCGAAAAGAGCGATCCAGCACGGGCCGACCTGATGGGCGACAAAGAGGCGCTGGATCTGGTGCGTTCGTATTACGCCATTCCCGAAAACCAGCGTCGGCGTTTGTTCGACCTTGCCCGGGTTTTGAGCGAGGTGGCTTGAGCCGAGCCGGCCTTGGGTCTATCCCTCTGCGCAAGCGGTAGGAAAGGCGGGCCGGAATGGACAAGACAGATATCGTCAGGACAGCCCACGCGGTGGCAGATGCCGCGCGTGAGGCTGTTTTGCCGTTTTTTCGCAGTGCCGGGCTGACGGCGGATAACAAACTGCCTGAGGGGCGGTTTGATCCGGTGACAGAGGGCGACCGTGCCACAGAACGCGCCATGCGCGAGGTTCTGCGGCGGTTGCGTCCGCAGGATGGAATCCTTGGCGAGGAATATGGCGCGGTTTCGGGCACCAGCGGCCTGACATGGGTGCTGGACCCAATCGACGGCACGCGGGCATTTATGTCTGGGGCCCCGACATGGGGCGTGCTGATCGCGGTTTCTGACGAGACTGGCCCGATCTATGGGATCATTGACCAGCCCTATATTGGCGAGCGGTTTGAAGGCGGCTGGGGCACGGCACGGATGACCGGGCCGATGGGCGCGCGGGATCTGCGGGTGCTGGGCGCGCGGGCCTTGTCGGATGCGATCGTCTTTACCACCTTCCCAGAGTTGGGCAGCCCGGCAGAGGCGGCAGGCTTTGCCGAGGTCGCGGCCTGCGCGAAGGTAACGCGCTATGGGCTTGATTGTTATGCCTATTCTCTTGTTGCGGCGGGGCATGTCGATCTGGTGATCGAGGCTGGTTTGGCGGCCTATGATATTCAGGCACCGATTGCCGTGATCGAGGCGGCGGGCGGTATTGTCACCGACTGGCAGGGCGGGCCTGCGCATCAGGGTGGGCGGGCGATTGCCGCCGCCGGGCGCGCGCAGCATGAGGCGGCGCTGGAGATATTGTCGAAAGTGGTGTGAGGCGGGCAGTCGCTGGGCCGCGGGACGGCCCGGCGATCGCGCGGCACCCTTCGGGCTTGATTCCGCGCGGGGCGCTTTGTGCAAGCGTTGACAAAAGGTCAGATACGCACCGCCTTGCCCGCCACCCAAACGCCGGCAATGGCGCGGTCGTCGCCCATCATGATCGTGGGAAAGAGCGCCTCCCAGATGTCGTTTGCTTGCGCGCTGCGTTGCGCGATGGCGGGGGTTGAGGCGAGATCGAGGGCAACCAGATCGGCCTCCATTCCCGGTGCGATAGTGCCGATATGCGCGCCCATGTGCAGCGCCTTTGCCGAACCTGCGGTGGCGAGCCAGAGAAGCTGTGCCGGGTGCAGTGCTGTGCCGGTCAATTGCCCGATTTCATAGGCGGCGGCCATGGTGCGCAGCATGGAAAAGGACGAGCCCCCGCCGGTGTCGGTGGCAAGGCCCACACGCTGCCCTTCGGCCACACGCGCGGCGAGGTTGAATAGGCCCGATCCGATAAAGGTGTTGGAGGTGGGGCAATGGATGAGGGCTGCGCCCATCTCGCGCAGGCGGTCGCGCTCGCGCGTCTCAAGGTGGATGGCGTGGCCATAAAGCCCGCGCGCCCCCAAAAGGCCGTGCGATTCGTAGGTGTCGAGATAATCGCGCGCCTCAGGGTAGAGGGATTTGACCCAGGCGACCTCGTCCACCTGCTCGGACAGGTGGGTTTGCATCAGGCATTCGGGGTATTCCGACCAGAGCGCACCCAAGGCCGCAAGCTGATCCGGCGTTGAAGTGGGCGAGAACCGGGGCGTGATGGCGTAAGAGAGCCGGTCCACGCCGTGCCAGCGTTCCAGCAGTGCTTTGCTGTCGTCGTAGGCCGATTGCGCGGTGTCGCGCAGCCCCTCGGGTGCATTGCGATCCATACAGGTCTTGCCCACCACGGCGCGCAGGCCACGCGCCTGCGCCGCCTCGAAAAACGCGGTCACGCTGGCGGGATGGATGGTGGCGTAGCTCGCGCAGGTGGTGGTGCCATGGGCGAGCATGAGGTCAAGATAGCGGCCCGCGATGTCCGCCGCATAGGCGGGATCGGCAAAGCGCATTTCTTCGGGAAAGGTATAGGTGTTGAGCCAGTCGATCAGGCGTTTGCCCCAACTGGCGATGATCGCGGTCTGGGGGTAATGCACATGCGCATCGACAAACCCGGCGCTGATGAGGCGGCTGCCCATGTTGGTCACGGTGGCCTGTGGGGCCTGCGCGCGTAGCTCCTGCGCGGTGCCGACGGCAGCGATCCGGCCATTTTCGATCAAGAGCGCCTCATGCAGGGTCGAGGCCCCGGCGGGGTCGCCGTCGAACGGTGAACGATCGAAGGCGAGAACTTGGCCGGTGATCAGGGTGAGTGACGACATTTGCCCCCCGTGGGCTAAGGATTGCGCAGGGGGCAGGATAAGGGGGCACAAGGCCGGGGTAAATCGGCCCAATGTGATTGTTTTCCGCAAGACGGTTCTTTAATCCTGCGCGCAACAGAAACGCAGGGGGGCAACATGGCAGAACACGAAGACGATCTGGCCCCCGAGGTGGAACAGGACGAGGATGATACGCCGCTCACGCGGTCCTTGATTGCGCGGATCATGTATGCGGTCGAGACGCAGGACCGTGAAATGCTCTGGGCCGAGATGGAGCCGCTTCATGCGGCTGACATCGCCGACCTTCTGGAACAGAGCAACGCCTATGACCGACGGCGCTTGATCGCGCTTTACGGGCAGGAGTTCGACGGCGATATTCTGTCGGAACTCGACGAATCGATCCGCGAAGAGGTGATCAACCTTCTGACGCCGCAGGTTCTGGCCGATGCGGTGCGCGAGCTTGATTCCGATGATGTGGTCGATCTGGTCGAGGATCTGGAGGATCAGCAGCAAGAAGCGATCCTGAGCGTTCTGGAAGACAGCGACCGTGCGGCGGTCGAACAATCGCTGACCTATCCGGAATATTCCGCTGGCCGCCTGATGCAGCGCGAAGTGGTGATGGCCCCCGAGCATTGGACCGTCGGCGACGCGATTGATTTCATGCGCCATGCCAAGGAATTGCCAGAGCAGTTCTATCACATCGTGCTGGTCGATCCGCGGCTGCACCCGGTGGGCAATGTCACGCTGGGGCGGATCATGGCCTCGCGTCGGGATGTGCCGCTGAAAGACATTGTGGAGGAGACATTCCACACTATTCCGGTCACGCGCTATGACGGCGATGTGGCCTATATGTTTAACCAGTATCACCTGATTTCGGCCCCCGTCGTGGATGAGGATGGCCGGTTGGTGGGCGTGATCACCATCGACGACGCGATGGCGGTGCTGGATGAAGAGCACGAAGAAGACATCATGCGTCTGGCCGGTGTGGGCGAGGGCGGGATCAACGATTCCGTGATCGAGACCTCCAAGCAGCGGGTGCCGTGGCTTGCCGTCAATCTGGGCACGGCGATTCTGGCCTCGTTGGTGATTGCACAGTTCGAATTGGCGATTGCGCAACTGGTGGCGCTGGCCGTCTTGATGCCGATTGTCGCCTCGATGGGGGGCAATGCGGGCACACAAAGCCTGACGGTGGCAGTGCGCGCCTTGGCGACCAAAGACCTGACCGGCGCGAATGTCTGGCGGGTGCTGCGGCGCGAAACGCTGGTTGGGCTGATTAACGGGTTGATTTTCGCGCTGGTGATGGGCGCGGTTGGGGTGGTCTGGTTTGGCGGGCCGGAATTGGGCTATGTGATCGGTGCCGCGATGGTGATCAATCTTGTCGTTGCCGGGTTGGCAGGGGCGGCCATACCGGTGATCATGGACCGGATGGGCGTTGATCCGGCGCTGGGTTCGGGCACCTTTGTCACCACGGTGACGGATGTGGTGGGTTTTTTCGCGTTTCTGGGGCTGGCGACGGTGTTTCTGATATGACCGATTTGACAGAGGTGAAGGCCGCGGCGCGCAAGACCGCGTTTGAGCGGCGCGCCGAGGCGCATCGCGCCCGGATGCCGGGGACGGCGGCGCTTTTGTCGGGGGTATTGGCGGGGTATCGGGGCGTGCCGCTGGCAGGCTATATGCCGATCCGGTCCGAGATTGATCCGCTGACCGCGATGGAAGAGGCGGCAGCGCATGGGCCGGTGGGCGTGCCTGTCATTCGCGGCGCTGGTCTGCCGCTTGATTTTTCGCGCTGGGGGCCGGGATGCGCGCTGCGCGAGGGGCCGTTTGGCGCGATGGTGCCCGAGGTGGACGATTTTTTCGAGCCAGAAATCTTGATTGTGCCTTTGGTGGCCTTTGATCGCCGGGGCGGGCGTCTGGGCTATGGCGGCGGATTTTATGACCGCACGCTCGAGATGCTGCGTGCCCGGCGCGGGACATTGGCCATCGGCTTTGCCTATGGTGCGCAGGAGGCGGCGGAACTGCCGCTTGAACCCACGGATCAGCCGCTTGATATGGTCGTGACCGAGGTGGAGGTGATCAGCTTTGGCACGCGCGGTCAGAGTGGGAGATAATCCATCATTTCCCCGGCTGCACGCGCAGGATCGCTGACCGGGCGCACCATCAGCGCGTTGGCATTGGCGAGGATGGTCAAGAGTGAGCTGTCCTGTTTATCCTCGGGATGAATACCTTCAGGCGTGAGGGCCGCGCGCATGTAATGCTCGCGCGGGCCGTTGGCGGGCAGGGCAATCGCCAAGGGCGCGCGCAGGCGCGGCGCGGGGGCGGTGCCCAAACCCAGCATGGCATTGATCATGGGCGCGATGAACACATGACCGCAGACCATGGCCGACACCGGATTTCCGGGCAGGCCGACCATGGCTGCGCCGTTCAGACGCCCGGCCATCAAGGGCTTGCCGGGGCGCATAGCGACCTTGTAAAAGGCGCGGTCCATGCCCAGATCGCCCGCCACGCGCCCCACGAGATCATGATCGCCGACCGAGGCACCGCCGATGGTGATGATCAGATCAGCGCCTCGCGTCAGGGCAAAACATGCGGTGAGCGAGGCCACGGTATCGCGGGCGATGGGCAGGATGCGCGCCTCTGCCCCCATCGCGTCGAGCATTGCCTTAAGGCCAAAGGTGTTGGACGCGATGATCTGATCGGGGCCGGGGGCCTCTCCGGGCATGACCAATTCGTCGCCGGTGGACATCAGCGCCACCTGTGGTTTGCGGCGCACCGGCACGGCGGCGATGTTCATCGAGGCGAGAAGTGCAATGTCAGCGGGGCGCAGACGTCGGGGGGCGGTGATGGTCTGACCTTCGCGGAAATCGCAGCCCAAGGGGCGAATATGATCCTTGGGGTCAAGATTTTGGCCAAGGGTGATCTGGTCGGCGTCGCGGGTCACATCCTCTTGGATGATCACGCGGGTGGCCCCTGTTGGAATGGGCGCGCCGGTAAAGATGCGCACCGCTTGGCCGGACGACACGGACCCGGCGTAGGCATGGCCTGCCGCGGCCTCGCCGATCACCCTGAGGGTGGTGCCGGGGGCCGCATCAGCGCCGCAGACCGCATAGCCGTCCATGGCAGAGGCGGCGAAGGGCGGCTGATCGCGCCGCGCGGCCACATCGCGGGCAAGGATGCGGCCTGCGGCCTGCGCGAGCGGCACCTCTTCGATGTCGAGCGGTTGAACAAGGCTGAAGAGATGCGCGAGGGCCGCGTCAACAGTGATCATGTCGCCTCATACCGTCCTGATTTTCCACCATCTTTTAGGATCACGCGAAGGCCGCCGATTTCCATCGCCTTATCCACCGCCTTGGTCATGTCATAGACCGTGAGGGCCGTGACGGAGGCGGCGGTCAGCGCCTCCATCTCGACGCCGGTCTGGCCTGTGGTCTTGACCGTTGCGGCGATGCGCACGCCGGGAAGATCGGGGTCAAGGGTGAGGTCCACCGTGACTTTGGTGATGGCAAGCGGGTGGCAGAGCGGGATAAGGTCGGGCGTTCGCTTGGCGGCCATGATCCCGGCAAGGCGGGCGACGGCCAGAACATCGCCTTTCTTGGCGCGGCCTTCGGCAATGATATCAAAGGTTTCGCGGGCCATCTTGATGTGGCCTTCGGCCACGGCCACGCGCGCAGTCACATCCTTGTCCGAGACATCGACCATATGGGCATGGCCTTGGCCGTCGAAATGGCTGAGCCCGGACATCAGAATCCGCCCGGTGTCAGCGGATTGGCCAGCAAGTTGCGCGTGGCCTGTGCCACATCCTCGGCGCGCATCAGGGTTTCGCCGATCAGGAATGTGCGCGCGCCGTAACGGGCCATGTCGGCCAGATCCTCGGGCGTTGCGAGGCCGCTTTCGCAGACGATCATGCGTTCGGGCGGCACGAATTTGGACAGTTGCCGCGTGGTGTCGAGCGTGGTCTCGAAAGTGTTGAGATCACGGTTGTTGATGCCGATCATCCGGGATTTGAGATGGTTGGCGCGGTCGAGTTCGGCGCGGTTATGGACCTCGATCAGCGCATCCATGCCCCAATGGGTTGCAGCCTCTTCCAATTCGAGCGCTTGCGCGTCCGAGACACTGGCCATGATGATCAGGATGCAATCGGCCCCCCAAGCGCGCGCTTCGGCCACCTGATAGGGATCATACATGAAATCCTTGCGCAGCACGGGCAGGTCGCAGGCATTGCGCGCCTGTTCAAGGTAGTCCGGCGCGCCCTGAAAGCTGGGCGTATCTGTCAGCACCGAAAGACAGGTGGCCCCGCCGGTCGCATAGGCCTGCGCCAGCGCGGCGGGGTCGAAATCGGCACGGATCAAGCCCTTGGAGGGGCTGGCCTTTTTGATTTCGGCAATGAGGCCATAGCCGGTTTTGGTGGCCTTAAGCAGCGCATCCGCGAAGGGGCGGACGTGCGGAGCCTCATGGGCCAGTGTCTCGATCTCGGCCAAGGGGTGCGCGGCCTTGGCTGCGGCAATTTCTTCGAGTTTATAGGCTTTGATCTTGTCCAGAATGGTCGGCGTTGTCATGCAGTCTCCGATGTCAGTTTCGCAAGGGCAGCGATTTTTGCGCGGGCTGCGCCGCTGTCGATGCTTTCTGCGGCCTGGGCCACGCCGGCGCGCAGGTCGCTGGCATGTCCGGCAACCGTCAGGGCGGCGGCGGCGTTGAGCAGCACAGCATCTCGGTAGGCGCCCGGCGCACCATCAAGAAGCGCGCGCAGGGCGGCGGCGTTTTCCGCAGGGGTGCCCCCCAAAATGGCCTCGAATGGATGTACGGGCAAGCCAAAATCCTCGGGGTGCAATTCGGTCTCGTGGATGCTGCCGTCGTCTTCGAGGGCCGCGACCCATGATACGCCGGTGATGGTCATCTCATCGGTGCCGTCCGAGCCATGCACAAGCCAGGCGCGGGTTGAACCCAATTGGCCCAAGGTTTCGGCCATGGGGCGGATAAGATCGCGGGAAAACGCGCCGGTGAGTTGGCGCTTGACGCCTGCGGGGTTGGTAAGGGGGCCAAGGATGTTGAAAATTGTCCGGGTGCCCAATTCGGTGCGTACCGGCCCGACATGTGCCATGGCCGGGTGGTGCATGGGGGCCATCATAAACGCTATGCCCACTTCCGTCAGCGCGCGTTCGACCACCGGCACGCCGACCATCACCTTGATCCCCATTTCCGTGAGCGCATCCGCCGCCCCGGATTTGGAGGAGAGGTTGCGGTTGCCATGTTTGGCCACGGGCACGCCCGCGCCCGCCACAACAAAGGCCGTCGCGGTCGAGATATTGAGCGTGCCCTTGCCATCACCACCGGTGCCGACGATGTCCATGGCCCCCTCTGGCGCGCGCACGGCGTTGCATTTGGCGCGCATCACGGCGGCGGCGGCGGCGTATTCATTCACCGTCTCGCCGCGCGTGCGCAAAGCCATGAGAAAGCCCCCGATCTGGGCAGGTGTCGCTTCGCCTTCGAACAGGATCTCAAAGGCGGTTTCGGCCTCTGTGCGACTGAGGGGGCGGTCGACAGCGGCAGCGATCAGCGGTTTGAGCTGCTCGCTCATGCCGGAACCTGCATCATGTCGATGAAATTCTTGAGCAGCGCGTGACCGTGTTGCGATGCGATGGATTCGGGGTGAAATTGCACGCCCTGAATGGGCAAGTCGCGGTGTTGCAGGCCCATGATGGTGCCGTCTGCCAGTTCTGCGGTGATTTCAAGGCAGTCGGGCAGGCTGGAGCGTTCGACCACAAGCGAGTGATAGCGCGTCGCCTCAAAGGGAGAGGGTAGGCCAGCAAAGACGCCTTTGCCCTCATGAAGGATCTGGCCCATCTTGCCATGTACGATTTCGGAATGGCGGATAACCTTGCCGCCAAAGGCCTGACCGATGGTCTGATGCCCAAGGCAGACGCCCAAAAGCGGAATACCCGCCTCGGCGGCTGCAAGGGTGAGCGGCAGGCAAATGCCCGCCTGATCCGGATCGCAGGGGCCGGGCGAAAGCAGGATGCCATCGGGGCGCATCGCCATCGCTTCTTGCACATTGAGCGCATCATTCCGCACAACGCGGGTTTCTGCACCCAATTCGCCTACGTAATGGACGAGATTATAGGTGAAACTGTCGTAGTTATCGATCAAGAGCAGCATTCGCGCCTGTCCTCATGCAAAGGGGGCTGGAGGCCAAGGGGCCGGTCGCGGTATACTTGTTCAGTCTTGCGCGGCACCGTCAAGGGGCGCTAGGCCGGATAACAGGCAAAACAGGCAGATGTGGGGGCAAAGGCAGTGGCACGCGGAGTATTGGCAGGCATGATGACGGGAACGCTGGTGTCGGGGCTGGCGTTGGGCACACTGTCTGTGCTGAGCGGGGCACCGGGTACGGTGCCGCCCGAAGCGGTGAGTTTGGAGGTGCCTGCGGGGTCGGGGTTTGATCTGCGGCGCGAGGATGCAGAGGCGGCCTTGCCCGAGACGCAGGCCGCGCCCGAGACGGCGGGAGTGTCGCAGGCCGCACCGCCTGCGCCCGATGACAGCGCTGGCATCGGTGCAGTCGAGACCGCGCCGGCAGCGGTGCCGGAAACGGGGGAGGCGGCCGCTTTGGCTGAGGCTCCCGAAGTGGCGGCCGATAGTGGCGGTGTGGCGGTCGAGAGCGACGAGCCGGTTCTGCCAAGCCCGCTAGTGCCAGCGCCTGTGGTGCCGAACAGCGAGGGCGCGGTGGCGGTTTCGACCGATCCCGCGCAGCCGCCCGCACCCCCTCCAAGCGAGGAGAGTGCTGGGCTGAGCGCGCCAGAGGCGGCGCAGAGCGAGTCGATTTTTCCATCCGAGGAGCCTGCGCCGGTGCTGATCCCTGACGCCACGGATGGCGAGGGCGTGGCGGATCTGTCGCCGGAAGCCGAGGCACAAGCAGAAGTGGCCCCTGTGCCGGAAGCGGACGCAGAGACTGTGGCCAAGACCCTGCCTGCGCTGGGCACGATCGGCAACCGGGCCGAAGGGGTGACAACCAACCGCCTGCCCAGCCTTGGCGATCCTGCGCCCGAGGTTGCCGAGGCCATCGCAGAGCCTGAGGCGGCGGAGGGTGCCTTGGTGCGCAATCGGGTGGCGTTCGACAATCCCGAGGGCAAGCCGCTTATGGCGATCATTCTGATGGATGACGGGCAGAGCCCGATTGGGATCGAGGCGCTTCAGAGTTTTCCCTATCCGCTGAATTTCGCGGTGGATGTCACCTGGTCCGGGGCGGCGGATGCGGCAGAACGCTACCGCGCCGCCGGATTCGAGGTTTTGGCCATGGCCGATTTGCCCGAAGGGGCGCGGCCCGAGGATGCCGAAGTGGCGATGCAGGCCTGGTTTACGCAGGTGCCGCAAGCGGTGGCGGTTTTGGAAGGGGCAGGCGCGGGCCTGCAATCGAGCCGCGAAGCCACGGCGCAATTGGCCCCGATTCTGAAAGAGAGCGGGCATGGGCTGGTGATGCATCCCAACGGGCTGAACACGGCGCAAAAGCTGATCGCGCGCGAGGGCGTGCCCTCGGCCAGCCTGTTTCGGGATTTTGACGGGCAGGGACAGAATGCCGCCGCCATCCGGCGGTTTCTGGATCAGGCCGCGATGCGGGCGGATCAGCAGGAGGATGGCGTGATCATGCTGGGTCGGTTGCGGGCGGATACAATCAGCGCCCTGCTCCTCTGGGGCTTGGCAGACCGAGCCGCAAGCGTGGCCTTGGCGCCGGTGTCGGCGGTGCTTCGGGCGGAGTGATCCCGGCGCCTGCCCTGTCCGGTCGTTGACCGGGGGTGCCGTTCGCGGCTACGCTTGGGCCATAGTCATGCGAAATGGAGTTTTTATGATGTCCAAAAGATTGATTTTGGCACTTGGTCTTTCATTGATGGGATCGGCGGCCTTTGCGGATATGACCGTGCAATTGGGCGGTGGCTGGGATGGTCGCAAGGTGCCCGCCGGTCAGCATTGCCCTTTGTCCGGTGGCAAAGGCAGCACGCCCCCGATGACGGTCTCGGGTATTCCTGCGGGCACGGTCTGGCTGATTGCCTATTACAACGACAAGTCTTACGGCCCGCTGTCGCAGAATGGGGGCCATGGCACGATCGGCTATCCTGTCAAAGGAGCCACGGCCGATCTGCCTGCGGTGCCCGGAATGACCGCAAAGCTGCCCGGTGGCGTGCGGGTCATCAAGCCTGCGCGCTCGACCGGGGATTACGCAAGCCCGGGATATCTGCCGCCATGCTCTGGCGGTCGCGGCAATCGGTATACGGTGGATATTCGGGCGGTCGATGCCGCGGGCAAGGTGTTGTCTGAACTGAAGAACGTCGACATCGGAAAATACTGAGCGCTGCGCCGATCTGGCCCATTGGGCCGCGAAAGGCCCGCATCATGCCGCACCGGGGACAGCCGGGGGGACGCTATGACCGCAGGTTGGGACCACAACCATAGCGAAAGGTGCTGGCGATGATCCTCTATCCGACCTTGGAAATACTGGACGGAAAATGTGTCACTCTGACGCGCGGGCGGCTGGATGAGCCGGTCTTCTGGCATGTGGACCCGGTCGAAACCGCGCGCCGTTTTGTGGCCGCCGGGGCAGATTGGATGCACCTCACCGATATGAACGGGCTGCGCGGCGCGGGTGACAATGATGCGCTTATCGAGCAGATCATCCGGGCCGTGGGTATTCCGGTGCAGCTTGGCGGCGGGTTTCGGGGACGCGAAGCGGTGGAGCGCTGGATCGACAAGGGGGCGGGGCGGATCGTGCTGGGCACAATGGCGGTTCAGAACCCCGAAGCGGTCAAGGCGCTGGCCAAGTATCACCCGGATCAGATCGTCGTGGCGGTGGATATCTATCAGGGGCAGTTGATGACCGATGGTTGGCGCACGGCCTCTGCCTTTGGTCCGGGTGAGTTGATCGCAGCCTTTGACGGTGTGCCGCTGGCGGGGATTTTGATTACAGATATTGATGCCGATATCGAGGATAGTGATGGCAGTCTCGGGGTGATTTCCGGGCTGGCAGCCAAGACGCGGCATGCGGTGATTGCGCGGGGCACGGTGCGGACGGTCGATGACGTGGCGCGGCTGCGCTACATTCCCAATATCGACGGCACGATCATCGGGCGCGCGCTTTTGTCCAAGGATGTCGATCTGGGCGAGGCTCTGGCGATTGCGCGGGCCGCCCCCGAGGCGAAGGCAGAGTTCATCTGAGCGCGCGGCCTTAGCCCCGCCACTCTCCGGGGCCGAGGCCGTCGAGTGTCCAGTCCCCGATGCGCCACCGGATGAGGCGCAGGGTGGGGTGGCCGATATGGGCGGTCATGCGGCGCACCTGCCGGTTGCGCCCTTCGGAGATCGTAAGTTTCAGCCAGCAATCGGGCACGGATTTGCGAAAGCGGACGGGCGGGGTGCGCGGCCAGAGGGTCGGAGGCTCTGTCCGCTCGACCCTTGCAGGCCGCGTCGGGCCGTCGCTCAGCGTGACACCGGCACGCAGGGCTGCGAGGGCTGTGTCATCCGGCAGACCTTCGACCTGCGCGTAATATGTTTTTTCTGTTTTAAAACGAGGATTTGCGATGCGCGCTTGAAGTTGGCCATCATCGGTCAGCAACAAGAGCCCTTCGCTGTCGCGATCCAGCCGACCGGCGGGATAGACGCGGGGGATGTCGATGAAATCCGAGAGCGTGGCACGCGGGCTGCCCTCGCTGCCGCGATCGGTGAATTGCGACAGCACGTCATAGGGTTTGTTGAAGAGGATGAGGCGGGCCATACCCCTGTCTTGCCCGAGGGCAAGGCCCGCCGCAAGTCTCAGTTATAGCCGGGGCGCAGGCCTTGGCGGATCTTGTAGGTCCAGGGCAGACCGGCGTTGCGCCAGCCGTTGACGGCGCGCGCGCCAGCCTCGTTGGTGTCGCCCTCGAACCCATCCACGACGTTGTAGAGCGTCACGTCAATGCCGCCGTCGACGAGTTTGCCTATGGCCTCGGCGCTGCGCGAGCCAGAGCGGCACATCACCAAGAGCGTATCCACACCTGCAGCGGCATCACTGGCAAGCCATGCCTTGACCTCGTCAACAAAGGCGGGGTTGTCCACCATCTTGTAAGAGCCTTTCTTGGCGTCGAAGGTCAGGGCAGGGTCCATCAGTTTTGACGGGATATTCGCAGCAGCGGCCGTGGCATAGCCAATCAGGGTCACCTCGGACGGGGTGCGCACATCAATAAGGGCGACGTTGGGATGATCGGCCAGCACGCGGGCAGCGTCGGCGGCAATCATATAGAGGCCGGGGGCGGTCTGTTTGCTCTTGCTCAGTGTGTCGACAGCCACGGGCTCTTGTAGGGTCAGGGCACCGCCACCCGCGCTTGCGAGCGGCGCGAGTGCCAAGGCCAAGGCCACAAGGGCCGGGGCGGCGAATCGTGTGATGCGGTTCATTGGGCTTCCCTCCATTACATTCCTAAAGTGGAATATGATTGGAAAGACCTACGCCCGCCTGCACCCGTGCGCCTTGACCTGTGTCAAACGGGATTAGCCGTTGCTGTCGCCACCAAAACGCGCGGCATCGGCAGCTGCGCGACGTATGGCGTTCGATTTATGGACGGTTTCCATATATTCCGCCTCGGGGTCGCTGTCATAGACAACGCCGCCGCCTGCCTGAATATAAAGGTTCTGATCCTTGACCACGGCGGTACGCAGGGCGATGCAGACATCCATATCGCCGCCCGAGCTGAAATAGCCGACACCGCCGCCATAGACGCCGCGTTTCTCGGGCTCCAACTCGTCGATGATCTCCATCGCGCGGACCTTGGGCGCGCCCGACACGGTGCCTGCGGGCAGACCGGCGAGAAGGGCGCTGAGCGCATCCTGATCCTCCGCCAACTCGCCCACCACATTCGAGACGATGTGCATCACGTGGCTATAGCGCTCGATGATGAATTTCTCGGTCGGATGAACTGTGCCGATCTTGCAGACGCGACCGGCGTCGTTGCGCCCCAGATCCAGCAGCATGAGATGCTCGGCCAGTTCCTTTTTGTCGGCCAAAAGATCGGCCTCAAGGGCGCGATCCTCTTCGGGGGTGGCGCCACGGGGGCGTGTGCCTGCGATGGGGCGGATCGTCACCTCTTGGCCAAACACACGCACGAGGATTTCGGGGCTGGCCCCGATCACCTGAAAGCCGCCAAAGTTGAAATAGAACATGAAAGGCGACGGGTTGGTGCGCCGCAAGCTGCGGTAGAGGGAAAAGGGCGGTTGGCGAAAGGTCTGGGTCCAGCGCTGGCTGGGCACCACCTGAAAGATATCGCCTGCGCGGATGTAATCCTTGGCCTTTTCAACGGCTTGCTTATAGCCGTCGCGGGTGAAATTCGAGACCGGGGCGGCATCTTCATGGGCCTCACCCAAGCGGCGGCTGGATTGGGGCAGGGCGCGTTCCAGATCGCGGACCGCGTCCATCACCCGCTCGGCGGCCTGCGCATAGGCGGCGCGCGCCGATTGGCCGCTGCTGACCCATGCGGGGGCCACAACCATGACCTCGCCCTTGACGCCATCCAGAACGGCAATCACCGAGGGGCGCAGCATCACCGCATCCGGCAGGCCAAGCGGATCGGGGTTCACATTGGGCAGGTGTTCAACCAGCCGGATCATATCATAGCCCAGATAGCCAAAGAGACCGGCACTGGCAGCGGGCATGCCCTCGGGCAGGGCGATGCGGCTTTCGGCGATGAGGGCGCGCAGATTGGCCAGCGGATCGCCGTGCTGATCCTCGAACGCGTCATGATCAAACCGCGCCTGACGGTTGATGCGGCTGGTGGTGCCGTGGCAGTGCCAGATGACATCGGGTTTCATGCCGATGATGGAATAGCGCCCGCGCAATTCGCCGCCCGTCACCGATTCGAGCAGGAAGGCATCGCGCGCGGCACCTGTCAGCTTGAGCATCAGCGAGACGGGCGTGTCGAGATCGGCCGCAAGCCGCGCATGCACCACCTGATTTTCGCCCGCTTCATAGGCGCGCGCAAATTCCTCAAAGGACGGGGTCAGTTCCAATTTTGGCGGTCCTCAGTTGAAATTGGCGTGCACGGCATTGAGGGCCGCCTGATCAAGTTCGACGCCCGCACGGCTGCGGATGTCATTGGCCAGCACTTGAAACAGATCCTGTCCCAGATCGGCGGCGGCCTGATCTTGCAGGGCGGCGCGCAGGCGGGCGAGATCCTCGTCCTCTTCCGCGGGCAGGGGCGGCGCGATGCTGTCAAGGCGCAGAACAAAGAGGCGACCATTGCCCTCGATCACGCGCACCTCGCCTTGGACCATGTCAAACACCGTGTCGATGAATTCTGCGGGGGCCTCGGGGCGGTAATCGCGGCGGGTCATGTCGGTCACTTCCGTTGCCGTCAGCCCCAGATCGGCAAAACTGGCACCGGCGCGCAGTTCTGCGAGCTGTGGTTCGAGCTGCGCGCGCAGGGCTGTCACCGTCGCCTCAGCGCGCCAGCCACGCAGGACGGCGTCGCGCACATCCTCAAGGGGTTGGATGCGAGGCTCGACGATCCCGTCGAGACGGAGGGCAAAGATGCCGCCATCCGCCAGTTGTTCAACCTCGGGATAGTCGCCCGTTGCCACGGCCTGCGCTGCGGCGCGAAAGCTGTCATAGCCTGCCATGCCTTCGGTCAGGCCGGGGTGCCAGTCGATGCTGCCAAGTTCGAGATCGGTTTCCTTGGCCACATCTTCGAGCGTGGCGCCTCCAGCAAGGAGATCATCGACCGTGTCGATTTTGGCCTCGATGACGCGGCGCGCCCGGTCGGCGGCCAGTTCTTCGCGCAGGCGTGGTTCCGCCTCTTCAAAGGTTGTGATCTGCTCCGCGAGAACGGCGTTGACGCGAAAGAGGGCCGGGCCAAGATTTGTGTCGATCGGTCCAACCACCTCGCCCGCCTGAGCGGAGAAGACGGGATCCGCGGCAGCGCCCAAATCCTCGCGGCTGACATCGCCCATGTCGATATCGGCCATATCCAGCCCGCGCTCAGAGACCAGCATTTCAAGCGCGATCCCGTCGTCGATCCGGGTGCGCGCGCGGGTCGCGGCCGCGGAATCGGCAAAGACCAGACGTTCGACCAACCGCCGCTCGGGCATGTTGAATTCGGTCTCGCGCTCGGCATAGGCCTCGCGCAGGGCGGCTTCGTCGACCTCGACACTATCAAGGATCATCGCGGGCGTGACCCAGGCAAAGGTGATGGTTTTGGTTTCGGGTGTCGTGAAATCGGGCAGATGGCCTTGATGATAGGTCTTGAGGTCGTCCTCGGACGGGACGGGCAGGCCAGATTGCAGCGCGGCGCGGTCAAGCACGGCAAAGGCCAAGCTGCGCCGCTCGGCCAGATAGGTCATCATCGTGTCCATATAGGTGCTTGGCGTTTGCAGACCGGCGAGGGCTGCGGCCTGCACCAGTGTGCTCGCGGTTTCGGCGCGGATGTTCTCTTCGAACTGGCTTTCATTCAGGCCGGCCTGATCGAGGGCAAAACGATACGCCTCACGGTCAAAGCTGCCATCGAGCCCCTGAAAGGAGGGAATGTCGAGGATTTGCTCGCGCAGGTTCTCATCGCCGATGGACAGGCCAAGGCGGTCTGCCTCATGCTCTAGGGCTGCGCGGGCCACCAGACGGCCCAGCACGTCGGTATCAACCCCGGCGGCGCGCGCCTCGGCAAAGCTCATGGCGCTGCCGCGCTCAGCCTCTAGCGCGCGGATTTCGTTTTGCAGGGCGCGGGCGTAGGTGGTTACGTCAATTTCGGCGGTGCCAACATGGCCGATGCTGCGGACATTGCCAGAAAGGTTGGTTGCGCCAAATCCGGCAAGGCCCACAATCAGAAGGCCCATCAGAACCCACATCGCGCCTTTGGATATGCTGTTGCCTGCCATGGTGGCCCCCTGTCCGTTTGTGGCTTGTGCCCTGCTTGGGCGACTGTCTACGCGCTGTGGCCGGTCTGGACAAGAGGCCAGCGGAGGGCAGCCAGCCGGTCAAAGAGCGTGTCGATCCCGGCACGATCAAGATTGGCGAAGGCCACGCGCAACTCACGCGCGCCCTGCGGGTCATCAGACGGGCGGAACATGGTGCCGGGCAGCAAGAGAACGCCCGCCTCGGGCACTAGCGCCTGCGCTAAGTTGTGCGAGTCCATCGCGAAAGGATGCGCCATATAGGCGAAATACGCACCGCATCCCAAAAGCCGCCAGCCTTGGCCTTTGAGTTTCGGCATGTTGTCATGGATCGCTGCACGCCGGTCGAGGATTTCGGCGCGCTCGCCTGCCAGCCATTGCCCCAAATTGCGCATGCCCCAAAGCGCCGCGATCTGACCCAGTTGGTTGGGGCAGATCGTGACGGTGTCGAGGAATTTCTCGACTTCGGCCAGACGGGTCGGAGAGGCGACCATTGCGCCCACGCGGTGGCCGGTCAGGCGGTACGCCTTGGAAAAGGAATAAAGCTGGATGAGCGTCTTGGCCCAGTCGGTATCGTGAAAGAGGTCGTGCCCCGCGCCGGGGCGGGCATCGAAATCGCGGTAGGTTTCATCGACGATAAGGGCAAGACCGCGCTCTTTGGCCAAGGTGTAGAACGCATGTGTGAGGTCGGCGGGATATTCCAAGCCGCCCGGATTGTTGGGGGTGACGAGCACGATGGCACGGGTGCGGGGCGTGATGAGCGCCGCCGCGTGATCCGGATCGGGCAAAAGTTCCGCGCCCGCAGGCAGCGGGACAGCGCGCACACCCGCCATATCGAGCCACATTTTATGATTGAAATACCATGGGGTTGGAAGGATAACCTCATCCCCTTCGGCGCAAAGGGTCGTGATCGCCGCGCAAAAGGCCTGATTGCAGCCAGAGGTGATGGCGACCTCGGCGGGTGTGATGCTTCCGCCATAGGTGGCGGACCACTGCGCCGCCACTTCGGCACGCAGGTCAGGCAGGCCCAGCACGGGGCCATAAAGATGCGCCTGCGGCTCATTCAGTGCCGCTTCGGCCACCGCGCGGCGCAGTGCCTCGGGGGGCGGGGCCACGGGGGCGGCTTGGCTTACATTGATGAGCGGGCGATGGGGCGGGAATGTCACCCCGTCAAGCCAGCGCCGCGCCTCCATGACAGGGGGCGAAAAGGTGCAGGCAGTGCGAGGCGGATTGATCATGTCAGGCCCCCCGGTAGGGTTCGACATATTGCAGGGCCATATCCCACGGAAAGAAAATCCACGTATCCTGGCTGACCTCGGTCACGAAGGTGTTGACCTGCGCGCGGCCCATCGGCTTGGCGTAGACGGTGGCAACATGGGCGCGCGGCATATGCTGGCGCACCACCTCAAGCGTGCGGCCGGTATCCACAAGGTCATCGACGATGAGCACGCCCGCGCCGTCGCCGATGATCGACATATCGGGCGATTTGATCACGACAGGGGCGGTCTGGGCCTGATGGTTGTAGGATTTGACGCTGATCGTATCGACGGTGCGAATGTCCAATTCGCGTGCGACGATCATCGCGGGGGCCATGCCGCCCCGCGTGATGGCCACCACTGCGCGCCACCCACCTTCGGGGGCCTCGCTCTGGAGCCGCCATGCAAGCGCGCGGGCATCGCGGTGCAACTGGTCCCAGCTTACGTGAAAGCCTTTTTCATGGGGGAGGCGGTCCATCATGGTGTTACCTGCTCAAGAGAAGTTTCAGCCCGAGCGCGCCCAGCAATAGGGCCGCCGCGCGGTCGATGATCGGTTTCGCGCCCAGATAGGCGCGACGCGCCGCAGCGCCGCTGAGAAGTGTGGCAAAGCCCGCGTAAAATAGCCATTCGACCAGCATGTGATTAACAGTGATGAGGGCAATTTCCGAGGCTGTAAGGCCTTTGGGAAAGATCACCACAAGCACAGAGGCCGCGAACAGCACCGATTTGGGATTGCCGAGGTTGATCAGCACCCCGTCAAGAAAGGCCCGCCCGCGTGGTTTGCGTGGGCCTTCATTCACGGGCCGGCGCGCGGCACGCCACGTGGTCCACGCGATATAGAGCAGATAGGCCGCGCCCGCGATTTTGAGGGTGATATAGGCCCAAGGGAAGAGGGTAAAAAGCGCCTCTAGCCCCAAGAGCGCCGCCAGTGTCCAGAGTGCCGCGACAAGGCCAAGGCCCAAGCCCGCCGCGATACCCGCCGCGCGCCCATCGGCAAGGGCGGTGCGCAGGGCAAAGAGCAGGGCGGGACCGGGGCTGAGAATGGCGGCGGCCAGAACCGCGTTGAAAGCCAAAAGATCGAGCGCGGTCATGTACGAACCTCTCAGGTGGCGTCGATGTCGGGGGCGTCTACGGCCTTCATGCCAACAATGTGATAGCCCGCATCGACATGCAGCGTCTCGCCGGTCACGCCAGAGCCCAGATCGCTGAGCAGGTAAAGCGCGGAGCGGCCGACGTCGTCGATGGTCACGTTGCGGCGCAGCGGTGAATTCAATTCGTTCCATTTCAGGATATAGCGGAAATCGCCGATGCCCGAGGCGGCCAGCGTCTTGATCGGCCCCGCGCTGATGGCGTTGACGCGAATGCCGTCTTTGCCCAAATCCTCGGCCATATATTTGACAGAGGCCTCAAGCGCCGCTTTGGCGACACCCATCACGTTGTAATGCGGCATGACCTGTTCAGCGCCATAATAGGTGAGGGTAAGGGCCGATCCGCCCTCGCCCATCATCTTTTCGGCGCGTTGCATCACGGCGGTGAAGGAATAGACCGAGATATCCATCGTCATCAGGAAATTGTCGCGGCTCGTATCAACATAGCGCCCGCGCAATTCGTTCTTGTCGGAAAAGCCGATGGCGTGAACAACAAAGTCGAGGCTGTCCCAATGGGTGCCCAGATCGACAAAGAGCTGATCGACAGAGGCCATATTGCCGACATCGCAGGGCAATACGATGGTCGAACCCAGCTCAGCCGCCAGCGGATCAACCCGCTTTTTCAGAGCATCGCCCTGATAGCTGAACGCCAGTTCCGCCCCCGCATTGGCGCAGGCGCGGGCAATGCCCCAGGCGATTGATTTGTCATTGGCGAGCCCCATGATGAGCCCGCGTTTTCCCGCCATCAGATTGTTCGACATTCCCAGCCCCCGACCATCAGATTTTTCTGACCTTTAGGCGATTGGGGGGATTGCATCAAGGGCTGGTCATTTTTGCTGGCGCGGTGTCAAATGCCGTTGGGAACACTAGTTTGACACATATGGAAACATATGCGCGAGAATTCGCAGACAGGAATAAGAGATCTCATGGAACGCGACGGACACTTTGCAGGCGACGACCCCTTTGAGATTGCCAGAGGCTGGTTGGCCGAGGCAGAGAAATCAGAACCGAACGACCCCAATGCTGTGGCGCTGTCCACGGTGGATGCCGACGGGTTGCCAAATGTTCGGATGGTGTTGCTCAAGGAAATCTCCGACGACGGATTTGTGTTTTACACCAATTACAACAGCGCCAAGGGGCGGGAGCTCGCGGCCAACCCCAAGGCGGCGATGGTGCTGCATTGGAAATCCTTGCGCCGTCAGGTCCGCATTCGTGGTATGGTGAGTCGCGAGGAGGGTGAGGGTGCGGATGCGTATTATGCGTCGCGCTCGCTCAAGAGCCGGCTTGGTGCTTGGGCGTCGGAACAATCGCAGCCGCTCGACAGCCGGACGACCTTGATGGCGAAAGTCGCGAAGATCACCGCGCAGAAAGGACCGAATCCGCCGCGACCGCCGTTTTGGGGCGGTTTCAAGATCACGCCGGTCGAAATCGAATTCTGGGCGGATGGGGCGTTTCGCCTGCATGATCGGTTTGTCTGGCGGCGCTCGGACATAGGGGAAAGCTGGAAAATTCAACGACTGAACCCATGAATTTCACGTTGCGTGAAATGCAATGCATTGAAGTTATTGATTATTAACCACTTGCAAGCGGGGGTGAATATAACGCAAGTGTAATGCAGTCTTGGGGATGAAGGCTGTTAGGTAGGAAAAAGTGACGACACAGGATGATGATATTCGCAGAATAAAGGGGCGTGTTAAGTGGTTTGACCCTGTTAAAGGGTTTGGGTTTGTAATTGCCGATGAAGGCGGCCCGGATATTTTGCTTCATGCCAATGTTCTTAGGAACTTTGGGCAAAGTTCGGTTGCGGATCGCGCCGGGGTGGAATTGGATGTTCAGCAGACCGAGCGCGGTCGGCAAGCAGTGGCGGTGCATACGATTTCACCGCCCGATGATCTTGAACACACGGGGCTTGCTGATCTCGATGAGATTGATCCCGAGATCATTCGCAATGCTCCGTTGCAGCCCGCGCGCGTGAAATGGTTCGACAAAGGCAAAGGATTTGGCTTTGCCAATACCTTTGGTCGCGACGAAGATGTTTTCGTGCATATCGAGGTTTTGCGCCGCTCTGGTCTTGCGGATGTTCAGCCCGGTGAGGCGCTGGCAATCCGCGTGATTGATGGTAAAAGGGGGCGGATGGCAACCGAGGTATGTGGATGGGAAACGGCGGTAAAATTGTCCGAATGATAGCGGCGGTTGTGCTTGCCGGTTTGGCGAGCACAGCAGCGGCTGAAACCTGCCGTGAGGATGTGGTGATGTTGCGCAGTGATGCCGGCAGCGCCCGCTTCAGTGTGGAGGTTGCCGATGACAAGGCGGAGCGTGCCCAAGGCCTGATGAACCGCGAGAGTATGGCGATGAGCGCGGGCATGCTCTTTGTCTATCCCGAACCGCAAGCGGTCGGATTTTGGATGAAGAACACCTTGATTCCGCTCGACATGATTTTCATGGACGAGACTGGCACCGTGAAAAAAGTGCATCACGAAGCACAGCCCTTGGACGAGTCGCCGATTTTTGGGGGCCAGGACATTCTGGCAGTGTTGGAAATCAACGGTGGTCTGGCGCGAAAAATCGGTATTTCCGAGGGCTGGACCATGCGGCACGCCGCGATTGATCAGAGCAAGGCCGCTTGGCCCTGCTCTGAAAGCCAATAAAGCAGCGCGAGGCCTGTTTTTGGCTTTTCAAGCCCAGTAATCCTCAGTATGCAGGCGCACGGTCCGGGGCGTAGCGCAGTTTGGTAGCGCACCTGTTTTGGGAACAGGGGGTCGTAGGTTCGAATCCTATCGCCCCGACCATTTTACCCACAAGTGCACAACTAAGACCCTCTGGGGTCTGTGCCTTTGGGTGCGCGCGCCGCAATTTTCGACAAACGCCCGGCGCGCCAAACTTCAACCTCTTTTGCAGCTATGCCCGGCAAATGTGCCGGAAATAACGGCTTCTTTGCGGGGCCGCCTGTGGATGAATCATGTCCGCGTCCGGGGGGGCGTGACCTGAGACATAGTCAAACGATTTTTCTGCCAAAATCCGAAAAGTTTTCGTTGACCGCCTATGGCAATATACGTCAGTTTGTGTGGACGGGCAGCAAGGCCACAACATATAGTGGCTCGCCCCGGCAGGGACATGACACCAACACTCAGGACGACGAGATAGCGACCACTCCGCACGGCATGGCCAGAGGGCGTTTCAGGGCGCCAAACCGCCACCGTTCAAGGTTGAAACGACCGACTCACATCAGGCGAGACGCCTGAAAATCACACGGGGCCAAAGGCCTGAAAAACGATTGCGATGGGGCAGAAGACATGAAGATCGAAAGAAAATTCACGACCGCCGGACAAGACGCCTATGCAGCGCTTGAGTTCGTGACCACGAGTTCCGAAATCCGCAATCCGGATGGCACAACGGTGTTCCGGCTGGATGACATCGAGGTGCCCCGCGGCTGGAGCCAAGTTGCAAGCGACGTGATCGCGCAAAAATATTTCCGCAAGGCGGGCATTCCGAACCGCATCGAAAAGGTCAAGGAAGAGGGGGTGCCTGAGTTTCTGTGGCGGTCTGTTCCGGCAGCGGACAATGACGGTTTTGGCGGCGAAACCAGCGCCAAGCAGGTATTTGACCGGCTGGCGGGTGCCTGGTGCTATTGGGGCTGGAAGGGTGGCTATTTCACCAAAGAGGCCGATGCCCGCGCCTATTTCGACGAGATGCGCTATATGCTGGCGCGCCAGATGGCTGCGCCCAACAGCCCGCAGTGGTTCAACACCGGCCTGCATTGGGCCTATGGTATCGACGGTCCGAGCCAAGGGCATTACTACGTTGATTTCCAAACCGGCGAGCTGACCAAATCCACCTCGGCCTATGAGCATCCGCAGCCGCATGCCTGCTTTATCCAGTCGGTCAAAGACGATCTGGTGGGCGATGGCGGCATCATGGACCTTTGGGTGCGTGAAGCGCGGCTGTTCAAATACGGCTCTGGCACTGGCACCAATTTCAGCAGCCTGCGCGCCGAGGGCGAAAAGCTGTCGGGTGGTGGCAAGTCGTCTGGCCTTATGGGGTTCTTGAAAATCGGTGACCGCGCGGCAGGGGCGATCAAATCGGGCGGCACCACGCGGCGTGCGGCCAAGATGGTGATCTGTGACGCCGACCATCCCGATATTCAGGAATTCATCAACTGGAAGGTCAAGGAAGAGCAGAAGGTTGCCAGCATCGTGGCCGGGTCCAAGATGCACGAGCAGAAGCTCAACCAGATTTTCGCCGCGATCCGCGCTTGGGATGGCAGCTCTGAGGATGCGGTTGATCCCAAGAAGAACGAGCAGCTGAAAGCGGCCATTCGTGGCGCCAAGCAGGTGCAAATCCCCGAGACCTATGTCAAGCGGGTGCTGGATTACGCACGGCAAGGCTATGAGAGCATCGAATTCCCGACCTATGACACAGATTGGGATTCAGAGGCTTATGCCAGCGTGTCGGGCCAGAATTCCAACAATTCGATCCGCGTCACCGATGCGTTTCTGAAGGCGGTCAAGGATGATGCCGATTGGGCGCTGATCAACCGCACCGATGGGTCGGTTGCCAAGACGATCAAGGCGCGCGATCTGTGGGAAGATGTGGGGCACGCGGCCTGGGCCTGTGCCGATCCGGGTATTCAGTATCACGACACCGTCAACGCCTGGCACACCTGCCCGGAGGATGGCGAAATCCGGGGCTCCAACCCCTGTTCGGAATACATGTTCCTCGACGATACCGCCTGTAACCTGGCGTCGATGAACCTGTTGAAGTTCTTTGGGGACGGCAAGTTTGATGCCGATGCCTATATGCACGCCACGCGCCTGTGGACCGTGACGCTGGAAATCTCGGTGACGATGGCGCAGTTCCCGTCCAAGGAAATCGCACAACTCAGCTATGAGTTCCGCACGCTGGGTCTGGGCTATGCCAATATCGGCGGTTTGCTGATGAACATGGGCTTTGGCTATGACAGCGACGAGGGCCGCGCGCTGTGTGGGGCGCTGACCGCGATCATGACCGGCGTGGCCTATGCCACAAGTGCCGAGATGGCCGGAGAGTTGGGGGCCTTTGCGGGCTACAAGCGCAACAGCAAGCATATGTTGCGCGTGATCCGCAACCACCGCAACGCGGCCTATGGCGCGACCGAAGGGTATGAAGGGCTGGCGGTGAAACCCGTGCCGCTTGATCACAAGAATTGCCCCGATGCGCGGCTCGTTGATCTGGCGATGGCATCTTGGGACGAGGCGCTGAAGCTGGGCGAAAAGCACGGCTACCGCAATGCGCAGACTTCGGTCATCGCGCCGACGGGCACCATCGGTCTTGTGATGGATTGCGATACCACCGGGATCGAGCCTGATTTCGCGCTGGTCAAGTTCAAGAAACTGGCGGGCGGTGGCTATTTCAAGATCATCAACCAGTCGGTGCCTGCCGCCTTGGAAAAGCTGGGCTATGGTCCGGCGCAGATCGAGGAAATCGTAAGCTATGCGGTGGGCCATGGCACTATCGGCAATGCGCCGGGGATCAACCACACGTCGTTGATTGGCCACGGCTTTGGCCCCAATGAATTGGCCAAGGTGGATGCCGCGCTCGGCTCTGCCTTTGACATCCGGTTCGTGTTCAACCAGTGGACGCTGGGCGCGGAGTTCTGCACCAATGTTCTGGGCATTCCGACGGAAAAGCTGAACGATCCGACGTTCGATATTCTGGCGCATCTGGGTTATTCCAAGCGCGATGTCGAATTGGCCAACGACCATGTGTGCGGCACGATGACATTGGAGGGCGCGCCCTATCTCAAGACGGATCATTACCACGTCTTTGACTGCGCCAACCCCTGCGGCAAGAAGGGCAAGCGCTATCTTGGCGTCGAGAGCCATATCACCATGATGGCGGCGGCGCAGTCGTTTATCTCGGGGGCGATTTCCAAGACCATCAACATGGCCAATGACGCCACGATCGAGGATTGTCAGAAAGCCTATGAATTGTCGTGGTCGCTGGGCGTCAAGGCGAATGCGCTTTATCGCGATGGATCGAAGCTGAGCCAGCCGCTTGCGGCAAGTTTGGTTGAGGATGATGACGAGGCCGCCGAAATCCTCGAATCCGGCACGCCGCAGCAAAAGGCGCAGGTGCTGGCCGAGAAGATCGTCGAAAAGGTGATCATCAAGGAAATCCAGAAATCGCACCGCGAGAAGCTGCCGGAGCGCCGGAAGGGCTATACGCAAAAGGCCATTGTCGGCGGTCACAAGGTTTACTTGCGCACCGGCGAATATGAAGATGGCAAGCTGGGTGAAATCTTTATCGACATGCACAAGGAAGGTGCAGGGTTCCGGGCGATGATGAACAACTTTGCCATCGCCGTGTCGGTTGGCCTGCAATACGGTGTGCCGCTGGAGGAATTCGTCGATGCCTTCACCTTCACCAAGTTCGAGCCAGCAGGCATGGTGCAGGGCAATGACAGCATCAAGAACGCCACCTCGATCCTTGATTATATCTTCCGCGAATTGGCGGTAAGCTATCTGGATCGCACCGATCTGGCGCATGTCAAACCCTCGGGCGCGTCGTTTGACGATCTGGGGCGCGGCGAGGAAGAAGGCGTGCGCAATGTCTCGGAGATGAGCGAGGCTGCGGCCAGCCGTTCGCTGGAAGTGCTCAAGCAGATCAGTTCAACGGGCTATCTGCGCAAGCGTTTGCCGCAAGAGTTGGTGGTGTTTCAGGGCGGTCAGACCCTCGCCCGCGCGTCGGGTGATGGCATGGACCCAATGACCATGCTGGCCACGCTGGTGCCCGAGACGGCGACAGCCACCGTGTCGGCGGCGATGACCACGACAACGGCGGTCGCCTCTGGCTCGGTCAGCATGGATGCCCGCACCAAGGCGCGGCTTCAGGGCTACGAAGGCGAGGCCTGCGGCGATTGCGGCAACTACACGCTGGTGCGCAACGGGACCTGCATGAAGTGCAACACCTGCGGTGCGACAAGCGGGTGTAGCTGAGTGCCCATATAAATAACGAGCGGAGTAACGACATTGGAAGATAAAAACTTCAAATTCCAATCAGTTAAATTCGATGCTGAAAACAGCACTTGGCGCGGGCGCATCGAGTTTGATCGGGTTTATGAAAATGGAAATGTGCAAAGAACTGTCTTGGACATTTCTGGAGTAAGCGCACCTGAAGGTGCCTCGGAAACCAATGTGCGAGCTATGCTCAAGCAAAAAGCACAGATGGAAGCCGGACGAATTTGATAGTTCTCGTGTAATCGAACAGAGACACGGGGCGGGTGCGCTCGCCCCGGACGCGGATCGGAAGCAGGCAACAACCATAGTCGGGCAGTGAATGACACCCGGTTCGCGAGACTCGAGGGGGCCTAGTGCCCCCTCTTTTTCTGTCTAGCGTGTGTCGCGCCCGATCAAAAACCGTCCCGGGCTTGACCCGGGACCTCTCCGACGCAGAGCAGAGGCCCCGGCTTGGGGCCGGGGCGATGTGAATTTGATCGGATGCAACATGCAGGCGCCCGTGTGGGGGTCAGTGACCCATCTTGGAATGATCCACGCCATCGGTCGGATCGACCATGAATTCGACCTCAACCGGACCCATCTGCTCGAAAAGGAAGGTCGCGGGCACCATATCGCCTTCTTTGAGTGGGGCGGTCAGGCCCATGAGCATCACATGCATGCCACCCGGCACCAGCACCACGGTTTCGCCTGCGGGGATGTCGATCCCGGCAATCGGCTGCATCCGCGCCACCCCGTCGCTGCCATGTTCGGTGGTGTGCAGGGAGGTTACTTTGGCGGCGGCGGTGTCGATGCCAATCAGGCGAATCGCGGTCTCGCCCTCATTACTGATGGCCATATAGGCCGCCGCTGATCTGGCCCCGGCGAAGGGCTCGTTGATATGGGGGTGGATGATTTCGATCGCGTCTTTCTTGACGCTATGGGCTTGGGCCGCGCCGCAAAGCGACAATGTCGCCAAAAGGGCCAAGGCAAGCTGTTTCATGACTGTCCTCATGTGTCTGTCGGGTGGCAGGGGCGTGCCCTAGTGGGCCACGATGCCCGATGTATAGAAGGGGCGGCGAGATGCGTCCATGCGGCTGATCCCCGCAAGAAAAAGGGGCGCTCGAGAGCCCCCCTTGATCCGCCTGTCCTCTGTCCACGAAAGCGAGATCAGAGGATTTTCTGACCGGTCTTTTCCCAATCGGCCATAAAGGTCTTGAGCCCCTGATCGGTCAGCGGATGCTCTGCCATTTTCTTGATCACGGACGGGGGCGCTGTCATCACATCTGCGCCGATATGAGCGGCCTGAAAGGCGTGATTGACGGTGCGGATCGAGGCCGCGAGGATCTGGGTCTCGAACCCGTAGTTGTCATAGATCGTGCGGATATCGGCGATCAATTCCATCCCGTCGAGATTGATGTCATCCAGCCGCCCGATGAAGGGGGAAATGAACGTGGCCCCCGCCTTGGCCGCCAAGAGCGCCTGATTGGCGGAAAAGCAAAGCGTCACATTGACCATATGCCCCTCGCCCGAGAGCACCTTGCACGCCTTGAGGCCATCCCATGTGAGCGGCACCTTGACGGCGATATTGCCTGCGATGGCCGCAAGCTTGCGCCCCTCGGCAATCATCTCGTCGGCGGTAAGCGCCACAACTTCGGCGCTGACCGGGCCATCGACCATTTCGGCAATCTCTTTGGTGACTTCGAGAATGTCGCGCCCGGATTTCAGAATGAGCGACGGGTTGGTGGTGACGCCGTCCACCATGCCAAGGTCATTGAGTTCGGCGATTTGATCGGTTTCGGCGGTATCGACAAAGAATTTCATGGAAGGGCCCTCTGTGGCGGGTTGGGTTTGCTTGGCGAAGCGTTTACCTCATGGGGGCGCAAGCCGAAACCCCTCATGCGACAGGAGCCACCCGTTGACCCAAGCCTCGCCCGACTTTTACGACGAGGGCACATTGGTGGCCGTGCTGACCGCGCAGCCCTTGGAGGGGCCGTTGGATTATCTGGCCCCTGAGGGGGGCGTGAGGACCGGGGCCTTTGTCGAGGTGCCGCTGGGCCCGCGCCGGGTATTGGGCGTGGTCTGGGGGCCGGGGCGTGGCGGCTTTGACCTCAAGAAGGCGCGCGGCATTGGCCGTGTGCTCGATGTGGCCCCGATGCGCGTCGAGATGCAGGAGTTTCTGCGCCGGGCGGGCGAGTATACGCTGACGCCGCTGCCTGCGATGCTGCGGCTGGCCACACGCGCACCGGGGCTGAGCGATCCGCCCTCGATGCAAAAGATTTACCGTCTGGGCGACACAGAGCCTGCGCGCCTGACCGATGCCCGCGCGCGGGTGCTGGAGGTGCTGCGCGATCATGGCGGGCTTGGGTTCACGCTAAAAGAGGTGAGTGATCTGGCGGGGGTGACATCCTCGGTCGTCAAGGGGTTGGTGGCGCAAGGGGCTGTGCTCGAAGAAGACACGCCGCGCGATACGCCCTTTGTCCCGCTTGATCCTGACCTGCCCGCCAAGGCGCTGACCGAGGATCAGGCGGCGGCGGCGGCGCGGTTGCGTATGGGGTTGCAGGCAGGCAGCTATGGCACGACGCTTTTGCGCGGTGTGACCGGATCGGGCAAGACGGAGGTCTATCTCGAGGCGGTGGCCGAGGCGCTGCGCCAAGGGGGGCAAGCGCTGGTGCTCTTGCCCGAGATCGCGCTGACGGCAGAGTTCCTGACGCGGGTCGAGGTGCGGTTTGGCACGCGCCCGGCAGAATGGCATTCCGGCGTCACCATGACCGAGCGGCGGCGGGTGTGGAAAATGGTCGGGCAGGGGGGCGCACAGATGGTGGTGGGCGCGCGTTCGGCGCTGTTCTTGCCGTTTCAGAACCTCGCGCTGATCGTGGTCGATGAGGAACACGACACTTCCTACAAGCAAGAGGATGGCGCGCTTTATCATGCGCGCGATATGGCGGTCTTGCGGGCAAGCCTGTGTGGGGCGCGGGTGGTTTTGGCCTCGGCCACGCCAAGCCTTGAAAGCTGGGCCAATGCAGAGGCCGGAAAATATGAGCGGCTTGATCTGGATGCCCGGTTCGGCGTTGCGGTGATGCCGGAATTGGCGGCGATCGACATGCGGGTGGAAACGCTGCCGTCAAACCGCTGGATTTCGCCCACATTGCAGGCGGCGGTCAATGCGCGGGTGGCGGCGGGAGAGCAAGCGCTTTTGTTCCTCAACCGGCGCGGCTATGCGCCGACGACGGTCTGCCGAGCCTGCGGGCATCAGATCGGATGCGATCACTGCGATGCGCGGATGGTCGAGCATCGGTTCCAAAAGCGGCTGATCTGCCACCAATGTGGCGAGAGTGCCGCCATGCCCGAGGCCTGCCCCGCCTGTGGTGTCGCGGGCAAGCTGGCGGCGGTAGGGCCGGGGGTGGAACGGCTGGCAGAAGAGGCGGCAGCGCTATTCCCACAGGCGCGGATTGCGGTGCTGTCGTCGGATTTGTTTGGTTCTGCACGGGCCTTGAAAGAGCAGATTGTCGAGATTGCCCAAGGGGCGGCCGACATCATCATCGGCACGCAACTGGTTGCAAAAGGGCATAATTTTCCGCTGCTGACGCTGGTGGGGGTGATTGATTCCGATTTGGGCCTGCAAGGCTCTGACCTGCGCGCCGCCGAGCGGACGTTTCAGTTGATGCGGCAGGTGGCGGGGCGTGCGGGCCGGGCAGAGCGGGCCGGGCGCGCGCTTTTGCAGACGTTTCAGCCCGAGCATCCGGTCATTCGCGCCATTCTGGCCGGCGATGAAGAGGGATTTTGGCGCGCCGAGGCCGAGGGGCGCAGGCAGGCGGGGGTGCCCCCCTATGGTCGCATGGCGGGGATTATCCTCAGTTCCCCCGATATGCAGGCGGTGTTCGATCTGGGCGAGGCGCTGGCGCGGCGTGACGGGCCCATTCGGGCGGTTGGGGCGCAGGTCTTTGGCCCGGCACCGGCACCCATTGCCCGTATCCGGGGGCGGCACAGGGTGCGTCTGTTGGTCAAGGCCCCCAAGGGGGCGGCGATACAGGCGGCGGTGTCCGAGTGGATTGCGCAGGTGCGGTTGCCTGCGCAAATGCGCCTGACGGTCGATATTGATCCGCAGAGTTTTTATTGAAGGGGACCATGGCGCAGCCTCTCGCCAAGCCAGCGTCTTGGGCGTAAAGGAAACCCATGAGACCACAGTTTCCCTTGGGCAGAGCGCAAGAGCTGCCGTTCTGGCGCAGGCCTGTCACGCTGCTCTTTCTGATGGCTGCCGCGATGCCGGTGGCCTTTGCCACGTGGTCGGCGCTGCTCAATAATTTCGTGATCGAAGTGGCCGGCTTCAACGGCTCTGATATCGGCTGGCTGCATACGGTGCGCGAAATCCCCGGATTTCTGGCGATTGGCGTGATCGCGCTGATCATGTTCATGCATGAGCAGGTGCTCGCGCTGGTGTCGTTGCTTCTTTTGGGGGTGGCGACCGCGATTACCGCCCATTTCCCAAGTCTGGGTGGAATTCTTGCGATCACCATGCTCAGCTCCATCGGGTTTCACTATTTCGAGACGGTGAACCAATCGCTGCAATTGCAATGGCTGGACAAGCTGCGTGCGCCGCAGATGCTGGGCTGGTTGATGGCGGGGGGATCGGCGGCGACGCTGGTGGCCTATGTTCTTATTGTGCTGACGTGGCAGGCCTTTGATCTGAGCTATAACTTCGTTTACATGGTCTCGGGCGGCTTTACGGCGGTGATCGCGGTGTTCTGCCTGATGGCCTATCCCCGGTTCGAGGCCCCCAATCCGCAACTCAAAAAGATGGTGCTGCGGCGGCGCTATTGGCTTTATTATGCGTTGCAATTCATGGCGGGCGCGCGGCGGCAGATTTTCATCGTCTTTGCGGGCTTCATGATGGTCGAGAAATTCGGCTTTGAGGTGCATGAGGTGACAGCGCTCTTTCTCATCAATCTTGTGGTCAACATGATTTTCGCACCGCTGATGGGCAAGGCCGTGTTCCACTTTGGCGAGCGGCGCGCGCTGATGTTTGAATATGCCGGGCTGGCGATTGTGTTTCTGGCCTATGGTGGCATCTATTTCTTTGGTTGGGGCGTGGTGCTGGCGGCGACGCTCTATGTGATCGACCATATCCTGTTTTCGCTGGCTCTGGCGCTCAAGACCTACTTTCAGAAGATTGCCGATCCCGGTGATATTGCGCCCACCGCGGCCGTGGCTTTTACCATCAACCATATTGCGGCGGTTTTTCTGCCTGCGGCACTGGGCTATCTGTGGCTGGTGTCGCCTGCGGCGGTGTTTTTTGGGGCGGCGGGTATGGCGGGAATTTCCTTTGGCCTTGCGCTGTTGATCCCGCGCCATCCGGAGCCGGGCAATGAGACGATCTTTGCCCGGTTTCTGCCTGCCCCCGCCGAATGATCCCGATCCTCTGAAAAGGAAACTGCATGCCGACCTATACCGCCCTCACTACCCTGCCCGGACGCGCCAATGCCGAGGCGCTGGCCGAAGCGTTGGAACATCTGGAGCCGGAACCAACCGGAGTTGGCTCGTTCGAGATGGAGGATGGATCGGGCCTTTGGGAAATCGGTGCCTATTTCGAGACGGCCCCCGATGAGGTGGCGCTGGCGCTTTTGGCCAAGATGCACGGGGCCAAGCCCTTTGTTATCTCCGAACTGCCCGAGGTGGATTGGGTGGCCAAGGTGCGCCGGGATTTAACGCCCGTCGTGGCGGGGCGGTTCTTTGTCTATGGCAGCCATGATGCCGATAAGGTGCCCCAGGATTGCGAGCCGCTTTTGATCGAGGCGGCGATGGCCTTTGGCACCGGGCATCATGGCACGACGCAGGGCTGTCTCAAGGCGCTGGATCGTTTGGCGCATACCGGCTTTGTTGGGCGGTCGGTGCTCGATCTGGGATGCGGTACGGCGGTGCTCGCGATGGCGGCGGCACGGATCTGGCCCGGTGTGATGCTGGCCAGCGATATCGACGCGGTGGCGGTTGAAGTGGCGAACGCCAATGTCACGGCCAATGCGCTGGAGGGGCGGGTGGAGTGTATCGAAGCCGAAGGGCTGGAGCATCCGCGCCTGAGTGCTGCGGCACCTTATGATCTGGTTTTTGCCAATATCCTGAAAGGGCCGTTAATCCTGCTGGCACCGGGGATCACGGCGGCGCTGACGCCGGGGGGTAAGGTGATTCTCTCGGGTATTTTGAACGAGCAAGCGGATGAAGTGCGCGACGTTTATTGCGCGCTTGGAAACAGTCTTGAGCATCGCGAAGAGATTGGTGACTGGACCACGTTGACCCTATCTAAAAGTCTATAAAAATGCGTCAGGATTGGGGCTGACCGGCATGGTTGCCTTGGTTTTGCCACAATTTGGACCTAGCTTTTCCTCATCGCGGTGGGGGTCGTGATAATGGGATGTCTCGATATGAGTGACGCATTTCAGGGGTTCGACTCGCGCCTTAAGGCGATTGGCCGCAAGCGCACGCGACTGGCGCAGGGCTATGTCAGCAAAGTCGGCAAAGACGGTCTGATCATTTTCCGCCCCAAGCGCCGCAAGAGCGGACTTCCCCTTCGCGGTCTTTTTTATCTCGCGCTTGGTTTTACCTTTTTCAAGGCGGTGATCATCGCGCATTTGGGCGCGCCGCTCTATGGTGATCGGCTGGCG
This sequence comes from Roseovarius sp. MS2, assembly GCF_051447875.1. Lineage (NCBI taxonomy): Bacteria > Pseudomonadati > Pseudomonadota > Alphaproteobacteria > Rhodobacterales > Roseobacteraceae > Roseovarius > Roseovarius sp. MS2. Next base: position 3,151,825 of record NZ_JBKHVF010000001.1, read on the forward strand.
CAATTGGCGCAAGGCAGCATTGTGGAACAGGCGGGCGCCGTTGTGATGCAGACTGATCCGGTCAGTGAACTGCTTTCGACCTATATTCGGCCGATCCTGCGCTGAACGCAGGCGAACTGGACAGAAAAAAACCCGCGCGGTTGATACCGGCGCGGGCTTTTTCATGTAATCTGAGGCAGTGATCAGATCTGGCGTGCCACCAGATCGATGTCGCCACGGCTCAGGCCGATGTCGTCAAGTTCGCGATCCGAAAGGCGCGACAGGGCGGCGCGGGTGGCGCGACGTTCGTTCCATGCAGCAAGAACCGAGAAGGCGCGGGCAAAGATTGCGCCGAAACCGGCGTGAGAAGCGTGTGAGCGGGTGCTATCAAGAGCGGCCATGATTTTATTCCTAGTGAATGAGGGGACAGAGCATGTCTGTTTCTGAGCCGCAGGTAATCCCCACCTATCGTTCTCGCAAGGCGAGTTTATTGCATAGTTCTTATGCGTTTTATGCATGGGTATAACAAGGCATAACCACATTGTTTTTAAAGGGTTTAATATTTCGCCGCACATGCGTGCCATCCCAAAACGCGACATTTCTGCAACGCAGCGATGGCAAAACGGGCAGTTTATGAACGCGCATTCTGCTTGGTGCTTGTTCTCGTTTCGTGCTATTGCTGAAAAAAACCATAACGGGCAGGGCAGTGAGATGCGGGTATTGGGCATTGATCCGGGGTTGCGCAACCTCGGTTGGGGCGTGATTGAGGTGTCGGGCAGCAGGCTAAGCCATGTGGCCAATGGCATCTGCCATTCAAGCGGCCCTGATCTCGCGGCGCGGCTCTTGTCGCTCTATGAGCAGCTCACGGATATTCTGCACCGGTTTGATCCGCAGGCGGCGGCGGTCGAACAGACCTTTGTCAACAAGGATGGGGCGGGCACGCTGAAACTGGGACAGGCGCGGGGCATTGCCTTGCTCGTGCCCGCGCAATACGGGCTGACGGTGGGGGAATATTCGCCCAACACGGTCAAGAAAACGGTGGTGGGCGTGGGCCATGCCGCCAAGGAACAGGTGGCGCATATGGTCAAGGTGCAATTGCCGGGCGTGGTGCTGGCCGGGCCGGACGCTGCGGATGCGCTGGCGATTGCGATCTGTCATGCGCATCACGCGCGGTCCTCAGACATGCTGGCGCGGGCGGTGGCGAGGGCCAGCGCATGATCGGGCGTGTCGCCGGACGGATTGATTATCGCGGAACCGATCATGTGCTGATCGACGTGCGCGGGGTCGGCTATCTGGTCTATTGTTCCGAGCGGACGCTGTCGGCGCTGCCTGCAGTCGGCGGCATGGCCGCGCTCTATACGGATTTGCTGGTGCGCGAAGACCTCTTGCAGCTTTTCGGCTTTCCCACGCTGGTGGAAAAGGAATGGCACCGCCTGTTGATGAGCGTGCAGGGGGTGGGGGCCAAGGCCTCGCTTGCTATTCTAGGGGCGCTTGGACCGGATGGCGTGGGCCGCGCGATTGCGATTGGGGATTGGAATTCCGTAACGGCGGCCAAAGGCATCGGGGCCAAGACCGCGCAGCGCGTGGTCAACGAGTTGAAGGACAAGGCCCCGCTGGTGATGGCGATGGGCGCGGCCCCGGCCCCTATGCCCGCCGCGCCGGACACAGACGAGGTGATCGAGACTGCATCTGTGCCCACACCCCCGGTGCCCCCCAGCCCCGGCGCACAGGCCGAGGCGCTGTCGGCGCTGACCAATCTGGGCTATACCCCCGGCGAGGCGGCGGGTGCCGTGGCGCAGGTGGCGGGCGAGACGCCCGAGGCCACCACAGCGGAGTTGATCCGCGCCGCGTTGCGGCGGCTGGCACCGAAAGGGTAAAGCATGACTGAGCCAGACCCGACCCTGCGCGGCGCAGCTTTGCCAGAGGATCAGGACCGCAGCCTGCGGCCCCAAGCCCTGTCGGAATTCATCGGGCAACGCGAGGCGCGGGCCAATCTGGCGGTGTTCATCCAATCGGCGCGGCAGCGTGGCGACGCGATGGATCACACGCTGTTTCACGGCCCCCCCGGCCTGGGCAAGACGACGCTGGCGCAGATCATGGCGCGCGAATTGGGGGTGGGCTTTCGCATGACCTCTGGCCCGGTGCTGGCCAAGGCCGGGGATCTGGCGGCGATCCTGACCAATCTGGAGCGCAACGATGTGCTCTTTATCGACGAAATCCACCGGCTTAACCCAGCGGTGGAAGAGGTGCTCTATCCCGCGATGGAGGATTTCGAATTGGATCTGGTCATTGGCGAGGGGCCAGCGGCGCGGACCGTGCGGATCGAATTGCAGCCCTTCACCTTGGTGGGCGCGACGACGCGGCTGGGCCTGCTGACAACGCCCTTGCGGGATCGGTTCGGCATCCCGACGCGGTTGCAATTCTACGAGATTGACGAGCTGCACGAGATCGTGACGCGCAACGCAAAGCTCTTGAACATTCCCACCGATCCTGATGGCGCGCGCGAAATTGCCCGCCGCGCGCGCGGCACTCCGCGTATTGCTGGGCGTTTGCTGCGCCGCGTGGTGGATTTTGCCGTGGTGGAAGGGGGCGGCAAGATCAGCCGCGCGCTGGCCGATAGTTCGCTCACCCGGCTGGGAGTGGATCATCTGGGGCTGGATGGCGCCGACCGGCGCTATCTGCGCCTGATTGCCGAGGCCTATCAGGGTGGGCCGGTGGGAATCGAGACCATCAGTGCGGCGCTGAGTGAGAGCCGCGATGCGCTGGAAGAGGTGATCGAGCCGTTTCTCTTGCAACAGGGCCTGATCCAACGCACCCCGCGCGGGCGGATGCTGGCGCAAGGTGGCTGGGCGCATCTGGGGCTGGCCGCACCTGGGCCGAAAGGGCAGAGTGATCTTTTCGGCAAGTGACGCGTCGGGGGCGGGCGTTGAACGTGAGTATTTTCACCAAGAAGAATGCTGGATTTGCGAGACGCAACTTGGCTTGATACATGGGCGCAAAAATCGGAGACCTGCCCATGACCGACACCCTGACACCTGACGAGATCGCGGCGCTGTTTACGCGTGCGGATGGGCAATTTCTATTTGCTCGCTGGGGGCGGCCCATTGTGCCGGTGGTGTTTGGCACGGATGACGCGACGCTGAGCGTGGTCAAGGGCGCGGTCGAGGCGGTGGTGGCGCTGGCGGGGCATCAAATGGCCGAGACCGACCCGGAACTGGGGGCGAACCTCATGCTCTTTTTCTTTCGCGACTGGCGGGAATTGCCCGAGGTTCCGGGGCTGGACCGGCTGATCCCCGATCTTGGCCCGCTGGTGGCCAAGCTGGAGGCGACTGAGGCCAATCAATACCGCATTTTTCGCTTTGACGAGCGGGGCGCGATCCGGGCCTGTTTCGTCTTTCTGAGGATGGACGTGCATCTGAGTGCGGTTCCCGCCGAGACATTGGCGCTGAGCCAGATCGTGCAGAGCGTGCTGCTATGGTCGGATGCCGCGTTTCAGGATCGCTCGGCTCTGGCGGCCCTGCCGGGGGGCGCTGTGGTGTTGCGGCCCGAGATTGGGGCGCTGATCCGCGCCAGTTATGATCCGGTCCTGCCCATGGTCAGCCAAGAGCCAAGCCACGCGCTGCGGCTGGCGGCCCGGATTGGGCAGAGCGGCGCGCATTGAGCTTGCAAAGCGCGGCGGCGGGACGGAAACGTCTTGACCGAATCTGCCGGATTGGCCTTAGTGCCTCCGTATCTGGGGGAATGTTTAATGAGGAACGCTATTGGTGGGGTGGTGTTGCTTCTGGCCGGGGTTTTGGCCGGGCATTCTCAGGCGCAGGGCTGTGGCGGCAGCTATGTGGTGCAACGCGGCGATAGCCTGACGCTGATTGCAGCCAGTTTTTATCAGGATGCGGGCAAATGGACCGCGATCCACTCTGCCAACATAGATCAGATCGGCGAAGACCCCAACAACCTGCGGGCGGGTATGCAGTTGCGGCTGCGCTGTATTGACGGCAGGCCAACGGGTCTGGAGGGCGGTACGACCGCGCCAGCTTTGCCGCTTGCCGCCGCTGCGCCGCTGGTTGTAGCCCCCGGCAATGCCGCCACCCGGCGCAAGATCAATATCCTGACAGGGGGCGATTTCTGGCCCTTCACCGACAGGGACGCGCCGAATGGTGGGATGCTGACCGAGGTGGTGCAGGCGGCGATGCAGTCGGCCAATCCGACGCAGGGTTTTGCCATCCATTGGGTTGATGACTGGGCGGCGCATCAAGAGCCGCTCTTGTCCAATGCGCTGTTGGATATCGGGTTTCCATGGCTCAAACCGGAATGCGCCAATGACCCCGAGAGTTATGGCTGTGCCAATCTGCTCTACTCTGGGTCGATGTTTGAAGTGCTGATGCTGCTCTTTGTCGACAAGTCGCGCCCAATGGCCTTTCAATCGGACGCGGATATGCAGGGCAAGACCCTGTGTCGGCCTGCGGGCTATCCCACCTTCATGTTGGATCAACGCGGGCGGAACTGGCTCAAGAACGGGGTGATCACGTTGAAGACGCCCCAATCGCCCGGCGACTGCCTGCGGCTCTTGGTCGAGGGCGAGGTCGACGGCGTTGTGCTTAACGAGTTTCTGGGACGGGGTAAGATCAAGGACATGGGTCTGGGCGAGCGTGTTGGCGTGGCCGAAGGTAAGCCGATTTCGATCGAGGGCATGCATATGGTGGTGCATCGGTCGCATCCCGATGGGCCAGCATTTCTGGCGGCGTTCGAGCGGGGTCTGGCCGATATTCGCGCGAACGGACGCTATCAAAGCATCATCGAGGCGCATATGAGCCGCGTCTGGGCGGGGTTCTGAGGTGATGCGGGGCGGGATCGCAGCCGCAATTCTGGGGATTGGTCTGATGCTGCCGCAGGCTGCGCGCGCGCTCTGCGATGTGACCTACCGGGTGCAGCCCGGCGATACGCTGGCTAAGGTGGCCGAGACGCATTACGACGACGCCGAGCAATGGACACTGATTTACTACGCCAATCAGTCCGTGCTTGCGGGGCAGGGGCAAACGCTGATTGCGGGGAGCGACCTCTATCTTCCATGCCCGGCAGAGAATCCCGTACCAGATGCCACGCCGCTGCGGCAAAGCGGGGCGGAGCTGACTTTGCTCACCGCCGGGGGGGATATGCCCTTTGCCGATCAGGATTGGCCCGGCGGCGGCATGATCACGGAACTGGTCAATGCCGCGCTGGAACTGAGCCCCTCGCCGGTTCCTTATGAAATCGTGTGGGAACCGGATCTAAGCCAGCATCTGGAGCCGCTGCTGGGGCAGAAACGTTATGATGTGGGCTTTCCTTGGATCAAGCCCGACTGCGGCCTGACGCCAGAGGTGACGCTCTGCAAAGAGTTTCACTTTTCCGAGGCCTTGATGGACCTGCCGGTCATGTTGTTCCGGCGCGCCGATAGCGATTTTCGCTATGGCGAGGATGCTGATATTCTTGGCAAGCGGCTCTGCCGTCCGATGGGGCGCTTTACCCATGATCTGGACCGGGCCGACCGGCGCTGGTTGGCGGACGGCAAGATCAGCCTGACCCAGCCCGGTAGCCCCGAGGAATGCTTTGCCCTGTTGATGGCGGGCGCGGTGGATGCAGTAAGTCTTGATGTCTTTGAAGGTGCGGCCAAGATCGTTGCCATGGGGCTGCGCGGGCAGGTGGTGCCGGTCGATCAGCCGCTATCGCGTGAGGCGCTCTATGCGGTGATCTCCAAAACCCATTGGCGCGGCACGACGCATCTTTACCGGCTCAATGCGGGGCTGGCCAAGCTGCGTGAGAGCGGGCGCTACGGTGAGATCGTGCAACGGCATCTCGCGCTGTTTTGGGAGGCGTTGAAGTAGGCTGATCGCTTTGGCCCGTGGCGGGTTGGGGTTAGAGCCCGTCGAAGGCGCAGAGGGTGTGCACGTCCATGCCCATATCTGTCAGCCGCTTGTGGCCGCCCAAGTCGGGCAGATCAACGACAAAGGCGCACCCGGTGATAATTCCGCCCAGACGCTCGATGAGGCGAATGCCTGCCGCCGCCGTTCCGCCGGTGGCCAATAGGTCATCGACCAAAAGCACGCGCTCGCCGGGTTGGATGGCGTCATCATGGAGTTCAACCACCGCCTCGCCATATTCGAGCTGATACTCCTCGGAGATGACGGCGCCGGGCAGCTTGCCCTTTTTGCGGATCGGCACAAAACCGACCGAGAGCTGATGCGCGATGGCACCGCCAAGGATGAAGCCGCGCGCCTCGAGCCCTGCCACCTTGTCGATGGGCTGGCCTGCGTAGGGGTGCAGCATCTGGTCGATGGCCATGCGAAAGCCGCGCGGATCAGCAAAGAGCGTGGTCACATCGCGAAAGAGGATACCGTCATGCGGAAAATCGACGATGGTGCGGATGTAATCCTGAACGGTCTTGAGGGGCGGCATGGGGTGGCTCCGGCTATGTGCGGCGCATGTTGTGGCGCGGGTGGTGCGTAGATGCAAGGGCTGAGTGCGTGATCCGGCAAAGCGCGATGGCCTTGATCCGCGAGGGCGCTGAGGGTGAGGCCCAATGGGCAATGGTGACGATTGGTAAGTTTCTCGATGAGATAGGCCATGCCCGCGTTATCGGGCATGGCGCGCGCGGGCATCTAGTGAGGCTGACACCCTGCGTTTTAAAGATTGAACGCTGGCGATCAGCCCAGCACCCGACCCGCAACCGCATCAAGCCGCGCCAGAACGGCGGGGTCGCGTTTCTCGGGGGCGGTGATCAGGGCAAAGTCGAGCGCGCGGTCGCAGCCATGCGGGCAAGGCGCACGGTCTGGGCCGAGGAGAGCGGGCAGGCGGCGGACCATGTCGCGCCCCTTGTCGGCATTGCCGGTAAGGGTGGCGATAATGGCGGTGATATCGACCGCTCCGTGATCCGGATGCCAGCTGTCATAATCGGTGATCATTGCGACAGAGGCGTAGCACAGTTCCGCCTCGCGGGCGAGTTTGGCCTCGGGCATGCCGGTCATGCCGATGACATCGCAGCCCCAGACAGTGCGATAGAGGTTTGACTCGGCCAGTGTCGAGAATTGCGGGCCTTCCATCGCCAGATAGGTGCCGCCCCGATGCACGGTGATGCCCGCGTCCTGTGCTGCGGTTTCACAGGCGTCCGAGAGGCGGGGGCAGGTGGGATGCGCGACGCTGACATGCGCCACGCAGCCGGGGCCGAAAAAGGATTTCTCGCGCGCGAAGGTGCGGTCGATATACTGATCTATGACAAGAAAGTCGCCCGGTGCCAGATCTTCGCGGAACGAGCCGCAGGCCGAGACCGAGATGACATCCGTGACACCCAGCCGTTTGAGCGCGTCAATATTGGCGCGGTACGGAACAGAGGTGGGGCTATGCACATGGCCACGCCCATGGCGGGGCAGAAAGGCCATCGGCACCCCATCAAGCGTCCCGGTCAGGATCGCATCAGAGGCCGCGCCCCACGGGGTTTCTACTGCGCGCCATTCGGCCCCTTGCAACCCGTCGATCTCGTAAAGCCCGGAGCCGCCGATCACTCCGATCATGGTCTGTGTCATGTGCCGCTATCCTGTTTGGTGCCTCTTTCAGCCATGGTTACGACGGTTCGCGGCAAATGAAAATGCCCGCGCGGTCCGTGATCCGCGCGGGCCTGCCCGCCTGTCCTCCTCGGCAGGCGGGCGCTGTGGCGGCGGGCGTCAGCCCAGCATCGCCACGACCTCTTCGGTGGTCCAGACGGCGTTGGCCATGTAGCGGAAATTGATAAGCGCCGCGAGATAACCGTCGCCCTCGGGCAGCATCGCGGCGGCGGTGGCGTCCTTGATCACGGCCACCTCGAATCCCTGTTCCAGCAGTTCGCGCATATGGGCTTCGGTGCACAGATTGGCGGACATGCCCGCGAGGATCACTTGGTCGATGCCCTGTTTGCGCAGTTGCAGGGCAAGGTCATTATGCTCTGGCCCGTAGAGCTTGTGCGGTGAGCTGACGATGGTCTTGCCGTCATGGATATAGGGTTTGTAAAGATCGAGGAAATCGGCACCGGAGCCTTCAAAGCCTTCCAGTGACAGGGGATCCTTGCGATCGAACATGCCGATGTTGTGCATCAGCTTTTCCAATGCGCCCTCAAATTTCCAGCCGTGATCGACGGGATAGTAGTAATGCGGCGACACGGCGACCGTGATGCCCGCAGCCTTGGCCGCTTTGAACAGGCTTTCGATATTGGCGACGGTGTTGTTGCGCTCGACGCTGGCGCCGACCACACCCCAGGTTACGCCATTGGGGCTGAGAAAATCGTTCTGCGGATCGGTGACGACAAGGGCGACGCGGGAGAGGTCAATTTTCATATCGCTGGGCGGAAGGGCGGGCTCTGCAGGTTCTGCATAGGGGTTTTCCTGCGCCTGTGCGCCGGTGGCGGCAAGGCCGGTTGCAGCGGCGGCAATGGCCACGGTGCCGGTCAGCGCCTGACGGCGGGTGAGTTTCGGCTCGTGGTCGTGGTCATGATCATGATTGTTGCACATGGTCTGTCTCTCCTGAGTGGGTGTTTAATAAAGACTGTCTGACAGGGGCTATGTGCCTTTGCGTCTCGAATTCGGGCGTGAGCAATTATTTCTGTGCCAATACGACCGCAGCCGTGCCAGTCTATCGACCATGCAGATCACAGAGACCCATGACCGTATCCTGAGCGAGCTCGATATACAGCCCGAGCCCTTTGCGCTTTGCGCGCTGGAGGGGGTGTGTAGCCTTGGGTTGGGGCGGGTGCCGGGGGCGACCTTGCATTACGTGCTGAGTGGCGAGGGGTATCTAAGCCTGCAAGGCCATGCGCCGATCCTGCTAGCCCCGGGGCGTCTGGTGCTGGTGCCGTCTTGTGCGCGCCACTCGCTGAGCCACACCGGTGCCGGCGCAACAATGGTGCCTGAATGCAGGCCTGCCGGGCTTGATCTTGAAGAGCATGTGGCGCGGGGCGAGGGCGAGGGCACGATGGTGGTGCTTTGCGCACGACTGCATCTGGGATTGCGGGGCACGCATGGGCTGATTGACCTGATGCGCGCGCCGCTCAGTCTGGATTTGACCACGACACCGGGTGCCGCGCGGGCGATGGAGACGCTGTTGGGTGAGGTCATGCAGCACCGCACCGGCGGGCGGGCCATGGTGCGCGTGTTGCTCTTGCAATGTGTGATCGAGATGTTGCGAGGGCGGCTTGAGGCGGGTGATCCGGGGGTCATGTGGCTGGGCGCCTTGGCTGATCCGGGGCTTTGGCGCGCGCTTTGTGCCATGCTCGACGATCCCGGTGCGCCGCATGCTCTGGAAAGTCTGGCTGAGGCCGCGGGAATGAGCCGGTCGCGCTTTGCCGAGCGGTTTCAGGCGGCCTATGGGCAGGGGCCGATGGGTTTTCTACGCGCGCTGCGCTTGGCGCGCGCGGCGCAGCTCTTGGTGGATCAGCGCGTGCCGGTCAAGCGGGTGGCGCAGATGGTGGGATTTGCCAGCCGCAGCGCCTTTAGCCGCGCCTTTGTCGAGGCGTGGGGGCAGTCGCCGCGCGCCTTTCGGCTGGGGAAAGAGCGGTGACTACGCGGCAGAGCGGGCGCAGAATGTGACCATGTTGCGCCCCTGCGCCTTGGCCGCATAGAGCGCGCGATCCGCCTCTTCCAACAATTGCCCGACGCTTGCTGCCGGACGGGTGGGTGCAGGTGTTGCCATGGTCACACCGATTGAGATGGTCACATGCAGTGGGGCAAGGCCACTGGCCAACGGAATTGGAGTCTGCGCGATCATGGCGCAGAGCCGGTCGGCGGTGCGTTGGGCGCGCCTGCGGCTGGTGGCCGGGGTCACGATCAAAAACTCTTCGCCACCGATCCGGGCAAGCATGTCGCCTTCACGCAAATGCGCGCGCAGATGGTGCGTGACCTCGCAAAGCACCCGGTCACCGGCTGCGTGCCCGTGGCGATCGTTGACCTGTTTGAAAAAATCGAGATCGGCCAACATGACGGCAAAGCTTTCGCCCGAAAGCTGACTGGTTTCGATCAGCTGTTGCAGGAACGGTAGGGCAAAGCGTCGGTTATGCGCTCCGGTCAGCGGGTCGAGCATGGCGGCATTCAGCCCGTCGCGCAATGCTCTGCGCAATCGTTCGCCGCGCCGTTTGCGGCGCAGCTGTGCGGAGAGGCGCAAAATCAGCTCTCGTGCGTCGGGAGGGCCTGTGATCACGTCATCCGCGCCCATGTCGAGCAGGGTCACGCCAAGGGCCGCGGCATCGGCCTCTACAAGCGCGATGATCGGGCGGGCACGGCTGCGCGGGGCGGCCTTGAGGTCAGCCAGAAGGCGCAAGCCCTCTTCGGCCTCGGCACCGGTGATTTGCAGCAAATAGACATCGGCCTGCTGTGGGGCATCTGAGAACGAAAGGGCGCGGTCTGCGTCGATAACGGACGTGACATGGGGTGAATAGCGCGCGAGCAGAGTTTGCAGGCCAAAGGCCCCGGCGCGGGTACGCGCGATGATGCCGATGCGACCGGGCGCGTCAAAGCCTGGAGGGGCCTCGGCAAAGCCCAAAGCCTGCGTGCTGCCGATTTGCAGGCTGAGTTCCTGTTCACCATGATGCTGACGCAGCAGATTACGCAGGCGGGCCAAAAGCAGCGCTTCGGGCACGGGCTTGCTCAGGACGTCATCCGCCCCGGCGCTGAGGGCTAGGCGACGTTCTGCCGGACAGTGCGTCATCTGGAGAATCATGATCGGCGTGGACCTTGTTTCATCCGAGCGGCGCAGGGATTTGACGAAGTCTGCCGCAGTGGCATCAGGCAGCTGCGCATTGGCCAGAATGAGATCGGGCCGCTCGACGGCAGCAAGGCGCAAACCTTCTTTTGCCGACGCCGCCTGCACGACCTCGTAATGTGCGCTGCATAATTTGACCTTCAACACGATCCTGTTGGTTGCAAGATCGTCGACGATCAGAATTTTTCCTGACATGGACGCGACGCCTTTGCTCTTGCCCTTTACGATTGGTTCACTATCCATGGCAGAGGTTAAGAAAACCTTTCCAGAAATTAACCGGGATCACGATGCAGCAGGAAACCGCCGAAACAATTGCCTTGCAGGCGCTGGGCTGGCTTGCGACGCAAGATGATCTTTTGCCGGTCTTCTTGGGGGCGACGGGGGCCTCGGAACAGGATGTGCGGGCGCGAGCCACGGAACCCGAATTTCTGGGGGCCGTGCTGGATTTCCTGATGATGGATGACGCATGGATCGTAGGCTTCTGCGATGCGCAGGGGTTGAAATACGAAACGCCGATGATGGCGCGCGCGGCGCTGCCGGGCGGGGCGCAGATGAGCTGGACATGAGCAGGGCTGACGGAATTCTCTTTGACAAGGACGGCACGCTGTTTGATTTCCACGCCACCTGGAGCGTCTGGGCCCATGGGGTGATTTCTGATCTCTCGGCGGGCGATGCCGATGTCATGGCGCGAATGGCGGATGAGGCGCATTATGATTTGGTGGCGCGGCGCTTTCACCCCACAAGCCCGATCATCGCGGGCACCAACCGCGAGGCGGCCGAATGTCTTGGGCGGGCCTTGCCGGGCCGCGCCATAGAAGAAATAGAAGAACATCTGATGATGTCCTCAGGCTCGGCCCCTCTGGCCCCGGCTGTGCCGCTCGCGCCCTATCTCGAAGGGCTTGCGGCGAGGGGGTTAAGGCTGGGCGTGATGACCAATGACACGGAATACGGCGCGCGCGCGCACTTGGGTGCGGCCGGTGTGCTTGGGCATTTCGATTTTATCGCCGGGTTTGATTCCGGCTATGGCGCCAAGCCCGCGCCGGGGCCGCTTTTGGCCTTTGCGCGCGCCATGGCGCTAGAGCCTGCTCGTGTGGTCATGGTGGGGGACAGCACACATGACCTTGTGGCAGGGCGTGCGGCCGGGATGCAATGCGTGGGCGTGCTGACCGGCACCGCCACTTGCAGCGATCTTGAACCGCTGGCTGATATCGTCCTGCCCGACATCGGGCATATCCCGGCTTGGCTGACCGCATGAGGCAACACCCGCTGTTTGGACTGGCGCTGGCGACGTTCGGCGCGCTGATGCTGACGCCGGATGCGCTTTTCATGCGGTGGTCGGGCATGGGCGGCTATCAGATGGTGGGCTGGCGCGGGTTGCTCATGGGGCTGGTGTTTCTGATCCTCTGGGCTCTGACCTCCAAGCACCGGCTGCGCGACCTGAGCATTCTGGCCAGTGGTTACGCGATTGGTATCGTTGTGTGCCAATATGCCAATGCAACGCTTTTCAGTCTTGGCATCGCCAATGCGCCGGTTGCTGTCGTGCTCTTTGCCGTGGCGACGGTGCCGGTCTTTGCCGCGATTTTTGCCCGGCTGATCATCGGAGAGCCGACGCGCTTGGCCACATGGATCACCATTGCCGTTGTGATGGGAGGTATTGCGCTGGCAGTCTTTGGCGGAGGTCACGGCGATGTCACCCTGGACCGCGCCGCCCTCTGGGGGGCGCTTGCGGGATTGGGCGTGGCGATGGTGCTGGCGCTTAACTTTGTGATCCTGCGGGCGCAGCCGCAGGTTCCGATCCTCTTGGTGATCGGGTTGGGGGCGGTTCTGGCGGGGGCCACGGGCGTGATCGTGACCGGACCTGCCGCGATGATGCAGGGCGAAGTGTGGGCCATTGCGATTTGTGGGCTTGTGATCCTGCCGGTGTCGTTCTTTTCGCTCTCGCTCGCGTCGCGCTATACCCATGCCTCGAATGTGAGCCTGTTGCTCTTGCTTGAAACGGTGATGGGTCCGCTTTGGGTCTGGCTGGGCACGGGTGAGGGGCCAACACCGATGATGCTTTTGGGTGGTACGATTGTGGTGGTGAGCCTGGCGATTTACCTCTGGCAGACGGGACGGCGGCGCATGGCGCTGCAATCGTGATCCGTGAAAAGCAAAAACGACAGGATACGTCGCTAAGCGGCATGTGAGGCTGCCCTGAGCGGTGTTTCGTTAGCTCAAACGAGCACCGGAGGGGCATCAGATGGCCGAAGATCTCAAACGCAGGACACGCAGTGGCGGGCGCGCAGGCGGGGTTGCCCGGCGCGGCAGTGCCGTGATCGAACAGATGCCGTGGAACCCGCCCATCAACCGGGACCGGCCGACAGAGCCATTGACGGATGCGGGTGTTCTGGCCATCCACGATGGCGCGATGCGGATCCTCGAAGAGATCGGGATTGAGTTTCTCAACCCCGAAGCGGTGGCGATCCTGCGCGCCTCTGGCGGCTGCAAGATCAATGGCGAGAATGTCCGCATGGGCCGTGATTTCGTCATGGAGATCATTGGCAGGGCCCCGAAAAGCTGGACCATCACGCCGCGCAATCCCGACCGCACGATTACCATGGGCGGCAATCATCTGAATTTCGGCAATGTATCCTCGCCGCCGAGTTATTGGGATATGAAGATCGGGCGCAAGGTCGCGGGCACGCGAGAGATGTGCCAGAACCTGTTGAAACTGACACAGTATTTCAACTGTATCCACTTTGCAGGCGGCTACCCGGTGGAACCGCAGGATATTCATGCCAGCGTCCGGCATCTTGATGTGCTCTATGACAAGCTGACGCTGACCGACAAGGCGATGCACGCCTATAGCTTGGGCGCAGAGCGGGTCGATGATGTGATGGAAATGGTGCGCATCGCGGGGGGGCTGGCCCACGAGGAATTCGAGGCCAGCCCGCGGATGTATACCAACATCAACTCGACCTCTCCTTTGAAGCATGACTATCCGATGCTGGATGGCTGGATGCGTCTGGCGCGGCGCGGTCAGGGGCTGGTGGTGACGCCATTCACCTTGGCCGGGGCCATGGCGCCGGTGACGATGGCGGGGGCGGTGGCGCAGTCGATCGCAGAGGCGCTTTGCGCGGTGGTTCTCGCGCAGATTATCCGCCCCGGTGCGCCCTGTGCGATTGGCACCTTCACCTCGAATGTGGATATGAAATCCGGCGCGCCCGCCTTTGGCACGCCCGAATACATGCGCGCGACGCAAATGACCGGGCAATTGGCGCGGTTCTACAAGCTGCCGATGCGGGCCTCTGGCGTCTGTGCGGCGAACGTGCCGGACGGTCAGGCCATGTGGGAGACGTCAAACAGCCTCTGGTCTGCCGTGCAGGCGGGGGCGCATATGGTCTATCATGCGGCCGGATGGCTCGAGGGTGGGCTGATTGCAAGCCCTGAGAAATTCATCATGGACTGCGAAATTTTGCAGCAAATTCAGCGCTATATGGACCCGATGCTGACCGCCACCGGACCTGAAGATATCGCAATCGAGGCGATCCGAGAGGTGGGAGACAAGGGGCATTTCTTTGGCATCCAGCACACGCAGGACCGCTATACGACGGCGTTCTATCAACCCTTCCTGAGTGATTGGCGCAATTACGAGGCATGGGAGGCGGCAGGTGCAGTCTGGACCCCGGCGCGCGCGCATCAGGTGTTTCAGGACATCATCGCCGGGTTCGAGCCCCCCCGATGGAAGACGCGGTGCGCGAGGAACTGGCAGATTTCGTGGCGCGGCGTAAGGCTGAGGGTGGGGCGCCGACGGATTTCTGAAGGGGTGTTAATCTCAAGTGAAAGGCCGTTTTTTCGCTAGGCCTTCACGCAAAAGGCGTGCCGATTTATCGCGGCGCACCTTCGGTGCGACGGACGGCCCAGTGATTGACGCGGCAGCGGGTGCCACGCCTTGTTCCGCGCAGGAGTTGTTATGGTAAAGGTCAGGTCAGAATAAAAGGTGGTGAACCTTCTTGATGACAGCCGACTTGGTTCAGGCGGTTGCGAGCCTGAACGCTTCGGGCCTGTAGCGGACCATGTTAAGTCCATCATTGAGGGTCACATCGTAAATAGCCTTGCGGTTACTGAGATATTTTTTCCACGTCTTGTCCGGATGCTTCGAAATGCAGAATTGATGCTCGGTTCTCATTTGATTTGAGAGATGGGTTACAGCGACGCCTTTGCCTTGCTTGCTGTCACGTTTTATAATCCTGTAAATGCGCGCGTCTGTCTCATCAAAGATGATCGGATTCTCCGACTCGCGACACCCTTCCAACTCTTCAAACACGGAACAGGCCGCGCGGAACCGCTCGGATGTCTTGGCTTCTCCGGCCCCAATCACGGTCAGCCCATAGCCGCGCAAACGGGTGGCAAGATGGGTGAAATCCTGATCCGAACTGACCAAGAGCACCGCTGCGCATTGATCCGAGAGCGCGCGCTCCATCGCGTCCACGCAGATCAGCATGTCGGTTGCATTCTTGCCGCAGCCGGAATGGATGAACTGAAAGCCGGGCAGCTTGTCCCAGTCCGGCAGAAGACCAACATTGCCATAGGCGCGCAGCAGGTCGGGGGCCCCGTAGCGGCGGGCCAGATCGAGGATGGTCCGAGCGTGCGTCACGGGAATATTCTCGGCATCGACAAAGGCCGAGAGACGCGGCGCAGGCGTAAGGCGGGTCGGGGGCAAGGTGCTCATGGCCCAAGCCTAGGATGGCAATCCGGATGGATTTGGGGCAGGAGGCGATCTTTTTCATGGCGCACACGTCTGGCGGGTGATTGCGGGGCCAGAGGCGGGAAGGAGTATTTGGACCAAGAAGAAGATGGGGTTTGGGATTGCTTTCTGGGCGCGCGATGGGCGGAATGGAGTTCCCGTTCACCGAATGAGTTTTGCAGCTATTATCGCTTGAACGGCGAGCATCGCGCCAGTCAGAGCATAAAGAACAAAGAACCCGCCGCCGCCCATCAGGTACGACATGAGCACGAACTCTAGGCCAAAACCAATGCACCCGGGGAACATCGCAAGAGCGCGAGATTTGACCGAGCCCGCCACCATAGAGCGCCGTAGCAGGAGCGGCCCTTCGAGTGGCTTGTGTATCAGTTGACCTGGTACACCTGAGTATACCCGCTCCCTTGCTAGGGTCGCAGCGTTTAGCCTAAGCGACGCGTAGAAAATCAAGGGAACGCCCGTCAGTGCAGAAATGGCAACCACGCTGACACTGAGGCCAATCAGGTTAACATCCCTGTTGTGAAATTAGAAATAGACGCCAGCCAGGCTAACCATCGGTAGCGGTAGCGGTAGCGATAGCAAAGCGGCTTTGAGCAACTCACTTAGAAAAGCTCTGCGACTTAGCGTTATGGTCATGGCCTCTGGTGCCATAGGGTTGAGTATCGGACCTAGAGTTCGTGACATCAAGCGGCATCCCAGATCCACAAGTTCGGCTCACATCGTAGCTTATTCCCAACCGCAAGCAATGAGCGCAAAGCGACCCCCAAACTGACACCGCATCACCCAACGCAAACCCCCGTTCCTCACCCCACCGCCTTGCCATCCAGCCACCGCCGACAGCCCCGGTCCACCCCGGCATGCAGGCAAAGCGTCAGCACTGCCAGCACGATGAGGGCCGCGAACATGAGGTCGATCTTGGCGCGGCCATTGGCCAGCAGCATGAGATAGCCCAGCCCCTTGGAGGCCCCCACCCACTCGCCGATGATCGCCCCGATGGGGGCATAGACCGCCGCGAGGCGCAGACCCGAGGCAAAGCCCGGCAGGGCGGCGGGCACGCGGATATGCCACATAAGCCGCGCGCGGTTCGCCCCCATGACGCGCGCGAGGTCGAGCCACTGCGGCGGCGTGCGCATCAGCGCGTCAAAAAAGGCCGATGTCACCGGAAAATAGATGATAAGGAGCGCCATCGCGACCTTGGACCAGAGGCCATAGCCCAACCAGAGCGTGAGGATGGGCGCGAGGGCAAAGACCGGGATCGCTTGGGAGAATACCATGATCGGGCGGATGAGCCGGCGCGCCATGGGCGACGAGGCCAGACCAATCGCCGAAAGACCGCCCAAGATCGCGCCCAAGGCCAGACCGATCAATACCTCTGCCGCCGTTATTGTGGCATGATGGGCAATCAGCGCGCGGCTGGCCCAGAGGGTTTCCGCCACGCGGCCCGGCCCGGGCAGAATGAAGGGCGGCAGCGCCGCGAGCGTCACCAGCGCCTGCCAGAGCACGAGTGCAAGGGCTGTCGAACTTGCGATGGTGACAAGGCGGCTCATGCGGCGGGGTATCCGGCAAGGGCCGCGTCAAAGAAGGCGCGTTCAAGACGTGTTGCCGTAACAAAGGCGGATTGCGCGGCGGCTTGATCCTCGGGGGTGAGGCTGGGCCAGACCTGATCAAACTGACCGCGCAGATATGTCACAACCCCCTCGAACCCCGGCCCGCTGTGAAGGGTGATCCATTCCCCGAACCAGAACGGCAGGTCTGCGGCGCGGTTCGCATGCGGTCTGGCCCAATCCAGATAGGTCCATTCGGCCACGCTGAGGACCGCAATCATCTGCGCATAGCTGCCTGATTTTGCCGCTGCGCGCATCAGTGCCTGAAATTCGGCTGTGATCGGATGGGGCGTTACAGGCGGCTCAGTTGTTCCGCCAAGCGCCGCGATTGCGCGCAGGAAATAGGTATTCTCCGGCCCCGAGATCAGCCCGAGAAACTGTGCCGCCGGAATGGCATCGGGCAGGCTGGGCGCATGGGCGATGGCAGAGGCCAGAAGCCGCACGAAATCCTCGATAAAGAGGTAATCCTGTTGCAGATAGGCGAGCATGCGGGCCTTGGGCAACGTGCCCGCCGCAAGCTGATCGGTGAAGGGGTGCCGGGTGGCGGCCTGCCAATCGGTGGCCACAAGGGATTTGAGGTGTTCGGTGGGGTGCATCTTTTTCTCCTGTCAGGCGGGGGCGCGCAGGCGGGCCAAAAGACGGCCCTGCGCCGCGAGAGTTTCGGGGTCATCCACGGCGCGTGGCACCGGGGCTGCGGGCGGGGTCACATCCTCTAGCCCGGTTTCGGTCAGGATGTGGATGGCATGGCCCATGCGCGCGGCCTCAGCCGGGTCATGTGTGACCATCAGGACTGTGCGCCCTGCCAGATGGGTGGCCGAAAGATCCTGCATCTGCGCGCGGGTGCGGGCATCGAGGGCCGAAAACGGCTCGTCCAGCAAAACGATGGGGCGGTCCTCCATCAACGTGCGGGCCAGTGCCACGCGCTGTTTCTGCCCCCCCGAGAGCGCATGAGGCCGCTTGTCTGCATGGTCGGCCAGACCGACCCGCGCCAGCATCTCGCGCGCGCGCGCCACGTCGCGCGACATCCCGCGCAGCCGCGCCCCAAGCGTTACATTGCCCAGCACATCGAGCCACGGCATCAGCATGTCGCCCTGTGCCATCAGCGCCATGCGCCCTGACAGTGGCCCGCCATCAGAGGCCGTGATCGTGCCGGTAAACTCTGTCACCTCATCCACCCCGGCGATCAGGCGCAGCACCGTGGTTTTGCCCACGCCCGAAGGGCCGAGCAGGCAGGTGATGCGCCCGGCGGACAAGGTCAGCCGCAGTGGGCCAAATACCGGTACAGCGCCAATCCGGGCGTGGCCATCAAGGGTCAGACTGGGCGGGGCGGTCATGCGCGGCCTCTTCAAACAGGGCTCGCGGGCAGGGGGATGGCGCGCCGCTGCGCGGTTTCCGTTCCCTCCGCCGGTGCGAGCCGGATCAGGTTCGATGGGTTGGTGCAAGACCTCTCAGCCCCAAGGGGCACCCCAACGGATGCTCCAGATGTAGCCGCAGCGCTCTGCGATGACAAGGGCGCGATAGGGGCTGCAATATACTGAGGATTTTAGATGTTCAGGGGGCCTTAACCCTTGGCTGTCAGGATGCAGGCATCTGAGAGGAGGGTGTCATGCACGGGCTGGTCAACCGCGCGATTGAGCGATTTGTCAGGGATACCTATGGGCGCGATGTCTGGATTGGCACGATTCAACGATTGAACCTGGGTTTTACCGAGTTTGAAGCGATGATGGTCTACGAGGCGCGCATCACCGAACAGGTGTTGACCGCGGTTGGCGCGCGATTGGCGCGCGGGCGTGACGATCTGCTTGAGGATATCGGCACCTATCTGGTCTCGCACCCCGCGACCGAGGCGCTGCGCCGTCTGTTGCGCTTTGGGGGGGTGGATTATGTGGAGTTTCTGCATTCTCTTGATGATCTGCCAGAGCGCGCGCGCCTTGCAGTCGCCGATCTGGGGCTGCCCGCGCTGGAATTACAGGACCGAGGGGCGGGGGTTTATGCTCTGCATGTGGGGCTGCCCAAGGGGCATGATCTGCGGCTTGGCCCGGTGGTGGTCGGGCTTTTGCGCGCCATGGCGGATGACTATGGCGTGCTTGCGCTGGTCGAGCATCAGGGGGATGGCGCGGATTATGAGATCATTGAGGTGCGTTTGTTGGATGAGGGGTTCGCGCATGGGCGGGCCTTTGCTCTGGGGCTTGGGGAAAGCGCGGCATGACTGTTCAGGATAGGGGGCTTTTGCCGCTGCTTGCGGGGCTTTGCCCGATGCATGCGGTTCTGGATGCCGAGGGCCATCTGGTGCAGGCGGGGCCAACCTTTGCCAAGCTCTTTGGTGCGCGCGCGCTGCAGGGCATGCGGTTTCTGGATCTGATCGAACTGCGCCGCCCGCATCAGGCGGGGAATATGGCGGATCTTCTGGCCTCCGCCGGGGCGCGGCTTCGGCTGCGCTTGCGTGCTCCCCCCCATACGGCGCTCAAGGGCGTGCTTTTGCCATTACCGGGGGGCGGGGCGGTGGTGAATCTCTCGTTCGGGATTTCCGTGGTCGAGGCGGTGCGCGACTTTGACCTGACCGGCGCTGACTTTGCGGCGACGGATCTGACGACCGAGATGCTCTATTTGATCGAGGCAAAATCCGCCGCGATGGACGCCTCGCGCAAGCTGAACCTGCGCTTGCAGGGCGCACGCATTGCCGCGGAAGAGCAGGCGTTTACGGATATGTTGACGGGGCTGCGGAACCGCCGCGCCCTTGACCATGTGCTGGATCGGTTGATGCAGAGTGAGCAGGATTTCGCGCTGCTGCATCTCGATCTCGATTTTTTCAAACAGGTGAATGACACATTGGGCCATGCGGCGGGCGATCATGTGCTGCAAGAGGTGGCGCGGCGCCTGCGCGACGAGGTGCGCAGCGATGATTTGATTGCCCGTGTGGGGGGCGATGAATTCGTGATCCTGCTGCTTGGCATGACAGAGCGGGCACCCGTGGGCGATTTGGCAGATCGGATGATTGCCCGGCTGGAAAAGCCGGTTCCCTATCGCGCGCAGCACTGTCGGATTTCCGGCAGTATCGGCATCACGCTTAGCTGTGCCTATGACAGCCCCGAACCCGTGCGGATGATGGCCGATGCCGATCTGGCGCTCTATGCTGCCAAGGGGCGGGGTCGGGGCTGTGCGCGGTTTCACGAAAGCCCATTGCCACGCGCGGCCCCGGCGCATGGCATCGCCTGAGCGCTTAACGCAGTTTCAGAGAAAGTTGACAGGCTTTCCCTGTAGGACATCGCGCCAAATCAAACAGCCACACCGTTTCGGTGTTTCACCGTAAACCCGAAGCGCATCAGTCGGGCCAGTTGCCCGGATCAAGGATTGCGGCCAGAACGCGCGCGGCATCCTCTTCTTGGGCCACATGGCCAAGGCCATCCAAAGACAGCGTGCGCGCCCGTGGCATCTGCGCGGCGGCGCGCGCGGAGGTTTCTGGCGGGACGGCCAGATCGCTGGTGCCCGTGATCAAGAGGCAGCGATTGGGGATCGCGCCCAGCCGGGTCAAGAGCGGGGCGACATCCCATTGGGCCATCATCTGCAAGGTGCCATCGACATGCGCACGGTCCCCGATCAGCCGCGCATAGAGAGCGAGACCTTCGGGCGTGAGGCGCGATCCGGTGCTCTCGATCAGACGGCGGGCGCGGGTGAGTTTGTCGGTGCCAAGGGTAAAGAGCGTGGGCGTCAGCGGATTAAGCGCCAGAACCTTGGCGAGAACCGGAAAGAGCCAGCCCGCCACACCCTCGAACGGGCCAAGGGCCGCGTTGACGCAGGCAATGTCGGGCGGCTGGTCTGTGGGCGTCCTCAGCCGCGTGGCGAGTTCCAGCGCGATGGCCCCGCCTGCGGAATGGCCGAGGATCAGATCGGGGTGCCACCCCTCCGACTGGCAAAGCGCCGCGATATCCCCGGCCATGCCGGGCAGGCCCAGACGCCGCCGGTTTCCCGCGCGCGAGAACCCCTGACCGGGAAGATCCAGCGCAATGACCCGGTGGCTTAGCGCCAAAAGCGGCATCAGATCGCGCCAACTATGGGTCGAGGCCCCCGCCCCGTGCAGCAAAAGGGCAAGAGGACCGTTGCCCATTTCCTGCAGATGCCATTGGTGGGGGGGATGGTGAATGCGGCGCGACTGGGCGTTGAGCGGCCAAGTCGCCAGATCGCGCTGCCAGTCCATCGCCTAGACCCCGAGGGCTGAGGTAACAGCCGTCGAAATTCGCCGGGCATCCGCGCGCGGCAAGGGCAGGTGGCGGGCGTTCATTTCCGCCGCGAGATGGGCGGGCTCTGGGCCCGGACGGGCCGAAATGTCGATCACGATGGCGGGCAGGCCCTGCGCGCGCCAGAGCCGCGCCATCGTGCTGGTGTCTTTGGCCGCCTCGGCGCGGTCACCGCGCCCGTCGAGCGTAATGTTGGCGCGGGCATCCGTCAGCAGGGCAAGCGTTGGGCTTAGCCCATGCGCCTCGGACTGGCGGGCAAGGGTGAGCGCCGCGCCAAGAGCCGCCGCAAGCGGGGTGCCGCCACCCCCGGGCAAGCTGCCCAGACGCCGCTTGGCCTGCACCAGCGCGCGGGTGGGCGGCAGAATGAGTTCGGCGCCCATGCCGCGAAACGCGATCAGCGCCACTTGGTCTCGCCGGGAATAGGCCTCGGCCAGCAAGAGCTCAACCGCGCCCTTGGCCTCGGCCAGCCGTGCCAGCGCCGAAGAGCCAGAGGCATCGACCGCGAAGATCACCAATCGGTCGGCGCGATCCTCATAGCGTTTGAGGTGGATGTCAGCGGCATGGATGATCACGCCCGGTGCATCGGGGCGGGCGCGGCGGCGCAGCGGCTGCCACGGGGCTGCGGCGCGCAGCGTCGCAATGAGATCAATGCGCCCGCGCCCATCCGGTGCACCTTGCCGTGCAGGTAGGGGCCGACCGCGTTGATGCGCCTTGCGCCGGGCACCGGCACCCGAGCCTGCCGCACGCCGCGTGGCACCGCGTTGGGCCAGTTGATCCAGCAGCGCGGGGGGCAAAAGGGCTGCCACCGCAGCGATGAGCAAGTCATCTGGGATGTCGGGTGTTTCGCTTTGGCTTTGATCTTCGGGTTCGGGCGGTGTGTCGGGTTGTTCTGGTTCGGGATCTTGCGGCAGTTGCGTGGCGCGCGCGGGATAGACGAGCTCTGCCGCCTCGCGCAGATCATCCTGTGTTACCTGTGGATGGGCCTCTGATGCGGCCAGCGCGCGGGCGGCGCGCAGGGCAAGCCATGGCGCGCGCAGGCTGTCGATGCCGAAACTGGCGGCCAGCGCGGTGAGCGTGGCGATATCCTCGGGCGTGTGGGTAACGCCGCCAAGCCGCGCGCGGGCCTCTGCCAGATCGGCGGCGGCGGGCATGAGGGCAGGGGCCGCGTCATGGCGGATGTCGTCGAGTGTCACATGCAGCGCCAGCCGTTCGCAGAGGGTTTGCGGGGCGGTTTCCTCGGCGTCGATCCCCTCGTCAAACAGAAAGAGCGTATGGTCCGGGCTTTGATCCAGAAGTTGTGCCAGCCGGGCGGCAAGGGCGGGCGGTGTGCGTTCGGCCATTGTCAGGATCAGGCGCGCCGGGTTATCGGCCAGTCCAGCGCTGTGGATCAGGTGCCCGGCGGCGAGCGTGGCGGCGATATCCGCGCCGCCAAAAAGCTGCGTATCGCTAAGATCCGGGTGGATGCGCCGGGCAGGGCCGGGCAAACGCGCGAGCGCCGTATCGAACGCCTGCCGCACCGGACCGGCACGGGCGCGCAGCGTCAGCCCGCGCAACCCCTCAGGATCAATCGCCAAAAGGGTGAGCGCCCGCAGGGCGCGCGCCCATGCGGGGCTGGGCGTCATCCCCAGACCTCTGCCATGGCGCGGGCAATGCGTGTGGCGCTGCCCGCCTCGTCCAATGGATCGCGGCGTAAACGGTGGCTGAGCGCGAGCGGCGCGACCTGGGTAAGATGTGCGCGGGTCACAGCGGCATCGCCCTCATAGGCCGCAAGCGCACGCGCGGCGCGCAGCAGGGTCAGCTCGCCGCGCAGCCCATCCGCGCCGATGGCGATGCAGAGCGTCGCGCAGTCGCGCAAGACCTCGTCGGGGGATTGAACGGTTCGCAGCGCGCTGCGCGCCGCCAGAATCCGGTCGCGGATCAAGGCATCCTCGGCCTGCCATGTCACCATGAAGGCCTCGGTGTCGCGTTCATAGGCGTCGCGGCGGCGAATGACCTCGATGCGCTCCTCGATGTTCTGGGGCGAGCGCACCTCGACCGAGAGACCGAAACGATCCAGAAGCTGTGGGCGCAACTCGCCCTCTTCGGGATTGCCAGAGCCCACAAGCACAAAACGCGCCGCATGGCGGATCGAGAGACCCTCACGCTCCACCACGTTTTCGCCGGATTGCGCCACGTCGAGCAGCAGGTCGACGATGTGATCCTCAAGCAGGTTCACCTCGTCTATATAGAGATAGCCGCGATTGGCGCGGGCCAAAAGACCGGGTTGAAAGGCCTTTTCACCCAAGGTCAACGCCCGCTCGATATCGAGCGCGCCGGTCACCCGATCCTCGGTCACGCCCAAGGGCAAATCGACCACTGGGGTAGGCCGCTCGACCATCTCGCCCAAGGGGGCGGTGGACCAGTCGGGCGTATCCTCGGGGCGTTCGGCGTTGATCGGGCTGCCGTCAATCATGCGGATGGGCGGCAAGAGCGCGGCCAGAGCGCGCACAGCCGTGGATTTGCCGGTGCCCCGGTCACCAAAGACCAGCACGCCGCCAAGCCCCGGCTCGATCGCCGTAAGGATCATGGCGCGTTTCATGTCGTCCTGACCGACGATGGCGGAAAACGGAAAGGCTGCGGTCATTGTTCTTCCTTGATATGCTCGAGTGGGCTTTTCCCGCCCCATGTACCCCGTTCGCCAATCACGCGAAACCGGGCGTAAAGCTCTTCGCGAAACCAATCGCCGTCGCGCACGGCGGCGATGGCGCGGGCATGCGGGCCATCGCGGCGGGCGAAGTCTGCCATGCTTTGGCTGTCGGGCCAGATCGAGAATGTCACCTGATGCAGGAGAGGCACCTCTCCTACGCCGATTTTGAAGGCGACGTTGGGGTCGGCCCCGATCACGGCGCTGATATCGGGCACGCGCCGCCAGAATTTCAAGGCCTTGCGCGGGCGCACAGAGGCGCGGGTCAGCGCGGCAAGGGGGCCTTTCTCTACGGGTGTGGTGATCTCGAACGGCGTATCACCGGCCCATTGCCCGCGCACCGAAGTTGGGGAGAGAAAGAGCGTCCAGCTTTCGCTGGCGCGCGCGAGGTAGCGGCGAAAGACGCCTGCGCCCTTGGTCTGCGCACGGGCTGTGGCGGCATCGGGCCAGACCGCGAGAATCGCATAGACACCGGTGTTGGGAATGGGGGTGAACCCCTCGCCCGTGCCCGATCCCAGCAATTTCCAAAAGCCGATACCCGGCACGCCCGGCAGCATGAAGCGCGCAGCGCCCATCATCGTCAGCGCCCAGAGCCGGTCAATGCCGCGGGAAAAGCGAAAGAAGCTGAGGCTGACGGTTTGAATGGCACCGCTCCTTGAGGGACTGTAAGGCAAGTTTGACATGGTTTTGACCCCAAGAAAAGAGGTGCGAGAAAGGATTGTCAATTAAACTAGACACCTGTAGTCTAAACCTATGTTGACAAGAGTCGATCCGCGCCTGATTGAACAGGCCACACGCGCCGATGCCCCGCATGCGCTGGTCATTGGGGCAGGGTTGGGCGGTCTGGCCTCGGCCATGCGGCTCGGGGCCAAGGGATACAGGGTCACGGTTCTGGATCGTCTGGATAGCCCCGGGGGGCGCGGCTCTAGTATCACCAAGGACGGGCACAGGTTTGATCTTGGGCCGACCATCGTGACAGTGCCGCAACTCTTTCGCGAACTCTGGGCCGCCTGTGGGCGGGATTTTGACACAGATGTCGATCTGCGCGCCCTTGATCCGTTCTATGAAATTCGCTGGCCGGATGGCAGCACCTTTACCGCGCGGCAGGACCGCGATGCCATGCGCGCCGAGGTCTCTCGCCTCTCGCCGGGTGATCTGGCGGGCTATGACCGCTTCGTCAAGGATAGCGAGGCGCGGTATTGGTTCGGGTTCGAGGACCTGGGGCGCAGATCCATGCATCGCTTGGGCGATCTGATCAAGGTCCTGCCAAAGTTCGCATGGTTGCGGGCGGATCGGTCAGTCTATGCCCATGCGGCGGGGCGGATGAAAGACGAACGCCTGCGTATGGCGCTGTCGTTTCATCCGCTGTTCATCGGAGGTGATCCGTTCAACGTAACGTCGATGTATGCGCTTGTGAGCCATCTCGAAGCGGCTTTTGGCGTGCATTATGCCATCGGTGGCGTCGATGCGATCGCCCGCGCCATGGTGGGCGTGATCGAGGGACAGGGCGGGGTCATCCGGCAGGGGGCCGAGGTTGATGAAATCGTTATCAAAGAGGGCCGGGCCACGGGGGTGCGCCTGAGTGGCGGCGAGGGGATCAGCGCCGATATCGTGATCTCTAACGCCGATGCGGGCCATACCTATGACCATCTTTTGCGCAATCACAAAAAGCGGCGCTGGACGACGGCGCGACTGAAGCGGTCGCGCTGGTCGATGAGCCTGTTCGTCTGGTATTTCGGCACGACAGGCACGCGGGAGATGTGGCCCGATGCAGGCCATCACACCATTCTCAACGGTCCCCGATACAAGGGGCTGGTGCGCGACATCTTTCGGCGCGGCGTTCTGGCCGATGACATGAGCCTTTATGTGCACCGCCCCTCTGTGACCGATCCGGGTGTGGCGCCCGAAGGTGGCGATACGTTTTATGCGCTCAGCCCGGTGCCGCATCTGGGCCATTCAAACCCCGTGGATTGGGCGGCCGAGGCCGAGCCCTATCGCCAAAAGGTGCAAAAGGTGCTGGAGGATCAGTTGCTTCCGGGGCTTGGGGCGCATCTGTCTGCCTCTGAGGTGTTCACGCCCGAGACATTCCGCGACCGATATCTTAGCCCGCATGGCGCTGGCTTCTCTATCGAGCCACGCATCCTGCAAAGCGCGTGGTTTAGGCCTCATAATGTCAGCGAAGAGGTGCGGGGCCTCTTTCTGGTGGGCGCGGGCACGCATCCCGGTGCTGGATTGCCGGGGGTGATTTCGAGCGCCGAAGTTCTGGCGCAACTGGTGCCGGATGCGGTGCCGGTCGGGGTGATGCCATGATCGCGCCGCAGGATCTGGCCCATTGTACCGAGGCGATCCGCCATGGGTCGCGGTCTTTTCACGCCGCCTCCAAGCTCTTGCCGCGAAGGGTGCGTGATCCGGCCTTGGCGCTTTACGCGTTCTGCCGTCTGGCGGATGACGCGGTGGATGAGAATCGCGAAAAGGCGGCGGCGGTGCTGTCGCTGCATGAACGGTTGGATTTGGTCTATGCGGGCAGGCCCCGCAATGCGCCGGCTGATCGTGCCTTTGCCGCGATCATAGACGGGTTTGACATGCCGCGCGCTTTGCCCGAAGCGCTGCTGGAAGGGTTGGCTTGGGATGCCGAAGGGCGCCGTTACGAGACCCTGTCCGAGCTGCGGGCCTATTCGGCGCGGGTCGCCTCTGCGGTGGGGGCGATGATGTGCGTGCTCATGCGGATGCGCGAGCGCGATGCTCTGGCGCGGGCCTGTGATCTGGGCGTGGCGATGCAATTGACCAATATCGCCCGAGACGTGGGCGAGGATGCGCGCGAAGGGCGGCTATACCTGCCGCTCGAGTGGCTGTCTGAGGCTGGCATGACGCCGGAGACCTTCTTGCGCACACCTGCCCCGGATGCCGAGGTGCGAAGGATGGTGCGCCGCCTGCTGATGGAGGCGGACACGCTTTATGCCCGCTCTGAGGCGGGGATTGCTGTGCTGCCACTTTCTGCGCGGCCCGGAATTTATGCCGCGCGCTATATCTACGCGGGCATCGGCGCGCAGGTGCGCGGCGCAGGCCACGACAGTATCACGCGCCGCGCGCGCACCAATGGCACGCAAAAACTGGGCTGGTTGATGCTGGCGCTGCTGCGGGCGGCGGGCAGTGTGATCCTGCCCAGCTCGCCCGTGATCTATGCCAAGGCGCTGCCCGAAACGGAATATCTGGTGCGTGCTGCGGCACAGGACGCACCGCGCGCCGCCGATTGGAGCGATACGCTCTATGAGGCGCTGGCGCGTCTTAAAGCGCAGGACGTCGCGCGCGAAGCGGGCTTGAGCCGAGATGTCGGGCGGGTTAGAGAGACCGCATGATATGGCTCATTTTCGGGATTTTTCTGGCGGCTTGTTTCGCAGCAGGCTCGACAGGGGGGCTGTTTCCGCCGGGCGATTGGTATGACCGGCTGAAAAAGCCGTGGTGGACGCCGCCCAACTGGCTGTTTCCAGTGGCTTGGACCACGCTTTATATCTGCATGGCGGCGGCAGGGGCGCGGGTGGCGGTAAGCCCCGACAACGGCATTGCGATGGCGCTCTGGTCGTTGCAAATCGCGCTGAACGGGCTGTGGACGCCGGTCTTTTTCGGGCTGCAACGGATGCGGTTAGGGCTGATTGTGCTCTGCGCGCTTTGGGCTTCGGTGGCGCTCACATTGGTGGCGCTCTGGTCGGTGGACTGGATCGCGGGGCTGCTCTTTGTGCCCTATCTGACATGGGTCAGCGTGGCGGGCATGCTCAATCTTGCGGTGCTGCGGCTGAACCCGGATGCGGCGCGGTAACCTGCTTTGCAATTCGCAACCGCGCTCTGCACAGAAAAGCCCTATCCTATGGCCGTGAAATTGCTCTAGGCTCCCCCGAAAAGGGAGGAAGGCCACCATGCCGCAGAACGAGGTCAAGCCGCTGGGCGTGCCGGAGATGGGCGATGTCCGTTTTGACATGCTGGCAGAGGCGCTGCGCCGGGGCTGGGCGGATATGCGCCGCGCGCCGGGCTTTGCGGTGATCTTTGCCGGGGTTTATGTGGGAATCGGGCTGATTCTTGCGTGGATTACATGGGTTACGGGCAAAAGTTACTGGCTGATCTTTGCTGCTGTGGGCTTTCCCTTGGTGGGGCCTTTCGCGGCGGTGGGGCTCTACGAAGTCAGCCATCGCCTGAGCATGGGGCGGGCGCTGGTGGCGTCAGAGATTTTCGGCGTCATCGCCCATCAGAGGCGGCGGCAATTGCCTTCGATCTGCGCCATCATCATCATGGTGTTCCTGTTCTGGTTCTTTCTGGCGCATATGATTTTCGCCCTGTTCCTGGGGCTATCGACCATGACCAATGTCTCAAGCTCGCTGGAGGTCTATTTCACACCGGAGGGGCTGAGCATGTTGGCGGTGGGCACAGGCGTGGGCGCGGTCTTTGCCCTGTTGCTCTATAGCCTGACGGTGGTGTCGCTGCCCCTGCTTCTGGACCGGGAGGTTGATTTTGTCACCGCGATGCTGACAAGCCTGCGGGTGGTGATCGAAAATCCACTGCCGATGCTGGTCTGGGCGGCCCTAGTGGCGGGGCTGACATTTCTGGCGATGTTGCCTGCGTTTCTGGGGCTTTTCTTTGCGCTGCCGCTCTTGGGCCATGCGACATGGCATCTCTATACGCTGATTTGCGAGGCGGGGGGCGCTGCCCCCCGGACCCCCTGGAGTATTTGAGCCATAAAGAAACGGGGTGGGCGCGCTATGCCTCGCGACCATGGGCGACAAGGCGGGCGTGAAGACGCGCGGCCTCGAGCGCCCCGGCTTCGAGTGCGAAGATATAGGCATGGGTGAGAAAAAAGCAGGCGGCATCGAGCGTATTGGCCCGGTCCGCCGCCTGCGTATAGAGCGAGATCAGCGCTGCCCGGTCGCCTGTTGCATGGGCGCGGATCATCGCACTGTCGAGATCAGTCATTCCGCCGCGCGGCCCATGGCGCGATGTGCCTCGACGCGGCCAGCGACCCAATCGTGAAAGCAATGCGTGGGGCTATCCATCACCGGAGAGAAACGCCCGCCGTCGAAATAGGGGGCGTGGCGGCCGCGCTGCATGCCTTCGACGACAAAGATATCCTCTTCGAACACGGTTTTCCAAAGCTGGGTATTGCGCAGGCGTAGCCCACCATCGGCATTGGGAACCGAGTAATAGAGGTGGATATGTTCGACGGTGCGCTCGGGGCCCTTCGGCTCTAGTATGATGACAAAGGCGTGGTCGCGGTGCACGCCCAAGAGAACGTTGGGGTAGGCCGCGACATATTCGGCCTGTTCGTTCCATTTCGCGCCCACTTCGGCGAAATCAGGGAAGGTCTGGCCGGTTTCATTGGTCAATTGGCGGTAGACCATGGTGCCCTGACCCGAATACGCGCCCGGTTTCTCGATGTGGTAATGATCTTCAAGCCGGGAATAGCTGTTGAGGCCGGGGTGAACCCAAGGCAGGTGATAGCTCTCACAGTAATTTTCGACGGCGAGCTTCCAGTTCGTTTGCACCTCAAGCGTAAAGCGGCTGTCAGCACCGCCATGATAGACAGGCAGATCGAATTCGCCCCAGCGGGCGATGAGATCGGCCATGGCCAGCTCGAACGCGGGGGCATCGCCCGAGACATTGATCCAGACCACATCGCGCCAGATATGGCTGCGAATCTCGGTCAGGCCCAACTCGTCGCGCTTGATGCTGGCGTGGGTGTTATGCCCCGGTCCGCCGACATGCGGGGTAGAGACCAATGCGCCCTTGGTGGAATAGCACCACGAATGATAGGGGCAGCGGATGGCCCCCTCGATCTTGCGCGGTTCCTCGACAAGGATCATGCCGCGATGGCGGCAGATGTTCTGGAAAACGCGCACCTCACCGTCCTTGTCGCGCAAAAGAAGGAGCGGCATGCCAAGAAATTCCAGCGGCTTGGCATCACCCGGTTCCGGCACATCGGCCGCCACGGCAAGCCCAGCCCATTGGCTGAAGAGAAGCGCATGCTTTTCTTCCTCAAACACGGCAGGGTCGATGTAATGGGCGTTGGGCAGGCCGTTGGCCTGCTCTACGGGCGTGCGGACATTCGTGAGATCAGTCAGCGCGGGCATTGGGCGTCTCCGGGGTTGGGGCTGGCGCATACTCTGCCAGAGCCCCAACCTCGAACGCGCCTATCTGCGACGCGGCGCGTCTATCCCGCGACAAGCCTGCGATTGTGGCCCCTGTCAGAGACCGCGCGGCAGGGCGGCCACGCCGGTGCGGGCCATTTCCACCAGACCCAGAGGACGCATCAACTCGGCGAAGGCGTCGATTTTTTCAGGCGCGCCGGTGATTTCAAACACAAAGCTGGTGAGTGTGCTGTCCACCGCATTGGCGCGGAAGATATCGGCCAGACGCAGCGCCTCGACGCGCTTGTCGCCGCTGCCCTCGACCTTGAGCAGCGCCAATTCGCGCTCAACGCTGAGGCCTTCCACGGTAAGGTCATTGACCTTGTGCACGGGCACGATACGGCCAAGCTGCGCCTTGATCTGTTCGATCACCTGCGGCGTGCCGGTGGTCACGATGGTGATCCGGCTCGTGTGGCCGGTATGGTCCACCTCGGCCACTGTCAGGCTGTCGATGTTATAGCCTCGGCCGGAAAAAAGACCGATGACACGGGCCAGAACGCCGGGTTCGTTATCGACCAGAACCGCCAAAGTATGGGTTTCCTGCACATCCGAAAAGGTTGGGCGCAGGTTATAGGCGGAGTGTTTGGACGAGCCTTTTTTGATTTGCAGGGGGGACATTATGCAGTTCCTTCTTGTCGGGCTTTGGCGGCTGTTGGGGGGGCGCCCACCCTAGGGGATGGGCGCAGGGTGGGTGAACCCACCATCACACCAGAACGGCACCGCCCTCTTTGATGGCATCCTTGGTTGAGGCCTCACCCAAAATCATCTTGTTATGCGGCTCGCCGGACGGGATCATCGGGAAGCAGTTTTCATGCTTTTCCACGAGGCAATCAAAAATCACCGGCCCGTCATAATTGAGCATTTCCATGATCGCGTCATCAAGATCGGCAGGGTCGTTGCACAGGATGCCCTTGGCCCCAAAGGCCTCGGCCAGTTTTACGAAATCGGGCAAGGATTCCGACCAGCTTGAGGAGTAGCGCTCTCCGTGCAGCAATTCCTGCCATTGACGGACCATGCCCAAACGCTCGTTGTTGAGGATGAACTGTTTGACGGGCAGGTGGTACTGCATCGCCGTACCCATTTCCTGCATGTTCATCAGCCAAGACGCCTCGCCCGCGACATTGATCACGAGCGCCTCGGGATGGGCGATCTGGACGCCGATAGAGGCCGGAAAGCCGTATCCCATGGTGCCAAGCCCGCCAGAGGTCATCCAGCGGTTCGGATCGTTAAAGCCGAGATACTGCGCCGCCCACATCTGATGCTGGCCCACCTCGGTGCAGATATAGCGGTCGTGATCTTTGGTCAGCGCTTCGAGCCGGGCAAGCGCGTATTGCGGTTTGATGGTCTTGCCCTTTTGGGTGAACTTGAGGCAGTCCACCTTTTTCCACTCATTGATGCGCTCCCACCATTTGGCGATTGCCTCACGGTTGACCTTGGCACCGCGCGCCTTCCAAACCTCGAGCACATCGGACAGAACATTGGCGATGTCGCCGACAATCGGAATATCGGCGCGGATCACCTTGTTGATCGACGAGGGGTCGATGTCGATATGCGCCTTGATGCTATCCGGGCTAAAGGCATCGAGCCTGCCGGTGATCCGGTCGTCAAAGCGCGCGCCTATGTTGATCATGAGGTCGCAGCCATGCATGGTCATGTTGGCCTCATAAAGCCCATGCATGCCCAGCATCCCGATCCAGTTCTTGCCATTGGCAGGATAGGCCCCCAGACCCATCAGGGTGGATGTGGTGGGAATGCCGGTCGCTTCGACCAATTCGCGCAAGAGGCGCGTGGCCTCTGGGCCAGAGTTGATGACACCGCCACCGGTATAGAACACGGGGCGCTTGGCCTTTTCCAAGGCCGCGACCAGATCGGTGATGCCTTCGATGTCGCCTTTTACGCGGGGCTGGTAATGCGACACGCGCGCCTGATGCGGTGCCGTATAGGTGGCCGAGGCGAATTGGACGTCCTTCGGGATATCGACCAGAACCGGGCCAGGGCGGCCGGTGGTCGCAACATGAAACGCCTGATGCAGCGTATCCGCCAAGCGGGCGGTGTCGCTTACCAACCAGTTATGCTTGGTGCAGGGGCGGGTAATGCCGACGGTATCGGCCTCTTGAAAGGCATCATTGCCGATCATGAAGGTTGGCACCTGCCCGGTCAGCACCACCAGCGGGATGGAATCCATCAACGCATCAGTCAGGCCTGTCACCGCGTTGGTTGCCCCCGGACCAGAGGTGACAAGAACCACGCCCGGTTTGCCGGTCGAGCGCGCATAGCCTTCGGCGGCATGCACTGCGGCCTGCTCGTGACGCACCAGAATGTGGCGGATGTCATTTTGCTGAAAGATCTCGTCGTAAATGGGTAGTACGGCACCGCCGGGATACCCGAATACGACATCCACGCCCTGATCCTTGAGGGCTTGGACCACCATTTTCGCTCCGGTCATCTGACGTGTCATGTGCTCGTGCTCCGTATATGACGTCAATTCAAGTCGCATAAAAAAGCCCCCGGTTTTCCGGGGGCGCATGGGGGACCCGAAGGGTGTCCGTTACCGGCCCATGCGCCACTTACCTACGATGAATACGAGTGTGTCCATGCGGGCGACTCCGTTCTGCGTGGCCGGGACATTAGGTGCGGGGGCAGGGGGCGTCAAGCCGATTTGGTGGATAAAATGTCGCAAAATGGGATGAAATCTTTGCATTTGTTGCGCAAAAAGGGGCGCGGACGTGTGTTTCCCGTTTTGAGTGCATGTCAGGGCCGCATTTTTCGGGAATCGCCCCGTGATGCTGGTGCCATGCGCGCGGCTTTCATCTGGCCTGAAATACCTCGGGGGTTTGGGGGCTGGCCCCCAATCTGGCCGCAGGGATCAAAGGCGCACCCCGGTGCCCTGCAACACGCCATGTTCGAGCGCATAGCGGGTCAGCCCCGCCGTTGAGGCGATACCAAGCTTGCGCTTGATGTTCTTGCGATGCGTCTCGACCGTGCGCACGGAAATATCGAGCGCTTGCGCCACATCTTTGTTGGATTTGCCTTGGGCGAGTTGCAGCAGGATCGTCTGCTCGCGGTTGGTCAGCTGTTCGCGCTCGGGGTTTTCATACGGCTCAAGCGAGCCTTTGGCCCCGGTGCACAGATAGCGTTGCCCGGTCATCACAGCGTCTATGGCGCGTTTGATCTCATCCGTGGGCACATCCTTGAGCACATAGCCCGCCGCGCCATGGCTGAGCGCTGAGGAAATATACTCGGGGCTGTCATGCATGCTCAGGATCAGGATGCGGGTCTCGGGGCGTTTCTCGAGGATGATTTCTGTCGTGGTCAGACCCCCCAGCCCCGGCATGTTGAGGTCGAGCAGGATCACATCGGGCGCAAGGCTCTCGACCCGGTCGATGATGGCCTGACCGTTGCCCAGCGTGGCCAGGATTTCGACATCCTCATAGCTTTCGAGAATGGATTGGATGCCTTCGGCGACCATTGGGTGGTCGTCCACGATTACGATCCGGATCGGTCTTGGGCTCATGCGCGGGCCTTTTCCTTGGGGTTTGGCCGCTCTTGTGGCGGCAGAAGGTGTGTAAGGGGCACATTGGCTTCGATGGTCGTTCCGGTTTTCCCCGAGATCACGGTCAGCGTGCCGTCCAACTGTTCAACACGTTCCTGCATGTTGCGCAGGCCAAGCCCGCCGCCGGGCGTGCCCGAGGGTTTGGCGCGGTCGAGGCCGCAGCCATTATCCGCAATGCGCAG
Source organism: Roseovarius sp. MS2 (assembly GCF_051447875.1). Lineage (NCBI taxonomy): Bacteria > Pseudomonadati > Pseudomonadota > Alphaproteobacteria > Rhodobacterales > Roseobacteraceae > Roseovarius > Roseovarius sp. MS2. The sequence goes on from NZ_JBKHVF010000001.1 coordinate 3,185,724, forward strand.
CGTGGCGCCATGTGTATGGCCGCGCACATCAACGGTCACGCGGGTGGCGCCGGAATGTCGCTCGATATTCGTGAACGCCTCTTGAGCGACACGGTAGAGCGCAATCTTGGCTTCGTCATCGAGCCGGTTGCGGAAAACCACGGTGCTGAATTCGGTCGTGATGCCGGTGCGTTTGCCAAACTCTTCGGCAAGGGTTTTGAGGGCGGGGCCAAGGCCCAGATCATCCAGCACACCGGGGCGTAGGTCGCGGCTGATGCGGCGAACCTCTTGAATGGCCCCAGAGAGATGGGTGATACCGCGTTCCAGCGTGTCGGCGGCGCGGGCGTCGCCTGCCGCCAGCCGCCGCTTGGCGGTATCGAGCGCATAGCGCACGCCAACAAGAATTTGGCTGATACCGTCATGGAGTTCGCGCGCAACGCGGCGGCGCTCTTCTTCTTGGGCATCAAACACCCGCTGTGTCAGTTTCTTGAGCTTGGCATCGGCAAGGCGACGTTCACGGATGTTGATAAAAAGACCCGAGACAAAAACCAGTAACAGCGCTGCCAGCATCGCGGCACCGATATAGAAGAAGGTGCGCTCTACCCGCGCTTCGACCATCTGGCGAGAGGCCGTGACAGTGGCCACCACATCGTCGATGAAAACGCCCGTGCCCACCGCCCATCGCCAGTCTTGGAGCCCGATGACATAGGTCACCATCTGCGCACGCTCGCCGGTCGAGGGTTTTGGCCATTCATAGCTGTGATAGCCACCGCCGGTGCGCGCCAGCCGGATCAACTCATCGGTGATGGGCTGGCCGCCTTCATCCTCCAGCCCCGTCCAGTTGCGGCCAATAAGTTCGGTGCGGCGGGGACTGACAAGGTTGGTGCCGTCATAGTTGAACACAAAAAAGTATCCGTCCTGACCATAGAGCATGCCCGCGAGGATCTGGCTGACCTGTTCCATCGCGGCTTCGTCATTCGGGGCCGCGCGCCCGTAGATGTTCACAAAGGCAGTTCTGGCGATGGAGAGGTAATTCTTGAGCTCCGCACGCTTGGCCTCGATCAGTTGCGCCTCAAGCGTTTCGATCTCGCGTTCGGCCAGTTGACGCGATTGAAGCGTGACGACGACAGAAATCGCCAGCGCCGTCAGGATCAGCGGCAGGGTGGCGATCAGAAAAAGCTTTTGGCCATAATTGAGCCGGATGCGGGCGAAGAGGCGTTGCATGGATCAGCGATAGGGCCAAATGCGCGGCATTTCCAGCCTCTCGTGTATCAGTGCTCGGGCGGGCGCCAATCGGCGGGGGGCACATCGCCGCGGCGCAGGCGCAGCGCAAGCCCCAAGGCCACGCCCACCCCGATGGCAACTGTCAGGTCCGCCAGAACGGTCAGCACAAGCGTCAGCACAAGCAGCACGCGGTCCGAGGGACGGTCGGCCATGTAACCGCGCCATTTATGCGGCTCTGACATATTCCATGCGATCAATATCAAGAGCCCGGCAAGGGCGGGCATGGCGAAATACCCTGCCAAGGGCGCTGCAAGCAGCATCACAAGCAAGATCACGAGCGCATGGATCATGCCCGCAACGGGCGTGCGCCCACCGGCGCGTACATTGGTGGCGGTTCGGGCAATCGCGCCCGTGGCAGGCAGCCCACCAAAGAGCGCCGAGCCAATATTGGCCACGCCATTGGCCACGACCTCGGCATTGGGTTGTGATTTGTCTCCGATCATCCGGTCGGCCACGGCTGCGGAAAGAAGCGATTCCACGCCCGCCAAAAAGGCGATGATAAGGGCGGATGGCAGAAGGTCGATCATCCGCGAAAGGCTGAGATCCGGCACCACGGGCAGGTTGGGCGTATTGGGCAGCGGACCAAAGCGAGAGAGAAGCGTATCCACTGGCAGATGCCAAAGCGCCACTGCGGTCGAGGTCAGCCCGACCGCCACGATCAGCCCCGGATACCGAGGTGCTGCGCGACGCAGCCCCACGATCAGCACCATGGTTGCCAATCCGATCACCAGCGCTTGTGGGTTGAACGTGTCGCGGGCCTGCCAGAGCGTTTCGATCTTTTCAAGAAATTCGGCGGGAAGGCTTGTTGTGGTGAGGCCCAGAAAATCCTTGATCTGGCTGGTGGCAATGATGATGGCAATACCGATGGTAAAGCCGTTGATCACCGCCTCAGGGATGTGACGCACAAGGCTGCCGGCGCGCAATCGACCCGCGACCACAAGGATCACGCCAGCCATCAGCGTGGCGATGATAAGCCCGTCCTGCCCGTGTTCGGCGATAACGCCGTAAACCACCACGATAAACGCACCGGTGGGTCCGCCGATCTGAACCCGGCTGCCCCCCAAGGCCGAAATAAGGAAGCCCGCGATGATCGCCGTTGTCAGCCCTGATGCCGGGTCCGCGCCCGACGCGATGGCAATGGCGATGCTGAGCGGCAGCGCCACCATAGCCACGCTGATCCCTGCGAAGAGGTCCGCACGGAACAGGGCCCCGGTATAGCCCGGTAGGGTGGTGAACAGCTTGGGTGTCATGTGCGAATCTCAACACCCGCGCCGATCCGGTTTCAAGCACAAAGAGCGGGCAGCGTGCACAATTGCATGCAAAGTCAGTGTGTGACCCCGGAAATCATCACGGAAAGTTTGAGACTCGCTACGGTTTCTACGCAGTAGTCGGTATTTGCAGATGCAAAACCCGTCGCTAAGGTCTGCCCACTACACAGGGTCCGGGTGCTGCCAAAGAGGTGGCGGCACTGTCATAAAAATGGGGAGGAAACCAAATGGATCGTCGTTCTTTTCTGAAAAACACCGCTTTGGGTGGCGGTGCTGCTGTTGCGGCTTCGACGCTGGCCGCGCCGCTTTATGCGCAGGGTGCGCGCAATCTGACCATGGTCACGACATGGGGCAGGGGCCTTGCGGGCGTGTTTGACGCCGCGCAGCGGGCCGCCGACAATATCAACGGCATGGCCGATGGCAGCATCGTGATCGACGTGAAAGGTGCCGGTGAACTGGTGGGCGCGTTCGAAGTGTTCGACGCTGTGACCGCGGGGCAGGCTGACATGTATCACGGGGCCGATTACTATTTCGTTGGCCAGCACCCGGCTTACGGCTTCTTCACCTCGGTGCCCTTTGGCATGACCGCGCAGGAATTGGTGAACTGGTACTACCATGACGGCGGTGCCGCGCTTCACGACGAGCTGGGTCAGATCTTTGGTCTCAAATCCTTTCTTGCGGGCAACACCGGCGCGCAGGCTGGTGGCTGGTTCTCGAAAGAGATCAACGGGCCGGAGGATTTCAACGGTCTCAAGTTCCGCATGCCTGGCCTGGGCGGTCTTGCGCTGGGCAAACTGGGGGCGAGCGTGCAGAACATTCCGGGTGCCGAAGTCTATCAGGCGCTGGCCTCGGGTGCCATCGACGGCACCGAGTGGATCGGTCCCTGGGCCGATGAAAAGGCCGGGTTCCAAGAGATCACCAAGTTCTATTACACCGCTGGGTTCCACGAGCCGGGTGCGGGCCTGTCGATCGGTATGAACCGCGAAGTGTTCGAGAGCCTGACCCCGGCCCAACAGAAGATCATCGAGATCGGCTGTGCCGAAGCGCATCAGTGGAATCTTGCACAGTTCCTGTCCAACAATTCGTCAGCCTTGCAACGCCTGCAATCCAATGGCGTCAAGACGCTGGAGTTCCCCGATAGCGTCTGGGATGCCTTTGGCCAAGCGTCTGACGCCGTGCATCAGGAAAACATGGGCGATGAGATCTACAAGCGCGTCTATGACAGCTACATGGCATCCATGAGGTCTTCGTCAGCTTGGATCAACAAGTCTGACGGGGCCTATACCGCGCAGCGCGACCGCGTTCTGGGCTAAGTCCCGGCAGGTTGGTTTGATTGGCAGGTCCCGGTTGCCGGGGCCTGTCACAATCGGATAACGGGCCACGCGGGCCCGCAGCACCGCGTGTCAGGGGGACAGGATGCTGGACGCAGTTCTCTGGATTTTCCAGAATATCGGCATGGCCTTTTACAATTTGGCCTATGCCCTCAGCCATCCCGCAAGCTGGCTGGATTGGTCCGATAAAGAGGCGATCATGCGGGTCGTCTATTACGGTGGCTCGGTCGAGTTCTTCTTTGTGGCATTCACGGTGTTTCTTGTGATTACCGCCGTGGGCTTGTGGAAGAACGCTTTTCTATGGGGCTGTGTGCGCGGGCTAGAGGGGATGGCCAATACGGTTGGCCGCTTTGCCGCTTGGGCCGGGCTGATCATGGTGATCCAGCAAATCCTAATCGTGTTTATCCAGCGCATCTTTGCGCGCCCGGATATGGTGTTTGGCATCGGTATTCCGCTGCAACTCGACATCAGTTGGTATTCCGAAGAACTTAAACTTTACAACGCGCTGATCGTGACGCTCTGCGCCACCTACACCTTTGTCCAAGGCGGGCATGTGCGGGTTGACCTGATCTATGCGCCGGTCAGTCACACCACCAAAAAGATCATTGATATGGTGGGCAGTCTGATTTTCATGATGCCGATGGCGGTGTTGACGTGGATGTATGGCTGGTTCTTCATGTGGCGGCATTTGATCGTGCCCAACCCTTCGGCCAGCGAGACGCTGGACCGGCTCTTGATGAAATCCCGCGCGCTGCGCTGGAATGTTGAAACCATCGGGTTCAGCCCCAACGGTTTCAACGGCTATTTCCTCTTCAAGGTGTTGCTGGTGCTTTTTGCGGGGATGGTGTTCCTGCATGCGATGGCGTTTTTCTGGCGCTCTTATCTGGAGTTCAAGGAAGGCCCCGACAGTCTGGGCAAATACCTCGACCGCGACACGCTGGGTCAGGGCGAAGAAGCCTTTGAAGGCACACATTAAAGGGGCAGGGACCAATGCTATTCGGACTTGACGGGGTCGAGATCGGGCTGATCATCGTATTTCTATGCCTCTTTGGGGGCATTCTATCCGGCTTTCCCGTGGCCTTTGCCATTGGGGGTGCGGGCGTCGTGGCGTTTGGCATTATTGCCGGTTTAGACAGCGCAGGGCTGCTCATCCATCAGGCCATCGACACATCGAGTGAAGCCTATAATGCCATCGTGGCCAGCGGTGTGAGGCCCGATGCGATTTCGGTGTTCCGATACCCGGATTTGCCGCGTGCCGCGCAGCCGGTGTTTCCGCAGGGCTGGGAAGTGGCGCTGGATCGCAACGTATCGTTCCTTGTGAACCGGATCAACGAACGGGTTCTGGCGGGGGCCTCTATCGAGACGCTGCTGGCAGTGCTGATGTTCGTGATGATGGGCATCACGCTGGAACGCTCCAAGATCGCCAACGATCTTTTGACCACGATGTCGCGGGTGTTTGGCCCGCTGCCGGGCGGTCTGGCGGTATCGGTCGTGGTGGTGGGGACCTTCCTTGCGGCGTCGACCGGGATTGTGGGCGCAACCGTGGTAACCATGGGCCTTTTGAGCCTGCCCACGATGCTGCGCGCGGGCTATAGCCCACAACTGGCGACGGGGGTTATCGCGGCCTCGGGTACGCTGGGGCAGATTATCCCCCCTCTATCGTGATCGTGCTCTTGGGCACGCTGGCCGGGGATCTCTATTCCGTGGCGCAGGAAAACCGCGCGCAAGCCGTGGGCTGCACCGATGCGCTGACCTATCTGGGCGAACCGGCAGTGGTCTCGGTTGGCACGCTCTTTCAGGCGGCGCTCTTGCCGGGTGTCATGTTGGCTTTGCTCTATGGGCTATACGCTTTTGGCTACGCGCTGGTGAACCCTTCCAAGGCCCCGGCGGTGCAGATCGCCAGTGGCCCACGCGGCGAGGTGATTACCCGCGGTGAGGGGTTCACGTGGTTTCTGGGTGTTCCGGTGGCCTTGATTGCCGGGGTGATGCTGTTCTCGACATTGGGGGTGGTCGGCAGTCAGAGCCTGATTGTGGACAGTTTCAGCGATCAGGGCAGTTCCGCGTCGCTGCGTACCAATGTAAGCCCCGAGTGTCAGGCGGCGATGATCGAATTGCACGGGCAATCCAAATGGGATGCGGCGGTGGCCGAGCAGCAGACGATTGATGCCGCCGGTGGGGTGGCGGCAAGCGTGCGACTGACTCCAGAAGAAATTGCCGCGCTGCGCGCACAGAAAGAGGTGGATGCCGCCCCCATCGGCACAGGGGTGGCCACGTTGATGGTGATGCTGGCCCTGACGCTGGCGGTGGCACGGGGCGTCGCTCCTTCGGCCAATCCGGCTCCGCTCTTGATCGGGGCGCTTGGTATCTTGCTTGGGCTTTTGGTGGATATCGCGCTCATCCGCCCGTCGACCTCTGCGGGGGTAACCGTGCTGTTGTTGCTCCTCCCATTGGCCATGGCCTGCTACGGCTGTGCCCACGGTGCGGTGCGGATGGCCAAGAACGATTTGATCCGCGTTGTCTTTCCGCCTTTGGTGTTGATCGTGGCGGTTCTGGGCTCGATCCTCGGTGGGATCACCAACCCGACCCCGGCGGCAGCGCTGGGGGCAGGCGGGGCCATCATGCTTGCGGCCTATCGCAAGCTGCGCGATCAGGACCGGTCGCCCAAGATCATCATCCTTGCCACCTTGGCGGTGGTTTTGTCGATCCTGATCGGCATCAACTTTGACCTCCGGATCAATCAGGGCGGAGTGAGCTTTGAATCTTGGGTGGCATTCTTCTTTGCCTATGCCGCCTATCTTTATGCGGTGTTCGGGCTCTTGTTCGCCTGCTGGGTACTTTACACCGGTGGTGTGCTGACGCCGGTGGTGCGCGAGACGGCCAAGGTCACAAGCATGGTCTTTACCATCTTGATCGGTTCGCAACTCTTGAACCTTGTGGTCATCAGCTTTGGGGGTGAACATTACATTCAGGAATTCCTCAAGAGCTTTGACAATGAGCTCAAGGTTTTCCTGATCGTGATGCTGGTGCTTTTCGTGCTGGGCTTCGTGCTCGATTTCCTTGAGATCATCTATATCGTCATCCCCATCGTGGGGCCGGTGATCTATGGCGGAACGTTTGATCCAAAATGGGTGACGATCATGATCGCGGTCAATTTGCAGACGTCGTTCCTGACCCCGCCTTTTGGATTTGCGCTGTTTTATCTGCGCGGCGTTGCACCAAAGGAGGTCACAACGGGCCATATCTATCGCGGGGTTATCCCCTTTGTGCTGATACAGGTTGGGGCGCTTGGAATTTTGTGGTTCTTTCCGTCGATTGTCACGATTGTCCCGGCATTGATGGCGAATTGAGGGTGTCACGCGCTCAATAAAGAGGGCCCAAGGCACGCTGGAACCAGAGACCCACAGAGCTGACCGCCCCTCACGAGGGGCGGTTTTATCTTTTCCAGGGCAGGCGCAAAGGATCGGACAGACAGTCGAAATTTGGCCTTGTAACTCTCCTACAGGGGCGGCTATACGCGTCAACGGAGCTGTGGCCGAGTGGTCGAAGGCGCTCCCCTGCTAAGGGAGTAGGCCCGGAAGGGTCTCGTGGGTTCGAATCCCATCGGCTCCGCCATTACCCATAGTTTCATTGGGTAAAATCAATTTGTTTGAATCCTACCCACCCCTTAAAGCCCCACATAGAAGACGCGCTTAGCGGCTTTTAGCTGACCGATACTAGTACGAGGCCCAGCCGCTTTGCTCAATCAGCTTTTGCAACTCGCGTGTCTGGACAATTAGCTTACCATCACGCGGTATTAAGCAATCAGCCCGTAAATTCTTTGGATGTGGCCTGCTGCCCTGAGAGACCTCGTTCATGAGGTAGCTTTGTTCAGGTTTTGGCGGTCCCTCGAGCTTGCGGCTCTCCTGCTATTTCAGGATAGCGTTGGAAGTCCGTTCGGTCCCATTGTGAGCGACCATCATGCAGGGATAGCCCCGCAGGTCAGCATCTTCTGATCGGGTTGGCAGTTGCCGATAGGCACGCGGATTGATGCCAACCAAACCGCAGGCTCGCCGCAGCCGGTATCCCTTCAGCGTTGATACATCCATCATCTGTTCGGCCAGCAGCTTTTTGAGCTTGGTGTTCTCGGCCTCAAGAGCCTTCAGCCGCTTGGCCCCCGACACGTGCATGCCGCCAAACTTCGCACCCCGGAGAGAGCCTGGTGTATTGACGCATTTCAGTCTGGTTGGGCGGCGCGTTCTAGGGCGGCGTGGTCAACGATCCGCAGACCGCCATAGTCTGTGCGCACCGCGCCGACCTCGATCAGCGTTGCAAAAGCGCGGCGAAAGGCGGCACGGCTCATGCCCGCCATTCTTCCGAGGTCTTCTTGTGTCACCCGGACGGTTCCATCGTCACTTGCCAGACGCAGCAGCATCCGGGCGAACCGGGCCCGCGGGGGTAGAGCAAGCGTCTCGGCGTGGACCCTCAGGGCAAGCATCGTGTTGTTGTGGCTGAGCCTGAAAAAGCATGGCCAATCTTCGGGATTGTTGGCAAGGTTGCGGCGCACGGCGTTGATCGGGATGCGGAAAACGCGGCAATCCGTAGCCGCCGAAACGGTCACGCCCCGGTTCTTCTCCGCCAAAAGCGCCGAGTCGCCGATCCAGAAGCCGGGCTTTGCCCGATAGATGGTCACTTCCTCGTCGCCCCCGATTGCAATCGAAACATCGAGAAGGCCCTGGCCCAAACCAAAGAGCGCGTCCGGGGCATCACCAATCGTATAGATCATTCCGCCGCGCGGAACCGTCATCCAACGACCGGCCATCGCCATGCGGGTCTGGAATGCCAATGGCTGCTCGTGGAGCCAGCCCTCAGTGGGCAAACTGGAGAGCAGACTGGTGGCTTTTTCATCTGATTGCTTCATTCGTCGCAAACCCTCCCCATAAAGTCGGTATGATTCATTAAATACGAATGACGTCTGAATTTCGTTGACAGATATCAATTGGGTTTTCGGGCGGCGAGACGGGTCTGCAGCCGAGGGGGAAAGCTTTCATATCGGAAACGAGCAGGCGACACGTTTTGACCGCAACTGGGGAGCGTGGAGGATGTCTTGGAAAACGTGCATCATTGCCGCGTTGACGGTTTCGCCACTGGCGTCGGTGGGGGCAGCGCAAGAAGCATCGTGGGAATTCACCCTCTCTCCGTATGTTTGGACGCCCGGGGCCTCTACATCTATCGAGACTGGTTTTGGCACGATTGACGCCGATGCGGGTGTTGGTGACGTCCTTTCGGCAACTGATTTCGCCTTTATGGGGGTGTTTGAGGCGCGGCGCGGGCCTTGGAGCCTGATCGCCGATCTTGTTTATACCGATCTCTCTGAGCGCCAGAATGCCCCGTTCGGCGCTCTTTTTTCGCGTGCGACGGTGGAAACTGAGCTGCGGGTTGCAAGCGGCTATGCGGCCTATCGGCTAAAGGAGAGCGCTCAGGTGTCGGTCGATCTGATGGGCGGGTTCCGTGCTGTGAGCGCCGATCTGGATGTGAGGCTCGCACCGGGCACGCTGCCGGGGCAGAGGTTCAACTTGGGCGACACTTGGATTGACCCAGTTCTGGGCGGGCGCATTCGTGTCGCCCTCAACTCGCGTTGGTATCTCACCGTCCTGGCCGACTTTGGCGGCTCGGGGGGCGGGGACGACCGCACTTGGCAGGCCGTTGGGATGTTGGGCTACCAGATCAACGACCGTTGGTCGGTGCAGGGCGGTTGGCGCCACATGACGATCGACAGAGAAATCAAGGGACGCGACGTCGAGATTGATCTCGGAGGGCCGCTGATCGGTCTGACCGCACGGTTCTGACATTTGAGGATAACGCAATAAGGAGAGCACAATGACCACAAGGCGCCAATTCATCGGAGCCATCCCCGTTACGGGCGCAGCTTTTGCGCTGAGCGGTGCGCTATTCACCGAGGGGCCAGCCTTGGCTCAGGAAGCGCCGCCACCGCTTGCGGGTCATTTCCACCCCAAAGGCAAGGCACCCAGCGTTCACACCATCCGGGCGCTCGAGGCGTCAGTGGCAAATCTGCCGCTCTCGGATACGCGGGATTTCGAAGAGCAGGCGCGCGGCTTCCTTGCCCCCCTGCCTGACCTCAAGATCATGGCGGATGCGGGCAACGTCGCCTGGGATCACGAGAGGTTTCTATTCAACGAGACGCAAGAGACCTTTGACAGCATCCATCCCTCGCTGCTTCGGATTGCACGGCTGAACAATAACTATGGGCTCTACGAGGTTGTTCCGGGCATCTATCAGGTCCGAGGCCCCGATCTTGCCAATATTACCTTCGTGCGCGGCAAGACGGGCTGGATCATCTTTGACATCATGACAGCGGCCGAGACAGCGCGGGCGTCTTGGGAGTTGTTCCAGCGCGAGGTCGGGGAGGGTCTGCCGCTCAAGGCGGTGATTTATTCGCATACGCACGGGGATCACTTTGGTGGGGTGCGTGGCATTGTCAGCGATGAAGACGTAACCTCGGGCCGGGTCGAAATCATCGCTCCGGGCGGCTTCATGGACTTTACCATCTCGGAAAACGTCTATGCCGGGAATGCGATGAACCGGCGGCTGTTCTACCAATACGGCCTGCTTTTGCCGGTGGCGCCGCACGGGTTTGTAACGCAGGGCCTTGGCCATGTTGTCCCCGCCGGGGCATCCGGGTTGATCGCGCCCACACGCTCGATCAGCGAGCCCATCGAGGAGGTCGAGATCGACGGGTTGCGGATGATCTTTCAGAACACGCCCAACACCGAAGCCCCTCGGGAGATGAACACCTATATCCCCGAGATGAAGGCGCTGTGGATGGCCGAGAACGTGACCGCGACGCTGCACAACATCTACACGCTGCGCGGTGCTCCGGTGCGCGATCCGCTCAACTGGTCGAAATATATCGCCGATGCGCTGTTCCGCTTTGGGCAAGAGGCCGAAGTCATGTTCGCCTCGCATCACTGGCCACGTTGGGGCAACGCGCGCATTCAAGAGGTGCTCCGCGACCAGCGCGATCTCTATGCCAACGCCAATAACCAGGTTCTTCACTACGCCAATCAGGGCGTCACCATCAACCAGATCCACAATGTCTATGAGGTGCCGAAGGGGCTTCAGGCGAAATGGCATTGTCGGGGCTATCACGGCTCTCCCGAACACAACGCCCGTGGTGTGGCACAGCGCTTTCTCGGGTTCTGGGATTGTAACCCCGCGACGCTGATCCCGCTATCGCCCGCCGACTCGGCCCCGCTTTATGTCGAGATGATGGGCGGGTCCGAGCGGATCATCGCGCGCTCGCGCGCCTTGTTTGACGCGGGCGACTATCTGCTTGCCTCGGAGATCATGAACAAGCTGGTTCAGGCGGAGCCGGGCAATGTCGAGGCCAAGGACCTGCTTGCCGACGTCTTTGAACAGCTTGGCTATCAGCAAGAGAATCCGGGGCTGCGCAACAGTTTCCTCGCGGCGGCCTACGAGCTTCGGACAGGTATTCCTCAGGGCGCAACCGCAAGCTCGACCGGGCCGGATATCATTCGGGCCATGTCGACCGAGCTTTTCCTCAATTTCCTTGGCATCCGGATGGACAGCCAAAGGGCGGAGGGGTTGGAATTCAGCATCAATCTTGTGACGCCGGACAATGGTGAGCAGTTCATCGTCGAGTTACGGAACGCAACGCTGACCAACATTCAGGGGTTCCAGGACCCGGCGGCGGACCTGACGCTAACGATCAACCGTGCCGATCTGGAGGTGACGATGGCGGGGATCAAGCCACTGGAAGAACAGCTTGCCGATGGCACGGCAACGGCCGAGGGCGATCTGGCGATCCTCGGGCAGCTTGCGGCGTTGATGGTAGATTTCGATCCAAGGTTCGAAATCATGCCCGGCACCAAGGCAAAATCTGATGCGGCGGATACAGACCCCTACGCGGCTACGGTCGGGGCTGTCATTTCCGAGTAAACCTCTGGTGGTCAGCGCAGGATCATCGCTTGCCACCCCCCTGTTCGCTTGACCTTGCATTCCGGGACGACGGCAGAACGCCGGAGGCGCAGCCATCCGCCTTAGGACACCCCGGAGCAGATCAACCTCAATAAGGAGACGATCCATGCGCCGACATCTTGTCGCTGTGGGCCTCAGCCTCTTGCTTGCTGGCCCATGGGGCGGGCAGGCCTTGGCCCAAGACGCCGAAGAGCTTGCCCAGCAACTGGCAAATCCGGTCGCCTCGTTGATCAGTGTGCCGTTCCAGTTCAATCAGGACGATGGCATCGGACCAAATGGCGATGGATCGCGACTGGTGCTTAACGTCCAGCCGGTTATTCCCTTTTCTATCGGCGAGAATTGGAACCTGATTTCGCGGACGATTGTCCCGATCATCCATCAGGATGATATAGTGCCTGGATCAGGATCGCAGAGCGGCCTTGGTGACATTCTCCAGAGTTTCTTCTTCTCGCCCAAGGCCCCCACGGCGGGCGGTGTCATTTGGGGGCTGGGGTCTGTCGTGCTCTTTCCGACTGCGACCGATGATCTGCTCGGTTCCGAGAAATGGGGGGCAGGGCCGACTGGCGTCGTGCTGGTTCAACGCGGGCCCTGGACAGTGGGGGGCTGGCCAACCACATTTGGTCCTTTGCCGGTGATGACGCGCGCGCGGATATCAACAGGACCTTTGTGCAACCCTTCATCTCATACACCACAGAGAATGCTTGGACCTTCACCTTGCAGACTGAGACTGCCTATGACTGGGAGGCCGAGGACTGGGCGGTTCCAGTCAATGCAGTGGCCTCAAAACTGGTGCGGATCGGGGGCAAGCCTGTCAGCCTGTTCGGCGGCGTTCGCTATTGGGCCGACAGCCCAGCCGCAGGTCCCGATGGTTGGGGGATACGCTTTGGGGCGACATTCCTCTTTCCAAAATGAGCTGGCACGGATCGGGAGGGGCGGGTTTGCGCAAGATGTCCGGTGGGTTGTCCGTGTCGGCGCCGCATGGATGCGCCGACACGGATTTTCCTCAGGCGTTCGGATTAGCCAATGTGCCAATCGTCACGTCGAGGGTCTTTTCCGTGCCTTTGTGCAGCACGGTGACCGGCACGACGGCCTCGGGATCGGTCGCCGCCACGGCGCGGGTCAGATCGCGCAACTCGGCAATCGCGGTCTCGTTGAAGCTGAGGATGATGTCGCCTTGCATGAGGCCCGCCTTGGCAGCGGGGCTGTCGGGCGTCACATTCTCGATCACAGCGCCTCTGGGGGTGTCATAACCCAGCACCTGCGCGATATCCTCGGGCATCGGCTTGATCTGCACGCCCAGCCAGCCACGGGTGATCATGCCGTCATCCGACAGGTCCGCCACGATGTGCTGCACGAGGTCCGACGGCACCGCAAAGCCAATGCCGACCGACCCACCATCGGGAGAGAAGATGGCGGTGTTCATGCCGATCACCTCGCCTGCGTTGTTAAAGAGAGGCCCACCGGAATTGCCCCGGTTGATGGCGGCATCGGTCTGGATATAGTCATCATAGGGGCCAGAATTGATGTTGCGCGACAGGGCCGAGACGATGCCGGAGGTCACCGTGCCGCCCAAACCATAGGGATTGCCAACTGCAACCACCTCATCCCCGGCCCGCATCGTGTCCGACTTGCCGAAACGCACGAAGGGCAGGGGTTCCTCTGTGTCAAGCTGAAGTACGGCCACATCAGTCAGCGGGTCGCTGCCGATAACGGTGGCGTCGAATGCGCGGCCATCGGCCATTTTGACGGTCACGGTCTCGGCACCTTCGACCACGTGGTTGTTGGTGACGATCTTGCCGTCTTCGGAAATGATGAAGCCCGATCCAAGACCTTGACGGGCTGGCATCTCACCCTCGGGCATCATCCGCTCGAATTGACGGCGCAGCTCTTCGGGCAGGTCTTCGGGCAATTGGCCGGACATGTTGGTCGGCTGTGACTTGGCGGTGACTTCGATATAGACCACGGCGGGCGAGACGGCGGCGACAAGGTCGCCATATCCCCCCGCAGGGACAGCCAGCGCTGGGCTGGCGATGCCGAGAGAAAGGCCTGTTGCGCCCAAGACGGCGGCAAGGGCTGCGGACCCTGCAAGGCGACGGGAAAGAGGTGTGGAGGACATCATTGAAAGCTCCGTTGTGTTGCGTGCGATGGTGCCCATATGATGCGCGGGTCTCACAGCCGGATGTGCCCAACTATACAAATAGTTTAGGTAGGGCATGCGCTTCCAAAAACGGGTGCAAATCGGTTCCAACGGGGATAGCCGGTTCACAGGCCAAGGAAATCACGAGGATGACATGAAGCTGCTTGTGGTCGAAGACGATGCAACGACGGGGGCCTATATCGCGCGGGGTCTGCGCGAGGAAGGGCAGAGCGTCGACCTGGTCAGCAACGGGCGGGATGCGTTGATTCAGGCAACGAGCGGACCCTATGACGTTCTGATCATCGACCGAATGCTGCCGGAAATCGACGGGCTGACACTGGTCAAGACCCTGCGCGGCGCGGGAAACCACACGCCGGTTCTTTTCCTGACCTCGCTTGGCAGCGTCGACGAACGTGTCAGCGGTTTGAACGCGGGGGCGGATGATTATCTGGTCAAACCCTTTGCCTTTGGCGAGTTATCGGCACGGGTTGCGGCGCTGGCGCGGCGTCCGCATGCGCTGGAGCAAGAGACCGTGTTGCGCGCAGGCCCTCTGGAAATGGATCTGATCGCCCGCAAGGTGACACGAGAGGGGCAGGAGATCGACCTTTTGCCACGTGAGTTTGCCATTCTCGAACATCTCATGCGCCGCAAGGGGCGCGTGCAGACACGCACGATGCTGCTCGAGGCGATCTGGGATATCTCGTTCGATCCGATGACCAATGTGGTCGAAACCCATATCAGCCGCTTGCGGGCCAAGGTTGACAAACCCTTTACAACCGAACTTATCAAGACGGTGCGCGGTGCCGGCTACCGGATCGACGCATGACCTTGAGGCGCGCCTTTTTGCTGCGCTCCATGCCGATCCGGCTGGCGGCGGGGCTTGTGCTCTTGTTCGCGCTGGTATCGCTGCTGGGGCTTTGGGCGAGTTACCTCTACACGCGGTCCTCTTTCGAGCAGACGCTCCGCGCCGATCTTACGCAGGATATGGCGGGGTTTCGCGCGGCCCCGTCTGCCGCCGCCCTCGCCGCACTGGTCGAGGCCGAGGCACGCAGCACCGATCCTGAGCGGGTCGTGCTGAGCTATTTCGCCCCGAACGGGCGGCATTATGGCAATGCGCTGGTGGCGCGCGATGCGGATGGCTATCGGATCATATCCTATCTTCCGGGCAATCCCGAGATCGAGGGGCGATTTCTGGCGCTGACCACATCGCTGCAGGGTGGCCAGTTGACCGTGGCGCGCAGCCTTGCGCATATCGACGCGTTGCGGGATGCGTTTCTCAACATTCTGGGTATCTCGCTGCTGCCCACGGTTCTTGTGGCGCTGTCGGGCGGGTGGGTGCTGGCGCGGCGCGGCGCACGGCATGTGGCGGTCATCAGCGGAACGCTGGATCACCTGACATCGGGAAACCGAGAGGCGCGGGTGGGGGATGTCACAGGCTGGTCAGACGATCTGGCGCGCATTGCCGCCAAGGTCGATCAGATGGCCCGCGCGCAAGAGGATGCGGTCGAGAGCCTGCGGCAGGTGTCCTCGGATATTGCCCATGACCTCAAGACCCCGATCCAGCGCGCCGCCGTGCATCTGGACGATCTGAGCCAGAGCCCGGATCTGACCAAGGAGGCGCGGGAGATGCTGGGCCGGGCTCAGGCGGAACTCGACAGGATCGTGGCGATCTTTCACGCGCTCTTGCAACTGTCGCAGATCGAAAGCGGCTCGCCACGAGGGCGGTTTGCGCCGGTGGACCTGTCAGAACTGTGCCAGACGCTCTGTGATGTTTACGATCCTGCAACGGCCGAGAATGGGCAAATGCTGATCTGCGCCCTGCCGGATGTGCCCGTGCGCCCGGTGATGGGGGACCGCACCCTTTTGGGGCAGGTTCTGGCCAATCTCATCGAGAATGCGATGCACCACACCCCGCAAGGCACCACGATCACCGTTGCCCTATCAGAGGCAGAGACCCATATCGATTTGTCGGTCACGGATAACGGCCCCGGCATTCCCGAGGCAGAGCGGGATCTGGTGCTGCGCCGTCTCTACCGGCTGGATCGCAGCCGCGGGACCCCCGGAAACGGTCTGGGGCTGAGCCTTGTGGCGGGCATCGCCCAGGTGCATGACGCGGCGCTGACCCTCGAAGATGCGGGGCCGGGTCTGCGGGTCAGGCTCCGCTTTCCCGCCTAAAGCCTTTCGGCATTTCGCTGAAACGCCAACACGCTTTAACCCTTTGAATTGGCGAAACTTCAAACCCAAAAAGTCTATCAACTTTTTCTGAAATTGCCTCAGCGCGGGGTGAGATCCCTCAGGTGGTCGATGAGCCGCGCTTCGATTTCGGGGGTCCAGCCTGCAGGCTCCAGCGTTTCGGCCCAGGCGGGAATATAGTGGCGTGCGGCGTAATCATGGCCATAGCCCAGCGTTCCAACGGCAACCGCCATGTCAAAACCGACCTGCAACATCGTGACAAGAGGCACCCAGCGCATGTCCGGCCCCAGATCTGGCGCGCGGTTCGCTCTGAGCCAGTCGGGACGCCGCCAAGCCAGAGAATAGTCGAAAAAAACGATGGGATCGCTGCCATATTGCAAGAACACAAGGCGGATCGGTCCCCATGGGGCCTCAAACCGCTCCAGCCCGCCATCCTGATTGGCGGTGCGGATCAAAGACCCGTTTCCGAATTTCGGACGCCATGCCGGGCTATCGGGATGGCGCCGGTCCTGCACCATCCGCCACATGTCGCTGAGGAACGGAGAGCCGGTCCACAGAGCGCCGTGAAAGGGATCCCCGAACATATTCAGAAGGGGAACGGTTTCCTGTGACAGGAAAGCCCCGAGGCTCAGACCGTGCAGATAGAGGCGGGGCCGGCTTGCCGGTGGCTGCGCGGTCCAGTGCCCATAGATCAGATCAAAGAGTGCGCGGGATTCCGCGAGCCCGTTCTCAGGGTCGATGATCACCGACATCGGGCTGGACAGGTAGGAATACTGGATCGCGACCGTGGCTACGTCCCCTCGCGTGATATACTCCAGCGTATTCATCGCACCGGGGTCGAGCCAGCCGGAACCGGTGGGCGTGGCGATGACAAGGTATTTCCTTTCGAATCCGCCCACCCGCACCAATTCGTCAAAGGCGAGCTTCGCGCGCTCTTCAACCGTCCCCGAGGCGGTGAGCCCGACATAGACCCGGATCGGTTGGCGGGCCGGTTTCTCCCAGAACGCCGCGATCTCGGCGCGGTCGGGGCCCGAGATCACATAGCCGCGCCCCCAACGCCCCAGATCCTCCCACGCGATCAGCGAGGCCGCACTCCCCGGCGTGTCCGCGTCCGTCGGCGGTGCAAGATCAGGCGGGATCACCAGATCGGCGATCCGCGACGTGGTGTCGATCGTCCTGAGGGCAAAGCGAAAGGCAATCCCGTCGATCACAGCCCAGAAGATCCCCAGCGCCAAGAGCAGCCCGACCCCCCGCGCGACACGCGGTGGCAGATACCGCGCGGTGCGGCGATACCATTTGGCCGCGAGCAGCTCAAAAAGTCGCCCGGCGAAAATTAGTAGCGCGGCAACGGCCAGGGCAATTGCGACAACAAAGGTCGTGGCAAAGCCGTCGAGTTCGGGCAGGCCCCAGACTACGCGGATCGAGTTCTGCCACTCTGCGCCCATCCAGAGGCCAAAGCCGCAGATCATCAGCGCGAGCGCATGGATCGCGTAGATTTGCAAGTGCGACGGCCGGAAAGCCGGTTGCACACCCAGCCAGTAAACGCCTGACCTGACAACGTATGCCGCCGCATAACCAATCGCAAAGACAAGACCCCCAAGTGCCCCCTGTATCTCGGGGCCGCGCGGCACCATCGACGGCGTGAGCGACATGGCAAAGAGCACGGCTCCAACAAGAATGCCCGCAGGAGAGAGCGGCCTGAACAGTCTCGGCAGCAGTTGAATCACGCCATCGGGGCGATTTTCCTTGTCGCGCATCCCTGTACCTCGGACTGACGGTCTACCGCATTACATGGCACCATGGCCACCTGACAATCCAGCCCAAATGCCCGGATTGATGGTGATGCGAAAGTCAGGACCATCCGGACCGTTGATCCGCGCTGCGTAAACAGGGTCGACGGCCCAACGCCGCCCTAAGGATCAGCCCGGTTGGGTCAATCCTCGTCTGGACAACTTCGGGAGCCTGACCGAATGTGCTTGGGAAACTTCCAACCTAGCGGGGGCGACATGGGTCTTGCACACGAATCCACAGTTCCTGCGCCTGTCCTTGTGTTCCGTCGCTGCACCTTGATTATCGGTGTCTTGATGACACTGATCCTAGCGGCCTGCAGCCGTCCTCCTGAAATCATTGGCATCGACAATCCGGCACTCCGCCCGGCGGTTGAGGCTGAGAGCACGCGGCACCGAATTTTTATCACAAGCAGCCGCGCGCCGTCCGAGGAACCCGGAGCGTTCTTGTCGGCCAACCGCGCGCGGACACTTGGCCTTGCCTCTGTGGATGTGCTGGTTCCTCCGAACCACTCAATTGGCAGGTTAAAACGGGCAAGACGCCTGCCGCCTGACCCGCGAACAGAGTTTATGGCCGTTGATCCGGTGACCTATGCCGGTGATGCTGCCTTTGTTGACGCGATCAACCGAGAGCTTGCAAGCCGCCCCGCCGACAAGCGGACGATCCTGCTTTTTGTCCACGGGTTCAACAATACGCCAACAGATTCCCTGTTGCGGTTGGGTCAGTTTGTCGAGGATAGCAACTTTGAGGGCGTGCCTGTCTTGCTGAGCTGGGCATCTGCGGCACGCACGATCCGGTATGTACACGATCTCAACAGCGCTCTGATCGCCCGGGATATGGTGCCTGAAATAGCCGAGATTCTGGGACAGACCAAGGCGCATAGCGTTGATGTTTTCGCGCATTCCATGGGCAGTCTCTTGACCATGGAAGGTCTTGTGGAGCGTGATCGAAGCGGTGAGCTTGGCCGTAGAAAAAATCTGAATACCATCGTTCTGGCCGCGCCCGATATCGACATTGATCTGTTCCGAGCACAGCTCAACCGGTTATCCCCCGAAATCCGGCGCTCGATCTTTTTGCTAATCTCAGAGCGGGACGCCGCTCTGCGTGTTTCTGCCCGCCTTGCCGGTGGTGTGCCCCGTGTGGGGGCTGCCCCGCTCAGGGATCTTGAGGAATTCGGGCTGACCGTGATCGACCTGTCAGACATCAACGACTCCAGTTCAGGGAGTCATTCGGCATTTGCCGGTTCGCCGGATGTCGTCCAACTGATCGGGGCGGGACTGAACAGCGCAGGTCGCTTTGGAGAGGATACGTCCCCTCTGATTGATCAGATCCTGACCGTGTCCCCCATCCGGATTTTGCGACAGAGCCCCGGCGGCTGAGGATCTGCCAACGCGCTCAGTCGATGTGCAAATTGTTGATTTTCGCGTCGGACTGACCCGTTTTTCCATTTGGCGCGGCCCCTCTGAAACATGATAACCTCATGAAAAAGAGGCGGAATTATTGAAACCAGCGGGTCACAGTGGCTCAGGAACCTGGATCAATTCCTCGCGAAATTCAACATTGGCGTCATGATCACCCGCAAATCGGCGCAGCTGGTTGTTTCCAGCCTTTTGAGCCAGTCGTGGAAAAGCCTCCGGGCGCGCCTTTTGGCGTGGGTGTTTCGCTTTGACATCAGGCTGATTGCTCCGCTGACAAGAAAGCTCATGGTGCATTATCTGGGCTCTTTGACGGCGGTGACCGAGAAGACCGCAGAGCGTGCTTGATATGTCGACTAACGACCCGGAGCAGACTTTCGCTGCGAAGGTCACGAATGGCCGCAGTGCGCAGAAAGCGGGGTTTGCAAAGTTGGGACGCGGCCTTTGCCTTGAGAGCAAGACCGGCCCTTAGCGGCCGATCAGCAAATGAGACCTGAGTGTCCGCAATGTTGAAGGCTCATTCTGCAGGTGAAACTTTGTAATAAGTTCAGGCAGATGGCGGGTTTCAGATCTGCTACTGGCCAAAGTCTGCGCGATAGCTGCTCGGGGTTGTGCCTACGGTTCGGCTGAATGTGCGAGCAAAATGGGCCTGATCGGCAAAGCCTGCGATGAAGGCGATCTCTGCAAGTGCTAGGCCATTGGATTTGCACAGGTGGGTTGCAGCGACCTCGATCCGCGCATCGGTCACAAGGCGGGAAAAGGAAGCCGATCCTTCGGTCAGGCGGCGCTGAAGGGTGCGGGGCGCGGCACCAGCTTCGGCCGCAAGACTGGCCACTGTCCAGCGGCGCACCGGGTCTGCAACAAGACGGCCTCGCAACCGTGATACCAGATCGGTCTCCGGGTTATTGCCATGCACTTCGACCGTTCTGCTTGCCGATGCCGCTGTCAGGACGACACTGCCGACGCCTTGTGACGTGCCCGGGTCATGCCATTTACCCTCGCTGCGCCAGACCGCGCCCGCGTCAGTTTTCATCGTCACATCCGTCGATCCGGTCATCTCGGTCAGGATTGTAAGAAGCCCAAGCACCAACAAGCTTTCTGCCATGGATGGCGGCGGGCCATGGTCACGCGCGCGGTGGGTCAGTCGAAAGCGTTGCGGAGAAAGCTGCTCTATCTCGACCCTGTGTCGCCCATGGCTGAAGCGCTCCAGCCTGTGCCAGCGCTCCATGAGATCAGGTATGTCCCGTGCATTGGTCAAGGCTTGGACGACCGGCTCGGGGGCCATGGCGCATGCGGCGTCTGCAATGGACAGGATGGCCAAAGGGCCATGACATGCCAAGACAGCGCTGAGGACCGCACGCTTGTCCTCAAGCGAAACATGCGCGGTCGGGGACGTCGGCACGGGAATGGAAATGCCCTGCCGTGCAAGCCCCATTGCGACCAGGCGCATCATGGCGGCCGAAGCGAAATCCTGTCCTTCAATGCGTTGAGCCATGCACGTTAACCCTTTCCAGCCAGAGGATAATCCAAAACAGGGGGATGTTCAAAAGAACGAAGGTCCGGCACCCTCTTTCGGAGGCAGGGCAAAACACGAAAGGTCAGGGCACTTTTGTAGCCGAATGCCATCATAACGCGAGGTCCCCGGCCCGCGCCGGAAAGCGGACCAGGCGTCGGCCGGTGGCTGCGCTGATCGCATTGGCGATGGCGCCGGGGCCTGCCACCATGACGGTTTCGCCTGCGCCTTGTGGCGGACGATCGCTTTGGATCAGATCAACGGTGAGTGTGGGTGTATCGGTCATGCGCGGGATTGGGGCATCCGCAAAGGTCTGGGCCGTGACGCGCCCGTCTTCCGTGGGCAGATCGTCGGTTAGCACCATGGCAAGGCTCCAGACTAGATTGCCTTCGCATTGCGCACGGACCTGATCAGGGTTGATGACCAGCCCGCAATCATGCACGCACCACATTCGCGTGACCCGCACCCGACCACGGGCATCGACGGCCACATCGGCAATGGCCGCCGCATGGCTGGTCTCCTTGTAGGTGCCGCAGGCGATACCGCGTCCCACCCGCAGACCCTCGGAGAACGCAGGCGTTTTGCCCCAACTAGAGATTTCACCCACCCGCTCAAGACATGCCGCCAAAAACGGATCAGCAACATGCGCAAGGCGGAACGCCAAGGGATCGACGCCTGCGGCCAGTGCCGCCTCGTCCATGGCACTCTCAATAGCCAGCGCGTTCGGCCCGGCACCCAGCCCGCGCCATGGGCCGGTATGCACAGGCAGGCGCACCATGTCATAAGCTGCGCGGGCACGGCCCAGCACATAGGGCGCGGCCATACCTCGCGCCACGCCACCATCGCCGGCAAAGACGTCGGTGCCGCGCTGCATCCAGGATGGCACGACGGCGGCGGTGAACATGATATGCGAACTCATCTGCGCATGGTCCCAGTCGGTGATCCGGCCTTGCCCGACGCGCGCCCTGACCCGGTGAGAAGACGGCGGGCGGTGGAACCCAAGCGCATATTCCTGAGCGCGCGTCCACTGGACCTTGACGGGGCTGCTCACGGCAAGTGTGAGTGCCGCCGCCTCTGCCTCAACCGTGCAAATCGTCTTGCCGCCGAAGGCCCCGCCAATCCGGCAGGATTGGACAGTGACTGCACCGGCAGATAGCCCGAAGGCATCGGCCAGAAAATCTCGGATGTAGAAGGCATCTTGCGTACCGGCCCAGACCCGCAATGCCCCGTCTTCCCAGAATGCTACGGCTCCGCGCGGCTCGATCGGGCCATGGGCTGCCATGGGGATATCAAGACGCAGATCGACATCCCACGGGCCAGCCTCGGGCGCGCCGTTCAGAACCTTGTGCGGGAGTGCGCCCGCTCCAAGACGGGCATCGACGTCAATGGCGCGCGCGATATCCGCGTGGGGGTGTTGGCCCGCCACATCCCACTCCACCTGCAACGCTTCAGCAATTGCATCAAGCGCGCCGGGTCGGGCGGCGACAATGCCAAGCCCCTGAGCCTTGCCAATCGGCGGGCCACAATCCTCGACAACCGCGACAAAGCCAGGCACCGCGCGCGCCGCATCGATATCCCAGCGCCGGGGGCCAGAGTGCAACTCGACGGACGCAGGGGCGCGCAGCACCCGACCATAAAGCATTCCCGGCAGTCGGATATCGGCCGCATAAAGCGGTTCGCCCGTGACGATCCCGCGCGCTTGGACCAGTTCGGGGCTGGCGCCGATCAGGCCACCGCTGCGCAATGCGCGCAACTCGGAGACCGGACGCGCCCTGACACGGACCAGTCCTGCAACCTCTCCGGCAGCCAGGGCATCGCGCAGGGCGGCACAGGCCTGCGCCAACGGTTCGGCAAACAGCATCACCGATTCACTGCCCACCGTCGCCTTGACGCGCGGCATGTCGGTCGCATGCAGGACCACGTCGACCCGGTCCCACTCCGCCCCAAGCTCGGTGCAGGCGACCTGCTTCAGTGCGGTGGCGATGTTCTGTCCCATCTCGGCGCGCGGCAGGGTCAGGGTGAAATGCCCGTCCCGATGCGCGATCCATCCTATGGCAGTCGAGACGTCCGGATCAGGACGTTTGGGGATAACCGGGATGCGCGAACACGCCGTCGCACCGATAGCGGCCACAAGCCCCACGGCCGAGGCCGCCAGAAACGCACGCCGCTGCATCACACACGCTCCGCCGCGCGGGCAATCGCCGCACGGATACGCGGATAGGTGCCGCATCTGCACAGGTTGCCGTCCATCGCCGCATCAATGTCATCCTCCGATGGGTCAGGCGTTTCCTCCAGCAGCGCCACAGCCGCCATGATCTGACCAGCCTGACAATAGCCGCATTGTGGCACTCCGAGGTCCAACCAGGCCTGCTGAACCGGGTGCAAGCTGTCCCCGTCGGCCAGCCCCTCGATCGTGCGGACGTTCAGACCCTCGATATCGCCGGAGCGGATCATGCAGGCGCGCGTGGCGGCACCGTCCACAATGATCGTGCAGGCCCCGCAAATGCCAACCCCGCACCCGAATTTCGCACCCGTCAGTCCGATGTGTTCCCGCAACAGGACCAACAGCGGCTCATCTGCCCAATCGGCCGGAATATCCTGACCTAGTCCGTTCAGAGTGAAGCGCATGAGTAACTCCCGTTCATGGTTTGAACGGCAATTAACGCGCGGACGAACACCAGTCTTGAACGATCACGCCAAACTGCATGAGCTTTGCCAAGGCACAGAGCGGACGCTCACATGAGGAGATCGAAAGACCGCTCCCCGCCCGACGCGAATAATACGACCACCTGCGAGCCGCGGCTGAAGATCTGGCCGACCTACAGACCTATGACCGCGCCAAGGCCGCGCTTGCGGCGGGCGAGGATGGACTGATCCCGGCGGACTACGCGAACCGCCTGTTGAACGGCGAAAACGCTTTGCGCGTCTACCGAGACCTGCGCGGGATGACACAAGCCGCCCTGGCTGCAAAAGCGAGCGTGAACCGCGTGACCGTGGCCGAGATCGAAACCGGTCGTAAGCAGGGCTCGGTCACGACCCTGCGGGCCTTGGCCAATGCGCTCGGTGTAAGTCTGGATGATCTGGCTGAGTAAGGTTGGCTCTAAGCCGCCGGTCAGCCTGCTGAGCTGGGCTCACTAAAGGGGCCACTTAAACTTGGTGAAGCATATTGTTTGAGAGGCGGGGTCGGCTGATAGAAGAATAGAGAAAGCCCGCTCCGTTCCGGCAGCTGCCGGTGGATGGAGACTGGGTGATGCGCATACCGCGAACCTCAGCTACCCTGGGGGCGGCAAAATTCGTAATTAGTAGGTCGGGTTCAATGTCGGTTTAGAAAAGCGCTTGTTCGGTCTAGGTCTATGCGCCCTCCCGCAACCAACTTACTTTGAAAGTACTGCACTGTTTTACCAGATAAGCAGCCCCACAGGGAATTAATAAGCGATTGATTATTTATAATTTATACTGCTGTTGATTATGGTTTTGGCCTACATCGGCTCCGCCATTTCATTTTTATGTGATTGCATTTTAGATATATTCTTGAGTGTCGTGAATGAATGCCACCACCGTTCACGTCCTCGATTGCGCGAAAAATAGGCGCTTTGCTGCCCTAAGTAAGAGCTTGGCTTACAAGGGAAGCAAGAAGCCCCATCAAAGCTGGAGGAATAATTCGGCCTAAGCGCGATGCCATCTTTTAACCACCCGAGCCACCATTTTTGATGCCGATTTTGCGGCATCTGCGGGGGGAGCAGTCTTGGTATTCTCCCACCGCGTTGATCAAAATCAGGCTGCTCATTTTGAAGAACCGTTTCTGAGCGGCAAAGCTTTTCACTGGCAGGTCATTGTTTTCGCCCGACTTCAGCAGGCAAAGATTGACCAGAGAATTTGTAAATCTAAACTCTTTCCAAGGCGCTCCGGAATTTGAATTTTATGCCCGAGAGGAAATATCATGACGCATGTATTTGACTATTCCTCCTCCTCTGTCGGGATCGATCAGTTCACGGGTTATAGCATAAGTAACTTGTTTGGCACCGTTGATGGCACTTTTCTGCCCGCCGAGTTCTGGGACCCTCTGGGCGCTCTTTCAGGTGTATTAAGCTACCATTTCGTGGAGTTCGATGAAGTAAGAACCGGCAGTTTCCGATTTAACATCGATGCGTTCGGAACATTTTCACAGCAAGTGTCTGGTTCTGGGGATGTTTTTTCCCCCATTTTCTACGCCGACGATCCCGAGTTTTTCGCGTCCGAAGATTTTTTCACCGGAGAGGCACAGTTGACGCTCTTTGGTTTGAGCAGCCAGAGCTATTTGCGCTTCGAAGGGTTGCCGACACTTGAGCGGAGTTTTGGGCCGCTGCCCTCAGCGCCGTTCGCGGATTTTAACGATGCGACAGCATTTGCTGTCTCAGCGGCGGCGCTGGCAAACGCGGAACATCTCGCGAGCTTGCAGGCGTTGCAACCCGCGTCATTAGCCACGGCCATACGGATTGTTGCAGAGAATTTCGGCCCCGACCCGGCTGCGGGGACTGTCCGCCTCGTCTATACACCCGATGTGACCACCAGCCTGACCTTTGCCGATTGGATCGGACTAGATCCATCGGGCTTTAACGATGCCTATGGCGCGCAGCTTGTTGATACGCGCAGCCTTTTCTCAAATGAGGATGTTGAAGTTATTCTGACGGATTTCGACGATTCTCTTAGTGACGCAGGCGGAGGTTTTGCCGCGCGGCGCGTCATGATCAACGCAGGCGGGGGCGATGACATCATCGACATGAGAGGCGACGCGACGAGCGGTGTCTTGCCCTTCGCCCTGACAGTGCCGTCGATTGTGTCCGTTGACGGCGGCGAGGGCAACGACAGTATCTCCTTTGTCGTAAAGGTCTCTGGATTTGTTGATGGGGGCGCAGGCAATGACACGATCTTCGGGTCCAGTCCGTCAGACGGTCTTGCCGCCTTTTTCGA
Organism: Roseovarius sp. MS2; assembly: GCF_051447875.1. Lineage (NCBI taxonomy): Bacteria > Pseudomonadati > Pseudomonadota > Alphaproteobacteria > Rhodobacterales > Roseobacteraceae > Roseovarius > Roseovarius sp. MS2. Next base: position 3,211,577 of record NZ_JBKHVF010000001.1, read on the forward strand.
AGCGCATGGCGGAGATGGCGAAGATCAATTCCAAGGGCTTAATAACGGTGCAAATCTGTTCTTTGGCGGAAATGATAACGATCTGTTGATAGGTGGATTTGACTCTGCGGATACGATCCACGGCGGGGCCGGTGATGACAACATCGGCGCAGGGTCATTCTTCAACTTCTCACTGGGCGCAAACATTTACTCCGACGTCGCAAACCTGTTTCATGGTGACGCGGGCAATGACACCCTCTTTGGCGGCAACGGTGCTGACACTCTCCATGGAGGTGATGGAGACGACTATATCTTGCCTCTTCTTGGGGATGACGTTGTCCATGGCGGTGCGGGTCTTGATACTTATTCACTGAGCGTTGGTAACAGCGGATTTGAGGGATCGGATGTCACACGCAGCTTTGGGGATAAGCTCATTGTTGATACTGGCGGCATCCTCGAATTCGCTCCATGGATGAGCGTTGACTTCAACACAAATTTGCTGGAACGGCTTGGGAATGACCTTGTGATCGGCACTCTTGGTCAATCCAGCATTCGGCTGGTTGATTTCTACTCTAATCCTACCGGCTGGATTTCAACTTCTGACGATTCAAGAAAAATCGACTTTGCCCGTGCGGCGACACTTTCTGACTCATCACCAGAGGTGCCTGAGGGCGGTGACACGATTACTGGCGGTGACACCGACGACACAATCGCCGGGAGCGCAGGTAACGATGTGCTTGACGGGGGGGCTGGCAATGACCGGATTGCCGCCTCGGACGGCGATGACTTCGTATCGGGCGGCGCTGGCAATGACAGTATCGGCGGTGGTCTGGGAAATGACACGATCGACGGCGGCGATGGGGATGACGTTATCGGTGGTGGTTTTGGGAATGATTCCATTATCGGTGGCGACGGCCGGGATTTAGTTGCAGGCGGCGCAGGCAACGACACGCTCTCGGGTGGTGCCGGAAATGACAGCATGTCTGGCAGTTTTGGCAACGATCTGATCGACGCAGGTTTGGGGGCGGATGACATCGGTGGCGGCACCGGGCGCGATACCATCAACGCTGGTGCTGGCAATGACCGTGTGGGCGGCGGCGAGGGGGACGACACTATCTCGGGTGGCAACGGCAATGACTTTCTTGCCGGTGGTGGACGGGACGACATCATCGACGGCGGCACGGGCAATGACACAATCAACGGCGGCGCAGGCAATGACGTGATGACCGGCGGCGCAGATGCGGATCAGTTCGTGTTCAGCGCCTTCTTCGACGGTGAGGTCGATGTCATCACCGATTTCGAAGATGGGATCGACAGCTTCTTCATCCGCCGTTTCGATCCCGATACCGGTGTTGAGAATATCAGCAACGGCGGCAATGGGCTTGCCGGGTTCGTCACGGCGATGAACATCGTCGACGTGGCGGGCGGCGCGCAAATGTCGGTGAATGGCAACACCATCCTTGTCGAGGGCATCACAGCGGCGCAACTGACCGTGGAGGATTTTCAGTTCCTGTAATGGATAAACCCCGCCGGTTTCGGCTGGCGGGTATGTCGCGATGCTCGCCTATATGTGGTCGCGTGCCTGCTAATGCGCTGGCGTGCGGGAGGTAAATCGCCTTTGTCACCTGCCGAACCACTGGAACTGGATGGACCTGAAAAGCACAATAGGTTCACTGCGGTTCCGTCGGTCCAAACTAGGCTTGGCGATTTTGTAAAATCTCCGGGTCCTCAAAGAACACGCCTTTTAAGGCAACCGGGCATGCAACGACGTTCTTGTCAGTAACAAGGTTCAAGGCGCTTTCAACGCCAAGGAACGGCTCGTTCGAGCGCGACGCCCTCGAAAACTCCATCGGACGTCAGGGGGGTTAAGGCTGGTGCGGGCATTAACGTGGGGGATTTCATCCAGCTAACGCGCAGCGCAAACTTGGGCCTTTCTGGCCCTTCAGTCTGGCGGTGTGGGACACAGATCGCCACGGCCAGCGGCCCAGCTTTTCCGGCCTTTGGCTGCGATGCTCGCAATCTGATCGTCCGGCACTGGCACTGTCGGACGGGGCGTCAGCCCGTCATCGTGGAACAAGTAGAGCCGCGCGGCAAAATCCTCGAATGGTAATGAACCTTCCCCGAACCGCTCTCCGCTGCCCTGTGTCGAGACAACGAGACCGTGGCCCCAATCTTGTCCGCTGTCATTGTTGGGATTGAAGAAGTAAACGCGCATCTGCCCCGTCGGGTCCAGACCTACCCGGATTAGTGTGATCGCGTGCCAGCCTACAAAGGTCGCGCCCGAGTCTGTCACGGCGATCCCGGCAGGTTGCGGGTGAATGACTGGTTGGTTGCCATTGTATTGCGGGTGGTAACAGGCGTGAAAGTGGCGCAGGAAGTCCTCATAGTGCTTCAATGCGCCTGTGGCGACATCCACGGCTATGTGAAACTCGCGCCCAACCCACCAGCCGTGCAGCTCGGGATTGATCCAGCGATGTGGGTCTTCGGGGCGGCCGAGACATCGGCGGCCCATTTCGGCATAGGCGCGGTCCAGATGCGGTACCAGCAGGACAGAGATGGGATCGGCATCCAGCAGCGCCGACGTCGCAAGGCCGGGCGGTAGGGTCGCGGTGTCGAGTGGTTCGCCCTCGAAATGCAGCACCAGCCTGTCCCTGCGTGCCACCTGTGCGATCAGCCAGAGCAGGTAATCCGGATCGTTCAACGCCCACATCGACAAGGCCCGGGCAGATTGGCAGGTCGGATTGTTTCCCTGACCGACACCAAGGGGTTGGCCCAAGAACATGATGAGCCCTGCAATCAGATGCGTTCGCGCAGGGAGCGCCGTACCGCAGGTTGCCTCTAAAGCGCAGATGCACTCTTCGGTTAGTGGTGTTTCCAACAGGCGCCACAGGGACGGCGCAACGGGAGGGGAATACAGAATGCCCCGTTCCAACATAAGCGCCAGCCCATAGACCGCCTGCGCTGTACCGGGCTGAATGGCGACATCGACCAAGGCGCGCACCAGCGGCTCATAGCAGCGCAGGGCATCAAGCCCGGTGCTCGACAGGCCCAAGGCGTCAGGGAGCACCTTGGTCTGATCGGCCTCAATGGCCCAACGCAGAAAGCTGGCGTGATAATCTGATACCAACCCCGTGTCGTGCATGGCGCGGGCAAAGGCATAGGCCTCTTCCTGAACCGTGCGCTCGTCCGCTCGTGACAGTCTGTCGATATAAGCTGGAATGCCCGGGTCCTCTCGGTTCAGGGCGGTCGGACCAAATAAGGCGCTGATCAACCTGTCGGCCCCCCGATGAGCGTCGGCGGTGAGGGCGGTTCCGGTTTGTAAGGCGCGTGCGATCTGCAGGATCATCGCCTTGACGTGATCAACCTGCAAAGGTCGCTGCGCCATGATGCGCCAGATCTCGTCTGTCAGGCGATCCAAGACACCGTCAGTCCCAACCTCTTGCAGCAGATACCGCATCAGCCGGTCCATAGCCGGTGTGAGCGCATTTTGCGCGTGGCGTTGCGACTCGTCCAGGCCCTGTCCGAGCAGCCGGTCGAGATTGAACGACAGAACCTGCGTAAGAAATTGTTCGGCCTGCGCAGGTGACAGATCAGGCGTCGCATGTTCGCCTTTGGCAACCACAAGAAAGCGTAGCAGGCTCATCGCTTCTAATGTGATCGTCTGCTGGCTGGCCTGTGTCAGGGTATGCTTGACAAGGTTCGGCAGCAGGTGCGCCGGACGTCCCCAATCCGTGCCAGAGAACAGCCCAGCCTCGTCCATGAGGCCGGCCCGCTGGCGCAAGGCTGGCAATCCGTCCTCATGCTGCAGCACCGGGCGCGCCGCATCCAACACGCGCAGCGCATGGTTGTTCTTGCCAATACGCGACGCGCTTTGCAGACCACAAATCTGCCGGTCGAGCCGGTCAAGAAGCGTTGCAAGCTGTCCAGCGGCGTTCAAATGGGCTGTCATATCGGCTTCGACCATAGCGTCGCCCTTATTCAATTGGCCGGGGCACTGTTTATGCTGCCAACCGTCACTTCAAGGATGCGGCAACCCCAAGGGGTCAACAACGAAAATGCGCGACATCATGGGTGCCACAGCCATCGGCGTGGCCCGCAGGGACCGTCACAGATAGTAATCCAGCTCTTCTTGCGCCTTTAGCAAGTCACGCATTTCGACAGCATCCTCGCCATAAAAATACACAAGGCCCCAATGCGTGCCGAACGCCGTTCGCTTGGTTACCTTTTGCGCATGTGGCGGGTTAAGTTCGTGAAAGTCAAAATAGGGATGGCTCTCGGTCTGTGGGGGGATTTCAAGATTGCTGACCACACGGCGGCGGGGATAGACGCCAAAGCACCCGGCATGGCCTGTCGCATCCGTGACTGGGGTCGGAAAGAAGGCATCAAGCTCGTCCTGCGTTGTCTTGGGATCGAACACCAGAACTAGCGCCTGATACGCGTTGAACCCGTAGGCGCGTTCGAGCAGTTCGAACACGTTGAAGCCCGGCGGGCGATAGGCCACTTCGCCGAAGTACATGGTTCCGTCAGAGGTGACGAAATACTCCGGGTGGATGAAACCGAAATCAATATCGAACACGTCAATTAGTTTTTCGATTTCCTGCGTGATACGACCGCGCCACTGCTCCAATTCAGGGGTTGCCGGGACGAAAACGGAATAGCCCAGGGTGACATACTCTGAAATGTTCAAGAACTGGATCTTACCATCCTTGATCCACGCCTCGACTGCGAATTCCCAACCATCCAGATGGCTTTCCAGAAGCGCCGGAAATTCATCGTCCGAGATGGAGGCCACATCGTCAGCAGTGCGGATCACGCGGTGCCCCAGACACCCCGCCTTGTCGAATGCCTTGAAATGGATCGGATCATTCGGGTCGCCATCCAGTTTCAGCAGTGTCTGGTTCACGCGTCTGAGAAAGCGGATCACATCCGTCTGATCCATGGCTTCCTCAAAGATGCCAACACGGATGCCACCCAACTGCGCGCGGCGTTTCATAAGTGATTTATCGCGGAACAACATGGATTGACCCAACAAGCGCGGGTTTTTCATCAACACGGAGTTAACAGCACCCGCCCACTCGACCGTTTCCTCGAAAAGGGGAATCGCCACGTCGACCCCCATGTCTTTCAGTGTCGTGGCAAGTTCGAAGGAACGGTCGTTGAGCCGCTCAAAATCCCAGGAAACAAACGGTATGTCGTGCTCGACTGCATAGGATTCAGCCCAAGCGGGAGCGACGATGACGTACCTACGATCAAATTTTTCGAGCGCGTCAATGCAACGCAAGCTCCAACCTAAAATTGCAACAAACCCTTTGTCCGAATTTTTATCGGTCATCCTAACTCCTTGCTGGTGTGAAGGATGTCTACCTACACTAAAACTCAAAAAAAACAACCCGCGCGGGTATTTGCAAAGCACATGAGACAAATCCTTGCTGATTTTCTGTGCCGCGTGAATTTTGCGATTTTAGGATAAAAGCCCTAAATTACAGCCGTTTCGGACGCATCAGCATACGCGGGATTACCAAGCGGCGCGCAGGTGACGCCAAGCGCGCGCTCACGCCGCTAATACGGGGTCAGCACCCCGGTGCGGGTTGGCAGCGCGACCGGCATCACCCGGGGGGCAGGCGGCGGAATTTTCACACCAGGTTTGGACACGCGCCTCTTGATTTCACGGTTTCGTGAAGACTAAGATTTTCTCATAAGATCAACCAGCATCTCACCGGGTGCTTTTGTGAGTTGTTTCACGCCATCCTCCCGGATGCCTGCAGTGAACGCAGACATGAATGGGATGGTATCGAGCGCCCGCTGGTTGATTGGTGGAGTGTGTATGTTCGGCTTGGCCCTCTTATGGGCCTCTCTGAACAAGATTTTGCAATAATGCCCAAGTATTGAAATGGAGCTATGAATGTTTCCCGACACATTTGACATAACCAGCGTCGACGATCTGACAGCGCTGAACGGACAATTGCTAACGGCACTGACCTTTCTCGGCGATCAGGATCTGAACAACGCCTTCACCATCAACCCCGAGGCCATCACGGTCGGAGACTACCTTGCCCTGATCGACGCGGCCGAGGCGAGCTTGATCACAACCGACTTCAGCTTTCTTGCGTTCTCAATTCCGACAATCCGCGCTCAACTCGAGGCGATCCTGACGCCAGATAATGTGCCGGATGGGCTGAGCGTACAGCAGGTGATCGACCAGTCCATTGGAGTTCTGGAAGACATCGCGGCAGGCGATTTTGGCCTGCTGACTGTTGGCTTTGACGCGATCCGTGCGGCGCTCGAGGGGGTGCCGCCCGAAACCTTGCTGCTGGATGCGTTCGGTTTCACGGGGCCGGGTAATCCTGATATCATTGATGCCTTTTTGGATCTCTTGCCTCAGTTCTCAACCGATGCTTTCCCGGCTTGGGTCTCTGGCGATCCGCATCTCAAGACTTTGGATGGCGTGGATTACGATTTTCAGGCAGCAGGTGAGTTCGTCCTGTTGCAATCGACCGATGCGCAGGGCTTTGCCTTGCAGGCGCGCATGGTGCCGGTGGGCGATAATGTCAGCGTCAATCAGGCCATTGCCACCAATCTCGACGGCACGGCAGTGATGATTGACGCTGCAGATCCTGATCCGTTGCACGTGAATGGTGCGGTTGTGGCGCTTGCGGATGGGTCCTCTCTTGATGTGGGCGAGGGGCGCATTTACCGGCGCGGCGATGTTTACACCATTGTTTATCCGGGCGCGGATGGTGCGATCGGCAATGGCGACAGTCAGGTTGTCGTGCGGGTGCGAGAGGGGCGGCTTGACCTTGATGTGCGCCTGAACGCCGAATTGCTCGGATCGCTTGAGGGGCTGCTTGGGGATGGGGATGGCAACCCGGACAATGATATTGCGCGGGCCGATGGCACCGTCTTGGCGCGGCCTTTGGTCTTCTCAGAGCTCTATGGCGCGTATCGCGATGATTGGCGGATCAGCAGTCTTGGGGATAGCCTTTTTTCTTACGAGTCCGGCGAGAGCCCGAATGGGTTTTACCAATCGGATTTCCCCGGCGCGATTGTTTCGCTCGATACGCTTGATCCGGAGGTGCTTGCCACCGCGCGCGAGGCGGCACTGGCTGCGGGATTGCAAGAGGGCAGCGAAGCCTTCGAGAATGCCGTGCTGGATTTCGCGCTGACCAATGACGAAAGTTTCCTGACCTCGGCGCTGGATGTGCCTTTGGCCAGCGTCGGCACAGAATTGGCGGATACCTTGATCGGGAATTCGGGCGATGACGTGCTACGCGGTGAGGGCGGCGATGACGGTGTCTTCGGACAGTCAGGCAATGACATTCTCGACGGCGGGGCGGGCAATGACTCGATCGCCGGGGCGGATGGCAATGACCTTATTTCGGGCGGCCTTGGCAACGACAACATCGGCGGTGGCCTTGGCAATGACACCATTGATGGCGGTGAGGGCGATGACATCATCGGGGCCGGGTTTGGAGACGACTCGGTCTCTGGCGGCGCAGGCAATGATGTGGTCGCTGGCGGCGCGGGCGATGACACGCTTGAAGGCGGCGAAGGAAACGACAGCATGTCGGGCAGCTTTGGCAACGACCTGATTGACGCAGGCAACGGCGCGGATGACATCGGCGGTGGCACCGGGCGCGACACGATTGATGCCGGTGCGGGGGATGACCGCGTCGGCGGCGGTGAAGGCGACGACAGCATCCTTGGCGGCGAGGGCAATGATTTCCTCGCGGGCGGCGGGCGCAACGATACGATCGACGGCGGCGCGGGCAATGACACGATCAACGCGGGTGCTGGCAATGACGTGATCACCGGCGGAACGGGGGCTGATCAGTTCGTCTTTTCGTCCTTCTTCGATGGCGAGGCGGATGTCATCACCGATTTCGAGGACGGTTTGGACAGCTTCTTCATCCGCCGTTTCGATCCTGATACTGGCGTTGAAAACATCAACAACGGCGGCAACGGTCTGGCGGGTTTCGTCACGGCGATGAATATCGTCGACGTGACGGGCGGTGCGCAGATGACGGTGAATGGCAACACGATCCTCGTCGAAGGCATCACCGCCGCGCAACTGACGGTGGATGATTTCACGTTCCTATGACGACTATACAAACCCGCCAGCCCAAGCTGGCGGGTTTTTTCTGAACGCAATCTGCGGCGCGACTTTGATGACGTTGCCGAAGTGCTTCCCATGCGCATCTTTAGCCCCGGCTACGCTCCTGCCAGGAGGGATCACAGGCCGCTAGTGCAGGCTTGCGGGTGTGCGTCCATTTGTGGTTTCTATCGAATCTCCTGCATTTCATTCGCTGGGGCAATCATGATCGACAAGCTGGAAATGTTCATCGCGGTCGCGCAAGAGGGGCATTTCGGCCGTGCGGCGGTTCGGATCGGGATCACACAACCGTCGCTCTCAGCCGGGATCAAGCAGCTTGAGGAACAATTGGGCGTGCAGCTCATTTTTCGGGGCTCACGCTATGGTGGGCTGACGCCAGAGGGGCAAGCCACGCTGGTCTGGGCGCGCCGGATCGTTGGCGACGCCCGACAATTGCGCGAAGAGATGCGCGCCAAGCGGCATGGCTTGTCCGGCCAGTTGCGGATTGCGGCCATTCCCACTGCGCTGACATGGGCGGCGCGGCTCTGTCATCGGTTCAATGCCAAGCATCCCAAGGTGCGGTTCACGATCCTGTCGCGTACCTCGATCGAGATCCTGTCGATGCTAGATAATCTCGAGATCGACGCGGGCATTTCCTATCTCGACAACGAGCCGATGGGGCGGGTCAGCATGGAACCGCTCTATGAAGAGCGTTACCTTTTGGTCTGTGCCAAAGGCGCACGTCTTGCCGGGCGCGAGCATGTGGGCTGGGCTGAACTGGCGGGAGAGCCGCTCTGTCTGCTGACGCCCGACATGCAAAACCGCCGCATCATCAACCGCAATTTCGCGGCGGTCGAGGTGACACCCGAGGCGTGGATCGAGTCGAATTCCACCGTTGTTCTGATGGCAACGGTCGAGGCGGGCGGCTGGATGACAGTCTTGCCCGAGGATGCCGCACGCTTCCATGCCAGCGGAAAAAACGTGGACTTGATCCCATTGATCGGCTCGGAACCGGCGCATTCGGTTGGTCTCGTTGCGCCATGGCGCGAACCGCATACGCCCGTTCTGGAAAGCCTATTGCGCGAGGCGCGGCGGTTAGGAGGGGATGTTTGATAGGCAATAGCTATCAATCCACCGTATAACGATATTGATATGGCATGGTGAAACCTGATTGACTGGCATCAGCAATCGAAAGAGGCCAGCCATGACCACACCCGCCCCCGACGACATCACCTCGATCCTAGCCGCGCATCGTGATCTGGAAGGTCCGCTTTTGCCGATCCTGCATGCGATGCAGGCTGCCTTTGGATATATCCCCGAGGCGGCGCATCGCCCAATCGCCGAAGCGCTGAACATCAGCCGCGCAGAGCTGCATGGTGTGATCAGTTTCTACCACGATTTCCGTGCCAACCCCGCTGGACGGCATGTGCTGAAAATCTGCCGCGCCGAGGCCTGTCAGGCGGTGGGTGGTGCTGTGCTGGCCGAGGCGACCTTGGCCAAGCTGGGGCTTGCGTGGCATGGCACCACGGCCAATGGCGCAGTCACGGTCGAGCCGGTGTATTGCCTTGGCCTGTGTGCTTGCGCACCTGCGGCCATGCTGGATGACCGCGTGGTGGGCCGGGTGGATGCCGCCCGGATCGATGCCCTTTTGGCGGAGGCGGGCGCATGAAAATTTATATTCCGATGGATAGCGCCGCCAAGGCGCTTGGTGCCGAAGACGTGGTCGCCGCGCTGCGCGCTGCAGCGCCTGAGGCGCAAATAATTCGCACCGGCACGCGCGGCATGATCTGGCTAGAGCCACTTGTCGAGATCGAGATTGACGGCGTGCGCCATGGCTATGGCCCGGCGACAGTTGGCGATGTTGGAGGTATTCTTGATGGTACGAGCCCCAAAGCTCTTGGCCCGGTCGAACACCTCGACTGGATGAAACGTCAGACGCGGCTGACCTTTGCCCGCACAGGGGTGATCGACCCGCTCGATCTGGAGGATTACGCGGCCCATGGGGGCTTGGTTGGTCTGCGCCGGGCTATCGCGATGGACGCCCATGACATCGTTGCCGAAGTGACAAAATCCGGCCTGCGTGGACGCGGCGGCGCGGGCTTTCCGACCGGGATCAAATGGAAAACGGTGCAGGAGGCGCAAGCGCCGCAGAAATACATCGTCTGCAATGCCGACGAAGGTGACAGCGGCACATTTGCCGACCGGATGATCATGGAAGGAGACCCGTTCAGCCTTGTCGAAGGCATGGCGATTGCGGGGATCGGTGTGGGGGCCACACGCGGCTATGTCTACCTGAGGTCGGAATATCCCGATGCCATCGCGGTGATGTGCCGTGCGGTCGAGATTGCGCGCGGGGCAGGGGTGCTTGGCTCTGATGTGCTGGGGTCTGGCCACGCCTTTGACATGGAAATCCGCGTTGGGGCCGGGGCCTATGTCTGTGGCGAGGAAACCGCGCTGTTGAACTCGCTCGAAGGTAAGCGCGGCGTGGTGCGCGCCAAGCCGCCGCTGCCCGCGCTTGAAGGGTTCCTGGGGCGGCCCACGGTGGTGAACAATGTCATCAGCCTGGCCACTGTGCCGGTGATTTTCGAGAGGGGCGCGCAGCATTATGCCGATTTCGGGCTTGGCCGGTCGCGTGGCACTGTGACCCTGCAAATCGCGGGCAATGTGGCGCGCGGGGGGCTATTCGAAACCGCCTTTGGCATCACCTTGGGTGAGGTGGTCAATGACTTGGGCGGCGGCACCATGACGGGCCGTCCGGTCAAGGCGGTGCAGGTGGGCGGGCCGCTTGGCGCCTATATCCCGGTCAGCAATTTTGATGCCCCGCTTGGCTATGAAGAGTTAGACGCAAAAGGCGGCCTCTTGGGGCATGCCGGGCTGGTTGTGTTCGACGATAGCGCCGACATGCTGCAAATGGCCCGCTTCGCGATGGAATTCTGCGCTGTGGAAAGCTGCGGCAAATGCACCCCTTGCCGGATTGGGGCCGTGCGGGGCGTAGAGACCATCGACCGTATCGCGGCGGGCGACGGAACGGCGATCCCGCTTTTGACCGATCTGTGCGAGACGATGAAAGACGGCTCGCTTTGCGCGCTTGGCGGGTTCACGCCCTTTCCGGTCATGTCCGCACTCACGCATTTTCCGAATGACTTCGCCACCCAGCAGGAGGCCGCCGAATGAAAGATTTCATTATTCCCAAAGACCGCGACATGGGCACGCCCGCCAAAGTGGGAGCCCCGGTGACGTTGGAGATCGACGGTGTTGCCGTAACCGTACCCGAGGGCACATCGGTGTTGCGCGCAGCGGCCGAGGCGGGGATTTCCATCCCCAAGCTCTGCGCCTCTGATAATCTTGAAGCCTTTGGTTCTTGCCGCCTCTGTGTGGTGGAAATCGAGGGGCGGCGTGGCACACCTGCGTCCTGCACCACGCCTGTGACGCCGGGCATGGTGGTGCATACCGGATCGTCAAAGGTGCGCAAGATCCGCAAAGGGGTGATGGAGCTCTATATCTCTGATCACCCTCTCGATTGCCTGACTTGCTCTGCCAATGGCGATTGCGAGTTGCAGGATATGGCCGGTGCGGTCGGTCTGCGTGATGTGCGCTACGAGGCCCCCAAGGATGGCGGCATGGTCAACCATTTCGAGGCTCGGAACACGAGCGGCGAGGCCAATCCGGAATGGTTGCCAAAGGACGACAGTAACCCGTATTTCAGCTATGACCCCAGCAAATGCATCGTCTGTAACCGCTGTGTGCGTGCCTGCGAAGAAGTGCAGGGCACATTTGCCCTGACCATTCAGGGCCGTGGCTTTGACAGCCGCGTATCGGCGGGTAATGCGGATGATGATTTCCTCGCCTCTGACTGCGTGAGTTGCGGGGCCTGCGTGCAAGCCTGCCCGACGGCGACTTTGCAGGAGAAATCCATCATCGAGCTGGGCACGCCTGATCGCTCGGTTGTCACGACCTGTGCCTATTGCGGCGTTGGCTGTTCGTTCAAGGCCGAGATGAACGGCGACACGCTGGTGCGTATGGTGCCCTATAAACACGGCAAGGCCAACCGCGGGCATTCCTGCGTCAAAGGGCGATTTGCCTATGGGTATGCCCATCACAACGACCGCATCCTTAAGCCTATGATCCGCGAGCGGATCACTGATCCCTGGCAAGAGGTCAGTTGGGACGAGGCGCTCAGCTTTGCAGCCACCCGTCTGCGCAGCTTGCAGGCACAATATGGCAAGAAATCTATCGGCGTGATTACCTCAAGCCGCTGCACCAACGAAGAAACCTATCTGGTGCAGAAACTGGCGCGCGCAGTCTTTGGTAACAACAATACCGACACCTGCGCGCGCGTTTGTCATTCCCCTACAGGATATGGCTTGGGCCAGACGTTTGGCACCTCTGCCGGCACGCAGGATTTCGACTCTGTCGAACATACCGATGTGGTGGTGGTGATCGGTGCCAATCCGACCGATGGGCACCCGGTTTTTGCAAGCCGCCTTAAGAAGCGGTTGCGTGCTGGTGCCAAGCTGATCGTGATTGACCCGCGCCGGATTGACCTTGTGAAATCACCGCATATTTCGGCGGCGCATCACCTGCCGCTTCGCCCCGGCACCAATGTGGCGGTGGTCAGCGCGCTTGCGCATGTGATCGTGACCGAGGGGCTGATGGATGAGGACTTCATCCGCGCGCGGTGTGATTGGGATGAATTTCAGCATTACGCCGAATTCATCAGCAACCCGCGCCATTCGCCAGAAGCGACAGCGATGTTGACCGGGGTCGACCCGGCGGAACTGCGCGCCGCGGCCCGGCTTTTCGCGCATGGTGGGAACGGGGCGATTTACTATGGTCTTGGCGTAACCGAACATTCCCAAGGGTCGACCACGGTCATGGGCATTGCCAACCTCGCGATGCTGACTGGCAATATCGGGCGGCCCGGCGTGGGCGTGAACCCGTTGCGCGGGCAAAACAACGTGCAGGGCTCTTGCGACATGGGGTCTTTCCCGCATGAATTGCCCGGCTATCGCCATGTCAAAGGGCCAGAAGTGCGCGCAGTCTTTGAAGAGGCTTGGGGCGTAGAGATTGACGCCGAGCCGGGTTTGCGCATTCCCAACATGCTCGATGCTGCCGTCGATGGGACGTTCAAGGGGCTGTATTGCCAAGGCGAGGATATCCTGCAATCGGACCCCGACACCAAGCATGTGGCGGCGGGTCTGGCTGCGATGGACTGTGTCATCGTGCATGACCTCTTCCTCAACGAGACTGCCAATTACGCGCATGTCTTCCTGCCCGGTTCGACCTTCTTGGAGAAAGACGGGACCTTCACCAATGCCGAGCGCCGCATCAACCGCGTGCGCAAGGTGATCCCGCCACTCAACGGCTATGCGGATTGGGAAATTACCCAGATGCTTGCAAACGCCATGGGGGCAGGGTGGACGTATAGCCACCCGGCGCGGATCATGGAGGAAATCGCCGCAACGACGCCAAGTTTTGCTGGGGTCGACTATGCCCTGCTAGAAGAAAAGGGCAGCGTGCAATGGCCCTGTAACGAAGCACATCCCGAGGGCACGCCGCTGATGCATGTGGATGGGTTCATGCGCGGCAAGGGGCGGTTCATCGTCACCGAATATGTGGCGACTGATGAGAAAACCGGCCCACGGTTCCCGCTGTTGCTGACCACCGGGCGCATCCTCAGTCAGTATAACGTCGGCGCGCAGACACGGCGCACCGCGAATGTGGTCTGGCACGAAGAGGATCTCTTGGAAATCCATCCGCATGATGCCGAGGTGCGGGGTTTGAAAGAGGGCGATTGGGTGCGATTGGCCAGTCGCGCAGGCGAAACCACCCTGCGGGCCATGCTGACAGATCGCGTCAGCCCCGGCGTGGTCTACACCACCTTTCACCATCCGGATACGCAGGCCAATGTCATAACCACCGATTACTCGGACTGGGCCACCAACTGTCCGGAGTACAAGGTGACGGCGGTTCAGGTCAGCCTGTCGAACGGGCCAAGTGATTGGCAAGAGGATTACGCCGCGCAGGCCGCACAGGCGCGGCGCATCCTGCCTGCGGCGGAGTGACGGCGATGGGCTTTTCTCCCACCCAAAGCCGTCCGGGCCTCTCGGTGCAGGGCGAGGGGGCGCGTCGCGTCATCCGCGCTCTGCCCGATGAGGTGCCGGTGGCCTTTGTATTCGATGGCACGACGCAAGCCGTGATGATGGCGACGCCTGCGGATATCGCCGATTTCGCCTATGGCTTTGCGGTAACCGAGGGGATCGTGACCACCCAGGCGGACATCGAAGGCTTTGAAATCGCCGAGCATTGTAACGGGATCGAGGCCCGGTTCTGGTTGCGTGGAGACCGGCAAGAGGCGCTTGCAGCGCGGCGGCGCTATATGGCCGGGCCGGTGGGCTGTGGGCTGTGCGGTATCGACAGCCTTGAACAGGCGGTGCGCCCGGTGCCGTCGGTGGCCCATGTCTCTCCTGCGTTTACCGCGCAAGAGATTGCCCGCGCGACCGATGCCCTGAGTGCGTGCCAACCGCTTCATGATCTGACCCGCGCTACTCATGCTGCGGGGTTTATCCTGCCCGGTGCCGGTGTGGTCATGGCGCGCGAGGACGTGGGGCGGCACAATGCGCTCGACAAACTCATTGGCGCTCTTTGGCGGGCGGGCATCGATCCGGCAGAGGGTGGCATCGTGATGACCAGCCGCCTGTCTGTTGAGCTTGTGCAGAAATGCGCGGTCGCGGGTTGCGGCCTGCTGGTCGCGGTCTCTGCGCCCACGGCCCATGCGCTACGGTTAGCCGAGAGCGCAGGGCTTACCCTTGCCGCGTTTGCACGCGGCGGCGGCTTCGATCTCTATTCCCATCCCCATCGCATTCCCCATGAGGTTCCCGATGTCGCCTGAGAAAATGGTCCATATGGTCAACCAGATCGCTACGTTTTTCAAAACACAGCCGGGCACTGATCAAGCGGCCCGCGTTGCTGCGCATATCCGGGATTTCTGGGAGCCGCGCATGCGCCAGCAACTGCGCGAGTTTGTTGCCACCGGCGGCGAGGGGCTCGATGATATCGCGCTCAAGGCCGCAAGGATGATCGATTAGGCAGTGAAGACGCGAGGGATGGCCTCACGCCCGCGCCAAAATTCGCGCGCGTCAGTCAAGCGCGTCTGACGTTGCCCTGACCGTCCAATGGCGCGCCACCGCCAGCAGGGGCGCGATTATGACCGGCTATTGCGGTGATCGGGAGCGTGCGCAGAGCAAAGGCCGAGACATGGTGACCACCCCCCAGGGCTGATTTCAGACGTGTCGAGACAGCCATTTGCCTGATTTGCGACAGAGATTTGCGAACTGAACAAAAACACGATGTTCAGCCACGCGATGTCGCGGTCGTCATAAATCATATCTTTGATTGATTTTAAATGGAGGCGAGTAGGAGAATCGAACTCCTGTACACGGATTTGCAATCCGCTGCGTCACCACTCCGCCAACTCGCCATTCCGTGTGGTTGGGATGAATTATCTGATCGGGCCGGGTGGTGCAAGTGGGCAATGCAGGCTGAGCAGGGTCAATTTGCAAGGTCGAATTGTCCCGCGCCTCTGGGACCTATAGCCGTTGCCGCCGAACGGGTTCTGTGCGAAAACCGCAAGCGATAGGATTCCGAACGTAAGAGCTTCGATCATGACAGACTATGCCGCGCGGCGCACGATGATGGTGGACACGCAAGTTCGCCCGTCCGATGTGACCAAATTTCCGATCATCGACGCCATGCTGTCGGTCCCGCGTGAGGCGTTTGTTCCCACCGGCCTGCGCGAGGCGGCCTATATGGGCGAAAACCTTGATCTGGGAGAAGGGCGGGTGATGCTTGATCCGCGCACATTGGCCAAGATGCTTGACGCGCTTGAGATCGAGAATGACGATCTCGTGCTCGATATCGGTTCGGGCTATGGATATTCTGCGGCTGTGATCGCGCGCATGGCCGAAGCAGTCGTTGCCGTCGAGGATAAGGCATCTGTGGTCGCTGAGGCGCAGCGCACCCTGTCTGAGCAGGGGGCTGACAATGTGGTTCTGCACGAGGGGCCATTGGCCGACGGTGCGCCGGAACACGGGCCCTATGACGTAATAACGGTGCAGGGCGCGGTCGAGCATCTGCCCGAGGTTCTGGCGGCGCAACTCAAGGAAGGGGGCCGCATGGCTTGCCTTTTCATGGAGGGTGCGCTTGGGGTGGTGCGGATCGGTTACAAGATCGACGGGCGGATCAATTGGCGCTACGCATTTAATGCGGGTGCGCCGGTGCTGCGCGGATTTGAACGGCACGCGGCCTTTACCCTGTGAGGGGAGCGGCGCGGCAAAAGAGGGATGGCGAGCGCATGAGAACGAACAAGTTGCGGACCTTGGGCGGTGTTTTCGGGCTGGCAATTCTGGGCCTTGCGCCGGTTACAGCCAAGGCTGAAACACTCGCCGATGCGCTCAAGAGCGCCTATGTCAACAGTGGCCTTCTGGAACAGAACCGCGCCTTGCTGCGCTCAGCTGATGAGAATGTGGCGCAGGCGGTGGCCAGTCTTCGGCCAATCATCGATTGGACTTCGGGGATCACTCTCGATTCATCGGATACGCGTTCGCAAGGGGCCAATCGTAACAACACGTCAACATCGCTCAATCTTGGGATTACCGGAAGCCTGCTGGTCTATGATTTCGGGCGCAGCGATTTTCTGACCGAATCCGCCAAAGAGACCGTGTTGGCCACGCGCCAGACCCTGATCAGTGTTGAGCAATTCGTGCTGTTGACGGGCGTGCAGGCCTATATGAACGTGATCCGCAATCAGGAATTCGTGGATCTGCGGCAGAACAACCTGCGTTTGCTGCGCGAGGAACTGCGCGCGGCGCAGGACCGGTTCGAGGTAGGCGAGGTGACCCGCACCGATGTGGCGCAGGCGGAATCCGCTGTGGCATTGGCGCAAAGCGGATTGGCTGCGGCGCAGGGCGACCTTACGCGCGCAATCGAGGAGTTCCGCGAGGCAATCGGACGTGATCCGGGCAGTTTGCAGACACCGAGCGAATTGCCGCAACTGGGTGAGAATGTCGATGCCGCCAAAGCCGCGGCGCTGCGGCGTCACCCGGATCTTTTGCAGGCGCAGCACAATGTTGCCGCCGCCGAGTTGAACATCCGCGCCGCTGAGGCAGCGCTGTTGCCCACCCTGAATCTGACGGCGCGCGTCGGGGCATCCGAAGAACTCGACGGGTCAGACATGTCGCGCACCGGCAGTCTGGGCGTCGAAATGCGCGGCCCGATTTATCGCGGTGGCCGCCTCACGTCGCAGCAACGCCAAGCTATGGCGCAGCGCGATGCGCAATTGGCGCTGCTGCATCTGGCGGGGCTTCAGGTCAAGCAGGATGTGGGCGATTCCTATGCCAATCTGCGCGCCGCCCGCGCCAGCCGCACGGCCAGCCGCGAGGCGGTGCGTGCTGCCCAAGTTGCCTTTGACGGCACCCGCGAAGAGGCGACACTGGGCGCTCGCACCACGCTGGATGTCTTGGATGCCGAACAGGACCTGCTTGATGCGCGGGCCAATCTGATCCCGGCCAATGCCGATGTGGTGATTGCTGCCTATTCGGTGCTGGCGTCGATTGGCGAGTTGACGGCGCGGGATCTGAACCTTGGGGTGCAGACCTATGATCCGGCCGCCTATTACGAACTGGTCAAAGATGCGCCGATCGAAAGCAGTCCGCAGGGCCAGAAGCTCGACCGGGTGTTGCGGGCTTTGGGAAAAAACTGAAAAGTTTTTGAAACGGTTGTGTGGCACCGCCTGCAGCGATAAGCTCTGCATAGGCAAGAATGGTACAAGAGCATGTCCGACCCCGTGACCAATGTGGAAATCGAGGATGTCCTGTCGTCGATAAGGCGGCTGGTCTCGAATGGCCAAGCCGAACGCCTCAGCACAACCGTGGCCGCGCCGCGCGAGGCAGGGATGCAGGCGGCGGACCGGCTTGTCCTGACACCGGCCTTGCGGGTGGATGAACCCGTAGCAGAGCCGCCTGCCGAGGCTGTGGATGCCGAAGATCCGGATGCGCATAGCGTTTGGACGGGCATGGATCTCTCTGAGCATGAGACAGATATTCAGGACGAAAGCGCGCCTGAGGGGATAGCGACAGAGTTCAGTGAGACCGATCAGACGCCTGATCTTCCGTCGGAACTGAGCGCGCAGGCTGCAGAATTTGAAGCGATGATCGCCGGGCGCGACGATCAGTGGGAGCCGGATGGCGCCTCTGACGACGATTACGCCGGGGGAGCCGCTGAATCGGTGCTGAGTTGGTCCGAGACGGATGAGCCAGAGATTGACGAAGAGGCAGAGCTGGGCGAGGCCGAGACGGCCCCCTCAGTTGATCCCGACTGGGATGAGTCGGACGATCTGGCCTCGGAACGCCATGTTCAGGATTGGCAGGATGCGGATGCGGCGGATTTGCGCCCGGCACCGGATGCCGATGCTGATCGCGGCGAGGGTCTGCTGATGGATGACGCCGTGCTGGATGAAGAGGCCCTGCGTGATTTGGTGGCCGAGATTGTTCGGCAAGAATTGCAAGGTGCTTTGGGCGAGCGGATCACCCGCAACGTGCGCAAACTTGTGCGCCGCGAGATTCACCGCGCGCTGACCAGTCAGGATTTCGACTGAGTCGGAATGTCTGCACTGAGCGAAAAGAGCAGATCTAAATCCATATACGCTTCCAGATGCGCCGCGAGAGCGTCGAGCGTGGCCTCGACATCTGCCCCATAGCTCAGGTCTGATCGCGCACCTAGCCCCGCCAGAAACGCCGCACGAAACGCGTCGGACGCGAAGAGCCCGTGCAGATAAGCGCCGCGCACCCGGCCACTGGCCGTAGCGGCCCCCTCAGGGCGATCCCCGACACGCAGCCATGCGTGCGCGCAATCCGGGCCGATGGTTTCACCCAAATGGATTTCATACCCTTCTACGGCATCGCCAGTTTCGAGATAGGTGGCCTGTGTCAGGGCAAGTCGCTTTTCCGGCTTCATCACCGTCACGACGTCGAGATGCCCCAGGCCGGGCACCGAGGTGGGAGGGCCCTCGATGCCGTCCGGGTCTTCGATGCGCTGCCCCAGCATCTGATAGCCGCCACAGATGCCCAGCACATGCCCGCCGCGCCGGATGTGGGCGGCAAGGTCGATATCCCAACCTTGCGCGCGGAAATGTGCCAGATCGGCGATGGTGGATTTGCTTCCGGGGATAAGCACCAAATCGGCATCGCCGGGCAGGGGGCTGCCTGCTCCGATGATTTCCACACTCACACCCGGTTCGCTGCTGAGGGGATCAAGATCGTCGAAATTGGCAATCCGGCCAAGACGCGGCACGACCACCTTGAAAGCGCCGCCCTTGGTCGAGGCGATATCCATCACATCCTCAGCCGGAAGGCGCCATGCGTCTGAAAACCATGGCACGACGCCCAAAGAGGGCCAGCCTGTGCGCGTCACAATTTCGCGCAAGCCCTCGTCAAAGAGGCTGACATCGCCACGGAACTTGTTGATGGCAAAAGCCTTGATCCGGGCGGCATCTTGGGGCGGCAACACCGCTTGGGTGCCGACAACCTGCGCGATGACCCCACCCCGGTCGATATCACCCACAAGGATCACGGGCACGCCTGCGGCCTCGGCAAAGCCCATATTGGCGATGTCTCCGGCGCGAAGGTTGATTTCCGCGGGGCTGCCCGCCCCCTCGACCAGCGCGAGATCTGCGGTGGCGGCAAGGCGGTGAAAACTCTCAAGCGTGGGGGCCAGCAACTGCGGTTTGGCCCGGGCATAGTCGCGGGCACGCAGCGTGGCAAAGCGGCGGCCCTGCACGATCACTTGGGCGCCAATATCGCTCTCGGGTTTGAGCAGTACGGGATTCATATCGGTGTGTGGCGCGCGGTACGCGGCCAGCGCCTGAAGCGCCTGCGCGCGACCAATTTCGCCGCCATCCACGGTGACAGCGGCATTGTTTGACATGTTTTGCGGCTTGAACGGGGCCACCGACAGGCCACGTCGGGCATAGGCGCGCGCCATACCTGCCACGAGCATGGACTTGCCCACATTCGAGCCTGCCCCCTGAATCATGATCGCGCGTGTCATTGCGATGCCCCTTTTGCCGCTCTGTGCTGATACCGTTTGAGAGTGCAGGGGGAAAGGCCGGTTTCCGTCACAAAGGCCTGTTTTCCCGACCGCAACGCAAAAACCCTGCCACTAGGGCAGGGCTTTGATACGTGGTCAGGCAGCAGTGCTCAGGCGGCTTCGGCCTGCGCCGCAGCATTCCGGCGTTCACTTTCTTCGCGCGAGAGGGCCACAGAGGTGCGCACGCCCTTGGATACGAAATCCATCAGGCCGGCAACAACCCGCTCATTCGGGTCGATCCCGGCGCAGGACAATACTTCGCGGCCATCACGCGACCGCGCCCAGCGGGCGATCTGCTCGGGGCCATTGCCATATTTCTTGTCATCGGAAATGGCGTCATCCAGAGCGGCCAGCACAACGGCCGCAAAGAGTTTACGAGCACGGTTGCCCTGTTCGGCGTTGAAAGCCGTACCGTCAACGAAATCCTTCATCATTCGTCCTTGTTCTTATTGCTCTTGCGTTTTGGGCGTGACGGACCTTATGGCGGAGTTTTTGCGATTCGGATAGAGCACAGTTGCATAACTTCTATGCGAATTTTGCATACCTCGCCACGATGCATAACGACATTTCGTTGTCTTGCCACCCATCATCCCTCCAGATATAGGAAGCATCAATCTCACATCAACCTTTTGTCACGGTTTGAACGCAATGCCCAAGATCAATGGAAACGAAATTCGCCCCGGTAATGTGCTGGAGCATAATGGCCACCTCTGGGCCGCGGTGAAGGTGGATCACGTAAAGCCCGGCAAGGGCGGTGCCTTTGCTCAGGTCGAAATGAAGAACCTGCGCAACGGCTCCAAACTCAACGAACGCTTTCGCAGCGCCGACAAGGTCGAGCGTGTGCGCCTTGAGCAAAAGGATCAGCAGTTTCTCTATGAGGAGAATGGCAAGCTGGTGTTCATGGATGCCGAGACCTATGAGCAGATCGAATTGCCCGCTGACCTTTTGGGGGAACGTCGTCCGTTTCTTCAGGATGGTATGACCATCACGGTTGAATTCCACGAGAGCGAGGCGCTGCACGCCGCGCTGCCGCAAAAGGTGATTTGCCGCATCGTCGAGACTGAGCCCGTCGTGAAGGGGCAGACGGCGGCCAATAGCTTTAAGCCTGCGATCCTCGATAATGGGGTCAAGGTCATGGTGCCGCCCTTTGTCGGACCTGATGAGGATATCGTCGTCAACACCGAGACGATGGAATATTCCGAGCGCGCCTGAACGGGCAAGAGCACTGAAAACGAAACGGGGGGCAGGCTAGTGTTGGCCTGCCCCCCGTTCTTTTGGTACACGGCCTGCTCAGCTGCGCCGAGCGCCCATCATCACCGCGGCAAAGCCAGCGATCAACACCCCCACGCAGATGACCAACAGCTGCTCGTATTTATGGGCCTCTGGCAGTAGCGCAACGGCCCAGTCGGCTTCGCGCGCGAAGTAGAGCACGGCACCGAACATCGCCGCACCAAAGGCCACCAGATAGGACCAGAGTGCGATGTCACGCCCCATCACCAGCCCAATGATCAGAATAGGTGTCAGAAACATGCTGGCCGTGCCGCTGATGGCCACAGCGTCGAACAGCGTCTGATTGCCCCATAGGGTCAGACCGGTGCCAACCACCATGAACGCGATCATTGCCATGCGCCCACCCGCAAGCGACCGCTGCCCCAGTTTCAGCTCGTCCACCACAAGCCGCGCGGCACTGGCCAGTGCGGAATCGAGCGTGCTGAGAGCTGAAATAAGCAGTGACACGAGCAATGCCACAAAAAGCCATGCCGGGAACATCGTGGCCCAAGTGCCAATCAACTCGCCCTCATATTCCGCCCCGACCAATCCAGCCTGAATGCCGAAAAAGCCAAAGCCAATAATGCAGAGCGTAGAGATCCAGAAGGCATGCAGGAAAGAGCGGCGCGTTGTCTCGGGATCGGCGATAAAGCCGCGATCCATCATCACCGGGTCATGTGCGGGGTAAGAGAACACCTGCAACAGCGCCACCAGCAAAAGAACTTGGCCACTCCAAGCACCGGAAGTGCCCGGCGCGGTCAGCACGGCCCCAAGGTCAAAGCCGGGGCTGATCACCAGCGCTACAAAGGCAACCGCGAAAACGCCCAAGAACACCACCATCTGCAACACATCGGTGCGCAGTGCCGCGCTTAGCCCGCCCCAAGCGCTATAGGCCAACCCAAGCACCGCGACGATCAGGATAGAGGCGTCGCGCGCGATGCCCATTTCAGGCAAGGCTGCGGCAAAGATCAGCCCCACCACCAGCAGATTGGCAAAAACCTCGGACAAGAGCCGCAAAGCAATGACGAAGTTGTAGCAGGCCTTGCCCATTGCGCCAAAATGTGTGCCCAGCCAATCCTGCACAGAGCCCGCGCCACCTGCACGCAATCGGCCTACGATATAGCCGCCGCTCAGGAAAGAGCCGTAGTAAGCAGCATAGGCCAGCGTGCCCCAAATCCCGAAGAAATACCCCAGAATGGCCGAATTCATCAAAGAACGAGCGAAAATCCAGGTTGTGACCTGGCTTAGGACCAGCACCCAAAGACCTGGCGCTCGGCCATCCGTGCCGGTGCCGTTGAAAAAACCTTCAATCGTGGCGCGACGCGGTGCGACGAACAGGCTGCCCAGAATGACGAGGCCAAAAAGGCCAATAATCGCCAATGCTTGCATGACGTGTGTTTCCTCCGTGGAATGGTTGCTCCAGTGCTAATGACCAGAGCGTTCCAGCACCAGAGTTTATGTAGCCCGATCTCGCTTTCGTGATGCCCGCGATCAGAGCGTCGCGTTGACGCCGCCGCCATCCAGCAGGATGTTTTGTCCCACGATAAAACCCGCATGCTGGCTACAGAGAAAGGCACAAGCCGCGCCAAATTCCTGCGCCGTGCCATAGCGCCCAGCGGGAATGCTGGCACAGCGGCGCGCCTTTGCCTCCTCCATGCTGATCCCTTGTGCTTTGGCCACGCCTTCATCCAGTGCTGTGGCGCGATCCGTGGCATGGATGCCGGGTAGCAGGTTGTTGATCGTGACGCCGCTGCCAGCCACTTGCCGTGACGTACCCGCGACATAGCCTGTCAGGCCTGCGCGCGCCGAATTGCTAAGACCTAGCGCCGGGATTGGCGCCTTGACCGATTGCGAGGTGATGTTGACCACACGGCCCCAGCCGCGCGCCATCATTCCGGGGACCAAGGCCTTTATCAGCGCGATAGGGGTCAGCATATTGGCGTCGAGTGCTCGAATAAAATCCTCGCGGTCCCAATCAGACCACAGCCCCGGCGGCGGTCCTCCGGCATTGTTGACGAGAATGTCCACGTCTTGCGCCACGGCAAGCACTGCTGCGCGACCGGCCTCTGAGGTAATGTCGGCCGCGACCGTCTGAACGGTAACGTCGAAATCCGCACGAATGGCCGTTGCTGCCGCCTCGAGCGCCTCGCCGCCGCGTGCGTTGATCACCAGATCGACCCCTGCCTCGGCCAATGCGCGCGCAGAGCCCAATCCCAAGCCTTTGGACGTGGCGCAGACCAACGCCCGTTTCCCCTTGATCCCCAGATCCATCATCCACTCTCCTGCTTAATCAACGCGAAATTAACACGCTGTCAGCAAGAATGGCCAGATGCTTGCAAGCGGGCATGTGACGGGCCTCGTCCACGAGGTCATGTCCATCACATTGACGCCATGATACCACAATTCTAAACTACGCTGCCCGATAGAGAATTGTGACCCCAGCCATATCAGGACCAACTGCACCCATGACCTCTGATCTTGCCCCGTCCGACCACATCCTTCCCGTGTACACGGGATTGGATTTTCGCGTCGTCAACGGGGCGAACATGGGGGATGCTCTGTCTTTTGCGGCTGAGCTCGACCTCGACGATGTCTATGAGTTGCAGCCGCAAGCGCGGCAGCTTCGCCTCTCGCTTTCTCTGGCAGGGGGGGCACCATTTAAAATCGCTCGCGGCTCCGAGGTTGGTCGACCCGGTGCGCAAATCCATCTCGACTGTTGCCTGACGTTGATGTCGGGCACCGGGCGCACAACCGAAATGATCGTGTTGGTCGAGGTGGATGATGCGGGAAACATGGTAGAGGTTTTTGCCATGCCGCTGGCGCAGATGCGGCCCAAGACCGGCTATGCGCTGGTGGGCATTGACACGGAGAACGTGCTGCAACGTTTTGCTCAGGTGGCGTGCGTGTCGTTCTCGCGGGGCACCCACATCACCATGGCAACGGGGGAACAGCGCCCGGTCGAAACCTTGGTGCGCGGCGACATGGTCCTTACGCGCGATGACGGGGTGCGGCCAATTCGGTGGGTCGGGCATTCGACCGTTCGCGCGGTCGGGGATTTCGCCCCCATTCGGATTTCTGCGGGGGCGTTGCACAATGAAAACGACCTGTTGGTCAGCCCCGATCACCGGCTCTTTATCTACCAGCGCTCGGATGCCCTTGGTGCTGGCCGGGCCGAAGTATTGGTGCGCGCCCGGCATCTGGTCAACGGGGATACCGTGCGCCGCGAGAGCGGCGGTTTCATAGATTACGTGCAACTGCTCTTTGACCGGCATCAAATCATCTATGCCGAAGGGATTGCTGCCGAAACCCTGCTGGTCGATCCGCGCACCTCTGCTGCACTGCCCGCCGATCTCAAAGAGGCGCTGAGCCGACAGATTGCTGGCCAGAACGCCCCCAGCCACCTGCAATTCGAGGTGGGGCAAGCGCTGCTCAATCACCCGAATGCGGCGGATATCCTGAAACGGGCGTCAACGCGCTAACTACTGGCGTGGCAAGAGGCCAAGTCAGATTTGCGTTATCGCCTGCATCGCGCACAAACACAGGTGGCCGGCGCATATAAGACAGCGGATTCACAATATCTGGCGATCCCGGGAGGACTCGAACCCCCAACATCCTGATTAGAAGTCAGGTGCTCTATCCGGTTGAGCTACGGGACCGCTGGGCAGGGTCTTAGCGTGGCAAGGACGCAAGATCAAAGCCTAATCTTGCGCGGCGAACGGGTCTTGCGGATAGCTGACCCCAGCCAGATAGAGGCCATGAGGGGGGCACACCGGGCCACAGGCGGCGCGGTCGCGTGCGTTCAGTGCGGCGCGCACCTCATCGGGATGCCAAGACCCCGCGCCCACACGCTCCAACGTGCCCACGATACTGCGGACTTGATTGTGCAGAAACGACCGGGCGCGCAGGCGGAAATGGATCTCGGGGCCCATGGCGCTTTCGTGCTCTGAAATCTCAATGGCGTCCAATGTCTTGATTGGGCTTGCCGCCTGACAAATGGTCGAGCGGAAAGTGGTGAAATCATGCATCCCGATCAGATGTTGTGCGCCTGCGCGCATCGCGTCGATATCAAGCTTTGGGCGCACATGCCAAACCCGGCCTCGGTCCAACGTAACAGGGGCGCGCCGCGACATGACGCGAAAAAGATAGCGCCGCTCGTTTGCGGAAAACCTTGCGTGCCAGTCTTCAGCGACACGCGCGCAGGCCGTAATCGCCACGGGCAAAGGTTTGAGGTGATAGTTGAGCGCCTCTGACAGGCGAAACGTGCCCCATTCCCGTGTCAGGTCGCAATGCGCCACCTGGGCAATCGCGTGCACGCCTGCATCCGTGCGCCCGGCGGCGGCGATGGTATGGGGCCCCGGTTCAATCCGCGCCAGCGCCGCCTCGACGGCACCTTGCACAGAGGGGTGATCGACCTGCCGCTGCCATCCGGCAAAGGGCGCGCCATCATATTCGATCCGGAGGGCATATCGGGGCATGGTCGGCGTGTCTTGCTATCAATTGCGGTTCATCTGGCCCGAAATACCTCGGGGGTTCGGGGGCAGCGCCCCCGTCCATCGCAGGTTTCAGTAGTCGGCGTTTCCGCCTTGTTGCCAGGGCTTGACCAGATTGCCAAAGCGGGTGAACTGCGCCTCAAAGCTCAATTCAACCGTACCGATGGGGCCGTGGCGCTGTTTGCCGATGATGACTTCGGCCTTGCCATGCAGGCGCGACATCGCCTCTTGCCATTCGGCCATCTTATCCATCTCGTGATCGCCCGGTTTCTCGCGTTCCTTGTAATACTCTTCGCGGAACACGAACATCACGACATCGGCGTCCTGTTCGATCGAGCCGGATTCGCGCAGGTCCGAGAGTTGCGGGCGCTTGTCCTCGCGGCTTTCGACTTGGCGCGACAACTGCGAAAGGGCCACGACGGGGATGTTAAGTTCCTTGGCTATTGCCTTGAGCCCCATGGAAATTTCGCCAATCTCCTGCACCCGGTTGTCAGAGGATCCGCGCACAAGCTGCAGGTAGTCGACGATCAAGAGATCAAGACCATGCGTGCGCTTTAACCGGCGCGCGCGCGCGGCAAGTTGTGAAATCGGGATCGCGGCAGTATCGTCGATATAGAGCGGACAGGATTCCAGTGTCTTGGCGGCTTCGACAAAGCGGCGGAACTCGCTTTCGTCCATGTCGCCCTGACGGATCTTGTGCGAAGAGATTTCCGAGGCTTCGGCCAGCACCCGACCGGCCAATTGTTCGGCGCTCATTTCAAGCGAGAAGAAGCCCACGACGCCGCCATCCACAGCCCCCTCAGACCCATCGGGCAGCGTGCCTCGGCGATAGGCCTTGGCTACGTTAAAGGCGATATTGGTCGCGAGCGAGGTTTTGCCCATCGAGGGGCGACCCGCAAGGATCAGAAGGTCGGATTTGTGCAGCCCGCCCAGTTTTCCATCAAGATCGACCAGCCCGGTTGAGATACCTGCCAATCCGCCTTCGCGCTGATAGGCGGCGTTGGCCACATTAACAGCGTCTGTTACAGCCTTGAGAAAGCTTTGAAATCCACTTTCAGACTGACCTTGCTCAGCCAATTGGTAGAGCTTTTGTTCGGCCTCGACGATTTGATCCTTGGGTTCGCTATCGACATTGACGCGGGCCGCCTTGCCGGCGATGTCATGACCCAAGGCAATAAGCGCGCGGCGGATCGCCAGATCATAGATCATTTGCGCATAGTCGCGCACGGCGAAGGTCGAGATCGCGGCACCGGCCAGTTTGGCAAGATACGCAGGCCCGCCAAGCTCTTTTAACCCCTCATCATTTTCGAGGAACGCGCGCAAGGTTACGGGCGAGGCGAGGTTGTTCTTGGCGATGCGGGCGGCGGCGGTTTCGAAAATACGGGCATGGACGGGGTCGTAGAAATGCTGTGGGCCGATAATGGCAGCGATGCGGTCATAGACATCGTTATTTGTCAGGATCGCACCGAGGAGTTGCTGCTCAGCCTCGATCGAATGCGGCACGCTTTCAGCGGATTGAATCTCTGCCCCGGTCGGATTGAAAGCGCTGATCTCGTTCATGCCTGCGGTCCCCGTGTGTTCGGTGTTTTATCGGTATCGTCTCAGTAGTCTTGGTTCGAGAGTTCTAGGCCAATCCTTGCGCGCTCGCCACTTGTATAAACCTGTGGGCATTTGGCGGGATAAGTCGGTGGATAGGGCCGCGCCACAGAAGCGCTTCCCATATCCTGTATTAGGATTTTCCTAGCCTACCACATATCGAAGCATTTTACGATTCGAGAGGTGGTTTATCCCCATCCCCTGAGGACAAATTTATTTCTTGTGTGCCGCCTGCCACTTACGGGGATCGCGCAAGAAATCTTCGACCGCGTCAAGGGTAGCGGTCTCGAAAATCGCTTGCGTGCGCGCCTCGGCCAACACATCCCACCACGTGCAGAGGTGATGCAGGGCCACGCCGTGATCGCCAAGGGTTTTCTCGGTCTCGGGGAAAATGCCGTAGTAAAAGATCACCGCCGTATGGCCGCAGGTGGCCCCGGTTTCGCGGATGGCATCCACAAAGCTGAGCTTTGAGCCGCCATCCGTGGTGAGATCCTCAACCAAGAGCACGCGCTGCCCCTCGGTCATGGCCCCTTCGATGCGAGCGTTGCGCCCATAGCCTTTCGGTTTCTTGCGCACATAGGTCATGGGCAGGGCCATACGCTCGGCGACAAGGGCCGCAAAGGGAATACCCGCGGTTTCGCCGCCCGCGATATTGTCGAACGCCTCAAACCCGGCTTCCCGCATCACGGTGATCGAGAGAAAATCCATAAGGGTGCTGCGGATGCGCGGATAGGAGATCAACTTGCGGCAGTCGATATAGGTGGGTGAGGGCAGGCCAGAGGCCAGCGTAAAGGGCGTGTCCGCGTTGAAATGCACTGCGCCGATTTCCAGCAGCATGCGGGCGGTCAGACGGGCGATCTCATCCTTGGGCGGGTAGGTGGTGGGGATCATGGCAGGGTCCTTGGGTTGGGCGGTACGCGGAAGAGACTTGGGCGTCCAGAGGAGGTATTGTCAAGAAAAAGGGCTATATTTTTCAACTGAATGTGGGTTTGTCTGTCTCTTTATGTCGGCTTTTGAAATCTACGCTTGGCCCGATGGTTCAGACTGGGATGATGCTTTGGATTTAGCATCTACCAATCAGCCCATGCCAAGAAATCCCTTAAAAACAAAACGTCAGGGCCGCACTAGCGGATCTTTGGGTTCCTGTCGACTATTTGAAATAGGGGCCGTTTGAGCATTCAGCACCCCAAGCCGATGACAAGGTGAACCGGGTCTTTGCGCCAGACATGCCGAACCGGTCTTGGGTCAGCGATATCGTCTACGTCTGAACATTGCACAGAGCCGTGTACCTTGCGCCTGTATCCGTTGAATTGAGCCTGCATGCCCCGCGCATTGATCAAAAGATCCATGGCAGGTTTAAGCTATCGTGCCCGGCGTCGCTCGGGGGGCGGCGCCGATGTCCCGGGTCAGGCCCGGGACGTTAGGCCCCCGTCGGCGGTGCGCTTTAGACCCCGCGCACCCTTGGGCGGACCCATTTCGAGGCGGGTTCCACGATGAGATCGGTGAGCGCCCAGACCAAAGCATCGACGCGGTCGGGGCTGCCACGGCCCTCATAGCCGCGCGCGGTCATGGCGCACATCTGATCCTCCAACGTGCCAAGCCCGCGCGCGTGATGCACCCGGCCCTGTTCATAAAGTGCTGCCACCGGCTCTGCCCGTGCCACCTTGCCCCGGCTGGCGTGGACCTTGCGCAGGGGCACGAGGGGGTCGACCTGCCGGATCACCTGTTCCACCAGATCGCCGCCCTGATTGACCTCGGCCACCACCCGTTCTGCCCCCCAAAGCTCGCGTGCGCGGATCACGGCGCGGGCCCAGCGGGCGGGGCTGGCGGCGCTGACGCTGGCATCGGCCAGAACATAGGCGCGCCAGTCCTGCACCGGGCCGCGCGTGATGGCCCCGACCACAATGATCCCGCATTCATCCGATGCGGCATGGCCCGAAACCGGAGGATCAACCGCCACCACCACGCGGTCAAATTCGGGCAAGGTGTCGACGCGCGCGGCCTCTAGCATGGCGGGGCTCCAGAGCGCATCCTCGGCCTCGTCAATCAGCAGGCCATCCAGTTCCTGCCGCCCAAGCCGCGTGCCTGCATAGCGTGCGCGCACCTCGTCAAGGAAGCTCTCGGCGAGATGGGCGCGGTTGGCCTCGGTGGGGGCGGAGCTGGTCACAGTGCTGGGGGTGGCAAGGATATCCTTGAGCACGCCCACATTGCGCGGCGTGGTGGTGACGCAGACGCGCGGCGCTTCGCCCAACCGCAGACCGAATTGCAGCATGTCCCAAGTTTCGCGCGCGCGTTTCCACTTGGCCAGCTCATCCACCCAGGCCCCGTCGAATTGCGGGCCGCGCAGCCCCTCGGGATCATGGGCGGAAAAGGCCTGTGCCACCGCGCCATTGGGCCAGATCAGCCGCTTGCGCGTGGCCTGCCATTCGGGGCGGCGGTCGGGGGGCGAACAGGCGAGAATGCCGCTCTCGCCAAAGATCATCACTTCGCGCACCTGATCAATGGTCTCGCCCACAAGGGCGATCCGCTTGCAGCGGCCTGTATCCATGGGGCGCGCGCCTTCGACCTCGGACCGCACCCATTCTGCCCCAGCGCGCGTCTTGCCCGCACCCCGCCCGCCCATGATCACCCATGTCCGCCAGTCGCCCGAGGGCGGCAGTTGATGCGGCAACGCCCAGAACTCGAAGAGATAGGGCAGGGCTATGAGCTCGCCGTCACTCAGGGCATCGAGAAAGTCGTCCCGGACAGCTTGCCCGTTTGAGACGATCCAATCGGCACCCGATCTGATGCCGGGCGTCGTCGAAATCGAGGGCGTATCCATGGACAATACCAAGGTCTTCTTTTCTGCGTCGTTCAAGTTGTGCCTCCGCTTCCAGAGCGATTTTGAGCCATTGCCGGATCTCGGCGGTGGCCTTGGTCGCGTTTTTCAATTCATCCAGATCACCGGCTCTGATCCGTTGATAGATCTCTGCCAGATCGACGCGCATGTCGGCCAATTGCTGTTCCAGCGCGTTGATCGAGGTGGTCAGGCCGGTGGGCCCCTCGTCGGGGGTGATCAAAACCATGCGTGCTCTTGCCTCATGAGTGGTGTGTTTCGGTGGGCCCCTCTGTCTGCTCGACATGAAAAAACGGCCTCCGGGGTTTCCCCCGGGGCCGTTGCCCATTTCGTCCAGCATGTCACAACCTATACGTGAGGCCGCGCGGTGAGTCAAGTCAGAGCGCTATAGCTTCGACCCGCAACTATCCGTTATATTTACGTTTTATTAATTATTCGGCATGGCACTCAGGCGCGGTGTGCCCCGTCGGCCAGACCTTTTACAAAGGCCAAAACCTCTGTGACCGCTTTGCCCTTGGCAATCTCGCCCACGATGGCCGAGCCCACGACGCAGCCATCGGCAACGCTGGCAATCGTCTGCGCAGTTTCCGGCGTGCGGATGCCAAAGCCCACGATCACCGGTAGATCGGTCTGAGCCTTGATGCGTGCCACCTCGGGGGCGACATCCGCCGCCTCTGCCGCCGCTGCCCCGGTGATGCCGGTGATCGAGACATAATAAACAAAGCCAGAGGTGTTTTCGAGCACCTTGGGCAGGCGTTTGTCATCGGTGGTGGGGGTGGCGAGGCGGATGAAGTTCATCCCCGCCTTGCTGGCCGGAATGCAGAGTTCGTCATCCTCTTCGGGGGGCAGATCAACCACGATCAGCCCGTCGATCCCGGCGGCCTTCGCATCGGTCAGGAACTTGTCCACGCCACGATTGTAGATCGGGTTGTAATAGCCCATGAGCACGATGGGCGTGCTGTCATCGCCTTTACGAAACTCGCGCGCCATGGCCAGCGTTTTTTCGAGCGTCATGCCCGCCGCCAGCGCCCTCTGACCGGCGAGTTGGATGGTTGGCCCGTCCGCCATCGGATCAGTAAAGGGCACGCCCAATTCGATGATATCCCCCCCGCAGCAGGCAGCCCCTGCATCACCGCGAGCGAGGTGTCATAATCCGGATCGCCCGCCATGATGTAGGAAACGAACGCCTTTTTACCGGCGGCCTTCAACTCTGCGAATTTGGCGTCGATACGTGTCATGTTGGTCTGTCCTTCGAATGGGTCCGTGCGGGTTTGGCGCAAAGCGCGCGGGAAATCAATGCCCGGCTTGACCTTGGGGGGCGCAAACCCGTAGATGCGCGCAATTCACCGCATGGAGGGTCTGAGATGGGCTTTAAAATGGGAATCGTGGGCCTGCCCAATGTTGGCAAATCCACGCTCTTTAATGCGCTCACCCGCACGGCTGCGGCGCAGGCGGCGAACTTTCCCTTTTGCACGATCGAGCCGAATGTGGGCGAGGTGGCCGTGCCTGATGCGCGGCTGGACAAATTGGCGCAGATTGCCGGATCCAAGCAGATCATCCCGACGCGCATGACCTTTGTGGACATTGCCGGGCTGGTCAAAGGGGCGTCCAAGGGCGAGGGGCTGGGCAATCAGTTTCTGGCCAATATCCGCGAGACGGATGCGATTGCGCATGTGCTGCGCTGCTTTGAGGATGGCGATGTGACCCATGTCGAGGGGCGCGTTGATCCGGTGGCGGATGCCGATACGATCGAGACCGAATTGATGCTGTCTGATCTTGAGTCGGTCGAAAAGCGGCGCGCAGGCCTGCAACGCAAGCTCAAGGGCGGCGACAAAGAGGCGGCACAGGCCGAGCGGCTCTTGGCCGCGGCGCAGGCCGCGCTGGAAGAGGGACGCCCGGCGCGCACGGTTGAGGTGGATGCCGAAGACATTAAAGCATGGAAAATGCTGCAGCTTTTGACCGCTAAGCCGGTGCTCTATGTTTGCAACGTGGATGAGGGGAATGCCGCGACCGGCAATACCCATTCTGAGGCGGTGGCAAAGATGGCCGCAGAGCAAGGTGCGGCCTCAGTCGTGATTTCTGCGCAGATCGAAGAGGAAATCTCCAAGCTCGAGCCGGAAGAAGCGGAGATGTTTCTAACCGAGATGGGGCTGGAAGAGGCGGGGCTGGATCGGCTGATCCGGGCGGGCTATGGCCTCTTGCATCTTGAGACGTATTTCACCGTCGGGCCCAAAGAGGCGCGCGCCTGGACCATTCCGGCAGGCACGCCGGCGCCCAAGGCGGCGGGCGTGATCCACGGCGATTTCGAGCGCGGATTCATACGGGCCGAGACGATTGCCTATGACGATTTCGTGACACTTGGCGGCGAGCAAAAGGCCAAGGACGCGGGCAAGATGCGGTCTGAGGGCAAGAGCTATGTCGTCAAGGATGGCGACGTTTTGCACTTTCTCTTCAACACCTGAGCGGGGCGTTTTAACGCCTCAGACTGTCGCGCCGCGCCAGATCCAGCCGCCGCCAAGCACGCGCGTGCCGGTGGTTTCATAGAAAACGCAGGCCTGACCGGGCGAGACGCCTTCCTCTGGTGTCAGCAATTCAACCGTCGCCTCGGTGGCGGAAATGGGGCGCAGCACCGCCTCGCGCGGGGGGCGGGTAGAGCGGACCTTGACCGAGATATGCCATTCCGCCTGAGAGGTGAGGGGGGCATCACCCAGCCAGTTGATTTCGCGCAGCGGTACGGTGCGGGTCGAGAGCATGTCCTTGGGGCCGACGATCACGCGGCGCGTGTCGACGTCAAGGCGCACGACATAGAGCGGCTCTTCAAGCCCGCCGATGCCAAGGCCGCGACGCTGACCGATGGTGTAATGGATGACGCCCTCATGCGTGCCAAGGATGCGGCCATCGGCATGGACAATCTCACCGGGTTCGGCGGCACCGGGGCGCAGTTTTTCGATCACGCTGGCGTAATTGCCGTTGGGGACAAAGCAGATGTCCTGACTGTCGGGTTTGTCCGCGACTTGCAGGCCATATTGCGCGGCCAATTCACGCGTCGCCTGTTTCGAGGGCAGATGCCCCAGCGGGAAGCGCAGGAATTCGAGCTGCTCGGGCGTGGTCGAGAACAGAAAATAGGACTGGTCGCGCGCCGAATCAGTGGCGCTGTGCAATTCCGGCCCCTGCACGCCCATCTTGCGCTGAATATAATGGCCGGTCGCCATGCAATCCGCCTCAAGATCGCGGGCGGTTTCCAAGAGGTCCTTGAACTTGACCCGTTCATTGCAGCGGATGCAGGGCACGGGCGTGGCTCCGGCAAGATAGCTATCAGCGAATTCGTCGATCACGGCATCGCGAAAGATGTTCTCGTAATCCAGCACGTAATGCGGAAAGCCCATTTCCTCGGCAACGCGGCGGGCGTCGTGGATATCCACCCCGGCACAGCAGGCGCCCTTCTTGGCCAGAGCCGCGCCATGGTCGTAAAGTTGCAGGGTGACGCCCACCACATCATAGCCCTCGGCGGCCAGATGTGCGGCCACAACAGAGCTGTCAACGCCGCCCGACATGGCGACAACCACACGGGTTTCGGCCGGGGATTTCGGAAACCCAAGGGAGTTCAATGGTTTATTTATGTCCAATGCCATGGCGGCCTCCGCTCGGGTGTTTCAGAATATAGGAAAATCCTAAACACTCTCAAGACCCGGTTTCACACCGCATTAAGCCTGAAAGCGCCATTCTGGGTGCATCAGACCAAAGGGGTGAGCGTCATGTATCTCAAGAAAGTGGAAGGGCCAAGGGCTGTTACCTTGGCGGATGGAACGGTGTTCAGCCGGGCGGATTTGCCGCCCGCCGATACGGCGCGATGGGTTGCATCGCGCAAGTTGGCGGTGGTGCGCGGGGTCGCCTATGGGCTGATCTCGCGGCGTGAGGCGCTCGAAACCTATGGGCTGAGCGAAGAGGAGTTTGACGGCTGGATTGCCGCGGTGGCCAAGCATGGGGAGGGTGCGCTCAAGGTCACGGCATTGGGGGCGTATCGATAACTGCAGGTTGAGCATTTGAGATGTTGAAACAATGGTAACGGGTAGTTAACCATTTTTGAGCAGTGTGATCGGTATCAAAACAATGATCCATGGAGTCCCCAATGCGCGTACTTTTGGTCGAGGATGATCCGACAACCTCGAAAAGCATCGAGTTGATGCTCACCCATGCCAATCTCAATGTCTACACCACCGATCTGGGGGAAGAGGGCATAGATCTGGCAAAGCTCTATGATTACGACCTGATCTTGCTGGATCTGGGCCTGCCGGATATGAACGGGCACGAGGTGTTGCGCCAATTGCGGCTGGCGCGCATTGCCACGCCGATCCTGATCCTGTCAGGGGCGGATGACACCGAAAGCAAGATCAAAGGGTTCGGATTTGGCGCGGATGATTATCTGACCAAGCCATTCCACCGCGATGAGTTGGTGGCGCGTATCCACGCCATCATCCGGCGGTCCAAGGGGCATTCGCAATCGGTGATCCGCACCGGCAAGATCAATGTGAACCTTGATGCCAAGACGGTGGATGCGGGCGGCAAGCCGGTGCATCTGACCGGCAAGGAATACCAGATGCTGGAGCTGTTGAGCCTGCGCAAAGGCACAACCCTGACCAAAGAGATGTTCCTTAACCACCTCTACGGCGGCATGGATGAACCGGAACTCAAGATCATCGACGTGTTTATCTGCAAGCTGCGCAAGAAACTCTGCGAGGCCACCGATGGTGTCAATTACATCGAGACGGTCTGGGGGCGCGGCTATGTGCTGCGGGATCCTGAGCAAGCGACGCTGGGCGGGCGGCCTCTGGCCATTGGGGCCTGAGGGCAGCACAGGCTCTGGACGCTGGGCGGGTCGGGCACTATCACTCTGATCAGGGAGAGGCGGGCAGGGAATGGCCGCCGCATCCGGGATCAGCGAGGGGCCGATGACCGACAAACTTGCCGTTGAGGATCTGACCGAAAGCGAGGCGCAGGCCGAATTGGGGCGGCTTGCGGCGCTCTTGGCGGCGGCAAACCGGGCCTATCACACCGAGGATGCGCCCGAAATCACCGATGCGGCCTATGACGCGCTCAAGGCGCGTAATGCGGCGATCGAGGCGCGCTTTCCTACGCTCAAGCGCGACGACAGCGCATCGGATCAGGTAGGCGCCGCGCCGCTGGATGGCTTTGCCAAGGTGGCCCATAGCATCCGCATGCTGAGCCTGGGCAATGCGTTCGAGCCAGAGGATGTAGCCGAATTCGACAGCCGTATTCGCCGCTATCTGGGCCTGCCGGACGATGCGCCGCTGGCCTATACCGCTGAGCCAAAGATCGACGGGCTAAGCCTGAGCTTGCGATATGTTCAGGGCCGGCTGGTGCAGGCCGCGACGCGCGGCGATGGCGAGGTGGGTGAGAATGTCACCGCCAACGCCCGCACCATCACCGATATTCCCGAGAGTTTGACCGGTGCGCCCGAAATTCTGGAAGTGCGCGGCGAAGTCTATATGAGCCATGCCGATTTCGCCGCGCTGAACGCGCGGCAAGCCGAGAAATCGGACAAACAATTTGCCAATCCGCGCAATGCCGCAGCGGGATCGTTGCGGCAGCTGGATGCCAAGATCACGGCTGCGCGGCCGCTGCGGTTCTTTGCCTATAGCTGGGGCGAGGTAAGCGCGCCCTTGGCCGAGACGCAGATGGGCGCGATTGCGCGTCTGAAGGCGCTCGGGTTTCAAACCAACCCGCTGACAGTGCTCTGTGATGGGGTGGAGGCGCTGCTTGCGCATTACGCGCGGATCGAACAGGCGCGCGCGACCTTGGGCTATGACATCGACGGCGTGGTCTACAAGGTCGATGATCTGGGCCTGCAGGCGCGTCTTGGCTTTCGCTCGACCACGCCGCGTTGGGCGATTGCGCATAAGTTTCCCGCCGAACTGGCCTGGACACGGCTGGAGGCGATCGACATTCAGGTTGGGCGCACCGGCGCGCTGAGCCCCGTCGCACGGCTGACGCCGGTCACGGTGGGCGGCGTGGTGGTCAGCAATGCCACGCTGCATAATGAGGATTACATCGCCGGGCGTGACAGCAAAGGCGAGGTCATTCGCGGCGGCAAGGATATTCGCGTGGGCGACTGGGTGCAGGTTTACCGCGCGGGCGATGTGATCCCAAAAGTGGCCGATGTAGACCTGAGCAAGCGGGCGGAGGGGGCCACACCCTATGTCTTTCCCGCGACTTGTCCCGAATGTGGATCGGATGCGGTGCGCGAAGAAGGCGATGCAGTGCGGCGCTGTGTGGGCGGTCTTATCTGTCCGGCGCAGGCGGTGGAAAAGCTCAAGCATTTCGTATCCCGCGCCGCCTTTGACATCGAAGGGCTGGGGGCCAAGCAGGTAGAGCAATTCTACCGCGATGGCTGGATCAAGGAACCGGCAGATATTTTCCTGCTGCAAGAGCGCTATGGCTCTGGCCTGCAGCAGTTGAAGAACCGCGAGGGCTGGGGCGAAAAGAGCGCGAAGAACCTCTTTGAAGCTATTGAAGAAAAAAGAAAAATACCCTTTGGTCGGTTGCTCTTTGCGCTTGGGATCCGGCATGTGGGCGAGCAGGCCAGTACCCTGATTGCGCGCAATTACGGCACTTGGGATGAGTTCATCGCGGCGATGGACGGGGCCAAGGATTATGAAGGGCCGGAGTGGGAGCGTCTGTTGGGGATCGACGGGGTGGGCACGGTCATGGCGCGCGCCCTTGTCGGGGCCTTTGCAGAGCCGCATGAACGCGGCAGCATTGACCGGCTGACCGAGTATCTGACCGTGCAAGAGGCCGCGCGCCCCAGAACCGATGGCAGCCCGGTTGCGGGTAAGACCGTCGTCTTCACCGGCAGTCTCGAAAAGATGACGCGGGCCGAGGCCAAGGCGCGGGCCGAAGGGCTGGGGGCCAAGGTTGCGGGATCGGTCAGTGCCAAGACCGACCTTTTGGTGGCAGGGCCGGGGGCCGGGTCCAAGGCCAAGAAGGCACAAGACTTGGGGATCGAGACAATTGACGAGGATGGTTGGCTGACCCTGATCGGGGACGCATGAGCGGGCGGCCGGAAATCCTATTTCCGCTTTTTGCCGGGCTGGAAACGCTCGAGGGGATCGGGCCGAAGACCGCGCAAGCCCTCGCTGCGCTCGAGATCACGCGACCGCGCGACCTGATCCTGACACTGCCGCATTCCGGCGTGGATCGCCGCCGCCGCGCCACGGTGCAGGGGGCAGAGATGCCCGGGATCGTGACGGTCGAGGTGACTGTGGGACAGCACCGTCCGCCCTCGCGCAAAGGCGGGCCGTATCGCGTGGTGGTCGAGGATGCTGCCACCAGCTTTCATCTCGTCTTCTTTCATGCCCGCGATGAGTATCTGCGCAAAATGCTGCCCACCGGCGCGCGGCGGATCGTGTCGGGCAAGGCAGAGCTTTTCGACGGAATCGCGCAAATCGTGCATCCCGATCATATGTTGCCTCTTGAGGAGGCATCGGACATCCCTGATTTTGAACCGGTCTATCCGTTGACCGCAGGCGTCACGCAGCGCGTGATGACCAAAGGGGTGCACTCGGCGTTGATGCGCCTGCCAGACCTTACCGAATGGATCGACCCGGTGCAAAAGGCGCAGGCCGGCTGGCCCGATTGGGCCGCTGCGGTGCGTGCCGCCCATAGGCCGCAAGAGGCGCGGGATCTTTCGCCTGCGCATCCGGCACGCGAGCGCTTGGCCTATGATGAGTTGATGGCGCATCAGATGACATTGGCCTTGGCCCGCTCAAAACTGCGCCGCGCCAAGGGGCGCGCGACCGTGGGAACAGGGGTTTTGCAGGCACGGGTGCTCATGGCGCTGCCCTATGCGCTGACCGGGGCGCAAACGCGGGCCATTGCCGAGATTGCCGCCGATATGGCCGCCCCACAACGGATGAACCGGCTGCTTCAGGGCGATGTCGGCGCGGGCAAGACGCTGGTGGCGTTCAAGGCGCTGCTCATCGCGGTCGAAGCGGGCGGGCAAGGGGTGATGATGGCCCCCACCGAAATCCTCGCGCGGCAACATTTGCAGGGCTTGCGCCCCTTGGCCGAGAGTGCTGGCGTGGTGCTCGAAATCCTGACGGGCCGCGACAAGGGCACCGAGCGACGCGCCAAGCTGGCGGCGCTTGCGCGGGGCGATATTCAGATCCTCGTGGGCACCCATGCGGTGTTTCAAAAGGATGTGGAGTTTTCCGATTTGCGTCTGGCCATTGTCGATGAGCAACACCGTTTTGGTGTGCGTCAACGTCTTGAACTGGGCAAAAAGGGCGCACAGGCCGATGTGCTGGTGATGACCGCCACGCCAATCCCGCGCTCACTGGCCTTGGCGCAATATGGCGATATGGATGTGTCGGTGCTGGATGAAAAGCCGCCCGGCCGCCAGCCAATCAAGACGGCGCTGATCAGTATGGGGCGGATTGATGAGGTGGTCGATCACCTGCGCCGCGCCTTGGCCGAGGGGCGTCAGGCCTATTGGGTTTGCCCACTGGTCGAGGAAAGCGAGGTGGTAGACCTGAGCAGCGCCGAGGAGCGGTTCAAGCGGTTGCGCGCAGCCCTTGGGGAGGGCGTTGTGGGGCTGGTGCACGGACAGATGCCGCCCGAGGACAAGGATGCCGCGATGGCCGCGTTTCAACGGGGCGACACAAGCGTTCTGGTCTCGACCACGGTGATTGAGGTTGGGGTGGATGTGCCCAATGCCTCGATCATGGTGATCGAGCGCGCCGAGAGTTTCGGGCTGGCGCAATTGCATCAGTTGCGCGGGCGCGTTGGACGGGGGCAGGCGGCGTCGACCTGTCTCTTGATGTATCAGGCCCCGCTGAGTGAGAGCGGCGAGCGACGATTGACCACGATGCGTGACACAGAGGACGGGTTTCGCATCAGCGAGGTTGATCTGGAGATGCGCGGCGCGGGCGATCTGATCGGAACGGCGCAATCTGGCCTGCCGCGATTTCGCATTGCCGATCTCGAATCGCAATCGGCGCTGATGGCAGTGGCGCAATCGGATGCGCGCAAACTGCTTCACGACGATCCGGACCTTGTGTCAGAGCGGGGACGTGCGGCGCGCGTGCTCTTGTGGTTGATGGAGCAGGATCAGGCAATTCGTTTAATTTCCGTGGGTTAGAATTTTTGTTCACATATGTTCTTAAAAAGTTCTTTACTTGGTGTTTGCGATATGAGAACAAAGTAGCAACACAGAGGTTTTCAGAAGGAGCCCCCAGATGTTGCACCAGATCAAGACGACTGCGACCCGTGCGCAGGATACGATTGTCGGCGATGCGGTTGGCGCGCTTGCGCTGATGGTGACGCTGGTCGGTGCGCTTTATCTGCCCGGTTTTCTCTGATTTCTGCCTGAGTTTCTGCCTGCGGGTTTACCCCGGCTCTGGCTGCATCCCTCCTGTCCCAACTTTGGGGATGCGCCACACCACCTGTCCCATCCGGTTTTCGGGATTTGCCTCAATCCTCCCGAATGTCCGGGGCCTGTGACCCGCTCAACTCTGCCGCCGCCGCTCATCCGAGCGTGCGGCGGTTTTTTCATTCCGAGGGCACAGGGCCGGGGCGCAGGCGCTGCACCAGAACGCTGCCGGTGTCGACGATCCCCTTCATCCGCTCCTCAAGGCGGATCATCTCGGACATGACATGGCGCAGGCGTTCGCTTTCATCGCCCAAAGCACCCAGATCAGCAAAGAGCGCTTCGCTTCCGGCAATCTGCGCCTCGGCATTGGCGACGACGGCGCGCAGATCCTCGATCAGGGCCCCGGCATCCTCGGGGGTCTGGCTGCGCAGGTCAGAGACAGCGCGGCGTGCCGTATCAAACCACGCTTTCGAGAGGCGCGGCTCTGACTTGGCGCTGAGCATCGCGGCGCGCTCCAGTCGCCGGATGCGTCCGGTCAGGGTGTCGATCCGGTCGCGAAGATCGGCTTGGATGGTGACGATGTCATCATTGACCGTGACCACCCGTTGCAGCACCTCATCGAGTTCGCCCATCAGCCGGGTGATGCGGTCTAGAAAGAGGTTGAGATCGCGTGCCAGCACACCGAACTCATCGGCGCTGCGAATTTCGGCGCGGTGGTTCAGCCCGCCATAGGCGCGGGCAAGATTGCTGACCACCGTGCGCAGACCCAAAAGCGGCTCAAGTCGCGCGCGCAGGATCAGAAACAAGAGCACCGAATGCAGCACGATTTTGGCCAGAGCCAAAAGGCCGGTCAGGCGCATATCCTCGATCCATTGCGCGAAATCCGTCGCAAGATCCCGCCGCACCGTCACCTCGCCCAGCACATCCCCCACCTGCGCCTCTGAGTGACAGGCAAGGCAAAAGGGCTCGGCGGTGATTGGCAGGGTGGCGCTTGCATGGGCGGTGTCGGGCCAATCGCCGCGCGGCAAGCCCTCGGGGGTAAACTCGAACCCCTGTTCAATGGAACGGATCGTGACATCGGAGGGGATGATCGCTATGCGGTAACCAAGCCCGTCCCAATTGTCCTGAAGGATCGGATAGACCGTGCGCGCGGCGACCGGCCCGCCTTCGTTGCGCATGATCGAACGCACATCATCGGCGAGATCCTGAGCCGCCTCGGTGGCATCAGTGGCACCATGCACGCGGAATTTGTAATAGACCATCCCCGCCTTGAGCGCGAATTCCAGCACCGTCACCATCAACAGGATGATGAAAAAGTCACGGATCATATGGATCAAAAAGGACTGATCAAATCGCCCGATCAGCGGGCTATTCTGGTCGAGTTTCTGCCCTGTCATGGCGCTGTCCCCGGATATCTCTGAGAGAGATAGCGCGCAATTTACCGAAGGTAAGGGGCGGCCTGTTCACAAGCTGTCGCTTTGCCGCGACAGCACCGTCAGGCGCAGGACGTTTGGGCGCGCACGGTTTCCATTGCCTCAACCGCGGCCTCAATCGTGAGCAGGATAGAGGCGTGGCGGTTCTTGTAATCCCGCGCGGGGCGCAGCACCTCGAGCCCGTCAAAGGGCGCGGGCGGTGTGGGGCCGTCGGATTTCAGCATCTCGCGCAGCGCGTCGCGCGCTGCTGTCACCTTTGCCAGATCGCAACCGATGATGGCGCGCCCCACGACGCTGGCGGCGGCCTGACCAAGCGCACAGGCCTTAACCTCGGCGGCGTAGTCAGTGATCCGGCCACCCTCGCAGCGAATATCGACGGTCACGGTCGAGCCACAAAGCGGTGCGCGCCGCTTGACGCTGGCCTGCGGGCTGGCCAAGCGCCCGTGATGCGGGATGTCCGCGGCCAGTTCCAGAATGCGCGCTGAATAAAGCTTGATCAGGTCGGTTTCGCCGCTCATGGCTTTCCCTTTCGTGTGTTGCCCCATAAATAGGCGTGGAGCGCGCAGATGCAAAAGGAAATCCGCCATGCCCTTCGATCCGGCGACACTAAAGTATGACGCGAACGGGTTGATCCCCGCCATCGCCCAAGAGGCCGAGACCGGCGAGGTGCTGATGATGGCCTGGATGAACGCCCAGTCGGTCGCGCGCACGCTCGACACGGGCCGTGTGACCTATTGGAGCCGCTCGCGGCAGGCGTTCTGGATCAAGGGCGAAACCTCGGGGCATGTGCAAGAGTTGGTTGAGATGCGTGTCGATTGCGACCGTGACTGCCTGTTGGTGCAGGTGCGCCAGAATGGGCCAGCCTGTCACACCAACCGGCGGTCGTGCTTTTACACGGCGGTGCGTGCCGGGGAAGAGACCGAGATCATGGCCCCTATGGCACCATTGGATTGAGCATTTTCGGAACGCTGTAAGGCTAGAGCCCGACCATGGCCCGGATGTCCTGCGGGTTCGCCCCTTCGGCGCGGTAGGTGGCGATAGCACGTGCGTCATCGCGTTTGGCCAGCCGCTTGCCAGCGTCATCGCGGATCAGCGCATGATGGTGATAGGCAGGCGTGGGCAGGCCCAAGAGGTGTTGCAAGAGCACGTGGATTTGCGTGGCCTCGCGCAGGTCTTCGCCGCGAATGACATGGGTGATGCCCTGATCGGCATCGTCCACAACAACCGACAGATGATAAGAGGCCCCCATCTCGCGGCGCGCCAGCACCACGTCGCCGACGGTTTCGGCCAGGTCACGGGGGGTGATGACGTCGTCTTTTTCCCGATAGATGAGTGGTTTGGAGAGCCTTGCGCAGGCGCGGGCCATATCTAGGCGCAGCGCGCAGCCCTCGGGCATCGGGCCGTTTGGCGGGGCTGTGGGGCGGCAGGTGCCGGGATAGATCACGCCATCTGGCCCCAAGAGCGGCGCGCCTTCTTGCGGGGCAGAGGCGGCGGCGCGAATATCGGCACGGCTACAGGAACAGTGGTACAAAAGCTCTTGATCCCAAAGTATATTCAAGGCCGCGTGATAGCGGGAGAGGCGAGTTGATTGGCGCAACACGGGGCGGGGCCAGTCGAGCCCCAGCCATGCCAGATCATCAAAAATCTGCGCCTCCCATTCCGGGCGGCAGCGGCTGTGATCCAGATCGTCGATGCGCAAAAGAAAGGTTCCGCCCTCAGCTTGCGCCCGGTCATGGGCCAGCATCGCAGAATAGGCATGCCCCAGATGGAGCGGGCCGGTTGGCGAAGGAGCGAAGCGCGTTATGAACATATATTCAATGCGTTATGAGGCGATGCTCATGTTTTGAGCCGCCAGCCATTCGCCCCAAGCTGCCTTGGCGCGGTCGGTATAGCCCTTGTAGCGGTCGATGCGCCCACGCCGGCCGCCCTTGAACCCATCAATCGGGCGAAAGAGCCCGAAATTGACATTCATCGGCTGAAAGGTTTTCGCCTCGGCCCCGCCGGTGATGTGATGGATAAGCGCGCCCATGGCACTGTCCTGTG
This sequence comes from Roseovarius sp. MS2, assembly GCF_051447875.1. Classification (NCBI taxonomy): domain Bacteria; kingdom Pseudomonadati; phylum Pseudomonadota; class Alphaproteobacteria; order Rhodobacterales; family Roseobacteraceae; genus Roseovarius; species Roseovarius sp. MS2. The sequence goes on from NZ_JBKHVF010000001.1 coordinate 3,254,844, forward strand.
GCACGGGGGGCAGGCTCTGGCCCAGGATTTCCGCTGCCGCCAGACGCCCGGCCAAAAGGCCCATGGCGGCGGATTCGACATAGCCCTCGACCCCGGTGATCTGCCCGGCAAAGCGGATATGCGGGCGCGAGCGCAGGCGCATCTGCGCATCAAGCAGCGTAGGGGAATTGAGGAACGTGTTGCGATGGATGCCGCCAAGGCGGGCAAACTGCGCGTTCTCAAGGCCGGGAATCATTTTAAAAACAGTGACTTGTGCGCCATACTTCATCTTGGTTTGGAATCCCACGATATTGTAGAGCGTGCCAAGCGCATTGTCGCGGCGCAGTTGCACCACGGCATGAGGTTTGACATCCGGCGCATGTGGGTTGGTCAGGCCCACAGGCTTCATTGGGCCGTGGCGCAGGGTCTCGCGGCCGCGTTCGGCCATGACCTCGATGGGCAAGCAGCCGTCGAAATAAGGGGTGGGGTTGGGGGAAGACTCTGCTTCGCCTTCGTGAAATTCGGTCTTGTCGGCGGCCAGCAGCGCGTCGATGAACGCCTCGTATTGATCGCGGTCCATCGGGCAATTGAGGTAGGCGGTGCGCTCGGCCTCGGTTTCGCCCTTGTCATAGCGCGATTGCATCCATGCGCGCGACATGTCGATGCTGTCGTGATAGACAATCGGTGCGATGGCGTCAAAAAAGGCGAGCGCCTCTGTGCCGGTCTCGGCGGCAATGGCCTGTCCCAGCCCCTCAGAGGTTAGCGGGCCGGTGGCGATGATCCAATGGCCACTTTCAGGAAGTTGCGTGATTTCATCATGTTGCACGGTGATATTCGGGTGATCCAACAGCCGCGCCGTGACCGATTGGGCAAAGCGATCGCGATCCACCGCCAAGGCACCGCCCGCAGGCAGGCGGTTTTCGTGGGCCATGGCCATGATCAGGCCATTCGCCGCGCGCATTTCCCAATGCAGGAGGCCCACGGCGTTTTGTTCATCATCATCCGAACGGAACGAGTTGGAACAGACCATTTCGGCCAGATCACCCGTGCGATGGGCAAAGGTTTTGACGCTTGGGCGCATTTCGTGGATGACCACATGCACGCCCATATTCGCGGCTTGCCATGCTGCCTCTGACCCGGCCATGCCGCCGCCGATGATGTGTAATACGTTATCCATGGGCTGCGATTTAGGCCATTGAGGGGTGTTTGGAAAGGGGCGTCACTGATCCCAATCGGGGGCGCGTTTGTCGATGAAGGCGGCGATGCCTTCGGCGGTGTCGCGGTCGAGCATATTCTCGACCATCACCGCGCCAGTATGGACATAGGCGGCCTCTAACCCCATGTCGAGTTGGTCGTAAAAGGCGCGTTTGCCGATGCGCACGGCAGAGCCAAGTTTGCTGGCGACGGTTTCGGCAAGGGCCATGGTCTCAGACTCCAGATCCTCGGGCGGCACGGCGCGGTTGATGAGGCCAAGCTCTGCGGCGCGGGCGGTGTCGATGAACTGGCCGGTGGTCAGCATCTCGAACGCCTGTTTGCGCGGGATATTGCGGCTGAGCGCCACCATCGGGGTGGAGCAGAAGAGGCCGATATTGACGCCATTGACGCCAAAGCGCGTGCCATGCGCGGCCACGGCCATGTCGCAGCTTGCCACCAATTGACAGCCTGCCGCAGTCGCGATGCCATGCGGTGCGGCAATCACCGGTTGGGGCAGGGTAAGGATAGTGGTCATCATCCGGGCGCAACGTGCAAAGAGATCGGCGAAATAGGCGCGCCCGCCATCTTCGGCCTGTCGTCCGGCGGTCATTTCCTTGAGATCATGCCCGGCGCAGAACGCTTTGCCGGCACCCATGAGGGTGATCACGCGGATGTGGCGATCCTGTGCCAGCCTGTCAAATTCGGCCTGAAGCGAAGCCAGCATGGCATCCGAAAGCGCGTTGAGATTGCCGGGCGAATTGAGAGTAAGCCGCGCGATTGCGCCCTGGTCGGTGCGGTCGAGAATTGCCATCTTGTAACCCCTTGTGCGTTATGGCCATTCTAGCGCGGAACAGCGCGGGGGGCAAAGCATGAGCGTCAAGATGACGGCGGCGGACTTGATGAGTTTTCTCGACCGGGAGTTTCCACAAGTCTCGGGGGAGTTTGCCATCGAGGAGGTGGGCGAGATGCACATCCGCACGCGGCTCTTGGTGGGAGAGCGGCATTTGCGGCCCGGCGGCACGGTGTCTGGCCCGTCGATCTTTGCGCTTGCGGATGTGTCGGTTTACTTGGGGATTCTGGCGATGATCGGACCTCAGGGGCTGGCCGTGACGACAAATTGCAGCATTGATTTCATGCGCAAACCGGCGGCGGGCGTGGATTTGATCGCGGAGTGTCGGTTGCTCAAGCTGGGGCGGGTGCTGGCGGTGGGGGATGTTCTGATCTATTCCGAAGGGATGAGCGCGCCGGTGGCGCGCGCGAGCCTGACCTATTCGATCCCCCCCAAATGAAGCCCTAGACGGGGCGCTGTTCACTCCCCGGACCCCCCAAGCGTATTTTAAGAACGGTGACAGGGTGGACTATTTGGGGTAAAATAATACCTATTTTTTAAGCCACTGATTTAGCTAGTTTATTTTGAACATATGGCAGTTGACCTGCGCATTGAACTGATTATAACCCGCTCATCGCATCAGAGCCGCCCGTAGGGTGGCCCAAACTGATCAAGACCAAAGACCAAGCACAAGGTTCTGCCTGAAATGAAAACATTCTCTGCTACCCCGGCAGATATCGACAAGAAATGGATCCTGATCGACGCCGAAGGCGTGGTTCTGGGCCGTCTTGCGTCGATCATCGCGATGCGCCTGCGCGGCAAGCACAAGGCCAGCTTTACCCCCCACATGGACATGGGCGACAACGTGATTGTCATCAATGCCGACAAGGTGCAGCTGACCGGCAACAAGCGCAACAAGCCCAACTACTGGCACACCGGCCATCCGGGCGGCATCAAATCGCGCACCACCGGCGAGATCCTCGAGGGTAAGTACCCTGAGCGCGTCGTGATGCAGGCGGTCAAGCGCATGCTGCCGGGCAACCGCCTGAGCCGCACGCAGATGACCAACCTGCGCGTCTATGCTGGCGGCGAGCATCCTCATGAGGCGCAGAGCCCTGAGGTGTTGGACGTCAAATCCATGAACTCCAAGAATACGCGGGTGGCTCACTGATGGCTGACGAAATCAAATCCCTCGAAGGTCTCGAAGCCGTCGCTGGCGGTGTCAGCGCTGCAGCCGTGGCCATCAAAGCCCCGCGTGAGCCCGAGCGTGATGCGCTTGGTCGCTCTTATGCAACCGGCAAGCGGAAGGATGCCGTTGCCCGCGTCTGGATCAAGCCCGGTTCGGGTAAGGTCGTGGTCAATGGCAAGCCGATGAACGAGTATTTCGCGCGTCCCGTGCTTCAGATGATCCTGAAACAGCCGTTCACGATTTCTGGCACCGAAGGCCAGTTCGATGTGATGGCAACAGTCGCCGGTGGTGGTCTGTCGGGTCAGGCCGGTGCGGTCAAGCACGGGGTGTCGAAGGCGCTGCAGCTTTACGATCCCAGCCTGCGTGGCGCGCTTAAGGCTGCAGGGTTCCTGACCCGTGACAGCCGCGTCGTTGAGCGGAAGAAATACGGTAAGCGCAAGGCGCGCCGCAGCTTCCAGTTCTCCAAGCGCTGATCCATTTCGGATTACACAGTCAAAGGGCCGCCCAGAGGGCGGCCCTTTTTGGTTTTGCGGTAGGGCTCAGGCGGTGGTTTGCGCCTGTGCGGGCTTGCGGCGTTCGTCGATGAACTGGTCGAATTCGGCCTTGTCGCGCGCGTCGCGCAGGCGCTGAAGGAAGGCTTCGAATTGTTCCTGCTCTTCCTCGAGACGGCGCAGCGTGTCGGCCTTGTAGGCGTCAAAGGCGGCATTGCCAGTGCTGCGCGTGGCGTTCTGGCGTTGAAAGCGAGAGGGAAGGCTGCGTACGGTCATGCGATTGCTCCAGATCATATAGGCCAGTAGGGCGAGGCCGAGGGGCCAAAAAACGATAAGACCCAAGACCATGGCGATGATCCAAGCGGGTTTGCCTTGGCGGTCGAGCCAAGATTCGGCCTGTGCGGGCCAGGTGGTGATGGCGGACATGACGTCTCCTTGTCGTGTGTAAATGTTACTTACATTTACATATGTAAGATGCCCAGTGCCGCACGCAAGAGGTGTGCTTTGAATTTTCGGGTCAGGGGGTGCTGTCGGGCGGGATGAGGCCCAGACCGCGCAGATAGACGCTTATGCCGGATTCAAGCAGGTCTTCGGGCGGAAAGGGGGCGCGGGCACCGGGGGTGCCACGCGCGTAAAGTTCGACCACCCCATGGCTCATCGCCCAGACATGGGCGGCGAACATCGCCGCAGGTGGGCGGCGGTCAGGCGGCAAATGCGCCGAGAGGGCGGCGGCGGCGCGGGTGAGGATCGCTTGGGCCCGCGCGGCGGCATCGGCCAATTCCGGGTTGGAGTTTACCGAGAGGCCGGATTCGAACATCGCCACGTAATGCCCGGCATTCGAGCGGGCAAACGCCAGATAGGCGCGCCCCGTTGCCATAAACGCCGTCAGCGGATTGGGGCGGGCGTCATTGAACGCGGCTTCCATCCGGGTGACAAAGATTTCAAAGCCTTGGCGCGCGGCCTCGGCAATCAGTGCCTCGCGGCCTGAAAAATGCCGGTAGGGCGCGGCGGTCGAGACACCGGCCAATTTTGCGGCCTCGGCCATGGTAAAGCCCTGCGGCCCCTTTTCGGCAATCAGGGTCAGCGTGGCCTCAACCAGAGCCTGCCGCAAATTGCCGTGGTGATAGCCCTGCTTACCCATGCCAAACTTCAGGGCCGCCGACGATGCCCGGATCAGCGCTGCCCACCGCGCGGGCATCCTTGCGGGCATAATCCAGTTGGCTAAGGACATGACGGATGGTTTCAATCCGCGCGCGCCGCTTGTCGTCCGAGCGCACGACAGTCCACGGCGCATGGTCGCTATGGCTGCGTGTGAGGGTTTCGGCGATGGCGGCGGTGTAACTGTCCCATTTCTTGAGACCCTCGACATCGATCCAGCTGAGTTTCCATTGCTTGAGGGGATCTTGCTCGCGGTCGAGAAAGCGGCGGAGTTGCTCGGCACGGCCAACATTGAGCCAGACTTTGAAGAGATGGATACCCTCGTCGACGATCATCCGCTCGAAATCCGGGACTTGGGCAAAGAAATGCTCGCGCTGCGCGTCGGTGCAAAAGCCGAACACTTTTTCCACAACCGCGCGGTTATACCAACTGCGGTCATAGAATACGATCTCGCCCCCGGCGGGCAGATGGTCGATATAGCGCTGGAAATACCATTGCGTTGCCTCGACATCCGAAGGTTTGCTAAGCGCTACAACCCGCGCGCCGCGCGGATTCAGATACTCGCGGAACCGCTTGATCGTGCCGCCCTTACCAGCCGCATCGCGCCCCTCAAAGACGATGGCGATGCGCGCACCGCTTTCCTTGGCCCAATGCTGGAGCTTGACCAGTTCGATTTGCAGCTTTTCGATATCTTTCTCATAGGTCTTTTTTGACAGGCCTTCGGAATAGGGGAAATCGGCCCCCAAGATATCATCCTTATCGGCGCGGCGGATTTCCTTGCGGATGGCTTCGGGGGCGTCCGTCTCGAAAAAGGCGCTGATCGCGCCGTCAAAGGGCAGGTCCATGGGGCCTCTCGCTATGGTTTCCGTCAGTATGGCGGCTCAATCGACGGGGCGCAATCCGGCGCGGGTGGCGGCGCGATCTATGGCTGCAATCACCGCCTCTGGATCGCTGTGGTGGGGCATGTGCCCGACGCCGTCGAGCACGGCCAGATGGGCACCGGGAATTTGGGCCGCCAGCGGTTCGGAATGGATCGAGACGCCCACGGTGGTATCAGCCGTGCCGTGTACGATTTCGACCGGCACGGTGATGGTGCCGTAAAGGGGGTGCAGTGCCTCGATCTCGGCCAGTAGATTGGCGCGCTGCAAGGCATTGGCGCGCAAAGAATGGCGGCGCAGCGTGAGGCCGGCACCAATATGTTCGAGATAACCTTCGGGTGGTTCTTGCGGCGTGAAAATTTCCCGCACCGCCTGTTCGACGCGGGTGTCATGGACAAAGGCGGTCAGCAGCGGGATCACGAGCGGGCCAAGCACCGGATGCGAGAGCACGCGGTAATAGGTGGAGAGGCCGGTATCCCAGGGTTTGGCGGCACCGGCCACATCCACGAGGGCTGCGATATGATCAGGTCGCGTCACCGCCCAAGCAAGCGCTACCGCGCCGCCATAGCTATGGCCGAGCACGATAGGCTTGTCGGCCCCAAGCTGTGCTGCCGCCTCTTGCAGCAGCGCCGCTTGTTGGGTGATCGTGGCCCCGGTGCGGTTGATGCGGGCGGTATAACCCAGACCGGGGCGATCAATCACGATGACGCGGTAGCGCTCTGCCAATCGCGGGGCGAGTTCAAAGGTCAGATCGCGGGTATTGCCCGAGGCCCCGTGGATCAGCACCAGATCAGGCCCATTGCCCATCACGACCGCATGAACGGGGTGGCCGCTCACGTCGATGATCTGGCCCTCTGGGGGAAAGGCGGCTTCGGCGCGCGCCTCGTGGGTGCGGGCACGTTGCTGGGTCCAGCCCCAGAAGGCGACCAGACATACCGCAAAAAGGATCAGGGATTTAACAGCCAATGGCATTCATATCGAACGGGGTCGTCTGATAAATCTGGTTCACCCAGTTGCCATAAAGAAGATGCGCGTGACTGCGCCAGCGGTTCTGCGGCGGGCGCGACGGATCATCGCCGGGATAGTAGTTGCAGGGCACATTGATCGGCGTGCCGTTGGCTATATCGCGGTCATATTCCTGTTTCAGCGTGTCGCTGTCATATTCAAAATGGTTGAAAATGTAGAGCGCACGACGCGCTGTATCCTCGACCAGACAGGGTCCGACATCATCGCTGTCCAGAAGGATCGTAAGCCCCTCGACCGCCTCGATCTCGGCGCGCTTCATCTCGGTCCAGCGGCTGACGGGGATCACGCAATCATCGGAAAATCCGCGCAGATAGGGTGATGCGGGGACCATGTTGCGATGCCGAAAACAGCCAAAGGCCTTGGCGGGCAGCATGTGTTTCTGCACCCCGTGGAAATGATTGATCATCGCCATCCCGCCCCAGCAGACGCCAAAGGTCGAATGCACATGGGTTTGGGTCCAGTCAAAGACGCGCGCCAACTCTGCCCAATAGGTCACGGCGTCGAAATCGAGATGCTCAATCGGCGCGCCGGTTATGATGAGGCCATCGTATTTGTCACCCGAGGCGGCGACCTCTTCAAAGGGGCGGTAAAAGCTCTCCATATGTTCGGCGGCGGTGTTCTTGGTCTGATGTTCGCTCATGCGGATCAGGTCAAAGTCGATCTGCAACGGGGTTGCCCCGATCAGCCGGGCAAACTGGTTCTCGGTCTGGATCTTTTTCGGCATGAGGTTGAGAAGGCCGATGCGCAAGGGGCGGATATCCTGCCGCGCGGCTTGATCCGGGTCCACGACCATCACCCCTTCGCGCGTAAGCACGTCATAGGCTGGCAGGTCGGCTGGGATCTTGATGGGCATCAGGTGGGGTTCCTTGGCTGTCGGGCCTTAGATAGGCGTGGCGGCGCGGCGCTCAAGGGCGGTGGCGATCAACGCCTCAAACTCCTGTGCCGTTTTGACGGTCGCCACCTCGTTGGCGGTGACACTGACGCCCCATTTTACCATCGCCTCATAGCGGGGCTGACGGTGCGCAAGGGCGCGGGCATAGGTCCAGCGGATAAAGCTGTCTGGATCAACTTCGTCCTCTTCGCAGTTGTTTTCTTTGAGGTATTCGGCCCATGCCGCATCGAGAAAGGCAGGCTGATACGCCATCGGCTTGGGCGCGCGATCAAAGCGGCGGATCAATTCAGCCGTATGCGCCTCGGAGCCTTCAATATAGATCAGCAGACAATGTGCCGAAAGTTCCTTTAGGATCGTGTCCTCGGGATCGTCGCCGTCTACCCATTCACAGATCGACCCACCGGTGTCGCAGATGAAATGCGGATATCCATAGAGTGCGTCTGCGCGGCGGATGAAATAGGCCGTATCCATCAGCGCGTGGATCTCGGCTTGCCGAAACTGTTCTTGTCGGATGCGGTATTCTTCGATCGGCAGCCCGCCTTTGGCGGGATTGCCCGGCTTGCCCAGATAGGTCGAAACCGGGGTGAGGTTGTGAAACGTGATGTTGGAGCCGATATAGATCGAGTCGCTCAGCAGAAGGTCACGCAGGAAGGGCACCTGCATTGCATGCGCCTTGGCATTGTCGGCGATAAGTTCGCCCATGTAGCGCGTGCCGATGCGGTAATCTATCGAGTAGTGAAACCAGTTCCCGGCATCCCGCAGCGTGTTCGACACATGCGTCTTGCCCAAGCCTGACATGCCGTAGAACAGCACCCGTTTATGTGTGGCCTCGCGCCAGTCTTGTGCCGAAGTGTAGATCATCGCTGCTCCCTCTCGCGGGTTTGGTACAAAGCGCGCGGCGCGGGGTCAAATGCAATCATGCAAAAGCCCCGCCCGGGTGAGGGGCGGGGCCTTATTTTTGGTTCTAGGACCGCTTAGAAGCGGAAGGCGACCTTGGTGCCGATGGCGATGGCATCGCTGCCAGAGAAGGCCGTGACGTTCGAGTTCGCGTCGCCGACATCGAAATACTTGATACCAGCGGTGATTTCCCATGCCTCGGTTTCGTATGTGGCGGCCAGACCGTAGCTGAAGTAACCGTCTTTGCCCGAAAGGTTGCCAACGACGTCCCCTTCATCCTTTTCATAGCCAAGGAGGACAGCGCCACTCCAGTTTTCGTTGAACCGGCGACCGATGCCCAGCTCATAGGTCCAGATGTCGCTCGGGCCGCTGGCGATGGGAACGTTGACCGGAACACCCGTGGCGACAGAGAAGAAGTCGCCGGGCTGAACGGCGAATTTCGACCATTCCCGCCATTTCACAGAGCCAAAGAGCAAGGTGTCTTTGGCAATACCTGATTGGGCATGAAGGGTGAACGCCTGCGGGATTTCCACTTTGAAACCTGCGCCGGTGTTGTCCTTGAAATCGTGCTCTGTTTTGGACTCATAGGTCAGAGCAACGCGCAGGGCGATGTCGGGGATTTCATAGGCCGCACCCAACAGGTAGCCGACTTGGAAATCCTTGTTCACGCCCAGAGTATAGGGTGAGTTGGGTGCAGGAACCGCGCTGCCAAGGGTGGCGGGCGAAATCACCGTGATATTGCCCGACAGGCCGACATAGCGCAGACCACCATAGATGCTGAAGCGATCAGTTGCCTTGTATTTTGCAAGGGCAGTGAACGCGACAGAGCTGACTTCGGCGCTTGATCCGCCAAAGAACGCGCCACCCAAGGCCGCCGGGGGCGTGCGATAATTGACCGAAGCGCCTACCGGCTCGTCGATGACAAACGCGAGCGCCACGCGATCATTCAGTTCATGCTTGTAGCCACCTGCAAAGGATTGATAGCGGTTCTGGATGTTGCCAGTGGGGGCCGTGGGCACGCCGGGGCGCGCAACGCCCGAGACGGATGGGTCCACGGTTGCGGCCGAGAACTCGAGATAGTTCTTGCCTTTTTCGAACAGGATCATCGAAGGGTCGCCCCGTCGTTCGATTTCACCACCAAAGGCTGACGATGCCGTTGCGGCGATCACGGTCGCTGCGAGCCAAGTTTTCTTCATGTGTCCCTCTCCTCCAGAAATATTTGGATCACATTACCTTTACGCCGAAACCGGTCAATCTTTGACGCGGCGTCACAAATTGCGACGTGGCGGCAGGTGGCGCAGCGGACACACTTTCTAAGGAAAAAAGTGTAAATTCATACACTTTTGCGCGTTTCGCGCCAAAGATTCAGGTAATTCGCACCAAAGATCACAGCCGCGCCCACGAGTACAAACACGTCAACTGCCTCACCATAAACCAAAAGGCCGACAATGGCGATTACGGGCAGTCGTAAAAAATCAACCGGAGTGACCAAGGTGGCCGGAGCCAGCGAGAGCGCGGTGGTGAGGCAGAAATGGGCCAAAAGCCCCGCGCATCCAATCAGCACGAGCCATGGGGCAGAGGTGAGCGAGGGGAGGGCGATGTCGCCATCATACCCTGCGCAGGCCAGGCCAAAACCGATTTGCAGCAGTGTCATCCAGAAGAGGATGCAAGTGAGGGATTCCGTACGTGTCAGGCGCTTGGTCATCAGGATTGAACCGGCAAAGCCGATGGCGGCCGCCGCCGCAGCGATTGTGCCCAGGTTGATTGTCTCGGGACTGGGGCGCGCGACGATGAGGATGCCGGCAAAGCCGATTACGGCGGCGAGGGCGCGGGTGCCTGTCAACCGCTCGCCCAACACCAGCGGTGACAGGATCAGAACCCAGAGTGGGGCCGTGAATTCGAGGGCAAAGACCTGTGCCAGCGGAATGACGGTGATCGCATAGAACCACAGGTTTTGGCCGGTAAAATGGCAGAGGTTGCGGACAAGATGCGTGCCGGGGCTGCGCGTGGTGACGGTGGCAATCTGGCCGGTCAGGCGGGCCACGCATAGTACAAGGATAAAGCCCACAATGCTGCGATACATCATGATCTCGAACGTATCGAGTTCAAAGCTGACCGCGCGCCCCGCTACCGCCATAGATGAGAAAGAGGCGACCGCGCCCAGCATCCAGAGCCCCGCGCGCAAGGTCTGTGGGGCCGGGGCGGGGGCCGCCAGGCTCATTCCTCGGTGATCTCGAAGTGACGGGGCATATGAGAGGTGACACGCCACCATTCGCTGGCGCGCGTCCGGGTCTGATGCGCGTCAAAGGCGGCTCGGTCAACAAAGCGCTCTGACACGCTGAATTCTCCGGGCGCGGTTTCGGTCACGTCAAACGACAAACAGCCCGGTTCGGCACGGCTAAGGCGGATATGCTCGGTCAGGGCGGCGCGCGTGACCTCGAGGTCTTCGGAGGGACAAATCATTTGGCCGGTGAGAGAAATCATTCCCACTCGATCGTTCCCGGTGGTTTCGACGTGATGTCATACGTCACGCGGTTGATGCCTTTGACCTCGTTGATGATGCGCGTCGCGGTTTCACCGAGAAACTCGTGGGTAAAGGGATAGTAATCGGCGGTCATGCCATCGACGCTTGTGACAGCGCGAAGGGCGCAGGCAAAATCATAGGTCCGCCCATCGCCCATGACCCCAACGGTTCGCACCGGCAGGATGGCAACGAACGCCTGCCAGATGTCATCATAGAGCCCGTGGCGGCGAATCTGGTCGATATAGACGGCATCGGCCTTGCGCAGGATGTCGAGTTTTTCGCGGGTGATCTCGCCGGGGCAACGGATGGCAAGACCGGGGCCGGGAAAGGGATGACGCCCGATAAAGCTCTGGGGAAGGCCCAGTTCGCGCCCCAAAGCGCGCACTTCGTCCTTGAAGAGTTCGCGCAGGGGTTCGACCAGTTTGAGGCCCATTTTCTCGGGCAGGCCGCCGACATTGTGATGCGACTTGATGGTGACAGAGGGGCCACCCGAAAAGCTGACGCTCTCGATCACGTCGGGGTAGAGCGTGCCTTGGGCGAGAAACTCGGCCCCTTCAATCTGGCTCGCGTATTTCTGGAACACGTCGATGAACAGGCGTCCAATGGTTTTTCTCTTGGTTTCAGGGTCACTTACGCCCTCAAGCTCACCTAGAAACAGCTCTGCCTCATCGGCATGAATGAGGGGGATGTTGTAATTGTCGCGGAACATGGCCACGACCTCGTCGACCTCGCCCTGACGCAAGAGGCCATGATCGACAAAGACGCACGTCAGTTGGTCGCCAATGGCCTCATGGATCAGCACGGCGGCGACAGAGGAATCGACACCCCCCGAGAGGCCGCAAATCACCTGTTTGTCGCCCACTTGAGCGCGGATCTTGGCAATCGCCTCTTCACGGTAGGCGCCCATGGTCCAGTCGCCCTTGAAGCCCGCCTGCCGGATGAAATTCTCATAGAGCCGCGCCCCGTTCGGCGTGTGATGCACCTCGGGGTGGAATTGCACGGCGTAGAAGTTGCGGGCGCGGTCTGCCGTGATGGCAAAGGGCGCACCGGGCGAGGTGCCCAGAACCTCGAATCCAGGTGCGATTTCAGAGACATGATCGCCGTGGCTCATCCAGACCTGTTCGCGCGAATCCCCGGCGAACCAGCCATCGACAAAGCCGCTGGCTACACCCGTCGACGTCACGTAGGCGCGGCCGAATTCGGCGGTGGCATGTTCGCCCGCCTCGACGCGACCGCCCAAGTCCTGCATCATGACCTGCTGGCCATAGCAGATGCCCAAGATCGGCACGCCCAGATCATAGGCGGCCTGAGGCGGCCTTGGGCTGCCCTCGCGCATCACGCTATCGGGGCCACCCGAAAAGATGATCGCGCGCGGCGCCATCTCTTGCAGGAATGCGTCCGTCACCTTTTGGTAGGGATGGATTTCGCAATAAACATTCAGCTCGCGCAGGCGACGCGCAATAAGCTGCGTTACCTGGCTGCCAAAGTCGATGATCAGGAGGCGGTCATGGGATATCTGGCTCATATCTCGCCTAGTAATTGGCGTCCCGCTCCGGCGCAAGAGAAAGCAGCGCGCCTTACCAGCGATAGCTGATGCCGGTTGCGACCTCGTGTTGATGCATGCGGATTTTTACCGGTTGTGCCACGCCGGTAAGCGCCGGGTTGGACCCTGAAAAGCTGTTGGAGAAGGCATGGGTGTATGCAAAGGTAAAGGCCCAGCGGTCGTTGATCTCATAGGTGCCGCCCGCCGAGAGATGCCATTGGGGCGTGCCGGGGGCGATGGTGTTGATCACCACGTTGCCGTCGTTCTTGATGAACTCGGTCGAATAGCTAACGCCGGTGCGCAACGTCAGCTTGTCAGACTTCTGCCAGATGGCGGCCAGACGCCAGACATCGACATCCTGCCAGCCGAATCCTACGCCATTCGACGCCCCCAGCGGGCCGCCCGGAGGTGCGCTGGAATTGGCGATGGATTTCACATTGCCGTAGAAGATGCGTTGATACTCGCCCGTGAGTGTCCACTGGGGGGCAGCGGCGGGGGCATAGGCCGCCCCAAGGGTCAGCATTGCGGGCACGTCGAATTCGCCGTCGGCAAAGAGGCCCTTGTAGCGGCTGAACTTGGACATCTGGATTTCGTTGCGATAGGCCGCGCCAAAGGTCCATTCCGGATTGGCCTCATACAGCAGGCCAAGGTTTACGCCAAAGCCGGTGGACCAATCGTGGCCGCGGTTGGTGACATCGCCGGGACTGATCGACAGGGCAGAGAAGGCTTGCAGCCCCTGTGCCTTGAACCGCTGCACCGCAAGAATAGGAGATACGCCCAAGGTCAGGCGATCATTCACCTTGCGGGCATAGTTCAGCGTAATGAAGGCCTGTTCGAGATTGACCCCGACCGGGGCGGAGCCCGCGCCAAGCCCGGCAAAGAAATTGGTGTCAAACTCGGTATTCATGCCGCCATTGCCAAAGACAAAGGCGCCAAGCGATGAGCGGTCATCGAGTTTCCAGTTGGCACCGCCGCAGGGAATGAAGAACACGTCATTCTGGCTTTTGTGGGTGCCGGGGGTCAGTGGCCCGCCGGGGGCGATTTCCACGTTGCGGTTCGGGGCAAAGGTGGTCAGACAAAAGCCCGCTTGATTGCCCAGCTTGACGCCTGTGGCCGGATTTTGCGCCATGCCGAGGACACCCGTTGGCACCGCAACACCTGCGCCCGCCATGCCCTTGGACTGGCCACCATAGCCATTGGAGAAATAGCCATTGGTGGCTGTTGCGGGGCTTGCCAGCGCAAATGCACTCATCAGCGCAGATAGTTTCGCCAAGTGGCGCAAACACGTCTTCATCGTAACATACCTCTTACTGCGGTGCGGTTAGCCCAGATCTGTCAGTTTGTCCTGCGCTTTTAGAGACTGACGCTGATCATGGTAAATAGATCAGGCCGAGATCAAAGCATTATGGTTTTTGAATATATTTTGTCATTCATTTTATCCTGTCCTGAAATCAACAAGGGGCGCGTGTCGCTTTTTCCCCGCAATCGCCGGAATCTTCGCCTGATACACGCCGACAAACAGGTATGACCAGAGCAGACCTGCCCTGTGGCGGGAGCCTTGGCTATTGCAATTGACCATATACGAAGGGTGCATCCATGTCAGAAGCAGCACTGAGCAGCAGACGGTCCCGTGGCGGCGGCGGGGCAGCACGCCGTGCCGAACGCACCGCCGTCAGCATCGAGACCGCGCGCTATATCGAGCGCAACATTCCGAATTTCGAGGTTCTGACAGAAGAGGCGCTTGAAATCATCGAGGCCAATGCCGAAACGGTGCTGGCCGAGGTGGGCGTGAATTTTGTGCAAAATCCAGCCGCGCTGGAACGCTGGCGCCAGGCCGGGGCCGATGTGCAGGGCGAGCGGGTGCGCATTCCGCGTGGTTTGGCGCGGCAACTCTGTGCCACGGCCCCGTCGCGGATCATCCAGCATGCCCGCAATCCCGAGCGCACGGTGGAAATCGGCGGCAAGTCCCTTGTTCTGGCACCGGTCTATGGCCCGCCCTTCGTGCGCGACATGGAAGGCGGCCGCCGCTATGCAACGATGGAGGATTTCCGAAAATTCGTGAAGCTGGGCTATATGTCGAAATGGTTGCACCATTCCGGCGGCACGGTGTGTGAACCCACCGATATTCCGGTGAACAAACGCCATCTTGATATGCTGCTGGCGCATATGACCTTGTCGGACAAGCCCTTTATGGGATCGGTGACAGAGCCTAGCCGCGCGCAAGACAGCGTTGATATGTGCAACATCCTCTTTGGAGAGGAGTTCGTGCAGAACAACACTGTCATGACATCGCTCATCAACGTGAACTCGCCGATGACGTTTGACGATGTCATGATGGGGTCGCTGGAAATCTACGCCGCGAACAATCAGGCCTGTATCCTGTCGCCCTTTATCGTTGGCGGTGCGATGGCACCGGTGTCGGTGGCGGGTACGCTGACGCAGGTTCTGGCCGAGGTTCTGGCGGGCATTGCCTATAGTCAGCTTGTGCGCCCCGGCGCGCCGATGATCTTTGGGGCCTTCGTTACCTCGATCGACATGAACTCGGGCGCGCCGACCTTTGGCACTCCAGAGGCCGCACATATCACCTATGGGGCGGGTCAGTTGGCGCGGCGGATGGGGCTGCCGTTCCGGTCTTCCGGGTCGTTCAACGGTTCCAAACTGCCGGATGCGCAGGCGGCGTATGAGACGGCAAATAGCCTGAACGTCGGGCTTTTGGCGGGGGTGAACTTTATGTTGCACTCTTGCGGCTGGCTCGAAGGCGGTCTTGTGTCATCCTTTGAGAAATTCGTCATGGATGCCGATCAGCTGGGCACGCTTCACCATTTGGCGCGCGGCGTGCAGGTGGATGAAGAGGCGCAGGCGATGGATGCCATTCGTGAGGTTGGGCCGGGTGGCCATTATCTTGGCTGTGCGCATACGCAGGCGAATTTCAAATCCGCCTTTTGGCGCTCTGACCTGTTCGACTACAAACCGTTCGAGACGTGGGCAGATGAGGGCGAGCGCGACACGATGGTTCTGGCCAATGCGCGGGTTCACAAGCTTTTGGCGGATTATCAGCAACCGCCGCTTGATCCGGAAATTGCCGAGGCACTTGCCGCCTATGTCGCCAAGCGCAAGGCTGAAATGCCGGATGCCTTTAGCTAAGATCATCGAGACTTGCCTAAAGAACGCGCGCCGCACCGATTTGCGGCGCGCTTTTTTTGTCAGGTCTCGAGCAATAACGGGGTCATGTCCCGTGCCTCTGCCATCATGGCGATCAATACCTCGACATGGCGGGCCGGTGAGTAGCCTGTGGACGCAAGGCGGCGTTCCTGATCCAAGGCGGCCTCGGTTTCAAGCAGGCGCACAAGCGCGGTAGGGCTCTGGGGTAGGGGGCCATCGCGCAGTAGCCGCCGCAAATGCACCTCGCGGCGGTAGTCTTGCAGACCTATCCGCGCCGCGCGGATCAACAGTGGGGGGCGGCGTAACGCCTGCAGAGTTCCAAGTATATCGTGCATAAGAGGCTCCTGTGATCGTGCAAATGCTTCGTCGCACAGGTTCGGTGGCTGTTGCGTTTTCAGGCGCTGCGCCGCGCGCAGGGCTTTGGATTTGTTTACGATTTGTCAATGAAGGTTGCATTTCTGGAAACAATTAACGAACCGGTAATCTTTGCACTCTTAAGTTGTGGATAACTCTGTGGGTAAGTTGCCAGGTTGCGATCTGGTGCCGGAAGGCCGAAAATTTGGGGGACGGGCGATGCACGAGGGGTATGCATTCAAGACCATTTTGCATGACGTACCCTCTTGGGTGCCTGAGGCGGCGCTGCATTATCTGGCCCATACCGAATCCGGCACGCCGATCAGGGCCTTGGCGCGGCACGCGGGGCGGCACGCTTCGACCGTGATGCGCCAAATCCGTGCCTATGAGACCCGCCGCGATGATCTTTTGGTGGACGAGGCGCTGCGGCGGCTTGGACAAAGGGTTAACCATGACAAGATTTCCGGTTCTCCTGCCAAGGAGGCTGCGATGACATCCCACACCATCACGCGACACAATCAGACGCCTGAATTGACGGAAAACCGCTTGAAATCAGAGGCACGGCGCGTTTTGCGCCGCCTCTGTGAGCCGGGGGCCCTGTTGGCCGTCTCTGCCGATATGGACAAGGCGGTGGTGGTGCGTGACACCGGTAGCGGCCAGACCCTGCGCACGGCGGTCGTCGAGCGCGAAGTGGCCGAGGCTATGGCGCTCAAGGGATGGGTGGCCTGTGACGGACCGGGGCGCATCGCGCGGTATCATATCACCGCCACAGGGCGCAACGCGCTCAGCCTGATGTTGGCTGAGGCCGAAAATCAGGCAAGCGGTCTTAGAGACGGGCCGTTTTTGTCGGAGCAGGCCGCATCCCACCCCACGCCGGATGCCAGCGGACGACGCGCGCGCTACGGTCTGGTGGACTCGCCCCTTGTGGCGCTGGCCCGACGACGTGACAAGGACGGCAGCCGGTTTCTGACCTCGGATCTTGTGCGCGCGGGCGAACGGCTGCGCGAGGATTTCGAACTGGCCCAGATGGCCCCGCGTGTCGCGCAGAACTGGGACCATTTTCTCAGTCATGTCGATGAGCATAGCAGCCCCGTGGTCTCTCGTGGGTATGATGCCGAGGCGGCACGCCTGCGGGTCTTGGCGGCGTTGCGGGATCTTGGGCCGGGCTTGGGCGATGTGGTGCTGCGCTGCTGCTGTTACATGGAGGGGCTGGAACGCGCCGAGAAGAAAATGGGCTGGTCGGCGCGGTCGGGCAAGATCGTGTTACGCATCGCCCTGCAACGGCTCAAACGGCATTACGAGGGGTTGGGAGAAGCGGGCAGCTTGATCGGTTGAACGCGCAGGCTGCAAAGCCGCCATGCTATAATTCAGGCTTGTCATTTAGGTGGTGACCCATAAGCTATGGATATGAACATCACCCTTCGACAGCTTGGCTATTTCAAGGCGCTTGCCGAACAGCGCAATTTCGGGCGTGCGGCAGAGGTGGTCAATATTTCACAACCGGCGCTCTCTGTTCAAATCAAAGAGATGGAGACAACGCTTGGCCAAAAGCTGGTCGAGCGGCGTGCGCGGGATGTGGTGCTGACCCCGTTTGGCCGCCTGATTCTGGCGCATGCCCTGCGGGTTTTGGACGAGATGCAGGCGCTGAGCGAGGCGGCGCGTTGGCAAGGCGGCCTGGCGGGGCGGCTATCGCTTGGGATTATCCCGACCATTGCGCCCTATATCCTACCCGGCGTGCTAGAGGCGCTGCGCAGCCGCGATATCTCGCTTGATGTGCAAGTGCGCGAGGCCAAGACTGACCAATTGATCGCCGACATTCAAGGCGGTCAACTGGACGCCGCGATACTGGCGCGGCCGGTCGGGGCTGAGGGGCTGCGCGAGCGACTGCTGTTCGAGGATCGGTTCTTGTTGGCGGGCACCTTGGTGCGGTTGGCGGCGCTTGGGCAAGGGGCAGAGGCGCTGCGCCCGACCTCGCTGGTGCATAGCCCGCTGTTGTTGCTGGAAGAGGGGCATTGCCTGACGGATCAAGCGCTTGAGGTTTGCGGACGTGGGCGTGGGCACGCACAGATTGATATGGGCGCCTCTTCGCTTGGCACGCTGTCGCGGCTGGTGGCGGCGGGATTCGGCCTGACCCTCATGCCCGAGATTGCGGCGGCGACCGAAGTGAGGACGGCACCGGGGATAAACCTGCGCCGGTTTAGCCCGCCAGAGCCCGCTCGCCAGATCGTTCTGGTGCGTCGTCAGAGCACGCAAGACGAGGTGTGGTTCGAGAAACTGGCCGAGGTGTTGGAAACTGCCGGTGCCGCGCTTATCGCTCTTGCGCGCGCGGAGGTGCCGGAACCCACAGCCGCGATGCGACCTGCGCCGCACGCAGCGCAGGTCGACATTTACAGGGACACTCACTAAGCGCGATGGACACTCGTTACCCATGGTGCAGTCGTCAGGATGTAACGCTGCGTGACTGGCACTCTCCATCGCTATGATTTATACTATCCAAGCCTTACCAAATCATTCGCGGGGAAAAATTCGTGCGCGATCTCAAACTGCCGGACCAACGTCATCCTGAAAAGGCGCATCGCCCCGATAACGCCCAACCACGCAAACCCGACTGGATTCGGGTCAAGGCCCCGACGAGCAAGGCCTATTTCGAAACCCATCGGATCATGCGCGAGCACAAGCTGGTAACGGTCTGTGAAGAGGCGGGTTGCCCGAATGCCGGCGAATGCTGGAGCCAGGGACACGCGACCATGATGATCATGGGCGAGATTTGCACGCGCGGCTGCACCTTTTGCAACGTGGCCACCGGCAAGCCGCAAACCCTTGATGTGTTCGAGCCGGGGCGCGTGGCTGATGCCGTGTCCAAGCTGGGCTTGAAGCATGTGGTTGTGACGAGCGTGGATCGCGATGATCTGTCGGATGGCGGGGCTGAGCATTTTGCGCAGACCATTCGCGCCATTCGCCACCGGGCACCCGGAACCACGATCGAGATTTTGACGCCGGATTTCCTGCATTGCGAGGATGGTGCGCTGGAAACCGTGGTGGCAGCCAAGCCGGATGTGTTCAATCACAACCTTGAAACTGTGCCCGGACTCTATCCCACCGTGCGCCCCGGCGCGCGGTATTTCCATTCCCTGCGGCTTTTGCAGCGGGTCAAGGAACTTGATCCGACGATGTTTACAAAATCGGGCATTATGGTGGGCCTGGGCGAGGATCGGCAGGCCGTGCATCAGGTGATGGATGATATGCGCGCCGCCGGAATAGATTTCCTGACTATTGGCCAATACTTGCAACCCACGCCGAAACATCACGCGGTTGATCGTTTTGCGCATCCTGACGAGTTCGCAGCCTATGAAAAGGCGGCCTATGGCAAGGGCTTTTTGATGGTCTCTGCCAGCCCGCTGACGCGGTCCAGCTATCATGCGGGCGATGATTTCGCGCGGTTGCAGGCGGCACGTAATGCAAAATTCGCCTGATCGTGCCTTGGGTGCGCTTTGACAGGTCATGATGCACAGAAAAACCGGCCAATGGGCCGGTTTTTTGGTTTCTTGGTACTGTGAGTGATTGCGGGTTAACGCCCCCAGGTCCGCACCGGGCCGCAATCCATATGTACGAAGTTGCTGCCGGAATAGCGCCCAACGCCACCGCCGCCACAGGCCACGCCGGCACGGTAAATCTGGCTGACAGAGCGGCTTCCAAGACGCAGGTCTGCGGCCTCGCCGACCATGTGAAGGGAATTGCGTGCAACACCATTGGAACGGCTGCGCAGCATCGCGTTGGTCTGGGCGCTTCGATAGCCGCTCAAGAGCGTGTAGGGCTCGGATACGTCGAGTAGGTTATGGCTGGCGGCCATGATGTCGATGGTGCGAATATCAATGTTTTTCACCTGATTGGTACGCCAATCACGCATGAACAACGATATCTCGCGCACGGCTTCCTTGAGGTAATCGCCTTCGATCCAATAGATTGTGTCGAGCCGTTCACCGGTGCGCGGCGAAACAAGGCGAATGCGGCGGATATCGCCAGCACCGCGTAGAAAGCCAGCTGCATTGGAAAATGTCGGGGCTGCTGCCACAGCTGTTGCCGCGAACGCAAGCAATACGCCACGCCGCGAGATGCCAGTTGAACTGATTTCTGTCATTGTTTCAATCGCCTGTCCCGTAGCCTACCTGTTGTTGCTGTCCCGCAACATTCTCAATCATCCCCAGATGTGCGGAATTTATGGCACAGCGGGAATCAATGACCAAGCCCTGATTTGCTGTGTCGTT
Organism: Roseovarius sp. MS2; assembly: GCF_051447875.1. Classification (NCBI taxonomy): domain Bacteria; kingdom Pseudomonadati; phylum Pseudomonadota; class Alphaproteobacteria; order Rhodobacterales; family Roseobacteraceae; genus Roseovarius; species Roseovarius sp. MS2. Next base: position 3,275,225 of record NZ_JBKHVF010000001.1, read on the forward strand.
CAATATTCAAGTCCTTTCGGCGGGATTTCGCGCATAATTTTCCTGATGTGGCCAGAATACGCATCCGCCGCTGCATTTTCGTCGCAGTCATGCGCTTGTCGTCGAAACTGACACGGAATCCTTAGTAAAAAATTGAGAACGATGGGAAATCCCGCATATAGTTTCTCAAAGCGACCCCGTGACTTAGAGGTAAAAGAATGATTTTGGCGTCTTGCCACCCGCGCTCTCGCGATTTGCTCCGAATTGTCCCGGTCATGCTGACCGCCGCACTTGTTCTGTTTGCATGGATCATGCCAGCCGCGGCGCAAGAGGCGGCGTTTCGGCAAGCGGTGGCCGAGGCCGCAGCCGAGGATCGTGACCTTGCGGCCTTTTATCAGGATCAGAGCTATCGTCCGGTCTGGACCGGCGCTGGGGCCGAGCATCTCGCGCGCCGTCAGGCCTTGGTTCAGGTGCTGGCGCGGGCCGGGGTGCATGGCCTGCCTGCGGAGCGTTATGATCTTGACGGGGTGATTGCGTCGATGACCGCCGCGCGGTCACAGCGCGATCTGGGGCAGGTAGAGGTCGCACTCAGCCGCACCTATCTGCGCTATGCGCATGATGTGCAATCTGGGGTTTTGGTGCCCTCAAAGGTTATTGGTGACATCAAGCGTGAGGTTGTGCGGCAGGAATCCGGCGCGCTCTTGAAAGAGATTCTTGCAAAAGAACCTAGCCGTGTGATGCGGAACCTTGCGCCGCAAAGCAATGAATACGCGCGCCTCCTCAAACAAAAGCTGCGGCTAGAGCAGTTGGTCGCAGAAGGCGGATGGGGGGCTACGGTTTCTGCTGAAAAGCTGCGGCCCGGCGACAGCGGCCCGGCTGTCATCGCGCTGCGCAACCGGCTGATTGCAATGGGCTATCTGGATCGGAGTGCGGCGCAGACCTATGATATGAGGCTGCAACAGGCGGTGCAGGCCTTTCAAAGGGATCACGGGCTTGAGACCGACGGCATTGCGGGGGCGACGACACTTGCGGCGGTTAATACGCCTGCGACAGAGCGGCTCAAATCGGTGATTGTCGCGATGGAGCGGGAGCGCTGGCTAAGCCAGGAGCGCGGACAGCGCCACATACTTGTTAACCTGACCGATTTCAGCGCGCGTATTCTCGACAATGACGCGGTGACCTTTGCAACCAGAGCCGTGATTGGCAAGAATGACCAGAACCGCCGGAGCCCCGAATTCTCGGATGAGATGGAGTATATGGTCATCAATCCGACGTGGCATGTGCCCTATTCAATCGCAGTCAACGAATACCTGCCGCAGATGCAGCGCAATCCGGGTGCGGCGTCTCATCTCAAGCTTTACAATCGCAATGGCCGCGAGGTGAGCCGGGGGGCAGTCAATTTCGGCGCGTATAATGCGCGCAATTTTCCCTTTGCGATCAAGCAACCACCGTCAGAGCGCAACGCGCTTGGGCTGGTCAAGTTCATGTTCCCCAACAAATACAATATCTACCTGCACGACACGCCGCAAAAAGCGCTGTTCGATCTGGAGAAGCGCGATTTCAGCCATGGCTGTATCCGCTTGCATCAACCGTTCGATTTCGCCTATGCGCTCTTGGGGCGGCAGGAAAGCGATCCCAAGGCCTTCTTTCATTCCGTTCTGGGCACAGGGCGCGAAACCTATGTGCAACTGGAGCAGCATGTGCCGGTGCATATCATCTATCGCACGGCCTTTACCCAAGCACAGGGGCGTCCGCAGTATCGTGGCGATGTCTACGGGCGCGATGCGCGGATCTGGGAAGCGCTGGAAAAGGCCGGGGTGTCATTGGATACGCCACGGGGCTGAGGTCTGAGTTTTTCGTCGGTTGAGGGCCCGTGCCGCGAGGTGCGGGCCTTTTGCCATGCGCCTGCCTGTGATAGCGCAGGGTTTCAGGTGCGGCACACTGCGCAGCTGTCTTGAAAAGATTGTCTGCGCGCGAGACCAATCTTAAATAAACTGTTACCAAACCGACGCAGAAGACCAGCATCCGCCCGGCCCCCGGGCGTCAGAATGAAAGACCTTGCCATGAGCACCATTCAGGACCGTGTCATCGCCATCATCGCCGAACAGGCCGTGCTCGAACCTGCGGATGTCACTCTTGACAGCACGCCCGAAGATCTGGGTATCGACAGTCTCGGATTGGTCGAGAGTATCTTTGCCATCGAAGAGGCGTTTGACATTTCCGTGCCCTTCAACGCCAACAACCCGTCAGAGAGCGATTTCGACATTTCCACTGTGCGTTCGATCATCGCCGGCATCGAGCGGCTGGTGGCCGCGCAATCGTGAAACGGGTGGTCATTACTGGCGCGGGCACGATCAACGCGCTTGGGGCCGATGTGCCCAGCACGCTTGAGGCGATGCGCGAAGGGCGTTGCGGCATTTCCGATCTGGAGTTTCAGGACGTCGAGCGCTTGTCGATTCGCATTGGTGGCCAGGTCAAGAACTACGATCCCGAGGCGCAGTTCAACCGTCAGCAACTGGCGCTCTATGACAGGTTTACCCAATTCACACTGATCGCGGCGCGGCAGGCCATGGCGCAGGCCGGGTTGGAGTTTTCGGGCGAGTTGGCCGCGCGGGCGGGCGTGATTCTTGGCAACTCAGGCGGGGGCATGACCACGCTCGACGAGAATTACCGCTCTGTCTACGAAGAGGGCAAGAACCGGGTGCATCCCTTTGTCGTGCCCAAGCTGATGAATAACGCCGCTGCTTCGCATCTGTCGATGGAATTCAATCTCAAGGGGCCGACCTTTACCGTCTCGACCGCTTGCGCGTCGTCCAATCACGCGATGGCGCAGGCATTTCAGATGGTGCATGGCGGCATTACCCCGGTGATGGTCACGGGGGGATCTGAATCGATGCTGTGTTTTGGCGGCGTCAAAGCGTGGGAGGGGTTGCGCGTCATGAGCCGGGATGCCTGCCGCCCATTCTCGGCCAATCGCAACGGTATGGTTCAGGGCGAGGGGGCCGCGATTTTCGTCTTTGAAGAGATGGAGCATGCCAAAAGGCGCGGAGCCGAGATTTTGGCCGAGGTCGCAGGCTTTGCCATGACGTCGGATGCCTCCGACATTGTCATGCCCTCCAAACAGGGGGCCGCACGTGCCATCACCGGCGCGCTCAATGATGCGCGGATCAACCGCGAAGAGGTGGGCTATATCAACGCGCATGGCACCGGCACTGCGGCGAATGATAAGACCGAGAGTGCGGCGGTGGCGGATGTGTTCGGGCATCACGCGGATCGTCTGATGATTTCCTCGACGAAATCCATGCATGCGCATCTGATCGGTGGAACTGGCGCGGTCGAGCTTTTGGCCTGTATCATGGCGCTGCGCGACGGGATCATTGCGCCCACTATCGGCTATGAGGAACCGGACCCGGAATGCGCACTGGACGTGGTGCCGAACGTGGCGCGCGAGGCGCGAGTGAATGTGGCGCTGAGCAATGCCTTTGCCTTTGGTGGGCTCAACGCTGTGCTGGCGCTCAAGCGCTTTGCCTGAGGTTGGAACGCAAAACGCCGCCCCATAGGGCGGCGTTGGCATTAGGAGTGATACTTTAATTACTGCTGAAGAATTGAGGCTTCTTCGAAGGCAGCGGTAAAGCCCTTGAGCGAGGCGTCAATCTTTACCTTTTGATCCGGCGCCTGAGCCGGGACAATTTCAAGCGTCACCTTAACGCCGCGCTTCATCGTGTCGATGTCCTGTTGCGTCAGACCGATGCGCGCGAAACAGCCCGCCATGGTGCAGAACGAATAGGCATAACTCTTGGCATTGGCGCCATCGACCGAGAGCTTGATTTCTTCGGTCAAAAGAGTGCCCAGAGGGGCAGCAATCGTGGCGCCTGCGATCACCGGACCACCTTCGGGCAGGCGGTAAATGGTGAATTCCGCCACCGGATTCCCGGCGCTCTCGGTCATCAGCTGATACATCTGGCAGAGGTCTTCTTGGCCTTCCACCCCGGTACGAAAGCATTTGATCTGCCAATCGTCATGGGTGGATTTGATATAGGACGGATCCTCTTGCACAGGGCGTCCGGTGTCGAGACCGATCGCCGGGGTCTCGGCGTCCGGTTCTGCGGCCTCTACCGGGGCTTCGGGGGCCGGCTGTGTTGCTTCTTGTGCGCTGAGGGCTCCGCCCATTGCGAGAAGCGCCACAATCGAAAGGCTTGTAAGGAGTCTAGGCATCATTTCCCCATATCGGTCTATGTTTCCGCCGCGCTTTAGCATGGTGTGCCGGGAGAGTCAGGATGAAATACGTCACAATGTCGCGTCGCCAGCAGCTTTACGCCATCTCGTAATACGCTGTGATTATGAGGTCAGCAAAAAAGAAAGAGGCCTTTCGGCCTCTTCCTACGTTTCTCCCCGTCGGACTGGCCGACTTAGTTATTGAAACGGACGCTAGGACAGATGCGCGCACCCGTCAACAGGGAAGGTCGCAAAATCGCGAAAAAAGGCCGCACCCGAGGGGCGCGGCCAGTCTGACAGGGAGGAAGTCACCCGCAACCAGAGGACAATCGGTTCCGGGCATGAATTCAGACTGGCATGAAAGGGTTAATTAAGTATGGTCAGCCCGTGACCTTTTCTGGATAGGGGGTGTGAGAGTGCAGACTTCGATTTTCGTGGGCGGCGGCGGTGCGGATTATTCCGAGCCTCAGGAACTCTTGCTCAAATACGGCAATCGGCATGGTCTTGTCGCGGGGGCCACAGGCACCGGCAAGACGGTGACGTTGCAAGTATTGGCCGAGGGGTTCTCGGATGCGGGCGTGCCTGTGATCCTGTCGGACATCAAGGGCGATGTATCGGGCATGGCCGTCGCAGGCAGCCCCGAAAACAAGCTGCACGGACCCTTCACCGAGCGTGCCCAGAAAATTGGCTTTGACGCCTTTCGCTATGATACTTTTCCGGTGATTTTTTGGGATCTCTTTGGCGAGCAAGGGCACCCGGTGCGCACCACGCTGGCCGAGATGGGGCCGCTCTTGCTGTCGCGGCTGATGGGTCTCTCGGATGCACAAGAGGGCGTTCTCAACATCGCGTTTCGCGTGTCGGATGAAGAGGGGCTGCCGCTACTCGACCTCAAGGATCTGCAAGCGCTGCTGACATGGGTGGGCCAGAACAGTGCCGATCTGTCGCTGCGCTATGGCAATGTGGGCGTATCCTCGGTCGGGGCCATTCAGCGCGCGCTCTTGGTGCTGGAAAATCAGGGGGGGGCGCATTTCTTTGGCGAGCCATCCTTGGCGCTAGAGGATTTGATGCGCGTAACGCCCGAGGGGCGTGGCTATGTCAACATCCTTGCCGCCGACCGGCTGATCAATTCGCCGCGCCTTTATGCGACCTTCCTCTTGTGGCTTTTGAGCGAGCTCTTTGAGACACTCCCCGAAGTGGGCGATGTCGATAAACCCAAGCTGGTGTTCTTCTTTGACGAGGCGCATTTGCTGTTTGAGGATGCGCCCAAGGCTCTGGTCGACAAGGTCGAGCAGGTGGCGCGCCTGATCCGGTCCAAGGGGGTTGGTGTTTATTTCATCACTCAGAACCCGGATGACGTGCCCGAGGATATTCTGGGCCAGCTTGGCAACCGGTTTCAACACGCGCTGCGCGCCTTTACCGCGCGGGATCAAAAGGCGCTGAGCCGCGCCGCCGAGACCTATCGCCCCAATCCGCGCTTTGACACGGTAGAGGCGATCCGGGATGTGGGCGTGGGCGAGGCGGTGACGTCGATGCTGCAAAACAAGGGTGTGCCGGGGGTGGTTGAACGCACGCTTGTACGCCCGCCCGCGACACAGCTTGGTCCTTGCGATGCGGCCACCCGGCGCGCGGTCATCGCAGGCTCGCCCGTTGCGGGGAAATACGACACGGCGATTGATCGGCAGTCCGCTCATGAGATTCTGGCCGCCCGCGCCGCTGCGGCGGCGAAAGAGGCCGAAGACGCCGAGGCCAAGAGTGCCGCAGAGGCCGCCGCCGAAGAGGCCGAAGCCGAGCGCGCCCGCGAATTCAAGGCGGCACGGCGGTATTCAGGCGGGGCCACCTCGGCGCAGAGCCGCCGCGCGCGTGAACCCGAAGGCTTTGGCGACGCGCTTGCCTCAGCCGTGATGAAGGAATTGACCGGCACCACGGGCCGCCGCATCGTGCGTGGCATCTTGGGCGGGCTGTTTAAAGGGCGTTAAACGGGGGCGGCTATGGGGTGCTCGCACGTTGCAGCATCCCGAACAGGTCGCGGGGATCGTCCGGGTCGGCCAATAGGTCGAGATCAAGGAAAAGGTCGGTGCCCGCGATATGGTCGCGGACATAGCGAAGGGCCGAAAAATCCTCGATGGCAAAGCCCACGCTGTCAAAAAGCGTGATTTCATCAGCGTGGCTGCGCCCCTTGGCGGTGCCGTTGATCACCTGCCACATCTCGGTCACGGGGTGATCGGGCGAAAGTTGCTGTATTTCGCCCTCAATCCGGGTTTGCTCGGGATATTCTACAAAGATGGTCGAGCGCTGAAGCACGCCGGATGCCAGCTCTGTCTTGCCCGGGCAATCGCCACCGATGGCGTTGATATGCACGCCGGCCCCAACCATGTTGTCGGTCAGGATCGTCGCATATTGCTTGTCGGCTGTGCAGGTGGTGATGATCTGCGCGCCTTCCATGCTTTCCTCGGGGGTGGAGCAACTGACCACCTCCAGCCCCAGACCGCGCAGATTGCGGGCGGCCTTGGCGGTTGCGGCGGGGTCAATGTCGTAAAGGCGCACGGATTTGAGGCCACAAATCGCCTTCATCGCCAGCGTTTGAAACTCTGATTGCGCGCCATTGCCGATCATCGCCATCGTGTGTGCGCCTTTGGGGGCAAGATACTTGGCCACCATCGCCGAGGTGGCCGCCGTGCGCAGCGCCGTGAGCACGGTCATTTCGGACAAGAGCACTGGATAGCCGTTCCCCACATTCGCCAAGAGGCCAAAGGCGGTGACGGTTTGCAGCCCCTCACGGGTATTCTTGGGGTGGCCGTTGACATATTTGAAGCCATAAACCTCGCCATCCGAAGTGGGCATGAGCTCGATCACGCCTTCCTCGGAATGGCTGGCGATGCGCGGGGTCTTGTCGAACAGCTCCCACCGGCGGAAATCGGCCTCGATATAGTCGGCCAGCCCGCGCAACATCGGCTCGATCCCGATGTGATGCACCAGTTTCATCATGTTATCGACAGATACAAAAGGCACCAGCGCCTTGTGAGAGGGGGCAAGCGTCATCTTTGGGTCCTCAGCTATAGGCCTGGGTGGGGCGATCAAACACGCGGCGGCCAAGGGCAGAGGCCGCGAGATCGACCATCACCTGCGCGGTGCGCCCGCGTTCATCTAGAAAAGGGTTCAGTTCCACCAGATCGAGCGAGGTCATAAGACCACTGTCGCAGATCATTTCCATGGTCAGATGCGCCTCGCGGATCGTGACGCCGCCGGGCACTGTCGTGCCCACGGCGGGGGCAAAGAGCGGGTCGATGAAATCGACATCAAGGCTGACGTGCAGCGCGCCACCCGCAGCGGCCACGCGATCCAGAAAGGCGGCAAGAGGGCGGGAAATCCCCTGTTCGTCGATCACCCGCATATCGTGATAGCGGATGCGGCTGGATTGCAGCGCCTCGCGTTCCGCACGGTCTACGGACCGCAGGCCGAGAATGCAGATGTTTTCTTCGGGCACCGGATTGGCAACCTCTGGAAAGCCGTGAAATCCGGCGCGGCCCGTGACATAGCCAAGCGGCGTGCCGTGCAGATTGCCCGACGCAGTGGTTTGCGGTGTGTGAAAATCGCTATGGGCATCCAGCCAGAGCACGAATTGCGGGCGCCCCATGGCAGCGGCATGATTGGCCACGCCCGCAACGGACCCAAGCGAAAGGCTGTGGTCGCCCCCCAAAAAAATCGGCAGCCCCTCTTGCATGGCCTCCTCTGCGGCCCGCATCAAGGTTGCCGTCCAACCCGCCGTTTCGGCAGGCGCGTGCAGATGCGCGGGCAGGGCGGGATCGACCGTCGCCGGGGCAGGGCAGAGATTGCCAAGGTCGCGCAAGCCATGCCCAAGATCGCCAAGCGCCTCTGCCAAGCCGGCAGTGCGATAGGCGTCAGGGCCCATCAGACAGCCGCGCCTGTCCTTGCCGCTATCAACCGGGGCACCGATCAGAAGGATGGTTTGTGGGGTCATCAGAGGCTCTCACGTTTGCGCTTTGGGATCAGGATGCCGCCGAATTGAGTTGAAATGAAGCGGCTATTTTGCGCAAATAGGGTAGTATTTGTGCAAATTGGATCAAGGAAGCTGCGAAATGGACGATGCCGATCAGAGGTTGATTTCCATGCTGCGGCATGATGCGCGCGCCTCTCTGTCAGATCTGGCGATCGGGCTTGGCATGTCGCGCACCACGGTGCGGGCGCGGATTGAGCGGTTGCGGGCAAGTGGCGCGATTGTTGGCTTTACCGTGGTGTTGCGCGGGGACGCGGCCCGTGATCCGGTGCGGGGCCTCATGATGCTGGGGATTGAAGGGCGCGGCACAGATCGGATCTTGCGCCAACTCAACGGTCTGAGCGCCGTGCGCGCGACCCATACCACCAATGGCCGGTGGGATGTGATTGTCGAGATTGGGACCGAAACGCTTGAAGAGCTGGACAAGGTGCTGGCGCAGATCCGGCGGTTCGAGGGGATAGCGCAATCCGAGACGAGCCTGTTGCTCAACACGTGGAAATCGGGGGCCTAAGCAATGGTTCAGCGCTTGCGCAATGCCATCAGCCAGAGTGTGGCAAGGCCCAGAGAGGCCAGCATGTTCCAACTGGCCATCGACAGGCCCAGCATCTCCCATGGCACCTGATCGCAGCGCACAAGGGGCGCCGCCATGATCTGTTCAAAGAGGGCGTCGGCGCTGATCCCATCTGTGCCGGACGACGAGCAACTGGTCGGACCTTGCCACCAGCCACGCTCGACCCCGGTGTGATATCCGCCGATACCGGCCGTGGTGAGCGCAGCCAAAAGACCCGCAAGGCAGAGCAGGCGGGGCAGGGCGACGAGCGCAGCAGCGCCAAAGGCTATCGCGATTACATGTGGCCAACGCTGCCAGATGCAGAGCTTGCAGGGGGCCATGCCGCCCAAGTGCTGAAACCCGAGCGCCCCCAGCATCAGCGCGGCAGAACCGCCCGCCGCAAGGAGGATGAGATGTTTCTGGCTCAGCTGCATCAAAAGAACCTCGTTGCGTAAAAGCCGCCAAAAAGCAGAACTACAAAGACGATGGTTACAAGCCCGAGACGGCGTTCGATGAAATCGCGCACCGGGGGCCCGTATTTCCAGAGCAATGCCGCAACAAGAAAGAACCGGATGCCGCGCGCCAGAATGGAGCTGGCGATGAACACCCCCAGCGGCATGGCAGTCCAGCCCGACATGATGGTGATGACCTTGTAGGGAAAGGGCGTGATGCCAGCGGTCAGCACCGCCCAGAACCCGAAATCGTTGAACCTTGTGCTGAATTCGGTCATTGCGTCGCCCTTGCCAAGGGCTGCGAGGATGGGTTGGCCAATTTCCTGAAACGCAAAGGCCCCAATGGCATAGCCCAGCAACCCACCAAGAACCGAAGATACAAGCGCCACAAGCGCGATCAACCACGCCCGCGAAGGCCGCGCGAGGATCATCGGGATCATCAAAACATCTGGGGGAATCGGAAACACCGAGCTTTCGACAAAGGACACTGCAGCCAGAACCCAAAGCGCATGGCGATGGTCGGCCATTCGGATCGTCCAGTCATAAAGGGCGCGGATCATTGCGGGTCTCTTACGTTGCCTGACGCGAGACACCACGCCCGGTGGCCGGGGTCAAGTCTCGAGCGCGGCCACATACAAATTCCGCCACAATACGCCGTTTCGGCACTGGACGTCGGTCGCTTGCTTGGCTAGAGAAAGAACAGTGCCCAAGTGGCGGAACGGTAGACGCAGCGGATTCAAAATCCGCCGCCTTTACGGGTGTGTGGGTTCGAATCCCACCTTGGGCACCACAATTTCCGCGATAATTCATTGATATTATTGGGTATTGCTGTCCTATGTTGCGCCCCTGTATGCACATCCGTATACACAATGGGGTCAGCATATGCGGAGTTTTGAGGTGAAACACGTTCAAGTTTCGAAACGGGACGGGGCATACGTCTATAGGCGGAGGGTGCCGGTTTCCCTAGCGGGACTTATCGAGAAGCCGCATTTCATAAAAACACTTGGTCACACAGAGGCGGAGGCCTTGATCGCCTATGGCCGCTATCACCAAGAGGTTGAACATATAATCGCGCTTGGCCGAAACGGCGTCACGGGTCTTAGCCCGAGAGAACAGCAGGAGCGGCTCAAGGCGCTGCTAAGGGAGTGGGGCGCTGACCCCACTGGACCCGGACGGGATGACAACGAACAGACTTGGCGGGGGGAGGCTGCGGCCAAGCTGGTAGATAGATACCAAGACCCGCACACAGGGCGCTATGAGGGGGTGCCAGAAGCCGATGCCGCCATTGCAGCGGCACTCCTAGGGGGTGTGTCCAAGGAGGCCCCAGAGCCTACCATAAGGGACGCCTTCAAGTTCTATCTGGAGGAGAACGCCAAGGCACTTCCCGAACAGCGCAAGAAGCAAGAACAGAGGCTGGCCCGTGCTGAGTTGCAGCTGATCGCGGCGGTTGGGGAGGATAAACCCATATCCAAACTGACCAAAGAAGATGCCCGCAAGTGGCGTAATATGCGCGTGGTGGCGGGGAAGGCCCCAGAAACAGTAAGACGTGAGAGGAACGACATTTGCGCCGTGATAGCCTTGGCTCGGAGCGAATTGGACGCGGCGGGCATAAATCCATTCTCAGAACTCATACTACCAAAAGCAAAGGTGAGCCGCCAAAAACAGCGCGTGGCGTTGCCGCCCGAAGTGGTCGAGGGGGTTTACAATGCCCTGAGCGGTCAGCGCCGCGACCTTTTGCAAATCTGGACCCTACTGGACTTCACCGGGGCGCGACCGAGCGAGATTAGCCAATTGCAGGTTGGTGAAATCATCGTTGATCACCCCATCCCCCATGTGGTCATTCAGGAGCGGGACGATAGAACCCTCAAAACCTCATGGTCTACCCGAGAGGTGCCCCTTGTGGGCGCGGCTTTGCAGGCTGCGGCACAGGTAGTGAGAGGGGTGAATGACCCAACGGCCCCCGCGTTCCCCCGTTTCTATGGCGAGGGCGGAATGGATCGCCTGTCTCAGGCACTGAAGAGGCGCATAAGGGCGCTGACCAAGGACAAACGCCACGTCCCCTACAGCCTACGCCACAACATGAAAGACAGGATGCGGGCTAAGGAGATTTTTCAGGATACCGCGCGGGCTATCCAAGGTCACGCCTACACGGGCGGTGAGGATGCGGCCTATGGGGGCCCTGCATCGCTGGAACAGAAGCGGGATGCGCTGGTGAAGGCGCTGGGGGGCTATAGGGAAAGCCCGAAGGAGGGGGGGCTAGGCCCACAGTTCGGAGACCTCTGCAAACGCCGGGAAGCTCAGTGCCGGAAGGCAGCAGTCCGAAGTTTGCCCAAATGCGCAGGATCGAAACTGAATAGTGTTGCAAGCCCATGCACCGTTCACTGTTTTGAAAGCTTGAGATGCTAACTAAACTGCTGGATGCTGCTCTTGCCTAATGCACGTGAGAGAGAAGGCGGATTTGATATTGGTCAATCTTATAGACAAGAAAAAGCGCGGGCTTCACCATTGGTGGCCGAAAGGTCTTCAACGAAATTGGGTCAATTCAAACGGTCAAATTCATATGCGGAAAGGCAATCTAGTCCAACCGAAGAACCCAGAAAGAAATGCTACCGGTTCCAAGAGAAATGCGCATTACTTTGACGTTGGCGACAGCCCTTGGTCGCACTCCTTTGAGGACGCATTTCAAATCGTAGACACAAAGGGCGCTGAGGCTGCCCGGCTGGCTATTGAGCGAGTAAGAAGTCAGCGACAATACCGCACCAGCAGGAACAAGCTAACGGCATGGTTGCCGTTTTCTGCGGCAAGGACAGATGCCCAGTTTGAGTGCCTGCCAAGCGATAAACTGCACAGCCTTGCGCGGGTGGCCATTTCCGTTGTGATCAGATCGCCAGCATTTCAGTTCAGAAGGTCGGTTGTGCACCCCGCTTTCCGGCAGAAAAACGTGATAGAACCCGCAATTGGAACGGCAAATATTTTCTCCCATTGGGCAGACTTCTACAACGATCCCCACCTTCCGAAGGGGCCGATAGGCGCGGTATTCATGATAAGTAACAAGGACAAAGAGTTTGTGATTGGAGATGGTTTCTATGAGACCGTCATTGATCAGAAAAGATTTATCCAAGCGCACAACGGTGAATGGCAGCCTAGATTACAAGGCGCAATTCTGTTTCCAATAGCCCCGGACATCTGCTGCCTAATACTGTTAAACACGATGGTTGGTCAAAGATTAGCAATATTGTCGAACGATGAAACAGAAGAAATTAACAAGATTACATGTCTTATTTCACGCAATGAAATCTACTCACGAACCCCCGATCAACCTCATTTTGAGCCGCAAAATGAAGAGACCGTTCGGCGCGTCACACTGACCGAACACTCCTTCCTAAAACCTTGGCTTGCTCAGCGGCCAACCGTGTAATGCGACCTCTGAGCGTCCTTCGGCCCATTCACTTACTCACATGCCGTGCTTATTTTTTGGGGTCACATTTCCGAACCCCCATATCGCTCCAGCCGAGCGCCATTATTATCCCCCATACCCCCACCTGCGCGGCCCAGAGACGGGGCAGGGGGCCAAGGCCCAGCGCCACGGGGTCATTGATCGCGGATGATGATGCACGGGGCCACCTTCAAGGCCGGGCGGGGGTGCATCCTGTTTTGTCCGTAAGGGTATACCCCAAGGGTCATCAAGAAAGATGCCGCTAGGGTGTCCGTAAGGATTGACATTGATCAACGGTCACATCTATCAGGGGTCAGAACCCTTATGAACACCCTGAGAGGCCACTATGACCCAGACCATCCTTTATGCCCGCGTCTCGACTGTAGACCAGAACCTTGATCACCAGCTATCCCAAGCCACGGCGGCTGGATTTGTCATTGATGATGTGGTGTCGGATCATGGGGTTTCCGGTGTGTCTGTCCCCTTAGCAGAGCGGCCCAACGGGCGGAGGCTGTTCGACAAGCTGCGGCGCGGGGATACCCTTGTGGTGCGCTGGGTGGACCGGCTGGGGCGCAACTATCAGGACGTGACAGACACGATCCGCCACTTCATGCGGCAAGGGGTCGTGGTCAAGACGGTGATCAATGGTCTGACCTTTGACGGGGCCACCAGAGACCCGATGCAGGAGGCCGTAAGGGACGCCCTGATCGCCTTCATGGCGGCAACCGCACAGGCGCAGGCAGAGGCCACCAAAGAGGCCCAGAAGGCGGGTATAGCGGATGCCAAGGCAAAGACGGATCGGGTGAGATACCCCGGCAAGAAGCCCTCGTATAACCGCGACAAGCTGGATATGGTGCGGGATATGCTTAGCACCGGCTCTGGCACCTCTGAGATTGCCAAGGCGGCCAAGGTGTCCCGGCAAACGGTGCTGCGGATCAAGGGCGACCCGGCTGCGGCTGAGGCTGCGTTGGCCCGTTGGGGAATGTGAGGGCGGCGCACTGAAAGAGGCCAACCGGATTGGCTTCATCGGTTTAAGGGTCAAAGTAGATCGAAACTACTCTGGGGCGGTCCAGTTAAATTGGATTGAACTGAGGGCTGATCCCCTCCCCCTACGACTTCAAAGGCCACTCCATCCGGGTGATCGAGATCGACAACGCCCCGTGGTTCATGGCCGGTGATGTATGCAAGGCCGTTAGCATCATAAACACAACACGCGCGGTCAGCCACCTTGGGCCGGATATGGTCCGGCGCGTTGAACGGTCCACCCTTCATTCAATGAAAGGTGGCTCACCCTACGTCTTCATCACCGAAAGTGGCCTCTACAAGCTGGTGATGCGCTCCGACAAGCCGGAGGCCAAGGCGTTCCAAGATTGGGCGACCGGCACGGTCCTCCCTTCGATCCGCAAGGACGGGGGGTATATCAAGGACGAGGATGATAATCGGCCTGATGGCCTCAGAGGCCCTAGAGGGCACCCTAGAGCCCCCTGATGGGTTCTGATTTGGCTACTGCCCAGCGCCCATAGAGCCCCCGTGCGGCTCTCCTGAAGCCCCTGTGAGTCTCCTATCTGTTTCCATGGCGTGACTGAGGATGATGGGGGGCGCGGTGTCGCGGACTGCCCCGGTTAGGTTGCGCTAAGAAGACAAAGACCATGTGTCGCCCCCCAAGGTTTCCCGAGGGGAAGCGATTGGGTTGCCCCTATGAACGAAACCGTGTGTCGCCCCCCAAAGGTTTCCCGAGGGGACGATTGGTCTTGTTCCAACCCCAACCTGTATTCAACGGAGTTCCACAATGCAGAACACACCCCAACGCGAGTTCGCTCGCGCCAAAGCTGATGCCCTGATTGCCCAACGTTTCAAAGCCCCTTATGGCGTCTCGACCTTAGATGAGTATCTCGAATATCTTGACCGAAGAACCACCGCCCACCTTGCACCGCACCTTGCAAGCCGTGTCCACCGAACAGCGGGGGCACAACGGCGTAAGGCTTCCCAGATCATTGCCGACAATGGAAGTCTTCTTCACAAAATCCCCATGAATGACCCCAGAACCGGACAGACCGTCTATGCCGTGACAGAATTTCACATATGGCTGGATGTGCTGGAAAGTGGCGCGGACGGCGCATGGGTTTACAATCACAAGTCTTCTCACCACCGGGTTGGTCAGGTTTGCGTGAAAGTGCCTCTTGGGATGGGACGCCTTGCCGCTATTGCCCGGATCATTGCTAACGCCAAACACGGGCAGCAAGCCCGCCTGCACGACCACAACCCGTTCAACCTCTGCCGTGAAAATGTCTATCTGATCGGAAACCCAAAAGGCCCTGAGGGGCGTGTAGGGAGAGCCAAGACGGACACCCGCGCAGAGGCTCAGAAGGCCGCAGAGCTACGCGCCAAGTTGGCCGGTAGAAACTACGATCACGGCGGCGATGAGAGCGAGTGACGGACCCGCAAAGGCCGGTAGGGGAGGGCGTGGGCAACTGCGCCCCCTCCAGCGCCATCGCAGCCATAGAGATCGTCAACAGAACAGGAGGCACCCACATGGAAACGCCCAGCGCGGCCCTTGAGAGGCTGAGACAAGAGAAGGCTGCCAATCCCCAGCCACCCGACAGGATACCCGAGAGGCTGCACCTGAAAGAAATCTCAACCGAGTCATTGGTCTTTCAAGTAAGGGCGGCGGGGCTGGATATGGAAAGGGTCGAGGAGATCGCGGGCGACCTTTCGGCCCCTGACCTTGATGATCCCATACACGTCTGGTGGGGTGGCAAGGGCTGGATTGTGATTGATGGTCATCACCGCCTAGAGGCCCATCGGTTGGCGCAGGAGCGCGGCGGGGAAACCCGTAAGGTGGCCGTGAAGGCGCACCCCACGATGCCCCTTGAAGAGGCCCTTGGCGCGGCGTCCCTTCTCAATGCCCGCGAGAAAGTCACGATCACCCGTGAAGAGCGGGGAGACGCGGCTTGGCGGCTGGTGTGCTGCGGCACAGGATCAATCAAAGAGCAAGCGGCGTGGTCCGGCGCAAGCAAAAGCCAAATCTCCAACATGCGGGCCGTTTTTGATCGTCTTTGTGCCAAACGCATCCATCAAGCAACCATGATAGATCAAGGATGGGACTGGGCGAGGAGGCTGGATCAAGGCAAGGAGGGGCGCGAGTTTCACCCGGACATGATTGAAGTGTGGGCGCAGGATTGGGCAAAGATACTTGGGAGAGCGCTGGGCGGTCAGCGATTGGCGGCAAGCCCCGAGGTTCTTGCAAGGGCGTTGCAGATCATATCCCCTGCGTTGCCCTCCGGGTTGATCCAAACGGATACCTTTTGGGAAGCCCTAGATAGCGATGGTCGTGCCATGCTGGCCGAACGCGATGAGGAACTTGAAGAGGATGGCATCGAGCATTTCTGATTGAGGATGATGGGCGGCCTGAGGGCCACCCTGACCTTGCCGGGAACCTGCCCAGCTATCCCCAAAGCTCTGGGCACCCAATTGGGGAGGCTTGGGAGGGGGTGATTTACCCTTTCCCCGTCAGGAGAAACCTGATAACTAGCTGTAGGGAAAGGATACTTCCACTTGTGGGATGATCCAGAGACCCCCTTCACAGCAACCTTGAAGGGAAATCCCATGTATCATCTCTCAGTCCAGCGTTCTCCCCGCCTTATGGGTGAAATTTCGTGGTCAATCATGAGCAGTGAAAACGCCACTTGGGAGGGCTGGACAGTGCGGACCTTGGGGGTCGTGTGGTTCATTGAGCGGCGAAAGCGTCAAGCCGTATGAGAACATGAAGGGGCTGCGCCAGTGGTGTGGCCCCTATCCCCACGGGCACTAGCCGATGATCGGTCCCGTATACACATTTCACTACACATCGCTGCCCAGCGCCTGTATTACTCCATTGAAAACAAAGGGGTAGGATGCAGGGCGAAACCCACCTTGGGCACCATTTGTTTTCCTCTGATCAGAACCGGCTTATCCCGGTTCTTCGCGGTCCTCGTTCAGGGGGCGAAGGCGAATGTGTCGGGGCGGGCGTGATCCCAGTATTTGGCAAAGGCGGGGTGGCTGACATGACCGCCGAGCAATTCGCCGGGTTCGAGCCAGAGATACTGGCTTGCGGCGGAACGCACTTCGCGGCTGTTGACGCGGATCATCAGGTGATGTGGCGTGAATTCCTGTGGTCGCTGAAGGCCAGAGGATTCCACCGCTTCCTTGAGGGCGAAGAGCGTGTTGCGGTGATAACTGGCGACGCGCAGATGCTTTTCCGCAACCACGATCGCGCGGTAACGGCCGGGATCCTGCGAGGTGACGCCAGTTGGGCATTTGCCCGAGTGACAGACTTGCGCCTGAATGCAGCCAACCGCGAACATGAAACCGCGCGCGATATTGCAGCCATCGGCACCAAGGGCGAACATGCGGCACATATCGAAGGCGCTGATAATCTTGCCCGAGGCAATCAGGCGAACGCGGTCGCGCAGCCCCATGCCAACGAGGCTGTTATGCACAAGCATGAGCCCCTCGCGGATGGGGGCACCTTTGTGATCGGCGAATTCCACCGGGGCCGCGCCGGTGCCGCCTTCGGCCCCGTCGATGGTGATGAAATCTGGCGTGATGCCGGTTTCATGAAAGGCTTTGACCATGGCGAACACCTCCCATGGGTGACCCACGCAGAGTTTGAGCCCCACAGGTTTCCCGCCCGAGAGATGCCGCAGACGGGCGATAAAGCGGCAAAGGCCGTCGGGCGAGGAAAATTCAGAATGGGCGGCAGGGCTGATGCAATCCTGACCCACCAGAACGCCGCGCGCCTCTGCAATCGCCTCTGTCACCTTTGCACCGGGCAGGATGCCGCCGTGTCCGGGCTTGGCCCCTTGGCTGAGCTTTATCTCAATCATCTTGACCTGAGGGTCAGAGGCATTGGTGACGAACATCTCTGGGTCAAACGCGCCTGTGGCGGTGCGGCAGCCAAAATAGCCTGATCCGATCTGCCAGATCAGATCGCCGCCGTGTTTGCGATGAAACCGCGAGATCGAGCCTTCGCCGGTGGTATGGGCAAAGCCGCCCAGTTTTGCGCCCCAGTTCAGCGCCTCAATCGCCGTTGGCGACAGCGCGCCATAGGACATGCCCGAAATGTTGAGCGCAGAACTGTCGTAGGGCTGTGTGCAGTCCGGGCCACCGATGGGCTGGCGAAATGCGATGTCACCCAGGTGGCTTGGCGACATGGAGTGATTGATCCACTCATGCCCGACGGCATTGACATTGCGCAACGTGCCAAAGGGGCGCAAGCCCTCGATTCCCTTGGACCTGCGATAGACAAGCGCGCGCTGTTCGCGCGAAAAGGGGGTCTCGTCATGATCACTTTCGAGGAAGTATTGCCGTATCTCGGGGCGGAAATGTTCAAAGAGAAATCGCAGACGGGCAGAGAGCGGATAGTTTTTGAGAACTGCACGCTTGCTTTGGTAAACATCGTAGAGCCCGATGGTTGCGGCCAAGCCCGCAAGCCCCGCCAGCATCCCGCCCCAGAATGGCAACCAAATGGCAATCGCCCCACCAATGGGCACGAGCAGAATACTGATCAACCATGGAATATAACGCATGCGATCCTCCCTTTTGCTCTGTGCCTGCACAAATCATTCCAAGCAGCAGAGCGTTAGGTCAGTCTTTTATGCCCGAATTCTGAGCAACCTGTAAAAGTTTTCGCGATTCCCTCAATAATCGCGTTCAAAAAACACGCCAACCCCAGAGGAGCCATCGTTAGAGGCCCCGCCCTTGAGGGTGACACTGTCGCTAAGATCAAAGTTCAGATTGATGCGTTGCTTGCCTTCGCTGTCGGCTGTGACTTCGGTATAGACCTTGTCCGAGATATAGGCACCGGCACTCACCTCGGTGCCGCCATCCTCGGTTTGTGTGACGTCGAGATCCGAAAGGCCGATGGCACCCCGCAGCTTACCAACCACATCGCCGTTGCTATTGCCGGACAGCGTCGCCACCGCCGAGGCCATTTGCGCGGCCTGAAAGGCAGAAATATTATCCAAGCCGCGCCCAAAGATAAGCCGAGAGACCACCTCTTCTTGCGGAAGATCAGGATCAGAGGCAAAGCGCACTTCGGGGGCGCTTGCCACGCCTTCTACGATCACTTGCACAGCGACGTCGCCCGCATCGGTGGTGGCCACAAAGCGCAGGTAGGGATCAAGAGAGCCCTGCATCGTGATGCGGCCTTCGGTCATCGTAAGCCTTTGACCCAGAATGTCGATCCGCCCCCGGATCAATTCAAAAAACCCGTCCGGGGCAACGGCATCGGTGGTTCCGGCAAGGCGCAGGCTGCCGCCCAGTTCGGCATCAAGCCCGCGCCCACGAACGAATATCCGGTTGGGGGCATTGATCGACAGGTTGAGCGCGTAGGGCCGCGCGCGCCCGGCTGTTTCGGTCTGGATCAGGCCTGCGCGCTCTCGGGTGGTGCGCACTGCGGCGGGTTCGTTGCGATGCTGAAGATCTGGCAACGAGACCGATGCCGCGCCCAAGCCTGAGGGGATGCGGATATTGGTTTCCTCAAGTGTCAGCGCCCCGCTGATCCGCGCGCCGCCTGTCAACGGGCCGTTGACGCCAATGTTGCCGTTCACCGTCGTGGTATAGATCAACTGGTCGCTCAGCACGAGGCCATCAAGCCCCACCGACAGATCGCCTGTGAAGCCGGGGGTCAGGCCAACCGGCCCGGTCACCCGTATCTGTCCGCCATCGCGCATCTGCGCGGTGAAATCTGTCTGAACGCGGCTTTGATCGAGCGTTGCCGTGCCGCTCAGGGTTTCGACCGTGAGGCCGGTTGCGGGCAGGGCAATGCGTGTGTCAGAGGTGCTGATCGAACCCGAGACGGCGGGCAGGGCGGGGGCACCGTTGATCCGCAGGTCGTAGCGCGCGGTTCCCTGAATCGCGTTCGGTCGGATATAGCTGTTGGCAAGCGCCAGCGGCAGCGCGCCACTGGCACTAAGATCAAGGCGCGCGCCGTAATCCACGATGTCGCCCGAGACCTGCGCCGTGGTGCCCCCCGGACCCTCAGCTGAAAGCATCACGGCCACCCGCTCAGCAAGAGCGCCCGACAGGGTGGCGCGGCCCGTTGCGGTCACGGGGCCCGCGAAATCAGGGGCGAACATGCCCAAATTGGCCAGACGTATGTTGAAATCTACGGGAGCATCCGGGTTGGGCGACCCTGCGGAGAGCGCGAGTTGTGGCGTCTCAAGCCGGAGCGTACCAATCTCGATCCCGTCAAGGCGGCGCGCAACGTCTGCCCTGAGAGAGAGTTGCCCGGCGATGAGCTTGTCGAGATCGGCGATCCCGGTTCCAAGATTGCGCCCATCGAGCGTGGCGCTGATCTCTACATCCTGTCCACGATCCTTGGCTTTGCCGTCAAGCGTCAGGTCAAGGGCACCGCGCAGGGGAAGGCCCGCCAGGGCGCTGAACCGTGCCAGATCGCTGATCTCTGCCCGGAGTTCCCCGCTCAGGGGCAGGCCCTCGACCTCGGGCGAGAGGGTTGCATTGGCGCGCAGGCGGCTTCCCATGAGCGCTGCATCCAGTCCCGTCAGGGTCACGTCGCCCCCGGTTTGCCAGGCCACGTTGCTGCTGATTTCTGCCGGACCGGACAGGCGCGGATCTGAAAGCGCCAGATCGGTCAACCGCGCCGCAAGGCTGAGCGCGCCGCTCTCGCCGCTGAGGCGCCCCGACGCTGTGGCGCGGATCACGTCATTTTCGATCTGAAGGCGGTCGAGCGCGATGCCGGTGGTATCGCGGCGTGCAGCCATCGAGAGCGTGCCCGCGCTTGCGATCAGGGGATCAACTTGGGCAATGCCGACCGCAAGTTGATCCGTTTCCGCATCGAGTGTGATGTCGAAGTCGCCCCC
Organism: Roseovarius sp. MS2; assembly: GCF_051447875.1. Classification (NCBI taxonomy): domain Bacteria; kingdom Pseudomonadati; phylum Pseudomonadota; class Alphaproteobacteria; order Rhodobacterales; family Roseobacteraceae; genus Roseovarius; species Roseovarius sp. MS2. The sequence goes on from NZ_JBKHVF010000001.1 coordinate 3,295,734, forward strand.
AAGCAGGCTGCCAGAGCCTGCGATGGTCGCCTTGGCTGCCCCTGCAATGCTCTGCCCGGAGAGCGCGGCAAAGCGTGCGAGGTTGGGTGCCTCCAGCGTTGCGGTGCCAGAGACGGGAAACCCTTCGGCCAAGGCCGCGATCCGTCCATTGCCCGAAAGCTGCGCAGCGCCGGACACAAGCCGTAGGGCCCTCAAGACAAGTGGGCGATCTTCGGTGAAATCGAGCGAGGCAAGGCCGGACAGTTCTGTTCCGACGGCCTCAGCCAGCGCCGGATCGTCAACGCGCAGCCCGGCAAGGTCAAATTCAACAAGTGCTGTTACACCGCGCGGTGCGGTGCGTTCTAACGCCCCACGCCCCGAGAGCGTGGCCGTGGCAAGGCCGATATCAGGGCGTTCGAACCCGGTCAGGCCCAGCTGTGCGCGCCAACGATCGCCGCGCGCGGCATCAAAGGCAGCGTCAATCGTAGCGCCACGAATGTGGGTTGCGGGGCCGCTGATGGGCAAACGCACGCGGCTATCACCATCGCCCAATTCGCCGGTCAGCCTGAATCGCTGAGGCCACCCCGCAGCATCGAGCGATAACGCACCGGAAAGCGTAACCTGCGCCGCCGAAAGTGTGAAATCCGCGATTTCCAAGGCCCCGTTTGGCTGGCGCGTGCCGGTCAGTTTGAGCGCGCTTTCTGTCCCAAAGAAGGGGCGGTAGTCAGCAGCAAAAAGCGGTGTGAGATCGCCCGAAATCGTCGCGCCAAAGGTTTTTGCCGTGACCCCCTCGGCCTCCGCGTCGCGGATCGTAACCTCTCCGGTCAGGCGGGGGGTGCCGTCCGAGGCAAGGCGAATGTCGGCCGTATAGTCGTTCAAGGGGGCCGTACCGCTGATCCCGAGCGAAAGAGCGGGCCGATCTGGCAGTTGCAGCAAAGTGGCGGCGATGCCGCCCGCGTCCTCTTGAAGTGACAGATCAAGGGCGAGAACCTGGGTCGCATTCACAAAACTTGCGTTCAGCGATACGGCACCGCGCCCGTCAAGGCGGGTCACCTCGATCTCTGCCGCCCCTTCACCACTTCCCAGTGACAGCCGCCCAAGCAGGCGAAGAGCGACCTCCTCACCCAAAAGCGGGGCGCCAAGAGTAAGTGTCTCGGCGCTGATCTCGCCGATGTTGACGGAGACTGGCAGCTCTGGCAGGCGAAAGGGCGTGGCCTCTGCCATGTCTGGCGAAAGCGGTTCTTCGGCAATTGGCGCCCGCGCCACCGTGATTTCTCGCGCGGTCAGGCGATTGACTTCGACCCGGCCCCGCAAAAGCGCCGTGCGCGTCCAATCGAGCGTTACATCGCGCAGCGTGAGCCAGATGCCGTCGCGATCAGCAATGGTCAGTTCTGCGATAGTCGCCTGAGACGAGAGCGCCCCGGCAAAGCCGGTGATCCGCACCTCGCGTCCAGCACCAGAGAGGTTATCTTCAAGCAAGGCTTGCAGATAGCCGCGATCCTCATCCGCGGTTTGCGCCAAGAGTGGCGTTGCAAGGGCCCCCAGCAGCAACGACAGGAATAGGACCAGCCGGGCCATCAGAATGCCTGCCCAATACCGATGTAAAGTTCGAGGTCTTCCCCGGCCCTGTCACCCAAGGGGGTGGCGATATCTACGCGGATTGGGCCCACGGGGGTGAAGTAGCGGGCACCGATCCCGGCACCGCTGTGCCAATCTCCGCGTCCTGTGCCAAGCGCATCCTGACCGACAAAGCCCGTGTCGACAAAGGCCACGCCTTGGATCTTGTCTGTGACGCTGGCGCGGAATTCCCCCGAGAAGCCGACAAAGGCACGCCCGCCCACGCGCACGCCGGGGGCGATATCCACGCCCAGAGATTGATAATCCTGTCCGCGCACAGTGCCTGCCCCCCCGGAATAAAACAACATGTCAGCCGGGATTTCGCCGATTGAGGGGCCTGCGACCGATCCGATCTGCGCGCGCCCTGCAAGGGTGTAACGGTCGCCCGCGCCAAAGCTACGGTAGTGCCGGGCATCTGCAAATATGCGCGCGCCGTCTCCCGATCTTTGGTCGAGGCCGATAAAAGGCGTGAGCGAGACCTCAAGGAAAAGACCCGAGGTTGCGTTGAGCGCATCATCGCGCTTGTCCCACGTCAGGCTGGCCGGAAACAGCAGATGCTGCAATTCGCGCCGTCCAAGATCGTCGTCGATGTCGGAATAGCGATAGGCAATGCCCGCCTCGCCGCGCAGTTCGTCCGAGAATACCCGAGTAAAGCCACCGCCGACTTCGACCTTTGATTCCGTATAATCTGGCTCGTCATTTCCCTCGATCCGCGCCTCAAGAAACAGCCCGGTGTCGGGGTGAAAGGTTGCGGGCCGGTCATAGCGCGCGCCAAGGCGATAATCCTCGCCCCCTGAATCCCCGCCGATACCACCGATCATGGCATCAAGCCGCAGTCGCTCGGCACCGCCAAAGAGGTTGCGATGCAGCCAAAAGCCCGAAAGTGTCAGCCCTTCGAGCGAGGCCAGTTCCACGCCAAAGCCAAGACGCCGGGGCGGGGCATCGGTGACGCGGGCCGTGATATCAAGGCTGCCATCGGGATTGGGCCTGTCCTCCTCGATCATCACAACCGAGCGAAAGGCACCGCTGCGGCGCAGGCGGGTGGCGGCGTTGTCCAATTCTTCGGGCGAGAATTTGCGGCCCTTCGGCAGGCCCGCAATGTCGCGGATACGGTCCGGGCGCACACGGCTTTCGCGGCTTTCTTCGGCCAGCAACAGCTCTCCAAAGTGCAGGCGCGGTCCGGGATCAAGCTGGATGTCGGCGGACAAGGTCGAGGCCGCGTGATCGGCAATAATGGTTTGCTCTGACACAAGCGCCTTGGCGTGTCCGGTGGTGCGCCATGCGGCGATGCTGCTGCGTGTCGCATCGCCGATAAGATCGCCCTTGGCCCGGTTGCCGGTGACAAATTCAGGCGGCAGCTTGGTTTTTGGGGCAAGCGGCGCGACGCGCGCGGTTGAAAAGACGAAAGGCGCGTTGCGCTCGACGGTGATGTCAATCTGTCTGATGTCACTTGGCGCGCGCAGGGGCGGGATGCTGGCGGCCTCTTGGCCATCCACGAGGATGCGGATCACGCCGCCATAAAACCCCTCGGCATAAAGCACACCGATCAGACGCCCGTAATCCGATTGGGCCGCAGCCAATAGGTCTTGTGCGGTGGCCTCTTGTTGGGCGGCAGTGGTGATCGTGAGCGAGGCGCTGCGCAAGCGGTCTGCAAACCCATCCCCCGCGTCAGGCGCGGTCAGCCGGACCTCAGCCGCCTGCGCCAGATCGGGCAGAATCCAGAGGCACAGCGCGGCAAGCGAGGCGACCCTGACACTGGATTTCAACACCGCAACGACCCTCCCAGACTGCTGGTCTTTTATGCCATCCCGATCACGGGAATGCCACCCTTGTGGGGCTACAAAAGCGGGGTCAGGCGCTGTCATCGGCAAGAGCTTACTCAGCGGGCTGGCCGCTTTTGCCGAGGGCTGCGTCGAGCGTTTTCTCAATTGCTCCGCGCGGGCGGGTGAACCGCGCCATCAAGTCATACAGGATGGGTGTGACAAAGAGCATGAGCGCCGTGGCCATGGCCAGCCCTGCGATGATCACAGTGCCCACAGCGATCCGGCTCTCGGCACCCGCGCCAGAGGCGGTGACAAGCGGCACCGCGCCCAGTACGGTCGAGACGGCAGTCATCATGATCGGACGCAGGCGCAGGACCGAGGCCTCGATCACGGCGTCACGCACGGCATAGCCTTCGTCACGTAACTGGTTGGCAAATTCTACGATCAGGATACCGTTTTTGGAGATGAGCCCGATCAGTAGAATAATGCCGATTTGGCTGTAGACATTCAGCGACAATCCCCCCGCCGCCATGGCATAAATCGCCCCGGCGACCCCTATCGGCACGGTTAGCATGATGACAAGCGGATGCACGAAACTCTCGAATTGCGCGGCAAGCACGAGATAGACGATCAGCAGCGCCAGCAGAAACACCACACCCACCCCGGCGGAGGTGTCGATATAGGTGCGCGATTGACCATCATAGCCCAGCTTGGCCTCGGGCGGCAGGATGTCGGCGGCGATCTCTTGGAGTTGTTCCAGAACGTCGCCCAATTCCGCATCCGGGGCAAGCGCGCCCGAGAGTTGAATGGACGGCAGCCGGTCAAAGCGGCGTAGCGACGGGGTTGCGGCATTCTCGTTCAGGGTCACGAGCGCGCCAAGCGGCACCAGCGTTTCCCCGTCGCCCGCCCGCAGAAAGATGTTTTCGATATCCGTGGGCGAGCGGCGGTCCGCATCCTCGGCCTGAACCAGCACGGGATATTCGCGGCCCCGGCTGACAAAGGTCGTGACCTCGCGCGACGCGAGCATGGTTTGCAGCGTGGCCGCGATCACATCGGCAGAGATGCCCAGATCATCGGCGCGCGCACGGTCTATTTCGATGTCGAGCTGCGGCAGGTTCTGTTCAAAATTGATCTCGGGATTGACGAGCCCCTCAACCCCTTCGGCACGCTCTAGAAGGGTTATGGCCCATTCCTTGACACTCTCAAAGTCAGGCCCGCCGATCACCACCTGCACGGGCGTGGAACTGCCGCGCAGTCCAAGACCCGCCGGGGTTACGGGAAAGCCGCGCGCGATGGTGACTTGCCCCATCTGCGGTGCGATTTCGCTGACAATCTCTGATACCGGGCGATCCCGCTCTTCCCATGGCGCAAGGCGAAACACGACGAAAGAGCGCCACGAACGCCCCCCCCAGCCGGTAAAGCTGAACACGGTTTCGACCTCACCCGATTGCACCAGCGGATCAAGGATGGCCTCGACCTGTCGGGCAGCCATGTCGGAATGCGCGACGGTCGATCCCTGAGGCGCGGTAAGTGGCACAAACCCAACGCCGCGATCTTCGCGCGGCGCAAGCTCGCGGGGCAGATCCACGTAGAAAAGTGCTGCTCCTGCGGTGATGGCGAGTGTCACGGGCAGGATTACCAGAGGCATGCCTATCGCGCGGGTCAGGAGTGCGCGATAGGCGCGCTGAATCCATGAGGGCGGGCGTGGGCCGGATGGGGCATTGGCGCGCAGTTTGCGGGCGCTCAGCACCTTGGAGGCAAGCGCCGGGCAGGCGGAAAGGGCGACAAAGGTCGAGATGGCGACTGTGCCGGCCATGACCCAGCCAAACTCCACAAAAAGTCGGCCCACCTGACCGGGCATGAACGACAGCGGCACAAAAACTGCAATCAACGTGATGGAGGTGGCAATGACCGCAAAGGTCACTTGGCGCGCGCCATGCACGCTGGCCACGAGCGGAGATTCCCCATCCTCGATCCGGCGTTGGATGTTTTCCAACACCACAATCGCATCGTCCACCACCAGACCAATCGCCAGCAAAAGCGCAAGCAATGTCAGCGTGTTGAGCGAAAAGCCCCACATGCCGATCAACAGGAAACTGCCGATCAACGACACAGGAATTGTGATGAAAGGAACAAGTGTGGCGCGGATACTGCGCAGGAAAAGCAGGATCACCGCGACGACAAGTGCCAGAGAAATAAAGAGCGCGATCACCACCTCGCGGATCGACGCCCCGACAAAGAGCGCATCGTCAGAGCCGACGATGATCTTCATGCCTTCTGGCAGGTTCGGTTCCAGTGTCTTGATCTCGGCGCGCACGGCATTGGAAATTTCCAGCGTGTTGGATTGGCTCTGCCGCAAGATCCACATGCCCACCGCCTCTGTGCCATTGGTGCGCACAATGGTGGAATCGTCAGCCACCCCCGGCACGACCCGCGCCACATCGCCCAACCGAACCGGATAGCCTGCCACGCGGTCGATCACGATGTCGCGGAAATCCTCGATGCTGCGCAACCGGCTGTTCAGCCGCACCGTCATTTGCCGGTTGATCGATTCCACCTCGCCTGCGGGCAGTTCAAGGTTGTTGCGCAAGAGCGCCGCCTCGACATCCGAGACGGTGAGGTTGCGCGCGGCGAGCGCGCGGCGGTCAATCCAGATCCGCACCGCAAAGGGCTGCGCACCGATCACATCAACATTGGCCACCCCGTCGAGGGTTGAGAACCGATCCACCACGAACCGGTCGATATAATCCGTGATTTCGGCTGTTGTCATGCGGTCCGAGGTGACGGCGACGCGCATCACGGGATCGGCATCGGCATCGCTCTTGACCACCTGCGGTTCGTCGGCCTCTTCCGGCAGGTCGCCGCGCACTCGGCCTACGGCATCGCGCACGTCATTGGCGGCCACGTCAATATCAACACTGGTTTCAAATTCGATAGTGACGCGGCTTCGGCCCTGTCGGCTCTCGGAACTGATGGTTCGAATGCCCGAGATCGAGGCAATGGCCCCCTCGACCGTCTCGGTAATATCGGTGTCGATCACTTCGGGGGCGGCACCGCGATAGGTGGTGGTCACGGTCACGACGGCATTGTCCACGTCGGGCAATTCGCGCACGGGGATAGAGCGCAAAGCCGCCACACCAAAGATCACGATCAAAAGGCTTGCCACGGCGGCCAGAACAGGACGTCTGATCGAGATGTCCGAGAGGGTCACGTCGCGCTCTCCGGCTTGGCAAGGTCGGTTTTCGCCGTCGCGTCCGCGTCTGCCCCCAGAACTTTGACCACGCTCCCGTCACGCACCCGCTGCAGCCCGCGAATGATCACCTCTTCGCCCGCCTCAAGCCCCGACAGGATGGCAACTTGCCCATCCTTGCGCTGACCAGAGGTCACGATGCGGCGATTGGCTTTGCCGTCAGCGACGACAAAGACGTAGGTTTCGGCGGCTTGAAAGATCAGCGCCTCTTCGGGAACGGTGACATGCGCGCTTTCAGAGAGCACCAATGTCAGCGCCAGAAACATACCCGAGGCCAGTGTGCCATCGGTGTTCGGTATCCGCCCGCGGGTTCGAAAGGCGCGCCCGACCGGATCAATCCGGCTGTCCACCACATCCAGCGTGCCCTCAAAAATCCGGTCTGCAAAGGCCGCGCTGCGGGCGATCAGGGTCTGGCCGGGGCGCACTTGGGAAAACACCGTTTCAGGCAGCGAGAATTCCACCTCGACCTCGCTTAGGTCATCCAGCCGGGTAAGCACCTGACCTTCGATCACGCGCGCACCAACGTCATAGTTGGTAAGCCCGACCACGCCCCCGAAGGGCGCTGTGATGGTGCGATCCTCAAGCCTGCGGCGTGCGCGCTCGACTTCGGCCTCGGCTTCGGCCAGACGCGCCACGGCCTCTTCTTCGGTGGCCTGCGACACGGCGGCGGTTTGGCGCAATTGGCGCGTGCGTTCAACGGTTTGCCGCTGTTCAACCAGCACAGCCTTGGCCTCGCTCAGGTCGGCACGCTGGATCGTATCGTCAAGCCGTGCCAGCACATCGCCCTGTTCCACCCGCGTGCCGGGCGTGATCCTGAGGCTGGTCAGCCGCCCGTCCGCCTCGGGGACGATGTCGATGGATTGCAATGCGCGGGTTGTGCCGACCGCTTCGATTGTCTGTTGCAGCGTGCGCTCTTCTGCAAGAGCGATCTCAACCGTTACAGGGCGCTCAGCCTGCGCCTCGGCAGCTGCTTCGGGCGCGCTCACGAGATAAGTCTGATAGCCGTAATAGCCACCATACGCTGTGCCGACTATGAGGCAGAGCAAAAGCAGTTGTTTCCATATCTGCATTGTATGCGGCAATCCGTTTTCAGAGGGCACCAAGGCGCGCGTGGGTTGTGGGCGCGGGCTGACTTGGTGCAAACGTATAGTAAGTCCGCAAAAAGGCAATTCATTGTGCGCGTTTCAGCCCGCGCGATTGTGGCCGTTCAGTTGGCGAAGCGTCTCTTGCAAGAGGTCGGGCAGGGCCAGAATGGCTGTCTGCGCCTCGGCTGTATCGCCGCCGCGCAGGGCGGATTCCGCGCGCCCCAAAAGGGCCTGCAAGGCAAGCCCGCCCGTCGCCGCCGCCGTGCCCGCCAGCTTGTGGATGTGATCCGCAAGATCCGCTCCGCTTAGCGGAGCATCGCGGTTCAGACCGTCCAGAATGGCCTCGCCTTCGGCTTCGAATTCTACCAAGAGGCGGTCGATGCGGTCTTGCGGCAAAGCGGCGCGCAGTTGTTCCATGTAACTCGGATCAACATGGCAGGGCTGGTCCACGGGGGCCGAAGGGGCTGATCCAATCTGCATCAGCAGAGCGCGCAGCGCCTCGCGGCGCAGGGGTTTGGTCTCGACCCGGTCAAAGCCCATGTTCTTGAGGTCGCCGCGATCCTCTGCGCGCACATGGGCTGTGAGCGCCACGATCGGCGTGCGCGCATTCGGCCCCTGACTTGCGCGGATGTGGAGCGTCGCTTCGCGCCCGTCCATGCGTGGCATGCTGATATCCATCAAAATCAGGTCAAAACGCCTTATTTGGGCGCAATCCACACCTTCGATCCCATCGCAGGCCAGATGCACCTTGTGGCCATCGCCTGTGAGCATACCTTCCAGCACAACGCGATTGGTGGCATTATCCTCGACCACCAGAACGTCGAGCGCGCGCAGGGGGGCGGAAACGGGGGCAGGGACAACGATCGCCTTGGGCTTGGCTCCGACGACGGCCGATGCGGCGGGCAGCGGCAGGCGGACCCAAAAAAGGCTGCCTTCGCCAAGTTCGCTCTCAACGCCAATGGTGCCTTTCATCAGCTTGACGAGTTGGCGCGCGATGCCAAGACCCAGCCCCGTCCCCTCTGGTCGGTCGCCTGTTGTGTCCTGAACCCGCATGAAATCTTCAAACACATTTGGTAGATTGTCGGCGCTTATGCCGATGCCCGTGTCAATCACCTGAAACTCGATCATGTCTGGTTCGGTGTCTTTGGATGACAGGCGGCTCACGTCGAGGGTAATTTCCCCATCCCGCGTGAACTTGATCGCATTCGAGGCAAGGTTGAGTAGAACCTGATAAATCCGCGCTCTGTCCCCGGTGACACGCCCGAATCCGTCTTGGGGGGCCAGCAGACGCAGGCTGTTGCCGCGTGCCTGCGCTGGACCTTGTTGGGTTTCCGTCAGCTCTGCCAAAAGTTGGTCGAGGTCAAAGGCGGCGGGGCGCAACACGATTTGACGCGCGGCGGCCTGTGTCAGGTCGAGCGCATCGGTGATCTGCGTCAGCAAGAGCTGGCCCGAGGAGCGCATGATGCGGGTGAATTTCTCTTGTTCCGGGGTAAGCCCGGTATCCCCCAAGAGCTCGAGCGCGCCCAGGATGCCGTTCAGCGGCGTGCGCATTTCGTGGCTGATCATGGCCAGAAACCGCGCCTTGGCCCGCTCGCCCGCTAGGGCCTTTTCGCGGGAGCGATCTATTTCAGCCTCGGCAGCCAGACGTTCCGAGATGTCCCGGATGAAGAGGATGCAGATATCGCCCTCACCCTGTCGCGCGAGATCAGCCGAAAGTTCCGCCGCAAATTCACGCCCTTCCAGATTGCGTACGATCACGTCCTCGCGCCGCGACGGGCCACTGGCGCAGGTGTCACGCAAGAGTTTACCGGAAAGGGGCTTCAACGTCCCATCTTCTCCCTTGCAGAACAGCACGTCGCCCAAGTCTATGCGTGCCGTCAGCCGATCCGTCAGCGCCAAAAGATCATCCGCACGCGCATTCGTGTCTCCGATCCAGCCGTCGACCCCAACCACAAGCACGGCATCCTGTGACGTGTTAAGAATGGTTGTTAGTCTATTGGATTTGCTTATGTTTTGCTCTGCCTGCATGCGGTAGCTGCGGTAAACGCGCCACACCAAAAGCAAGAGAGAGGACAGCGCGGCCAGCATCATCAGGATCAGAACGGCAAGGCTCAGGATCTTGGCGGTCAGCGCCGCGCGTTCGGAATCCGAGCGCTGCGCATCCGCCGCAAGACCCCGCGCGGCAATGTTGCGGATCGGATCTGCCATCCGGCTTCCAAGCTGGATCAAACGTGCCCGTTCCTTGAAGATATCGCCCGGATCACCGTCAATGATAGGCACCATACTGGCCAAGAGTTCGGACACGCGATCAAGGTCTGCATGTGCAATATCCAGTTCCAGCACCTCGCGGTATACGCGGCCATCCCGGAGGGCGGTTGCGCGGCTGTAGAGGATATCGAACTGGCGGCGCACTTGGTCGACCAGATTTTCTTCGGGTCCGGTGAGCGCATAGAGTGAGGCGAGGAATTTAAGCTGGTCTACCTCCAGCCGTGAGGTGGTCCAATGCAGGTTGTCTTGGCTGGCGCTGCGATACTCGTCCAGTTGCACATAGACGCGGCTTGTCAACAGCACCGCAGCCAGCATGCACCCCGCTGCAAACAGGCCCAGCAGGATCACAAGCAGTCTGTTCAGACGGGGGAACCTGCGGGAGGAGGGGACGTGCATGTCGGGCCTTACACTGGAATACTTGGACAAAAGGCAGTTTGGGTGGATCTGATCCTTCGGCGCGGCGCGGCTGAGACAGTTTCCGAGTGATCTTCAGCTTTTGCGTGTGTAGAGTATATCAACCGGAGGAGTTCCTTGTCACGCGGGGTCATCAGGACAGACCACATTCTTATACCATCTTTGGTATTTGCTTCTTTTCCACCGTTTGACCAGCCCCCTATCCCTAAAGATAGGGGAGTTGACGGCTTGGCACGGAACTTGCCGGTTATAGGGTAGGCGGGACATACCCGCTTAGGGTTATCAAAGGATTGTCATGGTTCGGCAGCTTGCTTACGTGTTGAAAAATGAGAAAAAAAGGAATTTTGAGGTGGCAGAAGGAAGGACGCGCCGATGACCAAGCTCTTGTTGGCCGACGACCATGATCTGGTCCGGGAAATGATCGCCGCCTACCTGCGCGCGCAGGGTGGGTTTGAGGTGCACGTCGCCGAAAGCCTTGGGGCGGCGCTGGATGTTCAAGAAAAAAACGGGCCTTTTCAATTGGTTCTGCTCGATCTTATGATGCCGGGCATGGATTCCCTGACAGGCCTTGGGGTGATGAAAGCGCGGGCGAAATGCCCGGTGGCGATTTTGTCGGGGACGGCGACGGCGGAGATTGGGCGCAGGGCGCTGAGATCGGGGGCGGCGGGGTTCTTGCCCAAGACGCTTGATCCGCAGTCTTTGGTGGCCGCGGTACACCATATGTTGTTGGGTGAAACCTACACACCGCTAGATTTTCTGGAAACCGGAGAGTCGGAGGCGGAGGGGCCGGTGCGCCTGACGCCCAGAGAGACCGATGTGTTGGTCGGCATCCTGCACGGAAAATCCAACAAGGAAATCGCAAGAGACCTTGATATTCAAGAGGTTACAGTCAAGCTGCACCTCAAAACCCTGTCCCGCAAACTCGGCGCCAAAAACCGCACCCACGCGGCCATGATCGCCCGAGACATGGGGCTGACATAAGAGTTCGCGTGTAAGGTCGGTAAGGTCTGTACGTGGGTTTTGTAAGGTTTGGGGGGAAGTTGGCCGGTGGCTCCGACTTGCTTGGGATCGGGGCCCGGAATTGGTGAAACCTCGGTGCGGATTTTCGTGAGGGGTGAGGCGCGGTCGTTTGTGCACGCGTTCGGATGTTCCGTCGATTTGAGATAAGTGGCTTTTCAGATCCACACAACCGAGCGCTAGGTAAGTTTGATAGAAACTGGTCGAAGACGCAGTTGCGTGGTCTGCGAATGACGCCCAGTAACCATGATCAAAGCGCGGGTCTCTGGAACACTCGCTAACCCGGATGTTCCACACCTTGTGGGGCGGGGGCTTTGGTCAGTTGATTTTCTGGATGCCCTCAAACAGCGACGCGGTCATGCGTTGGTTTAGACGTGGTTTCCACGGCCGTTTCGTTAAGATCGTTGGGTGCTGTGTGGTGACCAGACCGTCCTCGCGGATGTTTGTCGCGGGCCATACCGTGCGATAGGCGTGCAGCCCAGCCTGCCGTGCGAAGGCGCCGAACGCCTGATCAGTATAGGTCACGCATTCGGGATAGAACCAGCCTTCTTCGGTATTCGACTTGGAAGGCATTCCGCAGCGGATATAGGTCACCATGCTGACGGTATCGTCGTGTGACACGTCGGCAATCGCCTTGAGCAGTTTCAGGGTCATGGCTGGTCCAGTGTGCGACGCGATGGATTGCGCAAAAACGAAATCCACCGGCCCACCTGTCAGCGAAAAATCAAAGTCTGTGTTATGGGCGAAAGTCGCCTTTTTCTTTGCGATGACCTGCGATTTCTCGATATCCGCGCCAAAGTGCATCTCGCATCCACGGTTCAGAATGTCGACGTTGGGTTCCAGACCAAAATACCGGTTTTCAAGCAGGTAGTTAATCGCCAGACGGCCCAACCGCAGGCTGCCGCAACCTACATCCAGAAACTTATGGTTTTCGCGCATGCCCAGATCGATCAGCAGCTGGAACTGCATCGCCCCCAGCAGATCGTAAATAAACGGGGGGCCGACCCAAGCACGGGGATGGTCGGACCCGGCACCCATATTGATCCCTAGCGTCTGTTGTTCCTTTTCGGTCAATACTTGGCGCATTTCTTCGCGCATTTTTGCGGGTTCTGCGCGGCGTTGGGTGATCAGCTGATCCGATATCGACATTAAATTGCTCCCGTAGGCTTCAGACTCATGGCTTCACAACCGACCCGACTTTGCTCAAGTGACTTGCTGCTTAGTGTCATTTTTGTCTTATATTGCTGCCACATCAAGTGTATTGCGCTCTCAGTCCTTAGAGCAGTCGCCACAGTGTTTGAATGTGCGTTGATTGTACTGCGACTGCCCACCACCTTTGTCAGCCGGCAAGTTTCGCAACGTGGCGGACAGGGCTGTCTTGCTGCGTTGCTTGGACTTTCGCCAATTTGCCAGTCACGCGCATGGTGGCGACACGCACGATGGTTGAATGGCGGTAAGAATAGCCCTGAACCTCGGAGCTATGACTACAACTTCGGCCAACTGCAGAGTGATGGCCGGGGGTGACGCGCGACGCGAGTGGTCGACCGATGTGAGGCCTGCTCGCGCGCGCAGGTTCTTCTTTGCCGCTTGTAACCATCGACATTGCCGCCCTTTACACGAATGGCCGCTCGTCTACGCTTTATCGCAGCGTTGAAGGCCGCGGGAAGGCGCGGCACTGCAGGCCTCTGCGGATGAGGTGACCGCTCTTCGCAGAGCGGGACATCGCGGCGCTTTAGAGCACGTGTTTGGATGTCTGCGCTCAGGTCTTCGTGGTATGAGCGAACCTTGAACGCTTAGCTTCCAAGGTTCGCACTGTGACATGCTTTGGCCAGTTTATGCAGTTGAGACGTTGCTGCCAAAGTACATGAACTCACGATCCATTGCAGCAACCTCGGCTGCGTTCAGCGAGAGATTGGCGCTGTCGAGCAGCTTGAAGCTTTTTTGGTCTTTCACCCAATCATCCGCATGGCGCAGTGTGGACAGGGTGTAGGTGGAGGTTTCGTTCAGGTAGTGGGTCGGTACGACAACCTTGGGCTTGAGGCGGTCAACAATTGCATTCGCCTGCACGTAAGACAGGATATGCTCTGAGCCATCCACCGGTAGCGTCAATACATCAACCCGGCCGATGGCCTCCCAAAAACCAGGACCGGGATCTGCACGGTTATCGCCCCAGATCAAGGTGCGAATGCCCCCTGTTTCGATCACGTACACAACCATATCCATGTGGCTGACATTGTTGGGCGCACAGGCTTCGGCGCCGAACTCCGCAAGGGCATTGGTCCAGTCGTAGTAGCCGGGGGCCTTGCAAACGTGTTTGTCCGCAAAGCCGGTGATCTTAAGGTCAGCGAATTCAAACGTGCCGACCATACGGTCAAGCACCATGGTCGAAACCGGCCGGTCGATAGCGTCATGATCAAAGTGCGTATGCGTGGAGAGCGTGATATCAGTTACCGTTTCGGGAAACTTGTACTTGAACCACAAACCCCAAGCGCCCGATGGATCGTCTCTCCACGGATCAACCACCACGGTTGCACCGCCCGGTGACGTGATCTTGAACGCGCAGTGGCCAAAGTATTCGATGCCGACCGCACCGTCGGGAAAACTTGTCGCGTTTTGAAGCTCAATGACGTGGTTGTTGTTGCCCGGCTGGGTCCAGTCCGTCGATTGAGCCTGAGCAGAGGTCGACGTCAGCAGGCTCGCCGCGCTGCCTACGCCAGCCGCACCGGCAGCCATGAAAAAGGACCGTCGTGACAGGCCGGGGGCCAGATCGTCTTTTTGCCCGTTCATTGTGATTGGCTTGAGATCTTTGTTGTCCATCGTTTTGATTTCCCTGTTGTGATCCACCGCCCGTGTTGCGCGGATGGTTCGAGGATAGGGCAGGGCGGGCTGGTCAGGGTGCTAGAATACTGTGGGTTCAATATTGGGGGTTTCCCCATACTATTTCAAATTCTCCAGATATTTCTGGAGGTTTCTGCGACCATGGGTCAGGCCAAGTTTCTGTCGGATGTTGTTGCGATGGAAATCAACTGTGCTGGTGCCGCGGGACAGGGTCTTTGCGATTTCTTTTGTGCTGCGCCCTTGTGCGACCAATTGAGCAATCTCTGATTCCGTTGGCGTCAACCTCTCCAAAGCCACAGCCAACTTTCCCGAAAATGACGACGTGATGTTTTTGAGATTCGCTTCGAGGGTGTCGAGATATGAGCGCGCGCGCTCGTCATCTGCATTCAACTGCCGCAACCGCGAAACATGCGGCAAGACCAACCCTTTGATCTGCTGCGCGACACGCTCCTCGATTTCTGTTTTGGATCGTTCGACACCTTTCAAAAGTACCCGCAACGCAGTGTTGGCCTCCTCCAGGTCTTTTGTTCGTGCTTCAACAAGGTCTTCACGCAGGTCCAGTTCTTTCTGCAAACGCGCCTCTGCCCGCTTCCGCCGCTCGATTTCCTCAAGCATGGCCAAGTCGTCCTCGATAATCTGACAAAAGTGCCGCAACCCCTCGCGAAACTGCAACGCACGCTGATTTGTGAACCGGTCCAGCATGCAGATGGTGCCGAAATTCGAACCATCCGGCCATTTAAGCGGCAACCCGACATAAAAGCTCATCCCGAACTCCATGTCAGGATTGTCATGCCAATGCGGGTCTTGCGTGGCGTCTTCGACGCAGAGTTCACCGTCTCGTTGGAACACGCCAGAACAGTACAACTTGTCGTGAAGTTGGAAGGATTGCCCCTTAAGATAGGGGTTGATATTGCCTGCGCTTTTTACAAAAACACTGTGCTGTTGTTCGCGCGTGTGCATGATCAGCGTTGCTGGAACGTCTGCAATCTTAGAAATCTGATCAACCAAAAACTGCCACTTGGCGAGGGTTTCAGCGGAAACTGTCGGTTCGCTCCTTGTTACGTCTTGTTCCATTTATAACAGGCATCCTAAATCTCTGGCCGCAGTCGGTCATCATGAAACGCCAAAAGTTAGTGTCCCCTAACCCTTCAAAGGTAATGAGCAGTTTGCAAGTGGAAACTTGACGCCGGGTTGGCATCGCATCACGTGCTTCAAGGGGCGCATCCACTGCGAGCTGGATGGACCTCCCGCATGGGGAACGACCGCTACGGCCGCGAGATCATCGCTGAGAAGGTCGACTTGCCTGAAGCCGCCCGAAGTCGGCCGAGAGTGAAAATCCCGAGCTGGTCGACCGCGAGGAGGTGATCCTGTTCTGAGGATCGGGGTCTCCCCAAGGGCCCGGCGGGGTAACCCGCTGGGTTCGCTGTAGCTTGCGTCATGAAGACGATGGTTGCGACCTGTGGAAGCTACGAAAAAGTTTAACCATCTGAAAAAAATAAAGAAATATTGAGATACTTCTGAGCGTTCGCACGGGTCGATAGACTCAAAGGAAACAATTCGGAGGCACGCGTATGCGAATCTTGATCTTGTCTCTTGTCGCAGTGGCACTGCTGGGGGTCCTGATCCTCTTTATTGGGTGGCTCTTGTCGGCAACGCGCGAAGGTCGCGCGGAAACAACCATTGCGGCACCGCCTGATCTGGTGCTTGCGGTGATTGCAGATGTGGAGACACAACCAGAATGGCGCGATTTGGGCACTGTCACACGGACAGAGACGGGATGGTTCGAGATGACATCGCGCGGGGAGCGGATCGAGTTTGTTGCCGACGACATGTCCGCGGATCGGATATCGTTGCGCTTCACGTCGGATGCTGGCTACTCCGGAGAGTGGCAGGCGCTTTTGGAGCCGGTTTCAGGGGGCACACGCATCGCAGTGGTCGAACGTGTGACTGTTCCCTCTCCTTTGGGGCGGATTATGGCTCGTTTGTTGTTTGATCCGACGGAGTTCGCGACCACGTATTTGGCCAAGTTGAAAGCCCGAGTTGAGGAACAGTAGATGGCAAAGAAGCCGACAGATTGGCGCAAACGGTTTGGCGCTGCAAAGCCGCCGCATATTGTCATGCTCCACAGCGATTTTGCAGGGGTGAAGGCTGGGACGACGATGCTAATCTCGTCACCGGGTGATGTTGCCACGTATCTCGCAAAGATCCCCAAGGGCGAAACGCGGACGATTGCACGGCTTCGCAACGAGTTGGCCCGCAAAGCAGGGGCGCAGTCGATGTGCCCAGTGACAACAGCCATATATCTTCGCGTGGTCGCAGAGGTAAGCTTGCGCGACCTTGAAGAGGGTAAACGGATCGAAGAGGTTGTGCCATTCTGGCGGGTGGTGACGCCTGAAAGCAAGGTCGCACAGAAGCTGTCATGTGGGCCGGACCATGTGGCGCATTTGATTGCGCTGGATCTGGGCCAGCCGCAGTAATGAGCGGCGGCTCATTTAGTTGTGGAAAAACGGAGATCAGAAGCGAGCCGCATAAAGTATGGCTGGCGTCATTCAGCGGGCAGTCCTGATTGGCAGAGGAGTGACGGGTTGAGGGTTGGGCGCGTGGCTCTCAAAGCCTGTCGCGGGAGATGGTCGTGGGGTGTTATGAACGTTTTGGAACCGGTTGCGCTGGCGCGGTTGGCTGGAAAGTGGATGTGAGCCGGGCGGAACGGGCGGGTGCTGCGTTGGCGCGGCAGTGCGATGGAGGGGCTGGGCGTGAGAGGCAGGCGTTTCAGGTTTGGCTCGACATGAGGTAGGCCAAAAGGCCCATGGCATCCCGGAGTTGGCTTTGCTTGATTTGCCCCCCCAGACAGACCCGTATCGCTTCGGAGGGTACTCCGGACACGGTAAACGCGTCTGAGGGCATGAGGCCGACCCCGGTGCCGGCCATGCGTCCGATGATGTCGGCGCGCGTGACGCCTTGGGGCAGGTGCAGCCACACGTTGAAGGCGTTTGGCGCCGCTTCGAACTGGTAGCCTGCGAGGACCTCGGCTGCGATGGCTTGGCGTTTCTGGCTCTCGTCGCGGATGAAACGTCTGATACCATCTGCGGTGCCGTCCAAAATCCACCGGGTCACAAGGGCCATCATCAAGGGGGAGGGCATGACAGAGATGATCTTGATCTGATGGGCCAGTTCGCGGGCGGCATGGCTGGACGGTGCGACCGTATAGGCCAGCCGCAGACCGGCCCCGATGCATTTGGCGAGCCCGCCGATATGCCAGATGAGATCCGGCGCAAAGCTTGCCAGCGGTGCGGGGGGCTGAGGCGGAATAAAGCCATAGGCGTCGTCTTCGATCAGTTGCAAACGATGGGCGAGGAGCACATCCGCGATAGACTGACGCCGCGTGAGGGAAATGGTGCGCGTCGTCGGATTGTTGAGCGTCGGATTGAGATAGAGCGCTTTGGGCCGATGGTTCCGAATGGCCGTATCGAGCGCATCAGGATCAATGCCTTCGGCATCGCCGGGCAGACCGATAAGGCGCAATCCGAGCCGCGCGCAGATGGTGCGGATGCCGGGATAGGTAATGTCTTCGCAGAGCACGCAATCTCCGGGTTTGGCCAAACTCATCAGAATCGCGACGATCGTGGGATGAGCGCCGGGCGTAACAGCGATCCGGTCGAGTGACGGCACCAGTCCGCGCAGCGACAACCAGTTTGACGCGGCTTCTTTGTCGATCTGGCCGCCGGTTGAGGATTGGTATCGCAACAAGTCGATTAGATTGGCAGTGACGGTCTGCATGCCTGCTTGCATTCGCGCCAGCAGCACCGGGTCTTCGGTTTCTGGCGGCAAATTCATGGTCAGATCCATATCGGCGGCGCGGCGCTGTTCCCGCTGTGGATCGACGAGCGTCTTGCCGATGACGAAGGTGCCGCGACCGACATGGCTATAGACCAGCCTGCGATGCCGCGCCTCTGCATAGCCGCGCGAGACCGTCGTGAAATCTATGCCGAGGCGTTTGGCCAGCATGCGTTGCGGGGGCAAGCGTGCCCCGTCGTGCAGCGTGCCATTGGCAATGGCTGTGCCGATTGCGTCGGCCAGTTGGATATAGCGCGGCAGGCCTCCGGGGCGGAGAATCGGTGTCCAGTCTGTCATGGAAAAACCTTAGCGCCGTGCGCGCATGCATTGAAGCAGATTGTATGTATTGAGCCGTGCAATCGTGGAAATGCGTTAGTCAGGCGGCAATTTTCTATGCTGAACTGCTCAAAAATAGCAGAAATTCTGCGATGAGGAAAAAAATTGTATGCATAATTGAATTGATAATTGAATGTATGATCGCGGCGCTTCCATGGTTGTTCAACATCAATTGGCCCGCAGCGGCCTGACATCCAAGGGAGCGAACACATGCCAGCAGTCACGCAAGAGAAGCACAAGGACGGCGACTTTTTCGTCGACTATGAAGAAAAGGTATTTGAGGACGTCAAAGCCGAACCGGGCCAGAAGGCGCTGGTTACGTTTCACACCGTTGCCTTTGAAGGGTCTATCGGGTTGGTGAATATGCTGAATGCGATCCGTCTGGCGCGCAAGGGGTTCGAGACATCAATCCTGCTTTATGGCCCGGGTGTCACGCTGGGTCTTCAGCGCGGCTTTCCGACGCTGGGCGACGCGGCCTTTCCGGGCCACCAGAACTTTGCGGACAACCTCAAGAAGTTCATGGCCGAGGGCAGCAAGGTCTATGCCTGCCGCTTTGCGTTGCAGGCGCTTTATGGCCATGGCGAGCCATCGCTGCTGCCCGGCATCATTCCGATAGCACCTCAGGACGTTCTCGACCTGAAGCTTTTGCATGTGCGCGACAATGCGGTCATCGTCGACACCTGGACCGTGTAAGCCAACAGCGCCGAGGCAATGATTGCCTCGGCCCTTTTGTTTTGGAGGGATCACATGTCCCGCAGCGTGAAGGCGGCTGCAGTCCAGATCGCCCCCGATCTGACCAGCCGTGAGAAAACAATGGCCCGTGTGCTTGACGCGATTGACGAGGCTGCGGGAAACGGGGCCGATCTGATCGTGTTCCCCGAGACCTTTGTCCCGTTTTACCCATATTTTTCCTTTGTTCTGCCGCCGTGCCAACAGGGCAAGCCGCACCTGCATTTGTATGAGCAGGCTGTAACCGTCCCGTCTGACGACACGCGACGTGTCGCGGAGCGCTGTGCGCATCACGGCGTGGTTGTCGTTCTTGGCGTGAACGAGCGGGACCACGGATCGCTTTACAATGCGCAGCTCATTTTTGATGCGAATGGCACGCTGCTTCTCAAGCGGCGCAAGATCACGCCCACCTATCACGAACGTATGGTGTGGGGGCAGGGTGATGGTGCGGGCCTGAAGGTTGTGGAGACCCGTGTGGGCCGCGTGGGCGCATTGGCCTGTTGGGAGCATTACAATCCGCTGGCCCGCTATGCCCTGATGACCCAGCACGAGGAAATACACGTTGCGCAATTCCCCGGATCGCTGGTCGGGCCCGTCTTTGGCGAGCAGATCGAAGTCAGCATGCGCCACCATGCGCTGGAATCGGGCTGCTTTGTTGTGAACGCAACGGGCTGGCTGACCGATGAACAGATTGACAGCGTGACACCCGATCCTGCCCTGCAAAAGGCGCTGCGCGATGGTTGCATGACCTGCATCATCACGCCGGAGGGTCGCCATGTCGTGCCCCCGCTGACCGAAGGCGAAGGCATCCTATACGGTGATCTTGACCTCGGGCTTGTGACCAAGCGCAAGCGGATGATGGATTCGGTGGGGCATTACGCCCGGCCCGAACTGCTGTCCTTAAATCACAACACCGACCTGACGCCGGCCCGCCACACGACAGGCACAGGCGCGCAATTTCAGCCGATCCCCTTGGAGGACTGACATGCAAACCGGAGATATCATCAACGACCTGCAAACGCGCGGCATGCGCCTTGTCGATCCCAAGGCTGGGGCGGACAGCCGCCGGGGCGGTGCCGGGCCGACGGACCACAAGGCCGTAACGATCAGCGGCATGACCGTGATGATCCCGGTTCATACGGCAAGCGCCTTTGACTCGCCCTATCTGGTCGAAGCGCCGGATGCGAACGGCCGGTCCCGCGTGATGAAGGACGGTGCCTTTTTTGCGGATGTGGAATTCCCGAAGCGGGCCAAGTTTCTGGATCTGTCCACGGCCGATGGCGTGCCCTACGGACATATTGCGCAGTTGCACGCCAAGGATGTTCTGGCCACCACCGTCCTGCAAACCTGTATTCGCTATGAAAGCCGCAAGAAGACCTGCAAGTTCTGCGCGATTGGCCAAAGCCTCGCCGCCGGGCGCACGATTGCGCATAAGACCCCTGCCCAATTGGCCGAGGTTGCCCGCGCCGCCGTGCAACTGGACGGGGTCAAACACATGGTCATGACGACCGGCACGCCTGCGGGCAAGGATCGTGGGGCCAAGGTGCTGGTAGAGAGCGCCGAGGCGATCCGCGCCGCTGTTGATCTGCCGCTACAGGCGCAGTGCGAACCGCCAGAGGATGACGCGTGGCACCGAAGGATGAAAGAGGCCGGGATTGACAGCCTTGGCATGCATCTTGAGGTCGTCACCCCGGAGTTGCGTCAGCAGATCATGCCCGGCAAGGCGCAGGTGTCGCTTGAAAAGTATTTCGACAGTTTCGGCGCAGCGGTCGAGGTTTTCGGCTGGGGGCAGGTGTCGACCTATATCCTTGCAGGGTTGGGGGATACCGAAGAGGCCATCCTGTCGATGTGTGAACGCCTGACCGCCATTGGGGTATATCCGTTTGTTGTGCCCTTTGTGCCTGTCTCTGGCACACCGCTGGAAAGCCACCCGGCGCCCAGCTCGGCCTTTATGCACAGAATTCTGGGGCCATTGTCGCAGATGATCGTCGATCGGGGCATGCGGGCTGAGGATATAAAGGCCGGTTGTGGGCGCTGCGGGGCCTGTTCGGCGCTGTCGGCCTTTGAAAAGTTCAAGCGGCCCGCCTTGCAGGAGGCCTCGTCATGATCATCGAGCGCCCCGCAGCCTTTGTGACCCCCGAGTTCTTGATCAGGCAGGCGACAGCGCCTTGGGAAATCGGGGCGGCGGCGTCGTTGCGGCACCGGACATTCGTCACGGAACAGGGCATTTTCGCAGATCACGACCGCGATGAGATCGACCGCCACGCCCTGCCTCTGGTTGCCGTGTCGACAATGGCCTCGGAAGCGGATGAGGTTGTGGGCACGGTTCGCATTCACGAGGCCGACAAAGACGTCTGGTGGGGCTCGCGGTTGGCTGTGGCCCCCGAATACCGCCGTGTCGGGCGTCTTGGGGCAGAGCTGATCAGGTTGGCTGTTGGCACGGCGCATGGTCGCGGGTGCAAGCTTTTCTTGGCCTTTGTGCAGATGCAAAACGTTCCGCTGTTCGAGAAACTCAACTGGACATCGCTGGGTCAGCGGGACCTGCACGGGCATCCGCATATGAAGATGCGGGCCGATCTGAGCAAATATCCCGCCATCGAGGACCCGGCCCGCGGGTGGATGGCCCTGACCCGAAAGACCACGGGATGACAGACATCGCCGCTCTTGCCGCAAGTCTTGCCACGAACCCGAATGTAACGGGCAAGCGTGACATCGACGTGGCATGTGCGGCCCTTGGATTGACCCAAGACAGCCTTGGCCGCCCCGGCGACGATGCCGCAGCCATCGCGGATGGTGACGGCTGGCAGTTGATGGCGACAGAAGGGTTCATGAACGATTTCGTCGCAAGCGCCCCTTGGTTTGCGGGATGGTGCGCGGTGATGGTCAACATGTCTGACATCCTCGCGATGGGCGGGCGGCCGATTGCGGTGACCAACGCGCTTTGGGCCCCCGATGCAGCAACAGCGGCTGAAATCTTGCGCGGGATGAAGGAGGCGTCGGCGGCTTATGGCATTCCGATTGTCGGCGGCCACACCAACCTGCGCACCGAGCAGCCACAGCTTGCCGCTGCAATCTGGGGCCGGGCGCGCGCCTTGATCACCAGTTTTGACGCAGGCCCCGGCGACGTGGTGATCGCATGCGCCGACCGGCGCGGTGGATATGCGGGGAAGACCAGCAATTTCCCCGCCTTTCTCGACGCGCCGCACGACCGTCTGCGCGGCGATATGGAAATTCTGCCGCTCCTCGCCGAGTCTGGTCTTGTCACGGCTGGAAAGGACATCAGTCAGGGTGGGATCGCGGGCACGGCGTTGATGCTGGCGGAATGCTCGGGCGTCGGGATCAGCATCGACCCTGCCAAGATCACGCCGCCCGATGGTGATCTGACCCGCTGGATGACCGCCTTTCCCAGCTTTGGCTTTCTGCTGACGGCCACGCCTGCAAATGTTGACGCGGTTCTGTCGCGCTTTCACGCGCGGGGCATTGGGGCCGAGGTTATCGGCGCGGTTACCGCAGGTTCAGTCCTGAGCCTGTCGGACGGCGTTGACGAGCATCCCATCTGGGACCACGTCGCGCAGCCCTATCTTGGCCTGCCGCCTGCAAAGGAACCTGCCTATGCCTGAAGCCATTTTCCGCATCCGCTGGCCTGATGGGGTAGAGGAAGATTGCTATTCCCCGTCCACTGTCATCCACGACCATCTGACGGCGCGCGAAAGCTACAAGGTGGCCGAATTTCACGAGCGGAGCCGACTGGCGCTTGAGCTTGCTGCGCAGCGGGTCGAAGCCAAGTTCGGGTTTCGCTGTTCATCCGCTGACGCGCAGGCCGCCAAAATCGCCGCTGCCGTGTCCCGCTTTGATCCTCAGGAGATTGTCACATGCCTGTCCATACGCTGATACCGCACGCCCGCACCCATGTCGCTGTCTTGATCGTCGGGGCTGGCCAAGCGGGCATGTCGGCATCCTACTACCTGTGCCAGGCCGGGATCGATCACGTCGTTCTGGAGCGGTACAAACGCTTTCACGCATGGAAAGAGGATCGGTGGGACAGCTTTTGCCTTGTGACGCCCAACTGGCAATGCAAACTGCCTGATTTTCCGTATCAAGGCGACGATCCCGAGGGCTTTATGCTCAAGGATGAGATCGTTGAATATGTTGAAGGGTTCTGCAACAGCTTTGAGGCCCCGCTACGCGAAGGGGTGACGGTCGAGCGCGTGGAAAAAATTGACGACATCTTTGAAGTGGACACCGATCAGGGGCTGTGGACGGCGGATCATGTCATCATCGCATCCGGTGGGTATGATCTGCCCATAACGCCGCCCTTTGCGGACAGGCTCGATCCCTCGATCCGTCAAATTCACTCAAAATTCTATCGACGCCCCTCGGACATTCCTGATGGCACCTGTCTTGTTGTAGGGACAGGGCAATCAGGTGTCCAGATGATGGAGGATATGATCATCGCGGGCCGCGACGTGCGCCTTGCGGTGGGGCCGGCGCCCCGCAGCCCGCGCTGGTATCGCGGCAAGGATGCGACGGACTGGTTGCATCAGATGGGCTATTACGACATCACCATCGACCAGCAACCCGACCCGAAGGGCACCGAGGCGAAAACCAACCACTATATGTCCGGTCGCGATGGCGGTCACGAGATCGACTTGCGCCGCTTTGCGCTGGATGGGCTGCAGATGTACGGGTCGGTCGCGGATATGGACGGAGCGACCATTCGCTTTCTCCCCGATCTTGCAGATAATCTTGATGCTGCCGACAAAAGCTATGTCGGGATTCGAACCATGATCGACGACTTTATCGCGCGTGAGGGTATTGAGGCACCGGTAGAGCCGCCTTTTGAAAAGGTGTGGCGCCCCAAGGCCGAGATCACGCAGATCGACGCTGTGGCGGAGGGCATCACCTCGGTTCTTTGGTGCATCGGGTTCCGCCCGAATTATGATTGGTTGAAGGTCGATTGCCTCGACTCGCGCGGCCGGCCCGTGCATCAGCGCGGCGTCTGCACTGAGAAAGGCGTTTATTTTCTGGGTCTTGGCTGGTTGCACACGTGGGGGTCCGGTCGGTTCCTCGGCGTGGCAGAGGACGCCGCCCATGTTGTGCAGTCAATCGTGCGACACTATCCCATGTCCCAACGACGCCGTCAGGTCGGAGGGTGAATACGCAATTGGGCCTGTCTTAATTTCGGACAGGCACCGCGCAGAGGGCTTCGCGCCAGAGACCTGCGAAAGGGCTGCGGCGCACCTTTGGGGGCGGGTCAGCGCCAAAAATCGCACCCATGCGGCGATGATCGCCCGGGATATGGGGCTGTCGTGTGGGGGGCGTGCAAGGTTTGTGAGGGGGGTTTGTAAGGTTTGGGGGGGGGCAGAGAAATACACTCTAGATTTAATATTAGGGACTTGTGCTAATCTATTTGCGCAGACAAGAAAAATCGTCGACATGTTAGAAGTTCCATTAGAGGTTGAGCGATTATGGCAAATGCACGTGAAATTCTCCGCAAAGTAAATCTTGGCGCTTCCGTTGCTGAATTTGATAATGAGCTTGAAAAGTATTTCATAGAAACGGAGACATTTCGCTCTGTCATTTCTGACACTGGCGACATCATTTCGGGTGATAAGGGAACAGGTAAAACGGCGATATACAGAATTCTAAAACGTAACTATCGGGCCTACCCGCAGTTGGAAGACATTGAAATAGTCGACGCTTTTAACCCGCATGGCGATCCGGTTTTCCAAAGATTACTTTCAGGCCCAGAACTCACCGAAGATCAATATCGAACCTTTTGGAAGGCTTACATATTTTCTTTACTTGGAAATTGGATCATCGATATTTACTCTAAGGATTATAATCCCGAAATTAGTCATCTTTATGATACACTCACGCACCTTGATTTGGCTGCAACGGACGTTTCTCCGGAGACGATTTTCGGAAGGCTGTACGGCATTATTCAAAGAATGATGACGCCGAAGGCTTTTGAAACTCAATTTACTTTAACAGAATCTGGCATGCCTGTAGTCACCCCAAGGGTTGAATTTGGCTCTGAGAAGGAAAAAGGCTCAATAATATACAATGGTGAATATCTTAAAGTACTGAATGATGCCGTTGCGTCAGTAGACCTTGGGATTTGGGTTCTGTTCGATCGCCTAGATGAGGCTTTCGCTGGGAGCCCAAAAATTGAGGTTCCAGCGCTTCGTGCTCTACTAAGATGTTATCTTGATCTAACCAGCTTTCAAAGTATACGGCTCAAGCTATTTCTGCGAAAGGATTTGTTTCGAAGACTTATCAAAGGTGGTTTCGTTAACCTTACACATATTAATTCAAGAAGGATCGAAATTGTCTGGGACGACGAGGATCTTTGGAGCATGATCACCCGTCGGCTACTTCAAGATGACGAATTAATTGATTTTATTGGCCAAGGCGCAGATGAGGGGAGGGTTCTGTCAGTACTGTTCCCTAACCAGATTGATGTAGGGGATCGCAAGCCATCAACGGAACGCTGGATTATGAGCCGAATCCGTGATGGAAACAACAATAGGCCTCCTAGAAACCTTATTGATTTACTTAATAAGGCTAAAGACTCTCAACTCAGAAGAGAGCATCGGGAATCTAGGCAAATTGAGCCGGGCCGAGGGCCGATAATTGAAGCTGAGTCGGTAAAAAGAGCATTCACTCAATTGTCTGAACAAAGGGTGCAAGATACACTTCTAGCAGAAGCAGATGAGCTAATTCCGATCATCGAGAACTTTCGGGATGGCAAGTCAGAGCACAATCCTGCCACCCTCAAAGACACTATTGGTAATTTGGAAAATTACGCGACTATCGTACAATCATTGGTAGACGTTGGCTTTCTCGAGGAGTTCGGTGCTAATCACAAGATTCCCATGCTGTACCGTGACGGGCTGCGAATTAAGCAGGGCAAGGCGTTTTCACAGCAAGACGACATCAACGAAGAAGAATAACGACTTAATATCGAACACCGAAGTCGCGCGATAATGGGGCTTTAGTGCTTCAAAAGCTTCTGAGCATCAATCAATAGTCAGAAACTACATTTGCGCGCAACCCCAAGCCGCACAGCACCTGTCCGCCGGGGGGGGCGCTGCTGCGGTGTTGGCTGGCAGTTTATGTCTGCCAAATACCCCCGCGTTTTCAAGGAACTGAGGCGTTGCAAAAGCGCCCGCCCGTCACGCCAGAGGCGTGCCGAGGTGAAGCGGCGCACCTTTGGTGCGACGGGGCGGACGGGCGCTGCGCGGCGGTGCCTGCGGCACCTTGATTCCGCGCTTTGGTGATTGGGGGGGAGAGAGGCCCCGGGTCGAGCCCGGGGCGGGGAGGGGAGGGGGAGGGGCCCCGGCTAGCGGCTGGGGCGGGGGGTTAGCCCCGGCGGCGGCTGCGGCTTCCGGCGCGGCCACCGGCGCGGACTTCTTCGCCGGGTTTGGGGGGGCTTTGTTGAACTTGATCCAGTTGCCGCCATGCGGATCGGCGTTCATCAGGAAGTTGGCGGCCATGATCGCCTCCATCTCCTTGCCCGGACGCGCCTTGGTGGAGCCGAGACCAAAGAGTTGGCAGAAGGTCTCGTCATCCATATCCTCGGGCAGGATCAGGCCAGAGGCGGCGACTTCGGCCTTTTTCGCCTCGATCTCGGATTGTTTCACCGGCAGGGCAATCGGGTTCATGATCGCAGAGGTCATGCCCGACTGCATCGCCATGGGTAGAAAGGCGTTGTTGATGCCGTGGCGGTTGGGCAGGCCAAAGGAGATGTTCGACGCGCCACAAGTGGTGTTGACGCCCAATTCCTCGCGCAGGCGGCGCACAAGGGTAAAGACCTGACGGCCCGCCGTGGCCATTGCGCCCACGGGCATCACCAGCGGATCGACGACGATGTCATAGGCGGGAATGCCGAAATCGGCGGCCCGTTCGACGATTTTCTTGGCGACGGCAAAGCGCACATCGGGGTCTTCGGAAATGCCGGTGTCATCGTTCGAGATGGCGACGACCGGCACGTTGTATTTCTTGACCAGCGGCAGGACGTATTCGAGACGGTCTTCTTCGCCCGTTACCGAATTGAGGAGCGGCCGGCCATGGGCGGCCATAAGACCGGCCTCGAGGGCGGCGGGCACGGATGAGTCGATGCAGAGGGGCAGGTCAACGAGGCCCTGAACCAGCTCGATCATCTTGGTCATGAGGGGCGGTTCGGTCTCGTTGGGGTTGGGGTTGGAGTTGTAGACCACACCTGCGTTGATATCGAGCACGGTGGCCCCGGCGGCGGCCTGTGCGAGCGCATCGGATTCGACGGTGGAGAAATCGCCCGCCTCAAGTTCGGCGGCGAGTTTCTTGCGGCCCGTGGGGTTGATGCGTTCGCCAATGACGCAGAAGGGCTCGTCAAAGCCGATGACGGCGGTTTTGGTTTTGCTCTCGACGATGGTGCGGGTCATGGTTTGGTCTTATCCTTGCTGGTTGGCGGGCGTGGCGGAGGCCCCGCCGTTGTCGATGGCCCATTCGGCATTGGCCTTGATCCCGCCAAGCGGGAAGAAATGCACATGCTCGATGTTGAAATCGGGGTTGGCGGCCTTGTGGGCGGCGAGTTCGGTCAAAACCTCGGTCGGCTCATAGGGCAGGAGCAGTTTCGAGACATCCATGGCGCGTTTCTGCAGAACCTTGAGCGAGGGGCCGACACCGCAGGCGATGGCGAATTTGATCAGGGTTTGCAGCTTGGCGGGGCCAGCGATGCCGATATGGATGGGAAGGTCGATGCCGGCGGCCTTGAGGTTGTCGGCCCATGCGATGATCGGCTTGGCCTCGAAGGCGAATTGGGTGGCGAGCGCCATTTTCGCGTCGGTGGTTTCCGAGAATTTCTGTTTCCAGCGAAGGGCATCCTCGACATTCTTCATGCTGCCGTCGGGGTCGATATCTTTGTTGCCTTCGGGGTGGCCAGCGACATGCAGGCGCTTGAAGCCTGCGCGGTCGAATTCACCGGATTCCATCAGCTGCATGGAGCTGTCGAAATCGCCATGCGGGGTGGTGACGCCACCGGCGAGCAGGAGTGCTTGGTCGACGCCTGCCTCGCCTTGGTATCGGGCGATCCAATCGGCGAGGGTGGCGCGGTCCTTGATGATGCGGGCCGGGAAGTGCGGCATCACGGGATAGCCATCGGTGGCCAGACGCTTGGCGGTGGCGACCATATCCTCGATCGGGGTGCCTTCGATATGGGCGATGTAGACGCGGGTGCCTGCGGGCAGAAGGTCGCGGAAATTCTCGACCTTTTCGGCGGTGCGCGGCATCACCTCGATGGAATAGCCCTCAAGGAAAGCCTCAAGCTGACCATTGGCGGGGGTGAACTTCTCACGCTTCTTGAAATTGAACAGAGCCATCGCGGCCTCCCATAGAGTTCCAGAGCGCATTCACGCCCAGCCATCATTCGCGATCAGGGCCTTGATACGCTCCTGATCGAATTCTGCGTCGATCCGGGCCGCCTCGGATTGGGCGACGGCGTCGGGTTCGCCTTCGATGGGATAGGGATCAGCCTTGCGCCATTCAGCGAGATAGGCATCGGTGCCTGCTGCGCCGCATTTCATCGCTGCACGGTCGATGGCCTGCTCAAACCGTTCGGGCAGCTGAACCTTGCTGCCGCGACGGCCTTTGCCGACGATGACCTGAGCGGGGATGTCCCGCCAGTAAACGATGGTGACGTCAACCATGGCTGATTCCTTTTTCCTTCGTGGTCCCTACGTAATGCAGGTGCGACGTTGCGCAGGGTCGGATTTCGACAGAACGGGCGCGTCATGCGACCTGCGCACAGTAGCGGCGCGTCGCCAGAGGGGCCATGGGGGCAATTGCGAAAAATACTCATCATCATCATGACCCCTCGCAACGCTTGCGTGCGCCTGCGCTTCGGACTAGTTTGGGGATAACTTGAAATGGAGGGCGTGTTGCGATGACGCCCAAGCGTCCCGAAAGTGCGGGCGCGGTCCCGAACACGGTTGAGAGCCCCGCACTGACCCGTCCGGATCGGGGGCCGCTCTATGCGGCACTTGATCTGGGAACAAACAGTTGCCGCATGCTGATTGCCCAACCCGAGGGTCATCAATTCAAAGTCGTGGACAGCTTTTCGAAATCGGTGCAGTTGGGCGCAGGGCTGGAAGGCTCTGGCCGCTTGTCGCGGGCGTCGATTTACCGGACGATTCAGGCGCTCCGGGTTTGCAAGCAAAAGTTGAAGCGTCACGGGGTGACGCGGATGCGGCTGGTTGCAACCGAAGCCTGCAGGCGCGCCAGCAACGGGGCCGATTTCATGCAGCGCGTGGAGCGCGAAACGGGGCTGAGGCTGGATATCATCGCGCCGCAAGAAGAGGCGCAATTGGCGGTCGTCTCTTGTGCGCCGCTGGTCAATCAGCGCACCGATCAATTGCTGGTGGTGGATATTGGCGGCGGGTCCACGGAACTGGTGTGGATCGACCTGACGGCGGTGCCGCATTCCGAGCGGCGGCGCGCGATCATGCGCATGCATCTGGGGTTTCACGCCAGCCCCGTTGGCCTGCCAGCGGCGCGGGTCGTGGATTGGATCAGTGTTCCGCTTGGCGTGGCGACGTTGCGCGATCAGTTTCGCGATGTCGAGGATGACGCGGCGCGGTTTGCGTTGATGAGTTGGTTCTTTGAAGAGAACCTTGCCGAATTCGCCCCCTATAAGGACGAGCAATCGCGGGACGGGTTTCAGATTGTTGGCACCTCTGGCACAGTGACGACCGTTGCGGCCAGTCATCTGGGCCTCAAGCGCTATGACCGGAACAAGGTGGATGGCTTGACCATGACCAGCGACGAGATTGATCGGGTGATCCGGTCCTATCTGGCGCTTGGGCCTGCGGGGCGGCGGCGTGATCCGCGTATCGGTCAGGACCGCCAAGCGCTGATCATGTCGGGGGCGGCGATTTTGCAGGCGCTGCTGCGGTGCTGGCCGACGGATCGGTTGAGCGTGGCAGACCGGGGCCTGCGCGAAGGCATGCTGTATGCCCAGATGGCGGCGGATGGCGTGTTGACGGAAAGGGACGGATAGATGGGGGATGACGGATCGGCGCAATCGCAAAACATCTGGCCTTTGCCGAAGTTTTATTTCCGGGTGACATGGGATACCGCGGAGCTGAATTTCCAAGAGGTCTCTGGGCTGGATCCGGACAATCAGACGATTGCCTATCGCGCGGGCAATTCGCCCGTGTTTTGGCAGGTAAAAATGCCGGGTATAGTAAAACCGAGCAATATCACCATGAAAAAGGGAGTCCTTATCAAGGATAACTCGATCTTTGACTGGTTCGCCGAGATCAATATGAACGTGATCAAGCGCAAAGATATGACGATCGCCTTGCTGGATCAAAGCGGTGCGCCGACGATGATCTGGCGGGTCAAAAACGCCTTTCCGGTCAAGCTGACAGCCGCCGATCTGAAGGCCAAGGGCAATGAGGTGGCGATTGAATCGATTGAGATCGCCCATGAAGGACTGACAATTGAAAATGTGTGAGGCAGGCTAGATGGCCAAGACACCGGATGGGAAAAACACCTCGGGGCGGGGCCAGCGTGATCTGACGGTCAAGGTCAAGACCGCGCGCGGGCGCACATCGTCGTCGACGCGTTGGTTGCAGCGGCAATTGAACGATCCCTATGTGAAGCGCGCGCAGGTTGAGGGCTATCGCGGACGCGCGGCGTTCAAGATCATGGAATTGGACGACAAGTTCCGGTTTCTGGTGCCGGGCGCGCGGGTGCTTGATCTGGGCTGTGCGCCGGGGGGCTGGTGTCAGGTGGCGGTGCCGCGTGTCAATGCGCTTGGCGAGAAACAGGGCAAGGCGATTGGCCGCATTGTCGGGGTTGACCTGCAAGAGGTCGAGCCGATCATGGGCTGCGAGATCCATCAGCTGGATTTCATGGCGGATGATGCCGATCAGCAGGTCAAGGACTGGCTGGGGGGCAAGGCCGATGTGGTGATGTCGGATATGGCGGCCTCAAGCTCTGGTCACAAGCAGACGGACCATTTGCGCATCATCGCGCTGTGTGAGGCGGCGGCCTATCTGGCCTTTGACGTGCTGGAGGTGGGTGGCACGTTCGTCTCCAAGGTGCTGGCAGGTGGGGCCGAGGGAGAGTTGCAGACGCTGCTGAAAAAGCGGTTCGACAAGGTGGCCAATGTCAAGCCGCCCGCGTCCCGTGCGGACAGTTCCGAGAAATTCGTGGTGGCCACAGGGTTTCGCGGCTGAGCGGTCAGTGGGTTTTCCCGTCTTCGGGGGCGATGGAGCGGCTGGCGGCCTGAACAAAGAGGTGCAGGTCGGAGGGATCGGTTTCGGGCTGGCTGATGTGTCTGTGCGAGACAGAATGCGCCATGCCGCGTTGCCGGATCAGTTCGAACAAAAGCGCATGGCGGGCGCGGTCGAGCTTGGGGCGAGGGTCGGTGTCGGACATGAATAACCTCTTGTGAATGCGTGTACTCTGTAACGGCGATAAGATTGCAAAAGGATTACGGCGATTTTAGCGCGGGAATTGTGCGCTGATAAGGCGCTTTTCGATCAAGGCCGATGTGGCGCGCGCCGGCGCTCAAAGGTCGGCAAGCGGTTTGCGTCTGGGCGCGAGTTGCGGGATAGTCGAGGCAAATGGGATCGAGTCAGGCCGAGGTCTGATTGGGATCTGATCAAGAGTGAACAGGAAAGGATGGCCGAAATGCGTTATGAGGCACCTCAGGATGTCGAGGCCGCAGTGCGGCTGCTCGCGGCGGAGCAGGGGGCATATGTGCTGGCGGGGGGCACGGACCTGTTGGTCAAGCTGCGCTCTGAGATGGTCGAGCCGGAACTGGTGGTCGACATCAAGCGCATTGCGGGCATGAAGGCGATCACGGCTGAGGCGGGCGGCTGGCGCATTGGCGCGGCTGTTTCAGGGGCCGAGATGGGCGAGCATGCGGGGCTGGTCGCGGATTGGCCCGGTGTGGTCGAAGCGGCGGGCCTTATCGGCTCGACCCAAGTGCAGGGGCGGGCCACATTGGCGGGCAATCTCTGCAACGCCTCGCCTGCTGCGGATTCGGTGCCAGCGATGGTGGCAGCGGGGGCCGTGGTGCGGGTTGTGGGCCCCAAGGGCCCGCGTGACGTGGCGGTGATTGATATTCCCAAGTCACCGGGCAAGACGACGCTGGCGGCGGGCGAATTCATCGCCTCGGTCTTTCTGCCTGCGCGCGGCGCGCGGTCGGGTGATGCTTATCTGCGGTTCATCCCGCGCACCGAGATGGATATCGCAGTGGTGGGCTGTGGCGTGTCGCTGAGTTTCGATGACGCGGACAAAGTGTCTGCCGCGCGGGTGGCCTTGGGGGCGGTTGGCCCCAAGGTGATGCTGGTGGACGCGGCGGCAGAGGCCATCATGGGCCGGGCGCTTGATGAGGCGGCGCTGACAGATTTGGCGGCGGCCTGTTCCGAGGCGGCCACCCCGATAGAGGACAAGCGCGGCACGGTCGAGTTTCGCCGCCATGTGGCGGGGGTTCTGGCCCGCCGGGCGGCGGTGATAGCCGAGACGCGCGCGAAAGGAGACAAGGCATGAGCCGGATACATGTGACGACAAAGGTCAATGGCGACGAGACCGAGTTTCTCTGTGATGCAGAGGCGACGTTGCTTGACGTGCTGCGCGACGAACTGGGCCTGACGGGCACCAAAGAGGGCTGTGGCACTGGTGATTGTGGCGCCTGTTCGGTGACGGTGGATGGGCGGCTTGTGTGTTCGTGCCTGATGCTGGGGGCCGAGGCCGAGGGCTGCGAGATCACCACGATCGAGGGCATGGCGGCAGGCGAGGTGCTGCACCCGTTGCAAAAGAAGTTCATCGAGATGGCAGCGCTGCAATGTGGCATCTGTACGCCGGGCATCCTTGTCGCGGCGAAATCGCTGCTGGAGCGCAACCCGGACCCAAGCGAAGAGGAAGTGCGCTATTGGCTGGCGGGCAATCTGTGCC
Source organism: Roseovarius sp. MS2 (assembly GCF_051447875.1). Taxonomy (NCBI): domain Bacteria; kingdom Pseudomonadati; phylum Pseudomonadota; class Alphaproteobacteria; order Rhodobacterales; family Roseobacteraceae; genus Roseovarius; species Roseovarius sp. MS2. The sequence goes on from NZ_JBKHVF010000001.1 coordinate 3,328,814, forward strand.
GCTGCACCGGCTATGACAAGATCATCCGCGCTGTGATGGAAACGGCGGCGGACATGCGGAGGGCGTCGTAATGGCTTTGGATGACACCAAGAAAACCAAGGATTTCAAGGTTGTGGGCACGCGGCCCAACCGGCCTGACGGCATCGACAAGGTCACCGGGCGGGCGCGCTTTGGCGCGGATATGGTGGCACCGGGGATGTTGACGGGGCGCGTTTTGCGCAGCCCGCATGCCCATGCACGCATTCTGCGGATTGACACGAGCAAGGCCGGGGCGCTGCCGGGGGTCAAGGCGGTGGTGACGCGCGCCGATTTCGGTGATGTGCCGGATCATGTGGCCGATGTGATCGACAATTGCATGGCGGGCGACAAGGCGCTTTATGATGGGCACGCGGTGGCCGCGATTGCCGCCAATTCCGCGGCGGTGGCGCGAAAGGCGCTCAAGCTTATTGAGGTGGAGTATGAGGTTCTGCCGCATGTGACGGATGTGGATGCGGCCATGAAGCCCGGCGCGCCGGTGCTGCATGAGGGCGCGCAGCAGGAAACGGTGCCCGAGGGATATTCGGGCAATGTCATCTCGCGGGTTGAGTTCGGACATGGCGATATTGAGGCGGGATTGGCCAAGGCTGACCGCGTCGTCGAGCGGACCTATCGCACCGGGGCCACGCATCAGGGCTATATCGAGCCGCATGCCTGTCTGGCGACGATGAGCGCGGATGGGCAGGCCGATCTTTGGGTCTGCACACAAGGGCATTACATGGTGCGCAATGTCTGTGCCGCGATCCTTGGGATGGAGCAGGGGCAATTGCGGGTGACGGCCAGCGAAATCGGCGGCGGTTTTGGTGGCAAGACGGTGGTTTTCCTTGAGCCGGTCGCGTTGATGCTGGCCAAGAAATCGGGCCGCCCTGTCAAAATGGTGATGAGCCGGTCTGAGGTGCTACGCGCCACGGGGCCGACCTCGTCTACCTCGATTGATGTGCGCATCGGCATGAAGAAGGACGGCCGGATCACCGCCGGTTTTGCCGAATTGCGCTATCAGGGCGGGGCTTATCCGGGGTCGCCGGTCGATATGGGCTCGATGTCGGCCTTTGCGCCTTATGATCTGGACAATGTCAAAACCGTTGGCTGGGACGTGGTCACGAACCGGCCCAAGGCGGCGGCCTATCGTGCGCCCGGCGCGCCAATGGCGGCCTTTGCGGTGGAAAGCGCGATTGACGAATTGGCCAAGGGTTTTGGCCTTGATCCGCTGGCGGTGCGGTTGATGAACGGGGCGAAAGAGGGCACGCGCGCCTCTTACGGCCCGACCTATCCGGCGATTGGCCTGATGGCGACCTTGGAGGCGGCCCATACGCATCCGCATTGGACGGCCCCCTTGGGCGAAAACCAAGGGCGCGGTGTGGCTTGCGGATTTTGGTTCAACTTTGGTGGCGACACCTGTGTGAGCCTGAATGTGACACCGGATGGAACGGTGACGGTGTCAGAGGGCAATCCCGACATTGGCGGCTCGCGCGCGTCGATGACGATGATGGCCGCCGAAGAATTGGGCATTCCCTATGATCAGGTGCGCACGGTGATTGCCGATACCGGATCGCTGGGCCAGAACGAGGTGACGGACGGCAGCCGCGTGACCTTTGCCGTGGGTCTGGCCACCATTGAGGCGGCGCGTGCCGCCAAGCGCGAGATGTGCAAACGTGCCGCGATGATATGGGGTATCGACGAAGAGGCGGTCGAATGGGAAGACGGGGCTGCGCGCCCTGCCGGCCCCAATGCCGGGAAATTCCCCCCCATGACCATCAAGGAGATTGCCGCCGTGGCCAGCAATACCGGCGGGCCGATTGCCGGGCACCATGAGGTGACAGCCGAGGGCGCGGGCGTGAGTTTTGGCACGCATATGGTGGATGTCGAGGTTGATCCCGATACTGGTGCCACCAAAATTCTGCGCTACACGGTGTTTCAGGATGCGGGCCGCGCAGTGCATCCGGCCTATGTTGAAGGACAGTTTCAGGGGGGTGCCGTGCAGGGCATCGGCTGGGCGCTGAACGAGGAATATATCTATGGCGAGGATGGGATTCTGCAAAACGCAGGCTTCCTTGATTACCGCATTCCCGTGGCCTCTGACCTGCCGATGATCGATACGGTGATTTTGGAAATCCCTAACCCCGGCCATCCCTACGGCGTGCGCGGTGTGGGCGAAACGCCGATTGTGCCGCCCTTGGCCGCGGTGGCCAATGCGGTATCCGCGGCGGCGGGCGTGCGGATGACGCAGCTACCGATGTCGCCGCCGCGGGTGTTGGCGGCGATTCAGGCGGCAAAGGGCTGATGGTCAAGGTCGTGCTCTGGGGGTCTTTGGCCGAGAGCGCGGAAGGCCAACGCGAGGTGGCGGTAGAGGCCGCCACCTTGCGCGAACTGCTTGACGGGTTGGGCGAGACATTCCCCGGCCTGCGCGCAGAGTTGGAGCGCGGCGTGTCGGTGTCGATCGACGGGCGCGTCTATAACGACAGTTGGTTCACGCCGATTAAGCCCGATAGCGAAGTTGTGTTGCTCAAGCGGCTTAAGGGCGGCTGAGGCGCGCGCATTCGCCGCTTTTCCTGTGCTGCGGCTTGGCTTATCCCGGTAGCCGAAAACCGGAGAATGTCCCATGATGCCTGCCTCTGTTCCCCTGACCCGCGATCTGGTTCTGATCGGGGGGGGCCATGCACATGCGTTGGTGCTACGAATGTGGGGGATGGACCCGCTGCCGGGGGCGCGGCTGACGGTGATCGACCCCAATCCGGTGGCACCCTACACGGGCATGTTGCCGGGGCTGGTGGCGGGGCATTACCGGCGCGAGGAGTTGGAGATTGATCTGGTGCGGCTGGCGCGCTTTGCGGGTGCGCGGCTGATCGTGGGTGCGGTCACGGGGATTGATGCTGCTGCGGGCCGGGTGACGGTCGCGGGGCGGGGCGAGATCGGTTTTGACGTGGCCTCGGTCGATGTGGGCATTCATTCGGCCATGCCGCAGGTGCCGGGGTTCGCTGACTATGGTGTCGCGGCCAAGCCGCTTGGCCCCTTTGCCGGGGCATGGGAGGAGTTTTTGCGCCGGGTGGCCGATGGGGCCGCGCCGCAAGCGGCGGTGATTGGCGGCGGGATTGCCGGGATCGAATTGGCGATGGCGATGGCCTATCGGTTGAAGGGCGTTGCCGGGCGCGCCGAGGTGACGCTGATCGAGCGGTCAGCAGAGATTGCGCCGGGGGCACCGGTCATTCGCCCGCGTCTGACGCGCGCCTGCGTAGCGGCGGGCGTGCGGATTGTGACGGGCGGTGACGTGGCGCAGGTTACGGGCGCGGGCGTGATCTTGGGCGATGGCACAGAGATTGCGGCGGGGTTTGTGGCCGGGGCGGCGGGGGCGCGGGCACATGGCTGGCTGGCAAAGACCGGATTGCCGGTGACGGCGGATGGGTTTTTGCGCGTGGGGGCGGATTTGCGGGTTGAGGGGCAAGAGGCGATATTTGCCGCCGGAGATTGCGCGCATCTGACCCATGCGCCGCGCCCCAAGGCCGGGGTATATGCCGTGCGCGCGGCCCCGGTGCTGCGCGACAATCTGCGCGCGGTGTTGAGCGGGGGGGCAACGCGGGCGTTTCATCCGCAGCGCGATTACCTCAAGCTGATTTCCTTGGGTGAAAAATCGGCCTTGGCGGAAAAGATGGGGATGGCCTTTGGCGGGCGGTTGCTCTGGCGGTTGAAGGATCGGATTGACCGCAAATTCATGGTGCAATTCGGCGATTTGCCGGTGATGGGCACGGCAGAGGCCCCGGCTGTGCGGGCCTTGGGCGATCTGGGGCCAGAGCCGCTGTGTGGGGGGTGCGGGGCCAAGGTGGCCCCGGGGGTGTTGTCCGCAGTCCTGGCGCAGGAACGGCCCCCGGCACGGGCGGATATAGTGACCGGGCCGGGGGATGATGCGGCGGTGATCATGGTTGGCGGCGTGCGGCAAGTGTTGACCACGGATCATCTGCGGGGATTTACCGAGGATCTGGGGGTGATGGCGCGGATTGCGGCGCTGCATGCCTTGGGTGATGTCTGGGCGATGGGGGCAAAGCCGCAGGCGGCGCTGGTCTCGGTGACTGTGCCGCGCATGTCGGAAGGTTTGCAGGCGCGCACCATGGCCGAGATCATGGCGCAGGCGGGGGAGGCGCTGCGCGCAAGCGGTGCCGAGATCGTGGGCGGGCATTCCACCCTGGGGGCGGAGGCGAGCATTGGGTTTACGGTCACAGGGCTGCTCGAGCGCGACGCGATCACGGTGGGTGTGGCGCGGGTGGGCGATGCGCTGATCCTGACGCGGCCCATCGGGTCGGGCGTGCTGCTGGCGGCTGAGATGCGCGGGCTGGCGGATGGGCGCGATATTGCGGCGCTGCTCGCGGCGTTGCAGGTGCCGCAGGGGGCGGCGGCGGAGATACTGTTGGGGGCACATGCGATGACGGATGTGACGGGCTTTGGTCTGGCAGGGCATTTGATGGCCATATGCCGGGCCTCGGGTGTTGCGGCCGAGGTCGATCTGGCGGCGGTGCCGGTTTACGCCGGGGCCGAGGCGTTGGCGGCGGTGGGCGTGCGGTCGACCATCTGGGCGGCGAATGTGGCGGCGGCCCCGGTGACGGGTGGTGCGGGCGCGCGGGTGGCGTTGTTGCATGATCCGCAGACGGCGGGCGGGATGCTGGCGGCGGTCGATGGTGGAGAGGCAGAGGAGTTAGTGGCGCGATTGCGCGCTGCGGGGCATGTGGCGGCGGTGATCGGGCGGGTTGTGGCAGGGCCGGTGGGGATTGTGGTGAAGGGGTGAGGGTCGCGGGTTTCCCCCGCGCGGAATCAAGGGCGAAGCCCGCCGCGCGGATCGCTGGGCCGTCCGTCGCACCGAAGGTGCGCCGCTTTATCCCGGCACGCCTTTGGCGTGGCGGCCTAGCGATTTTGAGAGGGAGTGCCTCGCTGAGAGGTCACACGGACTTGGCACGCATAAAGTGGCAGCCGCGGATGTTGCTTCGCTAGTCCCCGGCCCAGCGACCCGCCCGGCTTAGTGGTCAGCAGTAAACCCAAGCCTACCCGCTCTGGATCAAGCCCTTTGCTGCCGCTTGTAGCGTTGCCTCTGACAGATCGGGCAGTTCGAGTGGCGTGATGCCTTCGGGGCGGGGTTTGCGGATGTAGCGCGGGTCGTAATGGGTCTCGATCAGTTGCGCCACGAGGCTGGGAAAATCGCCCGATGCGGCAAGGGCGCGCCATTGGTCCACTTGCTCATGGCCGTGATATTGCACAAGGCGCGACAGGATCGCGTCAAGCCGTTGGGGATCGGCGATAAGGTCTGTGTAATCGGTGCAGATATTGGACACGCGGGCGGCAAGCGGCACATTGATCCGGATCACGGGGGCGCTGCGCATGGCGCGGGCCAGCATGGGGGGCAGGGTGATGCGCCCGATGCGGCTGCTTTCGGCCTCGATATAGACCGGGCGGGTGGGATTAAGCCGGGCCATGCGGGCGGCAAGCGCGCTTTCGAATGACTTTTGCGAGGGTTGCCCGCCCGCGACGGGGCCAAAGACCGAGCCACGATGCGCGGCGAGATCCTCAAGGTCGATCACCTGCGCGCCAAGGGCAGCGAGATGGGTCAAGAGATGGGTCTTGCCGGTGCCGGTGCCGCCGTCAATGAGGCGGACGGGGGCGGGAAACGGCTCTTCATAGAGAGCGCGGGCAACAAGGCGGCGGTAGGATTGATAGCCGCCTTTGACGGTTTCGGCCTGCCAGCCGATCTGTTGCAGGATGACGGTGAAGGACCCAGAGCGCTGCCCGCCACGCCAGCAATAGACCAGCGGACGCCAGCCGCCATGACGATCCGCAAGCGGGCCCTCAAGATGGGCAGCGGCATTGCGGGAGACGAGGGCCGCACCGATTTTGCGGGCGAGAAAGCGATCCTGTTGAACATAGATGGTGCCCACGCGGGCGCGTTCCTCGTTCGAGAGCACCGGCAGGTTCAGCGCGCCGGGGATGTGATCCTCGGCATATTCGGCGGGGGACCGGACATCGATCACCTCGTCAAAGGGCAGGGCGGCGAGCGCCGCGAGACTGTCGAGGGCAATCGGCATCAGGGAAAATCGGGATGAGGGCAGGGATGCAACATAGCCCTGTGCATGCGCCGACGCGCGGTCAAGATCAAGCCCCCATGCAGAGGCAAAAAAAGGGTGGGCAGCGCAGGGCCGCCCACCTCAGGTAGGGAAACTCAGTTCTGGAGGTAAACTTCGAGGCTGTCGTCGAGCGCGTCTTTCCACGGCGTGTGGTGCAAGGGGGCCATGGTGCCGGTGATGACCGATTTATAGGAATTGTTGCGGAAGCCCATGATGTCTTTCTTCTTGTGGCCCTTCCATTCCTTGAAGGCCTGACAGGCGCCTTCGACGTCAAAGCTGGGATAATCGGTTTCATCGATCAGTTCCTTGACGTAATCGCCCTGATACCAGATCGCGTCATAGTCATCCTGTCCGGCGTCCTCGCGGGCGACACGGTCGGCAACATCCGCCTCCATTGTCGCTTGGTCGGGAATGGCGATGCGGCCCATGATGGCGTCACGCACCCACCATGCCTGCGCGTCGAACATGTTGAAGGTGAACCACTGGTCCTGCATGCCGAGGTAAAAGAGCGCGGGTTCGCGCACAAAGGCCACGCCCTTGTAAAGATCGGCGGTGGCAAGGCGGTTGGCGGTCTTGAGGCGCAGATCGTCGGGCAGGAAGGGGAAATGGTGTTTGTAGCCGGTGCACAGGATCACGGCATCCACATCCTTGGTGGTGCCATCCTTGAAATAGGCGGTGTTGCCCTCGACCTTTTGCAGGAGCGGCACCTCTTGCCAGTTGTCCGGCCATTTGAAGCCCATGGGGGCGGTGCGGTGGCTGACGGTCACGGATTTGCAGCCGTATTTCCAGCATTGCGAGCCGATGTCTTCGGCGGAATAGCTGGTGCCGACGATGAGGATGTCCTTGTCCTTGAATTCCAGCGCATCGCGGAAGTCGTGGGCGTGCAGGACGCGGCCTTTGAAATTCTCGAAGCCGGGGAAATAGGGCACGTTGGGCGTGCTGAAATGGCCCGAACAGACGATCACGTGATCGAAGGTTTCGGTATAGGTGCGATCCTCGGGGAGATGGCAGACGGTGACGTTGAATTTCTCGCCGTCCTTCTCGACCCAGCGGACGGCGGTGGAAAAGCGGATGAGGTCGCGCACACCGGCCTTGAGCACGCGGCCTTCGATATAATCAAAGAGCACGGCGCGGGGCGGGTAAGAGGCGATTTGCTTGCCGAAATGTTCCTCAAAGGAATAGTCAGCGAATTCAAGGCCTTCTTTGGGGCCGTTCGACCACAGGTAGCGATACATCGAGCCATGAACCGGCTCGCCATATTGATCAAGGCCGGTGCGCCAGGTGTAGTTCCAGAGGCCGCCCCAGTTGTCCTGCTTTTCAAAGCAGACGATTTCGGGGATCTCTGCGCCCTTGGCAGCGGCGGATTGGAAGGCCCGCAATTGGGCCAGGCCCGATGGTCCTGCGCCGATGATTGCAATTCGTTTTTTGGTCATGTTGCCCTCCAAGCTGGTATGGACCAATATTCATGTATTGGTGCCTTTGGTTCATGCCAGATTGAAGTTGTGGGAGCGGGCTTGTCAATAATTTTTCTTTCCAAGAATAATATTTTCCCATGAACCGCTGGCGCAATGCCGGGAACCTGCTAGAAATTGCTCATGTCAAATTCGAGTTTTGCACAACGTCTGGCCATTCAGAGCGCGTTGCCCCGGTTTTCGGTCGGCATGCGCAAGACGCTGACCATCGGCTTTCTGGCCCCTTTGAGTGGCCCGGTCGAATCGTGGGGCCTACCGGGATTGCAGGGCTGTCGCTTGTGGGTGGATTGGCTCAACCGGGCGGGGGGCGTGCTGATGGGGGGGCGGCGATTCCCGGTGCGGCTCGAATCCTATGATTGCGGATATGACGGGGCGGATGCGCTGACCGGGGCGCGGCATCTGGTGCAGGAACATGATGCGGCGCTGGTGATGATGCTGGGGGGCGATTCGTTCACGGAGGTGCGCGATTACCTGATGGGGCAGAAGGTGCTGACCTCGTCCTTGTTGACCAGTGATCTGTCGCCGGACACGCCCTATCTGATTGCGCCGGGCGAATCGCTGCCGATCTATACGGTGACGGCGGTGGAATGGATTGCCAAGAACCGACCCGAGATCAAGGCCGTGGCGCTCTGTGCGCAGACCGATGCGTTGGGCCTGCCGGCGCTGGCCGCCTATCGCGCGGCGTTCAAGGCGGTGGGCATCGAGATCATCGAGGAAATTCGGTATGATCCGGGCACGGCATCGGCCCCTGCGGTGGTGGCCCCGATGCTGGCGGCCGCACCCGATATGCTGTGCTGGTGTACAAGCTATACGCCGATGGTGCATGCGATGACGGAATATGCCTATCATCAGGGCTATGCGGGCCAAATCCTGAGCTGTACGGCGGATTGCTATGAGCAGTTGATCGCGCTTACCTCGCCCGAGTTCATGGAAGGATTCCTGTTCCAGTTTCCCGATTTCGACGATCCGGCGCTGGCGGAAAAGGCGTTTTTCTTTAACCAGCCGCAGGCGTTTTATGACGAATACAACGCGCGGTTTCCGGGCAGCTGGACGGCGGTGAGTTGGGAATATGCCGCGATCCTTGATATCTGGCAATCGGCGGTCGAGCGGGCGGGAACGGTCAATTCAGTCTCGGTTCTGGCGGCGATGCGGCAGTTGGGCGAGGTCAACCACGCCTTTGGCCCGGCGCAATGGTGGGGGCAGGATATGTTTGGCCTTGATCATACGCTGATTGGCGATTGGCCGGTGGTGCAAATCCAAGGCGGCAAGGCGCGGATCGTTGGTTTCGGGTCAATCCCCGATTGGCTGGCGCGGCATGAGCCGTTGTTGCGGGCGGAAATGGCGGCCCTTGGCCAGCTTTGGCATCAGCGGCACGGGCAGGGGGCGGGCAAGGCCTGTCTTGAGGCGCGGCTGGTGGTGAGCTGAGGCGGCTGCGCCGTCCTGCGCTTAGTCCTCTTGCAGCAGGGTTTTTTGTTCCTCGATCAGGTGCAGCTTGATGTATTCTACGGCGGTTTCCACATCGCGCGAAGAAATCGCGTTGAAAAGCGCGTTATAGCGTTTCTGGTAATCCTCGATGCGTTTGGGCGTGAGATGCCGCCGCATCATGGTGGAGCGATGCGTTTGCAAACAGGCCTCGATCGCCAGATCATAGCAGGAGGCAAGCAGGGGATTGCCGGTGCCTGCCGCGATTTTGCGATAGAAATCCTCTTCGCAGGCGACGAATTCGGCGGCGTCGGTGCTGATCGCCTCCATTCGGGTGAGGATGTCGTCGAGCTCCATGATGTCGCGCGGCGTCATGTTGATGACCGCGAGGCGGATCATTTCCGGCTCTAGAATGCCGCGCACGACAAGGTGATCAAGCGGGCTGGTATTTTCGGCAAGCGCGCTGCGGCTGGGGGTGCGGGTGAGTTCGCTTTTGTACGTGACAAAGCTGCCCGATCCGGCACGGCGGCGGATGATGTTGCGCGCCTCAAGCACATCGAGCGCATCGCGCACGGTGTTGCGGGCCACGCCCAATTCCGACGAAAGCGTGCGTTCTGACGGCAGGCGCGCGCCCTCGGGATATTCCTCGGATTTGATGCGGGCAAAGAGGCTGTCGATCACCACCTGCACGGTGGCCCCGACCGAATGGCTGGTGACAAGCTGGGCTGTGGTGCTCTGGTTGGCCATCGTAGCGGGGTCCTTCGTGTGGCGCGGGGGCCGTTTGCAGCAAATCTAGGCGGAACCGGTTCCCTGCACAAGCCGCAGGTCGGGGGCATGGAACCAATTTCGATCCCCTTCCGGACCAGTTTTGCGGGCTGCGGGCGCAGATTGGTCGGATGCCTCTAAAACGACCCAGTTAAAATTCTGAGCAATATGAGAGATTTGGCGGGATAGTCGGGGTAAATTATAACTCTAAGAAACAAATTTTCTTGTGAGTTTCAAATCGCTTTGCTAGCCTTTGCTGGTGAGCCGAAACCAATTTCGGAAACTGGTATAGTCTCTGGGATTGGTAATGAACCAAAACAGGTCGTCCTTGGCTCCGCTCTGCTTCGCGATATCGCGCGGTGCCAACAGTTGGAGGAACGCATGCTTTCCAAATATATCTCTAAGGGGTTCACACGTCGGACCTTTCTGAAAACCTCCGCAGCGGCGACTGCCGCGCTTGGCCTGCCGAAAGTGGCGCTGGCGGCGGGTGAACCGATCAAGATCGGGTTTTTGGCCCCTTTGACGGGGGCTGTGGCGGCCTGGGGCAAGCCGGGCCTTGATGGCTGTATGATCTGGGCCGAGCGGGTCAATGCCGCGGGCGGGATCACGCTGGCGGATGGGGCGCATCCGGTTGAATTTGTGGCCTATGACGAGGAATACGATCCCGCCAAGGCGCGCACCGGCGCAACCAAGCTGATCCGTGAGGATGGCGTGAGCTTTATCATGATGCTGGGCGGCGATCCTTGGCCCGGTGTGCAGCCGGTGGCAGAGCGCACGGGGATGCTCTTTTCCACGTTGCTGCCGTCGGATCTGTCGCCCGATACCAAGACGCTGTTGGCCCCGGCCGAGGTGCATCCCATCTATAATGTGACGGGTGTCGAGTGGCTGGCGCAGAATAAGCCGGAATTGAAGACGGCGGTGATGTGCGCGCAGGATGACGCGCTTGGCCTGCCGTCGGTGGCCACCTATCTTGCGGCCTTTGAGGCGGCAGGGATCGAGATGCTGGATGAGCCGTTGCTGTTTGATCCGGCCACCACGGATTTTGCACCGGTGGTGACGCGGTTGATGGCCAAGAACCCCGATATCATCTGTCTCGATACGTGCTATTCGGATTATGTGCACCCCATCGCAGAGCAACTGTTCCAGCAGAATTTCAAGGGTCAGATCATCAGCTGTACGGCGGATTTCTATGACCAGATGATCGCCAAGACATCCAAGGAATTCATGGAAGGGTTCATTTTCCAGTTCCCCGATTTCGACGATCCGGCGCTGAATGCCGAGAGCGTGAATTTCCAAGACCCCAACGGATTTTATGCCGAGTACAACAAGCGGCATCCCGGTCAGTGGGGCGCGGTAAGCTGGGAATATGCCTCGATCATGGATCTATGGAAGGTCGCGGCGGAAAAGGCAGGCTCTGCCGATCCCGAGGCGGTGCTGGCGGCAATGAAAGACGGCCCCGGCAACCACGCCTTTGGCGAGGCGGAATGGTGGGGCACCGAGCTTTTTGGTATCGACAATGCGCTGGTCGGCGATTGGCCGGTGGTGGCGATTGAAAACGGCAAGGCCGTGATCAAGGAATTCCGCTCGATCCCCGACTGGTATAGCCGCCATGGCGATCTTTTGATCAAGCATATGCAGGCCTATGGCCAGATGTGGGATCAGCGCGGCTGATGCACGTTCAGGACAGCGCCCGGCACGCGGGCGCTGTTATCCTTCCTCTCTAAAATTCGAGCATTCCGATGATGGAACTCCTGGCGCAGACCGGCCTGAACGCCGTCTATGCAGCAAGCTATATTTCTTTGGTGGCCGTTGGCCTTGTGCTGATCTTTGGCGTCATGGGCGTGATCAATTTCGCCCATGGCGAGTTGTTCATGGCCGGGGCCTATGCGGTGGTGGCGCTTTATGCTGACATGCACCTGCCGTTCTTTGTGGCTGTGCCCATTGGCATGATCTTTGTGGGTATGCTGGGGCTTGTGATGGAGCGCGGGCTGTTTCGACCGCTCAAGGGCAATCCGCTGGGCGGTCTGGTGGCCTCGATCGGGTTTCTGATGATCCTGCAATCGCTGGCGGTGATGGGGTTTGGCGTGCGGATGGAGCATATTCCGCCCGTAACGCAAGATGTCTGGCGCATCTCTGACAAGGTGGGGCTGCCGGTGGCGCGAATCTATGTGATCGTGGCGGCGGTCGTTTTGTTGAGCGCGCTGTGGTATTTCCTCAAGCGGACGCGGTTTGGCTGGGCGCTACGCGCCTCGGCACAAGACCCGGAGGCGGCGGCGTTGCAGGGGATTTCGATCACGCAAACCGCGCGCATCGCCATGTTCATTGGTGCGGCCTTGGCGGGGGTGGCAGGCGCGCTGACCGCGCCGCTGGTTTCGGTCAACCCGCATATGGGCCATTCAGTGATTGTCACGGCCTTTATCGTCATCATCGTGGGCGGGGTCGGGTCGCTGGAGGGGGCAATCATCGCCTCGGTGGTCTATGCCTTTGTCCATACGTTCGTCACCACATTCTCGGATGGGGTGGTGGCCGATATCGTGGGTCTGTCGCTTATGCTGGTGGTGCTGATCGTCAAGCCTACGGGCCTATTCGGGAGTGCGGATCGTGCTTAAGCCGGTGATGTTCCTTTTGGGTGCTGCCGCGCTGATCGCGCTGCCGCATGGCCTGAGTTTCTCGCAACAGGAAATTCTTGTCTTTCTGGTGATCAATGTCCTCTTGGTCATGTCCTACCGGTTGCTCACGCTGACTGGCGAATGGTCGCTGGGGCATGTGGTGATCATGGGGGTGGGGGCTTATGCCTCGGCTCTCATGACCAAGAACCTTGGCGTGCCGGTGCCGGTGGGCATGATCCTGGGCGGGGTTACGGCGGCGCTTTTGGCGGTGCTTTTGTCCTTTCCGCTGTTCCGGATGAAGGGGTTTTATTTCCTGATCGGGTCTTTCGCGGCGGGCGAGATCATCCGCCTGATCTGGAAGCGGTTTCGCGAACCCTTCGGCGGTGCCCGTGGCATTTCGGGGATTGATCCGATGCCGGATTTCTCGCTTGGGTTTTACAGTTTCGATTTCTTCGAGCCGGTGTCTTATTACTACTTTGCCGGGACGATTGTTGCTGTCTGCCTCTGGGTGCTGTGGCGGATCGAGAAGTCACCCGTGGGCCTGACCTTTCACGCGGTGCATTGGCAGGACAAGCTGGCGCAGGCGTCGGGGGTGAATCTGCGGGCCTATCGCACGCTGGCCTTTGCCATCGCCTCGGGGTTTGCCGGGATCGCGGGGGCGCTTCAGGCGCATTACGTGGGCACGGTGAACCCCAATTCCTTTGACATCGAGGTGATGGTGTTTGTGCTGACATGGGCCATCGTGGGGGGGACGACAACGTTTTACGGCCCCATTCTGGGCTGTGTCCTGCTGACGGTGATCAATGAGGTCGTGCTGCGGGGGATGGGGTTCGAACAGGCGCGGCCGCTGTTTTACGGGGCCATCATGATCCTGTCGATCCTGTTTCTTCCCAATGGGTTGGAGAGCATTGTTCAGAAAATCCTGCCGCGCAAAGCCACGGCGAAACCCGATAGAAAGGCCGCAGCATGACCGATTTTCTAGAAATGCGCGGCCTGACCATGCGCTTTGGCGGGTTGATGGCGGTGGATGGGCTGTCGTTCAAAGTGGCACATGGCAGCATCCATGGGCTGATCGGGCCGAATGGCGCGGGCAAAACCACCACGTTCAACATGATCTCGGGGTTCTATACGCCGACGTCTGGTCAAATCCTGCTCAGGGGCGAGGATATTTCCGGCCTTGCGATGCATGAGGTGGCGCGGCGCGGTGTGGTGCGGACATTCCAGCACTCGACGCTTTTTGCCGAGTTGACGGTGTTGGAAAACGCGCTGGTGGGCACGCATATGCCGTTCCGGCCCAATATCTTTGCCGCGATCATCGGCTGGGACCGCGAGGATCGGCGTGGGGCAGAGGCGCGGGCGCGCGAGGCGCTTGAGTTTTTTGGTTTGGGCGATCTGGCCGACGAGCGGGCCGGGGATCTGTCGCATGGGCATCAGCGCGCTTTGGGGCTGGCGGTGGCCTATGCCAGCCATCCCGATGTGATGCTGCTGGATGAGCCATTCACCGGCATGAACCCCGAGGAGACGCGGCAGATGATGGAGCTGATGCGCCGCCTCAAGGCGGATGGGATCACGATCCTTTTGGTGGAGCATGACATGCAGGCGATCATGGGGCTGTGTGATACCATCACCTGCATGAGTTTCGGCAAGTTTCTGGCCGAAGGGGGGCCTGCGGATATCCGGCATCATCCGGCGGTGATCGAGGCCTATCTGGGAGGCGCGCGCCATGTTGCTTGAGATGCGCAAGATCGCCGTCAACTATGGCAAGATCAACGCGATCCGCGATATTTCCATTGCCGTGCCCGAGGGCAAGATCGTGACGATCATCGGCGGCAATGGCGCGGGCAAGACCACGACGCTGCGCGCCATGTCGGGGATGATCCCGATTGTGGCGGGGGAAATCCTGTTTGAGGGGACGCGGATTGATCATCTGCCCGCGCATAAGGTGGTGGCGCATGGCATCGCGCATGTGCCCGAAGGGCGGCGTATCTTCAAGGATATGACGGTTGAGGAAAATCTGCGCACCGGCGCGTTTCTGCGGCGCGACAAGCCCGAGATCGAGCGCGATTTGGAGCAGGTCTATGACCGTTTCCCGCGCCTGCGGGAACGGCGGGTGCAGCGGGCGCAGACCATGTCGGGGGGCGAGCAGCAGATGCTGGCAATTGGCCGCGCGCTGATGTCAAAGCCGCGTTTGTTGCTGATGGATGAGCCGTCGATGGGGCTGGCGCCGGTGATCGTCGAAGAAATCGCGCGGATCATTGAAGAGATCAACGCGCAGGGTCTGTCGGTGGTGCTGGTGGAGCAGAATGCCGAACTGGCGTTGGAACTGGCGCATCATGCCTATGTGTTGGAAACCGGAAACACCGCAATGGAGGGGCCTGCCCATGAGCTTCGTGGAAATGAACATGTTCGCGCCGCGTACCTGGGGCTTTGAGCGCGGCGACGCCGAAATGCAGGTGGCGCGGGCGGCGGGCTGGTCGCGGGCTGATCTGGTCTGGGAACGTCTGACCGAGGCGGGCTGTGCCAGTTATCAGGCGGGCGACCGTTTGGGGGCAGACCGGATGCTGCGGCGGGCCGGATGGGTGGCGCGGCTGTTTTTCAGTGCGCGGGATTTGCGGCGGGCGACAAGCCTTGCCAATCTTGCGGTACTGGCGCGGGATGCCGGGCAGGGCGCGCGGGCGGAGCAGTTGCAAAAGCGGGCGCTGACCCTGTGGCGGACTGCGCCTGAGGTGGCGGGTGGACTGGTGTTCAAGCCGCGCAGCCGCTCGTCCTTGTTTCATCTGCGGATGGAGGCGCTGCACCGCGAGACCTTCCACGACAATATGCGCAAGCGCTATCGCGCGATTGCCGCGGACAGTGATCAGGCGTTGCGGCAGTTGCTGGCGGGGGCGCGGCCCGAACGGCCCATCTCTGCGCGGTGGCGGGGGGAAAAGCCGCCGGTGTTCGATGACGGGCGCAAATTTCTGGCCGCCGCGTTGTTGATCGCCGAGGGCTGAGGTTTTTGCATCTGTGAAGACCGAGGAAAGCGGCGGGTCAGTGCCCGCCGCCAAGCACGCCAATGGCGGTAAAGACGCCCAGCACCGCCAGCCATTGCGAGCCGCGCAGGCGTTCGCGCAGGAAGATGGCCGCAAAGAGCACGGTGATCACGCCAAAGGTCGAGGCGCCGATGGCGGCGAATTCGGGCCGCGCGGTCTGACCTGCGCCAATCACGCAGCCGATGGCCAGCGCGTCGAGTGTGCCCATCAAGATAAGCAGCGGCGTGTGGCGGCGGGTGAGGGCGAGAGGCGCACGCAGCGCGAGCGCAAAGCCCAACACCACCACAAGGGCGGCGGCGCGGGTCGGGGCCAAGAGCAGCAATTCGCCGCCCGTCGCCGTGGCCTTGTGCCCGATGGCGAAGGTCAGGGCAAAGCCCACGGCGGCCAGCAGCGACCAGGCGATGGCGGGCAGGGGGCTTGGGGCCTCGGCATGGTCGTGACCGGCATCGCTCTGGGCAATATAGGCCACGCCGCAGATGATGAGGCCGACCATGATCCATTCGAGCGCTGTCGTGGGCGCGCCATTGAGGCTGGCCCAGCCCACCGAGAGAATCGGATAGGCCCCGATCACCGGCGCCACCAGCCGCACCGGGCCGATAGAAAAGGCGCGGTAGAGCGCGGTGCCGCCAACGCCAAAGCAAAGACCAGCCAAAACCGCCAAGCCGATGTCGCCCCCCTCGGGCGCGTGCAGCCCCGCATAGGCGCTGATCGGTGTCACGATGATAAGGCCGAAGGCCAGAACCCAGACGAGCGGCGCGAAAATGCCATTGTTTTGGCTGACATAACGCACGCAAACATCATGGGTGCCCCAAGCGAGGGCTGCGACAAGCCCCAAGATCAACGCAGTCATTTTAGGTCTTGTCCTTTGTCGAGGGCTGACAATTCTGGCTCTGGTCGGGTTTCATGTTGCTGGCAAGGCTGGCTTGCGATATTCTTATTGTTAAATAAATATTCCGCTTATGCAAATAGCTTGCAGGGAAAAAGGAGGTCCGAGGTGTTGGAAACGCGCTATCCCGAGGTTCAGGCGGGGCCGCCCCGGCCAAGTGTGATTGTCGAGCCGCGAGTGTTTGCGTTGCCTCCTGGGACGGAACGCTATGTGGTCGACGGCGCGGGTGCAATCCTAATCCGGATCGAAGCGGGGGATCGCCTGCGGGTGGTGAATACCGAAGGCGGGCAACGCTGTGAGATCGTGGCGGCGGGGCCGGATGGGACGGTTGATCCCGGTATTCTGGGCGAGGCGGGCACGGGCGATGCGGCTGGGCTGAAGGCCTTGCTTGCCGGGTCCGAGACATCATTGCGCGGTTTGCGCATGGGCCTTGAGGCGCGCGGCATGGATTTGGCGCGGGTGCGGTCGGTGGATGTGTTTGACAGCATGAGCCCGGCCGGGGATGCGGCGGAATTCACCGTGCTGCGCGACGGGGTGGCGGTGATCGCGGCCCCCGGTGGGATCATGGATTTCGCAGCGCAGGATACCGCGACGCCGCTCACGGTTTGGGTAACGCGTGCCAAGCTGAAATCCGCGGCGCGCTTTGAATTGCCCGATCCGCTGGCCGATCCGGTGACCGATCTGCGGGTGCATTCGGCCACGGCTGAGGCCTATTTCGTAAAAGCCGGGGATTATATCCAGATCCTTGATGTGGACGGGCGGCAATGCACCGATTTCCAGTGTTTCGCCGCGCGCAAGCTGGACAAGGGCATCGAGCATGCGCTGGATGTCACCACGACCCGCACGCTGATGGGCCATGCCTATCCGATGCCCGGGCTGCATGCGAAATACTATGATCAGGATATGTTGCCGCTGGTCGAGGTGGTGCAGGACACGGTCGGGCGGCATGATGCCTTTGCGTTGGCCTGTGCCGCGAAATATTACGACGATATCGGCTATCCGGGGCATGTGAACTGTTCGGATAATTTCAACGGCGCTTTGGCCCCGCATGGGGTGACGGGGCGCGCGGGCTGGATGGCCATCAATTTCTTCTTCAACACCGGCATTGACGCGCATGGGGTGCTGTATACCGATGAGCCCTGGACGCGACCGGGGGACTATGTGCTGCTTCGCGCCTTGACGGATCTTGTGTGCGTGAGTTCGGCCTGTCCGGATGACACCACCGCCGCAAATGGCTGGAATCCCACGGATATCCATGTGCGCACCTATAGCGGCAAGGAAACCTTTCAAAGATCGGTGGCCTATCGGCCCACCCCCGACGCGGAGCCAAAAATGACCAAACAGACAGGATTTCACCCGTGTTTCGCGCGGTTTACCGAGAATTTCATCGAGTATAACGGTTTCTGGCTGGCTAGTGCCATGTCGAGCGCCGGGCCGATCGAGGAATATCACGCCTGCCGCCAGAAATCCGTGGTGCTGGACCTGAGCGCGCTGCGCAAGTTCGAGATCACCGGGCCGGATAGCGAGGCGCTGTGTCAGTATGTCTTTACCCGCGATATCAAGAAACTGCCGGTGGGCGGCGTGGTCTATACCGCGATGTGCTATCCGCATGGGGGCATGATTGACGACGGCACGGTGTTCCGTTTGGGGCAGGACAATTTCCGCTGGATTGGCGGCAGTGATTATGGTGGCGAATGGCTGCGCGAAAAGGCGCAGGAACTGGGGCTGAAGGTGCTGGTGCGCTCGTCCACCGATATGCAGCACAATATCGCCGTGCAGGGGCCGGAGAGCCGCGATCTTTTGAAAAAGGTGATCTGGACCGCGCCGCATCAGCCCAAGTTTGAAGAGCTGGGCTGGTTCCGCTTTGCGCCCGCGCGCATTGGCGATCACGACGGCGTGCCTGTGGTGGTGTCGCGCACCGGCTATACGGGCGAGTTGGGCTATGAGATTTTCTGTCACCCCAAACATGCGGTCGAGGTCTTTGATGCGGTCTGGGCGGCGGGCAAGGATCACGGGCTGACGCCCATGGGCCTGCAAGCGTTGGATATGGTGCGGATCGAGGCGGGGCTGATCTTTGCGGGCTATGATTTCAGCGATCAGACCGATCCGTTCGAGGCGGGGATCGGGTTTACCGTGCCGTTGAAATCAAAACCGGATGATTTCATCGGGCGCGAGGCGCTTATCCGGCGCAAGGAACATCCGGCGCGGGTATTGGTGGGCCTCGACATCGACAGCAATGTGGCGGTGGGCCATGGCGATTGTGTTCATATCGGTCGGGCGCAGATTGGTGAGGTGACATCCTCGATGCGGTCGCCGCTTTTGGGCAAGAATATCGCCTTGGCGCGGCTTGATGTGGCGCATCATGCGGTGGGCACAGCCGTTGAGATCGGCAAGCTTGACGGGCAGCAGAAACGTTTGCCCGCGCAGGTGGTGCCCTTTGCCCATTACGATCCGCAAAAGACCAAACCGCGCTCTTGATTTCGGTCAAGGCAGGCGGCGTGCAGGGTTGCAAAAGTGAGGACCATGAGCACAGCCCTTGACGATATTGGCGGCGAAGCGCGACTGCGGGATCTGGTTCGGACGTTCTACGACCGGATGGAGCAGGACCCTGCGGTCTACGCGCTGCACCGCTTGCATTTTCGCGGGCATGGGTTGGAGCATACGCGCCAGACGCAGTTTGAATTCCTGTCGGGGTTTCTGGGGGGACGCGCGTATTATCGCGAGCGGTTCGGGCATATGGACCTGCGCGAGATTCACGCGCATGTGCCGATCCGGCAGGCGGATGTGACCATGTGGCTGGAGACATTCGACGCGGCGTTGCGCGCTGAGGGGATGGAAGGGCCGGTGGTCGAGCGATTTCGCGCGGTCTTGCACCGTGCGGCGCATATGCTGATCAACGCGGTGCCGGATTGGCGGGAAGAGGCTGGTCACCTGGGGCAGGGGTGTCCGGTGTCGGGGGCGTGAGGGCCGCGTGGCTAAGTTGTGAGCTGCGCGGTCGCTGGGCCGGGGACTAGCGAAGCAACGGCTTAAACTGGCACTTAATCCCAGCAACGTCTGTCTAACGTGACAGTATGGTGTTTCGTCTCAAAATCGCTAGGCCGCGGGACGGCCCAGCGATCCGCGCGGCGGCGCGTTCCGCGCCTTGTTCCGCGCGGGAACACACACAGTACGTGTAAAACCCAATTGCGTAGTTCGCGCGCGCAACTCAAACAAAAATGGCCCGCGCAATCTCTTGCGCGGGCCTGTTATCTGGTGTGTCACGCGCTCAGATATCAAGCGTGTTGTCGCGTTCCCATTTGGTGAAATGGCTGACAAAGGAATTCCATTCCTGGCGCTTCAGCTTGAGATAGGCGGCGGAGAAATCTTCGCCCATGGTCGCCTTGAGCTCTTTGTCTTTGTCATATTCGCGCAGCGCGTCAAGCATGTTGAGCGGCAGCTTGGGCGCGCCGCGCACCTTGTGACCGTCGGCATACATATCAATATCGTGACGCTTGCCGGGATCAGCCTTGGAGCGGATGCCCGAGAGGCCCGCCGCGATGATCACGGCCTGCAGAAGATAGGGATTGACCGCGCCATCGGGCAGGCGCAGCTCGAACCGGCCGGGGCCGGGGACGCGCACCATATGGGTGCGGTTGTTGCCGGTCCATGTGACCGAGTTGGGGGCCCATGTGGCACCTGAAATGGTGCGGGGCGCGTTGATACGTTTGTAGCTGTTGACGGTCGGATTGGTGATCGCCGCAAGCGCGCTGGCATGTTTCATGATGCCGCCCAAGAAATGCTTGCCGCGCTCTGACAGGCCGACTTCGCCGGTCTGGCCTTCGCCTTTGCCTGCAAAGACGTTGGTCTTGGCCTGTTTGCCGGGGCCATCCCAAACCGAGATATGCGCGTGACAGCCATTGCCGGTCATGCCTTCGATGGGTTTGGGCATGAAGGTGGCGCGGAAGCCGTGCTTTTCCGCGACGGATTTGGTCATGAATTTGAAGAAGGAATGTTTGTCGGCTGTGTCCAGCGCGTCATCATATTTCCAGTTCATCTCGAACTGGCCATTCGCATCTTCGTGGTCGTTCTGGTAGGGTTCCCAGCCCAGTTCCAGCATGTAATCGCAGATTTCGCGCACCACATCATAGCGGCGCATCACGGCCTGCTGGTCATAGCAGGGCTTGCCGCTGGTATCGAAGGGATCGCTGATCTGATCGCCCTCGGGGGTCAGGAGGAAGAATTCGGCCTCGATGCCGGTTTTGACATGCATGCCTTCGGCTGCGGCCTCGGCAATGAGGCGGCGCAGCACGTTGCGCGGCGCTTGGGGCAGGTCTTTGCCGTCCATGACGCAATTGGCGGCGACCCATGCCACATCGCGTTGCCATGGCAGTTGGATGACCGACGCGGGGTCTGGCACGGCCAGCATGTCGGGATGCGCGGGCGTGAGATCAAGCCAGGTGGCAAAGCCTGCAAAACCGGCACCGTCCTCTTGCATGTCGGCAATCGCCTCTGCCGGCACCAGCTTGGCGCGCTGTCCACCGAACAGATCGGTGTAGGAAATCATGAAGTATTTTACGCCCTTGTCCTTGGCAAATTTCGCCAGATCACTGGTCATTTTTTCGGTCCCTGTTGTCATGTGTTATCGGATGTTGGCGGGCGTGGCCCGTGGGGCCACGCCTGGCGGAGGATCAGAAGCTGGTGCCGGGTTTGCCGGGCCACCAATCGGTGCCGGCGAGCGGCACCTTTGCCATGGCGGCGGCCTCCATCGTCACGGCGCACAGATCCTCTGGTTCGAGATTGTGCAGGTGGCTTTTGCCGCAGGCGCGCGCGATGGTCTGCGCCTCGAGCGTCATCACCTTGAGATAGTTGTTGAGGCGGCGGCCTCCTTCGATGGGGTCGAAACGCTTCATCAACTCGGGGTCTTGGGTGGTGATGCCTGCGGGGTCTTTGCCTTCGTGCCAGTCGTCATAAGCACCTGCGGTGGTGCCCAGCTTGTTATACTCGGACTCCCACTTGGGGTCATTGTCGCCAAGCGCGATCAGGGCTGCCGTGCCGATGGCCACCGCATCCGCGCCAAGCGCCATGCATTTGGCCACATCGGCCCCGGTGCGGATGCCGCCAGAGACGATCAATTGCACTTCGCGGTGCATGCCGAGGTCCTGGAGCGCGCGCACCGCCTCGCGGATGCAGGCGAGGATGGGCTGGCCCACATGTTCGATGAACACGTCCTGCGTGGCCGCTGTGCCGCCTTGCATCCCGTCGAGGACGACCACATCGGCCCCCGCCTTGACCGCGAGCGTGGTGTCGAAATAGGGGCGTGCGCCGCCGACCTTGATATAAATCGGCACCCGCCAGCCGGTGATTTCACGCAGTTCCAGCAGTTTGATTTCCAGATCGTCGGGGCCGGTCCAGTCGGGGTGACGGCAAGCCGAGCGCTGGTCGATCCCTTTGGGCAGGTTGCGCATCTGCGCGACGCGGTCCGAGATTTTCTGACCCAAGAGCATGCCGCCGCCGCCGGGTTTGGCCCCTTGGCCCACCACCACTTCGATTGCATCGGCGCGGCGCAGGTCGTCGGGGTTCATGCCATAGCGCGAGGGCAGGTATTGATAGACCAGTTTCTTGGAATGGCCGCGCTCTTCGGGTGTCATGCCGCCGTCGCCGGTGGTGGTCGAGGTGCCTGCCAGCGTGGCCCCACGCCCAAGCGCCTCTTTGGCGGGGCCAGAGAGCGCGCCAAAGCTCATGCCCGCGATGGTGACCGGGATGTCGAGATGAATGGGGTTTTTGGCAAAGCGGGTGCCCAGGGTCACCGAGGTATCGCAGCGCTCGCGGTATCCCTCGAGCGGGTAGCGCGAGATCGACGCGCCCAAGAAGAGCAGGTCGTCGAAATGCGGCACCTTGCGTTTGGCCCCGCCGCCGCGAATGTCATAGATGCCGGTGGCCGCCGCGCGGCGGATTTCGGCGTTGATCGACTGTGTAAAGGTCGCCGACTGGATCGGCTGGGTGCGCGGAGCGCCGTGGGTCTCGTCTTTCATGGTCTGAGCCCTCAGTATGCGTTGTCAGGTTTGAAGTTATAAAGCTGGCGAGCCGAGCCGTAGCGCTTGAACTCTTCTGGTTTCGCGTCACAGCCGCCACGTTCCAGCAACTCGGCAAGAAGTTCGAGATGTTCGGGGCGCATCTCTTTTTCGATACAGTCCGCACCAAGCGATTTCACGGAGCCGCGCACGAACAAGCGCGCCTCATAGAGGCTGTCGCCAAGCGCGTCGCCCGCATCGCCGCAGACCACGAGATTGCCCGATTGCGCCATGAAGGCGGACATGTGGCCGATGTTGCCATGCACGATGATGTCGATACCTTTCATCGAGATACCGCAGCGCGACGAGGCATTGCCCTTGATGACAAGCGTGCCGCCATTGCCGGTGGCCCCGGCATATTGGCTGGCGTCACCCTCGACGATCACGGTGCCGCTCATCATGTTTTCGGCAACACCCGGACCGGCAGAGCCATGTACATGCACGGTCGCCTGTTTGTTCATGCCGGCACAGTAGTAGCCGGTCGAGCCCATGACATGCACCTCGATAGGGGCGTCGAGCCCGACGGCGATGGCATGGCTGCCGCGCGGATTGATGATATCCCAACCGGTTTGGTTGGTCTCATTGGCCTGGGCCTGAAGGGTGGCATTGAGGCTGCGCAGCCCATCGGCTGCTAGGTCGAATGTCTGCATGTCAGTGCTTCCAGAAATAGACGGTTGCGGGCTCGGGTTCCCAGACGCGGGCCTGTTCGATGCTCGGCAGGTTGACGAGGGCGCGATATTCGCTGCCGAAGGCCACGTATTGATCGGTCTCGGCCATGACGGCGGGCTTGCAGGCGATGGGATCGCGGACCACACCAAAGCCATCTTCGGTGCCGACCACGAAGGTGAAAAAACCATCAAGATCGACCAGCGAGCTTTCGAGCGCTTCGCCCAGCGTTGCGCCTTCGCGCATTTTCCATGTGAGATAGGCGGCGGCAACCTCGGTGTCGTTCTGGGTCTCGATCCGCACGCCTTCACGCAGCAGTTTGCGGCGCAGGGAGTTGTGGTTGGAGAGCGACCCGTTGTGCACAAGGCATTGATCAGCCCCGGTGTTGAAGGGATGCGCGCCCATCGTGGTCACAGCCGACTCGGTGGCCATGCGGGTATGGCCGATGCCATGGGTGCCGCTCATTGCGGAAATCTCAAAGCGGGCGGCCACGTCTTTGGGCAGGCCCACCTCTTTGTAAATCTCGATGCTTTCGCCTGCGGACATGACGCGCACACCGGGCACGAGGCGCTCGAGCGCTGCACGGGTGTCGGCGGCCTTGTCGGCGGGGAAATCCAGCACCGCATGGGTATCCTTGCGGGTCAGGGTGACCGGCGCGCCCAATTCGGACGACAGGCGTTCTGCCAGACCGTCGAAATCGCGGGCAGCGGTATCCGACTGGATGGTCAGTTTGGCATGGCCCGCCTGAGGCGCACCGTAGATGGCGATCCCGGCACTGTCGGGGCCACGGTCCGTCATGGTGATCAACATATCCGTCAGCATGCTGCCAAGCTGGGGTTCAAGTGCTTTGTCTTTCAGGAAAAGTCCGACAATCCCGCACATTCGCGTTTGCTCCACTTTAGTGATTCTGCCCCGTGGGGCCCTTCAGTCCGAGGCTAACATCGGGCTCCGGTGACTGCAACTCAAATGAATAAAAGTTTCCTGTAAGTATTTGCGCGGGCAGCTGACGCCCGCGCAAATCAGAGCAGGATCAGTAGCGTTCGAGATGTTTGCGGATCTTTTCAGGATCGCCCATCTTGCGCGCTTGTTCCAGATGTTCGCCCTCGCGGACAAATTGAATGCGGTGCCATGCGAGCCAGAAGATCACACCCGCCACGACCATCGGGATTTCATACCCTTGGAAGGGGTAGATGGGCCCGACTTCGGCAAGATCAACTGCCCAGGATTCGTATCCGATTGTAGACATGTGCCTTATCCTTATTCTGCGGGGGTTGGTTTGGTGTTGAGATAGGCCTTGTCGGCCTCGATGACCTGAACAATGGCATCCTCATAGGCGTGGTGTTCTGCGTAATCGAGACCCTGCAATTCGACTTCGACCGGGATGCGCAGCACGCCAGCGGCGGCCTGCATCTTGGCCACGATGAAGGCGGGCAGGAAGCCCAGACAGAAGAACATGATCACCGCACCAAGGGTCTGACCCAGCGGGTTGATTGTCGCGTAGCCCTCAAACGGAGAGGAGGGTGCGCCCCAGAGCAGGAAGCCCGCGATGATCAGGCCGACCACACCGGAATACCCGTGCACGGCAACAGCGCCCACAGCATCGTCAAGCTTGAAGCGGCGCTCGACCCAGAAGTGCAGTTTGTAGACGATCACGACACCGACCGCGCCGACCAGCATGGCCTGAACCGGATGATAGAGGTCATTACCTGCCGAGGCCGTAATGATTCCGGCAAGACCGCCCGAAAACGTCCAGAAGGCATCGCCCTTGGAGACCACATAGGCCGCCATCAGACCGCCCGAGAGCGACATGAGGAAGTTGAAGGTGATGGCCGACAGCGAGGTGGGCGCGAGGTAGATATTTGTGGCTGTCCAGGTGGTGCCGGTGATCTGGCCGCCAATGACTTCGGGCGAGATGAGCGGCACGTTGCAGGCGGCATAAAAGCCCCAGAAGCCGGTATAGATCAGGAAAATCCCGATGGTCAGCATCCAAGGGTTATGCGGCGGGATATCCCGCGGGGTGCCGTCGGCTGCGAATTTGCCGATCCGTGGACCCAGCACCATGATCACACCCAGAGCATAGCCGCCCGCGATGGCATGGATCACGCCAGACGCGTAGGCGTCATGGTAGCCCAGATATTTGACCATCCAGCCGTCATAGTGCCAGCCCCAGGCCGCGTCGATGATCCACCAGACCGAGCCGATCAGCACCGCATGCACCCAGAGCGCCGAGGAGCGAATCCGCTCGATCACCGAGCCGGACACGATCGAAGCGGCGGTCCAGGAAAACAGCAGGAAGGCTGCCCAGAACACACCGGTGATCCGGTCGTCAAGGTTGGTGGCCATGTTCGGTGACCATGGCAAATTGGCACTCGCCATTTCATGATTCAGGCCGCCAAAGAAGGGGAACATCGGGAAGGCCCAATAAATCCACCAGCCGAAAAAGAAGAAGGTCACGGTAACGAGGGGAATCACCATCACGTTTTTCATCAGCGTATGCATGTGGTTGCGGCGGCGGCTGGCGCCCACCTCATACATGCAAAACCCAACGTGGATCAGAAACATGAAAACGACCGTCACCCAATAGTAAAATTCGGTGAAGATGGTCGTCAACGCATCAAGGTTGCCGTTCATCGCACTCTCCCTGTTGTGCAGTTTGTTGTTTTATTGGTGGTGAAAACTTTTTCTTCTAAGGGAGACAAAGATTTCTCGCTCTGTCAACCAGTTTGAATCGAAGTGTCGCTCACTTGGCGTGACCACCGGTATTTGCGCATACAGCAAAAATATATTCCCGTCAGGAAAATAATCTGCATGAAAGTATTGATTTTTGCTGCGATCTGCGTCTGAATATCGCCAAACACAACACCGACAGGGAGGCTGACATGGCCATTATCTACAGAACATCTGCGCTCGCACCGCGTCATACTGAGATCGGTGGCGAGCTGACCGACTGGAATGGCATGGGCACCGCATGGTTCTATGACCACACGGATGAGCGCGCCGAGGCGGATTATCTGGCAGTCCGCACCAAGGCGGGGCTTATGGATGTGTCGGGCCTCAAGAAAGTGCACATCGTCGGGCCGCATGCCGCCGCCGTGATCGACCGTGCCACCACGCGCAATGTCGACAAGATCATGCCGGGGCGTGCGGTTTATGCGTGCATGCTGAATGATGCGGGCAAGTTCATCGACGACTGCGTGATTTACCGCCTGTCGGTCAATCATTGGATGGTGGTGCATGGCACCGGCACCGGTCACGAAACGCTGGCGATGGCCGCCTATGGCAAGAATGTCGCCATGCTGTTTGATGACGACCTGCACGATATGTCGCTGCAAGGGCCGGTCGCGGTGGATTTCCTTGAAAAGCACGTGCCGGGCATTCGCAATCTGGCCTATTTCGGCATTCTGCAAACCAAGCTGTTTGATCTGCCGGTGATGATCTCGCGCACCGGATATACCGGCGAGCGCGGCTATGAGATTTTCTGTCAGGGCCGGCATGCGATCCAGATTTGGGATCGGATTCTGGAAGAGGGCAAGGACATGGGCATCGTGCCGGTGCAATTCTCGACCCTCGATCTCTTGCGCACGGAAAGCTACCTGCTGTTCTATCCGGGTGACAATTCCGAGACCTTCCCGTTCAAGGACGATCTGTGCGGCGATACGCTGTGGGAGCTGGGGCTTGATTTCACCGTCTCGCCGGGCAAGACCGGGTTCCGCGGCTCGGAAAACCACTATGCGTTGAAGGGAAAGGAGCGTTTCAAAATCTACGGCGTGCGGCTTGAGGGCAAGCGCGCGGCGGATATGGGCGCGCCGCTGCTCAAGGATGGCGAGGTTGTCGGTGTGGTGACCTTTGGTCTGAATTCAAACCTCAACGGGTATAACGTGGGGATCGCGCGGATGCCGGTTGACTGCGCTGTGCCGGGCACGAAGATGAGCGTGCGCTATGCGGATGGCACCGAGGTCGGTTGCGTGGCCGAGGAGATGCCGTTCTATGACAAGGACAAGCTGATCCGCGCGGCCAAGGGGTAACCCCTTGGCCCACGGGCCTTTGGCTCTAATGACGCGAAAGGGAGCAGACGCGAAGATGTCGAAATTCCAGTTTCCGGAGAGTATCGCCAGCCGCCCGGTCTATGGCACATTGGCCCCGCGACCGGGCAAGGCGCATCTGATGATCGCCGATGCCGAGGGGGCTGAGGCGCTGTTGGATCTGGCCGCGCAAGATGCGGGGCTGATGGCCAAGACGCATGTCCTTTATATCCCCAAGGGCACGGGCGAGACCTATGTGGAGAAGCTGCGCGCGGCCGGTCCGGCGCAGCTTTATGTCGGGCCAAGCTATGCCGCTTCGGTGCCGCGGCTGCGGCGGGTGTTGTCGGATGCGCATATGGGCTTGCAGGTCTATCTTGCGGGGACAGAGGGGCTGATGGGGCAGGCGATGAATGAGGCGGTGACAGCGGGTATTCCGCATAGCGCCATTCAGACCGAGCATCGCGGCTCCACCGCACGGCGCATGCAATGTGTGCATTGCAAGGGGATCACCGAGGATGTGACCACCGATCCCTTTGTGTGTTCGCATTGCGGCCTCAACCTCTTTGTCCGCGATCACTATTCGCGCCGGTTGGCAGCCTTTCAGGGCGTGTGCATCGATGCCGAAGACCCCGGCAATATCCCCCCTGCAAAGGAGATTTATTCATGAGCGCCGCCCCCCAAAAGGCCCGCGCCGGGGCTGAAAAGATCGAGGTGGTTGTCGCCGCTGTGGTGCCGGTGAATGAGCTGGTGACGCGGTTTGAATTTCGCCGCCCGGACGGGGCAGAGTTTCCGCCATTTTCGGCGGGCGCCCATACGGTCGTGGAAATGCACGACGAGGGGCGCACGCGGCTTAACCCCTATTCGCTGATGTCTGATCCCGGTGATCGTTCCCTTTATGCCATTTCGGTGCGGCGCGATGACGAGGGGCGGGGTGGCTCGCTCTATATGCATCGCCATGTCAAACCGGGTGATGCGATGACCATCACCTATCCGGTCAACCTTTTCCCGCTGGATTTGCGGGCGCGCAAGCATGTGTTCTTTGCTGGCGGCATCGGGATCACGCCATTCATGGCGATGATCGCGCAGTTGGAGCAATCGAACGGCAATTGGGAATTGCATTATGCCTGCCGCAGCGCCGCACTTGGCACTTATGCCGATGAGTTGCGGGGAAAGTATCCCAACAAGGCGCATGTCTATTACGACGATCAGGAGCAGGCGATTCCGCTCGATGATCTCTTGAGCGGGCAACCTTTGGGCACGCATATCTATGTCTGTGGTCCCAAGGGGATGATCACTTGGGTCAAGACCCGTGCCGCTGCCCTTGGCTGGCCCGAAGAGGCGGTGCATTCCGAGGAATTCCTTGCGCCGCAACCCGGTGCGCCGTTTGAAGTGCGGCTGTGCAAATCCGATCTGGTGATTCAGGTGGGCGAACACGAAAGCCTGCTCGAGGCGATCGAGCGGGCTGGGGTCGATGCGCCGTTCCTCTGTCGCGGCGGGGCCTGCGGCCAATGCGAGACCGATGTGGTCGAGGTGGACGGCGAAATCGTGCACCGCGATCACTGGCTGGACGAGGCCGATCATGCCAGCGGCAAGAAAATCATGCCTTGCGTCAGCCGTTTCATCGGCAAGACGCTGGTTCTGGACCGATAAGGAGCCACGCGAGATGACCATTCAGTTCAATAACGAGACCTTCCGCGACGATTATTCGTTCCGCAATTCGGCTTGGGCGATCAAGCGGTTCCCGTTCCCGTTCCACGAAGACAGCTATATGTATTCGGTCAATATGGAGCAGCATCGCGGCGGGCCTGCGGGCTCGGTCTATGAAAAACGGTTCGATGTCGACGAGCATTACCTGTCAGAGATGCGCGACCGGGCGTTGGTGCTGGCCGATGATCCGCTGCGCTGTCAGTCTTTGCCGCATATGACGCTGGCCGGGTGGGACGTGCTCGAGCTTATCATGACCTGCAAGGCCGAGGATTACCCCGACCTCTTTGAACTGCACCGCGATGGCAACCGCTGGCGCTGGATCAACAAGCCGATGGGGATCGACCACAGTTTCACCTTTCTTGACCCAACCACGCTGCCCTGCGGCCCATTGGAATATATCACCCGCCAGACGCAGGGCGATTTCGCGGTATTGGATCAGCGCGACGAGATGCTGTGGATGGATGCCGGGATGGTCACGACACAGGCGGATTGGTCGCTTGATTTCGATATCGGCATGAATTTCTTTGAATGGCACGCGCCGGTGCCCTTGGCGCATGAGATGGGAATTTTCCAGCGCGCGCTGAAATTCCTGCTTAATGTGCAGCAAGGCGCGCCCGCGCGGCGGCTGAACTGGACGATGACGGTTAATCCGCTCTTGGATACCAGCCCCGAGAACTACCACAAATGGGGCGTGCAAAAGACCACGCTGACGCCCGAGAACATCGGCGCGAAACAGCATTTGCGGGTGGAGTTGCAGACGTTTTTCCGGCTGCCGCGGTCCAATGCGCTGCTGTTTCCGATCCGGTGCTATCTGATTGCGTTTCAGGATGTTGTCAGCGTGCCGAAATGGGGCCGCCGGTTGCACCGTGTGGTGCGCGATCTGCCCGAGGAACTGGCGACCTATAAGGGGTTCATCGCCAATCGCCCGATGATGATCGAGTATCTGAGCCAGTATGACGATGGCCTGCCCACCAGCCCCGGTATCTGGCCAGATTTGGAGACAGAGCCGCCGTTACAAAAGTGAGGGGGTGCGGTGGCTGTTGCCAAGGGTGCCCCAAATCCCTGCGCGGATCGCTGGGCCGTCCTGCGGCCTAGCGAACCGCGGACCTCATCGTTTGCGGTTAAGGCAAGCAACCGTTCCCCCAAGCCTTAGCTTTTCTGGGGATAGCTGATGATTGACAGATACCGGATCGGGAAACGGATCAACTGGTCCGGCCCGTGCGGGGCGTCGGCATCAAAAAACAGGGTATCGCCGGGGGTAAGGTGATAGGTCTCGTTGCCATGGCGATAGCCGACTTCGCCGTCGAGCATGTAGATCATCTCGATCCCCTCATGCTGAAAGGTCTTGAACGTGTCGGATTCGGAGTTGAGTTCGATCAGATAGGGCTCGACCATAACGCCGCTGCTGTTCGATCCGATGTGACCCAAGAGATTGTATTGATGGCCGGCGCGGGTGCCGGCGCGCTCGATCTCGACGCCTTGGCCCGCCTTGGTATGCACCGCCTCGCGGCGTTCTTCGTATTCCTTGAAAAACGCGGTCAGCGGCACCGAAAGCGCATGGGCCAGTGTTTGCAGCGTGGTCAGCGAGGGCGAGGTGTTGCCGTTCTCGATCTTGGAGAGCATGCCGATGGAGAGTTCGGTCATGTTCGAAAGCTCGGCCACGGTGATGTTCTGTTTCTTGCGATAGGCGCGCACCTCGCGGCCGATGGCAACCTCAAGCACTTTTTCACGCTCGTCGCGCAGCTTATGAGGGTCCTGAGTCAGTTTGACCAATTTCGCGGGTTCCATGATGCTCATTGCTTTCCTCTCAGATTTAGGCCGGGCGGATCGAAAATGCCAGAATGTCTATTTTACCTTATGCTCTTCACCATATTGCATAATTTTTTCCCAAGTGGAAAATGTTACGTAGAGGCAAAAGCGCTAAGGGCAAAAGGCCGACCGAGATGACACAGCGCGTGATCCGAATAGGGTTCCTGATCTTTCCGGGGTTTCCGATGTCATGCCTGACCTCGGTGATCGAGCCGTTGCGCGCGGCCAATGAAATCTCGGGGCATCGCACATTTGCCTGGGATTTGGTGGCTGAAGGCGCGGAGCGCGTCATGTCGAGCGCGGGCATCGGGTTTGAGCCCGGTCGGCGGCTGTCCGAGACCGATGATTGCGATTACCTGCTGCTGCTGTCGGCCCCCACCAGCCGGTTTGCCGATGCACGCTCTGCGGCGCATCTGCGACGCTTGGCGCGGCATGGCACGGTGCTGGGGGCGATCAGTGGGGGTGTCTTCCCGCTTTTGCGCAGCGGGGCGGTCGCGGATGTCGCGCTATCGGTGCATTGGTGCTATGAGGCGGCGTTTCTGGCCGAGTTTCCCGGCGTTCCGGCCTCGGATCAGGTGATCGAGATCACGCCACGCTGTGTCACCGCCTCAGGCGCGGCGGCGGCGTTTGATCTGGCGCTGCATATGGTCGACACAGCGCTAGGGGCGGGCATTGCCACTGAAGTCGCCTGTTGGTTCCAGCATCCGATGATGCGCAAGGCGGGCGTGCAGCAAATGGTGCCGGTGCTGGGCGAGGGGGCGCGGGCCACCGATCTGCCGCCGATGGTGGCGCGGGCGATTGATCTGATGGCGCAGCATATGGCGGCCCCGCTGTCGATGGCGGAGGTGGCCGAAGATCTGGGCATCACCCCTCGGCATCTGGAGCGCAGTTTCAAGCGCGCGACAGGCCAGAACCCGACCAATTATTTCCGCGCCATGCGGATGAAGGCGGCGCGGCAGATCGTGATGTATTCCAACGACACAATGGCGCAGATCGCCGAGGCCGTGGGCTATGCCAGTTCCAAGGTGTTGGTGCGGCATTACCGGGATGCCTTTGGCATTTCACCGCGCGAGGATCGGCAGAGGATCAACCTGACGCGGGTCAAAGGCAATCTGCCGGTGCCCTCGGTCTGAGGGCCAAGGCGCGGTTTACCCCATCTCAACCACACCCGTCCCGGGCTTGGCCCGGGACCTCGCCGAGATGGGGAAGAGGCGCCGGGGCGATATGATCCCGAGCAGATGCAATGTGCCCTAGCGGCGCAATCCCGTGCCGATCTGGTTCAGAATCGCCTCGATGGCGCTGTCGGGCGCATCACCGGCACTGGAAACCCGCGCCTTGATGGCGTCAAACCGTGCGCGGAGCGCGATTTTTTCGGACCCTTGGCAATCGTTCCACGGTCTGCCCTGCAGGCCCATCACAAGGGCATAGTAGCCGATGAAATGCGGGGACGTGCCGTTGCGCAAAAGCGCCTCGTAAGCGGCATCGGCCCCAATGGCGCGCAGGCTGTCGGCGTCATGGATACCCGCGCGGGCATAGCCTGCGTCCGAGGCGGGGCCGAGATTGCGGATGGACGAGACAGGAGCGGGCATCGGTGGCAATCCGTTGAACTGGTAGGCCCGGAGGGACTCGAACCCCCAACCAAAGCGTTATGAGCGCTCTGCTCTAACCAATTGAGCTACAGGCCCGACCTGAGGCAACTGGTAAGCTGGAGGCGCGGCAGGGTCAAGGCTTTGAGATTGCGCAGCGGCGGCCAATCGGCTAACGGGTGGCGCATTCTAGCGATGGGGACTTGAGGCCATGACCGAGCGACAGAACGGGATCACCTATGCCGATGCGGGCGTCGATATCGACGCGGGCAATGCGCTTGTGGAACGGATCAAGCCTGCGGCCAAGCGGACCAACAGGGCGGGCGTCATGTCGGGGCTTGGTGGCTTTGGCGGGCTTTTTGATCTCAAGGCTGCCGGGTTCTCTGATCCGGTGCTGGTGGCCGCGACCGATGGGGTGGGCACCAAGCTTCGGATTGCGATTGACACGGGCCATGTCGATGGTGTCGGGGTCGATCTGGTGGCGATGTGCGTCAATGACCTGATTTGTCAGGGTGCCGAACCGCTGTTTTTCCTTGATTATTTCGCCACCGGCAAGCTGGAGCTGGAGCAGGCGACGCGCATCATCGAGGGCATTGCGCGGGGCTGCGAAGGCTCTGGCTGTGCCTTGATCGGCGGCGAGACCGCAGAGATGCCGGGCATGTATCCCAAGGGCGATTTCGATCTGGCGGGCTTTGCCGTGGGTGCGATGGAGCGGGGCACGGAACTGCCGGCGCATGTGGCGGAGGGTGATGTTCTTTTGGGTCTTGCCTCGGACGGGGTGCATTCCAACGGCTATTCGTTGGTGCGCCGGATTGTCGAGATGTCGGGGCTGGGCTGGACGGATGCCTGCCCGTGGGCCGAGGGCAGTCTGGGAGAGGTTCTGCTGACGCCCACGCGGCTTTATGTGCGCCCTGTTCTGGCGGCGCTGCAGGCGGGCGGGATCCACGGCCTTGCGCATATCACTGGCGGCGGGCTGACCGAGAATCTGCCGCGGGTGTTGCCAGAGGGGCTGGGGGCCGAAATTGACCTTGGCGCATGGCAGCTGCCGGGGGTGTTTCGCTGGCTGGCCGAGACGGGCAATATGGCCGAGGCAGAACTGCTGAAGACGTTCAATTCCGGCATTGGCATGATTGTTGTGGTTGCGGCGGACGAGGCCGAGGCGATTGAGGGGGCGCTGCGCGAAGCAGGCGAGACGGTTCACCGTTTGGGGCAGGTTGTGCCCGGCAAGGGTGTGGCGTATCGGGGCCGTCTTTTGTGAGCAAACGCGTCGCGATCTTGCTCTCGGGCGGTGGGTCGAACATGCGCGCGCTCGCCGCGAGCATGACGGGCGAGCATCCGGCGCGGCCTGCGCTGGTGCTGTCGAACCGGGCCGATGCAGGCGGTATTGCCTGGGCCAAGGCGCAGGGCATCGCGACCGAGGTTGTGGATCACCGGCCCCATGGCGGTGACCGCGCCGCGTTTGAGGCGGAGATTGACGCGCGGCTGCGGCCCTATGCCATCGACATCATCTGTCTGGCGGGGTTCATGCGCGTGCTTACGGCCGGGTTCGTGACACCTTGGCAGGGGCGGATGATCAATATTCACCCCTCGCTTTTGCCAAAGTATCGCGGGCTGCACACCCATGCCCGCGCGCTGGAGGCGGGCGAGCAGGAGGCGGGTTGCACCGTGCATGAGGTGACAGCGGAATTGGACGAGGGGCCCATTCTGGGGCAGGCACGGGTGCCGGTGCTGGCAACGGATACGCCCGACACGTTGGCGGAACGGGTGCTGGTGCAGGAACATATCCTTTACCCTGCGGTGCTGCGGCGCTTTGCCCAAGGCAATCGCGCGCCACTCTATCTGCCCTGAGCGCAGCGGTTGCATTTCTGGCGTTCTTCTCTATAGCTTGGGGCCGGGGGACAGAACCGGGCATTCAAGACAAGAGCAAAGATCACCCCATATGAAAACCATCACCACGACTGACGATCTGGCGGCCTTTTGCGCCATGGCGCGCAAACACCCCTATGTGACGCTCGATACCGAGTTTCTGCGTGAGCGCACGTATTATTCCAAGCTCTGCCTCTTGCAAATGGCTGTGCCGGGTGCGGATGACGACACTGCCGTTCTGGTTGATCCGATTGACGGTGCCGAGATGTCGATGGAGCCGCTTTACGAGCTGTTTCGCGACACATCGGTGGTCAAGGTGTTCCATGCCGCGCGGCAGGATCTGGAAATTTTCCACGTTGATGCCGGGGTGATTCCCGATCCGTTGTTTGACACGCAGGTGGCGGCCATGGTGTGCGGGTTCGGCGAGCAAGTGGGCTATGAAACGCTGGTCAAGCGGATTGCCAAGCAGACGGTCGACAAAAGCTCTCGGTTCACCGATTGGTCGCGCCGACCGCTGACCGAGGCGCAAAAGGTCTATGCGCTGGCGGATGTGACGCATCTGCGGGTCATTTACGAATATCTTGCGAAGAAGCTGGCAAGTTCCGGGCGCGACAAATGGGTGGCCGAAGAGCTGAGCGTGCTGACGGATCCCGCCACCTATCGCACCGACCCTGCCGATGCCTGGCAGCGGGTCAAGACGCGCAACACCTCGCCCAAGTTTCTGGCCATTCTGCGCGAATTGGCGCGGTTTCGCGAAGAATACGCGCAATCGCATGACGTGCCGCGCAGCCGGGTCTACAAGGATGATGCATTGGTCGAACTGGCGTCAACCAAGCCTGTGACGCATCAGGATTTGGGGCGGTCGCGGCTTTTGCTGCGCGAGGCGCGCAAGGGCGACATTGCCGATGGAATTCTTGCAGCGGTCAAGGCGGGGCTGGAATGCCCGGCAGAACGGATGCCGCGCGCCGAGGCCTTGGAAGATCGCGCGCAGGTCAACCCGGCGCTGGCGGATCTGTTGCGGGTGCTGCTCAAGGCCAAGAGCGAGAGTTATGGCGTGGCGGCCAAGCTGATTGCCAGTGCCAGTGACCTTGACGCCATTGCGGCGGGAATGCGCGATCTGCCCGCGCTGCGCGGTTGGCGGCTGGATGTGTTTGGTGCCGACGCGCTGCGCCTGTGCAAGGGCGAGGTGGCCTTGGCGGTCAAGGGCAGTGGCGTAGAGACTGTGGATCTCTGAGCACTGCGGGGCGCGCGCGGCAGGGGCGGTGCCCTCTGCCCTCAGCGGCGGCTGACCTGCTCGTTGCGCGCGCCGATGACGCGAATCTCATTGGCGCGCTCGAGCGCCTGATTTGACAGGAACACCCCGGCCAGCACCGTGCGGGCACGTTCAGAGCCTTGCGGCTGATCCTCGGGTTGAATAGCCATGAGGCGCAATTCCAGCACGCCGTTCACGGGCTCGTTTTCGGTGTCGGACACGAGGCGCACGTCAAACGCACCTTGGCGCAGGGCCACGCCTTCGACCCGGACGATACCACCGTCGCTGGTGCGCTCGATCACCATACGTGTGACCTGATCCACCGGCGTGCCTTCATAGACTTTGTCCCGGCGGCGACGAAAGATCGTGTCTTCGCGCTCGGGGATGAGGGGATTGGTATTGGCGGGCGCGGGTTCGGCAGTGCGGCGGCGCGGCGTGCTGCGCCCGAACCAATTGCGTGGATTTGCGCGAGAGCGGCGATATCCGCCACAGCCCGCCAAAGCCGACATTGCCACCAATGATAGAAAGACCCGCCGTTGCATGCCATGCGCCCCTGTCATCTTTTCCTTCCGACTATCCTATCCTCTCTGGCTTGAAAAGGTGCAAGCGGGGTCTGGACCTTTTTCCGGCCCGGCCCTAGGTCTGAGATAGACTGCTAGGAGAGTGTCATGGCCACTGCCGCCTTTGAAGAGATTGTTGAGGATTTCGAGTTTCTCGACGATTGGGAGGATCGCTATCGCTATGTGATCGACCGGGGCCGGGCAATGGAGCCGCTGGAGGCGGCGCTCAAGGTGCCTTCGACCAAGGTCGAGGGCTGTGCCAGTCAGGTTTGGTTGCATCCCAGAATCGAAGCGGGCGTTTTCAGCTTTGATGGCGATAGCGATGCGATGATCGTGCGCGGCCTGATTGCGGTGCTGCGCACGCTTTATAACGGCGTGCCGGTGGCGGAGGTCGAGCGTGTCGATGCCCCGGCCGAATTGGCCCGGCTGGGACTGGATGCACATCTGTCCGCCCAACGCTCAAACGGGGTGCGCGCGATGATCGAGCGGATCAGGCTGGTAGCGTCAGAGGCCGCGTGAGAGGCGAGGTTTGGGGGCGCTGCCCCCAAGCCCCCGAGGTATTTTCAGCCAGATGAATTGCAAATCAATGCGTTGCGGCCTGTTTCTCAAGTGATACTTTAAGATCGCCATAGCCGGTGAAACGGTATTCATAGGCAAGGCCCAAGCGGTCGGCGCAGTCTTGTGCCTTGGCGCGCAGGGCGGGGTCATCGGTTTGTGCCTGATAGACCAGTTTGGTGTAATTGCCAAAAATCATGTCGCGCAGCTGCGGGTGACGGTCGAGGCCCATCGGTTTCCAGACGAATGCATCGAACTGCCGCACCAGAAAATCGGTGAGGTAGAAGGCGCTGATTTCGTCCTCATGCGCGGCAAAGCGGTCCAACCCTTCGTAGAACGCATAGCAATGTGGGCCTGCCACCATTTCAACGCCAAGGTCGGCGCATTTCGCCTGCAAGAGCCCGCCCGTGCCGCAATCGGCATAGACCACGAAAATGCGGTCATATTTGGCGCGTTGGGCGATCACGGCCTTTTCCACCTCTTCGGTGATCTTTTCCGGGTAGAGATGCAGTTTGGCGGGAAGGCATTGTAAATCCATGTGATCCCACCCGTTGTGACGTTTGAGGGCGAGAATTTCATGCGCGAGGGCCCCGCAGGCGATCAGGAGAAGGCGACCGCGACCTTCGGCCTCTAGCCCTTGGGTGGTGAGATGATCGTCGGTCAGATCCATGGCCGGTTCCCTCAAATGCAAACGGCCCGCGCGGGGGCGGGCCGTGTTGGAGCGTTTTGGATGCTCAGCTCGCGGCCAGCCGGTTGTGTTTGCGCGCCATGAAGTCCTTGGCGGTTTCCACGGCCACAGCGGCATCGCGGCAGTAGGCGTCAGCACCGATGGCCTTGCCGAATTCTTCGTTGAGCGGTGCGCCACCGACCAGCACGATATAGTCATCGCGTTTGCCCTGTTCGACCAGCGTGTCGATCACGACCTTCATATAGGGCATGGTGGTGGTCAGCAGGGCCGACATGCCGAGGATGTCCGGCTGTTCGGTTTCCAGCGCGTCGAGGTATTTTTCGACCGCGTTGTTGATGCCGAGATCGACCACTTCGAAACCGGCCCCTTCCATCATCATGCCGACAAGGTTCTTGCCGATGTCGTGGATGTCGCCCTTGACGGTGCCGATCACCATTTTGCCCACGCGCGGTGCGCCGGTTTCGGCCAGGAGGGGCTTGAGGATGGCCATGCCGCCCTTCATCGCATTGGCCGCGAGCAGCACTTCGGGGACAAAGAGGATACCATCGCGGAAATCCTTGCCGACGATGGTCATGCCACCGACGAGCGCCTCGGTCAGCACGCGGTAGGGGGCCCAGCCGCGATCCAAGAGGATGTGCACGCTCTCTTCGATCTCTTCCTTGAGGCCGTCGTAGAGGTCGTCGAACATCTGTTGGACAAGCTCGTCATCGTCGAGGTCGGCGAGGATGATGTCGTCGTCTTGGTCGGACATTGGGGGAATCCTTGAGTTCTCTGCGCGCGCGCATCTGGGTTGACTGGACGCAGCTTTCGTCAATTTGCGGCGCGGCCACTTTCCGAATTGCGACGCTGCCCGCGCCGCAACCGACGTATAGCTTGGAATCGCGCGGGATGTGACTGAATTATCAGCATGATGATTATCGGTTTCTTGCAAGTGTTCGCGTTATGTTCCATTTTGGAGGCATGAAACCAGAGCAAACCCTTCCCAATGATCTGCGCGTGCGGGCGCGGGGCGCGTTGAGCAACGCCGCGGGCCGGTTCGAGGCCTATGGCGTTGCCTATGAGGCCGAGGACCCCGGGGAGGCGGCGCGTGTGTTGCGCACGCAGGTGACGACAGAGCGACCGCGCCGGGTGATCACCTATAATCGCTCGCCCGATCTGCCGTTTGATCGGTCGATCAATCCGTATCGTGGCTGTGAACATGGCTGCATTTATTGTTTTGCGCGCCCGAGCCATGCCTATCTGGGCCTGTCGCCGGGGCTTGATTTCGAGACGCGGCTGATCGCGCGGCCCGAGGCCCCCGCACGGCTAGAGGCAGAGTTGCGGGCGCGCAGCTATAAGATCGCACCGATGGCTATTGGCACCAATACTGATCCCTATCAACCGATTGAGGCAGAGTTTGGCATCACCCGCGCCTGTCTGGAAGTGTTGCAGCGCTTTAATCATCCGGTGGCGGTTATCACCAAAGGGGCGCTGATAGAGCGGGATTTGGATATTCTGGGGGATATGGCGGCGCGTGGGCTGGCGCGGGTGGGCATTTCTATCACCACCCTTGATGAGGTGCTGGCGCGGCGGTTGGAGCCGCGCGCGCCTAGTCCGGTGCGGCGATTGGAGATCATCCGGCGGTTGTCCGAGGTGGGGGTTCCGGTGCGGTTGATGGTGTCGCCGGTTGTTCCGGGGCTGACCGATCCGGAGATCGAGGCGATTTTGGCGGCCGGGCGCGAGGCCGGGGCAGGGGCCGCAAGCTG
Source organism: Roseovarius sp. MS2 (assembly GCF_051447875.1). Lineage (NCBI taxonomy): Bacteria > Pseudomonadati > Pseudomonadota > Alphaproteobacteria > Rhodobacterales > Roseobacteraceae > Roseovarius > Roseovarius sp. MS2. The sequence goes on from NZ_JBKHVF010000001.1 coordinate 3,367,640, forward strand.
GATCATGCTGCGGCTGCCGCGCGAGGTGTCGCCTCTGTTTCAGGAGTGGCTGGCGGCGCAGTATCCCGACCGGGCGCGCAAGGTGATGAACCGGCTGCGCGAGATGCATGGCGGGCAGGAGTATAGCGCCGATTGGCACCGGCGGATGCGGGGCGAGGGGGTGCATGCCCGCATGATCGCGCGCCGGTTTGATTTGGCGGCGCGTCGGCTGGGGCTGGATCAGGCGCAGGCGGTGTTGCGCACGGACCTGTTCGAGGTGCCGCTGGCGCGGGGGGATCAGTTATCGCTGTTTTGAGAGCGGCGTCCACTGATCCGGGCAAGCACCAGCAGTGTTGCGACCAAGGCTGCGGGGAAAAGCACGAGGATCATCAGATCTTCGCCGCGCATATCCCAGGGCATTGGGAACGCACATCGGCCATTTGGGCTGCCAAATGCGCAGGCAAGGCCGGAGATCCAGATATAGCCCGCGATCCATGCCACAAGGGCCAGCAGGGCGGCGGCAAGGAAGATGCGGCGCATCATCTTCTCTGACATGCCGATCAGCCGCGCCTGCGGCGCGGGCGGCGGGGTGCTGCGGTATCGTCCCCGGTGCCATCCCCGCCCGATGAGAAGCCGCCAAGCGCCTCGGTGATCTCTTCCAGCGTGGGGCGGGCACCGCGTGGGCGGTTCTCTAGCGCGGCGCGCATTTTCGAGAGGTGTTCGGGCATGGTGCCGCAGCAGCCGCCAATGATCGTGGCACCGGAGTCGCGGGCCAGCACGGCGTATTCGGCCATCAGTTCGGGCGTGCCATCGTAGTGGATGTGACCGTCATGATATTTCGGGATGCCGGCATTGCCTTTGGCAATAATGGGTCGCTCAGATCCTTGGGCGACAAAGCCCAGAATGGTGCGCAACAAATCCGAGGCACCGACACCGCAATTGGCCCCATAGGCCATCGGGGGGTTGCCCAGTTTTTCCACCATGGTGGCCATGTCGGACGAGGTGACGCCCATCATGGTGCGCCCGGCGGTGTCAAAGCTCATGGTGCCGCACCACGGCATATCGGCGAGTTTGAACGCCTCGGCGGCGGCCTTGTATTCTTCGGGGGCGGAAATGGTTTCGAGCCAGAGCACATCGGCCCCGCCTTCCTTGAGGCCTTCGGCCTGTTCGTGGAAGATCTCGACCGCCAGTTCATGGGTGAGCGCGCCCATCGGGGCCATGATTTCGCCGGTGGGGCCAACAGAGCCCGCGACAATCACCGGGCGGTCGTATCGGTCGGCCACGTCGCGGCCAATCTCGGCAGAGATGCGCGACAGCTCGCGGGCACGGCCCTGCGCGCCATGCAGTTTCAGACGCGCCGCGTTGCCGCCAAAGGAATTGGTGAGAAACAGATCGCTGCCTGCATCCACGGCCTCGGTATAAAGGCGCTTGATCCGGTCTGGATGCTGGTCATTCCACATTTCGGGCGCATCGCCCGATTGCAGACCCATATTGAAAAGATTGGTGCCGGTGGCCCCGTCAGCGAGAATCCAATCGCGAGTGGCGAGCATCTTGGTGAGGGCGTTTGTCATTTGGGCTGTCCCGTAATCCGTGAGCACGCAGATGTGCCATTAAATCAGGCAAGCGCGCAAATGCATAAATTTCATGTAAATGGTGAGGCGCATTTGTATTGCCTGACCAAGACGGAAAGGGCGCGCCATGATGTGACGCGCCCCTGATTTCGTCGAATGAACAGGCTCAGGCCTCTTTGGCCAGTTGGCCTTTGGCGATCTTGAGCAGCTCATCCATCTTGGCGCGGATGGTGTTGGCATCGGCGATGTCACCAAGATCCGAAGCGACCTTGCGCACCACATCTTCATGGCCGGCCTCTTCAAAGTCGGCCTTGACCACTTCGAGGGCGTAGGTGTTGGCGTCATCGCCGGTTTTGCCCATCAGTTCCGCAGCCCAGAGGCCGAGAAGCTTGTTGCGGCGGGCCACGGCGCGAAAGGCCATTTCCTCGTCATGGGCGAATTTGTTTTCGAATGCGCTTTCGCGATCGTCAAAGGTGGTCATTGGGCCGGTCCCCTTGCATGCGTTGCCGTTGCTTCCGATATGCAATCTGGCACGCAAAAGGGCAAGGGGCCAACGCCATCTTGCGACGTGTTGGCCCATGCACTATGAGAGCGCATCGGCATGAGGGGACTCACGCCCCCCACCCTCAACGATGGAGTTCCCATGGCGCGGCGCAAGAAGATTTATGAAGGCAAGGCCAAGACCCTCTATGAGGGCCCGGAGCCGGGCACGATCATCCAGTATTTCAAGGATGACGCCACCGCCTTTAACGCCGAAAAGAAGGCCGTGATCGAGGGCAAGGGCGTGCTGAACAACATGCTGTCCGAATATTTCATGACCGGGCTCAACACCATCGGCGTGCCGACGCATTTCATCAAGCGGCTGAATATGCGCGAACAACTGGTTCGTGCGGTCGAGATCATTCCGCTGGAAGTGATCGTACGCAACTATGCGGCGGGAACCATGGCCAAGCGTCTGGGGATCGAGGAAGGCACACAATTGCCGCGCCCCATCGTGGAATATTGCCTCAAGGATGACAAGCTGGGCGATCCGTTGGTCACCGAGGAACATATTGCCGCCTTTGGTTGGGCCAGCCAGCAGGATATGGACGATATCCTTAGCCTCGCGCTGCGCGTCAACGATTTCATGGCGGGCGTGATGTATGGCGTTGGCATCAAGCTGATTGATTTCAAGATCGAGATCGGCCGCGTCTATGATGGCGATTTCCAGCGGCTGATCGTGGCTGATGAAATCAGCCCCGACAGCTGCCGGTTGTGGGATATCGCGTCAGGCCGCAAGCTTGACAAGGATGTCTTCCGCCGCGATCTGGGCAGTCTGACGGATGCCTATACCGAGGTGGCGACCCGTCTGGGTGTCATGCCCAAAGGCAGCACGCCGATGGCGCGGCCAAAACTGATCAACTAAAGAGGTATCCCATGAAAGCGCGCGTGCATGTCATGCTGAAATCCGGCGTTCTTGATCCGCAGGGCGAGGCGGTGCGCCATGCCTTGGGGTCGATGGGCTTTGACGGTGTCGAAGCGGTGCGGCAAGGCAAGGTGATCGAGCTGGATCTGGCAGAGACCGACGCGGCCAAGGCCAAGGCCACCGTCACCGAGATGTGCGAAAAGCTGCTCGCGAACACCGTGATCGAAAGCTATTCGGTGGAGTTGGCCTGATGCATGCCGCCGTCATCGTCTTTCCCGGATCCAACTGCGACCGCGATCTGGCCGTTGCCTTCGAGCGCGCGGGCGCGCGGGTGTCGATGGTCTGGCACAAGGATACGGACCTGCCGCAGGGTGTCGATGTGGTGGGCGTGCCGGGCGGGTTTTCCTATGGCGATTACCTGCGCTGCGGCGCGATTGCCGCCAATTCGCCGATCTGCCGGTCAGTTATCGCGCATGCGGACAAGGGCGGCTATGTGCTGGGTGTCTGCAACGGCTTTCAGATCCTGACCGAGACGGGGATTCTGCCGGGTGCCTTGCTGCGCAATGCGGGTCTGAAATATGTCTGCAAGCAGGTGGGCCTGCGGGTGGCGACGGCCGATAGCGTCTTTAGCCATGGCTATGAGGCGGGCCGCACCATCACCGTGCCGATTGCGCATCACGACGGCAATTATTTCGCTGATACCGCAACACTCGACCGGCTTGAGGGCGAAGACCGTGTGGCCTTTACCTATACGGACAATCCCAATGGTTCCGCGCGCGATATTGCGGGCATCCTGTCCGAGAATCGCCGGGTTCTGGGGATGATGCCGCATCCCGAGCGGATGGCCGAGCCGTTGCAGGGCGGCACCGATGGGGCCGCGCTCTTTAGCGGGCTGATGGGGGCGCTGGAACGCGCCTGAGCGCTTGCGCTTGAGAAGCGGCGCGGCGCGGCATAGTCTGATCGCATGAGCAAAGCTGCCACTTCGACTGCACGGCACCGGATGCGCACCATTTCATGGCGCGCGCGTGCGGTGCTGTTTTGCCTTTTTGTGGTGGCAGTGGCGGTGGTTCTGACCACCAACCGCCTTTTGACGGATCGCTTTACCGAGAACACGCGCAACCGCGCAGAGCTGCGGCTGGTGCTGTATTCGGGTAACCTGCTGTCGGAATTGCGCCAGAATGCGATTGTGCCGCAGCTCTTGGCGCGGGACCCGGCGCTGATTGCTGCGCTCAACACGCAAGACTATGCGCAATCCACACAGCGGCTGATTTCATTTCTGGAAGAAATCGGTGCGGCGAACCTGACGCTGCTCGACAGGGACGGGCGGGCGGTTGCGACGACAGAGCGGGCGCGCCTGGGCGAGAGTCACAAGGCCGCCGCCTATTTCGTGGATGCGATGCGCTCGCGCGATACGATTTTCCATGTTTTGCGGCAGGAAACGGGGCAATTCAACTTTTACTACTCGCGCCGGATCGAGACGCAGAACGGCACCTTGGGGGTGATCGTTGTCGAAGTGGATTTGCGCAAATACGAGCGCGCCTGGGCCGGGATTTCCGATGCGGTCATGGTCACGGATACCGAGGGGCGGATCATTCTGGCCACCGAACCGCGTTGGCGTGGCTTGACAGAGGCCGAGGCGCTGCGCCGCGAGCCGGTCAACAGCGCCATTCAGCGCGCCATTCAGGCGACCTCGGATTGGACGGCGCTGCCGGCGGATGCCTATGTGCGCGGCGAGGCGGTGATGCGGGTCGAGGGGCGCGTGGCCTTTCGCGGCTGGCGGATCGCCGGGTTTACCACTTACACGGCGGTGCGTGACAAGGTGAACGGCTATCTCGCGCTCGAGATCATGGGATTCGCGATTCTTCTGGCGCTCGCGTTTTACTTTCTCAATCGCAAGGCGGCGCTTCGGATGGCGCTGTTTCAGCGGGAATCGGCAGAGCTTCGCGCATTGAATGCCCGCCTACAGCGGGAAATCGCCGAGCGTAGACGCGCGCAAGAGAACCTCGCACAGGCCGAACAGACCATTCAGCAAAGCTCGAAATTGGCGGTTCTGGGCGAGATGTCGGCGGCGGTCAGTCACGAGTTGAACCAACCGCTTGCGGCGATGAAAACCTACCTTGCGGGGGCGCGGCTTTTGCTGTCGCGCAACCGGCCCGACGAGGCGATCTCGGCGTTTCAGAGGATCGACGATCTGATCGAGCGGATGGGGGCGATCACCAAGCAGCTCAAGTCCTATGCGCGCCAGTCAGGCACGCAGTTTTCCCCTGTAAACATGGCGGATGCGGTGGCCTCGGCGCTGTCGATGATGGAGCCGCAGTTGCGTCAGCGCAAGATCACCATCACCCGCACTTTGCCCGATCAGCCTGTGATGATCATGGGGGACCGGGTGCGTGTGGAACAGGTGATCGTCAACCTGTTGCGCAATGCCATTGATGCCACCAATACCGTGCCCGATGCCACCATCGACATTCTCTTGGCGGCGGGGGAAACGGCGGTGCTAACGGTGCGCGACAACGGTGAGGGGATCGGGGATTTCAAGAACCTCTTTGAGCCCTTTTACACGACCAAACAGCCAGGCGACGGGGTGGGGCTGGGGCTTGCCATTTCCTCGGGGATCGTCAACGACCTTGGCGGACGTCTGGTGGCGCGCAACGCGCCCGACGGGGGGGCTGTATTCGAGATGCAGCTTCCCATATTGGCGGATGAGACCCGAGCAGCGGAGTGATGTGAAATGCCAGCAGCCATGAAGATCGCCATCGTCGATGATGAAAAAGACATGCGCCAGTCGATCAGTCAGTGGTTGGCCCTGTCGGGCTATGACACCGAGGCCTTTGCCTCGGCGGAGGATGCGCTGAAATCGCTGGGGCCGGATTATCCCGGTATCGTCGTGACCGACGTGCGGATGCCCGGTATGGACGGGATGCAGTTTCTCAAAAAGCTGATGGGGGCCGATAGTTCGCTTCCGGTGATCATGATCACGGGACATGGCGATGTGCCCATGGCGGTCGAGGCGATGCGGATCGGCGCCTTTGATTTTCTGGAAAAACCGTTCAACCCGGACCGTATGACTGAGCTGGCGAAGAAGGCCACCAACGCCCGGCGCATGACGCTGGACGCCCGTGCGCTGCGCAAGGACCTGTCGGATGGTGGCCAGCTGATGAAAAAGCTGATCGGCACCAGCGGCGCGATGGAGCGGTTGCGCGAGGATATTCTCGATCTGGGGCAGGCCGATGGCCATGTTCTGATCGAGGGCGAGACCGGCACCGGCAAGACGCTGGTGGCGCATGCGCTGCATGCGGTGGGGGCGCGCGCGGGGCGCAAGTTTGTGTCGGTGGCCTGTGCTGCCTTTGATGACGAGGGGCTGATCAAGCGCCTGTTTGGCCCGGTGCAGCCCGAGGATGCGCGCCTGCCCGCCTTTGAAGAGGCACGCGGCGGCACCCTGGTGCTAGAGGATATCGAGGCGCTGAGCGAAGCGGCGCAGGCCAAATTGCTGACCCATATCAACGCCGAGGGCACGCCGCCCGAGACCCGTGTGGTGGCCATTTCGAACATGCAGGACGAGGGGCATACCTGTGAGGATGCGCTGCGCTCTGACCTGTTTTACCGTCTGGCCAGCCTGCGGATCACCGTGCCGCCGCTGCGTCAGCGCGGCGAGGATATTCTGACGCTCTTCACCCGCTTTGCCGAGCAGTTTTCAGAAGATTACGGCTGTGACGCGCCGCAGGTCAGCGCGCAGGAGGCCACACAGCTTTTGCAGGCGCCTTGGCCCGGCAATGTGCGTCAGCTCTTCAATGTGGCCGAGCGCGCGGTGTTGCAGGCCCGGCGGGGGTCGGGCACGATCACATCGTTGCTGATGTCGGACCATCAGGACATGCAGCCGGTGATGACCACCGAGGGCAAGCCGCTCAAGGAATATGTCGAAGCGTTCGAGCGGATGCTGATCGACAACACGATGCGCCGCCACAAAGGCAGCATCGCGGCGGTGATGGACGAACTTTGCCTTCCGCGTCGGACATTGAACGAGAAAATGGCCAAGTATAATTTGCAACGGTCCGACTATCTTTGAGGGCGGCACGCGCTGCTTTTCATTTTGTCCATTGTCATTGGCATAGGGGTCGCTTTACTGTGACACTATGGTGACGGGCGTAATCCGCCCCGAAACCTCGAGAGATTCGCTGTTTCAGTCCTCCGTCCGGATCAGTCCGACATGATTGAGCAGACCGATTGGGTCCCGTTCACGGGGGCCACATACAAGCCTGACCCTTGAAAACGGTGGACAGGCCCTGAATTGGCTCCGCGAGGGGCCGGAGAAGAAGAACCGCGATGAAGCGCGCGAGACATCACTTTGTCAGTGCAGGGGCCGATACCGGCACCCTTGGCTGCGCGTCCGCCATCGCCCTTATCAGACATCTGCCGCAACGCGCCGCCCTACCGGGGCAGGCGGCCGCGCCGCGATGCAAACGGAAAACATGGCTACGAAAATGCTCATTGATGCCACCCACGCCGAGGAAACTCGGGTTGTGGTGGTCGACGGAAACAAGGTCGAGGAATTCGATTTTGAGTCTGAAAATAAACGCCAGATAGCTGGCAATATCTATCTGGCCAAGGTGACGCGGGTTGAACCCTCGCTTCAGGCGGCCTTTGTAGATTACGGCGGAAACCGGCATGGGTTTCTGGCGTTCTCGGAGATACATCCCGATTACTATCAGATCCCGGTCGCCGACCGCGAGGCCCTGATGGCCGAGGAAGAGGCGCTGGCCAACGCGCAAAACGACGAGGACGAAGATCGTCCGCGTCGCAGCAGCGGTGGCGAGGGGCGCAGTGACGGACGCAGCGAAGGGCGCAATAGCCGCTCGCGGTCACGGTCCCGCTCGCGCACACGCGCCGAAAAGACGCAAACTGACGATGCGGTGGCCACCTCTGAAATCTCGGGGATGGAAACCATCGACCTTGAGGACGAGACCGCCGCAACCGCCGAAGTGCCCGAGGCCACATCGCCGATGGAGCGCGTGGCCGAGACCCTGGTGGAAGAACCCGAGGATAACGGTGCCGACGAGGCGGGCGAGGATGAGCCCGAGACCGACACCCGCGATCATGCCGCTCAGGATGACGAGATCGAATCCGTCGCCGAAGAGGATGACAGCGAAGATATCCGCCCGGTGCGCAAGCCCCGTGCGCGGCGCTACAAGATCCAAGAGGTCGTCAAGGTCCGGCAGATCATGCTGGTGCAGGTCGTCAAGGAAGAGCGCGGCAACAAGGGGGCGGCGCTGACCACCTATCTAAGCCTTGCGGGTCGCTATTGCGTGCTTATGCCCAATACCGCGCGTGGCGGTGGCATCAGCCGCAAGATCACAAATGCTGTAGACCGCAAGAAGCTCAAGGAAATCGCCACCGAGATCGACGTGCCGCGCGGCGCGGGTCTGATCGTGCGCACCGCCGGGGCGAAGCGCACCAAGGCCGAAATCAAGCGCGATTACGAATATCTGCAGCGTTTGTGGGAACAGATCCGCGAGTTGACCCTGCGCTCTATGGCGCCGGCGAAAATCTATGAAGAGGGCGATCTGATCAAGCGTTCGATCCGCGATCTTTATAATCGCGAGATTGACGAAGTGCTGGTCGAGGGCGAGCGCGGCTATCGCATCGCCAAGGACTTCATGAAGATGATCATGCCGTCCCATGCCAAGAACGTGAAGCATTACGTCGATCAGCAGCCGCTCTTTGCCCGCTTTCAGGTGGAAAGCTATCTGTCGGGCATGTTCAACCCCACGGTGCAGCTCAAATCCGGCGGCTATATCGTGATCGGTGTGACCGAGGCGTTGGTTGCTATCGACGTCAACTCTGGCCGTGCCACCAAGGAAGGGTCGATCGAGGAAACCGCGCTCAAAACCAACCTTGAGGCCGCCGAAGAGGTGGCGCGTCAATTGCGCCTGCGCGATCTGGCTGGTTTGATCGTGATCGATTTTATCGACATGGACGAGCGCCGCAACAACGCTTCGGTGGAAAAGCGGCTCAAGGACAAGCTCAAGACCGACCGGGCGCGTATTCAGGTTGGCCGCATTTCGGGCTTTGGCCTGTTGGAAATGTCGCGCCAGCGTCTGCGCCCCGGCATGATCGAGGCCACGACGCAGCCATGCCCGGCCTGCCATGGCACCGGGCTTATCCGGTCGGATGACAGCCTTGCGCTGTCGATCCTGCGTCAGATCGAGGAAGAGGGCGTGCGCCGCCGCTCGCGTGAGGTGCTGGTGAAATGCCCGGTGGGCATCGCCAACTATCTGATGAACCAGAAACGCGATCACGTGGCGCAAATCGAAGGGCGCTATGGCCTGTCGGTGCGGATCGAGGGTGATCCGCGTCTGGTCAGCCCCGATTTCACGATGGAAAAGTTCAAAACAGCGACCCGGAACGTGCCCGAAGTGCCGATGGCGCAATTCGTGTCCGGCACATCGGCGCTGATGGATGACATCGACGACGAGGTCGAGGACGAGATCGACGAGGAGGTCGAAGCCGAAGCGGGCGACGACGCCAAGAGCGCGCCGACCACCGGGGGCGATGGGGGCGACAAGCCCAAAAAGAGCCGTCGCCGCCGTAGCCGCCGCCGCAAGCCCAAGAATGGCAACGGTGCGGAGCGCAATGGCGAAGGCACCGATGAGGATCGGGAGGACGATGACGGTGAGGCGTCCGAGGGGAGCGAGGAGCAAGACAGCGCAGTACCTGCGGTTGTTGCTGAGCCAGAGGCCCCGGCTGAGGTGACGGCAGAGGCCGAGGCGCCTGTGGTCGCTGAGGAGCAGCCGAAGCCCAAGCGCACCCGCGCACCGCGCAAGAAGAAAGAGCCCGCAAGCGCGGCGGAGGCAGTCTCTGACGAGGAGGCCCCCAAGGCCAAGGCGGCAGCGAAGCCCAAACGCACCCCAACGCCGCGCAAGAAGAAAGAGCCCGAGGCCACGGCGGCGGTTGCAGATGAGAGCAGCGTGACTGCAGAGCCAGAGGCGGCAGTGCTGCCAACAGAGGCAACACCAGCGCCGGTTGCTGAGGTGGCACCGGAGCCGGTTGCAGAGGTGACGCCAGAGCCGGTTGCTGAGGCAGAAGCGCCTGAGCCCGCGCAAGCGCCTGAACCTGTGGCCGAAACCCCGGCACCGCAGGAAGAGCCCAAGCCAAAGCGCCGCGGCTGGTGGTCTTTGGGCTGAGAAGAAAAGACGAAAATCAAGGATGCCGCGCCCTCGGGTGCGGCATTTTTCGTTGTGTGGCTGGAGCGCGTCGCGTCTGATCGGTTTCCCATCGCCCCGGCCCAGAGCCAGGGACTTGACGCATCTGCAGCGAGGTCACGGGTCAAGCCCGAGATGTGTGTGTTCCAGCGGTCGCGGAACGCCTTAGCGCGTCTTGCGGATCACGTAGGTCTGCACGCCATTCGCATCGGTCGCGGAAATCAGATCATGCCCGGATTCGGCGCAGAAATGCGGCACGTCGATCACGGCTGCGGGATCATCCGCCTGCATCGCGATCACCGCGCCAATACCCATGGATTTCAAGCGCTTGCGCAGCTTGAGGACGGGCAGGGGGCACAATAGGCCGCAGGCGTCGAGCGTATCATCGGGTGTCATGAGGCGTGAGATAGCGGGCTTGTTACAGCCTGTCCACAAGGTTGTGACAGAATGTCGGGTGACGCGGGTCGCAGTGCGGGCTATGTCTGGCGCATGTTCGGAATCGAAATCATAGACGCAGCGCTTTTGCCCGCAATGTTCGTGGCCTTGGCCGCTGGAATCATCTCGTTTCTCAGCCCCTGCGTTCTGCCGATCGTCCCGCCCTATCTGGCCTATATGAGCGGGGTCAGCCTGAATGATCTCTCTGAGAGCGGGCAGAGCCGCGCGCGGGCCGTTGTGCCGGCGCTCTTCTTTGTATTGGGCCTCTCGACGGTCTTTATCTTTTTGGGGTTCACGGCCTCTGCCATTGGCACGGTGTTTCTGCAATATCAGAGCTATTTCAATACGGTAGCTGGCATTCTTGTGATGATTTTCGGCGCGCATTTCGTGGGCGTCTATCGGATCAAATTCCTTGACCGCGAGGCGCGGCTGGATGCGGGCGACCGAGGCGGATCGTCCTTTGGAGCCTATATTCTGGGGCTGGCCTTTGCCTTTGGCTGGACGCCTTGCATCGGTCCGCAACTGGGTGCGATCCTGTCTTTGGCGGCGTCGGAAGGGTCGGTTGCGCGGGGCACGATGCTCTTGGCGATTTATGCCATTGGCCTTGGTGTGCCGTTTCTGCTGGTTGCTGCCTTCTTGCCGCGTCTGCAGGGGCTGATGGGCTGGATGAAACGCCATATGGAACAGATCGAGCGGGTGATGGGGCTTTTGCTTTGGACCATTGGTCTTTTGATGCTCACCGGCGGCTTTTCAGCGTTTTCCTTTTGGTTGCTCGAAACATTCCCCGCCCTAGCGGTGCTTGGATAACGCCTTACGCTTGCCCGATTTCCGCGCTAGGTTTGCTGCAACATGAGGTTGAACATGAGCAGCGAGCCCCAAGTGCGCCGCAGGCGCGTGTTTTATATTCCGGGCTATGACCCGATTCCACCGCGCCGATATCGCGAGCTTTACCGCAAGGAAAGCGCTGCGCAGGCTGCTATTTCCGGATATGAAATCAATGTCTTGAAAGCCAAAGCTCAGGCGCGATTTGGCTGGAATGTCTCTGCGCAGATTGAGGGGGCCGAGGTTGAGAGCGCGGTTGAAGTGCTGGTCTGGTCCGATATCGTCAAAGGCAGCATGGATCAGGGGATTTTGGCCACCTATGTGCAGCTGATCCGCACGGCGGCGATCTATATCGGCACCGGCGCGCTGTTTCGGCTTATGCGGTTGCGCAAGGGTCCGGTGATTGCGGCGCTTTATCCGGTTGGATTTCTGTTGGTGCAGCTTGGCATAGCGTTCATGGTGGCGTGGGGATTGGGCCGCGTGCTGGCGCTTTGGCATCCTTGGGCGGCGTGGGGCGGGCTTGGTGTGGTGCCGTTCATTCTTGAATGGTTCCGGCGTCTGGATGGCCGGTTCTTTGCCTATTACCTGATGCATGATTACGCCTATTCGGCGCGGTATCTGGGGGCCAATCCGCCTGAATTGGAGACGCGGATGGCGGAATTTACCGCCGAGATCGCGCAGGCCTTGCAGGGAGATTGTGATGAGGTGCTGGTGGTTGGCCATTCCTCGGGCGCGCATCTTGGGGTGTCGATTCTGGCCGATCTGATCCGGGGTGGGCAGGTGCCCGAGCACGGCCCGTCGCTGTCGTTCCTGAGCCTTGGGCAGGTGGTGCCGATGGTGTCCTTTCTGCCGCGCGCCCATCGGCTGCGGGCCGATTTGGCCTATCTGAGCGCGCGGGACGAGGTGACTTGGGTGGATGTCACGGCACCCGGCGATGGCTGCGCCTTTGCGCTTTGCGATCCGGTGGCGGTGTCGGGCGTGGCCCCAAAGGACAAACGCTGGCCGCTGGTGATTTCGGCGGCGTTCACCCAAACGCTGAGCGCCGAGCGGTGGCGCGCCTTGCGGTGGCGGTTTTTCCGGCTGCATTTTCAATATCTTTGCGCCTTTGATCGGCCCGGTGACTATGACTATTTCCGCGTCACGGCAGGGCCATTGACACTGGCCGCGCGGTTTCGTGACAGACCGCCCTCAAAAAGCCGGATCGAGCGTGCCACCTCGCGGTACACGAGCCTCGCCCCATGATCCCGCCCAAGCCGCCCGCGCGCCCGGACCATGTGTCGCTCTGGCGGTATCTGCGGCTCTTTCGGGCCGATATTCTGTCGGCACAGCCTGCGCGGCTCTATCGCGCGTGGATGGCTGAATTCCGCACGCCGTTCTTTCGCTCTTACCTGTGTAATGACACGGGCCTGGTTGATCTGGTGCTGAAACAACGCCCCGATGATTTCCCCAAATCCGCCCGCGTGTCCGAAGGGTTGCGGCCCCTGCTGGGGCAATCGGTCTTTGTCACCAATGGCGAGACATGGAAGCGGCAGAGGCGCATCATTGATCCCGCATTCGAAGGCGGGCGGTTGCGCGATACCTTTGCCGCGATGGTCACCGCCGGGCAGGGGGCAGTTGCGCGGCTGGCCCCGCTCGCCGATGGCAGAGGGTTTGATATTGAGGGCCACACCAGCCATGCCGCTGCCGATGTCATCTTTCGCACGCTGTTTTCGCTGCCCATCGAGGATCGCACCGCCGCGCAGGTGTTTGACGCCTTCAAGGCGCATCAGCGCATGCAACCCGTGCTGAACCTTGCCGCCTTTGTGCCCTTGCCCGGTTGGTTTCCACGATTTCATCGCCGTCAGACGCGGGTGACGGCGCGTGCTATCCGGGGGCTGATCACAGAATTGACCGCCCGGCGGCAGGCCGAGATTGCGGCGGGCACCGCGCCCGACGATCTGGCGACCAAGATCATGACCACTGCCGATCCGGAAACCGGCGCGCGGTTTGACACCGAAGAGATGGTTGATCAGGTGGCGATCTTTTTCCTCGCGGGGCATGAGACAAGCGCGTCGGCGCTGGCTTGGGCGCTGTATCTTCTGGCGCTTTACCCCGAGTGGCAAGAGCGGGTGGCCGAAGAGGCAGAGGCGGTTTTTGGCCCCCGTGCGCCAGAGTTTTCCGATATGGCGCGGTTGCGTGTTACCCGCGATGTGTTTCGCGAGACGCTGCGCCTCTATCCGCCGGTGCCGATGATGGTACGCGAGACGGCCTGCCCCGAAAGGTTCCGTAACCGTGATATTCCACGTGGCGCGCAGGTGGTGATCAGCCCCTGGCATCTGCATCGGCACGAACGGCTTTGGGATAATCCCGATGGGTTCGATCCGGCGCGCTATGGCACCGAGAATGGTAAGACCTGTCTGCGCGAGGCGTTCATCCCGTTTTCCGCCGGGCAGCGGGTTTGCACCGGGGCGGGGTTTGCGATGATTGAGGGGCCTTTGCTGTTGGCCATGCTGGTTCGGGCCTATCGCCTGAGCCCGGTGGCCGAGCGCCCACCGGTGCCGGTGGCGCATCTGACGGTGCGGGGGCGTGACGGGATCTGGCTTAAACTTTCGCCAAGGTGACCGGCACCCCCTTTGCAAGCCGCTTCAGAGCGCCTATGTATGAGGTGTTCGCGCAAGCGGACTATGGACATAAACGCGCTCGTAATAAGCGGATCGGACCCGGGGGCGGTACCCGGCGACTCCACCAAACATCCTTCATTTGGGGATCATGGGGTCGAAATAGGATCGACGAACGTCTAAAGGGGTTATGCTTTGTCCCGGTGAGGTACCACCGTTATCGGTCCGAAACGTACAGTTGCAAATGACAACCGTGCTCCGGTGGCCGTTGCTGCGTAAGCAGTAACCAAACCGAAACTTAAGCCCTTGCGCTTAGCCGCGTAAGGCGGGGTTCGCAGGCACCTGGCAACAGAAGCCTGCACTTTCACTTTAAAAATGATCCATAAGGCGCGGAACTGGCGTCATAAAACTATGTCTTGCGTGTCGTCGCGTGGCGCGCGACAAAGACATATGAGCGCGCCGCCCCTTGCCCTGATCTTTCGCAGCTTTGCCCGCATTGGTCTTTTGAGCTTTGGTGGGCCGGCGGCGCAAATCTCGATGATGCATGACGAACTGGTAGAGCGGCGCGGCTGGCTGACCGAACAGCAATTTCTGGGCGCATTGTCGTTTTGCATGCTCTTGCCGGGGCCAGAGGCGATGCAGCTTTGCACCTATGCCGGTTGGCGGCTGCGTGGGGTGCTGGGCGGGTTGATTGCCGGGCTTCTCTTTGTGCTGCCGGGTGCGGCGGTGATCCTCGTGCTTGGTCTGGGCTATGCCACCTATGGCGATCTGCCGCTGGTACAGGCGGTGTTTTTGGGCATCAAGGCGGCGGTGGTGGTGATCGTGCTGCAAGCCTTGCTCAAGTTGGCGCGGCGCGCTCTCAAGGGCTGGGACAGTTGGGTTCTGGCGGGCTTGGGCTTTGTCGCGATGTTCTTTTTGTCGGTGCCCTTTCCGTTGATCATCGCGGCGGCGGCGCTCTGGGGCGCGTGGTCGCATCGCAGTGTGGCGGTGGATGCGAGCATGGTCGCCCCTGTGCCTGTGGCGATCTCTCAGACCGTGGCGACCGCGCTCATATGGGGTGCGCTCTGGGCCGCGCCGGTGCTGCTGGTTTGGGGCACGGGGGCCACGTTTCTGACTGATCTGGCGCTTTTCTTCAGTAAATTGGCGGTGGTGACCTTTGGCGGGGCCTATGCGGTGCTGGCCTATATGACCGAAACCGTGGTGGCGACCAAGGGCTGGTTGACCACGGCCGAGATGATCGATGCGCTCGGGCTTGCCGAGACCACGCCGGGGCCATTGATCCTTGTGACCGAGTTTGTGGGCCTTTTGGCGGGCTATGCGCAGGGCGGAGTGGGCATAGCGGTGCTGGCGGCCTGCCTTACGCTTTGGGTGACGTTCATTCCCTGCTTTTTGTGGATCTTCACCGGGGCCCCCTATATCGAACAGATCCTTGCGCGGCCCCGTCTCAAGGGGGCTTTGGCGGGGATATCGGCGGCTGTGGTGGGGGTCATCCTCAACCTTTCGGTGTGGTTCGCGCTGCATGTGCTGTTCGGGCAGGTGACGATGGGTGCCTTTGGGCCCCAGCCCGAAATCAGCAGTTTTTCGCTGCGCGATGCGGTCTATGTGGCGGTTGCGGGCGGTTTATTGCTGGGTCTTCGCCTGCCAATGGTGCCGGTTCTGGCGCTTATGGCGGCGCTGGCGGGGCTGGCTCATGTTTTGATCTGAGGCGCGCATTGCGGGTCTTTTGTTTTGTTTCGAATCCCCTATGCTGGCATGCAGCAATTCCCCAAGGGTCAAACATGTCTCGATCAATCGACTACGGAAATCTTATGCATCGTGCCATGCGCGGCCTCATTCAAGAGGTGCTGAGCAAGGTGCAGGCCGAAGGTTTGCCCGGGGCGCATCATTTCTTCATCACGTTTGACACCAAACACCCCGAGGCCAAGCTCGCTGATTGGTTGAAACAGCGCTACCCCTCAGAAATGACGGTGGTGATGCAGCATTGGTATGATGACCTCAAGGTTACGAACGATGGGTTTGGCGTGACGCTGAATTTTGGCGACGCGCCCGAGCGGCTGTATGTGCCCTATGATTCGATCCAGACCTTTGTTGATCCTTCGGTTGAATTCGGCCTGCGCTTTGAGACGCAGGAAGTGGATGACGATATCGACGAGTTGGATGATACCGACCCACCCGATGACGATCCCAGCCCCGGCAAGGCCGAGGTGGTGCGGCTCGACAGTTTCCGCAAGTAACGCGCGCTTTGTCGCGGCCTGCGGTCTTTGTATCCCGTCGTATACAGCATTGATCTTTTGCAGAACTGCGGTATGAACGGGGCAAACCCGTCACGAAAGGCTTTGCCATGACCGCCACCCGCACCGAAACCGATAGCTTTGGCCCCCTTGAGGTGCCGAATGACAAATATTGGGGCGCGCAGACGCAGCGCTCGATCATGAATTTCCCGATTGGCTGGGAAAAACAGCCCGTTGCGATTGTGCGCGCACTTGGCGTGATCAAACAGGCCTGCGCACAGGCGAACAAGGCCAGCGGTGCGCTGGATGCGCGTCGCGCCGATGCCATCATCCAAGCGGCGGGCGAAGTCATCGCAGGCAAATTCGACGACAATTTCCCGCTGGTGGTCTGGCAGACCGGATCAGGCACGCAATCCAACATGAATGCCAATGAGGTCATCGCCAACCGCGCGATTGAAATCTTGGGCGGTGTCATTGGCTCCAAAGATCCGGTGCATCCCAATGACCATGTGAACATGGGGCAATCATCCAACGACACCTTTCCCACCGCCATGCATATTGCCGCTGCCATGACGGCGCGCGATGTGCTTTTGCCGGGGTTGGCCAAGCTTTTGGCCGGGCTTGAGGCCAAGTCGGAAGAGTTCAAGGACATCATCAAGATCGGCCGCACCCATACGCAGGACGCCACGCCGCTGACGCTGGGGCAGGAATTCTCGGGCTATGCGCATCAGGTGCGGCAGGGCATCGCGCGGGTCAATCTGTGCTTGCCCGGTATCTATGAGCTGGCACAGGGCGGCACCGCTGTGGGCACCGGTCTGAACACCGCGAAGGGCTGGGATACGACCGTCGCGGCGCAAATGGCCGAGATCACCGGCCTGCCGTTTGTCACGGCCCCCAACAAATTCGAGGCGCTGGCGGCGCATGATGCGATGGTGTTCATGTCGGGCGCGCTCGCCACGGTGGCCGGGTCTTGCTACAAGATTGCCAATGACATCCGGTTTCTGGGGTCGGGTCCGCGGTCGGGCCTGGGCGAATTGATCCTGCCCGAGAACGAGCCGGGCAGCTCGATCATGCCGGGCAAGGTCAACCCGACACAGGCCGAGGCGCTGACGCAGGTGGCCGCCCATGTCATGGGCAATGATGCCGCGATCAAGTTCGCAGGCTCTCAGGGGCATTTCGAGTTGAACGTCTATAATCCGATGATGGCCTATAACCTGTTGCAATCCATGCAGCTTTTGGGCGATGCCGCCGACAGCTTCACAGAGCGGATGCTCAACGGGATCGAGGCCAATGGCCCGCGTATCGAAAAGCTGATGCAGGAAAGCCTGATGCTGGTGACAGCCTTGGCCCCCACCATCGGCTATGACAATGCCACCAAGGTTGCCAAGACCGCGCATAAGAACGGCACGACGTTGCGCGAAGAAGCGATCGCGCTTGGCTTTGTCGATGGCGAGACCTTTGATCGCGTCGTGCGCCCCGAAGACATGATCGGCCCGAAATGAGCGATGCCCCGGTCAATCTGAACCGGGTGCGCAAGCAAAAGGCGCGGGCCAAGGACAAGGCCCGCGCAGATGAGAATGCCGTGCGCTTTGGCCGGACCAAGGCGCAAAAGGCGCTGGAGCAGGCGCAGACCGAAAAGGCGCGCGCCACGCTTGACCAGCATCGCCGGGACGAGGACTGAGTTTGGCTTCATCTGGCCCAAAATACCTCGGGGGAGTCCTGGATATCATCCAGGACGGGGGCAGCGCCCCCCTGTCTGACCTATGATGGGCGCGCGCCCGGTCAAACGCTCGCTTACCCTGCGTGGGCATCGCACCAGCGTGTCTCTTGAGGATGAGTTCTGGCAGGCCTTTCGCGAGATTGCCGAGGAAAAATCCATGGCTCTCAACGTTTTGGCTGCCGAAATTGATGCGGGTCGCGGGATCGAGACCGGGTTGGCAACGGCGATCCGGCTTTATGTTTTGGCGTATTACCGGGATCGGGCCTTGTTTAACGGCTGACGCCGCGCGAGGGGCGCGGCGTCATTTCGCTCAGGTTCTGCGGTGGGATTATTCCGCCGGTTGTTCGGCCAAAAGCCCGTGCTTGTCGCGCAGATGATCGCGGTAGAGCGCCTTGGTCAACGCCACCACCATCAACACCATCACCATGGCAAAGGGCAGCGCGCCGATGATCATGGCGTTCTTCAGCGCCTCGAACGGGTCGGCAGAGGCCCCCGAATTGCCCGCGATGATCAGCGCGCCGATCACCAGCGTAAGGATGACGCCCCAGATGATCCGGTGTTTGATGCCGGTTTCCGCCTGACCCCCTGACATGATCGTGTTCATCACGAGGATGCCCGAGTCTGCCGAGGTGACGAGGAAGGTCAGCACCAGCACCACGCACATGATCGTCACAGCCGTAAGCAAGCCGCCATCAATCATGAAGCCCAATGTGACAAAGAGTTTGTTGGTGTTGGAGGCACCGATGATGGCCCCTTGCGCCACACCGCTGAGTTCAAGATCAATCGCCGTCGCGCCGAGGATGGTCATCCAAGCAAAGCACACAAGCGCCGGGGCAATCACACAGCCAAGAATGAATTCCCGCACGGTGCGCCCCTTCGAGATGCGCGCAAGGAACAGGCCAACGAAGGGCGAAAACGCGATCCACCACGCCCAGTAGAAGGTTGTCCAACCCGCCTGCCAGCCAAACAGGCGACCTTGGGCACCGGCCTCGTAGGCGGCAATTTTGGTCGCCTCGGGCAGCTCAGCGGCGGCACCGCTCAGACCGCCGACAAAGCCATCAAAACTGCCCCATGCGTTCGTTGCGCCGCCGTAAAGGTCGGCGGCAAGCGGGGCCGCTTCGGTGGGAAGCGCGGCGGCAAAAGCCTCGGACGAGAGCGGCCCATAGGCGTTGAACGACAGCGAGGTGAAGTGCAGGATGTAATCGGCAAGGGCCGTTGCGTATTTGGTCATGGCAAAGGCGAAAGAGCCAAAGACGATAAAGACCAGCAACAGAACCACCGACAACACGAGGTTGAGGTTCGAGAGATATTTGATGCCGCGTCCCACGCCCGAAACCGCCGAGAGGATCGACAGGCCCATGATCGCGAGCAGGGCGGCGATGAGGCCTGCGGTGGTGGGTTTTGGGGCCTCGCCCGTGGTGTTCATCAGCCATTCCATGCCACTGACCGCATAGACGCCATCGACAAATTGCGACACGCCAAAGCCGATGGTGACGGACACGCCGAGAATGGTGGCCACGACGCCCAGAATGTCGACAAGATCACCCAAAATGCCGTTGGCGGCACGCCCCAGCAACGGGGTCAGCGCCGAGCGGATGGTCAGCGGCATGTCCCGCGTATAGGCGTAATAGGCAAGGCTGAGCCCTGTCACCACATAGATGGCCCAGGCGTGAAAGCCGTAATGCGCAAAGGTATAGCGATAGGCCGGGGTCACGCCCTCTGCCGTGTTGCCGATGACGGCCCCGGTCACAGTCTCTGGGTTCGAGCCCCAGAGGCCCAGCGGTTCCGCCGTGGCGAACACCATGAGACCCACACCAAGACCCGCACCGAACATCATCGAGAACCAAGAGAAGTTTGAAAACTCGGGTTTTTCGCCCACGCGCCCCATCATGCGCCTGCCTGTCGCGGGCAAGAGCGCCACGATGAAGAGGAAAAAGGCAAACATGCCGGTGGCGAGAATATAGAAGGTGTTGAACCCTTCGAGGAGCGACCAGTTGAGGCTCGACAGCGTGGCATTGGCATTGAGGGGCCAGACCAGCGCCCAGATCACCAAGAGCGCCATCGAGGTTTTGGAAATCAGCGCGATGGGCAAGCTATAGCCCTCGTAGAACCCCTGTGGGGCGGTTTTTATCTCGAGATCTGTGAAAGGGGGTTTTATACTCATCTGTGACGTCCCTGATCCATTGCGATTGAACGGGGTCCTTGTGTGGCTCTGAAATCGGCCTGTTGCCCCATCCCGTCATTTTCCCACGCCGAGGCCCGTGTAACGAGCGGGTAATCCGGCGCTCCGTGCGCAAATTACGACCATTGGGGTGTGGAATTGCGGCCATCTGTGCGCGGGGTTCAACCGGATTGATCCGCTGCGCAACGAAACTGAAATCGGCTTTCCATGAAAACAGGGCGCGCGAATCCCTTTGTGATTGTCGTTTGGCGACATGGTGCAGGTCGCAAACGTGACGTTTCCGTGCCGCCGGGTTGCAGTTTTGGGCGGTTTCTTGCTAAAAGGTTGTGACGATCCGGGCATGCAAGGCCCGGTGCGCCTGCGGACAGCGTGTCTGCTTTCCTCGTGCGCGAGACCTCAAAACGCTGCCACGTGCCGCACTGGTGCGTCGCCTTTGTCCGCTGTGACGGGCGCAACGGGCAGCAGAAAAACAAGCAAAGGGGGCCAGATGGCCGACGAAACAACCAATCAAGGCATACCCGCGCCCGAAGGGCAGTCGGACCTGATCGAGACAGTGTACGAGATCGGGCAGGACAATGTGCAACCACAGGTGGGGCCTTTTGGTCTCGATATTCATAACCCGGTCTTTTTTATTTCGGGCCTTAGCATCGTGATCTTTGTGTTCTACGCGCTGGCGCTGCCCGGTCATGCGGCATCGGTGTTTGACTGGCTGTTTGCGTCAGTTACCCAAGGGTTTGACTGGTTCTTCTTGAGTGCCGCCAATGTCTTCGTGATCTTTTGCCTTTTCCTGATTGTCAGCCCCTATGGCCGCGTGCGGCTGGGCGGGGATGAGGCGACGCCGGATTACAGCTATCTGGGCTGGTTCGCGATGCTTTTTGCGGCCGGAATGGGCATTGGCCTGATGTTCTTTGGCGTGTCAGAGCCGATGAGCCATTTTTCCAGCGCCTTGGGCGGCACGGCGATGGAGGGCGGTGTGCGCAGCGATTGGGCCCCGCTTGGCGCGGCCGGCGGTGATCCCGAGGCGGCATCACGCCTTGGCATGGCGGCCACCATTTTTCACTGGGGTCTGCATCCTTGGGCGATTTACGCGGTGGTGGCACTGGCACTGGCGCTTTTCAGCTATAACAAGGGTCTGCCGCTCACGCTGCGCTCGGCCTTTTATCCGATCCTGGGCGAACGGGTCTGGGGCTGGTGGGGCCATGTGATCGACACGCTGGCAGTCTTTGCCACGCTCTTTGGTCTGGCCACCTCGCTGGGCTTTGGGGCAGAGCAGGCGGCGTCGGGGCTGACTTTTCTCTATGGGTCGGGCGACGCGGCAGAGGGCACGCGGGCATTCCTGGGCATCTCTTATGGCAATACCGAAGAAAGCGGCGTTGAAAATTCGAGCCTTCTTTTGGTCTTGCTGATTTCAGGCATCACGGCGATTGCCCTAGTCTCGGTGGTGCGTGGCCTTGATGGCGGGGTCAAGGTGCTGTCCGAGATCAACATGGGCTTGGCGGCGCTGTTGCTGCTGTTCGTGTTCTTTGTGGGTGGCCCGATTTTCCTGCTGACGTTCTTTTTCGACAGCCTTTGGGCCTATCTGCAAAACCTTGTCGCGCTGTCCAATCCCTTTGGGCGCGAAGACACCAATTTCATGCAGGGCTGGACGGCGTTCTATTGGGCGTGGTGGATCAGCTGGTCGCCCTTTGTGGGCATGTTCATTGCGCGTGTCAGCCGGGGCCGCACGGTGCGGGAATTCGTGATCTGCGTATTGCTCATTCCGTCGCTGGTCTGTGTCCTGTGGATGAGTGTTTTTGGCGGCACCGCGCTTAATCAGGTGATTTCCGGGGGCTATGAGGCGGCACAAAATGCCCCTCTGGAGCTTAAACTCTTCCAGATGCTTGATCCTTTGCCCTTGGCGACGATCACCTCGACCATCGGGATTGTTCTTGTGGTGGTGTTCTTTGTCACCTCATCGGATTCGGGCAGTCTTGTAATCGACACGATTACGGCGGGCGGCAAGGTTGACGCGCCCGTGCCGCAGCGGGTGTTCTGGTGCATCTTTGAAGGGGCCGTCGCGATTGTTCTCTTGATCGGCGGGGGCCTGACGGCGCTGCAATCGGCGGTGATTTCGACCGGCCTGCCGTTTACATTGGTGCTGTTGGTGATGTGCTGGGCGATCTTTCGCGGCTTGCAGAGCGAGCGAAAGATCCTCTGAGCGACCCATGGTCATGCAGTCCAAGGCCCTCCGGCGCTTGCGCGCCGGGGGGCTTTGCTGTTTTGTGGCCGCAAAAAGGGACAATGGGGACAGTGATGACACTCGATACAGATTTCGTACGTGCGCAATTTCCGGCCTTTGCCGAGCCAAGCCTTGAGGGACAAGCGTTTTTTGAGAATGCCGGTGGCTCTTATACCTGCGGCCCGGTGATTGCGCGGCTGGAGCGGTATTATCGGCAACGCAAGGTGCAGCCCTACGCGCCCTATGAGGCGAGCCAATTGGCCGGGGCCGAGATGGACGAGGCGCGGGCGCGGCTTGCAGCGATGATGGGAGTGGCCACCGATGAGCTGAGCTTTGGTCCCTCGACCACGCAGAACACCTATGTTCTGGCGCAGGCATTCCGGCAGTGGATGGAACCGGGCGATGCGATCATCGTCACCAATCAGGATCACGAGGCCAATTCCGGGCCGTGGCGGCGGTTGGCGGACGCAGGATTCGAAGTGCGTGAGTGGAAAATCAACCCCGAGAGCGGTTTGCTTGATCCGGCCGATCTTGAAAATCTGCTGGATGACCGGGTGCGACTGGTGTGTTTTCCGCATTGCTCCAACGTTGTGGGGGCGATCAACCCGGTGGTCGAGATTACGGCGCTGGCGCATGCCGCCGGGGCCTTTGTCTGTGTCGATGGGGTTAGCTATGCGCCGCATGGCCTGCCGGATGTGGGGGGAATGGGGCCGGATATTTACCTTTTTTCGGCCTATAAAACCTATGGGCCGCATCAGGGGATCATGGTGATCCGGCGGGAATTGGGCAATCTCTTGCCCAATCAGGCGCATTATTTCAATGCGGGCACGCTCTATAAACGGTTCACGCCAGCGGGTCCGGATCATGCACAGGTCGCGGCAAGCGCCGGTATGGCGGATTATATCGACGATCTGGCGGCGCATCACGGGATCACGGGCGATGCCGTGACGCGGGCGGTCGGGGTGCATGACCTGATACGCGGGCATGAAACAGCACTTTTGCAGCCGCTCTTGGATTTCCTCAAGGATCGCAATTCTGCGCGGCTGATCGGCCCGGTCGAGGCCGAACAAAAAGCGCCGACCGTGGCTGTTGCGCTTAATCGCCCCGGTATCGACGCGGCGACAGAGTTGGCGCAGCATGGGATCATGGCGGGAGGCGGCGATTTCTACGCGGTGCGGCCCCTGACGGCGATGGGCGTTGACCCAGAGCGCGGCGTGTTGCGTCTGAGTTTTGTGCATTACACGACCCGCGCCGAGGTCGACAAACTCTTAACCGCCCTTGATGATATTCTTTGATCCGCCCGCGTCCCCGGCCCGTATTGCAATCAAAGACCGGGGCAGGGGATGACGGATATAGCACCATCAATCGTATGGCTACGGCGCGATTTGCGTCTGGCCGATCACCCGGCACTCTGTGCGGCGCTTGCAGGCGGCGGCGCGGTTATTCCTGTTTTCATCCATGATGAGAGCGTCGAAGGTCTGGGCGCTGCACCGATGTGGCGTCTGGGCCTGTCGCTGGCGTCGCTTGCGCGTGATCTGGCGGCGTGCGGCAGCCGCTTGATCCTGCGCCGGGGCGCGGCGCTGGATGTGCTGCGTGCGCTGGTGGCTGAAACCGGGGCAGGGGCGGTGCACTGGTCGCGGCTTTATGATCCGCAGTCCATCGCGCGCGACAAGGCGGTGAAATCCGCGCTGCGTGAGGCAGGGGTGGACGCACAAAGCCACCCGGGCCATGTGATGTTCGAGCCTTGGACGGTTGAGACCAAGACCGGCGGGTTTTACCGGGTTTACAGCCCGATGTGGCGCGCGGTGAAGGATCGCGATGTGGCGATGCCGCTAACAGCGCCCGCGCAGATCCCGGCCCCCAAGGTTTGGCCCGCCTCTGACAGTCTGGATGATTGGCAGATGGGGGTCGCCATGTATCGGGGGGCCGACGTGTGCTTGCCCTATCAGCGGGTGGGCGAGGCCGCGGCGATGGAGCGATTGCATGCCTTTGCCGATGGGGCGATTGCAGAGTACCAGGACGCCCGGAATTTTCCGGCGGTCGATGCAACGTCTGCGCTGTCGGAAAACCTGACCTATGGGGAAATCTCGCCGCGCCAGTGCTGGCATGCGGGGCAGCGGGCCTTGCATGGCGGGGCCAAAGGCGCAGAGACATGGCTCAAGGAACTGGTCTGGCGCGAATTTGCCTATCACCTCATGTATCACACGCCGCATATTCTGAGCGGCAATTGGCGGACCGATTGGGATGCCTTTCCATGGTCCACCAATGCGGATCATCCCGAGGTCATCGCGTGGAAACAGGGCCGCACCGGCGAACCCTTTGTCGATGCCGCCATGCGCGAGATGTATGTGACCGGCAAGATGCACAACCGCGCGCGCATGATCGTGGCCTCATACCTCACCAAGCATCTGATGACCCATTGGAAGATTGGATTGGACTGGTTCGCCGAATGTCTGAGCGATTGGGATCCGGCCTCGAATGCGATGGGCTGGCAATGGGCGGCGGGCTGTGGGCCCGACGCGGCGCCGTATTTCCGGGTGTTCAATCCCGAGACACAGTTGGACAAGTTCGACCGTGGCGGGGCCTATACCCGGCGCTGGATCGCTGAGGGGCAGCGCACCCCGCCTGCAACGGCCTTGGACTATTTCAAGGCGGTGCCGCGCGCCTGGCAGCTTGATCCGTCGATGCTTTATCCGGGTCGGATTGTTGATTTGTCACAGGGGCGGCAAAGAGCGCTCAACGCCTATGAAGCGCGGGAGTTTTGAAACATGACCATACTGACCGCAAGATCGGCGATTGACGCGCCGCAAAAGGAAAAAGGGACCGAACGTATGATCCTGACCGACACCACCGGCCAGACGGGCCTGCCGCGCTATTTCAGCCGTTGCTTTGGCGTGGCGCGCAATATCGACGCCGGACGGCTTGATATTCGCCTGCCCGATGGCCGTGTGTTCCGCGCCGAAGGGCCGCGCCCCGGCCCGGTTGCGGTGCTCGAAATCCACGACACCGAGGTGTTTGCGCGGCTGGTGCGCGAGGGCTATCTGGGCTTTTGCGAGGCGTATCTTGATGGGGACTGGTCCACGCCGGACCTTCAATCCTTTATGGACCTTCTCAACGACGACAACGACGGTATTTACAACGGCTATCCCGGTCAAAGGCTGGCGCAGATTTACGAGCGCATCCGCTTTTGGTTCAAACGGAATTCCAAGACCCAAGCCAAGCGCAACATCAGCTACCACTATGATCTGGGCAATGCGTTTTACAGCCTCTGGCTGGACGAAACGATGACCTATTCCAGTGCTATTTTTCAGCCCGGTCAGAACAGTCTGGAGCAGGCGCAGATCGCCAAATATGCCAGCATGGTGGATCAGATGGGGGTGAAGCCCGGCGATCACGTGCTGGAAATCGGCTGTGGTTGGGGGGGCTTTGCCGAATACGCCGCCAAAGAGCGGGGGTTGCGCGTGACGGGCCTCACGATCAGCGCGGAACAGTTGAAATATGCGCAGGACCGGATTGCGCGCGCCGGGCTGTCTGATCGGGTCACGCTCAAGTTGCAGGATTACCGCGACGAGCGCGGCACTTATGATGGCATCGCCAGCATCGAGATGTTCGAGGCCGTAGGCGAGCGCTATTGGCCGGTGTTTTTCAACAGTCTGCGCGAGCGGCTTAATCCCGGTGCGCTGGCCACGCTGCAGATCATCACAGTCGAGGACCGGCGGTGGGAAAGCTATCGTACCGATGTGGATTTCATCCAGAAATACATCTTTCCGGGCGGTATGCTCCCCAGCCCCACCGCGTTGCGCGCCGAGATCGAGCGCGCGGGGCTGAGTGTTGCGCGGTCTATCGAATTTGGCGAAAGCTATAGCCAAACCCTGCGCCGCTGGCATCAGGCGTTCAACGACAAGTGGGACGAAATCGCCGATATGGGCTTTGACGACCGGTTCCGCCGGATGTGGAATTTCTATCTGACCTCTTGCGCGGGGGCCTTCAAAGGGGGTAGTTGCGATGTGACGCAGATCACCATCGCAAGGCCTGGATAGATGCCCGTTACAGATCAAATGCCCACCGCCGCGCGGCTGGTCGCGGCGATCGGACTTAGCATTGTGGGATGGTTTGGATCAGAGCTCTTTCGCCCGCTTATGCCAGAAGATACCAATTTCGGCTGGTTCAACGTGGTCAATGTTGTGCTTGGCGCGATTTGCGGCTGGCGCGTGACGGGCAGGCGGCTGGGTTATGGCTATGCCGAAGGGTTCAGCGCC
The DNA here is from genome assembly GCF_051447875.1 of Roseovarius sp. MS2. Classification (NCBI taxonomy): domain Bacteria; kingdom Pseudomonadati; phylum Pseudomonadota; class Alphaproteobacteria; order Rhodobacterales; family Roseobacteraceae; genus Roseovarius; species Roseovarius sp. MS2. The sequence continues at coordinate 3,394,258 of NZ_JBKHVF010000001.1, forward strand.
GGATTGACCGGGGTCGCCGCACTGGTGTTTTGGGCGCTCTTTCTTCAGAGCCTGAATGAGATGCTCAAACGTGCGCTCGATAACCGCTATGACGGGGTGATCAAGGGCCTGACCGCGATGTTCGACTTGATGGTTGACTATGGCATGACGATGATCAACGGGCCATTGATCGGCGCACTGGTCACCGGCGGGATCGTGGTGGGCCTCGTTTCGGAATGGGTCTCGCATCGGTGGTCGTGACACCGGTTTTTCTTTACGGTCCCTTGGCTGACATCACCGTTTTGCAGGCAACCTTGCCGGGCCTTGTTGCGGCTGAGGCGCGCGCCGAGGGCGTGCAGATTTGCTGTGATGACGCGCGCCTTCCTTTGGCGGGACTGCGCCGGGGGCTAGGGGCCGTAGACGGGTGGTTGGTGTCAGAACCCGACACAGTGGAGTTGGTGACCTTCATCGCCGAGGCGCTTGGCTTGGGGCGTTCGGATGTCATTACCGTCAGTCAAGACGGCCGCCCCGTCGCTGCGCGTGTCTTTCCCGGTCGGCCCGGTCCCATGGACTGGGATGCCCAAGACTGGTCGCGCCGCGCCGCGCCGATCCTGCGCTATGCAGTTCAAGAGATACTCAGCTTGAGGGGCCGTATTGCCGCGCAAGACCTATGCGCGGGCCTGCCCATGATCATTTCGCGCGCATCGGGGCGGGTGGCGGCGCAGACGCCTGCGCCCGCCGATGTGCGCAGTGCGACCGAGGCTGCGACCGTGCAGGAGATCGCCTGCGAGATCACCCATGCGGGGTTCTTCCTTGGCCGCGCCTATACGTTGCGGCATCCCCGTTTTGATGGCACGCCAAGCGATACCTTGCGGCGTGAAGTGTTTGTCGCCACGGATGCCGCCCTTGTGCTGCCCTATGATCGGGTGCGCGACCGGGTGCTTTTGGTAGAGCAGTTCCGCATGGGGCCCTATGGGCGCGGCGATCCGCGCCCGTGGATGCTAGAGCCGGTCGCCGGGCGGATTGACGGCGGCGAGAGCCCCGAAGACGCCGCGCACCGCGAATGTCTGGAAGAGGCGGGGCTGACGCTGCGCGCGCTCGAGAAGATTTCCCAGCACTATTGCACGCCGGGATATTCGACCGAATTCTTTCACCTCTTTCTGGGAATTTGCGACCTGCCCGATCTGGAACAGGGGCGCGGCGGTCTGGCCACAGAGCATGAGGATATTCGCACGCATGTGATTGATTTCGCGCAGGCAATGGCGCTTGTGCAGAGTGGAGAGGCCAATAATGGGCCGCTCATCCTCTGCCTTCTGTGGCTTGAGCGTGAACGCGCACGGCTGCGTGCATCCGCTTGAGTTCCGTTCTCCAAGCGCCTAAACCCAAGGGAACACTTTGCCTACAGGAGCATGAAAGATGCGCATTGCACAGGATTTGGCTGCCGCTGTCGGGAATACCCCGCTCATTCGTTTGCGCCGCGCCAGTGAGGAAACTGGCTGTGACATCTTGGGTAAATGCGAGTTTCTCAACCCCGGTCAATCGGTCAAGGATCGTGCCGCGCTCTTTATCATCCGCGACGCCATCGCGCGCGGTGATTTGAAACCCGGCGGTACGATTGTCGAGGGGACGGCAGGCAATACCGGCATCGGCCTTGCGCTGGTCGGGGCCTCTCTCGGGTTCAAGACGGTGATCGTCATCCCCGAAACCCAAAGCCAAGAAAAGAAGGATATGCTGCGTCTGGCCGGTGCCGATTTGGTTCAAGTTCCCGCAGCGCCCTATTCAAATCCGAACAATTTTGTCCGATACTCGGAGAGATTGGCCACTGAGCTTGCGAAAACCGAACCTAACGGTGTGATCTGGGCCAATCAGTTCGACAATGTCGCCAACCGTCAAGCGCATATCGAAACAACCGGCCCCGAGATTTGGGAGCAAACCGGGGGTAAGGTTGATGGCTTTATCTGCGCGGTGGGGTCGGGTGGCACCTTGGCCGGGGTCGGCATGGCGCTGCAACCCAAGGGCGTCAAGGTGGGTATTGCCGATCCGATGGGCGCAAAGCTTTTTTCTTGGTATACCAAAGGCGAGTTGGAGAGCGAAGGCTCGTCGATTGCCGAGGGGATCGGGCAGGTGCGCATCACGGCCAATCTTGAAGGCTTCACGCCAGATTTCGCCTGTCAGGTGCCCGATGCCGAAGCGTTGCCGATTGTCTTTGACCTGCTTCAGCATGAGGGGCTGTGCATGGGGGCCTCGAGCGGTGTGAATATCGCTGGCGCTATGCAGATGGCCCGCGACATGGGGCCGGGCCATACCATCGTGACGATCCTGTGCGATTACGGAACGCGCTATCAGTCCAAACTTTTCAATCCCGAATTCCTGCGCGCCAACAACCTGCCGACGCCAGATTGGCTGGATCAGGCTCCGCGCTCGATTCCGGGGGTTTTCGCGGGGTGACAAGAATGCTGCGGCTGCTTTGCCTAGTCCTCTGTCTGGCGTTGGGCGCGGCAGTTGCTGTGCCCGATACCGCGCTTGCGCAGGGGCAGCATACGCCTGACGCGGTCGATTATGTGACGTGGGAGGAACTTGCGGCCGATGCCGACGAGATGCTTGCCAACGGCGAGGCCTCCACCGGGCAACTGGAAAACATGCGCGCCCAGATCAACGGTTGGCGGCAACAGTTTGTTGAGATGCAGGGCTTGAATTCCACTGCGATCCGAACTGTGCGCGATCAAATCGCCGCCTTGGGGCCCGTGCCCGAGACCGGCGAAGAAGCCGAGGACATCGCAGCGCAGCGTGCGGAACTTAACCGGCGTCTGGCCCGGTTAGAGGCACCGGTGAAGCTGGCCGATCTGGCGCGCAGTCGCGCCGATGGGCTGGTCACGAATATAGATGGGGCGATCCGTGACCGGCAGACCCAAGCGCTTTTGCGGCTTGGGCCATCGCCGGTCAATCCGCTGCATTGGCCGACAGCGGTCAAGGAACTGTACCGCGCGGTGGATACCGTCCGGGCCGAGACGGCGACCAATTGGCAAAGCAGCTTTCGGCGCACGCGCTTTCAGGGAAACTTGCCGGGGGTGATTGCTCTGGGTCTTATCGGCCTTTTGCTGATGACGCGGGGCCGGGTTTGGACAATGCGTCTGGCGGCGCGCGTTTTGGGCGACACACCGACCGCCGGACGCCGTCTTGCGGCCTTCGCAATTTCGTTTGGCGAATGGTTGTTGCCCTATCTTGGGGTGATTTCCATTGTCGTGGCGGGTGTTCTGACCGGGATTTTGGGGTCCAAGGGAAACCTTGTGCTCGAGTCGCTGCCCGCGGCGGCCTTTATCCTTCTGCTGGCGCGTTGGTTGTCGCTACGGGTCTTTCCCCGCGATGACCGGCAGTTGCCCTTGCTCACGCTTGGCCCGTCCGAGCGCGCCACCGGGCGGCTTAGTGGCGGCTCTCTTGGATTGGTGGTTGCGGGGTTTGCCTATGTGCAGGACCTCGCCGATGGGTTTGATTGGTCCGAAGCGGCCCGCAATGTCATGATCTTTCCGTTGATGGTGCTGGCGTCGCTGCTGTTGCTGCGGCTTGCGCGGCTCTTGATGCGGCACAGCAAAGCGGCGGCGAACGAGCCCGAGACAGAGCTTACGTTCCGCAGCAAGCTGGTGCGTATTCTCGCGCGTGCGCTCTGGGCGCTGGCGCTGCTTGCGCCGCTTTTGTCCGCGATTGGCTATATGTCCGCCGCCGAGGCGATGATGTTGCCTGCTCTCTTGTCGTTGATGATGATCGCGGCGCTGCTGCTGGTCCAACGGGTGCTGTCCGAGGTCTATATCATGCTGCGTGGCAACGCGCAGAGCATTGATGACTCGCTCTTTCCGGTGCTTCTGGGCTTTTTCCTCGTGCTCGGGTCGGTGCCGGTTTTTGCCCTGATCTGGGGCGCGCGGCCTGCACAATTGCAAGAGGCGTGGCTAAGTTTCACCCAAGGGGTCAGTTTTGGCGGCATCACGCTATCGCCCACCGGCTTTCTGATCCTTGCTGTGGTCTTTACCCTTGGCTATCTGCTGACCCGGCTCATTCAGGGCACGCTCAAGAATGCCATTCTGCCAAAAACCAAGCTCGATATGGGCGGGCGTAATGCCATCGTGTCGGGCGTTGGCTATGTCGGGATTTTCCTTGCGGCGTTGGTGTCGATCACGGCGGCGGGGATTGACCTGAGTTCACTGGCCATCGTTGCGGGTGCGCTGTCGGTGGGCATCGGGTTTGGTTTGCAAAACATCGTGTCCAACTTTGTATCCGGCATCATCCTTTTGATTGAGCGGCCGATTTCCGAAGGCGACTGGATCGAGGTCGGCGGGCAGCATGGCTATGTACGGTCGATCTCGGTGCGTTCAACCCGGATCGAGACCTTTGACCGCACGGATGTGATCGTGCCGAATGCCGATTTCGTCAGTGGCACGGTCACGAATTACACACGCGGCAATACCGTGGGCCGGGTGATTGTGCCGGTGGGGGTGGCCTATGGCACAGACACGCGCCGGGTGGAAAAGATCCTGCGCGACGTGGCCGAGGCACATCCAATGGTGCTGATGCAGCCACCGCCGACGGTGCTGTTCCAGAATTTCGGCGCAAGTTCGCTTGATTTCGAGATCCGGGCGATCCTGCGCGATGTCAACTGGGTGGCCAGTGTGAAATCAGACATGAACCACGAGATTGCCCGCCGCTTTGCCGAAGAAGGCATCGAAATTCCCTTTCCGCAACAGGATGTATGGTTCCGCAACGCCACTGCAGAGGCGAAAGAGCCCAAGGCCCCGGTCAAACCCAAGACGAGCCAAAGCCCAGCCGCCCTGACAGAGGGCGATGTTGAGGGCGAGGGAGACGGTGACGGGCGATGACGACACCCCTTTTTCGGCTGGACGCCTATCAAACCGAGGCGACCGGCGTCGTTGTGGCGCATACCCCAGAGGGTGGGATCGTGCTGGACCAGACGCTGTTTTATCCCATGGGGGGCGGACAACCGGGCGATAGCGGGCGGCTTATGTGCCAAGGGCGCAGCCTGCCCATTGCCACGGCCGTCAAGGCCGAGGGGGAACAGATCGCGCTGGTGATGGCAGAACCTATGGCCTTGCCGCCCATCGGCACGGCCCTGCGGCAAGCGATTGACTGGCCCCGGCGGCATCGTCTGATGCGGATGCATACGGCGCTGCATCTTTTGTCGGTGGTGATCCCGCTGCCGGTCTCGGGCGGGGCCGTTGCCGAGACGCGCAGCCGCCTTGATTTCGACATGCCCGAAGCGCCAGAGGATCGCGAGACGCTGGAAGACTACCTTAATCAGCTGGTGGATCAGGATTTGCCCGTGACCGAAGAGTGGATCACCGATGACGCGCTGCGCGCCAATCCGGGGCTGGTCAAGACCATGTCGGTGGCGCCACCCATGGGGTCTGGCCGGGTGCGTTTGGTGCGGATCGGGCAGGGGACGGATCAGGTTGATCTGCAGCCCTGCGGCGGTACCCATGTGGCACGCACGGGCGAGATCGGGCGGCTTCGCCTTGGCAAGATCGAAAACAAAGGCCGCCACAACCGCCGGGTTTATCTTCACTTGGAAGATTGAGCGCGTTCAGCCCTTTGCAAAGTCTGCGATGGCTTCGGTGAGGCAATCGAGGCTGTCGGTATGCGGGGCCGTTGCGGGCAGGGCATCTGTCATCAAGGACAGTTCCGTACACGCCACCAACAGGTGATCGGCCCCATGGGCCAAGAGCGCCTCGGCCTCTTGGGCGAGCTGTGGCTTGAGGGTTGCCAGTGGTTCCCCCGCCTTGACCGCGCGGATAATCGCGAGAATTCCACTGTCATCGGGCAGGAACACCGGGGTCAGCCCATGGGCGGCGAAGGGCGCGGCAAAAACATTCGCCAGCCGGGTTGCGGGTGAGGCCAGCATCCCGACCCGTCGCGCGCCTTGGCGGGCGAGCGACTGCGCCGTCAGATCCAGCATGTTGAGAAAGGGCAGGGGCGTGGCGGCCACAACGGCGGGCGCGTAGTGATGCGCGGTGTTGCAGGGCATCGCCAACGCCTCTGCCCCCGCTGCCTGCAGATCGCAGGCCATGCGGGCCAGAACCGGGCCGGGGTCTTCGCCGGTGCCCTCGATCAGCGCCTTGATCCGGCTGGGCACCTGCGAATTCTGATGCACGATGAGCGGAATATGATCGCTATCGTCGCGCGCGGGCACGGCGGCCAGCAGTTTTTGCATCAAAAGCACGGTCGCTTCGGGGCCCATGCCCCCCAGAATGCCCACGGTTCTCATCTGGCGGTCTTATCCTGTCGATGTTGCCGCGCGGTCAATCGGACCTGTGCGGATGTCTGCGCTGCGGGCATGCCCCTCCATCCGTTCGGCGCGGCTGAGGCTGGCGGTCACGCGCGCAAGATCAGGCAGCGCGCGGTCGTCCACCTCTTGCCAGGTGACGGTTTTCAGGAACTTGTGCACCGATAGGCCCCCGGTATAGCGCGCAGCCCCAGAGGTGGGCAAGACATGGTTGGGGCCTGCCGCCTTGTCGCCAAAGGCAACGGTCGTGTTTTCTCCAAGAAAGAGCGAGCCATAGGCCTGCAAGCGCGTGCGCCACCATGGCAGATCGCGCGCCTGCACATGCAAATGTTCGGGCGCTTTGGCATCGGCATATTGCGCCATGTCCTCGGGCGTATCGCACAGCACCACCTCGGCCAGATCGCGCCAAGCGGCGGTGGCGGCGGCGCGGTTCGGCTCTGGCAGGCTGGCGATAAGGGCCGGGGCACGGACCATCACGGCCTCGGCCAATGGCCGATGCGTGGTCGCGAGCCAGACCGGCGAATTCGCCCCATGCTCCGCCTGTCCAACCAGATCGGCGGCGACGGTTTCGGGATCGGCCGTGTCATCGGCAAGAATGAGGCTGTCGGTCGGGCCTGCGAACATATCGATGCCGATGGGACCAAAGAGTTGGCGCTTGGCCTCGGCGACATAGGCATTGCCGGGTCCGACCAGAATATCGGCAGGCGGTGCGCCAAAGAGGCCAAAGGCCATGGCCGCAACCCCCTGCACCCCGCCAATGGTCAGGATGCGCGTGGCCCCTGCCAGATCCATCGCATAGAGCATGGCATCGGGAATGCCCTGATCGCCGCAGGGGGGCGAGACGGCGGTGATGTCAGCCACGCCCGCCTCGCGCGCGGTGGCGATGGTCATCAGTGCCGAAGCGATATGGCTATAGCGCCCGCCGGGCACGTAACAGCCCGCCGCCCCAAGGGGTATCTGACGTTGCCCGGCGCGCAGTCCGGGGCGCAATTCAATCTCCATATCCTGTGCCGTGGCGCGCTGTGCGGCGGCAAAGCGCGAGATATTGTCATGCGCCCATTGGATATCCGCCTTGAGCGATGCGGGCACACGGGATACCGCGGCGGCAACCTCGGCGTGGGTCACGGTGATGCCACCCTGCCAGCCATCAAGCTGCCGTGCATATTCCAGCGCCACCTGTGCGCCGCCTGTGCGCAACCGGGCCAGCATGATCTGGACGGTATCGGCCACGTCATGGGCGGTGTGCGGCGGCTCTCCGGGGGCGGTCTTGAGCGGGGTGATCGGCATGGTGGCAACTCCTTTGACCCAAGGAATGGGGGGCGTTGCGGCCAACGGCAAGGGATTTGCCGATGTAAGGATCGGCTTTTTCCAGCGGCTGAAAGCCGGTTTCGGGATTTCCGAAAAAGGCCTGTGCCGATCAGCCCCGCCTGCGCTTGGGCGCGTCGAGATCCTGATCGGTTTCGGGCAGGCCTTCCCGCGACAGCAAGACGGCGATGGCGCGGAAACCCGGCACATGGCTGCAGACGATCATCAGCGCCACCATAATCGGCACGGCCAGAAACATCCCCGGTATTCCCCAGACCGCCGCCCAGAACGCTAGGCTGATGATGATGCCAAACGAGGAGACGCGCAGCGCGCGGCCCATCAGCATCGGGTCAATGATATTGCCGTTGATAAACTGAATGATCCCCACGATCAGGAAAATCACCAGCGCCGTGGTGCCATCCGCCAGTTGCACATAGGCCACCAGCGCCACCAGCACCGTGGCCACAATCGAGCCGATGGAAGGGATATAATTGAGCACGAACGTCAGGATGCCCAATGCCCCGGCAAGATCGAGCGCGAAAAACTGCGCCACGCCATAAACCATGAGGCCTGTCACGACACTGACCAGCGTTTTGACCAGCAGGTAGTAATTTACCCGGTGGATGATCGAGCTGATGATGCGGCCCACCCGTTCGGCCTTTTTGGCATCGCCAAAGAGGCTTTCGAGTTTGGTTGTGAACCAAATCCGCTCGGCAAAAAGAAAGCCAACAAAAAGGATCACCAGCACTGTGCCCTGCATGATCCCCCCGGCCTGACCGGCCAAGGCGCGCAGATAGCCCGCCACATCAAGGGTCGAGACCGCATTGAACACCGCCTCTTCGGCATCAGGCCCGAGCCAGGCCACCATGGCGGATATCGCCTGTGGCGCGCGGTCGGTATAGGCCAGCGTGGTCGACAGCACCGTGTTGATCTGCGACAGGATAACCGCCGAGAGGCTGAGCAACGCCGCCGAAATCAGCAAGAGCGCTACGATGCTGGCCAGCCAGTTGGGCACGCGCACCGGCCCAAGGCGCACCCGCGCGATCGAGGTGATGGCATCCGAGGTAAGGCTGAACAAAATGATCGCCGTGGCCAGAGAAATCAGCAAGAACCGCGCCTGCACCAAGAGAAACAGCACCACCGCAAAGGCGATGATGATCTGCGCCACGGTGCGGATGCGCTGCAACTCTGGCGTGCTCTGGCCGGTAGGGCGCGTGTCTTGGTCTCTTGGTGTCACCGTCTGGCCTGCTTCTGATTTGGATAGGATGCAGTATCGGGAATATCGCGTCGGCTGACAATCGCAGAACGTGGCCTTTCGCCTATAAAATCAGGTGTTTCCGCCGCCTGCCTTGATTTGTAGCGGGTCTCAGACCTCCCCAAGGATCAGATCCGCGGCGCGCCAAGCCAGCATCATGGTGGGCGCGTTGGTGTTGCCTGACGTGACATTGGGAAACACCGAGGCATCGACCACCCGCAACCCCGTGACCCCATGCACCCGCAGCTGTGGGTCGACCACGGAATGCGCCGGATCGCGTCCCATGCGGCAGGTTCCGACCGGGTGAAACACGGTGCCGCAGCGTTTGCGGAAATCGTCCAGAATGGTGGCATCGTCCATGGTCCGCAGATCCTGATACATGGCACTTTCGACCAAGGCGGTCAGTGCTGCCGTGGACATGATGCGCTGACACAGGCGTCCCCCCGCAATCACCTGCGCGCGGTCTTCTTCGGTCGCGAGCGAATTGGGTTGAATGAGGGGCGGCGCCTCGGGGTTGGGGCCGCTGATGTCGATGCGGCCTCGGCTGGTTGGGCGCGAGGGCTGGAACGAGATGATGAACCCCGGAAACGGATCGGGGCGCACGACCGAGCGGGTGCCCGCAGGCGTGGTCGTATAGGTGACAGGGTTGAAATAGAGCTGTTGATCGGGATGGTTCTGCCCCGGCTTTGAGCGAAAATAACCGCCACATTGATTGACCGAGAGCGACAGGGGCCCGCGCCGCGTCAGTGCAAAACGCAGCGCCGCGCGCACCTTGCCCATGAAGGGGGCAAGATCGTTGTTGAGCGTCGGTTCGGTGGCGCGGAAATAATAGTTGATTCCAAGATGATCCTGAAGATTGCCGCCCACATGGGTGCAATCGCGCAATGGCGTGATGCCATGCTGGCGCAACATATCCGCCGGGCCGATGCCCGAGAGCTGCAAAAGGCGCGGCGAGGTAACGGCACCCGCACTCAGGATTATCTCGCGCCCCGCGCGCGCAACGTGGCTTTGCCCGCCGCGACGGTAATGAACGGCGACCGCCCGGCTGCCGTCAAATTCGAGGCGGTCCACCAAGGCCCCTGTGACCAACGTCACATTCGGGCGTTTCAGCGCGGGTTTGAGACAGGCGCGCGCCGAAGAGTTGCGCAATCCGCCCGCAGTGTTGATGCGGTAAACGGTGCCGCCTTCGCCACTCGGGTCGTTGAGATCGTCAGTGCGCGGCAGACCCAATTCATCAAGCGCGGCAAAGTAATGCCGGTTGACCGGGTGGATCTGGTCCGAGACATCCTGCACCGTGATCGGTCCGCTGCCGCGCCGTGTGCCATCGGGCGAAACCTGCGTCTCTAGGGCGTCATAGGTGGCACGAACGGTGCTCCAGCCCCAGCCGGTGGCACCCGCCGCCACCCAATCGTCGAAATCGTGGGGCAGGCCGCGAGCATAGACCATCGCGTTGATCGCCCCCGATCCGCCCACCGTCTTGCCGCGCGGCCAGTAACCGCGCCGCCCATCGAGCGCCTCTTCCGGTTCGGCCTCGTATTTCCAGTTCAGACGCTCGTCAAAAAAGGTTTTGCCATAGCCCAGGGGCAGGGCGATCCAAGGGCTGCGCCCACGTCCCCCGGCCTCAAGAATCAACACACGGTGCCGCCCATTGGCACTCAGCCGGTCGGCCAGTACCGACCCCGCCGAGCCAGCGCCGACGATGATATAGTCGTGGTCTGTCACGTTTCGCCTGCCTTTGCCTTTTGCTCGCGCGCCAGCGTTACAAATCTGCCCCCGCCCCGGAATGTCGGAAAACGCCAAGCCTGACAGTTTTCCGACAGAACCTTGTGGCAGGTCGATGTCAAGCGCTTTGCTCTTTTCCCGCCCTGGCATGCATTCTCCCCCTTGCAAACCCCGTCCCCCTGCGGCTAGAACCCGCCCGATGGAGCGGTGGCCGAGTGGTCGAAGGCGCACGCCTGGAAAGTGTGTAGGCGGGGAACCGTCTCGAGGGTTCGAATCCCTCCCGCTCCGCCACCCACCCCTATCTCTGTCAGCGCAGTCGTTTCTTCCCTGTTTTCCCCCGTTTTTCCGGGGGCTTGGGCGGTGCCATCTGCCAGAGAGACGACCGTAATCTCTCGACCTGACACGATTTCCCCGCACCGTCTCCGGCGGCAGCATCACGCGCTTCGGTTGGGCCCAGTTCTCCCTGCTAACAGGGAATTTGCAGGGAATTTTCCCGGAATCTGGCCTCTTGCCTTATTTTCGACTGAGAATCCGCAAGCGTTATCAGGAGCTTACAGGCAAATTCCCTACGCAAGATAACAGGGAAAATTTTCGAGATTATCAGGGACGTTTTTCGCAGGAACAGTGAACGCCGCCCGCAGATCAGGGATGCCGTGCGCCGCGCCCAAACCCGTAGAGCCTCGCCTGCATGTCCCAGTCGAGGGGCACCGGTTTCCGGATGATCCGTTCGAGCGTCAGGTCGGCCGGCTGGCGCCCGTCGAGGATGGCGCCCTGGATCGCGGGCGCAAGGTAGGCCAGTTGCGCCCGGGTGCGGATGTAGGACTCGGAGTGCCCAGTTGAGGCCGCGATGTCGCCCAGAGGCCTGCCCTTGCGAAGATCGGCCACCCAGGCATGCGCCTGGGCAAGGGCGCGCAGCAGGGTGCGATCAGACTGCGGCTCGCGGTCCCCGACGATGATCTTGCCCTCGACGCCCCGACGGCGCAGGGCGAAGGGCGCGTCGATCGTGACTGCCGCCGGATCGATCGCGTCGGGCTGCAGACCCAGCGCCTCGCCGAGCGCCTTGGCCTGCAGCCGCAGGGTGATGCGGTTCCTTCCGATGGTCCCGTCGGCCAGAAGCGCGGCAATCCGGTCGGGCGCGCCATCAGCGAGCTGACCGGCGAGGTGGCGCAGCTTGTCCTTCACGGCCTCGGACTGCTGCAGGTCTGCTTCGGCGCAAATCCGGTGGTCGCGGGCGAAAGCGACGAGGTGCCGCCTGATAACATCCGCCACGGCCTTTTCAAGCGCCTGAGCGGGCAGACGCCATCCGTGGGGATCCGTCCCGCCCGAGATCAGCCGGTTCGAGACATAATATCGGATCTGCCGGCCATGCCGTTGTGTATGTGTTGGGGTCAGCCGATCACCTGTGTCGTCGCGCAGCTTGCCGGTCAGAAGGGCGACGCGACTCGTGCCCAGATGATCCGCATCACCTTTTCGGCCCCGCGGGCGCGCGCTGGCGGCCTGGAGCTTCGACTGGACCCTGCCCCACAGGTCCTCGTCGAGGATCGGCGCATGCTGTCCGTCCCAGACCAGGTCTTTGTGGCGTATCTTGCCGATGTAGATCGGGTTGCGCAGGAGCGCATAGATCTGGCCCCGCGAGAACGGCGTACCGCCCTGGACCCGCCCGGACCGGAAGCTGTGCCGTTTGGATCGCAGACCGACGTGGTTCGCGCGCCGCATGACGGCGTTCAGGCAACCGAGGTCATCGTAGAGCGCGAAGATCGCCCGGACGGTTTCCGCCTCGTCCGCGTTGATCACGAGACCCCGGGTCTTCGGATCCGGATGCGGGTCATAGCCCAGCGGTGGCACGCCACCCATCCAGAGTCCCTTCTTCTTGGAGGCCGCAATCTTGTCGCGGATCCGCTCGGCCGTGACCTCGCGTTCGAACTGGGCGAAGGACAACAGAACATTCAGAGTCAGCCGCCCCATGGAGGAGGCGGTGTTGAAGGCCTGGGTGACCGAGACGAAGGAACAGCCGGCGGCATCGAAGCGCTCGACGAGCTTGGCGAAGTCGGCAAGCGAGCGGGTCAGCCGGTCGATCTTGTAGACCACCACCATCTGCACCTGCCCCGCGTCGATGTCGGCCAGCAGGCGCTGGAGAGCGGGCCGCTCCAGTGTTCCACCCGAGATGCCGCCGTCATCATACCGGGTCTTGCCGGCGACCCAGCCTTCGTGCCGCTGGCTGGCGATGTAGGCGGCACAGGCCTCGGCTTGCGCATCGAGCGAGTTGAAGTCCTGATCGAGCCCCTCGTCGGAGGATTTGCGGGTGTAGACGGCACAGCGGATGCGCGGCGGGCTCATGGTCAGGTCGACCGTTTCAGGCCGAAGAACCGCGGGCCGGACCACCGAGCCCCGGTGATGGCCCGGGCGACGGGCGAGAGCGAGGCGTAGCACTGCCCTTTCCAGAGGAACCCGCCCTCGACGACATCGACCACGTGGGTCACGCCGTTCCATTCCCGGATCAGGCGCCCTCCGGGCTTCAAGGCGGGGCTGGTCGTGCCCCGGTCGTCGCGGGCCGCGTTCTGCAGCTTGCCGACAAAGCCCTTGGGCAAACCGCCGTGCTGCCGGACCTGCGTCTCGAAGGCCAGGTAGCGGCGCAGGAAGGGGCTGCTGAGGCGCTTCGGGACGGGGGTGCCGAAGACCGCGTCCCAGGCGGCGCTCAGCGCCGCCCGGTCCATGGTGTCGATCTCCGCGACGGTGAGCCTCATGCCGCGCTCTCCGGTCCGCCGGTGATGCGGTAGACCGTGTCACCGCCCGGCTTGGCCGACGCGGCCCGGTCGATCCTGTATCCGGCCTTCCGGAGACCACTCAGCGCCGCCCGGACCGAGTGCGGTTGCCAGCCGGTGGCGGATTGCAGGGTGGCAAGATCGGCGCCGGACTTGCGGCTGAGCAGTTTGCGCAGGATCGCGGCCTTGGTCTCGCTCGGGGGTGTCGATGGGGATCTGGACATTTTGGCTCCTCGGTGGTGAGGGCCAGCGGAAGGCTGGCCCTGGTACCGAGATGCGCCCGGGGTCCAGCCGGGCGTGGCGACAGTGACGCTCTGGTCGCGCCCAAAGTCCAGTCTGGAATCGCGCTAATCGCGCGGACTGGACCCCGAGGAGAGGTTCACGCCCATCCGTTCGAAGGCCTCCAGCACGCGGTCCCGCGTCGCCTTCTGGTCCTGTTCCGCGTCGCGCAGGGCGGGCCCAAGCTCCAGCATGATCCGGATGGCTTCCAAGAGCGAGATCTTGTGCCCCTTCAGGCCATTCTTGCAGAGCGACAGGTAGGCCGCTTCGACGGCCTCGAGCCGGATGGTTGCGCCGTCCGGTCCGCGCGCCTCAACCGGTTGGGCCAGGATCCGCGCCGCGTCGATCACGTGTTCGACCCTGGACTTGGGCCGACCCCTGGGATTGCCGGACTGGCCCTTGGTCCATTGGCTCTGCTTCGGCGGGCGGCCGAAGCCGACGGTATCATCGTCGCTCATCCTCGACCCCCCGTCCAATTCACCTTGACCCCCATGCGTTCGAAGGCGCGCAGAACCTGGAGCTTGATTTCCTCCGGGGAATGCGGGTCCGGATGCGCCAACCCGGCTTCGTCGAGGATGCGTCGCTGCAGCGCGAGGGCCTGCTTGTCGCCCTGCAGCGCCAGCTCGCGGAGCTTCCAGATCAGCGCCTCCCGGATCGCCATCGTCCGGTCGTTGTCCTTGACCCGGACCTTGCGGGTGAGGACCCGGTTCAGGACGGTGTTCAGGTCTTCCCGCTTCCGGGGGCGACCCCGAGGGTTACCGGACGTACCCTTCCGGAACCGCGTGTGTTCGGGCGGGTTCATGTAGCCGATACCCGGGGCCTTGCTTTCTTCATCCGTCATTCGGCGGCCTCCATGCTTGGGGCATTGGCCTCGCGATCCCGTTCGGCCGCCACGTCGGCGAGGGTCTGGCCCGTGGCGTCAAGACGCGCAGGCTGTCCTGTCTGGGCCTCGAAGCGCCGACAGATCACATCGCAATAGAGCGGGTCGAGTTCGATCAGGCGAGCCACCCGGCCTGTCCGCTCGGCCGCGATCAGCGTGGTACCCGAGCCGCCGAAGCCATCGAGCACGATGTCGCCACGACGGGTCACGTCGCGGATGGCGTCCGCCACCAGGGCCACGGGCTTGACGGTCGGGTGGAGCGCCAGGTCCTCCTGGTTGCCACCAAAGCTGTTGACACCAGGATAGTCCCAGACATTCGTCCGGTAGCGGCCGGTCTCGCCGAGGCCGAAGGTGTTCAGATGCTTCGCGGTGCCGACCTTGTAGACGAAGATCAGCTCATGGCGGGAGCGATAGAAGGTGCCCATGCCGCCATTGGTCTTGGCCCAGACGACCAGGTTCTTGAGCTCGGAATAGACTTCGGCCCCGGCGGCGCTGAGTTCGTCCATGTGGCGCCAGTCCATGCAGACGAAGTGGATCGCGCCATCGCAGCTGACTTCGGCCATGGCGGCGAGCGCGTCGCGCAGGAAACGGGTGAAGCCGGCCTTGTCCATCTCGCCCGTGGCCATGGCGAATTCCCGGTGCTTGACCTTGCCCGAGCCGCAGACATGGCCGTCGATCTTCACGTTGTGGGGCGGGTCGGTGAAGACCGCGCGGGCGCGATCGTCGCCCATGAGTTGCTGATAGGTTGCAGGATCCAGCGGATCACCACAGATCAGCTTATGGCGACCAAGCTGCCAGATGTCGCCTGGCCGGGTGATTGCATGACCCGCGACCGGCTCGGGGACGACATCGGCGGGATCGCGATCGCCAGCATCGTCGTCATCCAGTAGCAGGTCGATCTCGGCCGTCTCGAAGCCAGTGATCTCGAGATCAAGGTCCAGGTCCATCTCCGAGAGGGCCTGAAGCTCGATCGCGAGGATCTCACGATCCCAGCCCGCCAGTTCGGCCAGGCGGTTGTCGGCGATGATATAGGCGCGCCGCTCGGCCTCGCTCAGATGCGCCAATTCGATGACGGGCACTTCGTTGTATCCGAGTTTGCGTGCAGCGGCGACGCGGCCGTGGCCGGCGACGATGCCACTCGAGCCATCGATCAGAACCGGGTTCACGAAGCTGAACTGTCGGATCGACGCGGCGATCTGGTCGATCTGTTTGTCGGAGTGGGTCCGGGCATTCCCGGCATAAGGCTTGAGATCCTCCACCTTGCGGTAGGTGATCTTCAGCCGGTGACGTTGCCCCCAACTTTTATCCAGCGTGAGCGAGACTCCGGGTTTGAGTTTTGCCGTTTTCGGCGGATTGGGCAACGGGGTCTGGCGCGGAGCTTTGCGTATTGCGCAGCGTCAGGCCCCGTTGCGGGGTGAAGGTCTGTGCGAACTCGGCGGGCGTTTGCCAGCCGAGGCGGGAATGGGGGCGTTCGGTGTTGTAGTCCTTGCGCCAGGCGGCCAGCGTGACGCGAGCATGGTTCAGGGACGGAAACAGGGTCTCGTTCAACAGCTCATCGCGTAGTCGACCGTTGAAGCTTTCGATGAAGGCATTCTGGGTCGGCTTGCCTGGCGCGATGTAATGCCAGTCGATCTTGCGGTCATCGGCGAACGTCAGGATCGCGTTCGAGGTGAACTCGGTCCCATTGTCGCTGACCACTGTTCCGGGCTTTCCACGGGCCTCGAACAGCGTCGCCAGTTCACGCGCCACTCTGGCCCCGGACAGCGAAGTGTCGGCGATGAGCGCGAGGCATTCGCGGGTGCAGTCATCGACCACGGTTAGGATTCTGAACCGGCGGCCATCCGTCAGTTGATCGGATACGAAGTCCAACGACCAGCGCTGGTTCGGCATCAACGGCAACACCATCGGGGCCCGTGTTCCCATGGCACGTTTGCGCCCACCGCGACGGCGCACATGCAGCCGCTCTTCGCGGTAGATGCGGAACAGCCGCTTGTGATTGACCTCATGGCCCTCACGCCGCAAAAACACATGCAGACGCCGATAGCCGAACCTGCGGCGAACTCGTGCCAGTTCCTTCAGCCTCTCCCGCAGCGCGGGATCATCCTGCCGGATCGCCTCATAGCGCATCGTCATCCCGCAGCAGCCGATGACCCGACACGCCCGCCGTTCGCTCATCCCGTGGCCTTCCACAAGATGTGCGACCGCTTGCCGCTTCGCGGCGGGCGTCACCATTTTTTTCCGAGCAAGTCTTTCAGAGCCGAGTTGTCCAACATGGCGTCGGCGAGCAGCTTCTTCAGCTTCCCGTTCTCATCCTCAAGCGCCTTCAGACGCTTCGCCTCACTGACATCCATGCCGCCATACTTGGCTTTCCATTTATAGACAGTTGCATCGCTGACACCGTGCTTGCGGCACAGATCGGCCACGGAAATACCCGCCTCATGCTCTTTCAGGATGCCAATGATCTGATCTTCGGTAAATCTGCTGCGCTTCATCTCTGGTCCTTTCGGTTGGGCCAGAGTCTATCTCAAACTGGATTAGATGCAGGGGGCAACGTCACAACCTATCTCGCAAGCACTACCCAGCCTGAACTCCAGCCATTCGATTGGTATCTGGCTTTGGTGCTCGCTGGCAGCCATCACCACGCCTTGCCCGAAGATCATCTGAGACGCCTTCGGGCGATCAATCATGTCGTTGACACCAATCCCCATCGCAAAGGTCGGGTAGAGGCACTCGAGGCGCTGGCGCATCACGGCTATGACGACCACCACTCGCTGCTGCGCAATCTGAGCGAATAGCGATGTGTGTCAGACCAGGGTAAGGGAAACATGATTAGGAAGCTTGGGGATTTTCGCGTCGTTGGGATTGGTGACAGCAAACTTCCTGGCCACCAGGTGGACTTGGGAGTCGCATGGGTCGGGACGCGTTTCTATAAGCAGCACGAGGTTTCGCGCGATAGTTTCGTTGAGATCACTTACCGCGGCGGGGAGAAGCCGGTGAGTATCGTACGCCTGCTGAGATGCGTGCCTGGCGGTAACATCAGGAATGATGCGATCGGACTCCAGTATGATTGCCAGCTTCAATTGGGCGCAAAGGACGGGGACCTGGTGGAGGCCTATTTTGTGCCTCGGTTACGGGGAATGCTCATATACCTCACGAGCCATCCATCGCCTCTAATCCGCTTTCAGTTCTGGCTTACGGTGATCCTTGCCTCTCTTGGGATATTTTTCAGTGGTATTAGCGCTATCCTCTAGTGTTCGCCATCCGACAAATGATTCCCGCGCGCTAAGCTTGCCGAACGTGTACGTCTTGATGCGGGCAGCGTTTCTTGCGTCCACAGAGGGTACTGTTCGTCTGATTCAGAACACTGGCGCTACGTTTAATACACAGAACTGGTCGCACTGGGCTCCCCAAAAGATCATATTTATCAAGGCTATAGATCTCTCAATATTTGAGCGTTTACTTCGTCTGAAATATCACGGCGATCCGATCCAGGATCTGCGTGTTTGCGTTTCGTGAGGCTTGCTCCGCCGCATCGAGCAGCTCTTCCATTCGGGCGCGCACTTCCGAGAGTGTCTTCGACGGTTGCTGCTCAAAGAAACCATAGATCGCATCAATCCCCAGATAATCCGGGATCTCTCTTTCCTTTTCGCTGCGTTGGCTGACGTCCTTCTTGGCTTCAATCCAATAGGGATCGAGTTCCTGGGCCCAGGCCTCCGCCAACTTTTCAAGCGATGGGAGCGTCAGATGCCCGAACCTGTTGTAGCCTTGGTTCTTCGAAGGACCGGAAGCCAGGAACCTATCCAAAGACTCCAAGAGTGAAACCGTGCGCTCGGGACGAATATCCCAGTGTGCAAGACCTTCCAAAGTTGGTTGGAGGCCCTCGATCACAGAGCTCAACTCTGCTTCTGTCGGACGGTCCCGGTGTTTCCCAGCCTTAACGGTTTCACCGTAGGCCTCGCGTAGCAGCCTTGTCGCTTCCGGCTGATCGCGGATGATTTCTTGGCGATCGTCGATCTCGCGGACGGCCAATAGTCGGGGAGGCAAATAAGACGCCTCGACCAGCGATGGTGAGCGCCCACCAAGGACAATGATGGTCATCGGTGACTTGCCGGCGAGAAGACAAAGCTCAGCGCCCCAAAGACTTTGAGGCTTGATGCGTTCCATGGTCTGAAGGAGTTCGCTTGGCAGCGCACGCCGCATGTCTTCGACCAGATCATAGAGGTTGTTGCGGCGAAGCGGCCGTGGCTTCTTGTGCTGCTCCAGGATCATGTCGGTCAGGTCGCCGGCCGAGAACTCGAGATACTCGTCTGTGAGGTCTGCAGCACCAACGCCCGAAAGCAACGCGATGGACTCGATGCGGTCCCTGCCTTTCTTGTCAGAGGACAGCACCAGGCCAGGGAGATCGAAGGTGGTATAGGTGATCTTGGCGTGCGGACTGTCGATACGGTCGATCCGTCCAAGACCCTGCAGCATGCTTTTGATGTCGGACGTCACGCCGATGATGCCCAGACCGCGCGCTCGCTGAAGATTGATGCCTTCCGCCATTTGAAAGGTCATGAACATCGCCCGCCGTCGATCATCGACTGCCTTCTTGCCATCGAGGGCGAGGTATTCCTGGGCCTCAGCGCCATTCCTGGCGACTGTGACACCGCTTCCAGATCCGAGCTTATGGCTCGCGGCCACGAGGATCACGTCCGGCTTGGGGCCTTTGCGAGAGGAGAGCAGGCGCGCGTAGACCTCGAGAACTCCGATCCGCTCAGAAAGAAAGATAACCTGTCGATGTTGATTGAGCATTTCCGCCATGTGTTCGGCGCGTTGCTCGTCGATCGCATCCAGCTCTGGTCTCTGGAGTAGTTCACCAATGCGATCGCAAATCGGCGTGGCCGTTCTCCTATCCAAGGGGAGTTCGCCGCTCTGCGGTAACGTGGGGATCGTTTCCGTTTTTCCGCCACGACTTTCTTTTTCGGAGCGTCGAAGACTCTCACCGATCGACGTCCGACCTCGTGGATCAGCATCGACGGCTCGACGGTACTCCCAGTCTTCCCGAGCAAATGTGATCGAGGATCTGAGGATGGCGAGGAAGTTCCGGATGTGGATGCGCGCCTTGTCGTGGAAGCGGACTTCCGTGTGACCGGCGCGTTTGGGATCGGCGGATACGAGGGTCGTGCCCGTCGAGATGCTCTCGGCAAGTTTCCTGATTTCTGCGAGGATTGCCGACTGTGTGGCTGTCAGGTCCACGTCGATCCTGATGCTTTCGATTTCAGGGTAGGCGAAGATGCCCGGGCCGCGGACTTTGGATTCCCCGACACAGTGACGTTGCCGCCTGACGACGTAGGGGGCCAAAGCATCTGCCATGTCTGCCTGAATCTCACGGGGATCGAGACGCTTGGAAGCCAGGCGACCTTCGGCTTCCCTAACCGGTCGCTCAAGGTCCGCTTCCGACAGAAACAGATCCGCCATGCCGGAGCGTTGACGGTCCTCGAAGCCCTGCTTCAGCGCTTGGAGTTGCCCAAGTTCCGCGGACCTCTCGCGGCCCCGCTTGAGGTTGTCGTTGATCCGAGCCGTGATCTCGGGGGGCACATAGATCGATGCCCGCCGTTCATGGAACGCGAGAAGTCCATCAAGCCCCTGGTTCCCCATTAGGGTTGCGGACAGACACGACGTCCAGATGGCTGGACTCTGTTCGAAGACGAGCGATCGCCGAGACGGCGCGAGGTAGCGCGAGTTCAGCCGATGGCTCTCGTCCACGATCATGGACGCTGAGGATCGAGCGCCGCGATTGATCTTAGCCAACTCTTCGGCCTGATCGTCCTTATTCTTGGATAGTTGGCTGTGCTTGATGAGATTGAGGTTCGCCGGCTTGTTCTTGTCCCAGTTGCGGAAGACGCTCGCCGGGATGATCCCCAGCGCCCCGTTTCGCGTTTGGTCTGGGCGTTCGTTGCCGTGTCTGAGGACGACGCTCGAATGCATCGTCGGTAGGACGGTGGCCAGGTGCTTGCCGATGTCAGTCTTCCCGGCGCCAGTCGGCGCTTCGACGAAGGCGAAGCCGTGCTCATAGGCCGTGCCCGCGGCTTCGTAGACAAGGTCTCTCTGAAACGGCAGCGGCGGGCGACCGGCTGCGCCATCTCCGCCGACACGCCAGGGCTGGAAAGACGTCAGTTCGTGAACTGTGCGAGCAAGCGCCTCCTCGGCGCTCACAGGTCGTAGCAGTGCGCGCAGTACATCGAGGGCCTGATCCGTCCAGTCCGTGCCGAGGGTCCAGAAATCCTCGGCGACCTGCCGTCGCGTCTTTGCAAGGTCAGGAAAGGGTTGGAGATCGTCGACATATTCGAGGTTTCGTCTCAGCCCGCCGTAGGAGAAATTCGCACTGCCGGCTAGCGCACCGCTGTCGCTGACATAGAGCTTTGAGTGGAGCATGGCATGGCTACGGCCAAACCGTTCGCGCGCCAGGCCTGCATCGAAGATCCGAAGCGAGATGGCGCCAGATGCAATCGCATCGTAGGCCAGCACGGCGTGCAGTTCGTCGAGGGATCGAAGCGAAAGCCCCCGCGTCTCGAGAAAATAGTCGCGGGCCTCGTGCGAGAGCGGGCGCCCGACACCGTCCATACCGGTTCGCGTGTCGGTATTGCTGCCAAACAGGACACGGATCGTCTCGGGTCCTTCGCCCGCAATTTCCGGTCGCGCCCGGAGAATAATGGACATCGCAGAAAGAAAGTCCTGGTATCCGGTGACGACGAGAGCGTTGGTTCCGTTGAGGACGCCCTCGACGAGTTCTTGTACCGAGCGCTCGCCATTCGTGGCCCAGTCTAGGTCTACCGTCGAGCTGGGCGCTGCGGCTTGCGGAGAGGGTGTCTCACCGTCGGGCGCATCTGTTTGCTCTCCGTGCGGTTTGGCGCTACGGAATAGGAATCTCGATACGAAGCTGTCTGCTCGCTCACGCGTCATGCGGGTAACCTCGAGAGCAGTCTAACCTGTCAGGCGATTCCTCCAAGCCATTGAATTCGGAACAGTTCGTGAATTTGGGCTGCGATTGATGAGCCGAAGCACCTTTCCGTTGGGTCAAGTGCTTCGACTCCTTGCGAGGGAATTCTCGCGGGTTTGGCCGGGTGGATAATCCCGGCTTGGTGGGCTCCGAGCGGGTTCGCCGCCATCCCCACCGCCGCACTCGATCCGCCCCACCGTGCGGCGTCTCCTGCGGTCCCCGCGCTTCTATGGGTCCGGGTCCCCGTCGTGGTTCGGCCGAAATTGACCGAAACCACTCAGATCAGGAGGCCAGAGCCTCCGTCTCCGTGATCCTCTCGAACTCTGGCAGGAACTCGGGATGATACATCTCGAGATACCGCGTGATGCGCGCGTTGCTGATGAGCTTCGAGACGTAGCCGCGCGCCAGGACCAGATCGAGGTGATCGGTCCCGTAGGTGTCCTCGACGAGACGCAGTTCCCGCCCGAGGTTCGCGGACTCCCGCTCCATCAGCTCAAGTTGCTGTCGGGATATCCCCTTCACCGCCTTGGGCTGCTCGGGATCGACGAGTTGGCTGGCCGGCGTCGCCGCCAGGAGCGACCGGGCGTAGTTGATGGTGTACTTGTTCATTGCAACCATGAGCTCCGCCGCCTCGATCTGGCGCATCGGCTTCATCTTCCTGAGGACACGAAAACCCGTCAGCGAGACCTGCTTGTCCTTCAGAAGCTCGATGGCCTCGGGACAGATCCCGTCCAGGAGCCGCTTCTTGTCCTGCAGTGACTTGACGTTGATGTTGAGCGCTCGGGCTAGCCGCTCCTCTGGAACGCCATGTTCCAGCGCCCTCAGGATCATCTTGTGTTCCTGGATGGTCGCCAGCCGGCTGATGCGCTTGTTGTACGTGAAGGCCTCGTCATCCGTCGCAACCTGGCACGGCGCATCCTTGTCCCCGAGATCCATCAGGATCGCGTGACGCACGTGCCCGTCGAGCAGCATGTACTTTCCCGGATCGGACTTGTCGGGAACGACGACCAGGGGCTCGACGAGACCGACCTCCTTGATGGATGCGGCGACCTGGCGGTACTTCACTGTGCCCTTGGTTTCGGTCCGGACGGCATAGAGCGGGCAGATCCGGTCCAGAGGAAGACGGATGAAGTCCTTTTCGAACGCCATGCTGATTGGCCTGGAGCCTCTGGAACGCGGCATCAGATCGCTCCCGCTCTGGCCGCGAGGCGGTCGGAGAGATTCTTCGGGATGGTCGCCAGCCCCTCGGCTCTGAGCAGGGTGACGAAGTTCTCGTCGTTCAAGAGCTTGCGGAGTGCTTCCGTGATGAACATCAGCTCGTTGCGAGTCGCGGTCGCCTTGCGCAGAAGAACCTGCTTCTTCTCGACGTCGTGCTGATAGGTCCGCAGCAGGCTTTCGACCGACAGGGAGCGGCGCGTTGCCCTGTCCACCGTTGGCTGGCCTTTGCCGTGGCGTTGTCGTGCCTCGACGAGGCGCTTGGCCGCCATGAGGCGACCCCCGCGCAGCAGGTTGTTCTCGTAGGCCTGACGCAGGACGTCCTGGACGGCAGTGTCCTCGGCTTCTGCTATATCAACCGCAACGCTGACGGGAATCTTGCCGCTTTCGACGGCACGGAGCAGTCTGTGCTCGCGGCTCTCGAGCAGCTTCGCCACCCCTCGGACGTACTTCATTGACAGATGGGTCTTCCGTGCGATCTCGGCCTCGGAATATCCTCGTTCTTTCAACCCCTTGATGTCGCGCAGGAGATCCAGCGCCCTGTGCTGGCGCCGGGCCAGGTTCTCGACGAGGCTCATCACGAGGCAGTCTTCGCTGCTCGCGGTGATGATGATTGCGGGGATCTCGGTTTGACCGAGTTCCTGGAAGGCTTCCAGCCGACCTTGTCCGCAGACGAGATCGTATCTCGGACCATCGGTGCTCTCACGCTCGGCAACCGTGATCGGACGCTTCAGTCCGAGCTCCGCGATGTTCTGTACGATTTCCTCGAAGGCTTTCCGATTGCGGACACGGGGGTTCACGACGGTGATGCGGTCGATCGGGATCAACTCGGCTGTCTGGGGCTGGGAGCCAGGCATCACGCCACCTCAGGAACGGGAACGTGCACCGCCATGTCGAACAGGCGGTCCAGAGTGTCGAAGCGGTAGGCGTCGAGCGACAGCCCGTTGCTTTCCGCCAGGCGGATGCGCGGGAGGGTCATGTTGAGCCTCGGGAGCAGGTAGTAGTCGAGCGGCTGCCTGTTGGGCCGATCCATGCGGACGGCGATCGTGATGTCGGGCTTCAGGCTCGTGTCGAAGCGGATGTTCCATCTCAGCGAGCCAGCGCTGGTCTCGCTGCATCGGACGATGACGAGCGAGGCCGTGAACTCTCCATTGATGGTGAGCAGGTCGGTACGGGGATGCCGTTCCACGCTGCCGCCTGCGGCTTCGATACCGGCAATCGTCTCAGCGACAATGTCGGGATGGAGATCGCGAAGGCGGCGATTGATCTCGATGTACCGATAGTCGCGATCGGGGTTGAAGCCCACCAGCCGATAGGCACGCAGCAGGCTGCCGAAGCGCGAGCGATAGGCGCTGCTCGAGGGCAGGGCCTCGGTTTCATCAATGACGAGGCCCGACAGGTACCCTTGAGCCTCGAAGACCTCCTTCAGCCCCTCGAGCATTTCCTCGTCAGTGAGCTTGCTCGAGCGCGCGCCGATGATGGCGTTGGCGGCTGCAAACAGGTCCGGGTCGACGATCCCCTCGAAGGCACCTTCCGCTCGCACCCAGATCTCGGGATCATTCCGGACACGCCGCTTCTTCAGTTTGAAGGAACTGCGGTTCCAGACGTTGTTGCCGATGTATTTCTCGTTGATCAGGATCTGGTGGACGGTGCCACGGGTCCAAGCGCGACCGAGATCGGTAACAATACCGCGGGCATTCAGAGCCTCGGCGATCTCCGCCTCGGACTTCCGGTCTTCCACGAAGCCGTGGAAGATTTCCTGGATGATCGCGATTTCCTTGGGAGGGCCGGGGACAAGAGTGACGCGGTCCGTCTGGATGCTCTTGTGCTCGCCGCGCTGAAGAGTGCCCTTTTCGGCTCCGCGCTCGTCAATCAGCATCCGCCGTAGGCCGAAGCCGGGCGGTCCACCTTGCCGATAGCCGAGTTCGATCAGGCGACACTGGCCGGTGAAGACCTTCTGGGACAGCTCGCGGCTGTACTCGCCTGCCATTGCGCGCTTGACGCCCTTGACGATCGTCGAGACGGGGCTGCCGTCATTCTCGAACTGCTCGGCGCAATAGATGACCGAGATGCCAGCACGCTTGCAGATGTACTCGTAATAGGCGCTCTCATCCGCATCCTGAAACCGACCCCAACGGCTGATGTCATAGACGATTACGGCCTCATAGTCGGCCCGGCCGGACTGAATGTCGTCGATGAGCTGCTTGAGGCCGTCGCGCCCCTGGATCCGTAGCCCGCTTTTCCCCTCGTCAGAATAGGTGCAGACGATCTCGATACCGCGTTGCTGGGCATAGTGCGCGATTGCGTCGGACTGGTTCTCCGTCGAATAGCGTTGGTGCTCGGTCGACATGCGGACGTACTGAGCGGCGCGCCTGGGCGGCGTTCCCTCCCGAGCTGTAGCTCTTTCGTCCTGATCGTCCCTCCAGCCCAATCGCCGAGCCTTCCATTCGTCGGATTCGCCTAAATGCTGGGAATGCCTGTGATTCCTTGAGGCCGAAGCTTAGACGCGGAGGGCCAGAAAAATGTTTCCTAAGATGGGCAAGACTTTTCCAGATGAAGACGGACGGAGGGTCGACCGATTAGAATACCAGGCGGCGATTTCGGCCGCGCTGAAGCGAGAGCTCGGTGGATCCCACCTGGCGATCAAGACGGCGATGAAGTGGACGGGCGTCTCGGAGCGAACGGCAAAGAACTGGTTTGCAGGGTCGCATGGTCCGGCGGGGGAGCATCTGATCGAGCTTCTCCGACACTCGGAAGAGGTAGCTGGTGCGGTGCTCTCGTTGTCCGGGCGGTCGGAGCTGCGGGTCATGGCGGGGCTTCACCAAACCCGTGAGACCCTTCGGCTTGTACTCGACGCCCTGGACGCCCTCTTGGAAGCTTCAGCTTCGGAGGCGGGAGAAAACGAGTAGGCGGGGTTTCGCGCCAGGCACGCGGCACTCCTGAGTAGAGCGACGTTCAGTTCGAGATCGCTCTGCTCGATGAAAACCGAGAAAAGTCAGAAAGTTAGGAAATGTCCCGGGGTTCCCCGGGTGTTCTCGCGTGCCGCCCTTTTAGTAGATACTGGTTCGCATTGGTCTCCCAGCACCGCCACATGACCCTGAAAAACTCTTCTCCCGATCCGGCTGCGGCTGGATTTGCGTTGTATTCTAGGGTTATGCGGCTGGAGCCGAGCACTGGCCCTTACGCGAGGGGGCTTGGACGCAGATACCTCTGAAATCCAACTACGTCTCATCACCGGTAAAGACGCGATCCGCAGCTCTACGTGCCCGATGCCTTGTTCAAACAGAGCGATTTTTGCCCCCGATCCAAACCCCTATCCAAAATTAAGGGATTGAACGGCCTGCGTTTCGCGCTTCACAGAAACTGGAAATCATCCACAGTGAGATCCGCTGCTGCCACCCCTTCAATCAGCACGCGATGGCCGTTCACGTTGAGTTGCGCACCGGCTGCTGTGTCGAGAATGCCCAAGGCCGCCACAAAGCCAGAAAGCCCCGCGTTGCCGTTGGTGATGTTCGTCTCACCAGTGTCGGGATTGATGATCCGAATGAAAAGACGGTCGATCCCATCTTGGAAATCAGTGATGACATCGGTCTCGCCCTCGTTGAAGGCGCTGAAAACGAATTGATCGGCGCCCGCACCCCCTGTCATGCGGTCATTGCCAGCGCCCCCGTTGATCGTGTCAGCGCCGCTGCCCCCGTCGATGGTGTCGTTGCGGCCGCCGCCTGCAAGAAAGTCGTTGCCAGCACCGCCCTGAATGCTGTCATCTCCCTCGCCGCCTCCGACGCGGTCATTCCCTGCTCCGGCATCAATCGTATCACGACCGGTGCCGCCCCCTATGTCGTCAGCCCCGTCTCCACCGCTGATAAGATCATTGCCAAAGCTGCCAGACATGCTGTCATTGCCGTCGCCCCCCTCCAGCGTATCGTTGCCAGCACCGCCAGCCACCACGTCATTTCCAACGCCTCCCGATACGACATCGTCGCCAAAACCGGCACCCATGACATCATCCCCCGTAGTGCCAAAGATCGTGTCATTGCCCAGACCACCGCCGACACTGTCATTGCCCGCGCCGGCATCTACAAAGTCATTCCCATCCGAAGCGGAAATATTATCGTTGCCGCCACCCGCCTCGATGCTGTCATCGCCAGCGCCCCCGGCAATCGTGTCGTTTCCCTCACCCCCACGGAGTGTGTCGTTTCCACCTGATCCCTCTAAGAACCTGTCCGGTGGAGGTGAATTGGGCTCATCTGGTCCGCCCGTATCCGGGCCTCCGTTGCCGGGCAGTTCGGTTGTGGCGACGGACCCTGCCAAAATTCCCGTAAAGAAACTGTCGTCAACCAAATAGACGTCCAAATCGAAGTCTGCGAGCAAGCTCGTGCCGATGTCACCAAGCAGACGGCTTTCCGTCAGCACGACAGCATCAACCACGCCGGTCTGTAGGGCTTGGTAATGTTCCGCAACCGCGATGCGGATGGGGATCGCGCCGAGGTTGGAGAGGCGTGTCATGACACTGTCATCGACGTCCGCCTCTACGGCAATCTTCAAGCCTGCAATAGCGCTCGTGTCGCTTAGGGCTCCGTCGCGGGAAAGCAGATAGATCCGTGTGCTCGTGCCACCCTCGGAGTCTATTGGGGTTTCTTCATTTGTGTTTGGTTCGCCCGTCTCGGTGTTTGGAGGGACCGGCAGATCGCTGGGGGTCAAGACAAAGGCGCCATCGCCTGAGAAGAATCTGTCGTCAACTCGGAATGTCGCCACGCTGAGTTGGGAAAAATCGATGGGATCGACGCCCAGTAGCAGCTCCTCTGGGACAAGAACGCCGTCAATGCCGTTTCGTGCAGCCAAAACTGTGGGCAAAGTTTCCGCAGCGACCCGGAACGGCACGGCACCAAAGCCGTCAATCAGTGCGTCAACAGTCGCATCAAAGCTGTCCGGTAGAGCGATATTCGCACCGCTGAGATCGTCGCTTTCGTTTATCCCAAGCTCACGGAGGACGATAAAATAGGTTGTCATATAGGCGCTCCCAAGAAGGCTTTGCGGGTTAACTACAGATTATTGAACCAAAATTCTAAAATCATAAGGGTGTATGTGTAATGCTGGCGTCACTTTGCGCACGGGTCAAGACCCTTGGGCGCATCGTGTCTAGATCGGAGGTCCGCCGCGGGCGTTGAAAGCGATGTCGGATGACCAACATCACGTTCAGCGGCAGATCCCTGATCGGATTGCCACTGGACTAGCCAATGAGACCTGAGGCTGACCGCCGGAG
Organism: Roseovarius sp. MS2; assembly: GCF_051447875.1. NCBI lineage: Bacteria > Pseudomonadati > Pseudomonadota > Alphaproteobacteria > Rhodobacterales > Roseobacteraceae > Roseovarius > Roseovarius sp. MS2. The sequence goes on from NZ_JBKHVF010000001.1 coordinate 3,422,186, forward strand.
TGCGGGTTCTAAAGCGACGTTTGCTAGGCAGTCGAGCTCGAGATCTTCATCAGCACAATGCCTGAAACGATCAACGCCGCCGCAATCAGTCGCGTCGGTGACGCGGACTCTCCCAGGACCAAGACACCCACCGTGAAAGCGCCAATAGCGCCAATCCCAGTCCAAACAGTATAGGCGGTGCTGAGCGGGAGCGACCGCATCGCGACGGCGAGCAAAGCAAAGCTTGCGATCATGGTTCCAATGGTGATTGCACTGGGTATCAGCAACGTGAACCCCATGGATTTCTTCATGGAAAAAGCCCAAATGATTTCAAGCAGGCCAGCGAGAACAAGATAGATCCAAGCCAAAGGAGACCCCTTCATGTTAAGGTCGGGTCGTCCCGAAATGGATGCGTCAGGCACGGGTCGTCCCGCGCGCGATCAAAGGTACTAGTGAAGCAAGCGGTGGTCAATGTGCGGATTGAGACGACATTTTAGTGACCGACAGAGCGGGCCTTATGCCTGCCACTGTCAAAAGGCAGCTTGCCGTCCTCGTGAGGGCGACGCCCCCCCCGGTCATCGAGTAGAAAAGGAGCGTGAGGCGTAGGCTAGCGCATCGCGCTTGATGCTATGGTCGGGTGCGGCTAACCTTCAGTGCGACGAAGGTCGCAGCCCCGTGAAATGCGCCGGAGAGGGACACCACGACAAGGAACGCTGTGAGCAACCCGCCTGCCGGTCCCACTGCGACCAAAGCGTCGAGGATGGCATCCCGCCACCACCAGATTGCCAGCGCCGATACCGCACCGGATGCGATCAGGATCGCGCTCGATCCAGCGGATGGGCCTCTGAGGAAACCTCGGGCGCGGCCAGTCTGGAACAAGAGCACCGCGTAGAGCGCGATCCCAGCCGATGTTGCTACGGCAAGCCCGGCTGCGCCCAGCCACGGGGTGAGCGCGATCTTGAGTGCGATATTGACCACAGTTGCTGCAACAAGCAGCCGCAGTGGTGTTCTTGTATCCCCGCGTCCATGGAACCCAGCGACGAGCGAGCGCAACGCGAGCGCGGGCACCAGACCAAGAGCATAAGCCGCGAGGATGGCCGCTGACGCCTCGGCTGCGGCCAGATCGAACGCGCCCCGGACGAACAGAATGCGCAAAACCCAATCGCCCAGTGTCGCCATCATCACCGCGACGGGCACGCCCACGGCCAAGCAGATCAGAAGCGCCCGGTCGAGCACGGCGCGCATGCCCATCTCGTCTCCTAGGCCCGCGCGACGCCCGATATCGGGCAGGATGACGGTGCCGAGTGCAACACCGATCAGGCCGATGGGCAGCTGGTAGAGCCGGTCGGCATAGTAAAGATGCGAGAGCGATCCGGCGGGCAGGAAGGTGGCGATGATCGTGTCAGCAAAGATCGCCACCTGCAGCGCGCCCGAGGTGAGGATCGCGGGCCCAAGGCGGCGAAACACCAGCCGGGTATCGGGCGACAGGCCCAGCCGGGGGCGCGGCAGGGGCAGGCCCGCGCGCCCTGCGGCACCGGCCAATAGGATCACCTGCGCCACGCCCGACACCATGACGCCCCAGGCGGCGGCATGGGCGGTGCTTGGAAAGTGTTGGGCCATAAGCAATGCGCCGATCATGCACAGGTTGAGAAGGATCGGCGCTGCCGCTGGCGCGGCAAAGTGATCGCGCCCATTCAAGAGGGCCGCGAGGAAGGCGACCATTGACATGCAGAGCAGGTAAGGAAAGGTGATCCGCGTGAGCGTGACGACCAGCGGCCAAGTCTCGTCGGCAGGCGATAGGCCGGGCGCCAGCACCGCCAGCATCCAGCCGGTCGCCCCAAGCGCCAACGACAATAGCACAAGATTGGCGAGCATGAGCCAACCCAAAACCTCTGCGCCAAGGCGCGCGCTGTCGCGACCGCTTGCATCGGCTGCGGCCCATGTCGGCAGGAAGGCGGCGTTGAACGCACCTTCGGCCAGAAGGGCGCGAAAATGGTTTGGCAGGCGAAAGGCCAGCATAAAGGCATCTGCCACCGGCCCTGCACCCAACGTTGCGGCCAACACCACGTCGCGCAGGAAGCCAAGAAGACGGCTGACCAATGTCAGACCCGAGACGGTGCCAAGCTTGCGCAGCATGGGGTAGGGCGATCCTCTGGAGCCATCGCTTTTTCGCGGTGATTTCGGGGAGTTTCGGCAGATTGCAATTGAAAACACGAGTTACTTTATCGTTTATTGTTGGAAAATGCCATCGCCTTCGAGAGTATAGCCCATGAGTCTCGACCAGATCTTTGTTCTTGCGCTTGTCGCCGTGGTTTTCCTGAGCTTTGTCAAGGAGGTATACCCGCCCGAGGTCACCGCTTTGGCGGCGTCGGCGGCATTGCTGGCCACGGGAATCATCGAAACACGAGACTTTCTGACGGTGTTCAGCTCGTCAGCGCCGATCACCATTGCGATGATGTTCATCATTTCCGCAGCGCTTGAACGCACTGGCGTGCTGACCATCGTGGGTGATCTGCTGAAACAACAGGCGCGGGGATCGTTCCTGCGAGCGATGCTCTTGATGATGGTCGGCACCATGGGGGCCTCGGCCTTTATGAACAACACGCCTGTCGTGATCCTGCTGACGCCGATCATGATCTCGGTCGCGGCCTCGGTGGGCGTGGCCCCCTCGCGTATGCTGATCCCCTTGTCCTTTGCGGCGATCTTTGGTGGCACGCTGACGCTGGTGGGTACCTCGACCAACATACTTATGAGCGGCGTCGCGCAGGAGGCGGGCCAACCCTCGATCACGATGTTCGAGATGACGCTGCCCGGTCTGATATTCGCCGGGGTGGGCATGGCCTATATGATCTTTGCCGGCCGCTTTCTGCTGCCCGACCGTGCGTCGCTTTCTGGGTTGCTGGGGCAAGAGGGCAAGCGCCGCTTTCTGGCCCGACTGTTGATCCCCAACGGATCGAAATACGTGGGGCGGCGGCTGTCTGATTTGCCCTTCAACACCGCCGAGACGCGCATCCTCGATGTCGTTCGCGGAGAAGTTTCGATGCGCCGCACGATGAACGACCTCGTGCTCGAGGTTGGTGATCGGCTGGTTCTGAAAACCGGAACGGGTGAGATTCTCGGGCTTAAGGAAGACGGACAGATCGCGTTCCGGGACAGGGACGACCACGATGTGGAACCCGTCACCGCCGACCAGACCATCACGATGGAGGCAAGCGTCGGCCCGAACTCGCACCTGCGCGGGCGGCCGATCAAGGATTTGAAGCTGCGCCGCAAATACGGCGTCTACCTGATGGCCGTGCATCGGCAGGAACAGAATATTAGCGAGGAATTGCAGGATCTGCGCCTGCAATTCGCTGACACGCTGCTGCTGGAAGGTCCCCCTGAGGGGCTTCAACGGATGATGGAGGATGGCGGCATCGTCAACCTGTCAACCCCGACCGAACGCCCGCAGCGACGCTCCAAGGCACCCATTGCCATTGCGACGATCCTTGCCGTGATGGGGCTTGCGGCCTTCGACGTCATGCCCATCGCCGGTCTCGCAGTGATCGGGGCGGTGGTGGTGATGATGACCCGCTGCGTCGATCCCGAGGAAGCCTTTGACGCCATCGACTGGCGTATCCTGTTCCTGATCTTCGGGATGCTTGGCCTGTCGATGGGGATGGAGGAAACCGGCACCGCCCGCGTGATCGTCGAGGCGGTGGTGGGTGCCGTGGGCGGGATTGGCCCGCTCGCCATCCTCGCCGCCGTCTATGTCTTGACCAGCGCGCTGACCGAGATGGTCTCGAACAACGCGGTCGCTGTGCTGATTGGCCCGATCGTCATTGCCTTGGCCATCGAGTTGGGCTTTGACCCGCGCCCCTTCATCATGGCGGTGATGTTCGCGGCCTCGGCCAGCTTCGCGACACCTATCGGCTACCAGACCAACACCTTTGTTTATGGTGCCGGGGGCTATAAATTCAACGACTTCATCAAGGTGGGCCTGCCGCTCAACATCATTTTCGCCGTGGTCGCGGTGCTGATCATCCCGATCTTCTTTCCGTTCTAAGTATCAGGCGGCCGTGAAATCACGCGCGAAGTCAGTGGCGGGATTGCCGACCTGCTCGATACGGCACATTGCGATAGAGCGCGCCGACGCACTCTGCTGGATCAAGCCCGCTCTGCTCAGCATAGGGCCAAGCGGAGAGGACAGTCCAGCGCGCGCCACCGGAGGTCTTGAGGGGTTGGGGGGATGACCTATACGCCGTCGACGACAAGGTCGTTCCGGTCTTCGATGCCCTTAGGGTTCCCGTCGCGCACAAGAAAGACGATGGTGGACGTCTAGGGCGAGGAATTCTGCGGCAAGCGCGAGTGTCAGTCCGCCGGGAAGAGGCCCGTGCGCTCGGAAATCGCATCAATGTCAGCCGAAAGCACCACTGTGACCACTGTCGCCTTGAGCCCGTCGATCACGGCGCGTGCTTGGGCGTCTGCGCCACCAGCGCCGCCTGACACCCAAATACGACAGAGCTAATCGTGAGTTGCAAAGGAAGACTCACGCTCTTTTTGTCGTGACTTTAGAAGTTCATTCTCTGGTGGCGGGTTCGGAAAGCCCAAAGCTTTCCAAGGGCCGTGCATCCTTCTGAAGATCAGCGACAGTGAGCGATTCGATCATCAGGATGTAGGTGGCGTAAAACCCGCCGAAGACGGCGCGCACCCGGCAGGTCTGTTCATCCGTGCAATCTTCGCAGCGCTGGTAAGCTTTGCGCGACAGGCAGGGCAGGGGGGCCATTGGCCCATCGATCAGACGCAGAACCTCGGCAAGCGATACACGCCTCGGCTCTTTGATCATCTCGTATCCGCCATTGCGACCTCGGCGACTGCCGATCAGACCGGCGCGCTTGAGATCCAGCAAGATATGCTCGAGAAAGCGCTTGGGCGCACCCGAGCGAGCCGCGATATCTTCGATGCGCAGGGCCACGCCTTCACCAGCCTTCTCGTCAGCAAGCACCATGAGTGCCTTGAGCGCATATTTGGTCTTATGAGTGATCATAGGCTGAATATGGCTCTCAAAACGGCGACTAACAAGGTCAAGATTATCAAGTTTAAAGCACAAGCGAGCGTGAATACAAAACACGATAAGGAGGATCGACATTGAGAAAAATTGTGGCCTGCTCGCACCGACTCATTTGCTGCGGCCATCTTGGAACAAAAGCAGGCGCGATGACATTCGACCGGATAGGCCTGAAAATCCTCGACATTTTGCAGCGGGATGCGACCGTGCCGGTCGCCCGTATCGCCGAGCAGGTCGGGCTGTCACAATCGCCTTGTTGGAAACGCATTGAGAAGCATGAGGGGGCTGGCGTGATCCGCGACGCAGGTGGGTTACGGGTCGATGGATCGATGCGCGAACGCCTTTGCCAACCAGATAAGCGCCCCAACGACAACGCCCCAGAACGCCCCGCTGATGCCAAAAAGCGTCATGCCGCTCGCTGCTATCAAAAACGTCAGCGCGGGGGCTTCCAACTGGGTCCGGTCACTGAATGCCGCTGACATCGACCCAACCAAAGCGGGAACAAGCGCAAGCCCAGCCACCGCCGTGATAAGGGCGAGCGGCGCAAGGCTGGCCAATGACGTTACAAGCGCTGCCGCAAATGCAAGCACGACATAGACGACGCCCGATGTGATCGCGGCCCAATAGCGCTTTGCCGGATCGCGGCCAGCATCCTCACCAGCCATCATCGCAGCGGTGATCGCTGACATATTGACGGGAATTGACCCGAACGGGGCAAACGCGAGGCTGACGATGCCGGTTTTCCGGATCAGGGGTTGGCGTTCTACCCGATAGCCGTTCAGTTCCAAGACCGCAAAGCCAGGGATGTTTTGCCCTGCCATCGTTACCAGATAAAGGGGCAGAGCGATGGAAAAGAACGATTGCACCGTGAAAATAGGGATGGTCGGTGTAAAGGCAGGAAGCCATGTTGTGTCGGCCTGCAGAGCGTCTGTTGAAGTCTCGACGCTGAAGTAAAGAACGGCAAGAAACGCAAGCACAGCAAACGGCATTGCGGCCAGCCTGTTCCATGTCAAACCCACCAGCCACGCCACGAGCACAGGCAGAACCAAAAGAGGAATGCTCCCAAGCGCAATCGCGGGGGCAAAACACAGTTTGAGCAGGACGCCCGCCAGCAATCCGTTGGCGATGGGTTTCGGGATGGCGGCGACGACCCGGCCAAGGGTTGGAATGAAGCCGGTCAACACAATCAACCCGGCTGCAAAAATCATTGCGCCGACAGCCTCACCAAAACCACCGGGCAAGGCGACCGTTGCTGCAAGGAACGCCGCGCCCGGCGTGGACCAGGCCACCGCAGCGGGAATTCGTGTCACGACAGGCAGCCAGATGCTGCAGATGCCCATGCCAACGGTCGCAAAAAAAAGCCCTGTGGTCGCCTGCGCAGCAGTTGCCCCCATCGCCGTCAATCCGGCCAACACGATGGCGAATGAGGCCGAGTATCCGACGAAAGCTGCAAGAATCCCCATTGAAAAGGCTGATACTGAAAGATCGCGGAACATGGACTGGAACCACCTTAGTTCGGGTTTTCAACACCATTATCGATCGCGGCAGTTTCTACCAGAGCGGTCATGCAAAAACGCAGGCGCGTGGGCAGCTTTGTTTGCAGGGCGTTCTATTCTTCGGGCATGCTACACCCGACTTTTAGGGCGGGTCGCGTCAGCGTCGTTTGCCTTGGGGTTTCGTGATCTTGTTGCCACGGGGGCCGGACTGGACGGGGGTATTGGTCAGGTTTTCCTGAGTCAGCTTGCGCCATCGGGCAAGGCGTGCCGGATCGAGTGTACCGTCGGCCGCCGCGCTTTGAACGGCGCAACCGGGTTCGTGATCATGGGTGCAATCCCGAAAACGACACCGAGCGGCAAGCTCGACAATTTCCGCGAACAGCGTGTTGAGCCCGGCCGCAGCATCGCGAACATGCAGCGTTCGCATTCCGGGCGTATCAATCACCCAGCCGCCACCGGCAATTGCATGAAGTGACCGCGACGTAGTTGTGTGACGCCCTTTGGCGTCGGCCTCGCGAATAGGGCCTGTCGGCTGTGCGTCCTCGGATGATTTGTTTGACAATGTATTGAGCAAGGTCGATTTGCCCACCCCAGACGATCCGACAAGCGCAACGGTCTGTCCGGGGCCGCACCAAGGTGCCAAGGTCAGGGCGGCCTCTGGCCCGGTCGCGTTCAACAGGACCACCTCCAACCCTTGTTGAAGCGTTTTGGCCTGCTGCAGGTAAGGGGCGGCATCTGCCGTCTGATCTATCTTCGTCAAGACAATCACCGGGGTCGCCCCAGCCTCATTCGCAAGCGCGAGATAGCGCTCCAGGCGCGCCAGATTGAAATCATCGTTGCAGGAGGTGACGATCAGCAACGTGTCGACATTCGCGGCAATCAGTTGTGTGGGCCGGCCGCCTTCGGTTTTTCGCTGTAACAGCATTCGCCTATCCAGCCGCCGCATCAGCAAGCGGGTCTCGGGGTTCACCAAAACCCAGTCGCCCACGGCAAAATCCGTCGTAAGGGACTGCGCGGAAAGCTCCAGCCGCACTGGGCCACGTTCGGAGATTGCTGTGACACGGTCCCGGTGAACAGTCGCAATACGCATGGGGGCAAGCTCTGCCTCGCCATCCTCTACCTGCTCGGAAAAGAACGTAAACCAGCCGAGCGCGGCCAATGAAACTGAGGGCTGATCTGATGAAATGCTCACATCCGCATGAATGGCGGCGGAATGGCGTTGTTGCAAGCATATCCTTCGGTTAAGCGCAGATATGACACTGCGAAACATCCGGTCGAACGCAGCTGTCGGCCAGCGCAAGCAACCGTTCAGATGGTTGCCTTTGGCGCGGCGTTGGACAAGGGTGCACGATCGACGCAAAGGGAGTTTGCGACATGATGATCTACGGCTTGCAGACTTGCGCACTCTGTCAGAAGGCCCGCAAAGCATTGGAGGCGGAAGGGCTGGATGTTTCTTTTCGTGATATCCGAGCCGAACCATTGAGCGAGGCGGAATTATCGGCGCTGATCGTAGAGTTCGGGGATCGGCTCGTGGATCGCAAATCGAATGATTACCGCGCGCTTAGTGATTGGTTGAAGAATTCAGAGGCCGAGGCACAGATCGCAGCGCAGCCCAAGGTCATGGCGCGGCCGGTGATTCAGGACGGGGACACGTTCTACTTGGGTTGGGACGAGACCGTGCAGAACGCGGTGCTTGAAGGCCGCTGATTTCTCAACCTGAGCTACGAAAGCGACTGACCAGACCGAAGCGCCACGCCGCGGCAAAGCCCGTTCGTGCCTAGCATCGGGTCAAGACCGATTGACTGGCACCTAGGCCAAGAAGGGTCAGCGGAACGCTCTGACTCTCAAATGTCGTCGACCACCGCACAAAGATGATAGCCGCTCGCGCATGTCACCTTGGCAAATGAAATCCAGCACCTTTTGCCCTGAGCAACGCTTACCTCGCCAATAGCGGAGCGATTTGCCCTGCAATACGCGCCGATCCTTTCTGTGACGGATGAAGCCGATCCCCGGCAAAAAGTGAACGGTCGTCAGGAAGAAACACGTCATCCAAGTCTACCAGCGTCACGCCCGCGTCAGCATGCGCCATTCGTCCCAGTCTTTGCTCCAGAACCTGATAGGGCGCTTCACATGTGGTGCCTGCATAGCGTGGCGCAGTATAGTAATCTGCCCAGATCACCTGTGATCCCCGCGCCCGCAAGTTGGCCACGAGGTCTGGGATTGCACCCTGTTTGCCATCTTCGGAGATCAGCCGATCCAGCACAGGCCCGCAGCTTGAGCAGGTGCAGCCCGTGCTCAGATCGTTGGCACCGCCGTTCAGCACCACCCATTCGGCCCTCAATCCTTCAAGCTGCGTTGGAATATTCCAGGCACTCCACCCGCCCGCGACCTGTGCCAGTGAAAGTGACACATCGCCGACCGGCTCTCCGAGACGTGCTTGCAGACCATCTGCAACCGAGGCCCCGGCGGATCGATTCCACGCCATAACAGAATCCCCCGCCACCACGATGCGCGCAGTCTCTGGAATGCCGCGTCCACAGGCGGCAAGAAGGCTTAAGGCCACAACGATCACGTATTTCATGACAGGTGAAGTAAGCCACGCAGGCCCATGCTCAAGGCAGGTCGACCGCATCCGGTGAATTCTAGGGTGATCAGCACGGCTTGTCCCGCCGCTTTAGGGTCACAGCCCACATTAATTCCCATCGCGCAACGTTGCGGTCTGGGGCCTGAGGTGTCTGATGCGCCCCTTGGTGGCAAGGGCCACAAAGGCGCGTTTGGGGCTGCCTTTTCCTGCATCTTGTGAAGATGTTACGACTTGGAAACCAAATGTGACAATCGGGGCAACATGTTGCCGATTGTCTCTGTCGGCATTTTTGGCCGGGTTCTTGGCTCAGCCGTCCTCATGTAGCGCATAGGATTTCCATAACGCAACCCGCGAAGTCACTGAGGGGCGATGCGCGGCACCTGATCGGTCAAGTCGCCCCAGGTTGGCGATCCAAATCTAACGGGCCGCTGCGGTTTGACCGAACTATTCTGGCGCATCTTCGTGTGGCGCGCTGCTGAATTCCCCGAGTTTAAGAAAGGATGATATGTGTAAGTAATTAAAAGATAAAAGATGAATGCCATTCAAGGTTGCCTGCCCAAAATTCATCAATCGCTCACGCGCGCGAGGGTAGAGGGCGACCTATCAAAAGCTGATGATCTGCATCGGCTTGCCGGGTGGAGGCGTAACAATAGGGGCTCTGTTCTAACGCCGCTCTGCACTATGCCGCAACCCGGGCGTTTGATTTGTGTAAAGGGGGCGGGAACGGGCTACGCTCTGGCATTGCAGACTGTGCCAAGTGGTGTCTCGGGGGGTGCCTTGGCTGCGGGCCAAGTCCTTGACCTGAAACGCCAGCTTGTGCCATCAGACCCTCAAATGCCATATACTTGGTATGACAGAGGGCAAACCGACCAGAGTCGGAAACGAAACAAGGAAAATTGGGATGCAGGCGACAGGCAGTTCGCACAGTCTCGCGTTGCGGCGCGGCGACTTCACGACGTTGATCGAGGCGCTCGACTATGCCGCCAAGGGCGACACGGGTGTCAATTTCTACAACGCGCGCGGCGAGCTTTATGCAACCTCCACCTATGCCGATTTGCAGGTCGAGGTTGTCGATCTCGCGCGGCGTCTTTTGGGACTGGGCCTTGAGCCGGGCGCGCGGGTGGGCCTTGTGGCCGAAACCTCGCCGCATTTCGTGCGCTTCTTCTGGGCCTGTCAATATGCCGGGCTGGTGCCCGTGCCACTGCCGGCCACGATGCATATCGGGGGCCATGCAGGCTATGTCGCGCAACTGCGCGGCTTGATCGAGAATTGCGGCGCAGCGGTGGCCATGGCCCCTGTTGAATGGATGAGCTTTCTGGAAGAGGCGACAACGGGCCTGACACTGAGCTTTGTCGGCACGCCCGAGGATTTTGATCGTCTGACGCCCTCGACCGCGACATTGCCAACAGTGGCCCCGGACAGCATCGCCTATCTCCAGTATACCTCTGGCAGCACGCGGTTTCCGCGCGGTGTGGTTATCGACCACACCACGGTGCTGGCCAATATCAACGATATGGCGACCCATGGCCTCAAGATGACCGAGCAGGACCGCTTTGGATCTTGGTTGCCGTTCTATCATGATATGGGCCTGGTTGCCTTTATCATGATGCCGATGGCGACCCAACGCTCGGTCGATTTCCTTGGCACGCAGGATTTTGCGATGCGGCCGCGCAAATGGCTGGAAATGATGTCCGGCAACCGCACCACGATCACTTCTGGCCCGCCTTTTGGCTATGACCTTGCCGCGATGCGGGTGCGCCCAAGCGATGCCGAGCAATGGGATCTGAGCGCGCTGCGCGTCGCTTGCGTGGGGGCAGAGATGATCAATCCTGAACCGCTTAAGCGCTTTGCCGAGGCGCTGGCCCCCTCGGGGTTCAAATCCACCGCATTCTTGCCCTGCTATGGCATGGCCGAATGTTCGCTGGGCATCAGCTTTGCCGGGCTCGATGAAGAGTTGCAGATTGACTATGTCGATGCCGAACAGATGCAGGAAGACAGCATCGCCACGCCGCTCGATCCGGAAGAGGCGCAGAAATCCAAGCGCCGCGTCGCGCGCTATGTGGATTGTGGCGCGTTGCTGCCCACGTTCGAGATTGCGATCCGCGATGAGCATGGCAACGATCTGCCCGAGCGTCAGGCCGGTGTGATCCACCTGCGCGGCCCCAGCGTCATGAGCCACTATTTTCAGGAAGAGGCGATCACACGCGAATGCCTGAGCGAAGATGGCTGGCTCGATACCGGCGACATCGGCTACTTGGCCAATGGGCGGCTCTTTGTCACCGGACGGCGCAAGGATATGATCATCATCCACGGGCGCAACATCTGGCCCGAGGATCTGGAATATCTGGCCAAGACGCAACCGGGCGTGAACTATACCGATGCCGCCGCTTTCTCGGTGCCTTCGGATGTGGATCAACAGGAAACCGCGGTTCTGGTGGTGCAATGCCGCGAGCGCGACGAGATCAAGCGTGCGCGTCTGGTCAAGACCATCGCGTCGCTGGTGTGCTCGGAATTCGGGATTGATGTTGTGGTCGAACTGGTGCCGACCCGCACCTTGCCCCGCACCTCCTCGGGCAAGCTGGCACGGGCGCGGGCGCGGCTTGATTATCTCGGGCGGCGTCAGGCGGCCAAGATGCAGCATCAGCCGGAACCGGCCAATAGCCTGCCCATGGACGAGGCGATGCCGCAGGTCCGTTACATCGCATGACCGGCCCGGTGGCCGTCACGGGCGCCTCCGGCTTTGTCGGGCGCGCCCTGATCGGACAATTGCTGGACGCCGAACGCCCTATTCGGGCGCTTGTGCACCGTCAGGGGCTTGGGATCACCCATCCCTTGCTCGAAACCGTGACGGGTGGCCTGTCGGACAAGGCCGCACTTGCCAAGCTGATGGCGGGTGCACAGGCCGTCGTTCATGTGGCGGGGCAGGTGCGCGGACGCGATCTGGCGGATTTTCTGGGGGTCAACGCCGATGGTGTGACCCATGTTGCAGAGGCCGCGCAGGCATCTGGCGTACGCCGCGTGATCCTGATTTCCTCGCTCGCGGCGCGTGCGCCGCATCTCTCGCCCTATGCCGCAAGCAAGCGCGCGGGCGAAGAGCGGCTGGCCAAGGTGGCCATTGGTGCGGGGTTCACATCGGCCATATTGCGCCCGCCCGCGATCTACGGCCCCGAGGACCGCGAACTTGTGCCGCTCTTTCAGACGATGGCGCGGGGCATCGTGCCGCTGCCGGGTGTGGCCGGTGCGCGGGCCTCGCTCTTGCATGTCGATGACCTTGCGCGCGCAATTGTCAAACTTCTGGACAGCGCCGCAGAGGCTACCTATGAACTCGACGACGGGCACGGGGCGGGCTACAGCTGGGACGAGATCGCGACCATTGTCGAAGAGGTTGCGGGGCGCGGGCGCGGCTGGCGCGTGAAACTTCCGGGCGGCCTGTTGCGAGCGGTGGCCACGGGCAATCTGTTGGCCTCGCGGCTTTTGGGGTACAGTCCGATGCTGACACCCGGCAAGGTCAACGAACTGCGCCACCCTGACTGGGTGTGCGACAACACCGAAATCAGCCGCGACACCGGATGGCTGCCGCTGATTTCTCTGGAGAACGGGCTATCCTCGATCTTGCGCGGGACGCCGTTGAAATCTGATAGGGGCATCACCAATGTCACATGACACCCAAGACCTTGAACAGGAAATCCTCGACGTGCTGTTCGAACGCCTGTCGAAATTCCCGGTGAAATCCGGCGCATTGTCTGCGGACACCAGCCTTGTCGCCGATATGAACCTCGATTCCGTCAATATGATGGAATTGCTGATGGAGGTTGAGGACACCTTTGATGTCAGCTTTCCTCTCAACATGATGGCCAATGTCGATACGGTGCAGAACCTTGCCGATCAGATCAAACTGCTTGTGGAGAAAAAATCATGAGCATTTCAGACCGTTTTGCCGAACTGGCGCATCTGCGTGACGCTTTGGGTGCCGAAGAGGCCGACCCGACCCGGATTGTGATGGAGCGCATCCTGTCCTCTACCGAGGCGATGATTGGCAACCGTCCGACAATCCTTGTCGGAACGAATAACTATCTCGGGCTGACCTTTGATCCAGCAGTGCTAGAGGCCGCAAGCGCCGCGCTGCATGAGCAGGGCAGCGGCACGACGGGATCGCGCATGGCCAATGGCAGCTTTGCCTGCCATGCGGCACTAGAGCGTGCCTTTGCAGATTTTTACGGCGTGCCCTCGGCGATGGTGTTCTCGACCGGCTATCAGACCAATCTGGGCCTCTTGATGGGCATCCTGCGCCCCGGTGACAAGGTCGTGCTGGATAGCCATAGCCACGCCTGCATCTATGACGGGTGCCGCATCAGCGGGGCCGATTTCCTTGCCTTCCGCCACAATGATCCAGAGGATCTGCGCAAGCGTTTGCGGCGTCTGGGGGACGAGGCCAAAGGCGCGCTGGTGATCGCCGAAGGGCTCTACAGCATGTTGGGCGATACTGCCCCGCTGGCGGAACTCTGCGCCATCGCCAAGGAATATGGCGCGTGGTTCATGGTCGATGAGGCGCATTCCTTTGGCGTCTACGGCGAACGCGGTTTGGGCCTCTGCGAAGAGGCGGGCATTCTCGATCAGGTGGATTTCATCACCGGCACCTTCTCCAAAAGCCTCGCCTCGCTGGGCGGCTTCTGCGTAAGCCGTCATCCTGAATTGCAATTGCTGCGCTATGGCAGTCGGCCCTATATCTTTACCGCCTCGCCCAGCCCGGCCAGCATCGGTGCCGCCGCCGCAGCCCTAGAGGCAGTACGCACGCGGCCCGAACTGAAGGCCAATCTTTGGGCCAATGCCACCCGTCTGCACGACGGGCTGAGTGCGGCAGGCTATGAATTGGCCGCGCCCGTTTCCCCGGTCATCGCGGTGCGGGTGCCCTCACGTGAAGAGGGCGCGCGGATCTGGAATGCGCTGATGGAGCATGGTGTCTATGTCAACCTCGTGCTGCCGCCCGCCGCGCCCGAAGGGGCAGCGCTTTTGCGGTGTAGCCTGAGTGCGGCCCATAGCTTTGACCAGATTGACGCCATCATCGCCGCATTCAAGACCGTGGCACCCGAGGCGGCCACCCGCGCCGCCCAGAGCACGGCAGCGCAGTAAATCGGCGGGCCGGGTCATGCCCGGCGCGCCCAACCGTGGGCGGACATCTGAGACATGACAGGGCAGGGGCGATCCGACCCAGAGACAGGCGCTGGCATCACGCTGGCGCATCTGTCGGACCCGCATCTGCCGCTGACGGGGCCGGTGCCGTGGCATAGCGTGCTGAACAAGCGGGCGCTGAGCCTTTTGTCATGGCACCGCAAGCGCCGCCATCATCACCGGCCAGAAATCCTCGCGATGCTGATCGCCGATATGCGCGGCCATGCCCCTGACCAAATTGCGGTCACGGGGGATCTGACCAATCTTGGTCTGGAAAGCGAGTATCGCGCCGCGCGCCGCTGGCTTGAAAGCCTAGGAAGGCCGGAGCGCGTCATGGTCATCCCTGGCAACCACGAGGCCCTCATTCGGGGCGCATGGGATGCGGGGGCGGCGCAGTGGCTGCCCTATTGGCAGGGCGATGCGGCACCCGTAACGGCGGATGTGTCCGACGCCTTTCCATATATGCGGCGGCGGGGGATGCTGGCCCTGATCGGCGTTTCAAGTGCTGTGGCCACCCCGCCGGCCTTTGCCAGCGGCGCGGTCGGTCCGGCGCAATTGGCGCGGCTGGCACCTATGTTGCGCAAGGCGCGTGATGCGGGCCTCTGCCGGGTGCTGATGATCCATCACCCGCCGCTCGATGGCACGGTATCGGCGCGCAAGGCCCTGCGCGACGCAGCGGCGTTTCGTGCCGTGCTGCAGGCGGAAGGCGTGGAATTGGTGCTGCATGGCCATAGCCACCGCCACCATCACCAGACACTTGAAACCCGCGATGGGCCAGCCCCGGTTATTGGCGTGCCGTCGGCCTCATCGCTTTATCCCGAGGCGGCCGCCTATCACGTCTATCATATCCGGCCCACCGCCGCGGGCTGGGAGATTGACGTTACGGCACGGCACGCGACACGTGAGCAAGAGATGGCGACCGGGCGCTGCACCCGGTTGACACTGGCGCGCGCCCATGCAGCATGCGCGCCGTGATGACACCGCTGAAACCAAATGCGGCACGCGCCAAGGGCGCAGCCGCCAAGACAAGAGACCGGCTCACCAGAGGCGCAAACTGTCCTGCAAGACCATGAAAGACCTTCCATGCGCCTGATGCTGAACCTGTTCCGCGCCTATCCGATGGCCAGTTTCCTCATGGTGCTGGCGCTGTTCTTTTCGGGTCTGGCCGAAGGCTTGGGCCTGTCCGCCATGTTGCCGATGCTCAAGATCGTGCTCAACACCGATCCATCCGGCACGATGGCAGAGCCGCCGGGGCAGATGGAACAGATGGTGCTTGATGTGCTCGCATGGGCCGGAATTCCCGTGACACTCGGGGCGCTGCTGACCCTGATCGTGGTGGCGGCCACGTTCAAAGCGGTGCTGCTTTTGATCGCACAACGGCAGGTGGGCTATACCGCTGCCCGTGTTGCGACCGATCTCCGCCTGCAGATCTTGCGCAACATGATGCGCAGCCGCTGGCATTTCTTCCTGCATCAACCGGCGGGCAAGCTGGCCAATACGCTGGCCACCGAGGCGCAGCGCGCGGCGGATGCCTATATGAATGGCGCAACGGCGCTGACCTTTTTCATTCAGGCGCTGGTCTATACCTCGGTTGCGGTGGTGATTTCGTGGAAAGCAACCTTGCTCAGCCTGATCGGCGGCATCGTCATCATCGGCCTGTCGCATTTTCTGGTGCGGATCACCCGCAAGGCCGGCCAGAAACAAACCGATCTTATGGTCTCGCTGATGTCGCATCTGACCGATACGCTGCAATCGGTGAAACCGCTCAAGGCGATGGCCCGCGAACATCTGGCGGATGAGCTGCTCAAGCACGAGACCAACCGTCTCAACAAGGCGCTGCGCCGTCAGGTTCTGGCCAGTGCTGCGCTCAACTCTGGCCAGGATCTGATGTTCATCATGGTCATCGCCTTTGGTGTCTATCTGGCGCTCGGCATTCTTTCGATGGATTTCGCCATTGTGCTGATGCTGGCAGTGACGCTGGGGCGCGGATATAATTTTCTGGGCAAGGTTCAGAAGCAATATCAGAAAATGATGCAGAGCGAGAGCGCCTATTGGTCGCTGATCGACACCAATCGCCGCGCCGAAGAAGAACAAGAGCATCTGGGCGGCCATGCCACCCCGGCGCTGACCAAGGGGATCGCCCTGCGCGATATCGCGTTTTCCTATGACGGCAACACGGTGCTCTCCGGCTTTGATCTTGATATTCCCGCGCATCAGATGACGACACTGGTCGGCCCCTCGGGGTCGGGCAAAACGACGATCATTGATCTGGTGATCGGTCTGTTGCGGCCGGACACGGGCCAGATCACGATTGATGACCGTCCGTTCGAGGAAATCGACCTCAAGGCGTGGCGTCGCATGGTGGGCTATGTGCCGCAGGAAACGGTGCTGCTGCATGACAGCGTCTTGCACAACGTATCCTTGGGGGATCCGCAGATTTCCGAGGCTCGGGTAGAGGCGGCGTTGAAACAGGCCGGAGCCTGGGATTTCGTGCAGGACCTGCCCGACGGTATCCATACCCTCGTGGGCGAGCGCGGCGGGCGGCTTTCAGGGGGCCAGCGTCAGCGGGTCGCCATTGCCCGCGCGCTGATCAACGCGCCGCAGCTTCTGATCCTCGACGAGGCGACCAGCGCTCTTGACCCCGAAAGCGAGGCCGCCATCATCGAAACGCTGCGCGGCCTGCGTGAACAGCTTACAATCCTTGCCATCACACATAACAGCAGCCTGTCGGATGCCGCCGATGTCGTCCACCGGCTAGAGCCTGCGGCGGCGCCAAAGGTCGCGACGGACGAGGCTTAGCTACGACACATCAAGGCGTTGATCCGGTCCAGTGCACGCGCCATGTCAGTGGGCGGGGGCGTGTCTGAGGCGGGGCGCACAGGCTCTCCCAGCCATGTCATGCGGCCCGAGCGCGCAAGCCGCAGGTGCATCTGGCTGATGTCGCGCGACAGATGTTTCCAGCCCCAACGCATCAAGGCGCGGTAGGCCAGTGCACCAAGGCTAAGATCAGGGCGGTCAGGATCGTGGCGCGCGAGCGCGCGTGCCTGCGCACGCTCTCCGATCGCCACCAGCGCATCGTGCCGCATGCTCAGCGTGCCCGCGCCCAGATCGAACATATGCACGGGCTTGCCCGTCGCATAGGCCTCAGACAACATCGAGATACTGTCAGCAGTGACAATGATCTCATCCGCGATGGCCAGAAACCCAAGATAGGGGTTTTCCGGGTCATTGGGCCGAAAACGATAAAGCTGCATCGGCACATCGGTTTGCGCGGCAAAGGCAGCGATGGCCTCAGGCGGCGTGCGGGCGCTGGAACTGATAAGAAGCGATGCGCCCCGCGCCTGTGCCAGCGCCATCGTATCGCGCAAGAGCCGCGCAGAGGCGCGCGCGCCAAACGCATAGGGGCCGCTCGGGCCGCCGATATTCAGCGTAAGATAAGGCCGGGGCAGATGCGCCAATTTGGGGGCCCAGTGCGCGCGCGCCGTCTCCAGCCGTTCGGGCGTCAGCGGATGAAGGGGCAAGGCGTTGCGCAACACATTGGGTCGGTCGGGCACGCGGTATTGTGGCGTGGTGATGACCAGATCAAAATGTGCAGGATCGGCCCAAAGCCGCCCCAAAAACACCAGCCGCGTGCGCCCGCCCGATTGATCCTTGATCCAGCGCGCGACAGGCTCGTTGCGCATGCCCATGGAAATCACCAGATCGGGCCAAGGGGCGCTCAGCGGATCAGAGGCGGGCAGGTCTACCCCCGCAAATCGCGTCCGCGAAAGAGCGTGGTGCGGATTTCCTTTTTGCGATAGCGCAGGGTTTTGATCTCATAAGGCCAGCCCAGCCCCTGTGCCAGCGCGCGCACTTGGGTTTTCTCGCCAGAGCGGTAGGCATCCAGCACCCAGACGCGTGGGGTCACGTTGGCCTCAGGCATCCGGGGCCTTTGGGGCGCTATCGCGGGTCTTGAACCAGCGACGTTTCATGCAGATCCATTCGCCGGGATAGTCCCTGATCCAATCTTCAAAAATCAGGTTCAGACGATGTGTCATGTCAAGGATACGCTCTTTGCGCGGCAGATCGGGATCGGCTGGGGCAAGGGGGGCCAACACCTCGATCCGAAAGCGGGCGTTGGGCAGGCGCACGGCGCGTATCGGCACCAGCGGATAGCCGCGCTGTGCCAACAAGGCGGGCAGGGTGCTGGTGGGCGTGGGCGTGCCGAAAAAGGGCACCATCTCGCCTTGATCAACGCGGGTGTCAAAGGCGGCACCAACCGACCGACCGGCTGCCAACTCATGCAAAAGTTCCCGCGCGCCCCCCGCACTTGGCACCAAGGGGCCACCGAACGCCCGACGCAGCGAAAGAAAAAAACCGTGCAGCCACGGGTTTGGCTCGGGCGTATAGATCACCGAAATCGTCAACTCTCGCTCGCGCCCAATCAGGTTGCAGAGCTGCCAAGCGCTGACATGGGCGGTGGCAAAGACAATCGCCTCTTTGCGCGCGATGATCTCCTCTGCCTCGGGATGGACGGAAAACTCTAGGTGCCGCGTGCGGTTCTGCCAAAGTCGTTCGAGCAGGAAAAGTTCCGCAGCCGCACGTCCGGTAGACCGGAAAATATCGCGCATCACCGCGTCGCGTGCGGTGTCACTCGCCTCGGGCAGCACATGCGAAAGATTGCGCCCGACCGTGCGGCGCTTTTGCGCGTTGAGATAGCCCAGCCACCCCAGAGCGCGTGCAAAAAGCCCTGAGGCCACAGAAAATGGCAGCAGCCGCGCAAACCCGAGCATCAGATAGAACACGCCCGCCTCAACCATCCAAGCCGGGGTCTGAACCCACGGAAACCGTGCGATCAGCCCCTTGGGCGTGAGGAAAAATTTTGCCATGGCGGATATCCGTTCCCGGACTTGTGGCGCGGATAAGACCCGCGCCTAGGTGCGGTCGGACCGTTCCGGCTTGGTCGGGTAGGTGCGAAAGATCAGATCCCACAGCGGCGAGCTGACACCATAGCGCCCGGCATCATCCGAAAAATGGTGCCGCATATGGTAATGCTTGAGGAATTTCAGCGCCGGGTGCCGCATCGGGAAATGGTGCGTGGCATAGTGGATGTAGTCATAGACCAGATAGCCGATGATGAAGAACCCGGTGAACGGCTCGGCCCAGGGGTAGGGCAGGACCGTGTAGAACATGAGATAGAGCACGGCGATGATGGGAAGCGCGCCCGCGGGCGGCATCAGCAGGCGCGTTTTGTCCTGTGGCGTATCGTGATGCACGCCATGAAAAAGATAGATGAACCGGCGGCCCATGTCGGTCTTGGGCTCAAAGTGAAAGAGGTAGCGATGCAGCAGGTATTCCGCCAGCGTCCATGTAACAAGGCCCGCAACCCCGATCATCGCCATGCCGCCCCAGCCGATGCCATGCACCATCACAGCGCGGGCAATCAACCAGATGGCCACCGGACCCCAGACCAGCAAGGGCACGATGGGATGCACATGGCTCAACTTTTCAAGAAGCGGGTTCTCGAACAGGCGAACCGACTCGTCGACGCGATGCGTGCGACTGGGTTGATGACTTGTCATTTTGGGCACTCCTGATCTGCGCCGACTTATGCGTCTTCATATATGTCGGTTTTAGCCCGAAGAATAGAAGACGGCCAGATTTTGCTCGTGCAAAGCCAATCTCCGGGCTTTGCCGTTATCCATTGCTCGAACTTCTCGTTGATCTGACGGGCAAGGTCAACGGTCTGATTGTCGCGGTCCATCGTGGGGTCACTGGGCACCAAGGGCGGATAGAACCGCACGCGAAAGCGCGCACCGGGCAGCCGTTCGGCCTGCACGGGAACCAAAGGCACGCCAAACCGCAACGCCAGCCGCGCGGGCAAGAGCGAGGATTCCTTGTCTTCATCGAAAAACGGAATCGGTTTGCCGCCCTCGACGCGCCGATCCGTCAGCATGATTGGCGACCTCCCGGACTTAAGCGCATCAACAAAGGCGCGCAAACCCTCGTTGCGCGACACCAATTCGCAGCCCAGCATGCCCCGATATTGCAGCATCGTGCGGTCAAGCCACGGGTTTGTCAGCGGGGCGTACATCGCACAGGGGCGCACACCCAAACGCGCGATGGCGGTGGCCATCATTTCCCAGTTTGCCAGATGCGCCGACACGAAAACCGCCGGTTTGGTCGGATCAGAATAGGCGGGAATCTGCTCAAGCACTTCGATTTCCAGAGTGTCGCGCTTTGGATTGCAGAGCTTGGCCAGATTTGGATATTCGCCCAGCACCGCGCCAGCATTGGCCCAGACCTGATTGGCCAGATTGTCGATCTCAGCCGGCGACCTGTCAGGCAGGGACATTGTAAGGTTGGCGCGCACATGCTGGTTGCGCCGGCCAAAGATCCTGCCAAACATCTGCCCCAGACGCGCCCCAAGCGCAGAGGCCCATGTCACGGGCATCAAACGGAAAAGCGACATGACCGAGGCCAAGACCACATAGTCGATGAACCACAGCACATTGCGCGCAACGCGGTTATTGAACAGCTTGTCGCGATGGGCATTGGCGAGAATGAATTTGGCCAAGGAGGACTCGACTTCTTCTGATGCAGTGTGGATACTTGTACCGTTAATTGAGGCAAGGTGCCGGAATTGCAAGCAGTTTCCATGGTTGGTTCCGCCGCTCTGGCATGCGCGCCACGCAGGGCTGCGCGCCGCCTTGCCCGCATCATCGCAAGAAAGGCCCAAGATGTCGCCAACACAGCCTGAGGGCGCTCAAATTCGGCTGGTCGAGGCCGTAAATGGCGCGGCGGTCCGGGACTTCCTGCATCTGCCAGAGCGGATCTATGCCGATGATCCGGCTTGGGTGGCCCCACTGATCTTTGAGCAAAAGCAGCGCGTGTTCGAGAATGCGCCGCTCTTTGCCCATTGCGAGGTTGCCCGTTGGGTGGCCTACCGCGACGGCGTGCCCGTGGGCCGCATCACGGCGCAGCTTGATACGCTTCAACCCGAGGCCGAAGAGGGGGGCAAGATCGGCTATTTCGGGATGCTTGAGGCGGTGGATGACAGCGCCGTGTTCGATGCGCTTTTTGGCGCGGCCGAGGCGTGGCTGCGCGATAGGGGCGCGGCCCATCTGCGCGGGCCTTACAACCTTTCGATCAATGAGGATCTTGGCCTTTTGGTTGAGAATTTCGACGATCCGCCCTTCGTGATGATGGGCCACGCGCGGCCCTATTATCAAAGACAGATCGAGGATCGCGGTTTTGCCACGATCAAGGATCTGCTGACTTACAAGGTTCGCCCCGATTTCGTCGCCCCCGAGGTGATGACGAAACTGGCCCAACGTGCCAGCCGCACCGTCACCATCCGCCCCCTCAACAGCAAGGGCAAGGCGGCGGATTACGAGGCGATGCGCGATATCTTCAACGATGCCTGGTCGGACAATTGGGGCTTTGTGCCCTTTACGCGCGAAGAATTCGCCGAAACCGCCAAGGTTCTGTCGTTCCTTCTGTCGGATGATTTCATCCAATTCGCCGAGATTGACGGACGCCCCGTGGCCTTTATCACCGCCTTTCCCAATCTCAACGAATTGATCGGCGATCTGCGCGGGCGGCTTTTGCCTTTTGGTTGGGCCAAGCTCTTGTGGCGGCTTAAGGTGCGGGGGCCGACCAGCGCGCGGGTGGCGCTGATGGGGGTGCGCAAGGAATACCAGAATTCCCGCCTTGGGCCGACGTTGGCGTTTTTGGTGATCGACGCGGTGCGCAAGGCGATGCAGCAACGAAACGTCACTTCGGTCGAGATGGGCTGGATACTCGAGGATAATCATGGCATGCGGCATATCATCGAGGCCATCGGCAGCACGATCTACAAGCGCTATCGCGTCTATCAGAAACCCCTGTAGCGCGACCGAAGGCCAGACCAAGGCACTGAGAAAGTGAGACCGTGACAGATTTTGCTTCCGTAATCCTTGCGGGCGAACGGGATGACCGCGACGCCCTGCGCGACGAAACCGGTGTGGCGTGCAAGGCGTTGCTCGATATCGGCGGCACGCCGATGATCCGCCGCGTGATTGACGCGCTGCGCTCTGCGCAGTCGATTGGCACGATCCATCTTAGTGGCCCGACCGAGGCCTGTGTTCAAAGCGATGCCGGGCTGGCGGGGTTGGTGGCACGCAAAGAGGTCGCTTGGGTTGCCTCTGGCCCATCCCCCAGCACCAGCGCGCATCAGATGCTCAGCCGCTTTCCCGCCAGTCAGCCGGTCATGATCACGACTGCCGATCATCCGCTTTTGACGGGTGAAATCGTTGATCATTTCTGCCGGGGCGCAGCAAAGAGTGGCTGCGACGTGGTGATTGGTCTGGCCCCCTATGATTTGGTGCGTGCGACCTACCCTGAATTGAAAAAGACCGTCTTGCGGTTCCGCGATGGCGGTTATTGCGGCTGCAACCTCTTTGGCTTTCTGACCGAGGACGGGCGCCGGGTGGCGGATTTCTGGCGGCAGGTCGAGAAAGACCGCAAAAAGCCGCTGGTGGTGATCCGGCTCTTGGGGCTGTGGTCGCTCTTGAGCTATCGCATGGGCTGGCTCACGCTGGACAAGGCGTTGGCGCGCCTGTCACGCCGGGTGGGCGTGCGCATCGGTGTGGTCATCCTGCCCTATGCCCATGCCTCGGTCGATGTGGATTCCGTGTCGGATTACGTGCTGGTGCAGCAATATAGCGCCGAGGGGCGCGGCGGGGCGTAGGGGTGATTTTATAGTTCAGGCGTTGGCCCCAACCGTCCCGCGCGGCTCATCGCGAGGGGTTTACCCTCTCACCCCTCGTTATACCCAAACACCGGGTCCAGCTTGTCCTCAACCAGCGCATCGACCACCTCTACCTCTTCGGGCGTGAAATAATCGCGATAGCCGCCGACCTTGCCGCGCCGCACCTTGAACGAGTCGGGGTTGCTCTCATCCCCCGGCTTGACGCGCTGACCGCTGCCGCGCATGCCCTCATTCGACGCCTCACGCTTTTTCATGTTTTCATAGGCAGCATAGTCTTTGGCCGCCTCGATATGCGCCGGGTCAGGATCAATGCCGGTAAAGCTGACGACCTGTCGCAGCACCTCGGCCGGATCACGGCGTAAATCCTCGTACCGCACCACCAACACATCCTCGCCCAAGCTGGGCAAGGACCGCGCCCAAGCATTGAACGCCGCGACAATGCGCGGGATGCCGCAATCGGGATTGCGCACAAAGTCATAGATCGCCACCTCGCTGCCATGGGCGGGATAGGCGTTCAGGGCCTTCTTGCGCGGGCGCATGCGATAGCTCCACTGGAAATACTGCGAGACCGCCACATCCCGTGGATCGCGCACCAAGAGCACCAGCTTCTTACCGCGATACTGGGCCAGATCGTCACCATGGTTGAAATGATCGCGGATGTAATTGTTGTGGCTAAACAAAACCTTGGGCGCGGCTGGGTTCAGAGCGTGGAAATTGTCGAATTCCAGCATGTACTCGGTCTCAAGCCCGTAATGCAGCTGATAGAACCGCGACAGCATCACGCGAAACCAAGTGCGCCCACTTTTGCCCCAAGACACCAGCGCCCAATCGGCCTCTTGCAGCTTGGCATTCTCCTGACGCCCGCGCAGGCGGCGTTCCAGCGCGATTTTCTGGCCCTTGGGCAGAAAGAACAGGGCAGAGAGAATGAGGTGACGCGCGGCCACGTCCCGGATCTCGCGATAGGATAAATTGGTCATGTTGGGCATTCTGGTCAGGGATCGGGGTTTCTTGCGGTCCTCATAGAGGGTATCGCTCGGTCTTTGTATGGGTAATTTTGACCCGTGTCGCATCCGGCGTGATTCCGCGCCATCGCGCAACAACAAGGGAGAGGCCTGTGCAGTCCAGCACCACATCGCAAGAGCCAAAGGTCTGGTGTCTCTTGGGGCGCAAAGCGGGCGATAACACGCAGGTCTTGGCCTTGGCCCATGCGCTTGGCTGGCCGATGGAGGAAAAGTTGATCCTCGCGCGTGGTTGGGAACTTGTACCGCATCTCCTGTTGCGGGTCACGCTCTTGGGGATCGATCAACATGCATCCAGCCCACTGACCGCGCCTTGGCCCGATCTGGTGATCAGCGCTGGCCGCCGCAACGAGCCGGTGGCGCGTTGGATCAAGCGGCAATCGGGGGGGCGCACAAAGCTGGTGCATCTGGGCCGCCCTTGGGCACCGGTTGAGAGCTATGATCTGATCGTCAGCACGCCGCAGTATTTCCTGACGCCCGGTCCCATGGTCCTGATCAATCCTCTGCCTTTGCACCAATTCACACGTGCTGGCGTGGATCAAGCCGCGACGGCGGCAGCCACGGCACTGGCCCATATGCCACGCCCCTATACGACCGTGCTGATTGGCGGGGACAGTGGGCCGTTTGTCTTTACCCCAGACAAGGGGCGGCTTTTGGCACGAGGGGTGAATCGCCTGATCCGCCAGACCGGTGGCACCGCATTGGTCAGCGGCAGCCCCCGTACCCCGCCCGCTGTGGCCGAGGCGATCAACGCCGCCCTTGATGTGCCGGCCCAGTGCTATTGGTGGCACAATCGCGACAAGGCCGCGCCCAATCCCTATTCGGCCTATCTAGGCCTTGCGGATCGCTTTGTGGTGACCGGCGAGAGCATGTCGATGCTGGCTGAGGCCGCAAGCCTTGGTCGCCCGCTCTATATCTTTGATCCCGGTGATGCGTCGGGGTCTTGGTGGTCGCATGCGCATAACTTGCGTCCAAAACCGCTGAGCCACGCGCTTGCCATGCGATTTGCCCCGCGCCGGATGCGCCGCGATGTGTCGCGCATCCAGCAGGCACTGGTGGAGGCGGGGCAGGCCCGCTGGTTAGAGGACGCGCCAGAGTTGATAGCCACAGGCGAGACTTGGGCAAAGAAAATGCGCCCCGACCCATCGGTCGGAGCGCATGTTGCGGCGGAACGTATCCGCGCGCTGTTTTGAACGCCTAAGCGCTTAGGCGGCCTTGGCCAGATTGCCGGTGCTCAGCGGATGCGCCGGTGCGGGCGGCAGGCTGGGCACGCGCGCGATCACGTCCAACGCATCGTGGCGCACGTGGTTGTCTTTCATCTCCTGACGCAGGAACTCTTCCGTCAGCTTGCCTTGCTCGACGCATTCCTTGACCAGACCCCAAAAGAAATTCTCTTGGTTCTTGTCGGGATGCTCTTTGTAGTTGCCCATCAGGCCGTATTCGCCAAAAATCTTGCGGCGCAGACGCAGCACCCATGCGGCTGGCGGGAACAGGCGGAAGCGCTCTGCGGGGCGCCAATCCACCGGCAGGCCCGTTTTCCACGGCTGGGTTTTGCGGCGGGTGGTGTGCAGCATTTTGGTGTCTGTGGTGAACTTGTCGAAATCGTTCCACTCGTTTTCGATGAACTCCAGCGTGGTGGGGTCCTCGTTGCGCAGACCGATCCAGCGGGAATAGTCGTGGTCGCCATCGAACATGGCGTTGAACTGTTCCTCAACCTTCCAATGCTTGAGCTTTGCGCAATCGAGCAGCATCACAGAGCTGGCATAGGCCTTGTCGATCAGGCCCTTGGTGCCCGAACGCATACGCGCCATCACGGCTTTGCCCTTCATGTCGCGGTTCAGCAGTTCCCAGATATCGGCGCAGGCGAATACGTCGGGGTCGATGACCACGGCGCGGCCCTCATAGCCCATCAACTCGGGCGGCATAAAGCGAGTGGGGGTAAAGGATTGCAGATCCTCGTTCAACCAAACCCGCTTCACGCCGTCGCGCATATATTCCTGACCTTCACGGGCAAGGAAGAAGGGGTAATCGCGGCTGTTGACGATATGCACCTCGAACTTGTCATTGTTGGTGGAGTAGCGACGCAGCGCGTGTTCCGCGACGATGGCGCCGACAATCTGCTTGTGGTTCGTCTGGATGAATACAGCGTGTTTCATGATGAGTGATCCGCAACCTCGGTTTTTTGTTCTGAGCGGCTCTATACAGGAGAATTTGCAGAGACGCCATGTCCAGAAACACAATTAAAACTGTCATGTATTGATCTGGATCAGAGAATAGCCCCAATCTTACACGTTTGTAACTGAACCTGATCGCGATACGCGGGTTCTCGCCCATCGCACCAGCGTTAGCGGAACACACCCCGTCGATAAAGCTGCCGCATAAAGCCCCAGATATGGATCAGCGGGCGGCGGCGCACCTTGTCGGGGATTTCGACCACTTGGCCGGAATGGCGCGAGAGTTTCCACGCAAGGTAATCAAGGCCGCCTTCAAAGGTGAACAGCCCCTTGATGAGCCGCGCCACCGATAGCGCCTTGCCCTGCACCCGGCGCAGCGCCCAGAGGATGGGTGCAAGGCGGCGTGCGCGGGGCGATGCAGCGCTGCGATACCTCAGCGCGCCCTCCGCCCCTCGCTCAAGCTGCAAGACATCCGCCATACGCGGCAAGAGCGCCTGCGTCATCGCCGTGAAGAAGCTCCGCCCATGCCCCGCCAACTCTGCCGCGCGGCCCTGCTTTTCGGCACGCAATTCCGTGGCATAGCTCAGCGCCAGTGCGCCCTGCCAAAGCGCCTCAACCGACCCCTCGTTTGGCAAGGCGGGCAGGGCGCGGCGCAAGAGCGTTTCGCCTGCACGCAAAAATGCGGCGTGCAGGCGCGTTTCCACATCCTGTGATTGACACCAGATTGGTTTGACCGGCTGTGCAAACCGCCCCCAGAGATAGGATTGAAACCAGCCGGGGCCGGTGCCGCGTTCAAACTGCCGCAGGCTGAGGACCGCGTATTTGCAGCGCACCGTGTCAGAGCCCAGAGGCGCCTCCAAGTAATAGACATTGGGCGGCAAGAGCCGACCGCCCAACCGCAGCCAGAGGCGTGGTTCGGCCTTGGGCGTGCTCTCGACCAGCACATAGAAATCGACCAGCCCATCCAGCAGATTGGCGCTGCGCAGGCACGATCCATACAGGATCACCGCCTGCAACCCATCGCCAAACCGCGCGGTCAACGCCGTCATCAGCGCGCGCAATTCCGCAGAGCTGTCTAAGGTCGGGCCGTCCGGGGTGGGATACTGCGCGCCGGTCATGGATCTGTGCTGCCTTGCATCGGGTGGTGCCCGCCGTTCTATACGCGCTTGAGGCGCGCGCCAACTGCCCGCGCCTATTTGGGGCGCAGGAACCGGATCGGCCCTTCTGCGCCGATCACCAGCGGCACATCGCCCCCGGCTGTGGCAAACAGCTCACCATCAAGGTTCAATTCGCCGTCAAAGCGCAATTCGATCCGCGCACCACGAAAGCTTTCATAGCCATTTTCTGCGGTGACATGCCGGTTGGGATGCCCGCGCAGTACCGAGGGAAAGGCGCGGGCAAACCGCGCCGCACCACCCCGGATTGCGGTCAGGCCAATAGGGGCCTTTTGCTTGGCCCAGAAGGGCCGGATACCCAGAAACAGCCGCCCCAGCGTACTGGCCACAAGGATCAGCATCGGGGCTGCGTCGCGGGTCACAGGCGTGGGCGCGCCATCCTCAACCCGCAACGCCACATGGGTCGGCTGATAGAATCTCGGGTCTTGGCGGATAAGACCCCAGACCGAGCGGATCAAGATGATGCCAAGGCTGATCTCGCCGCCCAGCCCGCGCGAATGCACGGTCTTATGGGCAAAGCGCGTGGCCTGCATGATCGCCCCGGTGCCCAGAAACATACCGTGCCGGATATGGCCATCCGCAGCGCCCGTTACCCGCATGATATGGCGCGCGCGAATATCCCCCGAAAGGGGCGCGCCGCGATCAAGCCAGCGAAAAAACCGCTTCAACGCCCGCCGATGCGAAGAGGCGGTGCCAATATCCCCCGCCGTCATATTGGCGGTGCCGCCGGGCAAAAGCACGATCAGCGGCAGGCTCTCCCGCGGCCAATGGCTCAGGATCATGCCCAGAGCGGCGGCAATCGTGCCGTCGCCGCCATTGATCACCACCACATCGGGCCGTGAGGCGGCCAGTTGCGGCACCAGCGCTTCGGCCTCTTGGGGCGAGCGGGTTACGTGATGGGCAACCTGCGGATAGGCCGCGAGCCGCGCCTCGATATGCGCCTGCCATTTGCGGTTATTGCCGCTGGTGGGGTTGCTGATCATGCATATGCGGGTCGTGCTCATGTCAGCGCCCCGACAAGAGCGGATCAATCCGCGCAAGGATACGCGCCACATCGGCATCGGTGGCCGACAGGGCAGGGCGGTCGCCCATTCTGGCATCCTGACCTTCGCCCATCCATGTGGCCAGCCCGCGATCAATCAGGATCTGGTGAAACCGGGGGAAGTGCCGGGTTTGTTGCAGCATCCGCAAATGATAAAGCCCACGCGCCAGTGCGAGGCGCAGCCGCTCGGCCGGCCCTGCATTGCGGCGCGCCTGAAACATCCACGCCGCTGCGCGCCTGCGGGCATCGTCAAGCTTGCCCAAGGGACCAAAGGGTAGGGGCACGATTTCCAGCGCCTTTCCAAGCCGCGCCACCTCGACCAGCATCGAAATACTGTCGCCGGTCACAACAAAACGGTCTGCCAGTGCCAAAAGGCCGGTATAGGGGTTTTCACTGTCGGGTTGGGTCCAATCAAAGCGCTGCACGCCCTGGGGTAGCCCAGAAGTTACGCGGTCCAGAAACCCAGCGGGTGTGCGGCGCGACCCG
Organism: Roseovarius sp. MS2; assembly: GCF_051447875.1. Lineage (NCBI taxonomy): Bacteria > Pseudomonadati > Pseudomonadota > Alphaproteobacteria > Rhodobacterales > Roseobacteraceae > Roseovarius > Roseovarius sp. MS2. Next base: position 3,451,088 of record NZ_JBKHVF010000001.1, read on the forward strand.
ACGATATAGGGCGTGCCGCCCTCGGACAGCACCTGTGCCATCCGTGCGCGCAACCGCGCCTCCATCTCTGCGTTATAGATAAAGGGGCTGGTCGGCCCACCGATGAGAAACACCACCAGTGGCCGGGGTAAAGCGCCCAAGCGCTCTTGCCACGCCTTGCGCCCCGCCTCCAGCCGCTCGGGGCTGATCTTCATCAAGGGCAGGTCGATCTGCATCACGTTTTCAAAGGGCGCGGGCAGGGTTTCGGCACTGGTCACGATCAGGTCAAACTGCGCCATCTGATGCGAGAACCAGCCCGCAGGCTTGCCCACAAGCACAATCCGCGTGCGCCCGCCCGATTGCTTCTTGATCCAGAGCGCCACATTGGCCGGACGCCGCCCGCGCGTCAGGATCACATCTGGCCAAGGCGGCTCGATCGGATCGCTCAGGCTCTGGTCAATGTGATAAAGCGTGGGGCCGACGCGCGGTTTGCCCACCACGAATTTCGGCAGCATTTCGAGGTGCCGCAGTTCCGACACCCAGCCGCGTTCCCGCGCCAGCGCTTCGGCGACAATCTCGACTTGCGCATTGTCGCCGCGCTTGTCCCCCAGAACCCGCCAGATGCGGGGCATCGCGTCAGGCTGGCTCATTCCGCCGGTTTGTCCGCATTTGCCGTGGCCGCATAGCGATAAACCGGATCAAGCCGTGCCTCGACCAGCGCGTCGATCACTGCCACTTGGGCATCGTCGAAATAGTCGCGATACCCGCCCACCTTGGCGCGCCGCGTCTTGTAGCTGTCGGGATTGCTTTTATCGCCGGGGGCCACCCGCGCGCCACTCAGGCGGAAACTGCTGTCAGCCTCTTTCTTCTTCATATTCTCGAACGAGGCATAATCCACCGCCTCTTGGATGGCGGCGGCATCGGCGGGAATGTCCAGAAACTGCGCCACCTCGGTCAGAACCGTGTGGGGATTGGCGCGCATATCCTCATACCGAATAAGGCAGAGCGCGCGCATCTTGTCCATTTCCCGCGCCCAAAGGTTCATAAAGTCGATGATCTTGGGCAGGCCGCCGCCCTCATGCAGGACAAAATCATAGATCGGCGTTTCATCGTCATGGGCCGGGTATTCATTCAGCGCCTTTTTCTCCGATGGCATCCGATAGCGCCATTGAAAGAATTGCGACACCGCCACATCGCGCGGGTCGCGCATCATCAACAGAACCTTCTTGTCGTAGAAATCCGCCTTGTTGTCGGTGTTTCCGGTGAAATCGCCGATGTAATTGTCATGGGTAAAGAACAGACGCGGCGCGCGCCGGTCCATGTTGTGAAAATTGTCGAACCCGATCAGAATATCCTCGGGCAGGTCATAGACCTGTTGATAGAGCCGCGAAATCATCACCCGCAGCCATGTGCGCCCACTTTTGCCAAAGGATACAACCACCGCATCGGCGCGTTGCAGGCTGGCGAATTGCTCGCGCCCGCGCATGTGGCGTTCGGCGCGGATACGCTCGTCTTGATCTGCGCCTGTCATGTCCATCTTGAGCTTGAGCAGGCGGCGGCTGGCCTTGCGCCAGACAACCTTGCTGGCCTCGGGAAAGGAGGCGCGGAGAAGGCGGAGGGTGTCACGCATGGTCTTGGGCCTTTTCTGCCGGTGTCGCGGGGGGATGTGCCACCATGACCGGTTTTGGGGGTCGCATACCCATTCTACGTCCAATTTGCCATATCAAAAGCATCACTGCGTCAGCGGAGCCTTGCTCAGAACCAGATCCGCGATGGTGGGGCCAAACAGGCGCTCGCCACAGGGACTAAAGTGATCCACATCCCAAAAGGTCAGGCAATCGCCCTGTAACAGCGCGTCAGGCCCGAAATCGAGCGCGTCAAGCAAGGACAGGTAACGATACGCAGTCTGCCCCTCGGCCTCGGATTTGAGCCGCGCTTCAAGCCGGTCGAAATGCGCCAAGGCCACGGGATTGAACTGTAGCCGCTCGGTGCTGTAATTTCCGGGATTGCTCAGGTCCACCCGTGCCTCGGCAAAAGGGCCAAGCCAGACCACATCCAGCCCCTCGGGCAGCTTTGCCAGATAGGCCGAGGTCAGGGTCACATTCTCTTCGGCAATCCGTCCCTCGGTGCCCGGCTCAAAGGCTGCATCACTGTCGCCCTCGTTGCGGTGATCAAGGATGTAATGCGAACCTGAGACGTGAAAGACCACCTGCGCCACCGCGTCGCGATTGCTGGTCAAAAAGGGGATCGCCGCCTCGTAAGAGCATTTGGCCTTGTATTGGTAGGGGCGACAGCCGCCACGCGTCAGACCAACCAAAAACGGAAACCGCTCAGTGCTGCGCAGGGCGTTGTAAACATTCTCGGCATGAGAATCCCCAAGGATAAATATCCCCGGCCCATGCCGCGCGGCGCAGTCTTGCAACCGCGCGCCAAACTCCTCTGTCAGCTCTTCATCGCGGAACCGGCAGCCGTCATCGGCCACGCGCGAGCGGGTCGCGGTCGGGCTATATCTCTCGTAATTGGCGCGGGTGACGGAATCGAGCCGATGCTCAAGGTAATGCGCGCGGAACCCGTCGGTTTCCTGCCCCAAAAGGCCCAGACCGCCCAGAACCACCATACAGGCAGCCGCAGTGCCAAAAAGGCGCAGGGGCGGCAGCGCGTGCATGTGCCGGAACGGTCGCTCGACATAGCGCCAACTCAGGCAGGCCAGCGCAAAGGCCAGCGCGCAGGCGGCCAGCATGAGCCACAGGTCTTCTCGCCCGGTGCCGATGCGTGTGAACACCAGCGCGGGTACATGCCAAAGATAGAGCGAATAGCTGACCAGCCCGACAAAGACGACCGGACGCCAGCCCAAAACCTGCCCGGTGAGGCTCTGCCCTTTGGCAAAGGCGATGACCAATGCCGCGCCCACACAGGGCAAGAGCGCGGCAAGCCCCGGAAACGCGGTTTCGGTGTCATAGGTGAACACAGCCAAGAGAATGAGCGCCAGACCCAACAGCGCGCCATGCCGAAACCGCCCGCCATCGCGCAGCGCGGCCCCCTGCGGCGTGGTCAGCCAATAGGCAATGAGAACGCCCACCAACAATTCCCACAGCCGCGCATAAAGCAGGAAAAAGGCGCGCGCCTCATTGCCCCGCGCAATCTGCCATTGCGCCAGCGCAAGACTGAGGAGCGCCACGGCCATGAAAATGCGGACCTGCCATTTTGCCCCCGCCCGCCATGTGAGCAGCACCGCCATGGGGAAGATCAGGTAGAACTGTTCCTCGACCGACAGGCTCCAATTATGCAAAAGCGGTTTGAACTCTGCCGCCGTCGCAAAATAGCCGCTGACCTCAAGGAAATAGACATTGGCGAAAAACACGGTTGAGGCGGCGATACTGCCGGAAAATTCGGCCATCGCCGACGGGTCCAGCAGCGCCCAGGCGATGGGATAGCTGACCGCCATCATCACAAAAAGCGCCGGAAAAATGCGCCGAATACGGCGGCCATAAAATCCGGTGAGCGTAAAGTTGCCCGCGGCACGCTCGCTCAGGATAATCGACGTGATCAGATAGCCGGAGATCACAAAGAACACATCGACGCCGACAAACCCGCCGGGAAACCACGTAACGCCCGCGTGATAAAACACGACCGGCAAGATCGCTATCGCACGCAAACCGTCGATTTCGGGGCGATACTTCATGATGAACGCACTCGGCACACGTCGGGATTTTCAGTCACTGGCGCGGATCAGGCCATCCGCTCGACGGTCTGGTATTCTTTCTTGCGGTTCTTGGCGAAGCCGAATTTCTTCTTGCGCCCCGTCGCGGTCGAGGTGATCAGCCGGTAAGAGACATCCGTGTGCCGCATGGCGATCCCGTGAAACAGACCGGCCCACCATTCGGGGGATTTGACCGTGCAATGCACATTCTGCCCATTGGGCAGCACCTTGACCGCCGGATAGCAGGCGACATTGGCGTAAAGAAACTTGCGCGCATAGCCAAACATTTCTTCGACGATCCACGGCACATCGGGCGTGGTGATATGTTCCAGCACATCGGTGCAGATCACCCCATCATACTGCCGGTCGGGCAATTCCTTGAACGGTTCATGACCCGGGTCATAGCAGCGGATATCGGTCACGCCCCAATAGTCCTGAATGCTGGGCACCGTCAGCTCTTTGGTCAGCGCCACATCGCGCAGGTCATATCCAACAGCCTTGCCCGCGCCGTAATCCAGAATATCCGCCGCGCCGGTTCGGTCGATCATCTCTTTGATACCGGGCGCGTGGCGGATCAACATTTTACCGGGAAAGGTCTGGGTGCCGGATTTTCCAGCCGCCGCTTCGCCCTCTTCGTGCAGCCTCTCATACATGGCGACCATGTCGAGATACTCGGGGCTGGGATTGCCGCGTCCGTAAGAGGTCATGCTGTCTGTCCGTTCTTGCAAAAGGAGGGTTCGTCGAGATTTTGACGCCCTCTTAATCGCTAAGGCGCGACGTTTCGACATTAAAATTGTCGCGGGGGGAGCAAAAGTAGCGGGGCCGCGTGTTTTTTTGCAAAGTTTCGTCTGGTTTTTCTACGCTTCTCGATCATTCGGCCTAATTCATATGTCAGGAATAAACGTTAAGAAAACCATCAGCTGCGCGAGTGGCTGTGATTAAATCTGCGGGAAATCAAAGGCTTGCATGCTGCTTGACACCTGTTGGAACTCTCCACGCCTTCCACGTTCTGGAAACGCTGCGTCTTTATGCGCTGAATTGCGCCGCCGAGAGCCCTCATTGGAAGTAAAAGATACATGATAAATGTCTCTTAAAGGCTGATCCACCCCGCACATTTGGAACGATTTTTGCAGCAATTGTTGAGGATCCACCCCATAAGGATAGGTTCCCGACAAGAGAAATATAAACTACCGGTTGTATTCATTGTTGTGTGTCATTGGTAATCCGGTGTTTTAGACCGTTGAGGATGATTGAATGATACGAGTTGTAGATCAAACGGACCGGAATTCGGGCACCACGGTCACGCCCGAAATGTTCGGCACCAACCTCACGATCACCACCAATATTTCCTTGCGGGACAAGGTGATCGACCGGTTCACAGAGGCGAATATCACCAATTTGCGGTTCCCCGGTGGCTCGATCACCGAAAGCCATTTTGACATTTCCGACATTGCAGGCGGCAGCCACGAGCGCACGGTGGGATCGTTCGAGAATAGCGGCGCGCTTGATCTGATCGCCTTTTCCGACTTTCTCGATTTCACCGCCACGCTTGGCACCAGCACAACCTTTGTTATTCCCACCTCGGTGGGTTTCACACAAACCGCAGGCGAGGCGCTGTTGGCGGGCACCTATGGCGGCCGGCTTGTGTCCGCGAGCTATCTTCAGGATGTGGCCGATTTCGTCACGATGGCGGTGCAAAGTGCGGCGGCGGCAGGTGTGCGGATCGACGCCTTTGAGATTGGCAATGAATTCTGGGGCTCGGGGCGTATGGCCGCGCATGAATACGGCAGTTTGGCCGCTGCCGTGGCCCAAACGGTTGAGACAACGTTGTTCGATCTGGACCTTGTTCGCGCAAAGCAACCTGACATCGTGGTGCAAACCCTCAGTGCTGCGGGCGTCTATTCGCCAAATGGCGGCGGCGTGCTGTATGTCGATCCCCTCACACGGTTTGTGTATCAGCCAACCCAGATTGGTGATGCGGGCGTGCCGCCGCTCACACAGCTCACGCAGGTTGCCGTGCCCTCGCAAGGGAACGCCAAAACCCAGAACACCGTGATCCTTTCGGCTTTCGCGCAAGAGTCGATGTTGGTGCAGGCCGCAAATGGCGGAATTTTCTCGATCGACGTGTCTGATGCAGCCAATGCAATCGATGCCATCAGCGAGCACTATTACCTCGATGGTGGTTTGGGGGCCGTCGATACGCAGGAACAATTCGGCTTTACCCAGCTTGAATTCTGGCGGATGAATCTGGGCAACCGCAGCGCGGCCTTGCCGGAACTCGATTACTACATCACCGAGTGGAACGTAAGCCGCACAGGCGACGTGAACGAGGCAAACAATCGCGGCCTGCAACACGCAATCCTTGATGTTGCCATGTTCTACGAGATGGTAACGCATGACGTGACCACCGCGCATTACTGGCCCTCACTCTTCAACAACAGCCGCTCCGTCACGCTGGTCTGCACCTGTCGCGGGCATCTGACCATCGCAGGAGAATCGTATTCCCTCTTGCACAAAGCCGTTGGTATGACCCCGGTTCTGGATTTTCTCGAGGCGGATAACATCACGATCCACGGGTTCGAGAACGGCCCAGAGTCGTTCTTCATCCTGGCCGATCTAAGCGGCACAGCCACAGACAAGACGCTTGATTTCAGTGCCGTGCTCGATCCCTCCGCGACGCTCTATCGCGTGTCCTATAGCGAGCTATGGGATGGCGGGGCCGGGGGACAGGACGAAGAAGCCGCACAAGTCGTGCTTGAAACTGAGTTTGTCGATCTGATTTCCGCCGAGGATCTGGAATCCTTTCTTGTGACCATGCAGGCTTGGTCCCTGGTCTATCTGCATCTTGAGGCGGTCACCGATGGTGTCGCGGCCAAACCCGGACAGGCGAGCCGGACCGTGACAGTCACCGTGGGTGATGACCCGCTCAGCCTTGGCGATGTGCCGGGCGAAGAGGATCATCATACCAATGTCAAAGGGCCACGGTTCATTCTCAACGGCGGCGCGGGTGACGACACGCTCAATGGCGGGGCAGGCGATGACCGCCTCATCGGCGGCTTGGGCGATGACCTGATGCTTGGCGGTATCGGGGATGACGTGGCCGTTTTTGAAGGTGTCACCTTTGATACGGTGGCGTTCAGCCTGACGCCCGGTGGGCTGCGCGTCGTCTCTGCGCTTGGGATTGACGACCTGACAGATGTCGAATGGATGGAATTCGCGGATCAGACGGTGTCTGTGGCTGAGGTGCGCGTCGCGATGCTCGGGTTTCCGGGCGATTTCGTTATGGCGGGTGACGCGGGCGAAATGCTGTTCGGCACAGACTCGGACGATACTCTCATCGGCGGCGACGGCGATGATATAATTTCGGGGGGCTTGGGCAATGACAGTCTCGATGGCGGCGCAGGCAATGACAGGATTTCCGCCTCTGATGGCAATGATTTCATACTAGGTGGCCCCGGAAACGATGATATCGGCGGTGGTCCGGGCAATGACACCATCAACGGCGGCGAGGGCGATGACATTATTGGCGGCGGCTTTGGGGCGGATAGCATCTTGGGCGGCGACGGCAATGACGTGGTCGCAGGAGGTGCCGACAATGACACGCTCTCGGGCGGCGCAGGCAATGACAGCATATCGGGCAGCTTTGGCAGTGATCTGATCTTTGGCAATGATGGCGCGGATGACATCGGCGGCGGCACCGGTCAGGACACCATCAACGCAGGTGCCGGCGATGACAGCGTGGGCGGCGGCGAGGGCAATGACAGCATCCTTGGCGAAGACGGCAACGATTTTCTCGCCGGGGGCGGTCGCGATGACACGATCAACGGCGGCACTGGCGATGACACGATCAACGGCGGCTCGGGCAGTGATCGCATGAGCGGCGGTGCAGGCGCGGATCAATTCGTGTTCTCGTCCTTTTTCGATAGCGAGGTGGATGTGATCACCGATTTCGAAGATGGGGTGGACAGCTTTTTCATCCGCCGGTTTGATCCCGACACCGGGTTTGAGAATATCACCAACGGCGGCAATGGTCTTGTCGGCTTCCTTGCGGCGCTGAACATCACCGACACCGCAGCGGGCGCAGAGATGAACGTCAATGGCAACACGATCCTTGTCGAAGGCATCACCGCCGCACAACTGACGCTTGAGGATTTCCAGTTTCTTTAATGGTTCTCGCGCTAAGCCACTGCATCAGAGCGCCCAAGGGCGCTCTTTTGGTATCAACAACATTGGCCCACGCAAGGGCATAGATTTCATAGCTTGAAACTGGCGGCATTCGGTTTTACCGAACGCGTAAAGCGTTGGTGGGTGAGGTCATGAATCTTTTTACGATTAACGGTTTCGCGGCGCGTATTGATGGCATCTTTGTACTCCCGAATGGCACACTCTCGGTCCTGGCTGGGAATTTCCGAACTGTGTCGCTGGAACTCTCCGTGCCAGCCGATCAATTCTCTTATCGCTTGGCAGAGCCCGCCACCGCCGGAGAGATTCCAGACGTCATCATCAACAACCTCAGCGAGTTTCAGATCGCGCGCCTTGATGGCATTGACCTCAGACTGGATGATAACGCGATTGGCCTGGCGTCTTTAGGGGTGCTTACAGCTACATCTGGCTCTGCTGTCATGCTGTCGTTTTTTAATGTCCGGACCAATGACAATTATTTCTTCCAGTTAGGCACCTCCTCTGTTCCGCAACCCAATGATCTTGAGTCTTTCAGGCAATTTGTCTCCTCCATCCGTGGCGGCAACCCTGTGACCCAAGGGCCATTCGCCCCAAATCAGCCGATTGCAATCAGTGCCTTCGCCAACACAACGGTGTCAGAGCTGTCTGACGACGAGCTTGTGATTGGCACCAACGCTCAAGACTTTCTTACAGGTGGCGTGGGGCAGGATACCTTGCAAGGGCTTAACGGCAATGACGTGCTAAACGGCGGCACCGGCGATGACCTGCTGGACGGCGGCGAAGGTTTCGATACGGCCACTTATAACATTGGCTCGCCGAGCGAGTTTCAGATCACTCTGACTGAGACCGGCTTGCGCCTCGCCTCGCCCTTTGAAGGCGTGGATGATCTGATCAACATCGAGCAGGTCGAATTTGCGGGGCAATCCGTTCTGGTGAGCGACCTGATCGAGGAAATCGTCGGGCGTCCGGGCGTGTTTCTTGTGGCCGCAGAGGGGGGTGATACCCTGATTGGCACTGATGACAACGATACCCTGATCGGGGAACAGGGCCATGACGGGCTCGCGGGCGGGCCCGGCAACGACACGCTCGAAGGCAACGGAGGCAACGATTCCATTTCCGGCTCGGATGGCAATGACCTGATTTCCGGCGGTGCTGGCAACGACAATATCGGCGGGGGTCAGGGCGATGACACCATCGACGGCGGCAGTGGTGACGATATCATCGGCGGCGGCTTTGGCGCGGATAGCATCACGGGCGGCGCGGGCAATGACGTGGTTGCCGGTGGTGCCGATAGTGACACCCTGTCCGGCGGCGATGGCAATGACAGCGTGTCGGGCAGCTTTGGCAACGACCTGATTTTTGGCAACGGGGGCGCGGATGATATCGGCGGCGGCACCGGGCGGGATACGATTGACGCAGGCGCAGGGGATGATCGCGTGGGCGGTGGCGAAGGCGATGACAGTATCCTTGGCGGTGACGGTGATGACTTCCTCGCTGGTGGCGGGCGTAACGATCTGATCGACGGCGGCGCAGGCAGTGACACGATCAACGCGGGCGCTGGAAATGACACGATCACTGGCGGTGCGGATGCCGATTTGTTCGTGTTCAGCGCCTTTTTCGACGGCGAGTCGGATGCGATCACCGATTTTGAGGATGGTTCAGATATCTTCCTGATCCGCCGCTTCGATCCCGATACCGGCGTTGAGAATATCAACAACGGTGGCAACGGTCTGGCGGGCTTTCTGGCAGCGATGAATATCGTCGATTGGGCGGGCGGCGCGCAGATGACTGTGAATGGCAACAACATCCTCGTTGAGGGGGTCACCGCCGCGCAACTGACGGTGGACGATTTCCAGTTCCTGTGATCGTCAGAGCGCCTTTGGCACGGCCACACCTTCGGCCAGATCCGCAAGCGCAGATTTGAGACGGGGACCGGCGAAATCCAGAAAGGCGCGCAGCTTGGGGGCCATGAGGCGCGCCTCGGGATACACGAGATTAACGGGTTGCGGCGGCAGGGTATGGGCCTGTAACACCGGCACCAGACGCCCCGCCCGAATGTGGCTTGCCACCATATAGGACAGGGTGGGCGTGATGCCCTGACCCAATATTGCCGCGTCGATGGCGGCCACCGCGTCGTTGATTTCGAGACGCGGGGCAAGTGCCACGCTGGCACTGCGCTGCCCGCTGCGATGCCGCCACTCGCGGTTGGGCATCAGCCCGGTAAAGGCGATCACCGCATGGTGGCGCAGGTCCGCAGGGGCAGCGGGCGTGCCGTGTTGCGCCAGATACTCGGGGCTTGCCACCAGAATGCGATGCACCGTACCCAACCGTTTGGCAATCAGCCGCGACTCGGGCAACTCTCCGATGCGAATGGCCAGATCCACGCCTTCCTCGACCAGATTGACCACCCGGTCGAGCAAGAGCACCGAGACCGACACACGCGGATGCGCCACCAAAAAGCTGCCAACCATCGGCCCAAGGGCGGAACGGCCAAACGTCACCGACGCGGTGACCGTCAAATGCCCCTGCGGCGCGGTTGTCTCTCCCATCGCCTCACGCTCTGCGGTGTCAAGATCACCAAGCACGCGCCGCGCGGCACCCAAGAACCGCTCGCCAACATCGGTGATGGTCAGACTGCGCGTGGTACGCTGAAAGACCCGCGCGCCCAACCGATCCTCAAGCGCGGCAATCGCCCGCGTCACCGCAGGCGGCGACAGGTGCAGGCGCCGCGCCGCACCCGCAAAGCTGCCCGCCTCTGCCACAGCGATGAACACCTCGATCTCGTGCAAACGGTTCATCAATTATTCCTTTCAACGGAATAAACCATTCCACATTTCATCTATTCTTTCAAATACCATTCTGCCCCACCTTATGCCCAAGCGCGGCACATTGCCTGCGCGCTCTCAATATAAGGACAAAAGACATGGCCCGTATTCCTGTTATCGACCCGAAAACCGCCACAGGCGAGGCCAAGGCGCTGCTGGATGCCGTGCAATCGGCGCTTGGTATGGTGCCCAATTTCATCCGCGTTCTGGCCAATAGCCCCGCGGCGCTTCAGGCGTTCCTTGGGCTGCATGGCATTGCCGGTGCAGGGGCGCTTGACCCATTGACGCGCGAACGCATCGCGCTTGCGGTGGCCGAACAGAACAGCTGCCAGTATTGCGTGTCTGCCCATACCGCGATTGGCCGCAAGGTGGGGCTGGACAGTGACGAAATCCTTGCCAACCGCGCGGGCCGTTCCGCCGATGCCAAGGCCGAGGCGGCGCTGACCTTTGCCCGTACGCTGGTCGAACATGCAGGCGAAGTGAGCCAAGCAGAGTTTGCCGCCCTGCGCGCCGCTGGTCATTCCGACGCCGAGATCGTCGAAATCATTACCCATGTTGCCATGAATATCTTTACCAATATTCTGGGCAAGGCCACACAGGTCGAGATCGACTTTCCCAAAGTCACGTTGAACACCGCCGCTTGAGCACAGACCGGCACAGCGCCGCCCAGCGCTGTGCCCCCAACCAAGGATCGCCAATGACCCAAGACACTCGTCCCCCGCTTCCTCCCTTTACCCACGAGACCGCAACCCAAAAAGTGCGCATGGCCGAAGACGGCTGGAATGGGCGCGACCCCGCGCGCGTGGCGCTGGCCTATACGCCCGATAGCCGTTGGCGCAACCGCGCCGAATTTCCAGTTGGCCGCGAGGAAATCACGGCCTTTCTTACCCGCAAATGGGCCCGCGAGCTGGAGTATCGGTTGATCAAGGAACTTTGGGCCTTTGCCGAGAACCGTATCGCCGTGCGCTTTGCCTATGAATGGCGCGATGATGCCGGCAATTGGTATCGCAGCCATGGCAACGAAAACTGGGAATTTGACGAAAAGGGCCTCATGCGCCTGCGCTTTGCCAGCATCAATGACCAGCCGATCAAAGAGTCTGAGCGCAAGTTCCACTGGCCACAAGGGCCGCGCCCCGCTGATCACCCCGGCCTTTCCGATCTTGGCCTATAACCCCCAGAGGATGTCATGCCCCATCATTTTGCGAATATCGCCTTCACCCCAACGGTGACACGGCTGCAAGAGGAGCAGGGCAGCCGCGCATCCTATGCCCGGATGCAGGCTGCGGACGGTCCGGTGAACCTCTATTTGAGCGAGGTCGAAGCCGAGTTCATCGCGGCCCGCGACTCTGTCTATATGGCCACAGTCACCGAAACCGGCTGGCCCTATATCCAGCATCGCGGCGGGCCTATGGGCTTTCTTCGCGTGCTGGACGATCGCACCCTTGGCTTTGCCGATTTTCGCGGCAATCGCCAGTATATCAGCCTTGGCAACCTCAGCACCGATGACCGCGTGTCGCTGTTTTTGATGGACTATCCAAACCGCCGCCGGCTCAAGATTCTTGGGCGCGCGCGGGCTGTGGGTCTTGAAGATACGGCAACACTGGCGCGGCTGGACCTGCCCGATTACCGCGCCCGCATCGAGCGTGGGTTCTTGATCACCGTCGAAGGGTTTGACTGGAACTGCCCCCAGCACATTACCCCACGCTTCAGCATGGAGCAGATCGACGGCGTGACAGCCCCGCTCTTGTCGCGGATCGCAACGCTTGAGGCGGCGCTTGGCCTCTAGACCTGAGCGCGCTCACAGCGCGGCAAGGTCATCCAGCAAGAGGCCATACATCTCTTCCGCGCGCTTGATCCGACTGTGTTTGAGCGCGCGGGTCTCGACCCGAATAAGCGCCTCGATGCCGATAAAGAACGGCAGCCAAAGGTTGCGCTCGATCTCGGTCAGCGCGAAGACCTCGGCAAAAACCTCTAGCCCCTCGGCATCAACCCCCAGATACCGCCGCCCAGACGGGATCATGCCACGTCGCCCCATATGCACCAGAAAGCGGGCGATATCCTTGCAGACGGGCAACCGGCCAGAGCCGCCGGTGTCGATCCCTGTCAGGCGATCCTCTCCCAGAATAAGGTTATTGGGATGAAAATCACCATGGCTGATCGCGACGCGCCATTCAGCCCCGTCTAGCGCGGTCGCCATCTCTGTCAGATGCGCGAGAATGCCACTCTCGATGCGGCGTAATCGCCCAAACGGTTGCGTGGCAGCGGCCCGCGCGGCCCGCGCGAGCCAGCCCTTGGCATTGCCCGGCTTCCACCCCTCGCTGATCTCGACATAGTCCCGCAACCATTCGGCAGCGGGGCGCAGATGTTGCGCGCGGCGGCTCACATCCGCCTGCCAGAGATGTTCCAACAGCGCCTCACCGGGCGCGCGTTCCATCACCAAAAGCCGCGCATCCGGCAGGTAGCAAATAGGTTCGGCGACACGGTAACGCCCGCTCTGCATATGCGGCCAGATGCGCTGCAACTCTGCCCATTCCTTGGCCAAGGCCTCGGCGCCGCGTTCTTCAACCAACCGCGCCACCACCGCGCGCCCATCAAGACGCCCGGCCAGAACCGCGCGCTTGCCTGGTACAATGCGCAGCACCTCCGAGATGTCCAAGCCTGCAAGGTCCGGATGCGCCGTCACCAATGCCCGCAGGCAGGCATCCAAACGGGCCAACGCATCAAGGTCGGGCAGGGGGAGGACAGGCTCTGACATGGGCCAACTGTCCCTCAGCCGCAATGAAGCGTCAACCGAATTGCACCCCCCGCCACAGCACCCTATGCTAGGTGCTGAAATGCCCAGCACGAGGACCAGCCGATGACCGACACGCCCCCCTCCGAGATGACCTTTGAACAGGCGATGAAAGAGCTGGAGCAGGTTGTTGGGCGGCTGGAACGGGGCGATGTGGCGCTGGACGAGTCGATCACGCTTTATGAGCGCGGTGCCAAGCTCAAGAAACGCTGCGAAGAAAAACTGAAAGAGGCCGAAGAAAAAGTGGCCGCCATTACGCTCGACGCCGATGGCCAGCCCACCGGCACGACCCCGGTGACAGGTCTCTGATCCAGATGCAGGCTCGACTTGCCGCCGAGGCTGAAACCATTCAGGCGCATCTTTCCCGCGTTCTTGCCCCCTTTGGCACCGGCCCCGTGGCCGAGGGCATGCGCTATGCCACGCAGGGCGGCAAGCGCATCCGAGGCTTTTTGGTGATGGAAAGCGCGCGGCTGCACGATGTGCCTGAGACAGCCGCGATTTGGCCCGCCACGGCCATTGAGGCCTTGCACGCCTATAGCCTTGTGCATGACGATCTGCCCGCCATGGACAATGACGACCTGCGCCGGGGTCAACCCACCGTCCATATCAAATGGGACGAGGCAACCGCGATTCTTGTGGGTGACGCGCTGCAATCGCTGGCGTTCGAATTGGTGGCGCATCCCGATTGCGGCCCGGCCGAGGTGCGCGCCGGTCTGACACTTAGCCTTGCCCGTGCGGCCGGAGGGCAGGGGATGGTTCTGGGCCAAGCGCTCGACATTGCCGCCGAAACCGCCACATCGCCGCTCAACTTGGATGAGATCACGACGTTGCAAGCCGGCAAGACCGGCGCGCTCATCCTGTGGTCCGCCACAGCGGGCGCGTGCATGGCCCATGCCGATATGACCCCGCTAAGCACCTATGCCCGCGCGCTTGGTCTTGCGTTCCAAATACAGGACGATGTGATCGACGTGACCGGCGATGCCGCCGCCGCAGGCAAGGCTGTGGGCAAGGATGCCGCCGCAGGCAAAGCCACCTTTGTTTCACTGCTGGGGTTGGACGGGGCGCGCGCCCGCGCCGCATCCCTTGTTGACGCCGCTTGCGACGCACTATCTTGTTACGGGGAACGGGGCGAACGCTTGCGCGACCTTGCCCGTTTCGTTATCTCGCGCCAAAGCTAGACTTTGCTGAATTTACCCCACGGAGGGGCATGATGTCCGACCGCCCGCAAACACCGCTGCTTGATCAGGTCGCCAGCCCCGCCGATCTCAAAAGGTTTTCCGATAGCCAATTGGTGCAACTGGCGCATGAACTGCGCTCGGAAACCATTTCCGCCGTGTCGGAAACCGGCGGGCATCTGGGGGCCGGTCTGGGCGTGGTGGAGCTGACTGTCGCCCTGCATCACGTGTTTGACGCGCCGCGCGACAAGATCATCTGGGACGTGTCGCATCAGTGCTACCCCCACAAGATCCTGACGGGCCGCCGCGACCGCATCCGCACCTTGCGGCAAAAGGACGGGCTGTCGGGCTTTACCAAACGCTCGGAATCGCCCTACGACCCGTTTGGCGCGGCCCATAGCTCTACCTCGATCAGCGCCGCACTTGGCTTTGCCGTGGCGCGGGACCTTGGCGGCAACTGCCCCTCAGGCCTTGGCGATGCCATCGCGGTGATTGGCGACGGGGCCATGTCGGCAGGCATGGCCTTTGAGGCGATGAACAACGCAGGCCACCTGAAGAAACGCCTGATTGTCATCCTCAACGACAACGAGATGTCGATTGCCCCGCCAGTGGGCGCGCTGTCCTCTTATCTCTCGCGGCTCTATGCCGAGGCTCCGTTTCAGGATTTCAAGGCCGCCGCCAAAGGTGCCATTTCCCTGCTGCCGCCCCCCTTTCAAGAGGGCGCGCGCCGTGCCAAGGACATGCTCAAGGGGCTGGCCGTGGGCGGTACATTGTTCGAGGAACTGGGGTTCAGCTATGTCGGCCCCATCGACGGCCATGACCTGCACCAACTCTTGCCAGTTCTGCGCACCGTCAAGGCACGCGCCACCGGCCCGATCCTTATTCATGTGCTGACCAAGAAGGGCAAGGGCTATGGCCCTGCCGAGCGCGCCCGCGATGGCGGTCATGCGACCGCCAAATTCGACGTGCTGACCGGCGAACAGCGCAAATCGCCCTCGAACGCCCCCAGCTATACCGGCGTCTTCGCCAAGGCGCTGCTGGCCCATGCCGCACAGGATGACAAGATCTGCGCCGTGACCGCCGCCATGCCCGATGGCACCGGCCTCAACCTCTTTGCAGAACGCTACCCCTCACGTCTCTTTGACGTGGGCATCGCGGAACAGCATGCCGTTACCTTTTCAGCCGGTCTGGCGGCGGGGGGGCTCAAACCCTTTTGCGCGCTCTATTCCACCTTTTTGCAACGCGGCTACGATCAGGTGGTGCATGATGTGGCGATTCAGCGCCTGCCGGTGCGGTTCGCCATCGACCGTGCGGGGCTTGTGGGTGCAGACGGCGCCACCCACGCGGGGGCCTTCGACACCGCCTTTCTCGCCAATCTGCCCGGTTTTGTGGTCATGGCCGCCGCCGATGAGGCCGAGCTTGTCCATATGGTCGCCACTGCCGCCGCCCATGATGAGGGCCCGATTGCGTTCCGATATCCACGCGGCGAGGGGATGGGCGTCACCATGCCCGAACGCGGCGAACCGCTGGAAATTGGCAAGGGGCGCATCATCCAGACGGGCGCGCGCGTGGCGATCCTCTCCTTTGGCACGCGCCTCTCAGAGGTGCTCAAAGCCTCCGAAGCCCTGCGTGCGCGCGGAATTACGCCCACCATCGCCGATGCCCGTTTTGCCAAACCGCTGGATGAGGCGCTCATCCTCGATCTCGTCCAGAACCACGAGGCGATGATCACCGTCGAAGAGGGCGCGATTGGTGGATTTGCAAGCCATGTCAGTCACTTCTTGGCCGAAGCTCAGGTCTTTGATCGCGGCTTCAAATTCCGCTCCATGGTCCTGCCGGACACGTTCATAGATCAGGCCAGCGCCGAGGATATGTATGCCGTCGCGCGTCTGAACGCCGCCGACATCGAAGCGCGGGTGCTTGACGTGCTGGGCATCGCACAACTGGCTGGAAAACGCGCCTGACATACCTATCTGGATGGGAAAAGGAGAAAGCGATGCGCCTTATCCCTCTCATTCTGGCGGCCTGTTTCGCCATAACCCCGGCCCACGCGCTCGATAGCAGCGCGGGCAAACTGACTGTCACCAAAATGGTTGACCAGCTCAACGATCCTTGGGCCATTGGCTTTCTGCCCGATGACAGCCTGCTCATCACCGAAAAAGGTGGCCGCCTTCTGCATGTCATAAAAGGCCAAGGTCGGGCCATCACCGGCCTGCCGGATGTTGCCACACGCGGGCAGGGCGGATTGCTTGATATTCTCGTGCCCCGCGATTTCGCGCAAAGCCGTCAGCTCTATTTCACCTATTCCAAACCGCAACCGGGCGGGGCAGGCACCGCCATCGCCTATGCCCGCCTTGCCCCCGGGGCGGATCGCCTCACCGATTGGACCGTGATATTCGAGTTGGAACCCGGCTCCTCTGGCGGGCGGCATTTCGGCTCGCGTCTGGTCGAGGGGCGCGATGGGATGCTCTACGCCACCATCGGCGACCGGGGCGATGACAGTTCTGCCCAAGATCTGGCACGGCAAAACGGCGCGGTCGTCCGGATCGCCCGCGATGGTGCCATCCCTTCGGACAACCCGTTCACGCAAACCGCTGGGGCGCAACCTGAAATCTGGTCCTATGGCCACCGCAACCCGCAAGGCGCGGCGCTTGATGCCGAGGGCAATCTCTGGGTGGTGGAACATGGCGCGCGCGGCGGCGATGAGGTGAACAGCATCGCCAAAGGCGCAAATTTCGGCTGGCCGGTGATTTCCTATGGTCGCCACTATTCAGGGCTGAAAATCGGCGAGGGCACGCAGAAATCCGGCATGGAACAGCCCGCGCATTTTTGGGATCCCTCCATCGCGCCCTCTGGCATGATGATCTATCAGGGCGATATGTTTCCGGAATGGCGCGGCGACATCTTTGTCGGATCCCTCAAATTCGACATGATCTCGCGCCTCGATGGCACGCCGCTCACCGAGGTGGAGCGCCTCAAATCCCGCGAAACCCAGCGCGTGCGCGACATCCGAGAGGCTCCCGATGGGTCAATCTGGTTTCTCAGCGTCGGGCAGGGTGCCGCCTACCGTCTCAGCCCGGGCTG
The DNA here is from genome assembly GCF_051447875.1 of Roseovarius sp. MS2. Classification (NCBI taxonomy): domain Bacteria; kingdom Pseudomonadati; phylum Pseudomonadota; class Alphaproteobacteria; order Rhodobacterales; family Roseobacteraceae; genus Roseovarius; species Roseovarius sp. MS2. The sequence goes on from NZ_JBKHVF010000001.1 coordinate 3,468,824, forward strand.
ATCTTCATCTGGCTTGAAATACCTCGGGGGTCTGGGGGCAGCGCCCCCAGCCTGCCCGCACCCTCAAACTGACAGGCGCGAGCTATGTGCGCCGCGTTCGCGGTAGGGCGTCGTGTTGTAATGCGCCCGGTAGCACTTTGAGAAATGCGAGGGCGAGGCAAATCCGCAGGCCAGCGCCACGTTGATCACGGTCATATCGGTCTGCATCAACAGGTTGCGCGCCTTTTGCAGGCGCAGTTCCATGTAATACCGCTTGGGGCTGCGGCTGAGATACCGGCGAAACAGCCGTTCCAACTGCCGGGTCGACATGCCCACATCGCGTGCCAATGTCGCAGGGCTGATCGGCTCTTCGATATTGGTTTCCATCATCTGAATGACTTGGCTCAGCTTGGGATGCCGAACGCCGATGCGTGTCGGAACGCTCAGACGCTGCGTGTCCTGATCGGTGCGGATCGAGCTATAGATCTGCTGATCCGCCACGGCATTGGCCAGCTTCTCGCCATGATCATCCGCGATGATATTGAGCATGAGATCAATCGACGACGTGCCGCCCGCCGTGCTCATCCGGTTGCCATCAATCACGAAGACCGATTTCGTCAGGGTGACATCCTCGAATTCTTCGAGAAAACTGTCATGGTTTTCCCAATGGATCGTCGCGCGCTTGCCATCCAAAAGCCCCGCGCGCGCCAGAACATAGGACGCGGTGCACAGCCCCCCCATGCGCAGCCCCTTGCGCGCCTCACGGCGCAGCCAGTTCAACATGCGCTTGGTGGCGGCCTTTTGCACATCCATGCCGCCGCAAACCAGAACCACATCCTCGCGGTTCAAATCGGAGAGGGCAAAGTCGAGATTGAACCGCACCCCGGCAGAGCAGGTGATCACATCCTCGGAATCACCTGTCAAAACCCAGCTATACAGCTCTTCTTCTGCCATACGATTGGCGATGCGCAGACATTCGATGGCCGAGGCAAAGCTGAGCAGGGTGAATCTGTCCAGCAACACAAACACAAAGCGTTTGGGCTCCTTCGGCGCTTTCACCGCGATCTTCGTGGCCTCTGACGTCATCATCACTCGATTCCCCGGCACAACGGCCTCTATAGCGGTCTGTCACGAATCTGTCGCGATTGACAAGAGAGCCATGGTCGATTTGCGACGCATTCTTGTGCGTTTCATATGGCCTCTTGCCCGCCGCTTTGCTAAGCACGGGTCTGAGATTACGTTCAATGCGGAGTAAGGACGATGACGGAATGGCAGAAAACGGGCTGGCGCGCGAAACCGCGGGTGCAGATGCCTGATTATCTCGATGCCGCCGCACTGGCCAATGTCGAGGCCCGTCTCAGGCAGTATCCGCCGCTGGTTTTCGCCGGTGAGGCGCGCCGGCTCAAACGTGCGCTCGGCGCTGCTGCGCGCGGCGAAGCGTTCTTGCTTCAGGGCGGCGATTGCGCCGAGGCCTTTGATCAATTCTCGGCTGATGCGATCCGCGACACCTTCAAGGTGATGCTGCAAATGGCGATGGTGCTGACCTACGGGGCCAAGGTGCCAGTGGTCAAGGTTGGCCGCATGGCGGGGCAATTCGCCAAGCCGCGCTCGGCCCCGACCGAGGTGATCGAGGGCGTGGAATTGCCCAGCTACCGGGGCGATATCATCAACGAACTGGCCTTCACCCCCGAGGCGCGCATTCCCAATCCGGACAAGATGTTGCAGGCCTATACGCAGGCTGCGGCCACGCTGAACCTGTTGCGTGCTTTTTCAACCGGCGGCTATGCCGATGTGCATCAGGTCCATGCCTGGACGCTGGGCTTCACCGAAAGCGAGAAAGCCGCGAAATACCGCGAAATGGCCAATCACATCTCGGACGCGCTCGACTTTATGAAAGCGGCGGGTGTGGACAGCGACAATGCCCATACGCTCAAGACCGTGGATTTCTACACCTCGCATGAAAGCCTCTTGCTGGAATATGAAGAGGCGTTGTGCCGGCTCGACTCCACCTCTGGGAAATGGCTGGCGGGCTCTGGCCATATGCTGTGGATCGGCGACCGCACCCGGCAGCCGGATGGCGCGCATGTCGAATTTCTGCGTGGCGTGCAGAATCCCATTGGCCTTAAATGCGGCCCGTCGATGACCTCGGACGATCTCAAGCGGCTCTTGGCCACGCTCAACCCCAGCAATGAGGCCGGGCGTCTGACACTGATCGCGCGCTTTGGTGCGGGCAAGGTGGCGGAAAACCTGCCGCGCCTGATCCGCACGGTGCAGGAAGAGGGGGCATCGGTGCTCTGGGTCTGTGATCCGATGCATGGCAATACGATCAAATCCGCGACCGGCTATAAAACCCGGCCGTTTGAATTGGTCCTGCGCGAGGTTCAGGAATTCTTTGGCATCCACAAGGCCGAGGGCACCATCCCCGGCGGCGTGCATTTCGAGATGACCGGGCAGGATGTGACCGAATGCACCGGCGGCATGCGGGCGCTCTCCGAAGAAAACCTATCGGCGCGCTATCACACCGCCTGCGATCCGCGCCTCAATGCCAGCCAATCGCTCGAACTGGCCTTCCTCGTGGCGGAAGAACTGAAATCCCTGCGCCATGATCGCCGTCAGGCCGAAGCAGGATAAGAGAACTGCCTGACCGCAACGGGGCGCAAGGCCCTGTTGCGGTTGGTGTCTCAGCGCGGCTTACTTGACCACCCGCAGATGCGCACGCCCGCGCGCCGCACCGCGCACCGGCCATTCACCGCGCAGACCTCCGGGTAAGGGTTCAATTGGCTTCGCCGCCGGTTGCGCTGTGTCGTCCAAGGGCAGCACCCGAACCGACGTCATCTCGAACCGGCGCGAGGCACGGCCGATGTCGCCCTGCGTGACCAAACAGCCAAGCGCCCGCGACACATCCCCCAGATCACTGCGCAACGGCCAGAGCAAAAGACGCCCCGTCATCTCGGGCCGTCCCAATCCCGCCTTGGCGTGCAGGTCTATGTCCAACCGCGCAGGCCGCTCGAAAAGATCCACCAGCGCCAGCGCAAAGGTTTCGCGCGCCGCAGGCGTGATCAGGCTCGACAATGGCATGCCGCGCACTTCCATCCCCATCAACGCATTAAGATGCAACCCCGCCACCCGCAGCCGCGTCACCCCCGGTGCGATGCGTTCGACGATAAAGGCGTTGGACAGCAGCCCGCCAATATGGCGCGGGTTGATGTCTGAGCGGCGCGGCACCTCGGCCCCCTCGCAAAGCCCCACCCAATAGCTGTGAAGCGCCTGCAAGTCGGCGGCGTGCAGCCGGTCAACGGCTGTGACCCCCGGAAAACACGAGATGGTTCTGTCATCCTGCATGACCCACTCCTTTGCACCCTGCCTTTGCACCCTGCCGATCAAGCCCTGCAACGACAGCCTGCCTGATGAACCTTGCGCAGCACCTGAGGCACCGCACGTTGGACCAAGACTGCCACAAGTTTTTGGGAATTTATCTAAAAATCGCGGGAATTGGTTAACCTCTCGGGGCGGTGGGGCGGGCGACCGGGGACTTGCCAGCCGCCGGGTCACGCACTAGGACGGGGCAACGCCGCAAGCCCCAAGGACGACCGCCGATGATCCAGTCGATGACCGCTTTCGCCACTGCCAAAGGGGCCATTCCGGGCCATGACTGGACATGGGACTTGCGCAGCGTGAATGGCAAAGGGCTCGACCTGCGCCTGCGCGTGCCCGACTGGATCGAAGGATTGGACCCCGCGCTCCGGGCGCGGCTGGGGCAGGTGCTGGCGCGGGGCAATGTCTCGCTCACCCTGCGGCTCAACAGTGCGGATGCCAGCGGCCAAGTGGCGGTCAACCCGGACCGGCTGGAGGATGTGCTGCGCGCCATGGCCCTCGTCGAGGATCGCGCCATGTCCTCCGGCCTGTCGCTCGCCCCGGCCACCGCCGCCGACATCCTGACGCTGCGCGGCGTGCTCGAAGCTGGCACCGGCGAGAGTGACAGCACCGCGCTCTGCGCCGCACTTCTTGCGGATTTCGAACCGCTGCTCACCGATTTTCTTGCCATGCGCGCCGCCGAAGGGGCGGCTCTGGCGCAAATTCTGCACGCGCAACTGGATGAGATCGCCCGCCTGACGCAAGCGGCCCAAGACCTGCTTGCCCAACGCAGCGCCGACATCGCCCGCGCGCACCAAACAGCTTTGGCCCGCCTACGGGACAGCGCCACCGATCTCGATCCCGCACGTCTGGCACAGGAATTGGCACTGCTCGCGGTCAAGCTCGACGTGACCGAAGAATTGGACCGCCTGCGCGCCCATGTGCGAGCCGCCCGCACCCTGCTTGAGTCCGGCGCGCCCGTGGGCCGCAAGATCGACTTTCTCAGCCAAGAGTTCAACCGAGAGGCCAATACGCTCTGCTCCAAGGCGCAGCATAGCGGCCTGACCGAGATCGGGCTCAGCCTCAAGACGGTGATCGACCAGATGCGCGAACAGGTGCAAAATGTCGAATAAGGCGCGCGCGGCCCGCGCAGGATTTGAGTATTTGCACCAAGAAGAAGGACAAGGGACAGCATGAGCAACCGCAGGGGCCTCTTGATCATTCTTTCCTCGCCGTCCGGCGCGGGCAAGTCCACGCTGTCACGGCGATTGCGTGACTGGGACCCGACGATTGCCTTTTCGGTTTCGGCCACGACCCGTGCGCCACGCCCCGGAGAGGTGGACGGGCAAGATTATCACTTCATGTCGCAGCCGCAGTTCAAACAGGATGTAGCCGCCGGCGATATGCTGGAACATGCGCATGTGTTTGGCAATTTTTACGGCAGCCCACGGGGCCCGGTTAAGGCCGCCATCGACGCGGGGCGTGACGTGTTGTTTGATATTGATTGGCAGGGCGCGCAGCAAATCCGCAACTCGGCCTTGGGCGCGCATACGCTCTCGATCTTTCTTTTGCCGCCCTCGATTCGCGAATTACACCGCAGGCTGGAAACACGCGGACAGGATGCGCCCGATGTTATCGCCAAGCGGATGGAGAAAAGCTGGGACGAAATCAGCCATTGGGACGGCTATGATTTCGTGCTGGTCAATGAAGATCTGGACGCCACCGAGGCGCGGCTCAAAACGATTATCGAGGCCACGCGCCTGCGCCGCAGTCAGCAACCTGGGCTAACCGCACATGTGCGCGCGCTGCAAACTGAATTCGAGGAGATGCAATGACGATCTATACGCTCGACGGCCACGCGCCGCAGATTGCCGAAGACAGCTGGATCGCCCCCGATGCCAATCTGATTGGCAAAGTGGTGATCGAGGATTTGGCCTCGGTCTGGTTCGGCTGCACCCTGCGCGGTGATAACGAGGAAATCCGCGTGGGCGCGGGCAGCAATGTGCAGGAAAACTGCGTGATGCACACCGATATGGGCTATCCGCTCGTCATCGGGCCGGGCTGCACCATCGGGCACAAGGCGATGCTGCATGGCTGTATTTTGGAAGAAAACGTGCTGATCGGCATGGGGGCCACGGTGCTTAATGGTGCGCGCATCGGGCGCAACAGCCTGATCGGCGCAGGGGCCTTGATCACCGAAGGCAAAGAAATTCCCGAAGGTAGCCTTGTGATGGGCGCGCCGGGCCGAGTGGTGCGCAGTCTCGATGAGGCGGCGATTGCAACGCTGCGCGCCACGGCGCTGCATTACCAACAGAATATGCGCCGGTATCGCACCGGGCTTGTGGCGCTCTGACAGGCGATGCAGGGTCTGGCCACGGTTCTGGCAGGTATTCCGCTGGCGGCCATTCTGGTGGGGCCGGATGATCGCATCATCGCCGCCAACCAAGGCGCGCGTGACCATTTGGGGCAGGGGCTTGAGGGGCGACATCTCTTGACCGCGCTCCGACAGCCCGATGTGCTCGAGGCAATAGAGGCCAGCCTGCGCGACCGACAGCCGCGCAAGATCACCTATCAAACCTCTGAGGCGGGGCGTGACAGCAGCTTTCAGGTGCATGTGGGCTATGTCGAAACGCTGGATGCGCGCGGCACGCTTGTGTGTTTCGAGGACCTGACCGAGCGCGAACATGCCGCCCAGATGCGGCGCGATTTCGTGGCCAATGTCAGCCATGAACTGCGCACGCCGCTCACCGCGCTCATGGGGTTCATCGAGACCCTGCAAGGGCCTGCGCGCCATGATCAGGCGGCCATCGACCGGTTCCTGGGGATCATGCAATCCGAAGCGGCCCGGATGGAGCGCCTAGTGCGCGATCTTCTGTCCCTCAGCCGGGTAGAGAGCGAAGAGCGCGTGCGCCCGCGCGAAGAGGTCAACTTGGGGCAGGTGATCGGCTCGGTTCTGCATGCGCTGCGCCCCTTGGCGCGTGATCGTGCCTGCGAGATTACCTTTGAGGCGCCCGACGGCATGATCGTGCGCGGCAATGATGACCAGTTGCAGCAGGTCTTTACCAACCTGATTGAAAACGCGATCAAATATGGCGGTACAGGCAACCATATCACCATCACGCTGGAACGTATTGCGCGCGATGCCACCCTGCGTGCGCCGGCCATTCTGGCGCGGGTGCGTGATCAGGGGCCCGGAATCGAGCCGCTGCATATTCCCCGGCTGACCGAGCGTTTCTACCGCGTCGACACCCACCGCTCGCGCGAGATGGGGGGCACGGGCCTTGGCCTCGCCATCGTCAAACATATTGTCAATCGTCACCGTGGACGGCTGCGAATCTCCTCGACCCTTGGGGAGGGTGCCGAATTTTCAGTGATTCTGCCGCAATGGGATCGCCAAGAGGCCTGAGCACGCCCGCCTCGACCGCGAAAAAATCGCCCAGAACCACCAACTTCTCCGCGTGTCATAAAACCGTTACATAAGTGTAACAAAAGCGTTGTGGTTCTCACCTAGTGGTGATCCCGAGGTCGCCCCTGCCTGGGCGTCCCGTGAAACCGAACTCAGGAGCAACTCATGCTGTTCAAATCCACCGTTTCCGCCCTGGCCCTGACGGCCCTCGCCGCTGGCACTGCTGCGGCCCGTGACAACATCCAGATCGCTGGCTCCTCGACCGTGCTGCCCTATGCCGCCATCGTCGCCGAAGCGTTTGGCGAAAACTTTGATTTCCCAACCCCGGTCGTGGAATCCGGTGGTTCGGGCGCTGGCCGCAAGAAGTTGTGCGAAGGCGTGGGTGAAAACACCATCGACATCGCCAACTCCTCTTCGCGCATCAAACAATCCGACATCGACCTCTGCGCCCAGAACGGCGTGACCGAGATCATGGAAGTCCGCATCGGTTATGACGGCATCGTGTTTGCCTCTGACATTAACGGCCCGGCCTATGCCTTTACCCCGGCCGATTGGCACGCGGCTCTGGCGGCTCAGGTGTCCAAGGATGGCGCTCTGGCCGACAACACCAACAAGGTGTGGTCCGATGTTCGCGCCGATCTGCCCGGCGACGAAATCCTCGCCTTCGTGCCCGGCACCAAGCACGGCACCCGCGAAGTGTTCGACGAAAAGGTGATCATCGCCGGTTGCGAAGAAAACGGCACCTATGATCTGCACCTCGCGGCCAATGGCGGCGACGAGAAAGCCGCTGAAAAGGCATGTATGGCGCTGCGCACCGATGGCGTGTCCATCGACATCGACGGCGACTATACCGAAACGCTGGCCCGTGTGGATGCCAACAAGAACGGTATCGGCGTATTTGGCCTCTCGTTCTACCAGAACAACACCGACAAACTTCAGGTTGCCACCATGGGCGGCGTTGTTCCCTCGGTCGAATCGATCGCTTCGGGTGAATATCCGGTGTCGCGTCCGCTGTTCTTCTACGTCAAGAACGCGCATCTCGATGTGATCCCCGGCATGCAGGAATACATCGAGTTCTTCGTGTCCGACGAAATCTCAGGCCCCGATGGCCCGCTCTCGGCCTATGGCCTTGTGTCCGACCCCGAGCTTGCCAAGACGCAGGAAATGGTTGCCAACCGCGTGCCCATGGGCGTGCTGAACTAAGACCAAGACCTCTGAGGGGTGGCGCATCCGCGCCATCCCTCCCTTTTTGGCGGAGAGCAGATGAGTACCGGCTATATCACCCTGATCGTGCTCGGCCTGTGTGGGCTGGGCTTTTTCTTGGGGCGCGCACGCGCCTACGCAACCTCCAAGACCACGGGCAAGAAACTGCACTCGCTGCCGAACTATTATGGTCAGGCGGTCGCGCTCTATACGGCAGTCCCGGCGCTATTGCTGATGCTCGCGTGGCTCTTTTTGCAGCCGCTGATGATTGAGGGGCGCGTCGCGGGCATGATCCCCGACAGTGTGATCCCCGAAGGCGGCGCCAAGAGCCTTGTCATGGCCGATGTCCGCCGGATTGCGGGCGGGCTTGATGACCTGATGGCCGCAGGCGAGATGTCCGAGGACGATCTGGGCGCAATGCGCGCGGATTTCACCGACATTCGCAACCGGCTTGGCACTGTCGGCGTGGCGCTTGGCTCGGATGTGCCGGTGCCCGTGTTCGAGGCGGCCAAGGAGCTGCGCAAATCGCAGAATGCCGGGAACTTTCTGATGACCCTAGCGGTGCTGGGGCTGTCGCTTGGCCTGCTGGCGTGGTCTTGGTCGCGGGTGCATCCCGATCAACGGGCGCGCAACGCCTCTGAAACCTTTGTGCTGGCGCTTTTGATCGGTGCCTCGCTGGTGGCGATCCTCACCACTGCGGGTATTGTCGCATCGCTGCTCTTTGAGACCATTAATTTCTTCAAGATGTATCCGGCGCGCGATTTCTTCTTTTCGACCGTGTGGAACCCGCAATTCCGGGGCGGGTCTGATCTGGGCATCCTGCCGCTCTTGTGGGGCACGCTCTATGTCAGTTTTCTGGCCCTGCTGGTGGCGGTGCCTCTGGGATTGATGATTGCGATCTATCTGGCGGAATATGCCAGCAAGCCGCTGCGCGCCTTTGCCAAACCGGCCATCGAGGTTCTCGCCGGTATCCCGACCATCGTCTATGGCCTCTTTGCGCTGATCACCGTGGGCCCGTTCCTGCGCGATTATATCGCCTCGCCACTGGGTCTTGGCACCTCGTCCTCTTCGGTGCTGACGGCCGGTCTGGTCATGGGGATCATGCTCATCCCGTTCGTGTCGTCGCTCTCGGATGACATCATCAACGCCGTGCCGCAATCCATGCGCGATGGCTCTTATGGCCTTGGCGCTACCAAGTCCGAAACCATCAAGCAGGTGATCCTGCCCGCCGCGTTGCCCGGTGTGGTCGGGGCCATCCTCTTGGCCGCCTCCCGCGCTATCGGCGAGACCATGATCGTGGTCATGGGGGCAGGGGCCGCCGCAAAGCTTGGCCTCAACCCGTTCGAGGCCATGACAACCATCACCGTCAAGATCGTAAGCCAGTTGACCGGCGATACCGAATTCGCCAGCCCTGAAACGCTGGTCGCCTTCGCCCTCGGCCTTACGCTTTTTGTCTTCACGCTTGGGCTGAATGTCATCGCCCTTGTGATCGTGCGCAAATACCGGGAGCAGTACGAATGACCGATTTCACCGCCTCAGACGCTGTTCCGGCACCGCGCAAAGGGTCTTTGCTGACGCAGGATGCCCGCACCAAGCAACGCAATGCCAAAGAGGCGCGGTTCCGCATGATGGGGCTTGTCGCCGTCACCATCGGTGTTCTTTCCTTGGTGGGCCTGCTGGCCTCGATCCTTGCGAGTGGCCTGTCGTCTTTTCAGCAGACCTATGTCGAGCTTGAGGTCTATCTAGACCCCGCAAAACTTGACAAAAACGGCAACCGCAATCGCGACGACATCGCCAAAGTCTCGACCTTCGGCTATACCCCGCTGATCGAGGCGGCAATGGTCGCCGCGATCGAGCGGACCGGTGTCACCTCGGATGTCGCGAATGCCAAGGCCGCCGGCGAGTTGATCTCGAAAGAGGCCCCCGCCACCTTACGCGACTTTGTTTTGGCCAATCCGGACAGGATCGGCGAAACTGTGCCATTCGATCTGTTGGCCGCAGGCCGCATCGACGGCTTCTTCAAAGGCCGCGTGACCATGGAAAGCGCGGCACTCGACCGCAATGTCTCGCCCGAGCAATTGCAGCTTGCCCAACAGCTCAAAGACGCAGGCATCCTTACGACCAAATTCAACTGGGCCTTCTTCACCGCGCCCGATGCCTCTGACACCCGCCCCGAAGCCGCCGGTCTGGGCGTAGCGATCATCGGCTCGGCCTATATGATGCTGATTGTGCTAGTTCTATCGCTGCCCTTGGGTGTCGCGGCCTCGATCTATCTTGAGGAATTCGCGCCCAAGAACCGCTGGACCGACCTGATCGAGGTGAATATCTCGAACCTCGCTGCCGTGCCCTCCATCGTATTCGGTATCCTGGGTCTGGCGATCTTCATCAATATGGTGGGCCTGCCGCAATCGGCCCCCATCGTGGGCGGTCTCGTGCTCACGCTGATGACCCTGCCCACCATCATCATCGCCACCCGTGCGGCGCTGAAATCTGTGCCGCCCTCGATCCGCGATGCAGCCCTCGGTGTGGGCGCGTCCAAGATGCAGGCGATCTTTCACCATGTCCTGCCCTTGGCCATGCCCGGCATCCTTACCGGCGCGATCATCGGTCTTGCGCAGGCGCTTGGCGAAACAGCACCCCTGCTGCTGATCGGTATGGTTGCCTTTGTGCGCGAATATCCCGCAGGCCCGCCCGAAGGCTTCTTTGACCCCGCGGCAGCACTGCCCGTGCAGGTCTATAACTGGACGCAGCGCGGCGACCCGGCCTTTGTGGAACGCGCATCCGGGGCCATCATCGTGCTGCTCGTCTTCCTGGTGATCATGAACATCGCCGCCATCCTGCTGCGCAGACGGTTTGAACGCCGCTGGTAAACAAAGGTATAGACCCATGTATGACGCCCCAAAATTCGCGGAGACGACAGTGACCAATAACGATATCAAGATCGCCGCGCGCAAGGTGCAGGTATATTATGGCGCGACGCATGCCATCAAGGACGTGGATGTCGATATCCTGGACAAGACCGTGACCGCCTTTATCGGCCCGTCGGGCTGTGGCAAATCCACATTCCTGCGCTGCATCAACCGGATGAACGACACAATCGACATCTGCCGCGTCGAGGGGGACATCCGCATCGACGGCGAAGACATCTACGACAAAAAGGTCGATCCAGTGCAATTGCGCGCCAAGGTGGGCATGGTGTTTCAGAAACCCAACCCGTTCCCCAAGTCGATCTATGACAACGTGGCGTATGGCCCGCGTATCCACGGGCTTGCCCGCACCAAGGCAGATCTCGACGAAATTGTCGAAAAATCCCTGCGCCGCGCCGCTCTCTGGAACGAGGCCAAGGACCGGCTCGATCAGCCCGGCACCGGCCTTTCGGGCGGCCAGCAACAGCGTCTGTGCATCGCCCGTGCCGTCGCCACCTCGCCCGAGGTTCTATTGATGGACGAACCCTGCTCGGCGCTTGATCCCATCGCCACGGCGCAGGTCGAGGAATTGATCGACGAATTGCGGCAAGAGTTTTCTGTGGTGATCGTCACCCACTCGATGCAGCAGGCCGCGCGCGTAAGCCAGAAAACAGCCTTCTTCCACCTCGGTCATCTCGTCGAATTCGGCGATACCGGCCAGATTTTCACCAACCCCAAGGATGAGCGCACCGAAAGCTACATCACCGGGCGCATTGGCTAAGGAACGCTCCATGTCCGACCATCAGCACATCGTCTCATCCTTCGACCGCGACCTCGAGACCATTCAGGCCCATATCATGAAGATGGGCGGTATGGTCGAACGCGCAATCTCCGACGCCGCTCGCTCGCTTGAAACCCGCGATGACGAACTGGCCGAAGAGGTGCGCGGCCGCGACAAGGCGATTGACGCGCTCGAAGAGCAGATCAACGAAGAGGCCGCCCGCGTGCTGGCGCTGCGGTCGCCCGCCGCGCGCGATCTGCGGGTTGTCCTGACCGTGATCAAGATTTCCGCCAGCCTTGAGCGCATCGGTGACTATGCCAAGAACATGGCAAAACGCACCTCAGTCCTCAGCCAAATGGCGGCTGTCAACGGCTCGCCCTCGGCCCTGCGCCGCATGGCCCGCGAGGTCGAAGAAATGCTGAAAGACGTGCTCGACGCTTATATCCAGCGCGACATGGACCTCGCCCATGAGGTGATCCGTCGCGACCTCGATGTCGATCAGATGTATAACGCGATCTTCCGCGAATTCCTGACCTTCATGATGGAAGATCCGCGCAACATCACGCCCTGCATGCATCTGCATTTCATCGCCAAGAACACCGAACGCATGGGCGATCTTGTCACCTCTATCGCTGAACAGGTGATCTACCTTGTCTCGGGCCAGTTCCCCGATGATCCGCGCCCCAAAAGCGATACGACCTCGGTTGACCCCAGCCTTGCGCCCAAGGGCAGCCACTAAAACGAGGAGCCGCCGATGTCTGCTGATCAACCCACCGTCCTCTTGGTCGAGGATGAACCGGCACAGCGCGAAGTGTTGGGCTATAATCTCCAGGCCGACGGCTTTCATGTTCTGACCGCCAGCAATGGTGAAGAGGCGCTGTTGATGGTGGCGGAAATGCCCCCCGACATCATCGTTCTGGATTGGATGATGCCGAATGTGTCGGGCATCGAGGTCTGTCGCCAGCTCAAGACCCGCTCGGAAACGCGCGGCATCCCGATCATCATGCTCTCGGCCCGCTCTGAAGAGGTGGACCGCGTGCGCGGATTGGAAACCGGGGCCGATGACTATGTGATCAAACCCTATTCGCTGGTCGAACTGATGGCGCGTGTCCGCGCCCAACTGCGCCGCACCCGCCCCGCTACAGTAGGCGAACGGCTGGAATATCTCGATATCGTGCTTGATGCCGAAACCCACCGTGTGACCCGCTGTGAAAAGCCGCTCAAACTCGGCCCTACGGAATTTCGCCTGCTGTCGACCTTCATGGAAAAACCGGGCCGCGTCTGGTCCCGCGAGCAACTTCTTGATCGCGTCTGGGGCCGTGACATCTATGTCGACACCCGCACCGTCGATGTCCATATCGGGCGGCTGCGCAAGGCGCTGTGCCAGCACGGCGGCGATGATCCGCTGCGCACCGTGCGCGGCGCGGGCTATGCCTTGGGCTGATCCCCGTCAGCGCGGCAGCAGGTCTTCATCCTCGGCCTGTCCCGCCAGCCAATCGCGGAACTTGCAGAGCGCCGGATCGCGCGCATTCTGGACGGGCCAAACAAGATAGTAAGCCCCGGAAATCAGCGTCTTGTCCCCCAAGCTGATCTAAATCGGCCCGTCGCCAGATCCTGCTCTGCCAGATAATCCGGCAAAAGAGCGACCCCCAATCCATGCAACGCCGCCTGCGTGATGGTTGAAAATTGGTCATAGATGGTGCCACTCACCTTGGCTCCGGTCACGCCCTGCGCTTCGAACCACGCAGGCCAGGCACCGGGGCGCGTCTCAATCTGCAAGAGCGGCAGGCGCATCAGGTCTGCCGCGCGTTCGATTGGCGCATGCGCCGCCAAGAATTCTGGCGTTGCCACCGCCACCACACGCTCGGTCCGCAGCCGGAGCGCTTCGGTGCCCAGCCAATCGTGCTTGCCAAAATGTATGGCCGCATCGAAGGGTTCCGTGACAAAGTTAAACGGCTTCAACCGTGTTGACAGGTTGATCGTCACCTCGGGATAAAGCCGCGCAAACTCGGCCAATCGCGGCACAAGCCAGCGCATCCCGAATGTCGGCAGAATCGCAAGGCTCAGACTCCCGCCCGCCGGGTCCGTCGTCAGCTTGAGCGACGCTTGCGCAATCTGTTGCAGCGCGCCCCGGATTTTATCGGCATAATCGGCGGCTTCCGGCGTCAGGTGAATGCCACGCCCTTGCCGCACGACCAACCCCACGCCAAGTTGATCCTCCAATGTTTTCAATTGCCTGCTGACCGCACTTTGCGTTTGCGACAGTTCCGCCGCCGCCGCTGTGGCGCTGCCCAAACGGTCCAGCGCCTCTAGCGCACGCAACGAGGCAATCGACGGAAGAAAGCGGCGGGGCAGGGTCATTCTTGCGGTTTACTCATATGTCCATGTGAATTTATCGTTATTCATCGGCGTTTTGCCAGTGTAACCTGTGCCCAACTAGCAAATTCAGTGACAGGAGCCCGCCATGAACGCCAATACTCCAACCCTGCGCGCCAAGGATGCCCCGGATCTCAACAGTTTTGATTGGGCCGATCCCTTTCGCCTCAATGATCAACTCTCCGAAGAAGAGCGCATGATCGCGGCAAGCGCCCGCACCTTTGCGCAGGAAGTTTTGCAACCGCGCGTCATCGCCGCCTACCGCGAAGAACGCGTTGACCCCGATATCTTCAAGGAAATGGGCCAAATGGGCCTCTTGGGCACCACCATCCCCGAGGAATACGGCGGGCTGGGTGCGAACTATGTCACCTATGGCCTCGTCGCCCGCGAAATCGAGCGGGTGGACTCGGGCTATCGGTCGATGATGAGCGTGCAATCCTCGCTCGTGATGTATCCGATCTATGCCTATGGCTCCGAGGAACAGCGGCGCAAATATCTGCCCGGTCTGGCCAGTGGTGATCTGATCGGTTGCTTTGGCCTGACAGAGCCAGATGCAGGCAGCGATCCTGCCGGCATGAAAACCCGCGCCGTGCGCACAACAAGCGGCTATCGCCTGACCGGCAGCAAGATGTGGATTTCCAACAGCCCCATCGCGGATGTCTTTGTTGTCTGGGCCAAATCCGAGGCGCATGATGGCAAAATCCGTGGCTTCATCCTCGAAAAGGGCATGAAGGGTCTCAGCGCGCCCAAAGTGGGCGGCAAACTCTCCTTGCGCGCCTCTGTCACCGGCGAGATCGTGATGGATAACGTCGAGGTGCCGGAATCCGCTCTTTTACCGAATGTTCAAGGGCTTAAAGGCCCCTTTGGATGTCTCAACCGCGCCCGCTATGGCATCGCATGGGGCGTTATGGGGTCCGCCGAATTCTGCTGGCACGCCTCTCGGCAATACGGGCTGGATCGCAAGCAGTTCAACCGCCCCTTGGCGCAAACCCAGCTTTTCCAGTTGAAACTGGCCAATATGCAAACCGAAATCACCCTCGGCCTGCAAGCGGCGCTGCGCGTCGGTCGCCTGATGGACGAGGCCAATGCCGCACCCGAAATGATCTCGATGATCAAGCGCAACAATTGCGGCAAGGCGCTCGAAATAGCCCGCCATGCCCGCGACATGCACGGCGGCAACGGCATTTCCGAGGAGTTTCAGGTCATCCGCCATATGGTCAACCTTGAAACGGTCAACACCTACGAGGGCACGCATGATGTGCATGCCCTGATCCTTGGCCGGGCACAGACCGGGCTTCAGGCCTTCTTTTGATCCATGCCGGGCCTTGGCAACCTCTGGCGCGCAAGTGCCGCTGAAACCTTCACCGCACAGCCCCTGCGCGGTGAACGCATCGTGGATCTGGCCATCATCGGCGCGGGGTTTACGGGCCTGTCGGCGGCGCTGCATGCGGCCGGGCAGGGGGCTGATGTCGCCGTGCTCGAGGCCGAAACCGTGGGCGAGGGCGGCTCTGGCCGCAACGTGGGCCTTGTCAACGCCGGGCTTTGGCTGCCACCCGATGATGTGTGCAAAATCCTCGGGCCTGGGCCGGGCGAACATCTTAACGCGGTTCTCGCCGAGGCCCCATCGCTGGTCTTTGACCTGATCGCACAGCATGGCATCGCCTGCGAGGCCACCCGCAACGGCACCCTGCATCTGGCCCACGCGCCCAAGGCTATGGCAGACCTGCAATCGCGCCACGCGCAATTGGCCGCACGCGGCGCGCCTGTGCGCCTGATTGACATGAACAGCACCGCGCAACGCACGGGCGCGGATAGGTTTTATGGCGCATTGCACGATGCGCGCGCGGGCACGATTCAGCCGCTCTCCTATGCGCGCGGCTTGGCCCGCGCCGCCCATGACGCAGGCGCCTTGATCTGTGAGCAAACCCCTGTCACCGCCGCCGAACATCGCAGCGGCCAGTGGATCATCACCACCCCCGGCGGCAAACTCCGGGCGCGGCATCTGCTGATCGCCACCAATGCCTATCACCGCCCCGTCACCCATGTCTCGCGCCCCGATGTGCCGATAGTCGAGTATTTCCAGCTGGCGACTGCCCCCATCGGCGACAATCTGGCGGGCGATATTCTGGCAGGTGGCGAGGGGTGCTGGGATACGGGCCTCGTGATGACGTCCGTGCGCCGCGACGGGGCAGGGCGCGTTATACTGGGGGGCATGGGGGGGGATGTGACCGTTCATGCCAATTGGGCGCGGCGCAAGCTGACACAGCTTTTCCCGCGTCTGTCTGGTGTGGAAATTCAACACGCATGGGCCGGTCGCATCGCCATGACCCACGACCATTTGCCCCGGATTCAGCGCATGGGGCCGGGCGCTCTGGCGATCTTTGGCTATTCCGGGCGGGGCATCGGCCCCGGCACCGTCTTTGGCCGTGCCGCCGCGCTGGCGCTCTTGTCTGGCGATCACAGCGGCCTTCCTGTTCCCGTGGTCGAAAGCCATGCAGAGCAGTTCGTCACCCTCAAATCGCTCTATTACGAGACCGGCGCGCGGCTGGTTCATGCGGTGGCGGCCCGCGGCTGAGCAGATTTGCACACTAAGTGTTGAACGCGTGCCAATTGCACCCCTTTGCTTAGGGTATATGTGGTCACCGGTAAGTTAACAGGAGCAGAACATGGCCCTCACCGACACCGGCGGCAGCTTTACCCAAGGCAATCTTTTTCGGCATATCTCGGTGATGTCCTTCACCTCAAGCATCGGCTTGATGGCTATCTTTGCCGTTGATCTTATTGATATTTTGTTCATTGCCATGCTCGGCCGCGAGGAATTGGCGGCCGCCGCGGGCTATGCCAGCACGATCATGTTCTTCGCAAGCGCCATCAACATCGGCCTCTCCATCGCCGCAGGGGCGCTTGTTGCACAGGCCGAGGGGCGCAAAGACCGCGCCGCCGCACGCGAAGCAGCCAGCGCAACGGCGGTATTTGCTGTGGCGGTGGGTCTGCTTGTGCCCCTTTTGGCCCTGCCTTTTGTCAATGAAATCCTCGGATTGGTGGGCGCAGACGGCGCGATGCGCGACATGGCGGCGACCTATCTGTGGATCATTCTGCCCTCTACCTTTGTTTCGGGCCTCTCGATGGTTGCCGTGGCAGTGTTGCGTGCCTATGGCGATGCGCGTGGGGCGATGTATCCCGCGCTCTTGGGCGCTGGCGTTAACCTTGTGCTTGATCCCATCCTGATCTTCAGCCTCAACATGGGCCTCGAAGGGGCGGCAGTGGCAACGGTTTTTGCGCGTATCGCGACCATGGCATTGGCCTTGGGCTATGCCATCTCGCGCTATCAGGCCTTTGCCAAACCACATTTCGCCTGCGTGGCGCGCGATTGCGGCGGCGCGATCAAGATTGCCGCGCCCGCGATGCTGGCAACCGTCGCAACCCCCGTCGGTGCCGCTATCGTGACGCGGGAAATGGCCAAATATGGCGCAGATGCTGTGGCCGGCATGGCGGTGATCAATCGGCTGGTGCCCGTTGTTTTTTCGGTGGTTCTGGCGCTCTCTGGGGCCATTGGGCCGATTTTTGGCCAGAATTTTGGGGCAGGGCGGCTAGACCGGGTGCAAGAGACCTTCTTTGACGGGCTCAAGTTTCTGGCTCTCTACGTTCTCACAATGTCGGCGCTGCTCTTTGTGCTTCGCGGGCCGATTGCTGATCTTTTTGACGCCACAGGACAGATGCGCAGCTTGCTCTACCTCTATCTCGGCCCGCTGGCGCTTGCGTCCTTTTTCAACGGGGCGATCTTCATTGCCAATGCCTCGTTCAACAACCTTGGCCATCCGGGCTATTCGACATGGATCAACTGGGCGCGCAACACGCTGGGGATTTGGCCCTTTGCGGTGGCCTTCGGGATGATCTGGGGCGCGCCGGGGGTTCTTTTGGGTCAGGCGCTTGGCGGGGTGGTCTTTGCCGGTGTCGCCACATGGCTCAGCCTGCGCGTGATCGAAGCACCGTGTAAGGATCCTTTGTTGGGGCATTTCTCATGCCCCGACCAACGCATGCAGGTGGTGATGAACCGGTGCAGCCGGTCCTGAAGATCTATATCTTTATTTCGCATAATCAGTATTATGTAATTAATTTAGATCACGAAAACCGCGTCACAGCATACAACGCTCGCCGTAAAACACTTAAAACCAACATCTTACACCTTACTCTTGATGTGAGACTCCTTGCAGCAACAGTGATCAGAATACACATCACCCTGCAGATGCGCGCGGTACGACCACGCAGGCCTCGACTCGGAACGGATTCGCGGTTTAAGAGAAGATTGCAGGAGTTTTACCATGACCGCACTTCTCTTTCTGAACGGACCCAATCTTAATCTTTTGGGCACACGGCAGCCCGAGGTTTACGGGCACACCACCCTCGCTGATATCGAAACCATGTGTCAGGATGCCGCCCGTCAGCGCGGCGTCACTCTTGCTTTTTTCCAGAGCAATCACGAAGGCGCGCTGCTCGATCAGATTCACGCGGCACGTGGCACCTATGACGGCATCATTCTGAACGCCGGTGCCTATACCCATACCTCTGTGGCGCTGATGGATGCCATCAGTTCGGTCACCATTCCGACCATCGAACTGCATCTGTCGAATGTGCATGCGCGCGAGGCGTTTCGCCATCAGTCCTACATTGCCCGCGTCGCCGTTGGGGTGATCTGCGGCTTTGGCGCGCAAGGCTATGTTCTGGCGCTTGACGCAATGCTCGGCCATCTGGAGCGCGCCGGATGATCGAAGCCGCGAGGGTCAACACCCTGCTCAATGCCGCCACGATTGAGGAACTGTGGGATCATCATACCCAGTTCATGGCAGAGTATGGCTTTGACCGGCTGATCTATGGCTACACACGGTATCGCACCGCAACATCGCTCGGCGATCCCGACGATTTCCTGATGCTGACAAATCACGATCCCTGCTACACGAATGTCTTTGTGGGTGAAGGTCTCTATTTCAACGCGCCCATGGTGCGTTGGGCGCTTGAAAATGAAGGCGCCTGCTCTTGGTCTGTGCTGCGCCACATGACCGACAGCGGCACCCTCACCCCCCAGGAACGCCGGGTCGTCGAGTTCAACCATGCCCATGGTGTGACGGCAGGCTATTCCATCAGTTTCAAATCGTTCAGCCCGCGCACCAAAGGCGCGATTGCCCTCACGGCGCGAAAGGGCGTAACTCAGTCAGAGGTGGACGACCTCTGGGAACGGTGCGGCGAGCAGATCCTTGCCCTCAACAATGTCGCACATCTGCGCATTCTCTCGCTGCCCTATTGCGCACCGGGCCGCGCCCTGACCCTACGACAGCGCCAAGTGTTGGGCTGGGTTGGCGACGGCAAGACGATCCAAGACACCGCCACCATCATGGGCCTGACCCCGGCCACGGTTGAAAAGCACCTGCGCCTCGCGCGACAGGCGCTGTCTGTTGAAACCACGGCACAGGCGGTGCTCAAGGCGGCCTTCCAGAACCAGATCTTTTTTATTGAAAAATAGTCAATAAAATGAAGCCTGTAAGCGATGGTATGGATTTCCTTACTTTCGCAAGTTGACGTTACGTAGCATGATCAGATCGTTCCGTGAGTGGTGGCTATTTTGCCTGGGAACAAATGTGGGCAGGATCGTTTGATCAATTGACAGGCGGTGTTTCTCACTCCGGCTAATCCGGATGTCGGCCGTTGGTTCTTATTTATCGGGACTGACGGTCGGCGCTACCTGATCGGTGTTTCATCCCCAATAGACGCGCCGATCAAGAAACGGTGCCCTCCGCAAGGAAGGCACCGTTTTTTCATTTAAGCCTCAGGCCCAAAGCGCAGACAATAAAAAAGGGCGCCCCACCGGGACGCCCTGTCTGGGTGATCAGTCGGGCGGATCAGCCCTGAGCGACCTTGGCCACCTCTGCGGCAAAGTCCTCTTCTTTCTTCTCGATGCCTTCGCCGACTTCCAACCGCACGAATGCGGAGATCTCGGTGCCGGCTTCCTTGGCCGCAGCCTCGACCGTCAGATCGGGGTTCATCACAAACGCCTGACCCATCAACGTGACTTCGGCCATGAACTTGGCCATCCGGCCCACGATCATCTTTTCGATCACCGCGTCCGGCTTGCCGGATTCGCGCGCAATGTCGATCTGCACCTGACGCTCTTTTTCAACAATCGCCGGGTCCAGAACCGCCTCGTTCAACGCGGCGGGATTGGTCGCGGCAACATGCATGGCCACCTGACGGGCAAAGCTCTCATCGCCCTTGAACGCCACGAGAACGCCAATCTTGCCCATGCCCTCAGCGGCGGCATTGTGGACATAGGCGACCACGCCGTCACCCTCAACGCGGGCCATGCGGCGCAGCGCCATGTTCTCGCCAATGGTGGCGATCTTGTCGGTCACGAGATCGGCAACAGCCTTACCGTTCACGGTTGCAGCCTTCAGCGCGTCCACGTCAGCCACGCCAACGGCAGCCTCGGCGATCGCGGCAACCATGCCCTGGAAATCGGCGTTCTTGGCGACGAAATCGGTTTCGGAGTTGATCTCAACCGCGACACCAACGCCATTCGCAACCTTGACCGCAACCAGACCCTCGGCAGCGGTGCGTCCGGATTTCTTGGCGGCCTTGGCCAGACCCTTGGTGCGCAGCCAGTCAACCGCCGCTTCCATATCGCCATCTGTCTCAGTCAACGCTTTCTTTGCGTCCATCATGCCTGCGCCTGTGCTCTCGCGCAGTTCTTTTACCATTGCAGCAGTGATCGCCATCTCGGCTCTCCTCAAATTCGGTCTCGGGATTGGGGGCGGGAATACCCCTGCCCCCATGTCAGTTTGATGACGGTGCCTCAGCTCTCGGCTTCGGCCAGCGCTTCTTCGACCGGCAGGTTTTCCAACGCGCCCATGTCAACGCCCGCAGCACCCAACTGTGCCGACATACCGTCAAGCGCGGCACGGCTGACCAGATCGCAGTAAAGCGCAATGGCACGTGCGGCGTCATCGTTGCCGGGGATGATGTAATCAATGCCCGCAGGCGAGCAATTGGTGTCCACGATGCCCACAACCGGAATGCCCAGCTTGTTGGCTTCGGCCACGGCAAGCGCCTCTTTCTTGACGTCGATCACGAACAACATGTCCGGCACGCCGCCCATTTCGCGGATCCCGCCCAGGCTGGCCTGAAGCTTGATCTGGTCGCGCTCGATGCCCAGACGCTCTTTCTTGGTCAGGCCCTCTGCCCCATGCTCCATCATCTCGTCGATCTGCTTGAGACGCTGGATCGACTTGGACACGGTCTGCCAGTTGGTCAGCGTGCCGCCCAGCCAACGGTGGTTCATGTAATACTGGGCGCATTTCTCTGCGCCTTCGGCGATCGGCTGTGCGGCCTGACGCTTGGTGCCGACAAACAGGATGCGGCCGTTCTTGGCCACGGTCTCACGGATGGCATGCAGCGCGGCATCAAGCAGCGGCACGGTCTGGGTGAGGTCCATGATATGGATGCCATTGCGCGCGCCATAAATGAATTCGCCCATGCGGGGATTCCAACGCTGCGTCTGGTGACCAAAGTGAACGCCAGCTTCCAACAACTGACGCATCGTGAACTCGGGAAGAGCCATTACAAAGTTCCTTTTCCGGTTTTCGCCTCGACATGGGAAGAGAAGCGGATGCTTCAACCGGTGGACGGTTGGGGATGTCTCCCCCAACAGCCCGCCCATGCCTGCGGGTTACAGTGGCGCGCGTATACCTGCCCTCTGGCCCCTATACAAGCCCCGCTCAGGTATTTTGAGCGACGTCGCCAACAGGGCCCTATGCCCCATTGTGAGCGGGGTCCATTGTGCCTAGATATCCGCGTGATCCGCAGGATGGAACCGTGATGAACACTCCCTTTGACGATCTGCCCCCTCCGCCGCGCAAACCAAAACGCTTCGGCGGCCTGCGCGCGTCCTTTCTCACCGGGCTTGTGGTCATTGCCCCTGTGGGCCTGACCGTCTGGTTGATGTGGACATTGATCGGCTGGGTCGATGGGTTTGTCCTGCCGCTCATCCCCGCACAGTATCAGCCCGAACAATATATCGGCATCAACCTGCGCGGTGTCGGGGTGATCATCTTTCTGATCTTCACCGTGCTCGTGGGCTGGGTGGCCAAGGGGCTGATCGGGCGGTCCCTGATCCTCTTCGCGGAATCTCTTGTCAACCGTATGCCGGTGGTGCGCTCGATCTATTCTGGCGTCAAACAGATTGCCGAAACGGTCTTTGCCCAATCCGAACGCAGCTTCGAAAAGGCCTGCTTGGTCGAATATCCGCGCAAGGGGATCTGGGCCATCGGCTTTATCTCGACCGAGGCGCGCGGCGAGATCAACCAAAAGGCCCGGACAGACGGCGCGGTGCTCAGTGTCTTCGTCCCGACCACGCCCAACCCCACCTCAGGCTTTCTGCTCTATTTCCCGCGCGAGGATGTGATCGAACTGGATATGAGCATCGAAGACGCCGCCAAACTGGTGATTTCCGCCGGTCTGGTCTATCCGGATCAGAAGAAAGCCGAGGAAATGCGCAAAAAATCAGAGGATTAGGGGGGGCATTTGCCCCAGACATCCCGCGCGCCATCCCATGCGGCCCTGTCATGCAACAGAGCGCCAGACTTTGTTTCATCTGGCCCAAAATACCTCGGGGGTCCGGGGGCCGCGCCCCCGGCCTCTCCCCTCAGAGCGCGGTCCACCCCCCATCAACACTGATCGTGGTGCCAGTGATCTGCGCCGCCGCATCCGAGCATAGAAACAGCGCCGTGCCGCCCAACTGCTCGGTTGTGGCGAATTCCTTGGACGGTTGCCGCTCCAACATGACCTTCTCGATCACCTCTTCCCGCCCCATGCCGTATTTCTCCATCGTATCGGGGATCTGCGCCTCGACCAGCGGCGTCAGCACATAGCCCGGACAGATCGCATTGGCCGTGATCGGCTCTTTCGCGGTTTCCAGCGCCGTAACCTTGGTCAGGCCCACGATGCCATGTTTGGCCGCCACATAGGCAGATTTATAGGGGCTTGCCGTCAGACCATGGGCGCTTGCGATATTGATCACCCGGCCCCAGCCCGCCTTGCGCATCATCGGCAGCGCAGCGGCCGTGGTGTGAAACGCGGAATTCAGATTGATCGCGATGATCGCGTCCCATTTCTCGCTCGGAAACGCGTCAATCGGCGCGACATGCTGAATACCGGCGTTGTTGACCAGAATATCGCAACGCCCCGCCTTTTCGATCAGCGCCCGGCATTGATCGCCCTTGGACATATCCGCCTGAATATAGCGCACCTCAACACCCGTCTCCTTGGCGATTCTCGCGGCCAGCGCATGATCCTCTTCCGAATCGGTAAAAGAGTTGAGCACCACATTGACCCCGGCCCGCGCCAGTTCTTCGGCGATGCCAAGTCCGATGCCGGAATTCGAGCCGGTGATGACGGCGGTCTTGCCTTTAACAGTCATGCGGTTTCTCCCAATAAACATTGCGTGCGCAGCATATATGCTGCATCTGCAAATTGCACGGGGAATAGCCATACTGCCTGCCAGACAGGCGCAAAAAAAACGCCCGCACGAAGCGGGCGTTAAGTTATTGAGGCAGGTTTCATACAGGCAAGAAACCTATCGAGCAGTGCCCCCTTTATAAGCAATCCTGCGCCGCAGTCCAAGCTAAAAGTTTGAAAAGCCTTGAATCCCTCTTTAGGGTCCGACCCAAGGAAACAAGGGCATCAAGGGATTGTCGCTGAAATGAGATCAGATTTATTCCGCCATATCCGGGCCGGACTGACCGCGATGCTCTTGGTCTGGGCGGGTGGTCCGGGGCTTGCCGCCCCCGCGCATGGCATAGCTATGTATGGGGCCCCGGCGCTGCCACCTGATTTTGTGTCCCTGCCCTATGCCAACCCCGACGCGCCCAAGGGTGGCCGGGTCGTCACCGGCAATGTCGGCGGCTTTGATTCGCTCAACCCCTTCATCCTGCGCGGCACCCCGCCTTGGCAATTGGCTGACCTCACCCATGAGACGCTGATGGGCCGCTCTTGGGATGAGCCCTTCACACTTTATGGCCTTTTGGCCGAATCGGTCGAGACGGATGAAGACCGCACATGGGTCGAATTCACTCTGCGCCCCGAGGCCCGATTCTCGGATGGCGCGCCCGTGACCATCGAGGATGTGATCTGGTCCTACGAGACTTTGGGCACCGCAGGCCACCCGCGCTATCGCGGTTTCTGGACCAAGGTCGCCAGCATCGCGCAAACCGGCCCGCGCTCTGTGCGCCTGACCTTCTCCGAAGAGGATCGCGAATTGGCGCTTCTGGCCGGCCTGCGCCCGATCCTGAAAAAATCGCAATGGCAGGGGCGCGACATCACAGAAGCCGGGATCGAGGACATCCCCCTCGGCACCGGCCCCTATGTGGTCAGCGATTACGAGGTCAATCGCCACGTCACCCTGAAGCGCAACCCAGACTATTGGGGCCGCGCCCTGCCCCTGCGGCGCGGCACCCATAATTTCGACGAAATCCGCATCGAATTCTACGGCGATGACACCGTGCTGAAAGAGGCGTTCAAGGCGGGGCTGGTCAGCTATGTGCGCGAATTCAACGCCGAGGCTTGGGCCAGCCAATATGATTTCCCCGCCGTTCAGCGCGGCGACATTACCTTAAGCGAAATTCCCCATGGCAAACCTTCGGGCATGACCGGCTTTGTGATGAACACCCGCCGCGCGCCGCTGGATGATTGGCGCGTGCGCGAGGCGCTGATCACCGCCTTCAACTTCGAATATATCAACGACACCCTGACTGGCGGGCGACAGCCGCGCATCACCTCTTATTTTTCGGGCTCGGAACTCGGCATGGATCATGGCCCCGCGACGGGCCGCGTCCGCGCCCTGCTGGAGCCTTTCGCCGATACGCTCCCGCCCGGCACGCTAGAGGGGTACAGCCTGCCGGTGGGCGATGGCACCGCGCGCAACCGTGGCAATCTGCGCCGCGCCGCCGACCTCCTGCAAGAGGCGGGCTGGCGGGTCGAGAATGGGCAGCTTGTCAACGCAGCGGGCCAACCGCTCACCCTCACTGTTCTGTTGCAACAGGATGGCCTCATGGCACAGGCCAGCGCCATGATGGATATCTACGCCCGCGCGCTTGAACGTCTGGGCATCACCCTCAAGCTCGAGATGACCGACAAGGCGCAATATGCCGAGCGTGAGGCCCAGTTTGATTTTGACCTCACCATGATGCGCCGCTCGCTCTCGCTCAGCCCCGGCAATGAACAGACCTTCTATTGGGGGGCCGAGTATGCCGACCAACCCGGTAGCCGTAACCTGATGGGCATGAAATCCCCCGCCGCCGAGGCGATGATCCGCGCCATGCTGACGGCCCGTGACCGCACCGAGTTTGTCGCCGCCACCCGCGCGCTTGACCGGGTGCTGACAGCAGGGCGTTACGTGATCCCGATCCATCAATATAGCGTGGGTCGTATTGCGCATAAGTCACAGTTGACATACCCTTCGGAACGGCTGCCGATCTATGGGGATGGCATTGGATTCCTCCCCGAGGTATGGTGGTTACAAGACTAATAATAAAAAATCGCAGCAGACATAGGCAAATGACAGGCAAACCCATGCGAAAACTGATTGCGCTCGCCCTTCTCGCGTCGCTGGCCGGATGCGCCACGATTGATGGTGTAGGACGGGATATATCCGGGGCGGCACGCGGCGTTCAGAGCTGGTTCTGATCCACTCGGCGCGCCTTTGCCCAAGCGTTTTATCGCCTGCTCCCTCTTGGGTGCGGGCAGGTTTTCCTATGATCCGGAGGTGTCCATGCCTTTCCCCTTGACGCCCCCGCCCATCCTGTCAAAACCCGCCCCATGAGCACCGCAACCCTGACCATCGACCTAGACGCCATCGTGGCCAACTGGCGCGCGCTGGATGCTATGAACACCAGCGAAACCGCTGCCGTGGTCAAGGCTGATGCCTATGGCCTTGGTGCCGCCCGCGTGGCCCCAACCCTCGCGCGCGCTGGCGCGCGGCATTTCTTCGTCGCCATCGCCGAAGAGGGCGCACCCTTGCGCGAGATGCTGGGCGCGGCCCCGGCAATCTATGTGTTTTCCGGCCATATGCCCGGCGATGCCGAGATGCTCCGCGCGCATAAGCTCATTCCGATGATCAATTCCCTCGATCAGATGATCCGCCATGCAGAGGCACTGCCGGGGCACCCGTTTGGCATCCAGCTTGATAGCGGCATGAACCGTCTGGGCATGGAGCCTGCCGAATGGGCCGCCCTGCGCCAGATTGCGCTCGCGCAAAATCCAACCCTCATCATGTCGCACCTCGCCTGCGCCGATGAACCCGATCACGCCATGAATCCGCAACAGCTTGCCACCTTCCGCGAGATGACAGATGGGCTCGACGTGCCGCGCAGCTTTGCCAATACCGGCGGCATCCTGCTTGATGCAGCCTATCATTTTGATCTCGCCCGTCCCGGCATCGGCGTTTACGGCGGGCGTCCGTTCGACGCAGCACACCCTGTTGTGACCCTCGACATCCCCGTGATCCAATGCCGCGATCTTTTGCCCGGCGAAACGGTGGGCTATGCCAACAGCTTCACCGCCACCCGCCCCACCCGCATCGCCACCGTTGCGGCAGGCTATGCCGATGGCATCCTGCGGGCCATGGGACCCAAGACCAGCCTTTGGGCGGATGACACCCCCTGCCCCATCGCGGGCCGCATCTCTATGGACCTGATCTGCGTCGACATCACCGATCTCGGCCAGGATCCCGCCAGCCTGCAACTTCTCGGGCCACATCAGACCATCGACACACTGGCCGATAACGCAGGCACGATCGGTTATGAAATCCTGACCTCACTGGGGGCGCGCTATACGCGGCGCTATATCGGCGGATGAGTTTTATTCTTGGTTTTCTGGCCTCTATTGGCCGCACCGTGCTGGCAGGTCTGGCCGCCATTGGGCGCATCGCGCTCTTTGCGGCCGATACGATCAGCCAATTGGCGCGCCCACCCTTCTACTTTCGCGAATTCCTGCATGCGCTGGTGCAGATTGGCTGGCTCTCGCTGCCGGTGGTGGGCATGACCGCGCTCTTTACCGGCGGCGCGCTGGCGCTTCAGATTTACGCGGGCGGCGCGCGCTTCAACGCTGAAACCGTGGTGCCCTCGATTGTCGCCATCGGCCTCACCCGTGAACTTGGCCCCGTGTTGGGCGGCCTCATGGTGGCGGCGCGCGTCGCCTCCTCAATTGCCGCCGAGATTGGCACGATGAAGGTGACAGAGCAGATCGACGCGCTCACCACCCTCTCCACCAACCCGATGAAATACCTCACCCTGCCCCGCGTTCTGGCCGCGACGCTGGCCGTTCCGGTTCTTGTGGGCGTGGGCGACGTGCTGGGCATCATGGGCGGGTTTCTTGTGGGCGTGGGGCGGCTCGATTTTTCCGCCGCCACCTATCTGCACAACACGATTGATTTTCTGGAAACCTGGGATGTGGTCTCGGGCCTGATCAAGGGCGCGGCCTTCGGCTTTATCGTGGCGCTGATGGGCTGCTACTATGGCATGAACTCGGGCCGCGGCGCGCAGGGCGTGGGCCGCGCCACCAAATCGGCGGTTGTGGCAGCAAGCGTGCTGATCCTCGCCTCCAACTACCTCCTGACAGAACTGTTTTTCGCGTCATGATAGAGCTTCACAACGTCCACAAAGCCTTTGGTTCCAACCGCGTCCTGCGCGGCGTTGATCTGACTATTCCCTCTGCCACCTCGCTTGTCATCATCGGCGGCTCAGGCACCGGCAAATCCGTGGCGCTGAAATGTATTCTCGGCCTCATCCGCCCCGACAGCGGCACCATCACCCTCGACGGCCAAGACGTGACCAAGGGCGACCGCGACGCTTTTCTCGCCCGCTTCGGCATGCTCTTTCAGGGCGGCGCGCTCTTTGACTCGCTGCCCGTCTGGCAAAACGTCGCCTTCCGTTTGCTGCGCGGCTCCCTCAAACGGCCCCTGTCCGAGGCCCGCGAAATCGCCATCGAGAAACTGCGCCGCGTTGGCCTAAAACCCGACGTCGCCGATAAATTCCCCGCCGAGCTTTCGGGTGGCATGCAAAAGCGTGTGGGCCTCGCCCGCGCCATCGCCGCCGAACCCGAAATCATCTTCTTTGACGAACCCACCACAGGCCTCGATCCCATCATGGCCGGCGTGATCAACGACCTGATCCGCGAAATCGTCACCGAAATGGGCGCCACCGCCATGACCATCACCCACGATATGACATCCGTGCGCGCCATCGCCGACAATGTCGCCATGCTGCATGACGGCGTGATCAAATGGACCGGCCCGGTGTCCGAGATGGACCATTCCGGCGATCCCTACCTTGACCAGTTCATCCACGGCCGCGCCGAGGGACCGATCGAGGCGGTGCGGTGATTACTCTAAAAGATCGGGTCAAATCATACTCACAGATGTCCGAGGTATATTTATCAGCAGCGGAAACCGTTATTGCGAGTGACCTGCACTCTACCACAGAATTCTTATTCGTTGGACCGATTACCCAATTGCTTGGACATGCCACTGAGCTTGCTCTGAAAGCTCAATTGCTTCGCTACATGGAAGAGGAGGACGTAAAGGCATTCAATCACAACTTGGGCGCGGCAGCCTTAGCACTAAGTAAAAAGAGCGATATACTCACCTTGACAGAAGATTATGTTGCTCAGAAACAAGAGCTTAGATCGATAATAATTCCGAAAAATCATCTCAAGCACCTCACAAAGCTGGGAAGAGGTGCTGAAGATTTTTATTCCTTCAAGCTACACTTTTTCACAATGGCCGAAAACTACTTCAGAGACAGGCTAAACGGAGACGCATTCAAAACCAGATATCCGCCGAAACATGATTTCTTTCGCCGCTACTCACATGACATACTAATAGTTGGCCTTCGTTTTATACTCAACGATATGGATGAACTGGCCTAATAACATTGGCTTAGAATTGGCTAGGTGCATAGCATTGTTGTATAGACCCACAGTCCTCGCCAACCTCTCCCTCCTCCTTCTCTTCCCCCTCGCGTGGTTCGCCCCCCTCTTGCGCGCAGGGATTGACCTACCGCTCTTTGGTCTCTCCGAAATCAGCATCATCTCCGGCCTGCAAGCGCTCTGGCAGAGCGATGTCTACTTGGCTCTTCTGGTCACGGTCTTTGCCCTCTTCGCCCCCTATCTCAAGACCATCGGCTTGGCCCTTCTCGATTTTGGTCTTCTCTCGCCGCGCGCCCTACCCGCGCTGCATCTCTTGGGCAAACTCGCCATGGCCGATATTTTCCTCATCGCGCTCTATATCATCGTGGTCAAAGGTGTCGGCCTCGCGCGGGTCGAGGTGGCCTGGGGTCTCTATCTCTTTACCGCCTGCATCCTCGCCTCTCTCGCGATCAGCCTCAGGCACCGCCACAATCCCCCCAACTCCCCGGATACTGTCTGATTTCACGCAACAATTGCGGGGCAGTCACGCCACACTCCGCTAAACTTGACTCCGGGGTGATGGATTTAACGCTATGCCTTTTGGGCAATCGGCGTAAACTTGCCGATATTGGATATGATCTTTCAGGGGGAAGTCATGACCGCCACTTTGAAATCTGCTGCACTCTTAACCCATTCCATTTTGCAACGTCTGGCCTTTATCACCTTTCTGCTCTGCGCTCTTTGTCTCAGCGCCGCGACCATCGCCGCCAGCATCGGGGCTTTGCCTTGGCTCCAGTTCAGCGTCGCTTTTGGCGGCACGCTTTACGATAACGCAGGCCAGATCACCCAGATCGGCCTGACTGTTCTGGCGGTGCTGCTCTGCGTCTTTCTGCCTGCCAATGCCCGCATCATGGCGCTGGAAACCTCGCACCGGCGGTTCAACATCGGCATGCAGGACGTGGCCCGCGCCTATCACGCGGCCCATGCGGCGGATCGCGCCGGTCTATTCCGCCTCTCGTCCGAATTCGACGCGGTGCGCGAACGCCTCGCCTACTTGCGTGACCACCCTGATCTGGGCACGCTGGAACCGGACCTTTTAGAGGTCGCGGCGCAAATGTCCCATATCAGCCGGGAATTGGCGCAGGTCTATTCCGACGACCGTATCGCCCGCGCCCGAAACTTCCTCACGCAGCGCCAGCAAGAGGTCGAGGCCTTCAATGCCCGGCTCGATCAGGCCAAGCAGATCACCCGCGAACTCAAACACTGGTCCCACGAGGTCGAGTTAGAGGAAAGCGTCGCCGCAAGCCAACTGCAACGCCTGCGCGACGACCTGCGCGACGTGCTGCCAGAACTGGGGCTTGAGGATATGTTGCGCCATGACGGCACCGTGATCGACATCACCCAAAAGGCCGCCGAATAACCATCTCTGAGGTTTCGCATTTGACCGCGCCCGCCGCTTGGGGCATCAGGCGGGTATGGCAAAACCCGGCACCTTCACCTGCACGGCCTGCGGCGCGGTTCACAACCGCTGGTCGGGGCGTTGCGACGCCTGCGGCGAATGGAACAGCATTATCGAGGAAGCGCCGCTTTCGACCGGCCCCAAAGGCAAGACGCTGGGCGGCAAACGCGGCACGCCCCTCATCCTCACCGACCTTTCAACCGAAGAGGCGCCGCCGCCCCGCACCCTCTCTGGCATCGGCGAATTAGACCGCGTTTTGGGCGGCGGCCTTGTACCCTCCAGTGCCATTCTGGTGGGCGGCGATCCGGGGATCGGCAAATCCACACTACTCTTGCAGGCCGCCGCGCGCTTTGCGGGCGCGGGCCTCAAGACTTTCTACATCTCCGGCGAAGAGGCCAGCGCCCAGGTCCGTATGCGGGCGCAGCGCTTGGGCTTGGGCGAGGCCCCTGTCAAACTTGCCGCCGCCACATCGCTGCGCGACATCCTGACCACGATGGAATCCGAAAAGCCGGATCTCGTGATCATCGACTCGATCCAGACCGTCTGGTCCGACACGGTCGAGGCCGCCCCCGGCAGCGTCAGCCAGGTGCGCGCCGCAGCCCATGAACTGACCAGCTTTGCCAAACGCTTTGGCACCTCCGTGATCCTTGTCGGCCATGTCACCAAGGACGGCCAGATCGCTGGGCCCCGCGTGGTCGAACACATGGTCGATTGCGTGCTCTATTTCGAGGGCGAGCGCGGCCATCAATTCCGCATCCTGCGGTCGGTCAAGAACCGCTTTGGCCCGGCGGACGAGATTGGCGTGTTCGAGATGACGGGCGCAGGGCTGGCCGAGGTGGCCAACCCCTCTGCCCTCTTTCTCTCGGGGCGCGGCGCGCCGACCCCCGGCTCGGTCGTGTTTTCCGGCATCGAGGGCACGCGCCCCCTGCTTGTCGAGATGCAGGCGCTTGTTGCCCCTACGCCCCATGCCCAACCGCGCCGCGCGGTTGTGGGATGGGACGGCGCGCGGCTTGCGATGATTCTCGCCGTGCTCGAGGCGCGCTGCGGCATCCCCTTTGCAGGGCTTGATGTCTATCTCAACGTCGCCGGTGGTCTCAAGATCAGCGAACCCGCCGCCGATTTGGCCGTTGCCGCCGCTCTTTTAAGCGCGCGTGAGGATACCGCCCTCCCCGCAGAAACCGTAGTTTTCGGCGAAATCAGCCTCTCTGGCGCGCTGCGCCCGGTGGGTCAGACCGAAAACAGGTTGAAAGAGGCGCAAAAACTTGGTTTCACAGCCGCGATTACCCCGTCGGGTGGCAAGACGACGGGCGACAGTGGTCTCAAACTCACCCATATGGGCGATCTGACCACATTCGTGGGTGACATTTTCGGCGCGGGTTAGGCGTCTATCGAGACAGGAAGAGGCATATGGAAGGTTTTACCATCATCGACGGCGTTGTGGCGCTGTTCATCGTGCTCTCGGCACTGCTCGCCTATTCGCGCGGCTTTGTGCGCGAATCTCTGGCCATCGCAGGCTGGGTCGTGGCGGGCATTCTCGCCTTTATCTTCGCCCCGCAGGTGGAACCGCTGGTCAAGGAAATCCCCGTGATCGGCGAATTCATCGCCGATAGCTGCGAACTTTCGATGATCGGGGCCTTCGCGGTGGTCTTTGCCGTGGGCCTGATCATTGCCTCTTTGATCACACCGCTCTTTTCGTCTCTGGTGCAACGCTCGGTTCTGGGCGGATTGGATCAGGGGCTTGGCTTTGTCTTTGGCGTGGCGCGCGGCGTGCTGCTGATTGCCATCGCCTATTTCGTCTATCAGACGGTGATATCCTCGCAATCCATCCAGATCATCGACGACAGCCGCTCGGCCCGTGTCTTCTCGCAACTGACCGGCAAGATCGAAGACCGCAACCCCGATGAGGCCTTAGGCTGGATCACCCGGCAATACGAACAGCTGATCGCCAAATGCGAGGCACCGCAGTAACCCATGCTCCCGCAGAGCCCCGTTCTCGCCCTTTTCTTCATGGCCGTGGCCGGGCTTGCCGTGGCCATTCAGGCTCCGCTCAATTCGGCCCTCGGACGCAGCATCGAAAGCTCGGTCGCGGCGGCGGCTGTCTCCTTTGGCGTGGGCTTTGTGGCACTGGTGCTCTTGGTTGCGCTATCGGGGGATAGCGCCGCTTTTGGTCGCGCGGCCCTAGCGCCACGCTGGCTTTTGCTAGGGGGCCTGCTTGGGGCCTTCTTTGTCTGGGCCTCCCTCTGGAGCGTGCCGGTTCTGGGCGTGCTTACTACCACGGCAGCGCTCATTCTTGGCCAAACGGTGGGGTCCATGGTGCTCGATTACATCGGTGCCTTTGGCATCGCGGCGCGCGATCTCTCCTGGACACGGCTCACCGCCGCCCTCTTGGTGGGAACCGGCGTTATTCTTTCCCGGTTCTGACGCGGCGGCCCCCATCGCATCCCCACGTTATCTGTGATAGTTTCGTGACATGCGTCGCCTGAGCGCGTATGACACGCCCAAGCGATATCCATGGATTCGGAGCTGCCCGCTTTGCCCAAACATATGCCCCCCGCCCACCCCTTCGACGATGACAAGCTGAAGGAGGAATGCGGAATATTTGGCGTGATCGGTCTGACCGACGCAGCCAATTTCGTAGCCCTCGGCCTGCATGCCCTGCAACATCGTGGCCAAGAGGCTGGCGGCATTGTCAGCCATTGCCCCGACCAAGGTTTCAATTCCGTGCGCCGCTTTGGCTATGTGCGCGACAACTTCACCAGCCAATCGCTGATGGAAACCCTGCCCGGCCCGCTGGCTATCGGCCATGTGCGCTATTCCACCGCCGGGGCCAAAGGGGCCGCCATCCGCGATGTGCAGCCCTTCTTTGGCGAGTTTTCCATGGGCGGGGCGGCGATTGCCCATAATGGCAACATCACCAACGCCATCGCGCTGCGCAAGGAACTGATCGAACGCGGCTCGATCTTTCAGTCCGGTTCGGACACGGAATGTATCATTCACCTCATGGCCCGCTCGCTGCAACGCAACATCCCCGAACGGATGGAAGATGCGCTGCGCCGGGTCGAGGGGGCGTTTTCCGTTGTTGCGATGACCCGCTCGAAACTGATCGGCGTGCGCGATCCCTTGGGCGTGCGCCCGCTGGTCTTGGGTCAACTGGGCGAAGGCTGGGTGCTCAGCTCGGAAACCTGCGCGCTCGACATCATCGGTGCCACCTTCGTGCGCGAGATCGAGCCCGGCGAAATGGTGGTGATTTCCGCCAAAAGCGGCGTCGAAAGCCATTTTCCCTTCCGCCGCCAATCCTCGCGCTTCTGTATCTTCGAACATGTCTATTTCTCGCGCCCCGATTCCATTATCGGTGGCCGCTCTGTTTATGAAACCCGCCATCAAATCGGGGTGGAACTGGCGCGTGAAGCCCCGGTTGATGCCGATCTGGTCTGCCCCGTCCCCGATAGCGGCACGCCTGCAGCCATCGGCTATAGCCACGAATCGGGCATTCCCTTTGCAATGGGGATCATCCGAAACCAATACATGGGCCGGACATTTATCGAACCCACCGAACAGATCCGCAACATGGGCGTGCGCCTCAAACTCAACGTGAACCGCGCCCTGATCGAGGGCAAGCGCGTCATCCTCGTGGATGACAGCGTGGTGCGCGGCACCACCAGCCGCAAGATCAAAGAGATGATCCTTGATGCCGGAGCCGCCGAGGTGCATTTCCGGATCGCGTCGCCGCCCACGGCTTGGCCGTGCTTTTACGGGGTCGACACACCGCAGCGGGAAAAACTGCTCGCCGCCACCATGTCCGAGGATGAGATGCGCGATCACTTGCAGGTGGACAGCCTCAAGTTCATCTCGCTCGACGGTCTCTATCGCGCCGTGGGCGAAGCGGGCGGGCGTAATGCCAAATGCCCGCAATATTGCGATGCCTGCTTCTCGGGCGAATACCCGGTGGCCCCATCCGACATGATCGAAAAAGGCTTCGCGCTGAAAGCCGCCGAATAACACCGCTCCGCTCAGCCCTGAAACCCGGCTGAGCGGATAGTTGCGCGTGAAATGCTGCGTTGCGGCAACTCCTTGCCGATGCGTGCACGCCCCCCTTCTCCCTGCCCCCTGCCCTGTCTAGATGCCCCCAAAGCATCTTACGAAAGAGGCACAGGGTGACAGATCAAACAGAAACTCCTCCCGCCACATTAGAGGCCGCAACCCTGCGCGGCGCTCTGCCCGATGCCGGGCTTGTTCTGCTGGGCACATTGCACGGCCCGTCCCATGCCCGTGCGCTGTTGCGCGTAAGGGGCGCGGTCCACACCGTCGAGGTCGGCACAGACCTTGGCAGCGCGACCGTCGCCGCCATTGGCGAAGGGGTCGTGATCCTCGCCCGCGCAGGCCGCAGCGAACGCCTCAGTCTGCCCGCCTCCTGATCCTATGCACCCAAAGAAAAACGCCGCCCCTTTTGCAGAGGCGGCGTTTCTTTGACGTTGTACGCTTGGCGCGTGGCTCAGCCCTTGCGCGCGCGGATCAGCACGGTTGCCCCGGTCACGATCATCGCCGCAATCACAGCCTTGACCGCATCGCCCAGCAGGAAGGGTGCCATCCACCCCGACCACAGCGCATCCGCGCTCTTGCCCAGCATCGCCGCAGGCCATGCAAGCCCCGGAATATAAAGCAGCGCCGAAATGCCCATGCCACAGAGCGCCGTGGATACGACGCCGCGCGCCAGACCACGCTCGACCGCAAGACCGGCCAGATAGGCCATGGCGACAAACCCAAAAAGGAAACCGGCGGTCGGCCCCATCAACGCCACACCGTTCAAGCCACCTGCAAACACCGGCAGGCCCATCGCGCCCTCAGCCAGATAGGCCAGCAGCGTCAGCGCACCCAGACGCGAGCCAAAGGTCAAACCGACCATCAGGATCGCCAGCGTCTGAAGTGTGAGCGGCACCGGATAGAACGGCACACTGATCTGTGCCGCCACAGCAATCAGGAAAGAGCCGCCTAGAACCAGCCCCACCTTCCGGAGCACTGTGTCGTGACCGATCACGGCCTTGGTCAAAACTGTATCGCGCATGGTTCGCGTCCCTCTGTTATGTCTCTGGCACGACTTTTTCGCTGCATGCGCGAGAAAGTCAAGCGATTGCCCTTGAATTGCCCCGCAACTGGTGGGATTTCCCTTATATGGACACAAGCACACCCCTCCCGATCGCCCTTGTCACCGGCGCCTCGCGCGGCCTTGGGGCCGCCATGGCCGAAGCCTTGGCCAAAACCCATCACGTCGTCGCGGTCGCCCGCACCACTGGCGCGCTTGAGGAACTGGATGACCGCATTCAGGCCGCAGGCGGTCAGGCGACGCTGGCCCCAATGGACATCACCAATACCGGGGCCATGGCGCAGCTGTGCCGCTCGATCTACGACCGCTGGGGCGCTGTTGCAACATGGGTTCACGCCGCGGTGCATGCCGCCCCCTTGACCCCGGTCGCGCATCTCTCTGAGGGGGATTGGGCCAAATCCGTGGCCTGCAACGTCACCGCCACCGGCATCCTGATCCCTTTCATCGCGCCGCTTCTGGGCACAGACGGCCAGGCTGTGTTTTTTGACGATCCCCGCGCAGGCGAAAAATTCTATGGCGCCTATGGCGCAACAAAAGCCGCACAAATCGCGCTCGCGCGCTCTTGGCAGGCAGAAACCGCCAAAACCGGCCCGCGCGTGCATATCTTGGGCCCGGCCCCCATGCCAACCGCCACCCGCGCCCGCTTTCACCCCGGTGAAGACCGCGAGGGTCTCGCCTCTCCGCGGGACGAGGCGGCGCGCCTGATGGCGGCCTTGTCCTGATCCGGCGTCCCATGCTTGCCGCCCGCGCCCGCGCCCGTTAGACAGAGACCAGACAAAACAAAGGGCAGGCACATGCGTATTCTCATCACCAATGACGACGGCATCAACGCCCCCGGTCTGGCTGTCCTTGACGAAATCGCCAACGCGCTCGCCGGTCCAGATGGCGAAGTCTGGACAGTGGCCCCCGCCTTTGAACAATCGGGCGTCGGGCATTGCATCTCTTATACGCGCCCGATGATGATCTCGAAAATGGCAGAGCGTCGCTACGCCGCCGAAGGCAGCCCCGCTGATTGCGTTCTCGCAGGTCTGCATGACGTGATGAAGGACGCCCGCCCCGATCTTGTGCTCTCGGGCGTCAATCGCGGCAACAACGCCGCAGAAAACGCCGTCTATTCTGGCACCGTCGGTGCCGCGATGGAGGCCGCGTTGCAAGGCGTGCCCGCCGTGGCCCTCAGCCAATATTACGGCCCCGCCAATCGCGATCTCGACGACACATTCGAGGCGGCGCGCGTGCACGGCCTGCCCACATTAAAGCGCCTGCTGGATAAAGGCGTCTGGACACGTGACGATTACGGCATCTTCTACAACATCAACTTTCCGCCCTTTCCTGCCTCCGGGGTCAAGGGCATCCGCGCCGCACACCAAGGGTTCCGCCGGGACATGGGCTTTGGCGTCGAACCGCATGTCGCCCCATCCGGTCGGCGCTTTCTCTGGGTCACGGGCGCGCCCCAGAACGAGCCCACCAGCCCCGGATCAGATGCCGATGTGAACCTGCAAGGCTATATATCCGTCACCCCGATGCGCGCGGATCTTACCGCCCATGACGCGCTGGAGGCGCTCAAGGCGATCGAATGACCGACGACGAGGATCACAGCAGCGCCGAACGCAAGATGCAGTTTCTCTTTGCCCTGCGCTCCAAGGGCGTGACCGATGCGCGGGTTCTGACCGCGATGGAGCAGATCGACCGTGGCCCCTTTATCCGGGGCTACTTCGCAGAGCGCGCCTATGAGGATATGCCGCTGCCCATCGCCTGTGGCCAGACCATCAGCCAACCCTCTGTGGTGGGGCTGATGACGCAGGCCCTCAAGGTCACGAACCGCGACAAGGTGCTCGAAGTGGGCACCGGATCGGGCTATCAGGCCGCGATCCTCAGCCAGTTGGCCCGCCGTGTCTATACCGTGGACCGTCACAAACGTCTGGTCACAGAGGCGTCCGAGATTTTTCGCGCCCTCGATCTGACGAATATCACCGCGCTCACCGCCGATGGCAGCTTTGGCTTGCCCGATCAGGCCCCCTTTGATCGTATAATCGTTACGGCTGCCGCCGAAGACCCGCCCGGCCCCCTATTGGCCCAGCTCAAGATCGGGGGTATCATGGTTGTGCCCGTGGGCCAGTCCGATGCCGTGCAGCGGCTGATCCGCGTAACCCGGCACGAATCCGGGTTTGACTATGACGAATTGCGCCCCGTGCGCTTTGTCCCTCTGGTCGAGGGGCTGGGCCGCGATGGGTGACCACGGTGACAACTGAACACAATGACACCTGAATACGGTGACCCACGGCGTCGTAAAGTAACAGTAAACCCAAGGCCCCGGCCAACAAGGGACCACTCAAGAGGATGATCGAGATGCGTAAATTTTCCCGCTCCGCACCGCTTCTGGCGACGATGGCCTTCGCTCTGGCGGCCTGTGACAAGCCGCTGGATCTCGACATGCGCGGCGCTTTTGGCAATGCCCCCAGCACCGCCGAGGCGGCACGTAATGCCACCGCCCCGCGCCCACAACCGGATGCGCGCGGCATCATCTCTTACCCCGGCTATCAGGTCGCCGTGGCCGAGCGTGGCGATACCGTCGGCAGCCTTGCCCGCCGCATCGGGGCCGACCCCGGAGAGATTGCCCGCTTCAACGGCGTGCAGACCGGCGATCCCCTGCGCAAAGGCGAAATCATCGCCCTGCCCGGTCGCGTCGCCGAACCCTTGGGCGGCCCGATCCAATCGCCCTCGGGCGTCGACATCGGCAGCATCGCCGATGGTGCGATCCGCCGCGCGGATTCCCAGACTGTGACCGCCACCGCCTTGCCCCCCGCAACGCCCGGCACCGCCACAGCCCCGGCGCAGGTCGGCGCAGAACCCGTGCGCCACAAGGTCGAGCGCGGCGAAACCGCCTTTTCCATCGCCCGGCTCTACAATGTCTCGATCCGCAGCTTGGCCGATTGGAACGGGCTAGGCCCGGATTTCGCGGTGCGCGAGGGGCAATTCCTGCTGATCCCGGTGGCGCTTCCGGGCGAGAAAACCGAACCCTTTGACGAGGCGGATGTGGTCGCCGTCACGCCCCCCGGCGCAGGCACGCCCACCCCGACCCCGCCAAGCGCCTCCAAACCGCTGCCCGACGAGGTCACAACCCCCAAGGCCGCGCCGGTCGAAAGAATCGCCGCCCCCGATCTGGGCAAGACCGAAACCAAGACCACGAGCGCGCGCATGGCCTTCCCGGTCAAGGGCGATATCATCCGTGAATATGCCAAGGGCCGCAATGATGGCATCGACATCTCCGCCGCCCCCGGCGCACCGGTCGTGGCCGCTGATGCGGGCACCGTCGCCGCCATCACCGAGGATACCAACGGCATCCCGATCATCGTGGTCAAACACGCAGGCTCGCTCTTGACCGTCTATTCCAATGTCGAAGGTCTGACCGTCAAGAAAGGCGATAGCGTGACACGCGGCCAAAAGCTGGCCGAGATCCGTCGCACCGGCACCCCAGCCCTGCATTTCGAGGTGCGCGACGGGTTCGACAGCGTCGATCCGATGGGCTTTCTCGGGGGCTAACTGTCTCGGGGTTTATTTCGGCGGCGGTGCGGCGCAATGCGCCCCCGCCGCCGCCATGCCAGAGCCAAGCGCCAGCATCGGCGGCGCGGTATAGGGATTGAGCGGCTCTGCCGTCCCGGCATCAAACGCCACAATCGCGACGATCAGCACCAGCACTGCACCTGTCACATGCGCCCGGATCATTTGCGCGCCTCCAACCCCAAAGAGGGCCGCAACCGCACGCCCACCCAAGACCCGGCAAAGGCCGCGACAAACCACACCCAGCCATGCGCCGATCCGGTGCCGATACCGCTGAAAAACGCGCCGATGTTGCAGCCAAACGCCAGCCGCGAACTATAGCCCAGCACCAGCCCCGCGATGATCACCGCAGCCCAGGCCCGCGCAGGCAGAACACCCACCGGCGAGGCGAGACCGGCCCGCCACCACGCCATCAGCGCCGCCCCCCCGATCAATCCGAAATCGGTGAGCGAGGTCACATCCGTCAGCACACTTGCCGCCACCTGCCCCTGATTGCCCGGTGCCGACCAGAACGCCGATCCCGACAGATCGCCCCCCACGGCCACCACCACCTTGGCCACCCAGAGACCCAAGCCGTAAACCACGCCCCAAGGTTGCCCCGCCACCACCAGATGCAGGATCGCCAGCCCCGCAAGTGCCAGAATTGCCCCCCAATACCGCGCAGGCAGGCGATAAGAGCCGGGCTTGCCCACCATCAGGGCAAGGGCCGCGACTGCGCCCAGACCCACCAGCGTGATCGCCAACCCCTGCCCGCCGGACAGTGCGACGACCGGTAGGCTGCCCAGATTGGTCCACCAAGTCAGGTGATACGCGCCCGCAAAACTGCCAATGGCAAAGAATGGCAGCGCCACCGCGCCGATGGCATTGCCGCTCCCGGCATTGACCAGCGTGCCCGATCCACAGCCCAGAACGATCTGCATCGCCGCGCCGAACACAAAGGCACCGCCGATCATCGCCACGCCAATCGGCGCATGCGCACCCTTCAGCTCTGCCCCATTCGCCGCCAAAAGCGGAAAGGCAACGCTCGCCACAAGGGCAATGCAAATAAGCTGTGCCAATAACCCCGAGGCATCCCGCTCAAGGATCATCCGCCGCCATGGCCCGGTAAAGCCAAAGCGAAACCCTTCAAGCGCCAGACCAAAGCCAAGCCCGATCAATAGCAAAAGACCATAGCGGGGCCCTGCGAACAGGGCCACCGCCAGAACCACCGCCGCCACAACGGCCAGAGCCAAGAGGCGCGACAGAGCGCCGGGTGAGGACGACATCGCGGCAGAAGCGGCTTGGCTCACGCGGGGCTCCTATCAGGCGTTATTTCAGTATTTGCCGGTGATCTTGTTCAGCAGATTCTGGAACAGCCCCGGCACATTGGCCATGTCATAGCCCGCATTCGACCAGCCGACCATAGATTCGGGATACATCCGCACCCCCTCAATGCCCGCCACTTCGCTCAGGGCGAACCAGTTGGTCGCGGCCCAATGCCCGGTGTTGCAGAAAGAAACCAGCCGGTCCCCCGCCTCAAACCCGTTTTTCGTTGCCAACTCGCGGATCAGGTCCGGCTTGATCAGCGACGGCTCATCACTCCCGAACCAACGGTCATGCGTGAAATACCGCGATTGCGGCAAGGTGCCCGGTTGGGTGGCCGCGGCATGTTTGGTTTCACCCTTCCAGAACGCTTCGGGGCGCGCGTCGATCAATTCGGCGCTGTCCTTGCCGTCGATGATCGCCTTCACATCCTCGCGCGTGGCGGTCCAGGTCGGATCATAGGTCACAGTGATATCGCTTGGGGTGATTGCCCCTGCTGCACCCGTCGCGGTCGGTTTGCCCGCCTGTTCCCAGGCGTTCATACCACCGTTGAGAATAGCCAGATCCGTCAGCCCACTCGACTTGAGCGACCAATAGACCCGCGCTGCCGCGCCAAAATCGGTCTGATCGCTGCCTTGATGCACAACCACAATGGGCCGTCCCGCCGTCACACCCAGACTGCGCAGAACTTCGGTCATCTTGTCTTCGGGCACGATTTGTCCGGGATTGTCGGCCGGTCCGCGAAATAGCCCATAAGGTGCCGGGATCGCCCCCGGAATATGCCCGGCCTCATAGGCGTCACCGGGGCGAATATCGAGCACGATCGCCTCTTGTGTGGCCTGCGCCTGCGTCACCTCCTCCGGGTTGGTGAGCGGCCCCAATTGCGCCATCGCGGTGAGCGGTGCTACAGCCAGCGCCGCCGCCAGTCCCAGTTTTCTAAAGCTGTCAAACATGGTGATCTCCCCTTGATGTTCTGACGCCGTACCTAGGCCCGGCATAGCGTAACAACAAGACATCCGCCCCTATTTCGCAGCCGCGCGCGCGAATAAGACGCATCGTCCGGTCAGCGGGATGTCATCCCATCAAGATACTACAACGCCGCTCAAATACGAATATTTTTCCAATTCATACGTAACGCCCAGATCATTCTATCCGAATGCCTCAAAATCCTCACTCTCGTCCCCGCGCCCCGAACCCTTGGCCCCGGTCACAATGCCCAAGGATTTCAGCTTGCGATGCAAGGCGCTGCGCTCCATGCCCACAAACTCCGCCGTGCGGCTGATATTGCCGCCAAAGCGGTTGATCTGTGTCAGCAGATATTCCCGTTCGAACGCTTCGCGCGCCTCACGCAGGGCCATGGTGGCAATCGCCCCCGACAACACCACGCGCCCCTCGTCAACCGGCCCGCTGCTCTCGCTGGGCAATTCGCGCGCCGCAATCGGCCCGCTGCCTTCGCCCAAGATCAACACCCGCTCGATCACATTGCGCAACTGCCGCACATTCCCCGGCCAGCGCATCGTCTGCAACAGCGCCGCCGCCTCCTCGCTCAGGGATCGCAGCGCCAGCCCTTGGGTTTTGTGGAACATGGCAATGAAATGCTCAGCCAGTGCCGGAATATCCTCGCGCCGCTCTTCCAGACTTGGCACCGCAATCGGCACGACATTCAGCCGATGAAACAGCTCCCGCCGGAATCGCTCGGCGGCAATCTCCGCTTCCAGATCCCGGCTGGTCGAAGAGATCACCCGCAAATCCACCTGAATCTTGCTGCTGCCCCCCACCCGCAAAAACGTCTGATCCACCAATACCCGCAAAATCTTGGATTGCGTGCCCATCGGCATGTCCGCAACCTCGTCAAAATAGATCACCCCGCCATTGGCCTCTTCCAACAGGCCCGGCACCACGCCACTCTCGTCAGATTCGCGTCCAAAGAGCACCTCTTCCATCCGCTCCGGCGCGATCGAGGCACAGCCCACCGTGACAAACGGTGCCGAAGCGCGCGCCGAATTGGCATGGATATAGCGCGCCGCCAATTCCTTGCCGGCCCCCGCAGGGCCCGACAGCATGACGCGGCCGTTGGATTTCGTCACCTTGTCCAATTGCCCCATCAGCGCCCGAAACGCCGAAGCCTCGCCCAACATCTCCGACGGTGCCGTTTCCCGCCGCTTCAACGCCTGATTTTCCCGCCGCAACCGGCTGGTTTCCATGCCGCGCCGGATCACCACCATCAACTGATCAATGTTGAACGGCTTTTCGATAAAGTCATAGGCGCCCTGCTTGATCGCCGCGACGGCGATTTCGATATTGCCATGGCCCGAGATGATCACCACCGGCACATCCGGATATTCGCGTTTGACCGTTTTGAGGATATCGATCCCGTCCATATGGCTATCCTTGAGCCAGATATCGAGGATCAAGAGGCCCGGCTGTTCTGCGGCAATCGCTGCCATCGCCTCGTCAGAATTGCCCGCCCGACGGGTGGCATAGCCTTCATCCTCCAGAATATCCGAGATCAACTCTCGAATATCACGCTCGTCATCGACAATCAGAATATCACTCATCGGTCCCTCAAACAGCCAATTTGGCCTCTACAGTGTCTTGCACAACCAGCGGCAGGCTGACCACGGCCATCGCCCCTGCATGTGCCCCCGCCTCGAACGGTTCGGCATCGACCAGCACAAGCGTCCCGCCATGCTCTTCGATGATCTTCTTCACGATGGGCAGGCCAAGACCTGTGCCCTTGTCGCGCGTCGTCACATAGGGCTCGAACAGCCGCGCGCGGTCCTGCGGCAACCCGATCCCATTGTCGGAAATGCGGATCACGGCGCGGTCTTCCTCGATTCCGCTCTCGATCCGAATCGTTGGGCGATGCCCGTCTGGCGCTCCTTTTTCTTGAAGCGTTTCAATCGCTTCCCCGGCGTTCTTCACCAAATTCGTCAGGGCCTGCCCGATCATTGCCGCGTCAATATCTGCCCTAAGCGGTGCCGTATCCAACCGCAGGTCGAACACAACCCCCGGCTGCCCGGTCTCTTGCAATAGCACGACCTCGCGCAACACCTGACTCAGGCTCTCTTGCTGCGTCACCGGCTCTGGCATCCGCGCAAACTTGGAAAACTCGTCAACAATCCGGCGCAGATCATTGGTCTGGCGCACCACAACATCGGTCAATTGCTCCAGGCTCTGCGCCTCTTCGGGCGGCAACTGCTTGGCAAACTTGCGCTTGATCCGCTCAGCGCTCAATTGAATGGGCGTCAGCGGGTTCTTGATTTCATGCGCAATCCGGCGCGCCACATCCCCCCATGCGGCCATGCGCTGCGCGCTCACAAGATCGGTCACATCGTCAAACGCCACCACATAGCCCTCGCGCGTGCCCGCCTCGCTGATCCGGGTCGACATCCGCACCAGCAAATTTTCCTGCCGCGTGCCGCGCATCACCTTGATTTCTTCTTGCACAAATCCCCCCGGCACCGTGCGCAGCCGGTCAAACAGCGCACCAAATTCCGGCACCACCGCATTCAGCGCCAGCGATTGCTGATCCTCGGACCAATCCAGCAACCGCTCGGCAGCGCGGTTGACAAAGGTCACGCGCCCCTCCGCATCCAATCCCACAACGCCCGATGACACAGACCCAAGCACCGAGTCAAACAGCCGCCGCCGTCGCTCGATCTGCTGCGTATTGGTCAAGAGCGCCTCACGCTGCCCCTTCAATTGCCGCGTCATCTGGTTGAAATAGGTGCTGAGTTGCGCAATTTCGTCGTCGCCCTCTTCCTCGCGCACCTGCGTATCCAGATCCCCTTCGCCCACGCGCTGCGCCGCAGAGGTCAGCCGCCCAACCGGTTGCGACAGCCGCTCGGCAAACCACATGCCCAGCCAGATCGCCGCAAGGATCAGGATCACCGCAAACCCCAGATACAAGAGCCCGAATTCAAACAGAACCCGCCCCCGCTCACTCTCGCGCTGCTTGTAGAAATTCGCGGTTTCCTTGGTCTCATCCAGCAGGTTCAAAATGGCCCCATCCACCGTGCGGCTCACGTAAAGCAGCCGGTCGGGCAACGCCTCAAGCGGCATCAGCGCGCGAAACTCGTTATTCTCCCAATCCCGGATCACCACCACGCCCTCGGCCTGCGCCTCGGCAATCTGCGCCGCCGTCGGGCGCTCATAGTCAAACAGATACGACCGCTCACCGCGGGCCCGGATCTCGCCCGTGCCATCAATCACAAAGGCCTCGCGCAGCCCCCGCTGAATCTCGCGCTGCCCAGAGGACAGAACTTGCCGAATATCCCCATCCGTCATGAACACGGCGGCACGTTTGGTGGCATTGATCACCCGCGCCAGCACGCGAATATCCGTCTCCAGATCGCGGCGATGTTCCTCTTCATAGGCCTGCGCCGCCGCAACGGAACTGTCCACCACCCGGCCCACACGTTCGGAAAACCACGCCTCTAG
Source organism: Roseovarius sp. MS2 (assembly GCF_051447875.1). Classification (NCBI taxonomy): domain Bacteria; kingdom Pseudomonadati; phylum Pseudomonadota; class Alphaproteobacteria; order Rhodobacterales; family Roseobacteraceae; genus Roseovarius; species Roseovarius sp. MS2. The sequence goes on from NZ_JBKHVF010000001.1 coordinate 3,513,641, forward strand.
GCCCATATTCACCGACAATGTCGCAAAGACCGCCACGGTAATCGTGGGCAACAGCGCCATCAGCGCAAAAACCCCCGTCAACCGCAGATGCAGCCGTGATCCCGCCGAGCGACTGCGCCGCGCCGCCACCATCCGCGCCACGCGCTGCATGACCAGCCCGGCCACCATCAACACATAGATCATGTCGCAGAGCAGAACCAGCCGCAGCCCGTTCGACGTGGCCCCCTGATCAAGCGGCCCCATCATAAGATAGGTCGCAAGCGCCAGCACAGGACCCAACAGCACAAGGCTCAGCGTTGCCCCATTCTGAAGACGCTGCAACCTGCGTAGGCGGCTCACACCCTCCCACGACAACCGTCTACCCCTGAACCCGCGTGTCTGCGTTGCCACGCACACCCCCCATTCCCTCGTGGGGCTGCATCTGCTTCCCCGCAACATATGGGCTGTCCAAGGGCACAAGCCCCCGTTCAGCAACAGCCCTGTTGCAGTTTTACATCAACTTGCGGCGGCGTGTCACGTTAATATCCAAATCGGTGATCTTCTTGCGCAACGTATTGCGGTTGATGCCAAGCAGATCGGCGCATTTCGCCTGATTGCCCGCCGTGGCATCCAACGCAATCTCGATGAGCGGCAGCTCGATTTCACGCAAAACGCGGGTATAGAGCCCCGGAGGCGGCAAGGCATCGCCGTGCAGATCGAAATACCGCCGCAAATGCCCCGCAACCGACGCGGTCAGGCTCTCGCCCCGCCCCTCGCGCATCACCGGCTCAGCACGCGGCTGATTGCCCAGCACCGCCTCAACCTCGGCGCGGCTGATTTCCTCGGCCATCGCGGTCAGCCCGATTCGCCGCACCGCATTTTCCAACTGCCGCACATTGCCCGGCCAGCTATAGGCCCGCATCAGTTCCGCCGCCTGTTCCGACAGATGCCGCGCCGGCTGTCCATCGCGCTCGTCCCGCGACAGGAAATGCTCGGCCAAAAGCGGAATATCCTCGACCCGCGCGCGCAGGCTCGGCACGTCGATCACCGCCCCGCTCAGCCGGTAATAGAGATCCTCGCGCAACGTGCCCTCTTCCAGCGCCCGCCCCGGCGGCACCCGGCTTGTGGCCATGAACCGCGGCACATGATCGCCCGGCGCATCCATCATCCGCACCACCCGGCCCTGCGCCTCAAGCGGCAGATCCGTCACCTCATCCAGAACAATCGTGCCGCCCTTGACCCGCGCCATGATCCGCGATGGCCCGTCCAACTCGCGCAGATCCCCCGGCGTGACCGTAACAAAGGGCAGCGTGCGCCGATCCGAGAAATCGTGGATCGCCTTGGCGATCAACGACTTGCCCGTGCCCGACTCGCCACAGATCATCACCGGCAGGTCGGTGTTCATGATCCGCGCCACCACCCGGTAGAGCGCCTGCATCGCCTGCGTGCGCCCGATCAGCGGCAATTCCTCGGGCCGCTCCGCCTCGACCTCGCGAATGGGCCGCCGTGCCCGGCTCTCGAGCGCCCGCGCCGTCCGCTTCATCAGGTCCGGCAGATCAAAGGGCTTGGGCAGGTAATCATAGGCCTCCGCCTCTGCCGCCTTGATCGCCGTCATGATCGTGTTTTGCGCCGAAATCACGATCACCGGCAATCCGGGCCGGTCCTGCGCGATCTTGGGCAGCATCTCAAGACCATTGCCATCGGGCATCATCACATCCGAGATGACGACATCGCCCTTGCCCTCGCCCACCCACCGCATCAGCGTGGTCAGGCTCGAGGTGGCATGCACCCGGCACCCCGCCCGTGTCAGCGCCTGTGTCAGAACCGTGCGGATCGTGCGGTCGTCATCGGCGACCAGTACCGTGCCATCCATCCTCAAGCCTCCTTGGTTGCGTCCGCTGCCCGTTGCAACGAAATCCGAAATACCGTGCGTCCCGGCACGGAATTGACCGAAATCCAGCCGTCATGGTCCGAGATGATCTTGGCCGCCAAGGCCAATCCCAACCCCGTCCCATTCTCGCGCCCCGAAACAAAGGGATCGAACACCTGATCGGCAATCTCGGGCGGCAGGCCGGGGCCATCGTCGATGATCTCGATCTGCAAGGGCAGCGCCTTGCCCTGCCCCTCGCCGCGCCGCACCCTGAGCGACTGTTCATAATAGGTATGCAGGCGAATCGTGCCGGGCCTGCCCCGCGCCGCCTCGGCCGCGTTTTTCAAGAGGTTCAGCACCACCTGAAGCAATTGATCCCCATCCCCGAGCGCCAGCGGCAAGGACGGATCATAATCCTCGACCAGCGCCATATGCGCCGCAAAGCCCAGCATCGCCGATCGCCGCGCGCGGTCCAGCACGTCATGCACATTCACCGGGCGCATGTCCGGCGCGCTGATATTGCCGAACTGCTCGACCCGTTCCAACAGGCTCACGATCCGGCGGCTCTCGCTCACGATCAAATCGGTCAGTTCCAGATCCTCTGGCCCCAGCGTCATCGACAAGAGCTGCGCTGCGCCGGTAATGCCCGCCAGCGGGTTCTTGATCTCATGCGCCAGCATTTCCGCCATGCCGATCGCCGATTTCGCCGCCGATTTCACATTGCTGTTCTGCACCATGCGCCCGGCCAACTCGCGCGGGCTGATGAGCATGATCATATGCCCCGGACTGCCCGTTAGCGGTGCCACCTGCAAATTGCACTGCATCGGCGCACGCTCGCCGGTGCCCACATCGACATCATTGACAAAGAGCGGCGCATCGTTGGCCCGCGCCCGCTCGAACGCCTCTTCCAGCGGCGCGTTGACCGCCAGCTTGTCCCACACAGGCTGCCCCATCAACGCCCGCGACGACGACATCATAAAGCCTTCCGCCGCCGGGTTGATCCCCGCGATCCGGTCCTGAGGATCAAGCAGGATCGCAGGCACCGGAAGCGAGGTCCAGATGGCATCATCCACGCTCATGCCGCCGCCCGCGCGTCCTCAGCGCGCGCCTCCATCGCTTCGGGCAAATGCTCCAGCACCGCCGCCGGGCTGACCGCCGTCAGCACCGCGCGCCGCAGACGCTCACCCGTGCCCGCCGCATCCATATACCACCCCAGATGCTTGCGCGCGACGCGCAGCCCCAGATCGCGCCCGTAAAACCCGAGCATCGCCTCGTAATGCCCGGCCACCAGATCGGCCAATGCCGCACCTTTCGGCTCCACTGGGGCCGCGCCCTGCCCCATCGCCGCCGCCACTTCCGCCAGGACCCAAGGCCGCCCGCGTGCGCCCCGGCCAATCATCACACCCGCCGCCCCCGATTGCGCCACCGCCCGGCGCGCCGTGGCAACATCGGTAATATCGCCGTTCGCAATGACCGGAACGTTAACAGCCGCCACAATTTCTGCAATCGCCGCCCAATCCGCCGAACCGCTGTAAAACTGACAGCGCGTGCGCCCATGCACCGTGACCATCGCCACACCCGCCGCCTCTGCCCGCCGCGCCAACTCCGCCGCGTTCAAACAGTCGTGATCCCAACCCAGCCGCATTTTCACCGTCACCGGCACATCAACCGCCGCGACCACTGCCTCAATCAACCGCAACGCATGATCCAGATCCCGCATCAACGCCGAGCCAGAGGCCCCAGCCCCGCTGGCACTCACCACCTTCTTGGCCGGACAGCCCATGTTGATGTCGATGATGCGCGCGCCTTGGTCCGCAACCACCCGCGCCGCCTCTGCCATCCATTGCGCATCGCAACCCGCCAGTTGAACGGCTGTGTTTTCGGCCCCAAGGCCCAGTTCCGCCTTGCCCCGCGCCGAGGGTTTGGCCTGCACCATCTCCTGGCTTGCGACCATCTCGCTCACCACGAGGCCCGCGCCAAAACCCGCCACCACGTTGCGAAACGGCAGGTCGGTGATTCCCGCCATCGGCGCCAAGAGAACCGGTGTCGCCAAAGCTTTGTCCGCGATCCTGAGCATGTCCCTGCCTAATCCTTGTGCATATCGCTGGTTCTACCTGTGAACCCCGTCCCAAACAATGATCGCAGGCCCAAATAACAGTCGCGGCACGGTGCATTGCCTAATAATTGGGCAGATGCTCAGCCATTGCGCTCGGACAAAACCCGTCCTAATCAAGAGCCATGACAACCGCCGCCCTCATCGTCGCCGCAGGACGGGGCACCCGCGCAGGCGGGGACTGCCCCAAGCAATGGCAGCCCCTTCTGGGCCGCCGCGTGATCGACTGGACGCTCGACGCCTTTCTGGGTGCCGACGGCATCGACCGCATTTTGGTCGTGCTCCATCCCGACGACCTCGGCCAGCTCGCCCCTCATCCCCGGATCACGGTCACAACCGGCGGTGCAACCCGGTCCTCTTCGGTCCGAAATGGGCTCGAAGCGCTGGCAAGCGACCCGCCCGATCACGTGCTTATCCACGATGTCGCGCGCTGTTGTACAAAATCAGCTTACATAGCTTACATAGCTTACAAAATCGCCAACACCGACTTGCCCGCACTGGCCCCGGCATTGCCCGTCACAGATGCGCTCTGGACTGGGGCCGAAGGCCAGGTAACCGGCACCCGCGACCGCACCGGCCTCTACCGCGCCCAAACGCCGCAAGCCTTTGATTTCAAAACTATCCTTGCCGCTCATCAGGCGCATGACGGCGACGCCGCCGATGATGTTGCCGTGGCCCGCGCCGCAGGCATAAAGGTTGCCATCCTCGACGGCGATGAGGATAATCTCAAGATCACCCACCCGCACGACTTTGCGCGTGCCGAGAAAACACTTGGAAATCAGATGGATATACGTGTCGGCTCAGGTTTTGATGTGCATCGCTTCGGCCCCGGCGACCATTGCATGCTCTGCGGTGTGGCCGTCCCGCATGATCGCGGTCTGCAAGGCCATTCCGATGCAGATGTCGGCCTCCACGCTCTCGCAGACGCAATATATGGTGGTTTGGCGCAGGGCGACATTGGCCGTCACTTCCCCCCCAGCGATCCCCAATGGAAAGGGGCCGAAAGCCACATCTTTTTGCGTCATGCCGTTGCATTGGCATCCGAGTTAGGTTTTAAAATCAATAACATAGATGTCACTCTTATCTGTGAGCGGCCCAAAATAACGCCCCATGCCCCCGCCATGCAGGCCGCTTTGTCCGAGATCACCGGAATTGCACCGGACCGGATTTCCGTCAAAGCCACCACCTCCGAACGCCTTGGCTTTACCGGACGAGAGGAAGGCATTGCTGCGCAGGCCGTTGTGACATTGGTCAAGACATGCGCCTAACCCATTTGATTTGCACGTTTTTTTATGTGGGTCGCCTGCGCCCAGCTCCGGGCACCTGGGGGTCTCTTGCGGCTCTGCCTGTGGCATGGGCGCTACATCTGGTCGGTGGTCCCGCCCTCCTCCTCGTGGGAATTGTACTCGCCTTCGCTTTAGGATGGTGGGCTACCCATCTGGAAACAAAAGGAAAAGATGACCGCGACCCGTCAGAGATCGTGATCGACGAGGTGGCCGGCCAATGGCTTGCCTTTTTGCCAGTGTCGATTGGGGCGTCGCATGCCGGGGCTGACCTCCTAAGCCTTTGGCCAGGTTTTGTTTTTTCATTCGTCGCCTTTCGGTTCTTCGACATTACCAAACTCGGCCCCATCGGCTGGGCTGACCGCCGCAATGACGCGCTTGGCGTCATGCTTGATGATATCCTCGCAGGCCTTGCCGCAGCCCTCTGTGTGCTGCTGGCCGCAGGATTCTATCACGGGGTTCTAGGCCTATGATCACAAACGAAATTCTCACACTCGCCAGCGCGCGCGGCCTCATGATCGCCACCGCAGAAAGCTGCACAGGCGGCTTGGTGGCCGCCGCCTTGACCGATGTTCCTGGCTCCTCTGTTGTGGTTGAACGTGGCTTTGTAACCTATTCAAATACATCGAAAATCGAGATGCTTGACGTGTCAGAGCACACGCTCGCCACCTATGGCGCAGTCTCAGAGCAGGTGGCACAGGAAATGGCGCAAGGGGCCCTCACCCATAGCACCGCCCATCTCGCCGTATCCATCACCGGCATCGCAGGCCCCGGCGGGTCCGAGCACAAACCCGAAGGTCGCGTTTGCTTTGGCCTCGCGATGGCGGGCCACCCGACCAAAACGGAAACGGTTGAGTTTGGCCCTCTGGGCCGCAGCGCCGTTCGTGAAAACGCGCGCGACCACGCTTTGAAAATGCTTTTTATCGCTTTAAATGAGTAACTTGTCGTCCATAATTCATGCTGCGCCATACAGCTCTTGTGCCCGCTGCTCAAAGGCCCGCACAATCCGCTTCATCGCCTCATAGAAAAACAGATCCGCTGCCGATTGCAACAACCTGTTTTTGAACGCAAAATCTACATCAAAGCTGACCTCGCACCCGCCTTCGACATCGCGAAACGCCCAGTTCGAGCGCATGTGGTGAAATGGCCCCTCCAAATATTCGGTCTCAATCCGCCGCATCTCGGGCCAGAGCACAACGCGACTGCCAAAGCGTTCACGGAACACCTTGAAACTAATCACAAGATCCGCCTCCATGATTTCAGACCCATCGTCTTGCGGGCGCACGGATCGCACCCGCGCGGCCGCCGTCCACGGCAGGAATTGCGGGTAGCTGGCCACATCAGCGACAAGCGTATACATCTGCTCAGCCGTGTAGCGTAGAACACGTGTTTCTGAATGTGTTGGCATGCGCCCCCCGGTTTCCGCGTGACAGTGCGTCGCTTTTTCCTAGACTGTCCAGGGATGTTCAAGGGGGTCACATGCCGCAGCACGCCTATGTTATCGATAAAATGATCTCGGCCAAGAGCATAGCCGCGCGAATCGAGGCGCTTTCGCATGAGATCGAGGCCGAATTTGCAAACACCCAGAAATTGGTGGTGGTGGGCCTCTTACGCGGCTCTTTCATCTTTATCGCCGATCTCGTGCGCGAGCTTGACCTGCCGGTCGAGGTTGATTTTGTTGAGACCTCTTCTTATGGAAACGCCATGGAAAGCAGTCGAGAAGTGCGTATTCTCAAGGACTTGCGTGGCGATATTGAAGGGCGCGACGTGCTTGTTGTCGAAGATATCGTGGATACAGGTCATACACTTTTTCACGTGCTGCACCTCCTCCAGAGCCGAAGGCCGCATAAGCTCCGAACCATCGCCCTTCTCGACAAACCCTCGCGCCGCGAGGCGGATATTCGGGCCGACTGGATCGGGTTCGAGATCCCCGATGAGTTTGTCGTGGGCTATGGCATCGACTATGCCCAACGCAATCGAAACCTGCCCTATATCGGCAAGGTGCGATTTGTGACTGAGGAGCGTTAATGGCGGACCCAAGAGGATTCGAACCTCTGGCCTCTGCCTTCGGAGGGCAGCGCTCTATCCAGCTGAGCTATGGGTCCACTTTTGCGGTGGTATAGCGGGGCCAGACCGGCCCCGCAATCGTAAAATCAGCCGAAAAGCTCATGCGCCAGCTCAAGAGCTTCGACCAACACATCCACTTCTTCGCGGGTGTTATACATGGCAAAAGACGCGCGGCAGGTGGCACTTACCCCCAGATGCTCCATCAGCGGCCCGGTGCAATGCTGCCCGGCCCGCACCGCCACGCCCTTTTTGTCGAGAATGGTCGAGATGTCGTGGGCATGCGCAGCGCCTTGCATGGTAAAGGAAAAAATCGCCGCCTTATCCGGTGCTGTGCCTTGCACATTGATCCAATTTAGCCCCGCCAAACGTTCTTGCGCATAGTGGCTCAGATCATCCTCATGGGCGCTGATCGCCCCCATTCCAATGCCCATCATATACTCCAAGGCGACCCCTAGGCCAATCGTTTGCACGATGCCCGGTGTGCCCGCCTCAAACTTCATTGGCGGATCATTATAGGTCACCCCATCGCGCGTCACCTCGCGGATCATATCGCCGCCGCCCATGAACGGGCGCATTTCGGCCATCCGGTCTTTTCGGACGAAAATCGCCCCTGATCCCGACGGCCCATAGAGCTTGTGCCCGGTGATCGCGTAAAAATCACACCCCATCTCATCAAGGTTGAGCGGCATATGCACCGCCGCTTGAGAGCCATCAACCAGCACCGGCACACCGCGCGCCCGGGCAGCATCGCAGATCGCCTTCACATCAACCTTGGTCCCCAACACATTGGAAAGATGTGTTATTGCAATCAGTTTCGTCTTGGGCGTGATCGCATCAATCACCTTTTGCGGGTCAAGAGAACCGCGCGCATCCACATCCACCCATTTCAGCGCGACGCCCTGACGCTCGCGCAGAAAGTGCCACGGCACGATATTGGCGTGATGCTCCATAATGCTCAGGATGATCTCGTCACCGGCTTCCATGCGTGGCATCGCCCAGCCATAGGCGACCATGTTGATGCCCTCGGTGGTGCCAGAGTTGAAGATGATCTGATCCTCATCGGCCACCCCCAGAAACCGCGCAACGATCCCGCGCACCGCCTCGTATTTCTCGGTGGCGAGGTTGCTTAGGTAATGCAGCCCGCGATGCACATTGGCATATTCCATCGAATACGCCCGAGTGACTGCGTCGATCACCACCTGCGGCTTTTGTGCGGATGCCCCATTATCCAAATAAACCAAGGGTTTACCGTTCACTTCTCGTGCAAGGATTGGGAAATCGGCACGAATTTTCTCGACATCGAACATCTTATGCCCCTCCCATTGCGGCCACGCCGACAAGGTTTAGCAGAATGCTTAGTCCGACCGCCATTGCGGCAATGGACAGGATGATAATTCCAAATGATTTCAGCATGTTGTCATAGCGGTGCGCCGTATCTACGAATCCTGTCAGGATATAAATCCCCCAGACCGACGACACAAAGATCAACAGGGCTGCCACCGTTGGCAACGCCAGAACAAGCACGGCAACCGCCGCTTGCAGGATAAGGCGCAGGACCTGTAACCAGCAAATCAGCACCAGAACATCCTGCACTGCCGCCTTGCCCCCCAGCATGCCGCCGACCCAAAAGAGCGCATAGACCGTGATGACAAGCGCCCCTAACAAGAACAGGGTGAAAAGCAGCGGCGAATGAAACGCCGGCGGCATCAGAGTTGGCGCGGTCGGGTCCATCGGCGGCGCAAGGCGCAATGACACAGAATACACGATCGCATTGAGCACCGACATCAGCACCAGTGCCATCCACAGTATCTGCTGCGGCAGGCCAAACCCGATCAGCGCCCGTGCCGCCTCTCGCGGGCGAAACAAGGTTTCCAGCAACAGCGCCTTGAACTCTGCCTGCGTCATGCCCCGCCCCATTCTGCCTCGATCAAGCCCGACACCCAGAACCACAGGAAAACCAGCAACCACAAAAGGCCCACCCCCTGCAATTCAAGCCCAGGCCCGACGAATCCAGCGACAAGACCATGTAACAAGATCAACGGACTAGCGGCCAGAAACGCCCAGAAGAGGGCAATCCGCGCGCCAAAGGCGGTTCCTTTGCCACGCAACACCCGTGCAATGCCATGGCTCATAAGTGCCAGTGCATAGAGGATCAACGGCGCAATAAAAATCCAAGCCAAGAGCGAGGCCCCCAGCAGCGGATTAAGCTCTTGGCCCGTCAAATGCGCCTCTCGCGCAAGGCGTGGCCATTGCGCCACAAACACCACCACACAGGCCGCAATCAGCATCACCAGCGCGCGGTCTTCACGCTGGCCCATGGCCAACAAGCGCCGCACCACCCGGCGCGGACCGCGATAGGTGGCCACAAGATCGGTCGTGACCGGCATCAGCGGCGCCTGCGCTCCAGCCAGGCAGCAAGCTGGCTGTTGATATCTTCGCGCAGGCCCTCATCCTCGATTTCCTCAACGGCTTCGGCCAGAAACGAGAGCGTCAGCAGATCGGTTGCGATCGGCCGCGGAATGCCCCGCGCCCGCAGGTAATAGAGCGCATCCTCGTCAATCGCCCCCGAGGTCGAGCCATGCGAACAGGCCACGTCATCGGCATAGATTTCCAGCTCCGGCTTGGCCAGGAACTGGCTGTCCTCATCCAACAAGAGCGCTTGGCTGATCTGATAGCCATCCGTCTTTTGTGCGCCGGGTTTCACCAGGATCTTACCTTGAAACACGCCCGTCGCCCCGTTGCGCAGCACTTTTTTGAACACCTGTCGACTCTCACAGCGCTGCGCATCATGGGTCACGAAGACCGTGTCATCCTGATGGAAATCCCCATCACCCATGGCGGCCCCTGCCACATGCGCCACCGCATCATCGCCCAACAGCTCAATCACACATTCATTGCGTGTCATCACCCCATTGGCCGTCAGGGTGAAGGATTTAAAGAGGCTCTCCGCTCCCAACCGGGCAAAGAGATGGGTCGCGGCGCGCCGCTCGTGATCACGCCCCTGCGTGCGGATATGGTGAAACCGTGCGCCGTCGCCAACGTCAACTTCCATCACCTTGTTAAACCGCGCGGCGGCGGGGCCATTCTCGAGAATGGTAACTTCGGCCTCGGGATCAAGCTTGATCACATGATGCAGGATCGCATCAGAAACCTCTGATTTATGGACATAAACCAGATTGATCGGCTTGCTCGGGCGGCCCGTCACATGGATCAGAACCCCGTCCGAGGCATAGGCGGTGTTCAGAGCGGCGAGCGGACGCACCACAGGCGTTTGCCCGCGTTCTTCGAGCACGCCGTAGAGATCGCGCACCCAATGGATATCGCTCTTCGCGGCCATGCTCAGCCGGTCGATACGCACCCCTTCCAGTGTCGGATCATCGCTGGCCTCGGCATCGAACACGCCATCGACGAAAACCAGCTTGAGCCGATCAACCGCTGCAAAGCTATCCGGCTCATCGTCATTGAGAAACAGCGCCGCATGCGGTGCCTCTGCTTGCACCAGGGTGTCGGGGCGGGTGAATTTCCAGTATTCGTCGCGCCGATCCGGCAGGCCCATAGCCTGCAACCGCATCAGCGCCGCCTCACGCGCGCCCGTCGCCCAAAGCCCGCCTTTGGGCAATGTCATGGCCTCCAGCCGCGCCTCAAGCGCTGTTTGCTTAGCTTGCGGCTGCGCCATCACGCCACCTCCGCCAGAATATCGGCATAGCCGTTCTGCTCGACTTCGAGAGCAAGTTCAGGCCCGCCGGTCTTGATGATGCGCCCGTCATACATGATATGCACGACATCCGGTTTGATATGGTCAAGCAACCGCTGGTAATGCGTGATCACCAGAAAGGCGCGGCCCGCATCGCGCAGCGCATTCACCCCGTCCGAAACCAGTTTCATTGCGTCCACATCCAAGCCCGAATCGGTCTCGTCGAGAATGCACATCTTGGGCTCCAGCATCGCCATCTGGAGGATTTCGTTGCGCTTTTTCTCACCCCCGGAGAAACCCACATTGACCGGACGCTTCAGCATATCGGCGTCAATCTGGAGCGTCTTCGCTTTTTCCCGGACGACCTTAAGGAACTCTGCCGCGCTCATTTCCTCTTCGCCGCGCGCCTTGCGCTGCGCGTTTACGGCGGTGCGCAGAAAGGTCATGTTACCCACGCCCGGAATTTCGACCGGGTATTGAAACGCCAGAAACAGCCCCGCCGCCGCGCGCGCTTCTGGGTCCATGTCGAGCAGATCAACACCGGCCAGAGTGGCACTGCCATCCGTCACCTTGTAGCCGTCGCGCCCCGAAAGCACATAGGACAACGTCGACTTGCCAGAGCCGTTGGGCCCCATGATCGCATGCACTGTGCCAGCCTCGACACTCAGGTTGACCCCTTTGAGAATGGTCTTGTCTTCTTCCTCAAGATCGACGTGCAGGTTATTGATTTCCAACATTTTCCATGATCCTTCTATATATCTTGGCGGCATCAGGGCCGCGTCATCATCTCTATGATCGTCAAGAGGTGCGCAGGGTTCACACCCTGCGGGGTCACCTCGAATTCTGCCATCCGCCCGATCATCCGCCGGGGCGCGCCGATGAACTCCTCGATCCGGTGGTAATGCTTGCGCGGGGCGTAATCGTCGAACAGAACCGTGACAGGTCGCTGAGTGCGCAGCGCCGCCGCCAGGGCACAGCCGGTACGAAACCGCCCGTCCACCAACACCACATCGGGTTGCGCGAAACCTGCCATATCCCAGATCTTGAGCGGATATTGCGCATAGGTTTTCCAACCACTCGCATCGCGCGGGAATCCCCAATCCTTGGTCGGTCCGACATCAGACCAGATCACGTCCACCTCTGTGCCTGCCACGGGTGGATTTTGTGCAAACCAACCACGCATCATTTCGGCCCAGGCCTGATCGCTTTCGACCGAAAAGACCCGCTTGCCCTGCATCTCGGCGGCCACCACGGTCGAACCGCCAGACCCATATTCAAGGATCACCCCCGCCCGCGCATACACCTCGCGCAGGTGCGCCGCTTCTGCATCGGGCAGGGTAAGAACCGGCCTGTCTATGGTGTCTGACCCAACCATCTCAGTCCAGCACGACCGCTGTGCCGCTGGCCGAGACCATAAGCATCGAATCGCCCACCACCTCGTAATCGAGATCGACGCCAACCACGGCATCGGCCCCAAGCTCTGCTGCGCGCTCTTCCAACTCGCTTAACGCGACTTCACGCGCTTCGCGCAGCTTGCTTTCATAAGAGTCAGACCGACCGCCCACCACATCGGTGATCTGCGCAAAGAAATCGCGCACGATATTGGCCCCCATGATTGCCTCACCCACGACGATGCCGCGATAATCCACGATCTTGCGGCCTTCTACACTCGGAGTTGTGGTTACAATCATCGCACTTTCCCCGAGGGTGGACGTTAGCCCACCGACCCTTCCAACGAAATCGCCACCAACTGCTGCGCTTCCATGGCAAACTCCATCGGCAGCGCCTGCAACACATCACGGCAGAATCCGTTGACGACAAGCGCCACCGCCTCTTCCTCGTCCATGCCACGGGCGCGGCAATAGAACATCTGATCGTCATCCACCTTGGAGGTGGTGGCCTCATGCTCTACCCGGCTCGAGTTGTTCTTGACCTCGATATAGGGCACGGTATGCGCGCCGCATTTGTCACCAATGAGCAGGCTGTCGCATTGCGTGTAATTGCGGCTGTTCTTGGCCTTGGGGTGCATGCTGACCAACCCACGATAGGTGTTCTGTGCATGGCCCGCGCTGATGCCCTTGGACACGATGCGTGACCGGGTATTCTTGCCCAGATGGATCATCTTGGTGCCGGTATCGGCCTGCTGATAGTTGTTGGCGATAGCGATGGAATAGAATTCGCCTTGGCTGTCATCGCCGCGCAGGATGCAGGACGGGTATTTCCAAGTGACGGCAGAGCCGGTTTCCACCTGCGTCCACATCACCTTGGCCCGGTCGCCCCGGCAATCGGCGCGCTTGGTGACAAAGTTGTAGATGCCACCCTTGCCGTTCTCATCGCCCGGATACCAGTTCTGCACCGTGGAATATTTCACCTCGGCGTCTTCCTCGATGATGATCTCGACCACAGCGGCATGCAACTGGCTGGTGTCACGCTTGGGCGCGGTGCAGCCCTCAAGATAGCTGACATACGATCCCTTGTCGGCGATGATCAACGTCCGCTCGAACTGCCCCGTATTCTCGGCATTGATCCGGAAATAGGTGCTCAATTCCATCGGGCAGCGCACGCCGGGCGGCACATAGACAAAAGACCCGTCTGAAAAGACCGCCGAATTCAGCGTGGCATAGAAATTGTCACTGACCGGCACGACAGAGCCGAGGTATTTCTTGACCAGTTCAGGATGCTCGCGGATCGCCTCGGAGATGGAGCAAAAGATCACCCCGGCCTGGCGCAGTTCCTTTTGAAAGGTGGTACCCACGGACACCGAATCAAACACCGCATCGACCGCCACTTTACGGCCTTCGGCGGGCGCATCCTCTGCCCCCTCAACCCCGGCAAGGATCAACTGCTCCTTAAGCGGAATACCCAGCTTTTCATAGGTTGCCAGCAGCTTGGGATCGACCTCGTCCAATGACTTGGGCTTGACCTCCATCGACTTGGGACGCGCATAGTAATACTGCGCCTGAAAATCGATCTTGGGGTAATCGACCATCGCCCATTCGGGCTCTGTCTTGGTCAGCCAGCGACGATAGGCTTCAAGCCGCCACTCGGTCATCCATTCCGGCTCTTCATTCTTGGAAGAGATCAGCCGCACGATGTCCTCATTCAGGCCAAGCGGCGCGTAATCCATCTCGATATCGGTATTCCAGCCGTATTTATACGCCTCGCCGACTTGACGGACCGCATCGACGGTTTCCTGGTCTACCCCGTCTTTGACCTGAACCTTGTCCACAGCAGCCATTCCCCTCTCCTTACGTCTCAGGCCAAACGGCCACGATGTTTTTGCAAGCGCTTCAGCCAACTCTCGGCAAAGCGTAAAATGTCGTCCTCGGTCGTCTGCGGCCCCAGCGATACGCGGATAGCGCTTCCCGCCATGGCCTCGTCAAACCCCATCGCGCGCAGCACCCGACTGGATTTGACCTTGCCACTGGAGCACGCACTCCCGGCAGAGATCGCAAACCCGGCAAGGTCCATCGCCATCACCTGTGTTTCGCCCTTCCATCCGGGCGTGATGAAACAACTGGTGTTCGGCAATCGCGGCGCAGCTTTCCCGACAAAAATAGTCTCATTTGAAAACTCTGCAATGGTATTTTCTAGAATGTTTCTAAGTTTTTCGATGGGGGCCCAAATACCCTCGGCCAAATCATGCCCGGCCGCCTCTGCCGCAGCCCCGAATCCGGCGATTCCAACCACATTCTCGGTGCCCGCACGGCGGCCCATTTCCTGCCCACCCCCTCGGATCTGCGCCGCAAGATCGGTGCCGCGCTTGATCACCAGCGCCCCTACCCCTTTCGGTCCGCCAAGTTTATGGGCAGAAATCAACGCCATCTCGACACCGGACCAGTTAAAGGCCAGCGGCAGCTTGCCAAAGGCCTGGGTCATATCGCTAACGGCCAGCCCTTTTGGCAGCGCTTGCACCACGCCGGTTTCGGAATTGGCCAGTTGCAAGACAGCCTGCGCCGGATCCGCAACCGCAACCCGCCCGTCGGTATCAGCCGGCAAATCGGGCGTGATCCAAGACGTCAGCGCGTCATGCTCGACCGCAGCACCATGGAGGTGTCGCCCAATACAGGCGAGCGCCGCCGCTTCGGTCGCCCCAGAGGTGAAAATCACATCAGCCCCATCCGCGCCAAGCGCCGTCGCCACTTGCGCCCGCGCCCGCTCGATCAGCCCTTTGGCGGCGCGCCCCTCGGCATGCACGCTCGAGGGGTTGCCGATCAGATCCATCGCGTCCAGCATGGCCTCGCGCGCTTCAACGCGCAGCGGGGCGGTTGCGTTATAATCGAGATAGACTCTCTGCATGATTGTCCGTTCTTCCAAGTGAAATACGCAGGGTCTGCGACAGCACAGCCCTTACACAGGCCTGATCACTCGTCATCCACCACGGCAAAAAGATGCGGCACCGCCGGACAGGGTGCCAACGAATTGCCCGCCACATCGCTCAGCCGCGTTTGGTGCAAGAACACATAGACATGCGCGCTCAGCCCCTCCCACAAACGGTTGGTCATCGACTGCGCCCGCGATCCGCTCGCGGCCCCCGAGGCACCCGCGCCCTTGTGCAGCGCATCAATCGTCTCATCCACTGCCGCCAGAATATCCGTGACCCGGATTTCCGACGCCGGGCGCATCAGACGATAGCCCCCACCGGGCCCGCGCACCGATTTCACCAGATCTGCCCGCCGCAATTTGACGAAAAGCTGCTCCAGATACGGCAGCGAAATATCCTGCCGCCTCGAAATATCGCCAAGAGTTACCACCGATCCCGCCGGCTGCAAGGCGATATCGACCAGTGCAACCATCGCATAGCGCCCTTTTGTGCTCAGTTTCATTGGAGTCCCCCCACGCGAACAGATTGACCTTGCGCGACACAAGGCTTATCTCGCTCTGAGCCATCCTGGCCCGGATCACAATTTAGAACATTTCTAAGGTGCCCGAGCGAAGTCGTCAAGATTATCGCACTCACCCATGAAGAGGACACAGGGAACCCATGCCCGAGGTTATCTTTCCCGGCCCCGAAGGCCGGCTCGAAGGCCGCTACCACCCGCAAAAGGAAAAAGACGCGCCCATCGCGATCGTGTTGCATCCGCATCCGCAATTCGGCGGGACCATGAACAACAAGGTCGTGTATAACCTGCACTACGCCTTTTACAACATGGGCTTTACCGTGCTGCGCTTTAACTTCCGCGGGGTCGGTCGCAGCCAAGGCGAATACGATCAAGGCATCGGTGAATTGTCCGATGCAGCCTCGGCGCTTGATTACCTGCAATCCATGAACAACAATTCCAAACATTGCTGGGTCGCCGGCTTTTCCTTTGGCGCTTGGATCGGCATGCAGCTTCTGATGCGGCGGCCCGAGATCACCGGCTTCATCTCTGTGTCGCCCCCAGCCAATATGTATGATTTCAGCTTTCTGGCACCCTGCCCCGCCTCTGGCCTGATCATCAACGGCAGCCATGATCGGGTGGCCCCGCCTGCGGATACCAAGTCTTTGGTGAACAAGCTGCATGAACAGCACGGCATCACCATCACCCATCAAGAGGTCGAGGGTGCGGATCACTTCTTCAAAGAGCCGCATATGGACACGATGATCGGATCGGTCAGCACCTATGTCAAACGGCGCCTGACCGAAAATACACGCTAAGGAGCACCCGATGGGCGTGACCGAGGATTTGGCCGACGAATTGGCCCGCGACGTGATCAAGGCGGTCGAGGCGACCGGCGATGAGATGATTATCACCGATGTGCAAAAGATCCTCGGGGCCACCTCACAAACGGCCGAAGAGGCGTTCTTGACCGCTGTGCGTGTGCGCCGCGCCAATATCAAGGCGCGGGCCTATCTCGTGGAAAAGCTCAAACGCATGAAGGCCGCAAAAGAGGCCGCCGCTGGCGCTAAAAACGACAGCGGCGACGCCTGAAGCCTCAGGAGCGCAGGCGTGCGCCCTCTGGGTCGAACGGTGCCGCGTGCAGAATATGCGCGCGGTGCGGGCGACCCAGCACCATCACTTCCACCGCATCGCCCGGCATCGCCCCGCCCTTGACATAGCCAAGCGCCAAACTCATGCCGACGGAATAGCCATAAGCCCCCGAAGACACGCGCCCCACGCCCAAACCATCCTTGAAAATCGGCTCGCCACCCGTGGCATCGGCATTGGATGCGCTAACATCCGCCTCCTCCAGATGCAAGATCACCAGCCGCTCACGGGGTTCTTGGCCGATCACCGCCTCAAGCGCGGGCTTATTGAGAAAATCCTTGTCCATCTTGCACAGCGCGGCAAGCCCCGCCTCTTGCGGCCAATATTCGGGGCTATATTCGCGGCTCCACGATCCATATCCTTTCTCGATGCGAAGGCTCATCAGCGCCCGGCTGCCCACAGGCCCGGCCCCAATCTCGCGGCCCGCTGCCAACAAGGCGGCGTAAAGCTGCGCCTGATCCTCGGCGGGACAATGCAATTCCCAGCCAAGATCGCCGGTGAAACTGACACGGATCGCAACGCAATCGACTCCAGCCAGTTCAATCCGCGCCGAGCGCATAAAGGGGAAATCCTCTGTCGCCAATGAG
Organism: Roseovarius sp. MS2; assembly: GCF_051447875.1. Classification (NCBI taxonomy): domain Bacteria; kingdom Pseudomonadati; phylum Pseudomonadota; class Alphaproteobacteria; order Rhodobacterales; family Roseobacteraceae; genus Roseovarius; species Roseovarius sp. MS2. The sequence continues at coordinate 3,531,203 of NZ_JBKHVF010000001.1, forward strand.
GCATTGGTCAGCCGTTGCAGCATCTCGCGCGATTTAGGCCCGGCCACGTTGAACCCACAGACCGTATCGGTCAGGCTCTCGAAAGTGGTCCCTTCCGGCAACGGCACGGCATCAAAGAACCGCTTGTGATAACGCTCGGCCATGCCCGAGGAGATCACCCAGAACTCGTCTTCGGCCAGCCGCGTTACGGTGGCATCGCCCGCGATGCCGCCCCGCACGCCAATCAGCGGCGTCAGGCACGACCGCCCCACCGCCTTGGGCATCCGGTTGGCAAAGACCGCGTTCAGCCACTCCTCCGCCCCCGGCCCCTTGACCCGGTATTTGGCAAAATTCGAGATGTCGATGATACCGGCCCGCGCGCGCAGCATCTTGCATTCCTCACCCACCGGCCCCCACCAATTCTGGCGGGTAAACCCGTTGGTGTCAGTCGTGCCGGGCGCGTCAGAGAACCACAGCGGATGCTCCCAGCCATAGTTCAGGCCAAACACCGCACCCATGTCTTTTTGCATCTGATAGACGGGCCGTGTCCGCAAAGGCCGCCCCGCGCTGCGCTCTTCATTCGGAAAATGGATCGAAAAGCGATGCGCGTATTGATCGCGAACCTTGGCCTTTACGAATTCGCGATTATTGGCCCAGAGACCAAACCGCGCGACGTCCCACGCAAACATATCATATTTCATTTCGCCGTTGATCAGCCATTCGGCGACCATCCAGCCCATGCCCGCCGACTGGCTAAAGCCGGGGATGATGCCATTACAACAGAAATACCCCTTAAGCTCGGGCACAGGCCCAAGAATCACGTTGCTGTCGGGTGACCAGATCATCGGGCCGTTGATCACCCGCTTGATCCCCGCCGTGCCCACCACAGGCACCCGGTCTATCGCGCGCAGCATGTTTTCTTCAATCCGCTCCAGATCGTCGGGAAATAGGTCATGCGCAAAATCGAGTGGCGTGCCGTCCTCGGCCCAGAACCGCATATCGCGCTCATAGGCGCCGATCAGCAGCCCCTTGCCCTCTTGGCGCAGGTAATATTCCCCGTCGCGATCCGCCACCGACGGCAAACGCCGATCCAGGCCCGCAATCTCAGCGATCATTTCGGTGACGAAATACTGGTGTTCGGTGGGTTGCAGCGGCAATTCGATGCCCGCCAGCTTGGCCACCTCACGCCCCCAAAGCCCTGCCGCGTTGATCACCCAAGGCGTATGGATATTGCCCTTGGGCGTCTCGACGATCCAAGACCCATCCGCCTGCTGCACTGTCGCCGTAACCGGGGTGAAGCGGTGGATTTCCGCACCGCGCTGCCGTGCGCCCACCGCATAGGCATTGGTCACGCCAGACGGATCAACATTGCCGCCATCGGGCTCATACATGATGCAGCGGATACCGTCGAAATTCACCAGCGGATGCAGGCGTTCTGCCTCGTCCCGGCCAATTTCATGAAAATTCATGCCGTAAAGCTTGGCCTTGGCAGCTTGCAGGCGCAACTGATGCTCGCGATTCTCGGTCTGTGCCAGATAGAGACTGCCGGGCTGGAACACGCCACAGCTTTGTCCGGTCTCTGCCTCCAACTCGTTATAGAGGTTCATCGTGTAATGTTGCAGCCGGCTGATATTGGCACTGTCGTGCAGCCCGTGGATATTCGCAGCGGCATGCCATGTGCTTCCGCTGGTCAATTCATTGCGCTCCAAAAGGACAACATCGGTCCACCCGAGCTTGGTCAGGTGGTAGAGAATCGAGCATCCGATAACGCCGCCGCCGATCACGACAGCCTGTGCATGGGTTTTCATGGGGGGTCCCTTTGGAATTTTCTGCCCATATCCTGAAGCGGTGGACCGCAATTCGATTGCCGATCCCCGACATATTCTGTCGCTGTGATGCAAGTCAGCGCCAATGAGCAAAAGATTGGCCTGCCCCCACAGGGACAGGCCGCACACCAAATAAATCGGTCAGAAGAGTCAGAGCTGCGTTACCTCAGCAAATGCCAAAGGTCTCGCTGATCACCGTGCTTCCGGCAACCTTGACCGACACTTTGACGCCGGTCGGGATGCCGAACTTGGTGCAAATGTCCAAACACGCTTCGGCAGCAGTGCCATCGGGGATGGATACGGGCAGAGGCAGGCAATGTTTGCCAAGCCCGAGTGGAAGGTTGATACAGACTTGATGGTTTGACACGCTGACAGAGATGCACTGAGCCGCGACCGCAACATGCCCGCCACCCGCCGGAAGAGCGGACTGTGCGGTCAGATTCTTGGCTGCGGTATGGCCCTCATGCCTGCGGCGGGCGACGTCAAGGGCGGCATCAACTGCGCTTTGATCAAATTCATAAAAATCTTGTGCCATTTCAAAGGCCTCCTAGGTTAAATTGATGTTACCCGCACAATAACGCGAGCAATTAACTAATACTTTAAAGGGATAATCTTTTCAATGATTCTCCCTATGATTGTATTTTGACAAGATTTGTTAAAGCAATCTCTGGTGGATTCTGTGCCATACCGCGCAAAGCCCTAGGCAAATACGGCATAATCTGTCGCTAACAGACATGATCTTTCCAGCGCCACTGGCAGGCTCTGGCAAAATCTCAGGGAGTTATAAAATGAAGACCAGCACCCGTGTGGTCGTGATTGGCGGCGGTGTCGTCGGCTGTTCCGTGCTCTATCACCTGACCAAGCTGGGCTGGTCAGATGTCATGCTGTTGGAGCGTTCGGAATTAACCTCCGGCTCTACCTGGCACGCTGCGGGCGGGTTTCACACGCTCAATGGCGATACCAATATGGCGGCCCTTCAGGGCTATACCATCCGCCTTTACAAGGAGCTTGAAGAGATCACCGGCATGTCCTGCGGGCTGCATCATGTTGGCGGTGTGACGCTTGCCGACAACCGGGACCGCTTTGACATGCTTTTGGCCGAGCGGGCCAAACACCGCTACATGGGCCTCGACACCCATATCGTAACACCCGAAGAAATCGCCAAGATCGCGCCGGTGACCAATATCGAGGGGATCATCGGCGGTCTCTACGATCCGCTGGACGGGCATCTTGACCCGTCTGGCACCACCCATGCCTATGCAAAGGCTGCGCGCATGGGCGGGGCCAGCATCGAGACGCATTGCATGGTGCGTGAAACCAAACAGCGCGCCGATGGCACTTGGGACGTTGTAACCGACAAGGGCACCATCCACACCGAGCATGTGGTCAACGCGGGCGGCCTCTGGGCGCGCGAGGTGGGGGCAATGGCGGGCGTCTACCTACCGCTGCATCCGATGGAACATCAATACATCGTCACCGACGAAATTCCCGATATCTACAACCGCGAAACCGAACATCCGCATGTCATGGACCCCGCCGGCGAAAGCTATCTGCGCCAAGAGGGTCGCGGGCTGTGTATCGGCTTTTATGAACAGCCTTGCAGGCCATGGGCGGTTGACGCCACGCCGTGGGATTTTGGCCACGAGCTCTTGCCCGACAACCTCGACAAGATCGAAGCCAGCATCGAATTCGCCTATCGTCGTTTTCCCGTTCTGGAAGAAGCGGGCGTCAAATCGGTCATTCATGGCCCCTTTACCTTTGCCCCCGATGGCAACCCGCTGGTCGGCCCCATTCCCGGACTGCGCGGCTATTGGTCGGCCTGCGGCGTGATGGCGGGCTTTTCTCAGGGCGGTGGCGTCGGCCTCATGCTGGCGCAATGGATGATCCACGGCGAATGCGAACGCGACGTTACGGCGATGGATGTGGCGCGCTTTGGTGACTGGATCACACCGGGCTACACCCGCCCGAAAGTGATTGAAAACTATCAGAAACGGTTCAGCGTCAGCTACCCAAACGAAGAACTGCCCGCCGCCCGCCCTTTCCGCCAAACACCGATGTACGAGGTCTTCGACGGTATGGGCGCAGTCTGGGGCGCACAATATGGTTTGGAGGTGGTCAACTACTTTGCCAAAGCCGACGAACCGCGCTGCGAGACGCCCTCGTTCCGCCGCTCCAACGCATGGGATGCAACCGCGCGCGAGGTCAAAGCCGTCCGCGAGGCCGTGGGCATCAATGAGGTGCATAATTTCGGCAAATACCTTGTCACTGGGCCAAATGCCCGCGATTGGCTCGACCGGATCATGGCCGGGCGCATTCCCAAGCCGGGGCGGCTCTCGCTCACGCCGATGCTCTCGCCCAAGGGGCGGCTCTGGGGCGATTTCACGGTCTCTTGTCTCAATGACACGACCTTTCAACTCACCGCCTCTTATGGCGCGCAAGCTGTCCATATGCGCTGGTTCGCGCAGAACGAGGCGACAGGCGTGCGTGTTGAGAATATTTCCGACCGGCTTAACGGGTTCCAAATCGCAGGACCAAAAGCGCGCGAGGTGCTCATGGCCTGCACCCGTGACCCGCTGGGCGAGATGCGCTTTATGGATGTGCGCCGCGCCACCGTGGGGATGGTTGACTGCCTTGTGCAGCGTGTCAGCTATACCGGTGATCTGGGTTATGAGATTTTCTGTGATCCGATGGCACAACGCGCGCTCTGGGATGTGCTTTGGTCGACGGGGCAAAAGCACGGGATGCGGCCCTTTGGGATGCGGGCGATGATGTCACTGCGGCTGGATCGGTTCTTTGGCTCTTGGCTCAACGAATTCTCGCCAGACTACACGCCCGGCGAGACCGGGATGGACCGGTTCATCAGCTTTACCAAGAACACCGATTTCTTTGGTCGCGCGGCGGCCGAGGCGGAGCGTGCGACAGGTGCGGCGCGTAAACTGGTGGCGTTTGAGGTCGAAGCGCTGGACGCCGATGTCAACGGATACGAACCGGTCTGGATCGACGGCGAGGTGCGTGGCTTTTGTACCTCGGGCGGCTATTCGCACCATGCGGGCAAATCCATCGCGCTCGCCCTCATTCCCGCAGATCTGGCCGAGGCGGGGCTGGAGGCCGAGATCGAAATCTTGGGCCACAAGCGGGCGGCAAAGATGCTCACCGAAGCACTCTTTGACGTGGACGGGGCGCGGATGCGCGGCTGAAATGGAAAACCGGCGCATGCTCAGGGGCAAGCGCCGGTTTTTTACGTATTTTCAGGGATATGAACGGCTAAGTTAATCTTTTGACGCGTCCGGGTCAGGTTGCCCCACCCCAAGGAACACGCGCTTGAGCGGCACGATCCAAAGGAATCCCAACCCCACGTAAATCAGCAATTCCACCCAGATCGAGGGCCGATCCATCCAGTTCACAAGGGTCACTGCCGCCACCACATAGGCAGGCAAGCCCACCAGCAACACCACCAATGACCAGCGTTTCCGGGCCTTGTAACTGAGCGGCATCGGTCCTCCTCAATCTGCGAAAGGGTCTGTCACGAGGATCGTATCCTCGCGCTCGGGTGAGGTAGATAGTAGGGCGACGGGACAGTCGATCAACTCTTCGACGCGGCGCACATATTTGATGGCCTCGGCGGGCAGATCGGCCCAACTGCGCGCGCCCTCGGTCGATTGCGACCAACCCGGCAGCTCTTCATAGATCGGCGTGCACCGCGCCTGTTGATCGGCAGCGGTCGGCAGATAATCCAACCGCGTGCCGTCCAGATCATAGCCCACGCAGATTTTCAGCGTCTCGAACCCATCAAGCACATCAAGTTTCGTGAGTGCGATGCCAGTGACGCCAGAGGTCACGCAGGTTTGCCGCACGAGACAAGCATCAAACCAGCCGCAGCGCCGCTTGCGCCCCGTCACCGTACCAAACTCATGCCCGCGCTCGCCAAGGCGTTGACCATCCGCATCGTGCAATTCGGTCGGAAACGGCCCTTCGCCCACGCGCGTGGTATAGGCCTTGACGATGCCCAACACATAGTCAATCGCCCCCGGCCCAAGGCCCACGCCGGTGGCCGCCTGACCGGCGATCACATTGGAAGAGGTCACAAACGGGTAGGTGCCAAAATCAATATCCAGAAGGGCGCCCTGCGCGCCTTCAAACAGAATCCGCTTGCCCGCGCGGCGCTGTTCATTCAGCACCTTCCACACCGGAGCGGCATAGGGCAGGATCTGCGCCGCGATGTCTTTCAGCTGAGCAATCAGGGCCTCACGATCAACCGGGGCGATGCCAAGACCGCGCCGCAACGGATCGTGATGCTGAAGCGCGCGGTCCACGCGCGCGATCAAAGTGGCCTCATCCGCCAGATCCGCCACCCGGACCGAACGACGCCCCACCTTGTCCTCATAGGCAGGCCCGATGCCGCGCCCTGTGGTGCCGATCTTGGTGCCTTTGCTGGCCGCTTCTTCGCGGGCGCGGTCCAATTCACCGTGAATCGGCAGAATGAGCGGGGTGTTTTCGGCAATCATCAGCGTCTCGGGTGTGATCGTCACGCCCTGCTCGCGGATCGAGGCGATCTCTTTGACCAGATGCCAAGGGTCCAGCACCACACCGTTGCCGATGACGCTCAGCTTGCCACCCCGCACCACGCCAGAGGGCAGCGCGTTGAGCTTGTAGACCTTGCCGTCGATCACAAGAGTATGGCCCGCATTATGGCCACCCTGAAAGCGCGCGATCACATCGGCGCGTTCACTCAGCCAATCGACGATCTTGCCTTTTCCCTCGTCCCCCCACTGGGCCCCGACGACGACGACATTTGCCATGATTTACCCCTCGGCATTTGGTCCAAACCGCGCGCCGGTATAACGGGGGGATGCGCCGGGTGAAACATCTAATTCACCACAGCCCCCCGAGACGCCGGTACATTCCCCGATTTGGCACGCCAGAGCCGATTGCCGGGTTGCGGGCGGGCGCGGAATTGCATAGATAGCGGCAGATCGAGACATAAGCACAGGCCCCCTGATCCATGGAAAATGTCGTTCTGACCGTCCATCTTCTTCTCGCGCTCGCCCTTATCGGCGTGGTGCTGCTGCAACGCTCCGAGGGCGGCGGGCTTGGCATGGGTGGCGGTGGTGGCGGGGCCATGACAGGCCGCGCGGCGGCCACAGCCTTGGGCAAGATGACATGGATTCTCGCGGCGGCATTCATCGTGACCTCGATCACGCTGACCATCATCGCGGCGCAAAATGCCGCTGGGGTCTCGGTTCTGGACCGTCTGACCGATCAGCCGCCCTCAGCAGAGACGACCACGCCTGCGCTTCCCGATGTTGACGCATTGATGCCACCGCCTGCAGGCGATACGGCACCTTTGACACCGACAGCGGACTGACACAATTCTTTGAGGGCACGACGGGATTACGCAACATCATCTAGCGGTTGGCTTGCGTAATCCTCGCGAATCCTGTAGAGGTTAAATCCCGTGGCAGGGTGGTCTTTTGGGCCATCTCTGGGTTTTTTGACCGACCATAAAAAACACGAGATCACGGGGGCCTCAGCGCATGGCACGATATATTTTCATCACCGGCGGCGTTGTGTCTTCGCTCGGCAAAGGGCTTGCTTCGGCCGCACTTGGGGCGCTGTTGCAAGCGCGCGGATTCTCGGTACGGCTCCGCAAACTTGATCCCTATCTCAATGTCGATCCTGGCACGATGTCGCCTTTTGAGCATGGCGAAGTCTTCGTGACCGATGATGGTGCCGAAACCGATCTTGATCTTGGCCATTATGAACGGTTCACCGGCGTGCCAGCACGGATTTCTGACTCGGTCAGTTCCGGGCGCATCTATTCCAATGTCCTGGAAAAGGAACGTCGCGGCGATTACCTCGGCAAAACCATTCAGGTGGTGCCGCATGTCACCAATGAAATCAAAGACTTCCTGAGCATTGGTGAGGATGAGGTCGATTTCATGCTCTGCGAGATTGGCGGTACTGTCGGCGATATCGAGGGGTTGCCCTTCTTCGAGGCGATCCGCCAGTTCAGCCATGACCGCCCGCGCGGACAGTGCATTTTCATGCATCTAACCCTCCTGCCCTATCTTGCTGCCAGTGGCGAGCTAAAGACCAAACCGACGCAACACAGCGTCAAGGAATTGCAGAGCATCGGCATCGCGCCTGATATCCTTGTCTGTCGCTCGGAACAGCCGATCCCGGACAAGGAACGCGAAAAGATCGCGCTCTTTTGCAATGTCCGCAAAGAGCACGTCATTGCGGCCTATGACCTCAAGTCGATCTACGAGGCCCCGCTGGCCTATCATCGCGAAGGTCTGGATCAGGCCGTGCTCGATGTGTTTCAGATCAGCCCGGCGCCCAAGCCGGACCTCACAGTGTGGCTGGATGTGGTGGACCGCATCCAGAATACCGACGGCGTGGTCAATATCGCCATTGTCGGCAAGTATGTGCAGCTTGAGGATGCCTACAAGTCGATCAAGGAGGCGCTCATTCACGGCGGCATGGCCAACCGGGTCAAGGTCAATGTCGAATGGGTCGACGCCGAGATTTTCGAGCGTGAAGATCCCGCCGCACATCTTGAGGGCTTTCACGCCATCCTCGTGCCCGGCGGCTTTGGCGAACGCGGCACCGAGGGCAAGATCAAGGCAGCAGAATTCGCCCGCACCCGCAAGATCCCCTACCTTGGCATTTGCCTTGGCATGCAGATGGCGGTGATTGAGGCCGCGCGCAATGTGGCCGGCATGAAGGACGCCGGATCAGAAGAATTCGATCATGAGGCTGGCAAGCGCCGGTTCGAACCGGTGGTCTACCACCTCAAGGAATGGGTGCAGGGCAACGAGAAGGTTCAGCGCAAGGTCAGCGATGACAAGGGCGGCACCATGCGTCTTGGGGCCTATGATGCCGTGCTCAAGGACGGCACGCGGGTTGCGGCGATCTATGGCACCACCGCGATTGATGAGCGTCACCGCCACCGCTATGAGGTGGACACCAAGTATCGCGAGAAGCTCGAGGGCTGCGGCCTGACGTTTTCGGGGATGTCGCCCGATGGCCGCCTGCCCGAGATTGTGGAATGGTCGGATCACCCGTGGTTCATCGGCGTGCAATATCACCCCGAACTGAAATCCAAGCCTTTCGCACCGCATCCGCTCTTTGCGGATTTCGTGCGCGCGGCGCTTGCAACCTCGCGTCTGGTCTAAGACGCGCGCCTCAGCCCTTAACGGGGAAGAGGAAACAGCGGTCGCGCCGGATCATCAACCAGAGCGCCTTGCCCGGTCTGGGCAGGAACACGTTAGGCACGGTGGCCTTGAGTAGTGACCCGTCGTGATCCATACGAAACTCGACCAGGCTCTCGGACCCCATGAAGCGCGCGCGCTCGACCACACCGCGCGCGGGCGTGCCATCCTGTGGGGTTGGATTGGGGCCGCGCCCGTGCCGGTCAAAGTCGATCTTGATGTGCTGTGGCCGGATCACAATCTCGACTTCGCTGCCCTCATAGGCCCCGGGAGAGAGGAACTGACCAAACGGGGTATCAACCAGCGAGCCGCGCACCCGCCCCCGGATCACATTGACCTCTGAGAAAAACGCCATGGCGCTGCGATCCACAGGGGCATTGTAGACGTTATAGGGCGCGCCCTGCTGCACGATCCGCCCGTCGCGCATCAGCGCAATCTCATCAGCCATGCGCATCGCCTCTTCGGGCTCATGCGTCACCAATAGCACCGCCGTATCCTGCTCGCGCAGAATTTCCAGCGTCTCGTCGCGGATACCGTCGCGCAGGCGGTTATCAAGACCGGAAAAAGGCTCGTCCATCAGCATGATACCGGGGCGGGGTGCCAACGCCCGCGCAAGGGCGACGCGCTGCTGCTCGCCCCCGGAAAGTTCATGGGGATAGGCGTTAAGATATCGCGAAAGCCCAACCCGATCGAGCAATTCCTCGATGCGACGTTGCTTGGCGGCCTTATCCCCGCTCAGGCCAAAGCCGACATTCCGCGCCACGCTCAGATGGGGGAACAGCGCGAAATCCTGAAACATCAGACCGATATGACGCCGCTCGGGGGGCACGCGATAGACCGTGTCACAGACCAGCGAGCCATCCACCCAAATCTCGCCCGAATCCTGCATCTCGACCCCTGCGATCATCCGCAGCGTCGTCGATTTGCCACACCCAGACGGCCCCAGCAGGCAGGTCACATGCCCCGGCATCACCCGCAAGGAGACGTTATTGACCACATGCCGACCGTCGTAGCGGCGCATCAGGTTCTTGATTTCCAGCCGGGGAATTGGGGTCTGCACCGGGGCCTCTTGGTCTATCCGATCAATTCTATCGGGTTTTGTCCGCTGGAAATATCAACCCCTCGCCACCTGTGCAAGCCATATGGCGGCCGTCCGTTGACAGCCCGGCACAGAGCTGTTTGGTTACAACGATCTTTCACCCTCAGGAGTTGCTCCCCATGCGGATTTTGACCGGCGCTTTGGTTGCGCTTTGCCTTACCATACCTGCGCATGCACAGGATGAGCGCGCCACCCGTGTCGCTATTGCCAAGGACTATATCGACGCCACCGTGACCGACGCGGACATCGAGGAATTTATTCGCCGCCTCTGGCAGCCTATGATCCAGCAAATGGCGGCCAACGGTCAGCAACTGTCAGAAGAGCAGCTTGCCGAGATCGACAAACTTTTTCTCGATCACCTGACACAGCCCCTGACCGATGTGATGCGCAAGCAAGATGAGGTCATGGCCGACCTCATGACATTAGAGGAGTTGACCGCCCTGCGTGATTTCTACACCTCGGAGCACGGCGGCGCAGTCATGCGCAAGATGCCGCAATTGGCACAAATTCAGCAGCCGATGATTTCAGCCACGCTTCAAGACGCAATGCCAGATATCATGCCCAAGATCGAAGCGATCACCACGCCTCAATAACTCTGCGCTTCAGGCTTTGGGCAGGTCCATCATAGCGGTGAACTCGGCCTCTGCGGCGAGTTCACCCTCAACCTCTGCAATCCCCGAGAATTTCCAGACCTTGCCCCCCGGCTTGCCCCGCGTCGTGTGCAGCTTCATTTCAAGCACATCGCCCGGCACCACCATGCGTCGAAACTTGGCGCTGTCGATGGCCATGAAATAGACCAGCATATTGCGATCCTGCATCTCAAGCGCGGTGCCCACCATTACGGCAGCCGTCTGCGCCATGGCCTCGATGATGGTGACGCCGGGCATGATCGGCTTGCCGGGAAAATGCCCTTGGAAATGCGGCTCGTTCATGGTCACGTTCTTGATCCCACGCGCCGATTGATAACCGTCAATGTCGACCACCTTATCCACCAGCAAAAACGGATAACGATGCGGGATGATCCGCTGAATCAGATGAATATCTGCGGATTTGAGGGACTCGGTCATGGGTTGTCCTTTCACGTGCCGTGCCCCGCGTGCGTAGCAATCCGCAGGACTATGGGCAAGATGACTTGCGTTACCTAATCGTTCGTTGGGGCGGATTGGCTTGGCGTCTGATCGCTGGGCACCGCCGCATCTGGCGCCAGCGGCCCAACACCGATCTGTGCATTGATCCGCAGCACTGCCAAGTCCGTGACATCTGCTGCGCCGCTGTGCAACAACACCGCGCGCGCATCAATCATCACCATTGCATTGGCCTCGTTAAGCAGGTCCGACAGCACCGGCTGCACGACACGCATGAACTGAATCGGGATCAATTCGCGCCGCCGTTCCAATTCCCGAGAGCGCCGCTCGCTCTCAAGACGCAGCTCTTCGACCCTTTGGTCAAATGCATCGGCCATGTCCCGGAACGCATTGGGTGCCGTGGTCGCGCGCAACGCGGTCAGCCTCTGCTCTTCCGCTTCCAGCTCCTGCGCGATCGTCTCATTATACGCGATCAGCCGGTCCCGCTCGGCCTGAATGTCTTGTTGCAAACGCTTGCCATATTCGGACTCGAGCAGCATGCGCTCGGGGTCGATCACCAAAACATCGCTCTGGATCACGCCGATCTGTTGCGCATAGAGAGGAAAGGCGGCGCCAAGAGTGACCCCTAGGCACAGGCCCAACCGGGCAAGCGCCGCACGCATGATCAGAATTCCGTGCGAACGGTCAGATCAAAGGTCTGCTCGATATCGCCCGGTTCCTTTTCGAGGGCCTTGGAAAAATTCATCCGGATCGGACCAAATGGCGACGACCAGAACAAGGAAACACCAATCACGTGGCGCGCCTTGAACCCTGTCGACGACAGTGTATTGCCCGGCGCAACCGATCCCCGGTTTCCAATACCCCAGATCGAGCCGATATCGTAAAAGGCACCGCCCGTGATGCCATATTCATCCGGCAGACCAAGTGGGAACTCTGCTTCAAACTTGAGGGCTGCGAAAAAATCACCGCCCAAAAGCTCGTTGCCTTCGATCGGCCCCATGCCGTTCGGCTCAAACCCGCGAATGACCTGAGACCCAAAACGATTGAGGAACCGGCTATCCCTGCTTCCAGAGAAGTTGAGCGCGCCCCCTTCAAGGATTGCGCGAAGCGTCACATCCTCGTTCAAGACCGTGGTCTGTCCCACAAGCCGCGCCGTGGTTTTGATGAAATCGTTATCCCCACCAAGTCCAGCGAATTCCTGGCCAAAGGACAAAAGCACACCGGCATTCGGGTTTAGTCCACCGGCCCGCGTGTCAAAGCTGAAATTATAGCCCACGGAACTGGTCCATAGCCCGCCTTGCGCGATCTCGTTCTGAAGAATGCCGGACGTGCCCTGATAGTCGGTCATATCCTCGTAGCTGGTATTGTAATAGACATTCAGGCGTGTGTTCTCGCCAGTCGGAAACGTCAGACTGGGCCGGAACGTCCCGATTGCCGTATCAAAAAGACTGTTGTCGCTTTCGGTTTCCCGGAAAGAGAAATCGAGACCAAGCGCCACGTCCCGTCCAAGAAAGGCCGGTTCAACAAACCCCAAGTTGTAGTTAATGTTGTCAGCCGTCGCGAGAATCTGAGCCGTCAGTTGCTGACCGCGCCCGATGAAATTGCGCTCGGAAAAGCCAAGCGAAACGCCAAGACCCGAGTTTGTCGAGAAACTCGCCCCGACCGAAACGGTGCCGGTTGTGGTTTCCTCGACATCTGTTTCGATCACAACCTGATCGGGGCGTGATCCCTCGCGGGCGTTCACGTCGACGTCCTCGAAATAGCCCAAAGCCCGGATACGGTCCGCAGCCTGTTGGATCGAGCGCGGGTTAAAGGGATCACCCTCGGCCTGATCGAATTGGCGCCGGATCACGCGGTCAAGCGTGGTGGTGTTGCCTTCAATGTCGATCCGCTCGACAAATACGCGCGGACCGCGTTGGATCACAAATTCAACATCCAGCGTCAAATCCCGGTCGTTGCGCGTGATCCGTGGCTCGACGCGCATGAAATCGACACCATTCTTGAGCGCCAAACGCTCCATCCGGGCGATGGAGCTTTCGACCAGCGTCGGTGAATAGACCACTCCGGGTTTGATCTTGAGTGTGTCACCATAGATTTCGGCCTCGACACCGTTAATTTCGCTAACGGTGGTGATTTCCCCAAACCGGAACTGTTGGCCTTCTTGAATGTTGAAGGTAACGAAATAGGCATCCCGCTCGCGCGCAAGCTCGGCATTGGTGCCGGTGACGCGAAAATCGACAAACCCGCGCGAATTGTAGAAATCGCTCAGAACCTGCCGATCAAAATTGACGCGGTCCTCGACGAATGTGTCCCGTTCGATCAGGGCGCGCAGAAGGCCTGTCTGCTTGCTTTCAACCACACGACGAAGGCGCGTGTCGGAAAAGGCCTTGTTGCCAACAAAACCGATGCGCTGAACCTCGATCTTGCGCCCTTCAAAGATTTCAAACACCAGATCGACGCGATTGTCGCTCCGGCGGATCACTTTGGGTGTCACCCGCGCAGCGATGCGGCCATTCTGGCTATAGGCCTCAGAGATAACGCCAGCGTCCCGCTCGGCCTGTGTCGGGCTGAACACCTGACGCGATTTGCTCTGGATGAACCCGGCAAGGTCTTCATCCTTGATCTTGTCGTTACCCTCAAACGCGATCTGGTTGATCGTCGGAAACTCGACCACGCGGATCAAAAGATTGCTGCCCTGCGGCACCAGCTCCACATCTTCAAAAAGACCCGATCCAAGGATTTTTTGGTACGCGTCGTTCAACTGCCCCGCCGAGACCGTCTCGTTGCGCGCAATGCCCGCATAGGACAGAATCGTTCCGGTTTCGATCCGTTGGTTTCCTTCAATCGCCACAGAAGAAAAGCGATAGGATTGCGCTTCGGCCCGCTGGCCCGTTCCAAGCAGAAAAACAACAAAGAAGAGCGCGAAGATGCCACCTGCGCCTATCCGCGCCGCAAGAAAAAGGTTGCGGCCCTTTGGCCGATCCACGTCGCGATTATTCATTGCTCAAACCCAGTCAGACATCCCATTGAGGATGTCAGTAACCCGTCTGTCTGGCCTTGTCAAAATGCGAGTGCGGGCCACGCAACCTCACAGCTCATAGGGTGCCGATATAGGCCGCCGCCAAGAGTGCCGCCCCAAGGGTCGCCACATAGAGCAGGAAATCCGCGTTCACATGCAAAAGCACGCGTGCCCCGCGATAGCCATTTCTGATCTGTTGCATGTCATGCCCCGGTATCGAAAGTTTCAGATTCGGCACGAAAGTGACACAGCCGTTCGGCAACAACATGCCCAGAATGTGGCAAATTTCTGACAAGCGGCCCTTACAAGGTCCGCCCTTAGATATCTTGCGCGCTTGCCATGCCCCGGCTGACCATGAACTGTCGAAGCCGCGTCAAACCTTCCTCGATATCCGCCGTGGCACGGGCATAGGAAAACCGCAGCGTTCCCGCCCCGCGCAAGGGATCAAAATCAAGCCCCGGCGTGACCGCAACCCCTGCGTGTTCCAGAATTTCGGCAGCAAAGGCACGGCTGTCTTGGGTCAGATGGCTGACATCGGCATAGACGTAAAACGCTCCATCGGGCGGCGCGATACGGTCAAACCCTGCCTTGGGCAGCCCCTCCAGCATTAGCGCCCGGTTGCGCCGGTAAACGGCCATATTGGCCTCCAACTCCTCGGAACAGTCCATCGCCGCAAGGGCCGCCACCTGACTGACATGGGGCGGACAGATAAAGAGGTTCTGCGCCAGCCGTTCGATGACGCGCACATGATCTTCGGGCACCACCATCCAGCCAATCCGCCAGCCCGTCATCGAAAAATACTTTGAGAAAGAATTGATCACATAACAATCGTCAGTGATTTCCAGCGCTGAGACCGCACGACGCTCATACTCGATGCCGTGATAAATCTCGTCACTTATAAATGCCGCGCCCTGCCCCTCTGCCGCCGCAATCAACCCGCCAAGCGCCGCGCGGTCCAGCATCGTACCCGAAGGATTCGCCGGGCTGGCAACCAAGAGCCCCTGCAAATCCTGTCCCTGCAAATCGTCCGGCACCGGCTGCAGGCGGTTTTCCGCCGCCGTCTCGATATCCACC
This sequence comes from Roseovarius sp. MS2, assembly GCF_051447875.1. Lineage (NCBI taxonomy): Bacteria > Pseudomonadati > Pseudomonadota > Alphaproteobacteria > Rhodobacterales > Roseobacteraceae > Roseovarius > Roseovarius sp. MS2. Next base: position 3,546,499 of record NZ_JBKHVF010000001.1, read on the forward strand.
GGCACAAGATCAAGCGCGCGCAGGATCTGGCGATAGCTGGGATAGCCCGGCGCGCCGATCCCCACACGGTCACCCGCGTCAAAAAGCGCTGTAAAGGCCAGAATGAAGGCCCCGGACGAACCGGGCGTAATCACCACACGTTCTGGGTTCAAATCGAGATTATACCAATCGCCATAAAGCTGCGCGATCCGTGCCCGAAGCGCTGGCAGGCCAAGCGCCACGGTATAGCCCATGGGCTCTGTCGCCATGGTTCGGGCCAACGCCGCGCGCGCACCCTCTGGCGCGGATGTGCCGGGTTGCCCTACTTCCATGTGGATAATGTCACGTCCCGCAGCTTCGGCGCGGCGGGCGGCCTCCATCACATCCATCACGATGAAGGGATCAATTTGGCTCCGGGTTGAGTTCCGCATTGGTTTTCTCCTAGACTGACCCCACATGTGACCCGTCTCACTGGAAAAGGCCGCCAAGGTCAATGCTGCTTCTCCGTCTTGCCCTTCTCTCGCTTCTCCTGTCGCTGGCGCTGCCGGCGCGTGCCGTCACGCTCTTGCGCGACCCAGACATCGAACAGGCTTTGCGCGCGCTGGCCGCGCCAGTGCTTCAGGCGGCGGGGCTTAGCCCGGCGCGGGTGGATATCCTCGTGATTGACGATTCGAGCATGAATGCGTTTGTCATTGATGCCGACAGCATCTTTATCCATTCCGGCTTGATCCTTCGGATGGATACACCGGCCATGCTGCAATCTGTGATCGCGCATGAGGCCGCGCATATCGCCAATGGCCACCTGATGCGCCGCCCGATCAATGCCCGCAACGCCCGCACAGCAGCAGCGCTCGGAACGGCCCTTGCGGCGGTCGCTGGGGCCGCGGCGGGCAGTGGAGAGTTTGCGGTAGGGGCCGCTGCCGGGCTTCAAGGTGCGGCACTACGCAGCTTCTTTTCCCACACCCGCGCCGAAGAAAATGCCGCTGACGCCAGCGGCATGCGCTTTCTCATGGCCGCAGGAATTGACCTGCGCGGGGCGGTCCAGGTGATGGAGCTTTTTAACGGCCAAGAGGCGCTCTCGGTGAACCGACAGGATGCCTATGCCCGCACCCACCCCTTGTCGCGCGACCGGTTCCGCCGGATCACCCAATTGGCCGAAGCACAGGGCCGCACCGTCGCCCCCGATCCCGAGGCAACCTATTGGTTCGCCCGGGCCAAAAGCAAACTTTCCGCATTTCAACGCTCTCCCAAATGGACCCTGACCCGCGCCGGGGAATTTGGCTATCCTGACATAAAGCTGATGCGCCAGGCCATCGCCTATCACCGGCAGGCAGATTTGCGCCGCGCGCTGGCCGCGATTGACGGGGCTGTGGCTCTGCGGCCCAACGATCCCTATTTGCACGAATTGCGCGGTCAGATCCTCATGGAAAGCCGCCAGATCAAGCCCGCCGTTGCCGCCTATGCCCGCGCGGCCAACCTTGCCCCCAACAATGCGCTTATCCTTGGCTCTTATGGGCGCGCCCTCTTGGCCGACAATCAGACGCAAAAAGCCGTGCAATTTCTCGAAACCGCACGAAGCCGCGATGGCCGTGATATCCGCATCCTGCGTGATCTGGCGCAGGCCAACGCCAAGCTGGGCAACAATGGCATGGCCTCAGTGCTGACCGCTGAACGATATGCCATCGCGGGGCGGCTCAAAGATGCTAAGATACACGCCGAACGCGCCTCCAACCTCTTGCCCCGTGGTTCCGCCGCATGGCAAAGAGCACAGGATGTACTGTTCGCTGCAGAAGCCGAAGAAAAACGGAGAAAATGATCCTGATGCCACGTATGATCCTATCCGCCGCCAGCCTTGGCCTCTGCTTTGCCTTCGCACAGCCTGCCGCAGCTCTCGACCTTGAGAGCCTGAGCGACGCAGACCGCACGCTTTTGCGCGCTGAAATTCGCGAATACCTGCTGGCAAACCCCGAAGTGATCATGGAAGCAGTTGCCGTGCTGGAACAGCGCGAGGCCAAAGGTCAGGCCGAGGCCGATAGCGATCTGGTCAAGGTCAATGCCGAGGCGCTGTTCAATGATCCCAACTCTTGGGTCGGCGGCAATCTGGACGGCGATCTGACCCTTGTGGAATTCATGGACTATCGCTGCAGCTATTGCCGCCGCGCCCATGAAGACGTGAAGGGTCTGTTGGCCGCCGATGGCAACATCCGCTTTATCATCAAGGAATTCCCGATCCTGGGTGAAGAATCGGTTATGGCCTCGCGCTTTGCCATTGCCACGCGTCAGGTCGCAGGCGATGAGGCCTATGCATCTGTGCATGACGCCCTGATGGCATATTCGGGCAGCATGAGCGAAACGGGCTTTACCCGTCTGGCCGATTCACTCGGTCTTGATGCTCCGGCGATCATCGCCGAAATGAACAGTGACGCGGTGACCCAAGTGATCGCCGCCAATCACGCCCTTGGCCAGCGGATGCAGATCAGCGGCACGCCCTCTTTCGTGATGGGGGATCAGATGCTGCGTGGGTATCTGCCACAGGACGCCATGCAGCGCATTGCCGACGAGATTCGCGCGCAATAGCCATGCTGCGACGTTCCCTTTGGACGGCCCTTGTTCTTGGGGCCGCTGGACCTGCATGGGCGCAAGACCTTCCGGATCAGTCACGCCCCTTCTTGGGCGCAGAGATCCGTGATGTCTTGATCGAAACACCCTCGCTGCTTGCCCCTTTACGAGAGCCCATTCCGCTGACGGCCGCCGATCTTTATGGCGACGAGTCCGCGCGCGATCTGAACCTTCTCAAACGCGCTGCGCCGCGCCTCTTTGCACCTGACCTGCCCGGTTTCGGCCCCAAGGGTGCCACCGCCGCACTTGCGTTCTTTACGCAGGCGGATTGCGCCGATTGCGCCAGCGCCGAGGCCGAGTTGCGAGCGCTTTCAGACCGGCTTGGCCTGCGTATCAATACGTTCGATATGGCCAACGACACGGCCCTTGCCACCGAACTCGGTCTTGATATGGCTCCCTCTTATGTCCTGCCGGATATGCTGCTGCGCGGGGCCATGCCCGCTATCGTGCTAGAAAAATACCTCACCCCATAAACAGGAAAGGCGCGCCACCGGGGCGCGCCTTTTGTCTCTTGCAAGGCAGATACAGATTAGTTGACCAGCGTCGCTGCCGCCGCCTGTGCCATGGCCTCAATCCCGAACATATTGACGATACCAAGCAGCATCACCGCCGCTGATCCCATCAGGAACAGCCATTGCACCGCCGAACGGCCGGTTTGCAGCCCCGCACCCTCTTCGCCAAAATACATGTAGAACACGATCCGCAGATAGTAAAAGGCACCAATCACCGAGGCGATAACACCAGCAATCGCCAACCACGCCAACCCGCCCTCATAGGCGGCGCGCAGCACATAAAGCTTGCCGAAAAAGCCCAAGAGCGGTGGCACACCGGCAAGGCTGAACAACAGGATCAGCATGGCAAGCGCCCGGCCCGGCTCTGCACGCGAATACATCGCAAGGCTGCGAATATCCGTCACCGGTTGCCCATCCCGCTCCATCGAAAGGATAAAGGCAAAGGTGCCGACGTTCATCGTGACATAGATCGCCATATAGATCAGCATCGCCTGCACGCCAAAGACCGTGCCTGCCGCCAGCCCCATCAGCGCATAGCCCATATGCGCAATCGACGAATAGGCCATCAGACGCTTGATATCGGTCTGGCCAATCGCCGCAAAGGCCCCAAGGAACATCGACAGCAGCGCCAGAAGCGCCAGCACCTGCTGCCAATCCGCGACCACACCGCCGAACGCATCATGGACCACACGGGCAAATAGCCCCATTGCCGCCATCTTGGGGGCGGTGGCGAAGAATGCGGTAATGGGTGTCGGCGCGCCCTCATAGACATCCGGGGTCCACATATGGAACGGAACCGCCGAAATCTTGAACGCAAGACCCGAAATAACGAACACCAGACCGATCAAAAGGCCCACGGGCGCCTGACCTTCAGCCGCCGCAATGATCCCGGAAAACAGCGTCGTGCCCGCATAGCCATAGGTTAGCGACGCGCCATAGAGCAAGAGGCCCGACGACAACGCGCCCAAAACGAAATACTTAAGGCCCGCTTCGGTTGATTTGGCGCTGTCCCGACGCAGCGACGCCACAACATAAAGCGACAGGGATTGCAATTCGAGGCCCATATAAAGCGCCATAAGATCGCCCGCGCTGACCATGACCATCATGCCAACCACAGCAAGCGCCACCAAGAGCGGATACTCAAACCGCAGGATACCGCGCCGCTGCATGTAATCCTGCCCCAGCACCAGCACCGCCGCTGCCGACAACAGGATCGTGACCTTGGCAAAGCGCGCAAAGCCATCGTCGTTGAACATTCCGCCAAAGGCCGTACGAGTGCCCTCGCCCGACGCACCGATCCAGATCGCCAACAAGGCAAACAGCCCCGCCGTCACCCAGACCAACATGCCCGCCATGCGGTCTTGCCCGGTATAGGCCACGCCCAACAGCGCCAAGATCGCATAGACCGAGAGCACGATCTCGGGCAGGATTATGGTTAGATCAGCCTGCATGTCTCAGGGCCTCCGGTTCAATGCGAGGTTTCGGCAAGTTGCGTCGTGGTCTGCGCCATCGCCTGTGCCGTCTCAACGTTGGAAATCAGCGCCTCAACCGAGGGGCCGGTGATATCGGTCACAAGCCGGGGATAGACCCCAAGCAACAACGTCATCACCACCAGCGGCGCAAAAATTGCCCGCTCGCGTTTGGTCATATCGGTGATCGTGCGCAGGCTCTCCTTGATCAGGTCGCCCATCACCACCCGGCGATAAAGCCAGAGCGCATAGGCCGCCGACAAGATCACACCCGATGTGGCCACCGCCGCAACCCAAGTATTGACCTGAAACACACCCACAAGCGTCAAGAATTCACCCACAAAGCCAGAGGTTCCCGGCAGGCCCACATTCGCCATGGTGAAGAACATGAAGATCAGCGCATACGCGGGCATCCGGTTCACCAGACCGCCATAGGCGTCAATCTCGCGCGTGTGCATCCGGTCATAAATCACGCCGACGCAAAGAAAGAGCGCGCCCGAGATAAAGCCATGGCTCAGCATCTGGAAAATCGCCCCATCCACGCCCTGCTGATTGGCCGCGAAAATCCCCATGGTCACATAGCCCATATGCGCCACCGACGAATAGGCGATCAGCTTTTTCATATCGGACTGCGCCAGCGCCACCAGCGAGGTATAGACAATGGCAATGGCACTCATCCACAGCACCAGTGGCGTCAGAACCTCCGACCCGATCGGGAACATCGGTAGGCTAAAGCGCAAGAACCCATAGCCGCCCATCTTCAAGAGGATGGCCGCCAGCACAACCGACCCGGCGGTCGGCGCCTGCACGTGGGCATCCGGCAACCAGGTATGCACCGGCCACATCGGCATCTTGACCGCAAAGCTGGCAAAGAACGCCAGGAACATCAGCGTCTGCATCCCGCCGATCACCTGAACCCCGAGGATCGAGAATGTCTCGCTCTCGAATTCATGCTTGAGCAAGGCCGCGATATCCGTGGTGCCCGCATCCGAGAACATCGCCACCATCGCCACCAACATCAGCACAGAGCCAAGGAAGGTGTAGAGGAAGAACTTGAACGAGGCGTAAATCCGTTCCTTGCCGCCCCAGATCCCGATGATCAGGAACATCGGGATCAGCCCCGCCTCAAAGAAGAGGTAAAACAGCACCAGATCCAGCGCCATGAACACGCCCAGCATGAGCGTTTCCAAAAGCAAGAAGGCGATCATGTATTCTTTGACGCGCGTAGTCACACCCCACGACGCCGCGATAGTCAGAGGCATCATGAAGGTTGTCAGCATCACGAACAGAACACTGATCCCATCCACGCCCATCTTGTATTTCAGGCCCAAAAGCCACTCGCGCTCTTCAACGAACTGAAAACCAGTATTGGAGGCGTCGAAATCAAACAGGATAAACAGCGACACGACAAATGTCAGTGTGGTGGCAATCAACGCCACCCATTTGGCATTGCGCTGTGCCGCCTCATCCGAACCACGCAGGAACACCGCAAGAATGGCCGCCGCGACCGCCGGGATGAAGGTCACAATGGAAAGCAGGTTGTCCATCAGTTGGCTCCCCCGAAGATCGTCATCCACGTCACCAGAACCGCGATCCCGATCACCATGGCAAAGGCATAGGTAAAGATGTAGCCGGATTGCGCCCGACCGGCGAGGCGGGTGAACCATGGGATGATCCCCATTGCCACGCCATTGATCGACCCGTCGATCACATCGCCATCGCCGCGCTTCCACAACAAATGGCCAAGCGCCTTAGAGGGCCGCACGAAGAGAAAATCAAAGATCTCGTCGAAATACCACTTGTTGAGCAGAAAGAGGTAGAGCGGGCGATTTGTCTCGGCGACACGGCGTGGCATCGCCGGATCCCAGATATAGAACCAAACTGCCATCAGGAACCCGGTCAGCATCGCAACAAAGGGGCTGACCTTGACCCATTTCGGGGCATGGTGCGCGTCATCCATCACGGTATTGTCGGGATGCATGAAGATGGCCCCCTGTGGTGCCTCACCCTGACCTATGGCCGGGGCATGCGCCTCTGCCGTTTCCTCCGCGTGATCCGCAGCACCCTCTGTGCCATGCCCCTCAGACGCCTCAGCATGATGCGCAGGGATGCCAAAGAACTTGTTCACACTCTCATGGCTGCCAAAGAAACTGTTGAACCAGATCATCCCGGCAAAGACCGCGCCAAGCGCCAGCACCCCCAGGGGCACCAGCATGACCATCGGGCTTTCATGGGCGTGCTCATGTGTGTGCTTGTCGCCCCGCGCCTCGCCAAAGAACGTCAGGAACATCAGACGCCAGCTATAGAATGACGTGAACAGCGCCGCGATCACCAGCATCCAGAACGCATAGCCGCCGTCCGTGCCCGCCCACGCGCTCTCGATCACCGCATCCTTGCTGAGGAACCCGGCGAAGCCGATATGTGTCAGGGGAATACCCACGCCGGTAATGGCCAGCGTGCCGATCATCATCGCCCAGAACGTATAGGGCAACTTCTTGCGCAGACCGCCATAGTTGCGCATGTCCTGTTCGTGATGCATCCCGTGGATCACGGACCCCGCCCCAAGGAACAGCATCGCCTTGAAGAACGCATGCGTGAAAAGGTGGAACATCGCCACCGAATAGACGCCCAGACCAGCCGCCACAAACATATATCCAAGCTGAGAGCAGGTCGAATACGCAATCACGCGCTTGATGTCATTCTGCACCAGACCCACGGTTGCCGCGAAAAACGCGGTGGTGGCCCCAAGGAAGACGACAAAGGTCATCGCTTCCGGCGCGTATTCCATCAGCGGCGACATGCGGCACACAAGGAACACCCCCGCCGTCACCATTGTCGCCGCGTGAATAAGGGCCGACACCGGGGTCGGGCCTTCCATCGCGTCCGGCAACCAGGTGTGCAGGAACAGCTGCGCCGATTTTCCCATTGCGCCGATGAACAGCAAAACGGCAATCAGATTGGCCGCATTCCACTCTGTCCACAGGAACGTCAATTGCGTCTCTGCCAGCATGGGCGCTGCGGCAAAGATATCATCGAACTTGATCGAGTCCGTCAGGAAGTAGATCGCCATGATCCCAAGCGCAAAGCCGAAATCACCTACCCGGTTGACCACAAACGCCTTGATCGCCGCGGAATTGGCGCTCGGCTTGCGAAAGTAAAAGCCGATGAGCAGGTAAGAGGCAACGCCCACACCCTCCCAGCCAAAGAACATCTGAAGCAGGTTGTCCGACGTGACCAGCATCAGCATCGCGAATGTAAAGAACGACAGATACGCAAAAAAACGGGGCCGATAGCTCTCGTTTTCGCGGAAATTCTCGTCATGCGCCATGTAGCCCATGGAATACAGATGCACGAGCGCCGAGACGGTGGTGATCACGATTAACATGATCGCGGTCAGCCGGTCCATCCGAATGGCCCAAGCCGTATCCAGCGTGCCCGATTGCACCCAATCAAGCAGATGCACCTGATGCATGACCCCGTCATGCCCCAGAAACACGATCCAGCTCAGGATACAGGACAGAAACAGCAGGCCCGTCGTCAGCCATTGTGCGCCCTTGTCACCCAGGATGCGCCAGCCAAAACCCGCAAGGAGCGCGCCCACGAGAGGCGCGAAGAGGAGAATGGTTTCCATGGCTTCAGCCTTTCATCACATTGGCGTCTTCGACAGCAATCGTGCCGCGATTGCGGAAGAAACAAACGAGGATCGCAAGGCCAATCGCGGCCTCTGCAGCGGCAACGGTCAACACGAAAAGCGTGAACACCTGCCCCACCATATCGCCCAGATGCGACGAAAACGCCACAAGGTTGATATTCACCGAAAGCAGCATAAGTTCGATAGACATCAACAGGATGATGACATTCTTGCGGTTCAGGAAAAGGCCAAAGATACCGATGACGAACAGCGCTGCCGCCACCGTCAGATAATGTTCAAGTCCGATCATCGTTTCACCCTCTGACCCTCAATCTTCTTCTTTTCATGATGCGCAGGATGAAAAATCCCAGCACCATCTTTACACTCCAGATCGCGGCTAACCCCGCCAGCCCGAGGGCTGACACCGCATGATGCAGCAGATCCGCCATTACAGCCCCTGCCCCGGTTTCACATCCCGCAGTTCCATGGCTTTGGCCGGATCACGGTACATCTGCGCCAGCACATCCTGCCGTTTGACATCCGTGCGATGCCGCAGCGTAAGCACAATCGCCCCGATCATCGCCACCAACAGGATCAGACCCGAAAGCTGGAACAGAATGAAATAGGTATCATAGAGCAAGAGGCCCAAAGCGGCGGTGTTCTCAACCCCTTCGGGTGTCACCGCGCGGCGCGCCGCCTCGGCCCCATCCGCCATTTCCCAATTGCCGAACGCCAGCCCGAATTGCATGAGCAGGATCACCCCGATCAGCAGTGCCAAGGGCATGTATTTCGCCATTTCCGCCTTCAACTCGGCGAAATCGACGTCAAGCATCATCACCACGAACAAGAACAGCACCGCGACCGCGCCCACGTAGACGATAATGAGCAGCATCGCCACGAACTCTGCCCCCAAAAGCACGAAAAGCCCCGCAGCGCTGATGAACGACAGGATCAGCCAGAGCACCGAATGCACCGGGTTGCGGCTGATCACGGTCATCAACCCGCCGGTCAGCAGCGACACCGCAAAGAGATAAAAGGCCATGGCCGCAAACGTCATTTGTCTTTTCCTTCTTTATCGCCCTGGTCCATGATCTCGCGGGCGAAATCCATGGCGCGCGTCATCGAGGGGATGCCGGCGAACATCGCCATCTGCGCAATGGTCTCGGCAATCTCGTCACGGGTTGCCCCGGCCTCCAGCGCATGGCGCACGGTCATGCGGATTTGCGTGTCACTCTGCGCCCCCAGCATCGTCAGCCCAGCAAGGGTCAAGAGCAGGCGCGTCTTGGCATCCAGCCCCTCCTTGTTCAACCCCTTGCCAAAGCTCATTTCCATGAAATCCTTGGGCATGGTTGGCCAAAGCGTTTCGAACCCTTTGGGCGAAAAGGATTCAAGCGCCGGATTGAGCGCCTTGGCCATTTCCTGAGCCTGACGCATCATCATCTCGAAGGGGTTGCTGGGATCGCTCATCGGTAGGGTGCATCCATCTCTAGGTTGCGGGCAATCTCGGCCTCCCAACGGTCGCCGTTCGCCAATAGCCGCGCCTTGTCATAGAACAACTCTTCGCGGGTCTCGGTAGCAAACTCGAAATTCGGCCCTTCGACGATAGCATCCACAGGGCAGGCCTCTTGGCAGAAACCGCAATAGATGCATTTCGTCATGTCGATGTCATAGCGCGTGGTCCGGCGGCTGCCGTCGTCGCGCGGCTCTGCATCAATGGTGATGGCCTGTGCGGGGCAAATGGCCTCGCACAGCTTGCACGCGATACAGCGCTCTTCCCCATTGGGATAACGGCGCAACGCATGCTCTCCGCGAAAGCGCGGCGACAGAGGCCCCTTTTCATGCGGATAGTTGAGCGTGGCCTTGGGCGCGAAGAAGTATTTCAGCCCCAGCTTGAACCCTTTGAAGAAGTCGGAGAGCAGGAAATACCCCGCCGCACGGCCGTAATCTATCTTGGTCATGGATCAGCCTCCAATCGCCCAGCGGGCCCAAAAGCCGCCCAGCACTTCGAATTTCGCAAGAAACGCCACGATCACCACCCAGCCCAAGGACATGGGCAGGAACACTTTCCAACCGATCCGCATAAGCTGATCGTAGCGGTAGCGCGGCGTGATCGCCTTGACCATGGCGAAGAGGAAGAAGAAAAACGCCATCTTGCCAATCATCCACAGCACGCCATCCGGCAGGCCCGGAATGGGCGACAGCCAGCCGCCGAAAAACAGCAGGCTCATCAATGCGCACATCAGGAAAATCGCGATATATTCCCCCGCCATGAACAAAAGGAACGGCGTCGAGGAATATTCCACCTGATAGCCAGCGACCAGCTCGGATTCCGCCTCAGGCAGGTCGAACGGCGGGCGGTTGGTCTCGGCCAATGCGCTGATAAAGAACAGGAACACCATCGGCAAATGCGGCAGCCAATACCAGCCAAAGAACCCATAGGCCGTATCCTGCGCACCCACGATGGCACTGAAGTTGAGCGATCCGGTCGAAATGATCACACCAATGATGATCAAGCCCAGCGACACCTCATAGGAAATCATCTGCGCAGCAGAGCGCAAAGAGCCGAGGAATGGGTATTTGGAGTTTGACGCCCAGCCCCCCATGATCACGCCATAAACCTCAAGCGAGGACACCGCGAAAACAAAGAGCACCGCCACGTTGATATCCGATAGCACCCAGCCTTCGTTCATCGGAATAACGGCCCAAGCCAGCACCGCCAGAACGAAACTCGTCATCGGGGCCAGCATGAACACGGCCTTGTCAGCCCCCGCCGGAACCACGACCTCTTTTACCACGTATTTCAGCGCATCCGCCACCGTCTGCAACAGGCCCCAGGTGCCCACGACGTTCGGACCCCGGCGCATCTGCACGGCGGCCCAGATCTTGCGGTCGCCATAGACAAGGAACAAGAGCGAGACCATGACAAAGCCCACCACCGCAAGGCATTGTGCCAGGATGATCACGAAGGTTCCCAGCGGGGTTGTAAAGAATTCAGCCATCAGGTCCTCACACCATCGGTATTCCGTTTTCCGCACAATTGGCGGCGACGACTTCGGCGTCGATTGTCAGTAGTCCTCGGGGCAGCGCCGCCGAGATCGTATAAACCGCATCGCCCTGCCAGATGCCAGCCTCTTCCGAGACGCTTGTGCGCAGGTGGCGCGCAAAGCCGTAACCCCGGATCAACGCATATTGCGCAGCGGCGCATTCGGCATAGCGTTCCACGTCCAGTGGATCGCGCGCGCCACGCATGGACACGTGGAAATTCACCAGATCCCCATCCAAGAGCCGCGTCTCGATCCCCTGATAGTCAGGCGCAAAGGGCACAGGGGATGCACTCTCTGCGCAGCCCGCCAGCCCAAGCGCCACAGGCGATATGAGGGCCATGACCATCCTCACTCTGCCGCCATCGGTTGCGTGCCACGCGCCTTGGCATTGGCACTCAATTCCGCCATCAGCTCGCTCGCGCGGGCAATCGGGTTGGTCAGATAGAAATCCGCAATCGCGAGCCGGAAATCAGCCTTGCCAAGCGCGGATGTTTCCAGCGGTTGCCAGTCATTCGCGGGCACCTGATCCACCTTCTTGAGATGCGGCACCGCCTTGACCAGCGCCTGACGCAACTGCGCGATGCTGTCATAAGGCAGAACCGCGCCCAATTCGCCACTCAGCGCCCGAAGAATGGCCCAGTTTTCCTTGGCGTCACCGGGGGCAAAACCGGCGCGCAACGCCAATTGCGGGCGACCTTCGGTATTGACGAACAGCCCCTGCTCCTCGGTATAGGCTGCGCCCGGCAGGATCACATCGGCGCGATGCGCGCCGCGATCACCATGGCTGCCCTGATAGATCACCAACGGCCCCGCCGCGATATCAACCTCATCCGCCCCAAGGTTATAGATCACATCGGCGCCGTCGATTGCGGCCTCTAGCCCGCCCTCGGTCACAGCGCCCACATCCATCGCACCAACACGCCCGGCCGCAGTATGCAGCACCAGCATCCGGCCAGACAGCGCCATAGCCGCAGCCAGCACCGCCGCGCCATCGGCCTCGCGCAGTGCGCCCATGCCGACGATGACAATCGTATCCTCAGGCACGCTCAGCCCGCCAAGCGCGGCACGATCCGTGCCCGCATGGGTGTAGTCATAGGTAAGATCAACCTTGGGGCCAACCAGCGTGATATTGGCCCCCTTGATCCACGCCTTGCGCAAACGCGCATTCAGCACCGGCGCTTCAACCCGAGGATCGGTGCCAATCAGCACCACATTCTTGGCCGTATCAAGATCCTCGATACGGACATTCCCAACATAGCCGCTGCGATTGCCTGCGGGCAGACGGGCAGTGTCAGTGCGGCATTCCACATGGCCACCCTGCCCCTCGATCAACGCCTTGAGCGCAAAGGCCGCCTCGACCGGCACAAGATCGCCCACCAAACCGGCCAGTTTCTTGGCCCCCTTGATGGCACCTGCCACCTTGGCCAAGGCCTCGGGCCATGTGGCCACCCGCAGCTTGCCATTCTCCCGGACATAGGGCCGGTCCAGGCGCTGACGCCGCAACCCGTCCCAGACAAACCGTGTCTTGTCGGAAATCCATTCCTCGTTCACGCCGTCAGGATTGCGCGGCAGGATGCGCATCACCTCGCGCCCCTTGCAATCAACGCGGATATTGCTGCCAAGCGCGTCCATCACGTCGATGGTCTCGGTCTTGGTCAATTCCCACGGGCGCGCGGTAAAGGCATAAGGCTTGCTTACAAGCGCCCCCACCGGACACAGGTCGATGATATTGCCCTGCAAATTGCTATCGAGCGTTTGACCCAGATAGCTGGTGATCTCGGCATCTTCACCGCGCCCGGTCTGGCCCATCTGCATGATGCCGGCCACCTCAGAGGTGAAACGCACACAGCGCGTGCAAGAGATGCAGCGCGTCATATGGGTCTCGACCAGCGGGCCAAGATCAAGATCCTCGCTCGCCCGCTTGGGCTCGCGGTAGCGGCTGAAATCAACGCCATAGGCCATGGCCTGATCCTGCAAGTCACACTCGCCGCCCTGATCGCAGATCGGGCAATCCAGCGGGTGGTTGATAAGCAGAAACTCCATCACCCCCTCGCGGGCCTTCTTGACCATGGGGCTGTTGGTCTTGACTACCGGCGGCGTGCCATCCGGGCCGGGCCGCAGATCCTTGACCTGCATGGCACAGCTTGCGGCCGGTTTCGGCGGCCCGCCCACGACCTCGACCAGACACATCCGGCAATTCCCAGCAATCGACAGACGCTCGTGATAGCAAAAACGCGGCACTTCGACCCCGGCCTGTTCACAAGCCTGAATGAGGGTCATTGCGCCCTCGACCTCGATCTCTTGATCGTCGATGATGATCTTGCGTAGGTCAGCCATGGTATCTCACTTTGCTTTCAGAAACTTGCCGATCGGGCTCTGTTTCGCGATTTCTGCTCGGCCAAGGTCGCACAGACTCGGGCCGTCATTGGGCATCGCCCCCATCGACCGGATATAGTCGTCACTGCGCCCGCGTATCTTTCTCTTCTCGGCTTTGTCCGAGATATAGGCGTCAATCTCGGCCTCGGTGTAACCGCGCGACTGCGCCTCGGCTTTGAGCGCGCGCATATAAGAAATCGCGGTCATAACCCGTGGCGAGATGTCACCACAGCGTTTGCGGATTTCATCGGCGACCGCCATGTAAAACAGGCCCTGATTGATATCGGCCTCTTGCGCCAGCGATCCGGCACGCACAGCGGCCACGCCGCTCGAAACACCCAGACCAAGGCTCAGGACAAAAGACAGGATCATACGCATCAGATCATTCCTTTCATATCAGTGCAGGCGCAGGCCATCACGGCACGCCCATCTGCATCGCAGATGGGTCCGATGCCGCCTGCTATGCAATAGCAAGCGTGGCAAACCCCTGATATGAAACGGTTTATGACCATATGATACAGCGTCCCCTCACCGATACCGTATCCCCGGAACGCGCATAGACAGGCCCTTCTGCACCCGCAGGAACGCCAATCCATTCAATCTCGGACGTGCCGAAATTATCCAGACAATAGCGCGTCGCCTCATAAAGCGCCGCTTGCTGTGCGCCTTCGACCCCACGACCGGCCCGCCGCACAAAGGCGGTGAAATTGCGTCGGTCTTCCTTTTCGGCCCGCGCCTTGCCGGGGTAATAGTTGCCGTTGAACAGCACACGCTCTTCGCGCTGGGCACAGCCGACAAGCATAGCCAACGCGATCACAAACAGCCCGCCCCGGCGGTATTTCTGCAGCACGCTCATTCCGCCGCCACTGCGCTGACGCGACCGGTGCGTTTGGCCTTGATCCGGTCCTCGATCTCGTCGCGGAAGTTGCGGATAAGGCCCTGAATGGGCCACGCCGCCGCATCGCCTAGCGCGCAGATTGTGTGGCCCTCAACCTGCTTGGTCACGTCAAGCAGCATGTCGATTTCCTCGACCTCTGCCTCGCCCCGAACCAGACGATCCATGACCCGCATCATCCAGCCGGTGCCCTCCCGGCAGGGCGTGCACTGCCCACAGCTTTCATGCTTGTAGAATTTCGAGAGCCGCCAGATCGCCTTGATCATGTCGGTCGATTTATCCATCACGATCACCGCTGCGGTGCCAAGGCCCGACCGCTGCTCGCGCAGGTAATCAAAATCCATGATCGCCTCGCGCATGAATTCGCCGCGAATGCAGGGCACAGACGACCCGCCGGGAATAACAGCCTTGAGGTTGTCCCAACCGCCGCGAATGCCGCCGCAATGTTTCTCGATCAATTCCTCGAACGTGATCGACATGGCCTCTTCAACCACGCAGGGGTTATTCACATGTCCCGAAATCGCAAAAAGCTTGGTGCCTGAATTGTTGGGTCGGCCAAAGCCTGAAAACCACTCTGGCCCGCGCCGCAGGATGGTGGGCACCACCGCAATCGATTCCACATTGTTCACCGTCGTCGGGCAACCATAAAGACCAGCCCCCGCCGGGAACGGCGGCTTCATCCGGGGCATCCCCTTCTTGCCCTCAAGGCTTTCGAGCAGGGCCGTTTCCTCGCCACAGATATAGGCACCCGCGCCATGATGCAGGTAGATGTCGAAATCCCAGCCGGATTTGCAGGCGTTCTTGCCCACCAGACCGGCGGCATAAGCCTCGTCAATCGCGGTCTGGAGCGCCTCTTTCTCGCGGATATATTCGCCGCGAATATAGATATAGCAGGCATGCGCATTCATCGCGAAGGACGCGATCAGACAGCCTTCGATCAGCGTATGGGGATCATGGCGCATGATCTCGCGGTCTTTGCAGGTGCCCGGCTCGGATTCATCCGCATTCACCACCAGATAGGATGGCCGCCCGTCGCTTTCCTTGGGCATGAACGACCATTTCAGGCCCGTTGGAAAGCCCGCGCCGCCGCGCCCGCGCAGCCCGCTGGCCTTCATCTGGTTCACGATCCAGTCACGCCCGTTCTGCAATATCTTGGCCGTGCCATCCCAATGCCCACGCGCCAAGGCCCCCTTGAGGCTGCGATCATGCATCCCGTAGAGATTGGTAAAGATACGGTCCTGGTCCTTGAGCATTCCGCTACCCCTGATTATCCCGGCGCAAGCGCCAGATTTGATAAGTCACCACCAACGCCCAGATAAAGGCGGCGATGGCGGCCAGATCGAACAGAAAGACGAACCGGATCGGCCATCCCATCTGCGCGCCCAGCCATTGCGCCGCCATCCAGATCAGCATGGTCGCCGCAATCACCACACCCACGGTGCGGCCCTTGCGTGCCATTTGCCTGTCTCTGTCTTGCCCGCGCATCGCTTGCATCATTCCTCGTAAACGCCGCCATGTGCGACGCGATTGGAAAACTCTGTCTCGCCTCCTGCGGCGAGGATCTTGGCCTGTTCGACCCAATTGTCCCGGCTGACCCGGCCCTTGAACCCTTTAAGGTTCTGATCGACCCAAGCAACCTCTGCTGCCGACCAGCCCGCGATCTGGTCAAAGTGATAAAAGCCCAGTTCGTGACACAGCACTTCAAGTTTGGGCCCTACGCCCTTGATCTGCTTGAGATCATCCGCCGCACCATCACGCGGGGCCGCAAGCGCCGCAGGCTTCGTGCCCTCTGCATCTGCCTCTGCTTCCACCTCAACCGGTGCCGCCGCCACACTCACAGACGCCGATTGCGCCGGAGAGGCCACCGGAGAGGCGGCAGGTGTTGGGGCCTCCTCCTCGACATCCGGCGCCTTGTAGCCGGTAATCCCCGTCATATCCCGCAACGTCGCCTCGACATCCCGCACCTCGATCCCGCGATCCCCAGCGTTATAGCCGGTGCAGACCAGACCGGTGATGACCAGACCAAAGAACACCGCAAAGGCCAGCCCCAACAAAAGCGCGGCAAAGAACCCAACCGCTCCGGATGTGGACCAGATCACCAGAACCCCAGACAAGAGCGCGAGGCCCCAGCTTATGATCTGGCAAGTGCTCAGTTTCGACGTATCAGACATGACAGTTACCCCCTGTTGTGTTCAGCCAGGCGTATTCAGTAGACGCCACCTTTCTTGGCCCGGGCAGAGAACTCCGTCTCCTTGCCGTCAGCCAACAATCTTGCCTGCTCAACCCAGTTGTCCCGGCTGACCCGCCCCTTGAAACCCTCAAGGTTCTGATCGACCCAACTGATCTCTTCCTCCGTCCATTTTGCGATCTGGTCAAAGTGGTAAAAACCCATGCTGTGCAAAAGCTGCTCCAGCTTGGGGCCGACACCTTTGATCATCTTCAGATCATCCGCGCCACTCTCGCGCGGTGCGCTCAGCACTTTGGGCTTTTTGCCCGGCGTGGGCTCGGCCCCGGCCTTCACGGGCTTGGCCGCCGGTTCAACCGCTGGCTTCGCCGTCGGTGTGGCCTGTGCCTCGGCCTTTGTGGCTCCGGTGGCATCCGCAGGCGTGGCAGGGGAAACCTTGGTCACAATGGCCACAGGCTCTGCGTTCTGCTTGACGGCTGATGGCGCGGGCTTGTGCATCGCGCCCTTGTCACGCCAGGGTGTCAACAGCGGCACCTCAGTCCCATCAATCCGCTTGACCGTATCGCCAATATCAACCGCCGCTTGCACGCTGGCATTATACTGTGCGCGGCCACTGTCAAAATCCTTGAGGCTGGTCAGCCCCGATTTCGGCTCGGCGGCATAGCGGCCATTCTGCGGCCCCGGCACAGGCACCTTGCCTGCCGCCAAATCGTCGATAATCTCGGCAAAGCGGGCGGCGGTCAGATCCTCGTAATAATCCTTGCCGATCTGCGCCATGGGCGCATTGGCACAGGCCCCAAGGCATTCCACCTCTTCCCAGGAAAACTTGCCATCCGCCGACAGATCAAACGCCTTGGGCGCGATCTTGTCTTTGCATACGGCAATCAGATCCTCGGCACCGCAGATCATACAGGTGGTGGTGCCGCAAATCTGGAAATGTGCCACGCTGCCCACAGGCTGCAACTGGAACATGAAATAGAACGTCGCCACCTCAAGGGCGCGGATGTAATCCATCGCCAGCATGTCAGCCACATGCTCGATTGCCGGACGGCTCAGCCAGCCCTCCTGCTCCTGCGCGCGCCACAAAAGCGGGATGATCGCGCTGGCCTGACGACCCTCGGGATATTTGCTGATCTGCCCCTCGGCCCAGGCCTGATTGGCGGGGCTAAAGGCAAAACTCTCGGGCTGTTGATGATAGAGACGACGTAGCATTCTCAGGCACAGGCTCCTGTAGTCAGTTTCACGCCCCCATCAGGCAGCCGAACGGCTCCGCCCGAGGACAGTTTATAGGCGGTGATGTCAAGCAGTTGCTGCCGCTCCAACCCGGTCTGGATTTCAGCAGCCAGATAGTCTGGCTCGGTCACAAGGCGGCACCCCAAGGATTTTGCGGCCGCATCATAACGGGCAATACCCTCTGCGCCCACACCCTCTGGCGGCAGGGCACATCCGGCCAAAACTCCAAACGCGGCCAGTGCCGCAAGACGCACCATGATCATAGGGCACACACCTCTTGTGAAATCGAGGCGGAGATATGATTGGTGTTCGTCACCACCTCCCCCTCTTGAAAAATCCTGCCGATGACCAGATGCAGCCCCGTGTCGGCCAACCCGGCCTCTGGTACCCTCTTGCCGGGATGAGAGGGCGATAGGTGACCGGCACGCGCGCCACGCGCACCCGCGAAATCAGCGACCGGCGCGCAAACCGTCAGCGTATCAAAACCGCTCATGACCCCTGCCCAATCGCCAAAACCGTTACACCGAACACGATCAAAGCTGCGATTCCCGCGCCGATGTGTTTGCTCACCGCCTGCCCCGCACGGGCGTAGATCCAGGAATCATGAAACGCCATATAGGCGAACGCCGCGAAAAGAAGCGCGATCACCTTTAAATCCCCGTACACAGTCGCCCCGACCGCCAGCACCAGCATTGCCACATAGCGATTGGCCATAACCTGCGGCAGTTGCTCGGCGCGATGGCTTGTTGCCACCATGCCTGCCACCGGGTCGCGCAGGAACAGGGCCGCCAATGCCCCCGTCACCAGCACCCCCGCGCCCGAAAGCGCTATGGCAAGGCTCGCCCAGCTCATTACCGGTCGATCTCCCCAAAGACGACGTCCATCGTCCCGATGATCGCCGCCACATCGGCCAGTTGATGCCCTTTGGCGACATGGTCCATCGCCTGCAAATGCAAAAACCCCGGCGCGCGCAGCTTGGCGCGGTAAGGGCGGTTGGTGCCATCCGCGACCAGATACACGCCAAACTCACCCTTGGGGGCCTCGACAGCGGCATAAACTTCGCCCTCAGGCACGCGGAAGCCTTCGGTATAGAGCTTGAAGTGGTGAATAAGCGCTTCCATCGAGCGCTTCATCTCAGCGCGCGCAGGCGGGGTGATCTTGCCCCGCGCCAGAATATCGCCCTGCCCCTCGGGCGCGCGCAATTTGGCAATCGCCTGATGGATGATCCGCAGGGATTGGCGCATTTCTTCCATCCGGCACAGATAGCGATCACAGCAGTCGCCATTCTTGCCCACCGGAACGAGGAAATCGAACTCGTCATAGCACTCATAGGGCTGCGCGCGGCGCAAATCCCACGCCATGCCAGACCCGCGCACCATCACACCGCTAAAGCCCCAATCAAGCGCCTCTTGCTGGCTGATAATGCCAATATCAGCATTGCGTTGCTTGAAGATGCGGTTTTCGGTCAAAAGCCCGTCGATATCATCCAGCACGCGAGGGAATTCATTGGCCCAGGTCTCGATATCGTCAATCAACGCCGGCGGCAGATCCTGATGCACGCCACCGGGGCGGAAATAGGCCGCGTGCAAACGCGCGCCGCAGGCCCGCTCATAGAACACCATCAGCTTTTCGCGCTCTTCAAAGCCCCAGAGCGGCGGCGTCAGCGCGCCCACATCCATCGCCTGCGTGGTGACGTTCAACAGGTGATTAAGAACGCGCCCAATCTCGCAATACAGCACCCGAATAAGGCTTGCCCGGCGCGGCACCTCGACCCCTGTCAGCTTTTCGATCGCCAGACACCAGGCATGTTCCTGATTCATCGGCGCCACATAATCCAGCCGGTCAAAATAAGGCAGGTTTTGCAGATAGGTGCGGCTCTCCATCAGCTTTTCGGTGCCGCGATGCAGCAGGCCGATATGCGGATCACAGCGCTCCACCAACTCGCCGTCCAGCTCCAACACCAGACGCAAAACGCCATGTGCTGCAGGGTGTTGCGGCCCAAAGTTGATGTTGAAATTGCGGATCTTCTGCTCGCCGGTCAGGGCGTCATCGAAACCTTTGCTGCCGTCCATCACTTCGCCCCCTTCTCATCACCAGGCAGGATGTATTCGGCACCCTCCCACGGGCTCATGAAATCGAACTGCCGGTATTCCTGCACCAGGCTCACAGGCTCATAAACCACGCGCTTTTGCACCTCGTCATAGCGCACTTCGGTATAGCCCGTGGTCGGGAAATCCTTGCGCAGCGGATGCCCGCGAAACCCGTAATCGGTCAGGATACGCCGCAAATCCGGGTGGCCAGAAAAGAGGATACCAAACATATCAAACACTTCGCGCTCGAACCAATTGGCCGCCGGATAGGCCTCGGTGATCGAGGGTACCATATCTTCATCACGCACAGCCACGCGCAAACGGATGCGGTGGTTCTGATACATGCTGAGGAAATGATAGACGACATCGAACCGCTTGGCCCGGTCGGGGTAATCCACCGCCGTAATATCCACCAGCGTGGAAAAGGCACAGTTCTGGTCGGTTTTCAGAAACTCCGCCAACCCATCAATATGGTTCAGCGCCACATCCACCGTCAATTCGCCAAAGGCGACATCCCAGCCCAGCACACAATCGCCGCGCTTATGCTCGATATAGCCGCCAAGTTCCTTGAGTGTTGCGCTCATCTGACAATCGTCCCCGTGCGGCGAATCTTGCGTTGCAATTGCAGGATACCGTAAACCAGCGCCTCGGCGGTCGGCGGGCAACCCGGCACATAGATATCAACCGGCACGATGCGGTCGCAGCCGCGCACAACGCTATAGCTGTAGTGGTAATAGCCGCCGCCATTGGCACAGGAACCCATCGAGATCACATACCGCGGCTCGGGCATCTGGTCATAGACCTTGCGCAGCGCGGGGGCCATCTTGTTGGTCAGCGTTCCCGCCACGATCATCACATCCGATTGACGTGGGCTGGCGCGCGGCGCAAAGCCAAAGCGCTCCACATCATAGCGCGGCATGGCGGTGTGCATCATCTCGACCGCGCAGCAGGCCAGACCAAAGGTCATCCAGTGCAACGACCCGGTGCGCGCCCAATTGATGATATCCTCGGTCGAGGTCAGCAGAAAACCTTTGTCCTGCAACTCGGCATTCAGCGCTTGCGTTGCAACCTCGCGATCCGGCCCTGCGGTATGGGCACCCGTCATCACTGCCATTCCATCGCTCCTTTGCGCCATTCATAGGCAAACCCGGCGGTCAGCACGGCCAGAAACACCATCATCGACCAGAACGCCGTCATGCTCAGATCCTGAAACGCGACAGCCCATGGAAACAGCAGCGCAATTTCGAGGTCGAAAATGATGAACAGGATCGACACGAGGTAGAATCGCACGTCGAACTTCATCCGCGCATCGTCAAAGGCGTTAAAGCCGCATTCATACGCGCTGACCTTTTCGGGATCGGGGTTGCGCACGGCCAGAACAACGGCGGCGAGGATCAGAACAAGGCCCAATCCAATGGCAACGGCCAGGAAAACGAGGATGGGAAGGTATTCCCTCAGCATCTCTTCCACGAGGTGGCTCCTTTCATGCGCATGGATCGGCGCATCAAGATGGCTGCATGACTACGCCGGGTTTAAACCCGCCCCGGTCAGGGGTCAACCGAGCGCGCGCAGGTTTGCCCCCCTCAAACGCCGGATTTTCGCGTTTTGCATGCGACGGTATGCCGAATAAGCCCGGAAAACCCCGCAGAGCAGCGTTTTCACATGCCGGAACGCGGCAAATCCGCGCGACTCAGCCTTGCCAGTGCGGTTTGCGTCGCTCGAAAAAAGCCCCGATGCCTTCGCGCGCCTCCGCCCCTTCCCAGCAGTCCGTCAACGCGCTGATCGTCATGGCAATCGTATCCTCGTCAATGCGCGGACCAAGCGCGCGCACCAGCGCCTTGGCCTGCCCAACAGCACCCGGCGCGCAGTCAAGATAGGGCGCAACTTCCGCCTCAACAGCGGCCTCTAGGTCCGCCTCGGGCACCGCCCGCGCCAATAGGCCAAGCTGCACCGCCTCGGCGGCGTCGAACCGGCGGCCAGACATGAAAACGCGCCGCGCGCGGGCCGCCCCCATCCGCGCCACCACATAAGGGCCAATCGTGGCCGGGATCAGCCCAAGACGCGTCTCGGTCAGCGCCATCAGCGCGTGATCCGCCCCAATCGCCACATCGCAAACGCTCATCAGGCCGATACCTCCGCCAAAGGCATTCCCCTGCACCCGGCCAATCAATGGCTTGGGCATCGAATCGAGCGCGCGCAGCATCTGCGCCAGCTTGGCGGCCTCACGCCCGCGCTGCACGGGTTCGGCGTCGAACTGATCGCGCATCCAGCCCAGATCGCCCCCCGCGCAAAATGTCTTGCCGCGCGCCGCCAGAACAACAACCCGCACGCCGTCATCCGCACCCAGTGCTTCGGCGGCCTCATGCAATTCCGCAATCATCTGCGCCGACATGGCATTATGCTTGTCTTCCCGCGCCAGCGTAAGGGTTGCCACCCCCCGCGCGTCTCTCTTGATGCTGATCGTCTCGCTCATCGCCATCCCCTTGTCACGAGTCTTGCCCCGCACCGCGCATCGCCCGCGCCATATCTGCCGCCCGCGCCAACACGCCCGCATCCAGCCCAGTCTCATACCCAAGCGCCGCAAGCCGCGCATGAACGGCTTCAGTGGCCACATTTCCCGCCGCCCCCGGCGCATAGGGACACCCCCCAAGACCGCCCACAGCCGCATCGAACACCCGCACCCCCTGCGCCAAGGCCACCTCGATATTCTCAAGGGCGCGGCCCGACGTATCGTGGAAATGCCCCGCCAAACGCTCCACCGGCACCACCTCGGCAACCGCCGCCAGCATCGCGGCAACCGCCTCGGGGCTGCCGCGCCCGATGGTGTCGCCAAGGCTGATCTCGTAACACCCCATCGCCCAAAGCGCTTCGGCCACCCGCGCCACTTCGGACGGGGCCACCGGCCCGTCATAGGGGCACTCGACCACACAAGACACATAGCCCCGCACCCGCAGCCCTTCGGCCCCCGCCGCCGCCATCACCGGCGCGAACCGCGCAAGGCTTTCGTCAATCGTGGCGTTGATATTGGCCCGCGAGAACCCCTCTGACGCAGAACCAAAGATCGCCACCTCATCTGCCCCCGCCTCGAGCGCATCGTGAAGCCCGCGCATATTCGGTGCAAGTGCTGCATAGCGCACCCCCGGCGCGCGCCGAATACCGCGCAGCACCTCGCCCGAATCCGCCATCTGTGGCACCCATTTGGGGCTGACGAAACTTGCCACTTCGATCCGCGCAAAGCCCGCATCGCTCAGACAATCCACCAGCGCAATCTTCTCTCGCGTGGGAATGTGCCGCGCCTCGTTCTGCAACCCGTCTCGCGGACCAACTTCGAAAATCTCGACACGCGCGCCCATCATGCCCCCTCCGGCACCGGATAAAACTCTTGGGTATAGAGATCCTGCACCCCGTCCCGCGCCTTGGCCCGCACATAGGCAGGCCGCGCGCGCAATCGTGCCCAATAGGCCATAAGGCGCGGATAAGCGTCCAGATCAACGTAATATCGCGCCAATTCAAACCCATAGGCGAACATCACATCCGCCGCCGAAAAGCCGGAAGGCAACAGATACTCCCCCTCCATCCGCGCCTCCATCGCCGCAAGGCTGGCGCGCAGGCGGGCATTCAGCAGCTTGACCACCACCGGCGCGGGCTGCGCGGGCGGGCGCAAAAAGACCTGATTGAGATTAAGGTTTTCCAAAAGACACCCCACCGTTTCGGCATAGCCGAAAATCTCCAGACACCGCGCCCGCTCCGCATTCCCCGGCGCAGGCATCAAGCCAGCCTCTGGATAGGTCTCGCACAAAAGCTGCACAATCGCGCCGCTCTCGAACCAGACCGCGCCCTGATGCTCCAGCACCGGCACGCGACCGGCAGGCGACAGCGCCAGAAACTCCGCGCTGCGCATCGAGCCGTCGCGGATCGAATAATACGCGACCTGATAGTCCAGCCCCAGCTCCTCCAAAAGCCACATGACCCGCAGCGACCGCGCCAGCGGCACATGATGAAGCCGGATCATACGCCCTCCTCCTCCAGCCGCACCAACGCCGCCCCGGCGCTGACCTGATCCCCCGCCGCGACCAAGACTTCGGCCACCACGCCATCGCGCGCGGCCAAAAGGCTGTGTTCCATCTTCATCGCCTCCAGCACCGCCAGCCGGTCGCCCTTCACCACCGCCTGCCCCGGCGTGGCATAGACCGCCTTGACCAGCCCCGGCATCGGGGCCTCGATCAACGTGGCATCACCCCCGGCGGCCCCCTCCCGCGCCAAGGGATCAACCAGATCAAAGACCAGCCCATAGCGTGCGAATACCGTGATCCGGTGGCCATCGACCGCCACTGCCGGTGCAGGCTGGCCATCCAGCCGCCAACTGCCGCCCAAATGCCGCGCCTCGACCCGCACGTCAGCAACCTGCAGATCATGCGCCGCAGCGCCCTGCGTGGCGACCCGCACCACGATCTCTGCACCGCCATGGATCAATCGCACCTCACGCTCCAGCGGGGCCCATAGAACAAAGCCAGCATCAGACGGCGCGCCCTCCAGCAGCCCCAGCCCCGCCAGTGCGGCCAAGGCTACATGCTGCGGCCCCGCCTCAGGCACCACCACCAATGTCTCGATATCGCGCGCGATCAGCCCGGTATCAACCTGCCCACCGGCAAAGCCCGCATGCCGCGCCAAGGCCCCCAGAAACCCAAGGTTCGTGACCGTGCCAGCCACTTCTGTGCCTTCCAGTGCTGCGGATAGACGCCGCAACGCCACAGCGCGCGTCGGGCCATGGGTGATCACTTTGGCGATCATCGGATCATACCAAGGGCTGATCTCATCGCCCGCCCGCACGCCACTATCGGCGCGGGCCAGCGCCGGAAACTCCAGATGCGAGAGCCGCCCCGTCGCGGGCAAAAAGCCCTTCGGTACATCCTCGGCATAAATCCGCGCCTCAAAGGCATGGCCGTTGATCGTCAGATCCTCTTGCTGCGCGGGCAGCCCCTCACCGGCCGCCACCCGCAATTGCCATTCGACCAGATCGACGCCGGTGATCGCCTCGGTCACCGGATGCTCGACCTGCAAGCGGGTGTTCATCTCCATGAACCAGAACCGGTCGGCGCGCAGCCCGTCAGACCCATCGACGATAAACTCGACCGTGCCCGCCCCACTATAGCCAATCGCCTCCGCCGCGCGCACTGCCGCCTGCCCCATCGCCGCGCGCATCGCCTCGGTCATGCCCGGCGCGGGGGCCTCTTCGATCACCTTCTGATGCCGCCGTTGCAGCGAGCAGTCCCGCTCAAAAAGATGCACCGCGCGGCTGCCATCGCCAAACACCTGCACCTCGATATGCCGGGGCTTCTGGATGTATTTCTCGATCAGCACGGCGGCATTGCCAAACGCCGTACGCGCCTCGCCCTGTGCACTTTCCAGAGCATCGACAAAGTGCTCGGGTTGCTCGACCAGACGCATGCCCTTGCCGCCGCCGCCCGCCACGGCCTTGATCAGCACCGGATAGCCGATGGCCTCCGCCGCCCCGGCCAGATGCTCGGGGTCCTGATTGGCCCCGTGATAGCCCGGCACCACCGGCACGCCCGCCTGCTCCATCAGCACTTTCGCGGCATCCTTGAGGCCCATCGCCCGAATGGCCCGCGCCGACGGCCCGATAAAGACCAGCCCCGCCGCCGCGACCGCCTCGACGAAATCGGGGTTCTCACTCAGAAACCCATAGCCGGGATGAATGGCCTCAGCCCCAGCTTCCAGCGCCGCCGCAATGAGTGCCTCACCGCGCAAATAACTCTCCGCCGGGGCCGCGCCGCCGATCCATACCGCGCGGTCCGCCAGCGCCACATGCGCCGCATCCCGGTCCGCGTCGGAATAGACCGCCACCACCTCGACGCCCATCGCCCGCGCCGTGCGCATGATCCGACAGGCAATCTCTCCCCGGTTCGCGATCAAGATACGTTCAAACATGGCGCGCGCCCCCGCATTCATCGGTCTTCAAATATTCAAATTCCACGGCTTGCCTCATTTTGATCCCTCTCAGCACCATCCCAGCCGCGCCTCGCCATCATAGGGTCGCGCCAATCCGCGCGAGATCATGGCGCGTGCCACTGCCACCCCGTCCGCCGAAGCAAAAACCAAGGCGCGACCATAATGATCGGTCCCTTCGCGGACAAATTTCAAATCTCTGGATGTCATCAGCATCCATCGCAACGCCCATTTCGCCCGAAGCGCGTTCTTGAACTCGGCCGCACATTTTGGCGAAAAGAACTCAGGCGTGTCGAACCCGGTCAAGCGCGCTTGGATCAACCCTCGGTTTGGGCAATAGAGGCGCAGTGTGTCTCCATCGGTCACACTCACCAGACGACACTTAGTGCTCTGCGCCCCGGTGAGCCCGATCAAACCGATCCGCACCGTCGCAACAGCATCCGCCCCAAGCGGCAGGATGACCAAGGCGACCGCTGCAGCCACCATCACACCGCGCCTGTAAAGCGCGGGATCAAGCAGCCGATCGCGCAACCTACACCGCGCAGGGCGCAACGGCGAGCGGTCGCGCGGGTTCGGCGGCGTTCCAACGTCCCATTTTGGATCTCGGCGCGGGCCCTTGTAACGGCGGGTGATCTTGCCTTTTCGCATACGCCCCCTCACATCCGAAACACGCCAAAGCGCGTTTCTTCCACCGGGGCGTTGAGCGCCGCGCGCAAGGACAGCGCCAGCACATCGCGGCTTTTGCGCGGGTCCACGATCCCATCATCCCAAAGCCGTGCCGATGCATAAAGCGGATGCGCCTGCCGCTCGAACATCTCGACCGTGGGGCGCTTGAACTCGGCCTCGTCCTCGGCCGACCACGTGCCCCCCTTGCGCTCGATGGCGTCCCGCTTGACCGTGGCCAGCACCCCCGCCGCCTGCTCGCCGCCCATCACCGAAATGCGGGAATTCGGCCAGGACCACATGAAGCGTGGCTGATAGGCGCGCCCCGCCATGCCGTAATTGCCCGCGCCAAAACTGCCGCCCACCACCATGGTGATCTTGGGCACAGAGGTCGTCGCTACAGCCGTCACCATCTTGGCCCCGTGACGCGCGATGCCCTCGTTCTCATATTTGCGACCCACCATGAAACCAGTGATATTTTGCAAAAAGATCAGGGGTATACGCCGCTGGCTGCACAATTCTACGAAATGCGCACCCTTTTGGGCAGCCTCTGAGAACAAGACGCCATTATTGGCTATGATCCCCACTGGACAGCCCTTGATATGGGCAAAGCCCGTGACCAGCGTCTCGCCGAACCGCGCCTTGAACTCATCGAGACGCGAGCCATCGACGACGCGCGCGATCACCTCGCGGATGTCATAGGGCGTGCGCAGATCAGCAGGCACGACGCCCAGCAAATCCTCGGGGTCATAGGCCGGTTCTTCGGATGCCTCCCAACGCAGGGTCGGCGCATTCGCTTTGCCCAACGATCCAACCGCCTGCCGCGCCAATGCCAACGCATGCCCATCATCCTCGGCCAGATAATCCGCCACCCCCGAAAGGCGCGTATGCACATCACCGCCGCCCAGATCCTCGGCGGTGACAACCTCGCCGGTTGCCGCCTTGACCAACGGCGGTCCAGCCAAAAAGATCGTGCCCTGATCGCGCACGATGATCGTGACATCGCTCATTGCGGGCACATAGGCACCACCGGCGGTGCAACTGCCCATCACCACCGCGATTTGCGCGATCCCCTTGGCACTCATCCGCGCCTGATTGTAGAAAATCCGCCCGAAATGGTCGCGGTCCGGGAATACCTCATCCTGATTGGGCAGGTTGGCACCGCCACTATCCACCAGATAGACGCAAGGTAGATGGCATTCCTCGGCGATCTCCTGCGCGCGCAGGTGCTTCTTGACCGTCATGGGATAATAGGTGCCGCCCTTCACAGTGGCGTCATTGCACACCACCATCACCTCGCGCCCCATGACGCGCCCGACGCCGGCAATCACGCCCGCACAGGGTGCCGCGCCCTCATAAAGCCCATGCGCCGCTGTGGCCCCCACCTCTAGAAACGGGCTGCCGGGATCAAGCAATCCCGCCACCCGGTCGCGGGGCAGCATCTTGCCGCGTGACACATGCCGCTCGCGGGCCTGCGCACCGCCCCCCGCCGCCGCCCACTCGGCAGCCTCGCGCACCACGCGCAACGCCTCCAGATGCCCGGCCCGATTGGCCTTGAACGCCTCAGACCCCGTCAGAACCGATGATGTCAAACGCATAGAGCCTCTCCCTGCCTTGGCACGATTGTTGCAAATATACCGCGCCCTCGCGGCCAAGGGCCTACTTGACCCATATCAAAGTTTTCCGAGTCGAATGCGCGCATACCGCCCCTTGTAAGAACAAGAGTGGACAGACCATGAAACATTTTACCGCCCTCACCCTTTCGGCTCTGCTTGCCTCTGCGGCAGTTCCGGCCTTCGCCCAGGAAAAGGGCGACTTCCTGCTCGGCCTCGGTCTTGGCTGGATCGAACCCGATAGCGCCACGACAACTGCCGTGGGCCGCGTGAGCGCCGATGGCGCGCTCAGCCCGACGATCACGGTGGAATACTTCATTGCCAAGAATGTCGGCATCGAGCTTTTGGCCTCGCTGCCCTTCGAGCATGACGTCGACCTCGCCGGTGCCGGTCAGGTTGGCGAGGTCAAGCACCTGCCGCCGACCCTCTCGCTGCAATACCACTTCACCAATTCCAGCGCCTTCACCCCCTTCGTCGGCGTCGGCGTCAACTACACCTACTTCTTCGATGAAAAAGGCAAAGGTCCGCTGGCCGGTGTCTCGCTTGACCTCGACGACTCTTGGGGTCTCGCGCTGCACGCAGGTGCCGATTACGCCATCAGCGAGAAATCCGCTGTGCGTCTTGATGTGCGCTACATCGACATCGAAACCGACGTCAAAGTTGGCGGCGCGCAGATCGGCAAGGTCAAGATCGACCCGTGGGTCTTCAACGTCGCCTATGTGATGAAATTCTGATCCCCTCCCAAATTGGATCGGACACTGAGGGCTGGAACATACGCCAGCCCTTTTTTCATGGTCAACGCGCATCACGTCTGCCCCTCCGCCACGGCCCGCGCCTTCAGGTCCTTGCGGATGACCTTGCCGGTCACGGTCATGGGCAGCGCGTCGAGAAAGGCAATCTCGCGCGGATAGGAATAGCCCGCCAACCGCCCTTTGACGTGATCCTGTAGCGCCCGCGTCAGCGCCTCGGACGGTGCGTGACCCGGTTTCAAGACCACATAGGCTTTGACAATTTCGGTGCGCAGGGCACAGGGCTTGCCAACCACGCCCACGGTCGCCACAGCCGGATGGGTCAGCAGGCAATCTTCGATCTCCGCCGGTCCGATCCGATAGCCCGCACTCGTGATCACATCGTCCTCGCGGCCCACAAAGCGGATATGCCCGCCCTCGATCACGCCCCGGTCGCCCGTGAGCAGCCAGTCGCCGCGAAACTTCTCTGCCGTCTCACGCGGTCTTTGCCAATACTCCAGCATCATCGAGGCGGAACCACGCCGCACCGCAATCTCGCCCTCGCCCTCTGTGACGCAGCCGTTGGCATCAATCACCGCCACAACATGCCCCGGCACCGCGCGGCCCAGACTGCCCGGCACTGGCGGATAGAGCGCCGCACAAGAGGTGCCCACCATATTGCATTCGGTCTGGCCGTAAAATTCGTTGATGGTCACGCCAAAGGCGCGGCGCCCCCACTCCAGCATTTCTGCCCCGAGCGGCTCGCCGCCGCTGGCAACACTGCGCAGGCCCGCGATGCGCGCCTCGGCAGCCCTGAGCATCCGCAGCGCAGTGGGCGGAAAAAACACATTTTTAACAGAGCCTTGCGATATGATGCTCGCGCAGTCTTCAGGCGAGAACTTAGCCATGCGCGCGGCCACCACCGGCACACCAATCGCCAAGCCCGGCATCAGCACATCAAACAGCCCGCCGATCCACGCCCAATCCGCAGGCGTCCAAAGGCAATCGCCGGGTTGACCCAGAAAATCATGGCTCATCTCGACACCGGGCAAATGCCCGGTCAGCACGCGGTGCGCATGCAGCGCACCCTTGGGGCTGCCCGTGGTGCCGCTGGTATAGATCAGCACGGCGGGCTCTCCGGCCCCTGTGTCCACGGTTGCGAATCGTCCCTCAGGCCGTGCCTCCTGCTCTGGTATAAGCGGTGTCACCCCCGGCAAGGCGCGCAGCATCACGGCACCTTCGACATCGGTCACAACCACCTTGGCCCCCGCATCGCCCACCCGGCTGACCAGCGCATCCTCCTTGAAGAGCTTGAAGAGCGGGATCGAAATCGCGCCAATCTTCCAGATCGCAATATGCGCAGCCGCACACCAGCCACCTTGGCTGCGCAGCACGCCCACCCGGTCGCCGCGCTGCACTCCGCGCGCCACCAAAATATGCGCCAGCCCATCCGCCATGATGCGCAGCGCGCCATAAGTCACATCACGCGGCCCCTCGCCCGACAGATCAATGATCGCCACGCGCTTCGGCTCTGCCTCGGCCCAACTGTCACAGACCTGCGCCGCCATGTTCAGACGCGCCGGGATGCTCCACCGAAACCCATCACAAAGCTGCGCGTAGGGCGCAGACCGCAGCAAAGGGCGCATCCCGCTCATGATGTCACCTCCGCCACATTCACATGCGCCACCCGCCCATAGGCATCGACGAAATATTCATAGCGCCCGCACACCACCACCAACCACAGATCGGCGCTCGTTGCCGGGCGCGCCGCGCAATCGCTGCGCAACGCCCCTTGCCCCGCCTCTTCCAGATATCGGGCGGCGACCCGCTCGATCACCGCGGTCTCGGTCGTCAACACCGCCCGCCCCCCGAGCAAAAGCCCGATGCCAGCCACCGCCGCAATCAGCGCCAGCACCGGCACAAAGAACAGACGGCGCGGCATGGGATCATTCCCCCAATTGGCTCGATTGCAGATAGAGCATCTGGCGCGCGGTCTCATGCAGATGACAACTGACCGAGGCCGGTCCCGCCCCCGTGCCGCCCCCCCATTGCGACGCGACATAGCTGCATTTCGCATCGCGGAACCCGATCCACGCCCGCTGCATCTCGCGCAAGGCGTCGGCCTGCTTTGGAGCATAGGGCGGGGCTTCGGCATCCCGCGCCTTAAATTTCGTGGACAGCGCCTGATACACCTCATTCAGCCAGCCATCCCAAGCGGCCCGCTCGTACTCCGTGCAGGCGCCCATGCCCACAGTGGAATAGCCGCCGGGAGTGGCGTTGATACAAGCCTCTGCGGCGATGCCTACGCACTCCTCGCCACCACCCGATTGCAAACAGGCCGCCACCGGCGCGATATCAAAGATAAGGTCCTGCGCCATGGCAGGAACGGGCAGCATCAATGCGGCGAAGATGATCGCTCTCATGCCATCGCTCCCATCAACTCGCGGCCCACCAACATGCGTCGGATTTCCGACGTGCCCGCCCCGATCTCCATCAGCTTGGCATCCCGGAACAGGCGCGCCACTGGCGCATCGGCCAAAAACCCCGCCCCGCCCATCGCCTGAACCGCCTGATGCGCCTGCACCATCGCCTGCTCACTGGCATAAAGACAACAGGCCGCCGCATCCTGCCGGGTCACATCGCCCCGGTCACAGGCCTTGGCCACCTCATAGACATAGGCGCGCGCCGAATTCATCGCCGTGTACATATCCGCGATCTTGCCCTGCATGAGCTGAAAATTCCCGATCGGCTGGCCAAATTGCTTGCGCTCCGCCAGATAGGGCATGATCTCGTCCAGACAGGCCGCCATGATGCCCGTTCCGATCCCCGCCAAGACGACCCGCTCATAATCAAGGCCCGACATGAGCACGCGCACGCCGCGCCCCTCTTCGCCCAGCACATTCTCGAACGGCACCTCCACATCGTCAAAGATCAACTCGGCCGTATTGCTGCCCCGCATCCCCAGCTTGTCGAAATGCGGCGATGTGCTGAACCCGGTCATCGTCTTCTCAATCAGAAAGGCGGTAATCCCCTTACTGCCCGCCTCCGGATCGGTTTTGGCATAGACCACCAAAGTATCGGCATCCGGCCCGTTGGTGATCCAGTATTTCGTGCCATTCAGA
This sequence comes from Roseovarius sp. MS2, assembly GCF_051447875.1. Taxonomy (NCBI): domain Bacteria; kingdom Pseudomonadati; phylum Pseudomonadota; class Alphaproteobacteria; order Rhodobacterales; family Roseobacteraceae; genus Roseovarius; species Roseovarius sp. MS2. The sequence goes on from NZ_JBKHVF010000001.1 coordinate 3,578,625, forward strand.
ACATAGCGATCATTGCGCTTTTCGGCGCGCAGCTTCATGCTCACTACGTCGCTGCCCGCACCCGCCTCCGACATGGCCAGCGCGCCCACATGCGCACCACTCACCAGACCGGGCAGATATTTCCGCTTCTGCGCTTCTGTGCCGTTCAGCTTGATCTGGTTCACACAGAGGTTGGAATGCGCGCCATAGCTCAGCGAAACTGAGGCAGAGGCCCGCGCGATTTCCTCAACCGCGATCACATGCGCAAGATAGCTCATCCCGGCCCCGCCGTATTCCTCGGGCACGGTGATCCCAAGAAGGCCCAGCTCCCCCATCTCCTGCCAGAGCGCATTGGGAAAGGCGTTGCTGCGGTCCACCTCAGCCGCCATCGGCTTGACCCGCTCCTGCGCCCAGCGATGCACCATCTCACGCAGGGCGTTCACATCCTCGCCCAGATCAAACTGCATGACCGCATTGAACATCGCGCTTCCTCCCTCGAAACGGATTTATTGAACACTTGTTCATTTTATACACAGATGCTGTCACCCGTCAATCACAAGCCTGCTCAGGCTTTGGGCATAGCACCGCCGACACAGGCCCATTATTTAGATTTTTCAGACTTTGTCCCCTGACTTGCCATATTTGACGTGCAATACTTGCCAAAACCCGACTTTTGAGGTCACGCAGAATGCCACATGCCGAGATCAAGACCGTGGCGCAATGGGCGCGGGGCACCGATTGGCACCTCACGCTTCAGCACACATGCCCCGATCACGCGCTCATCTGGATCACCCGTGGGCAGGGAATCGCCGTTGTCGATGGGGTGCGGCGCGGTATCGGCGTGCACAATGCGCTGGCCATTCCCGCAGGGTCGATGTTTTCCCTCGATCTGGGCAAGACCGGCTTTGGTCTGGTCTGCATCCTGCCTGCGGGCGGCCCCATCTTGATGCCGGATCACGCGCAACATCTGCGCATCCGCGATGTTACCAGCCAAAATGAACTCACCGCCATTCTCGAGGCGATGCAGCGCGAGCAATCCGCCCGCCGCGAATTCATGGACGAGGCGCTTAACGCACAGGCGCGGATGCTGACCGTCTGGCTGCGTCGCGCCATGATTGCCCAAGGACCGCAAGAGCGGCCCAATTCCAGCACCCGTTTGATGCAGGCCTATGCGGCCCTTGTGGCCCGCGATTTCACCAGCGGGCGTGCCATGGCGGTCTATGCGCGCGCGCTGGGCGTCACGCCAACCCATCTCACGCGCGTGTGCAAACAGGCTTCAGGCCTGACCGCCGCTGACCTACTGACAGAACGCAGCCTGCACGCCGCCCGCGACATGCTCGAAGCGGGCGAGCTACCTATTGGCCAGATTGCTGCCAGCTTGGGCTTTGGCAGCGCCGCCTATTTCTCGCGCTTCATCCTGCAACACACGGGCGTTACCCCATCGGCGCTGCGTCAGGCCGCGACCACACGCAAACCGATGGCTGCAGCACACTGAGCGTGCACGATATCGTGCAGCGGGTTGCGCTTTGAGCACGCGCATTATCTAATGAAGCAGAACAGACTGCCTCGCATAGACCGAAAGCCCCTGATGCCGCGCCAAATCCCCCCCGTTCCGCACTCCGCCACCCTTTGCGATGCGCAGGCCCTGCGCGCAGGCAGGATGCAACGGCGCGAATTCCTGACGCGCGCTACGGCCTTGGGTCTCAGCGCCGGTGCAGCCTATGCGCTGGGTGGTCTCAGCCAACCTTTGCACGCAAAGCCCGCCATCGCTCAGGGCGGCACCCTGCGTATCCAGCAAAATGTAAAACCCCTGAGCGATCCGCGCAGCTATGACTGGAGCGAACTGGGCAACCAAACGCGCGGGTTTCTGGAATATCTTGTCGAATACCAAAGCGACGGCACCTTTACCGGCATGCTGCTCGACAATTGGCAGGTCAATGAGGACGCCACCCGCTATTTGCTGCACCTGCGCGCCAATGTGACATGGAACAACGGCGATCCCTTTACAGCGCGGGATGTTGCCCGAAACATCGCCCGCTGGTGCGACACCACGGCCGAGCGCAATTCAATGGCGGGCCGCTTTGCAGGGCTGATCGACCCCGATACCGGTCAGGCGCGCAAGGATGCCATCACCGTGCTTGATGATCTGACCCTTGTGCTCAGCCTCTCGCAACCTGATATCTCGGTCATCGCCAATATGGCCGATTATCCCGCCGCCCTTGTGCACGAAAGCTATGACGGCGGTGATCCGTTCCTCAATGGCATCGGCACCGGCCCGTTCCGCCCCGTCAGCCTTATTCCCGGCGAGCGGTGCATTCTCGAACGCCATCCCGAGCATCGCTGGTGGGGCACCGAGGTGTTTGGCGGGCCCTATCTTGACCGGGTAGAGTTCGTGGACCTTGGCCTTAACCCTTCGGCTTGGCTTGGCGCTGCGGAACGCGGAGAGATTGACCTTCTCTATGAAACAGTCGGCGATTTCATTGATGCGATGGACGGGATTGGCTGGGCCAGCACCCGCACCGAAACCGCCGCCACAACCGTGATCCGCGCCTCACAATCTGCGCGCATGGTTGGCACCAACCCCTATCTCAACCGCGACATTCGCCGCGCCATGGCGCTCGCTGTCGATAACGAAATCTGTCTTGAACTGGGCTATGGCGGGCGCGGCACGGTTGCGGCCAATCACCATGTCAGCCCGATTCATCCCGCCTATGCCGATATCGGCCCAGCCCCTTATGATCCCGCGCAGGCCCGCGCGACCATCGAGGCGGCAGGGCTTTTGGGCTTTGAGCACGAGCTAGTCACCGTCGATGACGAATGGCAGCGCAACACCGGCGACGCGGTCGCGGCGCAATTGCGTGACGCTGGCCTTACCGTGCGCCGCCGCATCCTGCCCGGCCCGGAATTTTGGTCCAATTGGCGCGAATTTCCGTTTTCCGCAACACAGTGGAACCACCGTCCGCTTGATGTGCAGGTGCTCAGCCTTGCCTATCGCTCTAACGCCGCCTGGAACGAAAGCGGCTTTGCGGATGAGAAATTCGATGCCCTGCTCGATGAGGCCAACCGCCTGAGCGATGCCGACCGCCGCCGCACGGTGATGGAACAGCTACAGACCATCCTGCGCGACGAGGGCGTGATCATTCAGCCCTATTGGCGCGCGCTTTTCAACCATCACAACGGCCAAGTCGTGAATGCCGAAAAGCATCCCGCCAACGAGATTCACCTCTACCGGATCGGTTTTGCCGCGTGACTGCGCACAGGATCAGCTGCCCAAGATCACCTTGACGTAATTGCGCGTCTCTTTAAACGGTGGCACCCCGCCGTATTTCGAAACCGCCCCCGGCCCCGCGTTATAGGCCGCAAGCGCAAGGCGCCACGACCCAAACGTGCGGTACTGCTCCGCCAGATAGCGTGCGCCACCTTCTAGGTTTTCACGCGGATCATGTGGATTGACACCCAGAATCCGCGCCGTATCGGGCATCAGCTGCGCAAGCCCAATCGCCCCCTTGTGCGAGCGTGCATCCGCCCGCCAGCCGGATTCCTGCTGCACCAACCGCAAAAACAAATCCTCAGGCACCTGATACCGTCGCGCCGCCTCCTTGGCCAAATCAAGATATGGCCCGCGATAGGCCCCCCGGAACGTCGGGGACAGATCATCCCACATCGTCGGCGTCTTGACCCGCTCTGGCTGAAGCCGCACAGAATTGTTGTATTGCTGGCGCGCGCGGTTATCGAGAACCTTGGTCTGAGATTTGAACAGGCTGACCCGGCTCTTGCTCGACAGAACATCCGCCTCTGAGACACCCGGAACAATCAGCCCAAAGGCCACAAGCGCGCTTGCGATCCACCGCATTACTGTCCTGCCCTCATCCACCACTTTGGCCGCACTATATGCAATAATTTCGAAAATTCGAGACTTCTTTTGCCCCTTGGCCCCGGATCAGCAGCTTTCGTCGTATTTACCGACAATTTTAACCTTTCCTTCACGCCGATGCGGTGGTGTAACCGTCAGACGCGAACCATGGCATGATTCAAGGAGGGCGCGATGTCCGGCTCTGTTAACAAGGTAATTCTCATCGGCAATCTGGGCCGCGACCCCGAGGTCCGGACCTTTCAGAACGGCGGCAAGGTGTGCAACCTGCGCATCGCCACCTCCGAAACGTGGAAGGATCGCAACAGCGGCGAACGCCGCGAGCGCACCGAATGGCACACCGTCGCCATCTTCTCCGAAGGGTTGGTGCGCGTGGCCGAGCAATATCTGCGCAAAGGCTCCAAGGTCTATTTGGAGGGCAAGCTGCAAACCCGCAAATGGCAGGATCAGTCCGGTCAGGACAAATACAGCACCGAAATCGTGCTGCAAGGCTTTGATGCAACCCTCGTCATGCTTGATGGGCGTGGCGAAGGCGGGGCCAGTGGTGGCGGCGGCGGCAGCTATGGCGGCGGTCAGGATCAGGGCTACGGCGGCGATTATGGCGGCGACTACGGCTCTTCCCCGGCCCCCGCATCAAGCGGCGGTGGGTCGCGCCCCGCGCGCGATATGGATGACGAAATCCCGTTCTGATGCGCTGCCTTTAACGCGCCCTCACCAGTTACTGCGCTCTGATCGGGCGCAGGAACCGGCACATCTGTGATCCCCGGCACCCGCCCCGGCCCCGCCGACACCGCGCAATCCCCCTGCCTTGCCCGCCTCAAACTGGGCAACGGTGCCTTGGCACAACGCCTTGGGCCGAGTATGCTGGCCTTGCCCCGCGTCACCCCCCTGTTCCCAAAGCGACACAACCACGCGGCATGATCCGGCCCGAGGGATGCTTTGCCTCTGGTCTTTCCGCGTCGCGGCGTATAGGGCGCAGGCGAACAATGTCAGGACAGCTACACCCCATGGATCTGCGCAATATCGCCATCATCGCCCACGTCGACCACGGCAAGACCACGCTCGTCGACCAATTGCTGAAACAATCTGGTGCCTTTCGCGCCAATCAGGCCGTCGATGAACGCGCCATGGACAGCAATGATCTGGAACGCGAGCGCGGCATCACCATCTTCGCCAAACCCACCAGCGTTCTTTATAAAAAGACCCGCATCAACATCGTCGACACCCCCGGCCACGCCGATTTCGGTGGCGAGGTAGAGCGGATCCTGTCCATGGTCGATGGTGTCGTGTTGCTTGTCGATGCCGCCGAAGGCCCTATGCCGCAAACGAAATTCGTAACCTCCAAGGCACTGCGCCTCGGGTTGCGCCCCATTGTCGTGCTCAACAAGGTCGACAAACCCGATGCAGAGCCTGACCGCGCGCTCAACGAATGTTTCGATCTTTTCGCCTCGCTCGATGCCAATGACGATCAGCTCGATTTCCCGCATATGTATGCCTCGGGCCGCGCCGGTTGGGCCGATCACGATCTTGAAGGCCCGCGCAAGGATCTCTCGGCGCTCTTTGACCTGATCGTCAACCACGTGCCCGCGCCGAAACAACTCGCCCATATCGACGAAGATTTTCGCATGTTGGCCACCACGCTTGGTGCCGACCCCTTCGTTGGTCGTCTGCTGACAGGCCGCGTCGAATCAGGCCGCCTCAAGGTGGGCCAGACCGTGCAAGCCCTGAGCCGCATCGGCCAGAAAATCGAACAGTTCCGCGTGACCCGCATTCAAGCGTTCCGCGGCCTTTCCAGCCAAGACATCGACGAGGCGACAGCCGGCGATATCGTCAGCCTCGCGGGCATGTCCAAGGCAACTGTGGCCGATACGATCTGCGCCCTCGCCGTCGAAGAGCCGATCGAAGCACAGCCGATTGATCCGCCCACCATCACAGTGACCTTCGGCATCAACGACAGCCCCCTCGCTGGGCGCGAAGGCAAAAAAGTCCAAAGCCGGGTGATCCGCGAACGCCTGATGAAAGAGGCCGAATCAAACGTCGCCATCAAGGTAACCGATACCCCCGGCGGTGACGCCTTTGAGGTGGCCGGACGCGGCGAATTGCAGATGGGCGTTCTGATCGAGAATATGCGCCGCGAAGGCTTTGAACTCAGCATTTCGCGCCCGCAGGTTCTGATGCGCGAAGGTGACAAGGGCGAACGTCTGGAACCGATCGAAGAAGTCACGATTGACGTGGACGACGAATACACCGGCGCCGTGATCGAGAAAATCACCGGCCCGCGTCGTGGCGATCTGGTCGAAATGAAGCCCTCGGGTGCCGGAAAAACGCGCATCATCGCCCATGTGCCGTCGCGCGGCCTCATCGGCTATCATGGCGAATTCCTGACCGACACGCGCGGTACAGGCGTGCTCAACCGTGTGTTCAACTCTTGGGCCCCCCATCGCGGCCCGATCCCCGGTCGCCGCGCGGGCGTTCTCATTTCGATGGAGAATGGCGAGGCGGTTGCCTACGCCCTCTGGAACCTCGAAGAGCGTGGCCGCATGTTCCTTGGCGCACAGGCCAAGGTCTATACCGGCATGATCATCGGCGAGCACAGCCGCGACAACGATCTCGAGGTGAACCCCCTCAAGGGCAAAAAGCTGACCAACGTGCGCGCCTCGGGCACTGACGAGGCCGTGCGCCTGACCACGCCCATCACCATGAGCCTGGAAGAGGCCATCGCCTATATCGACGATGACGAATTGGTCGAGGTGACACCGCAATCGATCCGCTTGCGCAAACGCTATCTCGATCCGCATGAGCGCAAGCGCATGTCCAAGAAAGACTAAAACGATTGTCCCCGGCCCCGCGCCGGGGACTTTGTTTCAAGGCGCGATCATATAACGCCCGACGGGGATCAGCCCCTTGGCCCCCCGCCGCGTCACGATGATCTCGCCCGATCCGACACCAAGGCCGGTCAGCGCCGTGATATTGACCTGATGGGTCACGATCAGCACCCGCGCCGCCTCGGGCAATGTTTCGATCATCTGCAACGTCGCCTTGGTCTGCCCCTCGGGGTCACCCTGCCCTGCGTAAAAGGAATCGAGCGGCGGTTGTTCCACCACCGTCCCCATCTCCATCAACGCCGCTGTGTCCAGCGCGCGGCACCAGCGGCTGGACCAGACGTGATCAAATGTCACCCCCGCCGCCCGCAAGGCTGCTCCGGTCTCTTGCGCCTGCGCCCGCCCCCGCGCATCCAGATTGCGTTGTGTTGCGCAGTCTCTTAGCCGAAACGCTGCCGGATCACCCGTTCCCGGTGCCAAAGCATGCCGCATCAACGCCACCACCCCCGGTGCCTTGAGTGCAGACAGATCCGCAGCCCCGGCCAAACTGCCCGCCACGATCATCCAAAATGTCAGTAAAAACCGCATCGCCCACTCCTGCTTTGACGCAAAAGCTAGGGCCACGCGGCAGCCGGTCCAGCCTATTCAGTGATCTCGACGATCACCAACTCCCGCTCAGAGGCCCCGCGCGCATGATCAAGCGCCGCTTGATACTCCGGACTGTGGTAACACGCCTCGGCATCCTCAACGCTCGGGAACCGCGCCACCACATTGCGCGGCCGCTCCTTGCCCTCCAACTGCACGAACCGCCCGCCGCGCGCGATAAACACGCCGCCATGCTTGGCAATCGCAGGCCCGGCAAGGGCGGCATACCGGCCATAGGCCTCGGTGTCGGTCACGGTCACATGGGCAATCCAGAGGGCAGGCATTGTAGAAATCTCCTTTAGTTTCAGTTAGATACCGTCCACAAGCACGATATCACGCTCACTGCTGTTCAGCGCCAGTGGCAAAATGCGGCGATAGGCGTCAGAGCCATACCACTCCAGTGCCCTTGCCCGGTCGGGAAATTCGATGATCACATGCCGGTCGGGGCAATTGCCCTCCAGCACCTGCTGCGCGCCCCCCTTGACCAGAAACCGCCCGCCGAACTTTTCGGCTGTCGCCACGGTTTGACTGGCATAGGATTGATAATCCAGCGGATTCGTAACCGTGATCCGGGCAATGATATAGGCGCTCATCCATCCTCCCTAGGAGGTCATGACCCCCTCGATAACCCCGGTGGCCGCCGCAATCGCGGCCTCCGCCCCGTCCATGCTCGTACCGCCGCCCTGCGCCATATCCGCACGGCCACCGCCGCCCTTGCCGCCCAGTTCGGCCACCGCCGCGCGCACCATCTCCACCGCCGAAATCCTGTCGGTCAGATCCTCGGTCACACCCGCCGCTACAGCCACCTTGCCGCCGGTATCGGCAATAAGCAAGACCGCACCAGAGCCAAGCCGCGCCTTATGCTCGTCGATGAGCGGCGGCAGATCCTTGCCCTGCACGCCCGTTAGCACCTGCGCGATGAGCTTGACACCGCCCACCTCGCGCGCCTCCGCGCCGCCTCCCTGCCCGGCCCCGCCTGACATCGCCAATTCGCGGCGCAGCTGCGCCACCTCATTGGCCAATGCGCGGCGCTCCTCCATCAGCCCTTTGACGCGCTCCGCCACATCCTCGGGCCGCGCCTTCAGGTCCGAGGCCACCTGTCCCAAACGCGCCGCCTGCCCGCTCAGATAATCGAACGCCGCCGCACCGGTCAGCGCCTCGATCCGGCGCACGCCAGCACTCGACGCCGACTCCGCAAGCGCCACGAAAACACCGATATCCCCCGTGCGCCGCACATGCGTGCCGCCACACAACTCGATCGAATAGGTCCGACCATCAGCGCCCTTGCCCGATCCCTCGGCCTGCCCCATAGACACGACGCGCACCTCATCGCCGTATTTTTCACCAAAAAGCGCCTGTGCGCCAAGCGCACGCGCGTCATCGGGGGCCATGATCCGCGTCTCAACCGGCGCGTTCTGGCGGATATAGTCGTTAACCTCGCGCTCGACCCGCTCCAACTCCGCAGCACTCAGCGCCTTGGCATGGCTGAAATCGAACCGCAGCCGGTCCTCCGCATTCAGCGAGCCACGCTGTGCCACATGCTCGCCAAGCGCGCCGCGCAGCGCCTCATGCAAGAGATGCGTCGCCGAATGGTTGGCCCGGATCGCACTCCGGCGGGTATGCGACACCTCCAACTGTGCCGCCTGCCCCGCCTTGATCTCGCCGGTTTCGACCACGGCGATATGCACGAAAACGCCCGCCACCTTCTTCGTGTCGGCCACACGCACCTGGCCTGTTTCGGTCTTGAGCAGGCCGCTATCGCCCACCTGCCCCCCCGATTCTGCATAAAACGGCGTCTGGTTCAGCACGATCTGAACGCTCTCGCCCATGGTTGCCGCGCTGACCCGGCCCCCGTCACGCACCAAGGCCACGATCTGCCCCTCGGCCCGCTCCGTGTCATACCCCAGAAAATCCGTCGTGCCTTTTTCCTCGGCAATATCGAACCAGACCGCTTGATCCGCCGCCTCGCCCGTGCCCGCCCAAGCCGCGCGCGCCTTGGCCTTTTGCTCGGCCATTGCCGCGTCAAACCCGGCGGTATCCACGTCACGCCCTTTTTCACGCAGCGCATCCTGCGTCAGGTCAAGCGGGAAACCATAGGTATCATAAAGCTTGAACGCCGTCGCCCCCGGCAGGGCCGCGCCCTCGGCCAGATCGCTCAACTCGTCATCCAGCAGCCGCAAGCCGCGCTCCAACGTCTGCTTGAACCGCGTTTCTTCCAGCTTCAGTGTCTCTTCGATCATCGCCTGTGCGCGGCCCAGTTCCGGAAAGGCCTGCCCCATCTGCGCCACCAAGGCAGGCACCAAACGGTGCATTACCGGGTCCTTCGCCCCCAGCATATGCGCATGCCGCATCGCCCGCCGCATGATCCGGCGCAGCACATAGCCGCGCCCCTCGTTGGACGGCATCACGCCATCGGCCATCAAAAACGACGTCGACCGCAAGTGATCCGCGATCACCCGGTGATGCACCCGCCCCGGACCATCCGGATCCTGGCTCGTCGCATGCGCGCTCGCCTCAATCAGGCTGCGCATCAAATCCGTGTCGTAATTGTCATGCTTGCCCTGCAATAGCGCGCCAATCCGCTCAAGGCCCATGCCTGTGTCAATCGACTGCATGTCAAGCGCGCGCATCGAGCCATCCTCGAACCGCTCATTCTGCATAAAGACAAGGTTCCAGATCTCGATGAACCGGTCGCCATCCTCCTCGGCACTGCCCGGAGGGCCGCCCCAGATGCTGTCGCCATGATCATAGAAAATCTCGGTGCAAGGACCGCAGGGGCCCGTCGATCCCATCGACCAGAAATTATCATCCGTCTTTATCCGGATGATCCGGTCATCGCTGAGGCCTGCGTATTTCTTCCAGATATTCGCTGCCTCATCATCAGTGTGATAGACCGTGACCAAAAGCTTGGATTTGTCGATCCCAAAATCCTTGGTCAAAAGATCCCAAGCATAGGGGATCGCTTGTTCCTTGAAATAATCGCCGAAACTGAAATTGCCCAGCATCTCGAAAAACGTGTGATGCCGCGCCGTATAGCCCACATTATCCAGATCGTTATGCTTGCCGCCCGCGCGCACGCATTTCTGGCTGGTGGTCGCGCGCACATAATCGCGATGCTCCACCCCGGTAAAACAGTTCTTGAACTGCACCATGCCGGAATTGGTAAACATCAGCGTCGGATCATTGCGCGGCACAAGCGGTGAACTGTCGACAACGCGGTGATCGTTGCGCTCGAAAAAGCTCAGAAAGGTGGAACGGATTTCATTCAGCGTGGGCATGGGCATCTCTTTCCGGGGCGTGTGTGGGCCTGCGTTCCGCTGATTTAACGGGGCCGTCCGGGCATGTCCACCGCAAGAAAAAGGCCCGCGCAGCGCACGGGCCTCTTACTGTCGGTCAAGTTCCGCCTCAGCGGCCCTCAAGCCTCCATTACATCGCCGTCATCAGAGCTTTCGGTCATGTGAAAATCAAGCCCATGCGAGGCACGAATCTTGTCCTCGATCTCAATCGCCATGGCCGGATTGTCGCGCAGAAACCCCTTGGTGTTTTCGCGCCCCTGTCCAATTCGCTGGTCGCCATAGCTATACCAACTGCCGGATTTCTCGACCACGCCCGCCTTGACGCCAATGTCGATCAACTCGCCAGTCTTGCTGATCCCTTCCCCAAACATGATGTCGAACTCCACCTGCTTGAAGGGGGGCGCCACCTTGTTCTTGACCACTTTGACGCGGGTTGTGTTGCCAACCACCTCGTCCCGATCCTTGATCGAGCCGATGCGCCGAATATCGAGGCGCACGGAACTGTAGAATTTCAGGGCATTCCCACCGGTCGTGGTCTCGGGGCTGCCAAACATGACACCGATTTTCATGCGAATCTGATTGATGAAAATCACCGTGCAATTCGTGCGGCTAATCGAGCCGGTCAATTTGCGCATTGCTTGGCTCATCAGGCGGGCATGCACGCCCACGCTGCTATCACCCATTTCCCCCTCAAGCTCCGACTTGGGCGTAAGGGCGGCGACGGAATCGACCACGATCATGCTCACTGCGCCCGAGCGCACCAGCGTATCGACAATCTCGAGCGCCTGTTCGCCAGTATCGGGCTGCGAGATCAGCAATTCATCCAGATCAACACCCAGCTTCCGCGCATAGACCGGGTCGAGCGCGTGTTCGGCATCGACAAAGGCGCAAACCCCGCCCTTCTTTTGTTCTTCGGCCACGCAATGCAGTGTCAGCGTGGTCTTGCCAGAGCTTTCGGGGCCATAAATCTCAACGATCCGGCCTTTGGGAATTCCGCCAATACCCAGAGCGATGTCGAGCCCGAGCGAGCCGGTCGACGTGGCCTCGATATCCTTTACGGCGTTGTCGCCGCCCAGCTTCATGATCGAGCCTTTACCGAACTGCCGTTCGATCTGCGCCAGCGCGCTGTCGAGCGCCTTTTGCTTGTCCGCGTTCCGCTTGTTATCCATCGAGAGAAGATCTGCCGTTGCCATTTGTTCGGTCCCTTATTCCACACCCTGTCACGGGCGGCAATCATTGCCTGCGTTCACCTCTTGTTCTCATCTCTATGCGGACAAAATGTGAACATTTCAAGAAAATTCTGATGCCCCCACTTTCGGCGCGCAAGATTAACAAGTAGTTTACACAAGCCGAAACCGATGAAATTTCCCTGCGAGAGGCGCAAATGCTGGTGTTTTCCAAGGCGCGGCTGGTGCTCTTGTCGGTCCCCAAGACCGGCAGCACCGCCTATGAGACCGCCCTCGCCCCCCATGCCGCGATTGCCGTCTCGGCCCCGCCCGAGCTCAAACATGCGCCAGTGTTTCGCTACAACCGATTCTTTCGACCGATGATCGAGCGCTTCTTTGACGGCCCGTTTGATATCGTTGCCGTGATGCGTGAACCGCGCGACTGGCTTGGGAGTTGGTATCGCTACCGCCAGCGCCCGGAACTTGCAGGCCACGCCAACAGCACCCAAGGGCTCAGCTTTGATGATTTCGTGAGCGCCTATTGCACCGGCGAGCCACCAGCTTACGCCCGGGTCGGCAGTCAGGCCAAGTTTCTAGAGCCCCAACGCAGCGGGGCCCAGGTTACCCATCTTTTCCGTTACGAGGATCAGCCGGGGTTGCGCAGCTTTCTCGCGGCTCGGCTTGGCGTGGCGGTCGACCCTGCCCCGCTCAACCGCTCCCCCGCCCTGCCCCTCAGCCTCTCGCCCCGGATCGAGACCCGGTTGCGGCGCAAATATGCCGAGGATTTCACGCTCTGGTCCGGGATCGGCGCAGGCGGTGCCTATACGCCCCAACCCGCCCGAGCAAAGCCCGAGCCAGACGCGCAGACCTGATCGCCCGCGCCCTCGCAAGCCTTGCCCTTACCTCAACTGGCGCTGCACCGTCTCTGTCAATTCATTGAGCGAAAACGGCTTGGGCAGGAAAACCGATTGCGGAATGCATGCCTGCCGGTCGCCAAAGGTCTCTTCGGCATAGCCCGACATGAACACCACCCGTGCCGCAGGGCGTGTCGCCAGCGCCCGCCGCACCCAGCCGGGCCCGTCGATCCCCGGCATGACCACATCGGTCACAAACACATCAACCTGAAGATCCGGATCCTCGAGGATTTCCAGAGCCTCTTCTGCCGATTCAGCCTCGAGCACGGTAAAGCCGCGCAATTGCAGCGCCCGGCTGGCAAAGGCGCGCACAGGGGCCTCGTCTTCCACCAGCAGTACAACGCCACAGCCGCGCGTTTCCGATACCGCCAGGCGGGGCACCTCGCGCACGCTCTGCGGCTCGCCCAAATAGGCCGGAAACAGCAACTGAAAACAGGTGCCCTCGCCCAGAGTACTATCCACAAAGATGAAACCGCCAGTCTGTTTTACAATGCCATAGGCTGTCGAGAGACCAAGGCCCGTGCCCTCACCCGTGCGCTTGGTGGTAAAGAAGGGCTCGAACACTTTTTGCAATTTGTCCGGTGCGATCCCCGCTCCTGCATCGATCACCTGCACCGAAACATACCGCCCCGGCTGGACCACGGCCCGATCCCGACACAGTGCCTCGGTCAAGGTCAGGTTATGGGTAACAATCCGAATTTCCCCACCCGCTGGCATGGCGTCGCGCGAGTTCACCACAAGGTTCATCAGCACCTGTTCCAGCTGCCGCTTATCGGCACGAATTGCGGCCAGCGTTGGATCGTGGCTGAGCGAGAGCGAAATCTTCTCTCCCACCAGCCGGTTTAGCAAATGCGTGAGATCTGCAAGCGTGTCGCGCAGGTCAATCACCTCGGGGCGCAACGTCTGTTTTCGCGAATAGGCCAGCAATTGGCTGACCAGCGCCGCCGCGCGATTGGCATTCTGGTTGATCTGCATGAGATCACCGTAGTCGGGATCACCCTGATCGTGGCGCAAGAGCAAGAGGTCGCAATGCCCTGAAATCGCCGTCAAAAGGTTGTTGAAATCATGCGCAACCCCTCCTGCAAGCTGCCCGATGGCCTGCATTTTCTGGCTTTGGACAAATTGCGCCTCCAATGTCTTGAGCTCGGTGGCATCGCTCAGCACCGCGATCAAAACCGGCTCGTCCCCCTCCATTGTACGGTTCAGCGTGACCTGCACGAAAACCTCGCGATCCTGGCGGCGTACGCGCAGAAACTCGGCATGCACCGTGCCACGCCCCGCTGCCGCATCCCCTAGCCAATCCGTGATCGACCGGCCCAGACCCTCAAGCGTATCCCCCAAACTCAAGGCCGTCACACTTTCAACACCCAGCAATTCGCGGGCAGGCCGGTTTGACAGCTGGATCAGCCCCCGTGCCGACACCTTCAACAGAGGGACCGGCAGCGCATCGAAAAACGCCCAGCCATCCGGCGCGCGTGCGCCGCCCTCGACCCCCGGCAAAAGAAACATCTCACGCCGCCCCGCCATCCCCTCGCGCACCACCACAAGGCAGGGCATGGGGCCATCCGGGGTCGCGATGTCATTGACCGCACCGGGGCGCAGCGGCGGCGTGACGCACAGCCGGTCCAGCGTCCGTACCCGCTCGCCCACCAGATCCCGCGCCGCCGCATTCATAAAGAGAACCGCGTCGCGACGGCCCAGTGTAAGCATCGGCAGGGCCTGCGCTTCGGCCTCGCGCGGCACATTTTCAGTAGATTTTTCGATCCGCCATAGGAAATGCTCGTCACCGCTCCGATGCACACCGATACGCAGATGCCCGCCCCGCGTCACCAAATCCTCAACCGCCGCCCCTTTGGCCAGCGCGCGCGCCTCCATCCGAAACAGGATAGGTTCGGGATTGGCCAGAACTTCGCGCAGCGCACCCACAAGCGACGTTGCACGATCCGCCGCCAACAGGCGCCGTGCGGCGGCATTGGCATGGATCAGATGGCCCGCGCCCCCGGTCAAAACCAGCGGCACCGGATCCGCCTCCAGCATGTCTTGTGCCAGATGCGCCACCGCCTGCCGCCCTCCCTTGGCCCGCCGGTTGATCCCCCTCGTGACGACCATAACCCAGAGCGCGACACCGCCAAGCGTCGCCGCGACCAACACCAAAAGCCGTTGCCCCTGACCCGGTGGCACAAAGAAGGCCGTAGCCGCAAAAAGCGCCGCCGCCAGCATCAAAAGACCGGCACGCGGCCCAAGCCGCAGCGCCGCTTGCTGAAATTGTCCTCCTGCCTGCGGGATGAACGCCACGCCGTGCCCTCGCTTCACGATTCCTGCACCGTTTTACGGACGAACAGTTAAGCGAGACTTAACGGTGGCCAAATCCACCCGTCAAGGTTGATGGGCTGTTAACGCACTCTCTCTAATTGAGAGAGAAAAAACCCGTCACCCGTTTCCGAAATCGGCCAGTGCTGCATATCGCGCACCGTCCATTCGGGATTTTCACGTGCAAAACGCGCTATAACGTCTTGATTTTCTTCTTTTAAGACAGAGCATGTCGCATAGACCAATCGTCCGGCCGGGGCGACCAACGGCGCGGCCTCTGACAGAATACGCAGCTGCAGCCGCGTCAACTCTTCCAACCGCTCCGGTGTCAACGCCCATTTCGCCTCGGGGGTGCGCCGCCAGGTGCCGCTGCCCGAACAGGGCGCATCGCACAAAACAAGGTCAAATTCCCCCTCGGGCTGCGTAAGAAGGCCCACATCAACCCCGGCTCGCGCCGCCCGAACCGGCAGGTCGCGCATCCGTTGCGGGGCCACATCATGGGCAAAGAACGCGCCAGTCACGCGCGCGGCCAAGGCCAGCACCTTCCCACCGCCACCTGCGCAATAATCCAGAACCCGCGCCCCGTCCGGCAGGTCAAGCGCTTCCATCGCCGCCTGACTGCTACCATCCTGAAGCTCGACCCAGCCCTCGGCATAGCACTGCGATGTTGTAATTTTCCTCTCGCCGTCAATCACTTGCAGCGCATGTCTGGCAATTTCTACCGGCTGTGCCACGATCCCCTCACTGGCCAGCCGCGCCTGCGCCGCCGCGCGCGTGTCACGCCGTGCATTCACCCGAAGCATGATCGGGGCCCGCACGCGCAGAGCCTCAACAGAAGCCTCTGCATTGGCCCCCAAAGACGCCTCAAACCGCTCCCAGAGCCAATCGGGCAAGTCACGCACCGCCGTCGCATCAGCCACAGCCAACACGCGCTCAACCTCCGTAAGCGGCGCGGGCGCATGCCCCTCTCCTGTGAAAACTGTATCTGGATCAATCCCTTGCAGGCGCAAACTGCCCAGCATGAGGGCGCGGCCATCCTCACCGCCGCCCCACGCAGCACAAGACCGCCAACAGCGCAGCACCGAAAACACATGGTCGCGCAACGCTGCGCGATCTTTGGAGCCAGCATAGCGCGCCGTCCGCGCCCAATTGGTCAGCGCCTTTTCCGCAGGCTCGCCCGCGCGAATACGCTCCAACACCTCGATGGCTGCGGCGACGCGCGCGCCGGGCGTCACCGCTTCACCTCAAGAACACCGCAGAACACAATGAAAACCCTAGCCAATCCGATAGTTCGGGCTTTCACGGGTGATCTGCACATCATGCACATGGCTTTCCTTGAGACCCGCACCGGTGATCCGCACGAATTGGCAGTTATGGCGCATCTCTTCGACCGTGGCACAGCCGGTATAGCCCATCGCGGCCCGCAGCCCCCCAACAAGCTGATGGATCACGCTGCCCGCAGCGCCTTTGTAGGGCACCTGGCCCTCGACACCCTCGGGCACCAGCTTGTCACTGGCGGCATCCTTTTGAAAATAGCGATCCGCCGAACCGCGCGCCATGGCCCCAAGGCTCCCCATGCCGCGATAGGCCTTGAACGACCGCCCTTGATAGAGAATGACCTCACCGGGGCTTTCATCGGTGCCCGCCAGCATGCTGCCCACCATGGCACAAGACGCACCCGCCGCAATCGCCTTGGCGAAATCACCCGAAAACTTGATCCCGCCATCGGCGATCACCGGCACGTCGCCAGCGGCGCGCGCGCTGTCCATCACAGCGGTCAGCTGTGGCACGCCCACACCCGCCACCATCCGCGTGGTGCAGATGCTGCCAGGGCCAATCCCCACCTTGACGGCATCAGCCCCGGCCCCGATCAGGGCGCGCGTGGCCTCGGCTGTGGCGACATTGCCCGCCACCACCTGAACGGCATTGGACAGCGCCTTGATCCGCTCGACGGCGCGCGCCACGCCTTCGGAATGGCCATGCGCGGTGTCGATCACCACCATATCGACGCCCGCATCAATCAACGCCTGCGACCGCTCGAACCCGGCATCGCCGACGGTTGACGCCGCCGCCACCCGCAACCGACCCAGATCATCCTTGCAGGCCGTCGGATTAAGCACCGCTTGCTCTGTGTCACGCAGCGTCAAAAGGCCGGTCAACTTGCCCGCCTTGTCTGTCACCAGCAGTTTCTCGATCCGCCGCGCCTTCATCAGGCTCTTGGCCTCGTCGCGATCCGCAGGCTCTTGCAGGATCGCCAGATCATTGCTCGTCATCATCACCCGCACCGGCGTGCGGTCATCCTCGGCAAAGCGCATGTCGCGATTGGTCACAATCCCCACCACGCGCCCGGTCTCATCCACCACCGGAAAGCCGGTGACGTTATAGCGGTCCTGCAACGCCTTGGCATCGGCCAGCGTCTGATCGGGGCTGAGCGTGATGGGATTATAGACGATCCCGCTTTCGAACCGCTTCACGCGGCGCACTTCGCGCGCCTGTTCCTCGATGGTCAGGTTGCGATGGATCACCCCCATGCCACCCGATTGCGCCATGGAAATCGCCATACGCGCCTCGGTCACGGTATCCATGGCCGAGCTTAAAAGTGGAATGTTCAGCGTGATGGATTGCGTCACGCGCGTCCGTGTATCCGCCGTGTTGGGCAGCACACTCGATGCCGCCGGCACCAGCAGAACATCATCAAAGGTGAGGGCCTCGCGAATCTCCATCGCATATCTCCATGGACAGCTCGTTTGGCGCTTCCCTATTGCATGGATAGGCATGAGGTAAAAGGGCGATTCGTCCTTTTATTCCGCAGCGTCCCGCCTCTTGCGCGGCTCGGGCACCGGGTCATGGCCACATTGTCCCCAGGGGTTGCACCGCAGGATACGCCAGCCCGCCAACAGCCCCCCGCGCAACGCGCCATGCTTTTCCAGCGCGTCCAGCGCATACTGGCTGCACGTCGGATGATAGCGGCAATGCCAGCCCACCCAAGGGCTCAGGATCAGCCGATAGGCCCGAATAGGCAGCGCCAGCACATGCGCAAGCGGGCTCATGCCCCCCCCGACAATTTGCGCAGCGCATAAGACAGATCGCGCTTAAGCGCCTCATAGGGGCGCGCGCCGGTCTCTTCCGCCTTGCCGATCAGCACATAGTCCCATCCCGGCAGGCCCTGAGCGGGCAAGAGCTCGCGCGCCAAGGCGCGCAGACGCCGCTTGGCTCGGTTGCGCGCCACGGCATTGCCAACCTTCTTGGAACAGGTAAACCCAACCCGGATTGCCGTATCACCATCGCGCCGGTCACGCCCCTGCACGAGCATTGATCCGGTGCCCTGCCGCCGCGCCCGCGCCGCCGCCAGAAAATCAGCGCGCTTGCGCAGCACCGTCCATTTTTCCGGCACATGCCCTTGCGGCTCAGTGGCTCGCGGTGAACATGACGAAACCGCCGGTGGCGTTATCCCTGCATCACTGCGGGGGGCCTCCGGCGGTGTCATTTTCGTCTCGCTATCGCGCGCGCTTATGCGCAGAGCGACTTGCGGCCCCGTGCACGGCGCGCATTCAGAATCTTGCGGCCAGCTTTGGTTGCCATACGCGCACGGAACCCGTGGCGATGCTTGCGAACGAGGTTCGAGGGTTGAAAGGTGCGTTTCATCGCTCCGTCTCCGACTTATTGGGCCACGCGTCTGAGGAATCGCGCAACGATCATATCTATCCGAAGCCCGTCCTATAGAGCGCCCCTTTTCCCGTGTCAAACCCCGGGCCAGAGATTTGCAACAAAAACATGCTCCAACCGGGCCAATGAATGTTACAAACTCTGCATAACACAGGCCCAACACCGCGTCATCCCATCACCCATGATCACCCCCGCGTGAGGCCACTGGCGCAGGGCACCCGCAGCATGCAACTAGATGTCAGAGGCCCAACCCAAAGCGAGACGATAGCGATCATGGATCACAGTACAGGCAACAGCAAACGGGCAAAGCCCTCCGTCGCACGGCATCTGCCGCTGGCGATCATTCTGATCGTAGCGGTGGTCGGGTTCATCACGCTCCGCGATTATCTCACCTTCGATACGCTGCGCGACAACCGCGAGGCGCTCTTGGCCTATCGCGACGCGAATATCACCCTGATGGCGCTCGCCTTCATCGCAATCTATTTCGTGATCGTGGCCTTTTCGCTTCCCGGCGCGGCGGTGGCTTCGGTCACCGGCGGCTTTCTCTTCGGCCTCGTGCTGGGCACGGGCTTTAACGTGATCGCCGCCTCACTCGGGGCCTTCGCCATCTTTCTTGCGGCCCGCGCCGGGCTGGGCCAAACCCTCGCCGCCAAGCTCGAAACCTCCGATGGCACGCTCAAGCGGCTCAAGGAAGGGCTGCACGAGAACGAGATCAGCGTGCTCTTTCTCATGCGCCTCGTTCCAGCCGTGCCGTTTTTCGTGGCCAATCTCTTGCCCGCTCTGGTCGGCGTGCGCTTTTTCAACTTCGCCTTCACCACCGTGTTGGGCATCATTCCCGGTGCCGTCGTCTTCACTTGGATTGGCGTGGGCTTGGGCGAGGTGTTTGACCGGGGTGGAACCCCCGATCTTTCCCTGCTCTGGGAACCCCAAATCATCGGGCCTATTCTGGGCCTCAGCGCGCTTGCCGCCATGCCGATGATCCTCAAGGCCCTGCGTGGCAAAAAGGAAATCTGAACATGACACGATTGAAGACCGATCTTCTGGTCATCGGGGCCGGCTCCGGCGGCCTGTCGCTGGCCGCTGGCGCAGTGCAAATGGGCGCAAACGTGATCCTGCTCGAAGGGCACAAGATGGGCGGCGACTGCCTCAACTTTGGCTGCGTGCCCTCCAAGGCGCTGATCGCCAGCGGCAAAGCGGCCTATGCCCAGTCGCACGCCGCCCAATTCGGCATCGCGGATCAAAGCCCCAAGGTGGATTACGCTGCCGCCAAGGACCATGTCGCAGATATCATCGCCCAGATCGAACCCGTCGACAGCCAAGAGCGCTTCGAAGGCTTGGGCGTGCGCGTTCTGCGTGACTACGGCGAATTCCTCTCACCGACCGAGGTCAAGGCTGGCGAACACATCATCACCGCCCGTCGCATCGTCATTGCGACCGGCTCATCGCCCTTCGTCCCGCCCATTCCGGGGCTCGACACTGTGCCTTATGAAACCAACGAAACCCTCTTTGATCTGCGCGAACGCCCCGACCATCTGCTCGTTGTGGGCGGCGGCCCGATCGGCATGGAAATGGCGCAGGCGCACCGCCGCTTGGGCTGCGCCGTGACGGTGATCGAGGGGGCCAAGGTGCTCGGCAATGACGATCCCGAAATGGCCGCCGTGGTGATCGACCAATTCCGCGCCGAGGGCATCCAGATCGAAGAAGGGGCCTTGGCCGCCGAAATTCGCGGACAGGCGGGCGCCATCGAGATCGAGGCCAAAGACGGGCGCATTTTCAAAGGCTCTCACCTGCTCATGGCCGTGGGCCGCAAGTCCAACACAGACCGCCTCAATCTCGACGCCGCAGGCATCGAAACCACCAAACGCGGCATCAAGGTCGATGCGTCCATGCGCACCACCAACCGCCGCGTCTATGCCATTGGCGATGTCGCGGGCGGGCTGCAATTCACCCATGTTGCGGGCTATCACGCGGGCCTCATCATCCGTCAGGCGCTCTTGGGCCTGCCCGCGAAGAATCGCACCGATCACATTCCTTGGGCCACCTATACCGATCCCGAACTGGCCCAAGTCGGGCTAACCGAGGCTCAGGCGCGGCAGGAACACGGCGGCAATCTCGAAGTCGTCCGCTTCCATTATTCCCACAACGACCGCGCCATTGCAGACCGCAAAACCGCCGGTCTGATCAAGGTTATGGTGGTGCGCGGCCGCCCCGTCGGTGTCTCTATCGCGGGTGCACAAGCGGGCGAACTCATCAATCTCTGGGCGCTCGTCCTCGCCAACGGGCTCAAGATGAAACACGTGGCCAATATGGTTGCCCCCTACCCCACCATGGGCGAAATCAACAAACGCGCCGCCGGGGCCTATTTCTCGCCCCGCTTGTTTGACAGCGCAGGCGTCAAGCGTATCGTTGGCTTTGTGCAACGCTGGCTACCCTGATCGCAGCCATCCTCGGGAGGGGACATTTTGCTGAATTCGCTTTCCGGGCGCTTCCTGATCCTGACGGCCATTTTCGTGATGCTGGCCGAGATTTTGATCTTTGTCCCCTCCATCGCCCGCTTTCGCGAAGATTACCTGCTGACCCGGCTGGAACGGTCCCAAATCGCCTCGCTCGTGCTTTTGGCCGATGAAGAGGTAACGCCTGACCTCCAAGAAGAACTCTTGCGCAACGCCGAGGTGTTCAACGTCGTGCTGCTGCGCGATGATGCCCGCCAGTTGATCCTGTCCTCCCCCGTGCCCGAACCCGTAGCGCAGACCTTCGACCTGCGCGACGCCCCCGCCATTACCCTGATCCGCGATGCCATGATGCGGCTTGTCACACCCGAGCGCCAGATCATCCGTGTCATCGGCGAGCCGGTGCGCATGGGCGGGATGTTGATCGAGATCACCCTCGATTCCTCCGGCTTGCGCGCAGCGATGATCGACTACGGCCTGCGCATCCTCTGGCTCTCGCTGGTGATTTCCATCTTCACGGCTGTGCTGCTCTTTCTCGCCGTGCGCGTGACCCTCGTCAAACCGATCAAGCGCGTGGTTGCCGCCATGCAGACCTATGCCGCCGCCCCCGAGGATGTGCGCCGCGTGCTGCGCCCCACCGCCCGCGTCAAGGAACTGCGCCAGGCCGAGGAAACCCTGCAATCTCTGCAAACCCAACTCACCGGCGCACTCAAGCAAAAAGAGCATCTCGCCCAGTTGGGCGGGGCCGTGGCCAAGGTCAATCATGACCTGCGCAATATCCTCACCTCCGCCCAGCTTTTCACTGACCGGATCGAGACCAGCGAAGATCCCACCGTCAAACGCCTCGCCCCCAAACTCATCAACGCCCTCACCCGCGCCGTGCATCTGTGCGAAGCCACGCTGGCCTATGGCAAGGCCGAAGAGCCGGGGCCCGTCTTTGCCCGCCTCTATCTCGCGGATGTCGTGGCCGATGTGCTCGACAGCGAGCGTCTCGCCGCAGGCGATGCCGATGTCAGCTTTGCCGAGGATGTGCCCGGCGACCTCGTCGTGCTGGCCGATGCCGAACAGCTCTATCGCATCATCGGCAACCTCGTGCGCAACGCTCGCCAAGCCATCGTCAATAGCGGCCGCCCCGGTGAGATCAGCGTGATGGCCGTTGAGGATGCCGCCGAATGGATGATCCGCGTTGCGGACACCGGCCCAGGCCTGCCCCGACGGGCGCGCGAACATCTCTTCAAACCCTTTCAGGGCGGCACCACCAAGGGCGGCAGCGGCCTTGGCCTGACCATCGCCGCCGAACTGGTGCGCGGCCATGGCGGCACGCTCATTCTCGAACGCAGCGACGCCACGGGCACCGCCTTCTGTATCACCCTGCCCAAGGGAAATTTCGGCGCGACGTCATAATTTCTTCCAAAACGCCCTTGCATTGCCCGACGTCAGAGTCTAATTGCTGCCCTCACGGACCGATAGCTCAGCTGGATAGAGTACTTGACTACGAATCAAGGGGTCGGGGGTTCGAATCCTCCTCGGTCCGCCATTTATCCCCTTGA
This sequence comes from Roseovarius sp. MS2, assembly GCF_051447875.1. Classification (NCBI taxonomy): domain Bacteria; kingdom Pseudomonadati; phylum Pseudomonadota; class Alphaproteobacteria; order Rhodobacterales; family Roseobacteraceae; genus Roseovarius; species Roseovarius sp. MS2. The sequence continues at coordinate 3,601,294 of NZ_JBKHVF010000001.1, forward strand.
TCCAGCTGAAATTCTTCTAACAATCTGATCTGCCCGCTGGCCCAGAAATCTGGGTCGTTTGCCCCGGCGTGTCGATGCACGATGCGGTGCTTTGCCGCCCCTCTGCGCGCAAAACACCCCTCACGCCCCTGCCCCAGCCGCCCCTCGCAAACCACCCATCAAAACGAAACAATCCCGGCTCTTAACCGGGATTGTCCACGTTTTGATAACAATCAGGCCCGCCGTTCAGCGCACCAGCAATTGCGCCTCATGCCGCTTGAGCGAGCGCCGCGCCGCCTGATAGGCTTCGATCCCCTCGACTGCGCGCAACTCCGGGAAGAGGTCATAGATCTCGTCCCGCTGTGCCGCGCCCATGCCGTCCAGAACCTGCTCACCGGGTTGGAAACTCTCGGTCCAGGTGCCGTTCGACAGAACCACCTCATGCTGGTCGCACATAAAGTGGATATAGGTCGCTGCGCGTGTCTCGACTTGGCTCACACCCTCGATCCCGATCAGGTGCTTGGCCGCGGCCAACACCTCACGCTCTTCGAAATAGAGCGCGGCACGATCCGAATTGAGCAGGATGCGGTGCTGCGGGCTCAAAAGCATGTCCCGCTCCGGCAAACCATGCCCCAGCGAACCGGCACGGATCAGGATTGGGCGCAGATGCGGCGAGCGCGCCAATTCGTCCCCGCTCAGCCCCCGCTGACCGATCCAACGGATCTCTTGCAGACCGTTGTCGCGGGTGATCACCTTGTCTCCAACCTTCAACTCTTCCACCAGCTTTTCGCCACGCGGCGTGGCAATCGCCGTGCCGGGGGTAAAGCAAGGAATAAGGTTCTCGATCTCGCCGAACACCAAAGATCCGGTAACCGTCCCATCACGATCCTGGAAGTTGACCGTGCCCGAGGTCGAATCGCCGTCCGGGTCCGTTGTTTGCCCGACAATCTCGAACCGACCCAGACCGCGCAGGTCGAGCGTGTCAAAATCGTCGCCGCCGGTGCCACCATCAATTGTGTCACCCGCGCCAACATCGACGAACACATCGCGGTCATCGAGGCCAACAAGACGATCTGCACCCAAACCACCGCTGATCGTGTCATTGCCGGCACCGCCGGTGATCGTGTCATCCCCCTGACCACCAATCAAAGAGTCGTTGCCGTCAGCGCCCACGATGAAATCGTTGTCAATGCCACCGTCGATCACATCATCCCCGGCACCGCCGAGAATTGTGTCATCATCGTCCTGACCAAAGATCGTGTCATTGCCATCGCCACCGTCGATCAGGTCCCGGCCATTGCCCGGCTCCGGATCGGTCGCATCGGGAATATTGATCGAGTCGGGAAAGCCTTCTTCAAGCCCGCCAAAGATCACATCGTCCCCGGCACCGCCGTTGATCGTGTCAGACCCTTCGCCACCGATCAGCGTGTCATTGTCGTCATCGCCGTCGATCACATCGGCATCAATGCCCCCGTCGATCAAATCCGCCCCGGCCCCGCCGGAAATCGTATCCGCATCGTCGCCTGTGGTGATCACATCGTCGCCATCACCGCCAAACACCAGATCGCGGTCATTCTCGGGATCAAGATCGGCCGGCACCGTGGTGCCGAAACCAAGATCAGGCAAAGGCAACGTCGACGTAGAGGTGCCGGAATCAATGGTGTCATTGCCCGCGCCGCCGTCAATCGTATCAGAGCCATCCTCGCCAAAGATCAGATCAGCCCCGTCAGCCCCGTCAACCTGATCATCGCCAACCCCGGCAAAGACCACGTCATCCCCGGCACCCGCCCGGATGCTGTCATCATTCGGCGCAGCCCCCGGCAAAAGCGCGTCATCGTTATCAACGAAATCGCCGTCCGGATCGCCTGCATAGCCCAGATCAATCAGATCGTCTCCAGCAGTGCCATCCACAATCCCGTCACGGGTGGGCGGCGGCGGCGGCGGGGCGATGCCCACCGTGACTGTCACGGTGGCCGTATCGGTGCCACCATTGCCATCCGAAATCGTGTAATCAAACGTATCCGTGCCGCTGAACCCGGCGTTCGGCGTATAGGTCACGGTGCCGTCGCCATTGACCGTGGTGGTGCCATTGGCCCCATCCGTGGCTCCTGTCACCGACAGCGGGTCGAAATCCGCATCGGTATCATTGGCCAGAACCGGAATCGTAACCTCTGTTTCAAATCCTGTTGTGACACCGTCGTCATTGACAGCATCCGGCACGGTATTGTCGGGCCGGATCAGGTTTTCGATCTCGGCAAAGGTCATGTCGCCGGTCACAGCCCCATCGCTGCCCAGAAATTCGACCCGACCAGAGGTCGAATTGCCATCCGGATCAACCGTCTCATCCACAACGCGCAGGGGGCCTGCACCGCGCAGATCAAGCGTGTCATTGTCCACGCCCGTGCTGCCGCCATCCACCACATCGCCCGCCGTGCCGCCGATGATCAAGTCTTCGTCAGCCCCGCCAGAGATATTGTCCGCACCGGCACCGCCCGACAGAACGTCGTTCCCGGCCTCACCCAAGAGCGTATCGTCACCCTCGCCGCCAACCAGCGTATCGTCGCCCGGCAATCCGGCATCGACCACGCCGCCCGTCAGCCCGAAATACACATCCGTGACATTCAGACCATCCGACGTGCCATCGGCATCAGAATACCGGATCACAAGCTGCGATACCGGTCCCGCAATCGACACCGTAAGACTATGCGCCGGGCCATCATCGGTGCCCGACCCCGCACCCATCGCTTGCTCCGCGCTCAGCACCGTCACGGCAGAGCCGCCGACAAGGGTCACGGGGATCAGGTTATCCGCCGCGTCAAAGGCAAAGATCTGCACATTCTCTGTGCCATCAAGGTCATTGATATTGAACGAAACATTCGAAACTTCGGACGAGAATTCAAGCTTGAGATCGGTCGATCCCGGCGCTGCCAGATCCGCCGACAGCGAACTGCCCCCATCAGCCACGGTGCCATCCGTGACAACCCCTGTCACATTCTGCGGATTGTCAGCAAAGGTGGTATCATCGGTCACGGTGCTGGTCAGCACCGAAAAGGTCACATCGACAGAGCCGGAATTCTGCGTAAACGCTGTGATTGGATCGCCCGCATCGATCGGATCGGCACCATTGGGATCGGGCGCCTCGCTCCACTGGAACACTTCCCGCGCACCCGCCGTCGCATCGGGCGTGTCGCCCACCAACAGATCATTGCCCGCGCCGCCCTCGACCGAGTCGCTTCCCGATCCGGCAAATACCGTATCGTTACCAGCACCCGCTAGAATGGTGTCATCGCCGCCAAATCCGTCCACGACGTCATCGTTAGACCCGTCGGGCGCATCATTTGCATCAATCCGATCCCCCTCGGGATCGCCCGCGTAGGCAATATCAATTCTATTTCCGGAATTGTCGCCGTCGACTCTGTTAATTGCCATGTTCCATCTCCCGTGCCTCACCGACACATGCTTGCGACCCTGTTCAAAACGCCTGCATCGATCCCGATTCAACGGAACAAGAGCGACCGGCACAGAACCAAAGGGAAGGAATGCCCAACGGCATTACACAACGGGACGAAACAGCCCAAAACTTCCAATAACAGCGATCATTCAAGAGTCGGGGATTGCGGCAGCTTTCCACGAAACATCGCGTTGGTTTTGTGCGGTCGCCCCCGCGACCTACAGACATGACCCCCCAGATGGGCTGTCCAGACATTATCCTTTTGAATAGTCTGGCCCAAGTGGAATCTGGCGCAAACGTGCCGAAAATACGCCTCTTAGGTTAATTTTGGCCTTGTTATCGCCACAAATCCCTCTCCCAAGACACGCCAACTGTTTCTGTCTCTGGGCAGGGATTCATCAAAAATTACGCGAAATTAAAGCAAAACGCTCGGATTTCAGCACGACTCACACGCATAGCGTGTGTTTGTTTCGGATCCCATGACATATCCGCGCAAACACGGGCTTCAGGGCGCCTCTGTGTTTAAAAAAAGGCAGAGCGGAAAATTCGGCAACAATGCACCACACAAAACGTCTCTGTTGCCAGATTGGAAACACGACTCTCCAAAGATAGCCGCGAATCTCTGAATAGCTGTGGATAACATCCCCGGCCACATCCGCATGACCGGCCTAAGCCTGCCGCCGTCTTGATCACATTTTGGGAAATGGTGCCCCCACACGGACTCGAACCGCGGACCTACTGATTACAAATCAGTTGCTCTACCAGCTGAGCTATAGGGGCTTGCGCGCCTGATTAGCCAAGCCTTTCCACCTCTGCAAGCAGAAATCGCGTGCTCAGGGCGTGATAACTTGAACGCCCTGCATGCGTTGGATCGTATACAGGTCCTCGTCATAGAGTTCCGTCAGTTTGGCCACCAGCGCATCGGTCCAGCCCGGCGCATCCAATTCTTCTTCGATCGCCGCCTCATCGGCGAACTTGTCAAGAAAGGCCGCCACCACCCGCCTCTTCTGCACCTCGGTCAGGCCGGGATGCGACGCCAGATAGCCGCGAAACCTCTCACGCCCCGCCGGGGTCATGATCTCTTCGATCAGGCTGAATTCCCCTTCAAATGCGACCGTCGGATCAATGCCCGCCATTTCCCGCACAACCTGGCTCCAGATCAGCGGCGTATCTTCGTTGCACCACACCGTCACTGGAATATCCGGATGATGCCGCAGCACCCGCGTGATCAACTCGGACCAGCGCAGATGCGCTGCATCATGGCCCCGCAACAGCGCCTCCACCGTGTCAAAGTCGGTCTCTTTCAGAAGAGGCGGCAGGAACGTCGCCGGATTGACCACCCCGATAAACAGTTCCAGATGATCATCCGGAAACAACTGCCGAAACAGGTTCAACCGATGTTCGGCCGCGCCATACAATACGCCCCCATTCACCGCCATCTTGGGCGTGCCGAAAAACCCCGGATTGGACAGGACCAGCCGATCGACAGCCCCCTCGTTGCTGATCGCATCCACCAAAACATCACGCGCATCCGGGGCAAGCCCCGAGTCCTGCGCGTGGTGCAATACATCGCGCACCAAACGGCGATAGCGCTGCGGATCGGGAACATTGGTTCCGTGACGCGCCAGCATCTCGCGATTGGCGGACAGGCAGTTGATCAGCCTGTCCTCGTCAGTGTGATGGGCGCCTGCGTGAATGACAACCTGCATCCGTTTTCCGGTCTCTTGGATCATTGCCCCTCACTATACGGTCTTTGCGCCCGAGTGAAACAGCAATTGCCATGCCATCTGGACAACTGAACCGATCAGTTTATCCTTGATCCTATCCCTGTCACAAAGGCCACCCATGCAACTCACCGTCAACGGCACCGCACATTCTCTTGAGGATCTCGAACCCGAGATGCCGCTCCTCTGGGCGCTGCGCGATGTTCTGGGCCTCACCGGGCCGAAATATGGCTGCGGCATCGCCCAATGCGGTGCCTGCACCGTCCATATCGACGGCGTGGCCACCCGCTCTTGTCAGGTGGCGGTGGGCGATGTCTGGGGGCCTGTGACCACGATCGAGGGGCTGGGCACCCCCAACGCGCCGCATCCCGTGCAGGCCGCATGGATCGCGCATCAGGTGGCGCAATGCGGCTATTGCCAGTCCGGCCAGATCATGCAGGCCGCAAGCCTCCTGAGTGAAACCCCCGATCCCACCGATACCGAGATTGACGACGCACTCTCCGGCAATCTCTGCCGCTGTGGCACCTATCCGCGTATCCGCGAGGCGGTCAAAACCGCCGCGCGCACGCTCAAGGGGGCATGACTCATGGGTCGCGCCAAAACCATCGCCCGCCGCACATTCCTGATCGGCTCCGCCGCGATTGCGGGTGGAGTGGCCTTCGGTGTCTGGCGGTACAAGACGCCCTATGCCAATCCGCTCTTGACCGATTTGCCCGAGGGGGCGACGGCCCTCACCCCCTATGTGCTGATCACCTCGGACGCGATCACCCTCATCACCCCCCGCGCCGACAAGGGGCAAGGGGCGGTATCCCTCCAGGCGGCCCTGATCGCCGAAGAACTCGATGTGGATCTGGACCAGATCAAAACCGATCCCGGCCCCCCCAGCCCCGCCTATTACAACACCGCCCTGTCGGGCGATGCCGTGCCCTTCCGCGCCACCGACGATAGCTGGCTTGCCGAAACCGTGCGCGGCCTTGCCGACGCGCCGATGAAATTTCTGGGCATGCAGATCACCGGCGGGTCCACCACTGTGCCTGATAGTTACGACAAACTGCGCCACGCCGGGGCCGTCGCGCGCGAAACGCTCAAAGCCACCGCCGCGCGGCTGCATAACATCTCCGTAACCGATTTACGCACCGACCGTGGCGCGGTGATCCTGCCCGATGGCACCGGTCTCAGCTACCAAAGCCTTGCCGCCGAGGCCGCAAACACCGATCCCGTAACCGATGTCACCCTGCGCGCGCCCTCCGAATGGCGCCTGATCGGCCAACCGATGCAACGGATCGACATCGTCGCCAAATCCACCGGCACGCAAAGCTACGGCATCGACGTCACCCTCCCAGACATGGCCCATGCCGCCCTCCGCCTCAACCCTGCTATGGGCGGCGCACGCCTTAGCCATGATGCCACCCCCGCCCTCGCAATGCGCGGCGTGATCAAGGTCGTGGCCCTGCCCGAAGGCGTCGCCGTCATCGCCGACAACACTTGGCGGGCAATGCAGGCGGTCGCCGCCATCCCCGTCGAATGGGGCCCCGCCCCCATCCCGCCCGAGATGGACGCCCATTGGCAGGCCCTCTCCGACAGTTTCACCCCCGACCGCCAAGACAGCCAATTCCGCGACGCGGGCGATGTGGAAACCGCCCTCTCAGAGGGCCCCGATCTTGAGGTCGAATACCGCGCGCCCTACCTCGCCCACGCCCCGCTTGAGCCGCTGAACGCGACCGTGCTCTACACACCCGACCGGGTCGATATCTGGACCGGCACCCAAGTGCCGCGCTTTGTACAAAATAACGTAGCAAAGCTTACAAACCTTACGCCTGACGCAATCCACGTTCACGCCCTGATGATCGGCGGCAGCTTTGGCCACCGCCTCGAAGACGAGGTGACGCGCCACGCCACCCGCATCGCCATGGAACTGCCCGGCAGGCCCGTGAAACTCACCTATTCCCGTGAAGAGGATATGACCCACGACTTTCCCCGCCAGATCGCTATGGCGCGCGGGCGCGGGCGCGTCGCCAATGGTCAGGTCGCGGCCTATGATCTGGGCATCGCCATGCCCTCGGTTCTCGCCTCGCAAATGGGCCGCCAAGGCATCCCCGCCCCCGGTCCAGACCTGCAAATCGTGGCCGGAGCATGGGATCAACCCTTTGATATTCCTCACTACCGTGTCACCGGATACCGTGCGCCCGAATTGGCCCCGATCTCGTCTTGGCGCTCGGTCGGGGCCTCGTCCAACGGGTTTTTTCACGACAGCCTGCTTGACGAATTGATCCACGCCGCCGGGGCCGATCCCTTGGCCGAGCGCCTGCGCCTCTGCAATCACGCCCCCTCGCGGCAGGTGCTCGAGGCGGTGGGCGAGATGTCGAACTGGGGCAGCCCGCTTGCCACAAATCAAGGGCGTGGCGTGGCCTTCTGCCTCTCCTTCGGTGTGCCCTGCGCGCAAGTCGTCGAGGTCACAAACACCGAAAACGGCCTGCGCCTAGACCACGTCTTCGTCGCCGCCGATGTGGGCCGCATCCTAGATCCCATCAACTTTGAAGGGCTGGTCAAAGGCGGTGTGCTCTTTGGTCTGGGCCATGCGATGCACGGTCAGATCACCTATGCCGGTGGCGCAGCAGAGCAGATGAATTTCGATACATTTCAATCGCTTCGCCTCAATCAATGCCCTGAAATCACCGTGCGCGGGCTGGAAAACGGCCCCAAGATCAAGGGCATCGGAGAGCCACCCGTGCCCCCCGCAGCCCCCGCGCTGGCCAATGCGATCTTTGCCGCCACGGGGCAACGCCTGCGTGAAATGCCCTTTGAGAAATTCGTCAAATTCCTCTGACCGCCCCTTGCCCCCGCCCGCGCCCGGTGCTTGAAGAGGCGCCATGCCGATCCACGCAACCACCCTCCTCCTGCTGACGTGCTCTGCTCTTTCGGGCTTTGTGGGCCAAGCCATTGGCCTGCCTCTGCCCTTCCTGTTGGGTCCGTTGGCGATCTCTGCCCTGATCGCCACCGCCCTGCCCGAACGCTTGCCCTGTGGCTACCGCTTTCCCCAAAAACTGCGCCTGATGTTCATCGCCATCATCGGCCTGATGATCGGGGCCCAAGTCACACCTGCCCTATTCACCGAGGCCCATCACTACGCGCTAACCTTTGGCGCTGTCACACTTTTCGTCGTTCTGGCCCATACCATGGGCTATACGATCTTTCGGCATCTCGGCGGCTATGACCCCACCACCGCCTTTTATGCCAGCACCCCCGGCGGGCTTTATGAAAGCATCGAACTGGGCGAGGCAGCAGGTGCCGACGTGACCCGCCTGATGATGCAGCAATTCCTGCGCATCATCGTGGTGGTGACGGCCCTGCCCCTTGGCCTCTCGCTCTGGCTTGGGGCCCCTGTGGGCAGCTCGGCGGGCATGACCATGGCCCGCCCGGATGTGCCCTGGTCAGACCTGCCGTTGATCGTGCTGGCGGGGCTGGGGGGATTGGGGCTGGGCCATCTGCTGCGCCTGCCAGCGGGGCAGATGACCGGGCCGATGGCCCTTGCCGCAGCCCTGTCACTTAGCGGCTGGCTCAGCTTTGACATCCCCCAATGGCTTGTAAATATGGCACAAATCGTGCCTGGAACAGCGCTGGGCATGCGCTTTACCGGGCTCAGCCGTGGCCTCTTGCTGCGCGGAACGGCGCTGGCCTTGGCGGCGATCGGGTCCATGTTGGCCTTGGGTGTGGTGCTGGCCGTTACGCTGCACGAGATGACAGGCGAGGCGGTCGATGTGCTCCTCATCACGCTCGCCCCCGGCGGTGTCACCGAAATGGCGCTGGTGGCGCTCAGCCTTCAGGCAAATCCGGCCTTCGTGACGATCCACCATATCTACCGCATCGTGCTGACCGTGCTGACGCTGGGGGTCATCACCCGCCTGCGACAGCGCAAAGGGTAAGCGAAGGGCTCGAGTATTTGTACCAAGAAGAGGCCCAAGACAGTCTTTGACAGGACAGGTCGCAGGCAGTATTTGAACATATGTTCATTTAAAACAAACGAGGGCACCATGCGCATAGAGGATACAGCCGCGATCATCACCGGTGGGGCCTCGGGGTTGGGCGAGGCGACCGCGCGGCATTTCCGCACCATGGGCGCTCAGGTGACGCTGCTCGACCGCGATGCAGAGCGTGGCGCGGCCATTGCCGCCGACATTGGCGCATATTTCGTCGAAACCGATGTGACAGATGAGGCATCAGTCGCCGCCGCCATCGCAGCAGCCACAACCGCCATGGGACGGATCACCGCCGCAATCAACTGCGCAGGCATCGCCACCGGCGCCAAGGTGCTGGGCCGCGATGGCCCCCACCCGCTCGATCTCTTTCGTCGCACGCTCGACATTAACCTTGTGGGCTCGTTCAACGTGGCACGGCTGGCCGCGGCGCAAATGGCGCTGAACACGCCCGACGCAGATGGCGCACGCGGCGTGATCATCAACACCGCCTCCATCGCCGCCTTTGACGGGCAAAAGGGCCAGGCCGCCTATGCCGCCTCCAAGGGGGGTATTGTTGGCCTCTCGCTGCCCATGGCGCGCGATCTGGCGCGCGAAGGCATCCGTGTTATGGCCATTGCCCCCGGCATCTTTGCGACGCCGATGCTGCGCGGATTGCCACAAGAGGTGCAGGACAGTCTGGCGGCTGAGGTGACATTTCCCAAACGCTTGGGTGATCCGGCAGAATATGCCCGGCTTGCCGCCTTCATCATCGACTGCGGCTATCTCAACGGCGAGGTGATCCGCCTCGATGGCGCGCTGCGGATGCAGTAACGCTCAGCCCTCTGCGCGCTCCGCCAAGGCCAGCCATTCCTCTTCCGCCTGGGCCAGAGCGCTCTGACGGGTGGTCAGCGCCTCGGTGGCTTTCTTGAACTTGACCGGCTCGCGGGTAAAAAGCGCGGCATCCGAAAGCAGATCTTCGAGCTTGCCAATCTCGGCGGCAAGCCGTGCCATCACGGCGGGCAGCTCCTCCAATCGGTGCTTTTCCGTAAAGCTGAGCCGCGTGACAGCGGCCTTGGATTGCTTCAACTCCGGTGCCTTGGTGTCTGTTTTATTGGCCTTTTTATCCGCCTCCATGGCGGCATCCGCGCCCCGCTGCGCGCGGTAATCCGACCAGCCCCCGGCATAGGTGGTGGCCCGGCCATCCCCCTCCATCGCGATGGTCGTGGTCGCCACACGGTCGAGAAAATCACGGTCATGGCTGACCAAAAGGACGGTGCCGTCGAAATCATCCAGCAACTCTTGCAAGAGGTCCAGCGTCTCGATGTCGAGATCGTTGGTCGGCTCGTCCAGCACCAACAGATTGCTTTCGCGCGCCATCAGCTTGGCCAGCAAAAGCCGGGCCTTCTCGCCCCCTGACAGCGATTTGACCGGCGCACGCGCCTGCCGCTCGTCAAACAGGAAATCCTTGAGATAGGCCACCACATGCCGGGGCTGCCCGCGCACCAGCACCTGATCCGCCTGCCCAGAGACGCGCATATCGGCATCCCCTGTCAGGCTCTCCCAGAGGGTCATCTCGGGGTCAAGCTGCGCTCGTGCCTGATCGAACACCGCCGGCACCAGATTTGTGCCATGGGTCACGGCACCGCTGTCGGGCTCGATCTCTTTGAGCAGCATCTTGAGCAATGTCGTCTTGCCTACCCCATTGGGGCCGACAAAGGCCACGCGATCCCCACGCAGGATCTTGATGCTGAACTTCTGCAAGATGAGCTTGTCACCGTAAGCCTTTGAAATATCAACGGCCTCGATCACTTTGCGGCCCGACGTTGGCCCCGAATCAAACGCCATGGCCGCCGTGCCCTGACGCCGGATCTGGCTGCTACGCTCGGCGCGCAATTCGGCCAAGGCGCGCACCCGACCCTGATTGCGCTTGCGCCGCGCACTGATGCCTTCGACCGCCCACCGCGCCTCGGACTTGATCTTGCGATCCAGCTTGTGGCGCTGCTGATCCTCATCATCCCAAACCTTGTCGCGCCAAGCCTCGAAATTCTCGAACCCTTTTTCCTGTCGCCGCGTCATTCCCCTGTCAATCCAGAGGGTTGCGCGCGTCAGTTCACGCAAAAACGCACGGTCATGGCTGATCAGAACAAAGCCCTTGCGCGTCTCGCGCAGCTCATTTTCCAACCAGGCAATCGCCTCGATATCAAGATGGTTGGTCGGCTCGTCGAGCAGCATCAGATCCGGGGCCTCGGCCATCAGCTTGGCCAGAGCCGCGCGCCGCCGCTCGCCCCCCGACGCCGTGCTGACCGGGCGCGCAGGATCAAATTTCAGTCCCTCACCCGCCATCTCAACGCGGTAGGCCTCAGCCGGGTCCAACAGGCTTGCGGCATAGTCGCCGAGCGTGGTGAACCCGACCATATCGGGCTCTTGTTCCATATAGCCCACGCTGATCCCCGGCGTCACAACCCGAAGCCCGCGATCTGGCTCGACCAGACCGGCCATCACCTTCATCAGCGTCGATTTTCCCGACCCGTTGCGCCCCACAAGCGCCACCCGGTCGCCGGGTTGCACCACTAGCGAGAGGTCATGAAACACAGGCTCACCCCCAAAGGTAAGCGAAATGTCGGTGAGCTGTAAAAGAGGTGCGCGTGCCATGGGCGCGGGCTATCCTGCCGCCTCGCCAGCGTCAAGGGACCTCAACCGGCAAGCGCGCGCAGCAGCCGCTTGCGCGTCGCCGGAATGGCCCCGATCTCGACACCGGTGAACACATGCAAGGTGTTCAGATGCCGGTCGATCACCGCATGATCGCTGACCCATCCGCCCATCATCAAATAGGTGCGCAAGAGGGGCGGCATATGCCGCATCGCCAGCTTCAGGTCGGGTTTGTGTCGCCGCAGCCGCTCTGCAAAGCGGAACACGGCCGGGGCCTTGACCTGCGGCCACCAGCGTCGCGGCGCAAGATGCCGTTCACGCAACATGGCAAATGCATCCAGATAGGTCTCGGTCTTGGTGCCATGAAAGGACGAACAGCCAAACAGCATCTCAACGCCATTGTCATCGACAAACCGCGTCATAGCGGCCCATGCCACCCTCAAGATATCGGGATCAAGCTGCCCCGGTGCGATACAGAACCGCCCCATCTCGGCCATTTTGCCTTCGAATCCCGCAAGCGCTGACAAGTCATAGAATTGCGCCGAATAGCTCTGCGCAATCTCGGCCCCGCCATTCAGCATCAACATCCGAAAGCAACACACCAACGCGCCGCTGCCCGTCTCTTCAATCAGAACATGCGTGCAGATATCATCGAAACGGTCGCAATCCAGCCCATCGGCTTCGCCCAGAAAGGCCCGTGCGCGCAACCGCTGTGCAGCAACCCGATCCTCGGGCGTGGTGCCGATCCGTGCCTGATACCGCTGATTGCCAAGCCCTGCCATGCCGCGACCTCGTCTGCGCTGAGCGACCCTAGTCCCGGTCGCTCTAGCACGCAAGCTGTGACAGCGGCATGACCCGGCCTAGTTGCCGAACCCTTCGACAGGGTTGATATTGCCGATATTGCTCAGGAGCTGACGCAAGAAGCCGTTGCTGACCACCGAAGAATCGGTCACGCGCCGCGCAAGTGGGACAACCTGACCATCTTCAAGCCCGAATTCCTCGATATTGGCGATCGTGTCATTGTCATTGAAGGAAATCGCCAGAACGCGGCGCTCCACCACCTGAGGGCGGAACATGCCATATTCCCGCACCCGGCTGCGCACATAATAATAATCGCCATCCGCCAGCACCCCCGAGAGCGATGGCGGCCCGATCACATCATCCACAGTGGCGCGGCTATCCACGCCCACCACGAGGTTTTGCAGATCTTCTTCGGGTGGAACATAACCGTGATTGCGATAGGTGGCAGCGCAGCCCGTTACGACCATCAGACAGCACAGCGCCAAGGCGCTGATCACTCGGTTTCGGATCGCTGTCATTTCTGCCCTCTTGTATCGGCCTGCTTCGGCTTTTATCCCGTTTACAGCAAGGTGATGCAATGGTTCAAGAAAGGAAGCGAGGGGAAAGATGTCACAACACCCGCAAAACACCCGAGCGATCCGCGTGGCCGACCTTTCGGCGCGCCGTCCCGTGACCTTCGATATCGCCCCCGACGCCGCAGAGATGGCCCGCATCGCAAGCGATCTTGGGGTGCTGGGTCTGCGCAAGCTGCGCCTGCGCGGCACGCTTACGGCTGAGGGGCGCGCCGACTGGCTCTTGCAGGCCGATCTGGGTGCCACCGTCTCGCAGCCCTGTGTCGTCACGCTTGAACCTGTGCAGACCCGCATCGACGAGTCGGTGATGCGCCGCTTTTCCCCCGACGCGCGGCTTGACGCCCCGGATCCGGGCGCCGAGATCGAGATGCCCGAGGATGACACACTCGAACCGCTGGGCACGGAAATCGACCTTGCGCGCGTGATGATCGAGGCGCTGAGCCTCGCCCTGCCCCCCTATCCCCGCAAGGATGGGGCCGAACTCGGCCAACTGACCGTGGCCGAAGAGGGCGTGACCCCGATGCAGGACGAAGAAACCAAACCATTCGCTGCCCTTTCGGGCTTGCGCGACAAGCTGGGCAAGCCCGACACGGAATGATCCCACCGCACGCCAAGAATCGCTTGCCCCGGCATTAAATCTCTGTATTTTCCCGCTCTCACCGGAATTTGGGGTTGAACCGGCGGCTCGTAACATACTAAGAGCCGCGAACACCCGTGAAACAGGGCCAGATCGGCCCACAGGAATTGAGGTTGCGACATGGCCGTCCAACAGAACAAAGTATCGAAATCGCGCCGCAACAATCGCCGCGCCCATGACGCGCTGGTTGCAGGCAACCCGAACGAGTGCACCAACTGCGGCGAACTGAAGCGCCCGCATCACGTGTGCTCGGCGTGTGGACACTATGCCGACCGTGAGGTCGTGGCATTGGTGGAAGAAATCGACCTGGAAGACGACGCGGCCTGAACCCGCAATAGGCGATTTGCTGCATGACCGCTCGCAGGGACCATTCCAAGGCGGGTGCAGGACGCACCATCATCTCGATTGACGCCATGGGCGGGGATCAGGGGCCGGCAACGGTTGTTGCCGGCATTGCCTATTCTGCGTCCAAAAACCCCGATATCGGCTTTATCGTTCACGGCCCGAAAGAAGAGCTTGAGCGTCTGATAGCCAAGCGTCGCGGCTTGGCCGAACGGTGCGAAATCCGGCATGCCCCCGAAGTCGTCACTATGAACGACAAGCCGTCGCATGTGGTGCGCCACGGGCGTGACACCTCTATGTGGTCCGCGCTCGAATCGGTGCGCATGGGCGAGGCAACCGTATGTGTGTCTTGCGGCAATACCGGCGCGCTCATGCTCATGTCTGTGCTGCGCCTGCGCAAACTGCCGGGCATCTACCGCCCGGCCATTGCCGTGATGTGGCCCTCGAAAAATCCGCAAAAGCATAACATCATGCTCGACGGTGGCGCGGATATCCGCGCCGATGCCAAGGACCTCATGCAATACGCCCTGATGGGTGCGTCTTATGCCCGCAACGGCTTTGGGCTCGAGCGCCCGCGCATTGGCTTGCTCAATGTCGGCACCGAAGAGCACAAGGGCCGCGCCGAGTTGAAAGAGGCCTATGATCTTATCGCCGCCAACGCCCGGATTGCAGATTTCGATTTCGTGGGCTTCGTCGAAGGCCGCGACCTGCCCGGCACCAAATGCGATGTGATCGTCACCGACGGCTTTACCGGCAACGTCGCTCTGAAGACCGGCGAAGGCATCGCCAAACTGATCGCCGACCTGCTGCGCGAGGCCTTTGCCTATTCCTTTCTCTCGCGGCTGGCCTCGGTGCTGGCCTATACCTCGCTTGCGCGCCTGAAAAAGCGGATCGACCCGCGCCGCGCCAATGGCGGGGTCTTCCTCGGGCTGAACGGCACCGTGGTCAAATCGCATGGTGCCGCCGATTCCATGGGCGTCTCCTCGGCGATCAAGCTGGCGTTCGAGCTGGCGCAATCCGGCTTTTCTGAACGGCTGGCGGCGCGGGTTGCCTCCGCCGCCCTGCTCGATCAGGATGCCCACCCAGAGCCCCAACCAGAGGCCGAATCTGAATGACACTGCGCGCCGTCGTCCAAGGCATCGGACATTATCTGCCTGAACGTATCGTTCCCAACGCGGAATTCGAAGCAACCCTCGACACGTCGGATGAGTGGATCCGCACGCGCTCTGGCATAGAACGCCGCCATTTCGCGGCCAAGGATCAACCCACCTCGGATCTTGCCGTGCGCGCCGCCCGCGCCGCGCTCGAACATGCGGGCCTCACGCCCGATGACATCGACGGTATCGTCGTGGCCACCTCTACCCCGGATCTGACCTTTCCCTCGGTCGCAACCATGGTGCAAAGCGAATTGGGCATGACCCGCGGCTTCGGCTTTGACGTGCAGGCCGTCTGCGCAGGCTTTATCTACGCGCTCACCACCGCCAACGCCCTCCTCCTGTCGGGTCAGGCGCAGCGCGTACTGGTGATCGGCGCAGAAACCTTCAGCCGCATCATGGACTGGACAGACCGCTCCACCTGCGTGCTGTTCGGCGATGGCGCAGGGGCTTTGGTGCTGGGCCTCGAAGAGGGGGCTGGTACATCCGAGGATCGCGGCATCCTCTCTGCCGATCTGAATTCCGACGGGCGCTACCGCGACATGCTCTATGTCGATGGCGGCGTGTCCACCACCGGCGAGGCGGGCAAATTGCGCATGCAAGGGAACCCGCTCTTTCGTCAAGCGGTGGAAAAACTGGCCTCAACCGCCGAGACAGCCCTGGCAAAAATCGGCCTCAGCGGTTCAGACGTGGATTGGATCGTACCGCATCAGGCCAACATCCGCATCATCCAGGGCACGGCCAAAAAACTGGGGCTGCCGATGGAGCGCGTGATCGTCACCGTGCAGGATCATGGCAATACCTCCGCCGCCTCCATCCCCCTCGCGCTCTCGGTTGGCGTGGCCTCGGGCAAGATCAAACGCGGCGATCTCCTCCTTGCCGAGGCGATTGGCGGCGGTCTGGCGTGGGGCGCGGTGGCCCTGCGCTGGTAAAACGTCGGAAAATGGGCGAAAACACGCGGGTGAACGGCTGCCGCTAAGTGGTTGAGATTGACTCGTAAAATTCTTCGCCGCAAAGTAACCGAAAAAAATCGCGGGGATGTGATGACTGACAAGACATTGACACGGATGGATTTGAGCGAGGCCATCTTTCGCGAGGTGGGGCTATCGCGCAATGATGCGGCCCAACTGGTCGAAAGCGTTCTGGGCCATATGTCCGACGCGCTGGTGCGCGGCGAGCAGGTTAAAATATCGTCTTTCGGCACCTTCTCGGTGCGTGACAAGACAGCGCGCGTGGGCCGCAACCCCAAGACTGGCGAAGAAGTGCCGATCAACCCGCGCCGTGTGCTGACCTTTAGGCCCTCTCACCTCATGAAAGACCGCGTCGCCGACGGCACCAAAAGCTAAGGATATCGCCGCCCATGGGCAAAGCCGCCGACGCCTTTCGAACCATCAGCGAAGTCGCGGATTGGCTTGAAGTCCCGGCGCATGTTCTGCGCTTTTGGGAGAGCAAGTTCACGCAGATCAAGCCGGTCAAACGCGCAGGTGGGCGCCGATACTATCGCCCCGCGGATATGGCCTTGCTTGGGGGCATCAAGGTTTTGCTGCACCATCAAGGCATGACCATCAAGGGCGCGCAGAAATACCTGCGCGAGAATGGCATCCAACAAGTGTCCGATATGTCGCCGCCCTTGGATGAAGAGGCCCAAGGTGCGCTCAGCGGCATTGCGCTTGATGTGCCCTCTGTTCCCGCCCGCCCCGCCGATGTGCTGGCCTTTACCCGCCCCGACGGGGCCGATGACCCCGCCGCTGACCCAGAGGACACGGCTGAGGTCGCAGTAGAGCCTGAGGCACTGGATGACGGCGCATATGAGGCAGACGCAGAGGCCCCGCTTTCGCCGCAGACCAAGGCCCCCGCACCCGACGAAGACTTGGACGCGCCTGCCTTACCGCCAATAGAAGACCAGACGCCTCACGAGGCGGCATCCGCCGCGCCAGAACTGTCCGACACAGCCCCCTCTTTTCACACAGCGCCGGAACCCGAGGGCGACACCGCAGCGAGCGCAGAGGATGAAACTCCGCCCTTGGAACCGGACGCGTCCCCTACGCAAACCGCGCCGCATCCACGCGCGTCCTCTGATCTGCCCGCCGATCCGTCTGATGATGTGGCTGCCGCTCCGGGTTTGCTCACGGCCCTCAGCGCCCTGCCCCGTCCCGTATCGCCGCAATTGGCCGCACGTCTGGCCCCGCTGGTCGCGGCCCTCCAGACCCATGCAGCCTCTGGCACAAAAGACCGCTAAATCCCTGCCCGATTTCGGGATTTACCTCTTGCCCCTGCGGTCAAAATCGCTATTAACGGCCCATCGTCGGGCTATAGCGCAGCCTGGTAGCGCGTCCGTCTGGGGGACGGAAGGTCGCAGGTTCAAGTCCTGCTAGCCCGACCATAATTACCGACGATCCTGCCCGCCTCGGCCCCTCGGGCACCCTGACCAAATCGCGGGGCGCAACGAGAGGGGGGGCAGAGATGACCGGGGTTCTTTCCAGCCAGCAAATCCGCGCCATGATCGAAACGGGCACCCTGTCGGGCACGCCCGCGATCCTGCCCGAACAGGTCCAGCCCGCCAGCCTCGATCTGCGCTTGGGTCAGGTGGCCTACCGCGTGCGCGCCTCTTTTCTGACCGGGGCCGGGCGTACGGTCACGGACCGCCTCGCAGAGTTCGAGATGCACCGCATCGACCTCAAGGCCGGGGCCGTGCTGGAAAAAGGCTGCGTCTATGTCGTGCCACTGATGGAATCGCTTGCCCTGCCCATGGGCGTGCAGGCTGTGGCCAACGCCAAATCTTCGACCGGGCGACTCGATCTGCTGACGCGCTTGATCACGGATGGTGGTGTGGAATTTGACCGCGTGACGCCCGGCTATGCTGGCCCTCTCTATGCCGAGATTTGCCCACGCTCCTTTTCGGTTCTGGTCCGCCCCGGCATGCGCCTCAATCAAATCCGCTTTCGCGCCGGTCAGGCGGTGCTTTCGGATGATGCCCTGCGCGCGCTCCACGCACAAACGCCGCTGGTGGATGGCACCGCGATGATCGACGACGGGCTTGGCTTTTCCGTCGATCTGCGTCCTGTCTCGGGCACGCTGGTGGGCTACCGCGCCAAGCCGCATACCGGCGTGATCGACCTTGACCGCATCGGCCACTACGATCCCGCCGCCTATTGGGAAGAGGTGCATTCCGAAAACGGCCAGATCATCCTTGATCCCGGCGCGTTCTATATCCTTGTCAGTCGAGAAGCCGTGCATATCCCGCCCGAATGCGCCGCCGAAATGGCCCCTTACGTGGCCATGGTGGGCGAATTCCGGGTGCATTACGCAGGCTTTTTCGATCCAGGCTTTGGCCATGCCGCCGCTGGCGGCACCGGATCACGCGGCGTGCTTGAGGTCCGCTGCCACGAGGCCCCCTTTGTTCTGGAACATGGCCAGATCGTCGGGCGGCTGGTCTATGAACGCATGGATCAGGTGCCCGACCATTTGTATGGCGCGGGCATTGCCTCGAACTACCAAGGCCAAGGATTGAAACTGTCCAAGCATTTCAAGGCGTAACGCCTCAGAAGCGCCCCATCTTGCGACCGATCTTCATCGCCTGCCGCCCCCGCTGCACGGTCTTGCGGGCCGCCGCGTCATCGCCGCCGCTCATGCGTTTGCTTACCGCATTCATGCCACTGCGCGTCACCCGTTGCAGGATCATCCGCACCACCATGTTGATCATCTGATTGGCGTTCATCGCGCCACTCCTCTTGCTGCCTCTGGCATCAACATAATGCCTAAACGTGCCGATTTGAGGGCAAGTCAGAATTAATCCGCAACTTTCGTATCATTTTTGCCCAACTCTCCCCGCCATAGGCTCCGACAACGCCCGAGCACCTGATGTCCGGATAACAGGCAAACGCAGCGGCAGCAGAATCAAGGACTGCTGCCATTCACAGGGCGCGCCCCACCGCACCATCATCACGCCTCTTCAGGCGGCGACGGACCGCTCGTCCAAGCGCTTGGCCAGATGTTGGGAAAAGGCGGTGACGCTTGGGTGGTCGAACACTTGATCGGGGTTCACTTCGATCTCGAACTCTTCTTCCATCATGCCGCACATGATGGTGATCTCGACCGAATCCAAACCGTAAGTGTCAAACCGATCATCCACCGGAAACGGGTCTTGCGCCACGTCGATCACAGAGCTGATGTAACTTGCCATCCAAGTTTCGATGCTCTTTGCGTCGGCACGTGCCGGCTGCTGCGTTTCAGAGGGCATGATCGACCTTTCAGAGCTGGAATGCGATTGTGTATTGCCTACACAGCAGTATTCAACAAAAACTAATGCTATGCAATCACACCCAGCAGATCAAGACGCGAACGAAAGCCTCCGGTTGTCAGAGCAAGCCTATGACACCGCCATTTTCCATCCACGGTTCCGGCAGTTCTATGGTGAGAGCGACCTCTACAACTTTGGCTTTTGGCATGACGCAGATGGGCAGCGGATTGACCATCCCGGCGAAGCGGCCCGCGAATTGGTCCGCCGCCACATCGCACAAGATCCCAACCGCGCGCGGGCACGCCGCGTGCTTGATGTGGGGTGCGGGCTGGGGGCCTGCACGGCGCAGATCGCATCCGCCTATCCGCAGGCAGACGTGATCGGGATCAATTATTCCAGCGCGCAGATTGACCATGCAAGCCGTCTTTACGCAGGCCCGCGCATCTCCTTCCAACGGATGCGCGCCGAAAGCATCGCCTTTCAGGATGATACCTTCGACTGCATTCATGCTATCGAGACCGCCATGCATTTCCGCACGCGCCAGCAATTCCTTGAAGAGGCGCGTCGGCTCTTGCGTCCCGGTGGGCGGTTGATCCTTACCGATGTCCTTGTTGATAAGCCAACGAGCTTTGTGCCCCACGAGAATGTTCTTCCCACGGTCGGGGCCTACCGCTCGGCTCTCGAAGCCGCAGGTCTGATGCCCGTGACAGTCGAGGATATTCACGCAGACACCACCCTACCCTTTGTCAGGATGCTGAAACGCAACGCGATGGCCGCCTATGCGCGCGGGCTTGAGCGGTCCATCAAAGCATACGTGATTGCCGTCGCCGAAAGACCGGATGAGTCATAAGGTGCCGTGCTCGCAGGCCTTGCGAAGAAGATCGCGCCGAAGCTTGCCCATGGCGTTTCGGGGCAAGGTCGACACCACATAGACACGCTTGGGGATTTTGGTTGCGGGCAATTTGCCGATCAATTCCGCGCGGATGGCGGCAGGTGTCAGGGTTGTGCCCACCGCCGAGACAACCGCGGCCATGACAGCCTGGCCTGCGTGCGGATGCGGAACGCCAAACACGCAGACATCAACGACCCCGTTGATCGCAACAAGCGCAGCCTCGACTTCGGAGGGCTGGATGTTCAGGCCTGCATAGATGATGAGGTCATCGGCACGCCCCGTGATATGCAGAAAGCCGTCCGTGTCGACCCATCCGACATCTCCGGTACGAAAAAAGTCGTCAGGCGCGGTTTTACGCGCCGTTTCCGCCCAGTCATCGAGATAGCTGGGCAGTGCGAGAGGGCCGCGGGCCTCTACCTCTCCGATCTCTTGCGGAGGCGCGGTTTCGTGCGTCACAAGGGACCTAATGCGCAGGCTCCACCCCGGAAGAGGCAGACCGACCGATCCGGCCCGGTTTCGTGCGGGGCTGTTGGCAGTCATAATCAGCGTCTCTGTCATCCCGTAACGTTCGAGCAACGGCAGCCCCAGCCTGTCTTCGACCTGTTCCCGGACCTCTGGAAGGATCGGAGCCGAGCCGCAGATAGCGAGCCTCAGCTGTCGGGCCGCGCCCGCCGTGAACTGCGGATGCTGAAGCAACTGCCCATAGTAAAAGGGCACGCCCATAAAGCAGGTGACCCGAGGCAACCACGCGACAGCATCGCCCGGATCAAAGCGGGGCCGCAAAACCACAGTGCCGCCTGCCAGCAGGATCGGCATGGGGGCAACGATCAGGCCATGAGCATGCGTCGTTGGCAAGACATGCAGCAGGCGATCGGACGCGTCGAGATCCCAGATGATCCTCAGCGCATCCGTGTTGGCGAACAAGGCACCGTGACTGTGGATCACGGCCTTGGGCCTCCCGGTGCTGCCAGAGGTAAACAGGATGATGGCACCGGCCTCGTCATCCACGGAAAATCTGTCCGGGTCGGTGTGCTCCGTCGCGTGGAGGGGATCGTGCGGCCTTGCGGGATCAGCGTCAAGACATCGGGACACCGCCGCAGGTCCGCTCTCCGTCCGCGCGCGCCATCCGTCCTCGCGCTCCCCGATCAGCAGAACAGGCCCGGTTCGGGAAATCTGGTCCGCCACAACCTCTGCGGGGCTATCCGGGTTCAGCGGTAGCACCACAAGCCCCGCCCGCAGAGCCCCAAGCAGCACGACGATCTGCGCCAGCGATTTCTGCATGGCAAGGCAAACCCGGTCACCGGGTTCAAGACCTTGGGCAAGGAACGCCGAGGCCGCGCGTCCCGTCGCCGCGTCCAATTCACCATAGGTAAGCGTGACCACCTCGTCGTCAAAAGCAATGGCATCCGCGTTGGCCCAGCCTGCCTTAAGTCGCTGATAAAAGGTCAATGTCTCATCCCCTAGGTGCTCGGGCCGGTCGTACTGCGTCGAACCAGTGCCGCTGTCGGTCAAAAGGATAGCCCGGCAGGTCCGTCCCATCCGCGGCTGACGGGCTGATCGCATCCAGGCAAAGCGTCGCGCCGGCAAGGTGCAGGGCAAGGACCGCGTCTTCCATCGTCTCGGGACGGGTGCCCGGATCGGGCACCGCCGCCTGCGACAAGCCAAGAGCGTAGCGGGGCCAGACCTGCTGCAAGACCCGATGCAGATCAGCCCGGTCTGAGGGGATATTGAGCGCAATCTCTCCCGCCGGTGCGACGGGCCCCGGAGAGGGCAACGCGAGACTGCGCGTGAGGGCCTCCTGCGCCTCCTCCTGCGATGCCGCGACAAATCCGGATCGGTAGCTCAGTCCGACCCACCGGCGCCGCGTCGCCAAGGCGATCTTTCCCAGATCGGCCCCCGGCGCGCGGAGCGTCTCCAGCAGTTGGCTTGTGCGCGTTCTCAGACTGTCGGGCGATGCGGCGGACAGCAGGAAAAGATGACGACCACCGGCAGGCAACGCCCGATGGAGTGACATGTCGGCATTGGACACAAGGATATGCGCATTCAGACCGCTCATGCCAAAGGAACTGACCCCCATCACCCGGCGGGGACCGGGCCAGACCCTCTGATCCCGCACAATCTCGAATGGCACCTCGTCCCAGTCGATCCGTGGCGACGGCGTCGCAAAGCAGGGCTGCCTTGGCATGAATCCGTCGCGGACCATCAAGATGGCCTTGATCAGACCGGCCACCCCAGCCGCAGCCTCTAGATGGCCGAGCGTCGCCTTCACCGATCCCACGACAACCTTTGTGTCAATCCGATCACCAAAGACGTCTGCCAATGCCGATATCTCAATCGTGTCACCCAATACGGTGGCAGATCCATGTGCCTCGATGGCCCCGATATCGGTGGGCTTTAGTCCGGCCGCCTCCACCGCTTGCAGAATGACGCGCGCCTGCGCCCGGCGCGAGGGCGCGCTCAGCCCGTTGCTGCGGCCATCCTGTCCCATCGCCCAGCCGGGCAAGACGGCATGGATGCGGTCGCCAGCCGCCAACGCGCATGACAGCCGTTTCAGAACCAGCACGCCACAGCCTTCACTGCGGACAAAGCCTGATGCGGTCGCGTCGAAACTGCGGGTTTCACCCTTGGCCGACAACACACTCATCCCGGAAAGTGCCCGAAAAGGTTCAACCGACAAAAGAGCATTAACGCCCCCTGCAAGCGCAACATCACAATGACCAAGGCGCAGATTGTCCCCCGCCAACGCGACGGCGGCGGCCCCCGAGGAACAGGCAGTATCGATGGTCAGGCTTGGCCCTGTCAGACCCAAGCAATAGCTGATACGCCCCGAAATCGCAGCATTCTGCGCGCCATTCGCACAATGGGGGTTTCCAGCACCGGATATGCCCGCTTGGGCCATCCGGAGCGCATAGTCAGACGACCCAGCCCCCATGAAGACGCCGATGGGCGCATCCTCAAGGCAAGCCGGCGAAAACCCGGCATCCTCAAGCGCGTGCCAGCTCGTTTCCAGAGCAAGCCGTTGCTGCGGGTCGATCAGCGGGGATTCGTTCGCCGAGATCCGAAACGGACGCCGGTCGAAGAACGCGATATCATCCAGAGTACCGGCCCGCGTGACGGGAAAACCTTCGCGCAGGGACAGGTCTTCGGACAGTCCCCACAAGGCCCATCGGTCGGGCGGAATGTCGCGGATGCCTGTCTGCCCCGAGCGGAGCAGCCGGTTCAGCTCTGCGGGTCCGTCCACTCCGGGAAACCTGCACGCAAGACCAATAACAGCGATCGGTTCGTCCGGCCTCATGACGAACCTTGCGCGAGCGCAAGCGCCAAGCCAGACGGGGTGGGAATTTCGAAAAGCAGTTCGGGCTGAATGTCGCGCCCAACCGCCTGTTCCAAATCCACCACCATTTCCGTGATCATCAAGGAATCCATGCCTTGGTCCGCCCAGGGCAGCTGAGGATCAACGTCTTGCGGCGCGCAATTGACCGCTGCGGCAACCCAATCGGTCAGAAAACGCAGATATGCGCCCGGCCCCGCGCTCTTCTGCGCGATAGCCCCGGCAAGGGTCCGGGTCGCCTCGATCTGTGCGCCGCGCGCTCTGAGCGGTCCCGGCTCCCAATCGAGCACCAGCAGCCCGCTCTCGGTCTCCAGCCTTGCGTGCGTGTCGCGGCGCCGGAGCTTGCCACTTGAGGTCCACATCAATGTGCCGGGCCGCGCCAGACGCACGCGCGCCACATCAACCCCAGACCCTGCCATGAGGTCGCGCCAGATCCGTTCGGCCACACCGGTGCCGCCATCCGCCCCTAGCCGGCCCTGCGCGATCTCAACAATCAGATCGACATTTCCTGCGTCCCGCTGATAGGCCGCGATCCGGCCGGGCCGGATAGCTGGATCTGCGCCGGTGATCAAAAGTTCCAGGTCAGCCGCGTGCAGGGTCCGGCCCCGCCAGAGCACGATGTCCTTGATGCGCCCCGTCACATACAATTCATCGTTCCAAAGAAATCCTAAATCCCCGCTGCGCAGATATGGTCCGTCGCCAGTCGCGGTGAACTGCCCGAATGTCGAAACGCTTTCCTCGGGTCGGTCATGATACCCAGAGCCGACGCTTTCCCCTGCAATCCAGATTTCGCCGATGCGGTCAGAGCGGCAGGGAACGCCAGTTTCCGGCTCGACAATCCGGACCCCGCCGGTCGTGCGAACCGGGCCGGAAGAAACAAGACAGCGCCCCGTTCCCGCCACCAGTGGCACAACCCTGCCCGCTTCAAGCGCCTCCGGATCGAACCAGTGGGTCGTGGCCCCGCCGCCACGTGCAGCACCCGACACCAAGAGCGTCGCCTCGGCCAGTCCATAACACGGCAGAAAGCACTGAGGATCAAAGCCCACAGGCTTGAACACGTCGGCAAAGCGGGCAAGGGTTTCGGGCTGGACAGGTTCCGCCCCGTTCAACGCGACACGCCAGCTTGACAGATCAAGGGTTTTTAGGCGGTCAGAAGGAATGCCGCGCGCGCAGAGGTCAAAGGCGAAATTCGGTGCAACCGAAACCGTGCCACGCCATTTGCTGATTGTATCAAGCCAGAGATAGGGACGCCGTATGAAGCTTTCGGGCGCGAGAACATAAGTCGGATCGCCACGCCAGAGATTGAAGAGCAGCCCGCCCATAAGCCCCATATCATGTTCGGGCGGCAGCCATGTGACCACGCGCTCCTCGCTCTCACTTCGCAGACAGAGGTCTATCGCACACATCTGGGCATGGAGCGCGCCTTGCGTCACCACTACCCCCCGCGGATGTCCTGTCGAGCCGGACGTATACTGAATGATGGCCACATCCTCGGGCACAATCCTGTCAGGAATTACCGATGCCGCACGGTCGACGGTGTCGAGCGCAATGACCGACGGCAAGGCCGCGATGCCGATCCCGTCCTCGGCAAGTGTTTTGGCGATGGCAGGCGACGTCAGCAGAACCGCACAGTCAGCCTCTGCCAAAATAGCGCCCGCCCGCGTTCTTTTCGTGTCATTGGTCGGCACCGCGACCGGCACCGCAGCACAGCCCGCAAAGAAGGCCCCGAAGAGGGCGATCACAAAACCCGGTCCATGCTCAAAGATCAACGCCACGCGCGCGCCATGGCTACAGCCTGCTGCGGTCAAGACCCCCGCGACATGTGACGCACGTGCAACCAGATCCTCGAAACTCAGCACATCCGGTGGTCCGGCCGGGTTGTGAAAGAAATAGCACGCCGCATCTGGCCGTGCCGCTGCATGCGCCAGCACCCTGCCCGGCACGGTTTGGCTTGCCAGTGCCGCTGCGGCACCTTCAGCACGCGCCACGCAGTGTTCGAAAAGCGATTGCGTCATGGCGCAACCTCAGGTCTGATCAAGGGCGGGGGTATCGTCAGCGCCTCGGTCATGGTTTGGCCGCCGCGCAAGGTGTGTCCCAACATCGCTGCAAGGGGACCTAAATGCCAACCCGCCGTCTCTTGATCATCGGCTTCTCTAACGTGGCCACAAGATCCGGCTTCTCCGATCCCACCATCGACCGGCTTCGTGCCGAGACACCAGACGTTACCGTGCTTCGGGTCGGGCTGGGCGCCCAACAGCCGCATGTGATCCCCCCCTACCTGCGCCTTGCCGCCGCAAAGCTCGGGCCATTCAGCCACGTTCTGTTCGAGGTAAACGCGTCGGCCTTTGCCCTGCATCCCCTGACGACCCCGGCGCGCGGGCGCGAACTGCTTCTCGACATGGCACTTGTGGCTCAGGATATAGGGGCCGACCCGGCTTTTTTTCTTCACCACCGCCGTTGGACATCGCCGGTTCATCACGATTTCAACGCGCAAACCCGCGAATTCTGCAAGGAATTTCGCATCCCATTGTTGGACATGGCCGAAGGATGGCTTGCCGAGGTTGGGGCCGATGTCGTGGCGGGCCTCCTGCGCGATGATGTCCACACGACCTACGAAGGTGGTGAGGTCATGGCAGACCGCGTCACCCCGTTCCTGAAACGCTGCCTCGATCAGGCTGCTTGGTTCCACGCCGTTTCCTTGCCCAAACCGATCTGGCGCCGCGGTCTCCTCGACACAGATGCAATTCAGCACGACCACCCGATGGAGCGTCATGACTGCATGGATTTGCCCCTCCACTACATGCGTCTCGAAAACACGGGCGCAGTCCTGCGATTTGGGCAAGAGTATCATGCCCAGGCTCTCGTCCACCTGTTCCACCGGGCTGGCGGGCACATCAACCTGCGCCTCGACCCATCGGGCCATAGTCTGCAAGTCTCCACCGTCGATCCTTTCAGCTACGCACCCAGAATCGGAACCGTCGCCTTCGATTTCTACCGCGGCCTCCACCTGCGTGAGATAACGATATCCCCCACCGTGGAAGCCCCCGAAATCAAACTGCTCAAGGGCGAACCAGAGCGGCCCTTGCGCAGCTACATCGGCCCGCTTCTCACGCTCGAGCCTGCGACCCCGTCCTGACGCCCCCCCCATGGCTATTACCCGATGGGCGCCCGGCCTACCTCTCACGGTGCAAGATCCAAGACTGCCGCAGATCCTCGATATCGAACCCATGATCCTGCGCGAATGCCTTGATGCTGTGTTGCACGACAAATGCACCCGTCTGGTCCTGCCACAGCCAGTTATCGCCGCACAACACGGCGTCGGGAAAGAGGTCATGCGCCACATCAAGCTCGTCGCGGTGCTTGAAGCCGTCAAGGTAGATCAGCTCAATAGGGATGTCGCGCCGCCGCAAGTCGTGCAACGCCTCTGGAGATGCACAGCCCAACGGAACCAAGCGATCCTTGAACAAGCGTAGTGCGTTCAGGGCAACGGCGAAATTGCCGTACTTTCGCAGTAGGCGGGCGATGCGCGTGACCTCAGCGTCGGACAGATGATTGGCATGGGGCGCCATCCCTTCGACAAAGCTGGCCCAATCTCCATCCCACGGGTCTATCCCAATGACCGTCAGATCAGGCTTTGCCTTGAGCCAATGCAGCAAAGACCCCCCAAGGAAACACCCCACCTCGGCCATCAATCGGATGTCCCGGTTCAGGATCTGTCGCAAGATGATCTCGCGACCGCCATCACCGTCCGCGTCGCGCGCAAGGTGAAACGGTGCGTGTTCATCCCATGGAAACTCCGGCCAGGGATTATCCCTCTGCAAGGCGTCGAGGCCCAGGATGACGGGCGATCCCGTTGGGGCGTTCGCGGCAAGATCGGCCTCTTGCGTCTTGGGCTTTGCGCCCTGCGGCCCGCTCGCAGCATTTGGGGCCAGCGACCACCCCACATCAGACGGCGGTGCCGCGTCCACCTGCGTAGTCAGCATCTCTGCCGGAGGTCTGGCACCCTTGCGATAGTGAAAGATGCTGTGACCCGACACGCCTTGCCAAGCAACCGTCGGAATGACGGCGCGGCGCAGATCGTCGCGCGCGAACAACTCGACAGGCACGATCAGATGCTGTCCCGGCCCCCATACTTTGGTCAGAAGCGCCTGTAGATCCACCGCCCCGAAAATACGCATATGGTCTTCTTGACCAAAGCGCGTCAGTCGATCGACCGGGCGAAGATCTGGCGACAGATCCTCTAGCGTGTGTTCGCCGCGGACTGGAACCGACAGGAAATGCAACCCGCCGGGTGCAAGAATGCGGTCAAGGTCCTGCAGCACGCCATCAACTGAGCAAGGCAGATGTTCCAGAACATGACTATGCACGATCAGGTCATAACTTGCATCCGGGATACCGGCCAGATCGACGCACAGATCAAGCTTTCGGACCGTGAGAAACTTGCTCTTGTAGCGCTCCGCATCAAGATCCGCACCATGATAGGCATCCCCGGAAAGCTCGACAAATTTTCGGGCCAGTCCCAACTCCGGCGCAAGATGAAGGATGCGTTTGCCTTTCTCGAAAGCGCCCAGTCGATCAAGCACCATCCACATAAGCCGGTTGCGCTCCACCCCCCGACAGGATGAACACCGCGCATGGGAGCGACCGTTGAAATCCTCAAACTCGGTCCCGTGACAGATCGGGCAACAAAGATCCTCGTCAACCGTCCGGATCGTGGTGGGGGCACCCTGAACGGATTTCACCTCGGCCACAGGTTTGTCCGCACCAGAGAGCGAGGACACCGGGCGCCGTCTGCCCGCCGATGCAATCTTGCGCAGGATGAATGTGGCGTTGGTGTTGAGAGGTTCGACAGGACCGCCGCGGCGCGTGATGGTCAGCCTGCCCCCAAGCGAGCGGATCATGTCCGCAAGATCGGCCCCGTAATCCGTATAGACCAAGCATTTCGTCCCGTCGCCAGCGTTGTGGTAGCGCTCCGGCTTCAGGTGCACCTCCGCCCCCTCCTCTACCCGAACCCTCGGTTCGGTCCGGTCAGGAAAGGGATAGTCATTCGGAATGGTAAAGACGTGAATCCCGCCGGGCCGAAGAACGCGCAGGGTTTCGGCAAATGCGCTTTCGACATCGGGAAGATGCTCCATCACATCGCTCGTGATGATGAGATCAAAGCTGTCCTCGTCAAAGGTCAGCTTGGTCAGGTCCTCGTTACGCACGCCATCAGGTGCTAGTGCCCCGATCGCAAGGTCGGGCCGAAAATAGGATCTTGTATAGTGCGGCAGCGTATTAAAACGCGCAACGAAAGGTCCCCGCAAGGCTGGCTCATAGACGGCGACATTGGACAGAAAGCCTCGTGCCACCAATTCGTCAATCGACAAAGCCTGCCCGCGTCCGAATTCATCAAGGATAACGGCCGCCTGGTCACGCCAGCGCATCGTGAACCGACAATTTGGGCAGGGATAGGACTCGCGCAAAGAGCGGTGATCGCCACGTCGAAATACGCCCACATGGCCGCAAATCGTGCACAGACCCTGAAATTCATTCTCCGGCACGAATATATTTCTCCTTTTAGACTGGGTAGATGGCCGAAAAACCCAACCGGACGCCTGCACGCAGCTCGATAGTTGAGACCGGCACTTGCCTTGTCAATTGTATTCATCCGGAAAGCGCCGTCTTTTGGGCTGAGGATTTTTGCCCCGGATCTGACACCCTCTCCGGCAATCGGTATAGACTCAAAGTCGAGATCTTACATCTCACCGATAAAGGCCACCATCAGCACTGGACAGATGCCGCGCAGGTTCGGATTGCAAAAGAAGAATGTAGCCGCCGCAGGCCTGTAACCAAGACGGCCCGCACGCTTAGGGTACTCTGGCGGAAGACTGGCGATCCCTCTTATCCATGGCCAACGCCCTTCAATCGCCGCCGCAATCGCGCCGACGGCACGGATGTGCCGCGTCAGTCCTCGAAGAGCTCGTTCTGTCCCGGTGCACTCTCGTCCTCGTCCTCTTCGCTGCCCATCTGCGGCATGGTCCCCGGCGGCGGGCGATTGTCCAACAGGCCCGCAGCCCGCAACTCCTTGAGCCCAGGCAGGTCCCGCGCGCTCTCTAGCCCGAAATGATCCAGAAACTCTTGCGTCACCACAAAGGTCACAGGCCGCCCGGGCGTCATCTTGCGCCGCCCGAACCGGATCCACTCCATCTCCAGTAATTGATCCACCGTGCCCCGGCTGACCGCCACGCCGCGAATCTCCTCGATTTCGGCACGCGTCACCGGCTGGTGATAGGCGATGATCGCCAATGTCTCGATCGCAGCCCGGCTCAGCTTGCGGGTCTCAACCGTCTCGCGGCTCATCAAATAGCCAAGGTCCGGCGCAGTGCGGATGGCCCAGGCATCACCCACCTTGACCACACGCACGCCGCGCCCCTCATAGCGTTTGCGCAGATGCACCAGCGCTTCGGCAGGATCGCTGCCATGCGGCATCCGCTCGGCCATGTCGCGGGTGGTCAGCGGCTCGGTGCTCGCAAACAGCATCGCCTCAATCATCCGCTCCTGCTCGCCAATGGGGGGCGCTTGAAACAGGCTTTGTTCTTTTTCTTCAGGTGCTTCCGACATACTCTTAATCCTTGCGCCGCAGCTCGATAGCGGCGAAAACCTCCGCTTGCCGCACCTCTGCCCGCCCTTCCTTGACCAGTTCCAGCGCCGCCGCAAAGGTCGAGGCCGTGGCCGATCGCCGCCGCCCCGGATCGGTGGTGAACCCCTCTGGCAAATAGCTCAGGATATCGGTCCAGGTGCCTGCATAGCCGATCAAACCCCGCATCCGCTCCAACGCCTGCTCCATGGTAAAGATCGCATCGCGATCCATCACAAAGGGGCGGAATTCGTCGCGCGTCCTGATCCGGGCATAGCCCTGCATGAGGTCAAGCAGCGTCGCCGTATAGGTCACACGCCGCAGGCGCGCCACGTCCTCTGGCACCCCGCGTGCAAAGAAATCGCGCCCCAGCCGGTCCCGTCCCATCAGACGC
Source organism: Roseovarius sp. MS2 (assembly GCF_051447875.1). Lineage (NCBI taxonomy): Bacteria > Pseudomonadati > Pseudomonadota > Alphaproteobacteria > Rhodobacterales > Roseobacteraceae > Roseovarius > Roseovarius sp. MS2. The sequence goes on from NZ_JBKHVF010000001.1 coordinate 3,632,035, forward strand.
GCCGCGCAATCGCGCATCGCCTGCAAGCGCTCCAACTGAAACGCCAGATGCGCCGCCAATTCCTCGCCCGAGGGTCCGTCTTCGCTCGGGTCTGGCGGCAACAGCAGCCGCGATTTGAGAAAGGCAAGCCACGCCGCCATCACCAGATAATCCGCCGCCAGTTCCAGCCGCAGCGCCTTGGCGCGTTCCACAAAGGCCAGATATTGCCGCGCCAGTTCCAGCACCGAAATCTTGCGCAGGTCCACCTTTTGCGTCCGGCTCAGCGTCAGCAAAAGGTCAAGCGGCCCCTCGAACCCATCGACATCGACAATCAGCGCCTCAGCGGCCAACCGCTCGGCGACATTGACCGGCCCCTCATCCCTGTCGAAATCGTCCTCACTCATGCGCACACCCGCCCGTCAGCGCATCAAGCTGTGCCGATAGGGCGGAAATGTCAATCTCTTGGGGGGTCTTGCGCCATGTCAACGCCCGGTCGGCACGGATTTGCGCAGGCTCGGTCATCTCGCCGGCTGCCTCTGCCACCGCCTGCCGTTCCGCCAGGGTCCCGTTGCAATGCAGGATCACATCGCACCCGGCCTGCAAGGCCGCCCGCGACAGGTCCGGCAAGGTGCCACGCAACGCTTTCATGGAAATGTCATCAGTCATAATCAGCCCGTCAAAGCCGATTTCGTCCCGGATCACCTGCATCATCGGTGCGGATAGGGTCGCAGGCGCGGCATCAATCGCGCTATAGACCAGATGCGCCGTCATCCCCAAAGGCAGGTCGTTCAACGCTCTAAAAGGCGCAAAATCAGTATCTTGCAGGTCACTCTTCAGCGCCGTGACCACCGGAAGATCATGGTGGCTATCCGCCTCGGCGCGACCATGTCCGGGGATATGTTTGACCACAGGCAATACGCCCCCGTCTAGCAGCCCATTCGCCACCGCACGGCCCAGATGCGCCACCGTATGGGGATCAACGCCATAGCAGCGATTACGCAGAAACGGATGCGTCGCAGGCCCCGCCACATCCACCAACGGCGCGCAATTGCTGTCGATGCCAAGCGCGTGCAACTCTGCCGCAATCAGACGATAGCGCAGATACATCGCCTCAGCCGCGCGGCTGCCCGCCGCCTCTGCCTGATCCAACGGCGCAGGCCACTCGCGCCATAGCGGCGCGCGCAATCGCTGCACGCGCCCTCCCTCCTGATCAATCGTGACCATCGCGTCATGACCAGCCGCTTCGCGCATCTCTGCCACAAGGGCGCGCACCTGATCCGGGCTGTCGATATTGCGCGCGAAGAGAATGAATCCAAAAGGGCGCGTGTCGCGAAACAGCGACTTTTCCTCTGCCGTCAGCCGCAGACCCTCCGCATCGAGGATCGTCGCCCCAAACCGCGTCACCGCGTGACCACCGGGATGCACTCGGCGCGCTCCGCGACCAGTGCCGAACAGAACCGCCGCGCATCCCCCAGATCGGCAAAGCCCATGGCCCGCAACCGGTAGAATGTGCGCCCGCCACTTTCAGCGCGCTGAATAACCCGTTGTTTTCCATCAAGGAAATCACCGAACCGCCCCGCCAGACGGTCCCATTCCGCGCGCGCCACCTCGGCCGAGTCAAACGCGCCAAGCTGCGCCAACCGCGTGCCAAGTGGGATCGTTTCCGCATCCACCTCCTCCGAGGGCGCAGATCGCGCCGCCGCCACCGCAAGGGCGACTGCTTCGGACACCGAGGTAAGCGATGCAGGGCGCGCACGCGGGCGCACGACCGCTTGCGCAACGGCCACGTCTTCCACGTCAGGGGTCTCGACCGCCTCCGGGCCCGTCACCTCTTCCTCCAGCGGGGTTATCGGCGCGGCCCCCGCCGCAATCTGATCCGCAAGCGCAAGGATTGAGGCGTTTTGAACCTCCTCCGGCACAGCTTGTGGCGCAGGCTCTGTGACTTCTGCACGCGGAGTGGCCTCTGCGACCTCCGACGTCGGGGTCAGCGGGGCCACATCCTCCAGCGACAATTCAAGCGGTGGAGGGGCCAGAACCAACCGATCTGCCGGGGCCGCTGCCGTGCCTTCGGCGGCCACGGCATTAACCGACAGCCCTTGATTGGCTGCAGCATCGCCACCGGGATCGGCGGGTGCCTCGCGCATTGGCCCTTCGGCCGCGCGCACCACCGGCACGCCTGACACATCGCGCAGGACCATCTTGGTGCCCCACACCCCAACGCCCGCGATCAGCGCAAGCGAGAGTGCCGCGCCGGTCAGATTGGTCAGCCTGACAATGAGCTTTGCGCGCTCAGGCCCCGGTTCGGGCCGTGCATAGTGCATATCTGCCATGTCGCCTCTTGCTCTCCGGCGATACATGGTCGCCGGGGATGTACTGTTCTGCCTCATCCCCGGCTTGGTGCGTTAACGCATCTCTTCCGCCGGAGTTACGCCCAGAATACCAAGGCCTGCGGAAATAACAACGGTTACAGCACGCGCAAGGGCGATTTTCGCCTGTGATGTGGCCACATCGCCCTCTTGGATGAAACGCAGCGACGCATCGTCATTGCCCCGGTTCCACAAGGCATGCAAATCAGACGCCAGATCATAGAGATAGAATGCCACGCGATGCGGCTCATTGCTGCGCCCGGCAATCTCGACCAAGCGTGGCCATTCCGCGATCTTGCGCGCCACCGCCAGCTCTGCCTCATGGGTCAACCCGCTGAGGTCCGCTTGCGCCAATGTCGCATCCTCCACCGCAATTCCGGCCTCTGCCGCCTTGCGCAGCACCGAATTCACCCGCGCATTGGCATATTGCACGTAGAACACCGGGTTATCCTTGGATTGCTCCAAAACCTTGTCGAAATCGAAATCCAAAGGCGCATCGTTCTTGCGCGTCAGCATCACAAAACGGGTCACATCCGCGCCCACCTGATCAACCACATCGCGCAGCGTCACAAAGGTGCCCGCGCGCTTCGACATCTTGAACGGCTCGCCGTTCTTATACAGCTTCACCAGTTGGCACAGCTTGATATCCACCGGCACCCGGCCATTCGACAGCGCCGACACCGCCGCCTTCATCCGCTTGACATAGCCGCCATGATCCGCGCCAAAGACGTCGATCAAGAGGTCAAAGCCCCGGCTGATCTTGTCATAATGATAGGCGATATCAGGCGCGAAATAGGTCCAGCCACCGTCCGACTTCATGATCGGACGGTCCACATCATCGCCATGTTCGGTGGATTTGAACAGCGTCTGCTCGCGCGGCTCCCAATCCTCGGGCATTTTGCCCTTGGGCGGCTCCAGCACACCGCGATAGATCAAGCCCTTGCTGCGCAAATCCTCGATCGCCGCCTCGATCAACCCGGTGCCATAAAGCGACTTTTCCGAATAGAACACGTCCATCTCGACGCCAAGCGCCGCAAGATCCTCGCGGATCAGCGCCATCATCTTGTCCGTGGCGAAATCGCGGATCGGCTCTAGCCAAACCTCCTCGGGCTGCCCAACATAGGCATCGCCCACTTGCACCTTCAGCGCCTCACCCACCTCGATCAGGTAATCACCGGGATAGGTGCCATCGGCAAAGGCCACCGCCTGCCCATGCGCCTCAAGATACCGCAGATAAACCGACCGGGCCAGCACATCGACCTGCGCACCGCCATCATTGATGTAATATTCGCGCGTGACCTCATAGCCCACATAATCCAGCAACCGCGCCAGAGCATCGCCAAACACCGCGCCCCGCGTATGGCCCACATGCAGTGGCCCCGTCGGATTGGCGCTGACATATTCCACATTCACCCGCTTGCCCGCCCCAAGGGTCGAGCGACCATAGCCCGTGCCCTCGGTCAGCGCCGCACGCGCCACCCGCTGCCACACCGCAGGGACCAGCCGCAGGTTAAGAAACCCCGGCCCCGCCACCTCGGCGCTCTCGACACGGCCATCCTCGGCCAGCCGTGCCGCCAAAGCATCGGCAATCTCGCGCGGCTTGAGGCCCGCAGGCTTGGCCAGCACCATCGCCGCATTGGTTGCCATATCGCCATGCGCCGCATCGCGCGGCGGCTCGACCGTCACACTGGCCATATCCAGCCCCACGGGCAACTGGCCGCCTGCCTGCATTGCCGCCAGCGTTTCCAGCACGAGGTCGCGCATATCGGTAAAAAGGTTCATAAAAGCTATCCTTGCTGCCTTGGCTCGGGTTATCCAACGGCGCGCGGCGCGTCAATCACAAGCGGCGCAAACCGTCACGCAAGACGACTGCACCCCGCCCTCACCCCCAGGTGCAAAGCCCAGAAATATAGCAGGCTCCAACACCACCGACAGCGCAGCCGTCGTGCCCCGTCGCAGCCCCTCGGCCCGCAGCAAACGCAGCGTGTGAACCGGCTGCGCACCACCTGCCTCTTGGGCCAGATAGCCGCCCAAATGATCCAGACCCAGACGGCACGCCCGTTCCGCCGCCCCTGCCCCCGCGCAGGGGACTGCGTTGACAATCAAGCTCCGGCCCTGCCCCGCCCGCAAACCGGGGCGCAGCGCGCGGCTCAACCCGGCAATGCCCAGCGTCACCGCCCCCAAGCGCGCCGCCATGCGCAAAGGTTGCAAATGGATCAGCAAATCAATCGGTGTCTGCCCCCAAAGCGCCCCCAACCGCGCGCAGACCGACGGGCGCAGCACATCCAGCGCCAGCGTCTCGATGCGCCCCGGAACCAACCGCGCCAGTGCCTGACACCGCCGATCTTCCCGGTCAATCACGATCACCTGCGCCCCGGCCCGCGCCAACCCCTGCGCGAGCACAACACCCGCCGCACAGCCCGCCGCAGCGATCAGCACGGTCTTGCCCGCAACATGCTCCGCGAAACCCACTATCACCAAAGCGCCCCAAATAGCATGAGATGGTTAGCATCAGGCCGCACAGCACACAACGCAGGCTGCACGCAGAAGCGTATAAACTTTTTCGTTATAAGAGCCTAGACACCGTTATCGGAGAAATCACGCGCGCCTTCACCCGTTAGGCTTGCATATTCCTGCAGGGCAAACCGATCCGTCATCCCTGCGATATAGTCACTAACCAGCCGCGCCAGCGCGGTCTCATCCGCCGCCTGCGCCACGTCGCGGCGCCACTCCTCGGGCAGGTGATCCGGCGCGTTCAGATAATGGGGAAACAGCGTGCTCACCACCCCATGCACCCGCAGGCGCATGTCGTTGACTTCGGGCGCGCGATACATGCGCGCAAAAAGAAACGCCCGGATTTGCTTTAAATCCCCCCAAAGCGCATCCGAGAACCGGATCACCGGACGCCCCAGATGCCGCACCTGTGCCACCGAAACTGGAGCAGCGTCCTCCAACAGATACCGTGACCGCGTGATCACATCCCCCACCATCACCCCGAACACGCGGCGCAGCGCCTCATGCCTGCGGCGTTTGCGATCGAGCCCGGGATAGAGCCGGTCCACCTCGGCATAACAATCCCCCACAATGGGCAAGCCTGCGATTTCGTCATCGTCAAACAACCGCGCGCGCAACCCGTCATGCAGATCGTGATTGTTATAGGCAATATCATCCGACAGGGCCGCCACCTGCGCTTCGGCACTGGCATGGGTGTGCAATTCCAGATCATGCCGCGCATTGTAATCCGCCAAGGCATAGGGCAACGACCCCGTCACAGGGTCATCACTCCTGAGGGGCGTTACAGGGCCATGGCCCCGGAGGGGCGTCACAGGCCCATCGCCCCGGAGGGGCGTCACAGGCCCATTATGCTTGGCCAACCCCTCCAGCGTCTCCCATGTTAGGTTCAGCCCGTCGAACTCGGCGTAATGCCGCTCTAGCGATGTCACGATCCGTACCGCCTGCGCGTTGTGGTCAAACCCGCCATAGGGTGCCATCAACGCATCCAGCGTGTCCTCACCCGCATGGGCAAAGGGCGGATGCCCCAGATCATGCGCCAGCGCCACCGCCTCGGTCAGCTCGCCATTCAGGCCAAGCGCACCCGCAATCGTGCGCGCCACCTGCGCCACTTCGATGGAATGGGTCAGCCGTGTGCGGAAATAATCCCCCTCATGCGCCACAAACACCTGCGTCTTGTGCTTGAGCCGCCGAAACGCGCTGGAATGGATGATGCGATCCCGGTCGCGCTGAAAGGGCGAGCGAAACGCGCTTTCCTCTTCCGCAACACGCCGCCCACGCACCTGCGCGGGATCAGAGGCATAGGGGGCCGTCATCGCTGCTTATCCTTGTCGCCAGAGGTCAGGCCCCATATATTGCACCTGACAGCAAACGTGAACCAGTCAGGAGCATTCCGATGCAATTGCCGCCCAAGGTGACCCCCCGCGCCTTTGCCCGCCTCGCCGAAATCGGTGCAGGCGATCAGGGTCAAGCCCTGCGCGTCGCCGTCGAGGGCGGCGGCTGCTCTGGCTTTCAATACGAAATCAAACTCGACGAGCCCGCCCAAGACGATCTGATTCTCGAAGGCGACGGGCAAAAGGTCGTGGTTGATTCCACCTCCCTGCCGTTTCTTGCCGGGGCCACGATTGATTTCTCCGAGGAATTGATTGGCGCGCGCTTTATCATCGACAACCCCAACGCCTCCTCGTCCTGCGGCTGCGGCACGTCGTTTTCGATGTGACCGCTTGTCACCCCCGCCCCCCTGCGCGATAGAGAATGCCAGAGGACAAAAGGGGGCCGCGCCATGAAAATCGCCACGTTCAATATCAACGGCATCAAAGCCCGGATTGACGCCCTGCCCGCTTGGCTTGACGAGGCGTCCCCCGATGTGGCCCTTCTGCAAGAGATCAAATCCGTCGATGACGGCTTCCCGCGCGAGATTTTCGAAGAGCGCGGCTATAACGTCGAAACCCATGGGCAAAAGGGCTTTAACGGCGTGGCGATCCTCTCGAAGCGCCCGCTCGAGGATGTCACGCGCGGTCTGCCCGGCGACGACACAGACGAACAGGCCCGCTGGATCGAGGCAACAGTTGTCGGCGATCACCGCGCGTTGCGCCTCTGCGGTCTCTACCTACCCAATGGCAATCCCGCACCGGGGCCGAAATACGACTATAAACTCGCATGGATGGACCGCCTGCACGCCCGCGCCCGCGACCTTCTGGCCAGCGAAGAACCGGTGCTGATGGGCGGCGATTACAACATCATCCCGCAGGATGAGGATGCCGCCCGCCCCGACGCATGGCGCGAGGATGCGCTGGCCCGCCCCGAAAGCCGCGCCGCCTTTCGCCGCATCCTCAACCTCGGCTTTACCGAGGCGTTTCGCGCGCAGGTACAGGGGCCGGGGCATTACACCTTCTGGGATTATCAGGCCGGCGCTTGGAACAAGAACGACGGCATTCGCATCGACCACTTCCTGCTCAGCCCGCAGGCAGCAGACCTGATGACCGATTGCGGCATCGACAAGGATATACGTGGCCGCGACAAACCCTCGGATCACGTCCCGCTCTGGGTTGAACTCAACGCCTGAGCCGCCGATCTGTCCCCCTCTGTGACCAGATCACAGACGCTGCCCCCACCCGCATGCGACTATGGCGCATCAACCGGGCCTCCGCGCCCCTCAATCCATAGGTGATCCCATGCTCAAGAAAAATGTTGGCTCTATCGACCGCGCCCTGCGCATCCTCTTTGGCCTCGCGCTGCTGGCAGGTTTCGCGCTCAACCGCGAGAGCGCCTATAGCTGGCTCTATCTGATCGGGATCATCCCGCTGGTGACAGGTCTCATGTCCTCCTGCCCGCTCTATTCGATCCTCGGCCTCTCGACCTGCCCGCTCAAGAAATAACGGCAAGGTTTCGCCCAAGGCGCACGCCCCGTCTTGGCATCGGGCGTGACACGGCCCATGTCTGTCGTACACACGAAAGGACAGGCCATGAAACACACGATGATCCTGTTGATGTTGGGTATCACCTTTGGCGGGGCCCCGGCCTTTGCGGCCAACGGCCATTGACCGCCGGGACTGGCCAAGAAACACAACGGCTGTCAGCCCCCCGGTCAGGCGAAGAAGCAAGGATATTACCGCATCGGCGACCGCATCAACGAGGATTACATCATTCTGCGCAATCCCGGTCGCTACGGTCTGGACCGGAACGAGACCTATTACCGCGTTGGCGATCAGATTTACCGCGTGAACCGCGAAACACGCGAAATTCTCGACCTGATCGGCGCTGCGGCGGCGGTTCTGAACTGACCGTTTCGCGATAAGGCGCTAGTCGCGCCACCCCTGCCGCAGCAGCCGCGAATAGTCCTGACTGCTCAGCCCGTCAACCGGGCTGGGCGGCAAGACGGCGCGCGCTTTCAGCTCTGCCAACGGCACCGTCTCTGCCCCCGGCAAAACCCCCAGATCATAAAGATATCCGGGCAACCGCCCCGACAAGATGACCCGCAGGTCAAACACCAGACCCTCCGCAATGCCGCGCACCAACCGATAGGGCATTGTCGTGCAATTGGTCCAAAGCGTGTGATACCAGCGCGGTTCCTCGGCCAAGGCGTTGCCATAGTCCAGAAACGCCCGAAACAACGCCGCCCGCTGCCCAGCACTCATCGCCACCGGATAGAGCGACACTGACTCGCCTCGCGCATTGGTGCGCAGATGCACGATGTCGCGCTCGTCGGCGGCAATCAACACCAGCTCATAGCGCTTGAAAAAACCGCCAATGGCCGAAAATTCTTCGCCTACTTCCCTGCGGATCTCGCCGGAAAACACGATATGCCGCCCATCGGCAAACCCGAAACTGACCAGCGTATGCGCGATCTCCGGACTATCCCAGACCGACATGATCATATCAACAGAGGTGATCTGCTCCGGCTGAACCTCCAGATCATACCAGCGCTCAACCGCCTCGGTCGGGCTTGACCAGCGAAAATCCCGGATGTTGCGCACCAGAACCGCGCCTTCGCGCACCGGCTCTGCGGTGACGCCGCGCGCCACTTCCGCCATCCAATCCCGGTCCTGTCGCGGCGCAATCCCGCCCCACCACAGCGCCCAGACCGCCAAAACCACGGCACTCAGCCCCAAGGCCCGGCGCAAACGCCCCTGCAACAGCATCCGCACAAGCGCAAGCCAGACGAACACCCCCACCAGATAAAGCAGATAAATCCAAGGTGCCGCGATCTGGAAATGCAGGCTTAGCCCAATCCAGACCGCAAGCCCCAAAAGCCAAGCGATCCCCAAGCCGCGTCCACAGATCGCCGCAGCGCGCCGCATCCCTATTCCGCAGCCACGCGCCGCGCCGCCAATATCTCCTTGAGATAGCGCCCGGTATGGCTGCGCGGCTCTTCGGCCACCTCTTCCGGCGTGCCCACCGCCACAATCTCGCCGCCGCCATCGCCGCCCTCAGGGCCAATGTCGATGATGTGATCAGCCGTCTTGATCACATCAAGGTTATGCTCGATCACAATGACCGAATTGCCCTGATCAACCAATTCATGCAGCACTTCCAACAGCTTGTTCACATCCTCGAAATGCAGCCCCGTCGTCGGCTCGTCAAGAATATAGAGCGTGCGGCCCGTGGACCGCTTGGCCAGCTCTTTCGACAGCTTCACCCGCTGCGCCTCGCCCCCCGAAAGGGTCGTCGCCTGCTGGCCCACCTTGATATAGCCAAGCCCCACGCGCATCAGCGCATCCATCTTTTCACGGATGCTCGGCACCGCCTTGAAAAACTCCTGCGCCTCTTCCACCGTCATATCAAGAACGTCCGCTATGCTCTTGCCCTTAAAGCGGATTTCCAGCGTCTCGCGGTTATAGCGCGCGCCTTTGCAGGTCTCGCATTCCACATAGACATCCGGCAGGAAATGCATCTCGATCTTGATCAGACCATCACCCTGACAGGCCTCGCAGCGCCCGCCCTTAACGTTAAAGCTGAAACGCCCCGGCTTATAGCCGCGCGCCTTGGCCTCTGGCAGACCGGCGAACCAATCGCGGATCGGTGTAAACGCCCCCGTGTAGGTTGCGGGGTTCGAACGCGGCGTGCGCCCGATGGGCCGCTGATCAATATCAATCACCTTGTCGAGATGCTCCAGCCCCTTGATCGTCTCGCAGGGGGCCGGCGTCTGCCGCGCGCCATTGAGGCGCATCGAGGCGGTCTTGAACAGCGTCTCAATCGTCAGCGTCGATTTCCCCCCGCCCGACACGCCCGACACACAAACAAACTGACCCAGCGGAAAGGTCGCCGTCACCTCCTTGAGGTTGTTGCCCGTCGCCTTGACCACCGTCAGCTTCTTCTTGTTGCCCTTGCGCCGTACCTCGGGCACCGCAATCTCGCGCGCGCCTGACAGGTATTGCCCGGTCAGCGATGCAGGATCAGCCGCCACCGCGTCAGGCGTGCCATGGCTCACCACCCGGCCGCCATGCACCCCGGCACCGGGGCCAATGTCAAACACGTAGTCAGCGGTGCGAATGGCCTCTTCGTCATGCTCGACCACGATCACCGTATTGCCCTGATCCCGCAGATTGCGCAGGGTTTCCAACAGTCGCCCATTGTCGCGCTGATGCAGGCCAATCGACGGCTCATCCAGCACATAAAGCACGCCCGTCAACCCGCTGCCGATCTGGCTGGCCAGCCGAATTCGCTGGCTCTCACCACCCGACAGCGTGCCCGCATTGCGGCTCAGCGTCAGGTAATCCAGCCCCACGTTGTTGAGAAACCCCAACCGCTCGCGGATTTCTTTAAGAATGGCGCGCGCAATCTCGTTTTTCTGCTTGCCCAGATGATCCGGCACCGTGCGGCACCACTCCAGCGCCTCGCGGATCGACATCTGCACCACTTGGCCCACATGCAGGCCCGCAATCCGCACCGCCAGCGCCTCGGCCCGCAGGCGATAGCCACCGCAGGCCCCGCAAGGGCGGTTGTTCTGATAGCGCTCGAATTCCTCGCGCACCCAGCTTGAATCGGTCTCTCGATAGCGGCGTTCCATATTGGGAATAACGCCCTCGAACACCCGGCTCACCTGATAGACACGCCCGCCCTCATCATAGCGAAATCCGATCTCTTCCTCACCAGACCCGTGCAAGAACACCTGCTTCACATGCGGGGGCAGGTCTTTCCACGGGCTGTTGCGATCAAATTCGTAATGTTTGGCAATGGAATTGATGGTCTGCGTGAAATAGGGGCTCTTGCCCTTGCGCCAGGGTGCAATTGCCCCATCCGCCAGCTTCAGCGCCTCATCCGGCACCACCAACCGCTCGTCAAAGAACAGCTCCGCCCCCAACCCGTCACACTCGGGACAGGCCCCAAAGGGCGCGTTGAACGAAAAAAGCCGCGGCTCGATTTCCGGAATGGTAAAGCCACTGACCGGACAGGCGAATTTCTCGGAAAAGATCATCCGCTCCGGATCACCCTCCTTGGGCGCGGTTTCCAGCACGGCAATGCCATCCGCCAAATCAAGCGCCGTGCGGAAACTATCCGCAAGCCGGGTCTGCAACCCGTCTTTGACCACCAGCCGGTCCACCACAACATCAATGTCATGGCGGAATTTCTTGTCGAGCGTGGGCGGTTCATCCAATTCGTAAAACTGCCCGTCGACCTTGACCCGCTGAAACCCGGATTTGCGCAGTTCCAGAAATTCCTTGCGATACTCGCCCTTGCGGTCGCGCACGATGGGGGCCAGCAGATAGGCGCGCGTGCCCTCCTCCATCGCCATCACCCGGTCCACCATATCCTGCACCTGTTGCGCCTCGATGGGCAGGCCGGTGGCGGGCGAATAGGGCGTGCCGACGCGGGCAAAGAGCAGCCGGAGGTAGTCGTAAATCTCCGTCACCGTGCCCACGGTCGAACGGGGATTCTTGCTTGTCGTCTTTTGCTCAATCGAAATCGCCGGGCTCAGACCGCTGATATGATCCACATCCGGCTTTTCCATCATGTCGAGGAACTGCCGCGCATAGGCGCTCAAGCTCTCGACATAGCGTCGCTGCCCCTCGGCATAGATCGTGTCAAAGGCGAGGCTGGATTTGCCAGAGCCCGACAGCCCGGTGATCACCACCAGCTGATCGCGTGGAATATCCACGTCGATATTCTTGAGGTTATGCTCGCGCGCCCCGCGCACCTCGATATATTTCAGATCGGCCATTCTGACCCCCCGGATCACCATTCCCCACACATAGGCGAGAGCCGCGCCGCTTCCAAGGTAATTTTGTGAACAGAGCGCGAACATGCAACAATCGCCCTGCCCGTTCTCGGCGCATCGCCGCCCGTACAGAACCGCGCCGCAAAATGATCAGGCAAAATTCATTTGACCTGGCCCTGCCGCGCCCCCACCTACTTGGCACAGCACGAAAGGAGACCGCTATGACCCTGACACGCCGTTTCATCGCGCTTGGCCTACCCGCGCTCCTCTTTGCCCGGCCCGCCATCGCCCATCACGGCTGGCGCTGGACCGACGATGGGCGGTTCGAATTGCGGGGCCTCATCACCGAGGCACGCTTGGGCAATCCGCATGGCGTCTTGACCATCGACGCAGAGGGCGAGATCTGGAAGGCCGAGGTCGGCCAACCATGGCGCAACGAACGCGCCGGTCTAACCGACGCCATGCTTGCCCCCGGCACGGACATAAAGATCATTGGCAAACGCGCCGCTGATCCCAAGGAGCGTCTGGTCAAGGCCGAGGCGATCGAGCTTTCAGGCGCGCTCTTTGAGCTGTACCCCGAACGCCTTTGATGGATTGGGCGGCAACGCTTGAGGCCCAGCCCTTCGCTCAGGCCCTGCGGGCCTCGCGCTGGACATATCCGCTGGGGAATGCGGGTCATATCCTTGGTCTGGCCCTGTTGATCGGGGCCGTCGTGCCCATGGATGTCCGGCTCTTGCGCGGCGATCTGCGCGCGATCAGGATGCTACGCGTCTATGCGATTGGCGGGCTCTGTCTCGCGCTTGCCTGCGGCAGCCTGCTCTTTGCGGCGCAAGCGTCGGACTATGTGGCAAATAGCTGGTTCCGCTGGAAAATCGCACTTTTGGTCGTGGCTCTGGTGAACGCGGCCTTGCATCTGCATCCGCTGGCACTGTCACGCCCCCGCCAATGCGCGGCGGCCATACTGTCGCTTTGCCTGTGGATCGCCGTCCTGCTCTGCGGTCGGATGATCGCCTATTCCTGAGGCGCAGCAGGCACGGCATCCCGCCCCTAACCGACGCTGACGCCCCGCCGCCCCGCCAAATCGGTGAAGTATTGCCACGCCACCCGGCCCGACCGCGCCCCGCGCGTGGCCTGCCATTCAATCGCCTCAGCGCGCAGCGTGTCTTCGTCAATCTCGACACCGTAGGCATCGCAATAGCCCCGGATCATCGCCAGATACTGATCCTGATCGCAGGCATGAAACCCAAGCCAAAGCCCGAACCGATCCGACAAAGACACCTTTTCCTCGACCGCCTCAGACGGGTTGATCGCCGATGACCGCTCATTCTCGATCATGTCGCGGGGCATCAGATGCCGACGGTTTGACGTGGCATAGAACACCACATTGTCTGGCCGCCCCTCGATCCCGCCATCCAGAACCGCCTTGAGCGATTTGTAATGCTGATCGTCATGGGAAAAACTGAGGTCATCACAAAACAGCAAGAACCGGGTTTGCGCACCGCGCAAAAGGTTCAGCAACCGGCTGACCGACGGCAAGTCTTCGCGCTGCAATTCCACGATCTTGAGCGGCAGGCCCTCTGCCCGAACCGCCGCATGCACCGCTTTCACAAGGCTGGATTTTCCCATGCCCCGCGCGCCCCACAAGAGGGCGTTATTGGCGGGCAGCCCCCGCGCGAATTGCAGCGTGTTTTGCAACAGCGTATCGCGCGACCGATCCACCCCCACCAAAAGGCCCATATCGACCCGGCTCACGTGGCGCACCGGCTCCAACCGATCTGGGCTGACATGCCAGACAAAGGCATCCGCAGTATCGAAATCAGGGGCCGAAAGCGGTGCCGGGGCCATCCGCTCCAGCGCGGCGGCGATACGGTCCAACGGATCACTCATTCAATTCTTGCCTTTTTCCTCGGACGCGTCGGCCTCAGCAGCATCCGCCGCCTCTTCCTCGTCAAACCACAGCCCCTGCGCACGCAATTCCGCCTCACGCTTTTTCTCAACCCACGTCACCAGTTGGATTGAAATCTCGTACAGGCCGTAAACCACCACGAAAAGGATCAGTTGCGTCACCACATCAGGCGGCGTCACCAGCGCGGCCAGAACAAGGATACCGATCACGGCATATTTGCGCACCGATTTCAGACCAATCGCACTCACCAACCCCGCTTTCCCCATCAGCGTCAGCAAGACCGGCAATTGAAAGCAAAGCCCAAAGGCGATGATGAATTTCAGCGTGATATCAAGGCTTTCGTTGACCTTACCAAAAAAGGTGATGCGAATGCCCGTAGCCTCAGGGGCCGCCGCCGCACCCGGCACCACCTCTGGCCCAACCAACCCCGTCATCAGATCGGCAATGATCGAGGGCACATCGGCAAAGCCAAGAAAGAACGCCATCGCAAGTGGCGTCACCACCAAATGCGCAAAGGATGCCCCCAACAGGAACATCATCGGCGACGCGATCATGAACGGCAAAAACGCGTTCTTTTCCTGCTTATAAAGCCCCGGCGCCACAAAGCGCCACATCTGGAACCCGATCACCGGAAAGGCCAGCGCAAAGCCGAACACCATCGAAATGCGGAACAACGTAAAGAGATATTCCTGCGGGCTGGTATATTGCATCGTGGGCGACGGGTCGCCCAACTCGCGCAATGTCGCCTCGATCGGCTCTAGCAGGAATTGCAAAATCGGCTCGGCCACGGCAAAGGCCAAACAGATCCCGATGATAAAGGCGATCACCGACCGGATCAGCCGGGTGCGCAGCTCGGCCAGATGCTCGATCAGCGGCGCACTGCTGTCCTCGATCTCGTCGCGCGGGGTCATGCCTCGTCCTCTGGCTTGGACGTCTTCCCTTTCGGCGCAGCCTTGGGCTTCGCGGCGGCCTTGGGCTTGGACGCCACCTTGTCCGGCGCGGCCTCAGCCTCGGCTTTCGCAGCTTTGCGCGCCTCTGCCATCTCAGCGGTGGCGGCGCGGCCCTTTTCGGCCGAGGCCTGCTGTTCGGCGCTCAGCGTGGGCTTGGTCACATCGTTCAGATCGCGCGTGACGCTGTCCGTCGTCTTGCGCACCTCATCCATCGCGGTCTTCATAGGGTTTGCAGCGGATTTAAAGGTTTTTTGAATGTCGCCCACGCCGGATTGATCGGCGGCATCATTCATCGCGCGGCTAAATTCGCGGGCCATGCCCTTGGCCTTGCCCACAAAATTCCCCACAGCCCGAAACATTCCCGGCAGGTCCTTGGGGCCCACCACGATCAAGGCCACGATGCCGATAAGCAAAAGCTCCGTCCAGCCAAGATCGAACATTTAAGGATCAGACCTTGTCTTTGTCTTCGGTCGGGGTCACGTCGCGCGCGGTCTCAGCAGACTCTTTGCTGGTGTCATCCAGTTCCTTGGTGCCCTCGGCCACGCCCTTTTTGAAAGAGGTGATACCCTTGCCCACTTCACCCATGAGCGACGAAATCTTGCCGCGCCCAAAAAGCACCAGCACCACCACCGCGATCAGAAGAAGCCCCGGAAGGCCAATATTGTTCAGCATTTCAATTTCTCCCTTTCTCGGGGGTCGGTTGTCGTCCCCGGGAATTTCAACTTCGTATCTAATGGGTCATCCCGGCGGATAAAAGCGGCAAAGCAGCGATGCCCCCCGGATTCCCTACTTATTTGCCCGGACCATACCCTACGCAGGCCAACCCGCATGGGTCAATCACCCCCCTGCGCCTCGGCCCGGCTCTTGCCGCTCACATTCATCGCCAGCGTGGCGGCCATGAATTCATCCAGATCACCATCCAGCACACCTTTGGTGTCCGATGTTTCAACACCGGTGCGCAGATCCTTGACCATCTGATAGGGCTGCAACACATACGACCGGATCTGATTGCCCCAGCCCGCATCGCCCTTGGCATCATGGGCTTCGTTGATGGCCGCGTTGCGCCGGTCCAATTCCAACTGGTATAGCCGCGATTTCAGCGCCTTCATGGCGATGTCGCGGTTCTGATGCTGCGATTTCTGGCTGCTCGTCACAACAATGCCCGTGGGCATATGCGTGATCCGCACCGCCGAGTCGGTGGTGTTCACGTGCTGCCCACCCGCACCAGACGAACGATAGGTGTCGATGCGAATATCAGACGGGTTCACCTCGATCTCGATATTGTCATCCACCACCGGGTAAACCCAGACCGACGAAAACGATGTGTGCCGCTTGGCCGCCGAATCAAACGGCGAAATCCGCACCAGACGATGCACGCCCGATTCGGATTTTAGCCACCCATAGGCATTGTGACCGCTGATTTTATAGGCAGCGGATTTGATCCCCGCCTCGTCACCCGCCGATTCCGATTGCAGTTCGACCGTATAGCCACGCTTTTCCGCCCAGCGAACATACATCCGCGCCAGCATCGACGCCCAGTCGCAGCTCTCGGTGCCGCCAGCACCCGCGTTGATCTCCAGAAACGTATCGTTGGAATCCGCCTCACCATCCAGCAGCGCCTCCAACTCCTTGGCGGCGGCCACCTTGGCCAGCGCCTTGATCGCGGCCTCGGCCTCGCCCACGACCTCGGCGTCACTTTCAGCCTCGCCCAGCTCGATCAGCCCAAGATTATCCTCTAGCTCGTTCTTGATGCTGTCATGGGTCTCCAGCGCATCCACCAGCGCCTGCCGCTCGCGCATCAGTGTCTGCGCCCGCGCGGGATCATCCCAAAGCGTGGGATCTTCGACACGCGCGTTGAATTCCTCCAGCCGGTGGCGGGCCGTCTCCCACCCCAGCCGCTGCCGCAAGAGCTCCAACGACTTTTCGATCTCAGCCACGAGGTTCTGGGTTTCTGCGCGCATCGGAATGTCCTTGTCTGGTCAGGTGCGGGTGATAGCGCAGCGCGCCGGGCCGGGCAAGAGAGCCCGAAGCCTAGTAAAGCCCGCCCGAACTCATAGACCCGAAACTGGCCTTGCCCCCCACCCGCGCCTTTTCGCCGGTCGAGGTCGTAACCTCCTGAACCTGCTCGCGTTCGCCCGCACTGAACAGCTCAAGGTCATTGCCCATGGCAAAGCCCCCGTCATAGGCCACGCCAAACACCGGCTCTTCGCCGTCGCGGAAATATTCGGCCACCACATTGTCGCCCTCGGCAGTATCCGGCAGCCGCGCGCCAGTGAACCGGTCGATCTTTATGAAATGCCCGCCGGGGGGCACTTCGAACGGACCACCGCCATATTTCTTCACAGCCTCGACCATGAAATCCTGAAACACCGGCCCGCACAGCGACGAACCATAGGCCGACCGTCCAAGACCCCGAGGCTGGTCATGGCCAATGTAACAGCCCGCCGCGATATTGCTGGTAAAGCCCACGAACCACACATCACGCGCGTCATTGGTGGTGCCGGTCTTGCCCGCCACCGGCACCGGCAGGTTGATGGCTCCCGACGCCGTGCCGCGATCCACCACCCCTTTGAGCATCGAGGTCAGCTGATAGGCCGTGACCGCATTCATCACCCGCTCCCGATCCGACACGATGCGCGGGCCGCGATCCGCAGGGATTCCGGCATCACCGCAATCGACGCAATCGCGCTGATCATGGCGGTAAACTGTCTTGCCATAGCGGTCCTGCACGCGGTCAACCAGCGTTGGGCGCACCCGCTCGCCGCCATTGGCAAACATCGCATAGGCCGCAACCATATTATAAAGCGTAGTCTCTTCGGACCCCAGCGAATTGGCCAAAAACCGGCCCATATTTTCATAAACGCCAAACCGCTCGGCATAATCCGCGACCACATCCATGCCCACCTCTTGCGCCAGACGGATGGTCATAAGGTTCCGCGACTGTTCGATGCCGGTGCGCAGCGGCGTGGGGCCGTAAAACTTGTTCGACGAATTCCGTGGTCTCCACAGGCCTTGCGGCGTGTTGATCTCGATTGGGGCGTCGATCACGATGGTGGCGGGCGAATAGCCGCTGTCCAGCGCGGCCGCATACACAAACGGCTTGAACGACGATCCCGGCTGCCGCAACGCCTGCGTCGTGCGGTTAAAGACCGAGGCCTGATAGGAAAACCCGCCCTGCATCGAAATCACGCGGCCCGTGTTCACATCCATTGCGACAAAGCCGCCCTGAACCTCAGGCACCTGCCGCAACGACCAATTCACAAAGGTCCCCTCCTGGGTCACGGCGCGCACATGCACCACATCGCCCAGATCAAAGGTCGCCTCGAAATCGCCGGGCAACCATTTGATATCGCTGCGCGGCACCTCCTGCACGCCGTCGACGCCCTCAATGCCCACCTGCATTGCCTGATCGCCGATGCCCAGCACCACTGCCGGATGCCAGACCCCATCCAGATCCACATCCCGGGCTACGCTGACACTTGCCAGCGCCGCACGCCAAGCGGCCTCAGCCCCCAACGCCTCGGCGGGCAGGCTCTCGCCCGTGCCGCGCCACCGTCCTTGCCCCCGGTCATAGCTCTCCAACTGCCGCCGCAACGCCCGCGCGGCATGAACCTGCAATTCGGGATCAATGGTCGCGCGCACAGACAAACCGCCGCTAAAAAATTCGCCCTCACCGAAATCAAGGCTCAGCTGCCGTCGGATTTCATCGGTGAAATAATCACGCGGCGGCAATTCGGCGCTGAACGGCGGAAAATCCCCATTCTGCACAGAGCGCAGCGGTGCGGCCCGCTCCTCCTCATAGGCGGCCTGCGTCAGATACCCGTTCTCCCACATCTCGCGCAGCACGAAATTGCGCCGTTCCAGCAACCGCTCTTTCTCGCGCACCGGATGATAATCACTCGGGGCTTTCGGCATCGCAGCAATCGTAGCGGCCTCATGCGGCGCAAGGTCCGTGAGGGTCTTGTTGAAATAGGTCTGTGCCGCGGCAGTCACGCCATAGCTGTTCTGACCCAGAAAAATCTCGTTGAGATAGAGTTCAAGGATATCATCCTTGCTCAGAGTTTCCTCAATCCGCGTGGCAAGGATAATCTCCTTGATCTTGCGCTCCATCTGCCGGTCGCCGGATAGCAGGAAATTCTTCATCACCTGCTGCGTGATGGTCGAGGCACCGCGTACATTGCGCCCCCGCGACTTCACCGCATCCACGATAGCCGAGGCGATACCCACGGCGTCATAGCCACCATGGGTATAGAAATTCTTGTCCTCCGCGCTGATGAACGCCTGCTTTACCAGATCAGGAATATCCTCAGCGGGCGTGAACAACCGCCGCTCGCGCGCGAATTCGTCGATGATCCGCCCCTCGCCCGAATAAATCCGGCTGATGGTCGGCGGCGTGTAATTGGCAAGGCTCTCATGGCTCGGCAAATCCTGACCATAGATATGCAGCACGGCACCAATGCTCAGGCCGATCACCACCACAACCAGCGTGATCAAACTGAACACAGTCCCAAAAAGGCTGAGAATCGCACGTATCACAAGGGCCCCCGCATGCTTGCTGCGCCGGGTATAGGCCTAGTGGGCCTCAGGGTCAAAAGGGAATGGGCCAAGCGTCGCGTCACTGTCCGCCGGGTATCGCTGCGCGCCCCCCTCATTGCCGCACCAATCCCGCGCGCGCCGCATCAGCGTCGCGCCAGGCAGTCAGCGCCGCGCGCAGCGCTGCGGCGATCCGGGCCCGCCCTTCCTCATCGCGCAACCGCGCCAGATCACGCGGGCTCGACAGAAACCCCAATTCGATCAAAACAGATGGAATATCAGGGGCTTTCAGCACCGAAAACCCTGCCTCCCGCAGGGGGCGCGACAACAGCGGCAGCTCATGCGCGGCAAAGCTCTCGATCAAGGCTTGGGCCAGATGCGCGGTGCGCGGCTGCGTCTCGACCCGCGCCAGATCCATCAGCACATCTGCCACCACATCATCCTTACCGCTCAGGTCCACACCCGCCAGCATATCGGCACGATTGTGCCGTTCGGCAAGCGCCGCACTCGCCTTGTCCGAGGCGCTCTCGGACAGGGTATAAACCGACAGCCCCCGCGCCTGCGCCCCCGACAGCGCATCCGCATGCAGCGACAAGAACACATCCGCCCCGGCCCAATGCGCTAGGGCGACCCGCCGCTCAAGGCTCACGAATTCGTCACGCTCGCGCGTCAGCACCACCTCAAATCCGCCAGCGCGCAGCAATTCATCGCGCAATTCCTGCGCAAACTGCAGCATCAGCGCCTTTTCGGTCAGCTCTCCCTCTTGGGCTCCGGGATCAATGCCGCCATGGCCCGGATCAAGGACCACCACCAGCGGCCCCTCGCCCGGCACCCCCACCGGCACCGCCGCCAGCGCATCCTTGGGATCGGGCAGGTCCCAGCCGGGCAACGCAGGCGTGCCCGCAGTGGCGGCAAACCGCTCGGAATCCGCCGCCCCAAGGGCAACCTTCAACGTCGCCCGCCCGCTCACGCGGTCAATCTCCAACCCCGCCTGCTCCAGCGGATAAGGCGCGTCCAGATCGGCCACCATGCGCGACCAGCCCGGCCGAATCTGTCCCAGCCGCAAGCCTTTGACGCGCGCGCCAGCGATCAGATCCTCAGCCCCGATGCCCTGCCAATCCACCTCTTGAAAATCAAGCACCAGACGCGGCGGCGCATCAAGCGTATAGACGCGATAGGGCACTCCCTGCGACAGGCTCAAGGTCACCTCCACCCCGCGGCGGCTGTCCGTAATGCTGCTGGCGTTCGCCTCCAGCCGCGCCAAACCGCTAAACACGCTCTCCTGCGCCCGCACAGCCGCGCCGCCCATCACCAGCGCAAGCGCTAGCCCTATGCCAATGATCCTGCTCATACGCCGTTTCCCGGTTCGTTCTCCCGCGCAGAATACACGAGCACCGCCCCGCGCAACAGCCCCGATGTCCCACCTGTAACAAGCGCTTGATCCTGCCGCGCATTCAATCGAGGTTTTTATCCCGCACGTTCCAGTCTATAGAATCGCCATGACCAACCAGACGCCACGCCCCGTTGTCACCCATGAGGACCCAAAGGTTCTCTTTGAAATCTTTGTGCAGCGAAAATTCTGCGATCTCGAACTTGCGTCGGTCATCCACACCCTGCAAACCGCCAATATGGTGCATGGCTCCGCGCATTTTGGCTGGCGGATCATCTCGGACCGACCGGGGCTCGTTCAGGGTAACGGCGTTTGTCTCGTGCGCGCAGAGCCGGTGATCCCCGATCACTGCATGGCCGATTTCCTGATTGTCATCGCGTCGAAAACCGCCGATCCCGCCGTCTGGATGGCCCGCATCCGCAGCATGCGGCGGCTCGGGCGCTCGGTGATCCTCTTGGCGGATGCCTCCACCACCTTCATCGCCCGCACCCAGATCGAGACGGGCGCGGTTACAACCCATTGGGCCGATGCCGTGGTGCTGCGCGAGACCCAAGATCAACCGCGCCTTACGGAAAACCTGTCAGAATTTTCCAACGGCATCATCACGGCCGCGGGACGCGGCGCCACAGCAGAGCTTGTGATTGGCCTTCTGGCCCGTGATCTGCCCGTGTCCGACATCACCGAGATTGGCCGCCACCTGCTCTTGCCGGAAATCCGCACCAGCTCCAGCACTCAGCCCTTCGCCCCCGAAGCGTTTCACAAATTCTACGACAAGGCCGTGTCAGACGCGCTCGCCATCATGGAGGACAATCTGACCGATCCACTCTCCATCGCGGAAATCGCCGATGAGGTGGACACTTCGCAACGCTGTCTCGAACGCCGCTTTCGCGCGGTATTTGAAACCTCACCGGGGCATTATTACAAGCAATTGCGCGTGCGCCGTGCCCATCACCTGATCCAGAGCACGAAATTGCCGCTGATCGACATCGCCACCGCCACCGGCTTTGGCTCGACCGGCACACTCGCCACCGCCTTCAAGAAATTCTACGGTGTCACGCCCTCGGATATGCGCGGCAAACACCGCGAACGCGTGCTCGACTATTCCGCCGATGTCTAAGGGCGGTTAAGCGCCGCCGCCACAACCTCTGCCGCCGCCGCCCAATCGCCCAAACCCTGCGCCGCCTTCCGCGCCGCGCAGGCACAACCCGCCCGCAACGCAGGCTCGCTCAGCATCCGCCTCAGCGCCTCTGCAAAGGCCGCGTCATCCTCGGGGCGCACCAAAATTCCCGCACCGGCGGCTACGGTATCTGGCACCGCCCCCGCCTGCGTGCTCACGATCGGCAACCCGTGGCCCATCGCCTCGTCAAACACGATGCCATAACCTTCATAGCGCGTCGCCAGTGCAAAGACCGTCGCCCGCCCATAAAGCGCGTCCAGATCCGATTGCGATACCTCCCCCGCAATCTCGACCCGCTCCACCAGCCCCAAGGCATCGCGCAGCCCCTGCAACTCTGCGACCGTCTCGGGCTCATGCAAGCGCCCGACAATCACTGCCCGCCAGTCCAGATCGGCAATCCGCGCCAAGGCCCGCAACAGCACATCATGCCCCTTGCGCCGCGCGAGCAATCCCACCGACAGGATCAGTGGCGGCACATCGGGCATTGCGTTGGCACGCGGTGCCACAAACCCCGGTCGCGCCACGCTGATCCGCTCTGGGGCCACACCATAGGCCTCGCGCAAAAGGCCTGCGATATGCCCGCTCGTCACCACGATATGCCGCGCCCGGCCCAGATTGGCCCGCTCGCGCGCCGCCATATCTGCAGCCTGCGCCGCACTCAACCCCGGCTCCAGCGCCAGCGGATGATGCACCAGCGCCACCATGGGTGCCGCCAAACGCGCCGCCCCCTCAGGGTCCAGCGCACCATAAGCCAGCCCATCCACCAAGGCCGGGCAATCACGCGGCAACGCCGAAAGCTGCGCCAAGGCATCCGCCATATCCCGCGCATCGGGATGCGGAAAACTATCGCCCAGCCGCAGATGCCGCAGCCTGAGACCCCGCGCAACCAGCGCCTCTCCCAACCGCCGATCATAAAGATAGCCGCCCGTCGTCAACCCCGGATCACCGGGCACGGCAAAGGCGATGTCGCGCCCGTCTTCAGTCGCCATAGCGCACCCGATGGCACAGCGTCCCCGCCGCCGCCAAGATCCCCGCATAGGCGCGCGGCAGATCATCAAACCGCGTTTCCCCCGAAATCAACACATCCAGCACCGGATCGGCCAGCAGTCGCAGCGCAACCTCCATCCGCCGCCGGTAATCCCACCGCGCCGCATGGCTCGCCGGAATTCGCCCCACCTGCGACGAGACGACCTGCAACCGCCGCTGATGAAATGCCCCGCCAAGCGCCACGGGAATATCGCCGCTGCCATACCAACTGGCCTCAACCACCCGCGCCTCAATCCCGGCAAGTCGGATCGCTGTGGCCAATCCCGCCGCGCTGGCCGTCGCATGGATCACCACATCCGCGCGGTCCTCCGCCTGCTCCGGTGCCGCAAAGCCACAGCCAAACGCCTCAGCCAAAGGCCCCCGCGCCGCGTCGCGATCAATCAAGGTCACCTCTGTGCCCGGCACCCGCGCTGCAAGATATCCAACCAACGCCCCCACCGTGCCCGCACCCACAACCGCCACCCGGTCCCCGGCAGCGATCTGCGCATCCCACAGGATATTGAGCGCGGTTTCCATATTGGCCGCCAGCACCGCACGCCCCGGCGGCACGCCCTCGGGCACTGGCACCGCCATCGGTGCAGGACAGGCAAACCGCGTCTGATGCGGATGCAGCACGAACACCACCTGCCCCGCCGCGGCCCCGGCGGTCACGCGCCCCACGGCGCAGTACCCATATTTGACCGGATAGGGAAAATCTCCCTCCTGCAAGGGCGCGCGCATGGTGCCATGCTCGCTCTCGGGCACCCGGCCGTCCAAGACCAGCCGCTCGGTCCCCCGGCTGATGCCGGTGTATAGCGTTTCGATCACAACCTCATCCGCGCCGGGCGCAACCGTGACAGGCCGCACCTCCACCTGCCCCGGTGCCACAATCCAAAGCGCGCGCGCGCCCTCAGACACGCCGCTCACCCCAGCCGCACAGCGGGTTGGCGCGCGTGGGGCCAGACCTCTGCCGCCACCCGCGCGCCCATGACGCAATCAAAAAGCACATCCGTGCCCAACCCATAAACCTGCGTTTCCGGCCGCCGCGCCTGCGCCAACCGTGCCACGGGCCGCGTCGTCAATCCTTGCGGTCCCGCCCCGATCAAGAGCGGCGCCACCGCCACATGCAGACGCGCCAGCAAATCTGCCTCGATGAATCGCGCAATAGTGATCGCCCCACCTTCAACCATCAAATGATGCAGGCCCACCTTGCGCAGGGCGCTTACAATGGCGGGGGGTGAAATCCAGTCACTCCGCGGCAATTGAATGACCTCGACACCGGCGGGACGGGACTTGTCCACCTCCTGGATGACGATGCGCCGCGTGCCATCCTCTGCGAATAGCCGCGCGTCATTGGGCAGCCGCCCCGAGGGATCAATCACCACCCGCGCCGGGTTTTGCCCCGACACAAGCCGCACCGTCAGGCGCGGGTTGTCATGCAACGCCGTCTTGACCCCCACGATCACCGCATCCACCAGCGCCCGCATCCGGTGCAGATGCGCCAACCCATCCGGCCCCGAAACATCCGCCGCGTCCCCCGTGACCGTAGCCACCCGACCATCCAGTGATTGTCCGATCTGTGCCACGACCTGCGGCGTGCCGGGCGCGGCCATCATCGAGCCATAGAGCGCCATCGCCGCACGCTCGCCCGGTGCCCAGTCTCCACAGCATAAACACGCCTGCCCCGCGCGCGCAGCCAAAATATGCTCCCAGACCTTGGGGGTGACATCAGCACTTTGCATCCGGGTCTCCGTTTTGCATTACGTCTCGGCGTTTCGCCATGGTTGAACACGCGCCACTCGGGCGCGCCTTTATCGTGTGCATATCAGAGATAGACGGCTTTTCAAAAATGTCATGCCCGCTGAACCAGCCCCGGCGGCAGTGCCAAAAGGTCAATATGGCCGATTTCGGCCCAACCATCGGCAAGAACTTGCGCGCGCCGCCCATGCCATGCCTCGGCCCCGGCGAATTCCGCCTCGCCTGCCGCCTGCGCAATGCCCGCCAGCAAAAGACGCTGCATTTCCGCATCTTGCGGCCCCAGCCGCCACGGGCTCGGTGCATAATGCACCTCATAGCCGAGCGCCTCAAAGACCGCCGCCGTCACCTTTGCCGCCTCGGGCCCAAGCGCCGGACCAAAGCCCTTGTCGCCCCTCTGGTGGGCGTTGAAACGCGTCGTCACGATCGCGTCATCAGGGTCTTCGGGATGCCAGCGCATCACCCCGTCATAGCTCAGCGCCGCATAAAGCGCAGTGCCAGCCCCCGCCAACCGTGCTGCAAATCGCTCGACCCACGCCCGCGACACCAGATCAAACAGCGCCGACGCGGTCACCAAACCTACACCTTCAAGCGGCAGATCCTCCACCCTGGCCAGATCCCCCTGATGGATCACCGCCTCAGGATGCCAGGCTGCGGCCCGCGCCAACAAATCCGCGTCATGATCAAACAGCCGCCAGCCCGCGCCCGTCACCCGCTCTCCGGCAAAGGCGCGCAGGGTCGATCCCGTGCCGCACCCCAGATCAAGCACCGCCCCATCGGCCAGCGCCACCGCCCGACCCAACAGCGCCGCATCCCGCGCCGCCCTGTCCGCCGGTTCCCGCAGCGCCAGCCATTCGGGGGCAAACCCCATCTCAGATATCCGCCTCGTACCAGCCGCGCGCCATATGGCTTTCATGCAGCTTCACTCGGATGCGCCGCAACCGCCCCGCATCGCCCAACCCCTCGGACCGGGCAATGTCACGCAGGCCGGTCCAAATGTGATGACACAAAAATTCGGTGGTGGTGAACTTGCCTTTGAATTCTGGCTTGTCATCCAGATTGCCATAGCGCAACGGGGCCAACACCCGCGCCAGAGCGTCAGAGGCAAGGCCAATGTCCACAACCAGCCCGTGCGCATCAATATCTTCGGTGTAAAACGCGGCGTCGACCACGAAGGTCGCACCATGCACCCCCTGCGCAGGGCCGAACACCGGATTGGGCAGGGAATGGGCGATCATGATGTGATCGCGAACTTCGACGGCAAACATGGAACTTTCCTTCTTTGAATGGCAGCCGAGACCTAACACGCACCTTGATTGCGTCAAGCCTCAGGACCAAATCGGCGAAACACCGCGCGCACCCGAGAAATTCATTGGACCTGCCGACGCGCCGCCATAACTGTGTGCAGCGAAACCGCATCGAGAGAGTGACCGTGACAGAGTTGACCCCAAGCCGCCCGACCTCCCCCGACGTGACGCCGCTCGCGCCGCGCCTGCGCCGCGCGCCCGCGCTCGCCACCCGCCGCCGCCTCGTGCTGGCGCTCAATGTGGTGACGGTCGCGGCGCTCTTTTCCGCGATGCTCGCACTCTTTTTGCCGCTAGGCATCACTTGGGCCGAAGGCGCGATGCTCACCGCCTTCCTGCTCACGCTTCCCTGGCTTTCGATCGGCCTCTGGAACAGCATCCTTGGCCTGCTGCTTGATTTGCGCCACGGTGCGGGGGCCGCCGCCCATGTCACCCCGGCCCTGTCGCGCATTCGCGGGGATGAGGCCATCACCGCCCGCGTCGCCGTCGTCATGCCCCTGCGCAACGAAGACCCGGACGCCTCCATCGCCCGCCTGCGGCGTCTGGAAGAGGAAATCGCCTGTAGCCCCTATGCCGGGCGCTTCTCCTACCACGTGCTCAGCGATACCGATGACGCCCATGTCGCGCTCAAGGAAGAGGCGCGCATCGCGCAATGGCGCAGCGCACGGCCCACAGCCGCGATCCACTACCGCCGCCGCACCGACAATACCGGCTACAAGGCGGGCAATATCGCCGAGTTCCTGCACAGCCCCGAAGGTGCCAGCGATCTTTTCCTGCCGCTCGACGCCGATAGCGAAATGGGCGCCGATACGGTCTTTCGCCTGATCCGCGTCATGCAGGTCAGCCCTGAAATCGGCATGTTGCAAAGCCTTGTCACCGGCCTGCCCGCGCGCAGCCTCTTTACCCGCGCCTTCCAGTTCGGCATGCGCCACGGCATGCGCTCTTACACGCTTGGCTCTGCTTGGTGGCAGGGCGATTGCGGCCCCAACTGGGGCCATAACATCGTGATCCGCACCACCCCCTTCCGCGAACAATGTATGCTGCCGGTCCTCAAGGGGCGCGGGCCGCTTTCCGGCGCGATCCTCAGCCACGATCAGGTCGAGGCGGTGCTCATGCGTCGCGCGGGCTATGAGGTGCGCGTTCTGGCCGAAGAATCCGAAAGCTATGAGGAAAATCCGCCCAGCCTCGTGGATTTCATCCGCCGCGAACTCCGCTGGATGAATGGCAACATGCAATACTTCAAACTGCTCTCGATGCCCGGCCTGAAACCTGTGAGCCGCCTGCAACTGGGGCTGGCTATCCTCATGTATATCAGCGCCCCGGCATGGATTGCCTTTATTCTGATCGGTGCCGCCCTCGCAGGCACAGCAGACCAGATCAACGCCATTCCCGCCGCCGCCGGTCTGACACTCTTTGCCGTGCTCATGACGCTCAGCCTCAGCCCAAAACTCATGGGGCTTGCACAGGTGCTCTGCTCTTCCGCGCGCTCTGCGGCCTATGGTGGGCGCGCGCGTGTCCTTTTGGGCGGCCTCGCAGAGATTGTGTTTTCCATGCTCACCTCGCCTGTGGTGGCTGTGGCGCTCACACAATTCGCCATCGGGCTCGTGTTTGGCCAGCGCATCGGTTGGAGCGCGCAACAACGCAGCCGCGACCGGCTCGAATGGCATGAGGCCGCGCGCGTGCTCTGGCCGCAAACCCTGCTTGGCGGCGCGCTTTGCCTGTGGTTCTGGATTCAGGCCCCTTGGGCGCTGATCTTTGGCGCGCCGGTGCTGCTGGCGCTTCTCCTCTCGATCCCGGTGGCGGTGCTGTCGACCCTGCCCCGCCCCAGCCGCTGGTCGCAGGCCACCGGCCTGTTTGACATCCCCGAAGATCGCCGCCCCGCGCTGCAATCCGCCCCCCTCCACGCCAACACCGCCTGACATGGGAGAGACCGCATGACCGCTTTCAGACTGACCGCTTTTGGCACCACACTCTGCACCACCCTCGCGCTTGGCTTGGCACATCCCGCTCAGGCCGCCCCCGCCACATGGACAATCGACCCCGAACATACGGTGGTGGCCTTCACCATCATGCACGCAGGCTATGCCAAGGTCTTGGGCCGCTTTTCCGACATCGAGGGCAGCTTTGTCTATGACCCCGAGACGCAGGAACTGGGCGAGGTGACCGCCCGCATCGGTGCCGCAAGCGTCAACACAGACCACGAAAAGCGGGACGAACATGTCCGTTCGCCTGATTTTCTGGATGCGGGCGGCCATCCGATGATCACCTTCACCGCCACCGACAGCACGCCCACCTCTGAAACAACCGGCACCGTAACGGGTGATCTGACCATTCGCGGCGTGACCCAGCCCGTGACCCTCGACGTGACCCTGAACAAACGCGCGGTCTACCCCTGCTGCCACGGCAAAGAGACGCTTGGCATCTCTGCCACTGCCGAAATCCTGCGCAGCGATTTCGGCAGCACCTATGCCCTGCCCGAGTTCGTGGGCGATGCTGTCGGGATCATCCTCGAATTCGAAGCGATCCGCGCCGACTAGGCATCGCGCGCAATCAATTTGTCACAGAGTCCGATTTGTGACCGGCTTTGACCGAATTCGATATACCATAGCGGCCCTTTTTGCCCGAAATTGGGGCAAAGGAGTCGGATACAATGCGCTATTCAGGATTCAAGGTCATCAAAGAGGCCCTCACCGGCCACCGGGGCTGGGGCCCCGCTTGGCGTGATGCCACGCCGCAGGCGTCCTATGATTACGTCATCATAGGCGGAGGCGGGCATGGGCTGGCGACGGCCTATTATCTGGCCAAGGAATTCAAGCAGGCGCGCATCGCCGTGCTGGAAAAGGGCTGGATCGGCGGCGGCAACGTGGGCCGCAACACCACCATCATCCGTTCCAACTACCTGCTTGATGGGAATGAACCCTTCTATGAATTCTCGCTCAAGCTCTGGGAGGGGCTGGAGCAAGACCTGAACTACAACGCCATGGTCAGTCAGCGTGGCATCCTGAACCTCATTCACACCGACGCACAGCGCGACGCCTTCATTCGGCGCGGCAATGCGATGATGCTGAACGGGGCCGATGCCGACCTGCTCAGCACCGCGCAGATCGTCGCGCGCTACCCTTTCCTCAACGTGAATGACGCCCGCTTCCCGATCAAAGGCGGCTTGGCGCAGCATCGCGGCGGCACCGTGCGCCATGATGCGGTGGCATGGGGCTATGCCCGCGCCGCCGATCAGCGCGGCGTGGACATCATCCAGAATTGCGAAGTCACGGGTTTCCGCATCGAGAACGGCACATGCCTTGGCGTTGAAACCTCGCGCGGCTTCATCGGTGCCAAAAAGGTCGGCGCTTGCGTTGCCGGCTCGTCCTCGCGCCTCATGTCCCACGCGGGCATGCGCCTGCCGATTGAAAGCCATGTGTTGCAGGCCTTTGTGTCAGAGGGCCTCAAACCCGTGCTGCCCGGCGTCATCACCTTTGGCGCAGGCCATTTCTATTGTAGCCAATCCGACAAGGGCGGGCTTGTGTTCGGCGGCGACATCGACGGCTACAATTCCTACGCCCAACGCGGCAACCTGCCCGTGGTCGAGGATGTCTGCGAAGGCGGCATGGCGATCTTTCCGATGATCGGGCGCGCGCGGCTCCTGCGCATGTGGGGCGGCATCATGGACATGAGCATGGACGGCTCGCCCATCATCGACCACACCCACATTAAGGGGCTCTATTTCAACGGCGGCTGGTGCTATGGCGGGTTCAAGGCAACGCCCGCCTCGGGCTTTGTCTATGCCCATTTGCTCGCCACCGACACGCCCCATCCCACCGCCACCGCCTATCGCTTCGATCGCTTCGCCAAAGGGCTGATGATCGACGAAAAAGGCATGGGCAACCAGCCCAACCTGCATTGAGGGAGACCGCGCCATGCTGATCAATCACCCCCTCCTCGGCCCCCGCGACGCCAGCGAATTCGTCTACAAAGGCGACGCCGCCCTTATCAACCGCCCCGACCCGGACGCACCCGATGCGCTGGCGCAGTTCATCGACTACGGCTATCTGCGCGACAATCCCGCCGGGGCACATCGCGAACTGTGGTTTCACGAACAGGGCGACCGCTCTTGGCTGGTCGTCACCCGCAACACGCTCACCCATGAAATCACCGCTGTGGAACTGGCCCGCGACGTGGCCCGCCGCGAGGGACGCTCCAAATGACCCAAGTAAATCGCCTCAAGGGCGGGCTGATCGACCAGAGCCGCGCCATCTCTTTCCGCTTCGATGACAAATGGATGAAGGGCCACCCCGGCGACACGCTTGCCTCGGCACTTCTGGCCAATGGCGTGCGCCTGATGGGCCGCTCGTTCAAATACCACCGCCCGCGCGGCCCGCTCTCGGCTGGCTCGGAAGAGCCGAACGCGATCGTGGAACTGCGCGACGGCGCACGGCGCGAGCCCAACACCCGCGCCACCACCGCAGAACTGTTCGACGGCCTGACCGCGCAATCGCAAAACCGTTGGCCCTCGCTCGCCTTCGATGCGCTCTCGATCAATGACC
This sequence comes from Roseovarius sp. MS2, assembly GCF_051447875.1. Lineage (NCBI taxonomy): Bacteria > Pseudomonadati > Pseudomonadota > Alphaproteobacteria > Rhodobacterales > Roseobacteraceae > Roseovarius > Roseovarius sp. MS2. Next base: position 3,662,632 of record NZ_JBKHVF010000001.1, read on the forward strand.
GCCTCTCCAGCTTCTTTGCTGCCGGGTTTTATTACAAAACCTTCATGTGGCCCGCGGCCTTCTGGGAAAAACTCTACGAACCGATCATCCGCCGCGCCGCCGGTCTGGGATCGCTCAGCCTGCAAGCCGACCCTGACAGCTACGACAAGGGCTATCTGCATTGCGACCTGCTGATCATCGGCGCAGGCCCCGCAGGCTTGGCCGCCGCCCTCACGGCGGGCGAATCCGGTCTCAACGTCATCCTCGCGGATGAAGATTCCCTGCCCGGTGGCCGCCTCAATGCCGAAACCTTTGCCATGGGCCAGCAGCCCGGCCATGACTGGGCGGCAGAAACCGCCGAACGGCTTGCCGCCCTGCCCAATGTGCGCCTGATGACCCGCACCACCGTGCTCGGGGCCTTCGATCACGGCATCTACGGTGCGCTGGAACGGGTCAGCGATCACCTGCCCGTCCCCCCCGAGGGCAAGCCGCGCCAGATCCTCTGGCGCATCTATTCCACCCGCGCCATTCTCGCCGCAGGGGCCACCGAACGCCCCATCGTCTTCGAGAATAACGACCGCCCCGGCATCATGATGGCAGGCGCGTTGCGCGCCTATGCCAACCGCTGGGCCACCACCCCGGCGCAAGAGATCGCCGTCTTCACCAATAATGACGACGGCCATCGCACCGCGCGGGATCTTTTGGCCAAGGGCGTCACCGTCACCGCCGTGATCGACACCCGCCCCGATGCGCCCAAAGGCACCGGCTATGAGGTCATCGCGGGCGGCACCATCACCAATACCTCAGGCCGCCTTGGCCTGACCAAGGTCGAGGTCACGGATGCGCGCGGCACTCGTCGCAGCGTGACCTGTGGTGCGCTTGGCGTCTCTGGCGGCTGGAACCCCAACGTCAGCCTCACCTGCCATCAGCGTGGCCGCCCCACATGGAACGCGGATATTCACGCCTTCGTGCCCGGCGGCACCCTGCCTCAGGGCATGGTGGTTGCGGGCGCGGCCAATGGCCTCTTCTCGACTCATGCCGCCCTGACCTCGGGGGCCGATATCGCCGCCCAGATTGCGGCCGACCTTGGCCACACCGCCACGCGCCCCGATCTGCCGCAGGCCGAGGATACACCGCTGGCGATCACCCCCTTCTGGCATGTGCAGGGGGCCAAGCGCGCCTGGGTCGATCAACAAAACGACGTGACCGCCAAGGATATCAAACTGGCGCATCAGGAAAACTTCACCTCCGTCGAACATCTCAAGCGCTATACCACGCTTGGCATGGCCACCGATCAGGGCAAAACCTCGAACACCGCAGGCATGGCGATCATGGCCGAGGTGGCGGGCAAATCCATCCCCGAGGTGGGCACCACCATGTTCCGCCCGCCCTATACGCCCACCGCCATCGGCGCCTTTGCGGGCCGCGCGCGCGGCAAGGATTTCCGCCCCACCCGCAAAACCCCCAGCCATTTCTGGGCCGAGGAACAGGGCGCTGTCTTTGTCGAGGTCGGCATGTGGCTGCGCGCCCAATGGTTCCCGCGCGCCGGCGAAACCCACTGGCGGCAGAGCGTGGACCGCGAGGTGCTGCAAACCCGCGCTTCCGTTGGCATCTGCGATGTGACGACCTTGGGCAAGATCGACGTGCAGGGGGCCGATGCCGCCGCCTTCCTCAACAAGATCTATTGCAACGCCTTCGCCAAACTGCCCGTCGGGCGCGTCCGCTATGGCCTCATGCTGCGCGAGGACGGGATTGCCATGGATGACGGCACCGCCGCGCGTCTGGCCGAGGATCACTTCGTTGTGACAACCACCACCGCCAACGCGGTCACGGTCTATCGCCACATGGAATTCGTGCGCCAATGCCTCTGCCCCGACATGGATGTGCAACTCATCTCCACGACCGAGGCTTGGGCGCAGTTCTCCGTCGCTGGCCCCAATGCCCGCAAACTGCTGCAAAAGGTGGTGGACCCGGAATTCGACCTCTCGAACGACGGCTTCCCCTTCATGGCCTGCGGCGAGATCACCGTTTGCGGCGGCCTGCCCGCGCGCCTCTTCCGCATCTCCTTTTCGGGCGAATTGGCCTATGAAATCGCCGTGCCCACGCGCTATGGCGATGCCATGATCCGCCGGTTGATGGAGGCAGGGCGCGAGTTTGACGTGGTGGCCTATGGCACCGAAGCGCTCGGCGTCATGCGCATCGAAAAGGGCCACGCGGCAGGCAACGAACTCAATGGCACCACCACCGCCCTCAATCTCGGGATGGGCAAGATGGTCTCGGCCAACAAGGATTCCATCGGGGCCGTGCTCTCGCGCCGCGACGGTCTCAATGCACCGGACGCGCTGCGCCTTGTCGGCCTGCGCCCGGTAGACCGCTCCAAACCCGTGCCCGCAGGCGCGCATCTGATGACCAAGGGCAGCCCGGTCGATGCCGCTCATGATCAGGGCTATGTGACCTCCGCCTGCTACTCGCCCAATCTCGGGCATTCCATCGCGCTGGCCTTCCTTAAATCCGGCGATACCCGCATGGGCGAAACTCTGCGCCTTGTGTCCCCCCTGACCGGCGTCGAACATGACGTCGAAGTCGTCAGCGCCCATTTCGTCGATCCAGAAGGAGAGCGCCTCCGTGCATGATCTCATCGCCATCACCCCGCTCGGGGCGACCCGTCCCCGTATCGACAGCCACGGCCCCGTGACCCTGACCGAAGTCACCGACCGCGCCTTGGCCTCTGTCGCCGCCCGCCTTGGGCATGAGGCGCAGACAAGCGCGCTCATAGCCGCCCTGATCGGCACCCCGGCCCCCGGCCCGGCCCGCATGGGCGGTGACACACTCACCGCCTTCTGGATGGGACCGGATCAATGGATGCTGTCAGCCCCGGTTGAAACCCACGAGGATTTGGCCAAGCAGGTCAAGGCGCAGGCCAAAGGGGCCGCAAGCGTCACGGACCAAACCGGCGCATGGTGCCGCTTTGACCTCAGCGGCGATGGGCTGGCCGATGTGCTGGAACGCCTCACCAACGCCAATACCCGCGCCTTTACGGGCGGCGAGGCGCAGCGTGCCGCGGTCGAGCATATGGGCTGCTTCCTCTTGTGCCACAGCCCGCGCCATATCTCGGTGATCGGCCCCCGCTCCTCGGCGGGCTCCCTGCTTCACGCGCTCCTGACCGCGATCCGCTCGGCGCACTAACCCCATCCCGGGCTCGACCCGGGACCTCATAGACGAAAAGCAAGAGGCCCCGGCTCAAGGCCGGGGCCTGTCCTCCTTAGGGGCCGTCCCGGGCCTGACCCGGGACCTAACTCAGCCCCCTAAAACAACCCCAGCCTATCCCTCCAACGCCTGCGCCAGATCAGCCATCAAGTCGCCCGCATCCTCGATCCCCACGGAAAACCGCAACAACCCCTCGGGAATGCCGGTATGCGGCTCGATCGTGTGGCGATGCTCCACCAGGCTCTCGACCCCGCCTAGCGATGTGGCGCGCTGGAACAGCTGCAACCGCCCCGCCACCTCCAGCGCCCGCTCCCGCCCGCCCGCCACCACGGCGGACAGCAAATAGCCATAGCCGCCACACATCTGCCGCGTGGCAATGGCATGGCCCGCATGGCTGGCCAATCCGGGGTAAAACACCGTCTCAACCTTCGGATGCTCCTCAAGATACCGCGCCACCGCCAGCGCATTCTCACACATCCGCTCCATCCTGAGCGGCAGCGTCCGCATGCCGCGCATCAACAGCCACGCCTCGAACGGCCCCATCACCGCGCCCGCATCATGCCGGTCTGTCGCGATCTCTTGCCACATCGGATTGCCCGGCTCGCGGCACGACAGCACCCCCGCCAACACATCCGAATGCCCGTTGAGCGCCTTGGTGCCCGAATGCATGACAATATCCGCGCCCAGATCCAGCGCCCGCGTCAGCACCGGCGTCGCCGCTGTGCCGTCAACCACCAACAGCGCCCCCGCCTTATGTGCCATGCCCGCCGCCGTGGCGATCTCGACCGTTTTCAGCCACGGATTTGACGGCGTCTCGATCCAGACCATATCCGCCGAGGATCGGCATGCCGCCGCCAGCGCCGCCGGGTCCGCCGCGTCAATCTCATCAAGCAGGATGGCGCGCCGCACACAATAGGCCCGCACCCACTTCAACGTGCCCCAGTAGATGCCATTCTGCATCACCACCCGCGCGCCACTGGGCAACGCCCGAAACACCGCCGCCACCGCCGCCATACCGCTGGGAAAGAGCAGCGTCGCCGCCGCGCCCTCGAGTTGCCGGATCACCTCTTCCGCCTGCCGCACCGTATCATTCTGATCGCGCCCATAGATATTGTCGGGGCGCAGCAGGGCATAATCGGCCCCCCGCGTATAGGTCGCGGCCAACGAAATTCCCGGCACCACGCCCGCCGTGGCACTGTCCTTGGCCCCCGCTGCCTGCGCGGCGATTGTTGCGGGTTTCAGCGGTTCGTTCTTCATGCGTCGATCTTTCCATAGTCCATCGTGAATAACCGCCCCGGCCCCCATCCCAGTGCCCCAGCCCCGGCCCGCCGCAGCATATCCCAAAAAAGCGCCTGATTCGAGGTCACGACCGGCAGGCCCAATTCCGCCTCAACCGCGTCAATCACCCCATAGGTGCGTAAATTGGTGCAACTGGCAAAAACCGCCTCAACCCCCGGCACGCGCCCTGCCTCCAGCATCGCACGCCGCGTGCTTGTTTCAGCAATCCGCGCGACGGTCCAATCCTCTTTCTGACCGAAACTAACCGAATGGATCACCTCGATCCCCGCCGCGCCAAGCGCCGCCGCCATCGGCCCGCTGACCTCGCGCACATAGGGCGTCACCATGGCGATCCGCCGCACCTGCAACCGATGCAAGGCCGCGATCACCGCACTCAGCGGGTTCGTCACCGGCACGCCCGGGTGCGCCAGATTGATCAACCGCGCCACCTCGTCCGATCCGATGATCGTCGCCCCCGACGTGCAGGCATAGGCCACCGCCCGCAAATCGCGTGGCAAGAGCGCCGCCGTGCGCGTCATCTCGGGCGCCATGCTGGCCAGATCCTCGGGCGTCACATCGGCCTTCGCCGGAATACGCGCATGCATCAGGTTCACATCGCGCCCCGCCAGCACCATCCGCGCCTCATATTCCACCGTCTCATCCGTGCTGAGCATGATCATGCCCAGCCGAAGCCCCGCCCCCGCGCCCTCATCCAGATCGTACTGCATCACACCCCCTCAACCCGGCTGATTGTTCCACCCGAAACTGCGGCCCGCACCCCCGTGGTGCTGGCACAAGAGGTGGGCAACCCCCGCGCCACCCGCACCGCCAGATAGGCAAAGGCCTGCGCCTCCAGCATATCGCCATCCAGCCCCACCGCCTCGACCGGCTCAACCGGGCAATCAAGGGCGGCACGCAACATCTGCATCATCACGCGATTATGCCGCCCGCCCCCGGTCACCAGCAATCGCACCGGCGGGCGCGGGCAATGCTCCATGCCGCGCAACACCGCCGCCGCCGCCATTCCGGTCAATGTCGCCACCGCATCGGCATCGCCCAACTCTCCCACCAATCCGATCATGTCGGCAAATGTGTCCCGGTCCAGTGACTTGGGCGGCATGCGCAGGAAATAGGGCTCGTCCAGAAACAGCTCCAACGCCCCCTGCGCCACTTCCCCCTGACGCGCCAAGGCGCCATCACGGTCAAACGCCTCGCCCCGCCGCGCCAGCATCAAATCGTTGATCGGCGCATTGGCAGGCCCGGTGTCAAAGGCCAGCACCGCCCCCGCCTCTTCAGGCCGCTCGAAACTTGGATCAACCCAAGTGATATTGCCCACCCCGCCAAGGTTCAGAAACGCCAGCGGCTCCGTCGCCCCAATCCATTTGGCACAGGCGAAATGGAAAAACGGGGCCAGCGGCGCGCCTTCACCGCCCAGCCGAACATCCGCGCTGCGAAAATCCCAGACCACCGGCAGGCCCAGCCCCTCGGCCAAACGCGCCCCATCCCCCAGCTGATGCGTGCCCCGCCCGCGCGGCTCATGCGCCAAGGTCTGCCCGTGAAACCCCACCAGCGCCGCGCCGTCAAACCGGCTCAAAACCTCCAGATGCGCGCTCTCAACCAGCGCTTGTGCCTCCGCCAAATCTTCGCCCGGCCACTTGCCCAACGCCGCCGCCAACACCGCTTGCTCCTCGGCGGAATAGGCACGATAAGCGCTTGGACCAAAGGCATAAATTGCCGCGCCATCAGTCTCGACCATGGCCGCATCCACCCCATCCAAAGAGGTGCCCGACATCGCCCCCAACGCCCAGAGGCGCTCCGCCTTCAACATGGCCTTTTCCTTTGCCCACCGACTGCATATACATGCCGCGCAAACCAAGCCGGGACAAGCATTATGACCTATCGCCCCAAATCCGAATTCCTGAACGTGATGATGTCGCGGGGCTATCTCGCCGACTGCACCGATTATCAGGGTCTGGACGAGGCATTGAGTGCTGGAACCGTCACCGCCTATATCGGCTACGACGCCACGGCGAAATCTTTGCATGTTGGGCACCTGCTCAACATCATGATGCTGCGTTGGCTGCAAAAGACCGGGCACCGCCCGATCACGCTCATGGGCGGCGGCACCACCAAGGTGGGCGATCCCTCGTTCCGCTCGGATGAACGCCCGCTGCTCTCACCCGCGCAAATCGACGACAATATCGCTGGCATGAACCGCGTCTTCGCCCGCTACCTTGCCTACGGCGAGGGGCCGCAGGACGCCATGATGCTCAACAACGCCGAATGGCTCGACGGTCTCAACTACCTCGAATTCCTGCGTGACATCGGGCGGCATTTCTCCGTGAACCGGATGCTGTCCTTTGAATCGGTGAAATCGCGCCTCGACCGCGAGCAATCGCTGTCCTTCCTCGAATTCAACTACATGATCCTGCAAGCCTATGATTTCCTTGAACTGAACCGTCGCCACGGCTGTGTGCTGCAAATGGGCGGCTCGGATCAATGGGGCAATATCATCAACGGCATCGACCTCACCCGCCGCGTGATCGACCACGAGGTATTCGGCCTCACGTCGCCGCTTCTGACCACCTCGGATGGGCGCAAGATGGGCAAATCGGCGGGCGGCGCAGTCTGGCTTTCGGGCGATATGCTCAGCCCCTATGAATTCTGGCAATTCTGGCGCAACACCACCGACGCCGACACCGGGCGCTTCCTCAAACTCTACACCGAACTGCCGGTTGAAGAATGCGACCGCCTTGGCGCTTTGGAAGGCTCCGACATCAACGCCGCCAAGATCATTCTCGCCAACGCCGTCACAACCCTCCTGCATGGGCCCGAGGCGGCGGCGGCGGCCGAGGCCACCGCGCGCGAGGTGTTCGAACATGGCGGCGTGGGTGATGACCTCCCCACCGTCGAGGTGACAGCGGATGAACTGGCCGAGGGGATTTCCATCGTACAGCTCATCGTGCGCGCCGGTCTTGCCAAATCCGGCAAAGAGGCCAAGCGCCTGATCACTGAAAACGGCGCGCGTCTGGATGACGAACCGTTAACCGACGCGGGCCTGATGATCGACGCCGCAGCCCTGACATCGCCGATCAAGCTGTCGGCGGGCAAGAAACGTCACGCTCTCGTCAAGCTGTCAGACTAAGCGGCTAACGGTAACAGCGGACCTTACAAAATCAGCTTACGATTTGTAAGGTCCGTAAGGGTCACCCCCGCCCGCGCAGCGCCTCGCGCAGCACGTCGCGCACCACATCCGGCGGCACGTCCGAGGTGATGAACGCCTCACCAATCCCGCGCGCAAGGATGAACCGCAGTTTGCCATCAACAACCTTTTTATCCTGCCCCATCAGGGCAATCAGCCCATCGGCATCTGGCAAATCTCCTGCAATATCAGAAAGATCAACCTTCATCTTCATGTCGCGCAGATGCGCCCGCACTCGGCTTGGGTCTTCCTGCGAACACAAGCCAAGCCGCGCCGACACCTCGAACGCAAGCGCGCAACCAATCGCAACCCCCTCCCCATGCAAGAGCCGCGACCCATCATACTGTGTGGCAGACTCCAACGCATGACAAAATGTATGACCCAGATTAAGCAAGGCCCTGTCACCTTGCTCGGTCTCATCGCGCGTCACAATCTCGGCCTTCATCTCGACCGACCGCGTCACAAGATAAAGTCGCGCTGCCATATCACCGCTCGCGGCACGTGAAGCATTGCCTTCAAGCCACTGAAAGAATTCACTATCTCCAAGCAATCCGTACTTGACCACCTCGCCATATCCGGCCAGATAATCGCGTTCCGTCAGCGTTCCCAACACCTCGATATCCGCCAAAACAAGGCTTGGTTGATGAAACGCTCCGATCAGGTTCTTGCCTTGTGGCGCGTTGATCCCGGTCTTGCCCCCCACAGAGCTGTCGACCTGCGCCAGCAAACTCGTCGGAACCTGAACAAAGCGTACGCCCCGACGCAGCACCGCCGCCGCGAACCCGACCAGATCACCAATCACGCCACCGCCAAAGGCGATCACCACGTCATTGCGCTCAACCTTTTCCTCCAGCAACCATTCGACCACCCGCTCGAAATGCGGCCAGGATTTGGTCGCCTCCCCGGCCGGAAGCGTCAGGGAAACCGAAGAAATACCGTTATTCTCCAATCCCTTGCAAAGCGTTGCTAAGTGCAGAGGCCCCACCGTCTCATCGGTCACAATCGCCACGCGCGGACGTCGCAACAGCGGGGCAATCAGCGCCCCGGACTGCCCCAACAGACCCGGCCCGATGTGAATATCATACTCCCGTCCCGGGAGGCCCACATGCACGATTTCGGTCATTCCACCCACTCCAATACGTCCTTGCGCGCGCTGAGCGCGTTAAGAACTTGCTCGGCCATTGCCTCGACACTGTACTCCGGCCGCGCCCGCACCCGGATCTCTGCCAACTCATAGATCGGCACACGGGCATTATAGATATCCGCAAGCGTCTCATATGGATGAGCTGTGCGCAGTAAGGGCCTGGTATTCTTTCCTTTTACCCGCGACCACAAAAGCGGAAGATCCGCATCGAGCCAGACCGAAACCCCCTTGCGCGCCACAAGATCCCGGTTGCGCTCCGCCAAAAACGCGCCCCCACCCGTGGACAGGATCGCTCGCGGCCCATCGAGCAAACGGTCGATCACCTCGGTCTCCCGCGCCCGAAAAAACGTCTCGCCATCCCTTTGAAATATCTCGGAAATCGCCATATTCGCGGCCTTCTCGATCTCGGCATCCGAATCGAGAAACGGCACGCCAATCCGGGCCGCCAGCGCCTTGCCCACCGCCGTCTTGCCCGCCCCCATCATGCCCACCAGCACAACCGTCTTGCCCAATGTCCAGTGCCCTTTGCCCGACACTTTCGGCGCTCCCTTGCCCATTCACAAAGTTTTTCACTCAATGACGTGATCTTGCGCAAAAGGCCAGTTATAACTTGGGAAAAAGAACGGGCAATTCAGGCAGGGGATAACATGCTGCGATTGATCAAGTGGCTGATTTATCTGGCTATTCTAGGCTTCATTGCCTTAGTGGCCTATGCCTATATCGGGCCATTCTTTGGCGCGGATTTCTCACCTGACCAGACCGAGATTCGGCAGGACATCATTCTTGAGACGGATTAGCACGGTAGTTTTCCTTGGATTGACCACGACGGGTGCCGCCCTCGCGCAGCAACCGCTTTCTGCGATTGAGTGGTTGGATGAGGCCAGCACCGCAGCCGTCACGACCGTACCGCGCCCCTCATTCTCGGAACCGCCCTCCGCCAATGCTGTCACCGTACCAAACGTGACCGTCACCGCGCTGGACGCACCGCGTGCGGATGCTGTCGGCCTACTGCCCAGCACCACCACAGGCTTGCCAGTAACCCTTTGGGAAAAAAGCACAACTTCAACGCTTTTACGTGCCCTGTCACATCTAGAATCCGAACCCTTGCCTGCCATTCAGGCGCTCTATTACACCCTGCTGCTGGCCGAGGCGAATGCCCCTCTTGATGCCGGATCAGATGCCGCATTCCTGCAAGCACGCCTCAAGGCGCTGCGCAGCTTTGGCGCGATAGAACCCGCACAGGCCATGGCAGAGCGGGCCGGACCCATGACGAAATCACTTTTTGATCAATGGTTTGACCTCTCTCTTCTGCTCGGACAAGAGGACCCCGCCTGCGCCATGCTCAGCCGCAAGCCGCGTCTGACGTCGGATATCGGCGCGCGTATCTACTGCGCCGCCCGCAGTGGCGACTGGAACATCGCCGCGCTCACCTATCACAGCGCGACCGCCCTCGGCACGCTCTCCGAAACCGATGCCACTCTTCTGGCACTCTACCTTGATCCCGAATTGATCGAGGAAACCGAACCGCCGGAACCACCCCAATCCCTTACAGCGCTGCAATTTCGCCTTTTTGAGGCTATCGGCACCGCCCTGCCAACCCATAATCTGCCGCGCGCCTTCGCCATGGCTGATTTGCGCGGCAATTCCGGCTGGAAGGCCGAAATCGAGGCGGCAGAACGTCTTGCGCGCACAGGTGCCGTGCCTGCCTCGCGCCTTTTGGGCCTTTATACAGATCGCCGCCCGGCTGCCTCAGGCGGCGTCTGGGATCGAGTTGCGGCAATTCAGGCGCTTGATCAGGCGCTAAGCGAAGGGGCATCACAAGACCTTGTCGAAGCCTTGCCAAGAGCCTGGCGCGCCGCGCGCGACCAACGGCTAGAGGTGATCTTTGCCGAGCTTTTTGCAGAGCGCCTTGATGCTGCGGAAATCCCGCAAAACATCGCCTCGCAAGTCTTTGAAATCATGCTTTTATCAGAGCAATATGAAACTGCTTCTGCGCGGCTTTCCTCGCCCTCGTCGGATCAACAGTTCCTGATTGATACCGCCCGTGGTGCCCCATCGGCCGAAACGGCGCGCACCTCACTCCAAAGTGCGATCGCCGCAGGATTCGCCAACAACGCCCCGCCGGCAGATCATCAGGCCCTGATCGACGCCGGACGACTGGGCGAGGCGATTCTGGCCGCTGCGCGACAGATCGGCCATGGCGACCGGGCGCGCGATGCGCTGCCTGGGGCAATTGCCACGCTGCGCACCCTGGGGCTAGAGGACACCGCCCGCCGCGCGGCTTTACAATTGCTGCTGTTGGACCCACGCGGGTGACCGAGGCTACGCGCTGGATTGATCTCTTTCTCGAGGCGCAGGCCGCCGAGCTTGGAGCCGCTAAAAACACGCTGCTCGCCTATGCACGGGATCTCAAAGACTTTTCCGAATGGGTTGAAAATCAAGGGCTAGCGCTGCAATCTCTCACTCAGCCTGACATTGATCGCTATCTTGTCTTCTGCGATGCACAGGGCCTCGCGCGGGCCACGCGGGCGCGCAGGCTTTCGGCGATTCGTCAGCTTTACCGCTTTGCTTTTGATGAGCGGTTGCGCGCGGATAACCCCGCCATTCGCATCAAAGGGCCGGGTAAGGCACAGCGCCTGCCCAAGACCCTCAGCGAAGAAGAGGTCAGCCGCTTGCTAGACATGGCCCCCGCTCATGGGCGCACAGCGTCGGAGCGCAGCCGCAACGCCTGCCTTGTGGCGCTGCTCTATGCCACGGGCATGCGCGTCAGCGAGCTGGTGTCCTTGCCACTTGGTGCCGCGCGGGGCGATCCACGCATGATTTTGGTGCGCGGCAAAGGCGGCAAGGAACGCATGGTGCCACTCTCGCCGCCCGCGCGCGCAGCCCTCAGCGACTGGCTTGCGATTCGCGATGCCGAAGAGAGCGCCCGCCGCGCCAAAGGCGTGCAATCCTCCCCCTATCTCTTCGCCTCAGGGGGTGCCTCCGGGCACCTCACGCGCCATAGATTTTACCACCTTATCAAAGAAATATCTGTCAAAGCTCATGTTGATCCCGGCAAGGTTACGCCGCATACCCTGCGCCATGCCTTTGCCACGCATCTTTTGGCCAACGGTGCCGATTTGCGCGTGATCCAGACGCTTCTTGGTCATGCCGATGTCGCCACGACCGAGATTTATACCCATGTGCTTGAAGCCCGCCTTCAGGCGCTTGTGCAAGAGCATCACCCGTTGGCACAGGCCGCCCGGCGCAAGACCGGAGGCAAAACCTCCTCGGATGGCCAATAGCCAGATGTAAGGGCCGTATCATAACCCTGCACCAGCCCCGCCGCCCGCATCGCAGCCTGCGCGCCCAGATAATCATAGGCGAGACGATGAAAGGTCACGTGCGCGTCCAGTACGGCAAATCCGGTCTCGACTCGTCCATCATGGGGCGGCATGCCGATTGCACCCGCATTAATCCAGTCCACCGCGCCGATACGACGCTGAAACATCACCCCGGAATGGCCTGAGAAAACATAATCAATATGGCCTGCAACCTCTTGAATATGTGATATTTCCTCAAGAAAAGCTGCCTCATCCGACACTGGCCAGACGAATCGGCTGACATCCGTCAGACCGCCATGGATCACGGCCGCGCGTCGACCAGCATGCGTGAACAGGATGAGATCTGGCAGCGTCTCCATCCAGCCCCGATCCGCAGCCCCAATGAAACGATCGGCGTGGCGATACCACCCCGCCGACAAAAGATCGCATTGCGTGCCCGCACCAAAGCCACAGCCGCAGTCCAGTTCATTGCGCGCCAACTGTCGCTCACAATTGCCCGCAAGCACAGGACACTGCGCCGTACGAATAAGGGCCACTGTTTCGTCAGGGTTCGCACAATAGGCCACGACATCGCCCGTACAAATCCGGCGCTCCGGGGGAAAGTGATGTGCATCTGCCCATGCCAGCAACGCCTGCGTCGCCTGCAAATTAGAATAGGGCCCACCGAAAATCAGCACAGGACCAAACAACTCTCCCAAATCCATGATCCGCATGGCCCATGCTCCCTTGAATGCAGGGGACGGACACCCCATAACCCAATAAATTAAAAGGGACTGCAAAGAGATGGAAGCCGCGTCAAGCGCAACCGACCTGACATTTTGGATCACCTGCGGTGCGATCGTCACCCTGCTGGTCATGTCTGCCTATTTCTCGGGCAGCGAAACTGCGCTTACTGCCGCCTCCCGCGGGAAACTTCGGGCGCAGGCGGAAAAGGGCTCGCGCGGGGCGGAAACGGCGCTGCGGATCACCGAGGATAACGAGCGGCTCATCGGCTCGGTTCTGCTTGGCAACAACATGGTGAACATTCTGGCCGCGTCGCTGGCCACAGCGCTCTTTACCCGCCTCTTTGGCGAGAGCGGTGTTGCCCTTGCCACGCTGGTGATGACCCTTCTCGTGCTGGTCTTTGCCGAAGTCCTGCCCAAGACCTATGCCATCACCAATGCCGAGGCCGCCGCTGCGCGCACCGCGCCCATCATCGTCTGGGTGATCAAGATCTTTTCCCCGATCGTCACCGCCGTGCGTTGGTTCGTGCGCCGGGTTCTGGCGCTTTTTGGCGTGCAAACCGATCCTGACAGCCACATTCTGGCCGTGCGCGAGGAAATCGCTGGTGCGCTATACCTTGGGCAATCCGAAGGGGTGGTGGAAAAGGAAGACCGCGACCGTATCCTTGGCGCGCTCGACCTCGGAGAACGTGCTGTCGAGGAAATCATGCTGCATCGCTCGCGGATCGAGATGATCGACGCCGAAGCAGAGCCTGACGCGATTCTCGATCAATGCCTCAAGAGCAACCACACCCGCTTACCGCTTTATCGCGACGACCCTGACAACATCATCGGCGTGGTACACGCCAAGGATCTGTTGCGCGCCATGCACAAACTGGTGACAGAATCGCAGGATGGCGCTGCCGCGCTCAAGAATTTCGACGTCTGCAGTATCGCGCGCAAACCCTATTTCGTGCCTGAAACCACAACGCTCGACGACCAGATGCGCCAATTTCTGCGGATGCGCAGCCATTTCGCCATGGTGGTTGATGAATATGGCACGCTTCAGGGTCTGATCACGCTCGAGGATATTCTGGAAGAAATCGTCGGCGAGATCACCGATGAATTCGACCCGGATGCCGAACATCCCGTGCGCCGGACCGAAGACAATCAGTTTCTCGTCGATGGGGCGATGACCATCCGCGACCTCAACCGCGCCAACGACTGGAACCTCCCCGACGAGGCCGCCAATACCGTCGCAGGGCTTGTGATCCATGAGGCGCAGATGATCCCCAAGGTGGATCAGGTCTTTATCTTTCACGGCTTCCGGTTTCAGGTCATGGCCCGCAAGGACAACCGCATCACGCGATTGAAAGTGCGCAAGCTCTGAGGGCGCGTGTCACAAACGGTCTTTGTATTTCAGAACGTCGCGATCCACCCCCAGCCCGATGAGCGGGCTCAGCAAATCGCGCCAGAGGCTCGGGCGCGGCTTGTTCACCGGGGCCTGATCGCGCGGCAAGCGCAGATCATCCTGTAGCATCGGTTCCAGAATACGCTCATCCAGCATCCATCGCCCCCGCCGCCCTTCGTCGCGGTCCGCCTGCTGGTAGCACAGCCACTTCGAGAGCCGGTGCTGGCAACACGGGAGTTTACCGGGATAAATCAGGTAAAATCCACTGTTGACCCGCAAACAGATATTATCCAGCACCCGTGCCACGCCACGATATGGCTCTGGCACATGTGGCTTTGGCATGTAATTGAACCGCCCCGGATCGCCGTTGAAAAAAACGGAAAGCGCTGTGCACAGATCAATACCCCGTTGCGCCATGGCCCAGCCCAAGACAGGCTCAGGCGCAAGCGCCCAGTCATACTCGATGAGCGCCTGATGAAACGACTCTGGCGCTAGGCCACGCAAATACTCGATTTGCTCGGCAACAGGGCTTGCGGACCAATCAAACGGACTGGCTTGCGGCATCATCGGCTCCGTAACTATCGCGAAAAAACAATGCGCTATCTCTGCGCGCCGAAAGTGCGCTTTCTGCGGAACAACTGTGACGCCATTTGGGCAGCCCATAAAAATTTGCTTGGGGCGCGCTGCTTTGGCGCGTAAACTTTGGGTATGTTGAATCGCCTTCTACACAGCTTCTCTGCGTCAAAACCCGGCCCCCTGCCAGAGCCGGATGAGAAACTTGCCTTGGCCGCCTTGATGGTGCGTGTCGCGAAATCCGATCACCATTACGAATTGGCCGAAATCAAGCGGATAGATCGTCTGTTGGCGCGCATTTATGGGCTTGGGCCGGTTGAGGCGGCCAAGATGCGCGCAGTCTCGGAACGGATTGAGCACGCCGCCCCCGATACGGATCGCTTTGGCCACATCATCCGCGAGACCGTCAGCCTCGAGGCCCGCCTTGGTGCGCTCGAGGCGCTGTGGGAAGTGGTGCTGTCAGACGGCGCAAGCCAGCCAGAAGAGTTGCAGGTGATAGACGCCGCTCGAGAGGCGATGGGCCTGAGCCATGCCGATAGTGACGCCGCCCGCGCCCTGGCCGAGGCGCAGTAATTCCCCATTGGCGCGTCGCGGTCGGCACCCTATACCTATGGCATGTTCGCAGATTTCCTCAAACGGCTGATCCAACCAGCCCCCGAGCCCCTGACCGGCGGTGATGCCCGTCTGGCGCTCTGTGCCCTCCTCGTGCGCGTTGCGCGCACCGATGGAGATTATTCCGCCGCCGAGATCATCCGCATCACGCGCATCATCTCTGCCCGCTACGGCCTGCCTCAGGCAGAGGCCGAAGCCCTGCGCCAAGAGGCCGAAACGCTTGAGGGCGAAGCCCCCGACACCGTGCGCTTCACGCGCGCCATCAAGGACGCGGTGCCGCATGAGGATCGCCTTGGTGTGATCGAAGCGCTCTGGCAAGTGGCCTTGGCCGATGGGGTGCGCGAGGCCGATGAGGACGCGCTCTTGCGTCTGGTGGCCAGCCTCTTGGGCATCACCGATCAGGAAAGCGCGCGCGCCCGTCAGCGCGTCATGGGCGGCACGTGATCGTCAGCCTGCCCATGTATGACCGCCCCGAGACGGCGGCGTGCAACGATGCCCTGTGGCACGCCATGCGCGCAGCCTTGGGCGATGGGCCAGAGACCCTCACCCGGGACGGCAACCTCTGGGATCACTGGCGTAGCCCTGATCTGCTCTTGTCGCAAACCTGCGGCTATCCCTACCGTGCGCGGCTGCACGGGCATGTAACGCTGGTGGCCAGTCCCGTGCTTGACCTGCCAAGCTGCCCACCGGGATATTACCATAGCGTATTTGTTGCGCGTGCAGATGATCCACGCACCCATCCCGAGGCGTTCGCCACCGCGCGTCTGGCCTATAACGACGGTCTGTCGCAATCGGGTTGGGCCGCGCCACAGAACTGGGCCGCCGCGCGTGGATTTTCCTTTACCACGCCCGTCCACACCGGCGCGCATCGCGCCTCGGCCATGGCCGTGGCCGAAGGGCGCGCCGATATTGCCGCGCTCGATGTGCTGAGTTGGCACCTGATGCAGGCACATGATCCCTTCACGACGGGGTTGCGCGTGTTGGCCCATACCGATCCTACCCCGGCGCTGCCCTACATTACCGCGCTCGGGCGCGATGCAGACGCACTGCGCGACGCCCTTGAGGCAGCAATCATGGCGCTGCCTGCGGCGGCGCGCGCAACCCTTGGGTTAAAGGGCGTGACCTATATTGCCGCCGAGGATTATTTGGCCCCGCCCAATCCTGCGCCGCCCCCGCCACTCACGCCTCCGAATTGAGCTGACGGCGCGTCAAATCGCACAAACCGCCCCCCAATCGCCCGTTTTGCAAGTTGCATCGGCCCATTTTTTCGGCCCTATTGTCATAAAGCCGTCAAAATCGCACCAAAACGGAAGCACCCCTTGTCAGACACGCCCCCGGTTATCGAGATACGCAACCTGCACAAGGCTTATGGCGCGCTTGAGGTGATCAAGGGGGTCGATATTGCCGCCCATCGCGGCGATGTTGTGTCGCTCATTGGGTCTTCGGGCTCTGGTAAATCGACCATCCTGCGCTGCGCCAACCTGCTTGAAGATAGCCAACAGGGCGACATCCTCTTCAAGGGCGAGCCGGTTCAGTGGAAGGGCGCAGGCTTGGCGCGCCACCCTGCTGACCCCAAACAAGTGCTGCGTATCCGCACCAATCTCAGCATGGTATTTCAGCAATTCAATCTCTGGGCGCATCTCACGATCCTGCAGAACGTGATGGAGGCACCCGTTACGGTCTTGGGCCGGGATCGGCACGAGGTTGAGGCCGCCGCGCGCAAATATCTCGACAAGGTGGGTATTGGCGACAAATGCGATGTTTACCCGGCGCAATTGTCCGGTGGTCAACAACAACGCGCAGCGATCGCCCGTGCCCTGTGCATGGAGCCAGAGGCGCTCTTGTTTGACGAACCCACCTCCGCGCTTGACCCAGAACTGGAACAAGAGGTGATCCGCGTCATCAAGGATCTGGCCAATGAGGGCCGCACCATGATGATCGTCACCCATGATATGAAAATGGCCGCTGATGTCAGCGACCATGTCGTGTTCCTGCACCAAGGGCTAATCGAAGAACAGGGTCCGCCCGACACCCTCTTTGGCGCGCCGAAATCGAAGCGCCTGCAACAATTCCTCAGTTCCACCACTGGCGGCTGAGGCAAGACCACCACTCAAAGGGAGAACACCATGAAGAAACTACTACTCACCACCGCCGCACTGGCCCTCTCGGCTGGATTTGCCATGGCCGACACCGTTCGGCTGGGCACCGAAGGCGCCTACCCTCCGTATAACTTCATCAACGACAAAGGCGAAGTTGACGGGTTCGAGCGCGAGTTGGGCGATGAGCTGTGCAAGCGCGCCGAACTGACCTGCGAATGGGTCACGAATGACTGGGACAGCATTATTCCCAACCTTGTGTCGGGCAACTATGACGTGATCATCGCAGGCATGTCGATTACCGAAGAACGCGATCAGGTCATCGACTTTACCCAGAACTACACCCTGCCCGATCCCTCGGCCTATCTTGCCCCGTCGGCGGATGTCGATGTGAAATCCGGCGTCATCGCGGCCCAGTCGGGCACCATTCAGGCGTCCTACGTAGCCAGCAGCGGTGCCACGCTGGTGGAATATGCCACGCCCGAAGAATCCATCGCCGCCGTGCGCAATGGCGAAGCAGATGCCGTGCTGGCCGACCGCGCCTTCCTTTTGCCAGTGGCAGAAGAGGATGCAGGGCTCGAACTGCTTGAAGAGATGGTGATGATCGGCGGCGGCATCGGCCTTGGCCTGCGCGAAAGCGACACCGAACTCAAAGGCAAACTCGACGCCGCCATCCAATCCATGAAGGACGACGGCAGCCTGAACGCGCTCATCGAGAAATGGGAAATCGGCCTGACCTTCTGAGGTTGACCGACCGGCGGGGTCCGATGCGGCCCCGCCCCCTCCAACAAGGCTGAATGCGATGTTTGCCTTTTGCTCCGATCCGGCCAATCTCGACGGGCTAGCGTGGCTGAGCTGTTATCTCACCACGTCCAAACACCTGCAACTTTACTATGCGGTGGGCACTGTGCTGTTGCTGCTGGCGATCACGGCACCTGCGGCCCTCGCCTTTGGCTTTGGCGGGGCCATGGCCGCGCGGGCGCATATCGCCCCGGTCCGCTGGCTCGGCAAAGCCTATATCGCAATCGTGCGCGGCGTGCCCGACATCGCGTTTTTCCTCTTTTTTGTCATCGCTCTTGACCAGGCGTTTGAATGGGCGCGGCATCAAATCCTCTGCCCTGACTGGGATCAACCGATCCGTCAAGGCAATGATTTCGTGGTCTGTCAGGCCGCCAAACTGCCGCTCGGTTCTGCCCCACAATGGGTGCATGAAACCTACGGCTTCACCCTTGCAGTGCTGACCTTTGCCATTGTCTTTGGTGCTTTTGCCGCCAACGTGCTCTTTGGCGCGATGCGTGCCGTGCCGCGCGCCCAGATGGAAACCGCAGAGGCCTATGGCATGACCCGGCGTCAGGCGTTTTGGCGGATCATGGTGCCGCAGATGTGGGTTTACGCCCTGCCCGGCCTTGGCAATCTCTGGATGGTGCTGATCAAAGCCACGCCGTTGCTCTTTCTCTTGGGGGTCGAGGATATCGTCTATTGGGCGCGCGAACTCGGTGCCACCGCCAACCCGCGCTTTACCGAATACCCGCATGGCGACTGGCGGATGTGGTATTTCCTCGGGCTGATGGTGTTTTACCTTGGCTTTACCCGCATCTCCGAAGTGGTGCTGGAACGCCTGATGCAGCGCCTCACTCTGGGGCAGGCCACCACCGGCGGTGAAGCGCAAAGGAAAGCGGCATGAGCTGCCTTGAGACCATTCAGGCCTACGGACTGCGCGCCATTGGTATTGGGGAACGCCTTCTGCCACAAAGCGATTTCACCCTATGCCAGCAATTCACCCTTATCGGTTCTGGCCTGATCTGGAATGTCTATTTCGGGTTCTTCGCGCTCATCAGCGGCTTCATCCTTGCCACTGCCGTGGCCCTTGGCAAAGGCTCTCGCAACCGCGTGATCCGCAAGCTGTCGGAATGGTTCATCTTTGTCTTTCGCGGATCGCCGCTCTTTATCCAGTTCTTCTTTGCCTATTTCTTCTTTCTATCGCTCAAATCCGTCTCACCCTTCTTTGACATTCTGACCTCGGCGTGGCTCGGGGCGCTGATCGTGCTTTTCCTCAACACCGCAGCCTATTCCGGCGAGATTTTCTATGGCGCGCTCCGCTCCATTCCCAAGGGCGATGTCGAGGCGGCGGATGCCTACGGGTTTTCCGGCTGGCCCCGCTTTCGCCGGATCATCTGGCCCACCATGCTGCGGCTCGCATGGCCCGCCTATACGAATGAGGCGATCTTTCTCTTTCACGCCACCACGCTGGTGTTCTTTTCGGGCTTTCCGGTCTGGCAACAGCGCGGCGATGCGCTGTACTACGCCAAGTATTTTGCCGACAAGACCTTTAACCCCTTCGTGCCCTACCCCATTCTTGCCGGCTATTTCATCTTGCTCACGCTGGTTGTGATCGGTGTCTTTGGCCTGATCAATCGCCGGCTCAACCGCCATCTGCCGCAGGAGTACCGCCGCAAGCTCAGCCTGCGGATGAACCTGATCCGCTGATGGGGGCTGTGGCGATTCTCGTGCCCGCGGCCGGGGCATCTTCGCGGATGCGGGGGACGGACAAGCTCTTGGAAATGGTGCGTGGCCAACCGCTTCTGCGGGACCGCGTGACGCTTGCGCTTGGCACCGGATGCGACGTGGCCGTCACCCTGCCACCAGAGGGGCTTGCACGCCGCACGGCGTTAAAGGGTTTAGATGCCACTCTCCTGCCTGTGCCTGATGCCGCAACCGGCATGTCCGCCTCATTGCGCGCCGGGGCGACATGGGCAATGGCCGAAGGGGTCACAGCCCTTATGGTCTTGCTCCCCGACCTGCCGGACCTGACCGCTGATGACATGAAGATCATGCTGCAAGTCAACGATTATGAACATATCTTTCGGGCATGCGATGCGGATGGCACCCCCGGCCATCCAGTCATCCTGCCCGCGCGCCTTCTGCCAGACTTAGCCCAGATCACCGGCGACACTGGCGCGCGCGACCTCTTGCGCACGCATCCCGTGACGCCCGTTCCCTTGCCCGGTCAGCATGCCACAACCGACCTTGACACACCCGAGGCTTGGGCGGCATGGCGCGCCGCTCAGGGCTAAACTGCCCCGCGCCCCATATGCTCGGCAATCCGCCGGTTGAGCCACGCCAGCCCCGCCAGAGACAGGCCAAGCCCAAGGAACGAGGCCACCCGCACCAGCCCCGCCAATCCTGCCATATCGACCAGAAACACCTTGGCCACGGTCAACGCGACCCCGGCCATCGCCACCCGCCGCAGCGTCTCGGACCGTCGCAGCAATGCAAGCATCAAAAGCAGCACCGAGACCAGAATGAGCGCGACCGTGTAGCTGTAAAGCTCACCATCGCTGACCCCCGGCACGCTCAAATCATCCCCCTGCCAAAGTCGCCGGATTTCAAGCCCGAGATACCACGCGCCATAGCCCGCGCCCGCCACGACAAAGACCTGCCGCAGCAAACGTGGCAGATGATCCAGTTTCCACGCGGCCAAGGCAAAAACCAAGGCAACGGGCAAATAGGCGGCGGCCAATGTATCAAGGATCAGTGGCCCGCTCACGAACTCCTTGCGCCAGAGCACCGGCACAAGCGGATTGGTCAACAGCGCCTGCGCCACCAGCGTCACGAGCGCCACCGCGCCCATAGCCGCCGCCAGAGCCAACCGCAGCCATCGCACCACGCGCCCGCCCGCGCGCAAACGCCAGAGTTGTACCATGGCAGAGGCCAGCCACACCACCGCCGTCAGGCCCAGACCCGCATGGCCCATCGCCCCCGGCCCCCCAGCCAACGCTGCAAAAGCACACTGAGCAAGATCGCCGTGATGCTCCAAACAGCGCTTTCAATCACCACCCGCGTCGTGCCACCGGCCCGCGCCGCCATGACAAACCATGCCGCCCCAAGCAATATCAGCGGCCCCAGATGCGACAGCAACACATCCCCCAAGCCCGCCTCGCGCACCGCCCAAGAAAGACCGGGATCAATCACCAAACGGTAGCCGATCACCGCAACGCCCACCTGCGCCACCCCGCCCAAGAGCGGCAGATTGAACCGCCGATCAATCATCGCCGTCGCCAGCACCATCACCCCAAGCGCCAGCGTCAACGCCGCCTGGCTCAGCATCACAAAAAGCGCCAGGGTTATCAGCACCAGCGCTGCCCCAGCGAATACCGCTGCCACCAACCGGGCCTCAGATCCCCGTGCCCGCACCGCGAACACCACCATGAGCCCCGCCAGGGCCATCACCTGCAAAGCCCAACCATAGGCACCGATCACCATGGCCGGGGTCCAAAGCAGTTCAAGGATCAGCGCCAGCCCCGGCGCCATCACCGCCGCCCCAAGGCTCCACAGAATCACCGGCACCGTCCCCGCCGCATATCGGGCGCGAAAGGCAAAAACGACCGAGGCCACCGCCCCGCCCGCCAGAATGACACTCGCCGCCATGGGCATCGGGGATTCGGGCAAGCGCTCGATCCCGGCCATGAACCCCGACCAGACTGGCCCCTTCCCAAACCCTTCGAGCGTCACCAGCACCAGCGCCGCCAAAGCCGGAACCAGTGGCACATCTTCCAGCGCCTCAGCCCGCCGCGTGCCAAGGGTCAATGCTGCCAGCAATCCCGCAAGCAGGCTCAGTGCACCCCAGACCACCAGTGCCTCGCCCGCGTCACGCGCCAGCATCAGCGCAGCAAGGCTTGCCAATACCACCACGGCCCAGACCAGCCGCACCGGAAAATCAGGATATGCGCCCCCAGCCATGACGCGTCGCAGCAGCGAATTTCCCGCGTGCTGGGGTATCATCCGCGCCTCGGGCACCAGCAGCGTCAAAACAACCAGCCCGGCCCAGAACGCCAGATACAGCAGCGCTCCAGCCTCCCCCAGATATAGCAGCGTTGCACCGCCCATGCTGACCATCAATGCCAAGACTGAAATCCATGCCCAACGGCGCGCGGCATCCACCGCCAGCCCGACGGCCGCAAGCAGCGCGTAGAAGCCGTAAAACACCCCCGGCGTATCAGACTGTCCGCCCACCAGGAACGGTGCCACACCTGCGCCGATCAAGCCGAGCGCCGTCAACACCGGCCCATGGAACCAGCCAAGTACAACCGCCCCGGCCCCAACACCTACCAGCCCCGCCAAGGCCATGCCCGGCCCGATCAGATCATACAGGCCCCGCGCCGCCAAAACGCCTGCAAAAAGCGCGATCACCCCCGCCCCCGACAGAACCGAGGGCAGGCCCGTGACCGCGCCCGCCGCTTCGTCGCCATAGCGCCGCCGCAGCCGCTCGCCCGCTGCAATCAGCGCGGCGCCAAGCGCCAGCGCGCCCATTACCCGCCAAAACGGCGTAAGCACCCCTTGCTCGACGCCGTATTGCACCATGAAGACGCCCGCCAAGGCCAGCGAGACACCCGCAACGGCCAAGGCCCAATTGGCCCTCAGCCACGCCATCAGTGCCCCAAGCCGGTCCGCCCGCAGCACAAAGGCGCGCGGCGGTGTGTCCGTTGGCTCGGTCTGAGGCGCAACAACAGATGCGCTTGCCCAGGGTCCGGCCCGGTCCTCGACCACAGGCGCACCCACAGTCTCTGTCACAACTTCTGTCACAACTTCTGGCGTCGTTTGTCCCAACCCCGCCTCAAGCCGCGCCACCCGCGCCTTGAGCCGCGCATGCGACACCAAGAGATAGGGCACCCCGATCACGAGGAGCGCCAGTATCCCAAGCCCAATGACAACTGCCAGCGCGTCCATGGATCACCCCTGCCCAAACAGGCCAGTCAGTGCCCGACGCACGACACCTGTCACCGAGGGCCTGCGCCCGCGCTGAAACGGCAATGGGCGACACACCTCGATCGCAGCCACGCCCACCCGCGCCGTCAGCGCACCATTGACCACGCCTTCGCCAAACCGTCGCGACACCTTTGACAGCACGCCGCCCCCAGCCACACTGCTGATCAGGTCATCCCCCACGGCCACAGCCCCGGTGGCCAAAAGATGCGCCATCACCGCACGTGCCAAGCGCCAACTGCCAAGAAATCCCGCGCGTCCGCCATATATCTCGGCCACTGCCCGGATCATGCGCAGATTAGAGACAAGCGCCCCCACCACATCGGCCAAGGCCAGCGGCACCAAAGCCGTAATCATTGCCACCTGCCGCGCCGCAGTCTCGACCTCGCGCAACGCGAGCGCATCGAGAGGGGCCAGAACCTCGGCCTCCGCCAGCCCCAACAGCGCCTCGGCGTCAAACTGATCCGCCTGCTGTTCTGCAAGCCGCTCAAGCCCCCAAGCCGCCTCGGGGCGCGCGGCGTAAAGCGCGCGCAGCCGCGCCACGACCGCTCGCGCCGCCTCCAGATCGCCTCCGGTCAGCGCCGCAGCGGCCTCGCGCCGCAGGGTATCGAGCCGCCCCAATCGGGCGAATCCTGCCATCTCGCGCAGCCCGATCATCGCTGCCACCAGCAAAAGGCCCACGCCCATCGCCGCGACGCCATAGCCCAGCACCGGCACCCGAGCGATCAATCCAACTGCGAAATCCCATGCCGCCACCGATACGGCGGCCCCCATCAGCCCAAGCGCCAAACCCCAAAACAGCCGACCCAGCCAAGACGGCCCCGCCGCACCGCGCGTGATCACCGCCCGCATCGCCCGCCCGTCTGGCCGCTCAACCAGATCGGGCACGGGCGGCGCGCGGTCCGGTCCCTCGGCGGCACGCTCCTCCATCTCAATCAATACCGGGCCCTTGGCCTTATCAACGCTCACGCGCTCACTCCCTCGCCACGCCAGACCATCAGGATATCCGGCAGCCCTTCATCATTTCCCAGACCCGCACTGCGCGCCGCCTCGACGAATCCTTGGCGCGCATAGAATGCTCGGGCGGCGGCATTGGCCTCGACCACCCAAAGGCGCAGCACGCCCGCTTCGGCCTTGGCTTCGGCCAAAAGTGCCCGGCCAAACCCCTGCCCACGCAGCACCGGATGGACATAGAGCGCGTGCAGGATATCGCCGTCGCGCACCAGAAATCCGGCGACGCGGCCCTGCTCGCGGATCACGCGCACCCATCCCCAACGGATGACCCGTGCCAGCGCGCGAAGATCGTCCCAGTGACTGCGCACCCTTGGCAACCATGGCGTGGCACGCGTAAACGCCCAAAGGATCATGGCAAGACGCGGCAAATGCCAAAGCCGCCCACGCGCCGTCTTCATAGCTTGTCCCCCAACAGGAACTGCGCCGCCCGGTCCAGCCGAATATGCGGCGGGCCCTCGCCGGGCCGCAGGTTGAGCGGAGCAGGCGCAAACCGCATCACCTGATAGTCCCGCCCCAACCACTCCTTAGCCCCCGCCCGTGCCGGGGCCAAGAGTTGCCCCGGATCATCCGGCAGATCGCCTGCATAAAACGCCGCCTGCCGCCCGGTCTCGAGCAGCCGTCCACGGACACAGTCGAGCATCTCGCCATTATGGCTTACCCGTTCCTCGACCGTGGCGCGCAATGCGGCCAAGGCCATTGCCTGCGTCGTGGCCCCTGCAAACTCGGCCCGGTCCCGCGCCTCACGCAAGAGGGCCGCCATGATCCCCGTCAGTCGCCCATGCTGCGCATGATGCAGGTGATCCGCCTTGGTCGCGGCAAAGAGAATGCGCTCTACGCGCCGCCCCAAGAACAACTGTGTCAGGAACGCATTGCGGCCCGGCCGGAACGCGCTCAGGATATCCGCCATCGCCCGGCGCATATCCTCGACCGCCTGCGGCCCCTTGTGGATGGCATCAAGCGCATCCACCAAAACCACCTGCCGATCGATCTTGGCAAAGTGATCGCGAAAAAACGGCTTTACGACCTCACGCTTGTAGGCGTCATAGCGCCGTGCCATCTCGGCGCGCAGGCTGCCCCGGCCCGCCTTGCCCTCAGGCAGGGGCGCGAAGGTGACCACCGGCGATCCCGCAAGATCCCCCGGCAAAATGAATCGCCCTGGCGTGCAATCATAGAAACCAGCGGCACGCGCCGCATGCAAATAAGCAGTAAAACCAGCGGCCAAAGCCTGCGCCAATGGCTCATCAAGCGGTGCCGCCGTATCCACCTCTGTCACCTGTGCGAGATAGGCAGCCGCCTCGCTGCGCGCCCCGATCCGCGCCAGCACCTCGGCGGCCCATTCCTCATAGCTTTTGTCCAACAAAGCCAGATCCAGCAGCCACTCGCCGGGATAATCCACGATATCAAGATGGATCACACGTGGCCCCGTGACCCCCGACAAAAGCCCCGCAGGCCGCACGCGCAGCGACAGCCGAAGCTCGGACACGGTGCGCGTGCTCTCGGGCCAATGCGGTTCCGGGCCGGTCAGCGCGGCCAAATGCGACTCATAGTCAAAACGCGGCAAGGTCACATCGGGCTGCGGCTGCAGATAGGCCGCCAGAATTCGCCCCTCGCCCTGCGCCAAAAGGCCGGGCATCCGCCCCCGGTCCATCAGATTGGCGATGAGAGAGGTGATGAACACCGTCTTGCCAGCGCGCGCAAGGCCCGTCACACCGACGCGGATCACCGGCTCGAACAATGCCTGCCCAACCCGGTCGCCCAAGCCTTCGATGCTGCGCACCACCCCGTCTGCCAAACCTGCAATCGCCAAGAACTGCCCCTTTTTCTCGTGCGCTCAAGATAGAGACCCGCCAGAGGGGTTGCTAGGGGCAATTGCGCCCGGGCGTTCCCCGCAGGCCTGAACCAGAGCGAGACGGTTTGCATCTGACCCAAGAGGAAGCCCGACCTGCCCAATGGTCAAAGCCGCTTTTCCACGGTATAGGGGCAAAAATCCATCAGGAGCGCCCCAATGGCCGAGACCGAGCAGCCACAGATTTACCTCATCACCCCGCCCGAATTCGAGCTGAGCGTCTTTCCCGACACATTGGCCCGCGTGCTCGACAGTCATCCCGTCGCCTGCGTGCGTTTGGCCCTTGCCAGCCGTGACGAGGATCGCATCGCGCGTGCGGCCGATGCCTGTCGTGAGGTGACACATGCCCGTGACGTGGCCTTGGTCATCGAGAGCCACTTGATGCTGGTCGAGCGGCATGGGTTGGACGGTGTGCATCTTCCCGATGCCGGACGCTCGGTGCGCGCCGCGCGCAAAGAATTGGGCGAGGATGCCATTGTCGGCTGTTTCTGCGGCACATCCCGCCATGACGGTATGAACGCAGGCGAGGCAGGCGCTGATTACATCAGCTTTGGTCCCGTGGGGGCCAGCCCGCTAGACGACGGCGCGCGGGTTGATATGGATGTGTTCGACTGGTGGTCCAAGGTGATCGAACTGCCGGTCGTGGCCGAAGGCGCGCTTGATCTGGCGCTGGTGGCGCAACTGACGCCTATGGCGGATTTTCTGGCCTTTGGCGAAGAAATCTGGCGCGAAGAGGACCCGGTTGCCGCCCTTGGCCGCTTCATCGCCGCGATGGGCTGAACCTCGTCCCTATTGCCCCCGGCGCGCCTCTGGCATGCCGCTGCGCACCTGCGCCTCGGCCCAAGCGGCCAGCGCCTTGCGGTCCGCAAAGGAATCGACACGCGCCGGGGCGTGATAGACCACACGCACCCGGCCCTGAGGCCGAACCGCCAAAACACGCAAAAGATGCGTGCCAAAATCCATATCGCCCCACCAGCCATAAAAACGGGCATCTTGACCCACGGGGGCCTGATAGATCACCGAAACCGGCTGAACGTGGATTGAATGCTCTAGCCGTTTGCTAAAGAACGCCTGAAAGAGCGTTGATTTAAAAGGGATAACGCGCATCCCATCGGTAGAGCTTCCCTCTGGAAAAAACAAAAGCTTGTGGCCCGCCAACAGGCGCTCTTCAAAGATCTCGGTCTGCGCCTTGGCTTCTTTCGGATCGCGGGTGATGAACACCGTGCCCACCAGCCGCGCCAAATGCCCGATGCCGGGCCAACCCGCCACCTCGGATTTTGACACGAAATACACCCGCTTACAGGCATTGAGCGCGAAAATATCCAGCCAAGAGACGTGGTTGGCCACCACCGCACCGGGCACATGCATCGGCGTGCCCACCACCTCATGCCGCATGCCCAGCACGCGAAACACCGCCCAACACACCCATTGCGTCACATAGGGCGTCCACGGACGGTGCACGCCGTACAAGGGCCGCTCGACCAGCCGCAATGCGACCGCGATGACCACGCCCAGCAGAATCACCAGCGCCATAGCCAGCCCCCGCAGGCCCACGCGCAACCACCCGCCGGGTGTCAGCGTGAACTCAGGGGGCGGCACCTCGGACTGCCACCTGAACTTCAAGACGTAATACTCTGTTGATAAATGTTTTTCTGCTTTTCACTTAGACGGTCTGTATCGAGAATCAGGCAGACATCGGTCGTATTGAACTGATGGTCCACAAAAGCGCCATCGCCAACATAGCCCCCAATCGCAGATAGGCCTTGATCAGCGCGGGCACTTGGCGCATCGCCGCGCGCCGGTCTAGATCGCGCGCGGCAATCAGGTCCATGCGCTGAAAATGTCCTTCCCGCGCCCGCACACGCAGGGTTTCTGGCGCCAGATGTCGCTGATGCAGAAAGCTTAGTGACGGGGCCAGATGCGCGATATCTGTGCCATGAAAACTGGCCACACCGAACAGGATCTCGATGCCATGATCCGTCACATAGCGGCCCAGACCGTTCCAGAGATGATACATGCCCGGTCCCCCGCGATAAGATTTCGCCAGACAGGACCGCCCCAATTCCATCAGCCGCCGACCACTGGTCTTGAGCGCGCTCAGATCGTATTCGTCTTCGGAATAAAATTGGCCTGCGCGCGCGGCCTGATCGTCACGCAACAGGCGGTAAACGCCGACAACGGCAGCATTATTCGCATCGTCCAGCAACAACAGGTGGTCAAAGAACGGATCAAAGCGGTCGCGTTCCAACCGCGCCGCGTGATCGACCAGCGGCCCATCACCGCCCAATTCCTCGACAAAGACCTCGTAGCGCAAGCGTTGAGCCGCGCGCAATTCCTCGGGCGTATCGGCCAGCTTCACACGGAACTTGGGGGCGCTTGCGATCATCGGCCTTGTCTCTGAGGTCTGCGCCGCCTTTTAGGCAAGAGCGCCACCAAGTGCAACGATACCACTGGTCGCAAGGTTCGGCGGTTGTTAACCTTTTGCTAACCTCGATCAGGGATCAAGAAGAGGTATCAGTTCCACGCGATTGCCATCAATCACCACTTTACCCTCTTCGCGAAAGTTAACCGTGATCCGTCCGCCAATGTTGGATTGCACCTGCCCCGTTCCCCAATCCGGCCTCTGCGGATGCAGCACCAGCATTCCTGGCTCAAGTATCGAATTCATATCCGTCATGCTGCATCCCGTCCCGGAGTCATCTCATGCCCCAACATACCCATGCTCTTGGCGCTTTGATAGCCTCGCGCATCTGCCATGATCTCGTCAGCCCGCTGGGGGCGATCGGCAATGGGCTAGAGTTGATGGGCCTGTCCGGCACTATGGAAGGGCCGGAAATGGCGCTAATCGCGGCCTCGGCAGCGCAGGCCTTGGCGCGGGTGCGGCTCTTTCGGCTGGCCTTTGGTCTGGCTGAGGACGATCACGTCACGCGGGCCGAAGAACTGCGCGACATTCTTGGCACCCTGCACGCGGGGGGGCGCATCACGCTTACCCTTCAGATCACCGCTCCGCTGCCACGCCCGATGGCGCAAATCCTGCTGCTTGGCTTGCTGTGCGTGGAACAGGCCCTGCCGCAGGGCGGGCAACTCGCCGTCAGCCAAACGCCTGAAGGATGGCAGATCGTGGCCACTGCGGCCCGTCTTGCCCCGGATGTGGATCTTTGGCGCGCGCTCTGCGCAGAGGGGCCTTGGCCCCGGCCTACCCCCGCGCAGGTGCATTTCCAGCTCTTGCATCACTGCCTCGCGGCGCAGGGCGCAACCCTTCAGCGCCAACTCACCGACACAGAGTTTCGCGTCACGCTCTGACGGTCCCATCCCCTTCAACCAGATACTTGAAACTGGTCAGTTGCGCCGCCCCCACCGGGCCGCGCGCATGCATCTTGCCGGTAGCGATGCCAATTTCCGCACCCATGCCGAATTCGCCCCCATCGGCAAATTGCGTCGAGGCGTTGCGCATCAGAATCGCACTGTCCAGCCGGGCAAAGAACCTCTCCGCCGCCGCATCAGCTTCGGTCACGATGCATTCGGTATGGTTCGACCCGTAGCGACGGATATGCGCGATGGCATCATCAATGTTTTCAACAACTTTGACGGCGATGATACTGTCTAGGTATTCGCGGCCCCAATCCTCGTCCGTGGCCGGCACAGTTCCCGCAATCCCCTGCAACGCCGCATCGGCGCGCACCTCGACCCCGGCCTCGATCAGCGCGCGGATCACATTCTGGCCGATGGTGTCGACAATATCGCGATGAATAAGCAGACATTCCGCCGCCCCGCAGATCCCGGTGCGCCGGGTCTTGGCATTGAGCACAACCCGAAGCGCCTTGGCCGCATCCGCCGCCGCATCGAGATAAATATGCACGATCCCCTCAAGATGGGCAAAGACCGGCACCCGCGCGTCACGCTGCACAAGGCCCACAAGGCCCTTGCCGCCGCGCGGAATGATCACATCAATCGTGTCGGTCATGGTCAACATTGCCTCAACCGCGGCGCGGTCCCGCGTCGGCACAAGCTGAATCGCATCCTCTGGCAGGCCCGCCGCGCGCAATCCCGCGACCAGACAGGCATGGATCGCACCCGAGGAATGAAAACTTTCTGACCCGCCGCGCAAGATCACCGCATTGCCGGATTTCACGCAGAGGGCACCGGCATCCGCCGTCACATTCGGGCGGCTTTCATAGATCACGCCGACCACCCCCAATGGCGTGCGCACCCGGCGGATATGCAGGCCCGTGGGCCGGTCCCATTCCGCCAAAACCTCGCCCACTGGATCGTCCTGCGCCGCAACCGCACGCAACCCGTCGACAATACCCTGAATACGCGCCTCATCGAGCGCCAGCCGGTCCATCATCGCATGAGACAGCCCCTTGTCACGACCATAGTCCAGATCGCGGGCATTGGCGGCCAGGATCTCGCCCCGCCCGGCCCAGACCGCCTCTGCCGCCGCCTCTAACGCTGCGCGCTTGCTCGCGGCATCGGCAATGGCCAAATCCGCAGATGCCGCACGCGCCCGCGCCCCGATTTCGGCCATCAGCGCCGCAATCTCTGTCTGGTCTTTCATAGTCCGCCCTCCGGGCTCTCAGAATGCCATATCGTCACGATGCATCAAAGGCCCCCGCGCTGGATACCCCAGCACCGCCTCGATCTGATCCGAACGCAGCCGCTTGATCCGCTCCGCATCCGCCGCATCATAGCGCGTAAGCCCTTGGCCAAGCACGCGCCCCGCTGCATCGGCCACCTCAACCGGATCGCCCCGGCCAAACCGGCCTGAGACCTCTGTCACACCGGCAGCAAGCAGGCTGCTGCCCGCTGTAAGAGCGCGCGCAGCGCCCTCATCAACGATGACACGCCCCTTGGGCTTCATCGCGGCAATCCACGCCTTGCGCTTTTGCTGCGGATCGCCTTGCGCCAGAAACCATGTCGCGGCGGCCCCCTCATTTAGCGCGCGCACCGGATGCAGCACATCGCCTTGCGTGATCGCCATCACGCAGCCCCCCGCCGTGGCAGTCTTGGCCGCCAAAAGCTTGGTCTTCATGCCACCCTTGCTCAGGCCCGATACGGCGTCACCCGCCATCGCCTCGATTTCGGGCGTGATCAGGGCCACGGTGTCAAACCGTCGCGCGGTCGGGTCCTGCGCAGGGTTGGCGGTATAGAACCCGTCCACATCGCTAAGCAGGATCAACTGATCCGCACCTGCCGTCACTGCAACCTGCGCCGCCAGCCGATCATTATCGCCATAGCGGATTTCATCCGTGGCCACGGTGTCATTCTCATTGACGATGGGCACAGCCCCCAAGCGCAAAAGCTGTTCCAGAGTGGCCCGGGAATTGAGATAGCGCCGCCGGTCGGTGCTATCCTCGAGCGTCACCAAGACCTGCGCCGCCGTCAACCCATGCGCGGCCAAGGCAGCATCATAGGCCCCCGCCAGCCGGATTTGCCCTACGGCGGCGGCTGCCTGCGACTGCTCCAGCGTCAGCACACTTTGCGGCAGGTTCAACACCCGACGCCCAAGCGCGATAGACCCAGACGAGACAAGGATCACATCCGTGCCGCGCTGCCGCAACCAGACAACATCCTCGATCAGCGCGCCCAGCCATTCGGCCCGCAAGGCCCCACCGACCCGGTCCACCAACAGGGCCGAGCCGATCTTGATCACCAGTCGTTTTGCGTCAGTTACGGTTGCCACGGTGCGTCTTCTTCGTCCTCGTCACTCACCTTGTGGCGCAGGCGGTCCGCGTCGATGCGCTCGCGCAGCGCGCGCAGCACCTCCGTCACGCCTTCACCGGACACGCCAGACATAAGCATCACCGGCGTGCCGCAGGCGGCCTCCAGCTCATCGCGCAGAAACGCGCGCTCTTCATCATCCAAGGTGTCAATCTTGTTCAACACCGTCACACGCGGCTTATCCGCCAAACCCCCGCCATAGGCCTCAAGTTCGGTGATGATGGTCTGATAATCGCCCACGAGATCGCCTGAACTGCCATCGACCAGATGCAGCAGCACCGCACACCGCTCGACATGGCCCAGAAAAAGATCACCAAGTCCGCGCCCCTCAGACGCGCCTTCGATCAGCCCCGGAATATCGGCCACCACGAATTCCACATTATCCACGCCCACAACCCCCAGATTGGGATGCAGCGTGGTAAAGGGATAATCGGCAATCTTGGGCCGCGCGTTCGACGTGGCGGCAAGAAATGTCGATTTTCCCGCATTGGGCAAACCCAAAAGCCCGACATCGGCAATCAGCTTGAGCCGCAACCAGATCGTGCGCTCGATCCCCTCTTGCCCGGGATTGGCGCGGCGCGGGGCCTGATTGGTCGAGGTTTTGAAATGCAGATTGCCCCAGCCCCCGTTGCCGCCCTGGGCCAAAAGCACGCGCTGCCCGATTTCGGTCATGTCGGCCAGGACTGTTTCCATGTCCTCATCAAGGATTTCCGTGCCCACCGGCACGCGCAAAACGATGTCATCCCCGCTCGCGCCGGTGCGCTGGCGCCCCATGCCCGGCGTGCCGCTTCTGGCAAAAAAGTGCTGCTGATAGCGAAAATCAATCAGCGTATTCAGCCCATCCACAGCCTCTGCCCAGACCGAACCGCCATTGCCGCCGTCGCCGCCATCCGGCCCGCCAAATTCAATGAACTTTTCGCGGCGAAAGCTGACGCTGCCCGCGCCGCCGCCGCCAGAGCGGATATAGACCTTTGCGAGATCGAGAAATTTCATAGTCTGTCCTTATCGCAAAGGCCCAGTGCGGGGCCTCAGATCATCTTTTTACTATAGGTCCAGGTCAGAACCTTGGCCCCACGCGCAACACTGAACGCTTCGGCATCTCCAAGATACTGAAACCCGCAATTCGTCAAGACCCGTGCCGAGGCCGCATTGTCCTGAAACACCGAGGCAAAGATCGTGCGCGCCCGGTGCGGATTGGCCGTCAAGAGCGCCTCAACCGCCGCCGAGGCCACCCCTGTATTCCAATAGGCCGGAGCCACCCAATAGGCGATTTCGGACTGTCCGTCATCCACCCGTTCAAGGCTGATGAGGCCCATCACCTCAGAGCCGCCCGCCTTGGTGCCGTCGATCGCCCAGATATCCTCGGACCGGTCCTCGGCCTGTGCCCGGGTGATCAACGCCTCCGTGGCTCCCGGTGGCAGGGGATGCGGGATGCTTCGGGTAAAGCGCGCCACGCGCTCATCCCCGGCATTCATCCCGATCAACCCCGCATCCGACACCCGCAAAGGGCGCAGATCGAACCGTTCCGCCGGCATCACCGGTTGGTTGACAATCGTTTCGTATTTCATGCGCCTGCTCCTCCGATCAGCGCCAAAGTCATGGCAAGAGATGGCCCCTCTCCGCCAAAGCACAACGGCACGCTCGCGCAATTGTGCAGTGTCGTCACCCCGCGAGCACGCTCCCCAGCCCGCAAAAGCGAAAAGGGACCGGCGGTCTCGCCGATCCCCTCTAGTCTAAAAACCCTAAGGACGGCTTATTCAGCGGCCTCCGCCACTGGCAGAACCGAAACAAAGGTGCGGCCCTTGAGGCCCTTGTGGAACTTCACAGCGCCTTCCGCGACGGCAAACAGCGTGTGATCCTTGCCTTCGCCCACGTTCAGACCCGGCCAGAACTTGTTGCCGCGCTGACGCACGAGGATATTGCCGGAAATAACGGCTTCGCCACCGTATTTCTTGACGCCAAGGCGACGACCATCAGAGTCGCGCCCGTTACGGGATGAACCGCCTGCTTTTTTATGTGCCATTTGGTCTCTCCTTAGCCTTTAGCCAACTCTTTGGCCTGTTCGATCCAGCCTTCACGCTCGATCCGGCCCTTGAACGACAGTTTTTCGTCCATGGCAGCCACATCGGCTTCGGTCCATGCCGCCACTTGGGCAAAGGTGGTTACACCCGCTTCAAGCAGCTTCTTCTCAAGTGCGGGGCCAACGCCCGACAACCGCTTGAGATCATCGCCACCCGCTGCCGGCTTGGCGCTGGATTTCTTGGCGGGCTTCGCTTCGACCACAGTCGCAACCGAGCCGGAACCGACAGCTGCTTTGACGCCTGTTGCGTCTGCACCGCTGGCCAGAATCTCGGTGACACGCAGAAGCGTCAGCTTCTGACGATGGCCACGGGTACGCTGCGAGCCGTGCTTACGGCGACGTTTGACAAAGTTGATAACCTTGTCACCCTTGATTTGATCAACGACCTCGGCCTGAACGGCCGCACCGGCCACAAAAGGCGCACCGATCACGGGGGCATCGCCACCGAGCATCAGGATATCGTTGAACTGAACTTTCTCACCAGCATCAGCTGCAAGTTTCTCAACACGAAGAATGTCGCCCGACGACACCTTGTATTGCTTGCCACCGGTCTTGAGGACCGCAAACATGGGCTCTTCCTTTTCTCTCCGCGCTCTGTGGTCCCCGGATGAACCGGGCGTTTTCGGCCCTCAGGCCACCTCGAACTGCGCCCCTATAGGGGTGTATATCAAAGACAAACCCGGCAAGATCATCCCGCCGGGTTGCGCGCTGATGCCAAACTCCATCGTCAGAGTCAAGGCCCAGCCGGGCAAAACCACGCCAAATCCCTCATAAATCCTCGCCTTGCATCGTCAAAGCGGTGGCCAACCCAAGTTGATAGGACAACTCTTCATACATCGCATCAAAGGCCACGAACAGCGCATGATTCAACTGCTGGCCCTCGGCACTGCGGTAAAGGGCAATATAGGCCTCAAGCACCTCTTGCGGCAACGGCTGATAGGCCATGGTCAGATAGGCCTGCAACCAATCGCGGGTCTCCTCGCGCATCTCAGGCTCCTGCGCCCAGATTTCCGCCAGCATTTCCTGTTCGCTCAGATCAAGACCGCCGCCATCAGCCAGCCCTCGATAAAATCCAAGGTTGGCATTCAGTGCCCCCGCGACATTGCGCTCGATCAGATCACTATCGGCAATAAGGGTCGCCACATGGCGCACAATCGGCGCATCCGCCGCCGCCAACTCGGCATAGCGCGCCTCTGCCGCAGCCTCTGTGCCGTCATCCAACAGCGCCCGACGCCCGGCAATTTCCAAGGCGACAACCTCAGCACCCTGCCCTTCGAAAAACCCAAGCAAAGCGCCGGTGTCGGCGCCGTCCATCGCCTGTGCGAACCGGCTTTGCACCTGCGCCAGCATCCGATCCGCATCATAGACACGGCCCACCACCCGATCCCAACGGGCCCGCTCGACCGCGCTCAACATTTCGTCGCCCACATCGCCGCCATAGCGCAGCCCTTCGGCCCGCATGATCGCCACGGTTTCTTCAAAGTGCAGCGCGGCCATCAGCCGATCAACCTCGCCCGCGCGCAGTGGCAGCGCCGCCAGCAGCAGCGCCGCACAGGCAAACAGAACCGCCCGCACCCTCACAGCTCCTGCGCCGGGGTCAGCCCCCGCATCCGCGCCGCCAAAACCTCGAACCGGTTGGCCATGATCTCATATTGCACGGCATTCATAAGCTCATAAACCCGCGCCATGATCGGATGCTCGAGCGCCGCAACATAGGCGCGCAGATCCTCAATAGGCAGGCTCTGATAGGTATAGGCCGCACTGGCCAGCGCCGAGGCGCGCAGGCTCTCGCGCAATTCGTCTTCGTCCTCCGCCAAAAGCGCCCGGAGCATGGTTTCGTCGATCTCGCTTTCCAGCACCCCCGCATAAGAGGCCGCAAGCAAGAACCGCACCTGAATTTCCTGCACCGCACGCACCCCGGTGCCCGCACTGTCCACCGCCGCATTCATCGCGCGCAGCACCTCGACACGCTCAGGCGGCATCGCGGCCAACAGCGCCTCACCTTCAGCCCGCTTGGCGTCGTCATCCTCATGCAGATGCGCGGCATTCTCGACCAAAACCAGACGCTGCCCCAAATCCGAGGCATAGAATTCGGCCGCATGGCCCAACATCTCGTCGTCCATCGCCTCTTCGAGGATGCTCAATCCCATCTCACGCATCCGTGCGGTCTCAAACACCTCATCGGCCAGCGTGCTCCAGCCCTGCCCGAAATCACTGGCCGAAAGCCCCAGCATCGCCGGCGCGCCCGAGGCCGAGAGCGCGATACTGTCCAGCGCCACGCCAAAGCCAGTCACCTCCAGAAACGCCTCCAGCCGCGCCCGATCCGCCGCACGCAGAGGCCCTGCGATCAACGCCATCAACACCACCGCCAGAACCGTCAAAACGACGCCGCGCGCCGGTGACCGCAAGCGAACCTCGCTCATGACACGTCATCCTTTCCAGATCGCTTCGCTCAGACCTTAGCCCAACCTAGGCAAATTATCCCGCGAAACAATGCAAATCCCCCTTGCCCCCCCCGCCAAAGGCAAATAAACGCTTGCTCCACCAGACCCCCGCGGAGAGGTGCCGGAGTGGTCGAACGGGGCGGTCTCGAAAACCGTTGTGGGGGCAACCCCACCCAGGGTTCGAATCCCTGTCTCTCCGCCACTATCCCCTTAAGTCATTTACCTACTTCAAATCTTTTGGGCGGGCTGTGTGTTTGCTGGCATCGCTCCTCATTGTGGTGTCTCCTAAAATCCGCGAGACTGCTGCGCCAAGAGGTTATGCAGTTGCAACGATCAGTGCCGCCGAGGTGAGGCCTGAGCAGGCCAAGCACAGAGACAAAACGCCATGCCACTCGTTACGGATTTCGAGACTATCCTGCCGAAGAACCGCCTGTCCTTCACGGCGGCTGGGCCCGTGCTGGTTGTGTCCTTTGACAATGCCGTCGCGGCGCAGCGCAGGGCACCGAACAGGCGGGCTTGGGGGCATGGGTTCTTTTTGCAAGAGGGGCATTCCGTTCTGGGTGTCCTGGCGGATGACACCGATTGGTTCAGATGCCCTGCCCTGCACGCCAGCCTGCTGGCGCTGCGCGACCAGGGTTTTTTCCAAAACTTCGCGCAGGTCATCATGACCGGCACCTCTATGGGCGGCTTTGGTGCGGCGGCCTTTTCGTCATTGGCCCCCGGCTGCCGCGTGATCAGCTATACCCCACAAAGCACCCTGAATACCGATCTAGTGCCTTGGGAAACCAACCACGGCAAAGGACGTCGGCAACGCTGGGATGGTCTCTTCAACGATGCCGCCGTCGAATCGCGTCAGGCCACCGAGGTCTATCTGTTCTATGATCCGTTCCACAGCGAAGATCGCCGTCATGCCGCACGCTTTACCGGGGAAAATGTCCGGCACCTGCGCAGCCCTTTGCTTGGGCACGGCCTGCCCGAAGCCTTTGACGCCATGGGTCTTTTGAAGGAGGTGTTCCGCAAGGCCAGCACCGGCACGCTGGACAACGCCTGGTTTTATTCCGAGATGCGCGCCCGCAAGACGCTGCCCAAATATCACAAGGAAATGCTGCAGGCCCTCGCACGGCATCGCCACCTCAAAACCGGTGCCGCCGTCGCGCGCCGCGCCTTTGAGACATTCGCCGACCCCTTCTTTGCAGAGCGCGAAGCGCTGTTCACAGCCGCCACGGGAAACATCCTGCAAGCGATGAACCAAGTGGACAGGCTCGCTCGGGCGCAGCGCCTGCGCAGTCGCGCGCGCGCAGAGACACCAGAACGCGACTAAGCGCAAACCACGCGCCACATCTGTCAGACGGACCACCGCGCGCGCCGTTTACGCAGACGTTACAAATCTCTCAAACCCACGTCACAAACCGCCTCTATCGGTCCCCGGTATCATGTCTCAATCTGGGTGGACCCTCCTATGGCCTATACGCTCCAACTTCTGCATGCCAACGATCTTGAGGGTGGCGTTGCCGCTCTGGACAACGCGCCGAATTTTGCCGCGATCGTCGACACGCTCGAAGATACATTCGAGAACACGATCCTGCTTTCTGCCGGAGACAATTACATTCCCGGCCCATTCTTTTCGACCGCAGCGGATTTCTCGATGGGGGCCACCCTGACCGCCGCTTATGAACGCTTTTACACAGAGGTTCTGGGCCTTGATCTGACCGGCGTGACGCTCGACATCGACGAAGGCCCGGGCCGCGTCGACATCACTATCATGAATGTGCTCGGCTTTGACGCCTCGGCAGTCGGCAATCACGAATTCGACCCCGGCACCAATGCCTTTGCCGGCATCATCAATGCCTCTGGCGGCAATGGCGAGATCAACTGGGTGGGTGCCCTCTTCCCCTATCTTTCCGCAAACATCGACTTTTCGGGTGACAACAGCCTTGGTCGCCTCTTTACCGACGAGATCCTGACCTCGGATATCTTCGCGGAATCGTTGGCCGATCTGGCGGCGCGCAATATCGGCCCGGCCATCGCCCCCGCCACTCTGATCGAAGAAGGCGGCGAGTTGATCGGCGTGGTCGGGGCCACCACCCAGATCATCGAGACGATTTCCTCGACCGGCGGCACCAATGAGATCACCGGCGGGGCCAACAA
The DNA here is from genome assembly GCF_051447875.1 of Roseovarius sp. MS2. Taxonomy (NCBI): domain Bacteria; kingdom Pseudomonadati; phylum Pseudomonadota; class Alphaproteobacteria; order Rhodobacterales; family Roseobacteraceae; genus Roseovarius; species Roseovarius sp. MS2. Next base: position 3,701,174 of record NZ_JBKHVF010000001.1, read on the forward strand.
TATGGCCGCTCTCGCCGCCGTCATTCAGCCGCAGATCGACGCGTTGATCGCGGCGGGGGCCAACAAGATCATCCTCACCTCGCATCTTCAGCAGATTTCGCTGGAAAAGGAACTGGCAGGGCTGCTTGACGGGGTGGATATCATCATCGCGGGCGGCTCTAACACGCTTCAGGCCGATGCCAATGACCGGCTGCGCGATGGCGATGCAGCGGCCGAATCCTATCCTTTCCTGACCGTGGATGCGAATGGCAATCCCGTGGCGATCGTCTCGACTGATGGCGAATACAGCTACCTTGGCCGCCTCGTGGTCGAATTCGACGATAACGGCGTTCTTGTGGCCGATTCCATCGACACCGCCGTCTCGGGCACTTTCGCAACCGATGCGCAGGGCGTTCTCGACGTGACCGGTGCCGCCACTTTGACAGAAGCGCTCGACGCTTCGGCCAAGGCCAGCATCGTGCAGGACCTGACCGATGCGGTGCAGGTCATTGTGGACGAGGCCGACGCCATCGCCTTTGGCAACCATGACGTGTTCCTTGACGGACGCCGCGAAACCGTGCGCACCGAGGAAAGCAACCTTGGCAACCTGACTGCCGATGCCAATCTCTCGGCGGCACGGGGTGCCGATACCACCGTCAACGTCTCTTTCAAGAACGGTGGCGGCATCCGCGCCGAAATCGGCTCGGCCACCAATACCGGCACTGATGCAGGCGACGGCGTGCTGTCGCAGCTTGACCTGCAAAACTCGCTGCGGTTCAACAACGGTCTGGCCGTCGCCACCGTGACCAAAGAAGGCTTTCTCATGCTGCTCGAGCATGGCGTGGCCGACACCGATACCGACGCAGGCAACACCCCCGGTCGTTTCTTTCAGATCGGCGGTTTCCGCGTCAGCTTTGATGAGGCAGGCATCGCCCAGCAACTCGTGACCGATGCGAATGGCGATTACGTGGTCGATCCGGCCACCGACCGCCCGCAAGTGGCCGTCGCAGGCGACCGGATCAAGACGGTGGCCTTGATTGATCCCGAAACCGGCGATGACATCGTGATCTTTCGCGATGGCGCCTTTACGGCTGAGGCCCCCGAGACGATCCGCATGGTCACGCTCGATTTCCTCATGCAGAGCAATGGCGACGGCTATCCGTTTCAAGAACTGATCTCGGATGTGCAATTCCTGACGCCTGAGGGCGGCATCACATCCGACACAGAGGCGGATCGCCTTGGCGAACAGCAGGCCTTGGGCGATTTCATGTCCGAGAATTTCCCCGACGAAGACACCGCCTTTGCCAATGCCGAAACCGATGTGGTCAACGACCTGCGCATTGTTCAATTGGCGCGCAATGGCGGGATTGACCGCATTCTGCTGGACGAAAACACCCCAACGCTTGAGGTGTCCATCGCTGCCAACCTGCTCAGCGGCGAGACCGAGCTTTTCACCGGCGGCTCCGAAGTGGTCTCGGTGGACGCAGGCCGCGCCTATGTCACCAACGGCGCACAAAACCGGGTTGACGTATTCGATGCCGCCACCGGCGAGAAGCTCTTTGAATTCGATCTAGATCAGGTTCAGGGTTTTGACGGCGTGCAATCGGTCGCTGCCAAAAACGGTCTTGTCGCCGCGGCCATTTCGGTCACACCGGCCGAGGCCAATGGCGTGGTTGCGATCTTTGATCTCGAAGGCACCCTGCTCAACACCATTGAGGTCGGCAATCTGCCCGACATGCTGACCTTCACCCCCGATGGCACGCGCATCCTCGTGGCCAATGAGGGTGAACCGCTCGACGGCACCGATCCGCTCGGGTCTGTGTCCATCATCGACCTCAGCGGCGGCGCGGCCAATGCCACCGCCGTCACGCTCGATTTCTCGGCCTTCGACGGCCAAGAGGACAGCTTGCGCGAGGCCGGCGTTCTGATCCAACCGGGCAACTCCGCCTCGCAGGATCTGGAGCCGGAATATATCACCGTGCTGCCCGATGGCGTCACCGCATGGGTCAGCCTGCAAGAGGCCAATGCCTACGCGGTCATCGACCTCACGACCAACACCGTGACCGACATCCGCAGCTTCGGCCTCGTGGATCGTTCGCTTCCGGGCAACGAGATCGACGCCTCCAACCGCGACAACGCGATCAACCTGCAAACCTATGACAACCTCTTCGGCATGCGCCAGCCTGACGCGATCACCTCGATCGAAATCGGCGGCGAAACCTATATCTTCACCGCCAACGAAGGCGACGCCCGCGATGCGACCGAGGCCCGCATAGGCAGCCTTGATCTTGACCCAACGGCCTTTCCAAATGCCGATATCCTGCAACTGAACGAAAACCTTGGCCGCCTCAACGTGCGCACCGATCTGGGCGACACCGACGGCGATGGCGATTACGATCAGCTGTTCCACTACGGCGCGCGCTCCTTCACCGTCTATAATGCGGCGGGCGAGATCGTCTTTGACAGCGGGTCGCAGTTCTCGCAGCTTATCGCCGAAATCCGGCCCGAGCTCTTCAATCAGGACGAAGGCGAGTTCGACAACCGTTCAGACGACAAAGGGGTTGAGCCCGAGGCCATCGCCGTGGGTGTTGTCGAAGGCAAACCCTATGTCTTCATCGGGCTTGAGCGCGACAGCGGCATTATGGTGTTCGACATCTCGGACCCCGCAAACCCGGTGTTCGACAGCTATATCGACAGCGAGGCCAACGGCAACATCAGCCCCGAAACCATCGCCTTTATCCCGGCAGAGCAGAGCGCGACAGGATTTGCCCAGATCGCCATCGCCTATGAGGGCGACGGCAACACCGCAATCTACAACCTCGACAACCTCGGCGTGGACAGCTCCCCGACCGGGCGCAGTGATGGCGACGACACATTGGTGGGCACCGACGGTGACGATGGTTTTGGCGCAGGCGCGGGCGACGACCTCGTGAACGGCGGCGCAGGCAATGACAACCTCGGCGGTGGCTTTGGCAATGATACGGTGAACGGCGGAGCTGGCAACGACACCATCGGGGCTGGCTTGGGTGACGACATCGTCAACGGCGGTGCTGGAAACGATGTGGCCAATGGCGGCGCAGGCAACGATCTGGTGCGGGGCGAGGACGGTAATGACCGCCTCGGTGGCGGTCAAGGCGCCGACACGGTCGAGGGTGGCACCGGCGATGACTTCATCGGCGGCGGCGCAGGCACTGACCTGCTTGATGGGGGCGAAGGCAACGACAGCCTCGGCGGCGGCTTGGGTGACGATACCGTTCTGGGTGGCGCAGGCGATGACTTTGTCGCAGGCGGCGGGCGCGATGACGCGCTGGATGGCGGCGCAGGCAATGACACGCTCAACGGCGGTTCGGGTAATGACCTGATGACCGGCGGCGAGGGTGTGGATACCTTCGTCTTCAACACGCTGACCAGCGGCGAGGCCGACATCATCACCGATTTCGATGCCAGCACCGAAACCGTCATCCTGCGCAGCGTGGCCAGTTTCGACACGCTCGACATCACCGATACGGTCGCCGGTGCGGTTGTAGCGGTCGACGGCCAGACCATCACCTTCGAGGCGGTTCTCGCGGCAGACCTCACCGCAGATAACTTCCTCTTCGGATAAATACTGGTCCAGGCAAAAATTCACCGGCCCCGTTCAACAGCGGGGCCGGTTTCCTTTCGGCCGCCTTTTCCAGATACGCGCGCTCGCCTCAGACACGCGGAATTCGGTCTTTCAATATTTCAAGAATGGCATCGCTGTCACACCCATATAAATAAAGACTACCGACCTTGTCCCAACACCAGAACGCCCCCGTAACGATACGTCGCTCTTTCGTCGCCATCTTTAGCCGCAGTCCGCCAAGAGACCGGGGCGGCGTGTCACGCCGGTCCATCCAGCTTGGCACCTCCATCCCGTCGATGTCGGCAAAGCGCAGCTCCGCCCCGACCGGCAGAAACAGCAGGCGCTCAGCGTCGATGCGGATTTCGCGCACGTTCCAAGCAGACTTGAGACTGTATAGTCCAATGGCCAGCCCCAAAATGGCAACGATCAGGATTTTGCGTTCATAGGGCGGCCCTTCGGCAAGCGAGACCGCAACGTAGACCGGAATCAGTATCAGCCAGAACCAACCAAACCACAGCAACAACCGACGCCGTACCGGAAAAACTCGCTCTTCACTCATACCGATACCCCATCAAGAAAATGCCCCGGATCATCTCCGGGGCATTTTTTTACAGCTTTCTCAGTGCGCCACGGCCCCCCGGCCCTCTTCGCCGGATTTCAGCGCGGCCTCGGCAGCGGCGGCCTCTTCGGCCTCTTCGTCCCATTCCACAGGCTCCGGTGCCCGCACCAGCGCCAGTTTCAGCACGTCGCGCACGTGATCGACAGGGATAATATCCAGCCCCTCTTTCACATTGTCCGGGATCTCGGCCAGATCCTTTTCGTTCTCACGCGGAATTAGAACGGTCTTGATCCCGCCCCGCAACGCCGCCAGCAGCTTTTCCTTCAGGCCACCAATAGGCAGCGCATTGCCGCGCAGCGTGACCTCGCCAGTCATGGCGATATCCTTGCGAATGGGAATGCCGGTCAGCACCGATACGATGGAGGTCACCATCGCAAGGCCAGCCGAGGGGCCATCCTTGGGCGTCGCGCCTTCGGGAACATGGACGTGAATATCCCATTTCTCGAACTTGGGCGGCTTGATCCCCAAATCAGGTGCCACAGAGCGGACATAGCTTGAGGCAGCGTCAATCGACTCTTTCATGACATCGCCCAGCTTGCCGGTGGTCTTCATCCGGCCCTTGCCCGGCAGGCGCAGCGCTTCGATATTCAGCAACTCACCGCCCACAGAAGTATAGGCCAGCCCGGTGACAACACCCACCTGATCGCTCTCTTCGGCCAGACCGAACTTGTATTTGCGCACCCCAAGGAAATCATCAAGGTTTTCAGGCGTGATCGTGATCGCCTTGTCCGTCCCCTTGATGATCCGCGTCACCGCCTTGCGCGCCAGCTTGGCAATCTCACGCTCAAGGTTCCGCACCCCGGCTTCGCGGGTGTAATAGCGGATCACGTCGGTCAGTGCCGCATCGGTCAGCGCAAATTCACCCTTCTTGAGGCCGTTGTTCTTGACCTGCTTGTCGACCAGATGTTGCTTGGCAATCTCGCGCTTTTCATCCTCGGTATAGCCCGCCAGCGGAATGATCTCCATCCGGTCGAGCAGAGGCCCCGGCATGTTATAGCTATTGGCCGTGGTCAGGAACATCACGTTCGAAAGGTCGTATTCCACCTCAAGACAGTGATCGACAAAGGTCGAGTTCTGCTCGGGATCAAGCACCTCAAGCATCGCCGACGCCGGATCACCCCGGAAATCCTGCCCCATCTTGTCGATCTCATCGAGCAGGATCAGCGGATTGGTGGTCTTGGCCTTTTTCAACGCCTGAATGATCTTGCCGGGCATCGACCCGATATAGGTCCGCCGGTGGCCACGGATCTCAGACTCGTCGCGCACCCCACCCAGAGAAATCCGAATGAACTCACGCCCCGTCGCCCGCGCCACGGATTTACCAAGGCTGGTCTTACCCACACCCGGCGGGCCGACAAGGCACATGATCGGGCCCTTCAGCTTTTGGCTGCGTTGCTGCACCGCGAGATATTCGACGATCCGCTCTTTGACCTTGTCCAGACCATAGTGATCGGCATCAAGGATATCCTGCGCCTTGTGCAGGTCCTTTTTGGTGCGGCTTTTGACACCCCATGGAATGCTCAGCATCCAGTCGAGATAGTTGCGCACCACAGTCGCCTCAGCGCTCATCGGGCTCATGCTTTTGAGCTTTTTCAGCTCGGCTTCGGCCTTTTCTGCGGCTTCCTTGCTCAGCTTGGTCTTGGCGATGCGCTCTTCCAGCTCGGCAATCTCGCCCGCGCCATCCTCGCCATCCCCCAATTCCTTCTGAATGGCTTTCATTTGCTCATTCAGATAATACTCGCGCTGCGTGCGCTCCATCTGGGATTTGACGCGCGTCTTGATCTTCTTCTCGACCTGAAGAACGCTCATTTCGCCCTGCATGAGGCCGTAAACCTTCTCCAGACGCTCGCTCACGCTCAACGTCTCAAGCAGTTCCTGCTTGCGGCCCACATCCAGCCCAAGATGACCCGCCACCAGATCCGCCAACTTGGCCGGCTCTTCGGACTCGGTGACAGCGGCCATCGCCTCGTCGGGGATGTTCTTTTTCACTTTGGCATAGCGCGCGAATTCATCGCCGACCGTGCGCAACAGCGCCGCGATCGTGGTCGCATCGCCGGGAATTTCGCTCAGATACTCGGCCTTGGCCTCGAAGAATTCGGAATTGGCCAGATACTCGGTGATCCGCACCCGCGCCACGCCCTCGACCAGCACCTTGACGGTGCCATCGGGCAGCTTGAGCAGTTGCAGCACATTGGCCAGCACGCCCACGCGGTAAATGCCGGACTCGGCGGGATCGTCATCTGCGGGATCAATCTGGCTCGACAGCAGGATCTGCTTGTCATCGGCCATGACCTCTTCCAGGGCGCGCACAGATTTCTCGCGCCCCACAAAGAGCGGCACGATCATATGCGGGAACACCACGATATCCCGCAGCGGCAGGACCGGATAAGAGGCGTTGAGGGTGTCTTGCATGCTCGTATTCCTGTTTTTAGCAAGAGGGCACCGGTCCCGCGCGGCGGCAACCACGGCCCTCTCCGTTACGTTAGCCCTAACTTGGGGCGGACCCCGTCAGGTTTCAACAGATTCGGCAAACATTGCCCGCAGATCAGGTCGGGCACAAGGGCGCATCATAGCCTAGGCCCCGCTTTGCATGGTGTCTCAGGCCGCCAGACTGCGGTCGCGCATCAACGACGTCACCGCGTCCTGCACCCGCTCCAGCGCGGCACTCACCTCGTCATGAAAGCGGTCCAACTGCCCCAAGATGGATTGCAGCCCCGACAAGCGCTCGCGCAGAATACCCGCTTCGACACGCAGCACGACCCGCACCATCGCCAACCCCGTGACCATGCGCCGGATCATCTCGGCATCCGCCGACAACTGCCGGACTGCGCGATAGCCGTCCTGCATGGCGCGATCCGCCTCGATCCGATACCGATCCCGCAGGCCCGCGACCACCTCCATCTCGGCGGTCGCACCCAGATGGTTTTCGCGCTCCGCTTCTTGGGTAAAGAACGTGACCATTTCCTCCATAAGATCGGCCACGGCAATCATGAACACCGATTTTGCTTCGTCGGCCACATCCCAAGTCCCCTGATCGTCGCGCAGGGTCTGGATCACGCGCGGATGATTGCGAATATCGCGCATCATCATTTCGTAATTCTTGGCAATCTCGTTGATCGGCCCTCTGTCAGACTTGAGCTTGCAGGCTTGGATCTTCATATTGGTGGTGATCAGCTCAGCCTCTTTGAGATTGACGCAAAGCACCCGCAATTCCTGCTCAATCTCGCGCTTGACGTCAAAAAGATGACCCGACGCAGCCAAGGCAGGCGTGACCGCGCGTTTGCGCGCTCCTTCGCGTGACGCATGTTCGCGGCGCAATGCCTCGATCTGAAACACGCCATAATTGGCAAAGCCCGCGTCCATCAAATCGGCCTCAATGGCCGCTGCACTTTGCTCAGGCGTCAGACTGCGCTCGCGCTCGCGGCCCAAGGCGCGGGCATATACCTCTTTCACAGTCGTGAAGAGCGCACTCGTCGGCTTCAACCGCACCGACAAATAGCCGCCATCAACCGGCGAAACCACGGCGAACACCCAATAGAACCGCCCATCCTTGGCCCGGTTCTTGACATAGGCCCCAACCGAATGGCCACGTTTCAACCCTTCCCACATCAACCAGAACACACCTTTGGGCATGTCGGGATGCCGCACCAGCTTGTGCGGCGCGCCGACCAGTTCCTCGGCACTGTAGCCCCCGACACGGGCAAACACGGGGTTGAACGCCCGGATCACCCCGCGCGTGTCGGTGCGGGAAAAGAACAGCTCATCTGCTCGAAAAGGAACCTCTTGGTCGACAAGTGTTTTGTCGGCCCTTGGGCCAGACCGTGCGGCGTCGGCGTGCATATCCACCTCGTGCAGTATGTTTCATGGTCAGAAGGGTCAGACAACACCGCCTGCGTCTTTGGCTAAACGGTCATGCTTTATACAACTTTAGGGTCAGACCGGCACAAATCGTCCTGCGCTGTCCAAGTCCCTTATCCCTCGTCACCTGCTGCGATCCTGCACGTATCGCGCCATCTTTGCGCGCAGCCCAACAGGCCGCGCGCAAAATATCATGTCAGACGATCCTTAAACGGTCTCAAGCGTCGGATAATCGGTATAGCCCTCTGCCCCGCCGCCATAATACGTCGCCTGATCACCCTCATTCAGCGGCGCATTCAGCTCTAGCCGCTCGGCCAGATCGGGATTGGCGATATAGGGCCGCCCAAAGGCCACCAGATCAACCTTGCCCGTCGCCACCCGCGTCAGCGCCAGATCGCGGTCATAGCCATTATTGGCCATGTAAACCCCGGTCCATTTGGCCCGCAGCGCGTCAAACGCGCCGTCGCGTGCGCCACCCGTGCTGCCCTCGATCAGGTGCAGATAGGCCAGACCCCGCCGGTTAAGCTGCTCGACCACCCAGCCAAAGCTGGTATCAGGATCGCTGTCCGTCGCGTCATTGAACCCCGACCACGGCGAAAGGCGAATACCGATTTCCCCCGGTGCCCAGACGGTTTCCAGCCCGTCCAATACCTCAAACAGCAACCGCGCCCGATTGCCCACTGATCCGCCATAGGCATCTTCGCGGGTGTTCGGACCGTCCTTCAGGAACTGATCCAGCAAATAGCCATTGGCGGCATGCAATTCGATTCCGTCAAACCCGGCCTCCTTGGCCGCCTTGGCGGCATGGACATAATCCGCAACCAGCCGCAGCATCTCATCTGCGCGCAGGGCGCGCGGCGTCGATGTGTCCTCGAACCCGGCCGTCGTGACGGTCTGTGCCTTGGCCGCCACCGCCACCGGCGCAACCGGGGCCTGCGCATCGGGCTGCAGCGACGTATGGCTGATCCGCCCCACATGCCAGAGCTGAATGACGATCTTGCCCCCCTTGGCATGCACCGCCTCTGTCACCTTTTTCCACGCGGCAACCTGCCCGGGGCTGTAAATGCCCGGCGTGCCGACATAGCCCTTGCCCTCGGGGCTGATCTGCGCGGCCTCGGTGATGATCAACCCGGCCCCGGCGCGCTGCCCATAATAATCCACATGCAGCGCACCAACCTCGCCCGTGTCATTATCGGCGCGGTTGCGTGTCAGCGGGGCCATGACAACCCGGTTGGACAGATCAAGATCACCAGCTTTGGTGCCGGAAAACAGTTTGTGGCTCATGGGGAATGCTCCTTGTGCATGCGATTTACGCTTGCACTCAACCTATGCCCCCGCTGCCGCCACACAAGTCCGCCAGCTGCGCCCTATCCCACAGGCCTTGCCGCACCACCGCACAGAACCCGGCCATTGACAGGCGCGCGCTTAGAGCGGGTCGATATCGCCCTCTGCGCGGCCTGCGTGAAACGCGGCCTCCCACGCTTCAAACTGCCCCTCGGCAATCGCTGCGCGCATCTCTGACATGATCTGTTGGAAATAATGCAGGTTGTGCCATGTCAGCAGCATCGAGCTGATGATCTCCTGCGACCGGAACACATGATGCAGATAGGCGCGGGAATAATTCCGACAGGCCGGACAGGTGCAGGCCTCATCCAATGGCCTCGGATCATCCTGATGCCGCGCGTTCTTGATATTGACCACACCATGCCGGGTAAACACCTGCCCGGTGCGCCCCGACCGGCTGGGCAGCACACAATCCATCATGTCGATGCCACGCTTCACGGCCCCCACGATGTCATCGGGCTTACCCACCCCCATGAGGTAGCGCGGGCGATCCTCCGGCAAAAAGCCCGGCGCATAGTCAAGCACGCCAAACATCGCCTCTTGCCCCTCCCCCACGGCCAGACCGCCCACGGCATAGCCGTCAAAACCAATGGCTTTCAGGGCCTCGGCACTCTCTTCGCGCAACTCGGGCGTAACACCCCCCTGCATGATCCCGAAGAGCGCGTGACCCGGCCGGTCGCCAAACGCCTCTTTCGAGCGCGCCGCCCACCGCATGCTCAGCCGCATACTCTCGGCCACCGCCTTATCGGTCGCGGGCAAGGCGGGGCATTCGTCAAAACACATCACGATGTCAGACCCCAGCAACCGCTGGATTTCCATCGACCGCTCGGGCGTCAGCTCATGCTTGGACCCGTCGATATGGCTCTTGAAGGTCACACCCTGCTCGGTCAGCTTGCGCAACCCTGCAAGGCTCATCACCTGAAATCCGCCCGAATCCGTCAGGATCGGCCGCTCCCAGTTCATGAACCGATGCAACCCGCCCAAGCGATCAATCCGCTCAGCCCCCGGCCGCAGCATCAGGTGATAGGTATTGCCCAAGAGGATATCCGCCCCCGTGGCGCGCACGCTTTCGGGCATCATCGCCTTGACTGTGGCCGCCGTGCCCACCGGCATGAAGGCTGGCGTGCGGATGTCACCGCGCGGCGCGCGGATCACCCCTGCCCGCGCCGCGCCGTCCTGTGCCAGTTTCTCGAACCCGAACCGCATGCCGTCAATTCCTATCGCTTTAGCCCTTTTGCCCCCCTTTAAAGCGGTTTACCCTGCCTTGTAAAATGCCGTCTTGGCCGCCCCAGTGTGAGAGTTCCCATGACCGAAGACATGATCCTGAACCTGATTTCCACGAATGTCGTTTGGCTGCTGATTGCGCTTTTGGGGATCATCATAATCTTTCGCGGGGTCAAGATCGTGCCCCAGTCAGAGCAATATGTCGTCGAACGCTTTGGCAAACTGCACAAGGTGCTTGGCCCCGGCATCAATCTGATCGTGCCCTTTCTCGATGTGGTGCGGCACAAGATTTCGATCCTTGAGCGGCAATTGCCCAACGCAAGCCAGGATGCCATCACCCGCGACAACGTGCTTTTGCAGGTCGAAACCTCGGTGTTCTACCGCATCCTCTACCCGGAAAAGACCGTCTACCGCATCCGCGAGGTGGATGGCGCGATTGCCACCACCGTGGCCGGCATCGTGCGCGCCGAAATCGGCAAGATGGACCTAGACGAGGTGCAATCCAACCGAACTCAACTGATCACCACGATCAAATCGCTGGTTGAAAACGCCGTCGATGACTGGGGCATCGAAGTGACCCGCGCCGAAATTCTCGATGTCAATCTTGATCAGGCCACCCGCGCCGCGATGCTGCAACAGCTCAACGCCGAACGCGCCCGCCGCGCGCAGGTGACCGAGGCCGAGGGGCATAAACGTGCCGTCGAACTTCAGGCCGATGCCGAACTTTACGCCGCCGAACAGGCCGCCAAGGCCCGCCGCATCGAGGCCGACGCCGAGGCCTATGCCACCGGCGTGGTCGCCGCCGCCATCGCCGCCAATGGGCTGGAGGCCGCGCAATATCAAGTGGCGCTGAAACAGGTCGAGGCGCTCAACACCCTTGGCAATAGCCCCTCGTCCAACACCATTCTCGTGCCCGCCCACGCGCTCGAGGCGTTTGGCAATGCCTTCAACATGCTCAAGGGACGCGGCTGATGGAAACGGTCCTGTGGCATCTCTGGTGGGTCTGGCTTGCGGCAGCCCTTGGGCTGGCCATCCTCGAAATCCTCGTGCCCGGTTTCATCTTTCTGGGCTTCGCCATTGGGGCTGCCCTCGTGGCGCTGCTGGTACTCTTGCCGCTTAATCTTGGCCTCACCGCGCTTCTCGCCCTCTTTACGCTCCTCTCCTTGGCCGCCTGGGTGATCCTGCGGCGGCTCTTTCGCGCTCCCGATGACCAAAGCCGCGTGATCCGCGAAGATATCAACAAGTAACCTGCCCCCCCATTCCTTGCATCCTCAGGGCCATCCCAAGTAGAGAGGCGGCACGCGCGCCCCCGCCGCGACTCAACGCAACAGGACACGCCCGATGACCGATACCCCCGACAGCCCCCAGCCTCTCCAGTTCGGCTGGGAGGAATGGGTCAGCCTGCCTGATCTTGGCGTCCCCGCGATCAAGGCCAAGGTCGACACCGGCGCGCGCACCTCGGCGCTGCATGCCTTTGACATCGAAACCTTCGGTCCCGCCTCGCGCCCCAAGGTGCGCTTTACCGTGCATCCAATTCCCGGCCGTGATGATCTGATCATCCCCTGCTCCGCCCCGATCATCGACCGGCGCGATGTGACCTCGTCGAATGGCGAGCGGGAATTGCGCTATGTCATCGCCTCCAAGCTCTCGGTCGGCGGCGATACATGGCCGATTGAGATCACGTTGACCAATCGCTCCAGCATGACAAGCCGCATGCTCTTGGGCCGTCAGGCGCTCAAGGATCATATTTCCATCGTCGCCACAGACCGCTTTCTGCAACCCGAACTCAGCTATGATGTCTATCACACCGCCCGCGTCCGCACCGCACAGCCCAAACGCGCCCTGCGTATCGCCGTGCTCAGCCGCGAGGATAATTACTCCACCCGCCGCATCGTCGAGGAAGGCGAGGCGCGCGGTCACACCGTCGAGGTGATCGACACCACCCGCTGTTACATGGCGATCAACGCGCTCGCCCCCGAAGTGCATTACGATGGCAAACGCCTGCCCCGCTATGACGCGGTGATCCCGCGGATCGGCGCGTCCATCACCGCCTACGGTGCCGCCGTGATCCGCCAGTTTGAAACCATCGGCACCTTTTGCGTCAATCCCTCGGCGGGCATCATTTCCAGCCGCGATAAACTCTACGCCCACCAGCTGATGGCGCGCGCACAGGTGGGCATGCCCAACACCGCCTTCGCCGCCTCGCCCAAGGACACCGGCAATCTCATGGGCCTTGTCGGCACAGCCCCCCTGATCGTCAAACTGCTCGAATCAACCCAAGGCAAAGGCGTGGTTCTGGCAGAGACCAAAAAGGCCGCCGAGTCGGTGATCGACGCCTTTCGCGGGCTCAAGGCCAATTTTCTCGTACAGGATTTCGTCAAGGAAGCGGCAGGCGAAGACATCCGCTGCCTTGTTGTCGGCGGCAAGGTCGTGGCCTCGATGAAACGCACCGGGGCCGAGGGCGATTTCCGCTCCAACCTGCACCGTGGCGGCACCGCCAAGACCATCCGCATCACCAAGGCCGAGCGCGATACAGCCATCCGCGCCGCCCGTGTGTTTGATCTTAACATGGCGGGCGTAGACCTTTTGCGCTCCGACAGCGGCCCCAAAGTGCTCGAGGTCAACTCCTCCCCCGGCTTTGAGGGGATCGAAGGGGCCAGTGGCAAGAACATCACCGGCGCGCTTTACGAAATGATCGAGACCCGCGTGCGCCCGGTCCCGGTACGTCGGCGCAAATCTGGCACCGACTAAGCTGCGTGGTGCCCGCTGACGTCCCCCTCTGGACGCGGGCCTCGATAAACCCTATATGTTTGCTCAGGATAACCGCAGGATACGATCATGATGAACAGTTCAGAGCCGCTCGAAGGCGCCCCCTTGATCGCGCCCTCCAGCACCGATCACCCGCTCTTCGAACAGGTGGTCGAGGCCTGCCGCACCGTCTATGACCCGGAAATTCCGGTCAATATCTACGATCTTGGCCTCATCTATACTATTGATATAGATGCCGAAAACACAGTCTCGATCACCATGACCCTGACCGCCCCCGGCTGTCCCGTGGCAGGCGAAATGCCCGGTTGGGTGGCCGACGCGATCGAACCCTTGGCAGGTATCAAACAGGTTGATGTCAACCTCGTTTGGGAACCGCCGTGGGGTATGGATATGATGAGCGATGAAGCCCGCCTTGAACTCGGGTTCATGTAACGAAATCAATCGACTGGAAGGCTGACCTCATGTTTGGCATACCCGGAAAACCGCCCGTCTCCATAACCCCGGCCGCCGTGACCCAGATCACCCGCCTGATGCAGCGCGACGGGCATCAAGGGCTGCGGATCGGGGTCAAAAAGGGCGGCTGTGCCGGTATGGAATACACCATGGACTACGTGACCGAGATTGATCCCCATGACGAGGTGATCGAACAGGACGGTGCGCGCGTTCTCATTGCCCCTATGGCCCAGATGTTCCTCTTCGGCACCGAGATTGACTACAAGACATCGCTCCTTGAATCCGGCTTTGTCTTCAACAATCCCAACGTGACAGAGGCCTGTGGCTGCGGCGAGTCGATCAAATTCGCCAATATGTGAGCTTCGCCTCACAAGTCTTTGTAATAAATGGACAGTGCACGTATGAGACGCAAGCTTGCCGCCGGCAATTGGAAGATGAACGGCACCAATGCTAGCCTGACGGAATTGCAAGCTCTCATCGCCGCCCATCCCACACCGCGCGTGGATACCCTGATCTGCCCACCCGCCACGCTCATTGTGCAGGCCGCAGGGCTCAGTGCCGACAGCCCCCTGATGATCGGCGCACAAGACTGCCACGCTGCCGCCTCCGGCGCGCATACCGGCGATATTTCCGCACCGATGCTGGCCGATGCCGGTGCCGTGGCGGTCATCTTGGGCCATTCCGAACGCCGTCAGGATCATGCCGAGTCGAGCACCCTTGTCGCCGCTAAGGCCACCGCCGCCCATGCCGCCCATCTCACGGCACTCATCTGCCTGGGCGAATCCTTGGCCGAACGTGAGGCGGCACAAACCCTTGATGTCATCGCCGAGCACCTGCGCCACTCTCTGCCCGACAGCGCGACTGCGGCCAATACCGTCATCGCCTATGAACCGATCTGGGCCATCGGCACCGGCCTCACCCCCAGCCCTGCACAAATCTCCGAGGTGCATCGCTTCCTGCGCGCAGAACTTACCGCGCGCTTTGGGGCAGAAGCCGCCCAAGGCATCCGCCTGCTCTATGGCGGCTCCGTCAAACCCGCCAACGCCCCCGAGATTTTCGCACTGGCCGATGTCGATGGCGCGCTTGTGGGCGGCGCAAGCCTGACCACCGCCGAGTTTTCGCCGATCATCACCGCGCTTGAACAGGCCTGATCCCGCTTCTTTTTGGCAAAAATACTCCGGGGGTGGCCGCCGCAGGCGGCCGGGGGCAGCGCCCCTATGCCCCGCTCAGAGCGGCAGCATCGTGGTTGATTTGATCTCTTCCATCGACAAGAGCGCTGTCACATTATGCACCTTCACCTCTGAAATCAGGGCTTGATAAAACACGTCATAGGCCCGCGCATTGGCCACCCGAACCTTGAGGATATAGTCGATATCCCCCGCCAGCCGGTGCGCCTCCTGCACTTCGGGCCGCGCCTTGAGCGCCCTGAGGAATGCCGCCTGCCAACCCGCATCATGCTCTGACGTGCGGATCAGCACGAAAAAACACGCCTCGAACCCCAGCGACTCAGGATCCAGCAAATAGGTCTGCTGCCGGATCACCCCGGCCTCACGCATTTTGCGAATCCGGTTCCAGACAGGCGTCTTGGAACTGCCGACGTTCTTGGCGATATCATCCAGCGACTGCCCGCCATCCTCCTGCAGCTGCACGAGGATTTTCCGATCCAGATCATCGAGACGAACAGCCATTCCAAATTCTTCCTTTTGCCGAAACTTTCCAACTGACCTGCGCTGCAATTGGAACAAACTTCCTTATTCCGCCCAGCATATGGCGCTTAACCGGGAATATTTCCTATATTAGCCGCAGAGTCAAACCGTTCCCCGAGGCCCGCCCGATGAAACATTTCCCGATCTTTGTCGCCGTCGAGGGACGTCGTATCGTGCTTTCCGGTGGCGGCGAGGCCGCTCTGGCCAAACTGCGCCTCCTGCTCAAGACCGAGGCGCATGTGACCGTCTTCACGCTCGAACCTGCCCCCGAAATCGTACAATGGGCCGCCGCAGGCCGCCTGCGCCTGCAGCAGCGCGCCATGCAGCCCGGTGATGCCCTTTGCGCTGTCCTGTTCTATGCCGCCGATGAGGATACCGCCGAGGATGCCCGCACATCGGCCATCGCGCGGGCGGACGGGGCGCTCGTCAATATCGTGGACAACCTCGAGGATAGCCAATTCATCACCCCCGCCATCGTCGATCGCGATCCGGTGACCGTGGCGATCGGTACAGAAGGTGCCGCACCGGTGCTGGCTCGCGCCATCAAATCCGATCTCGAGGCGCGCCTGCCCACCACGCTTGGCCCTCTTGCCCGGTTGGGCAAGGCCTTTCGCAAGGCCGCCGATGTGCTGCCCATGGGCCGCCGCCGCCGCGATTTCTGGGCCGATTATTATTTCAACGCAGGCCCCCGCGCGATGGATCAGGGCGGCGAAGAGCAGGTCAAAACCACGCTGCACGCAATCCTTGATCAGCATCTGAACGCACAAGAACGTGACGGCCACGTCGCCTTTGTCGGGGCCGGTCCCGGCGATCCGGATCTTCTGACCCTCAAGGCGCGCAAGGCGCTCGACACCGCCGATGTGGTGATCCACGACCGTCTGGTAACGCCCGCCATCCTCGAACTCGCCCGCCGCGAGGCAATCCTGATTGACGCCGGGAAAGAGGGCTTTGGGGCCTCCATGTCGCAAGACGCGATCAACGCGCTCATTGTCGAACATGCCGCCACCGGCGCGCAGGTCGTGCGCCTCAAGGGTGGCGATCCCACCGTCTTTGGCCGCTTGGATGAGGAAATTGAGGCCGTGACCGCCGCTGGCATCGCGTGGCATGTGGTGCCCGGCATCACTGCCGCCTCAGCCTCGGTGGCCAGCATCGGTCAAAGCCTCACGCAACGTGGCCGCAACGCCTCGGTGCGGTTTCTCACCGGCCATGACATGAAGGGCTTTGCCGATCACGATTGGTCCGCGCTCGCGCGGCCCGGCGAGGTGGCCGCGATCTACATGGGCAAGAAATCCGCCCGCTTCATCCAAGGCCGCCTGATCATGCACGGGGCCGACCGTGCCACGCCCGTGACTGTAATCGAGAATGCCAGCCGCCCCGATCAACGCATCCTAGCCACAACGCTGGATCGCTTGCCCACGGATCTCGCAGAGGCCGCAATCACCGGCCCCGCCCTCACCTTTCTCGGTCTCGCGCCCCGCGCGGCAGAGGCCCAAATTGCCCAATCCCAACAGGAGCTTGCCTGACATGGCCCAAGAATTCACCCCCAAGGTCGTCACCGCCAACGCCCTGATCGAGGGCGATGTCGTCTATCTCACCGCCGCCGACACATGGGCGCGCGATCTGGCTCAGGCCGAGGTGCTGACCGACGAGGCCGATGCCGACTATCGCTTGCTGCAAGCACAAGCACGCGCAGGCGAAATCGTCGGGGCCTATCTCGCCGATGTCAAACATGGCCCAAACGGCCCCGAACCTACCCATTTCCGCGAGGATTTCCGCCGCAAGGGCCCCTCGAACCTCTTTCACGGCAAGCAGTCCGAAGGACTGTCCCGGGCTTGACCCGGGACCTCCCAAGGTAAGGAACCCAGAAAATGTATCAATACAACGACTTCGACACCGCTTTTATCGCAGAGCGTAACCGCCAATTCCGCGCGCAGGTGGACCGCCGCGTTGCCGGCAACCTGACCGAGGATGAATTTCGCCCCCTGCGCCTGATGAACGGGCTCTACCTGCAACTGCACGCCTATATGCTGCGCGTGGCGATCCCCTATGGCTCGCTTGATCCGGCCAAGCTGCGCCAACTGGCCTATCTGGCAGAGCGGTGGGACAAGGGCTATGGCCACTTCACCACCCGCACCAACATTCAATATAACTGGCCCAAGCTCAGCGATATCCCCGATATGCTCGATGCTCTGGCAGAGGTGGGGATGCACGCCATCCAAACCTCTGGCAACACCATCCGTAACGTGACCTCCGACCATTTCGCAGGCGCCGCTGCGGATGAAATCGAAGATCCGCGCCCGGTGGCCGAACTTGTCCGGCAATGGTCCACCGACCATCCTGAATTCCAATTCCTGCCGCGCAAGTTCAAGATTGCCGTCATCGCCTCTGACAGCGACCGCGCCGTGATGAAGAGCCATGACATCGGCCTCAAGATCGTCGAGCGTGATGGCGCGCGCGGCTTTGAGGTCTGGGTTGGCGGTGGCATGGGCCGCACGCCGATGGTGGCCAAACTGCTGCGCGATTTCCTGCCGCGCGCAGATTTGCTGCCCTATCTGGAATCGGTGCTGGCGACCTACAACCGCATCGGGCGGCGCGACAACAAATACAAGGCGCGTATCAAGATCACCGTGCACGAGAACGGCCTTGATGAGATCCGCGCCCTGGTCGAGGAGGAATTCCCCCGCCGCCGCGCCGCCTTCTCTGGCGTCGATCAGGATTGGCTGGCGCAGATCAACGCGGCCTTTGTCACGCCCACCCTCTCAGAACGGGATGCCGCCCCCTATTACGCCGCCCGCGATGCCGATCCGGTGTTCCGCGCGTGGGCCGATACCAATGTGACAGCGCACAAACACGCCGATCACGGCATCGTCACCATCAGCCTCAAGGCGCATGGGCAAACACCGGGCGACGCCTCCGCCGACCAAATGCGTCTCGTGGCGGATCTGGCGGAAAACTACGGCCATAACGACATCCGCGCCACCCACGCGCAGAACCTTGTTCTGCCGCATGTGGCCTTGGCTGACATTCCCGCCGTGCATGCGGCCCTGAAAGCTGTCGGGCTGGCGACGGCGAACATCGGCCTTGCCTCGGATATCATCGCCTGCCCTGGCATGGATTATTGCGCGCTGGCAACCGCCCGCTCGATCCCCGTGGCCCAAGGCATCGCCACCCGCCTCGAAGAGCTCAAGATCGAGCATGAGGTGGGCCACCTCCAGATCAAGATCTCGGGCTGCATCAACGCCTGCGGGCATCACCATGTGGGCCATATCGGCATTCTTGGCCTCGACCGTGCGGGCGTTGAAAACTACCAGATCACCCTTGGCGGCGATGCGTCGGAAAAAACGGCCATCGGCACCCGCACCGGGCCGGGCTTTGCCTATGACGAGATTGTGCCCGCCATCGAGCGTCTGATCTTTGCCTATCTCGATCTGCGCGAAGGACCGGAAGAGACCTTCCTCGAGGCCTATAATCGCCTCGGGATGGCCCCCTTCAAATCCGCGCTCTACGATGCAGAGGCCCGCGCCCATGCCGCAGAGTGACCTGACCACAAGGGTTCACGCGCTCAACGACCGATACCGCCATCATTCGGCGGTGTCGGTGCTCGAGCATGCGTTGCGCGATCCACAAGCGGGCAAGCTGGCGCTTGTCTCAAGCTTTGGCGCGGAATCCGTCGTGCTCTTGCACATGGTCTCAGTCACCCGTCGCGACACGCCGGTGATTTTCATCGACACCGAAATGCTCTTTGCCGAAACGCTTGTCTATCAACAGGAATTGGCAGAGCGGCTCAACCTCAGTGGCCTGCGCATCATCCGCGCGGACGCGGGCGATCTGAGGGCCCAAGACCCCGATGCGACCCTGCATCAACGCGATACCAATGCCTGCTGCGCCCTGCGCAAATCCGCGCCGCTACAACGCGCGCTCACAGGCTTTGATGGCTGGATCACCGGGCGCAAACGCTATCAATCCGGCACCCGCGCCGCGCTCGATTTCTTCGAGGTCGAGGACGAGACCGGGCGCATCAAGGTCAATCCACTCGCCCATTGGGCACCCGAAGATATCCGCACCTATATGGACGAAAACCGCCTGCCCCGGCATCCGCTGGTCGCGCGCGGCTACCCGTCCATCGGCTGCATGCCCTGCACAACACCCGTTGCACCGGGCGAAGATCCCCGATCCGGCCGCTGGCGCGATCAGGACAAAACCGAATGTGGCATCCATTTTGTCAACGGCAAGATGGTGCGAAAAGGAGTATCCGCATGACTGTCATCATCACCGACCGGGGCTTTGCGCCCGACGACTGGACCGCCCCGATTACACCCTTGGCCGAGGCGGGTGCCGAGACGACAGCGCTCGATTTGCCCAATGACACCAACCCCGCTACGCTCGCCGGGCGGCTCGAGGGTATCACCTTCATTCGCGTCGATTTCCCCGCGGCTGCTGACGGGCGCGGCTATTCCATCGCGCGTCAACTGCGGCTCATGGGCTATACCGGGCGCTTGCGCGCGCGCGGCCATGTCATCGCCGATCAATACGCCATGGCGCGGCGGTCGGGTTTCGACGAGGTCGAGATTTCCGATACCCTCGCCGCCCGACAGCCCGAGGCAGATTGGCTTTTTCGCGCCGATTGGCAGGCGCATGACTATCAGGCGCGGCTGCGCGGCTGATTAGCCCTTTCACCTGACCTGAATCAAAGATTAGAAAAGGATGTCGGTTTAAATGACCGGCAGTTGACACCATGAACGAGATAACCGCCGTGACCCAAGCGACCGCTAAAGCGCCCAAAACCCTTGCGATCCCCGATGCGCAGATCGTGACAGAGGTGAAACACTGGACCGACCGGCTGTTTTCGTTCCGCGTGACGCGGCCCGCCAGCTTGCGCTTTCGCTCGGGCGAATTCGTGATGATCGGCCTCATGCAAACGGATGAGAAAACCGGCAAGGAAAAACCGCTTCTGCGCGCCTATTCCATCGCCTCGCCCTCTTGGGATGACGAGCTGGAATTCTACTCGATCAAGGTGCAGGACGGCCCGCTCACCTCGCGCCTCCAGCATATCGAAGTGGGCGATGAAATCATCCTGCGCCCCAAACCCGTGGGCACGCTGGTGCATGACGCGCTCTTGCCCGGCAAGCGGATCTGGTTCTTTGCCACCGGCACCGGCTTTGCGCCTTTTGCCTCGCTTCTGCGCGACCCGCAGACCTATAGCGATTATGACGAGGTCATCATCACCCACACCTGCCGCGAAGTGGGCGAATTGCAATATGGCGCGGATCTGATCGAGAGCATTCGCAACGACGAAATGCTGGCCGAACTGATCGGCGAAGGCTTTGCCGACAAGCTGCGCTATTATCCCACCACCACGCGCGAAGAGAGCCCCAAGATGGGCCGGATCACCGACCTCATGCGCTCGGGCGAGGTCTTTGCTGATCTGGGTGTGGCCCCGCTCAGCCCAGAGACCGACCGCGCCATGGTCTGCGGCAACCTGGCCTTCAACCTCGAGATCAAGGACATGCTCGAGGGCTACGGGCTGCGCGAGGGGGCCAACTCCGACCCCAAGGAATATGTCGTGGAAAAAGCGTTCCTCGACTAAAAACCCCAAGTGTCAGGCATAAAAAAACCCGCGCAAGGCCAACACCTTGCGCGGGCTTCTTCATGTAATCTCAGGGCTCAGTAGCCGAGCGCCGCGCGCGCTGCTTCAAGGGCCGCTTTCAGCAGTTCGGGATTGTCCTGCGCCGCCTTAACGCCTTCCAGCAGCATCGTCTTTTGCAACGCACCAACGTCAGAGCCTTCAATCAGCGTCTGAACCGTGGCCAGGTCAAAACCCTCAACCGTCAGCGCCTCCGGGGCCACTTCTGCCGCCGTCGCAGGCTGATCAACCGCTGCCGAAACCGCATCCGCCGCGGCCTCTGTGGCCGTATCCTGCGCGCCCTCAACCGCCTCTGTGGCCGTCTCCTGTGCTGCGTCCGCGGCCTCGGTCGCGGTCTCGGTTGCAGCCGTGGCTGCTTCGGTCGCGGTGTCTGCGGCCTCGGTGGCCGTGTCCTGCGCGCCTTCAACCGCCTCTGCGGCAGTCTCCTGTGCTGCGTCCGCTGCCTCGGTCGCAGTCTCGGTCGTGGCGTCTACTGCGGTTCCTGCGGCCTCGGATGCCTCGGTCGCGGTCTCTGTCACAGCCTCTGTCGCGCTCTCAACCGCCTCTGCTGCGGCATCGCCTGCGGCCGCTGCCGTATCGCTCACAGCCTCAACGGCTGTCTCGGCGGCCTCTTGCGTGGCCTCGACCGCCTCGGCTGCGGTGTCCGCCACGGCCTCTGCCGCGTCACCAACTGCCGTTGCCGCATCTTCCAACGCGGCCGGCGCTTCGACTTCGGTCTCGGTCGGGCTCACGCTCTCGACAACCTCTTCCACCGACTTGCCGGAAAAGAGCAGATAGCCCCCCCCAGCACAACCGCCGCCACGAGAATCCAAATCAGGTTTTTCATAACCATCTCCCCAAAACTGTCTGGCCCGCACGCTTGTCGCGCGGTCCTTGGCTAACTCCCTCCCAAATGTAGACACAAAAGGAAAGGCGCAAGGGGGAATTGACCGGCTTTCGGCTCAGATCAGCCTATTTGCAGCTTGAAAGCGCGGCGCACCGCGTTTACCTTGCAGCGTCAAATTCACCCGACCCGAACAACAATCGAAGGAACAAAGCCATAGCCCGCAGACCCCACAACGCGCCCCCTACGCGCGAAACCGGCCCCCGTATCAATGACCGCATTCGCTGTGATGAAATTCGCCTGATCGGCGCAGATGGCGAAAACGTCGGGCTCATAACCCCACAACGTGCGCTTGAAATGGCCGAAGAGGCAGGACTTGATTTGGTCGAAATCTCGCCAAGCGCCACGCCGCCGGTCTGCAAGATCATGGAT
The DNA here is from genome assembly GCF_051447875.1 of Roseovarius sp. MS2. Classification (NCBI taxonomy): domain Bacteria; kingdom Pseudomonadati; phylum Pseudomonadota; class Alphaproteobacteria; order Rhodobacterales; family Roseobacteraceae; genus Roseovarius; species Roseovarius sp. MS2. The sequence goes on from NZ_JBKHVF010000001.1 coordinate 3,723,629, forward strand.
TTCGGGAAATACAAGTATGAGCAGCAAAAGCGTGAGGCCGAGGCCCGCAAGAAGCAGCACATCATCGAGATCAAGGAAATCAAGTTCCGCCCCGGCACTGACACGCATGACTATGACGTCAAGATGCGCAGCGTCGTGAAATTCCTGCAAGGCGGCGACAAGGTAAAGATCACCTTGCGCTTCCGTGGTCGCGAAATGGCGCATCAGGACTTGGGCCGTCAACTTCTTGAACGCATCGCCGATGACATCAAAGAGGTGGGCCGGGTCGAGAACATGCCCAAGATGGAAGGTCGCCAGATGATCATGGTGATCGGACCGGGCCCCAAGTAACCCTACCCGCCTTGCCCAAATGCACAGCCCCGGACCCATCGTCCGGGGCTTCGTGTTTCGCTTGCGCCCCCAGACCAGTCGCGTAAGGTATGGCGCCTGCATCAATCCGGAGCTGCAAATGCCCCTTTTCGAATACAAGGTCCTGCCCGCGCCCACCCGTGGCCGCAAGGCCCCCGGCGTCAAAACCCCCGAGGCGCGCTTTGCCTTGGGCGTCGAGGATCTGCTCAATGATATGGCGCGCGCCGGTTGGGAATATCTGCGAACAGACATTCTCCCCAGCGAAGAGCGGCAAGGCCTGACCTCGACCCACACCGTTTATCGCTCGGTCGCGGTCTTTCGCCGCGAGGTGGTGATCCCCGGCACGGCACAGGCCGCCGCGCCGGATACAGCCAGCATCCCCCCACGTGCCCCGGATGTGATTGAGACGGATTGACCACCGCCTGACCCTGCGCACGGGCTCTCTGTCAAGCCCCGAATGCGCGCCCCGACCCGGAATATTTTGCCCGCCGCCCCTTCAATTCCGCGCGTTTTGGCATACACTCTCGTCTCCGACTCGCAAAGGTAAGCCCCATGTCCAAATCAGATCCCTTCGGTTTCGATATGTCCGTCTCCTCGGCCAAGAAAAAGAATCCGCGCGGTCGGCGGGGCATGTCCGGCGCTTCCGAAACCTCGACCCGCGTATGCGATCACGAGGGCTGCGAAGAGGCGGGCAAATATCGCGCCCCCAAGGCGCCCGATGTGCTTGATGATTATTTCTGGTTCTGCCAGCAGCATGTGCGCGACTATAACCTGAAATGGAACTTCTTTGATGGCACCACCGAGGCAGAGTTGAACGCGCAGATGTCCAAGGACAAGGTGTGGGAGCGTGAAACCCGCCGCATCACCGATCCTGAGGCGCGCGCTTGGGCACGCCTGGGCATCGAGGACCCGCATCAGGTGCTGGGCGTCAACGCCACCCAGAACCCCGGCAAGAAAAAAGGCGGCACCCGCAAACTGCCCCCCACCGAACGCCGCGCCATCGAGATCCTCGAGGCCGAGGATACCTGGACCAAGGCCGAATTGCGCAAAGCGTATAAATCGCTGATCAAGGTGCTGCACCCGGATATCAACGGCGGCGACCGTAGCCAGGAAGAACAGTTGCAACAGGTGGTCTGGGCGTGGGAACAGATCAAGGAAAGCCGCAACTTCAAATAGGCGGGCAGAGCGGGCGTTGCCTGAGCGTACGCCCCTACCCCGCCTTGCGCGTCACGTCATGGCCATAAAGCCAGTCAAACTGCCGCAGCATGCGCTCGGGCGCGAATGCCCCGCCGGCCCGTAACGCCGTATGCGCCGCCCAACGGAGCGGCGGAAAACTCAGGTGGTATTTCCACGCATTGCGATTGGCCGCCTCAACCACCCGCCGCACCCGCGCGTCGCGCCGCCCCTGATAGGCCGCCAGCCCCTCGGCAAGCCCCTCCGCCGCACTCAGAGCATCGACCAGCACCCAGGCATCCTCCAGCGCCATCGACGCCCCCTGCGCCATAAAGGGCAAGGTCGGGTGCGCGGCATCCCCCAAAAGCGCCAGCCCGTCCCGCTGCCAGACCTGCGCCACCGGATGCCGGAACAGCCCCCACAGATGCACCTCCTCGACCGCCGACAGCATCGCCTGCACCTCTGGCCCGAAATCGCCAAAGGCCGCGCGCAGCGCCATCGGATCATCCTTCTGGCTCCAGCTTTCCTCGGTCCAGGCGGCGCGCTCTTGTACCGCCACCAGATTAAGCAGCGTGCCCCCCCGCAACGGATAGCTCACCACATGGCGCATCGGCCCCATATGCACCTGCGCCTCAGGGCCGCGCCCCCAAAGATTGGGCACCACCGCCCGCCATGCCACTTGCCGGGTAAAGAACGGCGCCAGTGTGCCATTCAGCGCGCGCCGCACCACCGAATGCAGCCCGTCCGCCCCGATCACCAGATCCGCATCAAACCGCGAGTCATTGGCCATCCGCACGCAGGGGCGCTCGCCGCCCTCGACCGCACTGACCTTTTGCATCAGCCGCACCTTGACCCCGACCTCGCGTGCGCCCTCGGCCAACACGTCGATCAGGTCTGCACGGTGGATGAAATGATAATTTCGATCCTGTAACCCCGCCAGATCCAGCCGCAGCACCTCGCCCCGCTGATAATCGCGCAGACTGACAGCTTGCGCCTGCATCGACCGCGCCACAAGCGGCACATCCAGCCCAAGCGCGCGCAGCACGGCAAAGCCATTGGGGCTGATCTGCAATCCAGCCCCCACTTCGGAAATCTCGGGTGCTTGCTCCAACAGGGTCACATCCGCCCCGCGCAGGCACAACGCGCGCGCGACGGCCAGCCCGCCAATTCCGGCCCCAATGACCGCGATGTTCAGCCCATCCAGTGTCATGGCACCTCTCTTGATACGAAACGCGCCGGGAGGAAAGTCCCGGCGCGCTCTGTCGTTTAAATTTCGCTGTTGGGCCGTGAGCTCAATCGTCGCGATGCACCTTTTCGCGCCGCTCATGGCGCTCCTGCGCCTCCAGCGTCATGGTGGCGATGGGCCGCGCGTCCAGCCGCTTGAGGCTGATCGGCTCGCCGGTCATCTCGCAATAGCCAAATTCGCCATCCTCGATCCGCCGCAACGCGGCGTCGATCTTGCCCACCAGCTTGCGCTGACGGTCGCGGGTGCGCAATTCCAGCGCACGATCCGTTTCTTCGCTGGCTCGGTCGGCCACATCCGGAATCGCCCGAGTGCCATCCTGCAATCCTTCGATTGTCTCCCTGCTGCCCTCCAGCAACTCCAGCCGCCAGGCAATCAGCTTGCGCCGAAAATACTCCAGCTGCCGGTCATTCATGAACGGCTCATCTTCCGCTGGCTGGTAATCTTCGGGCAGAAATACTTCCGCTTTCATCTCGATCCCCTCATCAAGGCCAGTGTCTGGCATAATGAACTCCTCAGACAGTCGGCGCCCCATGGGCGGTGATCTACACGCCACATTCAGGATTGTCACTAGCCAATCACGCGCCATTGATGTGAATTGTCTAACCGTCTAGGTTGCCACCGAATACAGCGCCGCTGACCTCTGACAGGATTGAAAAACCGATGAAATTCCAAGGCACCGAGGCCTATGTCGCCACCGAAGACCTGACCGTCGCCGTCAACGCCGCCGTGACATTGGAACGCCCCCTGCTGGTCAAGGGCGAACCCGGCACAGGCAAGACCGAATTGGCCCGGCAGGTGGCAGGTGCGCTTGGCCTGCGGCTGATCGAGTGGAATATCAAATCCACCACCAAAGCCCAACAAGGCCTTTATGAATACGACGCCGTCAGCCGCCTGCGCGACAGCCAGTTGGGCGAGGCGCGGGTGCATGATGTGGCCAATTACATCAAACGCGGCAAACTCTGGGAGGCCTTCGCCTCTGACGAAAAGGTCGTTCTGCTCATCGACGAGATCGACAAGGCCGATATCGAGTTTCCCAATGACTTGCTGCAAGAACTCGACCGTATGGAATTCCATGTCTACGAGACAGGCGAGACCATCCGCGCCCGCCACCGCCCCGTCATCATCATCACCTCGAACAATGAAAAAGAACTGCCCGACGCCTTTCTGCGCCGCTGCTTCTTTCACTACATCCGCTTTCCCGATCCCGAAACCCTGCGGCGCATCGTCGAGGTGCACCATCCCGGCATCAAGGACGCGCTCCTGTCGACCGCCCTCACCCAGTTCTTCGAGATCCGCGATCAGCCGGGCCTCAAGAAAAAACCCTCGACCTCCGAAGTTTTGGATTGGCTCAAACTGATCCTGGCCGAGGATCTGACCCCCGAGGATCTGCGCCGCGACGGGGCAGATGCCCTGCCCAAACTGCACGGCGCGCTTCTCAAGAACGAGCAGGATGTGCATCTATTTGAGCGTCTCGCCTTCATGGCGCGCCGCCAGAGATAAAAGTTTCAAGGGATATGCCCTTGTTTTAGAATGCTATTCAACCATGGCATGCGCCCCGTTCCGTGCTAAGATGCGGTTGCCACAATTTTGCCGCAAATGCTCCTTACGCGGGACAGGATGAAAATGAATTCTACCCCCGACCCGGCAAAGGCCGTGGCAGGGATACGCTGCGCAAGGCCGATGGGTCTTGCACGCCCCTTGCCCGCCCCCGTCGGCGACTGGGCCCGCGCCACGGCGGCTGCGGGCTCCTTGGTTTCGATTTAGGTTACGGGGGTCTTATGCGTCGTGTCATTCTACCGATCTGCCTGCTGCTAGGGGCCTGTGTGCCCGGCACCTATAGCTATCACGAACCGGCCACCCGCGCCGCGATGCCGGAAGAGGCCGGGATGCCGCCGATGAAGGCGTTTTCCGCCCCCCGCCCCCTGCCCCCGCAACGCTCCAACCGCGATATTCAACGCGACATCCTCGATCTTGGATTTCAGCTTGAATCGGGCCGCATGCTGCAACATTTCTCGCGCTTCGAGGGGCCGATCACCGTGCGCGTGACCGGCGAACCTCCGATCACCCTCATATCAGACCTCAACCGCCTGATGCACCGCCTGCAAACCGAGGCTGGGATCAACATCAGCCGCGTCTCCGAAGGCCCCGCCAATATCACCATCGAGGCCGTCAGCCGCGACGCCATCCAGCGCAGCCTGCCCAAGGCCGCCTGTTTCGTCGTGCCCAATATCTCGCGCCTGTCGCAATACCGCGCCGCCCGCAATTCCCGCGCCACGGATTGGAGCCAGCTGCGCCAACGCGAGAGAATCGCCATCTTCGTTCCCAATGACACCAGCCCGCAAGAGGTGCGCGATTGCCTGCACGAGGAACTCGCGCAGGCCCTTGGCCCCCTCAACGATCTTTACCGCCTTTCGGACAGCGTCTTTAACGATGACAACGTCCATGCCGTGCTCACCGGATTCGACATGCTAGTGCTCAAGGTGTTTTACGCCCCCGAATTGCGCGCCGGCATGACCCGCCGCGAAGTCGAGGAACGTCTGCCTGCGATCCTGTCGCGCCTCAATCCCGCCGGGGATGGGTTGGCCCCGCGCTTTGCCGGGTCCACCCCCCGTGCTTGGATCGACGCCATCCAGACGGCTCTTGGGCCAGGCGCGCGCCCGCTGGAACGCCGCGCCGCCGCAACAGATGCGGTGCGCATCGCGCAGGCCGTCGGCTGGAACGATCACCGCCGCGCCTTCAGCCATTTCGCGCTCGGGCGGATCACCCAAGCCTCCGATCCCGATTTCGCACAGGAACAATTTGTCCTTGCCGAACGCTTCTACGAGGCGAACCCGGGCACAGACCTGCACCGTGCCTTTGCCGCCGCCCAACTGGCCGCCTATGCCATCGCGCAGGGGCGCGGCGAGGATGCGCTGATGCTTATCGGCCCACATCTGGCCACGGCTGAGCGCGCCGAAAACGCGGCCCTCTTGGCCACGCTGATGATGCTGCGCGCCGAGGCGCTCGATCTCTCGGGCCGCGTCTCAGAGGCGCAGGCCGTCAGGCTGGACAGTCTGGGCTGGGCGCGTTACGGGTATGGCGCGGATTGGGCCGTGCGTGCCAAACTGCGCGAAGTTGGCGCGCTCAGCCCGCTCAAAGGACCGAACGGGTAAGGCATGATCGTAATCATCGGGGCACTACTGGGCGCGCTCACCGGCGCGTTCATGGCACGGCGGCGCAAGGGCAAGCTGGCGGATATTCTGCAATACGCCTTTGTATATGCCCTTATTTTCGCCCTTCTGGGTCTCTTTGCGACGCTGATCATCCACCGCAGCGCGCTCTGATCCGCGATGTTCCTGCCGTTCTTTGAGAACCTCAGACGCGCGGGCCTGCCGGTTTCCCTGCGCGAATACTTGACCTTTCTCGAGGCGATGGGGCGCGGCCTTGTCACCTATGACGTCGACGGCTTCTACTACCTCGCCCGCACCGCGATGGTCAAAGACGAGCGTCATATCGACCGCTTCGATCAGGCCTTTTCCGCCAGCTTTTCCGGGTTAGAGGCCATCAGCACCCAAGACGTGCTTGATGCCGTCGACCTGCCCGCCGAATGGCTGCAAAAACTGGCCGAAAAGCATCTGACACCCCAAGAGCGCGCCGAAATCGAGGCGCTTGGCGGCTTTGACAAGCTGATGGAAACGCTGCGCGAGCGCCTCAAGGAACAGCAGGGTCGCCATCAGGGCGGCTCGAAATGGATCGGCACCGCTGGCACATCGCCCTTCGGGGCCTATGGCTACAACCCCGAGGGTGTGCGCATTGGTCAGGATGAAAGCCGCCACCGCCGCGCGGTCAAGGTCTGGGATAAACGCGAATTCCGAAATCTCGACGACTCGGTCGAACTGGGCACGCGCAACATCAAGGTCGCGCTGAAACGCTTGCGCAAATGGGCGCGCGACGGGGCCGCCGAAGAACTTGATCTTGACGGCACCATCCGCGCCACCGCCGAACATGGCTATCTCGATGTGCAAACCCGGCCAGAGCGGCGCAATGCGGTCAAAGTGCTGCTCTTTCTCGATGTCGGCGGCTCGATGGACCCGCATATCAAGGTGGTCGAGGAACTTTTCAGCGCCGCCCGCGCCGAATTCAAACATCTTGAGTATTACTACTTCCACAATTGCCTCTATGAAGGCGTGTGGCGCGACAATGCCCGCCGCTGGAATGCCCAGATCCCAACCCAAGAGGTGCTGCGCACCTATGGGCCGGATTACAAATGCATCTTCGTCGGCGACGCCAGCATGTCACCCTATGAAATCGCCTATCCCGGCGGCGCCAATGAACACTGGAACGCCGAAGCCGGACAGGTCTGGCTCGCGCGCGCGCGCAGCCAATGGCCGCATCACCTCTGGATCAACCCGGTGCCACAGGGCGAATGGGGCTATACCCAGTCCATCGCCATGATCCGCGAGATTTTCGAGGACCGCATGGTGCCCATGACCCTCGCCGGGCTCGATCAAGGCATGCGGGCACTGCTGCGTTAACCCTCTGCGCGCACCAGCCCGCGCGCGCACATTTGCCCCAGAAGGTCCGACAGGTCGTCGGCAATCATCGTTTGGGGCGTGCCCACAAAGACCTCTGCCAGCGTTTCGGCAATGTCATGGCCATAGCACGGCTCCTCCAACAGCGCCCAAACCGCCCCGGCTACGGGATTGAGGCGAAAGAAATTGCGCCCCGCCATCTGCCACAAAAACACATCCTGCCCGATCTCGCGCGCGCTGACCTCTTCGGCGCGGCAAAACACCTGCGCCAGATCGGCCGGCACGGTCTCCGCCTCCACCGGATCAGGTGGCAGCATCGGGCCAATCTGCACGCCGCCCCCCGGCAATTGTGGCGCAGCACAGAGATCGCGCACCACCTGCACCGCCTCCTCCAGATCGCTATAGACCAGCGTCGCGCAGAAAAGCTGCGCACCAAGCGCCGAAAGCCGATCATAATGCGCCTCGGTCTCGCCGGGATCGGCGATATTCTGGCGGATCATATGGGCCACCGCATCCGCAACCCGCATCCGGTGCAGCCGCGCCGGGCCAGAGGCTTCGCGCCGCAGCACGATCAGCCCCGCCAAGGGGGCCGGCGTACCCAGCGGGGCCTGCCCGTCACACCGCACATAGCCATAGCGCCGGTCCTGCACCGTCAGATGATCCGCAACATAGGCGCGAAACCCATCCGAAACCCCCTCAGGCAAGGGCAGGCGCAGGCGCGGCTGAACCCCAAGCGCCACGCCCTGCCCGTCTGGGTTCACCGGCAACACATCGTCGCAATAAAGCCGCACCCCCGGCTCTGCCGCCAGCCGCGTGACCAGTGTCGTCTTGCCCGCCCGATATGGCCCGGTAAAGGCCAAGAGATGCCCCCCCACCTCGACCGCGCCACAATGCAGCCCGATCATTTCAGGGCGCGCATCGCAATAGCTTTGCACCAGGTCGGCCACCACGCCACAGGTCGCCCCCGCCAGCCCCAGATCGGTCAACGGCGCGCGCGACCACCACGACTGATAGCTATAGCGCCCGCTGTCCTCTGCTGTGACCCGCGTCACCGGCACGGCCTCAGAGGGCGCTCCCGGCAGGCTCCGACAGCCCCAGCCCGGCATCACCTCTGACAACGCCCCGGCCACCGCCTCGGCGCGGCTTAGCACCACCTCCTGCGGCACGGTGTCGAATCGCAACAGGCATTCTGCGGAGTCAGACGCCGCGCGCAGCCGGGCCGCAAACTGTCTTACCGGATGCAACATGGCGCGCATGTCACCGCAGCCTGTTCAAATCGTTCAAGGTGCCGATGATGCCATCGACCACCTGACCCGTACTTACATAGCCGTGCCTGCCACGGCCCGACGGCCCCGACCCATAGGACCCCCGGCTTGATCCGCGCCCGTAATAATACCCGCTGCGGGAATAGCCCCCACCCGAACCGCGCGATCCCCGTGATCCGCGTGATCCGCGTGATCCGCGCCCGCTGGCCTCAGAGGCATGCGCCGCCCCCAGATGCACCATCACCGGGGCCACATAGGCCAGCCCGCTCGCCAGCCCCAACCGCATCAGCAAGCGCCGCCGCGTGAGATGAGTCTCGTCCTTATGTGCCATATCATTCATCCTGTGCTTGTTTCATCAGATGGGCAGAGCCACCCAAAAGGGGATCCTGTCGTAAAACCTAATCTGGCTGGACAGAAAATCCCGATTTGCGCTCTGATGCGCAGGCTTTCGCCGACCCTGCCCAACGCCTTGCGCGGTGAGTGCGGACGATCAGGGCACCGCTGCGCCACGATCGCCCGTTGGTCCTAGCGTCCCGAAGGACCAGAACTGCGGTTGGATCCGCGCCCCGAAGGACCCGAGCCGCGCGCATTGCCAGCCCCACCGCCCGAGCCGCCGGGGCCGGACCCACCACCGCCGCCCGAGCCACCGGGGCCAGACCCGCCACCGCCAGACCCGCCACCACCCGAGCCGCCGCCGCCGTCACCGCCGCCACCATCACCGCCTGCGCCCGACGCATGCGCCGCCCCCAGATGCATCATCACCGGGGCCACATAGGCAAGCCCGCTCGCCAGCCCCAAACGGGCCAGCACGCGCCGCCGCGTCAGCATTGTATCCTTGTCCTGTGTCATGGTTCTCTCCTCTTGTGATCCACACCCCGGCAACGGGGCGGACAAGAGAGAAACGTCGCGGCGCAAGGATTATTCCACCCACGCCGGAAAAAAATGCAAAGGCCCGTCAGTCAGCCCCAAGCGCCTTGGCCAGACGCGGCAACTTGGCCTTTTTCAAAAGCGGGCGCATGTCCCAGTCGCGCTCCGACAGCGCCCGCGCCTTGTCCAGCACCGTTTCGGCCACCGCCGCCACCAGGCCCGGTTGCGCCTGCCAGATACCGTGCAAAAACCCATCCGGATCGGCCCGCCAAACCCCTTCTTCGGCCAGCGTTTGGCGTGGAAAATCGCGGGCATTCAGCGTGAGGATCCCATCCGCAGAGCCAGCAATCGCCGCTGCCAGCACATGGCGATCCGCCGGATCAGGCAACCACAGCCGCGCCTCCAGCGACGGCGGATAGGTCACTTGCGCCCGCGGCCAGCGCGCGGTCATCATCGCCGCCTCGCCCGCCGCCTGCGCCTCGGCCCCAGGTCCCAGCTTGACCACCGCGCGCAGCCATTCGCCAAGGATACGCTCAGACCAAAGCGGCTCAAACGCGCCGCCCGCCGCGACCCCCAGGATCATTTCCCGCATCACCGTGGGATAGATCACGCAGGTGTCGAGCAAGACTTTCATAACCGATAGAACAGCGCCTTGAGATAGCCAGACTCTGCCAGATTGGCATGCAGCGGATGATCCGGCCCGGCAAAGCCGGTATGGATCAACGGCCCCACCCGCCCCGCGCGCCCAATGCCGCGCGTGCAGGCAGCGCGAAACTTGCTCAAATCCGCCGCATGCGAACAGGAACAAAGCGCCAGATAGCCGCCCGGTGCCACCAAAGGTGCCGCAAGCCGCGCCACCCTCTCATAGGCGCGCAGCCCCTTTTCCATCGCCTGTTTGCTCGGCGCAAAGGCCGGCGGATCACAGATGACCACATCAAATTGCGCGCCCTCTGCCGCCAACGCCTCCATCACGTCGAACGCATCGCCGCGCCGCGTCTCGAACCGCTCGGCCAGACCCATGCGCGCCGCACCTTGTGTTGCAAGGCCCAGCGCAGGCTCTGACCCATCGACCGCCAGCGCATACTCTGCCCCCGCGGCCAGAGCGGCCAATGAGAACCCGCCCACATGGCTGAACATATCCAGCACCCGCGCGCCCTTTGCCAGACGCGCCGCAAAGGCGTGATTGGGGCGTTGATCATAGAAAAGCCCGGTCTTCTGACCGCCCAAGAGATCGGCCATATAAATGGCCCCGTTCATCGGCACCGGCACCGGCCCTTCGGGTGCCACACCCGCCAGAACAGCGCTATGATCGTCAAGCCCCTCCAGCCCCCGCGCCCGGCCCCCGGCGTTCTTGAGCACGGTGCCCACGCCTGTCACCTCTTGCACGGCGGCCACCAGATCGCCCAGCATCGCCTCGGCCCAGGCTGCGTTGGGCTGGATCACGGCAATATCGTCAAAGCGGTCAATGACAACGCCGGGCAGCCCATCGGCCTCGGCATGTACCAAACGGTAATAGGGCGCGTCATGCATCCGCGCGCGCATCTCATAGGCGCGGGTCAGACGCGCCACCAGCCACGCACGATCAATGGCCACGCTGACATCGCGTTCCATCATCCGCGCCATGATCTTTGACGCCATATTGACCGCGACAAGGCCCAGAGGCGCGCGGTCCGCATCCTCCAAAAGCGCGATAGTGCCCGCACTCAGCGCCTTGGTGCGCCGGTCGGTCACGATTTCATTATCGAATACCCAAGGCGCACCATGACGGATGGCGCGCGGCTCGACATTCGGGCGAAGGCGGATCACAGGATAAGGGGGCGGTGTCATACCGCCCCCTTACGCCGATTGTAGCCCATGGAAAAGATCCGATTTACTCGGTCACGCTCAAGGCCGCGACCAGATCGGTCTCAGCGCGCGGCGGCAGACCCAATTCGCCTCGGATCACTTTGGCCAGATGATCGGTGATCCGCACCTTTTGGGTGATCCCGCGCTGCTCTGCGGCCACCGCTGCCTGTCCCCCATAGGCCTTGAAACTGGCTTTGACAGGTTTCGTCGGACCATAAGGTGCACCCGTCTCGGGGTTGCGCAGGGTGATGGTGAAATGGATCGAATGCATGCCGCCGATGGTATAGCGCGCCTTTTCACTCAGCGCATGGAACCGGGTGACCTGGACATCAAGCACCGCAGGCATGCCGCCCGGCACACCGTCGCCCACACCGCGCGCCAGCGCCGTCTCAACGATGGACTTGACCTGCGCATGGCGATCCCCCGGCCTATCCTCGCGCCAGACGATATCGCCCATGGGATAATAGCTGTTAGCCTCCGAGACCTTGAGGGATTTGGGCACAGTCACCCGAATTTGCTGGACATCCAGTGGCACAGCGGCTGCCCGCAGGGCTGGGGTTTCCAGCGGGGCGTTGCGGGTTGCCGTCTCGACGCTCGCACAGGCCGACAGCGTCAATCCCAGCATCGCCACCGTAATGATTCTCAAATAGCTCATGTCTTCCTCCATGGGCTGTGTCCCTTGTCGCAACCTATGGATGACGCCGGATTAGGGCGCATTTGAGACAAACTCGGTGTATTACGGTGTCATTCACCACCCAAGCGGGAACTCAACCCATGCGAAACACGCAGGGTTATGACTGGTCCCCTGTGTCGCGGGGTCGGGATCGCCCCCCCCCCGCCTGCGCGCCGGGGCAGCGCTAACCATGCCCTCGCGCAAAACCCGCGTCATCGGATGATCAGGATTATCACCACCATATCGCGCGACCATTTCAGTAATGGCACCCGGCACCTCCTGCCCCACTGGCAGCGACAACGCCCAGTCAAGGAACACCGACCGACATTCCGGCTCGGTAATGCCCTCGATGCGGTAGGATTCGGTGATCAGCCCCTTGGGGTCCATGGGATCACGTGCCATGGCTCAGCGCCCCTTGGGCAAACGCACAAGCGCCGCACCCATCACCTCGGACGCCTCTCGGCTCAGTGTTTCCAGCCGCTCTTGCAACATCGCCAACCCCTCCTGCCCGGTCTCACGCAACAAAAACGCGGCACCACCTTCGCCCATACGCTCAGGCTCCAGCGGCTTGTCGCTGATCAGCCGCGCCACCATCTGCACCCGCCAGCAAAGCGCATAAGCCGCGTTCAGCGCTGCGCTATCCCCGTCACTCAGCCATCCGATTGCGACACCACCCGCAAAGCCAGAGACAACATCGCGCGCCGCCTGCCCCGCCAAAAGGTTGCCCGCCTGCGCCATCAACTCCAACTCCAAGAGCCGCCCCGCCCCCAGCTTGGCATCCCATGGCCCGGCAGGTGCCTTGGCGCTCGCCACCCGCGCGCGCATTTCGGCCACCGCCTCCAGCACCGCCTCGGGCGCACCCTTTTCCCTGATCAACCGCTCGCGGAACGCCTCCACGTCCTGCGCCAAACCCGGCTCGCCCGTGATCACCCGCGCCCGCGTCAGCGCAAGATGCTCCCAGGTCCAGGCCTCCTCCTGCTGATAGCTCTGGAAACTTGGCCAGCTTGTCGCCACCGGCCCCTGATTGCCCGAGGGGCGCAACCGCATGTCCACCTCATAAAGCCGCCCCTCGGCCATCGGCGCGGTCAACGCCGTGATCATCGCCTGTGTGAGACGCGCATAATAGGGCCGCGCGGCCAAGGGCCTGCGCCCATCCGAGCTTTCGGCCTCGCCAGCGTCATAGATCACAATGAGGTCAAGATCAGACCCGGCATTCAGCCGCCCCGCCCCCAGCGATCCCATCCCAAGCACCACCGCACCCCGTCCCGGCGGCGTCCCATGCTTTTCGGCAAATTGCGCCAGAACCATTGGCCAGACGCCCGCAATCGCCGCGCCCGCCAGATCGGCATATTGCGCCGCCGCACGGTCGGCCCTGGTCAACCCCCGCAGATGATGCACCCCGATCCGGAAATGCCATTCCTTGCGCCAACGTCGCGCCGCATCAAGCGCCCGCTCATAATCAGACTCCGCCGCGAGCCGCGCCGCAAGCTCTGCCTCCAGCGCCGCCCGCCCCGGCCAATCGGCAAAGAAATCGCCCGCGATCACCGCATCGAACACGCCCGCATTGCGCGACAGATGCGCCGCCAGCGCAGGGGCCGTGCCAACAATATCCACCAGCAGGTCAATCAACTGCGGATTGGCCTCGAACAGCGAAAACACCTGCACCCCAGCAGGCAAACCCGCCAGAAACCCATCAAACGCCACAAGCGCCTCATTGGGATGCGCCGTGCGTGCCAGCCGCCCCAGAATATCCGGCTTCAGCCGCTTGAAAATCTGCACCGCCCGATCCGAGCGTAACGCCGGGTAACTCGGCCAACGCGCGATCACATCGCCATTCAGCGCCTCCGCCGCCTCAGGTGTCTCCGGCGCTTCCTCGGGCCGGAAAAATCCTTCGATCAGATCATGCACCTCGGTCAGCCGCGCTTTGATCTCGGCGCGCAACTCGGCCGTGTCACGCCCCATAAAGGCGGCCAGCCGATCAAACTCCTCTGCCGAATTGGGCAACAAATGCGTCTGCGCATCGCGCAGCATCTGCACCCGATGTTCTACCTCGCGGTGAAACCGGTAATGCCCGGTCAGCGTCTCGGACGCCGCCTGCGGCACCCAGCCTTTCTCGGCCAGCCGCGCCAGCCCCGCAACCGTGCCCCGCACCCGCAGGTCGGCATCCCGCCCACCCGCGATCAACTGACGGGTCTGGGTGAAAAACTCGATCTCGCGTATCCCACCCCGGCCCAGCTTCATGTTGTGCCCTTCAAGACACAACGCACCCCCCAGCCCCTTATGCTCGCGAATGGCCAGACGCATGTTATGCGCATCCTCGATCGCGGCAAAATCCAGATGCTTGCGCCAGACAAAGGGCTTGAGCGTGCGCAAAAACCGCTCCCCCGCCGCGATATCCCCCGCACAGGGCCGCGCCTTGATATAGGCCGCACGCTCCCATGTGCGCCCAAGGCTTTCGTAATAGGCCTCTGCCGCTGCCATCGCCATGCAGACCGGGGTAACCCCCGAATCCGGGCGCAGCCGAAGATCGGTGCGAAACACATAGCCCTCGGCGGTGCGGTCATTCAGCATCGCAGACATCTTGCGCGTGGCCCGGACATAGGCGGTGCGCGCCTCGTGAAAATCCTCGCGTGCCAGCCGCGTCTCATCAAAAAGGCAGATAAGGTCAATGTCAGAGCTGTAGTTCAGCTCATGCGCCCCCATCTTGCCCATGGCCAGCACCACCATGCCCGCGCCGGTGGCCACATCCGCCTCGGTCATACCGGGCAGCTTGCCGCGTTTGATCTCTGCCGCCAGCGCCGCCTTAAGCGCCAGATCGCAGGCCAGATCGGCATAGTCCGTCAGATGCCCCGTCACCTCCTCCAGCGGCCAAACGCCCCCCAGATCAGCAAGCCCGGTGATCAGCGCCACCCGCCGCTTGCCCTCGCGCAAGCCAGAGGCCAGACGCTCCGCCGGGGCCTCCTTCAACGCCCCAAAAAGCGCGACCAGCGCCGCCTCAGGATCGTCAAACGCGCCCTCCAGCCACGCGGCCTCTTGCAGGATCAGCGATTTCAGAAACGGGCTGCACCCTGCCGCCCCCGCCACCAGATCCGATAGCTTGGGGTCAAGACCGGGCAAGGCGTCACGCGCCTCCTCCCCCTCGGCTGGATCAAAGGGGCGCGGCAGGCGGGTGAGGCGATCAAGAAAATTCATGACCCGAGTGATACAACCCGCGCAAGGCTGGTCAATGCCCCACGCGCCTGAAATACTGTGAAAAAACCGGAGAAGATCATGAGCAAGAGCCTCAGACGCGTGACCGAGGCCCTGCAATTGGCAGGGCATGACATCACCCCCCAAGAGATCGGCGATGCCACAACGGCGCAAATGGCGGCTGATCTGATCGGCTGCTCCATCGCGCAAATCGCCAAATCCATCATGTTTCGCGGCGAGACGAGCGGCGCGGCGCTCCTTTTTGTCACCTCCGGTGCCAACCGCGTCTGCGATCACCGCGCCTCTGCCCTTGCAGGCGAACCTCTGGGCAAGGCCGATGCCGCCCTCATCCGCGCGCAGACCGGCTTTGCCATTGGCGGCGTGGCGCCTTTGGGCCATCTCACCCCGCCGCGCGCCTTCTTTGACCCGCATCTTTTGACCTTCCCAATGGTCTGGGCCGCGGCCGGCACGCCCCGGCATCTCTTCGGCATTGACCCCGCACAGCTTTTGCAGATTTCCGGCGCCACGGTCGAGGATTTCACCGCCTGAACCCTTGCAATGCCCCTGCGCACCCCCAACCTTGAGGGCGCAACAAGGATACTGATTGACCCCATGACCGATACAAGCTGGCACCTGCCCAATCCCGACACCCAGCCAGAGTTTTACGCCGATGTGCCGCTCAAGCGGCTTTTGGCCTTTCTCGTCGATACGGTCGTGATCATCGGGATCAGCCTGTTGATCGTGCCGTTCACCGCCTTTACCGGGATTTTCTTCTTTCCCCTGCTCGCGGCAGTGGTGGGCTTTGCCTACCGGGTCGTAACCCTCGCACGCGGCTCGGCCACATGGGGCATGCGCCTGACAGCCATCGAATTCCGCGATGCCAAGGGCGCGCGCTTTGACCTGTCGCAGGCTGTCTTGCACACGCTTGGCTTCACGGTTTCTTTGAGCATCCCGATCCTACAGGTCATTTCCATCGTGCTCATGCTCACCGGCGAGCGGGCGCAGGGCCTCACCGACAGGGTGATGGGATGCGTCGCGATCAACCGCCGCGCGGCCATGTAACGCCCCCATGACAAGCCTCTTGGCGGGGCGCTTTATCGTTGTTATCGTGCCGCTTAGACAGATAACGGATCAACCATGCGGCATACTCTTCCCATCGCGCCCCAGTTCTACGTGACGGCGCCACAGCCCTGCCCCTACCTTCCGGGCCGGATGGAGCGTAAGCTTTTTACCGCGCTTCAGGGCGAAGGCGCGCAGCGTTTGAATGACGGTCTGTCGAAACAGGGCTTTCGCCGCTCGCAAAACGTGCTCTATCGCCCCTCCTGCGCCGATTGTGCCGCGTGCCTCTCGGCGCGTATCAACGTGGCAGAGTTCACAGCCTCCAAAGGTCAGCGCCGCACGCTGCGCCGCAATGCAACCCTCAAGCGCCGCGCCACCTCGCCTTGGGCCACCGAAGAACAATACAGCCTTTTCCGCCGCTATCTCGAAAGCCGCCACGCCACCGGCGGCATGGCCGATATGGATACGTTCGAATTCGCCGCCATGGTCGAGGAAACCCCGATCCGCACCCGCGTCGTGGAATACACCGAGGCCGAAACCGGCGCGCTGACCGCCGTCTGCCTCACTGATATTCTCGATGATGGCGTGAGCATGGTCTATTCCTTCTACGACCCCGAGCGCAGCAGCGAATCGCTGGGCACCTATGTGATCCTCGATCACGTCGCCATCGCGCGCGAAAATGGGCTTCCCTATGTCTACTTGGGCTATTGGGTGCCCGGCAGCCCCAAAATGGGGTACAAGGCCGCCTTCTCGGGTCTCGAAGTCTATGTCGGCAACCGCTGGCAGAAAATGCGCGATCCCGAGGAATTCCGCGCGCAGGCGCATCCCCTCGTCAACGATCCGATTTCCGAACAGGTTGCCAATATCTCATTGCCTGATGGCCGCCCGCTGCGCGCCCGGTCTGTCTAGGGCAAAGCCAAAAACGGGCCGGTGCCGTCCAGCACCCTTGTCCCGGTCAATCGCCCCTCAAACCACCCTTAGCCCGCCGGACAGCCGCGAATATCAACCGCATCGCCACTGCTCAGGATCGTGAGCCGCAGCCCGCTGCGGTCAAGCATGAAGCCGCGCCCCTCCGCATGAAAAATCTCGGCTTCAGCGCGCAAACGGTTGCCCTGCCGCACGCTCTTGGATTGTGCGACCCAAAGCGCAGGATTGGCAGTCTCGACCACCATCATCTCCTGCGCGCCCATTGCCGCCACATCGACCTCTGCCACCAGATGCACGCCACCGCCCTCTATGGGCGACACCTTGCACACCACCCGCCCCACACCGGCCTCTGCCTGCGTATAGGGCCGCGCGGCCAAGGCAGCGGCAATCTGCGGATCAGGCCGCCGCGCATCGCTATCCAAGCCCTGCGCCACCGTCAAAGACACCGGCACGCAGATATCACTGCACACGCCGATCTCCATATCCACACTCAAGGTGATCGGCTGTCCGGCACGTTCCGGCGTCAAACGCAGCGGCAACACCAACACATGCTCATACCCGATGGTGCGCATGCCATTGGTCACGGTCTGTTTGGGTGTCGGCCATTCAATCTCGACCCGCGCCAGATTGCGCGACCCGCGCCAATCGAACCGCGGTGGAATCCCCGCCTCACCGGGCGCGCGCCAATACGTTTTCCACCCCTCGGCCAGGTCGAATTTCAGCGCAGCCACATGGCTGCCATCAGCCGTTTGCCAGCCGTTCACGATGCTGACCGCGACCATATCCTCCTGCGCCCGCGCCCCCGAATGGGGCACCAGAACCGAAAGAACCGTCAGAAAAACGATGCGCCAAACCTGTATCATGCCGCTGACATGGGCCATTCCGCGCCGATTGCCAACTCACAATCCGGCGAGAATTCTTGCCAAAGGATGAAGAGATGGCTTGCACCCCCGGCCCGCTCGCCCCATTTTCATGAGTAACAAGCACAGGGACAGCCCGTGACCCGAACCAGTCAAGATATGGATCTGACAGGCAAATTGCTCATCGCCATGCCCGGCATGGGCGATCCGCGCTTTGCGCATTCGGTCGTGCTGCTCTGCGCCCATTCGCCCGATGGGGCCATGGGGCTGATCATCAACAAACCAACCAGCGATCTTCGCCTGCGCGACTTGCTTGAACAACTCTCGATTGCACCAACCGGCCAAACCCGCAATCTGCCAGTGCATTTCGGCGGCCCGGTCGAACACGGGCGCGGATTTGTTCTGCATGATCGGGGGTATCAATCCACTCTCACATCGCTTGAGGTGAATGAGGATTTCGCAATGACCGCCACGCTCGACATTCTCGAGGATCTGGCCCGTGGCACCGGCCCGGATCGCGCCCTGCTGGCACTTGGCTATGCCGGTTGGGGGCCGGGTCAACTCGAATCAGAACTTGCGGAAAACGGCTGGCTCACCTGTGACGCTGATATGGAACTGGTGTTCGACACCCCAAATCCCGCCAAATGGGAGGCCGCGCTAACCCGCCTTGGCATCTCACCCCTGATGCTCTCATCGGATGCTGGCCGCGCCTGACCTTTGGGCTTTGCCACTGCCCAAGCGCCCCCGCGCTCCTCTCTCAAAACCAAGGGCGGATCAACCGGCCCCCTGACACCGCAGGCCCGGCCCGCATGGTTTTTTCAGGTCTGAGACCCAAACGGTTTGAAAGCCCACAGAACCACACTACCTACGGTCCCGGCACGGGATTTCCTTTACCCCGCCACATTTCAGGGCTACCCAATGGGTCCGCCCCCGATACAGGAGCACCACCCGTGACCTCAGACACCCTCAGCGTAGACCGCGACGCCTTCTTGGCCGCCATGCGGCAGGTCGCGGCCACTGTGACGGTTGTCACCACCGACGGGGTCTCAGGCCGCGCCGGGGCCACGGTCAGCGCCTTTTCCTCGCTCTCCGCTGATCCGCCCTCGGTGCTCATCTGCCTGCGCACCGACAGCCGCATCGCGCGCGCGGTGATCGAAAATGGCGCCTTCTGCGTCAATGTCCTGCCCGAGGATGCCGTCGAGGTGGCGCGCGCCTTTGCCGGTTCCTCGCCGGAAAACCCCGCCGCGCGCTTTGACGGGCTCACGGTCACCCCCCGCCCCGAAGGCCCGGTGCTGCCGCGTGCAACCGCCTTTTCCTGCCTGCTCACAGACCGGATCACCCATGGCAGCCACGCCATCTGCATCGGCACCGTCACAGCCCTCACCAATGCTGGGCAAAAACCGCTGACCTATCTCAGTGGCGATTACCACATCGTGCGCCCGCACGGGCACTGAACACCCCCCGCGTCTTCTTCGTCAAAATACTCAATTCCACCGCTGGCCAAACAGCGGCCCCCCTGCCATATCTGCGCCCACCCCGGAACAGGAGCCGCCCATGACCCGCATCATCACCGCCCTCAGCGATATTTCCGACAAATATGACGCGCTCTTTGTCGATCTCTGGGGCTGTGTGCATGATGGCGTGCGCGCCCTGCCCGATGCGGTCGCAGCACTTCAGGCCTACCGCGCGGGCGGCGGCACCGTGGTGCTTGTCACAAACTCGCCCCGCGCGCGGGGCGGCGTGGAAAAACAACTCGACGGCTTTGGCGTGCCCCGTGACGCTTGGGATAGCATCGCCACCTCCGGCGACAGCGCGCGCGCCGCCATGTTTCAGGGCGTGGTGGGCGAAAAGGTCTGGTTCATCGGCCAGCCGTTCGATGACCGCTTCTTTGACCCACTCCACCTGATTGAAAACCCCGTGCCCATCTCCCGTGTGCCTCTGGAAGAGGCCGAAGGCATCGTCTGCATCGGCCCCTTTGATTCTTTGGCCGATCCCGCCGACCTGCGCCCGCAGTTTCTTTATGCCAAGCAAAAGGGGCTCAAACTCCTCTGCGCCAATCCCGATATCGTGGTGGATCGCGGCGAGGTGCGGGAATGGTGCGCAGGCGCTCTTGCCCGCCTCTATACCGAAATGGGGGGGACAAGCCTCTATTTTGGCAAACCGCATCCCCCCATCTACGACCTTGCCCGCCGCAGGCTCTTGGCGCTTGGTCGCGATGTCGAAAACGGCCGCATTCTGGCCATCGGCGACGGGGTGCATACAGATATCGACGGGGCCATGGGCGAGGATATCGATTCCCTCTTTATTTCCGGCGGCTTGGCCGCGGCCGAGACCAAAACGTCGCACCAGCCCGATGAGGCCGCGCTAACCGCTTATCTTTCCAAGGAAAACTCTGCGCCCACCTATACGATCGGATTCTTGCGCTAAGAGAAAGCGCTTGATTTTTCTGCATCCGCAAAGTAATAAAATTCCAACATGGGCCAAAATACAGCCCAATAATTGCGCACCAAACCTACTGGAGGGGCGAATGTTGGACAATATGCCACGCGGCACGATCTGCATCGAAGACATCGAGATGGGCATGACCCGCCATCTGCGCAAAGTCGTAACCGACCGCGATATCGAACTCTTCGCCGAGGTCTCTACCGACCGCAATCCGGTGCATCTCGATGACGATTATGCGCAAGACACCATCTTTGAGGGGCGTATCGCCCATGGCATGCTCACCGCCGGCCTCATCTCTGCGGTGATTGGCGAGCAATTGCCGGGGCATGGCACCGTCTACATGGGCCAGACCCTGAAATTCCTCGCGCCCGTGCGTCCCGGCGACATGGTCCATGCAGAGGTCGAGGTGATCGGCATCGACCACGGCAAGCGCCGCGTGCAACTCGACTGCCGTTGTCTGGTGAATGGCAAAAAGGTGTTGATCGGCGAAGCCACGGTTCTGGCCCCCTCGCGCAAGTTCGACTGACAGCTCTTGCGCGCGCTGCGGCCTGACCGCATTCTGTGCCCATGAACGCAGCACCCAACTGGGGCGTGGTCGCCACGATCAAGGCCCCCACCCGCGACATCCTCACGTTTGCCGCCCATCATCTCGATCTGGGCGCTCACCGGGTTCATGTCTATCTCGACGCCCCCGACCCGCAGGCCGAAGCCGCCCTGCGCGCCCATCCAAAATGCCGTGTCATCCTTTGTGACGACGACTATTGGAACCGCCGGTCACGCAAGGGACGACCCGACAAACACCAACCGCGCCAAAGCCTCAATGCCACCCACTGCCTTAACAAACGTCCGCAGGTCGATTGGTTGGCACATATCGACGTGGATGAGTTTCTCTGGTCCGAAATCCCCATCGCCGACCGTCTCGCGCGCGTCGCCCCGGACCGCCTCAGCGCCCGTGTTCGCCCCATCGAGGCATTGGACCCCGGACCTTACAAAATCGAGGCCGAACCTTACAGAGCTTACAAATCCTGCGCCCTCTCACAGGCTGACCGCCGCGCCCAGACCAACGCCATTTATCCCACCTACGGCCCCTATCTCAACGGCGGATTCCTCAGCCACGTGGCAGGCAAGGTCTTTGTGCGGACCGGGCAACCAGATATCAGCCTGCGCATACATAATGCATTTAGAAACAAAGAGATGGATGACAAAGCTGAGGAATTACATGAGCTTCGCCTCTGTCACCATCATGCCGCCACCTGGGATCACTGGCTCGCCGCCTACCGCTACCGCCTCAGCCTGGGTTCCTACCGCGCCGAATTAAAGCCAGCCCCCCACTCCGACGGCTATGCCTTTAATATGCATGAATTTTTTCACATGCTTGAGGAAGACGGAGGGGAACCCGCCCTGCGCCGCTTCTTCTCCGAGGTCTGCACCGCCACCCCAGAGTTGCATAAACGCCTTGCGTCTTACGGCCACCTTCATCACATCAATCTCGACCTTGACGCAAAGCGCGCCCGCCACTTTCCGGAACATAGCTAAGTGTTTCCAGTTACTGCATAATCCCTCTCCGCACCCCTTGGATTGTTGCGCGGATTATGCGGTGCATTGACGCTGGTGACGTTCTCAGGTAAGTGCAGCGCAGCGGGGCATCCATGTGGAGAACCACAGGCCCATGAGGGGCCCGAACCCGCATCAGTCGTACGGGCCATGATTGCGTCCGTAAACCACGGATACACATGACAAAATTTTCCGATCTGAACCTGAATCCCAAGGTGTTAAAGGCCATCGAAGAGGCCGGTTACGAAACGCCCACCCCCATTCAGGCCGAAGCCATCCCTCACGCGCTCGTCGGCCGCGACGTTCTCGGCATCGCCCAAACCGGCACCGGCAAAACTGCCAGCTTCACCTTGCCCATGCTCTCGCTTTTGTCACGTGGACGCGCCCGCGCCCGCATGCCGCGCAGCTTGGTCCTGTGCCCCACGCGCGAACTCGCAGCCCAAGTGGCTGAGAATTTTGATACATATTCCAAACACTTAAAGCTCACAAAGGCGCTGCTCATCGGCGGCGTCAGCTTCAAGGAACAGGACAAGCTGATCGACAAGGGCGTTGATGTTCTCATCGCAACGCCAGGTCGTCTGCTCGACCATTTCGAACGCGGCAAGCTCTTGCTGACCGGCGTTCAGATCATGGTCGTGGACGAGGCTGACCGTATGCTCGACATGGGCTTTATCCCTGATATTGAACGAATTTTCAGCCTCACCCCCTTCACCCGTCAGACGCTTTTCTTCTCTGCCACCATGGCACCCGAGATTGAGCGCATCACCAATACCTTCCTGTCGAACCCCGCTCGGGTCGAGGTTGCCCGTCAGGCCACCGCCTCCGAGACGATCGAGCAAGGCGTGGTGATGTTCAAACCGTCCCGCCGTGAGAATGCCGATAGCGAAAAACGCAAGTTGCTGCGCGCGCTGATTGACCGCGAAGGTGCTGCCTGTAGCAATGCCATCATCTTTTGCAATCGCAAGATTGATGTAGATGTGGTCGCTAAGTCTCTGATAAAATACGGATATGATGCGGCACCTATTCACGGTGACTTGGACCAAAGCCAGCGCACACGCACACTCGACGGCTTTCGCGCAGGCACGCTGCGCTTTCTGATCGCCTCTGACGTGGCCGCCCGTGGACTTGACGTGCCAGCGGTCAGCCATGTGTTTAACTTTGACGTGCCCAGCCATGCAGAAGATTACGTTCACCGCATTGGGCGCACCGGCCGGGCCGGGCGCAGCGGCAAGGCGCTGATGATCTGCAACCCGCGCGACGAAAAGAACCTTGCCGGGGTTGAATCCCTGATTCAAAAGGAAATTCCCCGGGTCGAAAGCCCCGTGACCTTCACCCCTCCGACCACAGAAACCGAACCGCCGCAGGGCAGCGAGGAGCGCCCCGCCAAACCGCGCCGCGCACGCAATGTCAGCCGCGGAAAGCCCGAAGAGCGTCCCGCCGCCAGCCACAAGGCCCCGGAAACCGTTTCCGAACAGGCAGTTGAGGCGACCCCACCGCAGGAACGCCCACAGGAACGCCGCCCCGAGCGGACGCCGGAACCCCGGCAGGACCGCAATCGCGACCGCAATGACGATAACGCCCCGCGCCACAGAGAGGGCCGCGGGCGTCAGGATCACGGTGGCGGGCCGCGTGTCATGGGTCTTGGGGATCATCTGCCCAGCTTCATCGCACTCAGCTTTGATGAGAGGCGCACCGGGTAACCCGTTACTTTCGAAGCATTTTATCAAAAATCATTGCGCGCTGAGATGAGATCATCGCGCAATGACAATATCCGCGCACAGGCCACCTAGCCGCGCGCTCTCTCCCAATCTCAGCGTGCCACCATGTGCCCGCGCCACATCTAGCACGATGGACAAGCCCAAGCCGACCCCCATGCCGCGATTCTGGTTTCGCGCAGGTTCCAGCCGGGTGAATGGCTTGATTGCATCGTCCCTGCTATCAGGCGGAATCCCAGGCCCGTCATCCTCAACCCTGATTCTCAATGATTTTTCGGTCATGACCACCGAAACCTCAGCCCGCGAGCCATAGCGCACCGCGTTGTTGATCAGGTTCTCGACTGCCCGGCGAATATTCTCCGCCCGCAAAGCCACCGTGCCCACGCCCCGTGCCTCTACCAAAGTCACGTCATTCTGTGCGCGTTGGGCATCTTCGACAATCTGTGTCACAAGCGCAATCGGATCAACCGGTTCCGGCTCGCCCTCATGCGCCCCGCGCGCAAAGGCCAGAAACCCTTCCAGCAATCGCTCCATATCGCGCACGTCGCGCAGCATGGGGGCCGCCTCTTCATCCTCCAGCATCGCAAGGCTCAATCTCAGCCGGGTCAGCGGCGTTCTCAGGTCATGGCTCACGCCCGAGAGCATCAGCGTACGCTGCTCAATCTGCCGTTCAAGCCGCGCCCGCATGTCGAGAAAGGCATTGCCCGCAGCCCGCACCTCTAGGGCACCAGAGGCCCGATAGGGCACATGCCGCCCGCGCCCAAAGGCCTCTGCCGCCTCAGCCAGCCGGGTAATCGGCTTGAGCTGTTTGCGCATGTAGACATACGAGACAACGGTCATGAGGATGCCATAGAACGCCAGATTGAGCAGCACTTGATAGGGCCGCCGAGCGGACACCCGGCGCCGGTCAAACACAAGCTCGACCACCCCACCATCCCTATGAAAATAAAGCATAACAAACTGATTATCGGTCAGTGAAACACGCTCGAGATCCTCGAAATAGCCACGCAATTCGCGAATAACCACGCTTCCAGAAAGGTCGAACCAATCATAGTCATCGGCCTCTGGCATCTCGGATGCGGGCACCCGCCGCCGCTCGATTTCCAGCATTTCTGACACCGGGCTGCCTTCGGGTTCATCAAGCACCAAGCGCACCTCGCGCGCCACCGTCTTAACCATTTGCTGCGTGACATCGTCAAACAGCCTCTGGGCAAACACGAGCGACACCACCAAGAGCAGCGTGATCACCGGCAAAAGCAGGATCAACACGGCCCGTGCATAGAGACTTCGCGGAAGATAGGGTTTGAGCCAACGCAACGACATGGCTAAACCTAGCCGCGCGCGCAGCCATAAGGAAGAGCCATGCAAGCCGACCAAGGAAAAAGCCCCCCTGTAGGCATGGCCGAGGATGTCGGACAGGCGATCCGTCGCATTCTTGCGCCCAACCCCTCGCCCATGACGTTTTGGGGGACCAACACCTATCTTGTGGGCACGCGCCGCCTTGCGGTGATTGACCCGGGCCCCGACACCCCTGCCCATCTCGCAGCGATCCTTGCGGCCTTGGGTCCGGGCCAGAGCGTGAGCCATATTCTTGTCACGCATGCGCATCTGGATCATTCCCCTCTTGCCGCGCGCCTCTCGGCTGAAACCGGCGCACCGGTGCTGGCCTATGGCGATGCCACCGCCGGGCGCAGCGCCGTGATGCAGAGCCTTGCCGAAAGCGGGCTTATGGGCGGTGGTGAGGGCGTGGATACGGAGTTTGCCCCCGATCTGGTGCTCTGCGACGGGGAACGGATCATGGGGGATAACTGGCAGATCACCGCGCATTGGACACCGGGGCATTTCGGCAATCACATGAGCTTTGAGATCGCAGACAGCGTGCTGTCCGGCGATCTGGTGATGGGCTGGGCCAGCTCTCTGGTCTCGCCACCAGACGGCGATCTGACAGATTTTCTGCGGTCTTGCGCGCGTCTTGGCGCGCTGAAGGCGCGGCGCTTTCTGCCCGGCCACGGGGCAGTGATCGAACATCCCAAGGCCCGCGTCGACTGGCTCGTCGCGCATCGCAAAGCGCGCGAGGCGGCAATCCTAGAGGCCCTCACGCGGGCACCGCTGACCGCCACCGAGATTACCAGCCGCGTCTATGCCGACACCCCACAAAGCCTTCTCGCCGCGGCCCGCCGCAACGTGCTCGCGCATCTCATCGACCTTATGCAGAAATCCCAAGTCGCGCCAGTCGGCGCACTACAGGCAGACGCAAAATTCGCACGCCTCCAAACCACCTGCACCTCGTCCTAAATTTTTGTCACAAAGCCTCTGGACCTCCCCGAATCCGGTTGCTATACGGCCCAAGTGTTCCGGCGTAGCTCAGCGGTAGAGCAGTTGACTGTTAATCAATTGGTCGTAGGTTCGATCCCTACCGCCGGAGCCAAAGATTTCAAGGGGTTAGCGGGAAACTGCTAACCCCTTTTCCTTGGGTTAGTCGCTTATTTCAGCCTAGTAGCGCCATTTTTGAGGTGTCCTGCGCTGCTTCGCAACGTAGTGCGGCCGGTTCAGCAAATTCATGATGAGAGCCACTGCGGCGGTCTCAAATTGGCCAGTGGCATTCACACGAAACTCGCCTAGTTCTTTACTGTCTTAGTCATCTGCCTTCATCCGCAACGTAGCGCATCTGTCCTTGACGCTTGGTGTGTCGAAGGTTGTATGGATATCGTGAGCGAAGGCGTTGCGTAGCTTGAGTGAGCAATGGAACATGGCAGAGAACGGTATGACTTACGCGGCTTCAGCGTAAGCTCGATAAATCGCCAAAGTCCGATTTTGTTTTGCAATCAGACTTTTAGGGTAGGAAGCGCTTCGGGCATCTGTCCCAAACACATCATGCGCTGTGCGAGGCGCAGCATAAGCTCGTCCTGGATTTGAGCATGTCGTGGCACACCAAACAGGTTCGTCGTCTCGTAACGATCCCGCCGCAGATCGAACAATTCGCCTTTGTCCTCACCGTAAAGGCATAGCTTCCAGTCCTCCGTACGCAGCATTGATCCAGGTCCAAACGCCGTCGGTGGCATTGCCCCTTTGATGACATGGCCGGATATCGGCTCTAGGGGCTGTCGCACAAGCATGCCTGAATCGGCGTAAACGTCACGTCGTCCCACCACCGTGCCCGCCATCGACCGGGCATGCGAGCCTTCTGGCTGCTTGAGACCGCATAGATCGAGAACTGTCGCCATGCCGTCCATCAGCTCGACCAAGCCAGAACACACGCCGCGCGGCACGCGCCCGGTCGGATCCCAAATCACCATCGGCGCCCGGATCAAGCACTCGTAAAACGCTGGAATCTTGTGGATCACACCAAAATCACCAATGAATTCACCGTGGTCGCTCCAGAAGAGGACGATCGTGTTTTCAAGCAGGTCTAGAGCCTCAAGCTCGTTCAGAATACGCCCAACCTGATCGTCAACATACCGGATCTGCCCGGCGTAGATCGCCATCGCCTGTTTGAGCTCTGCGACCGGCATGTTGATTTCATTGCTGTGAATGCGCCAGTTTGTCAGCCGGGTGATTTCTCCGTCCACTGGCGCCTTGCGATAATTTGGCGAAAGCTCAAACTGATCTGGGTGAAACAAGGACGAGTAGGGTTCAGGACAGGCAAAAAATGGATGCGGGTCCTGATAATTGAGGGTCAAAAAGAATGGCTGGCTTGTCCGAGCTTGGCGATGGATAAACGCGAGCCCCTCATCTGTGAGACGCTTGGTCAGGTTCCACTTTGACCCAACATCAAGGCTCGTGCTGTCCCATGCGTTTATATAGTCTGGGTGGCCACCCATGATCCCTAGGCAGATGTCCTCGCCTTCATCATACAGGCTACCAATCACATTTCCTTTGAAGGTGTGGTCCTTGCCCCAAATCCCTCGCACATAGCCCGCGTCACCCAGCACGCGCAGGGCATTGGGCTGCGCCTGATCGTAGGTGCCACCATATTGCCGAATGCCGTGTTCGATAGGATATTTCCCAGTTAGAAAACTCGTCCGGCTCGGCCCACACATAGGGCTTGCCGCAAAGGCGTGGCTGAACCGCGTTCCCATCGCTGCCAGCCGGTCCAAGTGCCGGGTAGCAATGAACGGATGGCCCTGACACGAGGCGTAGTCCCACCGCATTTGATCTGGATTGATGATGACGATATTTGGTTGCATGGGCAGGAACCGCGTAAGGGATCAAAAGGAGTAACCGAAACGATCAATCTCGGGCGCGAATTTTTCGGCCACGAGTTCGATAACATCGTCTCGGACGAAATAGGATCTATAGGCGTCGCGCACAGAAGCATTGAGGCGCGGAAGAGCGACGTCACCAAGCCCAAGCCGTCCGCAAAGTGCCTTGAAATCCATCTCAAGAGTTTCGTACTTCAAGATGACATCGACGTTGTCAAACGGATCGCTCTTCAGATCATCAAGGGTAAGATAGTGCGCATGAGGATGGACCGTATTGCTGATAAAATGCGCGAAGTCCTGCTCTGACCACACCACAGCTCCGCGGTGCGGCGAAAAATAATACGAGACGCAGCGGTCCCACGGATTTCGCACGCAGGTAACTTTGATCAGCCGCGCATAGCGCTCCTGGTCCAATTGGCGTCGATAATCCTCCAACGTCGCGTGCTTGTGAATTTGGAATTCAGGAGAACGTATCTCAAATCGATTTATCCCGTCGTGGTGAGGTCCAATCAAGGCAATGCGATCATCACTGTAGGGTAAGAGAGCCTTTTGAATTGAATTGCCGCCCGTCTTTGGCACGTGAATAAAGATAAAATTGAATGAGCTAGAAAGCATCGTAGTGCGGCCCTCCCGATATATGGACCTGATATATCCCTGGGCGTTATCTCGTCTTAGCGGTTTATATGACCGACGGGTTGCCTGCAAACTGATAAACATCTACGGGGTCATCTTGGCCGTTTGGGTGGACATGCGACAGCCGCTTACACAAAGTCAGTGACGGGCATAGCCCTCTCTAATAGCGCCTCGTAGACCATGCGAACTTCAGGCTCCATTGACTGCGTCATCCCTTCGTCCTCATCGCTTGTGCGCAGGCTCTGTTCGTAAAAAGGCGCCTCTGTCAGGCCTTCCGTCGAGACACCAAAGCTATTGGAAATATAATCCACCGCCTTGTTATAAACATCGGCAGGCCAGTCAAAACTGACCAGCGGGATGTCATGGGCCGTGATATGCTGCAGCAGTCGAAGGTTATATTTCATCCACAAATCAATGGGGGCGATAACGGGGAGTAGGTTGGGGCCACGGCGCTGAAGTGAGCGAACCACGGCAAAGGGGTCACGAAAGGTGGCGACATAGTGCATATTCGGCACCGCCTCCTGCCAGAATGGCA
This sequence comes from Roseovarius sp. MS2, assembly GCF_051447875.1. Classification (NCBI taxonomy): domain Bacteria; kingdom Pseudomonadati; phylum Pseudomonadota; class Alphaproteobacteria; order Rhodobacterales; family Roseobacteraceae; genus Roseovarius; species Roseovarius sp. MS2. The sequence goes on from NZ_JBKHVF010000001.1 coordinate 3,752,676, forward strand.
ATGTGAAAACGGTGCGTGGATCCTTGAATCCCCAAATCGGACGGCTGGCAAGGGATGCAATATGTGCATCCCGACGCGCCCGAAGCTCATCGCTCCATCGCATCTCTTCGGGTGGATTGTCCCAAGTGCCGCCATTCAGCTTCAGAAGGTCATTGTTGATTTGCATGATCTCGGGGTTTTCCTTGTTGCCCCGTCGATTGAACTTGGCAAAATTGATCACATCACCAAGAAACAGACCGCGTTCCTCCAGACATCCAGCCAGACAGCTCGTTCCGCTCCGATGCATCCCAAGGATGCAAACAGTCTTTGCCGCGTAGGTATTTGCCATCTAAAGCCGCCCTGCTGTGCCGAAGAACCATCGCTCACGTTGGTCCGATTTGGTATGTAGTTTAATTCGTCACGCCGGTCGATGTCGTCTCTCTGCTCGTTGACACTAAAATGGTTACCCCGCAACACAGCTTGCAGAACAGGATCATCTGGTCAAATCGCATATGAGTTCGAAAAAGCTGTCCATCGTATGCGAAAAAGAGGCTGGCTCGCGTGCCTCGGCCAGACGGTTTCGAATATCTGCATCCATGGTTACACGTTGAACAATGGCCGCGATGTCCTCGCATGGCTGGTCTTCGGCCATATGTGCGCCAAGCCCAAGTGCCGCAATTCGTCGGGCGTTTTCCAGCTGATCCCCGATAAATCCGGGGGCTACGATCATCGGTACGCCGTTTTGCAAACAGTGCCAGATCGTGCCGACACCACCCAAAAACAGAAACGACGATAGACCCGGCATTACCGTATTGAATTCAATCCACTGGTGCAATTCGACATCCTTGCCACGACTGACCGAGTGGAAATGCGCGTGCAGGTCAGGATGATTGCCTAAAAAAAGGCTTACACCGTTGCCTTCGGGTATGTTTGCGATCAGCGCCTCTGTGAGGCGTAACAGATGTTCTGTGGAACCCTGATTTCCGAAGGACACCCCGATACGGCGGACATTGGGTGCGAGCGCGGGCGAGGTATGGTTGTGGATGCTGATGCTCGCTGGATCGTTCACGTGCGCATAGAACCGCGTCGGCAGAAACTGCACGTTCAGATACGGTGATCGGAGCCATCCACTGTCCAGCCCGCCCTTCTGCCAGCCAAGCTCGTCCTTCAAGCGCTCACCAAGATCATGATACTCCTTAACCGGCTCCGGCCAAGAGTGAATATTGAGGTGCCCTTGGGCCGGGTCTGGGAAGAAACGCCAATACCCACCCGGCGTTCCCATCGCCGCATAAGGCACATCAAGCTGAGCGACAGCAAGTCCAGCTCCTACAAGCAGGCGGTCGATAAAGACCATGTCAGGCCGATGCTGCGCAATGCGCTCCATAACGCGCCGCAAACTTGCGACCCTACCGTCATGTCCTGCTGGGTTTTTCGCTATGTCGTCGATATGCGGCATGGGCATCAGGCGCAGCCGGTTCAGATCGCCCGCTTGCTCCACGTCGCAGCCATGTCCGCGTAACCGCGCGACTTGATCCCCATATGTGATCCACACGCTGCTGTGCCCTGCGGCCTCAAACTTCTGGCTAAGGCGCAAGAACCCCAGACCGCCAAAATCCATGTGCCCATAGGCGCTTGACACAAGAAACAGGACTTTGATGCCGCTACTCCCAAAGCTTCTTCAAGGCTGCGCAATCTAAGCGTTCAGCCTAGACCGCGATTGCGTCGAATATCGCGAATGCAACCATCCGTATCAAGGTCTTTGCTCACAAATCCTTCGACCATAGAGTGATTTAAACTATCCCCATGTTACTCTCGCAACTCGCAGAAGGCGTCAGGTGGCTTTTCGCTGAGCTGAACACTACGGACCTAGAGAAACCGATCCATTTTGAGGGCATCAAGCGGGGCATTTGCGGGGCATCCTGATATGATATCCGCCAAAACTTCGCCGGTTTTGGGGGCCATCATCAGCCCATAATGGCTGTGCCCGAAAGCCGCAAAGAGACCATCCTGCCCCGGCACCGCGCCCAATGCGGGCAAGCTGTCGGGAAATGAAGGTCTGCGGCCCATCCAGAAGGACCCTTGCGCAGTGCTTAGATCAGGGCACATCGCCTTGGCTTGACGTGTCAGAATAGCTTGTTTCCGGGGATCAGGTGGCGCGTCAATGGCCGCAAACTCTGCGGTACCAGCCAAACGCAATCCGCCAAGCATGGAACTGGCGACGGCCTTGCCATCGACATCCATCACCGAGTGATTGAGAGTGACACCGGGGGCCGCAAACTCCACATGATACCCGCGCTCGGCCACCAGAGGCAGGGTGATCCCAAGGGCCCGCAGCAAGTCTGCTGACCAAACCCCCGCAGCCAGGACAACGCGCGGTGCTGTGAAATTTTGGCCTTTGGCGAAAATCGTCCAGCTGCCATTTTGATGCGACAGACGGATCACTTCAGCCTGAACCACCTCGATCCCAAGCCCCCGCGCCTTCGCGGTCAGGACCTGACCAAGCTGACCGGGTGCGCGGGCACGCGCCTGACCTTTGATCACCACCGCGGCCCTGAAGTCAGACGAAAGTCCGGGCTCCAGCGTCTGCAACTCCCTTGGACCTATCAGAGCCAGATCCCCGCCCTTTTCCACACGGATGCGGTAATCAAGGTTCTTCAGACTGGCTTTGTCCGCAGTGCGAAAGGCGTGGATATAATAGCTCTCAGCAAGCAAATCCTCATGTCCGGTTCCGGCAAGAAGACGGCGATATAGGTCCACGGATGGACCGCACAGATACTCCATACAATCGGACGCGGCACGCGCCTTTTCCTCTGTTGCGTGTCGTAAGAAGCGCAGCCCCCAAGGGATCATGCGCGGCCAAAAGCGGGGTCGCACCGAAAGTGGGCTATCTCGGCCCAATAGCAATCCAGGCAGAGTCTTCCATATCCCTGGCATGGATTGCGGGATAATGGACCACGGAGAGATAACACCGGCATTCCCGAAAGAGGTTTCTTGTCCGGGTATGCCTCTGTCAATCAGGCGTACCGAGAAACCACGCTCACAAAGGGAAATCGCCGTGCAAATCCCGACAATACCGGCACCGATGATGGTTACATGACCGTCCATACCTCAGACCGCCGCAGGTGTTGAACGCCGTTTGAAAAGCTGGCTCAAAATGGCCGGAGCAGCAATCAACGCGGCAATCAAATCGGCCTGCAGCGAGGGCGCAATGAACACTATGCCCGACACTGCCAGCAATACTCTCATGAAGGCACCCATCGGGGCCTTCCAGTATCCAACAACCGCCATTGAAAGCGCCAGAACCCCCAAAATGCAGCTCGTGGCGGTATAGGTGAACTCCCATAAATCAAATCCCGTTGAGGAAACGATAAGCAGGACAGGCGCGTACACAAAGGCCATTGGCGCGACGACTTTGCCCAAGCCCAAGGTAAAGGCTGACACACCTGTCCGGAAAGGATTGGAGTTGGCGATGGCCGCCGCCGCATAGGCCGAAGTACAAACGGGGGGCGTAATTTCCGATACGACACCATAGTAGAGCACAAACATATGGCTGGCGATCGGAGGCACGCCAAGCTGTGCCAGAGCAGGCTGAGCCACCGACGCAAGCATGATGTAAAGCGCTGTCGTCGGAACGCCTGCCCCCATCAAGATGCAAGAAATCGCGATGAACACCAGTGACAGGAACAATTGCAGATCTGGGGTTGAGATCATTTCCCAACCGCCAAAGGTGAACATATCATTCAAGCTCATGGCCATCGAACCCGCGCCTTGGGTCACCATAAAGCCCATGCGAAACCCAATACCCGTGGTATTGATGACACCGACGACAATGCCCACAGCCGCCGAGGCCGCCCCGACAGCCAGGGCATATTTTACACCCACTTCTAGCGACTCTGCCATTTGAGGCAGCCGAATACGCGCTTGCGGGTTCAAGGTGGCAACAACCGCACCGATCACAAGCAGCAGGGCCATTTGCCCCTCAAATCCTTGGCCCATCCATTTCCACAAAACAAAGGCAATGAAGGCCGCAGGATAGATCAAAGTGGTCGGTTCACGTAACCGCGCCATGCCCGCGATCACTGCCAGAGAGATGCCGCAAAACGCAGACATGTAAGGCGTGTAGCCAGAGAAAAGCACAACCAGCAGGCCGATCAAGGGAATGATATTCGCCCAGCCTTCTCGCCATACGGCCGCGAATTGGGGCAGGCTGTCCTTTGCCATGCCCTTCAAGCCAAGTTTCAAGGCCATTAGGTGCACCACAGCGAACACACCGACGTAATGCAATACCGCCGGGACAATCGCTGCAATCACGATTGTGGTGTAGGGTAGCTGTAGAAACTCTGCCATGATGAAGGCTGCGGCGCCCATGATCGGCGGCGTAATTTGACCACCCGCCGAGGCAGCGGCCTCAACGCCACCTGCAAAATGTCCGGGGTAGCCCAGCCGTTTCATATTCGGAATGGTAAGGGCCCCCGTCGACACTGTGTTCGCAACGGAAGAGCCGGAGATTGTCCCGAAAAATGCAGAGGATACGACCGACACCTTTGCCGGACCACCGACATAGCGCCCGGCAAGAATGGTTGCATTGTCTATGAATAATTGCCCCAAACCGGTGCGCTGCGCGATGACGCCAAACAGGACAAAGTGAAATACAATTGTTGAAACGACCCAAAGGGTGACACCGAAAATACCCTCTTGCGGGAAATACATCGACGAGACGAAAGTTTTGAAATTCACGCCGGGATGCTGCAACAAACCGGGAAAATAGGTCCCGAAAAGCGCGTAGGAAATGAATACGCAGATGATGAGCGGCAAAACCCAACCAAGTGTCCGCCGTGCAATATCCAAAACCAACAGGATTATAATGACACCAAAAAATACGTCATACCCGTTGGGATTACCCATTCGGAAAGTTTGTTCCTCGATGCCAAGCGCCGGAATGCCGCGCCACGCCAGGCCCACATACAGCGATGACGCCACGCCCAATGCCATGAAGACCAGATCATAAAGGGGGATATTCCCCAGCCGAAGGCGGCTGACCTTCATTGCAAAGGCGCTGTCACTCTTGAAAATTGGAAAGAGCGCGTAGGTGAGAATGAATAATCCCGAAAGATGCCAGCCCATGTGCCAATGATCGGCCGGAAGACCAAACCCCGCAGTCACAAAGTGATAAAGCGCAAAGACCAGTGCCACGGCGCGCAAGACCATGCCAACGTTTGGGCCTACTGCGCGCGTCGCAGCGCCTTCGTCATATTTCCGCTCTATCTCGGCCAACTGCTCTGGGGTCAGCTTGGCCAGTTCTTCGGCGCTCAGGTCATTGCTGCTGTTGGTCACGGGCCTGCCTTGTCATTCATGAAAAGAGGTTGCGATGCCCGCTGGGGGCATCGCTTGGAATGTTTCCTAGAATGAAGACGGCTTACTTGAGCAGCCCTGCTTCGCGATAAAAGCGCTCTGCTCCGGGATGCAGCGGCACCCCAAGGCTATCCACCCCGTTCAACGCCGTTTCCGGCCGGATCAGCTTGCCTTTCGCATGCCCATTGTCGAGCAAGTTGCGGGTATTGTCATTCCAGAGCGCCTTGGTGATCCCGTAAACAAGATCGTCCGAAAGATCCGAGGAGACAACAAGATATGCCGAAACCGCAGGGGTCATCGTATCGTTATCAATACCCTCATATACGCCACCGGGGATCTTTGAGGGAATGTAGGCAGGCACCACATCGTTGATTTTCTGCATTTCTTCGTCGCTGAAGGAATACAGCGTCATGCCCTTGGTCGAGGCAAGCTGAACCATCGCCGCCACAGGCCAACCCGCCGCATAAAAGAAGGCGTCCAATTGCCCATCCGCCAGACGTTCAGCCGATTGCGAATTGTTCAGCTCGGCCTCTTCCATGTTGTCGCGGTTCACACCCCATTCTTCGAGCATTTTCAGAACAGCCACTTGGGTGCCAGACCCCGCCTGCGCAATGCCAACCCTTTTGCCTGCCAGATCACCCAACCCGTCCAAGGTTGCCCCGGCGGGCATCACAAGATGCAGGTCTTCTGGAAAGAGGTTGGCGACAAGTCGCAGCTTGTCATGCTTTTTGCCCTCAAATGTGCCAACACCAAGGTACATCTCACGCGTCACGTCGGCAGCAGCAAGGCCGGCTTCCAATTCGCCGTTCTGCACAGCCGCGTTGTTAAAAACTGATGCGGTTGTAGATTGTGCAATCGCAATCAGTCCGGGAACGCCGCACTGTCCCCCTTCTTCGCAGGGTCGAGATCCGGGAGGAGAGGAAATCCCATTGGCGATCGTTCCGCCAATCGGGAAGTAAGTTCCGCCCGCACCGCCGGTTCCAATGCGAAAAAAAGTTGGGCTTTGGGCCATTGCCGTGCCGGCCATCAAGGCCGTTGCCAAAGCTGCCACTGCCATTTTCTTCATCAATGCCATTCTAAACTCCCCGTTTTTATAGGCTTTACCTCCGCGATGCGAAGGTTTGTCGTGGTCGCGAGCTTAATGGTAGCGTTGATAAAGACAAATTTGTTATAACTCTAAAAAACAAGGAAAAACTTATATAGTGAAGCTCCAGCAACTCTCTGTTTTTCGTGAAGTCATGGCTACCGGGTCCGTCTCGCAGGCGGCGAGGCGTTTGGGGCGCACGCAGCCTGCGATCAGCCTTTCCTTGCGAGAACTCGAAGCGTCGCTCGGTATCACTCTTTTTGAACGTGAGGGGCGCCGCCTTATCCCGGTGCCAGAGGCCTATTACCTGCTGGCAGAGGCGGATGAAGTGCTAGACCGACTGTCTACAGTGTCTCGCACCATGAAAAGCCTCGGGGATGCCGCGAGCGGCAATCTGAAGGTTGCCGCGATGCCCGGACCATCCAGTTATCTTTTCCCCGGATATATCAGTCGGGTTCTCGGCGATTTCAGGGATATCAAGCTGACATTGACGATGCGAAGTTCGCAACAGATCCTCGAGTTGGTGGCCACCCAAAGCATTGATTTCGGCTTTGCGGATCTGGATTTTCAGCTTGAAAAGCGCAAAGGTCTTTTGACGGCAGAAACCTTTTCTGCGCGCTGCTTCTGCGCCTTGCCTCAGGCGCATCCTTTAGCTCAAAAAGCCGCGCTATCTTGGGAAGATTTGCATGATCAACCGATGGGCGGCTTGCACAGCGCGCATTGGCTTCAAAAACGTATTCACATGGCATTTCAGGGGCATGGCGCGCGGTACAATCAAATCATCGAAAGCCAGTTTTTCATCCCGCTTTTGCAATTTGTGTCCCAAGGGCAATGCTGCGCCATCGTCGATCCGATGACCGTGGCCAGCGAACAGCAGTCAAGGCTGAACGGGGATGCGTTGGTATTTCGTCCGCTCGCTCAAGACCTTCGATATGATTGCGCCATTTTTGTCCCCAGATTGCGCCCGATGTCGCAGTTGGCAAGGCGGGTAAAAGACGGATGGAAGGCCGAGGTGCTACGCCTCATGACGGTGCTTGGCGCAGATCCGATGACGGACATTTACTCCAATGAGTGAACACGAGGTCGGTGCCGCGGCGCACCTCCTCGAGTCGTCCGAGGATGCCTTGCGACTGCGGATATCAGCCTAGGCCAAAGCGAGTGATCTGGTTCCACATAGAACCGAGATGAGCTTAACACCACATCCATTTGTTTACCGGCACAAGGTGCGCTTTTCCGCAGACAGAATATGTTGGGCCCCCCGCAGATGGCGAGGGGCCCTGCCCCATGTCCGGCTCAGCCGAAGATGAAGTCACCACCATCCAGCGTTGTCGCCTCTACATCGACCAGTATGATCGTGTGGTCCAGATAGCTGACCTGTGTCGCACCAGAACCGTCAAAGGTTGTCGCAGCAATGCTCAGACCCTCAAAGCCGCCGATCACTCCACGCAGATCCAGCAGATCACCCGCAGTGTCGAAATCCGAGATCACATCAACCTCTCCGGCATTGAAGCTGTTGAAGACAAAGACATCCGCCCCGTCCCCGCCTTGCATCTGATCGTCGCCGTTGCCGCCATTGATGGTATCGTTACCCTCACCCCCAAGAAGCGTGTCGCGGCCATTGCCGCCAGCAACAAAGTCATCGCCGACACCGCCATCCACCATGTCGTTGCCAAAACCGCCACCCATTTGATCGTTACCAGCGCCACCGCTCATGACGTCCATTCCGGTGCCGCCCCCCATCAGGTCGTCGCCATCGCCGCCGCTCAGCGTATCCGCTCCTTGGCTGCCGCCCATACTGTCGTTCCCGGCCCCGCCCGTCAGAACATCGTCACCGCCGCCACCATTGACGAGATCATTCCCGTCGCCGCCATCTGCGGTGTCGTCACCAAGGCCTGCGCCAATGACATCGTCGCCCGCATCGCCGGACAGCTGGTCATTTCCAAGCCCCCCACCGATCCGATCATCCCCGTCGCCGCCCATGGCCACGTCATCACCATTCCCTGAGGAAATGATGTCATCGCCGCCATTGCCAGAGAGCACATCATTGCCGTCACCTCCAACGATGCTGTCCGCGCCGCCGCCGCCGCCAATGTCGTCGTTCCCTGCCTCACCAGCTAGGAAATCATTGCCACCCGCACCACGCAGAATATCGTCACCTTCACCGCCAAAGGCCACATCTCCCATGACGCCGGTCGAGATATTGCTCAGACCCTCATCGCCATCCGACCAGCTTCCGGTGTGAATCTCGTCATTGCCCGCGCCGCCAAAGATCGTATCTGATCCGTCGGCACCTGCATCAAACACGCCCCCTGTGGCGGTCGAAACGCGGCTATCATCATCGCCGGTGATGATGTCATCCCCCGCGCCACCTTCGATCAGGTCATCACCCGCACCGCCAGCATAGCCATTGTCGTATTCCGACAGGGGAAGCGCGCCCGAAGCCCCAAAGCTGGCCGCATTGAACGGGTCGTCATCGTCGCCCGGCCCAGCCCTCAGCGTGTCATTGCCCGTGCCGCCATCAAGCACATCTGCACCTGCATTGCCGAACAGCACATCATCGCCCGCGCCGCCTGTGATGCTATCTGCACCGCCGCCGCCACCGACATCGTCATTGCCAGCATCGCCGTTGAGGATATCGTCGCCACCCGCACCGCGCAGGATGTCATCGCCGTCCCCACCGTGGGCCACATCTCCCATGACGCCAGTCGAGATATTGCTCAGACCCTCATCGCCATCCGACCAGCTTCCGGTGTGAATCTCGTCATTGCCCGCGCCGCCAAAGATCGTATCCGATCCGTCGGCACCTGCATCAAACACGCCCCCTGTGGCGGTCGAAACGCGGCTATCATCATCGCCGGTGATGATGTCATCCCCCGCGCCACCTTCGATCAGGTCATCACCCGCACCGCCAGCATAGCCATTGTCGTATTCCGACAGGGGAAGCGCCCCCGAAGCCCCAAAGCTGGCGGCATTGAACGGGTCGTCATCGTCGCCCGGCCCAGCCATCAGCGTGTCATTGCCCGTGCCGCCATCAAGCACATCTGCACCTGCATTGCCGAACAGCACATCATCGCCCGCGCCGCCTGTGATGCTATCTGCACCGCCGCCGCCACCGACATCGTCATTGCCAGCATCGCCGTTGAGGATATCGTCGCCACCCGCACCGCGCAGGATGTCATCGCCGTCCCCACCGTGGGCCACATCTCCCATGACGCCGGTCGAGATATTGCTCAGACCCTCATCGCCATCCGACCAGCTTCCGGTGTGAATCTCGTCATTGCCCGCGCCGCCAAAGATCGTATCCGATCCGTCGGCACCTGCATCAAACACGCCCCCTGTGGCGGTCGAAACGCGGCTATCGTCATCGCCGGTGATGATGTCATCCCCCGCGCCACCGATAATCAGGTCGTCTCCGTCACCTCCGGCATAGCCGTTGTCGTATTCCGTGCGCGGCAATGCACCCGAGGCCCCAGTATCAGCGCCATTCGGGATATTGGCATCGCTGCCTGCCATGATCACGTCATCCCCTTGGCCGCCGTCAATGTCGTCACTGCCGCCGTTGCCTGTCAGGGTGTCCTTGCCGCCAAGTCCGATGAGCACGTCATCGCCTGCCCCGCCGATGATGACATCGTCGCCTTCCGTGCCTGTCACGGTCTCGCCCGTATCGCCCAACGCGAGGGTGACACCGCCCATGGCCCGCTGTTCGTCAAGAAGCGACAGCGCTTGTTCCAGCGTGATCTCCTCGATCTCACCCGCCGCCGCAGGCAGAATAGGAACAAAACCATCCTGAAGGCCATTTACCTCGCCCGGTGTCCCTGCCCCAATGCCATTTGGCACCGACACCCCATGCAGAACGATTTCCCGCAAGGTGAGTGGAAGAATATCCGCGCCCAAGTAATCATTCATTGTGACAGGGCTAAAGAAATTTGCCGCATCGTTCAGGTCAAAGGCCCGAATATAGGTGAAAGAACCATCCGCATTGGTCATGGGAGCAGCGCCGTCTTCGGTCAGAGTTAAGAGCACGTCGCCATATTGGCTTACCCCTTCCAGCACTTCCACCAATCCGTCCCGGTCAGTATCACTGTTGATATCCGGGGTTTGTGAGTTAACAGGATTTCCCTCCAGATCAAAAAGACCGTGAATATGCTGCGGAACAGGTTGGTTAGGCTCCATGCCCTCTACGGTGATGGAGACGTTCAGATATTGTTCGCCGGTGGCTTCAGGCGCACCAATCGCAAGGATCGCTGTTCCACTGACACCCGAGCCGTTGAGAGCAATGAAATCTACAGTATAGGTAGACTCAGCGCCCCGCAGAAAGGTTTCAAAAGAGGAATAGTTCGTCGCTAGATGTGCCATGGTTTGACCTCCCGTTTGCATGCATCACAGAGCAGTCACGGGACACCGCCGCCCAAAGTTTCAGACACGACAGAAAAAACTTAAGGTCGCGGGCTTTCAAAGATGGATCAGGCTACCTTGGCGAAACCGGATCGCGCCCGCGTTTGGAAAAGAAGCCAACCTTAACAAGTATAGAGACGACAATCGTCACTGACCGTACCAGTGCCGCTTCTTTGCCACCACCGCAGCAAACAGGGGCCCATCCCCGGCCCTCACACCCATCACTTGCCGCAAAGAATTGCTGTTGCGCATATCAAGGGGCGGCTTGCAGTTTTTGATCAATCTGACAGCCGCGCGGCAAACAAGTGGCAGATGGTTCAAGACTTCCGCGACCACGCAAATTGAACAACCCATCGCTGTCAGTTGCCTGCGCGTTCCATCAATGCGACTGGCGCAAGCATGATCGCTGTGGCCTCTTGGGCCAGCAGCATTGTCCCCGGAAGAAGCCCCGCCCGCCCAGAGGGATCCGTCTCAAGGTTACGTCGCACGGCTTCGGTTTGCTTGAGAAAGCTGATAACTGAGGGCGATGTCAGCGCAGCAAGATGGTTCGAAGCCGCGTCTTGGGCGGACGACAGGTTGATGACTGTCACATTCAACCCGGCCACCTCCTCAACGCCCGTTATATTTCCAAGACGCCTGGGAACGCCCGTCAACCGTGCGGACAGTCGCAAGGCGGGATCGTTCTGCGAGGTGAAAATGACAAACGGATCAGGCAAGTCACCGATGGCCTCTGCCTGAGCGCGAAACACCGACGGGGCAATGTCTGGCGAGAGCAGGACCACCGCAGATATCCGCGACAACATTGCCTCGTCCTTGCGGATCGCCATTTGGCGCAGCACCTCCATCGTCAACTGGGCCCCCATCGAATGCGCGACAAGGACAATGTCGCGCGCGCCCGCACGCCCAAGATCCTCGAGCATCTGTTCAAGCCCGTCCCGCGCAATGAGAACTGCATCCCGATCTGCGGCATAGCCCAGAGGCGCCCCCCGCGACGGCCAAGCATAGTGAACGGTCAACGCGTCTATATCAAAGTCGCGGATCATCTGCGCAGTTCGAAATACCCCGTCCCCCAAGGTATTGTTGAACCCATGAATTGTGACCACCACTTCCTTGTCGGTGATCCGGTCCGAGGCCAAGGCGCGCGCGACCTCCTCGCGGAATGCAGCCCGACCAGAGAAAGAGACCACCTCGCGCGTCAAAAAATGCCTGTCAGGGTCCGGGTGCATACCCGGCAGCATCACAATCCCGGGCCTGCGCGTTTTTGGAACGCTGACGTCCACCCTTGCATAGGTCAGAGGCCCCGCAAACTTGGACGACCATCCCCCTGCCGCCTCTTGCGCGCGGGTGGTGCCGACATAGACCGGAACGATGATCTCTCCCGTCAGAGCGGCGGCATCGGGAACCATATCCGCACGCGGCGCGCATCCGGCAAGCCAGATCAAGACCACCCCGAAGCAAAGCCAGCGGTCCATCTTGTGGGCCTGAAAGATGGAAATGGCTGTGCGTGTGGGCATAAGGGCACTCTTCTTCCGACGACACCCAAAGGCCCTGACGGAACACACCTTTGGTTGAGGATTGACTTCGCAAGCTTCAGCCAGAAGGGTTATAGCAGGACCGGGGCCACCGATAGCGGCGTCCTGCTCAAAACGAGCATGTCCTCAGGGGCGATGACAGAACCGAAGCGATTTTTTAGACCTTTGTAGCGTGGGAGCCGACAAAGCCGATGTCAGGAAAAGCGTTCACCATGGGCACATCGCCCGAACCCAAAGGCACAATCGGGGCGGCCACGGCAAAATCCAGACGCGCAACCGAGATACGTGATATTTTCGCCGAGAATTACCTCGACTACCAGTATCGCTTTGTCGAATTTTTCGTCGAACATCTAGAAGACGTTAGCCGCGCCTTTCGTGGGGACCTACAGCAGATGCTTATTCTGGCCATCATCGGTCAGGTCACGCTCAGGGCGGTCCGCGATGCGGGTATTCGCGACCAAGACCCGTCCCTGTCAAACCTCGAGCGGCCGGGCATCAGCGCGTCCCGTATCGCCGATGTGACCGCCATTCCCCGCCAGACCGTGCGCCGCAAACTTGAACTTCTGCGGCAAAAGGGATGGATCACGCAGTTGCCAAACAACAGTTGGACAATGTGCCACCGGGACGGGATATCCGGGGCAAGGGTAGATCTGAATGAGGTGGATCAGCGCGCAATTGACCGGGTCGCGCGCCTCTTCACCGACCTTGAGGCGCTGGTGAATACGTGCCGCTGACGGGCACATTCCTGATGACCAGATGTTGAGGGAATAGAGCCGCGATGCGCCCGGGGTGACTGGCCATTTCGAGCGCCTCATCGCTTGCTCTAAATTCAAAGGGCACATAGCATTTCTGGCACGGTACCAAACGCGAGCGCCTGCAATGCCACCCAGAGCCTCTTATTCCGCCACGCGCGCATTCCGCGATGGACCTTGCCGGTGCAAGGCTTGCGCCCTTTCCACTTTTGCCCCGTGACGGAGACCCGGCAATGAGCCTCCGCCTGATGGTTTTCCTGGCCGCTCTCTCATTGACGACCTGCGACGACGACGAAGACCCGGCAGACCCCAAGCCGCCACGCGCTGTCCGCACCATGATCGTCGCCCAAGGGGGCGAGGACGCGTATCGAACCCTACCCGGCGTGCTGACCGCAGCCGAGACGATGCGCCTTGCCTTTCCCGTGGCGGGTAGGTTGATCGACGTGCCGCTGCGCGCGGGCGATCGGATGACCCAAGGAGAGGCGGTCGCCCGCCTTGATCCCGCCGACATCGAGCGGGAAATCACGGCTGCTGAGGCAAAACTTGCGGCAGCGCTTGCGCGCCTTGATGCCACGGACGCCGAATTTCAGCGACAGCGCACGCTATTTGAGCGCGGCCTTGTCGCACGCGCCGGGTTTGAACGCATCTCGGCGGATCTTTCCGCCGCCTTGGCCGACCGCCGTGTGGCAGAGACAGACCTTGCCGCCGCGCGCGACCGGCTGGACCGCATCACGCTGCGCGCTCCACGCGAGGGCGTGGTGACGGCCCTGCTGGCCAATCGGTTCGAGGAGCTTGCAGCGGGCCAGCCTGTCTATGAGGTTGCCGTGACGGCGGCGCTTCAGGCCGAGGTGCTCGCCCCCGAGGCGCTCTTGGCCCTGATCGCGCCGGGAACGCCGGTCGCGGTGCGGCTACCCGCTTTCCCCGACCAAAGCTTTGCCGCCGAAGTGACAGAAATCGCCGCTGACGCCGAGGCGGGTGTCGCTTACCGCGTCAAGGCGCGACTGGCTGATCCGCCCGAAGGCGCAAAGACCGGGTTTTCGGCGGCCGTCCTATTCACGCTGCCGCGCGCTGCCGGTGCCATCGACATACCCTTGTCCGCACTGATCTTTGCAGACACGCGATCCGAACCGACAGCGGGCGACAGCGCAACCGTCTACGTCTTTGACGAGGCCACCGGCACCGTGCGGGCGCGCCAAGTGCGCATCGACGGGGTGGTCGGCACTGACCTGCTGGTGACAGAGGGGCTATCGCCCGGCGAACACGTCGTGACCGCCGGAGTTGCTCTTTTGAGCGATGGTGAACCCGTGCGCCTCTGGAGCCTGCCGGAATGACAGGCTTGACCCGCGCCGCGCTGGATCGCTGGCGGCTGGTGCTGGCGGTGACGCTGGTGCTGATTGTGACCGGGGTGATGACCTATTTCACCCATCCCAGCCAAGAAGATCCAGAAATCACCATTCGCACCGCGGTGGTGACGGCCCGCTTTCCCGGTATGTCAGCAGAGCGCGTCGAACAGCTTTTGGTCAAACCCATCGAAGAGGCCGCGCGCCAGATTGCCGAGGTCGACACCATCGAGAGTGCCGCACAGACCGGCTTTGCGACCGTCAAGGTCGAGCTGCGATCTGAGGTGACGCTGGTCAAGCCGGTCTGGACCACGCTGCGCAACCGGATGGACGATCTCGCCCCCTCTTTGCCCGAGGGGACGGTGGGCCCGCAGGTCAATGATGACTATGGGCGCGTGGCCGTGACCACGCTCGCGCTGCATGGTGCGGATTTCTCTGCAGCTGAATTACGCGCAACGGCCAGATGGCTGCGTGATCGCCTGGCGACGGTGCCCCTGATTGGGCGCATTGACCTTTACGGCGTGCAGGACGAGCGGATCTGGATCGAGTTCGACCGCGCCCGTCTCGATCAGGCCGGACTAACGGTTGAGAGAATGCTCGATGCTGTAGCAGATCAGAACCTCATCCTTTCGGCGGGCGCGCTTCAGACCGAGGCAGGGTTTCGCTATGCGCTGAGCACCGATGGGGCCTTTGAGGATTGGCGTGCCATTGGTGACGTGCCAGTGCCTCTGCCTTCAGGTGGCACCACAGTCTTGCGCGACCTTGCGCAGATTTCGCGCGGCTATATCGAGCCGGTGCGCAATCCGGTGTTCTTCAACGGCAATCCAGCGGTGACGCTTGGGGTGTCGATGGTGGAAGGTGGCGCAATCCAAACCTTCGGTGCGGGCCTTGAGGCCGCGCTCACAGACCTGCGCAGCGCCCTGCCCCTTGGCCTTTCCCTTGATCTTGTGACCCATCAGCCGCCCATTGTGGCCGCCTCTGTTGCCGATGCCACCGAGAACCTGTTGCAAACCATCGCCACTGTGATGGCGGTGGTGATCCTCTTTCTGGGGATGCGCGCCGGGCTGATCGTCGGGGCAATCGTGCCGCTCAGTATCGTGCTGGCGCTGGTGGGCATGGCGCTCTGGGGTATTCCGCTGCACCGCATTTCGATTGCGGCGGTGATCATCGCGCTCGGCCTTTTGGTGGATAACGGCGTGGTCATGGCCGAGGATATAAAACGGCGCATCGACGGCGGCACCACACCGCGCGACGCCGCGCTCGAGGCCAGCCGCACGCTTGCGATTCCGCTTTTGACCTCGTCATTGACCACAATCCTTGCCTTTCTTCCTTTGATGCTGGCCAGCGACGCGACGGGCGAATTCCTGCGCGCCTTGGCACAAGTGCTGGCGCTGACATTGATGGCAAGCTGGCTTTTGTCGGTGACAGTCACGCCCCTTTTATGCGTGCGCTTTTTGCGATCCACGCAGGGCCCAACAGAAGCGGCGCCGGGTCGCGGTACGCGGCTTTATCAGGCGGCGCTGCGCCGGGCCTTGGGGGCGCGGGCACTTGTGCTTCTTGCCACGCTTTTCGCCTTTGCCGTGGCGCTTGCGGCGCTAGGCCGTGTGCCCACCGGCCTTTTGCCCCCCTCGGAGCGGGCACAATTCGTGCTGAGCCTTGAATTGCCCGCTGGCATCTCCGAAGACGAAACCGCGCGTGTCGCGCGCCGCCTCGCAGGCTTTCTTGGCGACACCACCGCCAACCCCGAAATCGTTGGCAATGTGGTCTATGTGGGGGCTGGCGGACCGCGCTTCTTTCTCGCGCTCTCCCCCCTAGACCCTGCGCCACATATTGCCTTTGCCGTTGTGAACATTGCTGATGCCACGTCCGTGTCTGTCGTGCGTGAACGTGTCGAGAACTGGATGGCCGCCAATCTACCCGAAGCGCGCGGCTGGACAGAGCTGCTATTCCTTGGAAAAACACCGCCCGGAACGGTCGAAATACGCCTCATTGGCGGCGATGCCGACGCCTTGTTCTCGACGGGTCGGGTGGTCGAGGGGGTCTTTCGCGACATAGACGGCACGCGGCAGATCCGTGGTGACTGGGCCAATCCCGTTCTGCAACTGACGGTCCTGATCGACGAGGCGCGTGCCCGGCGCGCGGGCGTCGCACCATCGGCCGTTGCCCGCACCCTCGCGGCGCGTTTTGACGGGGCGCATGTGACGGATTACCGCGAAGGCGACCGTGTAATTCCAGTGGTGATCCGCGCCGAACAAGAGGCGCGCAACAGTCTGGATGCGCTCGCCGATGTGACGGTGTTGTCAGGGGATGGCGTGGCGGTGCCCCTCTTGCAGATCGCCGACTACGGCGGAGAGTTGCAGCCTTGGGTGATCCGACGTGTGCAACAAGAGCGCGCCCTGACCATCTCGGCCCTGCGCCCCGGCCTATCAGCCGCAGAGTTGCTCGCCGAGGTCGCGCCAAGGCTTGAGGCGCTGGACCTGCCACAGGGCATCCGCTGGGAGCCGGATGGCGAAGTCGTCGCAAAGGCGGACGCCAATGCCGCGCTTTTTGCGACACTGCCACAGTGCCTGCTGGGCATCGTTTTATTGTTGATCTGGCAGTTCGCCAGCTTCCGCCGCCCGGCGATCATCTTTGCCACGATTCCGCTCGTGCTGGTGGGGGTGGCCCCCGGCATGTTGCTGATGAAGGGAACCTTGGATTTCAATGCGCTTCTTGGTGTGCTGTCACTCGCGGGGATCATCATCAATAACGGCATTGTCCTGATCGAGCGCATAGATGCCGAGCGGGCCCACAATGATGACCTTGGGCAAGCACTGGTCACGGCCTGTGCGGCGCGCCTGCGCCCTATTGTGATGACAACGCTTACCACCATCCTCGGACTGCTGCCGCTGCATCTCTTTGGTGGGGAACTATGGCGCGGCATGACCATCGTGATGATGTACGGTCTGGGCGTGGGCACGCTCTTGACCCTTTTCGTCGTGCCTTGCCTCTATGCAACGATCTTTGCCGACCAGCGACGCAGTCGTCACCGGCCTGCGGTGCCATAGACCCGCTGGACCGCAACAAAGATCATTGCCGTCGTCCAACCAACGATAATCGTGCCATTGGTCGCCGCAAAGGCACCCAGCAATCGCCAATCCGGTCCCAGAACCACATCGCCATAGCCAAGCGTGGTGAATGTGACGGTTGTGAAATAAAGCGCCTCTTCGACACCGCCAAGAGCGCCCAATCCGATCAGCAACATGGCCCAGAACCAGCACTGCGCGCAGATGGACAGAAAGAACCACATCACAACAGAGATCACGGCCAAGGCCTTGGTCACGGCTCTCTTTGGCATACGCGACGCCCTGCGCCCGAACCGCGCTGCCACCACCATAAACCCTGCATGAATGGCGACAGTGACCGAAATCGCCAACATTCCAATCGCAAGTTGGGGCAAGATCATGCTTGGGTCCAGATACTATGGCAGTCGCGGGCTTTCCCCCGCCGTGTCACAGGTTAGGGAGCACAGATTGCTTATGCGGCCCGCATCATAGGGCGGTCAATGCCCTTCTGATCACAAGGCCTTAGCGCGCCAAAGCTGCCTTGCGCGTGACGCGGCTGGCGTCCCACCCTTTGTGATGTCAGGCGCGGGCGTCCTCTAGAATCATCTGTGCTGCCTTTTCGGCGATCATCACGGTCGGCGAATTTGTATTGCCAGAGGTGATGGTGGGCATGATCGACGCATCGGCGATGCGCAGGCGCCTGAGCTGTTTCAGCCGCAGGCGTGGATCGACCACCGCAGCCTCATCCGCCCCCATCCGGCAGGTGCCGACCGGGTGAAAGATCGTGGTGCCGATATCACCTGCGGCGCGGATTAGGTCATCGCGGCTCTGATACGTGGGGCCGGGCCGATATTCCTCGGGGTGATACTGCGCGAAGGCGGGTTGCGCGACAATCCTGCGCGTCAATTGGATGGCGCGGGCCGCGACATCGCGGTCTGCCTCTGCAGACAGGTAATTTGGGCGAATAGAGGGGGCCGCACGGAAATCAGGGCCGGTCACATGCACACTGCCTCGGCTCTCGGGGCGCAGGTTGCAGACGCTGGCCGTCATCGCGGGAAAGGGGTGTACCGGATCGCCGAACTTATCAAGGCTGACGGGCTGCACATGGTATTGCAGGTCTGGCGTTTCTTTTTCCGGACCCGATCGGGTAAAGATACCCAATTGGCTGGGAGCCATCGACATTGGCCCCGAGCGGGACAGAAGATACTCCAACCCGATCCCCAGCTTGCCGCGCAGGCTGCTGGCCTTTTCGTTCAATGTCGGCACTCCGTGAACCTTGTAGACAAGACGCAATTGCAGATGGTCCTGCAGATTGCCCCCCACCTGCGGCACCTCGACCACGGGCGCGATACCTGCGTTCTGCAGCACCGCACCACCACCGATGCCCGACAGCTCCAACAAGGCCGGAGAGCCGATAGCGCCCGCGCATAGCACGGTTTCGCGGGCGGCGTGGGCGGTGATGCTGCGGCCCTCGTGGTGATAGACCACGCCCTTGACCTCGCCCTCTGCAATGATCAGCCGTTCCGCCTGTGCGCCGGTTAAAATATGCAGGTTCTTGCGCGCCTTGGCCGGGCGAAGAAAAGCCTTGGACGTGTTCCAGCGAATGCCAGCCCGTTGATTGACCTCGAAATAGCCGCCGCCCTCATTATCGCCGGAATTGAAATCGTCGGTACGCGGGATGCCCGCCTGTTCGGCCGCCTCAAGGAAACTATCCAGCACCTGCCACCGCACGCGGGTCTTTTCCACCCGCCATTCGCCCCCTGCCCCGTGCAAATCGCTGTCACCTGCGTGATGATCCTCGGCGCAGCGAAAAAGCGGCAGCACATCGTCCCATCCCCAGCCGGTGCAGCCCATCTGCGCCCATTGGTCATAGTCGCGCGCCTGACCGCGCATGTAGATCATGCCGTTGATCGAAGAGCAGCCCCCCAACACTTTGCCGCGCGGATAAAGCAGCGAGCGGCCATTCAAACCCGGCTCTGGCTGAGTGCGAAACCGCCAGTCGGTGCGGGGATTGTCGATACAATAGAGGTATCCGACCGGGATGTGAATCCAGTGGTAATTGTCGCTCCCTCCTGCCTCGAGCAAGAGCACACGGGTTGCCGGGTCTGCCGATAGCCGGTTGGCAAGCACGCAGCCCGCACTGCCCGCCCCAATCACGATGTAATCATATTGATCCATACGCCTACTCCATTCCCTGCCGCATGACGACACGAGTCACCGAACCGGACATGACCGGTCGTTCTTAGATCAGAAATGGGCCGGGCTGTTCAACGCAGCCCGGCCAATGGGTCAGTTTTCAGGATTGAATCCCAGACGCCGCCCCAGACGCGAGGCGTAGAATTCACCCACAAGACCCCGGCGGAACAGCAGCACGCAGACCATGAACACGACGCCCGTGATGATCGTCACCGGAAAGTCAGAGGTGGCGAGATAGTTCTGCAAGGTGACGACAATGCCCGCGCCAAAGATCGGCCCGATCAGCGTGCCGATGCCGCCCAGCAAGGTCATCAGGATGACTTCGCCCGACATTTGCCATGTGACATCGGTCAGCGTGGCGAATTGAAACACCAGCGCCTTGATCCCACCCGCAAGGCCGGTCAATGCCGCTGACATCACAAAGGCCGCCAGTTTGTAACGCGCCACCGAATAGCCAAGCGAGGTTGCGCGGCTCTCATTCTCGCGGATCGACTTGAGGATCATGCCAAACGGTGAATTGACGATCCGCCAGATGATCAACATGCCCAAGAGGAACACACCCAACACAAAGTAATACATGTTGGTGGCCTCTGAGAGGTCGATGAAGCCAAACAGCACTCCGCGTGGTACGGATTGGATACCGTCCTCACCCTTGGTAAAGCCCGCCTGCAAGCAGAAGAAAAAGAACATTTGACTGAGGGCAAGCGTGATCATCGCGAAATAGATACCCTGACGACGAATGGCGATGGCACCCATAATCAGCCCCAGAACTGCAGCCCCCACAACGCCCAAAAGGATGCCAAACTCCGGCGACCAGCCCCATTCCTTGACCGCATGGGCGGTGAAATACGCAGCCCCGCCGAAAAACGCGGAATGCCCAAAGCTGAGCAGCCCGGTGTAGCCCAAGAGCAGGTTGAAGGCAGCTGCGAAGAGAGCGAAACACAGGAGTTTCATCACGAAGATCGGGTAGAGATAAAACGGAGCCACCAGCAGAAAGGCCAAGGCAATCAAAAGCAGCACGATCCGCACCGTCCCTGCATTGGGCAAGGTGGCAATGGTTTCGTTTGCAACGGGTTCAGATTTGCCTGCCATGTCACGCATCCTTTCCGAACAGACCTGCGGGACGCAGGATGAGGACAATCGCCATGATGACGAAAACCACGATGTTTGAAGCCTCGGGGTAAAAGACCTTGGTCAAGCCCTCAGCGATGCCCAGCATATAGCCCGTCACAATTGCGCCGAGGATGGACCCCATACCGCCCACAACCACGACCGCAAAGACGATGATGATGATGTTGGATCCCATCAGCGGGCTGACCTGATAGATGGGCGCCGCCAGAACTCCGGCAAAAGCTGCAAGGCTCGCACCCAGACCATAGGTGAAGGTCAGCAACAGCGGCACATTGACCCCAAAGCTCTGAACAAGCGTCGGATTCTCTGTCGCGGCCCTCAGGTAAGAGCCGAGTTTCGTCTTTTCGATCAAAAGCCAGACAGCGATACAGACGATCAGCGAGGCGACAACGACCCAGCCACGATAGATCGGCAGGAACATGAAGCCGAGGTTCACGCCGCCCGAAAGGGCCGCCGGGGTTGCATAGGGCTGGCCCGCCGCCCCATAGAAATAGCGGAACGTACCTTCGATCGTCAGGGCAAGGCCAAACGTAAAGAGCAGGCCATAAAGGTGATCCAGCTTGTAGAGGCGCGACAGCATCGTGCGCTCGACCAGAGCCCCCAACAGGCCCACGATCACAGGGGCAAGGATCAGCGCCGACCAATAACCCAGACCAAGCCAGAGCGACAGCAGATAGGCCGCAAAGGCACCCAGCATATATTGCGCCCCATGGGCAAAGTTGATCACCCGCAAGAGACCAAAGATCACCGCAAGGCCCAGGCTGAGCAGCGCGTAGAACGAGCCATTGATGAGCCCAACCAGAAGCTGCCCAAAGAGGGCGGCTGTGGGCACTCCGAATATCGTTATCATCTCACACTCCCAGAGCTTGGTTCAGGTCTTCACGGCGCGCCTCAAGGTCGCCCACCGGGAATTCCATCGCCATCTGTCCGTGATCCATCAGGTAAAAACGGTCCGCGACCCGGCTGGCAAAGCGAAAATTCTGCTCGACCAGTACAACCGTCATACCCCGGCTCTTGAGTTCGGTCAGCACCTCGCCAATGGCGTCGATGATGACCGGGGCAAGGCCCTCTGTCGGCTCGTCCAAAAGCAGACAGCGCGCGCCCGTGCGCAGAATCCGGGCCATCGCCAACATCTGCTGTTCGCCACCCGAGAGTTTCGTGCCGGGGCTGTTGCGCCGCTCTTTGAGATTGGGGAAGAGGCGAAAGATCTCCTCGACCGTCATGCCACCTTCGGCCACCTTTGGCGGTAGCATAAGGTTTTCCTCGACGTTCAGCGTCGCGAATATCCCACGTTCTTCGGGGACAAATCCCAATCCGGTATGCGCTGTGCGATGCAGGGGCATGGTCATCAGATCCTGCCCGGCAAACCGCATCTGGCCCGTGCGCTTGCGCAAGATACCCATGATGGTGCGCAGCGTCGTGGTCTTGCCCATGCCATTGCGGCCAAGAATACAGATGGTCTCGCCTTCGTTCACATGCAGGTTGACGCCATGCAGAATATGGCTTTCGCCATACCACGCATGCAGGTCCGTGACCTTCAAAAGCGGTTCGCTCATGCCTCGCTCCCCATATACGCGCTGCGCACGACCGGGTCTTTCGAGACGCTATCGTAATCGCCCTCAGCGATGATCTCGCCCCGTTGCAAAACGGTGACATGGTGGCAAATGTCGGCCACAACCGACAGGTTATGTTCAACCATCAGCACGGCGCGGTGCTGCGCGACATCGCGTATGATATTCGCCACAAGCTTCACATCCTCGCGCCCCATCCCCGCCATCGGCTCGTCCAGCAACAGGACTTCGGGGTCGAGGGCCAGCGTGGTTGCGATTTCCAGCACACGTTTGCGGCCATAAGACAGATCAGACGCGCGGGTATCGCGGTATTCGCGTAGCCCCAGATCATCAATCAAAACATCCGCCCGCGCATTCAGACGGTCCAGCGCCGACATCGGCAGCCAGAATTGGGTTGCCAGATTGTTGGGGCGTTGCAGCGCAACGCGCACGTTTTCCAGCACCGTCAGATGCGGAAACACGGCGGAAATCTGAAAAGACCGGACAAGGCCCATCCGGGCGACACGGTCAGGCTTCATCTTTGTTATATCCGCCCCAAGCAAGGTGATCTTGCCCCGGGTGGGTTGCAGGAACTTGGTCAGCAGGTTGAACACCGTCGTCTTGCCCGCGCCATTCGGGCCGATCAGCGCGTGGATGCGCGCGTGCTGCACGTCAAGATCGACGTTGTTCACAGCGGTGAAACCCGAGAAGTCCTTACCAAGACCGCGGGCGGAAAGTACCACCCGCGGTTGGTCCTGCTTGCTCACAGGATGTGCGGTCATCAGCCTGAGATGCCTTACTGCGTCACGAGCGGGCAACCGCTCTCGGCAGGTTTGATATAGGCCACATCGCCGGGGATCGTGGAGAGGACGTTATAGTAATCCCACGGCTCGGTGATCTGATCGGGCGCTTTGACTTCCATCAGGTAGACGTCCTTGATCATGCGACCGTTCGCAGCGACAACACCGTTCTCAGCAAAAAGGTCCTGCACGGGCAGTTCTTTCAGCTTGGCGGCGACCGCTTCGGTCTCATCCGTACCGGCAGCTTCAATCGCCTTGAGATACGATGTCACGGCCGAATAGGTCGCGGCATGGATCATGTTGGGCATCGCCTGCGTGCGCTCAAGGAAACGCTTGCCGAATTCGCGCGAAGCGTCGGTGCGGTTCCAGTAGAAGCTCTCGGTCAGGGTCAGACCCTGTGCTGCCTCTGCACCCAGACCATTCACCTCGGACAGCGTGAACAACAGCGCAGCGAGACGCTGGCCCCCTTGCACGATCCCGAATTCAGCAGCTTGCTTGATAGCGTTCTGCGTATCGGCCCCGGCATTCGCCAGACCGATCACCTTGGCACCAGAAGCCTGCGCCTGAAGCAGGAAGGACGAGAAATCTGTAGACGCCAGCGGGTGGCGGACTGCGCCGACAACTTCACCGCCGTTCGCCTTGACGAAATTGCCGGTGTTCTCTTCCAGCGAATAGCCAAAGGCATAGTCAGCAGTCAGGAAATACCAGGTATCGCCGCCCTGCTCGACCAGTGCGCCACCGGTACCCACAGCCAGAGCGTGGGTGTCATAAGCCCAATGAAAGCCGTAAGGCGAACACTGAGCGCCGGTCAGTTCGGTGGTGGCAGCGCCAGTTGTGATGGTGATCTTGTTGGCCTCTTTCGAGAGCGCCTGAACAGCAAGAGCGACCGAAGATGTGGTCAGCTCCATGATGCTGTCGACCTGCTCGGTGTCATACCACTGACGCGCGATGTTCGAGGCGATATCGGCCTTGTTCTGGTGGTCGGCGGTGGTCACTTCGACCGGCGCGCCCAAAACGGTGCCACCAAAATCCTCGACCGCCATCAGGGCGGCTTCATAGGAATAGCGGCCGCCAAAGTTCGCATAGACGCCGGACTGATCGTTCAGGATGCCGATCTTGACCTTGTCGTCGCTGACCTGTGCCAGCGCAGGCGCGGCCAAAAGGCCGATGGCCGCCACGGATGTAAGCAGTTTACGCATGAGTATCCTCCCAAACCAACCTTCGGCTGCAACTCCCGTTCACCGGGCGCCCAAAGGTTGTGTCATCATTTCAATTCTAGTCCCCGACCGCCTCCCCAGACGCATCGGTGCCCTAGTGATACAGGTTTTAAAGTTTGACACAACAGTTCACTTTTATCTAATTTCATACACTATCTGTACGAAAATGAACAGGCTGGCGATATGGCGCATCTGACATGGGATGATCTGCAATTCTTTTTGGCAGTTGCGCGCGAAGGTCAGCTCTCGCGCGCAGCGCGGCAATTGCAAACCAGCCATGTGACCGTTTCCCGCCGGATAGACCGGCTAGAGGCGGGTCTTGACCTGCGCCTCTTTGAACGAAATCCACGCGGTTATGAACTGACCAGCAATGGGCGGCGGCTGGTTGAAACCGCCGAGCGCATGGAGGAAGAAGCAGAGCGTCTTTTGCTGGATCTTACGGGAGACATCAGCGCGCAGCGGGGCCTGCTGCGTGTGGCCATGCCCGAGGGCTTCGCCAGCTTCTTCAGCGAAAGCCTGCTGCCGGGGTTCATGGACAAATTTCCCAACATCGCGCTAGAGCTGATCACACTTCCGCAGGTCATGTCCCTGTCGCGCCGCGAGGCTGATCTGTCGGTCACCCTTGATCCGACAAAGGCGTCACCCTACCATTCCGAAAAGATCGTGGACTACGCGCTCAGGGTCTATGGCACCCGCCAGTATTTGGGCAACCACATCCCCATCACCACGCCCGATCATCTGCTCGACCATCCCTTTGCCGGATATATCGAGGATATGATCTTTGCCCGCGGCCTCGATTATCTGGGGGATGTCCACCCCAAGATCAGGCCAGTGTTCAAAAGCTCTTCGATCTTCAATCAACTGGCGGCCGTGCGGGCGGGTCTCTGCCTCTGCGTGCTGCCCTGCTATATCGCGCGGCATTATGACGATCTGGTGCCGGTCCTGCCGTCAGAGATCACCATCCTGCGCAGCTATTGGCTGACCTGTCACCGGGATGTACGCGCCATGCTGCGCGAGCGTGCGGTGATGGAGTTCATCAAGACGCATATGCAAATCCATCGCGATCATCTTTTGCCTTGGCCGGTAGTTTAACCGGGATTAGCCCAGCAAAACAATCAGATGCCCTCGGAGGCGCAGAGCGTCGCGTGATCTGCCCATATCCAAGACGTCACGCCACGCGCGAGGTTGAGCCTTGCATCAAGCGCAAAGAACTTGCTTGCGCATGTCTGGGCCAAGCTGCTTTTCAGCGGTCAGATAAAGGTGAAATCATCCACGGTAAGCTGCGCGGCGGTGATCCCCTCGACGAGAATGGTATTGCCATTCACCGTCATCTGCGCGCCCGCAGCTGAATTGACGATATTCATCGCCACCACGAACCCGGCAAGCCCATTGCCGCCGTTGTTGATATTCTCGACGCCAGTATCGGGATCAAAGCGGCGGATCAGGAAGCTGTCGATCCCATCTTCGAAATCTGTGATGACATCCGCCTCGCCGTCGAAAAAGGACGAAAAGACGAACTGATCTGCGCCCGTTCCACCGGTGATCACGTCATTTCCTGCACCTGCGTTGATCGTGTCATTGCCCGCGCCGCCGTCGATGGTGTCGTTACGGCCGCCACCAGCAAGGAAATCATTGCCCTCGCCGCCGAGGATGCTGTCGTCGCCTTCACCGCCGCCGACGCGGTCATCCCCCGCACCGGCATCAATCGTGTCGCGCCCGGTGCCACCGCCGATGTCATCCGCGCCGTTGCCTGCGTCAATCAGGTCGTTGCCAAAGCTGCCCGACATGCTGTCATTGCCATCGCCGCCGGACAGGGTGTCATTTCCTGCGCCACCAGCCACCACGTCATTGCCAGTGCCGCCGGACACGGAGTCGTCTCCGAACCCGGCCCCGATGATGTCATCGCCTTCACCGCCGCGAAGCGTATCATTGCCCAGCCCACCGCCCATACTGTCATCACCGGGGCCGCCGCTTACGTCGTCGTCACCATCCGCACCGGCGAGCGTGTCATTGCCCTCACCCCCCGACAGAGTGTCGTTTCCATCTTCGCCAAAGACGCCGTCATTTCCGCCAAGTCCATTGATCGAGTCGTTGCCGCCCTGTGCGCTCAACGTATCGTCACCAGAGCTGCCGATGATCGTATCGTCACCCACTGTTCCCGTCTCTAGCCGTCCGGCGGGCGGTAAGGTTAACACTTGCGCAAGGGTGAGCGTGCCATCCGAAAAGCGGAACTGCTCGATGCCATCGACCGTGTCCCGGCCTTCGGAAGAGACAAGCGACAAAGAGGTGCCCTCTTGAGCTATCCTGACCTCGGTTGAGGGGATTGTGAACACCGCCACATCAAAGCCTGCGCCCCCAATAAGGCGGTCATTGCCAAGGCCGCCCTCCAACGTATCATTGCCCTCCCCCGCGCTCAGCGTATCATCGCCCTCTCCACCGCTCAGCACGTCGTTCCCGGCTAAACCTGAAAGGCTGTCACGCCCGGCCCCACCCAAGATTTGATCGCCTTCGGATGTGCCCGAAACGGTGTCATTCCCATCCCCGCCGATCACGCGTTCAAACCCCGCAAAACTGCCCGATGTGGCAACTGCAACATCCACCAAGGCGATCTGAAACGCCGCAAAGCTGCTGTCTTGCAGCGTAGGCAAGACCCTGCTCAGGTCATCGGCGCTATTGGCTTGGCTCGGGTTGGCCTCGAACACGTCCAAAGGCGTCAGGGCGACACCACCAAAGATACGGGCCTCGGTGCCATCGCTCTCGGCGATGCCATCACCATTCGGGTCTAGCTCTGCCCAACGTGGGGCGCGGTCAATCAGCGTGCCGCTATAGATACCGGTGGCGAGGTTCAGGTTGATCGCGCCGGATGATGTGCCAAAGTCCAGCGTGTCAAAGCCAGAACCCCCATCAAGGGTCTTGCTGCCAAGTCCGACGACGACCGTATCATCCCCTGCCCCTGCAACGACGGTATCATCCCCTGCACCCGTGATGAGAATATCGTCACCATCTCCGCCCTCAAGGCTGTCATGGCCCGCACCGCCCGACAGCATGTTGTTCAGCGCATTGCCGATCAGACGGTCATCCGCGCCGGTGCCGATCACATTCTCTATGGAAATCAAAACATCAGTGCCAAAGGCACCTGTTGCGCTGCCGGTTTCCAGATTGACCGTCACAGCCCCGAAACTATCCGCAATAATCGCGCCGTCCAGACCGCCGGGACGGGCCCATGTGTAAGACGCGGTATCATTGCCTGCGCCCCCGTCAAGACGGTCATTCCCGGGACCGCCATGCAGCAAATCCTCGTCAGCGCCACCTTCGAGCGTGTCATTGCCCGCACCGCCATAAAGCTTGTCCCGGCCCTCTGCGCCGCGCAACGTGTCATTGCCGCCACGCCCGAGGATCTGCTCGGATCGGCTGCTGCCGTCTATCAGGTCGTTGAACTCTGTCGCGATGACCACCTCGAAGTTTTCCAAGGTCATATCGACCTGTTCCGAGTTGTTGACCGCCAGACCATTGAACGAAACTACCGTGCCCGCTGCAAGATTTGCGACGATCCGCGAGTTGAAATTCACATCGAAGGCAATCGTGTCATAGCCCGTGCCACCGTCAGCAGTGCCGCGAAACCGCTCGATCCGGACCACATCGTTATCCGCGCCCATGATCGCCGCATTGTCCCTACCGGCGTCGTCAAACACGGCAAAGTCATCCCCCGCACCACCCCGGAAAATACCGCCACCACCAGTGTTGAAATTGCCAATGTCATTGCCAAGCCCGGCATGCACATCGGCAAAGCCATTTTGCCCATCGAACCGATCGTTCCCGTCTTGCAAGAAGAAGAACGCCGTCGCACTGCCACCCGGGGCATAGATGGCGTGGTCGTCGAAATTACCGAGCGAGATTTCCTCAACCTCTCTGGGGCGCAGGGAAAAGAAAACATCCCCAGCATTGCGCAGGTCTTCGCCTTGAACGGTGGTTTTATGGGCCCGTAGGGTAAGGGAAATCGCGCTTTCCACACGGTAGAACCAACGCGCATCACCAACACCATCAAGTTGCAAGCGGTCAAAGCCACTGCCCCCCTTGACCTGAAGTGCCGTCGATCCGCCCTCAACCTCTTCGATCAGGATGAGGTCATCGCCTTCTCCGCCGTCGATGTTTTCCGTGCCCCCTGTGTGGATCACGTCATCGCCGCCCGCACCATGCAGCAGACGGGCGGTCGGCGCACCAAAGAGCGTATCCGCAAGATCCGACCCCATGAACCCTTCGACACCGTCAGTCGTATCCGTGGTGACGAGATTTCCCGCCAGATCAAACCGGCTGATGCGACCGGTGCCCGCATCAATCCGCACCGGGCCGCTGGCCTCGATCCCATCCATGTAGCTAAGAAGTTGTTGAAGGATCGACGGATCATCAGTCTGATCATTGATATCGAAACGGATCGTATTCGACGAGCTGGTGTAGGACACCACGTCAAAGCCGTCGCCGCCTATATAGTGATCGCTGATCCCAGCCTGTGCCGCGCTGCCCGAAATCATCACATCGGTATTGCCTGCGCCAGCATTGATCACATCCGCACCGCGCCCACCGATGATGTAATCATCCTCGCCGCCAGCGTCGATCGTGTCATTGCCGTCCAGACCCGTGATCACGTCGATCCCATCGCCTGTGTAGATCACGTTAGCCCCATCGGTCCCGCGGATCTTGTGATCCTGATCCGGAGAGGCAATGACATTTTCCACCGAACTCAGCGTGTCCTGCCCCTGCCCAAACGAAGTCCCCGCAATAAGATCGACTGTCAGTCTGGAATTGGCCCCTCTGAGCACCTGAAACGTATCCGTGCCCGCGCCGCCATTGGCTTGGTCGTCGCCACGCCCCGGCACCAGCACATCGTCGCCCGAACCGCCGTTGAGCTGATCGTTGAGGGTCGAGCCAAAGATCCGATCATTGCCACCAAGGCCATTCGCCACATGAAATCCGTTTACCGGAGTTCCCGTTGAATTGAGAAACAGAAGATCATCCTCGGCAAACCCATTTCGGTCACCATTCAGGACCGAACCGCCGATGAGCGCATTATTAAGGTCGGCCCCGCTAAAGGAGATATCCGTAAACACCACGTGGTCGCCATCCTGAAGGGCGACAAGAACGTCGATGCCGGTGTTGACCGCAGTTTGCGGCGCAAGATGGCTTACGATGATATCGCCGGTATCGGGATCACGGGCCAATTCGTACTCGGTGAAACTTGCCCCGAAATAGAACAGATCGTTGCCCGCGCCCCCCTCAAGCAGGTCAGAGCCAGCCCCGGCGATAAGCACGTCATTGCCGCCGCCGCCCAAGATCGTATCGCTTCCATCAAGACCATCAAGGATGTCATCGCCGCTGTCTCCGGCGAGCAGGTTCGCAACATCATTGCCCCAGCCGGTTGGCCCCTGATCGGCATTCCCCACGACGCCACCAAAAAAGGCATCCTCCACCGTGTCCAACAAGGGGATCGTGCCCAGCCCGTCAACGATGTATTCCAACAGGAAATCCTGAAGGGGCTGGATCAGCTGTTCGAAGGCATCCAACAGGTTGATCGAGGGAATAAGCGCATCAATCGCCGCTTCGGTGGCCTCGAGGATGCTGTCGAGGTTCAGGGTTTCGATGACGAAATCAATGATCGGATTGACGATCAGCCCAACCAGAAAATCGACCGCGTTCAACAGCGGTTGAATGGGGGCGAGAAGGGTTTCGGCGGCGCTGAGAGGGGCCTTGAGGAAATCAAACACCTTTCCGATTTCTTCAAGATCGACAAGCTCGCCAAGAATGCTTTCAAAATCAATGTCCACCAAGACAGCAAGAAACGCGTCCACCTCGGCCTTGACGTTGGTGTAGAGGGTCTGGACACCTTGGATCAGGTCGTTCCGCGCGGCCATTTGTGCTTCGACTGCCGCGTTCAATGCCGTGAAATTACCGCTCCAGCCTTCGGAGCCGCGGGTGGCCGCGTCAAGCGCGTCTGAAAAGTTTCCCGTCGCGGCAGAGGCGATTTCAAGTTGCCGCACGCGTAGGGTCAGCAAATCTGCCACGATGCTGAACGTGACCGCAGCACCTGTCAGCCCGGTCTCGATGGTCTCAACAAACTGGCCATCCGCTTCGGTCTCTGGGGTGGCCGTATTATCCTTGCCGCTGATTTG
Source organism: Roseovarius sp. MS2 (assembly GCF_051447875.1). Taxonomy (NCBI): domain Bacteria; kingdom Pseudomonadati; phylum Pseudomonadota; class Alphaproteobacteria; order Rhodobacterales; family Roseobacteraceae; genus Roseovarius; species Roseovarius sp. MS2. Next base: position 3,783,212 of record NZ_JBKHVF010000001.1, read on the forward strand.
ATCGAATTTGTCGTCGATCCTGTCAACGACCGGCTCGATGCGATTCAGCACTGTCTTGAGGGCCGTCACCGGCGTTTTGAGCGGAGAAACGAACCCGGCGACGGTCAAAAGATTGTTCACCGTGAAAAGGGAATCGTCGATATTCTCTGCTGTCTTATCCGCAGTCTTGTATTTCGTGACGCCGAACTGGGCTGCGGATATCAGCGTGCCAATGCGGAACGTCACATCCTGAAGCGCTTGTAATCTTAGGATTGTCTGATCTGTACGCGCCTTATAGGCGTCAAGTTCCAAGCCCATGAAAACGATCCTTTTGTCTCAGAGCCGAGAGAAATTCATCCCGGCAGAAACTGATATCATTGAAGAAAGGCGCAGATAATAATGACTGAGAATAGCATTTTGCACCCTTTCGGGCAAGCAAACCCCTCAGGGCTGCAGTCTGCTGATCGGAAATGGTCAGGGAGGCCGGCGTGGGGTGCCGTCGGTGCCTTGCCGCTCTGATTGTTGCCTCGAACCGAATTCATGTGACTTCCTTGCGACTAAATGTCTTGGACAGCTGCGGCATAAATGTCGTGGCAACATATCAACGGCAGAACAAAAGTGGGCCAAAGGCAGCGGAAAATGTTGCCACTTTTGGGCGTGCGAGATTGCGGCATAAGCGTGCGCCACCATCCGGGCGACCGCTCTTATCACAGAGCTGGTGGTTGCCCGGATGCTTTGGCCTGTCAGGGCAAATCTGTGCTAATTGAGGTTTAGGTTTTGGGCGTTGCCTGACGCGCTTTATTTTGCCCAGGTGTCCGGTCGAAAAAGGGGCCAGTTCAGCCGGGCAGAATAAGTTCATGATATTTTTTTTCCTATGCGCAGTGCTTTCACCTCAAAGACATTCGTTCAGAGCCTTGCGAAGCATGATAATAGTTGAAAAGCTCGACATCATGCGCGGTCATATCCCTGACGCGTAGGAGATGCTTTGCTAACGTGATAAGCTGTGCCTTGTGCTCTTTCATCAGAGCAAGAGCGTTTCGTTCAGCTTCCATCAGATGCTGTTCTGCACGCCGTCTCACATACCCGGGTACGCTCCAGATATTTGTTGCAGCTTCTCCGTCCCAAAGCAGGCCTGTTTCCCCAAAGCCCCATTGTCGCTCTATGAACATTGCGACAGAAGTAGCTTTCGCCAAATCACTTTTCTCACCAATACCAGCGCCCGAGCTCGGTGCCCCAAGCACACATATTTCTGCCGCCCTTCCCGCCAAGAGGACGACCAATCGTTCTCGAGCTTTACAGGGCGTCAGGAAGTTAAACGGTTCGTGCTCAACTTTTCCCCCCTCGCCGGTCAGACACACACGTTTTGGCAAGGGCCATCCGAGCTGTGTCATGGCGACCACATGTCCAGCTTCGTGTATTGCCGTCCGACGCAGAATTTCCTGGTCCAATTTGGGCACAATCTGGTCTGCTGCGCTTTCGAGGTGGTTTTGTCGAATGGTCGTTCGGTCCTCCCGTGCGCGTCCCAAAGCATCACGAACGATTGCCTCCGCCACGGCTCCGGACTGCCCCAGTAGTCTGGCGGCAAGATTGGCGAGATCGAGCCTTATGGCAGTCTCGGATCCGAGTTTTGCCGTCAGAATTGCCTCAAGCCCCTTCTTGTCAGGGAGCGGCAGATGCAGCTTGAGATCGAATCGACCGCTGCGAATGACTGCGGGATCGACAGATTCTAGCGAGTTTGTCGCCCCAAGCAGAACCAGCCCCTCAACATCTTTCGCTCGGTTGATCTGTTCGAGCAAGCCGTTGACGACACCGCGCATGTAACTTGAGTTGTACTCCGGTGTGTCTCGTTGCGTGAAGCTGTCCAACTCGTCGATGAACAACACAGCCGGTGCGGCCTCTTTCGCCGTGGCAAAGGCTTCGTCCAAGGCGCGCAGCATATCGCCTTGGTGGCCGTGCTTCTGGCAATCCGCGTAAGAGGTGGAGATAATTGGGATACCAGCTGAGCCCGCAAAGGCGTTCGCGAGCGTTGTTTTTCCGGTCCCCGGCGGGCCATAGAGTACGGCGCTTGACGTCACTTCAGCCCACGCAAGGTCCCCCGTTCGCCACGCGTTCAGATCATTGAGCACTCGGTTCAGATAGGTTCGCACCTCGCCCACGCCATGCACCGCATCGAGGGTCAGGTCTGGCTGCCCTTGCGTCATTTTCCGGGCGATTTCAGCGAGCCGATCTGCGACGTTCAACGTTGTTGATGCTGCGAAGGCTGCATCAATCTGGGCTGGCGTCACCCTTTTCAGAAGCGGCTCAGACGGCAACCTATTGCGAATGTCGGTCTCCGCAAGCTGTCCAGTTGTGCTGTGAGTCAAACGCAGGGTCTCGATCACGATATCCGATGTGGGCCCTCGCCAGTCGACCCGGCGCGTAACCAGTGCGCGCGTTGCAGCGGATAGCTGAGTTTCCGCCGTCGTTACGAGCAGAACGGAGGCCCCCAGGGACATGCTGCGTTCGATCTTTGCGTCCAACGGACCACGCTTTTGCCGCGCGGACTTGCCTGCTGTCCCTGCATCCGTGCCGACAGCGATGCTCTCGATCTGTGCCGTGTCGGAAGACGGCAGCAGACCGCGCCAATATATAGTGACGTTTGGTAGGATCTGTTCCATCACGTGCAGGAAGGTCAGGGAATGACAGCAAAAGTGCGTGATCTGCCCCGGGCTGAAAAGAGCTTGGAGGTGATCCTCGCTGTCAACCATCTGCGCCATGGCAAAAGCCGAGACGATGAGTGACGGCGGTGGGTTGCCTCTGCGCCATGAACGATCTTCATCCGGGGATGATCGGGCCCAAGGATCCACGCCATCCCGGATAAAGGCCGCGATTTCGGCGGCCCCCATACTGTCGGCCATCGGCGATCGCGGCCCAACTTCTGACATCTGACGGGAAGGTGATGGCGCATCAATCACGACGCCTTCATCGAAATCCGGGGCGTCTGGCTCGTCATAGTCTTCGCGGATTTCGATAGTTCCGTTCCAGATCGCGCTGAAGAGACTGCGGACCGTGGTGCTGGCGAGCGCAGAGGCAAAATCACTCGCGCTCGCGGTCTCGAAGATTGGTTGTGGGCTCATCGGCAACCTCCTCCAACCAAAATCGGCAACAGGCTGGAACCGGCGACTTTACCTACTGCAAAGCCCAACTCGCCAACAGCACGATCAAGGCTGGCGCAGGGATCCGCGCGCAAAGTTTCAATTTCGGAGATTGCAATCCTCTGCGACCCCTGCCGGTCCGCAGAGAACTTAACTGCGTTTTCGGACAATGCGACCAGCGCCACGAGATCGAAGTCGCTTTCCTGATAGCGTTTAACCCCCGCTGGGGAACGGTGGTAGCCTTTGGTCAAACTATAGTGAAAGTATCCGTCACGGGCCCGACAGCACGTCTTGATCTGCAGCCGCAAGTCTGCGGCTGGATGATAGACGATTCGATCTGCTGGCAGCATTTCAGGCAACTGCGATGTGTAGATACCAAAGCGCAATAAAATACTGTCGACCAGATACTCACCTGCGAGGCCAAACCATTTTGCGTTTCGGGTCATAGTGTCCCGCGACAGGTTCGGGAAATCGCGGATATCGTGGGTGGGGGTGCTGTCGATTTGAGACGCGCACAGCGTTTCAAATCCGCTCAATAGCGGTTGTTTACTCATGCTTTATTCCTTTTTGAGTTATGAGTTGAGCCGGACGGCGCTGGCGCGCCGACGGAAAAAATGACATTTCTGAAAATTCTGAAAATCAGGCAGCAAGGGGCAAGCGACGCGTCGACTTATCGTCGCAAGAACGAGCGGAGGCATGTTCAAGCATTTGCTCAATGCCGTCGCGCGCTTCACCTGCGAGGTCACGCACCGCCGGTGAAATGTCTTTATCCGCTTTTTGCATGTACCGCACCGCATGGGCCCGGGAAGCCTCGAGCACCTTCATGCAGTCGGCAGTGACGGCACATGACATGAGGACAGCCATACGATGCAGCAGCTTTTCATTTGCAGAGCGCGGTTTAAGGGCTGCGATCACATCGGCCTGAAGTGCGACCAGTTTCCAGGCCGCGTCGACTTCTGCACAATACGGCTGGTGGCAAATCATATGCCAACCTGCATTTGCAGCGAGTTCTTCTTCTTCAAGCGCGAGCAGCACCCGAAGCATCAGTTCGCAAAAGTGATCGAACAAATTGTCTTCTTGTTTTGCTGCGGCTTTCGCCGTCAGCGTGTGAGTGGTAGTAAAATTATTAGACATGATGATCTCCTTCATAGATCTTTGTGTTTAGAGCGAGGTAAGAGCGGCAACTCTTGTCTCGCTTGATATATTATGATATTATTTAATATATGTCAACGGGAAAATGGATATACTTGAAATGACACAACGTGGACGCCCCAAAACCGATTCTTCGGCAATTTTGGTTCGCCTAAATGGAAGTATGCTTGAAGCAATTGATGCAGAATGTGAAAAGCGTGCTGACCGGCCTTCAAGGCCTGAAATGATCCGCCGAATCCTTGCCGATTGGCTTGAGCAGAAGTCGCAATCCCAAAGATAGAAACGTTGCACCAATTGTTGAAACCAAGGGCAACATGTATTTGGAGCGAATATTTCCCCTTGCCTGAATATTCGCACGGCTCCCAAGGGCTTAGAAGCCAGATACTGCCCCTTGGCCCTTCGCGGATCATCTGTCCGCCCGCTTAGCGGTGACAACATGCCTTTGTCTGTCCTGCATCTGCGTTCTCCCGCTCGCAATTTGGCGGTCCGCAGGCAGGTGGCTTCAATGTCAGCGCAAGGCGGCGGATCAATTTTTCCTTTGAACTGGCGCGATCACGCCAGTTCCGAAGTTCCCGATTTGCCTTTTGCTAGGCGCGGCCTGTCAGGCGCACCTAGATGTGGACAGCGTTCTGGTCTGCGCACCGGGCTGAGCGCCGACACCTGAGTGATCTGCTCCGCCCTGTTGCCCGCCAGACCTCGAGAGGTGTTCGCACTGCCGTAATTTGATTGTGTGCGGGTACTTTGATGCCCAAGCATAACCGCGATTTTCTCAGTGCTCCACCGGCCTCCCCCAGATCGGAGGTCAGACGATAAGGCGTGCCGAAATACGTACGGCGACAATCTTTGCTGTAGACGCGGAAACGCTATCCGGCCAAGCCTCTCAGTCAGTTTGCCGAGCCTGTTCGTCACGCGACGCTGTCGCTCGGTCGGCATGAGTTGCATCCCAGTTTGGCTGTGAAACGGTGCAGCTAGCTTGATGAGCATTTGACCGCCGGAGTGATCTGAGACATGCGTAAAGAGCCAGTGTGCTTCAGGAGTTTGACAGCAAATCTCGATCTTACGCAGATCTTGCCCTTTTCCATGTCCCCCGGCATCATCCTCGGCGAGTTTTGCGCCGGAAATCTCAAATGCGAGGTGATCCAGGTCACCCCGCTCAAAAGCCATGATGAAAACGCCCAGGTCATCGGAAAGCTCGGACGGGCGGCATCCCGTGAGCATGAGCACCGCTATCGCCGCTCGCGCTTTATCATCTATATATCGATCTGGCAGTACCGCCCTAGCCCACAGGTGACTGCGCCAGTCGTATCCCGGGCTCTCCTTGGCGCGGCGTCGTTGATGTTGATTGAGCGCGTAGAGTGTTTGTTTCTTTGAGTTTTCTGTCCGAGGTTTCGGCGATCTATCTTGGCCGTTGTTTGAAGCCTGCCGAATCGCAGTGTGCTCAGGATCTGGCCGCACTTGAAACAAGAACGCGACAGCGCCCCTAAACATCTTGAGCTCAGCACGCGAAATTAAATGAGTGGCCGATTTGATTTGACACCACGTCTCTTCATCAAGATGACGAACAAGCACCCCGTGAGCCTCGGTGTCGGTGGTCTTCGCAAGCATGTGCCGCCAGTACCCAGGGGCAAGTTCGAGGACCGTTTGGGCTGCTAACCGCACAAGCGCTGAGCGATAACTTTGACGACTGTTTGCGCCTGCCCAGCCGCCATGCTCGGTCCAAGATAGATAGGCCGCAAAGGGATCCCGGGAGGGATGCTTGCGAGCCAACGCTGCCGCCCGCTGCTCGTATTTTTGCCAAGTCCCCGAGTGATAAAGCTCTGAAATCGAATACTTTACGTTCGAAATAAGGGCCAGGTGATAGGCTTCTATACTCTTCTGGAGAAAATCGGTTTCGAACCGGTCATAATCAGATACCTTTTGCAAGTCTGTGAATCGTTCTTCCATTTTCCTCTCGCAAAAGCTGCCTTCAAAATATGTCATTTTAGAAATCCCCTTGTTGTAAAAATTCGTGTGCGAATACCTCCTGCGACCAGCGGGTTCGAAATTGAACATCCCAGAAGCCTCCGTAGTGTTCCCCCTCTCCGTCCCGGGGAGGATGGTTATAAGCAGCCATTGACCAGTCATGAATTTGAACTGTCACGCGAGCGCCAAAGATGGCGGCGCAGTAATGAAAGCCCAGAACCCAGTCCCAAAAATATAAAGAATAGTAACAGATTTGTTGAAACATAAGCGCACCCCTAAGCCCCAACTGAACCGTCACGCCGGACCACTCGGAGGTGGCAAAAATGAGTTTTGCTTTTCCCACCGTAGGGTGCAGAAAACACATTGATGATCATGCGGGCGTCTTGCAGCTCGACGATCCCGTGGAACCATTCGTCGCTTTCGGGCATTGCGATCAAATCAAACGACCGCTTCTCGAGCTTTAACGGCAGACCCTGCAGCAACCCAAGGCGGCGGATATTGCCAGCCCTGTCGCGGGAACTCCATAATTTGACAAAAAGGCTCCGCTGAAATCCATCGAGCTTGATCTCTGCAAGCCATGCAGGTCGGTCGTGCCCCTCGATTTTCTGAAACACCGCAGCGTAATCAGATTTTCGAAGCCCCGCGAGGGCGTATTCTGTGAACTGCGCCCTAAGTTTGGTGCCGTGGCCCACATGTTGCTTGCGTGCAAAATTCCTATGTTCGTCCATAACTTTCTCCTGTTAATAAAAGTTACTTATGGCAGGAGCCTTATGGAAAATTAAAAATTGGAGTGATTTAGCGTTTCATTGCTTCTAGGCGTCGGAACTGGTTGGGCTAGAGTGGTCAGATGTCGGGAAAGTGCATGAGGTGCGGGTCCTGCAATTGTCACAGTCTAAAACCGGCCAGACAAACAAAGGCTGAAACATCGACGTCCCCATTGGTCATAAACCCATGCTGTCCAGTTGCCGCGCTGGCTGAGTTTCAGAAACCCAACTATTGCGAATGCGGCACGATCTTCCGCCTATTAGATTGCCACGGCGATTGCCAGCATCAAAGCCTGCGGGCCGATGGCGTTTCCACCATCCTGCAAGACCGCTTCACCGGAGCGGCGATCGAACCTGAATGGCACACTGGCCATTCCCTGCGGGCAATCCTTGCAAACAATAAGATCAAGGCCGGGGTTTGCCGACCCAAAAGGTAAGAGCACAGACTATATATGCCTCAGATCTGTCACGCGTCAGGTATGTACGGGATGAGACGACGTTCAACGACAGGGCTGCCGAGGCGCTGTTTTAGGCGATGTTACATTGCATTTATGGGCGAGGTTCGCGGAGCAATAGTGCCAAGGATCGGCGTAAAGCCAAATGAAAATGCGCTGGTGCATCAAAAAGAAGCCACGGAGTGCAGTCTTAACGCTTTGTTAGCAAACACAACCCTAACAATTAAAAGAAAGATAAAATTCTACTTTTAGATTCTGGGGGAAACATGGACAAGCTGGACGCGCACGTTTGGGTTTTGGATACCGTTTTGGACATGATCATCTACGCGGGGGTGAATGGGCTCCACCGGTCCAGTGAGGCTCTTCTTGCAATTTATCCAGAGCTTGAGCAAGAAGTGGAAGCGATGAAACCGAAGAATGTAGTTCGGTTCCCAACCCGTCAATTGCGTTGAGCATGGGTGTCCTGATCCGTGAATGCTTGGAGACGTCTTGTTTTTTGGTGTGCGCCAGATTGGGACATTAGGGATGGAGTTTTCGGCTTGGTAGCCATGTTGAATCAAAACCTTCCCGCCTTGTGCCACTTCACAAGAAGATGAAATCGTAATGCGACAGGCTGGCTGCCGTCACATCATCGAGCAGGATCTCATGGCCCGCATGGCGCAGGAGCGCGCCTTCGTCCGTATCCTGAATGGTGAGCGCTAGAAAGCGCCCGTTCAACCCCTGCCCCTCGATCCCAGCCAATCGCAGGTGATCCTCCCCGACCTGAAAATCAACAATCACGTCGCGCTCACCTGCAGTAAATTCGTTGAATATGAAGACGTCAGCCCCCTCTCTGCCGATCAGACGGTCATTACCTAGGCCGCCATTTAGGGTGTCGTCGCCCGTGCCGCCATCCAACAGGTCCTCGCGCCCGCCGCCGGCCAGAAAATCATCCCCGGCACCGCCTGTAACGATATCGTCGCCCTCTCCTCCACCAAGTTCATCATTGCCCTCTCCTCCTTCAAGAATATCACGCCCCGGCCCGCCTCCGATGCGGTCATTGCCGTTTCCGCCACGCAACGTGTCATGGCCGAAGCTGCCTGCAAGCCGGTCATTGCCCTCGCCTCCTGCGAGCAGGTCGTTGCCTTCCCCACCACTCAACACATCCGCACCGTTACCGCCAAAAAGGATGTCATTGCCGCCGCCGCCGCCAATTGTATCATTCCCGGCCTGCCCCTCAAGATGATCAGCCCCTAACCCGCCACCAAGATTATCATCCCCCTCCCCCCCCTCGATCAGATCATCTCCATCTCCCCCGGCCAGACGGTCGTTGCCCGAGTGGCCGAGTAGCGTGTCAGCACCAGTGTTGCCCGCAAGCGCGTCTGCTCCGGTTCCACCCTCAAGCAGGTCATCTTCTGTGCCGCCCACCTGCAAAACCGATGCGGCCCCAGGCATAATGGGTGTCGGCGGATGGAGTGATGCTGCAGGCGGCGAAACAGAAGGCGCAAGGGTGTTGTTTTCAACAGAACCAATGTGCTCGTCATCGGCATTAAGAATGAAGTTGTCGACGGAAAGTGACTCTCCTTCGCCCCGGCTCAAGTTGTCAATGAAGAAGAAACTGCCGACGGCGTCCTGAACAAAGGTCTGACCATCAATCCAGGAAATGATGATTTCTGAGAAGGCTTCTAACTGCCAGCGCGACAGATCGATCCTATCTACACCAATGGTGAAATCCGCGATGATATCACTGCTCATCGATGCGGGGTCGATTACGAAGATATCTGCGCCGTCACCCCCAATAAGCGTGTCGGCCCCCTCACCACCGTGCAGCACATCATCGGCGCTCCCTCCGGACAGGTAATCTGCCTGGTCGCCACCGCGCAGAGTGTCATGCCCATCCCCACCAAAAAGGTGATCGAACCCGCGCCCCCCAATCAAGAGATCATCGCCCACCTCCCCGACCAGCGTATCATTGCCGTCCTCCCCGCTCACGGTATCGTCACCCCAGACACCACTGAGATGATTGTTTCCGGAGTTGCCTAGAAGAGTATTATCCGCCGCATTGCCGATTCCGGTGAGATCATCAGAGCCGACAAAGTGCAGGTTCTCGATGTCCCGTCCAGCCGAAGCATGGCGGAGCACAAAGTCAACGGAACTTTGTACAGTGTCATTTCCCAAGCCGGCGTCAAACACTTGATCCTCACGATGATTTATGCGGAAGAGATCATCACCATCCGTACCCTGGAATGCGTCAACAACGCTCCGGTCCAGCGTGACACGGATAACCTCGAAATCATGGTGGAAGGAGAGGTCCAGGCGGGACCCGCTTCCGGTCACGCTCAAAGGGACATCTGCCTCATGGGCCATTTGCCCAATATGACCGATCCGTTCGTCAGTGCGGGGATGTAAGAATTGATTATCATCGTCCCAAAGCCTTGAGATACTGACAGTCTCGAAGGCCTCATCAAATTGGAGGGAATACTCAAGCGTCTCGGCCGCGAAATCCTTCGCGACCAAAAAGATGACAACCAGATCTTCGTTCTCGAACACATAGGAATTGACGCTATCATCGACGCGCAGAAACTCGTCCACGATCCGCCCATCTTGCCAGACAGAGTCGACCGGCGAGGTATTGTTTTGAAACCCATCATGGACAGCCAGTCCCGGTAGGCTCTCCACCATCATCCCGTAGAGTTGCCCGCCTAGAAAAACCTCGCTCCGAAATCCCAATGATCCATCCGTGCCAAAGCCCAGACCGAAGATGGTGCCATGATCCATGCCATTGGCAAGTAAGGCGGTCGTGAGCTGGAGAATGCTGGTGAGGCTGGGGGCATGGAATTCAATATCGTCGTCACCCTGTGCTGCAGGCGCAAGATGTCCCCCGACCAGCCCAAGGTCACGGCCTGCAGCACTTTCCCATTGATCGATCACCGTCTCAAGCGTGACCCCGCCCACAGGTGTCCAGAGGCCGCGTTCGATTCCCCAGAAGTTTGGCACATAGCGGTGGAAGATGACCGAATCCACCGCATCCAGCGCGCCGATGTCCTGCAAAGCCGTGATGAAGTCCTGATTGTCCGCGTGTTCGCCCCAGCCGCCGTTGATGTCGCCGTTGGCATCGAACCCCCGGCTGGGATCGTCATCTCTGGAAAAGGAACGCCCGAGTTGCACAGCAATATTGATGTCATAGCCCGTCGGGTTCAGGGTCGGATCGCGCAGCACTTTGTCAAGCTCATCCACCATGGCGGCAAAGACCTCGCCCGCCGTTCTCGCAATATCGATGCCGGGTCTTGAGAAGTGTTCGCGCCAAAGGTTAGCCACGGAATAGTATTCAGTTCCAACCTCAAGGATGAACTCCTTGGGCAAATCACCAAACTCACCGTTCAAGAGGCGGGTTGCAAAGACGCGAATGTCGTTGCGCGCCTGCTCCAAGGCCGATACCGGGTCGTCGAAGGCCACATCGATGTAACGCACCGTGGGCGCGATCATTGCGAAACTGGCATTATGCTCGACCGCGAATTGCATCATCTCCCGAATGCCTTCGCGCGGAACCGGATCATCAGAATAGCCATTTGAGACATTGCGGTCCCAGTCGACAATGTTTTCGAAGGTCAGGTCAAATACGACTTCGCGGGATCCATCCGGGCTTTCGTCTGTATTGATCCCCTCTTCGACGGGCAGCCCACCAGCCCAACGTACATGATCAAATCCCACTTGCTGCTGTCTGTTCTCGAACCCGGAAAAGAACTCCCAGCCCAGAAATTCTGCACCAAGCGCTGAAGAGGAAATCTGCCGTCCTTCATTTGCGAAGTTTTCCGAACCAAGCGCGATAGACAGGTTATTTCTCATGAAACGCTCCCACAGCTCACAAATGCCCATCGGGCAACTCAGAGAGAGGAGCAGGTCCTTGAGATGACCGCTTTGGTCCTTCAGGCGTCCCTGAAATCTCGGTCATTCTCAATTTTTGCAGTCGACGACCCGAAGTGCTGATGCCTCAGCCCTTCGGTTACTCATCTCTCACCCGAGATAGAGACTGCCAAAACAGGATTTATCTTATCTTAATGTTTACAAAGGAAATATTTAGGATTTTAATCTTCATGTGCCCCCAGGCTGCGCGGCTCTCGGTCTGATTGCGCTACTAAGTCCAAAAGCCACACATGAAAGTGGTTTAAGAGTGCAAATTATTGATATAATTTATTTATTCTTAATACTCTTTGGACCAAATGAAAGTATTGAGGCACCTAGTTTGTGTGAGTGAGCCACTAAACTTATCAAACCACCGAAACTGAGAAACAAGGATGTGGGGCAGAACCCACATCCTGGCTTCTACAGCCGGGATTGCCAATTTGTTTGCCCGCCGGCTTTTGCATAGGCAACCGGGATGATGATACCCTGCACGATGGCTGACCCGAAAGGCTACCGTTTTTTTCGCGAAGTCGTCGCTTATTCGGTCTGGGCGTATCATCGCTTTGCGCTCAGCGTGGCGGATGTTGAGGATCTGTTGGTCGAACGCGGCGTGATGGTCAGCCGGGAAGCCGTCTGGAACTGAGTGAACCGGTTTGGCCGCCATTTCTCCGAGTGCATCAAGCGAGACAGGCCGGGCACCAATAACAAATGGCACCTGGATGAAGTCGTCGTTCCGACTAATGGCGTGAAGTTCTGGCCCTAGCGGGTAGTCGACGCGAACGGGAATGTGCTCGACATGCGTGTGCAAAAGCAACGTAATGCGAAGGCCGTGAGACGGTTCCTGAAAAGGCTGATCGACCGGTTTGGCGCGTCGTGGGTCGTAATCACCGACAAGCTGCCGAGCTACATCCGGCCGATCTGCAATCTTGGCCCGCACGCTAATCATAGGGCGCACAAGGGCCTCAACGGTCGGATCGAAGGATCTCATCGGCCGACCCGAAAGCGAGAGAATCTCATGGGGCGGTTCAATTCACCCGGACAGGCGCAGAGATTTTTGGCCGCCAATGACCAGATCAACACCATCTTCCGCCCCCACCGCTACCGTCTCACTGCCACTTCGTACCGCCACACCAGAGCCGATGCCTTCGACCTTTGGAACGACTAAGCTCTCGAGACGACCGCCTGACGTTCTCGGATCAGGCCGCGTTCGGACAGGTGAAAATAAGTTGGCAATACCCGTAACGAAGATCGGGGATAGATCTATCCTGCTAAAATGAAGTTCTGAGCGCCAGATGACGTGCATAATCCAGCCACGGCCGCAATCAACTACGAGGATCCCCATGTTTTTTCCATTCCCGAGGCGTAAACCCGGTCCACTTTCTGAAGGCGCGCTGGAAAGCGTTTGGGTCGCGATAACCTACTAAGTGTGCGATCTGCTGGTTGTTTAGGTCGCTCTTGACCAGATAGCGGATCGCCAGTTCCTTTCGCGTTGCGTCCAGCAATGACTGGAATGTGACTCTCTCGTCGCCAAGACGCCGGAGAAGTGTGCTTCGGCTGAGTTTTAAGCGCCCGCAAACATGGGCGATCGTGGGTTCGGTGACCGAGAACGCCTCCATCATCGTTGCGCGAACCCGTTCCGACAGCGGCAGGCCCCTAGACTGGATCATGGCCTGGCTTTTCAGATCCGCCTCTGTGGCCTCCCAAAGCTCGGGATTGTCGGAGATGAACGGCATGCGCGCATCGGCGCGGGCATAAGTCAGCGTTGCGCCGCCATGCTCTGGGACTTGGCCGAAGGTCTCGGCCAGACGCTCGCGCTCGTCCTGCGGCAGCGGCAGGCACACCCGAAGCGGGCGGATCGAATGACGCGTCAGCGCATTGGCCTGAGCATGAAGATAGATGATCTGGGGACTGCTGAACGATCCGGGCAAAGGGGCGGTGGCCACGTCCGAGATGACACGCACGGTGAACTCGGACGGGCTGCGCGACACGACGAATTGCATCGGTCCGAACAGGCTCTTGAATTGGGCCATGCGCGTGATGCCGGTCTCGAAATCCGGAGCGGTGGACAGCGCGAAAAGAATCGGGATCGCCGGGCCGCCCGCCATCCGCAATCCGAGAAGCTTTGAGACGTCCTGCTGCCCCGAGAGATCCATCATAGCATTCCAGAGGCGCAGGTATTCGTCTGCGGTCGCCAGAAAGGCCCGGTCCTTGCGCGCGGTCGCCTCGATGCCTGCACGGGTCAGAACCGCGTCCCAGCCGACGCAAAGCATCCCGCAGATCGGGCCCGACAGGACGGCGGATGTGTAGATCGGGGATCGCTCTTGCGACTGCATTCGGGAGGCCTTTCGCGCGGGAATGCCGCTCATTCCACTAGAACCGCTCGTCCCGTCCCGCGCAACAGCCATGAGCCATGAGCCATGAGCCATGAGCCATGAGCCATGAGCCATGAGCCATGAGCCATGAGCCATGAGCCATGAGCCATGAGCCATGAGCCATGAGCCATGAGCCATGAGCCATGAGCCAATCTGCAAGTTATTGATACGATCTGCAAGTCCCAAACGGTGGTAGACGACCGTCCTCAAAGCCTAGCTTTGCCGTGACACTATCGCTTGGAGAGACCGGCTTGGACCTGACATCGAAGATCGTACTCGTCACCGGCGGCGGTTCGGGTATCGGCCTTGAACTGACCCGGCAGCTTGTAGCGCTCGGCAACACGGTCATCATCTGCGGTCGCGAAGCGGGCAAGCTTGCCGAGGCCGCGCGCCTGACCGGGGCGCAGGCGATCCCGGGGGATGTGACGGTTGCGGAGGATCAGGAGCGGATCCTGTCGGAAATCAAGGCGCAGCATAGCCGCCTCGATCTGCTGATCAACAATGCCGGCATCTTCCTGGCCTACGACTTCAAAATCGATCCAGACACGCTGCAAAAAATCGAGCGCGAGATCGCGATCAACGCGACGGCACCGCTGACCCTGACGCGGCGCGCCTTGCCGCTGCTGGAGCAGAGCGCGCAGCCCGGGGTGCTGTTCATCGGTTCGGGCATCGCCTTTGTCGCCTCGCCCGGAACGCCGGTTTATTCCGGGACCAAGGCGCTGATCCACCACTGCGCGCAGACCCTGCGCCACCAGTTGCAACCTCACGGGATCACGGTGTTCGAGGCCATGCCCCCCGTCGTCGACACCGACATGGCCAAGGTTCTGAAGTCCAGCAATTTCAAGCTGATGAAGCCCGAGGACCTAGTGCGCGAGATCCTCGACGGCATGCGCCGCAGCCAGACCGAGATGCTGCTGGGCCAATCGCGCCAGATCAAGTGGATGAGCCGGATCGCTCCCGCCTTCCTGTTCCGCCAGTTCGCAAAGACCGAGTTTCATTGACCTCCAAAGACAGGGCGACCCTAATGCCATCTGATACCTACCGCGCCCGCGTCAACGCGCTGGCGGTCATCACCTCGGCCGCCTTCTTCGGCGCCAATCTCTTTATCGGGCTGTCGATGGGGGTCTACTGGCTCAGTCTCTCGCCTGCTGATTTTGTCGCGCAATTCTTTCCCCAGTTCAGCAATTTCCTCTACACGATCATGCCACTGTTCCTGCTGATGCCGGTGGGCCTGATCCTGTCGGCCCGGCTCGATTGGGATAGCGCCCTGGCACGGCGGAACTGGGTGATCGCGCTGTGGTTTTACCTGGCCGTATCGCTGATCACGATTTTCTTCCACATGCCGCTCAACGTGCGACTTGCGGCGGCGATCGGGTCGCCTGTGGGGGACGCGCTGGATTTCTACAAGAGCATCGCCCTTGTCGGTAACGTGACAGAGGAGAACGCGGGCACAATCCGCGCCACTTGGCTGCTTGGTCACATCCCCCGCGTCCTGATCACCCTTGCAACTCCCGTCTATGTGCTGCGCGCGATGGGCGCGCGATCAGCTTAGGCCTACCCCCCTACAACAAGGAACGAAACTCCATGAACAACACCCCAACGATCCGCAATCTTATGACTCGCGCTGCGCTTGCCCTGACGCTCGCCACCGCAGCGCACGCGCAGGACCCGCAAGTGCCAGAAGCAAGCATCCGCGTTCCCGCCGATCAGGTCGCCTTCGCCCCGTTTCCCGCCCCCGGCGTTCAGAGCGTCGCGCTCTATGGTGGGGTCGGGACAGGGCAGCCCACGGCCATGACATCGCTGCTTGATCCCGAAACTTACGAAGTGCTGCCGCATACCCACGAACATGGATACTGGGCTATGGTCGTGAAGGGGCGGATGCAGCACTGGGAATTGTCCGAGCCGGACCGTGGGCCGGACCTCTTGCCCGGCTCCTACTGGTTCCAGCCCGGCGGCGTGCCTCATGCCGAGGATTGTCTGGGGCCGGAAATCTGCCAAGTCTTCGTCGTCTTCGACGAGCCTGCAGATTTCACGCCGGTTCAGTAAGCCAAAGCCGATAGCAGGGGGTTCCTCATGAAACCAGCTACCCGATGGGCCATCGCCACACTGATGGGCATTACGATCTTTCGCGCGCAAACCATCCTGTTCCTGCCGCAGGTGCAGATGTTCGGCGGCCCCGCGCCCGACGGCTGGTTCGGCCCCTGGCTCAGCGACACGATCATCGGCTTTGCCGTGCCAATGATGCTCTACCTGTTCTGGACCCGGCGCGGCATGGCGGTCTGGGGCGCACTCGTCGCCTACAACGCCGTTGGGGCGTTCGACTATTCGCAAGGCCTGATAACGCAAATAATCAGCCCCATGCCGGTCGAAATGGCCTCGGCCGCAACGGTCTATGTTGGGATTGGCCTGTTCATGTTCGCGCAGATCGTAGCGCTCGGGCTGCTGTTCAGCCGCGAGGTCATCACGGAATTCAAGGTCTGGGAATGATGCGCGATCACCCGCTTTCGCGCTTTGGGGCCACGCTGGCGGTCGACGGCATTTCCATAGAAAGCTCCGCGAAGGCTATTCATTCACTCTCGCCCGATGCGGATGGACGGTTGTCCACCTGCCGGAACGCCAACGGCGAAAGGCCCGTCCATCTGCGGAAGCTTCTCGAAAAGCTGTTGGCATCGCGGTAGGCGAGCACGCTTGCGATCTCGTCGGCTCGCAGGGTAGTCTTGGTCAGATACCGGATCGCCATATCGCGCCGCATGACGTCGAGGACCGCCTGATACGACGTACCTTCCTCGCGCAATCGCCGCTGGAGTGTGCTGCGGCTGATCCGGGAGTGGGCAAAACTTGGGGGTGTCTGTGTATGTTGGTGGTTCATTGAGAAGGGAACTGCCATGGAAGTGCGTAGAATAGTCGAGACGACCCTTGAGAACGGAACAACAAAGAGGCATCATCTCGGCCGTTTGTTCGGCCCGTTTCGACGCACGCAGCCTGAGGGGTTCGGGTTGTTGCTCGAAGATGCAAAGAAAATCCTCGGGCAATTGCAGAAGAAAGCGATCCTGCTCGACCAAATCGAGGAGGTCGAGGAGATTTCTCAAGCAAGCAGGATCTGTCCCGACTGCGACGGGGTCCGGGCCATGCATTATTATCGGTCTCGGGTGCTCGACACGCTCTTCACCAGGTTCGAGGTCAAGGTGCCGCGCATTCGCCGCTGTGCCTGCAATGCAAAATCCGATGTTGCGTTGGGCGGACCGCTTTCGCCTCTGGTGCACTTTTTTCCGGATCGATCGACCTCGGAACTGCGACGCCTTCAAGCCGAATTTGCGGCGCGTCATTCCTTCCGGGAAGCGGCGCGTATCCTGGATACCTTTCTGCCTTGCGCGAAGCAGGTGCACACATCGGTGCGCAATCGACTGGGTAAAGTTGCCCGGGAGATCTGCGACAGCGAGCAAACTGAGCCGCTGGTTCCTTAAGCCGCCGAAGAGGCGCCTGCGCTGACGGTTTTCCTGGACGGTGCGCATATCCGATGCAGGCCGGAATACCAGAAGCGACTCCTCGATGTTGTGGTCGGCAAGATTGAAAACCACGATAGGTGCCGTCGCTTCGGCTTGGTGCAACAGGCGGTCCTTTCACCTTCTAGTCAGCTTCGCCAGGACTTGAGGGCTCTCGGGTGGGATCACGAACAAGCCGTCACGGTAATTTCGGACGGGGAACAAGCCCTGCCAAACCTCGTCCGCAGTGCCGTCGGTGGGAAGGTCTACCACATCCTCGACTGGTGGCATATCTTGATGCGTATTCAGCATGTCGAGAACGCCGTAAAGGGCCTGCTGCAGAGCAGGAGTTTCTCCGGCATTCCAGTGCTGTTCAAACGTCCGGCCGAAACGCTGCGATGGTACCTTTGGCATGGAAAAGTTCTTACGGCCACGACCAGTCTGCAATGGTTGATGGTCGATTGCGCGCGGCTGGTTACAGATGACCGCGTGGAGACTGAAGCGGCTCGGCGAGTGCAAGCTCGGTGCCGAGACCTCTATTCCTACCTTGCGAACAACATGGATAACCTGACTGACTATGGTCGGCGGTACCGCACGGGTCTTCCGATTTCTTCGTCCCGGGGCTGAGGGCTGCGTGGACGACATCGGCAACACCCGCGTGGGAAAGCGACGCCGCATGAGATGGTCACCCAAGGGAGCCCACCGTGTAGCTGTTGTACGCGCCGCCGTTCTCGACGGTCAGCTAACCGGAGCCTACCAAAGAGCAACCGCATGACCCCCAAGTTTTGCCCACTCCCCAAGCGGCCCTTCATCTTGATGTCGGTCTCGCCCATCCGCCGGGACCTGGCCGCTGTCCCCTTCCTCGCCTGGGCCCGATCGGCAATGAGCGGCGCGAACTTCACCACCCAGCGGTTTAGCGTGGCGTGGTCAACCGTAACGCCGCGCTCCGCCAGGATCTCCTCGAGGTCTCGGTAGGACACGGCGTAGCGGACATAGAAAAACACCGCATGCAAGATCGCCGACTTAGGATAATGTACGCCTAGGAATCGATCAGGCCACAAGCTCCCTTCCAACCATCTGACAACGCTGACAGATCAACCATCGTCATGGAACCGGTAAGTTTGCGACAGAACTCTTCAAAGGAACTGGAAATCTTCTACGGCAAGTTGCGCCGCCGTGATGCCTTCAACCAAAATTGTGTTGCCATTCACCGTCATTTGCGCCCCGCCCTCGACATCGACGATGTTCATCGCCGCGACGAACCCCGCCAGACCATTGCCGCCATTGGTGATATTGGTCTCGCCGGTATCCGGGTCCACGCGGCGGATGAAGAAACTGTCCAAACCGTCCTCGAAATCGGTGATGATATCCGCCTCGCCGTCGAAGAAGGACGAAAAGACGAATTGATCGGCCCCGGTTCCGCCGGTGATCGTGTCATTTCCAGCGCCCGCATTGATCGTGTCATTGCCTGCGCCGCCGTCGATTATATCGTTTCGGCCGCCACCAGCGAGGAAGTCGTTGCCGTCACCGCCCGAGATGCTGTCGTCGCCTTCACCGCCGCCAACGCTATCATTGCCTGCACCGGCATCAATCGTATCGCGCCCGGTGCCGCCGCCGATATCATCCGCGCCGCCATTGCCAAAGATCAGATCGTTGCCAAAGCTGCCCGACATGCTGTCGTTGCCTTCGCCGCCTTCGAGCGTGTCATCGCCAGCGCCGCCAGCAACTACATCGTTACCAGCGCCGCCGGACATGAAATCATCGCCAAAACCACCGCCCATGACGTCATTTCCAACACCGCCAATCAGCGTGTCATTGTCAACGCCACCGCCAACACTGTCATCGCCAGCGCCCGCATCCACGAAATCGTTGCCTTCTGAAGCCGAGACATTGTCATTACCGCCGCCTGCCTCGATGCTGTCATCACCATCGCCCCCAGCGATCGTGTCGTTTCCTTCGCCACCAATAAGCGTATCGTTTCCGCCCAATCCCTCCAAAAGGCTACCCAACGGTCCTCCGACGATCAACTCGCCAGCGCTTGTTCCCGGTCTTGGGGCAACCAATGACCCTTGGGACAAGAGTGTTTCGTTTGCCCCATTGCCATCTGAATAGTTGACTCGGACAGTGATCTCTGAACCTATGTCGGGCAGTAAAAGCGTGTAAGTGATATCGTTCGCCGCAGCGATGGCAAGGCCGTTGCGAAACCACTGATAGCTAAAGGCCCCTAAGCCATCCGCGTCCGCAACCGCCGATGTGTCAGCCGTAAGCGTGCTACCCTCAACCGCAGAGCCGCTCAATGTAACTGCCCCGGTTGGTAAAGAATTTGAAAAATCGTTATCCAGGATTGTGCCTGTCGCGTTGAAGCCTGGCCCGCTGAACACTTGGTTTGTGGCCGGGGCAAAATTCATCTGGAACTCTTCAACAGCGTCTTCTTGAACGAGGTCTCCGAAGATAGGCACGAACACCGCACCAGTTGTCTGACCCGCTGCAAAGGTGAGTATCCCAGTCCTCGACGCGAAATCCGAACCTGCGGCAGCGCTTTGGCTGATCGTGGTGTAATCTACTTCAATGGCACTGTCAGAAGAACGCGATAGCCTCGGTTGAAACACCGCTTGGGCTGTCCCTGAATCTCCTTCGATTACCCTCGTATCAGGCACATAGAGCGCCCGATCCTCTGGTGCTCCATCATCGTCAAGTATCCAGCCCACAGCAGCCAGTTCCGAAACTCCCCCCGCAAGCACCGCACCCGATGGATCTGACAAGATCAACTCAAGGGCTTCATCGATCTCGTCGAGAGTATCGCCAGTCGTGTTTACGTTGATCCACTTTGTCGTTTCGCCTGCTGCAAAGGTCAGTGTTCCAGCGACACCGGTAAAATCCGTGGATGTAGACGCCGTGCCCTGCACCGTTCGATAGTCTACGGTCACGGTCCCGGTCGAGGGCTGCGAAAGGGTCACGGCAAATCGCAAGACCCCGCTACCAAAGAACGTTCGCTCCTCAATCGCAGCATCCGCAATCGAGATCGTGCGCGGGCCTGCATCGTCGTCAAGGATCGTCGCCGACCCGACTGCGCCACTCGAGCCGGAAAAGACACTCGCAGATGGCGCAACAGCGATTAAATCGAAGGTCTCGGCCGGTTCAGCAACGGCATCAGCTGTCGTCGCCACCGTCGTCGCGGTAAGCGTCTGCCCCGGCGCAAAGGTGAAATTGCCATTGGCCGCAGTAAAATCCTCCCCCGATTGAGCGGTGCCCCCCGACGTCGCATAGGCCACCGTTACCTCGTCATCGGCCGGACGCGACAGACGGGCGATGAATTGTGCCTCCTGCCCTTCAGTCACAATCGGATCGGAAATCTGCATCGCACGATCATCCGCCGTGCCGTCGTCGTCGAGGATCCAGCCGGTGGCCCGCACCTGATCCACACCGCCTGCCAACACAGCGCCAGTGGCGTCGAAGAGCTCGACTTCGAGGAACTCGTCTACTTCATCAATATCGTCGCTTGCGGTGCTGATGTTGATCCACTTTGTCGTTTCGCCCGCTGCAAAAGTCAGTGTGCCGGTTGCGCCAGTGAAATCCAAAAACTCTGACGCCGTACCCTGCACCGTTCGATAGTCTACGGTCACGGTCCCGGTCGAGGGCTGCGAAAGGGTCACGGCAAATCGCAAGACCCCGCTGCCGAAGAACGTTCGCTCCTCAATCGCAGCATCCGCAATCGAGATCGTGCGCGGACCTGCATCGTCGTCAAGGATCGTCGCCGAGCCGACTGCGCCACTCGAGCCGGAAAAGACACTCGCAGATGGCGCAACAGCGATTAAATCGAAGGTCTCGGCCGGTTCAGCAACGGCATCAGCTGTCGTCGCCACCGTCGTCGCGGTAAGCGTCTGCCCCGGCGCAAAGGTGAAATTGCCATTGGCCGCAGTAAAATCCTCCCCCGATTGAGCGGTGCCCCCCGACGTCGCATAGGCCACCGTTACCTCGTCATCGGCCGGACGCGACAGACGGGCGATGAATTGTGCCTCCTGCCCTTCAGTCACAATCGGATCGGAAATCTGCATCGCACGATCATCCGCCGTGCCGTCGTCGTCGAGGATCCAGCCGGTGGCCCGCACCTGATCCACACCGCCTGCCAACACAGCGCCAGTGGCGTCGAAGAGCTCGACTTCGAGGAACTCGTCTACTTCATCAATATCGTCGCTTGCGGTGCTGATGTTGATCCACTTTGTCGTTTCGCCCGCTGCAAAAGTCAGTGTGCCGGTTGCGCCAGTGAAATCCAAAAACTCTGACGCCGTACCCTGCACCGTTCGATAGTCTACGGTCACGGTCCCGGTCGAGGGCTGCGAAAGGGTCACGGCAAATCGCAAGACCCCACTGCCGAAGAACGTTCGCTCCTCAATCGCAGCATCCGCAATCGAGATCGTGCGCAAACCTGCATCGTCGTCAAGGATCGTCGCCGACCCGACTGCGCCACTCGAGCCGGAAAAGACACTCGCAGATGGCGTTACGCTTACACCGAAAGTCTCCGCCAGCTCTACGGCGTTATCGCCAGTTACATCCACATTCACGATGGTGCTTGTCTGGCCGGGCAGAAAAGTCGCTATGCCCGACGCAGCGGTGAAGTCCGACCCGGCTGTAGCCGTCCCGCTGACAGTAGCCCAGCCCATATTCGTCGACACGCCGAACTCTTCCGAGACTGATAGGGTGAAGCGCGCTGTGGTGGTGCCATTGTCACCTTCTTCGATTACGGGATCTGAAACGGCTAGCGCGCGATCATCAAGCGTGCCATCGTTGTCCTCGATCCAGCCAATAGCGCGCACGACATCCACGTCATTTGCGAAGGTGCCACCACCAGTCGGATCGAACAGTTCAACCTCGAGAAACTCATCCACCTCGTCAAGGCTGTCGCTTGTGGTTTGAATGGTGATCGTTTTTACGGTTTCGCCAGCGGCGAAGACAAGAGTTCCGCTCTCCCCCGTAAAATCCAGAAACTCGGAAGCCGTCCCTTGACGCGTGCGGTAATCAACTGTCACTGTGCCTGCCGAAGGCGCATCCAGCGTTACGATGAATTCGAGAACTCCACTCCCAAAGGCTACCCGTTCCTCGACCGATGCCGAGCTAATGTTAATCAACATAGAATACCCCCATATTCTAAAACGTGATTATCAACATGGACCAATCATCAATGTCTTTTGCGATCCGAACCTAGAAAATTTAAATTCAAAAGAATGATAACAGGATGAAACAAAATCGAGCAAACGAAACCTTATTAACTATTTCAGATGCTTACATCACATCCTTGCAACGCTGGGTAGAGTAGGGATCGATCAAATTGTCCGAGAAAAACTGCATTGATGCCTTTGCCTGAGCAACGCCTGTTCTGTCCGAGATTGTCAAATCAACGAAGGATGATGGCCTCGAACAAAACGTAAAACGGCGGATAGCGGCTAGCGCGAGATTTGTTACAAACACTTGCTAGGGGATAATCCCCACAATTTCGCCCCGTATCGCAGACCCCACATAAGAGATGTCGTTAAACACCTACCTTAAATCATTGTCCGAACGTCAGGCAGGCGGTGCAAATGGCGCGGTTACCGATCACAAGATCAACAGGCTGGACGAATTGCTCCCTTGGAACTGGGTGCCACTGGTATCCGTGACGCACAGTCAAGCCTCGTAAGCCGCGGTATCCATGAGGCGGTTACGACCCTCCCGCCTGCGCACACAAATAATCTCGGAGGCAGTTCATCCAGCGGACGAGTTCTGACCTGCCACGGGATTTTTCCTCCACCGTTGATTAGAGTCCGGCCCAACCTGAGGACGGACAATGAAGCGAACGAGATTCACGGACGAGCAGATCATCGGCATCCTGAGCGAGCATGAGGCTGGCGCGAAGTGCGCAGATCTGTGCCGCAAGCACGGCATGTCGGAAGGCACCTTCTACAACTGGAAGGCCAAGTTTGGCGGCATGACGGTGTCTGAGGCCAAGCGGCTGAAGGCGCTCGAGGATGAGAACGCCAAGCTGAAGAAGCTTCTGGCCGAGCAGATGCTGGATCTGGCGGCGATGAAGGATCTGGTTGCAAAAAAGTGGTAGGGCCCGCCGTGAAGCGTGAAGCCGTTGCGTATCTTCGGGCCGAGCATGGCCTGTCGGAACGGCGGGCCTGCCATATCATCGGCGCGGATCGAACGATGATCCGCTATCGCTCTCAGCGTGCCCCGGACACGGTTCTGCGCGGTCGGTTGCGGGATCTGGCCAACGAGCGCCGACGGTTCGGTTACCGGCGCCTGTTTGCCCTGCTGCGCCGCGAGGGTGAGCCCTCGGGGATCAACCGGATCTATCGGCTCTACCGCGAGGAAGGGCTGACGGTGCGCAAGCGAAAGGCCCGACGCAAGGCTGTCGGGACCCGGGCGCCAATCTTGGTCGAGGCACGGCCCAATGCACGCTGGTCACTGGATTTCGTCCACGACCAGTTCGCGGGCGGCCAGCGCTTCCGGGTGCTCAACGTGGTCGACGATGTCACCCGCGAATGCCTGGCTGCGATCCCGGATACTTCGATCTCGGGGCGGCGTGTGGCACGCGAGCTTACGGCCCTGATCGAGCGGCGCGGTAAGCCCGGCATGATTGTCAGCGACAACGGCACGGAGCTGACCAGCAACGCAATCCTGCGGTGGTGTTCCGAGCACCGGATCGAATGGCACTACATCGCACCGGGAAAACCCATGCAAAACGGCTTCGTGGAGAGTTTCAACGGGCGCATGCGCGACGAGCTGCTCAACGAGACCATGTTCCGCAACCTGGCGCACGCGCGGGTCGTGATCGCAGCCTGGGCCACAGACTACAACACCGCGCGCCCCCATTCGGCCTTGGATTATCAGACCCCTGCCGACTACGCGCGGACCCTGACCACCGCAATCGCCCGCCCCGCTGCGCGAGATGAAAGCTCCGCGCGTCGGGCGATTGCTCAACCTGCGCCAACCGGCGTAAATACAAACCGGGCTCCGGTCGCATCTGGATGAAAGTTCAGCGGCAGGTCAGTCGAGCTCAATGCGACCGTCGATCAGGAAGCGCCCGAAGATGTCCCGGCGCGTCATGGCATAGCGCAGCGCCTCGGCCAGTTTCGATTTGCCCGAGATGCGCGGCAGGGTGTGCTCCCAAAGGGTGAACAGTTCTGCAACGATCGGGGTCGAGACCGCCTGTCGTGCGGCAACGCGCGCTTCGGGGCTTTGCCCCCGCACCTCTGCCTCGAGCTTCCATAGCTCGGCCATCCGCTCAACCGTGGTCGTCGCGACTTGGCTGTCCCCAGATGCATGGAGTTCATAGAACCGCCGTCGGGAATGTGGCAATCAACACCTAGGCTTCCCTTATGACATTCCGGCTCTGTTCCAGAAACCACCGGTAGGTTTCCGTGATCCCCTCGCGAAGACAGATCCGCGCCTGCCAGCCCATCGCGGCCAGCCGCCCTACGTCCATCAGCTTGCGCATCATGCCGTCGGGCTTGGAGGGGTCGGTCTCGATCCGGCCGGTGAAGCCCGTCACCTCGGCGACAATCCGCGCCAGATCCAGGATCGTCACATCCGTTCCCGACCCGACGTTGATATGCCGCAGCATCGGCTGGGTGTTGGCCTCGTAGATCCTTCGGTCGAGTGTCATGACGAAGAGCGCCGCCTCGGCCATGTCATCGACATGCAGGAATTCGCGCCGCGGCTTGCCCGAGCCCCAGATCGTCACGACTTCCGCCCCGTCGCGCACCGCCTCGTGGAAGCGGCGGATCATCGCCGGCAGGACATGGCTGTTCTGCGGGTGGAAGTTGTCGCCGGGGCCGTAAAGGTTGGTCGGCATGACCGAGCGGTAGTCGGTGCCATGCTGCCGGTTGTAGCTTTCGCACAGCTTGATGGCGGCGATCTTGGCAATGGCGTAGGGCTCGTTCGTCGGCTCCAGCGGACCGGTCAGCAGGGCGCTTTCCGCCATCGGCTGCGCCACCTCGCGCGGGTAGATGCACGATGAGCCCAGGTTGAGCAAACGCTGCACCCCGGCGGCATGGCTCTCGTTAATGACATTGGCCGCGATCATCAGATTGTCATAGATGAAATCGGCAGGCAGCGTCATGTTGGCATAGATGCCGCCGACCCGGCCGGCAGCCAGAATGACCTGGTCGGGCTTCTCCTCGGCGAAGAAGCGCCGCACTGCCGCCTGGTCACGCAGGTCGAGCTCGGCATGCGGCCGGGTGATCACCTCGACCGGCTGCCCGGCCGCCTCGGCGGCGCGCAACCGGCGCAGGATCGCCGAGCCCACCATGCCCCGGTCGCCGGCAAGGTAGAGTCGCGTGCGTGTCTGGCCTGCGTTCATGGGCTTGCTCCTTTGCTGTTGGCGACCGGGCTGTGGACAGTGGCGAAGGATGGCAGCAGTGGACAAGTAATCGTGTGGGATGCCGCTATTCTGCCCCGGCCGCCGCCCGCAGTCATTAAGCAAGGGCGTCGTAGTCGAACTTCGCCATCATCTCGGCCAGCTGCTGCACCGTGGTGGTGGCCTTCCAGCCCAGCTTTTCCTCGGCCTTGGCCGGATCGCCAATCAGCAGATCGACCTCGGCGGGGCGGAAGAACTTCGGGTTGACCTGAACGATGCGCTTGCCCGACTTGCGATCGACGCCGAATTCGCTCTCGCCCTCTCCTTCCCAGGCGATGTCGAAGCCAAGCGCTGTAGCCGCCATGTCGACGAAATCGCGGATTGGTGTGGTGACGCCGGTGGCTAGCACGTAATCGTCGGCCGCGTCCTGCTGCAACATGCGCCACATGCCCTCGACGTAGTCGCCGGCAAAGCCCCAATCGCGGCGCGCATCCATGTTGCCGAGTTCGAGTATCTCATCCCCGCCGCGGGCCAACCTGGACAGCGCCAGGGTGATCTTGCGTGTGACAAATTCCTTCCCGCGCAGCGGACTCTCGTGGTTGAACAGGATCCCGCTAGAGGCGTGCGTCCCGAAGCTCTCGCGGTAGTTGATCGTCATGTAATGGGCAAAGACCTTCGCCACACCATAGGGCGAACGCGGATAGAGACGGGTGGTCTCGCGCTGGGGGACTTCCTGAACCAGTCCGAACATCTCCGAGGTAGACGCCTGATAATAGCGCGTCTCAGGCGACACCGTCCGCAAGGCGTCCAGCATCTGCACCACAGCAAGGCCATCAATCTCCGACGTGTAGATTGGCAGCTCCCACGAGGCGCCAACAAAGCTCTGCGCAGCGAGGTTGTAGAACTCGTCAATCTTCAGCTTGGTGAATAGGCGTAGCATCTGGTTCGGTTCGGAAAGGTCGAACTCGTGAGTTGTGACCTGACCCGCGATCCCAAGAATCTCGTGCCGCTCGAATTCAGAGTGTGAAATTCTGCGCACACCGCCGTGAACCTGATAGCCTTTATCAATAAGAAGCCGCGCGAGGTATGCTCCATCCTGACCGGTGACACCGGTGATAAATGCAGTTTTCATGATGCCCTATTCCTGATTCTATTGTCTGTTTGTGTCACCGGCAACTATAGCCGCGTCCGCATAGGCCGCTACAGTCCCTTCTACTTCTATTGGGCTTACACATAAGGTTTCACCGTCGTTTGTAAACGCTTGGCGCGATCAAATACTTTGATGAAATGAACGCGCAACGGATCTGCTTCTGCAAGTTGCTCAACGTAGTTAACGTTAAGCTCGAGAGCTTCCTTATCTGCTTTGCTATTAGTGAGGCATGAAGGGTTCAGGAGTAACCTCGACGACATCGCAAGTATTGCCGCAGCAGGATCACGCGGATCATCTATTCCCTCATCTCCGCTCATCGAACGCTCAGCTAATATGGGACGCGCTAATGTGCAGAGGACATCTGACAGTTCATCAACAGTACGGTCCCATGAAAAACGTGCGGCGGACGTCAGAGCTGCCGCACTAAGCTGTGCATACAGGCTGTCCGAGCGCTCCAGAGCAACAATAGCGTCGGCGATCTGATCTGGTGATCGAGGGTCCACATAGAGCGCCGCATCACGGGCGACCTCAGGCACCGATGTCACCGCCGTGGTTATGGATGGGCATCCACATGCCAGACTCTCCGCAATCGGCAATCCAAAGCCCTCTCCCAGTGAGACATAAAGAGTTCCTCTAGCCCCGGAATAGGCCAAAGCAAGCGTTTCATCATCTGGCGATGCAACGAAGCGAACGGTTTCGAGTGGCAAGTCTGCCCGCTCGAGTTCTCGCTGCATTGCTTCAGCATTGATACCACTTCCGACAATCAGAAATTGGGATTTAGATCCCTTGTCCAAGACTGCACGACGAATTGCAGAAAGAGTCGTTGGAACATTTTTTCGAAACTCAAACTGACCAAAGAGGACGAAATAGGGACGATTTAGGCCGTTCTCTTCCCGAAATCGCTTGATCGCGACTTCTGGCGCCGGCGTAAACGTATCTTCCGCTGCAAGGTAAACGGTGGTGATCTGCTTAGGCTTGGCAAAATTATGCATGACCAAATCCATACGCGTGTATTCGCTATCAGATATCAAATGGTCGTTTGCTGTTACCTTGGACAGGACGTTGTCGATATGTGCTCGCGACTTGGGATCGAGGTACCATTCGGAGGCGGAGATATGCAGAATGTCATGTACGGTCACGACACGCGGCACACCTGGTAGCGTGTTCTGCAGTTCATCATATGGAGAAAAATAGACAGCATTCTTGCCTGAAAGTAGAACTTTTGCTTCCTGTACAGTTACGACGTCATGACCGAGGAAGCGGGAGAAGCCGTTCAAGTCGTCCCGGAACAATCCCCGTGACAAAATATGTGGCTTAAACAAAACCGGTACAACCTCAAACTCAGGGCGCTTAGCAAGCCCGATAAGAACCCGTCGCGCGTATCTAGAGATCCCGCTATGCTCGAGCCGCGTGTTGGCCAGCCGGGAAACGTCGAAAGCGACGAAAACAGGCTCGGCAACCCTCTTGGGCCGGGCCGGTTCCTTAAGGCGTGCTGTCTTGATGGCCTCGGCAACATGGATGGCATTGCGCGACGCCGCCCCGCTCGCAGCACGACCAGGTGCTGAGTTTTCAATCCGCTCGAGGAGAGACTGCGCAGTCGGTTTGGCAAAATCAGCGGGCAGATCAGAGTTGACGTAAAAATTGCGATCCAGCCACCCTAGGAACGCCGCCATCTGTGTTTGGCGAAATTTAAGGTGCTCTTGTGAAAGTGCCAATGCCTGATCAATTGCCGCTGACCATTCCGATGGGTTTTCAACATGCACTGTTGCACCGGAACAAGCGGCCGTGTTCGGGGCCAAGGTTACCGTGGGCTTTCCAAAAGAAACCGCTACGAAAGCGACTTTAGTCAGGAACGTAACACAGACATCGCAGGCCTCCAGCAGACTACCAATCGATGCGTCTAAGACATGCAGATTTGGGGCGCTGACCGGATATGTCTCTTGATCGGAAGGATGACGCTTTACGAATAGTGTGCCGCCCTTCTCTGCCACGATCTTAGCGATCTTTTCGATTGCTTCAGTAGGTGATGGTGTCCCAGGGTAGTGATCGATACGCCCCTGCGGATGACCATCTTGAGCCCATCCAGTCCATAGCGTATTATCCAGAGGCAAGAACACGCGAGGTCCCGGATACTTCGTGCGGCTGTCGAGTTCCGGGGAATCATCGAATTCTTGTTTGCGAAACCCATCCGTGTTCTTTTGCAGAAACTGGACGCAGCTCTCTCCATTCCTCAGATACCTCAGGGCGCTGTCGAAACCAGGATACTCGGACCAGATAGCGGATTCAGCAAACATACCGTCTGTTTCGACAAGGAAACTCTCAAGCGGGGATCGTTCGAAGAACAGCTGCTGCGACCCAAAATGCTTAGCGGCCCAATAGAACAATGCGGTACCATGATCCACCTTATTTGTTACAATGGTTCCGGCCGGTCGCAATGTCTCGAACAAATGGTGAACGTGCCACGCCAGTTTCCGTAATCCGAGCCGCATGGACGGTTCGATTACCGGAAGGCGCCAACGGCGCATCTCCCAGTCTAGAATTCGGTCAAATTCTTCTTGAGGAAGCCAAGCCGGCAGCTCATCGGTTGCTGCACGACCGGTGGGATCGCCTAGAAATCGGGACACATCAGCGAGACGCGCGGGCATGACCAACGTCAGATCATCTGCCGGTATCTTCCTCATCGCATGCTTGAAAAGTGTCCAGCCTCCCCGCTGGCACAAGCGTTCGAAATGCACCCAGAAATCTCGTTCCTTTTCAGTCGCATAACTCGGATTTGCAGCGATAATGATGCGGGAGAATGAGCAGCGCAACGTTCTACCTCTCATGATTCGTCTAAAATTTGAAAGAACCCAGCCAAGCGCGCAATAGCCTCATGACTCGCGCGGATCACGGCATCGACGGTATTCGAACCATTGTGCGACCCGAAGATGCAGCGCTCCATGCTGCGTAGGGGGCTGTCCATCGGCAGCGGCTCGATCTCGAACACATCTAGGGCCGCTGAATGAACATGGCCAGATTGCAGCGCCGCGATCAGCGCCTGCTCGTCGATCAGCGGGCCACGCGCCACGTTGACGATCCGCACCCCCGGCATGCAGCGTGCAAGCGCGTCAGCGTTGAGCATGTGGAAATTGTGCTTGTTCAGCGCGCAGGTGAAGACGAGGAAATCGCAGTCTCCCACCCGGTCGGGCCAAGCCGCGCGCTCGAGCCCGGCAATCTCTGCGTCGCCGTCAACGCCCGGATCATAGGCAATCGCCTTGAGCCCGAGGGCCTGTAGCCGCGTGACCGTATTGCGACCGATGTCGCCCAATCCGATCACGCCCACGGTGCGCCCCGCGAGGCTGATGCCCGCCGGTTTCGGCCAGCCGCCTGCGCGCACCCCCCGGTCGATCAAGAAAAGCTGACGGGCAAGCCCAATCACAAGCCCCGTGGCCACATCAGCCACCTCGGCCCCGAACATCTGCGGCGTGTTGATGATGGGAATACCCAGATCCTTGCAGGCGTCGAAATCGACGTTATCGACACCGATGCCCCATTTCACCACAGCCCGCAGGCGCCCGGCGCGGCCCGCCGAGAACACCTGCCGCGTTGCGGGATCGTCGCCGATGATCCAGCCGTCAAAACCCGGCAAGAGGTCCATAAGTTCGGCTTCGGTCATGACTTGCGTCACCTTGGCCGGATGCAGGCGCAGGCCCTTTTCTGCTGCGGGTTCCATGAAAAGGTCGATTTGACCCAGCATGGGGGGCAGGTTACAAGCACGTCTTTCATGAGGTCACGCTGTCTTTTGGTGTTGCATTTGCAGACTGGCCACCGCCTCGGCCAAGGCCCAGTCTTCGGGGGTGTCGATGTCGACTGCTTCCATTTTGTTCATCTCGTGCAGGATCGGCTTGCGCCCGATCCGTGCATTGGTCGAGGCAAAGCTATCCAGCGAGAAGATGAAAAGGTTCGAGTTTTCTTCGAACCACGGTTCGAGATCCTGAGTCTGGACCAGATTGTCCGGATCATGGTTCACCGGGCTGGCATCGGCGCGGTAAAAGCGCGTCTGGATCTTGTTGACGGTAAAGAGCGAATCCGCCGTGCCATCCGCAACCCCCGCCCGATAGGCCGTCAGAGCGGCGCGGATCGTTTCCGGCCGCAGCATCGGGTTGGTCGTATGGGTCATCAAATAGGTCTCCGCTTCTACGGCGGCGATATCATCGGCCAGAATGAGATTCATCGAGACCGTATCTCCGCACAACTCTGGCTTGCGATCCCGGATTCGCACCCGATTCGACTCTACCAGCCCATTCTCTGCAAGAATGTGACGGGCATCCGTATTGATGACGACCTCATCAATTTCATCAAGCGCCAGAAGAGAATCCAGTATCCAAGCAAAGAGCGGCTTGCCGTGCAGAGGACGGAAATTCTTGCCCTTAACTCTTTGACTGTTGGCTTTCATGGGGAGGAGTGCGACGCAGCGGCCTGAGCCAGTCATCTTGTGCGGCCTTTTCATTTACTTGTGGAAAGAAGAAACGTTCCTTGGCATGTTGTGACAACAGCCGGTGTTCGTGATTGCCCTTGTAGGATCCGATATACTGGTTCCAGCGATACCGCAGCATATCCATGCGGCTGGTCGAGAGAATTTTGTTGAGCGAGGCCGCCCGCCAATCCCCCGTCACGCTGCGAACCACGTAACGCAGCACGTCGAGGCGCGACAAATGCACCTCTGGCATGATCGAGCGCAGCGCCAGCGCCTCGCGCTCGAACCGCCGACGGACCTGCGCCCAGCTTTCCTGATGGTGGTGGAAGACTGGGGCTTCGGCGACATAGGCAATCTTGTGCCCTGCTCCTACCAATCGCTTGGCCAGTTCCATATCCTCAAGCCCGGTCAGGGCCTCGTCGAACGGATGCTTTTCCCATGCGCTGCGCAAGAGCGCCGAATTGGCATTGTTGCAAAAGAACCCCTCCTGCGGCACCGCCGAGACATCCGGGAAGTACTTGGCAAAGATGCGACGCTCGCTGTAATTGCTGTCGTCATCCCCGATCTGGCGGCCGTAGCTATAGCTGGCCACCCCGTCGATCAGCGGCTGGCAGAGCGTTTGCAGCCAAGTCGCATCGACCGGAACGCAATGGCCGGAGACGAACACAAGGATATCGCCCTTCGCATGATCACACCCCCGGTTCAACGACCGGCCAAAGGAGAATTCGGACTTCTTGATCGTGGTGATCCGGCAGCCGTGCCGCTCGGCAATCTCGAGTGTTCCATCCGTCGAACCAGAGTCGATAAGGACAACCTCTATCCCGAGGCCGTCCGTCAATTGTGCGGCGATCATCACAAGGAGATCTTCGAGGTGCTGCGCTTCGTTCAATGTTCTAATCACAATGCTTGCAAGCATTTAAACCATCCTATGCAAGTTGCTGCAGCACACAGCAGTTAGGAACGCCGATACCATTTGAAAAAAGCCAGAGACAGACCCCAAGAAGCGGCAACACTTTCGACACCTGCCGACCTCTACCGACTCGGGGCTGGGATGTCTACCCGGACCACAGGGGCCATCGCTCGAAATTCGCGGAAATCCGCGCGCGATCGCTCAAAAAAGAAGCGAAATTCCAGCTTGCATCCTTGGCTGAGCACGTTAGCAACAAAGACCTGATC
Organism: Roseovarius sp. MS2; assembly: GCF_051447875.1. Taxonomy (NCBI): domain Bacteria; kingdom Pseudomonadati; phylum Pseudomonadota; class Alphaproteobacteria; order Rhodobacterales; family Roseobacteraceae; genus Roseovarius; species Roseovarius sp. MS2. The sequence continues at coordinate 3,815,514 of NZ_JBKHVF010000001.1, forward strand.
CGACAAAATCAAGGTGAACTGCGCGATGTCCGATACCCGCTATCCTGACTTGAACGGTCGCTCTGTGTTAATAACCGGTGGCGGCTCTGGTATCGGGGCCGCCCTGACCGAGGCCTTTGTCGCGCAAGGGGCCAAGGTTGCCTTTGTGCAACGCTCTGATGCCACAGCATTTTGTGACGTCATCGCCGACCGATACGGGGTCCGGCCCTTGTATCTGCCCTGTGACATCACGAACCGCGCGGCGCTGCATGGTGCGCTGGAGGCGGCGCAAGAGGCCCATGGGCCGGTGCGGGTTCTGGTCAACAATGCCGCGAATGATCAGCGTCACCGCACCGAGGAGCTGGATGAGACGGGATGGAATGCCAATCTCGCCATTAACCTTTCTGCCTATTTCTTTGCCATACAGGGAGTCGTCGCTCAGATGCGGGCCGCAGGGGGCGGCTCGATCATCAATTTCTCGTCGATCAGCTATATGATGGGCAATTCGGGTTATCCCGCCTATGTGACGTCCAATGCCGGGATCACAGGTATGACCCGCGCGCTTGCGCGCGAATTCGGCCCCGACCGTATCCGGGTCAATGCGCTGGTCCCCGGCTGGGTGATGACGGACCGCCAACGCGCACTTTGGGCCACGCCCACCAACCTTGCGGCGCATCTGGACAAGCAGTGCCTGAAAGAGCACCTCGTTCCCGAGGATATCAGCGGCGGAACGCTGTTCCTCGCCTCTGAGGCAAGCCGGATGATGACCGGTCAGGCGCTGGTCATAGACGGCGGCGTGGTTGTGACGGGATGAGCGGACAGATGCTTGATCTGCCCCATGCTCAGGTCATTGACCGACGCACCTGCGATTTGGGCGAAGGTCCGTTCTGGCATCCACAGCGAGACCAGTTTTTCTGGTTCGATATTACCGGGCGGCGTCTCTTGTCGCGCGACTACACCGGGGATCAGGCGTGGCATTTTGATGCTTCGGTCTCTGCGGCGGGCTGGCTTGATGCCGACACGCTGTTGATCGCGGCCAGCCACCATCTGTTGCGATTCGAGATTGCCTCGGGGGCTAGCACGCCTGTGGCCTCTCTCGACTGTGCCGCTGGACGGCTGCGCCCCAATGACGGGCGCGCCGATCCTTGGGGGGGATTCTGGATCGGCACCATGGGCCACACGGCCGAGGCGGAGGCGGGCGCAATCTGGCGCTATTACCGGGGCGAGATGCGGTGCCTCTTTGACAGGATCACCATTCCGAACGCCATCTGCTTTGACGCGGAGGCAGGTTTTGCCTGTTTCACCGACACGCCGAGGCGGATTGTCTATCGGCAGCGTCTTGATCCGAGAGAGGGATGGCCATTGGGAGAGCCCGAGCCATGGCTCGACCTGCGCGCCGAGGGGCGCTGTCCTGACGGGGCTGTGATGGATGCCGACGGGCGGCTCTGGCTTGCAGAATGGGGGGCAAGCCGCGTCGCGGTTTATGGTCCTGACGCCCGGTATCTGGGCGCGGTTTGTCTGGCAGCGCCGCACGCCTCTTGTCCGGCGTTTGGGGGCCACGCCCTATCCGTGCTGCACATCACGACCGCCCGACAAGGGATGGATGCCGACGCTTTGGCCAAGGCACCGGGGGCGGGTATGACCTTTGCCGTTGATCTGGACGCGCTTGGCCTTCGTGGCCAAGCCGAACATCAGGTCATTCTCTAATTCCGTGATCGCGGGGCAAACCGAAAACCGTGCGGTAATCGGCCTTTTCAAAGACGGGACAGGCACCGTCCAGAGTGGCATCCACGATCTGCCGCCCCGCCGCCTCATAAACCTCGCGCGCAACCTTGTACGAGGCCTCTGAGCGCGCAAGGTCGGGATTGTCCCAGACCTGTCCCCGAAAATACTCGGGGCTGAAGTGATTTGGGTCTGGGCCCTCCATCACATGCGCTTCATGCGGCGCGCCGTGATAGGTGAAGCGGTGATCCATGCCGATGATGACAACTTTTGAAAACCCCATGTAATAGGCAATCTGGAGTGCGGCATGGGTCACGGTGCCGCCCTCACGCAGCCCTGTGCAGATGTCGGTCGAGAATGTGACGGGCGGTGCGAGGATGGGCACATGAAAGGTGCGCAGCCCCTCCTCGAGGTGCCCGGCGGCGCGCGCGCCGATAAAGCGGATGGCGGGCAAAGCCGCTATCGCATCACGCGCCTGCTCGACCACCTTCGGATTGACCGCCACCAGATAAGTCGGCTCGAACCCGAATTGTTCCAGGCCGAGATGGATCTTGTTCAACCCGATCACTGTATGCTGGCGTAGAAACCGCAGATCCATGCGGTTGAGGGACGGGCCATTGCAGACGATGACACAGCTTTCGCCTTGGTGGAGATTGTGGAATTGGTTTAATCGCTCGTTACTCATAACGAACCCCGGCCCAGCAATGCAGCCCTGTTCGTTGCGTCAAGGACAGAAAACCCACTTTCGAGCAGCAATGGCATAGCTGTTTTGCCTTTTGCCGTCCATTTACCCTCTGAGTCAGTCCAAGTGTCATCGAAACATATAACACCATCCTGTGCCAGTTTTCGGATCAAACTGGTCGCACAGTCATAATGCATTTTATGGCATGCCGCATCGTCGATGCGCTCGCCTAGGAAACTTTCATAGCGGCTTTGACGTAACTCGCTGTGCATACCATGATCAAAATCATAGGCATCAAGAAAACAGTAATCAATAGGTCCGGTCCACTGTGCCAAGAAGTCTTCGCCCTTGGAGGTAACTGCTCGAAACGCGTACCCTTTGCGTCGGAACATCCGCCGCGCCTGCGCCGAATTTCGAGGGTCCATATCGACCGTGACAAAATCTATGCCGAGTTCGGCGCAGCGGTCGGCCAGCTTCTCCGTCGAGCCTTGGCCCGGTACGGTTTCGCGCGTCGTGCCAATTTCTATGAGCACCTTACGCCCCGCCTCCTCTTCAGGCGGGAGCCGCTCGAGATAAGACAATAACAACGCATGTCCGTGTTCTGCCTGCGTCCCGGAGAAACTTTTTGCTAGATGGTTCCGCAAAGCCACCTGCGCCTTTTGTCCAAAAGCCTGTGGCCCCGAAAAAGCGCCTGCAATCAAGGTATTCAGCCCAAGATCGCCCTTGCCCATACTAAACATCAACTCTGCACTGAGAGAGCGTAGCACTTGGTCTTGCGGCAAGACGAGATGATCCGCCTCTGCAAGCAGGCTAAGAGCGACTAGGTTTTGCTTGCAAGCTCTGAAATGCTCGGCCGCAACAATCTGGAGCAACGCTGCGTCCCGAGGGGGCAACTGATCAACGTAGGCATCCAGTCTTTCCAGCGTCCCGTCTGGATGACCAAGACAATCTTCAAGCCGTATGATGATATCCGATGCACCAAGCGTGAAGGGCGGAACATGCGAGTTCCGCGCCGAAGCCTCGACGCAACCAAAAATACGAGGCATGAGGCTGGCAACACGGCTGGGATCACGGTCTGATCGGCGCGCTGGCAGATCAAAGAAAACATCTGAACCCGGATTTGCAATTGCTCCAGAGATACTTTGCGATACATAGCCCAAACGCTCGCATAAGCCAACATAAGCGGGCGTATCCAGCGGTTCATCGGTTGCGGGTGATCCGTCTGCATATTGCATTGTTGTGGCTTGCCAAGGTTCAAGGGATGACGGGGCGAAAGGCGGAATATAGTCTGGCATCCTAAGCCGCAGAGTGGCGGCGATGTTATATAGCCCGTCTTTATTAATCTCTGTCACATTTTCGGCTTTTGCATGCACGAGATCTGAATTGGCCTCGAGGAACCGGGTGTAATGCTCGCAGTACACCTGAAGCGATGTAAACTCCGGACGAATTTCGCCGGTGTTACGCGCCACAAGGTAAGTTTGCAAAGGATGGGTGGTCAAAACCATGCTCAAACAGGGAAAGTCACATGCTGGCGGCAGTTTGCGTGTCACGGCATCCTTATGTCCCACATCAATCAACAAGAGCAAATTTCGCCCCATGGCCAGTTCGGAATCTCTCAGGGTCTGCAATGCCCCCTGCGCCGCTGCGACCCGTGCAGCGTCTGATAGACCGGAGTCGCGCGGAGCAACCAAGGCCGCAAAATCCACGACGCTCATATTCGGAAAAGAATAAAGGGCATGTCTAACTGCCGTTGGCACTGAACCAAAAGCATATACGGCTCTTATACTCGGACTTTCATCCTCTTGTTGCGCCAACAGGGATTCACAACGCTCAAGAAGGCTCGGCAAAGGCTCGGCAAGATCCAACTCCATGCCGCAGTCCCGAACGCCGTGTGAAGCCAACAGTGCAAGCGCCGAGTCGATTAATCCAGACAGCTCTGCGACGGACCGGGGCTTAATTTCGCTCATAAGCTGACTTTATCCTCTGGCGCGCTTTCGCGCGGCAGTCTTACTCTTCCTCGTGCCGACGCTCTGCGAAGTGACGCTCTTCTTTTGCGCCTGGTGCGGCAAGAGCATGTTTTCATCGGCAAGCGCCTTTATTTCCTGAGCAGCGCGTTGCAGCTGTGGGGTCAATTGCCGCAACAACTCATCTTGTTGCTGCTTTATGCCGTGAATATGACCGTACCGCTCCTGAAGGTCTCGAAAGTCCACGTCCAACCGATTTTGTGCGCGAAGAGCGAGACTCAAATCCTGCCGCAATTTGGTCTGTTCGAATTCGTTTCGCTTGAGATCATCTTGGAGTTGCGCAACGCGATCCAAGAGTTGCGCCCTTACTTTCTCACTGGTTTTGGCCGCGGCCGTCGTATCCGCAAGGGTCTTTTCAAGCCCCGTCGCACGCTCCTTTTCCGCCTTGAGCGCCGCATCGCGCTCGGCCAGCGTCTTTGATTTCGCCTCTTCGGCGGCCTGCGCCTCGGTCAGCACCGCTTGCAGCCCCTCGGACCGAGCCTTCTCCGCCTTGAGCGCCGCATCGCGCTCGGCCAGCGTCTTTGATCTCGCCTCTGCGGCGGCCTGCGCCTCGGTCAGCACCGCTTGCAGCCCCTCGGACCGAGCCTTCTCCGCCTTGAGCGCCGCATCGCGCTCGGCCAGCGTCTTTGATCTCGCCTCTGCGGCGGCCTGCGCCTCGGTCAGCACCGCTTGCAGCCCCTCGGACCGAGCCTTCTCCGCCTTGAGCGCCGCATCGCGCTCGGCCAGCGCTTCGGTCTTGGCCTCGGTCGCGGTCCGCGCCTCGGCCAAGGCAGCCTCGGCCCCTTCGGCCCGGTCCTTGGCCGCCTTTAACGCGGATTGTGTTTCGGCCAGAGTGATTTCACCAGCCGCAATGGTCTGGCTCAGCGCGTCGATACGGGCTTTGGCCTCGGACAAGGCGCGGGCCCTATGATCCGCTACGAGGTGCAGAACGGTCCAGTCCGCGTCCGAGTTATCCCGCGCCGTGACGGCAAAGCCCTCGTGAGTCAGCCACGCCTCCAATTCCGCACGGGTTGCTGCGCCGTTGTAGAGCGCATCTTCCGGCGCGTGAATTTCGATCTGGTCTATCTGATCCAGCACGGCGTCGGCCTTGGAGGCCGTTAAAAAGACCATCTCGTTACCGGGCGTCTCGATGATGACGGCCAGAGGTCTGGCCACGTCGCCGACCGTGGCGAATAGCTCTGCCGGCGTGATCATGGGAACGATCTGACGATCTTTTCGGATCAATCCCGGATAGAGGTCTTTCAGATCGGGCGTCGGCTCTTGCAGGCTGTTCAAACGCGAAAAATTCCACACAGACAGCTCTGCATCACCCGCCTCTGTGCCAAGCGCCGCCTGCACCACCTGCACATTCGGGGCTGTTGCACCTTTTTTACTCAGACGCACGGCTGCAGAGCGTTCCGCCTCGACAAGCACGATCTTGTCTGGGCCATCCGACTGCCACTCTGCCAGACGTTTGCCCGTACCTGCCCCGACGTGGATGATCGTGCGTGCTTTGGTCTTGATCACAGGTTGCTCTCTCATGCCAGTTTCGCCCGGACACTCTTGTTTTCTCTTGATCTCGCACGCGAGATTTCATGATATGTGCGCGAGAGGATGGTCATGCCCCAGCGAATAAAAGGATCATCTGGACACCAAGCGCTTGACGCCCCGCAACGGAGCCGTGACACGCCAGGATGTGGATTCGTAGACCATGGCAAGCAAGGTGGTCAGTTCCTCTACATCCCGCACGAGTTTGGTGTTCTGAGCCTCCAGATCGTCGCGCGCGGCCGTCAATTCCCTAAGGTCTTGGACGGATTTGGTCAACGCCCGATCCTTGACGCGCAGCGCCTCGCTGTGCCGGGTCTCGAGCGCGGTTTGTGCCGCTTTCAGACGCTCGACCTCTTGGGTCAGACGGCGCAGTTGCTCTTGCAGAGATGCGTGCTCATTACACACCTTTTGAAACTCTTTGTCTTGGAGTTGCACCTGTTCGCGGAACAGATCCAGTTCCTCTTGATCGCGGTCGTGCGCCAGTCTTTGCGCGGCAAAGGCACTCTCCACCTCACTCAGTCGCTGCATCTCGCGCGTGAGAAACGTCACCTGACTTTGCAGCAGGTCGCGCTCGTCGCTACTCTCTTGCGCCTCTTCGATCTGAAACCCGACCTGCGCCGCCATCAGCGTCAGATCATCTTGCTGGGAGCGAAGCGCGGCGAAATATGCGGCCGCTGCGCCAAGATTTGACAGCCCCACGTCTTCGGTCAGGTAGGAAACCCCGCTGGCGCGCAACTCTTCGAGAAGCTCTCGCAGGCTGTCGATCTGCGGCACAGCGAGGCGCGCAACGGTCAGAGACAGCGCAGCGGTTGATTTCGCCTCTGACGAGGGGCGCAAGAGATCCCTCGGCAGGTCCAGCCGCTTGCTAAGGGCATCCCAGGCGGGGTCGTTGTCTGGCGCGGCCAGCATATCCGCGTCGATCAGCGTGAGTTTGCGGCGGTTCTTGCGCACAAGCTCCAACACGTCTTCGGCGCGCTCTCGCCAACCCTCAATTGCCTGAGCAATATCGGTGCCCTCTTTGATGGCGCTGGCAATACAATTGGCCGGATCACTCCAAACCAAGGCACAAGGCGCTTTTGCGGCGTCAAGCGCCTTTGCAATGGCCTGCTTTTGCAGAGGCACCACCTCGAAACCGGCTGCGTCAAGCGCGTCTTTGACGGAGGGGGTCACGTCCGCGGTCACGAATGCCAAAGCGGATGTCAGCCGTTCCTCCGTGACTTTGGGCGCAGGTTTTAGAGCAGACACGGCCTTGGACCGCGTGGCACGCGGCGCACTCTTCACACGTAGGCTCGCCCGTTTTGCGCTGGTCTTCATGAGTTCTTCTGCCCGCTGCTCATAGTGGAAATCTACGCCTCAATGTCTGCTACCAGCTACCCTACCTTTTTATCAAGCCTTTTTGCCACCTTGCCGCCCGCCCGCCACCGGACGGCGTTCCTCACGCTATCACACTCTATCTTGTCATCCGCGCGCGTAGACATCCTCGTACCGGACGATGTCATCCTCGCCCAGATAAGAGCCGGTCTGCACTTCGATCAGCACCATGGGCACCTTGCCGGGGTTCTCCATCCGGTGCACCGCGCCCAAGGGGATATAGACCGATTGGTTCTCGCTCACGAGCTTGACCACGTCATCCACGGTCACTTTGGCGGTGCCTTCCACCACGATCCAGTGTTCAGAGCGGTGGTGATGGCTTTGAAGGCTGAGGGCAGCACCGGGGTGAACATGAATGCGCTTGACCTGAAACCGCTCGCCGATCACCAAGCTCTCGAACCAGCCCCAAGGGCGGTGATCCTTGGGGAAACTCTCGGCCTGTTTCCGCCCCTTGGCCTTGAGCGCGGCGACGGCCTGTTTCACATCCTGCGCCCGGCTGACATGCGCCACCAGAACCGCATCGGACATGGCCACCGTGATGATATCGTCAAGCCCGATCCCCACCACCTCAAGCCCTGCGTCTTCGGACCGCAAAAGCGTGTTGTCGCAATCAATCGCCGTTGCATGGCCAGAGGTCGCAACGCCGCGTTCATCCGGCCCGGTTTCACGCCAGACCGCATCCCATCCCCCCAGATCCGACCATCCGGCAGCAAAGGGAATGACCGTGAGGTTGCGCGCCTTTTCCATCACCGCATAGTCGATCGAGATATCCTCGGCCTCGCCCCAAGCCTCGGGATCAAGGCGGTAAAAGCCCAGATCAGGGGTAGTCTTTTCAACCGCAGCCTCGACCGGTGCCAAGAGCTGCGGCGCATGGGCCCGGAATGCATCAAGGATGGTCGCCGCTTTGAAGAGAAAAATCCCCGCGTTCCACAGATATGTGCCCTCTGCCAGCATCGCCGCTGCTGCCTCGGCATTCGGCTTTTCAACGAACCGCTTGAGGCCAATGGGGCGCGGGGCCAGATCGCCGGGCACGCCGTCAAGTTCCAGATAGCCATAGCCGGTTTCGGCATGCGTGGGCTTGATCCCGAAGGTCACAAGCTGCCCTGCCTGCGCAGGCCCGACGCCCGCCGCGACCGCCTGCCGAAACGCCTCGGGATCGGGCACGACATGGTCTGAGGGCGCGACAAGCATCAGCGCCTCGGGGTCTTGGCGCGCCTGCCAGAGCGCCGCTGCCAGAACCGCAGGCGCCGTATTGCGCCCCGAAGGCTCGATCAGAACCGCGCCCGGAGTGATCCCGATGTCATCCAGTTGCTCGCCCACGATAAAGCGGAAATCGGCATTGGTCAGCACCATGGGGGCCGCAAACTCTGGACCAGACAACCGCTGTGCCGAAGCCTGAAAGAGCGTGACATCGCCCAAGAGCGCTACAAATTGTTTAGGATAGGATTTGCGAGACAATGGCCACAGCCGTGTGCCAGAGCCGCCGCAAAGGAGAACCGGAGTAATCATCTGATATCCTTTTCAATCCTGACTTAAATCACCAGAGGTATCCCCAATCCGGCACGGTCTATCAAGGCGAAACTTGGCACTTGGCACGTTGAGTGGACCGAAAGCCGCCCCTGTTTCAGACGCGCCGCGCGCGAGACCTTTCAGGCTGGGATCTTGAAGGGTCAGAAAACACCGCCGGTCACGTGGCCGCTGGCGTCGCCACGCACGGCCCCGCCCCTGCCCCGCCCTTGTCGTTACAAAGCGCGAAAGCGCGCCTCTTGCCGCGCGGTCCAGCGCACGGTCAGATCAAAGCCGTCTTCGGTCTGGGTCTCGGCTTCGACCAGCTCTTTTTCAAAGAGCCATGCGCGTTTGCGCCCTTCGGCAAAGCGCAGATGCACCTCTGTCAGATGCGTTACATCAGACAGCTTGTCCCCAATGGCCGAAATCAGATCACTGAGCCCCTGCCCCGAGATCGCGGAAATCGCGATGACATCCTCTTGCCGTGCCGCTTGGGTCACGGCAGCGGCGCGCGCATCCTCTGGCAAGCGGTCGATCTTGTTCCAGATTTCGATTTGGGGTGTCTTGTCGCTGACCCCGAGACTCTCGAGAATTGTCGCCACGTCGCGCGACTGCGAGACAGTTTCGGGATGCGAAATATCGCGCACATGACAAATGAGATCCGCTGACAGAACCTCTTCCAATGTCGCGCGAAAGGCTGCGACCAATTCGGTGGGCAGATCGCTGATAAAGCCCACGGTATCGGACAGGATCACCTCTGGCCCGCCTTCGGGCAGGTTGACACGGCGCATGGTCGGATCGAGCGTGGCAAAGAGCATATCCTTGGCCATCACATCCGCCCCCGTGAGGCGATTGAAAAGCGTGGATTTGCCCGCGTTGGTATAGCCAACAAGCGCCACCACCGGAAATGGCACCTTGGCACGCGCGGCGCGGTGCAGGGTGCGGGTCTTGGCCACCTTTTCCAACTGACGCCGCAGGCGCACAAGCTGATCATCAATCGCGCGACGGTCCGCTTCGATCTGCGTCTCGCCGGGGCCGCCCACGAACCCTAGACCACCGCGTTGCCGTTCAAGGTGGGTCCAAGCGCGCACAAGGCGCGTGCGCTGATAGCTCAGCGCTGCCATCTCGACTTGCAGCACTCCTTCGCGCGTAGCCGCGCGGTCGCTGAAAATTTCCAAAATCAGCCCGGTGCGATCCAGCAGCTTGACGCCCCAAGCCTTTTCCAGATTGCGCTGTTGTACCGGCGTCACGGGGCCGTCGACCAACACAAGCTCGACCTCAGCGGCCTCCATCGCTTGATGCAGCTCTTCCAACTTGCCCTTGCCAAAGAGACGCCCGGCGTCCGGCTTGCGCAGGCGCACCGTATCGGCACCGACCACGTCGATATCCGGCAGAGCATGGGCAAGGGCCACGGCCTCTTCCAACGCCAAGGCGGGATCACGGGCGCGGTTGGCACCGTCAATTTCGGGGTGGATGACCCAAGCCCGGGTTATCGGGCGCGCGTGGTCCATCAATTGGCGTCGTCACCATCGTAGAGGTTGACAGGCTGCGACGGCATGATGGTTGACACCGCGTGCTTGTAAACAAGCTGCGATTGCCCATCCCGGCGCAGCAGGATGCAGAAATTGTCAAACCATGTTATCACGCCCTGCAACTTGACCCCGTTGATCAGAAAGACCGTCACAGGAATCTTGGTCTTGCGGACCTGATTGAGAAATGCGTCCTGTAAATTTTGTCGATCAGAAGCCATGCGTCTTCCTGCCTTTTTTTATTGCGCGCACCGCGAACCGGCGCGAGGGGTCTTGCGTATAATCAGAGTATGTCTTGCCCGTGCAGGAGTTTCCAGCCCAAAAATAAAATCGTTCCAAACTGCGGCGGAGAGTTGCACCCGCGTCAATCCCGCCAGATTGATGGGTTAAGCAAGGCGATAAGGGCCAATGTTTCAAGCCGTCCAAGCACCATGGCCATGGCATAGATCATCTTGGCGGCATCGCTCAACTCGAGCAGGCGAATGGGCGTGTCGCTTGCGGTCAGGATCAACGGCCCCGTGGTTGAAAGCCCGGAAATCGCCAGAATCAGCGCCGCGTCAAACCCCTGCCCGGCAAGCGCCAAAAGAGCGGTTACAAAGGTCAGTGACATGGCGAAGAGCATGAAAAAGATCCACGCGATATAGGCCCCCTGCCGGCGGATACGCCGCCCGACACCGGTTGCGCGCCCGACCGACGAGGGATGCACCAAACGCTCGGTTTCGCGTCGGGCGTGCAAGTAGAGCGCGTAGACCCTAAGAAGCTTGACCCCGCCCGCCGTGGTGGCCACCCCGCCCCCCACCAGCGATAGGCCCAACAGGATCAGGCCGGGCGTGCCGAGACCCGACCAATCCCGCGCCTCCTGCCAATCGGCGCTTTCAAAGCCGGTGGTCGACAAGAAGGACAGCACGGTAAAGACCGCGCCCCACAAGGCCCGGAGCGCCAAGCGCCAATCAGACGTATCCTCGACCCCCAGCGTGGCGATCCAGTGGCGCAGAAACAGGATCAATGGCACCCCAATGAGCAAGACAACACCCAGCCGAAACTCTGGATCGTTGACCACCCCCGGACGCATCGACGTAATCGTGTCCGAGGAAAACGTGAGCCGTGACAGGGAAAAGAAGAAAAACAGGAAGACCGCGAATTCCCCAGCAAAGCCGGAAGTGCCGTTTTGCAAGCCGCCAATCGAGGAAATTCCGCTTGTTGCCATGGTCGACATCGCGTGCACCGCCGCGACGAAGGCCCGCTCTCCGCCGACTAGAAGACAGATCCAGAGCGCCGCGGTCAGGCCGATATAGACCGGGGCAAGCACCCGTGTGGATTGCGCCAACCGTTTGGCGGGGCTCGCCCGCTCGAACCGGCCCAGAACGGTCTCATCCTGTCCCGGCTCGCCGCGGGCCGTCACCTCGAACCCGCCAAGATTGAGCGGGGCAAGCACCGCCGACGCCGAAATCCAGAGCAACAGCCCCCCACCCCAGCCCACGAGCGCGCGCCACAGATGCAGGCTATCCACCAGACGTCCCGGCGTGCCAAAGAGCGTGGCCCCGGTGGTGGTGAAGCTCGAGACCATCTCGAAATAGGCATTGAGAAAGGTTGTGTTCCGCACGCCGCTGTAAAACGGAATCGCCAGAAACACCGGCAAGAGCACATAGGCCAGCAAGAGCGACATCAGGTTTTGGGTGTCGCTCATCCGCTGATCGGACCGTCCCGACAGCGCCAGCCCTATGGTGATCACCAGTGCAAAGCCGATGGTGCCGGAAAAAGCAAAGGCCTTGCCGACCCCACTAAAGCCACGCATGCCCGCATCTATCGCAGGCAGATACATCATCAATGCGGCAATCCCGGCGAGGATCAGGATGAGCGGGAATGTCAGCAGCCGGTCAATCATCGGATCAGAAAAAGTCGATCGAGACCTGCAACAGCTGCTCGACCGCCGCCACATCCGCCGCCATTGCAAAGATCACGATCACATCGCCCGCCTCAACCCTCAGACCGCCTGCGGGTTTGTGTATTTTGCCGCCCTTGCGCACGGCCCCAACCAGCACACCCTCTGGAAAGTCGATATCACGAATCGCCGCGCCGGCGATGGAGGAGGTCGACATGACCTCGGCTTCGATCACCTCGCCTTCGGCATCCCCGATGGAATAGACGCCGCGCACCTTGCCGTGGCGAATGTGGCGCAGGATCGAGCTGACAGTGGTGGCGCGCGGGTTGATATAGGCGTCAATGCCCAACGACTCGAGCAGCGGCACCATGGTGGGATCGTTGATCAGCGCCACGGCAAAGGGGCAGCCTTCGGATTTGGCACGCACGGCGGCCAGCATATTGGTTTTGTCATCATCGGTCACAACCAGCACCGCATCGGCGCGGGCAATCCCTGCCTCGGCCAATAGCGCGGAATTCAGGCCATCCCCGTTCAGCACGATGGTCCGCTCCAGCGCATCCGCCGCGCGCTCGGCCTGAGGGCGGCTTTTCTCGATCACCTTGGCCCGGACACGCCCGCCGGGCCGCGTTTCCAGCGCTTGGGCCACGGCAAGGCCAATATTGCCGCCGCCGATGATGACCACCCGCTCTTGTTTCTTTTGCGACTTGCCGAACACTTCGAGCGTGCGCGGCACGTCTTCGATGGGGGCAAAAAGATAGCACTCGTCGCCCGCAAAAAGCTGATCCCCTGCTTCTGGCGCGAAAAGCCGCCCCTCGCGGCGCACGGCCAGAACCACCACCCTGAGGGTCGAGAAGAGATCGCTCAATTGCCGCAACGGCGTGTTGAGCACCGGGCAATCCTCTTCCAGCCGAATACCCATAAGCTGCGCCTGCCCGCCCATGAAAAGCTCGGTATCAAAGGAGGCGGGCGAGGCAAGCCGTTGCAGCGCCGCCTGCGCCACCTCGCGCTCGGGGCTGATCACCACGTCGATGGGCATGTGATCGCGGCGGTATAGGTCTGAATAAATCGCATCGAGATAGGATTGGCTGCGCAGGCGCGCGATCTTGCGGCTGATGCCAAAGACCGAATGCGCGACCTGACACGTGACCATATTGACCTCGTCCGAATAGGTCGCGGCAATGATCATGTCGGCGTCGCGTGCGCCTGCACGGTCAAGAACATCGGGATAAGAGGCAAAGCCCGTTATCCCCTGCACATCAAGCGTATCGGTGGCCCGGCGCACCAGATCGGGATTGTTGTCCACGACCGTGACGTCGTTGCGCTCTCCCGACAGATGCCGCGCAATCTGCCAACCGACCTGACCGGCGCCGCAGATGATGACCTTCATCGTCCTTGCCTCATCGTGACTGAACCTGCTGCATGACAGATGCCCCCCGCCCGGTCAATTGCGTTCTAGGTCAGGCACAGGCCTCGCGTGCTGTCCTGTCGAACCAATCGAGAATATGCACAAGGTCGGGGCTGAGCGCCTCGGCGATCCCGTCGGAAAAGGCAACAAGATGCGGCGCGTTGAGCCGGTTCGCCCCGACCAGAACCGGCACGTTTAGGCTCAGCGCCTCGGCGATGAGCGTGCGAAACCCGCGCCCCTCGGCCTCGTGCTTGCCGAATTTGTTGACGATCAGCAAATCACAGCCCTCTGCCAGCCGCGCCTCGGCGGCGGCCACCGCCAATTCCAGCGCAGATGGATCAAGCCGACAGCCCCGCGCGCCCGGCCCCAAACTTTGCGAAATGCGGATTACCGGCCCATCGGGCAGCACCTCGACATCCATGTCGCAGGGCCGATCCGCGCCGCAATTGGTGTTGACCTGCACCGTGCCACACAGGCGCAGGCCCCGCGCGCGGGCTGCACGCGCCACGTCATGCAGCAAGAGATCGGTTTCCCCGCGCCCCTCTGCTATGACATAGCCGATCCGCATCCGCGCGCCGTCCCGCTTACGCCGTGAGGCGGCTGATGACGACCGTCACCTCGGGCCGCTTGCCGATTTCGGTCTGCGTGCTCTGCCGCGCGGTCCGGCGCAGCCCCTCTTCCAGCTTGTCGTCATTGGTCAGCATCTTGGCCCCGGCCCGGCCCATGAACTGCGACAGGTCCTCTTCCAGCACATCGACCAGCGGCGCGTTGGAGCGCCCGGTTTCTGCCAGACCCATGATCTCGACCCAAGGATCACCCAAAGGTTCATCCTCTTCATCCAGGATGACATTGACCATGACATGACCGTTCAGCGCCATGCGAATACGGTCGCGCACCACGCCATCCATCGCGCCGACCTGCACCGAACCATCCAGATAGGTGCGCCCGGTCTCGATATATTCAGCCACCTTTGGCGCATTGCCGCTGAGGTCGATCATCATGCCGTTGACCGCCAGCACCCCCTTGAGCCGGTTGGCATTGGCCAACTTGACATGCTCGCGCAGATGCCGGTGCTCGCCATGCATGGGGATCACCATCTGCGGCTTGATCAGCTTGTGCATCTCATCCAGATCGGGCCGGTTGGCATGGCCCGACACGTGATAGCGGTCGTCGCCCTCGATCACATCGACGCCCATCTCGGAAAACTGGTTGATGATCCGGATCACGCCGCGCTCATTGCCCGGAATGGTCTTGGAGGAGAACAGAAACGTATCGCCCTCTTTGAGGGTAATGCCGTTGTATTTGCCATTGGCCAGTTGCGCACTTGCGGCGCGACGCTCGCCCTGAGAGCCGGTGACGATCAGCATCAGGCTGTCACGCGGGACATTCCCCGCCTCTTCCGGGCTGATGGTCTTGGGAAATCCGGTGAGCACGCCGGTTTCCTGCGCCGCCTCGATCATCCGCTGCATGGCGCGCCCCATCAGACAGACGGAGCGCCCCGCCCGCACGCCGGCCTCGGCCAGCGATTTCACGCGTGCGACGTTGCTGGCAAATGTGGTGCACACAAACAGCCCCTTGGAGGCCGCGACCAGATCGGTGATCGGGCCGCCCACGGTGCTCTCGGAACGGCCTTCGTGATGGCTGAAGACATTGGTGGAATCGCAAACCAGCGCCTTGACCCCCGGCTCGGACAGGCTGGCCCAGAGATCGCGATCAAAGGGTTCGCCGACCACCGGGTTGACATCAATCTTGAAGTCGCCGGTATGCACGATCCGCCCACCGGCGCTGTCGATCACCAGACCAGAGCTTTCGGGGATGGAATGCGAAATCGGCACGAAACCCACGGTAAAGGGACCAGCCTTGACGGTGGCAGGCCATGTCGAGGCGATATGGACCGCCTTTTCAGGGTTGCCATGTTCCTGCATCTTGCGGCGCGCGATATTGGCGGTAAAGGCACGGGCATGGATCGGCGCGCCAAGGCGGGCATAGTAATGCGCGACAGCGCCCACGTGATCCTCATGGGCGTGAGTGATGAAAATCGCCTCTAGCTGCCCTTTGCGCGCCTCAAGCCAAGAGATGTCCGGCAGGATCAGATCGACGCCCGGCGTGCCGTCCATATCCGGAAAGGTCACGCCCAGATCGACAAGGATCAGCCGTTCCTTTCCCGGCTTGCCATAGCCGTAGACATAGGCGTTCATACCGATTTCGCCCGCCCCACCGAGGGGCAGGTAGATTAGTCGTTCACTGCTCATGGGGCGTCAGCCCTCCTTGTTATACGCATGGATGACGGTCAGACCGTGCATCGTCAAATTGTCCTCGAACATGTCGAACACGTCCGTGCCCTGCTGGAAGAGAGGTGCCAGCCCACCCGTTGCGATCACCGTCATGGTGCGGCCACGCTCGGCCTTTATCCGGTCACATAGCCCATTGATCAGCCCGACATAACCCCAGAATACACCCGACTGCATGCAATCCACCGTATTGGTGCCGATCACCCGTTCGGGCCGGGTCACGTCAATATGTGGCAGGGCCGCCGCCGCCTCATGTAGGGCTTGCAGCGAAAGATTCACGCCCGGCGCGATCACCCCGCCGATATAGGCCCCATCGCTGTCGACCACATCAAAGGTGGTCGCGGTGCCAAAATCCACCACGATGAGGTCACCGCCGTAAAGGTCAAACCCTGCCACCGTGTTGACCAGCCGGTCAGGCCCCACCTGCGTGCCCGTATCCACCCGCACATCGACCGGCAGGCGGCACTCGGGCTTGCCCACAACCAATGGGCGGCAATTGAAATAGCGGTCCGAAAAGACCCTCAGGTTGAACACGACCCTTGGCACGGTCGAGGAAATGATCACGCCGCTTATATCGGCCTTTATACCATAGTGATGCAGCAGAGTCTTGAACCAGACGAAATACTGATCAGCCGTGCGCTGATGATCCGTCGCGGTGCGCAGCGTGCACAGAAACGTCTGTCCGTCCCAGATGGAAAACACCGTGTTTGTATTGCCGCAATCAATCGCCAAGAGCATGTGGCCGGTCCCTTTCCGTCAAAAGAACACCTCGGCGGCGGCAATCGCCTGTCGCCCTTGCGCGGTCAATAGAACAAGATTGCCCGCCTCGTCCACCGTCTCGAACCGGCCCTCGTACACCTCGCGCGTGGTGCGGGCGGTGATGACCTCGCCCAAACGCGCTGCCCGTGCCAGCCATGCGGTGCGGATGGGGGCAAACCCATAGGTGACAAACTGCGCCTCGGCCCGCGCATAGGCGGGCGCCAAGAGGTCGAGAAACGCCTCTGGGTCGATCGCGATGCCGGTTTCGGACAAGAGCGAAACAGGGCGCAGCGCGCCCGGTTCGACCTCGGACACCTCGGGAGCGCTGTGCAGGTTCACCCCGATGCCGATGGCGAAATGGCTGAGGCTGCCGCCTGCCCCGGCGCTTTCAAGCAAAATCCCCGCCAGCTTGCCACCGTTCAAGAGCACATCATTGGGCCATTTGAGGGCAAAAACCTCGGCCCGGCCCGTTGCCGCCACCAACGCATCAAAAAGCGCCAGCGACGCCACGAAAGAGCGCAGCGCCACGCGGTCCGGGCTCTCGGTCGGGCGCATGACCAGCGTCGCCGCGAAATTGCCCGCCGGATTGGCCCAAGCGCGGCCGCGCCGCCCGCGGGCTGCTGTTTGCTGATGCGCCAATATCCACTCTGGCCCCGCCAGATGCGGCGCAAGGCGCGCCGCCTCGGCATTTGTGCTGTCCACTGACGCCAGCACACGGCGGCCATAGCCCACGGGCCAGTCCGATCCCTGATCCATCTTTGCTTGCTCCAATTATCAGAAAAAACCGGGTCGCCCTAATCCCACCAAGGGCCGTGATGCAGACCCGCGCGCCCGAGGCGCTCGAATCCGTGACGCCCGAACATATCGCGCTGCGCCTGAATGATATTGGCGCTGCCATGGCCCAGCCGCATGCTGTCATACCAAGCCAGCCCCGCCGAAAGTACCGGCACCGGGTGCCCGCCATGAACCGCACTGCACACGACCTGCCGCAGCGCGGGAAGGCAACGCGCCAAGGTCTGCGCAATCTCGGGCGCGAGGATCAATTCGCCCTGTGGCAAATCCCGGTCAAACGCATCTGCGATATCATCCAAAAGCGCGGAACGGATGATGCACCCAGCCCGCCAGATGCGGGCAATGGTTGCCAGATCAAGGCCCCAGCCATAGGCATCCGACGCCGCCGCGAGAATGCGAAACCCTTGGGCATAGGTCAGCAGGCGCGCGGCCAGAAACGCCTCGGCCAGAACCTCGGGCGTGTCATCAAACGCGCCAACAGCGCCACCAAGGATCGCCTCGGCCCGCTGCCGTGTGGGTTTTTCCGAGGACCAGCCCCGTGCCCCTACCGCCGCCTCGATCATGCTGGCCGATTGCCCCAGACGCAGCGCCTCGATCACGGTCCAGCGCCCGGTGCCTTTTTGACCCGCCGCGTCCTTGATCACATCCACCATGGGATGCCCGGTCTCGGGATCGGTATAGGTCAAGAGCCGCGCCGTGATCTCGACCAGATAGGATTTGAGCGGTCCAAGGTCCCAGGCGGCAAAAAGCGCGCCGATCTCAGCAGGCGGCAGGGCCGCGCCATTGCGCAACAGGCTGTAGATTTCGGCAATGACCTGCATATCGGCATATTCGATGCCATTATGCACCGTCTTGACGAAATGCCCCGCTCCGTCCGGCCCCAGACGCGCGACGCAGGGGATGCCATCATAGCGGGCTGCGATGGCCGTCAAAATCGGTTCCAGTTGCGTCCAGCTATGATCACTGCCGCCCAGCATCATCGAGGGGCCGTGCCGCGCGCCCGCCTCGCCGCCCGATACGCCCAAACCCACGAAATGCAGATCGCGTTCGGCCAATTGCGCAGCGCGGCGGCGGGTGTCGTGGAAATCGGCATTGCCGCCGTCGATCACGGTATCACCGGGGCTGAGCAGCGGGGTGATCTGCGCCAGCATGGCATCCATCGGCGGGCCCGAGGGGATCATGAAGAGGATCACGCGGGGGGTGTTCAACGCCGCCACAAACGCCTCGAGCTGCTCATGCGGGTGCAACCGGACCGCAAGATCGCCCGCCTCTGTCATGAAGGGCGCGATCCAGTCCACCTCGCGATTGGTCACGGCGACGTCAAACCCGTGCTCGGCGATGTTCAGCGCCAAGGCGCTGCCCATGGTGCCCAACCCATAGATGCCAATCTGCGCCATGCGTTCCCCTGCTATCGCTAACAGCCTCAAAACAGGCTAAGCGCTTTGGCGCGGCGATTGCAAGCGCGCAGCACTTGGGCGCGGCGCGCTTAGACCCCGAGACACCAGCGCATCACGGCCTTTTGCGCGTGCAGGCGGTTTTCGGCCTCGTCAAAGATCACCGATTGCGGCCCGTCCATCACCTCGGATGTCACCTCTTCGCCGCGATGCGCAGGCAGGCAATGCATGAAAAGCGCATCAGGTTTGGCCGCCGCCATCAGCTTGTCATTGACCTGATAGGGGCGCAGCATGTTGTGACGCCGCTCTTTGGTGGATTGGCTGTCGTGCATGCTGACCCAGGTATCGGTGACAACCAGATCGGCCCCGTCCACCGCCTTGAACGGGTCGCGCTCGATGGTGATCGTGCTGCCAGCCTTGCGCGCAAGGCCGATGAACTCGGGCTCGGGATCGAGCTGCATCGGGCCGGTAAAGGTCAGGTCGAAACCGAATTGCCCGGCGGCATGCAGCATAGAGGCGCAGACATTATTGCCATCCCCCGACCAGACCACCTTTTTGCCTTTGATCGGGCCACGATGTTCTTCATAGGTCAGAATATCGGCCATGATCTGACAGGGATGGGTGCGGTCGGTCAGGCCGTTGATCACCGGCACATCGGCATGTTCGGCCATTTCCAGCAGCACGGATTCGTCAAAGGTGCGGATCATGATCAGATCGACATAGCGGCTCATGACGCGGGCGGTGTCGGCAATGGTCTCGCCATGGCCCAATTGCATATCAGCCCCCGAAAGCACCATGCTCTGACCGCCCATCTGCCGCACGCCCATGTCAAAGGAAACGCGGGTCCGCGTAGAGGGTTTTTCAAAGATAAGCGCCACCATGCGCCCCGCGAGCGGCTGATCATCATCCGGTGTGCCGCGCGGGCGACCCTGCCGCGCCTCTTTCATGCGGCGGGCTTGGTCAATCATCGCCCGCAGGTCGGTCTCGGTGGTTTTGTGAATATCAAGAAAATGGGTCATGGTCGGATCGCTTTTCGGTGGGAGGTTCGGTGGGGGCCAACCCCCACACCCCCGGAGTATTTCGGGAACGATGAAATTACGCAGTCTCTAGCGCGGTTGCCGCCGCATCAAGGCGCGTCACAGCCTCGGAGATTTCATCATCGGTGATGGTCAGGGGCGGCAGCAGGCGCAGCACATTGTCGGCGGCGGGAACGGTCGCCACAAGGGCCGCATAACCGGCCTGCACCACCTCGGTATTGGGCACCTTGCACTTGAGACCGAGCATAAGGCCCATGCCGCGCACGGCCTCGAACACGGTCGGATGCGCCGCCACCAGACCTTCGAGCCGCTGGCGCAGGAACGCGGCCTTGCGGTTTACCTCGGCCAGAAATTCAGGCGTCGCAATCTCGGTCATCACGGCACAGCCCACCGCGCAGCCCAGAGGGTTGCCGCCATAGGTCGAGCCATGGGTGCCCGCCGTCATGCCCGATGCGGCATGCTCGGTGGCCAGAACAGCCCCGAGAGGAAAGCCGCCCCCGATGCCTTTGGCAACCATCATGATGTCTGGCGTCACCCCTGCCCATTCATGGGCAAAAAGCCGCCCCGTGCGCCCCACACCACATTGCACCTCGTCGAGGATGAGCAGGATGCCGCGTTCATCACAAAGGGCGCGCAGCCCCTTGAGACACTGATCAGGCAGCGGGCGGATGCCGCCCTCGCCCTGCACCGGCTCGATCAGGATGGCGGCGGTATGATCGTCAATCGCGGCATGCAACCCATCGTGATCGCCCCAAGCCACATGTTTGAAGCCGGGGAGGAGCGGGCCAAAGCCCTTGGTCATTTTCTCTGACCCCGCCGCCGCAATTCCCGCCGAGGACCGGCCATGGAAGGACCCCTCGAAGGCGATGATATCCGTGCGCTCCGGCTGGCCCGCCTCGTAAAAGTGCTTGCGCGCCATTTTGACCGCCAATTCGCACGCCTCGGTGCCGGAATTGGTGAAAAAAACCGTATCGGCAAAGGTGGCGGCGACAAGACGGTCGGCCAGCTCTTGCTGGGCGGGAATCTGGTAAAGGTTCGAAGTATGCCAGAGCGCCTCTGCCTGTTTGGTCAGGGCCGCCACCAGCTTGGGATGCGCATGCCCCAATGCATTGACCGCGATGCCCGCGCCCAGATCGAGAAAACGTCGCCCGTCCGCCTCGATGAGCCAAGCCCCCTCGCCCTTGACGAAAGAGAGCGGCGCACGGTTATAGGTTGGCAGGATCGAAGGGATCATGGCGGTTTCCTTGTCAAACAGGCCCTTTGAGTGCCGCATGGGCGGGGCCGAGTCAATCATTTGGAGATTTGGCATTTGGCGGGTTGGCGCAGCAAAGCGCCGGGATCACGACCTAACAGGTCGTCAGACGCGGTCGCGTCGACGTCGCAAACAGGAATATGTGGTTTGCGTGATCATGGCCGCGCTTTAGCCGGTTTTGCGTGTCAGGGGAAGTGAAATGTCAAGCTTTGGTCCCGGCTCGATCGCCACACGTGCCGCGCCAAGGCGCGGGTGCAGTTGCCGCGCCAGATGCCAGCACCCCACAAGTGCCACTCCCGTGACCGCAAAAATCCCCGGCAAGGGCGCCACCAGCAGCACAAGCCACGCCGCCCCCGGCGTAAGAATGCCCGAAACATCGCGGAAACTGGCGTAGATCGCCGACATCTCGGTCCGCTCGGATGGCTTGACCGCCATCAGAAACGGCAATCCCGCCGACACATCAAGCAACACCAGAAAGACCGAGGCCACGGCAAGGCTTGCCACTGTGACCCATGGCAGACCGCTCAGGATCGCCGCAAAGACAAACAGCAGCCCAGACACAAGAAAGCCCGCCCGCACGGCGTGGCGGATAGACCGCCGCTGCATCCAGCGCAGCATGAAGGGCGTGAGAAACAGCATGCCATTCGAGGCTGACAGCAACATACCGCCCAGATCCTCGCCCAAGCCCTGCTGAACGGCAAAGATCGGCAGATAGACCACATAGGCCCACCACCCGCAGGAGCGGATGACCGCAAATATCCACCCTGCCACGAGCCGGGGCTGGGCAAAGAACCGGGGCATCCATGCCAACGGGTTGGGGGCCGGACGGCGCGCGCGCGTGATCAGTTTGCCATTGCCAAGCCGCAGGTAAAGAAAAAGTGCCATCATGCTCAGCGCCGCCAACGCTGCGATCATGAACGGCAATGGCCGCCAAATCCCCAAGAGCGTGACGCCAAGGAATGGCCCCACCGTCCAACCCAGCGCGCTGTAAAACATGCGCGAGGTCTCGCACCGGCCCAGATCGTACTTGGAAATGAAATCGAGCACATAGGCATTGAAGCAGACAAAGACCGTGACTGTGGCCGCCGTGATCATTGCCAGCGCCGCGATCATGCCCAGCGCCCCGCCCTGCGCGCCCATCGCAGCCCCGCCCGCGAACATCGCGCAGCCGGTCACATAGATCCAGCGCCGTGGCATGAACCGCGACACAAAGGGCACCATCAGGCCCGTGGCCAGCGACAAAAGGCCAACCATGAAATAGATCTCAGAGACAAGCGCCGCATCGCGGAGCGCGCGATACATCTCAAGCGGCATGACCGAAATCAGGATGCCGCGCGCCATCGCCTCGGTGCCCGCCAAGGTGGCAAAGCCGCGCACAGAGGGCGTGGGGGCGTGGCGGAGCCATTCGGGAATGCGGCGCTGGTGCATGGAGTCGTTCCGATTTTTCGTAAGACTGATCACGGATGCGCAACGCGTGATTGGCAAACGACGACATCCTGTCGTTTTTGTCTCGCCGCTTGAAAACTTTCTTGAGGCTGCCCCCTGAAACGGTGACTTGCGGCCAGCGTAGCAAGCGGGCAATGCTGCGGCGATGTTCATACCCCGCGCCTCGAATCCGGGCCTCGCGGCCCTTCTGACCGTGTTGGCCGCTGCCTTGCTGGCGGGCACCACGCTTTTGGCCAAGGCGCTGGGCACCGACACGCTTGGCCCGCCACTGCATCCGCTACAGATCAGCCATGGGCGGTTTCTTTTTGCTTTGCTGGCGATTTCCGTCACGGTGGCGCTGGTGCGGCCACGCTTCACGCGCCCGGATCTGCGCACCCATGTCAAACGCTCGGGCCTGGGCTGGGGCGGTGTGACCCTGATGTTCGCGGCGGCCGCCTATATCCCGCTGTCCGACGCCACGGCGATCAGCTTTCTCAACCCGGTGCTTGGCATGATCCTCGCCATTCCGCTCTTGGGCGAGCGTGTCGGACCGGTGCGATGGGCGGCGGCGGTGATTGCCCTGACGGGGGCCGCAATCCTGATCCGTCCCGGCAGTGGCGTGGTTGAAACCGGCGCATTGCTTGCCCTTGGCGCAGCGCTCTGTCTTGGGGCAGAGCTGATTTTCCTCAAGCGCCTCTCGGGGCGCGAAGGGCCTTGGCAGATCTTGCTTGTGAACAACGCGATTGGCCTCAGCATCGCGACGCTGGCGGTGATCTGGGTCTGGGCACCGCCAACCCCCGCCCAATGGGCAGCCCTTGCCGCGCTCGGCGTCCTTATGGCGCTGGCGCAAATGGCCTTCGTCAATGCCATGGCGCGGGGCGATGCCAGCTATGTCGCCCCGTTCTTTTATACGGCGCTGATCTTTGCCGGGCTTTATGACGGGCTGGTGTTCGGGGTTTGGCCCGACATCACCTCGATCACCGGTGCGGCGGTGATCCTCTGCGGGGCGGGGTTGCTGATCTGGCGCGAAGGGCGGCGGCGGCGTGTGCCGGTGACGTAACGCCGCCTTTGACAAATTGCCCCCAGCTTGGCCTAGATACCGATCAAGGGAGAGGGCGCATGCCACTGATCATTCTGTTGCCGATGGTCATTTTGGGCATCGCGGGCGTCGCGGTGCTTTTGCATGTTCTGGGCTTGTCGCGTCGGGCTATCCTGGCGGATGATGCGGCGGCACGGGCGGCATGGCTGCGCGAATTTCCCGAAGACACACCCACGCGCATCCGACGGTGCCACACGCACAACGCCGCGCTGATCGAGACAGCCCGCGGCCTTGGCGTGGTCTGGCCAATGGGCGCAGACACCACCGCCCGCTATCTG
This sequence comes from Roseovarius sp. MS2, assembly GCF_051447875.1. NCBI lineage: Bacteria > Pseudomonadati > Pseudomonadota > Alphaproteobacteria > Rhodobacterales > Roseobacteraceae > Roseovarius > Roseovarius sp. MS2. The sequence continues at coordinate 3,839,468 of NZ_JBKHVF010000001.1, forward strand.
AAGGGTGCGCGGGTTCGGCAGGGCAAATCCGGCCTTACGCTTGATTTGCCCGACTATACCGCCCCCCGAATTCACCTCAGACTGTCCCCCGATGAAGCCAAGACGTGGCACAGACTATTGGAGTCTTGCGCATGACCGATGCTCTGACCTATCCCGACGTGGTCACCTGGGCTGTGCCGTTCTTTATCGCGGCGATCCTTGCAGAGCTCTTGTGGATCGTGATCCGGGGGCGTGGCGGCCGCTATGAGACGCGCGATGCGCTGACCTCGCTCTTGATGGGGGCGGGCAATGTGGCCGAAGGCATCGTGCTGGGGTTTGTCGCCTATGGGTTTTTCATGGTGCTGTGGCAGATCACGCCGCTTGATCTGGGGCATTCGATCTGGGTGATCCTGCTCTGCTTTGTGCTTGATGATCTGCGGTACTACTGGGTGCATCGGTTCGGGCATCGCATCCGCTGGGTCTGGGCAAGCCACGTCAATCACCACTCGTCGCAGCATTACAACCTGACCACGGCGCTGCGGCAAACATGGACCGGCACCTTTACCTTTATGATGATCGTGCGCGCGCCCCTGATCCTGTTGGGCTTTCACCCGGCCATGGTGCTTTTCGTGGGCGGGCTCAATCTCATCTATCAATTCTGGATCCACACCGAGGCGATCGGCCGCCTGCCCCGCTGGGTCGAGGCGGTGATGAACACGCCCTCGCATCACCGGGTCCATCACGGGCGCAATCCGCGCTACCTTGATTGCAACTATGCCGGGGTGTTCATTATCTGGGACAAGATGTTTGGCACCTTCGTGCCGGAACTTGACCGGGAAAAAGTGGATTACGGCCTTGTCCACAACCTTGGCACCTTTAACCCGCTGCGGGTGGCCCTGCACGAGTGGATCGGCATCTGGCGCGATGCAACGCAACCGGGGCTGACATGGCGCGAGCGGTTGAACTATTGCCTCATGCCCCCCGGCTGGAGCCATGACAACAGCCGGGGCACATCCCAGACCATCAAGGCGCGCTATCTGGCCACCCATCCCGAAGAGGCGGGCACGCCGGGGCTGCCATCACCGGGAACCCCCATTCGTTAGGCGTGTTCGCTGTCGCCCAGTGGTACGATTTTTGACCGAACGCTCGAAAATCGCGAGGGTACAGCCGCGATTGGCCCGCAAATGCGCCCGCTCTTGGCCTGATCCGCCTACCAGCGCCCCGACAGAGCGCGCACCATCAGGCTCAGGCGCGCGCGCGCCGGTGCCACCGCAAGCCGTCCTTCAGCCACTGCGCGCGGATCACGCGCCGCTTGTCGCAGCAGCGGCCCCGCCAGCCAAAGCGGCAAGAATGCCGCCCCCGCCGTGTGGGACACCTGCCCGCGCGCGCCTCGCGCCCGGCGCAACCGCACCAACCCATCCTTGGCCAAGGCTTGCACCGCCTCGGGGCGACCATCCACCAAGGGCTTGCGCCCCGCCGCCTCGAGCGCCGGAATGGCCCGGAACCAATTGGCAAGGCCCAGCGCATAGCCCGCATCCCGCGCCACCTCGGGCGCAGCAGGGCCAAGCGCCCGTACTGCGGCTTGCATAAGATTGCCCGAGGTGGTCTCGATATACTGCGTGAACTGGACTGCATCCTCGAAGGGATCGCGCGCGATATCCCATCGCCGCGCCTCGACCAAATCCGCCAGCAGCGCGGCACCGGGCGCGTCGAGCACATGCGCCAAGGGTGTCACCACCTCGTGCCGCCGCACCAGACCGCCCGCCGCGATTTCGTCCAAGGCATCGGCCCACCATTGCAGCCGCATCTCGGCGATCATTGGCTCTTGCGTGACCCAAGGCGCGCGCGCCACCTCGACGTTGAACGCATAGACCGGGAACAGCACCGCACGTGCCGCCACCGGCGCCGCCATTGCGGCCATGAAGCGGTCAGGATCAGCGCGGCGCACCAGATCGGCGCAGGCGGTCAAATCCGCGTCAAACCGTTGGCTCACGCCACGCCCTGCCCGTGCAGAAGCTTCCAGTTGATCGCATCGAGCAGCGCCTCGAAACTGGCGTCCACGATATTGGGGCTGACCCCCACCGTGGACCAGCGCCGCCCCTGCCCATCCTCGCTGTCGATGATGACGCGCGTTGCGGCCTCGGTGCCGCCTTGGGTGATGCGCACCTTGAAATCCACCAGGCGCATATCGTCGATCTGGCCCTGATAGCGGCCCAGATCCTTGGCCAGCGCCTTGGCCAGCGCGTTGACCGGCCCCCGGTCGCAGCCGTGATCATCCATCGATTCACTCACCGACAGTTTCTTGTCGCCGTCCACTTTGACCACAACCACCGCCTCGGACAGGCTGACCATGCGGTCATACTTGTTCTTGCGGCGCTCTACCGTCACTTTGTAGCGCTTGACCTCGAAGAAGGCGGGCATCTGGCCCAGTTCCTTGCGCGCGAGGATCTCGAAACTCGCCTGCGCGCTGTCATAGGTATAGCCCTCTTCCTCGCGCGCCTTGATCGTCTCCAAGAGACGTGCCAATGCCGGATCGCCCGGCTCCACCACAATCCCCGCCTCGCTCAGACGCTGGCGCAGGTTCGATTGCCCGGCCTGATTGGACATCGGGATGATGCGCTGATTGCCGACGCAGGCGGGATCGACATGCTCATAGGTGCTTGGATCCTTGAGGATGGCACTGGCATGAAGCCCCGCCTTGTGGGCAAAGGCCGAGGCCCCCACATAGGCCGCCTGCCGCAGAGGCACGCGGTTGAGGATTTCATCCAACTGTCGGCTGATCGCGGTGAGGCTGCGCAATCCCTCAAGGCTTACCCCGGTCTCATACCGGCTGGCATAAGGCTCTTTGAGCAGCAACGTCGGGATCAGCGTGGTGAGGTTGGCATTGCCGCACCGCTCGCCCAGACCATTGAGCGTGCCTTGTATCTGCCGCACGCCCGCATCCACCGCCGCAAGGCTGCCCGCCACCGCATTGCCGGTGTCGTCATGGGTGTGAATGCCCAGACGGTCGCCGGGAATGCCCGCCGCGATCACCTCAGAGACAATCCGCCCAATCTGCGGCGGCAGCGTGCCACCATTGGTATCGCAGAGCACGATCCAGCGCGCCCCCGCCTCTAGCGCGGCGCGCAGACATTCAAGCGCATAGGCGGGATTGGCGGTATAGCCGTCAAAGAAATGCTCGGCATCAAAGAGCGCCTCGCGCCCCTCAGCGACCAGATGGGCGATGGATTTGGCGATGTTGTCGGTGTTATCCGCAAGGCCGATGCCAAGGGCGGCGGTGACGTGAAAATCATGCGTCTTGCCCACAAGGCAGACGGCAGAGGTGCCCGCGTTCAGCACAGCGGCCAGCACATCATCGTTTTCCGCCGACCGCCCCGCGCGTTTGGTCATGCCAAAGGCGGTCATCGTGGCGCGCGTTTTCGGGGCGTCGTCGAAAAACGCGCTGTCGGTGGGATTGGCCCCCGGCCAGCCGCCCTCGATATAATCCACGCCAAGGCGGTCAAGCGCTTGGGCGATCTGGATTTTCTCCTGCGTGGCAAAGCTCACGCCCTGCGTCTGCTGCCCGTCGCGCAGGGTGGTGTCGTAGAGATAGAGGCGGTCTTTAGTCATAGTGCGCATACCTCTCCACCAGCACCCCGCGCGGAATCAAGGCACCGCAGGTGCCGCCGCGCAGCGCCCGACCGCCCCCTCGGGCGGGCGCTTTTGCAGCGTCGCAGATTGCGCGACCGTTCAAGTATTTTGCACCATAAAGCGCCGACCACAGCCGTTGCAGCGCCCCCCCGGCGGTCGGGCACCGCGCGGCTTGTAGGTCGTGTGCGGAACGGCGCATCACTTCAACGCCTCCAGCTTGGCAGGATCGAAGTTGGGACCGGGAATGAGATCTACACCGTCTTTCGTCATGCGAACTTCGACGCCTGCATCGGTGAGGGCGGATTTCAGCGCATCAACGATGGTGAAGTCTTTGGTCTGCTTAGCTTTCATGCGCTCTTTATCAAGCGTAAGTGAAAGATCGGACAGATCATCGGCATGCTGGGCAATCCAATCCCCCATCCCGTCCTCAAGTAATCCAAGCATCCGTGCTGTAGCCAAAAAATTCCCAGGCGTTACTGTACCTTCCGGAGTATCTATACCGAGTTCAATCGCTCGCGCCATGGCGCGAAGACGTTGGATGACGCCATGCGTGTTTAGATCATCATAAAGCGGTGCGAGTTCAATTTCTTGAACTTGTCCAGTTTCAGCACCTTGAACTAATCCCCGCCATTTTCTTAGCGTCTTCTCTGCCTCTTCGGCCTTCTCCGCCGTCCAATCCATCGGCTTGCGGTAATGCGTGCTCAGGAACACAAACCGGATCACCTCGCCCGGTATCCCCTGATCCAGCAAATCCCGCACGGTAAAGAAATTGCCCAGAGACTTGGACATCTTCTTGCCCTCGACCTGCAACATCTCGTTATGCAGCCAGACCTTCGCGAATTCTCCCTCGGGGTGCGCGCAGCAGCTTTGCGCGATCTCGTTTTCGTGGTGCGGGAACATCAAATCATTGCCGCCGCCGTGAATATCAAAACTCTCGCCCAAGAGCTCATGCGCCATGGCAGAGCATTCGATATGCCAGCCCGGTCGTCCGCGCCCCCAAGGGCTGTCCCACCCCGGCAAATCATCGCTCGACGGCTTCCAGAGAACGAAATCCATCGGGTTGCGCTTATAGGGTGCCACCTCAACCCGTGCGCCCGCGATCATGTCATCAACCGAGCGGCCCGACAGCTTGCCATACCCCTCGCGCCAGCTATCGACGGCGAAAAGAACATGGCCCTCCGCCTCATAGGCATGGCCCTTGGCGATCAACCCTTCGATCATCGCCACCATCTGCGGAATATACTGCGTGGCGCGCGGCATGTGGTCCGGCTCCAGCGCCCCCAAAGCCGCCATATCGTCCAGAAACCATTGCGTCGTTTCCGCCGTGATCTCGCCAATCGAGCGTCCGCTTTCAGCGGCCCGCGCGTTGATCTTGTCGTCCACATCGGTGAAATTGCGCACATAGGTCACATGCTCGGCCCCGTAGACATGCCGCAGCAAACGGTAAAGCACGTCAAAGACCACGACGGGCCGCGCATTGCCCAGATGCGCCCGGTCATAGACCGTCGGCCCACAGACATACATGCGCACGTTTTTTTCGTCGAGAGGAACGAAAACAGGTTTGTCCTCATCGCGTTTCAGGGTGTTGTGCAGCTTGATCGTCGTCATCTTGTCCTCGCGCGCGGTCCCGCGGCGGGCTTAGCAACTTCGTGATCGCTTGGAAACACAAGACCGGCCCGCCCGAGAAAACTCAGGTGTAAATGCAGCAGATAATACAGGGGGCAGTGCTCATACCCCCTCGTAGCCCCGGCCCCTGCCCCCGTCAAGCGCGACGATCGAGGTCGCATTTGCGACACGCGTCGGATTTGGAACAGACAGGCCAGCCAGAATCATATGCTCTTTGCCTATCTGTTGGAGAATATCATGCACCCACGCAGCAAGATCGCGCTCGTTGTCCGCACCATCGGTGCGGAGCGGGGCCGTGCCGCGCGCGGTGGTCCTGTGGCGGCCTGAGCAGAGCAAAACCAGCCCGTTCTTTTCCAGCAGGATACCCAAGACATGACCGATACAATTACGCGCCGCGCCGGTGGCCGCGCTGCCCGCCGTGAGGCCCGTTCCAACCCGCTCGCCGCCAATCTGCGCCCCGTCCATCCGGGCCAAGAGGGCGGCACCTATCACCCGCTGAGCAAGGCGCAGATGGACCGCATCCACCACGCCGTGCTGGATGCGCTGGAACAGATCGGCCTAGCCGATGCGCCCCCCTCTGGCGTGGCCTATCTGACAGGGGCCGGCGCGATCCTTGGCTCTGACGGACGTATCCGGTTCCCGCGAGCGCTGATTGAGGACACGATTGCCAAGGCCAACCGCGAGATCACGCTCTTTGGCCGCGATCCGCGCCACGATATGCTGTTGCAGGGCAACCGCGTGCATTACGGCACCGCCGGGGCGGCGGTGCATGTGGTCGAGGTCAACACCCGCACCTACCGCGAAAGCACCGTGCAAGACCTGCATGACGCCGCGCGCATCGCGGACCAACTCGACAATATCCATTTCGTGCAGCGCCCCATGGTTTGCCGCGATATCGTCGACAACCGCGAGATGGACCTCAACACGCTTTATGCCTGCTGTGCGGGCACCACGAAACATGTCGGCACTTCCTTTACCGAGCCGGGATTTGTCGCCGATGCGATCGAGATGCTGCATCTGATCGCAGGCGGTGAGGATAAATGGCGCGAGCGGCCTTTTGTCAGCAATTCCAACTGCTTTGTCGTGCCGCCGATGAAATTCGCCACAGAATCCTGTCTGGTGATGGAGGAGTGTATCCGCTTGGGCATGCCGGTGCTGCTTCTCTCGGCCGGTCAGGCCGGGGCCACCGCCCCTGCCCCGATTGCCGGGGCTATCGTGCAGGCAACGGCGGAATGTCTGGCGGGCCTCGTCTATGTGAATGCGGTCAAGCCGGGGTTTCCGGCGATTTTCGGCACCTGGCCCTTTGTCAGCGATTTGCGCACGGGTGCGATGTCCGGGGGATCGGGTGAACAGGCGCTGCTGACGGCAGGCTGCGCGCAGATGCACAAATATTACGGCCTTCCCGGTGGCGCGGCGGCGGGCATCGCCGATGCGAAATTGCCCGACATGCAGGCAGGCTGGGAACAGGCGACATCGAATGTGATGGCGGGGCTTTCGGGCCTCAACATGGTCTATGAGGCGGCAGGCATGCATGCCTCTTTGCTGGGGTTCTGCCTTGAATCGCTGATCCTTGGCGATGACCTTATTGGTCAGGCGCTGCGCTGCACGCGCGGCATCGAAGTGGACGAGGACACGCTCAGCCTTGAGGTGATCCGCGCCACCTGCATCGGTGGCCCCGGTCATTACCTTGGCGCGGAGCAAACGCTGGGGCGGATGCAGACGGATTATCTTTATCCCTGCATCGCCAACCGCTCGTCGCCCAAGGAGTGGGACGAGTTGGGCAAGCCCGACCTGATCGCCAAAGCCACGGAAAAGAAGCTGAAGATCCTGTCGGAACGGGCGGCTGCCCGGTTTGATCCGGTGACGGACGCGGCCATTCGCGAACGGTTCAAGATCCACCTTCCCGCTTGAGAAGTGCCCTGTAGGCCACTGAATAAACAGAAAAAACGCGCGCATGGTCAGAGTGCGCGCGTTTTAACTTTGTGTTGAGCTATGGGGGCTGGGCGCGGATATCGCATCAGGCAGCGCGCCGCCCATCACCCTCAAAAGAAGATATCCGCCAATTCGTCTCCGGGGGTTTGCACCGCGATTTCGGATGCGGAGGCAGGTGTTGCCTCTCCTTCGAAAATGCGGTCGTGAATCTCGCGCTCGGCATCCATCGTGTAAATCGCGTAAAGCTGGCTTAACCGATCCTGTTCAGAGGGCTGCACGTCATATAGGCTTCGATTTGCATTTTCATTTGAAATCAAACCATTGAAGCCTGTAATGAAAGTGCCGAGCTCTGCCTTGGCCGCGACCAGCGACGACAGCGATGTCTCGCTCGCGTGAAGCGCGATCTTGAGCGCGTCGCCCTTGATGGCACAGCCCTGTTTGGTCGCAAGAACCGCCTGATCCGTGGCATTAAGCCGCTCGGAAATATCCTGCGCAAACCCCACCGTGCGAGACATTTTGTCATCCGCTGACGACACATCGGGCATGGTCGTGGCAGCAAGCGCGCGCGTCGTTGTGGCGATTTGGTCAAAGATCTCGTTGGATATCTTGGTCAGCGACAAGACCTGACGCGAGAGCTCCTGAAGCGCGCCCGCCTCTGAACCCATGTTGCAACACACAATGAATGTATTGAGGCCAAGCATCCGAATATGATGATCGAGCAGCCCCATTTCAGCCGCGATGGTCTGGATCGACCCGATATGCTCCTGTGTGGTTCGGCCAATCCGGTGCAGAACATCCAGATTTGACTGGCTGGATTGCAGCGCGCTCGACAGCCGGTTGGCACAGGTGATCATCGCCGAAACCCGCTTTCTCTGGGTGTCATTGGGATCAAGATAGACCTGTTCCGCCGCCCCGAGAACCTGATCGGATTTCCGACGTATGGCAGCAAGCCGCACCAGAACAGACGCGACATCGCGCGCCATTTCATCCCGACTTGCCTCGGCCTGACAAATTGCCAGATAGCCCAGCCCATCGCTTGCCTCTGGCCGCTCTTGGGCCAGAGCAGCACCAAGAGAGGCGCGGGCGATCACCTCGACATGCTCCAGCCGCTGGCGGACAGAGTCACCTGTCTGAAGTTCACCGACGATGGCAGAGATTTCTGCAAAGATGTCCCGCATACCGGCTTCGATTACAGCATTGCCAGTGGCCAATTCATGCCGGTCCAGTTGAATTTCGCTGATTTGCGCCTCGAGACCATCAAGCGCCGGCATGACCCTATCCTTCATATCCCGCGAGAGGTTCAAAGAGATCAGATCAAGATCCGCCATCTCGACCTCGATGATCTCGATATGGGCTTGCAGGGATTTGAGTTGCTCGTCAGCAGAGGCCGCGATGCGGGCCAGCTCGATCGAGAATTCGTCAATCTTGGATTCCTGCCTTGTCAGCGATTTCCCCAATATCCGCGAAATCGGGGCCGAGGCAGACATCGTGCGGATAACCACGGAAAGATGGCTGACATTGCTCTGGATTTTGCGGATACCCGCACGCAGGGTTTCGGCCATCTGGACAAAGGCCTGAACATCCCCGCTGATCTCTGCACTGTGCTCGACAGAGTTCAGGCAGAGCATCCGCAGCGTCTGGGTCTCTTCCGGGCCCAACACCACGCTCAGCCGCGCGAGCACCTCGCGCAGTTGCATAAGGTCCTCCACGCTTGTTCCAAGCCCCTGCCCGGCCCGTAGAAAGATCGCCTCGATAGTGCCCGTCGCCTTGCGGAGACAGTCGATATAGGCGTTAGACAACAGGGTTCGCATGGCAGGATTCATCCGGTCTACCTCGCACGCAACTGGTGGGTATTGGCAAAGGCGGAAATTGCGCCCGGAACCTCGGAGAGAGCGACAACGCGCGTCGCAGCCCCCATGCGGATCGCCTCGCGCGGCATGCCAAAGACGACGCAGGTTTCTTCGTTCTGCGCCAGGGTCGTGGCCCCCGCCTCGCGCATTTCCCGCAACGAGCGCGCGCCGTCATCGCCCATACCCGTAAGGATGATCCCGAGCGCGTTATGTCCTGCGGTCTGGGCGGCGGATCGAAACAGAATATCGACCGAAGGGCGGTGCCGGCAGATATACGGACCATCCACGATCTTGACGCCATACCCGCGCCCCTGCCGGACCAGCATCATATGGAAATTCCCCGGCGCGATCAGCACCTCGCCGGGATTGCACAGATCGCCATCGGCCGCCTCTTTGACGTTGACACGGCACAGCCCGTTCAGACGCCGCGAGAAGGCCGTCGTGAACCCGGCAGGCATGTGCTGAACGATCACGACAGGGGGGCATGTCACCGGCAGGTCCACCAGAACCGAGCGGATGGCCTCTGTGCCCCCGGTAGAGGCCCCGATGCAAACGATGGGCGAGGTATGGGCGATGTTTTTGGGCCGCGCAGGCGGAATCAGGGCATCCGCCAAAAGCTTGGTGCCGGTCTCGCGGGGGGGCGTCACCCTGCGGGCCGCTTTGTGGCCAGATTCCGCAGCCGCGTGGATCGCGTCGCAGATTGCGATAGCGGATTCCTGAAAATCCGCATCCGTTTTTGGTGCCGGTTTCGAGACAACCTCGACCGCGCCACTGGCAAGCGCCGTCAGCGCAAGGTCTGACCCGGCTGCGGCATGGCTGGAACAGATCACCACCGGAATTGGCCGCTGCGCCATGATCTTGCGCAGAAATTCCAGACCGGACATGCGCGGCAATTCCATATCAAGCAGCATGACATCGGGCAGGCCCGATTGCATTTTTGAAACTGCGATGAACGCATCCGCCGCGGTGCCAAACAGTTTAAGGGTCGGATCAGTTTCCACAATCCGCATCAGCATGGCCCGCGCCGAGGCGGAATCGTCAACGATCAAGACCGAAATCTGAGGTTTGCAGGCTATGTCCAGCATCGCGGTCTACTCTTTTTGAAACACAGCCGTGGCAAGCTGCTTAAGATTGGGTTGTTTCACGGTCATGGATTCAGAATGTCCAACCACCAGATACCCTTGCGGTGTCAGGTGGCGGGCCAGCCGGGCGATCACCCTGGCTTGGTCCTCGGGCTCAAAGTAGATGAGCACGTTGCGCAGGAATATGATGTCCACGTCCTGATCCACGGGATAAGTGTCATCCATAAGGTTGAGATGAGTAAAGTTAGCCTTGCTTCTCAAGGCTGGCACAATCCGTGCCATCCCACGCATATCTTCGGAGTGACCTTGCATAACATACCGCTTGCGCAGGGCAGAGGGCACAGGCGCGAGGGCCTCTGTCGTGTAAATCGCGCGCTTGGCGGCCTCGACCATGCGGGTGGAAATATCCGTGCCGAGGATGGCGTATTGAAACCCGGCCCCGTTGCGCACGGCTTCTTCCAGCAGCATAGCCGTCGTATAGGCCTCGGACCCGTCCGAACAGGCCGCGCTCCAGAACTTGACATCGACAGGTTTGTTGAGCCGCTGCTTGCGCCGCAAAATCTCGGGCAGCATGTCATTCATGAGACAACGGAAATGGGCCGGTTCCCGAAAGAAATCGGTCTTGTTGGTCGTGATGAGATCAATGACATCATCACGCTCCGCACCAAACCCGCCGTCCTCAAAGAGGTGGCGGTAATAGTCCTCTAGTGAGTTGAAACCAAGGCTCTGCACACGGCGGCGAAGGCGACTTTCGATCATCACCTTTTTACCAGACGGCAGTTTGATCCCGGTTTCGCGGGAAATCACCTCTGCAAAGTGGTCGTGATAGGATTTGGCACGGGACAGGCTCATGTCAGCGTAAACTCTTCTGAAGTCTCGATCGCGCGTTGAGACGCGAATTCTGGAGTCTTGCGCCGGACACCCTCGCTAAACAGCTTTTCGAGGTTGAGAATGCAGACAAAGGAGCCGTTGCGGCGCCCGATGCCCGTCAGCACATTTTCATCCCAAGTGGTGATGCCCGCATCGGCGGGGGATTTGATCCCGCCCGCGTCCAGCTCTGTTACTTCGATCACCCGCTCGGTTTTAAGACCGACGGTCGCGCCATGTTGGCCATTCACAAGGCTGAGGATAAGAATGCGCGTCTCGGATGTGTCCTCGGTCGGCCCTCGGGACAAGAGCTCTGAGAGGTCTGTGACGGCGATACTCTCGCCGCGCACGTCAATCAGACCCAAAAGTTCTGCCGGGCTATTTGGCAGCGGAGCAATTGGTTGCGTGTCGAGGATCTGCCGCACCCGGTTTACAGGGACAGCAAAGAGCGATCCGCTCGATTGAAAAGTTACGACTTGGGTGTTCTCGTTCATTGCACCAGCCTCACGCTGCATCGCGCGATGCAAAGCCATGATCGAGATCATCCTTGTTCGCACCGTGATTGAAAGAAAAGCCGCCAGAGGTCCGCGAGGATTTGCTCGAGCTGGCTTGGACTGCTCGGGTGGCAGGACGGGCCGGGACAGGGTTTTCCTGCACAGCCGCAGCCTTTTCTGCCAAGACAAAGTAGGACACCGCGTCTTGCAACTGCTCGGATTGGGTCGACAGTTCTTCGGCTGTGGCAGATAGCTCCTCAGCCGCAGAGGTGTTCTCTTGTGTCACCTTGTCGAGTTGCTGGATGGCCAGATTAACCTGCGTGGCACCGGCAGCCAGTTCCTGCGAGGCCGAAGAGATTTCACTCACAAGCACCGATGTACGTTCGATATCGGGCACAAGACCTTGGAGCATCGACCCGGCATTCTCGGCTGACCGAACCGTGGTGGCCGACAGGGCAGAGATTTCAGCCGCTGCTGTCTGACTGCGTTCGGCCAGTTTGCGCACTTCAGCCGCGACAACCGCAAAGCCGCGCCCATGTTCGCCAGCACGCGCCGCCTCGACCGCCGCGTTGAGCGCCAGAAGGTCGGTTTGACGCGCAATCTCTTGCACAACAATGATCCGGTTGGCGATATCTTGCATGGCGGTGACGGCTTCGGCCACGGCCTTGCCACTCTCGCGGGCATCCTGCGCGGATTTGACGGCCATACGCTCGGTTTCAGCGGCGTTCTCGGCGCTCTGCTTGATATTGGCCGACATCTGCTCGACCGAGGACGACGCTTCTTCGGTGGACGAGGCCTGCTCGGTGGCCCCTTGCGACAATTCCTCGGATGTGGCGGCCATTTGCTGACTGCCCGAGGCCACGTTGCGGATGGCGGATGTGACATCCCCCACAACATCGCGCAGCTTGGCAACCATCGTATTGACCGACTGAAGAAGATCGCTGACCTCGTCATTGCCGCGAATGGCCACGGTTCTGGTCAAGTCGCCTGCGGCGACCCGACCCGTGATGGCGATAGCGCTTTTAAGCCCCTTGGAGATCGAGAGCGTGACCCAAGCGCCCGCACCAACACCGATCACGATGGAGGCGGACATCAGCAACATCAGGATGTTGCGGGACGTGCTGAATTGCTCGTTGGTTTGCACCACGACCTCTGCCACGCCATCCGTGTTCATCTTGCTGATCTTGTCCAGAACGCCCTGCATCTCGCGCCCCCGTTGCACACCCTCGGATTGGAGGTAGCGGGCGGCCTCTGACTGCTGGTTCATGTCCTTCATGGACATGGCTTTGGCGTAGACACTCAAAAGCTCCGCCTCGACCTTGGTGTAATCGTCCAACAAGGTCCGACCTTCGGGGCTGGCAATCGCAAAGAGCTTGTCGAAAAGCACCACCTTCTTGTCTATGGCAGCCTTGATCGTTTTCTGAAGGTCACGTTTATCAAGGGCAGAGTCGGCCAAGAGATAGGAACGAATATCACGCTGCATTTGAACATGCTCGGTGATCAGCGCCTCTGATGCCATCACACGAGCGACATTCTCGTTCATGATGTTATTCAGGCTGTGATTGAACTCTGCCATATCCTTCAATGCCAGGATCATGGCACATCCAGCCATGCCCAGAACCAATAGGAATGTCGCGGTCGGTTTTGCCTTTATTGTCAGTCTCATGATGTAACCTTTGAAAAACTAGAGAGCGTTGGCTGTCGCGATATGTGCGGCAAAGATGTTGTTGAGGTCAGGCAGGATGGTGATGCCTTCGGGGCCTTGGACGAGGCCCCGCACATAATCGGCAGGCCAGATCGTGCCCGTGGGTGGCAGGGGTTCGATGCGATCACAGTCGATCGTCACCACTTCGCGCACCTCGTCGGCGGAGACACCGACGGTGATCAGTTCGTTTTCAATCGGCATTTGCAGAACCAGAACGCGCGTGTTTTCATCGACAGGGGGCGTGGGAATGCTGAAGATCACGCGCAGATCGGCCAGAGGCACGACCCCGCCCCGCACATTGATAACCCCCTGCGCGAACGCCCCGCCATGGGGCACGCGGGTAACGGGAATTGGCGAGAGAATTTCCAGAACCGCACTGGTCTCAATCGCGAAAATTCGCTCTCCAAGGCGCAGGGCAACCACTGTCAGGGTCTTGGCCGATCTGTTGAGGTCTTTGGTCATGCTGCTTTCTCGATTTTTCTGAGGTCGGTCCGGGCAAGCTCCACAAGATTGCCAACTTCAAGCACCAGAGCGACCGAGCCATCCCCAAGTATCGTCGCCCCAGAGATGGATTTGACGCCCGCGTGCAGGCGCGACATCTGTTTGACGACGGTTTGATTGGTGCCAAGGATGCGGTCGACCGCCAGCCCGACACGCAGGCTGGCCGCAGAGACCACGATCACATTCTGCAAGGTGTTGCGTTCCTCGGCACAATCCAAAAGCGTTCTGAGGCGCAGGAAAGGCACCAGAGAATCGCGTATCTGCAAAAAGCTGGAGATGGTGTCCGCCCCAGCATCGCTTGCGGGAAGTTCCACGATCTCTTGCACCGCCGCCATCGGAATGATGTAGCGATCGCCACCCACCTCGACGAGAAGCCCGTCGATGATCGACAGCGTGAGCGGCAAGCGCAGGGTTAAGGTTGTGCCATGGCCCGGCTCGGACGAAATCACGATCCGGCCTCTCAGACCTTCGACCGTGCGTTTGACCACATCCATGCCAACCCCGCGCCCCGAAAGCTCTGTGACTTTGGCCGCTGTGGAAAATCCCGGCTCGAGGATAAGCGCGAACAGCTCGGCCTCGGACGGAGTGGCGTCCGGCGTGAGCAAGCCTTGATCAATGGCCCGTGCCCGCAGCTTGTTGCGATCCAGACCGCGCCCGTTGTCCTTGACCGAAATCACCACCTCGGCCCCCAGATGTTCGGCGCTAAGCTCGATGGTCCCGCAATCCGGTTTGCCGGCGGCGGCGCGCGCCTCATCGGTCTCTAGCCCATGATCAATCGCGTTGCGGATGATATGCACCAGCGGATCACCCAGCCGTTCGATCACGGTTTTATCAAGTTCGGTATCCGCCCCGGTGACAACAAAATTGACCGTTTTGCCCAAACCTTCGGAAAGGTCATGCACAAGGCGGCGGAACCGGCCGATGATCGAGCTGATGGGAACCATGCGGATGCTCATGGTGGTGTCGCGCATCCGGGCAGAGAGGCGCTGAATATCCTCGGCAGCAGCCATGATCGAAGGATCTTTGCTGCTGTTGGCCAGAGCACTGAGGCGGGCCTCGGCGATGACCAACTCGCCCACCTGATCCATCAACTCGTCCAGACGCTCGGCAGGCACGCGCATCGTCGCACTTTGCTGGGCAGGTTGAGGGCCGGTTGGCGCAGCCTCGGTAGGTTGCGCAGCAACGGCGACATCCGCCACAGGCGCCGCAAGATTGACGAGGTTGAACTCCATGTTGCCCTCATGGAACATGAAAACGCTCTTGATGTCGTCCTCAAGGGCCGCAGCGGGCAGATCCATGGACCATCCCAATAGGCAGGCCTGCGCCTCGATCCGGTCCAGAAACGGAATGCGACGGATGTCTGCCACAAGGTTGGTGGCCCCCAGCCCGCGCAACTCGTCCAAGAGCACCTCCGGCCGTGCGCCAAGAGCCAGGGCATCCGAGGCCAGCCGAAAATCCAACCGCCATCCGGCGTCAGAAGATGTCTCCGCGAGGGGTTCGCCAAGCGCCTTGTCGGGGCTTACGGCCTGCTCAAGATCGTCCAGGATCGCCTGACGTGCGGGGGTCAAGGCGGCCTCTCCGGCCAAATAGCCCTTGATCTCATCCGCAGCGCGCAGCGCCACGCGGATCAGCGAGGCACTGACCTTGATCTCACCCGAGCGGATCTTTTCAAACGCGGTTTCGAATTTGTGGATGAAAGCGGCAAGGTCCGTAAACCCGAACATCGCACCGGACCCCTTGATCGTATGCAAATCCCGAAAGGCCGCATTGATCAGGTCCATGTTATTTGGGTCAGCTTGTAGCCTCAGCAGGCCCTGTTCAAGGCTTTCAAGAAGCTCTCTGGCCTCTTCGAGAAAGACCGCAGCAATGTCATTGTCCATCATCCCAGAACCTTCTGAATGACGCTCAGCAGTTGCGCCTGTGAAAAGGGTTTGACCATCCAACCAAGGGCACCGACCGAGCGCGCCTCTTGCTTCAGCGCATCGGCCGAGTCGGTGGACAAGAAGATGACAGGGATACCCTGACTGCTGGGATGGGCGCGAAAGGCGCGGATAAAGCCCAGACCATCCAAGTTCGGCATGTTCTGATCGGTCAGAACCGCGTCAATCTTGAGCGTGGTGGCCTTTTCCAAAGCGTCCTGCCCATCGACGGCCTCAATGACATTATAGCCAGCCCCGCGCAGGGTCAGGCCAACCATTTGCCGGATAGACGGGGAATCGTCGACTGCCAAAACCGTTTTCATGCCGCCACCTGCACAGTCTGAGCGTCCCTGATCCCGACAAGAACGCCATTCTCGACCACCAGCAAAGGCAAGAGCCCCAGCCGGTCAAACGCGGTTTCCAAAACGCTTTGCGCAGGCATGTCGACGGCAAACCGATGCGCAGCGCCCTGCGCTGTCACAAAGGCCGACACCAATACCTGAATGGTGGCGGCATCAATGCTGACGAGTTTCTTGGTGCATAGGGTGACATCGCCCGAGATCAGGGCAGTGCTCAATTGCTTTGCAAGATCGTCTGCCGCGGCGATCTTCAAATCCCCCGTCAGAGGCAGTTTCTTGGTCATGGGGTCTGTGGTCCGTTCTTGGGGACAGATCCGAAAGGGTCGTCAACGTGACCTTTTCAGAACTGTCGGGTTCAACAGGTGTCTTCGCGTTCAACGGTCGCGCCTTGGCATTGTTTACAAGCGCCAAAGACCGGCTGGGCCCATCGAAAGATCAGCGTTTGTCGCGAAAGTTTGCGGCGCTATCGTACGCGCGCACCAGCGCGGCTTTGCCACCGGTCGCGCGCAAAAATCGCCCGTATAAGGGCCTAGCCCTGAAATAACCCCGCCCCGTTGGCCCACAACATACCCATCAGGATAGCTAATAGCTGTGATGTTGCGGGTCGTTCAAAGCTGTGAGGAGAGCCTCACGCCAGCCCTGCGAAGGGTGATCATCACAGGCGGGACAGACTGAAACACATCTGGGGCCAAACACCCACGGCGCATCCAGCGCCGTCCGGTCCGGGCGCGCACCAGCGAGCCAAGCGTTTCGGTGTTTCGCCCTCTTAATTTCCTCCGCACCCGCAGTCTGTTGCGGCGCGGCCAGACCAAAGGACCGACCATGAGACTGAGTATCAAAGCCAAACTAGCCGCAACCTACATCTTTATCTTTGCCCTGTTTGGCGCCTCGGTCGTTATGGCCCTGAGGGACCTCAGAGCCGCCGATCAGGAACTTCAGGACATCATGCGCCTGGAAGTGGCAGAACTCGGCGTGATCAACGAGATGTTCGAAGCAAAATTGATGGTTCTGACTGGTGTAGCCTCTTACCTGATTGGCCTGCCCAATGCCCCCACGGGTCATCTCGAAAAGATAAAGGCAGGCGTCGTGGCGCAGGCCTCTATCGTCGACGACAAGATCGTCGAACTGCGCGGAATGGCAAAAAGCCCCAAGCTGGTGGCCGAGTTGGAAGCCTTCGAAGATCTGCACAAACGCGCCTTTGCGATGAACACCCGCGTGATCTCGCTTGAGGCCGCAGGCAATGGCGATGCGGCCAACACGCTGTTTCACACTGACCTGATGGATATGGGTGTGGAAATTCGCGGCTCGCTGCAACAGATGCGCGAGACGCTCGTCAATAACTTGGGTGCGCGCGCCGTAGAAGCGAGCGGCGCCTATGAAACTGCCAAGTTCAATCTCATTCTGATGCTGATCCTGTCGCTGCTGGTCGGCCTCGCTGCAGCAACGGTGATCACGCTCTCCATCTCGCGGCGGGTGGCAAAGGCCGCAGATCTGGCCCATGGCATTTCCAAAGGCGATCTGCGCCATACGCTCGACGTGCGCGGTCGCGATGAGGTGTCGACATTGCAGGCGTCGATCAACGACATGGTTCTGCGTCTGCGCGATATCGTGTCCGATGTCACAAACTCGGTGCGCAATGTGTCCTCTGGCGCGGCGCAACTGGCGGAAACCTCGGAAGAGCTGGCGCGCGGGGCCTCTGATCAGGCTGCGGCAACAGAAGAAGCCTCGTCTGCGGTGGAACAGATGACCGCGAATATCAAGCAAAGCGCCGAGAATTCGCAAACGACCGAAGGCATCGCAATCAAATCCGCCGCGGATGCGCGCACAAGTGGCCGCGCCGTGGCTGACGCGGTCAGTGCAATGCAGACGATTGCGGATCGCATCATGATCGTTCAGGAAATTGCGCGACAAACCGATCTCTTGGCGCTCAACGCCGCCGTCGAGGCCGCCCGTGCCGGGGAACATGGCCGAGGCTTCGCCGTTGTGGCCGCAGAGGTGCGCAAGCTGGCCGAGCGCAGCCAAACCGCCGCAGCCGAGATTTCATCCCTCTCCGCCACCACCGTAAGCACGGCGGTTGGGGCCGGAACGATGTTGGCGGAATTGGTGCCCAATATCGAGCGCACCTCGGGCCTGGTCACGGAAATCAGCGATGCCTCGCGCGAACTTTCGAGCGGTTCGTCGCAAATTGCTCTGTCAATCCAGCAGCTTGACCTTGTGACCCAAACCAACAACGCAGCCTCAGAGGAACTGTCAAGCAGCGCAACCCAGCTTGCCAGCCTCGCTGATGAGCTGACGGTCGCCATGGGCTTCTTCAAGGTCGTGGAACAGCCCGTCAGCGAGATCAGACGCGAGACCCGCAGCACCGCGACCAACTCGGTCATCCCGCTCAAGCGTGGCAAGGCCGCCTCTCAGGCGAAACCCACCAAAGCCACGAAATCAGAGGGCGGTTTCGAATTCGATCTGGGTTCTATGGGCGATGATCTTGACGCGCGGTTTGCCCGCAAGGAAAGCGCCTGAGCACTGGCTTGGGGCAGGTTGGGAAACCCACCTGCCCCAAGGTTTCAGACTATTGGTTCCAAGCCTTGTCGACGCCGTTGATCTGCACCCGCGTCGGCAGGCCCAAACGATCCAGCACCGGGAAATAGGGCTTGGGGTCTAGCTCTTCGACATTGCGCATCGCGCCCACGTCCCAGTCCCCTTGCGCGATCAGGATTGCCGCCGCGACCGGCGGCACCCCGGCGGTATAGGAAATCCCTTGGCTGCCAACCTCTTCGAACGCGTCCTTGTGATCGGCCACATTGTAGACAAAGACCTCAACCGGCGCGCCATCCTTGGTGCCTTTGACCAGATCCCCGATACAGGTCTTGCCGGTATAGTTGGGGGCCAATGAGGCCGGATCAGGCAACACGGCCTTGACCACCTTGAGCGGCACCACCTCTAGCCCTTCGGCGGTCTTTACCGGATGCTCCGACAGCAAACCAAGGTTCTTCAACACGGTGAAGACATTGATGTAATGCTCGCCAAAACCCATCCAGAAGCGCACATCGGCCTCTGGATAATTGGCCGCCAGCGAGTGCACCTCGTCATGGCCCGACAGATAGGCGCGGCAGGTGCCAACCACGGGCAAATCCCAATCGCGCCCGACCTCGAACATGCTGTTCTCTTGCCATGCGCCGTCTTGCCAAGAATAGACCGTGCCGGTGAACTCTCGGAAATTGATCTCGGGATCGAAATTGGTCGCGAAATAGCGCCCATGGGAGCCTGCGTTGATATCCACGATGTCGATGGACGTCACCTTGTCCATGTATTCGTCAGCGGCAAAACGGGCAAAGGCGTTGACAACGCCGGGATCAAAGCCGATCCCCAGAATGGCGGTCACGCCGTTTTGCGCGCAAAGATCGCGCTTCTTCCACTCGTAATTGCCATACCAAGGGGGCGTTTCGCAGATCTTGGCGGGGTCTTCGTGAATGGCTGTGTCGATATAGGCGGCGCCTGTTTCGAGACAGGCATCGAGCACCGACATATTCACAAAAGGCGAGCCGACGTTGATCACGATCTCTGCCCCGGTTTGACGGATCAACGCGGCCACGGCGGCGCTGTCCATGGCATCAATCGCATGGCTGGCAAACGTGCCCGGCACCTTCATCGCCGATTTGTCGTGAACCGAGGCGATGATCGCGTCGCATTTGGCCTGCGTCCGCGAGGCGATGTGCAGATCGCCCAGAATATCGTTGTTCTGGGCGCATTTATGGGCGACGACCTGAGCCACGCCACCAGCACCGATGATGAGCACGTTACGTTTCACTTCTGCTGTCTCCTTTTCTTGCAGGACAGGGGAAGGAGGGCGTTCAGCCCCGGAAAAAAGAGCGAGTAGTCCTCATGAGAGCGAGGCGGCAAAGTCCTCGAAGGTAAAGCTGCGGATCACGTCGATGCGCCCATCGGCGCGCCGGATGGCAATGGCGGGCATATTCACGCCATTGAACCAGTTTTTCTTGACCATCGTGTAACCGGCGGCATCACCGATTGAAATCCGATCACCGATGCTCAGCGGCGCGGCAAAGCGCGCCTCGCCGAAAATATCCCCGGCAAGGCAGGATTTGCCGCAGATCTGATAGGTATGCGCGCCGTCTTGTGGCAGCTTTGCGCTTTCGCGGTAGATCAGAAGGTCCAGCATATGCGCCTCGGTGCTGGAATCGACGATGGCCAGATCCTTGCCATTGTCGAGCAGGTCAAGCACCGTCACCTCAAGCGTGGTCGTGCCGGTGATGGCCGCCTCGCCCGGTTCCAGATAGACCTGCACGTCGAACTTCTCGGCAAACTGCTTGAGCCGCGCGGCCAATTCCTCGAGCGGATAATCGTCGCCGGTAAAATGAATCCCGCCCCCAAGCGAGACCCATTGCAACCGCTCCAACACCGGCCCAAATTCGTCTTCAATGCGGGTTAGCTGCTGGTCGAAAAGATCAAAATCGCGGTTCTCGCAATTGTAATGGATCATGACGCCGGAAATCCGGTCGATCACCCCAAGGATCTTGTTCACTTCCCATTCGCCCAAGCGCGAAAAGGGCCGCGCAGGATCGGCGAGATCAAAACTCGATGTCGAAAAGCGGGGGTTGAGGCGCAGACCCCGTTCAATTCCCGCCGACTGGCTATCATAGCGCTCCAACTGCCCGACGGTGTTGAAGATGATCTTATCCGCGTAGGATACCGCCTCTTCAATCTCGGCATCGGACCAGGCCACCGAATAGGCATGGGTTTCCTGACCGAATTTCTCACGCCCCAGACGCAATTCGAACAGTGACGATGACGTGGTGCCATCCATATAGGGCTTCATCGTTGGAAAGGCCGACCACGTGGCAAAACATTTCAGCGCCAAAAGCGCCTTGGCCCCCGAGAGCGCACGCAGGCGCTCGATCTTGCGCATGTTCTGCAACAGGCGCTCTTCGTCGATCAGGTAATAGGGTGTCGGAATCATCTGGCCCCCCTTTGCTGTCACAGGGTCATACGGTTTGGCGCAGCGCATATCCCCCCCGCACCCGCGATGCAATGGCGCAGGTACAGCATCCAACCAAGATCCGCCACACTGATTGACACAAAACGGGAACATGTGTAGAACAAAACAAACTGACCCGTAAGAGGACGCGGCCCATGCTGACCAAGAAACAACTCGATTTGCTGGAGTTTATCCAAAAGCGTGTGCAGCGGGACGGGGTTCCGCCCAGCTTTGACGAAATGAAAGAAGCGCTTGATCTGCGCTCGAAATCCGGCATTCACCGCTTGATCACAGCGTTGGAGGAACGCGGGTTCATCCGGCGTCTGGCACATCGCGCGCGGGCCCTTGAAATTGTGCGCCTGCCTGAAAGCTTGGGCGGCGAAGCGCGGCACAGCTTTTCGCCCCGTGTGATTGACGGTGATCTGTCCGATGCCCCCCGCCCCGCCAATGCCCAACCGGTCGAGGTGGCGCATGCCTTTGAGGTGCCTCTGATGGGGCGCATCGCCGCCGGTGTCCCGATCGAGGCGATTGCCCATGTGCAGCACAATGTTTCCGTTCCCAGCAACATGATCCGGGGTGCCGCCAATCACTATGCGCTTGAGGTGCGTGGCGACTCGATGATCGAGGCCGGGATCAACGATGGCGATGTGGTGATCATCCGTGAAACATCGGTTGCGGATAATGGCGATATCGTTGTGGCCCTGATCGAGGATCAAGAGGCGACGCTCAAACGCTTTTATCGGCGCGGCAATGCTATCGCCCTCGAGGCGGCCAATCCCGCCTATGAAACGCGCCTTTTCCCAGAGGATCAGGTTCGGGTTCAGGGGCGGTTGGTCGGGTTGATCCGCAGCTACTGAGAATTCCAGAGGCGCACACCATTGGTGTCGCGCGCACTGACAAGCCGCGGTCCCGCCTTATCGAGGTGAAGCGCGAGCGATCCCGTTTTGCGCAGCGTCTCGGGCGTGACAATCTGACAATCACGGTGTTGCGCCGGGGGCGGATCTGGCGTGGCGCTCATCACGACCAGCATGACCCCGTCGCAAAAATCCGGCATATCGGTGGCCGCCTTGCCTGCCATCACCCGCACACCATGGGCCAAGGCCAGATCCTCGGACCAGCGGGCAAAAGCCACCTCACGGCTGGCATCATCGCCGTCATTCTCAAGCCAATTGTCAGCCACGAACCCACCCCCTGTAGGTTTGTTGAGCGCGCGCCCCGCCTCGGTCATGACCCCGATCAGCCCCCCCGTATCCGACACGATCATCACAGGCCGGTCCGCCGCCCCCCAGAGCGCAACGGCGACCATCACCGGCAAGACCCCCAAAATCCGCCCCCGCCCCTGCCAGAGCACGATAAAGAGCGCCCCAAGCGCGAGGAGCGGCAGCACATAGGGGCCGGGGGCCACCACCGGCACACGCGCACCATCCAAGGCCGCAACCCAGTCTGCCACCGTTAAAATCCAGCGCAAGCCAAGCTCCATCACCCGCAGCGCGATCCAATCAAGCCCAACCGGCAACAAAAGCGTGGCCAGAACGGCCGCAGGCATGACCAACACCCCCATCAAGGGCACGCTCACCAGATTGGCCAAGAGGCCGAATTGTGCGTATTGGTTGAAATGCGCGGCGGCGACCGGTGCTGTCGCAGCCCCCGCGACGGCGGAAGAGATCACCACAGCCAACACCGGGCGCAGCCAGCGGGGACCACGAGACCACCCCGCATCACGCAGCCAGCCGAACACCGCAACCAAACCCACCGTTGCCGCAAAAGACATCTGAAAGCCGGGACCAAGCAGCGCCTCGGGCTGCAACACCAACACGATGATTGCCGCCACCGCCACAGCACGCAGGCTAAAGGCGCGCCGCTCGAGGATCACCGCGCCCAGCATCACCGCCACCATGACAAAGGCGCGCTCGGTTGCGACATTCCCGCCAGAAAGGCCCAGATACCCGGCCCCCGCAACAAGCGCCAGAAAGGCAGAAAGTTTCTTGGCGGGCAGGCGCAGGCCAAGGCGCGGCACAGCGGCAAAGCCAAGGCGAAAGGCGGCAAAGACGAACCCCGCCAATAGCCCCATATGCAACCCGGAAATCGCCAAGAGATGTGCAAGGTTCGAAACCCGCATCGCCTCGAGCGTGACAAGGCTCAGGCCTGCGCGGTCGCCGGTCATGATCGCCGCGGCAAAGGCACCGGTTTGCCCCGGCAGGCGGCTTTGCACATGCTGCGACAGGGCCATGCGCGCGCGAAAGAGCGCCTGTCCGCCCTGCCCCGCCTCAAGCCGCAGAACCGGCGTGCGGGTATAGCCCACCGCCCCGATCCCCAGAAACCACGCATGGCGTTGGAAATCAAAACCGCCCGGCTCGACCGGGCCACCCGCCGGGCCCAGATGCGCCGTCATCATCACCCGCTGCCCCGCCAGCGGCATGAAGTGGCTCTGATCGCCATGCAGCGAGACCCGCACCCGGCCCGGCATGCGCGCGGGGTCTGTGCGTTCCAGAACCACGCGGTCAAGCGTGAGGCGCAGCGCATCCGAGGCCGAACGGTCAATGCCAACGATCCGCCCCTCGACAGGCCCGTAATAGCGCCAACCCAGCACCGGCCCCGCCACCAGATGCGCGCGCAAGCCCGCAAGAGCAAAGCCCGCCAGCACCAGCGCCACGGCCCAGAGCAGCGGGCCGGACCATTCCCGCCCCCGTGCAGCCAAAAGCGCAAAGAAAAGCGCCCCACCGCCACAGCCCCACAGCGCCGCAACCGACGGCTCTTGCAGCAGAGCGAAATAGGTCCCCACACCGCAGGCCAGACAAACCGGCACCCAAGGAAAAAGCGCGCCGCGTTGTGCGAGCCAGATAGCCTCAAACCGGTGCCAGATGCCCAAGGCTTGTTTCCCCCATGACGGGCCGATAGACAGACGACAACGCTAGCCCCATCATCGTTACCGAAAGGTTAATCTGCCCCATGTCGCAACAGGTCGTGACCCGCTTTGCCCCTTCGCCCACTGGCTATCTGCACATTGGGGGCGCGCGCACCGCGTTGTTCAACTGGCTGTTTGCGCGCGGGCGCGGCGGCAAGTTCCTGCTGCGGATCGAAGACACCGACCGGGCGCGCTCAACCCCCGAGGCGACACAAGCGATTCTCGATGGGTTGGCCTGGCTTGGGCTGGACCACGATGACGAGGCGATCAGCCAATTTGAGCGCGCCGACCGGCACGCCGAGGTGGCACGCAAATTGCTGGCCGAAGGGATGGCCTATAAATGCTTTGCCACACAGGACGAGATCGAAACCTTCCGCGAAGCCGCGCGCGCAGAGGGCAGGTCCACCCTGTATCAAAGCCCGTGGCGTGACGCGACACCCGATCAGCACCCCACTGACATGCCCCATGTAATCCGAATCAAGGCCCCCCGCGACGGCGTGACCGTGATCCGGGATGAGGTGCAGGGCGATGTGACCATTCGCAACGATCAGCTTGACGATATGGTCCTGCTGCGCGGCGATGGCACGCCGGTCTATATGCTGGCCGTGGCGGTCGATGATCACGACATGGGTGTCACCCATGTCATCCGGGGCGACGATCACCTTAACAATGCCGCGCGGCAGATGATGATCTATCAGGCGATGGGCTGGCCCCTGCCGGTTTACGCCCATATCCCGCTCATTCACGGACCGGACGGCAAGAAGCTGAGCAAGCGGCATGGCGCGCTTGGCGTCGAGGAATATCAAAAGATGGGCTATCCCGCGGCAGGGATACGCAACTATCTCGCGCGTCTTGGCTGGAGCCATGGCGATGCGGAATTCTTTGACGACGCACAGGCGCAGGCGTGGTTCGACCTTAAGGGAATCGGCAAATCCCCGGCCCGGCTAGACTTCAAAAAGCTGGAGAATCTCTGCGGTCAGCATATCGCCGCCGCTGACGATGCTGCGCTGCTGCATGAATTGCAGGGGTTTTTGGCCGCTACGGGGCAACCCGCGCTTGACGACACGAAATTGACGCTGTTCTCTCGCGGCATGTATTGCCTCAAGGAACGTGCCAAGACCTTTCCGGAACTTCTTGATAAGGCTGCGTTTATTCTTGCAACACGGCCAATTCAGCCCGAAGAGAAGGCGGCAGAGCAGCTTGATACAGTATCCCGTGGTATACTGAAAGAATTGACGCCGCAGTTGCAAACTGCTACGTGGACACGTGAGGATATCGAGGGTCTGGCGACCCAATTCGCCGAAGACCATGGAATGAAATTCGGCAAGCTGGCAGGCCCCCTCCGGGCGGCTCTGGCGGGCCGCAGTGCGACACCAAGCGTGTTCGACATGATGCTGGTCCTTGGGCGGGATGAAACCATCGCCCGGTTGACCGATGCGGCCTGCGGAGGGGATTAATCCCTTGGCAAGGCACTACGTTTATTCAGCTCGATACGCGCATGGCGTAATCGGGCGCTGAGAGGGAGGACCCCTGATGTCAGAAGTCAAGAGAGTGGCAAAGCTGGAAATCGACGGCAAGACCTATGAATTGCCGCTGCATTCCCCGACGGCGGGCCCGGATGTCATCGACATCCGCAAGCTCTATGCCGATGCGGGCGTATTCACCTATGACCCCGGCTATACCTCGACGGCAAGCTGTGACAGCACCATCACCTTTATCGACGGCGACAAGGGTGAACTGCTGCATCGCGGCTATCCGATCGACCAATTGGCCGAGAAATCGCATTACCTCGAAGTGTGCTATCTGCTGCTCTACGGCGAGCTGCCGAGCCCCGCACAGCTTGAGGATTTCGAAAGCCGTGTCACCAACCACACGATGATCCACGAACAGATGCATTTCCTCTTCCGCGGCTTTCGCCGGGATGCGCATCCGATGGCGATCATGGTGGGCGTGGTGGGCGCACTCAGCGCGTTCTATCACGACAGCACGGATATCACCGACCCCTGGCAGCGCGAAGTGGCCTCGATCCGCCTGATCGCCAAGATGCCGACCATCGCTGCGATGGCGTTCAAATACACCATCGGGCAGCCGTTCGAATATCCGCGCAACGAACTCGATTATGCGTCGAACTTCCTGCGCATGTGCTTTGCCGTTCCGGCCGAGAATTACGTCGTGAACCCGATCCTGAGCCGCGCGATGGACCGGATTTTCACGCTGCATGCCGATCACGAACAGAACGCCTCGACCTCGACCGTGCGTCTGGCGTCGTCTTCCGGGGCCAATCCGTTTGCGTGCGTGGCTGCGGGCATCGCCTGCCTCTGGGGTCCGGCACATGGCGGCGCCAATCAGGCCTGTCTTGAAATGCTGCAGGAAATCGGCACGCCAGACCGCATCCCCGAATTCATCGCGCGCGCCAAGGACAAGGACGATCCTTTCCGCCTGATGGGCTTTGGCCACCGGGTGTACAAGAATTTCGATCCCCGCGCCAAGGTGATGAAACAATCCGCCGATGAGGTTCTAGAATTGCTGGGCGTCGAGAATAACCCGACGCTTCAGGTGGCCAAGGAACTGGAGCGGCAAGCGCTCGCCGATCCCTATTTCGCGGATAAAAAGCTCTTCCCGAATGTGGATTTCTACTCGGGCATCATCCTCGAGGCGATGGGCTTTCCGACATCGATGTTCACGCCGATTTTCGCGGTCAGCCGCACCATTGGCTGGATTTCGCAGTGGAAGGAAATGATCGCCGATCCGCAGCTCAAGATCGGGCGCCCGCGCCAGCTCTACAAAGGGGCGACGATGCGCGACTATGTTGACATCGAAAAGCGCTAAGCGCTGAAATCATCAAAGACGAACCCCGGCTCAAACGGCTGGGGTTTTTCTTGTTTAGAGTACCAATCAGAACAATTCCAATCCCCGTATCGCATTGTTTCCAGCCCCTATCAGGAGCCCGGGATCAATCGACTTTATACTTGATTTTCAACGTGTTTAGGGAATATCTGAACGGGTAAGTGCATTCACGGATGCGAATGTTTATTTGATTGGTCTGGGGGGACCCTGAGTAATGGGTGGTTTGCTTTTACTTGGCCTTTTGGCAGGCGTAGGACTTACGGCGTTTGTGATCGACGAAGTCAACGAGGACGACGACGACACCAACACTACCGACATCAACACTGATGATACCATATCCGGCACAACTGGCGATGATATCCTTGATGGAACCGCACGCGCCGACGAAATCACGGCGCGCGGCGGTGACGATATCGTATCGGCAGGCGGCGGGGATGATCTTGTTCAGGGCGGCACGGGCGTTGATATCATCCTGGGCGGCAGCGGTGCCGACACGCTCTCTGGCGACGGCGGCGACGACGTTCTGATCGGGGGCCGGGGCGACGACCTGATCGAAGGCGGCGCGGGCGACGACGTGCTCATCGGCATTGACGGTGGCCTGAACAGCCAAACCGGCGATGAATTGAATAGTTTGATCCAAAGCAATCCGACCATTGACGCCTTGCGCCCAAGTATCGGCACGGATCAGCATGGCTCCGACACTCTGATCGGCGGCGATGGAGAAGACGCGCTATTCCTTAGTGGTGGCGATTTTGGCACTGGTGGGGCCGGTGAGGACCGTTTCCAGATCGGGGATTGGATCGAAGCGGGCACTGTGGCCACGATCACCGACTATGTCCCGGCCTCCGACTTCATAGACTATAGCTACGTGTCCAACGGCACCGCTCCGCAAGTCTCTGTTGCGCCGGATGACGATGGCAACGCCTTGCTCAGCGTTGATGGCGTGGTCATTGCGCGCGTTTTGGGGGCCGCCACAACTCTGACTCCTGCAAGTGTCATCCTCGCCGAGAGAGCAGATGACAGCAGCACCGACACCGGCCTCAACATCCTGAGGGGCACAAACGGGGCTGATCTCATCGACGGAAGCAACGTTGGCGATGAAATCACAGCCCGCGGCGGCAATGATCTCATCGCCTCTGGCGGAGGGCGTGACGAGGTGTTTGCGGGGGATGGCAATGACGTCGTGTTTGGCGGCAACGCCGCTGACATCCTCTGGGGCGGGGTCGGGAATGACGTGGTTATCGGGGGGGCCGGGGGCGACTCGCTTCAGGGCAATTCCGGCGATGACCTCATTCTAGGGCTCGATATTCCTCTTGGCTCTGGCAGTGCGGCGGCCATCTCGGCCTTCAATCTGAACTCCGCAACACCAGAGGCCCTGCTTGAAGGTCTCGTTCGCACCCCGTCAGAGGATCTCAGCGGCGACGATACGCTCTTGGGCGGCAGCGGTAACGACGTGCTCGTGATCGGGGGCGATGATACGGCGACGGGCGGCCTTGGGGCTGATCGTTTCTGGCTGGGCGAGTGGGTTGGGGGCACAGACACGGCCACCATCACCGATTATGAGCCGGCTGTTGATCAGATCGTCTATTACCACAGCCCGGCTGCGCTTGGCGCGGCAACACCGGTCATTACCCTGTCCACCAATGCGGCGGGGGATGCGATCATACTTGCGGATGGCGTACCCGTAGCCGAGGTGACAGGCGCGGGCAGCACGCTGACGGCAGCAGAAATCGTGATCGTCGAACGTGAAACCCCGCTCAACCAGATTACTGGCAGCACCGGCAACGATTTGATCACCGGGCGCTCAATCGGCGATGAAATCACGGCCCTCGAAGGCAACGACGTGGTTGGTGCGCGCGGCGGCGATGATCAGGTGTTCGGCGGGGCTGGCAACGATATTCTGGACGGCGGCAGTGGCTCGGATAGCGTTTGGGGCGAAGCGGGCGATGACGTATTGATCGGCGGCGCCCTGCGCGATGTCCTGTTCGGTAGCGCGGGCAACGACCTGATCATTGGCATTGATATCCAGCTTGGCTCTGGCAGCGCCGCCGACATTGCGGCACAGGATCTTGATCCTGCGACCCCGCGTGCTCTGCTTGACGATTTTGCGCGCAGCGCAGCCGAAGAGACAAGCGGCGACGACAACCTGTCAGGGGGCAGCGAGAACGATGTGCTTATTATCGGCGGCGACGATACCGCCACGGGCGGCGTCGGCGAAGATCAGTTCTGGCTTGGCGAATGGGGTCGCGGGGCCGATATCGCGACGATCACCGATTTCGACCGGGCCGACGATCAGATCGCCTATGTCTACACGGCAGCCACCCCAGATGCAGCCCCGCCTGTTGTGACCCTGACCACCAACGCCGCAGGGGATGTTACCGTGCTCGCGGATGGGATCGCCGTGGCCCGAGTGCTGGGCGCAGGCAGCACGCTCACAGCCGCCGATGTCGCGCTCATTGCGCGCCCGCCGGCAGTCGCCGCGTAACCGGTTCAGCGCCCCTCGAACCTCGGGGGGCGTTTTTCCAGAAAAGCCACCACGCCTTCCTTAAAGTCGCGGGTCTGCCCGCAGGCGCCCTGCAATTTGGCCTCAAGGTCCAATTGCCCCTCAAGCGTGTTGTCCCACGTGCTGCGGATCGCCTGTTTGATCGCCCCATAGGTTTGCGTCGGCCCCATGGCCAGCTTTGCCGCCCGCGCCCGCCAGTGGGCGTCAAAACCTGCGTCGTCCACCGCCTCCCAGATCATGCCCCAGGCGCTGGCTTGTCGGGCCGTGATCGGTTCCGCAAAAAGCGCCGCGCCCATCGCCTTGGCCATGCCCATCTGACGCGGCAGCGCATAGGTTCCGCCCGCGTCGGGAATAAGGCCGATCCGGGCAAAGGCCTGCAGGAAATAGGCACTCTCGGTTGCGATCACCACATCTGCCGACAGCGCCAAATTGGCCCCTGCCCCCGCCGCAGGCCCATTGACCGCACTGATCGTGGGCACCGGGCAATCGGTGATGGCGCGCAGCATCGGCACATATTCCTCGCGCAGCACCCGCTCCAGATCAAGCGTGGTGGCGTTGCCGCCATCGCTCAGATCCTGCCCCGAGCAGAACGCCTTGCCGTTGCCCGTCAGAACCACAACCCGTGCCTCTCGCCCGGCATGGGTCACCGCATCGGTGATTTCCGCCCGCATCTGGGTGTTGAGCGCGTTCATCTTATCCGCGCGATTGAGGCTGAGAAGCGCCACGCCGTCGGCGATCTCCAGTGTGATGGTTTGATAGTCTTTCACGGATTCGCGCCTTTCAGTCTGGTTTGCGGCATCAAACCCCAGACCATCCCGCACGCCAAGCGAAACCGCGCGTCACTCCTTGAGGATTTCGCGCAGACGGTTTTCCTCGGCTTCGCTAAGCTGGGCAACCTCTGTCTCGGGCGTGCGCGCCCGGCCCCGCAAATAGGCCGCGCCAATAAGAAGGCCAGCCCCCAGCATCAGCGGCCCCGCCCACCACAAAAGCATGTTGGCCCCGCCCGACCGCGGCTTGAGCAGCACGTATTCGCCATAACGCGCAACGATGAAATCGACGGCCTCGTCGTTGCTGTCGCCCGCCACCAGACGCTCGCGCACCAAAAGACGCAGATCGCGCGCCAGTTCCGCGTTGGAATCGTCAATGCTCTCGTTGCGACACACCAGACAGCGCAAGCCCGAGGAAATATCCCGCGCCCGCGCCTCAAGTGCAGGATCATCAAGGATCTCATCCGGCTGCACCGCAAACACCGGCGCGGCAATCACGCAGAGCGCAAGGATCAGGCGTTTCATTCCGCAGGCACCCCCTGCGGCACCTTGCGCGCGCCCGCAGCCACCCGGTAGCGTCGGTCGCTCAGCGACAGGAACCCGCCAAGCGCCATCAGGATAGAGCCACCCCAGATCCAGTTGGCCAGAGGCTTGTAATAGCTGCGCACCGCCCAGCCCCCGCCAATCTGCGGATCACCGATCACAACATAGATGTCTCGCAAAAAGCCACTGTCGAGCGCCGCTTCGGTCGTTGGCATCTGCGCGACAGGGTATTCGCGCTTCTCAGGCGTCATGGTCGCGATTTCAACCCCATCCTTGGACAGCGTAAACGTCGACATCGTGGACAGATAATTCGGGCCTTCCTCGTCGTGAACCTCGTCAAGGCGCAGCGTATAGCCCGCAATGTCGAACTGATCACCGATCTTGAGAACGCGAATATCCTCTTGTTGCCAGGCCATCATCGCCGCGATACCGGCCATGGTCACGCCAAGGCCACCATGCGCCACCGCTTTGCCCCAATCGGCCCGCGGCAACCGCGTAAGGCGCGACAAACGCCCGTCTCCGCGCCCGGTGCGCGACCAAAGATCAACCGCAGCGCCCCCAATCAGCCACGCCGCAAGAAACAGCCCCACCGGACCAAGCGCCGAACGCCCGGTCTGCATCGCCCAAGCAAGTGCGCCAATCGCCAAGGCGAGCGCAAACGCCGGGGCCAGCTGCCGAATGACCCGGCCCAACGTGGCCCGCTTCCACGGCAGCATCGCCCCCACCGGCAGAACCAGCCCAAGCGCCACCATGAAGGGGGTAAAGGCCGCGTTAAAGAACGGCTCACCCACCGACAGTTTGCGATCAAACAACATCTCGGCGATCAACGGCCAGATGGTGCCGATAAAGACCACAAAACACGCCACCGCCAAAAGCAGGTTGTTGAGGACGAGCGCGGATTCGCGGCTGACAAGGCTGAACACACCCTTGGCTTGCATCACCCCCGCCCGCGCCGCAAAGAGCGTGAGCGCGCCAGCCATGAACACCGCAAGAATCGCCAGCAAGAACACGCCACGCTCCGGGTCAGTGGCAAAGGCATGCACCGAGGTCAGAACGCCCGACCGGGTGATAAAGGCACCAACCATCGAGAACCCGAATGCAATGATCGCAAGCAGGATCGTCCAGCTTTTCAGGCTTTCACGCTTTTCCACCACGATTGCGGAATGCAGCAGGGCTGCGGCAATAAGCCAAGGCATGAAACTGGCGTTTTCAACCGGGTCCCAGAACCAGAACCCGCCCCAACCCAATTCGTAATAGGCCCACCAAGACCCAAGCCCGATACCGATTGTCAGGAAAATCCAGGCCGCCAGCGTATAGGGCCGCACCCACCGCCCCCAGGCCGCATCCACCCGCCCCTCGATCAACGCCGCCACGGCAAAGGAAAAGGTCATCGAAAGACCGACATAGCCAAGATAGAGGAACGGCGGATGAAAGGCCAAGCCCGGATCTTGCAAGAGCGGGTTCAAGTCCTGCCCGTTGAAGGGCGGCACTGCCATGCGCAAAAACGGGTTCGACGTCAGAAGGATAAAGAGGAAAAACGCCACACCCACCATGGCCTGCACGCTCAGCACCCGCGCACGCAACGACGGCGGCAGATTAGAGCCGAACCACGCCACCGCCGCGCCAAACAGCGTCACGATCAACACCCAAAGCAGCATCGACCCTTCGTGATTACCCCAGACACCGGTAATCTTGTAAAGCATCGGCTTATCCGTGTGGCTGTTGAGCACCACAAGACGCAGCGAGAAATCCGAGATCACAAAGGCCCATGTGAGCGCGGCAAAGGACACAGCCGTCAGCATGAACTGAAGTGTGGCTGCGGGTTCGGCAAGGGCCATCCAGCCCGGCCAGCGTTTATAGGCGCCAATCAAGGGGATGGTGGCCTGAACACAGGCCACCAGAAAGGCGAGGATGAGGGCGAAGTGACCGAGTTCTGTAATCATGTCCCGAATATAGGACAGGAGCACGCTCTGGCCAATCGCAATCGACGTCAATACCGGACCACATTGTCGCGGGCTCAGCCCCGCCGCCGCCATTCCGCCAGCGCCGGATTGTCGGTCGGCGTCAAAGCCGTCAGCGCCAGATCTGCGTCCCCGCCGTTGTCCGCCACACCGGGGCTGGAGGGGTTGAGCGCGCGCAGGGTTCGGATGCTCTCGGCCACATGCGGCGCACGGGCGACGGTGCTGGCAATCGAGCGTTGAAAATCCTGCCCCTTGGCCTGATAGCGCGCGCCGAAATAGAAACTGACAATCGCCCCCAACAACCACCAAAGCGGCTCTGGCACCAGCGCAAGCCCCGCCATGCGTTCGCCAAACCACAGCGGATCAACCATCGCCGCCACAAAAAGACCAATCGTGCCAAGCGCCATCGCCGGGCGCGGAATGCGATTGAGACCGTCAATGATGCGGTCAAACAGCCCCCGGTTCTCCAGACGGAACTCGCCCGCCATCTGCTCGAGCGCCGCGCGCTGCGTCTCGATACTGCGCTGGTCGGCGGCCTCGGCATTGACGCGAAACACTTCGGCGGTTTCGCGCACCACATTGGCCCCGCTGCCAAAGAGCGCGCGCAAGATATCCATCACCATGCGCTGATCCTCGCGTTGAATTGAGCCTGACTCAGATGAAAGCGCGGCGAGATGAACACTTCGGCCCGCTTGATCCAGCCGCCTTTGCCCCCCGTGCGACTGCGCGCGAATTTGCGACTTTCCGGGCGGGCATCGGCAAGGCGCAGGTAATAATTGCGCCGCGCAATGCCATAAGCATCGGCAATATGATCCGGGGCCGCCTTGGCTGCGGCCTCTGCCGCCGCCGCAGTTTGCGGCCCGATCACGCCGTCCACCTCGATCTCCTGCCCCATCTCACGCAAGAGCCGTTGCAGGATCTTGACCGCATTGGACCCGGCGTTGACATACATATCGAAGACACTCGGCCGCAGGCTCTGTGGAAGCCGCGCGATGCCCGGACGCTGATAATAGTGGTCGATGAACAGCGACACCGCCTGATCCCGCGTCAACGCCCGGACGTCCAAGGCATCCACCACGCCATCGCGCGTCAGGTCCAGCCCCAAGCGCCGCATCGTATGAATTGTCACGCCAAAATTCGTTGCACCGCCGGGGTCGTCAGGATCATCCACATAGCCGCCTTCACGCGCGACGATCTCTTGCGCTATCTGTTCAACAGTTTGCATCCGCTTGCCGCCTTCTTCCGAGGAATACGAGCCTCAGCATCAGAACCAAGCGTTAACGCCACCCTTTTTCAGCGCGCGCACCGGCCTTGCATGACCGGCGGATGTCTTTGGAAATACTTTCAAATAGGCCGGTGGCAGCCTTAGCTGCCGTCCGGCTCCTGATAGACGCCCTGCGCCTTGAGCGCGTCAACCACTTCCTTGGGCATGTACGTCTCGTCATGTTTGGCAAGGATCTCAGTGGCGACAAAAATCCCGTCGCGGTAACTGCCGGTGCCGACCATGCCCTGATTTTCCTCGAAAAGATCAGGCAGAACGCCACGATAGGTCACAGCCACCACACCATTGCCATCGGTCACGTTAAACCGGATGGTCTCGCTCTCGCCACGCTTGAGACTGCCTTCTTCTACCAGCCCACCGATGCGGAACACTTCCGACGGGCTGGGCGGTTCGGCCAGCACCTGCGTGGGCGAACGAAAGAAGTTGATACCGTCCCGCATGCCATAGCCAATCAGGGCCGTGGCCATCACAAGCGCCACAGCAGCTATCGCGATGATTTGAACGCGGCGCTTTTTCTTGAGCGATTTCATCGGCTTCACCCTTACGGAAAGACCGGGGCAAGCATCAGCCCCGTGGTCTCAGGCTCAGATAACATCAG
This sequence comes from Roseovarius sp. MS2, assembly GCF_051447875.1. NCBI lineage: Bacteria > Pseudomonadati > Pseudomonadota > Alphaproteobacteria > Rhodobacterales > Roseobacteraceae > Roseovarius > Roseovarius sp. MS2. The sequence goes on from NZ_JBKHVF010000001.1 coordinate 3,873,808, forward strand.
ATTTGCGTTTTGCAACGCCTGCCCGCTGCTACCTTTTGTCAGATTATCCAGCGCGGCAATCACAATCGCCCGTCCCGCGCGCCGATCCGCCACCACGCCGATATGACAGAAATTGCTGCCGCGAATGTGGCGCGTGCTCGGGGTTTCGCCCATCGGCAGAACCACAACAAACGGCTCATTGGCATAGGCCGCCGCCAGCGTGGCATGAATCTGCGCCGCCTCCCCCCGGACATAGCCAGTGGCGAGAATCCCGCGATTGGCGGGGATTAGATGCGGGGTGAACTGTATTTCGACAGGGCGTCCGGCCAGAGCGGAAAACTCTTGATCGAACTCGCCCAGATGCCGATGCGTGCCGCCCACCGAATAGGCGTGATAGCCCTCAGACAATTCCGCATGCAGCAGATTTTCCTTAAGACTGCGCCCAGCGCCCGACACGCCGCATTTGAGGTCAAGGATGATCTCATCCAGATCAATCACCCCGGCAGAGATCAGCGGGCGCAGGATATACTGCCCCGTCGCCGCGTTGCACCCGGTGCCCGCCACCAACCGCGCGCTGCGGATATCCTCGCGGTAAAACTCGGTCAGACCATAGACCGCCTCTTGCTGCACCTCTGGCGCGGCATGCGGATTGCCATACCATTTCTCATAGGCAGCCGGATCACGCAGCCGGAAATCCGCCGAGAGATCGACAATCTTCAGATCGCGCGGCAGGTTTGCAATCACCTCTTGGCTGGTCTTATGCGGCAAGGCGCAGAAACACAGATCAATGCCCGAGAAATCAATCTCTTCGATGGTGACAAGATCGGGCAGGTCGAGATGGCGCAAATGCGGAAACACCTGCCCCATGCTTTGCCCCGCCTTGGAATTGGCGGCCAATGCGGTGATCCGCATATTGGGATGGGTGGCGATCAGCCGAACAAGCTCGGCCCCGGTGTAGCCAGAGGCACCCAGAATGGCGATGTTATGGGTCATTGTGACCTCACTTTCAGATAGGTTGAGAATATTTCAATTCAGGCCACGCCACAAGGCGGCGTCATGCCTGCGACAGCCGTAAGATCCGGCACGGCTCAGGCCGCAGAGAACTTGATTTCTCGTCGCAAGAACTGCGTCGCCCGGCTCGACACCCGCTTGGGATCACCGGTGGTCAAGAATGCGGCCTCAGCGCCCGCCCCGATCTTATCCGGATGCCGCCCCAGATAATCGGCAAGGCTCGACGCCACCAGATTGGGCTGCGAATAGACCGCCACATCGGGGCCAAGCGCGTCCTGAAACACCTCTTGCACCAGCGGATAATGCGTGCAGCCCAGAACCGCCGCTTCGGGATGCGGCATCTTGCGCTTGAGCGCGTCAACATGGCTGCGCACCAGCGCTTCGGCAAGGATCATGTCGCCGTCTTCTATGGCATCGACCACGCCGCCACAGGCCTGCGCCTCGACATCGACACCGATGGCGCGAAACGCCAATTCGCGTTGAAACGCCCGGCTGCGCACCGTCGCAGGCGTGGCAAAGAGCGCCACGTTTTTCACAGCCACTTCGCGCGGCGGGGAATTGTCGCCCCATTGCCGCTCGGTCAGCGCCTCGATCAGCGGCACAAAGACCCCCAGAACCCGCTTGTCACGCGGCACCCAGGATTCTTGCATCCGCCGCAGCGCCGCCGCCGAGGCGGTGTTGCACGCAAGAATAACCAGATCGCAACCCGCCGCAAACAGCCGCTCCACCGATGAGGTGGTCAGATCATAGATGTCATCGGCATCGCGCACGCCATAAGGCGCATGGGCGTTATCGCCCAGATACACAAGAGGCACCTCCGGAAGGCGCTTGCTCACCGCATCCCACACCGTCAGGCCACCCAGCCCGCTGTCGAAAATTCCTACCGCCATGTCCCGCGTCCAGTGCCGTTATTCGAACTCGAACCCGATTTCAGAGGCAACAATCGGGCTTGGGGACAATTCATATGTCTTGGCGCGCAGGAATGCCATGAGGGATTTCGTATCGCCTGCATATTGCGCCAGCGTGCTGCGCGGAATGGGATCACTCACCACCACCCGCACCGGCGTATCCACCCGCTTGCGGAATTCCTTGATCAAAAGCCCCATGCGCAGCGTCACATGCAGATGGCTGGCCAGTTGAAAGAGGCGGCTGGTGTGACCGTCGAAATAAACCGGCACCACAGCGGCTTGGCTTTTGGCGATCATCTTGGCGGTAAATCCACGCCAGCCGGGGTCCATCGGGCGCGAAAACGGCTTGGCCGCCGTGCTGACGGTGCCGCCCGGAAAGATGCCGATAGCCCCCCCCTGCCCCAGATAATCAAGCGCCGTCTTGCGGGTGGCCAAATTAAGCGCGACCGCTTCCTTGGTCTCGTCGAAACTGATCGGCAGGATGACCTTGTTCAGATCCTCGGCCTTGCGAAAAATCTGATGCGCCAGAATGCGGAAATCGCCGCGCGTCTGGCTCAGGATATGACCCATCATCAACCCGTCAAGAATGCCGTAAGGGTGATTTGCAATCAGCACCAAAGGCCCCTCTTTCGGGATATTCGACAGACTGCCCCCCACCACATCCAGCGTGAGCCCATAGCGCTCGACGATCACTTCCCAGAAATCGCGACCCTGCAAAACCTCGGTCTCATAGCCTGCCGCGCGCTTGATCAGTTCGATCCGCCCGGTCAGGTTTTCCATCGTGCGGATCAGCGCCCGCCCGCTCTTGGTCTGCGCAGAATAGGAATAAGAAATGTCACGGGCGATTTGGCGGTCTTGGCGCATAGGCGATCCTCGGCTGAGTCGCGTTTCATAGAGTTATGCGACAGACGTGACCAGATCACGTGACATTATCGTGACACCTATTCTGCAGCCTGCGCCATTTCCGTTCCGCCCGATCGGATGACCGCCAATAGCTCTGTGCGCCGGGTTGCGGCCTTGGCGGCGTTACCCTCCTTGACCGGGCCAAACCCCCGGATCGACAAGGGCAAAAGCGCCAGCGCTATGATCGCGTCCCGGGTCTGCGCCGTCAGCTTGGGCAGAACCTCGGCCATATCAAGCTCGTATTGCACAATCAAAGCCCGCTCCATCCGCCGCTCTGCGGTGCGGCCAAAAGGATCAAGCGGCGTGCCACGCAACCCCTTGAGCCGCGCCAATACGCCAAAGGCCCGCAGGATGCCGGAACCGAATTCGCGCTTCTTCGGTCGCCCGTCGCTGCCCATCTTGGACAACATCGGCGGGGCAAGGTGGAATTTCAGCGTGAAATCGCCGCCAAATTCGGCGCGCGCCTTTTGCGCCGTCTCCAGATGCAGCCGCGCCACCTCGTATTCGTCCTTATAGGCCAAAAGCTTGTGATAGCCTTGCGCCACCGCGTCCTTGACCCCCTCATCGGTGATCCCGTCAAGCAGGCGCAGATACCGCCGCGCAAAACGCTTGCTTTGATAGGCGGTCAGATGCGCCACGCGATAATCGATCCGCTCTGCCAGCGTTTTTGGCTTGGCGACCACCTTGGGCGTCAACTGCTTTTCCACCTCCGCCGGATAGAGCGCCGCCCAACGGCCCACCTCAAACGCCCGCAGATTTGCATCCACCGCCGCCCCATTCAGGCGAATGGCCTCGGTGATGGCGTCATGGCTGAGCGGGATCAAACCCCGCTGCCACGCCGCGCCAAAGATCATCATGTTGGAATAGATCGAATCCCCCATCACGGCCTTGGCCAGATCCGAGGCGTCGAACATCTGCACCGCGTCACGCAACCGCGCCTCTAGCGCCAGACGCAACCGGTCGGCAGGCAGGGTGAATTCCGTGTTGCGGGTAAAATCACCGGTGATGATCTCGTGGCTGTTCACCACTGCCCCGGTGCGGCCCGCCCGCGTCAAGCCCAACGTCTTGGCCCCGGCAGAGACCACCAGATCGCCCCCAATCAGCGCGTCGCATTCGCCCGTCGCCACGCGAATGGCGCTGATATCACCGGGATTTTCGGCCAACCTACAATGGATATGCACCGCCCCGCCCTTTTGCGCGAGACCGGCCATTTCCATCATGCCCGCCCCCTTGCCATCAATCTGCGCCGCCTGCGCCATCACCGCGCCGATGGTCACAACCCCGGTGCCACCCACCCCGGTGATGACCACATTATAGGTCCCGTCAATCGCGGGCAGCGCGGGGGCTGGCATCTTGGGCAGGGTCACTTCGGCGGTGCTGTCTTTGCGGATCTTCGCGCCTTCCACCGTTACGAACGACGGGCAAAACCCCTTGAGGCAAGAAAAATCCTTGTTGCAGCTCGATTGATCAATCGCCCGCTTGCGGCCCAGTTCGGTTTCCACCGGCACAATCGAAACGCAATTCGATTGCACCCCGCAATCACCGCAGCCCTCGCAGACATCGGTATTGATGAACACGCGACGATCCGGATCAGGAAACTTGCCCCGCTTGCGGCGGCGGCGTTTTTCAGCGGCGCAGGTCTGAATATAAAGGATGACACTCACCCCCTCGATGTCCGCCAATCGCTCCTGCACCGCCATAAGATCAGATCGCTCTGAAAATTCAACACCTTGCGGGAAAGACTTAAGGTCAACATCCTCTTTTTCGTCATAGACGACAGCCAGATGTTGCACCCCCATGGCCCGCAGTTCGGCGGCAATGCGCGGGGCGTTCAGCCCGCCTTCATTCGGTTGCCCGCCGGTCATCGCCACGGCATCGTTGTAAAGGATCTTATAGGTGATCGTCGTGCCTGCGGCCAAAGCCGCGCGAATGGCCTGCACGCCCGAATGGTTATAGGTGCCGTCGCCAAGGTTCTGGAACACATGTTTGCGCGTCGAAAACGGCGCCTCGCCGATCCAATTTGCCCCCTCGCCGCCCATATGGGTAAAGCCGGTCGTCTCGCGGTCCATCCACTGCACCATGTAGTGACAGCCGATCCCGGCGTAAGCGCGCGCGCCTTCGGGCAACCGGGTCGAGGTGTTATGCGGGCAGCCCGAACAGAAATAGGGCAGACGGGTTGCAATCTCGGCCGCGTTGTCATTGCGCCGCGCCTCGCTCAGCGCCTCCAGCCCGGCCTTGATCCGGTCCGTGCCGCGCCCCTCTTCGATCAGGATACCGCCCAGCTTTTCCGCGATCCATATGGGATCAAGCGCGCCGCGCGTCGGGAACAGCTCTTCGCGGTGCATGCCACCTGCGCCACCCTTGTACCAGCCATAGACACGCCGCCCGCGCCGGTCGTCAAAGATCGCCTCTTTGATCTGCACCTCGATCAGCTTGCGCTTTTCCTCAACCACCACGATCAGGTCGAGCCCCTCGGCCCAGTCGTGAAACCCCTGCATGTCGAGCGGAAAGACCTGCCCCACCTTGTAGGTCGTGATCCCCAACCGCTCCGCCTCTTCCGCATCAACCCCCAAAAGGTCGAGCGCATGCACAAGATCAAGCCAGTTCTTGCCCGCCGCGACAAAACCGATCTTGGCCCCCGCTTTGCCCAACATGCGCTTGTCCATGCCATTGGCACGCGAAAACGCCTCGGCGGCAAAGCGTTTGAAATCAATCATCCGCGTTTCTTGCGCATGCGGCGTGTCGATCAGGCGAATGTTCAGCCCGCCCTCTGGCATCGGCAAATCGGGCGTCACAAGCTGCACCCGGTCCGGTCGGCCATCCACAACCGATGTCGCCTCGACCGTGTCTTTCATCGTCTTGAGACCCACCCAGACCCCGGCAAAGCGGCTGAGCGCATAGCCGTAAATGCCATAGTCCAAGATCTCCTGCACCCCCGCCGGGCTGACCACCGGCATATAGGCATCAACCAGCGCCCATTCGCTCTGATGCAGCACGGTAGACGACTCGCCCGTGTGGTCATCCCCCATCGCCATCAGAACGCCGCCATGCTTTGAGGTGCCCGCCATATTGGCGTGCCGCATCACATCGCCAGAGCGGTCCACCCCCGGCCCCTTGCCATACCAAAGGCCAAAAACACCGTCATATTTGCCTTCGCCACGCAATTCCGCCTGCTGCGATCCCCAGAGCGCAGTCGCCGCCAGATCTTCGTTCAGCCCCTCTTCGAACCGCACCTCAGCCGCGCGCAGCACCTTTTCTGCCCGCAGCATCTGTTGATCCACAGCCCCAAGCGGCGAACCGCGATAGCCTGTCACATAGCCTGCGGTGTTCAATCCCGCGGCCCGGTCGCGCGCTGCCTGCATCAGCATCAGCCGCACCAGCGCCTGCGTTCCGTTCAAAAGAACCGGCGATTTTTCCAGATCGAAACGGTCGTTCAGCGTCACCTTTTGCGTGGTCATAGCGTGCCTCCCTTGGTTGAGGGCCATGCCTCAATATAGGGCAATATTAGGTCACAAATTATGACCTACCAAGTAGATTTTTGTGAAAATGTCGCAGCTGTCCTATAAGTGATGGATGATTATCTGCTATTACGTTATCGGTGCCAGTTTCCTAAGAAAGTGAAAGTTATGGATTGGGACAAGCTCAGAATCTTTCATGCCGTTGCAGACGCGGGCAGTCTCACCCATGCCGGAGAGCAGCTACACCTGTCGCAATCCGCCGTCAGTCGGCAGGTGCGCGCCCTTGAGGAATCGCTCAACGCTACGCTGTTTCACCGTCATGCACGCGGACTGATTCTCACGGAACAAGGCGAATTGCTGTTCGATGCGACCCGCGCGATGATGAAACGCTTGGACGCCGCCACCGCCCGCATTCGTGACAGCGAAGAAGAGGTGTTCGGTGATCTGCGCGTCACCACCACCACCGGTTTCGGCACGCTTTGGCTGGCCCCGCGCCTGCCCAAACTCTACGAAAAATATCCCGACCTCAAGATTGACCTCATGCTTGAAGAACGTGTGCTCGACCTGCCAATGCGAGAGGCCGATGTTGCCATTCGCATGAAAGAACCGTCTCAGGCCGACCTCATCCGCAAGCGGTTGATGAGCGTGCATATGTGCCTCTATGCCACGCAATCGTATCTTGACGCCCATGGTGAACCTTCCTCGCTAGAAGACATGAGCGCGCATCGCCTGATCTGCCAAAACCCACGTTCTGCGCAGGTGGGCGCGGGCGCGATGCTGGTCAACGAGCTGATGACCAACGACATCTCGTCTTTGCTGACGGTCAACAACTACTTTGGGGTGTTGCAGGGTGTACTGAATGATCTCGGCATCGGCGTTTTGCCCGATTACCTGATCCGCGATTTTCCGCAGCTTGTCCGCGTCCTGCCAGAGGTCCAATCCGTCGAAGTGCCGGTATTTCTCGCCTATCCAGAAGAGCTGCGCCATTCCAAGCGGATCGCCGCCTTTCGGGATTTCGTGCAAGACGAAATCATCTCCTACCGCAAAACGGTTAAGGAACAGGCAGTTAGCTAAGGTTTCAAGCAGGCTTGGTTTAAGCCATGCGCAAACCGCATAGCGGGCATGCTGCACCTGCGGCAAATTTCATCTTGATTGGACAGAACTGCACCCTTATTTGCCAATCGTGACGGTGATAGCCGCAAGGCAGTCACCCTCATACCTCCCTGTTGGACTTCGGCCGAGCTTAGTGCTCGGCCTTTTTTTTCGCGCTGCCGGATTTTCGGGCAGACCGCTCAGATCCAGCCCGCTCAGATCACCGGCAGGTTGGGCGGTGCAAACCGGGAAAGCCGCTGCGCCCGTCCCTCGCGGATCACGATGTTTTCCTCAAGCACCATGATCATCCCCGGCGCGACCTCTACCCCCGGCTCTAGCGTGATCACCATGCCGGGCCTCAGCACCGTGTGATCCTTGGCCGTAAGCGACAGGCCTTCGGTCAATTGCATCCCCAAACCATGGCCCAATCGCCCCGAGCGTTCATCCGCCCCGGTGATCCGCGCCATCGCCTGCCAGACGTCAAAGGCGGTCGCGCCTGCGCGCGCCGCCTCTTCCCCGGCCTCTGTCGCCTCGATCAACCGCGCATGCGCCGCACTTTGCTCTGCCGTGGCATGGCCTATGGCAAAGTTGCGATCATAGTCGCAAAAATAGCCATCCCAGACCGCGCCCGTATCCAGCATCAGCACATCGCCCGCCGCCAGATGTGTCTCTCCGGCGGGCGAAATCACATCCGCATAGCCCATCGGGCCCGCGCCTCCGGCAATATAGGGCACCCAATCGGCGCCTTTTTCCAGCAAGAGCCGCTGAAAATCGCGAAACACCGCGCTTAATGGCACGCCCGGTTCCGCAATCTCGCCCACCCGGTCAAAGGCCCGCCCCGCAATATCGCAAATATGCGCGATCTTGACGATTTCGGCCTCGGATTTGATGGCCCGCAGCCCCGCAACAATCCCGGCCTCGTCACGAAACACCAACCCGCTCGCGCGCTTGACCCGCTCAAACTCCGCCAAAGGCATGCGCAAGTGGCTCTCAGGGCCAGAGGGCACACCCACCGGCCCGCCAATCTCGCGCAGCGTCTCGGCCAAGAGCGACACGCCATCATCTTCGGGGTCCGGGGCCGCCCATGTACGAATATCGCGCACCCATGTCCGCCCCATCAGGGCCGCGCCAATCGTAGGGATAACCGCCACCGGATCACCCGACGCAGGCAGGATCAGAAACCAAGGGCGGCTTGGGCTTTCCCAGAACCGGGTCAGATAGCCGGTGAAATACCGGATTTCCGGCTCGGTTGTCAGCAAAAGCGCGCCAAGCCCTATCTCGGCCATGCCTGCTTGCGCCGCGCGCAGCCGCGCCTTGAACTCTGCCGGCGCGAACCCGCGCCTCACGCCTCTGGACCTTCGCTGAGAATACAAAGCACCCGCGCGCCCGCGCCAAGCGCCAGCCCCGCAATCGCCGCCACCCCAGCCGCCCCCGAAGGCGTCGTCGCCAGCCCCTGCGCCGCCAACCCCTCAAGCACCGCCTCGGCCTCGTCATCCGTGATCGTCACGAACGCATCCGCATCCCGCGCCAATCCCTTGAGCGCGATCAGTGATGGCACCTTGCAATCCAGCCGCCCCATGTTGGACACCGGCCCGCTTGTCTCTAGGGCGCGTCCCGCGCGAATGCTCTCGTAAAGGGCTGGCGCGCGGTCAGGTTCCACCACGATGATCCGGGGCGCATCGCCCCAGACCTGCCGAAACCATGCCGCGCAAGCCCCCGCCAGCCCGCCTACCCCCGCTTGCAACAGAATATGCGTAGGCACTTCCGGCATCTGGCGCGCGGCCTCTTCAGCCATGGCCAGATATCCCTCCATCAACCGATGCGGCAAATCAAGATAGCCGGGCCAGGAACTGTCCGACAATAGGGTCCAGTCGTTATCCATCGCCGCGCGCCCCGCCGCGACCATACTGGCCTCGTAATCTTGCCCCTCGCGCACCACCTCGGCACCCTTGGCACGCAGTCGCGCGGCAAACCCCTCGGGCACGGTTTCCGCCAGATAGATCACCGCCCGCGCCCCGAATAGCCGCGCCCCCGCCGCAACCGACATGCCGTGATTGCCCGCACTCGCCGTCACATAGGTGCGCCCCGCCAGCGCGTGGCTCATATCCTCGGCCCCGGTTTCTGCCGCCTCATGGGCAATCACATAGGCCGCCCCCAGCGCCTTGAAACTGCCCAGCCCCATGCGCCCGCGCTCATCCTTGGCCCAGACCTTTGGCGCAAATCCCGTTACAGGCACCAGCGGTGTCTCTGCCGCCGCCGGGCACCGCCCCAAAAGTGCTTGAACCGCGCCCACATCCACGCTTGGCCATGGTGCGCCGGTCAGAACCGTCTCAGGCAATCCCTCACCGCGCCACGGATTGTCGATTTCTTGCATGTCGTCCCCTGTCCCTCATGAAAATGGCGGGTCCCGAGACCCGCCATTTCAAACCTCACCGCAGTCTAACAGCGCTCAGTGCGCCGCCGCAACCGCCCGCCGCGTCATCACACCAACCAGATGCGCGCGGTATGCCCCCGACCCATGCAGGTCCGAGATCATACCATCCCCCGACAGGGTCAGCCCCTCCAACGCCTCGGGCGCAAAATTGCCCGACAGCGCCGCCTCGGCCTCGGCCCAGCGGAACACACCTTCTTCCGACGCGCCCGTCACGGCCACGCGCACGCCCCCGGCGTATTTGGCAACAAACACCCCCACGAGCGCAAAGCGCGAGGCCGGTTGCTCGAACTTCTGATAGCTGGCCTTTTCCGGCACAGGAAAGCGCACTTCGGTGATGATCTCGCCATCCTCAAGGGCCGTGGTGAACATGCCTTGAAAATAGTCATCCGCCGCGATGCTGCGGTTGGAGGTGATCACCGTCGCCCCCGACCCGAGCACCGCCGCCGGATAACAGGCAGAGGGGTCGTTATTGGCAAGGCTCCCGCCGATGGTCCCGCGATTGCGCACCGCCGGATCACCGATATGCCCCGCCAGCGCCGCCAGCGCCGGATAGGCCCCGGCCCCGGCTGCCACTTCGGCATGGGTGGTGCCCCCACCGATGCAAAGCGCGCCATCATCAGCGGTGCAAATCCCCTGCATCTCTTTGATCGCCGACAGGCACACCAGCTTGGCGGGGGCCGCCAGCCGTTGCTTCAGCGTCGGGATCAGGGTTTGCCCCCCACCCAGCGCCTGTGCCTCTTCTGTGCCCAGCGCCGCAATGGCATCAGCGATGGTAGCGGGACGTTCGATATCGAATGCATACATGATCGCTCTCCTTACCCTTGCATCGCTTGCCAGACGCGCGACGGCGACAGCGGCATATCAATATGGGTGATGTTCCGCCCCGACCGTTGCAGCGCATCAATCACCGCATTGACCACCGCAGGCGGGCTGCCAATCGCCCCGGCCTCGCCACAGCCCTTCACACCCAAGGGGTTGTGCGTGCAGGGCGTCTGACAGGAATGATCCACCTGATAGAACGGCACATCATCGGCACGCGGCATGGCATAATCCATGTAGCTGCCCGTCTGAAGTTGACCGTTCTCGTCATAGACGCAGGATTCCAGCAAGGCCTGACCAATCCCTTGACCAATGCCGCCATGCACCTGCCCCGACACGATCATCGGATTGATGATATTGCCGAAATCGTCAGCGGCGGCGAAACGCTCGATCGTGACTTTCCCTGTGTCCGGGTCCACCTCAACCTCACAGGCATAGGCCCCCGAGGGATAGGTGAAATTCGACGGATCATAAAACGCCGTCTCTTCCAAACCCGGCTCGATATCCGCCAGCGGATAGTTATGCGGCACATAAGCGGCGAGGGTCACATCGCCCCAGGCTACCGATTTATCCGTGCCCGCAACACTGAACTTGCCATCTTTCAGCTCGATATCGGCCTCCGAGGCCTCCATCAGATGCGCCGCGATCTTCTTGGCCTTGTTGATGATCTTTTCGGTCGCACGCACCATCGCCGAGCCACCAACCGCGATGGACCGCGACCCGTAGGTGCCCATGCCCATCGGCGTATTGGCGGTGTCGCCATGCACGATCTCGACCATATTGGCGTCAATGCCGATCATCTCGGCCACCACCTGCGCGAAAGAGGTCTCGTGCCCCTGCCCGTGGCTATGGCTGCCGGTCATCACCACCAGCCCGCCGGTGGCATTCACCCGCACCGTCGCACTCTCGTAAAGACCCGCACGCGCGCCCAATTGCCCGACAAGGTTCGAGGGCGCGATGCCGCAGGCCTCGATATAGCAATTGATGCCCAGACCGCGCAGCTTGCCCTTGGCGGCACTTGCCTCACGCCGCGCCTCGAAACCACCGAAATCCGCGATCTCTTCCAGCTTGTCCATCGTGGCATGGTAATCGCCGGTGTCATATTCCACCGCCACGGGTGTGGCATAGGGGAACTGGGTGATAAAGTTCTGACGACGCAGCGCGATGGGATCAACCCCCAATTCCCGCGCCGCCTTGTCGATCACCCGCTCCAATTGATAGGTCGCCTCGGGGCGGCCCGCGCCACGATAGGCATCTACCGGCACCGTGTTGGTGAACACCGCCTTGACGTTCACATAGATCAGCGGCGTGCGGTAATTCCCCGCCATCAGCGTGCCATGCAGCCAGGTGGGCACCGAGGGCGCAAAGGTGCTCAGATACGCCCCCATATTCGCATAAGTATCGGTGCGAACGGCGGTAAAGTTGTTCTCGGCATCCAGCGCCAATTCGATCTTGGTCACGTGATCGCGCCCATGGGCATCGGTCATAAAGGCCTCGGACCGCGAACTGGTCCATTTCACCGGCCGGTTGAGCGCCTTGGCCGCAAAGGTGCAAAACGCCTCTTCCGCATAGTGAAAGATCTTGGATCCGAATCCACCACCCACATCGGGCGCCACCACGCGCAGCTTGTGCTCGGGGATACCCAGCACAAAGGCCCCCATCAGCAAGCGGATCACATGCGGATTCTGACTGGTGGTGTAAAGCGTCGAATCGCCTGTTGAGCGGTTGAAATCGCCCACCGCCACACGCGGTTCCATCGGATTGGCCACCAGCCGGTTGTTGATCAGTTCCAGCGTGGTGACATGGGCCGCCTTGGCAAAGGCCTCATCCACCGCGCCTTTGTTCTCTTCGACAAACCCCCAATCATAACAGAGGTTGTTCTTCAACTCGTCATGCACCAGCGGCGCGCCCGCCTCCAGCGCCTTCTTCATGTCCACAACCGCCGGCAATTCCTCGATGTCGAGCTCAATCGCCTCGGCGGCATCGCGCGCCTGCGCATAGGTCTCGGCCACCACGGCGGCAATCGGATCGCCGACATGGCGCACCTTGCCGCGCGCCAGCACCGGATGCCCCGGCTCTTGCATGACCTCGCCAAACCGGTCGGTGACCTGCCAGCCACAGGGCAGCCCGCCCACGCCTTCGAAATCCGCGCCGGTGAAAATCCGCAACACCCCCGGCATGCTCTCTGCCGTGCGCGTGTCGACCTTGTTCAGCCGCCCATGCGCCACATCCGAGCGCAGGAAATGCACATAGGCCTGCCCGCGCAGATTGATGTCATCGGTGTAATTGCCATTCCCGGTCAGAAACCGGATATCCTCGCGCCGCTTGGTGCTGGCGCCAATGCCGCCGTCTTTTGGCATGACATTCTCCTCCCTGAATGATGCGGGGTTTCCCCCATCAAACCCGCAGCGCTTTCATCATTCCCCCAATACTCCGAGGGTGCGCCGCAGGCGCGGGGGCAGCGCCCCCTAATACGCCTTATTCCGCCGCGATCCGGCTCACGTCCTGACCACTGGCCGCCAAAATCGCCTTGACGATATTGTGATAGCCCGTGCAGCGGCAAAGATTGCCCTCGAGGTAATCGCGCACCTCAGACTCACTTGGCGTCGGGTTCTCTGCCAAGAGCGCCGCCGCCGACATCACCATACCGGGCGTGCAGAACCCGCATTGCAAGCCGTGATGATCCTGAAACGCCTGCTGAATCGGATGCAGCGTGCCATCCGGCTCGGCCATGCCTTCGATGGTCTTGATCTCGGCACCTTCGGCCTCGGCGGCAAACATCGTGCAGGATTTCACGGCCTTGCCATCCACATGCACCACGCAGGCGCCACATTGGCTGGTGTCACAGCCCACATGCGTGCCTGTCAGGCCAAGGGACTCTCTCAGAAATTCGACAAGAAGCGTGCGGCCCTCGATCTGGCCCGACGCTGGCTTGCCATTCACGGTCATTTTGACCTCAGGCATTGGCTCCTCCCGGTTTGAATTGTCCGTCTCCTCATGAGACCTTAGTAGGAAAGGCCCCGCTGTCCAGTGCGACTAAAGCATGCCTCTTGCCCCTTGAGAACCCGGTTTCTTGCCCCTCAGCCACGCCCGCCCCGGCGCGGCTGGGGCCGGGTGGGAATTTCCTTGAGCAAGCCGCCGACGCCCATCGCCGCAATCTCTGCCGCTCCGCAGGGCAGATCACAGGCCACCCGCGCCAAAACCCAATCAGCGCCGTGCAGCACCGGGCTGCGCGCCGATCCGGGCAGGCCGATAACAGGCCGCGCCCCCAAGCGCCCCAGAAAAAGCAGATTGCCGGGATCTACCGGCATGCCGAACCGCTCCACCTCTCCGCCCGCCGCGCGCAGCGCCTGCGGGGCAGTGTCAAACGGGTCCGACGTGGCCGAAGCGGTCAGAATCAGCACGATCTCGCCCTTGGCGCGGGTGATCGCAGCCGCCAGCGCTGCCTCGTCATGCGGGCAGATCAGCGTGTCCACCATCTCCATGCCCAGCCCGGTGACACGCGCCGCAATCGCATCGCGCCCCTTGTCCCCCGGCCCGCCGGGGACATCTGTAATGATCAGGCTTGCCGTGCGATACTGCGCCACCGCCAGCCGCACCGCGCCCCGCGCCGCCTCGGCCGCGCGTTCCAGCGCCGCCCTTGGCACGCCGTAGGCGATGATCTTGACCGTCGCGATCATACCGCCTTCGTGGATCTGATGATGCGGCACCACGGTGGCCACGGTGATCATCGGATCAACCGCATTGGCGGCATGGATCGCCGCCACATCAAGACAGACCACACCGGGCCGCGCCGCAATCAGATTGACCCGGCCTGTAAAGGGCGCGCTGCACGTCATCGCCTCGGCCCCCTCGGCCAAGGCCGCCGCCAATGCCGCCGCCGCGTCATTTTCATGCATGTCCTCGGGATCCAGCATCGCTACTGTGACCGCCCGATACCCCGCCGCGCGCAACGCCGCGATCTGATCGGCGTCAAGCACAGCCCCTTTGCGCAACCGCCCTGTCCCCACCTGTTCGGAATGCGCAAGAATCGCCCCCTCGGCCCGGTCCAGCGGCACGGGGCCAAATTTCATGCGCCTTTCCTCAACACGCGCGTCATTTCGGCAAGGATGCTCACCGCGATTTCCGATGGGCCCGCCGCCCCGATATCCAGACCGATGGGGCCATGAATGCGCGCAATCTCCGCCTCTGAAAATCCCGCCTCCTGCAACCGCGCCACCCGCTTGGCATGGGTGCGGGTCGATCCCAGCGCGCCGATGTAAAACACCTCAGAACGCAGCGCCTCGATCAGCGCCGGATCATCCAGCTTGGGGTCATGGGTCAACAGCACCAGCGCGCTGCGCGCATCCAGACCAAAGGCGCGCACCCCCTCATCGGGCCAGTCCTGCACCACCGTCTCACCCGGAAACCGCGTCTCCGACCCAAAACTCTCGCGCGGATCAATCAGCAGCGGATCATAGCCGGCAATCCGCGCCATCGGCACCAGCGCTTGGGCAATATGCACCGCCCCGACGATGATCAGGCGCAGGGGCGGGTTGTGAATGGCCACAAAGGTTGCGCCATCCTCCTCAAAGCCAGAGCGGTCCATGCGAAACCGCGCGCCATGCCCCTCGCGCTCCAGCCGCCGCCCATCCGGCCCGGTGACATAGGCCACCGGCACGCGGGCATCCCGCGCCAAAACCAGATCGCTCAGCAGCGCCTCGGGCATCACTGATCCGATGGGCTCCACCAACACCCGAATGGTGCCACCACAGGCCAGCCCCACGGCAAAGGCATCGCCATCCGATACGCCATAGTCCAAGAGCACCGGCTTGCCCGTCTCGATGGCCTCCACTGCCTCGACCACAACCGCCCCCTCGACACAGCCTCCCGAAACCGACCCGGCAATCTCGCCCGCGCCAGAAATCGCCAATTGGCTGCCCACCCGGCGCGGCGCGCTGCCCCAGGTCTCGACCACCGTGGCCAAGGCCGCCCCCTTGCCTGCCCGATGCCAGGCAAGGGCTGTCTCCGGGATATCGTCAAAACGGTCCATCTTGCTCATCTCCCTTGCATCGCCGCCATCAGCCGTGCCTTTTCCCCACTGTCGTCGCGGCGCGAAATGGCCTCGGCCAGCTCCTCCAACGTGGCGATGGAATGCCCCGCGCGGAACGCATCGACATGCGGCAACATCGCCTTGATCCCTTGGGCCTTGGGCGCGAACCCCTCCCAGCGCAGCAGCGGATTGAGCCAGATAAGCCGCCGCGCCGAGAGATGCAGCCGCTCCATCTCGTGGCTCAGCGCCTCGGGCGCGTCGCGATCCAACCCATCGGTGATCAAAAGCACCACCGCGCCTTGCCCCATCACCCGCCGCGACCAATCGCGATTGAACGCATGCAGACAGGCCCCAATCCGGGTTCCGCCCTCCCAATCCTGCGCCTGTTTTCCAGCGGCAGCAAGGGCCGCATCCACATCCCGCGTTGCCAGTTGCCGGGTGATATTGGTCAACCGCGTGCCAAAGGTAAAGGCATGCACCCGCGCCCAGCCCGCCCCCTTGGTATTGGCGACAGCATGAAGAAAATGCAAAACCATCCGGCTGTATTGGCTCATGGAACCTGAAATATCGCAAAGCACCACAAGATTGGGCCAGCGCTCGCGCGGCTTTTGCCAATGCAAGCGGCGCAATTCTCCGCCATGGCGCAGCCCCGCACGCAGCGTGCGCCGCGCATCCAGCCGCGCGCCGCTCTGCGCCGCCATACCCCGCCGCGAGGCAAAGGGCTTCACCGGCAGTGTAAGCCGCGCCAACATGCGCTTGGCCTGCGCCATTTCCGCAGTGCTCATCTGTTCGAAATCAAGCCGCCGCAACCGTTCCTCGCCCGACATCGTGGCCGTGGCGTCGATCTCGATCTTGACCTCATCGTCGTCGCGCTCGTCGATTTGGGGGGCATCCCGCATCACCCCATCCAACAGCGCCTCTGCCGCGCGCTTTTCGGCCGCCTGCGCGCTACGGTCCTCCTGCACGCCGCGAATGGCGGGCAGCATCATCGCCATCATATGTTCCACATAGCGCGGATCACGCCAGTAGAGACGAAAAATCTGCGCAAAAACAAGCAGATGCTCGGGTCGCGTCACCAGACAGGCGCGCAGCGTGTAAAAGAAATCAATCCGGCTGGAAAAGCCCGCCATCGCCACCGCCCGGATTGCGTCAATCACCCGCCCGGGGCCAACCGGCACCCCCGCCGCCCGCAAGGCCCGCGCGAAATGCGTGATGTTATGCGTGAGTTTCGGGTCGTCCGGCAGGTCAAGCGGCGCATAGTCGGTCATGGCGCGACGTGGGGGCGCTGCCCCCACACCCCCGAGGTATTTTGAGCCAGCTGAAACATTACGCGGGCTCCAACCCCGCCCGTACTTCATCCAGCAGGCGCTTGGCCTCGGAGCCCTGCAATTTTGCGATATCGTCCTGATATTTCAAAATCGCGCCCAGCGTATCGGCGATCACCTCGGGGCTTAAGCTGATCACATCCAGCGCCAGCAGGCATTTGGCCCAGTCAATCGTTTCCGCCACACCCGGCTTCTTGAACAGGTCCTCGGTGCGCAACCGCTGCACAAAGGCCACGATCTCGCGGCTCAAAACCTCTGCGGCCTCAGGCGCGCGGGCCTGCAAAATCTCGATCTCGCGATCAAAGGTCGGATAGTCGACCCAGTGATACAGACAGCGCCGCTTGAGCGCATCATGCACCTCGCGGGTCCGGTTGGACGTCAGGATAACAATCGGCGGCTCCGGCGCATGGATCGTGCCAAGCTCTGGAATCGTCACCTGAAAATCACTGAGCGCTTCCAGCAAAAATGCCTCGAACGGCTCATCGGTGCGGTCGATTTCATCAATCAGCAACACCGGCGCGCCACCCGGTTGTGGGCGCATCGCCTGCAAGAGCGGACGCTCGATCAGGAACTCTTGCGTGAAAAGCTCATCCTTGAGATGGCTGCGGTCCACGCCCCCCGATGCCTCGGCGGCGCGGATGGCGATCATCTGCCCGGTGAAATTCCACTCATAAACCGCGCTTGCCGCGTCCAACCCCTCGTAGCATTGCAACCGGATCAATCGCCGCCCCAACGCCCGTGCCAGCGCCTTGGCGATCTCGGTCTTGCCGGTGCCCGCCTCCCCTTCCAGAAAGAGCGGGCGACCGAGCGTCAGCGCCAGATAGGTCACCGTGCCCAAGGCCCGGCCACAGACATAATCCTGCCCGGCCAAAAGACTTTGCACCGCGTCAATGGATGTGGGTTTTTGCACGTTGTCGCCTCCCGTCGCCCTCGCTTGCACCAGAACTGCATCGCAACCCCCGGCGGGTCAAGGGCGGCTATGGTAGGGCTTGGATGCCCCGCCCCCGGAATACCCATGGTTTCTCCAAAGTTTTGCCTGATTTCACCGGCATGATCCGTCTCAACAGGCCCGCATTCGAACGGTGCCGCTACGACCGAGGACAAGAGCGACCATGCAGGACAATGCCGACATCTTTGACGCCGACCTCTCCGGTCTGGATTGGGCCGCCTGGTGCGAGCGCGCCAACGAGCTTGCGGGTGAGGATGGCTATGCCGAACGTCTGGGCGATAAACACGCCGCCGTGCTGATCGAACGCAAGCCCACGCTGCTCGTGTCTTTCGAGGCGTTTCATCGATTGCCCACGCTCTCGCCGCAGGCGCAGCCGCTGGGCTGGGCCCTGACCAAGGCGTTGGGCTGGTCGCATCTCTGCCTCATCAGCGAGCGCGACACATGGTTTCGCGACAAGCGGGTCTATGGGTATTTCGACCGGCTGATCGACGATGGCTTCTTTGACGATTTCGAACAGGTAATCTTTTACGGTGCAGGCCCCTGCGGCTATGCGGCGGCGGCCTTTTCAGTCGCGGCCCCCGGCGCCAAGGTCGTCATGCTCAGCCCCCAAGCCACGCTCGATCCGCGCGTCGCCGAATGGGACGACCGATTCCTGCGCATGCGGCGGGTCTCGTTCTGCGACCGCTACGGCTATGCCCCTGACATGCTGGATGCCGCGGCCTCTGCCGTGCTCATCTACGATCCCGAGGTCGAGCTGGACGCCATGCATGCCGCCCTCTTCACCCGCTCCAATGTGATGAAATTCCGTACCCGCTATCTGGGGTATCAGATCGAACCGGCGCTGCTGCGCATGGGCGTGCTGTTCCGCCTGCTGGCCCAAGTCAGCGCCAACCGCCTGACGCGGCTCAGCCTTGCACAGCTCTACCGCAAACGGCGCGAGGATACGCCCTATCTCGCCAATGTGCTGCAGCGGCTCATGGCGGACGAACGCGATGCCCTGACCGTCCTGCATTGCCGCAACGCCATTGGCCGCGGCGTCGGCGGCCCGCGCTTCCGGCGCGCGCTCAAGCATGTGCAGACCAAAGGCCAGCAACCAGACCAATCAGACGACTAACACCCTCTGATCCGCCTCTGGTCTTGGCCCGCGCGATTGTGTATGCGCAAGCGCATGAGCCAGATCCTGACCCTCCGCCGCCCTGACGATTGGCACCTGCATCTGCGCGATGGCGCGATGCTGCGCGCCGTCCTGCCTGAAACCACGCGGCATTTTGCGCGCGCCATCGTGATGCCCAATCTGGTGCCGCCAGTGGTCACGGGGCAGGATGCCGCCGCCTACCGCGCGCGGATCATGGCCGCGATGCCCGAGAGCGCGGAGTTCACCCCGCTGATGACCCTTTACCTCACCGAAAACACCGACCCCGAGGATGTGGCCGCCGCCCATGCCAGCGGGCTTGTGACTGCGGTCAAACTTTACCCCGCCGGTGCCACCACCAATTCCGCAAGCGGTGTGTGCGACTTTGACAAAGTGCGCGCCGTGCTCGAGAAAATGGCCGAAATCGGCCTGCCGCTCTGCGTGCATGGCGAGGTGACGGACCCCAGCGTTGACATTTTTGACCGTGAGGCGGTCTTTATCGACCGCGTGCTCGATCCCGTGCGCCGCGCCACCCCCGGTTTGCGCGTGGTGATG
This sequence comes from Roseovarius sp. MS2, assembly GCF_051447875.1. NCBI lineage: Bacteria > Pseudomonadati > Pseudomonadota > Alphaproteobacteria > Rhodobacterales > Roseobacteraceae > Roseovarius > Roseovarius sp. MS2. Next base: position 3,893,405 of record NZ_JBKHVF010000001.1, read on the forward strand.
GAACATATCACCACCGCCAATGGCGTGGACTATGTGCGCGCCCATGACCGCGATCTTGGGGCCACGATCACCACCCATCACCTTGTGATCAACCGCAACCATATCCTCGTGGGCGGGATCAAGCCGCATTACTACTGCCTGCCCGTGGCCAAACGCGAAGAGCACCGCCTTGCCCTGCGCGCCGCCGCGACCTCTGGCGATGCGCGCTTTTTCCTGGGCACCGACAGCGCGCCGCATATCGACCCGCTCAAGGAAAGCGCCTGTGGCTGCGCGGGCTGTTTCACCGCCACCAACACGATGTCCATCCTTGCGCATGTGTTCGAAGAAGAGGGCGCGCTTGCGCAGCTTGAGGCCTTCACATCCCTCAACGGCCCTGCCTTCTATGGCCTGCCCGCCAATGAGACCACGCTGACCCTGACCAAAGGCGATCCGGTCACATACCCCCAAAAGATCGACACCGCCGACGGGCCCGTCACCGTCTTTGACCCCGGATTCCCGCTCGACTGGCACGCCACGTAACGGGCGGGGGCTGAGGCTTGCTGGCGCGGCGCTCCGGGGCCTCGGCACCGCCCCCTTCCAAGGCCAGCAACGATTTCTTAACCCTGCCATGGTTCTCTGAAGCCATGTCCAATTACATCCGCCCCCAGATTGCCGGGGCCTGCGTCTTTTTCACCGTGACACTCGCCAACCGACACTCACAGCTGCTCACCCGCGAAATCGCAGCTTTGCGCGCGGCGGTCCGGCGCACCAAAGCCGAACGGCCCTTCGCCATTGACGCTTGGGTTGTGCTGCCCGACCATATGCACTGTGTCTGGACCCTGCCGGACGGTGATAGGGATTTCTCGACCCGCTGGAGCGTGATCAAAGCCCGGTTCTCGCGCGCCATGCCCCCCACACCGCGCCGCCCCAGCCACGCGGCCCGGCGCGAGCATGGGATCTGGCAGCGGCGGTTCTGGGAACATCATCTCCGCAGCGAAGCGGACAAAACCGCCGCAATCCGCCACTGCTGGATCAACCCGGTCAAACATGGCTTGGCCGACCGCCCCGAGGCCTGGCCCTATTCCTCGATCCACCGCGACGGCCCCGCCGATTGGCCATGACCCGCGCCTTTATGCGCTCCACCGCACTCGCCCCGTAGGCTGCGCATTCATTGCGCACCATCTCCACCGGCACCACACCCATGCGTAGGGTGCGCATTCATTGCGCACCCTACGCATGGGTTCGACTTCACGATTGAATCAAGAACCAAGATTTAACGGCTAAAGCTAAGCGTTCCTTTTCAAGTGCATCGGTCGGATTACAATGCGCGATTGGGCCTCGAAGCAAGTTTAGTTCAGTTGAAATTTTCGAAACTGCCTTTTTTGAGGCAAACACCGTTTCAAACAGATCCCAATTGTCCGTGATTAATTGAGAAAGCTCTCCAAATGTTGTGTAATCGATGAGTTGATCAGACCTCGGAGTAACGGCATGGTCAACTTCTTTGCTTCGCCGATCTTTACAGGGACGTTTAATTCGATCCTCATTTACTCTATCACTGTCCCACCAATTGACTCCCTCTGCTTCGAATAGCATTGCTGAAACGAGCCTTCTAATCGAATTCTCCAAGCAATAAAAAACCTCGTAGAGTTCCGCCATATCAGCCGCCTCCTTGCGCAAGTCGGCTTCAAACTGCTCATAGTTTTCAGTTTTCTTCGCAACTCTCTCGCGTTTCGAGTCTAATATTTCCAAATCCAGCCTTTTCTCCAAGCTCCGAAGTTCGCTTGTCATCTGACCAGCGCTCATACCAAATGCTCTCAAGTATCCGTCGGGTCTCTTAGGCATCGTCGTCAGTCAAAAGATTCTGTTTTATTGACTTGAAAATCGCGTTGAATACTTCTTGGTCAGTCGTAGTCGGAAGGTTGATATTGATTGTATAACCCAAATTCAAACCGAAGCTTCCTTGCGCTTCCCGGTGAATGCGCTTACTCGATATTGGTTCTTGGCGATCCGTATTTTCTTTTTTGTCTTGGAAATCAGGTAACTTAGCTTCGCCGGAATTGAAGTCGGCATACACTCTTAAGTTCTTGAAACAGTTTAGTGTTAACTTCACGTTCCTAGCATTAGCAGCTGAACCTGTAACCTGGACGATCAAACCCTCAATTTCATTGTCGTCCATGGTGTGAACATACTCAGAGTGCTTGTACAACTCTGCGTAGCCGTGTTTTAGCGCTTGCGCAGCTGCCGTTCCGCGCGAAGCTGAGTTGCGAAATTTCCGATATATGTCTGTCGCGGAGCCTGATGGGTCTGCGAATCCAATTTTCTTGAGAAAACTGGTCACTTGGTCACCTGAACTACCTGTAATCTTTAGAATTGATTTTACAAAATCTTGGCTTACCCGATCCGGAACCGGAGCCTGAATTATCCCATCAAGAGCGCGCTGAATATTTCCAGGTGAAGCGATGTAAGGAAGATTAGTCATGTTATCACCCCCTCAAACTCCCGCCATTCCCCCTTGCTCATGCCCGAGGTCTCTTGCGTCACGACCTCGCCTTTCAGCATCCGCCGCACGCACTCCAGCGCGGGGGCAGACAAATTCGCCCCGCCCATGCGGTAATCCTCGAACGCCTTATAGGCATAGGGCACCCAATCGGCCACAAGGCGGCAAATCTCCTCGGCATAGACCCGGATTTCATATTGCGCATGGGCATCCGCGCGCAGGCGCAGGAAATGCAAAAGGTTGTGCAGATCGACCTTCCAATACCATTGCGTATAGATATTGGCGGGCAGGTTCATCCGCGCCAATTCCCGTGCCAGCCCCTGCTGGCCCTCTTGCGAAATCATGCCCTCGTAATGGTCATAGCAGCGCATCGCGTCCTCGGTCAGGATGCGCAACACGCGCTGCGCCTCCTCGCCCTCAAGCGCGGCCCCCCGCCCCTGATTGTTGGTGGTCGATTGCGCCGCCAGCATATCGGGCGCGGGAATGTAGAACTCGCGATCCAATATCGAATAGCGCGCGGAATATTCATTCACATTGGCGGTGCGATGCCGAATCCACTGCCGCGCCACGAATACCGGCAGTTTCACATGCAGCTTCAATTCGCACATCTCGAACGGCGTCGAATGCCAGTGACGCATGAGATAGCGAATAAGCCCCTCATCATTCTGCACATGTTTGGTGCCCGCGCCATAACTCACGCGCGCCGCCTGCACGATGGCGGCATCATCACCCATATAGTCGATCACCCGGACAAAGCCGTGATCAAGCACCGGATAGGCGGTGTAGAGATGCTGTTCCATCCCCGCCGCCGTGGCGCGCAGGGTGCTATGGCTCTGAGCGCGCTGCGCGTCGATTTCGGCCTTTTGGTCAGGAGAGAGGGGCATGGCGAGGCCTTTCATCACAAGAACGAGTCGGAGATCACTATATCTTGGGGATACCCCCCACGCAAAGCCCATATCGGGTGTTTGCCCATGCGCCACAGCACAGCAGTTTTTGCAATCCGCAGATGTATCGGGAATTGACTTTTAAATGCAATGGCCTGAGGCTGGCCGCAAAACAAACAATAAACATATATTGAGGGCAGTCTCATCATGAAACACATCGTGGCAGGCCTGATGGCCGCTGCCCTGTTGGGCGGCTGTGGGGGTGGCGGATCATCCAACCCGTTTGACGGTCGAGGCGAAGACGACGACACCACCACACCGCCCCCTGCGGGCAGCAGCGTGCCGGCCGAAATCGCACAGGATGTAACCGGGGTCGCATTCGATCCCGTGACCCAGACACTGACCGTCGAAGGGCTTTCTTTTGACGGCACAACTGACCCGGTTACCTATAACCGCGCCGCAGCGCTCGACGTGCCGGGCTATCAAGCCTACACAATCCAGCAAGACGGCGCGTCGCGCCACAGCACCGCCTTTGCCGCCCAAAGCCAGACCTCGGGTGCCGTGACTGCCGGGGTTGCCGCCACCGGCGGGCCGCGCAACCGCTTCTTTACCGGGGCCTTCTTTGAGAGAACCGGCAGTTACACCCAGCCGACAAGTGGCGAGGTGGTCTATACTGGCCGCTATGTTGGCATAACCAACCTTGACTCCCAAGGGGGCGACTTGCTGCCCCCCCCGCCGGACTTGCCCCGGAACTGATCCCCACCCAGGCCGCATCGACCCAAGGCGATGTGGTGCTGCGCGCGAATTTCGGGGATCGCCAGATCGAGGGCAATATCATCAACCGTCGCCTCTCCGAAACACCGGGTGGCGTCGTGATTGATTTGCCGTCGCTCGTTCTGATCAACGCAGAGATCACCGAGGGCGGCACGTTCAGTGGAACGGTTGAATACGATCAATCCGCCTTTCCCGCCGACCGTGTGACCGGCACCAGTATTGGTTCTTCCGCCGGCGTATTTGGCGGCACCGGCGCAACAGAAGTCGCTGGCGGGATCAAACTCAACGAATTCGACGGGCCGGGCAATCCGCTCGGACTGAACAACGAACTGGAAACCGGAATCTTCGTGCTTGATCGCTAGAGGCGGCGGGATGACCGCAACTCTGAACACCAAGGCGCAGACAGGCTTCGCACTCAGACCGCGTCATATCCGGCACCTGCTGCGCGCGGGGGTCTTTCTCTCGGCGCTCGGTCTGGCAGGGATTGGCGCGGCAACGCCGGCCAACCTCACCCTCGCCCAGGCCGACGCCTTGGCCGCTCAGGCGCTGGGCGCAGGCCAGCCTCGCCTTGCCTATGACCTCAGCAAAGGCCTCTTGCAGGCCGACCGCCGCAATCCCCGCGCGCATTATTATCAGGCTTTGGCGCTCTCGCAGGCCAAGGCCTATGGCGCGGCGGAAAAGAAAGCGGCTCTTGCCTATTGGCACGCCAAAACGGATGAACAGCGCTTTCAGGCCGCCAATCTCGCGGCCCAGCTCAGCTTTGCCGATGACAGATTCACCGGCTCGCAATTCTGGCTGCGCCGCGCGGTTGATCACGCCCCCGATGAGGTGGCCCGCGCCCAGACCGTCACCGCCTTTCAGAACGTGCGCGCGCGCAATCCGCTGCGGTTCGACTTTCGCTTTTCCACCACGCCCTCGGACAATGTGAACAACGGCGCCAACAGCCCGCTCAATGTGATCGACGGCGTGCCGGTGGTGGGCACTCTCAGCCCCTCGGCACAGGCGCTTTCGGGCTTTGTCACCACCGCACAGGCCGCCCTCTCCTATCGCCTAAGCAAGAGCGAGACCCACGAGACGCGGCTTCGTGGCCGGGTCAACGCGCGGCGGGTCGATATCTCAGACCCGGTGCCGGGGCTCAGCGGTGATGATCTGTCCTCAACCGTGCTGGAACTGGGCCTCAGCCAGTATCTTCGCGGCACATCCAAGGCCGTGACCTGGAAATTCGACCTCGACGGTGGGCGCGTCTGGTATGGGGGGGATCCGCTCTATGATTTTGCGCGGGTCGGGGCCACGCGGCATCAGCGCCTGGGCGCGCGCCTGCAGCTCAGTTTCGGGGCCAGCTTCGAGGATCAACTCTACGAGAGCCCGCGCGGGGCCGACAGCACCGTCGCCACCGGCTTTGCCGGTCTGGGCATCAACCTGACGGGGGGCGGTCAGATCGGATTTCAGGTGCAGTATCGCGACACTGACAGCAATGGCGTCAACCGCGCCTCGGATCAATGGACCGGTATTGCCAGCTATCAGATGGGCCGCGCCCTTGGCCCGGCAAACCTCGAATTCTCGCTTGGCATCAGCCAGTTGGATTATTCCAGCTATCAGGTTGGGTTCATCGTCGTGCCGGGCGGGCGTGATGACACTTCGGTGTTCGGTGGGGTCACGGCCACGTTCAACGACTGGGGCTACATGGGCTTTGTGCCCACCCTCTCCGTGACCACCGAACGCAGCGAATCCAACATCAGCCGTTTCGATGTCGAGGAAACCTCGATCACGCTCGGGATCCGGTCCGAGTTTTAGCGCCCAGCCCATCCCAGATTGCCCTCGACACCGGCGCGCGGGCCACTATCCTCCAACCCATTGCAATCACGGAGGATGACCATGCGCATCAAATACCTGCACACGATGGTCCGGGTCAAAGACCTTGAGGCGACACAACAGTTCTTTGCCCTTCTCGGGCTCAAGGAAACCCGCCGTTGGGATAATGAGGGCGGGCGCTTTACGCTCGTGTTCATGGCCCCCGAAGGACAAGAGGACTGCCCGGTCGAACTGACCTACAATTGGGATGGCGACGAGGGCCTGCCCTCGGACAGCCGGCATTTCGGCCATCTTGCCTATGCAACCAGCAATATCTATGACCTCTGCCAGCACCTGATGGACAATGGCGTCACCATCAACCGCCCCCCGCGCGACGGGCGCATGGCCTTTGTGCGCAGCCCCGACAATATCTCGGTCGAGCTTTTGCAAGAGGGCGACGCCCTGCCCCCGGCAGAGCCATGGGCCAGCATGGAGAATATCGGCCATTGGTAAGGCTTGCGGCCTGTCTTCTGGCCGCAAGCCTTGCGGCCCCGGCGCAGGGTGCATGCCGCCTTGCGCTGGTGCTTGCGCTTGATGTGTCCTCTTCGGTCGATGACGCGGAATATGGGCTGCAACGGGTCGGGCTTGCCTCGGCGCTGAACGCGCCCGACATCCGCGAGGCCATCCTGCGCGGCGGGTCGGGCGATGTGGCGCTGGCGGTCTACGAGTGGAGCGGCCGCTTTCAGGACAAGCTGCATCTCGATTGGACGTTCTTGCGCAACGATGCCGACATCACCGGCGCAGTGGCGGTGCTTGCGGGCATGCAGCGCTCGACCAGCGATTATCCCACCGGCCTTGGCTCGGCGTTGGGCTATGGGGCGGCGCTCATGGCGCGCGGCCCCCGCTGCGATCGTCAGGTGATTGACGTCTCGGGCGACGGGGTCAACAATCAGGGCTTCGGCCCGGATCTGGCCTACAAACATTTCCCCTTTGACAACATCACTGTGAATGGTCTGGTCATCGAGGGGCACGATCAGCAGGTCACGCAATACTACCGCCGCGAGGTGCTGCGTGGTCCGGGGGCTTTTCTCGAAATCGCCCAAGGGTTCGAGGATTTCGAGCGCGCGATGTCGCGCAAACTCTACCGTGAAATCAACGATCTCATGCTGGGTGCCCTGCCCCATCCCACGCCCCACCCCCTACCTCAATAAATATAGCGGATCTGATCGGTCCAATAGCGCTCCACCCGCCGCAACGAGGCGGTGATCTGATCAATCCCATCGGGGCCCAGCACGCCGCGCCCCTCCAGCCCCTCGGCATGGCGCGCAAAAAGATCGCCGACAAGATCGCGGATCGTGCGCCCCTTTTCGGTCAAACGCACCCGCACAGACCGGCGATCCGCCTCGCAACGCTGGTGGTGCATATAGCCCATATCCACCAGCTTCTTGAGGTTGTAACTGACATTGCTGCCCTGATAATAGCCGCGCGTCTTCAGCTCACCGGCTGTCACCTCGTGGTCACCGATATTGAACAGCAACAGCGCCTGCACCGCGTTGATTTCCAACACGCCGACGCGCTCGAACTCGTCCTTGATGACATCCAGCAAAAGCCGGTGCAAACGCTCCACCAGCGATAGCGCGTCTAGGTAGCTGCTGATAAAGGCACTTTGGACAGCGCTCGTCGTCAGGGGGCTGTGATAGCTCATGTTGGTCTCCATGCGATACTGCTCGCTGGGGACCATCTGGCAAAAACCCGAACATTCGGTAAATCGCGGCCAAACCACCTAAAATGCGATCTACTTTCCCCCGCTGGCCTCTGCCGCGATCTCTGCCACCAAGGGGGCGAACTGCGCCGGTGGCGCGGCTTGTCCCGTGACCCATTGATAGAGATCCTGATCGTTTTCGCACAACAGCGCATCAAACCCGTCAAGTGCGGCCGCATCCATCGCCCCCAGCCGCGCCTCGGCATAGCGGCTCAGGATAATGTCCATTTCCTTGATCCCCCGGCGCATGGCCCGCATCCGCAGGCGCTTGATCCGGTGGGCGGGCGGCTCGTCGGCGGCGCCGGGCGCCTCTACAGGCGTGTCACTCACCGGCCTCCTCCCGCAATTTGGCGCGCAGCGTCTTTTCCAGCCGCCCCAGACGGTCGGTCGCGCGGGTCATCTGCGCACGGATGTCGCGGATCTCGGTCAGCATATCCATCACATCGCGCGACAGCTCGCCCATCTCGGGCGCGCCCGGCCCCTCGCCCTCACCCGACAACAGCCACAAAAGCGAGACATTGAGCATCCCCGCCATCATCGACAGCTTGTTGGCCCGTGGCTCCGACAGGTCATTCTCCCACGCCTTCAGCGTCTTGAGCTTGACGCCCAGCCGCTTCGCCAGATCGGACTGGCTCATGCCAGAGCGCTCGCGCGCGCCGGTCACACGGTCGCCAAAGGTGGTGGCATCGGGATCGAACCAGCCGTCGGTGTTGTCTGCGGTCATCGTCTTCCTTTCAAGTGATCGTGCTTGATCATGCACTAAGCGCACCCTAAGACATTCCATGAGTGAATTCAAACCGGAGCCGGTCATGTCCCGTCTTTCCGCGACATTGTCGCGTGTCAAACCCTCGCCCACCATCGCCGTGACCACCAAGGCACAGGAACTCAAGGCAGCCGGGCGCGACGTGATCGGGCTTGGGGCTGGAGAGCCGGATTTCGCCACGCCCGCACATATCCGCGCCGCGGGCATCCGCGCCATCGAAGAGGGCAAGACCAAATACACCGCCGTTGACGGTATCCCGGAATTGAAGGCCGCAATCTGCGCCAAGTTCAAGCGCGACAACGGGCTCGACTATGTGCCAGCCCAGGTCAGCGTCGCATCAGGCGGCAAGCAAATCCTTTATAATGCCCTCATGGCCACGCTCAATCCCGGCGACGAGGTGTTGATCCCCGCGCCCTATTGGGTCAGCTACCCCGACATGGTGCTCTTGGCAGGCGGCGAGCCGGTGATTGCCCCTGCGGGCATCGAAACCGGGTTCAAACTGACGCCAGAGGCGCTCGAGGCCGCGATCACACCGAAAACCCGTTGGTTCATCTTCAACTCGCCCAGCAATCCCACCGGGGCAGGCTATACATGGGATGAGTTAAAGGGGCTGACCGACGTTTTGATGCGGCATCCCCATGTCTGGATCATGACCGACGACATGTATGAGCATCTGGCCTATGACGGATTTGAATTCTGCACCCCCGCACAGGTGGAACCGGCGCTCTATGACCGCACGTTGACCTGCAATGGGGTGTCCAAGGCCTATTGCATGACCGGCTGGCGGATTGGCTATGCGGCGGGTCCACAAGACCTCATTGCCGCGATGCGCAAGATCCAGTCGCAGAGCACGTCGAACCCCTGCACCATCAGCCAATGGGCGGCGGTCGAGGCGCTGAACGGCAGCCATGATTTCATCGCCGAGAACAACGTCGTCTTTGCCCGCCGTCGCGATCTGGTTGTGGCGATGCTCAATGAGATCGAGGGCCTGGAATGCCCCACGCCCAATGGCGCGTTCTATGTCTACCCGTCGATTGCCGGGTTGATCGGCAAGACCAGCGCGGGCGGCGCGGTGATCGCGGATGATGAGGCCTTTGCTACGGCGCTTCTGGAAGAAACCGGCGTGGCGGTGGTGTTCGGCGCGGCCTTTGGCCTATCCCCGAATTTCCGGATCAGCTATGCAACCTCTGATGACGCGCTGAAAGAGGCATGCACGCGGATTCAGACGTTCTGTAAAGGGCTGACATGACCACAGGCAAGATAACCGCAAACCTGCCCAGCCGGGATTTCGATGCAACCGAGCGCTTTTACGCGATGCTCGGCTTTCAGACCGAATTCCGCAATGCAGGCTGGATGATCCTGAGCCGGGAGGGCATGACGGTCGAGTTTTTCCCGCATCCCGATCTGGACCCCGGCACCAGTTGCTTTTCCGCCTGCCTGCGTCTGCCCGAGATTGACAGCCTGCATGCCGAATGGCGCGGCGCCACGGATCTGCCCGACACGCGCAACGCCATCCCGCGATTGACCGATCCTTTCACCCTTGCGAATGCGCCCCGAATGTTTGCGCTGGTCGATCCCGACGGTTCGCTCTGGCGCGTTCTGGAAAGTGCCTGACCATGGCGGGTGATCTGCCGGAATATTACTTCAGGGTCCGTGAAAACGGGGCCTTCGTGTTTCGGGTCGATACCGAGAACCGGCAGCGCCGGATCGAGATGGAACAGATCGCCACCGTCAACATCCGCAAATCCGAAATCAAGCCGCATGGCGAACGTGCCCTGACCGACGCCGACAGTGCCGCCATCACAGCGTGGATGGAGGAACGGCTGAAACTGGTCGAATATCGCGACATCGACGATATCCTGCGCGCGGTGGATTACCTCAACACCACGACCCATTGGGTGCAGTCCAAGGCGACCGATGACCAGCTTGAACAGGTGACGGATTCGCTTCTCTTGGCGATGCATGACCTGCGCTCTGTGCTGGTGCGCAAAAAAGCGGATCGGCTGCTCAAGGGCGAGTGAGGCGGCAGAAGTGTCATCGCGCCAAGGGCTGCCATACCCCAGCGCGGAATCAAGGCGCGGCGCTTTTGCGAGGACTCAAGCCCCCCTCACCGCGAGCAGCTTGCCCCGCCCAGCACGCAGAACTTGGCGCAATGGGGATGGTTCAGCGCCACGTCGCGCTCGGCCTCGGCCAGCGTTTCGCCCAACTCGAACTCGGGCGCATAAGGCAGCAGCGTGCAGGCCACCACCGCAGGCCGCGCCGCCCCCCGGCGCTTGACCACCATGCGCGACGAGGCGCACATGATGTCCTCGGGCCGCTTGTCCAGAATATCCCAACAGGCCGTGGTGATTTCGGGCACTTCGGCCCCCTCGTCCATCTCGGGGAAAAGCACGGTGGCACCCGGATCATAGGCGTCAATCTCAAACCCGTGTTCCGCATAAAACGCCGCATACCCCGCACGAGACTGCGCCTCGCTCTCGCCCCAGACGGTGCGCCCGGCCACAGTCATGCGGATGCCATTGTCACGCAACCAGCACATGCCCTCCAGCGTCTTGGCAAAGGCCCCCGCGCCGCGCTCTTCGTCATGCAAAGCCTCCGACCAGTGGTCGACCGAAATCCGCAAGGTCAGCTTCTCGCCCCAGGTCTTCCCCAGATCAAGCAGCCCTGCGCGCATCGTCTTGCGCATCATCGGGCGCATGGCATTCGTCAGGATCAACACCTCGAACCCCGCCTCCAGCGCCGCCCGCGCCATGCCGATCATCTCGGGATTCATAAAGGGCTCGCCGCCGGTAAAGGCGATCTCACGCAGCGGCCAGCCCCGCGCGCGCACCTGCCCCAGATAGTCGCGCACCTCCGATTCGGAGATATAAACCAGCGCGTCATTGCTGGGCGAACTCAGGATATAACAGTTGCGGCACTCGATGTTGCAGAGCGTGCCGGTGTTGAACCACAAGGTCTCAGGATGGCTTAGCGCAACAGAGGCCCGCACATCACCCTTGGCGGTGCGCGCCGGGTCTTGAAACTTGCCCTGATTGGCTGGGCCGGTGACGGAATCTTTCATAAAGTCATCCACGAACTGATTTTCTTTTCCTATCTATCGCTCCCGCTCTGGCAAGAGAAGCGTTCTGACGCCATTGTGAAGACGCCCCAACATGTTAGAGTTGCCGCGGCGGATACTGCGCCCGAAAAACGGGCGAATGACGAGCAAAGGAGATGGGCCATGGCCTCTCGGGTGATCCCGGTCGATCCCTTCGATCTGGTGATTTTTGGCGGCACCGGCGATCTGGCACGGCGCAAGATTTTGCCCGCCCTCTTCCGCCGCTTTGTCGCAGGCCAGATCGAAGGCGATGTGCGCCTGATCGGTGCCGCACGCGGCGACATGGACCGCGACGGCTATCGCGCCATGGCGCGCGCCGCGATCACCGAATTCGGCGGCGAAGAATCAGCCCGCAAAAAGGATCTCACCGCCTTTCTCGACCTGCTCGATTTTGTCACGCTCGATGCGCGCGGCACGGAAGGCTGGGAACCGCTGGCCACCCTCATGCGCCCCGACCGCATCCGCGCTTTCTATTTTTCGGTGGCCCCGGCCCTCTTTGGCGATCTGGCCAAACGCCTGCACAAACACGGCATGGCCGATGAACGCAGCCGCATCGTGGTGGAAAAACCCTTTGGCCGTGATCTCGACACCGCGCGCGACCTCAACCGCACGCTGGCGCGACATTTCAGCGAAGGTCAAATCTACCGAATCGACCATTATCTCGGCAAGGAAACCGTGCAGAACCTGATGGCGATCCGCTTTGGCAACGTGCTCTTTGAACCGCTCTGGAACAGCCAATATGTCGATCATATCCAGATCACCGTGGCGGAATCCGTCGGCGTCGGCGGGCGTGGTGATTACTATGACAAATCCGGTGCCATGCGCGACATGGTGCAAAACCACATGATGCAGCTCTTGTGTCTCATCGCGATGGAGCCGCCGGCGAAATTCGAACCCGACGCCGTGCGCGACGAGAAACTCAAGGTCATCCGCGCCCTTGATCCCGTGGCACGGCGCAATGTGGTGCGCGGCCAGTATGAGGGCGACGGCACGCAACCCGGCTACCGCAATCAGGTGGGCAACCGCGACAGCACAACCGAAAGCTTCGTGGCGTTAAAGGCGCATATTTCCAACTGGCGTTGGGCGGGCACACCGTTCTATCTGCGCACCGGCAAACGCCTGCGCGACCGCGCCAGCGAAATCGCCGTGGTGTTCAAGGATGCGCCGCATTCGATCTTTGGGGCCGATGCCGGGCGACACCGCAACATCCTCACGATCCGCCTGCAACCCAATGAGGGGATCGAGCTGGGCGTGACGATCAAGGAACCGGGGCCGGGCGGCATGCGCCTGATCGACGTGCCCCTCGACATGACCTTTGCCGAGGCGCTAGGGCCGGAAGAGGCGGATTTCCCCGATGCCTACGAGCGGCTGATCATGGATGTGATCCGCGGCAATCAAACCCTCTTCATGCGCGGCGACGAGGTCGAGGCAGCCTGGGCCTGGACCGATCCCATTATCGCCGATTGGGAGGAAGAAGGCGCGACGCCCCTCGACTATGCCACCGGCTCCTCAGGACCAGATGATGCGCTGATGCTCATGCACCGCGATGGACGCCGCTGGCGGGAGATACGACCATGACCTTCGTAGACTATGCCGATGACGAAATGCTGGTCATGGGGCTGGTGGATGTGCTCTCGACCGACCTGCGCAACGCCCTGCGCACCCGCGACCGCGTGCTCTTTGTCGTGCCCGGCGGCACCACACCGGGGCCAATCTTTGACGGGCTTTGTGGCCTCGATCTCGACTGGGACCGGGTCGATATCCTGCTCTCAGACGAACGCTGGCGCCCCGAGGTGCATCTGCGCTCCAACACCCGCCTTCTGCGTGAACGCCTCTTGCGCGACCGCGCCGCCGCGGCGCGCTACCTGCCGCTCTATGCCAAATCGCCAGAACCCGAGGAGGTGCTGGCCGAGTTGGAAACCAACATCGCCCCCGCCCTGCCGATTGATGTCTGCCTGCTGGGCATGGGCACAGATATGCACACCGCCTCGCTCTTTCCCGGTGCCGATCGCCTCGCCGATGCGCTGGCCGAGGATGCCCCCATCCTCGTGCCGATGCGCGCGCCGGGTCTGGAAGAGCCGCGCGTCACCCTGTCGGCGCATGTCCTGAATGGGGCCCTTTGCAAACACGTGGTCATCACCGGCACACAGAAACGTGCGGCGTTCGAGCGCGCACAGCATATGCGCCCCCTTGAGGCCCCGATTGCCGCCGTGCTAGCGGGAGCCAGAGTACATTGGTGCCCCTGAGAGGATTTCAAAATGTGGTCAGAGGTGGAAGAGGTCGCCAAAGCGGCGCGAGATATCGACATCACCGGGTTGTTCAGCGATCCCACCCGCGCCGAGACCTTTTCAACCCGCTTTGACGGGATGCTTTTTGACTACTCCAAAACCGCCCTCACCGTCCCTGCCCGCGCCGCCCTGCTGACGCTCGCCCAAACCGCAGGCGTTGCGGCCCGCCGCGCCGCGATGTTCGCGGGCGAGGCGATAAACGAAACCGAGGCGCGCCCCGTTCTGCACACCGCGCTCCGCAATCTCTCGGGCCAGCCGGTGATGGTCGAGGGCAGCGATATCATGGCCGAGATTACCGAAACCCGCGCCCGCATGGCCCGCTTTGCCGATACCGTCCGGCAGGGGCCGATCACGGATGTTGTCAATATCGGCATCGGCGGCTCGCACCTTGGCCCCGAGATGGCGGTGCGCGCGCTGCGCCCCTATCACGACGGGCCGCGCTGCCATTTCGTCTCAAATGTCGATGGGGCCGACATCGCCGATACATTGGCGGGGCTGAACCCGGCAACCACCCTCGTGATTGTCGCCTCCAAGACCTTTACCACCATCGAAACCATGACCAATGCGGCCACGGCGCAGGCGTGGATGACCCGCGCCGGGGTCAATCCCGGGCCACAATTCGCCGCCGTATCCTCTGCCGCCGCAAGGGCCGCTGACTGGGGCATCGACGCAAGCGCTGTGTTCGGCTTTGGCGATTATGTGGGCGGGCGCTATTCGGTTTGGGGGCCCATCGGCCTGCCGCTTATGATCGCCATCGGGCCAGACCGGTTCAAGGACTTTCTGCGCGGTGCCGAGGCGATGGACCAGCATTTCCAAACCGCCACCCCGCTCGAGAACATGCCCCTCCTGCTCGGTCTCATCGGCCTGTGGCATCATCAGGGCCTGGGCCACGGCACCCGCGCCGTATTACCCTATGACCAACGCCTCGCGCGCCTGCCCGCCTATCTGCAACAGCTTGAAATGGAATCGAACGGCAAGCGCGTGAGCATGTCCGGCGCAGCGCTCAGCCGCCCCTCCGGCCCCGTCGTCTGGGGAGAGCCGGGCACCAATGGCCAACATGCCTTTTATCAGCTGATCCATCAGGGCACCGCCGTGGTTCCTTGCGAATTTCTCGTGGCGGCCACCGGGCACGAGCCAGAGCTTGCGCATCACCACCGCCTGCTCGTGGCCAATTGCCTTGCGCAATCCAAGGCGCTCTTGCGCGGGCGCTCGCTTGACGAGGCGCGCGCGCTGATGCGCGACGCAGGCTACACCGGCCCCGAGCTTGAGCGGCAGGCCGCACACCGCGTCTTTCCCGGCAACCGCCCCTCGACCACGCTGATCTATGACCGGCTGACGCCGCGCCGTCTGGGCCAGATCATTGCGCTCTATGAACATCGCGTGTTCGTCGAAGGCGTGATCCTCGGGATCAATTCGTTTGATCAATGGGGGGTGGAACTGGGCAAGGTGCTCGCCGTCGATGTCGACGCCATGCTCACCGGCGACACCAACCCCACGCGCGACGGATCAACCGCAGCGCTCGTGGCCTTTGCCCGCGCAGCCGGGGTCTGAGACGCGGGCAAGCTCCAACTCTGCTCTGCCCGCAAAATTTGACTTGGCGCAAAGTGTGACACAAAAAATTCATATATCATTCCGGGATTAATCATTGATCCAAAACGGAGTGCCGCATGACCGAGTCGCCCCTGTCCTCCCTGCCTACGCCCGAACCTGCGGCCATTCCCACCTCCCTGCCCGAGCTTGCGGTTGAGAAACCAACCCCGGCACCTGCAGCGGCAAACCTCCTCGCCACCCCGGCTGAAAACGATCCCAATTCCCTGCGTGACGCTTTCGAAAGCGGGGCCTATCCCTATGAAACCCGCATGGGTCGCCGCAGCTACGAGACCCAAAAGGCGCACCTTCAGGCCGAATTGCTCAAGGTGCAGCTTTGGGCCCAAGAGACGGGGCAGAAATTTGTGCTGATCTTCGAGGGGCGCGATGCAGCGGGCAAGGGCGGCACAATCAAACGCTTCACCGAACATCTTAACCCGCGCGCCGCCCGTGTCGTGGCCCTCAACAAACCCACCGATCAAGAACGCGGCCAGTGGTATTTTCAGCGCTACGTCCAACACCTGCCCACCTCGGGCGAAATGGTGCTTTATGACCGCTCTTGGTACAACCGCGCCGGGGTCGAGCGGGTGATGGGCTTTTGCCAGCCGCATGAATACCTCGAATTCATGCGCGAGACCCCCGAATTAGAGCGGATGCTGGTGCGTTCGGGGATCCGGCTCTACAAATACTGGTTCTCGGTCACGCAGGGCGAACAGCGCGCCCGCTTTGCCAGCCGCGAAACCGATCCGCTCAAGCAATGGAAACTCAGCCCCATCGACAAGGCCAGCCTCGATAAATGGGACGACTACACCGAGGCGAAAGAGGCGATGTTCTTCTACACCGACACCGCCGACGCGCCCTGGACAGTGATCAAGTCGAACGACAAGAAACGCGCGCGCCTCAATTGCATGCGGCACTTCCTGAGCTCTCTCGACTACCCCGGCAAAGACCCCAAAATCGCTCAGGCCCCCGATTCGCTCATCGTCTCGAACGCACAGCACGTGCTGCACAAAAGCGATCACATCTTGGGCAAATCCCTGCACCCCGAGGACCGCAAGAGCCGATGAGACACGACGACGCGCCCCTTGACGCGGTGCCCCGGTCTGGGCCAAGAGACCGCTCAGGCGGTCAAAAGGCCCGCCTGAGGCGTCAGACAAGGGGCAATCCGTGATCATCAAGGCACTCGACTCGCTCGGCGGGCTTCTTTTCGGGCGGGAAAAATACCGCCGTGGCCATTACAAACTGGCCAAGCGTCTGGCCGCGCGGCAGCGCTTTGAGGTCTACAAACCGCATCTGATTTGGCTCACAGACCCCGAATTCATCGCCGCCCGCGACATGGCCGAGGCCCGCGGCATCGAAGGCAGCCCACATGATCGCTGCTTCACGCTGATGACCTCTGCCCGCATGGTGCGCGCGATTGAGGGTAATTTCGCCGAATGCGGCGTGCGCTATGGCAAATCCTCGCTTTTCCTGCTGACCGGCGCGGGCGCGCAAAGCACCAAACGCCTGCACATCTTTGACTCCTTCCAAGGTCTGTCGGAACCCAGCGACGCCGATGTGCAATCGGGTGGCAAATCGGAATGGTCCAAGGGTGATCTGGCCGTGCCAGAGGATATCGTGCGCCAGAACCTCAGCGCCTTTGGCGACCGTGTGGAATTGCACAAAGGCTGGATTCCCGACCGCTTCAACGATGTCGCGGATCAGGAATTTTCGCTCGTCCATGTCGATGTGGACCTTTACGAGCCGACACTCGCCTCGGTCGAATTCTTCTATCCTAGGGTCAAGCCGGGCGGCGTCATCCTCTGCGACGATTATGGCTCTGGTGATTGCCCCGGCGCGAAAAAGGCGATTGACGAATTTTTCGCCGACAAGCCGGAAAACGTGCTCTCCCTGACCAGCGGCCAATCCTTTGTGATCAAGGCCTAGGCGAGCTTTCGCGCGGGGCATTCCGCCCCCGCAAACGCGCCTTGCAGCAGGCGCGCCACGCGCCTAAGTCTGACGGTATGAAACCGCTCATCCCGATGGCCCTTGCGGCAACACTCTGCCTGCCCGCCGCCCGCTTGGGCGCGCATCCGCATGTGTTTGTTGATGTTGCCCTGCGCTTTACCGCGGATACCCAAGGGCGCCTGTCAGAGGTCGAGGTGACCTGGAGCTATGATGATTTCTTTTCCCTCCTGATCCTCACCGACATGGGCCTAGACCCCGATGGCGACGGCACCCTGACCGAGGCGGAATTGGCCCAGCTCAAAGGGTTTGATCTGATCGAGTGGCCAGACGGCTTTGAGGGCGATCTTTACATGTATCAGGGCGAGACCAAGATTGTCCTTGATCACCCGATCCCCACCGGCATTGCCCTCACCAATGGCCGCATCATTGCCACCCATACCCGCACCTTCGGCCCAGTCAAAGCCGACGCTCTGCGCATCGAGGCGTACGATCCCACCTATTACGTAGCCCATAGCCTTGCCGGTCCCATCACGCTGCCCAAGGGCTGCGTCTATACGATCACCGAACCCGACCTTGACGAAAGCCAGGAACAATTCCGCCAGATGCTGAGCGAACTCAGCGCCGAGGAACAATATTCCGGGGTCGAGATCGGCAATCTCTTTTCCGAGAGCCTTTCGGTCACATGCGCCGCCCCCTCCTAAGCCTTGCGGCCCTTGCGCTCGCAGCCCTTGTGATCTGGCTCTGGGGCTTTGGCGGGGCCGCGCAAGTCTCAACTTGGGCCCGCGCCGGACAGGCCGAGACGCAACAGGCCATGGCCCGCCTTCTGCGCGCATTGCGTGCGGGCGAACCGGGGGCGCTGGCCGGGTTGCTGGGCCTTTGCTTTGCCTATGGCTTCTTTCACGCGGCGGGGCCGGGCCATGGCAAGATCCTGATCGGTGGCTACGGCATGGCCGCACGCGTCAGCGCACTTCGCCTGTCGCTCTTGGCGCTGGCCTCCAGCTTTGCACAGGCCGCAGCGGCGGTGCTGCTGGTCTACTCTGGCGTGTTCCTCTTTGACCTCACGCGCCAGCATATGACCGATCTGGCCGAAGATATCATGGCCCCCGCCAGTTTTGCCGCCATCGCCCTTGTCGGCCTCTGGCTGGCCTTTCGCGGCCTGCGCCGCTGGCGGGCATCCCGCCCCGCCCGGCACCATGACCACCATCACCACGCTGACCATAACCACCATAATCACCATGACAACGACGCGCCTTGTTCTTCCTGTGGGCATAAACACGGGCCAACTCTGGCCGAGGCCGAGGCCGTCACCGGCTGGCGCGACGCCGCCGCCCTGATTGGCGCCGTGGCGATCCGCCCCTGCACCGGCGCGCTCTTCCTCCTCATCCTCACTTGGCGCATGGACCTTGACCTCGCGGGCATCCTTGGCGCTTTCGCCATGGGACTTGGCACCGCCAGCGTCACCCTCGCCGTGGCCCTCGCCTCTGTCACCTTGCGCGAAGGCGCGCTGGCGCGTCTCGCCGCTGGCGATACCGCCCGCGCCCTGCCGCTCTTTGAAATCGCGGCAGGCGTGATCATTGCAGCACTCTCGACGCATCTCATGCTGAGCACGCTCTGACGAGGGTTGCACCCCGCCCCGCCCCCGTCTAACGCCAAGACTATGCAACCCCGGCTCACATATCGCCAACATGCCCGCGCCGTGCTGGGCCTTGGCCTGCCCCTGATCGGCAGCCATGTGGCGCAATTCGCCATCACTTTCACCGATGCAATCATGCTGGGCTGGTACTCGGTCGAGGCCTTGGCCGCCGAGGTTCTGGGCGGCACCATGTTCTTTGTCCTCTTCATCATGGGCTCAGGCTTTGCTTGGGCCGTGATGCCGATGGTGGCCTCTGCACAGGCCACAGGTGCCATCCCCCAGGTGCGCCGCGTGACGCGCATGGGCCTTTGGGCCTCGATCCTCTTTAGCCTTGCCACGCTGCCGCTGATGCTGGGCTCTGGCGCTCTGTTTGACCGTATGGGCCAAGAGCCCGCCACCGCCGCCCTCGCCGCCGACTACCTCGAAATCGCAGGGCTTGGCATTCTACCCGCGCTCATGGTGATGGTGCTCAAATCCTATCTCGCGGCGCTCGAACGCACCGCCGTCGTGCTCTGGGTGACGCTGGGCGCGGTGGCGCTCAACGCTGCCATCAACTATCTGCTCATTTTCGGGCATTTCGGCTTTCCGGAACTTGGCGTGCAGGGCGCGGCCATCGCCTCGCTCGGGGTCAATATCGCGTCCTTCGTGGTGCTTGGCGTCTATGTCCATCGCTCCGCCCCTGAACACGCCATCTTTCAACGCTTCTGGCGCCCCGACCCCGAGGCGCTGGGCCGCGTCTTTCGGCTAGGCTGGCCCATTGGCCTGACCAATCTGGCCGAAGTTGGCCTTTTCGCGTCCGCCTCGGTGATGATGGGCTGGCTCGGCACCCTGCCCTTGGCCGCCCATGGCATCGCCATGCAGATCACGTCGGTCATCTTCATGATCCACCTTGGCCTCTCCAACGTCGCGACCGTGCGCGCAGGTCAGGCGCATGGCCGCGGCGATGGCACGGCCCTGCGTGACGGCGCGCGCGTGGTGCTTGGCCTCTCCGCCGCTGTGGCGCTCGCGACCATGGCACTCCTTCTGCTGCTGCCCGATCTGCTGGTGGGCCTTTTTCTGGCCCCCGACGATCCTGACCGGGCCGAGGTCATCGCCATTGGCCGCCAGCTTCTTGCCGCCGCCGCCCTCTTTCAACTGGTGGACGCGGCCCAAGTGCAGGCGCTTGGCCTCTTGCGCGGGGTGCAAGATACCCGCGTGCCCATGGTGATCGCCGCCCTCAGCTATTGGGCGGTCGGTGTCCCCGTTAGCTACCTTCTGGGCTTCACCTTTGGCTTGGGTGGCCCCGGCATCTGGCTTGGCCTGGCCTCGGGGCTGGCGCTGGCAGGGGTGTTCATGTTGGTGCGGTTCTGGCGCTGGTCCGTGCGCCAAATTCCATCACAGCCCAGCAGTCTGCGGCAACAGGGGTGATTGCGCGGCCCCGCTTGCGTTGGTAAAGGAAACTAACCAATTTCGGAGGACGCCATGCCCGTCATCACCAATATCGCCGATCTCAAACAGATCTACCGCCGCCGCGTCCCCAAGATGTTCTACGATTACGCCGAATCCGGCAGCTGGACAGAACAGACCTTCCGCGAGAATACCACCGACTTTGACAAGATTTACCTGCGCCAGCGGGTTGCCATCGACATGACCGGGCGCAGCACCGCCAGCCAGATGATCGGACAGGATGTGGCCATGCCCGTGGGCCTTGCCCCGGTCGGCCTTACCGGCATGCAACACGCGGATGGCGAGATCAAGGCCGCCCGCGCCGCCGAGAAATTCGGCGTGCCCTTCACCCTCTCCACCATGTCGATCTGCTCGATCGAGGATGTGGCCGAAAACACCACCAAACCGTTTTGGATGCAGGTCTATACCCTCAAGGACGATGATTTCATGCAGCGCCTCTTTGACCGGGCGCGCGATGCCAAATGTTCGGCGGCGATGATCACCGTCGATCTGCAAATGCTGGGGCAACGCCACAAAGACCTGAAAAACGGCCTCTCCGCCCCGCCCAAGCTGACCCCCAAAAGCGTCGCCAACATGATGACCAAGGTCCATTGGGGCCTGGGCATGCTGGGCACCAAGCGGCGG
Organism: Roseovarius sp. MS2; assembly: GCF_051447875.1. NCBI lineage: Bacteria > Pseudomonadati > Pseudomonadota > Alphaproteobacteria > Rhodobacterales > Roseobacteraceae > Roseovarius > Roseovarius sp. MS2. The sequence continues at coordinate 3,914,477 of NZ_JBKHVF010000001.1, forward strand.
TTCTTCGGCAATATCGTGGGCCATGCCAAGGGCGTGACCGATCCCTCCTCGCTCAGCACTTGGACCTCCGAGGCCTTTGATCAGGCGCTCGATTGGGACCGCATCCGCCAATTCCGCAAGATGTGGGACGGCCCGCTGATCATCAAGGGCATCATGGACCCGGTCGATGCGCGCGAGGCGCTCAACGTGGGGGCCGATGCCATCATCGTGTCAAACCACGGCGGGCGGCAGCTTGACGGCGCGCTCTCGGCCATTCGCGCCCTGCCCGCCATCGTCGACGCCGTAGGCGACAAGATCGAGGTGCATCTTGATAGCGGCATCCGTTCGGGTCAGGACGTGCTCAAGGCGCTCAGCCTTGGGGCCAAGGGCACCTATATCGGCCGCGCCTTCGTCTATGGTCTGGGCGCGATGGGCGAGGCGGGCGTGACCCGCGCGCTCGAAGTCATCCACAAGGAATTGGACAGCACCATGGGCCTCTGCGGTCGCCGTGACGTGAAAACGCTCGACCGCGATATCCTGCTGGTGCCCGAGGATTTCACCGGCCGCTGGACGGTGTAAGGCGCGTCACTTCCCCAACAACCGCCGCAAGAACCCGCGCCGCGCCTGCACCTGAGGTGCGGGCGCCGGGCCTTTCGCCGCAGTCCACGCCGCCAGAACGGCGCGCGCCTCCTCGTCCAACGGCACCTCCGACGCAGGGTCTTCTGCGACATCCACATCAAACGCCCCGCGATGCTCCGCACGCCGAACAAGATCGTGATTGCTCCCCTTCCAACGGTCCACCACCGCCTGCCGCAGGGCATGCGGCATCAAGAACCGCCGCTTTGGCACCGCGATCACGCCCGGCGCTTCGGCAAAAAACCGATCCAGCGCCACATCCACCTGCCCCGCCGAGGCCCCCGCCGCCCGCATCTCTTGCTTAAGCAGCCGCGCAGGCTCGATCAGGCCCGTGGGCGGGCTGACATTCGCCAGTGGCACATCGGCATCTTCGCCATAGCACAGGCTCCCCGCGCCAATCTGCTCCAGCACGAAATTCACCGGATCGCGCCGCGCACTCCCCGGCTGTATCACGGCAGTGAACACCCGATCCCGGCCAACATATTTCCCCCAATACAGGGTAAAAAGCGCATAGTTCAGTACATCTTGCTGCGTGCGCTTTTCCAGCAGTTCCGCGATGGTGCCGTCCCAGGTATGGGCACCTTTGACATGCTGCTTGAAATCAGACTCAAGCCAGTGATCCTGCCTGCGAAACAGCGCAATCACCGAAACCTCGAACCCCCGCGCGCGCAATGCCTCAATGAACTGGATGACCGCCGCAGATTTATAGAGCGCCGAGAACGCTTCTGAACTCAGCACCACATCGCCCGTCCCGCTGGAAAAGAAATCCAGCGCCGCCGCGATCGCCTCTTCCCTCTGTCGCAAAATGGAAATCGCCAGACGCGCGGCATTGCCCTGCCCCTCTGCCTCTGGCCCTTCGGGCATCTCATAGGCAATCCCCAGCCCTCGCAGCGCCTCTTGCCGTTGCACCAACGCCGCCTGTATCGTCGTCGTTGCACATTTGGGCATGCCGACATGCAGGAAAGCGCGGCGTGGCATTTGGGTCAGGCTCCTCTTGCGTCACGGGACCGACGGATAGGTCACGCATCCCCCCCAAGCAACAAGATTCCGCTTTTCAAATCCGCAAAACCCGGCTATTGGCGCAGCTTCATGCGGGGACTACAGCCTTGGAGGAGCCCCGCCCTAACTTATGGAGAGATTAAATGGCTGGAGAAATTCCTGATCTTCAAGCCCAGGAACGCGCGGGGACAGGCAAGGGCGCCGCTCGCGCAGCCCGTCGTGCGGGTATGGTTCCGGGTGTCGTGTTTGGTGGCGATAAAGAACCGCTGGCGATCAACATTCCGTTCAACGCACTGCTCAAGCGCCTGAAAAAGGGCCGCTTCAAGTCGACGCTGTTCAACCTTCAGGTTGAAGGCCATGACGATGTGCGCGTGATCTGCCGCGACGTTCAGCGCGATGTGGTCAAGGATCTGCCGACCCATGTCGACCTGATGCGCCTGCGCCGCACCACCCGGATCAACCTGTTCATTCACGTTGATTTCATCAACGCCGAACAGTGCAAGGCCCTGCGCAAGGGCGGCGTGCTGACCGTTGTGCGCCCCGAGGTGGAACTCAACGTGCTCGCCGGCGATATCCCCGATCACGTCACCGTGGACCTCTCAAAGGTCGAGAAAATCGGCGATGTCGTCACGATCTCGATGGTCGATCTGCCCGCAGGCTCCGAGCCGGTCATCAAGGACCGCGATTTCGTGATCTGCAATATCTCCGCGCCGTCGGCACTGCGCTCGCAGGGCGATGACGAAGAAGAAGAAGATGGCGAAGAGGACTGATCCTGCCGGACCAGACCTTATTCTATACCGCGCGGCCCCATCGGGGCCGCGTTTTCTTTTGCCCCCACCGCAGCCTGTTGATTCCCGCCGCCCAAACCCCTAGACCGTGGCCCATTCAGGATCGGGGGCACCACCCATGCAGCTCTTCGTAGGTCTCGGCAATCCGGGCGCGAAATACGAACGAAACCGCCACAATATCGGCTTCATGGCGCTTGACCGCATCGCCGAGGATCACGGCTTTGGCCCATGGCGGTCCAAGTTTCAGGGCATGGTCTCTGAGGGCACCTTGGACGGCGCGCGCACCGTCCTGCTCAAGCCGATGACCTTCATGAACCTCAGCGGTCAATCCGTGGGCGAAGCGGTGCGGTTCTACAAAGTGACCCCCGCCGATGTCACCGTCTTTCACGATGAATTGGATCTCGCCCCCGGCAAGCTACGCTGCAAGACGGGCGGCGGGCACGCAGGCCACAACGGGCTGCGCTCGATCCATCAGCATATTGGCGAGGCCTATGCCCGCGTGCGCCTTGGCATCGGCCATCCGGGCCACAAAGACCGCGTGGCGCAGTACGTCCTTCAGGATTTCGCCAAATCCGAGGCCGACTGGCTCGACGATCTTTTGCGCGGCATCGGCAAAGGCGCGCCATGGCTCGCCCAAGGCAAACCCGACCGCTTTCAGAACGCCGTCGCGCAGGCCATGACACCCCCCAAACCCGCGCGCCCTGCCCCAGTACAGACCGACCGCGCCCCACCCCCAGAGCCTGAGGCCACACCAGACCCTCGCTCGCCCATGCAAAAGCTGATGGACAAATTCCGTTAGGCCATTGATCTCAAGGTAAGGCTTGATCAAGCGCGGCGTCACTGCTCAACTGCCGACAAAACCGAAGAGGATGGGAATGCGCAACGCTCTCAAATGGCTGGGACGGATCCTGCTGCTGTTGGTCCTTGCCGCGGCAGCGGTGGGCCTCTGGAAACGCGACCAGATCACCCGCCTCTGGGCGGTCAACAGCCTCTTTGACGCAGACCGCATCGTCCAGAACTTCTCGCATATGGACCGCGCCTTTTTATCCGTGCCCGTGCCGCGCGGCACCGGCCCCGTCTCGCCCCTGCCCGCAGGCCCGGCCATGACCCTGCCCGCCGTGGCCACTGACTGGATCACCGCCCGCAACGTGACCTCGCTCATGGTCCTGCACCGGGGCGCTGTGGTGCATGAAAGCTATCACCTTGGCACCGCCCCCGAGGATCGCCGCATAAGCTGGTCCGTCGCCAAAAGCTTTTTGTCGGCCCTCTTCGGGGTAGTCATAGCCGAGGGTCAGATTGCCTCGCTCGATGATCCGGTCACGCGCTACGCCCCCAGCCTCGCGGGCAGCGCCTATGACGGCGCCAGCATCCGCCACGTGCTGCTGATGATGAGCGGCGTTGCCTTTGACGAGGATTATCTCGACTACGCATCAGACATCAACCGCATGGGCCGGGTTCTGGCCCTTGGCGGTACGATGGACGGCTTTGCCGCCGGTCTCACGGCGCGCGATGCCGCCCCCGGCACACGTTGGAAATATGTCTCGATCGACACGCATATTCTCGCCATGGTGCTGCGCGGGGCCACCGGGCGCAGCCTGCCAGACCTCTTGACGGAAAAGATCATCCAACCTTTAGGCTTCGACTCCGAACCCTATTACCTCACCGATGGCGAGGGCGTGGCCTTTGCGCTTGGTGGCCTCAACGTCACAACCCGCGACTATGCCCGCTTTGGCCTGATGGCTGCCAATCTGGGGCGCTACAACGGGCAACAGGTGGTGCCAGAGGATTGGATGCGCGCGGCCACAACACCCACCGCCCCCACAGCACCGGGCGATCTGCAATATGGCTTTCAATGGTGGATGCCCGCCGATGCCCAACCCGGCGAATTCTTCGGCCACGGCATTTACGGCCAATATATCTACATCGACCGCGCCCGCGAGGTGGTGATCATCGCCACCTCCGCCGACCGCGCCTTTCGCGAACCGGGCGTCAAACACGGCAATATCGCCGTGCTGCGCCAGATCGCCGGAGCGCTTTGATCCCGAAACGCCGCCCCGGGCTTGACCCGGGGCCTCTCCTCTTGGGAAACGAGGTCCCGGGTCAAGCCCGGGGCGGGTAATAGACGCCTAGCTTACCCCAAGGCCGCATCACAGCGCCCGCAGGTGCCGGGATGCTTGTGCTGCCCCACATCAGGCAGAATTTTCCAACAGCGCTGGCATTTCTCGCCTTCCGCGCGCTCGAAAACCACGCCGACCGTGTCCACCTCAGGCAAACGAAACGCCTCATCGGGGCGCGGATCGCCGGTCAGCATCAAATCCGACGTGATACAAATATCCGCGAAATCCACCGATTTCAGCGCCGTCAGCATCTCGGCATCGCGGATATGCACCACCGGTGCCGCCTCTAGGCTGGCCCCAATCACCTTGTCTGTCCGCTGCACCTCTAGCGCCGCCGTCACCACCCGCCGCGCCTGCCGCACCATCGCCCATTTCGCTGCCAAGGGCTCATTAAGCCACTCGGCGGGCGTATCGGGAATATCCGTGAGGTGAATGGAACTGTCCTCACCGGGGAAGCGCGACAGCCACACCTCCTCCATGGTAAAGACCAGCACCGGGGCGAGCCATGTCGTCAGCCGGTGAAACAGCAGATCTAGCACCGTCCGCGCCGCCCGCCGCCGCGCCGTGTCGCCATCGCAATAAAGCGCATCCTTGCGAATATCGAAATAGAAGGCACTCAGATCCAGCGTGCAGAAGTTAAAGATTTGCTGGAAAACCCCTTGGAAATCATAGGTTTCATAGCCTTTCTTCACCTTGTGATCCAGCTCCGCCAGACGGTGCAGCACCCAGCGTTCCAGCTCCGGCATCTCTGCCGGGTCCACGCGATCCGCCTCGGTGAACGGGGCCAAGGCCCCCAGCATGAACCGCAGCGTATTGCGCAAACGGCGATAGCCATCGGCCACGCCCTTGAGGATTTCCGGCCCGATCCGCAAATCGGCAGTATAATCCGCCTGCGCCACCCAAAGCCGCAGAATATCCGCGCCATATTGCTTGACCACTTCCTCGGGCGCGACCGTATTGCCCAAGGATTTCGACATCTTGTTGCCCTTCTCATCAAGGGTAAAGCCATGCGTCAGCACCCCCCGATAGGGCGCGCGCCCGCGTGTCCCACAAGCCTGCAACATCGACGAATGGAACCAGCCGCGATGCTGATCCGTGCCCTCTAGGTATAGATCGGCCAAACCATCCTCAGACCCGTCCTCGCGGTCGCGCAGCACAAAGGCATGCGTCGAGCCGGAATCGAACCACACATCGAGAATGTCATCGACCTTGCGCCAGTCGTCCGGGTTCACGATGCCCGACAGGAACCGCTCTTTCGCGCCCTCTTTATACCACGCATCCGCACCCTCTTCCTCAAAGGCCGCAAGGATACGCGCATTCACCTCTTCATTCCGCAAAAGGTAATCAGAATCCGTGGGTTGTGCGCCGTTCTTCACAAAGCAGGTGAGCGGCACACCCCAAGCGCGCTGACGGCTCAGCACCCAATCGGGCCGCGCCTCGATCATCGAATAAAGCCGGTTGCGCCCGGTCTTGGGCGTCCATGTCACCAACGCATCAATCGAGCGCAGGGCGCGTTCGCGAATGCTGGTGCCATAGGTGTCCTGCCCGTCGCCCACCGCCCGGTCAATCGCCGCAAACCACTGCGGCGTGTTGCGATAGATCACAGGGGCCTTGGAGCGCCACGAATGCGGATAGCTGTGCTTGATCTTGCCCCGCGCGAGCAGCCCGCCCACCTCAGCCAGCTTGTCAATCACCGCCTTGTTGGCATTGCCCTCCTTGCCCTTGCGATCAAGGATGAACTTGCCGCCAAAGAACGGCAGATCAGGCCGGAAAGAGCCATCTTCCAGCACGTTATAGGTAATCACCTGCTCCAGCATGCCCAAGTCGCGGTAAAGCTCGAACTCCTCCATCCCGTGCGAGGGCGCGCAATGAACAAACCCGGTGCCTTCTTCGTCACTCACGAAATCAGCCGCCCGGAAATCGCGCAGGTCATCCCATTCGCCATTCCCGCCTTCGGCCCCTTTCAGCGGATGCTCAAGCTGCATCCCCGCCAATTCCTGCGCCGGCACATCGCGCAAACGGCGATACATCGACGGCTCCAGCCGCGCGCGGGTCATCACATCCTCGGCGCGGGTATCGGCGAGGATGAATTTCTCCCCCACCGCCGCCCAACACTCGCCCGGCGTCCCGGTCACCTCATAGAGGCCATAGGAAATGCTCTCGCCGTAAACCACGGCTTTGTTTGAGGGCATGGTCCACGGCGTCGTGGTCCAGATGACGACAGAAGTATTCTCAAGACCGGGGTTGCCGTGCCCCTTGTTCACGGCAAACTTCACCCAAACCGTAAAGCTCTCCTTGTCGTGATACTCCACCTCCGCCTCGGCCAGCGCGGTTTTCTCGACCGGCGACCACATCACGGGCTTTGACCCCTGATAGAGCACCCCGGTCATCAGAAATTTCTGGAACTCCTCCGCGATGATCCGCTCGGCGCGGAAATCCATCGTAAGGTACGGGCGATCCCAACAGCCGGTGATCCCCAGCCGCTTGAATTCCTCGCGCTGAATGTCGATCCAGCCCTCGGCGAACTTGCGGCATTCCTGACGGAAATCGACCACATCCACCTTGTCCTTATCCATCCCCTTGGCGCGGTATTGCTCTTCGATTTTCCACTCGATCGGCAGCCCGTGACAATCCCAGCCGGGGATATAGCGCGCATCGCGGCCCATCATCTGCTGGCTGCGCACGACCATATCCTTGAGGATTTTGTTCAGCGCATGCCCGATGTGCAGATGCCCGTTGGCATAGGGCGGGCCATCGTGCAGCGTAAAGGGAACACGCCCTGCGGCCTGCTCGCGCAGCTTCTCATAGACCCCGATCCGCGCCCAACGTGCCAGCCACTCAGGCTCGCGCGCGGGCAATCCGGCGCGCATCGGGAAATCGGTCTCGGGCAGGTTCAGCGTGTCTTTGTAATCCGGCGTCTGTCCCGGTGTCTGTGTCGTGTCGGCGCACATGGTTTGCGTCCTTGTCACTGGTCTGGAATTTGGGGGGTGAAAGGTGGCGCGGGTGCCCATACGCCTTGTCCCGGCAGCTCGATTGTCTCAGAGCGCCGGGCATGTAATTCGAATAATGATCGCTTTGCGTCTCATCATGCGACGCCTTATAGGCGCGCTCCGGCCAAGCGTCCAGAGGGCGCAGCCCCCGCCTGTCTGAAAAGAAAGCGGCCCGAATTCTTTTCAGGGATTCGCCCCCACCAGACCAAATCAGGGGATTGCCTCTGCCCGCACCCCGCGCCACATAAGACGCATGACCGCCACCCTGCCCCCGCGTTTCCCCATCACCCGCCCCGAGATCGAACGGGTCGTGACCGCGTTCTACGCGGCGGTGCGCGCGCATCCCGGTCTTGGGCCGATCTTTGCGGTCCATGTCACCGACTGGCCCGCGCACGAGGCCAAGGTGGCCGATTTCTGGGCCAATTCGATTTTGCACGAACGCGTCTATGACGGCAGCCCGATGGCCGCCCATGTCAACGCCCGCAACGTGCAACCGGGCATGTTCTCTACATGGCTTGCGCTGTTTGATGCGGTGCTCGCGCGCGAACTCTCTCCCGATCAGGCCGCGGCATGGTCAGCGCTGGCGCATCGCATCGGGCGGTCCTTGCGCGCGGGCGTGGTGGATCGCAGCACCCATGCCGGTGGCATCCCGAAACTGCGCTGAACCCGGCCAATCCTTGCCAAACCGCAGACATGCCAGCGGCCAGTTTCGGCCTACAGCGGGAATCTGCCTTTTGACACCCCCCAAAATGGCAGCAAAGCGCCGGAAATCCCCACAGGCCTTGGGCACGCTCGGTGATCACCCCACCTCTGGTCTATGGTGATCCCAGTCAGAAAGGAGCCTCTCATGCATATCCCCCAAGATGACATCCAACGCCAAGCCAATCGCGACCTCAACCGCTATGGCCCTCCCGGCCATGATCCGGCGGCGGGCACGCGCGGCGGGCTGACGGGCCTGCTGGTTGTCGTGATCCTGATGGGCGCGCTGATCGCCTTCAGCATGCTCAGCCCGTCGAATACCGGCGACACCACCGCCCCACCCAGCGTGATCGACGGCGCAACATCGCAACAAACCCCTGCCGCCCCGGTCGACTAACGGCCACACTCACGGCGCAGACGGCCCGGCCATTCTCCACCATGGCCGGGCCGCGTGATGCCCGCCTGCCTCAATCAAGCGATGTCACCCACAAAACCGTGGCATCCTCGACACTGACCGAAATCACGTTATGCCCCATCGTGGCATCGTAATAGGCGCTATCCCCCCGGCGCATCTCAATGGGCTCGTAAAACTCGGTAAAAAGCCGCACCACCCCGGTCAGCACATACAGAAATTCCTCGCCGTCATGGCGCACCCAGCCGCCGAACTCCTCAACCGAGCGGGCACGGATCCGCGCGCGGTAGGGCATCATGCGTTTCTGGCTCAGCGCATCGGCCAGCAAATCATGCTCATAGGTGGCGGTCGCCTTGGCAGTGCCCTCGCCCACGCGCGTCACCGCCATGCGCCCGTTGATCCGGTCGCGCGACGGCGGGGTAAAAAGCTGCGGGACAGAGATTTCCAACCCCTGCGCCAGCTTTTTCAAGGCGTCATAGGTGGGCGACATCTGGCCATTCTCGATCTTCGACAGGGTCGAGCGTGCCAGCCCCGCCTGCTTCGCCGCCTGTTCCAGCGTCCAACCGCGCGCCTTGCGCAGGCTGCGCACCCGCGCGCCCAGATCAAGCGGCTCAGGTGCGGCGGCACCGCCGGTCTCGCGCGTCACGCGCAGCAGAGGGGGTAAAGCTTGATCGGTCATAGCCCCATGCTATAGGCCAAGCGCAGACACCCTTGCAACCGCCGCCAGAGCCTCCTAAGCCAACGCAATGACCGCGATATTCGATCAAGGGCCAAGCGCCCCCTGTCCCACCCCCTTCAACCTCGCCGCGCATGTTCTGGGCCGGGCCGAGGCGCAGCCGGACAAGATCGCGCTGGCGGTCCTCAGCCTCGCCAAGGCCGACCGCTGGAGCTATGGCCGCCTTTTGGCTGCTGTGCGCGGCACCGGCACCGGCCTTTTGCGCGCGGGTCTCACCCCCGGCGACCGGGTTTTGATGCGGCTGGGCAATACGGTGGAATTTCCGATTGCCTATCTCGGGGCCATCGCCGTTGGTCTCATCCCCATTCCCACCTCCAGCCAACTGACCGCGCCCGAGGTGGCGGGCATGATAGAAACCACCCAACCGGCCCTGATCCTGCGCGCCGCAGGCGTGGCTTGTCCTGAAACCGATATCCCCACGCTCGATGAACCCACCCTTGAGGCGATGCGCGATCTGCCCCCCGCCGATTGGCACATGGGCGACCCCGACCGCCCCGCCTATATCATCTATACCTCCGGCACCTCGGGCATTCCGCGTGCCGTGGTCCATGCCCATCGCGCCATCTGGGCGCGGCAGATGATGTCTGACGGCTGGTACGCGCTACGCGCAGATGACCGGCTCTGCCATGCGGGTGCCTTCAACTGGACCTTTACCCTTGGCACCGGCCTGATGGACCCATGGACCATGGGCGCGACCGCCCTCATCCCCGCGCCCGGTATCACGCCCGAACAATTGCCGCTCCTCCTCAAACGCCATGACGCCACGATCTTTGCTGCCGCCCCCGGCGTCTATCGCAAACTCTTTCAGCCGGGTGCTTCCCTCTCTCTGCCGCATCTGCGGCACGGGCTGGCGGCAGGCGAAAAACTCTCGGACACCATCCGCCAGCATTGGCAAAACGCCACCGGCACGCCAATCTACGAGGCCTACGGCATGTCCGAATGCTCAACCTTCATTTCCGGCAGCCCCGATCATCCCGCCGCCCCCGGCACGCTTGGCCGCCCCCAGACTGGCCGCCGGGTCGCGATCCTTGCCAACGGCACACCTGTGCCCCTTGGCACCGAAGGCACTATCGCGATCCACCGCTCAGACCCCGGCCTGATGCTGGGCTATCTCGGCGCGCCCGAGGTCACGGCCGAGAAATTCACCGGCGATTGGTTCCTCACGGGCGATCAGGGGATGATGGATGCCGCAGGTCACATCACCTATCTGGGCCGCGCCGACGATATGATGAACGCCGGTGGCTACCGCGTCTCCCCGATGGAGGTCGAGTCCGCACTCAGCGCCCATCCCGGCATCACCGCCGTCGCCGTGACCGATATTGCGGTGAAAGAGGATGCGCGCGTCATCATGGCCTTCTATACTGCTCCCCAAACCCTCGACCCCGCCACGCTCGACGCCTTCGCGCGGACGCGGCTCGCGGGATACAAGGCCCCGCGCGCCTATCACCACGTCGCGGCCCTGCCCACCGGGGCCAATGGCAAAATCCTGCGCCGCGCCCTGCGGCCGATCTATGAGGGCCTCCATGGTCAAGCTTGATATCATCTCCGATCCGATCTGCCCCTGGTGCTATATCGGCAAGACCCTGCTCGATCAGGCCTTGGCCCAGCGCCCCGATCACCCGTTCGAGATTGAATGGCATCCGTTCCAGCTCAACCCCGACATGCCCGCCGAAGGCATGGACCGCCGCGACTATCTAGAGACCAAGTTTGGCGGCAAAGACGGGGCCATCCGCGCCTATGCCCCCGTGCTGGAACGCGCCGAGGCGGCGGGGCTCACGATTGATTTCGCCGCCATCAAACGCACGCCCAACACGCTTGACGCCCATCGCCTGCTGCATTGGGCCGGCATCGAAGGCTGTCAGGACCGCATGGCCATGGCCCTCTTTCAGGCCTATTTCAACGAAGGCCGCGACATCGGCGACCCCGAGGTTCTGGCCGATCTCGCTGACAGCCTCAGCTTGGATGGCGCCATGATCCAGCGCCTTTTGGCCACCGAAGCCGACCGCGAAGACATCCGCACCCGCGATGCGCAATTTCGCCAGATGGGCATCACCGGCGTTCCCACTTTCATCGTCGGCGGTCAACATGCCGTGCCCGGCTGCCAACCCACCGACCTCTGGGTCAAGGTGATCGATGACCTGACCGCCGCCGCAAGCTGAACCTCACGCCAAGGCCATCCGCCGCGCCAATCGCCGCTCGCGCCAAAAGGTATAGATGCCCGAGGCGATGATGATCCCCGCCCCCGCCAGCGTCCAGACATCGGGCCGCTCGTCAAAGAGCGTGACCCCGATGATCAGCGCAAACACCAGCCGCGAATAGCGAAACGGCGTGATCACCGCCACATCACCGAGCCGCATCGCCGCCACGATGGCATAATAGGCCGACACCCCGCACAGAAGCGCCAGCGCCAGATCGCGCCAGTTCACCGCCGTGGGCATCGCAGGCGTGCCGTGAAACGCCAGCAAAATTACCCCCGTCGGCACCAGCGTGGCAAAGGCATAGGTCGACAGCTGCATGGAGGAGATCGATCTTGGCACGCGGCGCGTCGCCAGATCGCGCGCCGCCAACCCAAAGACCGCCAAAACCGCAAAAAGCGACGCTGGCTCAAACCCCGCCATGCCGGGCCGGATCACCATCAGCACGCCGCAAAACCCCACAAGGATCGCCGCCCACCGCCGCCAGCCCACCGCTTCCCCCAAAAAGAGCGCGGCCCCCAAAGTGACCGCAAGCGGCGTGGCCTGCAAAATCGCCGAGGCCGACGACAGCGGCGTCAGCGCAATCGCCATGACAAATCCCAGCGTGCCCACCAACTCGCCGCAGTTGCGCAGGATCACCGACCGAGACACCAGATCCCGCGACCAAAGCCGCCCCCCCTGCGCCCGCGTCATCGCGCCAAAAATCAGCGCCCCGCCCAGGCCCAACAGAATGATGATCTGCCCCACCGGCAGAGTATCCGCCAGCCGCTTGATGAACATATCCTCCAGCGCGAAACCGCCCATCGAGAGAACCATCAGAATACTGCCGCGCAGGTTTTCCATCTCAGACTTTCTTGGCCGGGTTGCAAATCGGTGGAACGCCCGTGATAGCCCGGATCACCTGCCCAAAAAAGCGGCAGAGCTATGACAGCACAACATGACCGCTATGCTTGGCCTTATGCTCGGGCTCGACATGGATCGTGACCCGCGCCCCCGGCAGTGCCGCCATCAGCGCCGCCTCGATGCGGTCGCAAAGATCATGCGCCGCCTCAACCGTGGTTGCCCCCGGCATCACCAGATGGAATTCGATGAACGTGACCGGCCCGGCATGGCGCGTGCGCAGATCATGCGCCTGCAACGCGGCATCGTCGCTGGCCGCCGTTTCGATCACCCGCCGAATGGTGGCCAGTTCCGCCTCGGATACCGCCTCATCCATCAACCCGCTCAGCGACGCCTTGATCACCATACTGCCCGACCACAGGATATTGACCGCCACCAACAACGCCATCGCCGGATCAAGCCAGAGCCACCCCGTCGCCAGCGCCAGCCCCACCCCAAAGAGTACGCCCACAGAAGACACCACATCCGTCATCAGATGCTTGCCATCCGCCACCAACGCCGGCGAGCGATAGCGCCGCCCGTTGCGGATAAGCGCCAGAGCCCAGATTGCGTTGATCGCCCCCGCCGCCATATTGATCGCCATGCCCAGCAGGGGCGCATCCATCGCGCGCGGGGCCTGAAACCCGTCATAGGCCTCCCGCAGGATAAAGAGCGCCGCAATGACGATCAAAACCCCCTCCAGCACCGCCGAGAAAAACTCTGCCTTGTGATGTCCGAACGGGTGATTGTCATCCGCAGGCCGCCGCGCCACCCTCAGCGCGACAATCACCGCAAGGGCCGTGGCCAGATTGACAAGACTCTCCAGCGCATCCGACATCAGCGCCAGAGACCCGGTAAGCGCCCAAGCCAGCGCCTTGAGCGCCAGCACGATCAACCCCACGATGAGGCTGCCAATCGCCAGCCGCATCACCCGCGCGTTGACGGTGCCCGCGTCACTCACCGGATTTGATCGGCACGCCATAGAGTTCGAGCCGATGCCCGATCAGGCGATACCCCAGCTTTTCAGCGATCTTGTCTTGCAACGCCTCAATCTCAGGATCGACAAATTCGATCACCTCACCCGAATTCATGTCAATCAGATGATCGTGATGGTCGCGCTCGGCATCCTCATAGCGCGCGCGCCCGTCGCCGAATTCCAGCTTGTCGAGAATGCCCGCCTCTTCAAACAGCTTGACGGTGCGATAGACCGTCGCAATCGAGATCCGAGGATCACGCCCCGAGGCGCGGGCATAGAGCTCCTCAACATCCGGATGATCATCCGACCCTTCCAGCACGGACGCAATCGTGCGGCGCTGCTCCGTCATGCGCAGCCCTTTGGCTTCGCAACGCTCGGTGATGGTCTCAGTCATGGGCGGCCTCATCTTCTCTTGCGGCGGTGCCTTACCCGCAAGGGGCGGTTCTGACCAGCCCCTTTGCCGCCCAGTCTGGACACTCAATGTGTCGTTGTGCGCGAGAATAACTGAATGACCACGATACCCGCAAGGATCATGCCGGTCCCGATGATCGCGGGCAGATCCAGCTTCTGACCAAAGACCACATAGCCAATACAGGCAATAAACACGATCCCCAGCCCCGACCAGACCGCATAGACCACCCCCACGGGCATCACCTTAAGCGTTTGCGCAAGAAGGTAAAAGCTGATCGCATAGGCCACCACCACCAGAACCGACGGCCAGAACCGGGTGAATTGCTGGCTGGCTTGCAATGCCGTGGTGCCCGCTGTTTCAGCGAGAATGGCAAGGAAGAGGATCAGATAGACCTGTGGGATCATGGCACGCGCTCCGGTCTTGGGCAGTCGCGCCCAGACTTATGCGAGGGCGCGCGCGGCGTCCACCGGGAAAGGGACGGGGTTTCGCCTGCGCCTTGCTCGGAAACCCCGCGCGGAACAAGGCGCGTCGCGCCGCCGCGCGGCTCATCTCTTGATGCAAACCTCAGCGAACCCCAATCCCCTTAAACCCTTCTTGCCAGCCCCCTCACCCCACCCCATATTCCTCTCATGTTGAAATTCACCCCGATCCTTCTCGCCATCCTTTACGCGCTCGCCATGTACCGCTTCTCGGTCTGGCGCACCTCGCGGGAATTGGATGCGCAATCGACCGAATTGGCCGACCCCAAGCTCAAGGCGATGACAGACCGCCTCGCCCGTGCGCTCGACCTGCCCCGCGTGCGGGTGCATATCTACGAGATTGACCCGGTAAATGGTCTGGCAGCCCCTGACGGGCGGATTTTCATCACCCGTGGTTTCTATCGCAAGTTTCAGACCGGCGAGGTTTCAGCCGAAGAAATGGCCTCGGTCATCGCGCATGAGCTGGGCCATGTCGCCTTGGGGCATTCGCGCCGCCGGATGATCGACTTTTCCGGGCAGAACGCCCTGCGCACCGCCCTTGCCATGATCCTGTCGCGCTTCATCCCCGGTCTGGGCGTCTGGATCGCCAATGGTCTGACCACCCTGCTCGCTGCCCGCCTCTCGCGCGGCGACGAGTATGAGGCCGATGCCTATGCCGCCGCCCTGTTGACCAAGGCGGGCATCGGCACCGCCCCGCAAAAATCTCTGTTCGAAAAACTCGAAGCGTTAACAAACGGTGCGGGCGGTGCCATGCCCGCATGGTTGCTCAGCCACCCCAAGACCGCCGAACGGATCGCCGCCATCGAAAAGCTCGAAAACCGCTGGCACCAAAGCCTGCCCTGATCCCCCGTCATCCTCGGGCTTGACTCGAGGACCTCTCACCCCCAACCACCTTACAAAACCATCGTACCAACCTTACAAACCTTACCATTCGTCACCCTTCAAATTTTTTGATCAAATTATCTTGGCAAGCCCCCCATTGCCGGGCTAGGCTGTTACAAAATCATCATCAGGACTTTCTTCCAATGGATCTTACACAGTTCCAGACCTTCCGCGTGGCTGCCTGTGACCTCAATGGCCGGATGCGCGGCAAACGCCTTCCCGCCGCCCATGCCGACAAACTCAGCACAGGTAGCGTGCGGATGCCGCTCTCATCGCTAAATCTTGATATCTTTGGGGCAGACATTGAAAACTCGCCCCTCGTTTTTGATACGGGCGACATCGACGGCGTGCTCCTGCCCACCGACCGCGGCCCGGTGCCCCTGCCCTGGCTTGAAGTGCCACAGGGCCTTGTGCCCATGGTCATGCACCACGAAGACGGCACGCCCTTTGCCGGCGATCCCCGCCACGCACTGGTCGCCGTGCTGGATCGCTACGCCGCTTACGGCTGGCATGTCGCCGCCGCGACCGAGTTGGAATTTACCTTGGTGGACGGAAAAGGCAATACTCTCAAGAACATACGCGACCCCCGCAATGGCCGCCGCATGAAGTCTCCGGGCATTCTTTCGCTCGGCCAGATGGATGCGTTCGACGGATTTCTCAGCGCCTTGTACGACGCCGGTCTGGAAATGGGCCTTCCGGTCGAGACCGCCGTCAGCGAGGCGGGGATTGGCCAGTTCGAACTGACCCTGCATCACCAAAACGCCCTGCGCGCCGCTGATGACACATGGCTTTTCAAGACGCTTATCAAGGGCTTGGCCCGCCAACACGGCTATGTCGCCACCTTTATGGCCAAACCCTTCGAGGATGACACCGGCAACGGGATGCATATGCATTTCTCGGTGATGGACAAGGCCGGCAATAATGTTTTCAACGATGGCACAGCGGCTGGCACCGACGTCCTACGCGCCGCCGTCGCCGGATGTCTTGCAGCAATGCCGCCATCCACGCTAATTTTCGCGCCACATGCCAACAGCTATGCAAGACTGGTTCCCGGCGCGCATGCGCCAACCGGTGCGGGCTGGGGCTATGAGAACCGCACCACAGCGGTCCGCATTCCCGGCGGCCCGCCCGCTGCGCGCCGCATCGAGCACCGCGTTGCGGGCGGCGATATCAATCCATATCTCAGTTTTGCTGCTATTCTAGGCGCCGCGATCACCGGGATCGAAGAGGGGCTTACCCCGCCGCCGCCCATCAGCGGCAATGCCTACGAGGTCGAGATGCCGCAACTGGCCGCAGATTGGGCCACAGCAATTGACTGGTTTGAACAGGATGCCATGATGGCGCGCATCTTTCACCCCGATCTGATCCGCAACCTCGTGATGACCAAGCGTCAGGAATTGGCCTATATGTCGCCGATTCCCAAAGAAGACCACTGGAAGACCTATCTCGAAACGGTGTAGCCTTAAGGGGCAACCCCGCCTTAATTTGATCAAATCAAGAGACCGCCATGAAAATCGGCATCCTGAAAACCGGCCACGCCCCCGACATCGTCCAAGACGAGTTGGGTGACTACGAGGTGATGTTCGCCCAGCTGCTTGATGGGCACGGCTTTGAGTTCGATCATTACAACGTGGTGGATGAAGAATTCCCTACCGGACCGGACGCCGCAGACGGCTGGCTCATCACCGGCTCCAAACATGGGGCTTATGAGGACCATCCTTGGATCGCGCCGCTGGAACAGCTGATCCGCGACATCCACGCGAGCGGGCGTCCCTTGGTGGGTGTCTGCTTTGGCCATCAGATCATCGCGCAGGCCATGGGCGGCAAGGTCGAGAAATTCGGCGGCGGCTGGCAGGTGGGCGTCACCGACTATGACATCGAAGGCCAGCGCCTGCCCCTCAACGCTTGGCATCAAGATCAAGTTACAGAACTGCCCAAAGGGGCCGAAGTGGTTGGCTCAAGCGCATTTTGCGAGAATGCGGCCCTGCTCTATGGTGATCGGATCTACACGATTCAGCCGCATCCCGAGTTTACCGCCACCATGATTGACCGCCTTATTCACCACCGCGCACCCGGCGTGGTGCCCCCAGACCTGATTGCAGCGGCCAAGTCAAAACTTGACCATCCCACCGCAAATGCAACGATAGCCGCCCGCATGGCGGAGTTTTTCAAACGAGGTGCCAGCCATGGCCGATCTAAGTGAACTTACAAATTCCCTGCCCAAAACAGCCCAGACCTATCTGGAGAACCGCCGCCTAGACGAGGTGGAATGCATCATCTCGGATCTGCCCGGCATCGCACGCGGCAAGGCGGTGCCCGCCACAAAATTCGCCAGGCAGAAATACTTTCACCTGCCGGATTCCATCTTTTTCCAAACCATTACAGGCGATTGGGGCGAAGCAGCCGGCGAAGGCGGCTTTATCGAGCGCGACATGATCCTGCGCCCTGACATGTCCACCGCCACCGCCGCCCCCTGGACGGCCGACTGGACGCTGCAGGTGATCCACGACGCCTTTGACCGCGAAGGCGCGCCCATCCCGTTTTCCCCGCGCAACGTGCTGCGCCGGGTGGTCGATATGTATCACGCCCATGGCATGAACCCCGTGGTCGCCCCGGAAATGGAATTCTTCCTCGTGGCCCGCAATCTCGACCCGGCGCATGAGATCAAGCCGATGATGGGCCGCTCCGGTCGCCCCGCCGCCGCCCGTCAGGCCTATTCCATGACAGCGGTCGATGAATTCGGCCCCGTGATCGACGACATCTATGATTTCGCCGAAGCGCAAGGGTTCGAGATCGACGGCATCACCCAAGAAGGCGGGGCCGGGCAGCTGGAAATCAACCTGCGCCATGGCGATCCGATCAAACTGGCGGATGAAGTGTTTTATTTCAAACGGCTGATCCGCGAAGCCGCCCTGCGCCATGACTGTTTTGCCACCTTCATGGCCAAACCCATCGCCGACGAGCCTGGCAGTGCCATGCATATCCACCACTCGATCCTCGACATGGAAACAGGCCGCAACATTTTTGCCGGGCCACAGGGCGGTGAAACCGACGCGTTTTTCCACTTTATCGGCGGCTTGCAGAAACACCTGCCCTCGGCCATCGCGGTACTGGCCCCCTATGTCAATTCCTACCGTCGCTACGTCAAAGATCACGCCGCGCCGATCAACCTTGCATGGGGCCGCGACAACCGCACCACGGGCATTCGCGTGCCGCTCTCGGGCCCCGAGGCGCGGCGGGTGGAAAACCGCATGGCGGGCATGGATTGCAACCCCTATCTGGGCATCGCGGCCAGCCTTGCCTGCGGTCTCTTGGGTATCCTCAACGAGGATTGGCCCGACAAACAGTTCAAAGGCGACGCCTATTCCGGTGAGCCGGATATCCCCAATGTCATGGGCGACGCGCTTGATATGTTCGAAGAGGCCAAGGCGCTGCACGAGATCCTCGGGCCGGAATTTGCCCGCGTCTACGCCATCGTGAAACGCACCGAATACGAGGAATTCCTCCAGGTCATCAGCCCATGGGAGCGTGAGCATCTCCTTCTCAACGTCTGAGCCGCGCGGCAGGGGCGTGCTAATGAGTATTTGCACCAAGAAGAAGCCATGAACCTGCTCTATTCCAACGACCGGCGCGGCTGCTATCCGCCAAGCTGGTATGCGGCCACGGCCACACCCCTGCCAGAGTTCGCGCCGTTGCGCGGCACAGAGCGGGCCGATGTCTGCGTGGTGGGCGCGGGCTATACAGGCCTTTCGGCGGCGCTACACCTTGCAGAGGCGGGATTTGATGTCGTCCTGCTCGAGGCGCAGCGCGTGGGCTTTGGCGCATCGGGGCGCAATGGCGGGCAATTGGGCAGCGGTCAGCGGATGGAACAAACCGCGCTGGAACGTCTGGTGGGCGCAGAGGATGCCCTGCACCTCTGGCAGTTGGCCGAAGAGGCCAAGGATCTGGTAAAATCCCTCGTCGCGCGACATGGAATAGACTGTCATCTAAAACCCGGTGTGGCACATGCCTGTTTCTCGGCGCGCGAAATGGCGGCGGAACACGACTATGCCGATCATCTGGCCGCGCGATACGGATATGAGCAGATCGAAAAGCTGGATGCAGCAGGCTTTGCAGCACTCTGCCCCTCGCCAGCCTATCACGGCGGCACTCTGGATATGGGGGCCGCACATTTGCACCCACTTGGCCTTGCGCTCGGCCTCGCGCGCGCCGCTCTTGCGGCAGGCGTGCGTATCCATGAAGGCTCTGCCGTGCATCAGATTACCCGCGGTGCCAAGCTGCGCGTTGCCACCGATGCGGGATCAATCGAAGCGGATCACCTTATTTTGGCCTGCAACGGCTATCTTGGCGGGCTCGAGCGCAAGGTCGCCGCGCGGGTCATGCCGATCAACAATTTCATCGTGGCAACAGAACCTTTGGGGGATGCGGCGGCCCGCGTGCTGGCGCGCGACGTGGCGGTCGCGGATACAAAGTTCGTGGTCAATTACTTTCGCCTCAGCCATGACAAGCGCCTGCTGTTCGGTGGCGGCGAGAGTTATGGCTATCGCTTCCCCAAGGATATCCGTGCCACCGTGCGCAAACCGATGCTCGAGATTTTTCCGCATCTGCGCGACACAAAGCTCGACTATGCGTGGGGCGGCACGCTGGCCATCACGATGCGGCGGATGCCCTATCTGGCACGGCTTGCGCCTAATATTCTGACCGCTTCGGGCTATTCCGGGCATGGCGTGGGCACAGCCACCCATGCGGGCCGCCTGATGGCCGAGGCCGTACGCGGCGAGGCATCCGGGTTTGACTGCATGGCGCGCGTCCCGGCCCCGGCGTTTCCGGGGGGCACCGCCCTGCGCAGCCCACTTTTGGTGCTGGCGATGACATGGTTTTCGCTGCGCGACCGCCTCGGTCTCTGATCCAATCATCAGCGTGATATTGCCCTTTGCCCCATCGCCAGTGGGGTTTTCTTTGACAAACTGTCACAATTAACGCCTATATGTTCCGGAAACCCGAAACCTAGCTTCAGGAAATCCGAAAACATGGCCCTTGCCCCTAATGTCTATGACGCAGAACCCATCCCGGAAGCCGCCCGCGCGGAAATCGACCGGATGCTGCAATCGGGCGATCTCTTCCGGTATACCGCTCCGGAAAATGCCCCCGTGACGCTGCTGGAGCGGGAGTTTGCTGCACTGCTGGGCTCGAAATACGCGCTGGCCGTGTCCTCTTGCTCGGCTGCGCTGTTTCTCTCACTCAAGGCGCTTGGCCTGCCGCGCGATGCGCGGGTCTTGATCCCCGGCTTTACCTTTGCCGCCGTCCCGTCTTCGGTGCTGCATGCCGATTGTGTGCCCGTGCTCTGCGAGGTGGGCGAGAATTACCGCATCGACATCGCCGATTTCACGGCACGTCTGGACACGGTGCAGGCGGTGATCATCAGCCATATGCGCGGCCATACCTCGGATATGGATGCGATCATGGCGCTCTGCACGGCGCGGAACATTCCAGTGATCGAGGACGCGGCACATTCGCTTGGCACTACATGGGGCGGGCGCAACATCGGCACCATCGGGCAAATCGGCTGTTTCAGCTTTCAATCCTACAAGCTGGTCAATGCTGGCGAAGGCGGGATCATGGTCAGCGACGATGCCGATCTGATCGCCCGCGCCGTCATCATGTCGGGTGCCTATGAGCACAACTGGGCCAAGCATCTGACAGCACCGGATGCAGCCCTTGAGGCGGCGTTTGCCCGCGCTCAGAACCAATTGCCGCTCTACAATCTGCGGCTCAACAACCTGTCGGCGGCAATCATCCGCCCTCAACTGGCCGAGGTGGCGCGGCGGGTGCGCGATGGGCGCACCAACCATGACTATGTCGCGGCGCGGCTCAATACCTCGCCTTGGATGCAGGTGCCCGAAAAATTACCCCTTGAAGAGCGCGCGCCAGACTCCATCCAATTCAATCTGGTGGGGATGACCGAAGACGACACCCGCGCCTTTGCCCAAGCGGCGGCGGACCGCGGCATCAAGGTACAGGTATTTGGCCTGAGTACCGATAATGCCCGCGCCTTTTGGAACTGGCAGTTTCTGCCGGGTGCGGCCCCGGTGCTGCCAAAAACCCGCGCGATGTTGATGCGCGCCTGCGACACCCGCCTGCCCGCGCGCCTGACCCGCCCCGATCTTGATCTGATCGCCGATGCGCTGGCCCTGGCGGCAGAGGATGTGATGGGCCGCAGCCGCGCCTACGGCACCTGACCCGAAATAAAAAAGGGCCGCCCGCACTCCACGGACGGCCCGACGGGACTCTGCTTGCGCGTTACTCGGCTTTGCCGGCTTCGACGGAAATCTGCACCGCAACCTCGTCGCTGACGAAGGGCGTAAATTTATCCACGCCGAAATCCGAACGCAGCAGCGTTGTGGTGGCGTCAAACCCGACCCAAGGCTTGCTGTTCATCGGATGTGCATCGGCCTTTTGATTGAGGCGCGCATCGAGCACGACCGACTTGGTCACACCGTTCATGGTCAGATCGCCCGTGATGAGGGCAGTGTTGTCGCCCGTAACCTCGATCCCGGTCGAGGTGAAGGTGACCATATCGCCCTCGGTCGCGCCAAAGAAATCCTCGGACATGAAATGCTCGTCGCGCTTTTCCCAACCGGTGAACATCGACATGACCGGCATCGACACATTGACCGACGAGGCGGCCGGGTCTTCGGCGTCGAACATGATCTCACCTGCAAAGCCAGAGAACATGCCATAGGTCGTGGAAAAGCCCAAGTGGTTGTAAGAGAACACAACCTGGCTGTGGCTGGGGTCTAGCTCATATTTTTCAGGGGCAGCAGCCGCGCCAGTCGCGGTCAAAGCAAGCGCTGTGGCGAGCAGGATATTCTTCATCGGAAACCTCCAGAGGGTGAAATGTGACTTACCTGTTCACATTTGGCGCTCTGGGACCAAATCACAATCCCGTAGTTTCAAACAACCTCTGTGGATTGGCGAACACCTGCCAACATCAGGTCCCCGCTTGGTTCAGGCTGGAAAGCCCAAAGCACGACGCAGGGCCTTGGCCGTTGCACGATCCTCGATCTTCATCGCAACGATCTGACGACCGGCGGCATCGCGCGCTGTCAGCACGCGGTCCCGCATCGACAGTTCCGAAAGGCTGTCAAGATCATGGACCGCAACCCGCGCGGCCCGACCGCCCGCAACCGGGGCGATCACATGTAGGCGGCGGTTCATCACATCAACCTGAATTTCAGGCCCTGCCTGCACCGCACGCGCGCGGCTCAGACACATCAGGCCCGCGAAGAGCAGAGTTACAAAGAAAAGAAGCTTGATCATCATCATGGCAGAGTCCTGCGCCCCCGCAGAAACCAGCCAGAGACCGAAGGCCGAAAAGATCAGCGCACTGCCGCACAAGGTCTGCGTGGCGCGACCAAGATCGAGTGCCCGGGCCTCTGCCTGAGCATGGCCAGTGCTCTCGTGGTAATCGAATGGTGCGTGCGTGAACTCGCGCTCAAAATCCGGAAGGGCAACCATGGTCATACTCCTTTTCACCTCGAACAACACAACCGTGCCCACCAAATTCGTCCGTATTGCGGCAGGTCAGCGGCATTCTGCGGGCCGGATCAATGCGCCTTGCGCCGCCCTGCGGGGCGATGTATACGCGCCCAATCTTTCGCAATCGTTATGAACCGCGCAGTCTCTCGTGGATGGGGCGCGAAAGAGCCAAAGCCCGTCCTATGAAATGCGCCTTGATAGAAATGGAGTGAACATGCCGCTTTATGAGCATGTGATGATCGCGCGTCAGGACCTGTCCAGCGCGCAAGCCGAAGGCCTGATCGAGCATTTTGGTGCCGTGCTGACCGAAAATGGTGGCACACTCGTCGAGCACGAGTATTGGGGCGTCAAAACGATGGCCTACAAGATCAACAAGAACCGCAAAGGCCACTATGCCTTTCTCAAGAGCGATGCGCCCTCGAGCGCTGTGCAAGAGATGGAACGCCTGATGCGTCTGCATGACGACGTCATGCGCGTGCTGACCGTCAAGGTCGATGCGCATGAAGAGGGCCCCTCTGTTCAGATGCAGAAGCGTGACGAGCGGGGCGACCGTCCCGACCGCGGCGACCGCCCTGATCGTGGCGACCGCCCCGACCGTGGGGACCGTCCCGATCGTGGCGAACGCCGCGAACGTCGCTGATCCATCCCCTGAGACAAGGAGCATAAACCATGGCTACAAAACCGTTTTTCCGTCGCCGCAAGGTCTGTCCGTTCTCGGGCGATAGCGCGCCCAAGATCGACTACAAAGACACGCGCCTGCTGCAACGCTACATTTCCGAGCGTGGCAAAATCGTGCCGTCGCGCATCACTGCCGTTTCGGCCAAGAAGCAGCGTGAACTCGCGCGCGCCATCAAGCGTGCCCGTTTCCTCGCCCTTCTGCCCTATGCCGTGAAATAAGGAGACCTCAGATGCAAGTGATCCTTCTTGAACGCGTTGCCAAGCTTGGCCAGATGGGCGATGTCGTCGACGTCAAGCCCGGCTTTGCCCGCAACTACCTGCTGCCGCAGGGCAAGGCGCTGTCGGCTTCGGAAAAGAACATTTCCGATTTCGCAAACCGCAAGGCGCAACTTGAGGCTCAGAACCTCGAGACCCGCAAAGAAGCCGAGGCGATGGCCGACAAGCTGAACGGTCAGCAGTTCATTGTCATCCGTCAGGCCTCTGACAGCGGCGCACTCTACGGTTCGGTCAGCACCCGTGATGCGGCTGATGCCGCCACCGAGAATGGCTTTACCGTCGAGCGCAAGCAGGTTGCCCTGACCCGCCCGATCAAAGACCTTGGTCTGCATGACGTTCTCGTCACGCTGCACCCCGAGGTTGTTGCCACGATCCAGTTGAACGTTGCGCGTTCGGTCGAAGAAGCAGCCCTCCAAGCCTCTGGCAAGAGCATCCAAGATGCCGCCGCCGAGGCCGATCAGGCCGCAGATTTTGAGATTGCCGAACTGTTTGACGACATCGGTGGTGCCGCCGGCGACGACGACGATTATTCAGATCGTCGCGACAATAACGCCTGAATTCGGCAATTGTTCTGAATAAAGTGCCGCGCAGCCCCCTGCGCGGCACAGCTATGTGACGTGGTAGTCGACAAGATGAGCCATGTAATGCTACGCTTCACGATGAGTTCACTTTTGTTTGATCGTAGTGTTTGGTGTTTTTTTGGTTCTCGCGCTGTAACCCCATCGTCATGGTCTTTGCTGACGAATGTTTCGGGGCCAACCAGTTCCCCTGTCACCACAACTCTTGGGTCCGCCCGACATGGAACATCCACACAGACTGAATAGGGCGGTGACCCCCCACAGGCAGCACCTGTGTGTTGAAAAAATGTCCCTTGGGAAAAGCCATGAAAGTGCTTGCCCCAAGTGTAGAACGGGCATGTTGTTCATCTCCATTCCCCTACCGAACAGTCCGCCCAACCTGACGAAGAGGGCACCGTAAATGATCCAGGTCGACCCCTTCAGGCAGTTTCTTGACGATCTGCGCAACAGGTTCGAGCTTGATCATGTGGCCTATGCCGGAATGAATCCGATCAGTGGGCAATCACATGGGCATATGACCTATGGCGCGGATTGGACCTCTCACTATCTCCAGCACAAGTACTACGAGATTGACCCCACCCTGCTCAAGGCGCGCCACAGTATCGCGCCGGTTGACTGGAACAGGCTGGAACGGGGGGCCGAGTTTCAAACCATTTTTCAGGCGGCTCGTGATTTCGGGATATCGGATAGAGGGCTAACGATTCCCATTCATGGCCCCTATGGTGATGTCGGCGGCCTCAGCATCAATCGCGATTGTTCTGAACGCGAATGGCAACTGTTGATCTCGGGGATCATCGGTAACCTTCAGGCAGCGGCTGTGCATATGCATGACATGGTGATTCAGTCCGATCCCCTAACCCGGATGCTGAACACCCCTTCTCTCTCGACCCGCGAGATTGAAATCCTGCAATGGACAGCAGCGGGCAAATCCCAACAGGACATCGGCGATATCCTGTCGATCTCGCACCGCACAGTCGAAGTGCACCTGCGGTCTGCGCGCCAAAAGCTCAATGCGCTGACAACTCCGCAGGCAATTGGGCGTGCGATCAACCTCGGTTTGATCTATCCGCGTTGAACGCGGTCCCGCCTTTCATCAAAGGCGTAGCATTACCTTCATTTCCAAACATTTTTTCACACTTTGGTGCGTGTTCGTGCGCACCGCTACGGGATTTCCCCAATGGTATACTTCGTGGAATTTACTAACCTCAAGATTGCCGAATACACCACTCACACGGGACACGCCACTTTTGGGGAGACGCAACGATGATTTTGGTAATTGATGCCATCAATAAGGACAGGTTCAGCCATGTGCTGGATGAGATGTTCAAACTGCGCGCACGAGTCTTTGGGGATCGACTCGGTTGGCAGGTTGAAGTGAAGGATGGTCGCGAGCGCGATCTGTTCGATGACCTGAACCCGGCCTACGCCGTGGGTCTCGACGATGAAGGAAATGTCGTATCCTGCGTGCGCGCGCTGCAGACCACTGGTCCGCACATGCTGGCCGATGTCTTTGCCGATATCCTTGATGGCGAGCCGCCATTGCGCAGCGCAACCCTTTGGGAATCCACTCGCTTCTGCGTCGACACACGTCGCCTCGGACGCGGACGTGATCGCAACTCGGTCTCTTACGCGACCTGCGAACTGATGATCGCCTCACTCGAAGCGGCAAAACGTGCGGGTGTTTCGGACATTGTGACCGTGATTGATCCGGTGATGGACCGGGTCCTGAAACGCTCAGGCAACGCGCCCTATGACTATGTCGGCAAGACTGCCGATATGGGTAAAGTGCCCGCCCTCGCGGCATTGCTGGATTGCACGGACGAGCGAATCGACCGCATCCGCGCCTTTGGCGGAGTTGAGGGAGACGTTTTTATCAGCGATGACGCGGCGCTCGCACTGCCAGCGATTGCAGGCCACGTCACACCGAAAACACCACTCGAGCAATATTGCGATGAGCAAATTGCCTCGGCAACCTCGGAAAAAGAGCGGATTGCCGCTCTGCGGCTCAAGGCCGCTCTTGAGGACAAGATTCGTTCGCGCATGGATCAACGTGCCTGACCCCCAGGGGCGCGCGATCCTGACTGACGACCGGCACTGTCGTCTACGTCACTTGCGCTAGAACGAAGAGGGCCGCCCCACTTCTCCCCGGGGCGGCCCTTCATTTTTTTCTAGAACGTGTCTGGCGATTACTCGTCGTTCATCGCTTCGATGGCTTTCTCAAGCTCTTCTTTGGACAGCTCTTTATCCGTCACCTCAGCCAGTTCGACCACATAGTCGATGACCTTGTCTTCGAAGATGGGCGCGCGCAGCTGCTGACGCATTTGCGGGTTCTTCTGCACGAATTCAAAGAACTCCCGCTCGTGGCCCGGATATTGGCGCGCCTGGTTCATAACCGCTTGCGTCATTTCCGCATCCGAGACCTGCACTTCAGCCTTCTGCCCCAACTCTGCGAGCAAGAGACCAAGACGGACACGCCGCTCTGCAAGCTTGGTATGCTCTTCGGTCACGTCGATCTCGGGGTGATCATGGCCCTGCACGTCAGGGTTTTCCTCATGCCAAAGCTGATGCGCGATCTGCTTGGCTTCGGCGTCCACCATGCTTGGCGGCAAGTCAAAGCTGACCTTCTCGTCCAACTGATCCAGAACATGACGCTTGAGGATCGCACGTGCTGCCCCAGCATATTCCATCTCAAGACGCTCGGAGATCTGAGTTTTGAGCGCGGCCAAGTCTTCGGCACCGTATTTTTGCGCCAACTCGTCGTTGATCTCAGCGGCGACAGGCTCTTTCACTGCTTTGACAGTGCAATCGAACACGGCCTCTTTACCCGCCAAATGCGCGGCCTGATAGGCCTCGGGGAAGGTCACGGTCACAGCCTTGACCTCTTCAACCTTGACGCCCACCAGCTGCTCTTCAAAGCCGGGGATAAAGCTGCCCGAGCCAATGACCAGCGGATAATCTTCGGCGCTGCCGCCGTCAAAGGCTTCGCCATCGACCTTGCCAACAAAGTCGATCACGACCTGATCGCCGTCTTTGGATTTGGAGCCTTTTTTGCGATCCTTGAAATCCTGCGCATTCTCCGCAAGGTTCTTGAGCGCCTCATCAACGGCGGCATCATCGGCTTTGGCGACCAGACGCTCCAGCTTCAGTGACTTGAGGTCGACATCGGGAATCGCGGGCAGAGCCTCGTAGCTCAGGACGATTTCAACATCGTCGCCCTCTTTCCAGTCTTGATTGGCCATTTTGACATCAGGTTCGAACGCCGGGCGCTCGCCCTTGGCTTCGAAATGCGCCTTCATCGCGTCATCGACGCTTTCTTGCATAGCTTCGCCCAGCACGCGCTGGCCAAACTGCTTTTTCAAGAGCGGCAGCGGCACCTTGCCCTTGCGGAACCCCTTGATCTCGATATCCGGCTGGGCCTCCTTGAGCTTGGCGTTTACCTTCTCGTCCAGATCCTTGGCTGACAAGATCATCTTGTAGCCGCGCTTCAGCCCTTCGTTCAGGGTCTCGGTGACCTGCATTTTCGTCCTCTCATATGCATCGGGCCGCGGAGGCGTCCGCGGCGGTCAAAATCACGCGTGTTCTATTGAGGCCCCCGCCAACGTGCAAGGGGAATCCGGCCTGATTTCGCCGGTCTGTTGGTGCGGGTGGAGGGACTTGAACCCCCACGCCTTGCGGCGCCAGAACCTAAATCTGGTGCGTCTACCAATTTCGCCACACCCGCATCCGTCGCGCGCCCTTTCAGGCCGCTGGCGCGGTGTCTAGCAAAGCGTCTCGCCGGATGCGAGAGGAAAATTCAGCTTGGCTTGACAGGATCATGACGAAAAAAAGCAGGACATAAACCCAATCTTGCCATATTCTGGATGTAATCTGAGGCAGAAAACAAGCGAGACACGCCATGAAACCGAAAACGGTCGGGCGGTCAGATGGCGGATTGGCCGTCTTTCCACCTGTGGACACATGCGGCCTGTTGGCCGACAGCATCATTCTCACCCTCGACGGCGAGCGGCGCGTTACCGATTTGAATGTCGGGGATCGTGTGATCACCCGCGATAGCGGCACGGCGGTCTTGCGTGGCATTGCTCGGCACAGGCTGCGCACGGCGGCGGTGCGGATCATGGCGGGCACGCTCGGGCATACCCGGCCCGAACGGGATGTGACCCTGCCTGCTGGCCAGCTTTTGCTTGTGCGCGACTGGCGCGCCAAGGCGCTCTTTGGCGACACTCAGGCGCTCGTGCCCGCGACACGGCTGGTGGATGGCGAGTTTGTGACGCTTGAGGCGGCGCAGGAAATGACGCTCTTCAGCCTCGATTTCGCAGCCCCTCACATCCTTTATGTCGACGGGTTGGAATTGGCCAGCAACGCCGACATGCGGCTTGACGCCCGCGCGGCCTGATCCGGCAACGCGCGCAGCACTTTGGGCAGGACCTCGGGTAGGTCCTCGGCAATCAGGCCGGGGCCAAAGCAGCGCGCACATTCGCCATGTAGCCACGCCGCTGTTTCGGCGGCCTGCATCGGGGGAAACCCACGGGCCAGCAACCCGGCGATAAACCCCGCCAGCACATCGCCCGCGCCGGCCGTGGCCAGCCATGGCGCTGCACGCCCATAGGCCGCCGCATGAATGGCGCAGGCGCCGTCTGGCGCAGCAATCACGGTATCGGCCCCTTTCAAAAGGACGACACAGCCCGCCCGCTTGGCGGCCTCTCGGGTGGCCTCAACCTTGGAATAGGCAGGGCCTTGCGTGGCAGGCGCGGCCAAACGCGCGGCAATATCGGGAAAGAGCCGCGCGAATTCGCCACCATGCGGCGTCAAAACACAGCCCTCGTGCAGCAAGCCAAAGAGAGTCTCAGGGGCATCGGCAAAAGCGGTCAGCGCATCGGCATCAAGAACCACGCGCGGGGCGCTTTCATGGCGCAGCACCACCGGCACCAAGTCGCGCGCCCGCGCTGTGCCCATTCCTGGCCCCGAGCAGAGCGCAGTGATGCGCTTGTCCGTCAGCGCGGCGTGCAAAGTTTGGCCATCTTCAATCCGGCGCAACATCAGCGCGGTGATTTGGGCAGCCACTTCCATCTGTGCCGAGGGAGGCACGCCAAGGGTCACCACCCCTGCCCCAATGCGAAGCGCCGCGCGCGCAGCCAACCGCGCCGCGCCGGTCGTGCCCGCACCACCCGTCAGGATCAGCGCATGACCATGGCCAAATTTATGTGCTGTTTCTGCCTTGGTAAGGCTTTGCGCGTCCGGGGGCGCGACCAGCCTGACCGCGCCCTCGGCCTGCGCCGCAAGACCAATGTCTGCCACCATGACCCGACCACAGACCGCAGGCCCATCCGCCAGCACATGGCCCAGCTTGGGCGCGTGAAACGTAACCGTAAGCGCCGCCCGGACCGCGTTTGAAACCGTGCCCAACACCCGCCCACTGTCGCTGCACAGCCCAGAGGGCAGATCCACGGCCACAACATGTGCAGCCACTTGGTTCAAGCCTTGCTGCGCCACGCCCTCTAGCGGTCGTCGCAGACCGGTGCCGAACAGCGCATCGACCATCAACGCGACCTTGAGCCCCTCGACAGAGGCCTGCGCAAGATCATGCACAGATCCCATGGCGCACCACCGATCATGGTTGATCCGCGCATCCGGTGGCAGCCGCTCCGGATCACCATAAAGGTAGACACCCACCTCCCAGCCCCACGCCTTCAAAAGCCGCGCGATGACAAAACCGTCGCCGCCATTGTTGCCCGGTCCGCACAGAACCGCCGCAGTTTGTGGCGTTTGCGCAAGTTCCGGCCATTCAGCGAACACCGCGTCGACCACGGCACGTCCCGCGCGCTCCATTAGATCAAGCCCAGTTACTCCGCCCGACTCGATGGCCACCTGTTCCCGTGCGCGCATTTCAGTGGCTGTCAGAATTTCTAGCATACCGGGCCCCTCTGCGTTTTATTTTCGATGCTTTTTTCGGCATTTTGCATAAAAGTTAGGCAATTACTTCTTTGAACCCGTCCGGGGCGCTGCAAAATCCAGCTTAACCGATTGAGCCTCCTGCTGAGAAGTGGTCTGCACGTTCCGAACGTAACCGCGAGAGGCCGAGCCGATGAAAAAGATCGAAGCGATTATCAAACCCTTCAAACTCGACGAGGTGAAAGAGGCGCTTCAGGAAGCTGGCATTCAGGGCCTCTCAGTGATCGAGGTCAAGGGCTTTGGTCGTCAAAAGGGCCATACCGAACTGTATCGTGGTGCCGAATACGTGGTCGATTTTCTTCCCAAGGTGAAAATTGACGTCGTGCTCGATGACGATCAGGTGGACGCGGCCATTGCAGCGATCATCGACGCGGCCAAAACCGACAAGATTGGCGACGGCAAGATTTTCGTCAGCCCCGTCGAGCAAGCCATTCGCATCCGCACCGGTGAGTCCGGTTCGGACGCGCTCTGAAATCTACCCTAACAAGAAAAGGACAAGAGAATGAGCAAAGACGCAGTTCTCAAGCTGATCAAGGATGAGGATGTTGACTACGTCGATATCCGGTTCACCGACGTGCGCGGTAAACTTCAGCATGTGACCGTGGTCGCGGACCTGGTCGATGAGGATTTCCTCGAAGAAGGCTTTATGTTCGACGGATCGTCGATCTCTGGCTGGAAGTCGATCGAGGCTTCCGACATGAAGCTGATGCCCGACACCGAGAGTGCATATGTCGATCCGTTCTACGCGGAAAAGACACTTTGCATCCATTGCTCGGTTGTTGAACCCGACACCGGCGAATCCTACGATCGCGATCCGCGCGGCACGGCAGAAAAAGCCGAGGCATATCTCAAGTCGTCCGGTATCGGCGATGTGGCCTATTTTGGCCCCGAAGCTGAATTCTTCATCTTTGACGACGTGCGCTTCTCGAACACCATCAACAAAGTCTCGTATCAGGTAGACGCTGTTGACGCGTCTTGGAACAGTGACACCGAATACGAGATGGGCAACACCGGCCATCGTCCGGGCCTCAAGGGCGGGTATTTCCCGGTAAACCCGATCGACGACGCCCAAGACCTGCGCGCCGAAATGCTCTCGACCATGAAGCGGATTGGCATGAAGGTGGATAAGCACCACCATGAAGTCGCAAGCTGCCAGCACGAACTGGGTCTGATTTTCGGCACGCTGACCAAGCAGGCCGACGAGATTCAGAAATACAAATACATCATTCACAACGTGGCGCATGCCTATGGCAAATCCGCCACCTTCATGCCCAAGCCGATCTATGGCGACAACGGGTCGGGCATGCATGTGAACATGTCGATCTGGAAAGACGGCAAGCCGCTTTTTGCCGGTGACAAATATGCCGACCTCAGCCAAGAGGCGCTGTATTTCATCGGTGGCATTCTCAAGCATGCCAAGACGCTGAACGCCTTCACCAACCCCGGCACCAACAGCTACAAGCGGTTGATCCCCGGTTTCGAGGCCCCCGTTCTGCGCGCCTATTCGGCCCGCAACCGTTCGGGTTGCGTCCGTATTCCGTGGACCGAAAGCCCCAAGGCCAAGCGTGTAGAGGCCCGTTTCCCCGATCCGAGCGCAAACCCCTATCTGGCGTTTTCCGCTCTGCTCATGGCTGGCCTCGACGGTATCAAATCCAAGATTGATCCCGGCGAAGCCATGGACAAGAACCTTTATGACCTGCCCGCCGAAGAGCTGAAAGACATCCCGACCGTCTGTGGTTCTCTGCGCGAAGCATTGGATTGTCTGGCCGCTGATCACGATTTCCTGCTGGCAGGCGACGTGTTCACCAAAGACCAGATCGAGGCCTACATCGCGCTCAAGATGGACGAAGTCCACAAATACGAGCACACACCGCACCCTGTCGAATTCGGCATGTATTACAGCTGCTGATTGCACAGCTTGTGATTGTAAATTCTGGGCATCCCATTCGGGGTGCCCTTTTTTTATGCCCTTCACCGTTGCGTGTTTGGCATCAATCTCAGCATTTTTGACGAATTGCCCAAATTAATCCTCATTTGAAACAAATCGGCTCCACCTTCGGTTGTCATAGATAGATCACTCACAACGCAGATAATGGAACCTCCCATGGCCAATTCCACTCATAGGGTAACGGCAGGGCTAGTATTTCTCGGTACGAGAAACTTCGACATCGTCAGGATCGGCAACCGGATCAGCATGGTCCTTGACTGGCTAGATGAGCAGACAACAGGCTTGCGTATTCTTTCTGATTGCGAGGCAAACCTGACTTCTGATCATTTTGTTCTGCGGATTGAAATCCAGCAAGACCACAAGCTTAGCGCTTTGTCTCAGCCCGCTGAGCACTTTCTCGCGCTGAGCCTCTTGCAAACCGATCCAGAGGCACCGCCCCAAACCCAATTGGCGCTGTCGGTCATGGCACATGTTCTGCGGGCGCTCCACAGCACGCTCGCCCCGGACTTTGTGCAATGGATTCACCCGCTGGCCCTGCTCAGTCATGCCGAGTTTCTCGAGGCTGTCACCTTTCAGGACGAGTATGAGCCAGCAGCACCACAAGCTGAAATCGTGCCGCACCCCAAAGCCGCAGCAGCGCGTTGTCGCTTGCCAGACATCGAACTTACGCATCAAGCGCTGCATGCACGCTATGTCTCAGAGAGCGACGCCGCTCCGGAGGATCATGTAACTGGCGCGTTGCGTGCGGTTTTTCGCGATAGTCTTGAAACAACGCCCGCCGCCACAATACAAACTGACAGCATCCGCGAGAGCACAGCCCCCCTACGCCTGAGCGTCTGGATATTGACGATCACGCTGGGGCTCTTTGCTCTTCCGGTTGCTGCCGCGCTCGCCATTGTCAACCTCATGCGCGGCGAGAACTTGCGTCTCGCCTCTCAGACGGCGGCGATGACCGGCTTGTTCCTCACCCTGCAGGTCAATGGCGCGACAGCCCAAGCTCTGCAGGCCATGCAGGACCTATTGGGATGACCTCGACCGGAAAATTCCCCGCAGAGGCGCACTTGTGGCGCGCGCGTGGCGCGTTACACTTCAATCGAAAGCTATTTCACGGGAGATTGTAATGTTCACGACCATGATGCGCCCCCTTCAGCCACTCACCATGGCTCTTGGTTTCAGCCTGCTGGCCACGAGCGCCCTCGCCGCGCCCTGTGGCAACAGTGCGGACGGCTTCTCAAATTGGAAGGCCGCCTTTGCCAAGGAGGCTGCCGCCGAGGGCGTTGGCCCAAGAGGGCTCGAGGCCTTGGCCGGGGCGCAATATGCCAGCAGCACCATTGCGGCGGACCGCAACCAAAAAAGCTTCAAGTACAGTCTTGAGAAATTCATGCAGGTTCGCGGGGCTCCCACCATTGTGGCCCAAGGTCGCAAGCGGCGCGCACAGGATGCCGCCTTTTACGACGCGTTAGAGCGTCAATATGGCGTCCCAGCCGGGGTGCTCCTTGCTATTCACGGCATGGAAACCGGCTTTGGTGGGTTCATGGGGGATAGTGCCGTTGTTTCGGCCATCGTCACACTGACCTATGATTGCCGCCGCTCTGATTTCTTTCGGCCCCATGCCGTTGGCGCGCTGAAGTTGGTGGATCGTGGCGCAATCACCGCCCAGACCAAGGGGGCAAAACACGGCGAGTTGGGGCATACCCAGTTCTTGCCGGGCAATGCCCTAAACTACGGGGTTGATGCCAATGGCGACGGGCGGGTGGATTTCTACAATCTGACTGACGCGCTTGCGTCAACCGCGAACTTCCTGCGCCAAAAGGGCTGGCAACCCGGACAGGGCTATCAGGAAGGCCAACCGAATTTCGCCGTGATCCAGCAATGGAACGCCGCCGGGGTCTATCAAAAAGCGATTGCCCTGATGGCCGCGCAAATCGACGGGGGCTGACGCACAATCGTCCGCCCTCTCCTACAGTAAACGTGCCAAGTATGTCCGGTTTCATCTGAACCCTCTCAAGAACGGGGCATGAAATGAGCAGACAGAATTACGGTCAGATCGCCGCGCTGGAGTTTTTCGATCCTCCAGAAATGGACTTTCCCGACATTGTCGAGGAGTTTGACATCGCGTCTCAGCGTCTTGCGCCGCAGTTGCGCCGCCTGACATGGGATGGCGAAGATATCGCGCTGATTGATCGGGACGCAGTGCGCATAGCACTTGGCTGGCTTCCAGCCCAAGGCTTTGACCAGCCCAGTTATCTGGTGCTGGCCGTGGGGCCGCGCAACGCCAAGCGCAACATCACGCTTGATCCAGAAGCCTATGAGATGCTCACCCGGCGTCTTGTCGAACGGGTGCGCGGCTATCTGCCGTTTGACGCGGTCCTGCACGGTGCCGCGAACCGCCCCATCAGCAGCGCGCTGCTCGACATGACATTCGAGCTGCTGTCCGGTTGCGCCAATGAGGCCACGCAGCATCGCCGCCCAACCCCGGCCCCGCGACAATCCAAACCCCGCCGTCAAGAGCATAGAGGCCAGAGCAGCGCGCGGCCCAAACATCCCATCCCCGAGGATGCGGTGGACGCACGATTGGCGGTGCCAGAGGCCTCTTTGCCAATGCGGCTGACGATTGTCACCTTTGGCCTTACGCTCTTTTTGCATGTGCCGCCGCTTGGCGCAGCACTTTTGGCCTATACCACCCTACGGGAGGCACAGCCGCTCTTGAGCTGATCTGGCATCCCAAAGACCGGCTCAGCAGCCGTCCTTGCGCGCCAAAACGTAGGTATGGATCGAAAACACGCAGGCCCGCGTTTGTGGCAGGCGCAAGACGCATTGGCGTTCACTGCGCAAATAGGGATACGCAGCCTCTGCGCTCGGTTGCACCCTCGATCGGGGCTGATGCAACGTTGGATCAGCATAGCGCAAGGCATTGAACCGCCAAAGCGGCCGCCCCTCCTGCACCCCATCAAAGAGCCGCTGCACCCGGCGCGCAAGAGCCTCATCATAGGTCTTGACCGGCACGTGAATGGTCGTCAGGGGCCGACCAATCTTGTCCGCAAGGTGCCAGCTTGCCGGAAAGCACAGAACTGCGGCGGTCAAAACATGCTCGTCGCCCCGCCGCTCCATGAGGCAAAGGTCCTCTTGCACCAGATGCCCCAAAGTCCCCATGGGATCAGTGCGATCAATCGGCACAATGACACCATCGGGGCGCTGTACCTGATTTTCAGAAACACCATAGCCTTGGCCGTATTCCTGCAACCAATCCAGCACAAATTGCAAAAGCTCGTCCGCCGCAGGACCCGCCCCGTCTGTGACCGCCAGAACCTCGGCGCGCTGCTCGGACAAAAGACGGGCACGCTCTGCCATCTGACCGGCAAAGGCCTCATCGACCTGCAACCAGTCGGCCATCAAGAGCGGGGAAATACCCGGCAGGGCATGCGCGGCCTCGGGATCATAGGGCAATCGGGTCTGAAGAATCTCTGTCATACCGCAAACTTAGCCAAGCGCCCGCGCCGCCGCATCCGCAAAATCGTCTGAACGATGATAGCGCGTCTCCATCCGGTAATCCTTGCGCGGGCCGCGCACATGCCACGTGACCGTAAAGGCGGGCCAATCCGCAAAATCGTAATGCCCGTCATACTGATCCGGATCACACCAATGCGCGGTCGGCCCGCCCTGAGCCGGCACTGTGTGAAAAAACCGCCCATCCTCGAACCAGACGGACAGATCCACGGACCACAAATAGCGCCGCTCAGCCAGAAACCGTGCGCCTGTCTCCAGCACCATCTCGCCGGTCTCATGATAGGCCAAACCTTTGGGGTCCGGTTTCCAGACGGCGCGCCCGCTGAACCGAGCCGAAGCGCCATCCTCATGTTGAATGACCCGCTCGAGCGTCCAGACGCCTGTAAAATCATCAAGGGTTACGGTGTGTGTCATGGTCTATCCCCTGCGGCAGTCCGCGGCGATTCGCAAGCCGACTGGCCAAGGGGCCGCTCACGACAATGGACGCCACCATTCGAGCGGCATAAGATCGCGAGGTATCTGCAGGAGAGGCCATGAACACGACGCGGCATACCGACCCCAACCCGCAGGCAACACCGGGCGAGCAAATCCTGTTGGCACAGTTGCATCAGGTGCAACGCGCGCTGGAGCATGCCTATGCCGAACGCCAACAGCAAGAGGCAGAAACCGCCGCCTGTGCGCAGAGGGTCCAAACACTTGAGGCAGAATTGAACCAAGCGCAGGCGCATCTAAACGCTGTTCTGGCCTCGCGCAGTTGGCGCATTACAGCCCCCTTACGGCGCCTGCTCACGCGCGGAAAATGATGCCGGATCAGATCAACGCAGCAAGGTTGCGCATCAACGCCTGCGCCAAGCGCTCGTATTCGGCACAAAGCAGGGATGGCGTGTTGAACAGCGCCGCCATCCGCGCCTGCGCCTCGCAATAGGCGGACAAGGTCTGTGGATCGGCTGTAAACCCGGCTATCCGCTCTGCCGCCGCCTCTGGCGTCAGACCGTGGAGGTTGACAAATGCCCCCTGCGGCAGCAGGTCATGAACCCGGTGATCCGCCCCCGCGACATAGAGCGGCACAGCGCCAATCGCGAGGCTGTCGAACAGCTTTTCCGTGATATAGGACCGGTGATAGGTGTTCTCGACCGCCGAAAGCACGGCGCAGCGACCGCGCAGATCAAGGTATTTCTCAAGATGCCAATCCGGCAGGGTCTGCCTGCGCGGCAGCACATTCCACCCGGCCCCCATCCGCAACAGCCGCTCGCCGGTGCAGGCCAATGCCAGCCGTGTCCGCCAACGCCCCAGGCCGTAAAACCCGGCCTCAGGAAAGGCCGCATCAAAGCGCGGCTCGTCCCGGTATTCGGCGACAAAGGCCATATCCCATTTTGCTGCAGCGAACCGAGCCGTCCAATCCTCTTGTGACAGACGCGCGTTTTCCGCGAACCAACACCCATAGCGCGTAGGATAGGCGTAATCCGTCAAAAGGAAGTAGGGAATCCGCTCAAATTCATAGATATCGGATGTCACATGGTTGAGGAAAACATAGGGCAAAGGCCCCGCTTCAGTCTCAACGACCTGCGCAGGGGTGAGCGGATCTTTGGCCCAGACACAATCCCAAAGTGGTTCTTCTGACAAGAGCACAAGGCGCTGATGCGCCGCCAGTCGTGGCGCTAACGCCTCGGCATGGCGATCGAGGTCCTTGGTATGGGCAAGCAGAATGATATCCGCCGCATCAAACGTATCCGTGACGGTGATCGCGGGCGCGCAGGCCCGGCGAATGGGATCATAGGCCAAGGGCTGACGGTGCGCATAATCGCCAAAGGGATGCACCTTGATTGTCAATACCCGCCCTTTGGTTCCGGTAAACTGGCACCTAAGATACCCATCGAACCACAAAGGCGCAACGCCGATCCGGGCCTGTGCTGCATGTCAGGATCTGTGCGATCAACAAGCCCGAAACAAGGCTTGACCATGTGACCAACAGACCCTGACAGCCCGCAACAGCCGCCTCAGCGGATCATTTCGATGCGTGCGCCCGGAAATTGCGCCACGACCGCAAGGGTCTCTTCGCGCGGGATGAGCGCAAGCGCGGTCGACAGGCCATCCGCAACAGCAGCTCTGGGTGCTGAGACTGTGACGATGGAGTGAAAAGGCGTATGCCCGTCGGGGCAGACAACGTGATCCCCCCCACCGGGGCGAAGCCCGCCAAACGGTCGCGTTGTAGACACAGCCCGGTTGCGCAGAACGATGTGATCCTCATAGGCCCCGTCCGTGGCAAAGATCCGCGCCTGCCACGGCCTGTGCAAGGGACACTGGCCAATACCCTGCAATTCCCCAATATCAAGCATCACATCCGTCAAGCCACGGGCACGCATGAGGTCGGCGATCTTGTCGTTGATATAGCCCTGAGCGATACCATTCAGCGTCAGCGCCATGCCTGTCTTGGCAAAACAGATTTCGCGCGGGTCAATGTAAACCTTGTCCCAGCCAATCAACCCAAAAACCTTGGCGCGCGCGTGTCCAAATGTGCCGACCTCAAGCAGAGGCAGAACCGTGGGATCAAACACACCGCCCGATGCGTGGTGCAGTCGGTCCGCCAATAGCAGCACGTCGAGCAATTCGGGCGGGGGCGCGACCAAACGACCAGAGCGGTTGAGCCAGCTCAAGGAACTGTCGGGGCGAAAGAGGCTGAATATCTGTTCAAGACGCTCCAACTCGGCCTCAATGGCCGCAAAGACTGGGCGCGCCGCGTCAGGGGAAAGACCCGCAATGGCAAGGCGAGCCGGTGCGCCCATGGCGCGACCCTGCCAATGCGCAGTTTGCGCAGCCATGGCGGCAGAGGGGGCCGCAAGAGCGGCAGCAGTAATACTGAGGAAACGGCGGCGGGTCGTGATCATGGCGTTCTCTTTATAAAAATCATTTTCAGGGCAAGACCCTCGTTCGCGATACCCACACCCGAACCACTCATGACACTTGCAAAACGAACACCACACATTGGGCCTGTGTCGACCCTAGGCGGCTTCCAAATGGTGAAACTTGATCGAGGTCAACTTTTGCAGAGCGCAGGAAAAAAAAGATGACTTAAAAGGGTTCTTTTTGCACGTACTGCAAGAGTACTACTGCCGAAAGGCGGGTAAACGTCGACGCAGTATAAGCGCCAAGGCGATTCCCATCGCGGCACCCAGCCCGTCCGCCACGAAATCCGCCCATTCCGCTCCGCGTCCGAAATGCGGCTGAACAATCTCGATCAGGCCGCCATAAGACAAAGCCACAAGCCAAATCAGCGCCCAACTCCGCGGGTGCGCCATCGTGATCGGAATAACCAAAGCGGCAAACGCCACAAGATGCGCCAACTTATCCAGCCCAAGAAGCGGTGAGTGCCCCCCAGTGGAGGGCATCAGAGTTGTAACGCCGATTGCAAGCGTCATCAGGGCCGTCAGGATTTTTACCATTCTTGCGCATAGCCCCAACATCTTGGCGCTTCAAGGGCGCGCGTCAGAAGTCGAAGAGATCCTCAAGAAAGCCGCCACGCTTTTTGCGGGGGCGTTGTCCGCGATCGTCTTGGTCGCGCGACTCGTACGCTGGTGCCGCAGTCGCAGGCGCCGAGGCGGAGCGATCAATGATCTTGTCCAACTCGCCCCGGTCCAACCAGACACCCCGGCACTGTGGACAATAGTCGATCTCGACCCCGGCGCGTTCCGCCAGAACCAGTTGCGTGCCGTCGATTGGACATTGCATGGGCGCTCTCCTTTTGTTGCCTTGTGTGGCATGTGGGGTCGCACCGCTGACGGTGCAACCCAGAGCGCAAACATCCCACCACTCAGCGGATTACATGCACCGCACACGCCGCATGGCGCACCACCTTCGCAGCAGTAGAACCCAGCAAAAGATCCTGCATACCGGGCCGATGGCTGGCAATCACGATACAGTCGGGAGTGTGGGCCTCGGCCCAGTCAAGGATAGTGCGCCCCGAATGCCCCTCTACCACATGGGCAGAGGCATTGGGCAGAGAGGCGGCGATTTCGGCCAGTTCAACCTCGATTGCCTTGCGCGCCTCGTTCACATAGCCTTGGGGCAGATAAGAAATTGCATAGCCCGGCACCTGCTCGATCACATGCAAGAGGCTGATGCGGCCCGTCTCTCCCGCCAAAAGCCGCGCGGCACGTAGCGCTGCATTCGAATCGCGGTCTTGATCAAAGGATACGGGAACCAGAATATGTGCATACATGAGCTGTCCTTTTCTATTGGATAGGCCCATCATCCCCTAGGGGACAGCGCTCTGCCATGATCCAGATCAGGCCCGGTTTAGTTCTGCATGTCGCGCACCTGCGCCGCAATTTGTGCCGCCCAATCGCCAATGATCGGCAAAAACTCGATCTGGCTGAGGGCCCAGATCATCACCGATAAAAGCACCGTTGCCCCCAGCACCGTGCCAAGCCCGGCGGCAAGCCCCCGCACCAAGCTGAAGGCCAACATGCGCGGCACGGAATTGTGGACACGGATAAAGCGATGCGCATTCAGCGTCTGCAATTCGCGGCGCAGGGCTGCCACCTCGCGTGTCAACTCGTCGGTCGGCCTGTTGTCTTGCGTCATCCGAAGGTTGCCACCACGTCATACATGACCGGCTCGAACCCTTTGCAGAGTGCACTGATTTCGCGATTGCGGGCGCGCATCTCATCACTGCGTAGCATCGCCTGAAAATCAGAGCGCGCGCGCCATTGCGAGTAATTGGCGATACGGGTTTGGGCATCGTTGACATGCAGACCCGCAGCAATGAATCCCGGTTGTTGCGAGATAAAGTCACTATATGCGGCGGTCAGCAAATCCATCAGATCCTGGCAGGTGCCCGGCGTCACCTCAAAGGTGGTGAGCACGGTCTGATGGTCGGTGTCGGTGGTGATATGGGGCATGGGAAACCTCCTTTTGGGGGCCAGCCTAGCACGCGCCCCCTGCCCGGTAAATTCCCGGCCCATCTTAACCTGCGCTTTACCCTTTTTAATGAAGGTTAATGCGGAGGTGACGATGCAATTACGCCCGCTCTTTGCAGTGCTGATACTGCCATGGCTCGTCAGCATGGCAGAGGCGGGCGCGTGGCCGCGCGCCAAAGGGCAAACCTTTATCGCGGCAACGGGACAGCTCGATGCGCCCGACGAAACCGGCCTCGCACGGCAGAGCTTTACACTCTATGCCGAATATGGCGCGACAGAGCGGTTGACGCTGGGCGTTGATCTGGGCGGCGACGCGCTGCAAATGACCAAGACCATCGTCTTTGCCCGCTGGCCCGTTGGACGCCCGGCGCGAAAGGTCAAGATCGCGGTCGAATTGGGCTTGGGCGAAGTAGCTGAGCAACGCGCACTGCGTCCCGGAGTGTCGCTTGGGCGGGGGCTGACACTCTGGGGGCGGCACGGTTGGGCGGCGTTTGACGGGCGGGCAGTGATGTTTAGCGGGGGGCAGATGACGCTCGAAAGCGATATCACCCTTGGTCTTGATATCACTGCGCGCGGCAAGGTGATCGCGCAGATCCAAACCGGACAGCCCGCGAAGGGCCAGACCTACGTGCGTTTCGCACCCTCCTATGTGCATGCGACCAAGCCCGGCGCGCACCTGGAATTCGGGCTAATCCTGCCCTTGACAGATGGTGGCGAACGGGGGGTCAAGCTGGGCCTCTGGCGGTCATTCTAACAGCCCATCAGAGGCCCAAAGAACCTGTCAGAGCGGATCGTCGATCCGGATACGCAGCACCACCGATCCCGAAACCGGGCTGGGCCAACGCAGGTTGATCCGATCCCGGTTCGGCCCTTGCTGCGCCTCGAAATAGGGGGCCGCGTACACCACCGCATTCGCTGCATTACGCAGAGGACCGGCAGGAATGACCGCCTCAACCGTCTGCGCCCAAGCGCCGAACGGCAAGCGTGGCGCAGGCTCGACCTCCCAAGTGGCAGTGGCACTTTCCTCAGCGTGCTGCATCACCAGCGGACTGGCGACAGGGATATTGATGTTGTGAAAGCTGTTGTTGGCAAAGGTGACATTGCGCACCCGATCATAGTTGAGATCGGCAAAACTCGTGTCAACCATCTCGACCCGGGTAATGGTGCCAATAGTGCGGAACGTGTTGCCAGTGACGGTCACCCCGTCAAGAAAATGCCCCGCGCCGTGCGGCTTGACCACGATATAGGTGAACCAAGGGGCCATATTGCCGGCCAGAAAAACATTGTCGGTGATGCTGAGCGCGCTGAACGAAAACTCGCTTGCGAATTCGGGCTCGGCATCATGCTCGTTCACCCATTCGATAAAGCAGTTGTCGATGTAATTGCCGCTGACACTGCCGCGATTGTTGATCCGCGTCAGCACAAAACCCGCGACGCGCGCGCCGCCTTGCGAAGTATCCCCCTGAAACACGTGATTGCCAGAGATCAGGGAACTGCTACCCGCAAGCACGGCGAAATGTCGAAACAGAACGCTGCGATTATCGCGGATCTTGAGGTCATTGGCATTGGCATTGAACGCGATGCTGCGCCGCTCGGTCGACAACAGCGGCCCTTCGTCCGAAATGAACTGGCAGCGGTCGATCATCATCCCTTGATCGCCCTCGCCGTGGCTGGTGATGCCGCGATCCTTGGGACGGGTAAAGAAACAGTCACGGAAATGATTGGCAGAGCCCTGCGGCGGCAAGAGCACGCCACTGCAATCCCCCGTGCACTGGAAATCCACTTCTGAGAACACCATGCGCGAGACATCGTCAAAACCGCTGAAATCCAGCAGGTATTTGAACCGCCGGAAGGTAAAGACCTGCGTGCCCGCCGCGTCAAAAAGCGGCTGACTGATGTCGAGCCGCTGTGCCGCCACGTTCTTGGCGCTGACGTAAACCTCGCGGCCCACACCATTGCCCTCAATCAGCGCGCCCACGGGGATATTGGCCACGTCAATCACATTGGTCAGGCGGAGGGGGTTCGCGATGTCATAGCTGGCCTGCGAGGTCACAACATCGGTCGCCCAAGCCGGGCCGCCCCGGATCGTGAACTGGCCATTCTGGATGACGTGGCGCTGGTTATAGGTAGAGCGGTTGTTCACCGCCGCAGCCATATCAACCGGCCCGCGCAGAACCACCTTGCGCCCAGCCAGATCAAGCGTGACGTGATCGGGATTGTTCAAAAGCGCCTGATAGGCCTTTTTAAAGGCCAGTTCGCTATCGCCAAACGCATCAATATAAGCGGGCAGATCATAGTTTTTGGTCAATGCCAGAATGGCCGCATCCGGCATCACGAGCGTGCCCTCGAACCGGATGCGGTTCTGGATCGTGGTGCTTTGCCCAAGGAAATATTGGCCTGCGGGCACGATGATCTCGCGGCCCTGCGCCGCAGTGTCAGCGGCCTCGAAAGCGGCATGATCATCCGTCACCCCATCGCCAATCGCGCCGTAATCACGCACATCGACCGTGCTGAGGATATCGCGCAGGAAAAAGCGGCTGACATCCTCGATGGTGATGTCGTCAATGCGTACCACGCCACCGCTTGGCCCGCTCAGATCAAGACCGAAATGGCCGAAAATAGCAGCGCGCCCCCAAGGCATATCCACGCCGGTGCGCGTGCCCGTGCCTACAATGGCCGTCACCTCGACAACCGCGCCATAGGTGGTCAACGCGACCTGCGGCCCGGTCACCGTCACCCCGGGCAGGGCGGCACCCCCTGCCCCACCGGCAAAGGCCGCGATGCGCACACTCGGCAGATTGCCAGCAATCGCCTTGATCCGCGCTCGGATTTGCAGGTAGCAACCCGGTAGGATCGGCGTTTCGCCCATCGAGCGCAAACGCTGCACAGCCTCGGTCTTTTGCAATTCCAGCGCCCCACCAAAATCCTGATCGGCGGGGACAAAGGCCGCGTCGGCCGCATTGGCATAGGTGTCAGACCCCGGTCGCCCATCGCCGCGCGACCACTGGTCCAGACCGTTTGCAAAGGGGGGCGGCATGAAAACGATGCCGTCGGTGATTGCCTTGTTCATGGATATCCCTTTCCTGTTGCGCGCCGCATGCGGATGCTCGTGGCCAAAGCGATGGGCCAAAGCGGTCGGAAGGGGATGTATCAACGACGTGTTAATCAGGTCTCATGGCACCGTCACGGTGCCTGTAAGACACCAGATTGCGCGTCAGGCACACGCAATTGTGATACGCCTCGCCTGAAACGCAAAAAGCCCTGCCGGATGGCAGGGCTTTCGCCTGTCGCGCGGGGGCGATATCAGGACGCTTCGGTGATGAACTTGACCGCGTCGCCAAAGGTCTGGATTGTATCCGCCGCATCGTCGGGGATCTCAATGCCAAATTCTTCTTCGAATGCCATGACCAGTTCGA
Organism: Roseovarius sp. MS2; assembly: GCF_051447875.1. Classification (NCBI taxonomy): domain Bacteria; kingdom Pseudomonadati; phylum Pseudomonadota; class Alphaproteobacteria; order Rhodobacterales; family Roseobacteraceae; genus Roseovarius; species Roseovarius sp. MS2. Next base: position 3,958,463 of record NZ_JBKHVF010000001.1, read on the forward strand.
CGGTGTCGAGACTGTCCGCGCCGAGATCGTCGATGAAAGAGGCTTTGTCGACGACCTTGTCCTCTTCGACACCCAGGTGTTCCACAACGATCTTCTTAACGCGGTCTGCGATATCGCTCATGTCTTGTTCCTCGTTTTGTCTTGGGCTGGTTTGCCCGTTGTCTGCCCCCGCCCAGCCCGGGAAGTGGCGATGATTTTGCCCCAGTGGGCGGTTCTCGACTGCCTTAATACCAAGGCCACCGGGAGAATCCGCATATCCCTCCGGCTAATCTCGGTGGCCTATAGCATATGCGCGGGCAATGGCAAATGCTTTCACTCAGCCCAAAACCGCCACAGCGATCAAGCCGCGGCTCAGTACATCGACATGCCCCCATTCACATGCAATGTAGCCCCCGTGACATAGCCGGCCTCGGGGCTGGCAAGATAGAGAACGGCGGCGGCGATTTCCTCGGCTGTGCCCATGCGGGCCATCGGGATTTGGGCGTTTAGCCCCGCCTTCTGATCGTCGCTCAGCTTATCTGTCATCGGCGTGGCGATAAATCCAGGGGCCACCACATTCGCAGTAATACCCCGGCTGGCCACCTCTGCGGCGATGGATTTGGTCATCCCCACAAGCCCCGCTTTGGCGGCGGAATAATTGGCCTGACCGAGGTTCCCGCTCGCCCCTACGATCGAGCCGATGTTGATGATCCGGCCCCAACGCGCCTTCATCATTGGCCGCACAGCCCCCCGGCAGAGGCGCATCGCGGACGTCAGATTTACATCCAGCACATCGTGCCAGTCCTTGTCAGACATCCGCATGAAGAGTTGATCACGGGTGATGCCAGCATTGTTCACAAGAATGTCGAGCCCGCCCAATGCACCAACGGCCTCTTTTGCAAGCGCCTCAACTGCCTCTGCATCCCCAAGGTTGCAAGGGAGGACATGCGCGCGGCTGCCCAGTTCCGCAGCCAGAGCCTCCAGCGGTTCTACCCGCGTGCCACTCAGCCCGACGGTCGCACCCGCGCCATGCAGAGCACGGGCAATCGCCGCGCCAATGCCACCTGAAGCGCCCGTGACAAGCGCAGATTTCCCTGTCAGATCAAACATGTTCTGTCCTTCCTTGGTAAACGATACGCGGCTCACTTCTCGGTCAGGCTGGCCGCTGCCGCTGTGACTTCATCCGGCGCTCCGATGGTGCGGCAGCTGAGGTCACGCGCGATGCGGCGCACCATACCCGAGAGCGCTTTGCCCGCGCCGATTTCCCAAATTTCGGTGACGCCCTGCACCTCCATGTATTGCACTGACTCGCGCCAACGGACAGAGCCCGTAACTTGCTCAACCAAGAGCGCGCGGATCTCCGCCGGATCTGTCACTGCTTGCGCGCGCACGTTGGCCACGAGCGGCACAGCCGGCGCATGAATTGTGACCTCAGAAAGGGCTTTTGCCATCACATCGGCAGCCGGTGCCATCAACGCGCAATGAAAGGGCGCACTTACCGGCAAGAGCATGGCCCGTTTGGCCCCGCGCGCCTTGGCCAGTTCCACCGCACGCTCTACCGCGCTCTTGTGGCCTGAGACCACCACCTGTGCCGGATCGTTGTCATTCGCGGCTTGGCAAACCTCGCCTTGCGCGGCCTCTTGCGCCACGGCGCGGGCAGTTTCAAAATCAAGCCCCAACAAGGCCGCCATTGCGCCGACGCCAACAGGCACCGCCTGTTGCATCGCCTGCCCTCTGATGCGCAGAAGGCGCGCTGTATCCGCCACGCTGATCGCCCCCGCCGCCGCTAGGGCGGAATATTCCCCCAAAGAATGCCCCGCCACATGGGATGCCGCCGAAGCAAGGTTCACACCTTCTGCCTCAAGCGCCCGCAGCGCGGCAATAGAGGTGGCCATCAGCGCCGGTTGCGCATTTTCGGTCAGGGTCAGCTCGTCTTGCGCGCCCTCCCAGATCAACGCCGAGAGCTTTTGCCCAAGCGCCTCATCCACCTCATCGAACACCGCGCGCGCCGCCGGATAGTTGGCGGCCAAATCCGCGCCCATGCCGATCACCTGCGCGCCCTGCCCCGGAAATACGAATGCTCGGCTCATGGCCTGCCCCTCCCTTGAAAAGTGCCTCCCGATACATCGGCACGCAGGCCAAGGCAACGTATTTGCCCAATTTCACCCGAGTTTGCTCAGGTTTTAAACGGGGCTAGATAGACACGCAAAGACGCAGAGGCCCTGTGCGTGGGCGGCGATTGCGCCCGTGACATATGCCGCTAGAGTGACGCCACAACCATGAGGACATTCGCGATGCAACGCACCAATTCCGCCACCAGCTACGGCAGTATCGCCAAGGGCTTTCACTGGCTCACGGCGCTCTTGATCCTGTCAAACCTGCCACTGGGCTGGTATGCGACCAAGGTCGCCGAGGCGGTGGCAGCGTCCCCAACTGAACCGTTGATCGCGCAGGCTACTTTCCTGTTTTCACTTCACAAAACACTCGGGGTCGCAATTTTCTTTGTGGCGCTGGCCCGTATTCTTTGGGCCATGTCGCAGCCCAAACCCGGATTGCTCAACGGGGATCGCGGACTCGAGGCCTGGGCAGCGGAAACCGCGCATTGGTTGCTCTATGGCTCGCTGGTGCTGGTGCCGCTTTCAGGCTGGGTGCATCACGCTGCAACCTCAGGTTTTGCACCGATCTGGTGGCCATTGGGGCAAAACCTGCCATTGGTGCCCAAGTCTGAGGCCCTGTCCGACCTGGCCTCAACCTTGCATTTTGTGTTTGTGCTGGTCTTGGTGGGTACGATTGCGGCGCATGTGGGCGGCGCTCTCAAACATCACCTGCTGGATGGTGATGCGACACTGCGCCGGATGTTGCCGGGGCGTATGGATGCGATTCCCACCGCGCGGCAACCCAACCCTGTGCTGCCCATGGTTGCCGCCGTGGCGGTTTGGCTTGGTACACTTGGGGGCGCGACAGCGCTTGGCTGGTTCGACACAACACAAACCGGCCCGACCACACTTGCGGCGGTCGAGAGTGACTGGCAGGTCGAAAGCGGCCAATTGCAAGTGACAGTGCAACAAATGGGCTCAGCCGTGACCGGCAGCTTTGAGGAATGGACGGCCGAAATCGCCTATTCCGAAACCCCGGACGCAGATGGCAAACACGGCGATGTTACGGTGACTGTCAGCATCGCCTCTCTCTCGCTTGGCTCGGTCACACAACAGGCGATGGGAGCAGATTTCTTCAACACCGCAGAATTCCCGACTGCGATTTTTGCCGCTGATTTGATGTCTGGTGAAACAGGCCCTGTGGCGCGCGGCACGCTGACCATCCGGGACCAATCTGTGCCCGTCGAGATGCCCTTTGACCTGACCATCACCGGCGATAGCGCCATGGCAATGGGTACGCTTGCCCTCGATCGCCGAAATTTCAACATCGGCAACGGGGTGACGGACGAAAAGTCCTTGGGTTTTGGGGTCGATATGCGCTTTGAGTTGACCGCCACGCGGGGAAATTAATCCAGCCTGCGTGCCTCGTCGATCAGCATAACCGGAATGCCGTTTCGGATCGGAAAGGCAAGACTGGCTCGGCGGCTGATCAATTCCTGCGCTGCCGCGTCATACTCGAGCGTAACATGGGTCTGTGGGCAGATCAGCGCCTCAAGCATGCGCCGGTCAAAGGCCGGGGGGGCGGTGTGTCTTCGGTCACTGCATGATGTCCTCGTTATCGCCGCCGCGCAGCACATATTCGATAAGCGTGATCAGCGTCTCGCGCCGCGTGCTCAGCGATGGCGCCTCAAGCAAGGCTTGCTTGTCCTCCGGCTCAAAGCCCAACAGCATCGAGAGCGAATTGACCAACAACTCATCCTCGGCCTCTTTCAGCGAATCCCAGTCTGTTTGAAGCTCGCGGGCCTCGAAATACCGCGCCAGAAGCCTAAGGAATGCGCGGCGGTCAAAGCCGGGATCACTGTCGACCGGCCCCAAATCACGCTCAAAGCCAGTCCACGACACGCGCGCCCGACGATAGGGTGTAAAGCCCTCAACCTCTTCGAGGACGCGAAACCGCGACAGCCCTGTCAGAGTGATCATATAGCGCCCATCCTCGGTTTCCGAGAATTGCGTCACACGTCCAACGCAGCCAATTGCATGCAGGCCGGTGCCGCCCGCGCGACCCGGGACCCGGTTCGGCTGGATCATTCCGATCAGCCGACCCGGAGTTTTCAACGCATCCTCAAGCATCGCCAGATAGCGAGGCTCGAATAGATGCAACGGTAGACGCGAGCGCGGCAGCAAGAGCGCACCGGGCAGCGGAAAGACGGGGATGATCTCTGGAAGATCGAGCTTGTGTGTCATGCCGCTAACCTAGCCCGTGCATAGGTTCAGGCAAATATCATCGAACTCAATTTCCGCCGCCCACTCAGCAAGACCGGATCATTCGGTTTGAGCGCCTCGAAGATGGTGAAAAGCTGGGTCTTGGCCGCGCCATCATTCCACTCACGATCCCGCCGAAATAGATCAAGCAATTCATCCACCGCCTCTTGCGCCTGCCCGTTGGCATAAAGCGCCTGCGCGAGATCAAATCGTGCCTGAAGGTTCGCGGGGTCTGCCTCAACGGCGGCGCGCAGCTCGTTGACAGGTCCGGCATCTTGCGCCTGACGTGCCAGTGCCAGTTGCGCATGGGCGGCGTCAATTTCAGGGGCGTGGCTGATTTCTGCCGGGGCACCGTTTAGGATCGCTTCGGCCTGATCCAACTCGCCTAGCGCCATATGGGCACGGGCAAGGCCCGCGTAGCCCCGCGCATTCAGCGGGTCCTCTTGCAGAATTGCGGCATAGGTCTGCGCCGCATCGGCCACAGCGCCGGTTTCAAGCATCTCGTCGGCGGCATCAAGCGCCTCGTCCAAACCATCCTCAGGCTCGCCCCCGGCGGCTGCAATAACGCGCGCGACGAACGCCTCGATCTCTGACGGAGGCACGGCACCCTGAAAACCGTCAATCGGCTGGCCCTGCCAAAAGGCATAGACGGTTGGAATCGATTGAACCCGCATCTGGCCTGCAATCATCTGGTTCTGATCGACATTGATCTTGGCCATTTTGACCGCACCGTTGGCGCGGGTCACCGCAGCCTCAAGCGCCGGACCAAGCGTTTTGCAAGGACCGCACCACGGGGCCCAGAAATCGACGATCACCGGCACGGTTTGCGATGCGTCCACGACATCCGCCATGAAGCTGGCCTCGGACACATCCTTGATCAGGTCGCCCGCCGCGGGGGCACTTTTGGTTTTACCCAGTTCCAGCATGTTCAGCCTCCTTAAGAGATTTGCCCCCTATATGAGGGCGTGGCGGGCGGAGTCAAAGATCAAATGTTGCGAACACCGGCGCGTGATCCGAAGGTTGCTCCCAGCCTCGCGCGCCACGCAGGATGCGGCTGGAATGCGCCGAAGTGGCGATGTCGTCTGTGGCCCAGACATGATCAAGCCGGCGCCCTTTATCCGCGGCGTCCCAATCGGCTGCGCGATAGGACCACCAGCTATAAAGCTGCCCCTCGGGAATGTCGGCGCGCGTAACATCCTGCCAACCGCCCGCCGCCATCACCGCGCTCAGATGATCCACTTCAACAGGGGTGTGGCTTACGATTTTGAGCAGTTGCTTATGATTCCAAACATCATCCTCGCGCGGGGCGATGTTGAGATCCCCCACAAGGATCGCCTTTTCGGGACGGCTGTCGCGGAACCAATCGCGCATGCCCGTCAGATAATCGAGCTTCTGGCCGAATTTGTCATTCACCGCCCGGTCAGGCACATCGCCCCCTGCAGGCACGTAAAAATTGTGGATCACAACACCATTTTCCAGCCGGCCCGCAATGTGCCTTGCATGGCCGAGATCCGCAAAGTCCATCGCGCCGACCTCTTCGATGGGCAATTTGGACAGGATCGCCACTCCGTTGTAGCCCTTTTGCCCACGGGCGACGACATGGGCATAGCCAAGGGCGGCAAAGCCCTCGAGCGGCATCTTATCAACCGGGCTTTTGCATTCCTGAAGGCAGAGGATATCAGGCCCCTCTTCCTGCATCAGGCGCGCCACCAGTCCTTCACGCAGACGCACTGAATTGATGTTCCATGTGGCGAGGGTAAAGGACATCTGGCATCTCCCGTGCGGATTCGCCGGGACACTAAAGCGATGCGTCCAAGGATTCCAGCCGCGATTGCCCCAGACAGAGCCGAGCGCCAGAACAAAAAGAAACCCCGGCACAGGGGCCGGGGCAGTCCAACAGGGAGGTTCATGTGTGTAACCGCACACATAACGGATAATAGCAGATTAAAGCTCAACCGCAGATACGACTTTGATCTTGGTCAAAGAACCGTGCCTTTTAGACAACAAGCCGATAGCCGCCCGATTCCGTCACCAAAAGCCGCGCATTTCCGGGATCGGGTTCGATCTTTTGACGCAGCCGGTAGATATGCGTCTCAAGAGTATGGGTCGTAACCCCCGCGTTATAGCCCCAAACCTCGTGCAACAGGATATCGCGCGGAACCACGCCTTCCGTCGCACGATACAGAAACTTAAGGATATTTGTTTCCTTTTCCGTCAACCTTACCTTGCGATCATCTTCGGTGATCAGCATCTTCATCGCCGGTTTGAACGTATAGGGTCCAAGCTGGAACACAGCGTCTTCAGACTGCTCATGCTGACGCAATTGCGCACGGATACGGGCCAGCAGTACCGGGAACTTGAAAGGTTTGGTGATATAGTCATTGGCCCCGGCATCAAGCCCAAGGATCGTGTCCGCGTCACCGTCATGCCCGGTGAGCATCAGAATCGGTGCCTTGATTCCCTGCTTGCGCATCAGGCGACACAGTTCGCGCCCATCAGTATCCGGAAGCCCCACGTCCAAGATCACAAGGTCATAGATCATGTCCTTGACCTTGCTCAGCGCAGAGGTACCGCTTGACGCCTCGAAGACGTCGAAATCCTCGGTCATGACCAACTGTTCGCCAAGCGCCTCGCGCAGGTCGTCGTCATCATCCACGAGAAGAATTTTTTTGACTTGTCCCATCTCGGTTTCCTCTTGTTTCGTCGAACATGCGGTACAAGCAGCGTCGCGGCAAGATGTGCAACATTCCACTCACGCCCTAGTGTTGCGGCGCGAGCGTTTCTTTCCATTCATTACAAAAGACTATATCACGGTTGGACTGATAAACAGGAGCCCCGCATGAGCCTTGCACCGGATCTCACTGAAATTGCCGCGCGCGCACGCAGCGATCTGCGCATGGGCGTGCCCGTGGTGCTAAGCGGGCGCGGAGGTGCGGCACTCATCATGGCGGCCGAAACGCTTGAGGCGCAGCGGCTTGCGGATCTGCGGGCATTGGGCGGCACTCCGGTTCTGGCGATTACTGCGCGCCGGGCCACCACGCTCAAGGCGCGGGCCTATGATGATGATCTCGCGCGCGTTATTCTTCCGCCCGATGTCTCTCTGGGATGGATCTTGTCGGTTGCGGACCCGGCGGATGATCTCAAAAGCCCGATGAAAGGCCCGCTGACCTCCGAGCGCGGGGGCGCGGTCGATCTACACCGGCTGGCGCTGAGCCTTGTGAAATCGTCGCGGCTTTTGCCCGCCGCCTTGGTGCTGCCACTAACGGAGGGCGTGGAATTCGCGCGCCGTCATGGGCTGACCCTGCTTGATACAGCCGCGGCACCGCAACTCGAACTGACAAGCCCGCTGCATCCGGTGGTCAGCGCGCGCCTGCCGCTTGCCGTGTCAGAGGCGGGGCGTCTGCATATCTTTCGCCCCGAGGATGGTGGCGAGGAACATTACGCCATCGAAATCGGTCAACCTGACCGCGCCGTGCCCGTGCTGGCACGGCTGCATTCCGCCTGTTTCACCGGCGACCTGATGGGAAGCCTGAAATGCGATTGCGGACCTCAGCTGCGCGGCGCTCTGGCGCAGATGGGGGCCGAAGGTGCCGGCGTGCTGCTGTATCTCAACCAAGAGGGGCGCGGCATTGGCCTTGCCAACAAGATGCGTGCCTACAGCTTGCAGGATCAGGGGTTCGACACGGTCGAAGCCAATCATCGCCTTGGGTTTGAAGATGACGAACGCGATTTCCGCATCGGTGCGCGCATCCTGTCGCTGATGGGCTTTTCCTCGGTGCGGCTTCTTACCAACAATCCCGCCAAGATCGCGATGATGGAGCAGAACGGCATCAACGTGATCGAGCGTGTGCCGCTGAAACTGGGCGAGAACACGCATAATCATCACTATCTCGCGACCAAGGCCGCGAAATCGGGGCATATGCTCTAGGCCAAGGCGACCTTTAGACCATCATCTCTTTGGTCGCGGTCAGCGTGACATCTGGATAGTCGCGCGCAACCCGATCAATGTCCCACTGCAGGCGCGTAAGATAGACGATGTCGCCATCATTATCATGGGCGATATGTTGCTTGTTGGCAGCAGTGAATTTTTCGACCGCCAGCTTGTCGCCAGATACCCAACGGGCCGAGGTGAACTGAGAGCCCTCAAACCGCACTGGGAGACCATATTCCAGCTCGATCCGGCTGGCCAGCACCTCGAATTGCAGCGCCCCCACCACGCCCACAATAAAGCCAGAGCCAAAAGCAGGCTTGAACACCTTGGCGGCACCTTCTTCGGCGAATTGCATCAGCGCCTTTTCCAGATGCTTGGCTTTCATCGGATCACCTGCCCGCGCCTGCTGCAAAAGCTCTGGCGCAAAGGATGGGATGCCGGTCACGCGCAGCGCTTCCCCTTCGGTCAGCGTATCCCCGATACGCAACTGGCCATGGTTGGGGATACCGATGATGTCCCCAGCCCAAGCCTCTTCGGCCAATTCACGGTCCGCCGCCAGAAAGAGCACCGGTGCCGAGACGGTGATAGGTTTCTTCGAGCGCACATGCGTCAGCTTCATGCCGCGTTTGAAATGCCCCGAGGCGAGGCGGACAAAGGCCACACGGTCGCGATGCTTGGGGTCCATATTGGCCTGCACCTTAAAGACAAAGCCGGTCACGGCAGTTTCTTCGGGGGCAATCGCACGCGGAGTGGCCTTTTGCACCTGCGGCTCGGGGCCATAGGCGCCAATGCCATCCATCAATTCCTTGACGCCAAACGAGTTGATCGCTGAGCCGAACCAAATGGGCGTCATATGGCCCTCTAACACCGACTGCGGATCGAGCGCGGGCAAAAGTTCGCGCGCCATTTCGATTTCCTCGCGCAGCTTGGCGATAAGGTTTGCGGGCACATGCTGCGCCAGTTTCGGATCATCAAGCCCGTCGATCTTGATCGACTCTGCCACTTTGTTACGGTCGGCGCGGTCCATCAGTTCCAGACGGTTGTTCAGCATGTCATAACAGCCGACAAAATCGCGCCCCATACCGATGGGCCAACTTGCCGGGGTTACGTCAATGGCAAGGTTCTGCTGGATTTCATCAATGATCTCGAACGTATCGCGCGCTTCACGGTCCATCTTGTTACAAAAGGTCAGGATCGGCAAATCGCGCAACCGGCAGACCTCGAACAGCTTCTGCGTTTGACTTTCAACGCCCTTGGCCCCGTCGATCACCATGACGGCCGCATCGACGGCGGTCAGGGTGCGATAGGTATCTTCGGAAAAGTCCGAGTGGCCGGGCGTGTCTACAAGGTTGAACCGGAACCGACCAAAATCAAACGACATGGCCGAGGCCGACACAGAAATGCCCCGGTCCTTCTCCATCTGCATGAAGTCAGAGCGCGTGCGCCGCGCCTCTCCCTTGGCACGCACCTGCCCGGCCATCTGAATGGCGCCCCCGTACAAGAGGAACTTCTCGGTCAGCGTCGTCTTGCCCGCATCTGGATGCGAAATGATCGCAAACGTGCGGCGGCGGGCAATCTCAGCCGGAAGATCGGGGCGGTTTGAAAGAGTATCCAACATGGCGCCGGATATAGAGGCGCGGCGGGGGCGGCGCAATACGGGGTGTTGAGGGTATCGAACGCCGATAAACCCCAGATGATTCTCTGAATGCTGGCGTCGGGCACCAAGCGCGGCGGCAAAAATGTCTCACCCGTGCATCTGGCGGCTCAATCAGCGTTCAATTTGGCAACCAACCGGTCGGCCACATTCATTGACCTGTTTTTGATACATTTTTTAGCGTGACGGCACCCAGCATGCAGTTCGGTCATCCGTGCCGAGGGGCAGGAAAATGCAACATTCGGACCAAGCTCGCAAATATGGTTAACACCCTATCCGGAAGCATCGCCTATCCGGCGGAGTAGTATCATAAATCCCTGTTTTCTTTAGAAATTCCAAGGACTGCGAGAGTTTTCGCCACCTTGGTACGGACCATCCAAACCGAAGAACGGCACGCTCTGGCGGCAAATATCGATGCCGGGGGTTTGAATGCCATTTACGATTTCAGCGGGTTACTTGTCCGATACGACCTTTACACAGGCGCATTTCGGCGGCAACGCGCTTGCCCTGAGGGACCGCGTTGGGGACGAGGGCACCTATGATGACGTTGCCCGCACACTTGGCGTGGAACATATCCGCTACCCCGGCGGCAGCCTAACCGAGTATTACTTCGACATCCGCAACCCGGATAACGATATCGTGGTCAACTCCGAGACCGGCGAAGCAACATCATTTCTGCCGATCAGCGATGCTCTGGGCTTTGCCGAGGAAGAGGGGATCGCAGTCACGATCGTTCTGCCCACGCGGCACTTTCTCAGCACCGAGGTAGACGCAGAGGGCAATCGCTTGCCCGATATCGACGAACCCGCGCTGCGCAGCTTCCTGCAGGATGTGTTCGACGGACGCTACGGAGCCGCAGATATTCAGGCCATCGAAATTGGCAATGAATATTGGGGCAGCGGTGGCATGAACACCTTTGAATATGGCCGCCTCGCCTCGGAAATGGCCGTCATCGTCAAGGACGAAATCCGCAGCCACCCCGACGCGGAGCATCTCTCGGAAACCGATATTCTGGTCCAGATGGGCACGAATTATGGCCGGTTCGCTCTTTCAAACCTGTTTTCAGGAACCGGAGAAGATCAACTTGCCGAGCTCAATGAAACATATGACCTGAACCTTTCGGAAAACGAATACATCTATTCCTCTGGCGATGTGGCTTGGGCCAAGGTCGCCAATGCCATCATCCTCAACGAGTTCGACACCGTCGCAGAGCAAAGCGCCATCGACGGCGTTGTTGCCCATATCTACTCCAAGGGGGCCGACACCCCCAACAGCCGTTATTTCGAACTGTCGCAGATTGCCGACACCTGGCTCAAGGAAATGCCGGGGCTGGATATCTATGCAACTGAATGGAACCTGAAACGCTCGGTGTCCGAGGACCCACAAGAAGAGTTCGGCCTGAAACAAGCGCATGAGATGCTCAATGTGCTTGAGGCGTTTTCTTGGGGCGGTGTCGATGCGGCACATGTATGGCCCCTCCAGATGAATAGCCGCACGGGTCTGGCTGATGGCGAAGGCGATGCAGATATCCGTGTACCCGGCGAAATGTTCCGCCTGTTGAACGAAACCTTGCCTGGCACCCGCCCTCTCGGCCTTGCAGGAAGCGAAGGGCGCGAGACGGAGCTGTCGGGCGAAACAGCGGATGTGCATGTGTTCTATGCCCCGGATCGCCTGGTCACGTTCCTTGCCTCGACCAGCGACCAACCCAGCGAAGAGGTCGTGGACTTTATGAGCATCCTGCGCGATTTGGGCGACGTTACGATCACGCGCCTAGGCGTGGCTGAGGGCGAAAACCCAAGCGAGTCCACTGCCGAACCCGTTGTGACCAACGAGAACCCACAAGACCTGATCGAGGACGGCATCCTGATCGCAGACCTTGCGCCCTACGAGATCCTGATGATCGAGATGCTCAACCCCGTCTTTACCGCCGAACTGGCCCGTATGGTCGCCGACACCCCCGAGGAGTCAGACGAAATCGACGTCGAGGAAAGCGACAATCAGGTCGTCGACAATGTCCTCAACTTCGCAGATTTCTTCCAATCCGGCAGTTCAGGATCCGGCAGCAGCGAGAGCTTGATCCCGACAACGCCCCCCGCCGAAGAGCCAGAGGATGCCCCAGACTCCGCAGCCGCAGCCGGCGATGCCGATGACAGCGGTGGCGGTGGCGGCGATTTCGGTTTTGGGGCCTTGGCGCTCGCGTTTCTGCCGATCCTGCTGTTGGCGGCCTGATCCAAGGGGCCGCAGCGCGGCTTGCCGCGCCCCCCTCTTGCGACTACAAGCGCGGCAAATCCCCTTAGTCTGCTCAAGGATCGCCGCATGATACCTCGTTATTCCCGTCCCGACATGGTCGCCATCTGGGAACCTGCCACCAAATTCCGCATCTGGTTCGAGATCGAGGCCCATGCCTGTGATGCCATGGCTGACCTGGGCGTCATCCCGCGTGAGAATGCCCAAGCGGTCTGGAAAGCCAAGGACGTGGAGTTCAACGTCGCCCGCATCGACGAGATCGAGGCCGAGACCAAGCATGACGTCATCGCCTTTCTTACCCATCTGGCAGAGCATGTAGGCAGCGATGAGGCGCGTTTTGTGCATCAGGGCATGACCTCCTCGGACGTGCTTGATACCTGTTTCAACATCCAGCTGACCCGTGCCGCCGACATCCTGATTGCGGATATGGAGGGGCTTTTGGCCGCCCTCAAGCGTCGCGCATTCGAACATAAGGATACCCTGCGCATCGGCCGCAGCCATGGGATCCACGCAGAGCCCACCACCATGGGGCTGACCTTTGCCCGCTTCTACGCCGAGATGCAGCGCAACCTGCGCCGCCTACACACCGCCCGCGAAGAGATCGCGACAGGGGCGATTTCCGGTGCCGTCGGCACCTTTGCCAATGTCGATCCGCGCGTCGAAGAGCATGTCTGCGCCCAACTAGGCCTGACGCCAGAGCCAATCAGCACCCAAGTGATCCCGCGCGATCGCCACGCGGCGTTTTTTGCCGCTCTTGGTGTCGTGGCCAGCAGCATCGAAAATGTCGCCATCGAAATCCGTCACATGCAGCGCACCGAAGTTCTGGAAGCGGCCGAGTTTTTCTCGATGGGGCAAAAGGGCTCTTCCGCCATGCCACACAAGAAGAACCCGGTGCTGACTGAAAACCTCACCGGCCTCGCCCGTCTCGTCCGCATGGCTGTGGTGCCCGCGATGGAAAACGTGGCCCTCTGGCATGAACGCGACATCTCGCACAGCTCGGTCGAGCGCATGATTGGCCCGGATGCCACCATCACCCTCGATTTCGCCCTCGCACGTCTGACCAATGTCATCGACAAGCTCTTGGTCTACCCTGACAACATGATGGCCAATATGAACAAGTTTCCCGGCCTTGTGATGTCGCAGCGCGTTCTATTGGCCCTGACCCAAGCCGGCGTCAGCCGCGAGGATGCCTATCGCCTTGTGCAGCGCAACGCGCTCAAGGTCTGGGAAACCGGCTGTGACTTCAAAACCGAGTTGCTGAATGATGCAGAGGTCACTGCCGCCCTCAGCCCGGCAGAAATTGCTGAAAAATTCGACTTGGGCTATCATACAAAGCATGTGAACACGATTTTCGCGCGGGTTTTCGGGGAATCGTGATAGCCTGAACCCCTGTCCAACAGGGAGACATATGATGAAGTTGAAATTCGGATTGGCCGCCCTCGCGCTTGTCGTGACACCCAGCCTTGCCTTGGCAACGGGGGGCTGTAACTACAGCAAACAGAAACAGGCGATTTCCTGCGTTACAGGCACCGCATGGGATGCGGCGACCAGTAGCTGCGTGCCACAAACCTCAAGCTGATTTTTACGGGGCGGGATCACTCCCCGCCCCTGCTTTACCGTTCTACAAATACGCAAACACACACTGGGCATCTCAGAGATCACGGGTTGCAAATGTACCGGCTCCGAAACTCGCTGAGAGCTGAGCAACTTCGATCCGTTTGCCCGCATCTGCCCCATCGGCCACGCGTGCCGCTTGCTGATAAACCCAATCCGAGCGTTCCAGAGTGACCTCGCGCAAGACCTGCGCCCCTCGCATCACCCGCAAGAGATAGCGCTCGCTCTCCTCGCCAAGCGGCACCTCGGGCGTATCCCAACGATCCCCGCCGATCCGCGTGCGCCTGATCCACGTCACGGTCAAATCTCCTTGCGCCTCCGTGAACCTCAGATGCACCGGCGCATAGGGTCGCAGGCCCACCCCATCAAAGGCCAAAATGGCATGGGCAAAGCTCGGGTCATCCACGGGTCGTCCCCCCGGCCCGATCCGGTAATGCAGCGCTTGCCCGCGCTGTGCCTCGGTCAACTCGATCTGTTGCGGCACACCATTCAGGCGTACGACAAGCGATCCCGCAGGCCAGACACCACCGCCAGCCCTTTCAGTCCCCAACTGTCCCCGCAGCCGATGGCGCATAATATACGTGTCCGGTGCCACCAACTCGGCATCGCGGAACTGAAACAGCTCCCATCCCCCCGGGGTGCCATCGCCAATGGCACAAAGATTGCTGCCATTCAAAAGCGCCGTATCTCCCACGCTTTCCAGCGTCCCGAACCGCATCCGCACGAATAGCCCATCCCCGCGGTCGATCCGTCCCATCGGCGCAGGCAAAAGCGGAGTTTGCGTCACCCCCACCGTGCTGCGTGCCGCAATCAGGGTATTAAGCCGGTAATCGGCATCCTCGGCGGACGAGTAAACCGCCGCCGTACCGGGCCAGGGATTGGCCAGCGCCGCGATATGCGGCGCATGCGGCACCTCATCGCCGGTCAAGAGCGGCAGATCAAGAAAGAGCGGCGTCACCGGTCCCGGTGCCACAAAGGGGCGCAGCCGCGTCGGGTTCTCTTCAATCAGGATCGGCCGATAGCTCTCGGGGTCGATCCGCACCGCATCGACACGCTGCGCATTGCCCATCTGCTCGATACGGTCGATGCGGAACCGCGCACCATCCCCCCCTTGGGCAGGGCAATGACATCTCCTGCCCCAACGTCCAGCCGCGACGGCGGCAAGGTCAGGCGCAGCGTATCCACCGACACCCGCGCCTCCGAGAGCCACCGCTCCACCACCTGCCGCCCCTCAGAACGCGTCAACGCAAGTGGCATTTCCGAGGCTGCCACCGCATGGGTCACCTCGTCGGGCAGAATGGCCTCTTCTGAAATCGCTTCATAATCGGCATCCGCCTCCAGAAACCGCAGCCGGACCCGGCCCGCCAACTCTAGATCGCTACTGCGCAATTCCTCGATGACGCCGCCCAATTCCGGATCGCGCACCACCAGATCAAGATCAACCACATGATCCGCCCGGCCATCGCGTGCCCGAAATTGCAGCACGCCGTGCCGCTCGATCGCATCCAGACCATAGGCCAGCATCAAAGGTTGCAAGGTCGCGCGCGCGGCACCCACCTGATCCACCAGAAACCCGCGCAAAAAACCCTCAGTTCGGCTTGTGTCAAGATCCCGCAGACCCGCCCGCGCCGCCACTTCTACCATGACATCCGCAAGCCGACGCCCGCTGACCCGACCATTGATCCAATGCCCGCGCGCATAGTTCGCACCATCTGACCAAAGCTCGAGATTTCCCGGAAAATAGGGATAGGGCCGCGCATCCCAGGCCCAGACATAGGCGTGATCCATGTCGAGCATTCGCCCCGCGTATTCTTCGGACTGCGGATTGCGCGCCGGATCATTCCAGTAGGCGGCCATGGCGCGCAGATATTGCATCTGAATCAGCTCATCCCGCTGCCCTGTTGAATGGCGGGGCAAACTTGATTCAGAAGATTTTGGGTCAAGAAACTTGTTGGGTTCATTGCTGCCCTTGTCCACCGCCGCACAGCCATATTCGGTGAACCGGATCGGTTTCGATTGCGGCACCCAGGCGGTCGGCTCTGACGCGCGCAGACCCCCCACCCGCTCGAAATGCCGGTGTTCCCACCAGTTGCGCAGGTCCTTGAACCGCCAGATCCAAGGTTCACCGAACACCTCATCGGTGATCGGCACCCGGCGTTGCGCCGCGCGCGCCTCTGACGTTGGGTAAAACCAGTCATAGCCCTCGCCACCCTCGATATTGGCTTGTAGATAGTCCAGATCATAGATCGACGGCCAATCGCGCGCATCAAGATGCTCATCCCCCTCGCGCCAATCGCTGAGCGGCATGTAATTGTCGATCCCGACAAAATTGATATTGGCATCCGCCCACAGCGGATCGAGGTGAAAAAACCGATCGCCATTCCCCGGCTGATAGCCGAAATATTCAGACCAATCCGCAGCATAGCTGATCTTGACCTCCGGTCCCAGCAGCGCGCGCACCTCAGCCGCCAAGGCAATCAACTGCACCACCGCCGGAAAGCTGTTATTCGCGCCCCGGACCTGCGTCAGGCTGCGCATTTCCGACCCGATACAGAAACTCTCGACCCCGCCCACAGCCGCACAAAGCGCCGCCTGATGCAGAATGAAGCGGCGATAAGACCATTCATCCGGCCCGTGATAGGCCACCGGGCTGCGCTTGAGCGCACCACCAAAACTCAGAATATCCAACGCGCCGGTTCCGGCGCTCTCCTCCACCTGCGCCGCAATCGGTGTCACCGTAAAATCCGCCGCGCGCGCAGTGCCAAAAAACGCCGCCACCTCTGCCTCTGCCGCCGCCGTCTGATCCGGGCTGCCAACCTGCCCCGGCGCCTTGGATGTGGTGATCCGCCCGCGCCATGGCAGAATGGGCTGATCCTCGGCCCCGCTCCACGGATCAGGCAGGCCGTTGCCCGGCAGCTGCTCCATCAGGATGAACGGGTAGTAAAGCACCTCCTGCCCCGCTTGTTGCAGCGCCAGAATGGCCTCGATCACCGCCTGATCGGTCGGCGTGCCGCCATAAACCTCGCGGCCTTGCGCATCCTTGGGCACCTCACCTGCCCCTGAACGACCTAGGCTAGCGACCTGCCACGGCATGTTCGACGCCTCGAATTTCTTTTGCTCTACTCGTGGCCTGATCTGGCAAACTCCACAGCGCAGATCGTCGCCAAACCAGCTCACGATCAATGAGGTGGCCCGGCAGGCTGGCAATTCCTCAACCAGCGCCTCCAGCGCCGTCGCCATATCCGAGCGCCCTGAGGGGCTGTTGATATTGGCGATTCCGTTTGCGCCCAGACCGAAATTCATTGTGACCGGCGTTGTAGCCAGCGCATATTCGCCCGTGCCCGGCAGCATCGCCACGCCCCGCACTGACCGCACCGGATCAAGCGCGGCACCCGGCGTCTCGGCCTGAGACGGGCGACACACCTCAAAACTGAACTGCGGCACACGATTGCCAAACTGCGAAATATCGAGATCCTCGATCACCACATAGGCCGTGCCACGATAGGCGGGCACATTGCCCGCCCCCTCGACCGCCTCGATCCGGGGATCGGGCAATTGATCGCGCGCGCCCTTGTAGACCTGCATATTTAGGCTTGTAGGGGCGACCTCTGTTCCATCCGCCCAGATCCGCGCGACGCGGGTAATCTCCCCCTCACAGAGCGCCAGCGCCAAGCTCACCGAATAGCTGATCGCGCGCGTGTCTGGCGTGGCGGGACGCGGATTGCCCTTGCCGCCCCCCCGGCTGCCCTGTGTTACGGTCACGTTCTCGCGAAACTCGGTGGCCCAGATCACCTGCCCGCCAACGCGCATGCGCCCGTAAACCTGCGGGATGGCATCCCCCTCGCCCGCGCCAGTCAGGCGCAGACGGCTCACGCGCCCCGTCTCGACCACCTCCGATCCCTGGCCCAACAGACGTTGGTCAATCGAACGGCCAATGACCGCCCCGGCAAAGCGCCCAATCGCCACGGACGACAGGCCAAGCGCGGTGCCGCCCACCGCCCCGCCAATCGCGGCCCCTGCCGCAGATAACAGAATGGTTGCCATGTCTCAGCCCTCCTCGGGAAATGCAAATCGCGCCACAATGCGCCGCCGCCAAGGCGCGCTCAGCGCGGTCTCCACCACGCCATGCCCCGAATAGGCGTGAATGAAACTTGCGCGCGCGCCCAGTTCCGCGACCACGCCCAGATGTTTGGCAACCGCCCCCTCACGCATGCGAAAGAGGATCACGTCACCTGCCGCCTCTTCGGTCAAATCTTTCACCAGCAAATGCCGCGCCGCCGCCTGCCACAGCACCTCTTGCCGCGCCGGTTCTGACCAATCCATCGAATAGGCGGGGGGGCGTTCCGGCTCCGCACCGCACATCTCGCGCCACAGCCCTCGCACCAGCCCCAGACAATCGCAGCCCGCCCCGCGACAGGCCGCCTGATGCCGATACGGCGTGCCGATCCAGCCCCGCGCCGTCGCCACAATCCGCGCCCCCTGCCCGCTCACCTGCGGCTCCCGCCATCCAGACGCGGCGCCTTGCTGGGATCGGTAATCGTCCAGTCATCGCCAGGGATGTCCGGAAACCCTTGAAAGTTCAAAAGATTGTCAAACTTGAACTGACAAGTCCCGCGACGCTTGTCGCACCCAGCCTCAATCCGCAGCGCATCACCGGGCATAACCTTAGCCCCTAGAGGATGCCAAAGCTCGATCACCCGCCCCGTGCCTTCGGTCCGGTCTCGCTTGATCAGCCCGATCAAGCCCGCCGCCGCGCCGCTCAAAACCCGGAGCACGCCGTGGCGAAACCAGTCTTCGGCAAACCCGCCCATCTCAGCAAAGCGAAACACGCGGTTCTCCTCCACCTCCTCGGCGGGCCGCTCTGAAACATACCCCGGCGTATCCAGATCAAAGCGACAATCGCGATCCCCCAGAACGGCGCTGCACGCCTTTTGATAGACCCGCCCCAAGGGAACGTTGAGCGCGTCGGTCAGCCCGCGCAGCTCGGCCTCAAACGCCCCGCCCGCACGCCGCAACTCGCCAATGCTGCCGCGAAAGAGCAGGCGCCGCGCCGCCACATCCTGCCAGTTCACAAGCCACGCGCGCAGTTCCGCGCCGTCATAGCGCCCCGCCTCGATATCCGCCTCACGGATGGCGGCATCGTTCAGCGCGCCCAAGGCTTCGGTATTGTCCACCGACAACCCCGTCGTCTGCTGCAAGGCCAAGGCGCTCAACCCGGTGTCGGGGCGAAACGCAATTCCCTCAAAGGCCAACAGCCGGTCGTGATCGGTGAACCCCATCACCACCCCGTCACGCCGCGTCAGCGCCCAAGCGCGGCAGGTGGTGGTCACACCTGTGCCGAGATGCTCCAACAGACCGGTCATACTCGGATCTCCACCACCGGCACATTGGGCACCTCGCCTGCCTGAAAACTGGCAAGGCTGGTTTGAATGCGGTCTGTATCAAACCGCACAGGCACATCAAATTCATATCCCGCCGTGATCGGCACGCCGCGATTGGGCGGCTCGGAAAAGGTGACAATCCCGGTGGCGGTATCAACTGTGTAATGCACGCCGTCCTGCATCTCGACATTATCAAGACCCAGGCGCACTGTGCCCGTGACCGGCTTCACAATTGGCCGCAGCACGATCTGATCCCCTGACCGATAGGACTTGACCAGTGGAAAGGCGACAGTCGCATCATCGCCAACGCCAATTTCCTGATCCCGGTAATCCGGCGCAGCCTTGGCCCGGCCCGATTTGAAATCAGTCCAATCCTTCCAGCGAAAGCCAAAAAGCTGCCCGCGCCGCGCCTCGAAAAACGCGATCAACGCCTCGATATCGTCCAGAGACCGAAGCGCCACACCCGCATCATAGCGTCTGCGCGCCTGCGCCCAAGGCGTGTTGCGCTCCTCGAACCCGTTGGCGAGCGTGACGATATCCGTCAACCGCTCCGGCCCACCAAGCGAGCCGAAACTCAGGCTTGCCGGAAATCTGACCTCGTGAAATCCCATGTCCCACTCCCTTTCAGCGATTGCGCCCGCCGCGCCCGATCACGCGGCCCAGTTGCGCCGCGATCTGCCCTTGCGAGCGGCGAAACCCCTCGGCATCGGGGGTCTGGATATTCATCACCACGCTTACCGCCCCGCCGCCCTGCGCGCGCACGCCCAAACGCCCATCCGGACCACGACTGAGCGGCATGATCGCCTCTGGTCCAGCCTCGCCCATCAATCCGGTGCCACCCCGCATCGGAAACATAACCGGACCATTCACGACGCCACCATTGGCAAAGGGCTGCACCCGCCCCTGCGAAAAAGACGCCCCCTTGGCAAAGGGGAAAAGCCCCCCCACCAAGCTGCCGATCCCCTGCGAAATCAGGCCACCAATTTGATCCGTCACCGGACGTGCAGCGTCGTTGAATGCGGTATTGACCATGATCGTGGCCAACCGCCGCAAACTGTCCGACAGGCCGTCGCCATCAACCACAGCCCCCCGGATGGCCCCACGCAGGCCCCGGCTCAACCCCCGCTCCAGCGATTGCACATCCTGTTCGGCGCCGGCAAAGCCGCCCCGCACCCGCGCCAGTTCTGCGCCAAAGGCCGCCGCCATACTGGTCGTCTGCCCCATCGCATCATCAAGGGCGGCAAT
Source organism: Roseovarius sp. MS2 (assembly GCF_051447875.1). Lineage (NCBI taxonomy): Bacteria > Pseudomonadati > Pseudomonadota > Alphaproteobacteria > Rhodobacterales > Roseobacteraceae > Roseovarius > Roseovarius sp. MS2. The sequence continues at coordinate 3,978,872 of NZ_JBKHVF010000001.1, forward strand.
CTGCGCCTCCAACTCATCCATCGCTCATCTCTCCTTTTCCATCGGGAAAGGCGCGCAAGAGCGCCTCCAATCCAGCGCGCGCCATCGGGGTCACGCCCTGCCGCTCCCCCAGCATCAGGCGCAATTCGACCGGCGTCAGCGCCCAGAACTCGGCTGGTTTGAGGCCCAATTCCTGAAGCCCCGCGCGCATCAACGCAGGCCAGTCAAACCGCCCGCTCATGCGGCCCCCTCTGGCAAGGCAAAGGCCCGCGCCAAAAGCTCTGCCGCCGCCCGCGCCGCCGCCAACGGCCCGCCTTCGATGTCGGCACTCAGCAAATCCGCCGCCGATCCGCGCCAGCCACCGCCACGCAGCCCCGCCACGATCAGAGCCAGCACATCGCGGGTGGAAAACGCGCCCCCTTCGAACCGCGCCACCAGATCGACAAGCGAACCGCTCGCCAACCCCGCCTCCAACTCGGCCAGCGCGCCCAGCGTAAGGCGCATCACCTGCCGCTCTCCGCCGATCACCAACGCCACCTCGCCTGCCCAGGGGTTGGCCATCGGATCACAGCACCGTAAAGGTCAGTTGCCCGGCCGAGGCGAGCGCCAACTCATATGTCGCCTCACCATCATGGGTGCCGCCATATTCGATCGCCGTCACTTGGAAGGGCCCCTCGATGGTGCCAAAATCCGGAATCACCACCTGAAAATCCGGCATTTCCCCATCAAAGAAGATCTGCCGCGCCCGCGCATCGCTTGTCGCATCGCGGAAAATACCCGATCCGCTGATGCTTGCAGATTTAACACCCGCCCCCGCCAGCAATTCGCGCCACCCGCCCGCCGACTCAAGGCTGGTCACATCCACGCTCTCGGCGTTGAAACTCACGCGGGTGGCCCGTAGCCCCGCCACCGTCTGAAAATTGCCGCTGCCATTGAGGTCAATCTTGACCAGCAGATCCTTGCCATTCTGTACAGCCATTGTCGTCACTCCAGAGTTTAAAGGTTAAGCGCCATCATCCACGCGCGCCTGAAAGGTCAGCTCGATCCGCCGCGCCTGTCCGCCTGTTTCGCGCCGCGCGCGGGCACGCAGGAAATTCAGGCTGCTCACCCGTCCGCGCGTCAGCGACAATTCCGCCCCCACCAGCGCATCGCTGACAGCGCCCGCCACGGCCTTGGCCTCTTGAAACCCGCCACTCTCGCTGACAACGGTGACGGTGAAGCGGTGCCAAGCCCCGCCAGCGCTGCCATCGCCACGTGCGCGAACCTCCTCAGGGCCAAGCATCACATAGAGCGGCGGCACCCGTCCGGGTGGCACCGCATCATGAATCGCACCGCCCACCAGTGCGCTTAATGCCACATCCTGCACCAGCCGCTGATAAACCGCCGCCTGTAATCCCGCCGCCATCGCATAGCTCATGGCACCACCTCCTCTTGCGCCCAGAGAGACAGGTATTGCCCGCCCATATCCGCCTCTGTGACCGACAGGATTGCGAATTCGCGCGCACCATCGCGCAACCTGTTTCCGGCCTCTGGTCGCGACGCTGCCCCCTGCGGTGCAGCGCGCACCGTAATCCGATAGGCGGCGCGCGCCACAGCCGCGCCGCCCACCTCCGCCTCTCGGGCCGTGCGCGCGGCAACCTCAGCCCAAAGCGTGCCGCGCACCTCCCAGACTTCCGTAACACCCCCCGCCCCGTCGGACAGACGCACCGCCGCCTCCAGCACGAGGGGCCGGTTCAGCCTCGGGCGCGCCATCACCGGGCACCCCCGCCCAACAGCCGCACCGTGCGATAGCGCTCGATCAGGCTGGCCACACCAAAGGGCATGCAGCCGCTGCTCAGGCTCAGGTCATGCCGGTACTCGTAATAATGCGCCGCCAGCATCAACACGGCTTGCGCCAGATCTGCGGGCAGATCCCCCCAACCCACGCCAAAGCCCGCGCGAAACCGAACCTCTGCAACACCCCCGCGCACAATCACGGGCAGGAACGTGCCCACAGGCCGCAGCACAGGCCGATGCACATCCTGCTCCAGCCGGTAATGCGCGGGGTCAATCACCTCGACCTCATCCGCCCGGTTGCGCAACCCAAGGCTCAGCAGCGCCCGCACGGGTGCCACCGGCAAGGCCTGGCCTGTCGCATCCCTCCAGTGATGCACCGCCCAAGAAAATTCGCGCTCCAGCAAGACCTTACCGGTGCGCCCCTCAATCGCCGCCAGCGACGCACGCAGAAAACTTTCCAGAACCGGGTCCTGGATATCGTCATCGGCAAAGCCCGTGCCCAACCGCAGATGCGCCTTGAACTCCGCCAGCGGCAGCGCGGCCAGGGGCACCGCAGTTTCTTCGATTAACATCATGGACCTACTCCATTTATCCCGGACCCCTCCGGTGGTTCAGGCGCGCGCCATTCCGCGTTGCACGGACGGAGGGGACAGTTGGACAACGCCTCGCCCGAACAGCACGCGCCCCGGGACGAGGGGATCACCCCCGCCCCGTCGCCGCGTCCTCAGGAAACGGCAAACTTCAAAAGCTTGATCGCCTTGAAATCGGACACATCGCCGCCCACTCGCTTGGTCGCGTAGAACAGGACATGCGGCTTGGCGCTGTAGGGATCACGCAACACCCGCAAATCCGGGCGCTCGGCCACGGTATAGCCCGCGTGAAAATCGCCAAAGGCGATGGCATTGGCCCCGGTCGCGATGTCGGGCATATCCTCGGCGATCAGCACCGGGTAACCCATCAGCCGCGCAGGTTCTCCGGCGGCCAGACCATCCGACCACAGGAACCGCCCATCGGCATCCTTCATCTTGCGAATGGTGCCTGCGGTTTTGGAATTCATCACAAAGGTGCCGTTCGCCCGATACTGTGCGCCCAGGGCGTAGACCAGATCGACAATCGGATCAGGCCCCGAAATCGCACCCGCAACACCGGTTGGCACATATCCCAGATTGCCCCAGACCCAGACATCATTGTCCACATTCGGATGCGTCAGGAACCCGCGCGGCTTGTCCACCCCATCGCCCGACACAAAGGCCGCCGCCTCGGCGCGCGCGAACTTGTCGGCGATGCGCCCTGCCAGCCAGCCCTCGACGTCAAAGGCACTGTCATCCAGCAACCGCTGGCTGGCCTTGGGCAACGCGCTCAACTCATGCAGCGGGATGCTGATCCGGTCGATCACCGGCGTATCGCTCTCGGATACTGTGCCGCTTTCCGTGGCCCAGCCATGGCCCACATCGGTGTGATCCACCAGCACATCAAAGCTGGTGGCCTCGACCGCCACCACATTGGCAACCGCCCGGATCGACGCGGTGGACCTCAGCACCGAGCGGATCGTCTCGGCGGTTTGCGGATCGACCAGATAGCCGCCCTCCCCCGCGATGGCGGTGTTCAGCGCCTTGCCCTCCAATTCGAGGCCGCGCAGCCCGTCATCGTCGCCACCGCGTAGATAGGCGTCAAACGCCTTGCGATGCGGCGCAGAGCCGTCAGAACTGGCCGCCAGATGCGGACGCGCAAGCGCGATGGATTTGCGTTCAAACATGGTCATTTTCTCTTCTTGCTGTTGCAGTCGGTTGTGAATTTCGGCCCGAAAGCCGCTGAATTCGCTCAGAAACCCCGCCACTGCGGATTTCACCTCGGCCACCGGAGACAGATCTTCCCCGGCCCGAGCCTTTGCTTGGGTCATCATCATTCCATCCTTCAGGTTTGGGTCCTCGCTCGGGCGCTACACCTGCGCCATCTCCCGGCGGGCCGCGTCGAACGCCGCCGCCATCTCGCGCAGGGCTTGGGCCTCGGGGGCATCGCCCTTGGCCGTCACCCGCGCACTGGGCAGCATCGGGAAGGTCACCAGCGACACTTCCCACAGCTCCAGTTCCGTCAAGAGCCGCTGGCCCTTGTCATTCTTCACCGCGCGCAGCGTCCGGTATCCAATGCTGAGGCCATCAATCGCCCCCGCCGCGATCAGCGCTGCCGCCTCACGCGCACGCGCGACACTTTCCAAAAGCCGCCCCTTGACCCACAGACCCCGCGCATCCTCGCGCACCTCATCCCAAATGCCGATCGGTTGCGCCGGATCATGCTGCCACAGCATCTTGACGCGCCGCCCCTCCTTGGCCAGCCGCCCGAGAGAGGCCGCATAGGCCCCCCGCTCGACAATATCGCCCCCTTGGTCGGGCGCGCCAAACAGGCTGGCATAGCCCTCGATCTGCCCCGCCTCGCTCACGCTCAGCACCGCCCCATCCAGCCGCGCGAATTTGCGTTCCAGCCCTGTAGCCATGTCCATTTGTTTCATCCTTTCGCTCTGCCTCACCCCGGCAATACCGCCAAAAGCGGCTGAAACGCCTGCGCGAGGATCGCTGCCACCACACCGTAAACCGCCAGCCACAATCGCCGCTCCAGCCGCTCCAAGGCCGCCTCGGTGCGCTCCATCCGCTCGGTCATCGCGCGGGTCTGAAACTCTGAAACCCGCTCATGCGCCTCCATTCGCAGCCCCGGCGCACAGTCGAACGCCTCGAACCCATAGCGCGGCGGCGGCACTCCCCGCTCAGCCATTGACCTCCTCCGCCGCCAGTGCAGGCAGTCCCAAAAGGCTGCGCTTTTCTCCATCGCTCAGAAAGTCTGCCCCACTCACCCGTGCCCATTGCGCATCACGCTCCGCTGCCAGCGCCGGCACCTGATCCAGATCGGGAACAAGATCCAACGCCTCGCCGCTCATCCGCCCCAGCCAGGCCGATACCGTCGCAGCCACCCGCATGGCCAAAGGCAACACCGTCAGCCGATAAAACGCGCGGTTGGCCTCCTGATAATTCGCGAATGTCGCATCGCCGGGAATACCGAGCAGCATCGGCGGCACGCCAAAGGCCAGCGCAATCTCGCGCGCCGCGCTCTCCTTGGTCTTCTGGAATTCCATGTCCGATGGGCTGAACCCCATCGGCTTCCAATCCAGCCCGCCCTCTAACAGCATCGGCCGCCCGGCATTGCGCGCGCCCTGATGATGCGCCTCCATCTCGCTGACCAGCCGGTCATATTGATCGCCAGACATCGCCCCCTGTCCCTCCGGCCCCTTATAGACAATCGCACCCGAGGGGCGCGCCGCATTGTCCAAAAGCGCCTTCGACCAACGGCTTGCCGAATTATGCACATCCACCGCCTGCGCCGCCGCCTGCAAAGGCGACAGCCCATAATGGTCGTCCTGAGGGTGAAAGGTCTTGATATGACAGACGCAAGGAACGCCCTCGCGCACATCGAACCGATGCTTGCGCCCCGCCACGGCATATTCATAGGCCACGGGCCAGCCATCCGCCCCCGGCACCACGCTCATCCGGTCAGAGCGCAGCACATGCAGCTCCAACGGCATGCCCCCCGCGCCCACCGCCTCGATATAGGCATTGCCCGTCAACAAGAGCTGGCCATAAAGCGCCTCAAAAAGCTCCGCCCGCCCCTGCGCCGGATTGGGGCATTTGATCAGGCTCAGCACCGGATGCACGGCAAAGCGCTGCTCAGAATTCTGCAACACCAGCGGCAGCGCCGCCGCCGCCTCAGCAATCATCTTCACACAACGAAACCCCACCGGATTTCCCGAAAACCCGGTGCGCGTCAGGCTGACGGTATCGCGCGGGCTCCAGGCCACACGCCCCGCGCCATGCCACGCCATCACACGGCCAGCCGCGCTTGCCTTTTGTTCGGGTGCCGCGTCGGGGGCACCGCCCCCTTGCCGGAAAAAATCCAGTATCATCGCGTTACTCTCCTTGATCCCGCTGACGCCGGGCCTCTTGCCCGCTTGAGAGGCATCAGACCGTCAAAGGTTTAAGGAAAGTAAACCAGACCGAGCGGGCCAGCGCTCAGACCCCCAAAGCCTCGCGCAACTCTGCCAGACGCGAGCGGCTGACAGGCGTGGTAACGTCTTGCCCGCCAAGGCGAAAATAGCACAGCCCATTGTCCTTACGCCGCTCGAAATGCGAGACATGCGCCGGATTGACCAGATAGCTACGATGCACCTTAAGGAACGGACCGGGGCTCAACCGCCGCTCGGCCTCGGTGATTGACCACGTGCAAAAATGCTTGTTGGCCCCGGTATAGAGCAGCGTGTAATGCCCCTCGGCCCGCAAAAATGCCACATCACGCGCGTCGATGAAATGGGTCTGCCCGTGATGCTCATAGGGAATGCGCTGCAAGACTTGGACGGGTTTGACCTCTGCCTCAACAGGCAAAGCCCCCTCCGCTTTGGCCCCCTGCGCCAGAAACGTGACCCCCGTCAGCAAGAACGCCCCGCACAGAACAAACGAACTGACCAGCACCCCCAGCGCCAAAACCTCATTGCCCATCAACGGGCCGATCTCCTGCGCCGTTGGCACTGCCACAAACCGTGTGCCGAACACCGCCGCGAAATGCACAAGGAACACGGCAAAGCCAAAGGCCAATGTGCCCAGCAGAATATTGCGCGGCCGCCGCTGACCATAGGCCACCCAAATCGCCGCCACGCTCAGCCCACAGGCGGCCAGCACCGCAAACACCACCCCCGGCAGCGTGTAAACCGCCCGGCAAAGCTGTAGCCCAGACATGCCCAGATAATGCATCGCCACAATGCCAAGACCGATGACACAGCCCGCCGCCGTCAGGCTCGCCCGCGTGCGCGGATAGAAATGCAAGAGCAGCAGCGCCGCCCCTACCATCAGGATTGCAATCAGCGCCGATCCCAGCGTGATCATCGCATCGTAATAAATCGGGATCGGCAGTTGCAGCCCCAGCATCGCCACGAAATGCATCGACCAGATGCCACCGCCCAGCGCAATCGCCGCCAAGGTCACGGAAAGTTTACGCATCGCTACGGGTTGCGCCGCAATGCCACGGGTCAGCGAAAACCCGGTAAAGGCTGCCACAAGCGACACGCTCAGTGACGCAACGACCAACCAGAGATTATGCGAATACTCCAGAAATTCCATGTCGACCCAACGGCTTGAGCATACCGCAAGAGCACCGGCAACCGCCGCCGCGCTCTTCCTCCCTTTTGCTCGGATCGTATGTCGCGGCCGCTCTCCTTACAAGGCTCTTGACCTCACAGGCTAAGCGCCAGTTTGCGCCCATCGTGAAACGCCTGCGCCGCCAGTCGTGGGGCATGGGCATCGCCAATCAGCGCCGCCGAAATGCCCAGATCAGCCAATCCGTGACGCAGGCTCACATCCGCCCGATTGGTCGTCGCCAACACCAGACTATCCGCCGCCACATGAGACCGCGCGCCGGTCAAAAGGTCCACCACCTCGGCCCCGCCGTTCTGCCAGCCAGTGATGGCGCTCTCGGTCACAAACCGCACGCCCAGCGCCGCCAGACGCCGCCTGAGCGGCACATCGGCGGCAGACCGCTCCAATTCGCGCCCGACAACGGCCTGTGGCGTCACGATCACCACCTGATGCCCCGCCTCGGCCAGATGCCAGGCGGTGCCACCCCCCCGCCAATTGCCGCCCTCATCCAGCACGATCACCCGGGGCCCCAGCCGCGCCGCGCGTCCCATCACATCCTCGACCGGCCAGACATTGCCATCCAGCCCCGGCAGCGCCGACAGATGCGGTATCACCTTTTGAAACCCGGTGCCCGCAGGCAAAGACCCGGTGGCGAGGATCACCTGATCCGCCCCCATCGCAGCAATCTCGCCCGCGTCCAGATAGCTGTTAAAATGCATCTCGACGCCCAAGCGCTCCAACTGCCGCGCATACCAGCCCAGCAGGTCCAAGATCTGCGCCCGCCTTGGCTGCAGCCCCGCCAACCGGAACTGCCCGCCCAACTCCGGCCCGGCCTCATGCAGACACACCCGGTGCCCACGCTCTGCCGCGACCCGCGCGGCCTCCAGCCCCGCAGGCCCAGCGCCCACAACCAGCACAGTAAGGACCTGCTCCGCCGGGCGGAACCGATCACCGCCCCATTGATGCTCCCATCCCACCGACGGGTTGATCAGGCAGGAAATCCAGTAATCCCGGCTGCGCCGCCCCCAGCATTGCTGATTGCACGAAATGCAGCCCCGCACATCTTCGGGGCGCCCCGCTTCGGCCTTGGCCACCAGATGTGGATCGGCAATCTGCCCGCGCACGATCGAGACCATGTCGGCCTCGCCTGCGCCCAGCACCGTATTGGCATTCTCGGGCGTGCGAATATGGCTTTCCGCCGTCACCAAGGCATGTCGCACCACGCCCTTTAGCCGCGCCGCCAGATCAACCCCCAGCTTTTCAGGATATAGAAATGTCGGCATCAAGGGATGATAATCCAGATAGCTGCCTGACCCGCAGGTCACATAATCCATCAACCCTTCGGCATCATGCAACGCCACAACCTCCGCCATGGCCTCATGCCCCAGCGTCGCCTCGACGGTCGAACCATCACTCACCGACAGTCCGACAATAAACCCCGGCCCACAGGCTGCCCGCACCCTGCGCAGGATTTCGCGCGAAAACCGCGTGCGGTTCTCAAGGCTGCCGCCCCACTCATCGTCCCGCGTGTTCGACATCGGCGTCCAGAACTGATCCAGCAGACAATGATAGGCGGCCCAGACCTCGACCCCGTCAAACCCGGCTTTCTGACAGCGCAGCGCCGCCGCTACAAAGCTCTCAATGATTTCCTCGATTTCCGCGCCGCTCATCTCGTGACTGCCGTCACTGTCATGCCAGCTTGGCCCGCCCGAGGGCGACCATGCCGCGTGCCAGCTATTGTCCTGATCGCCATGCGCGCCCACGTGATAAAGCTGCTGCACCACCACCGCGCCATGCCGTTTGACAGCCTGCGTCAGCTTGGCAAAGGCCGGGATCACCTCATCCGAGGAATGCCGGAAATTGCCCCGCGTCAACACGGCGGTGCGATGCACCGGCATAGGCTCAACGACAATCATCGCAGCCCCGCCAATGGCCCGCTCTTCGTAATAGGCAATATGCCGCGCGCCCGGCAGACCGTCCTCGGCCATATTCGTCGTATGCGCCCCAAACACCACCCGATTACGCAGGACATGCCCCGCCAGCACAGCAGGGCGAAACACATGCGAAAACGCACTCATCCCTTGTCCGCCAAACGGTCCAGACCCTCGCTCAACGCCGCGCGCATCCCCGCCCCCTCCATATGCTGCCTAAGGCGCTGATTATATCCGCCCTCCGTGTTGAGCGCGTCCAGCATCGGCTGACACGCCCCGCTCATCAGGCTGCTTCCCACCAGATGCCGCAAAAACGCCTCGCCCCCGCCCAGCCAGTCCGCCGCGCCGCTGACCATCTGCACCGCGGGCGACAATACCGCTTGCGCACATAGATACGCCTCCAACTCCGCCCGGTCGCGCAAGCTGTAAACCGTGTTGGCAGGCGCAAAAAGCGCCTCGATCACCCCAACCTTACCCAGCGCCAGAATGGGTGATCCACCCTGCGCAATCCCCGGATAGGGCAGCATCACCGCCTCGGCCCGCGCCGGGGCCACCAACGCCGCCACCTCATCCAGCGGCATCCCCGCCATAAAGGACACCACCCGCTGATCTGCCCGGAACCGCAGCTTTCCCAAAACCTCTGCCGCAAGCTCCGCCATAAGCCCAAGAAACACGACCTCGCTCGCGTCCACCACAGGCTGATTGGCCGCGACGGTCACATTAGTAAAATCCCCCGCCAGCCGCGCCGCTCGCCCAGCATTGCGCTCTGATACCGCGATCTCATGCCCCTCAGGGGCCAGCGCCCGCACCACCGCCTCGGAAATGGTGCCGGTACCCAGAAACCCCAGCCGCACGTCAGATGTCCTTCATCAGCCGCAGCGCATCATAAATCGCTGCATGGGTATTGCGCGACGACACCGCATCGCCAATCCGAAACAACTGGAACGCGCCCTCGGGATTGCTGTCAACCGCCTGCGCATCTCCGGCAATCAGCGCATCCTGATCCACCTCGCCCAGATTGCGCGACAGGGGCTTCAGCTCGAAGTAAAGATCATCGAGCGGCAGCGTACCATAATTCACCACTACCTGATCATAGGTCTTCTCAGAGGTGAACTTACTATAATCCGTGCCGATCTTGGCCTTCAGCCGGTTGCCGTCCCGCGTCACATCCAAAAGCCGCCGCGTCACGGTAAAGGTCACATCCTTGTCCTGCAGGCTGCGCATGTATGGCACCAGATTCATCGCCATGATATCGGGTGCAAAGACCCGGTCCGGTGTCATCACCTCAACGCTCGCCCCGGCATTGGCCGCAACCTCTGCCGCCATCAACCCCGGATGATCGCCGCTTTCATCATAGATAAGGACAGTCTGCCCCGGCTTCACATCGCCCGAAATCAAATCCCAGGCCGTGACAACCAACTCTTGCTCTTTGCCACTTTCAAAAAGCTCGCGATTGGGCAGGCCCCCTGTGGCCACAATCACCACATCGGGGTTAAGGGCGGTCACATCCTCGGCCTCGGCGACGGTGTTGAAGTGAAAGACCACATCGCGCGCCGCGCATTGCGCCATACGCCAGTTGATAATGCTGATCATCTCGCGCCGACGAGGATTAAGCGCGGTCAGCCGGATTTGCCCCCCCGGATCGGGCTGCGCCTCGAACACGGTCACATCATGGCCGCGCTCTGCAGCCACGCGCGCCGCCTCCAGCCCCGCAGGCCCTGCGCCCACGATCACCACCTTCTTGCGTGTCTCAGCCGGGGCAATCTCATGCGGCATGGTCAATTCACGGCCCGTGGCGGCGTTGTGAATGCACAGCGCCTCACCTGCTGCATAAATCCGGTCCAGACAGAAGGTCGCGCCGACACAGGGCCGAATATCCGCCTCGCGCCCCTCGATGATTTTGCGCACGATATGCGGGTCCGCCATATGCGCCCGCGTCATGCCAACCATATCCAAAAGCCCCGCTTGGATCGCGTGCCGCGCAGTTGCCACATCGGGGATCTTGGCGGCGTGGAACGTGGGCATGCCTGTCGCCGCCCTGACCGCCCCCGCGAAATCCAAATGCGGCGCAGATCGCATCCCCTGCACCGGGATCACATCGGTCATCGCCGGATCGGTATGAATACGCCCCCGGATCACATTAAGGAAATCGATCATGCCGGTGGCCGCCAGCCGCTTGGAAATCTCCAAACCCTCCTCTGGCGTGATCCCCCCCGCCTCGGCCTCATCCGCCGTATAGCGAAGACCTACGATAAACTCAGTGCCTACCCGCTTGCGAATGGCGGCCAGCACATCCAAAAGCAGCTTCATCCGGCTCTCAAGGCTCTGCCCACCATAGGGCCCGTCCAGATCATTGGTCAGCGGCGACCAGAACTGATCGAGCAGATGGCCATACACCTGCAACTCGATCCCATCCATGCCCCCCTCTTTCATCCGCTCCGTGGCATCGACGAAATCCGTAATGATGCGCGCAATATCCCAATCCTCCGCCAGCTTGGGAAAGGCCCGGTGCGCCGGTTCGCGATGCTTGGTCGAGGACACAGACGGCAACCAATCCCCTTTGGACCAGCCCGTGCGCCGCCCCAGATGCGTAAGCTGGATCATGACCGCACAGCCATGCTCGTGACAGGCATCGGTCAACTGCCGGATATAGGGCACCACCTCGTCTTTATAGGCCAGAACATTGTTGAACACGGGCGGGCTGTCCTTGGACACAGCCGCCGACCCTGCGGTCATCGCCAGCGCCACGCCCGCCTTTGCACGCTCGGCGTGATAGGCGGTATAGCGCGCCTTGGGCATGCCCTCTTCGGGATAGGCCGGTTCATGGCTCGTGGTCATGATCCGGTTCTTCAGCGTCAGATGCTTGAGTTGATAGGGTTGCAGCAGCGGGTCACGCGACATGGGCGTTGCCTTTCGTCAATTCGTTTCAATACCAGGCGTCGGCCATCTCGGATTTGCGCTGCGCGATGAAATCGCAGAGCGCCCCCTCAATGCCCGCGTCAAGCGGTGGCGCCTCATACGTCGCCAACACCGCTTTCCACGCGCCATTGGCGCGCGTCATCGCATCGACGCCCCCCGCCTCCGACCATGTCTCATAGGTGGTGTTGTCGTCCAGCCCGCTATCCCAATAGGCGGTCTCGTAATGGCGCAGGGTATGGGCACAGCCAAACATATGCTCTCCCGGCCCCTTCTCGGCCAAGGCCTCGAAGGCCAGCGTGTCCTCGTTGACCTCCAACCCCTTAAGCCACGCATGCAGCGCGCCGCACATATCCATATCCAACATCAGCTTTTCATAGGACATCGACAGCAACCCATCGAGGAACCCTGCCGAATGCAGGATGAAATTGGCCCCGCCATTCACTGCCGACATCATCGACATCATCGCCTGCGTCATCGCCTGCCCATCCGGCAGCTTTGAGGTGCTGAAATTGCCCGCACAACGCAACGGCATCTTCAGCCGCCGCGCGATCTGCCCCATCACCAGCGATCCCAACGCAGGCTCGGGCGTGCCGAACGTGGGTGATCCGGTGCGCAGCGACATCGACGACAGGAAACTGCCCAGAATTGCCGGTGCCCCGGGCCGCACCAATTGCGTCAGCGCACATCCCACCATGCTTTCGGCCAGACATTGCGCAATCGCCCCCGGCATGGTCAGCGGCGATACAGCGCCCCCCAACAGAAACGGCAGATGGATGGATCCCTGACCGGCAGCCGCATAGGCGCGAATACCCCGCGTGCTCACCCCATCCCAGACCAAGGGCGAGGTCGAATTGAAATTGCCCATGATCACGCAATGGCTGTCGACGTACTCCGCCCCAAACAGGATGCGGCACATCTCGATACTATCCTCAGCCCGCTCCGGCGCGGTGATCGAGCCCAGAAAGGCCCGGTCCGAAAAGCGCATGTGCGCGTAAACCATATCCAGATGCCGCTTGTTCACCGGAATATCCGTCGGCTCACAGATCGTGCCACCCGAATGATGCAGCCAGGGCGAGGATTGCGCCAGCTTGATTAGGTTCTGGAAATCCTCAATCGTGCCATAGCGCCGCCCCTTGTCCAGATCCATCACGAAGGGCGACCCATAGGCGGGTGCAAACACCATCGACTTGCCGCCGATCCGCACCGATTTGGCCGGATTGCGCGCATGCTGTGTGAATTCCGCCGGAGCAGTGGCCAAAAGACCCCGGATCAACCCCGGCTCAAACGTGACATTCCACGCCTCTGGCCCCACCTCGCGCGCCTTGCCCCCGGCTTGCTGAAACAGTCGCACTGTCTCTGGGTCTTCGCGAAACTCGATCCCGATTTCGGCCAGAATTCGATCTGCGGTGGCGATAATCGCCTCTAACGATTCCTCTGACGCGATGTCATGGGTGGGAATACCCCGCGTGATATAGGGAACATGCAGCGGGTTCACCCCGGCCCCCGCCCCGGTGCCCCGGCGCACCTGCATGGCGGCGCGCCCGCCGCGCGCCCGACGCGCAAGTGGAACAGGCGTATCACAGGAAATTTCAGTAGGTATCGCGTGCGGCATGTGCCTGATCCTGGGCTGGCCGGAACTACGCCGGCGGTGGCATCAAAACTTTATCGACACTACTGTCGAGAAAATCAACTAACCTGTCAAGATATTTGCCAGCCCCCGAAAAAGCGTCTAGTCTTGGGCAATGAACCGCACCCAAACCAACCACCGCGCCAAACCCGCCCCCGATCCCGCCACCCGCGGGTCCGAGGATCTGTGGCTGGGTGCCGCCTATGAGGTGCTCGTCACCGCCGGGGTGGATGCGGTCAAGGTGATGCCTCTGGCGCATATGCTTGGCCTGTCACGCACCAGTTTTTATTGGCACTTCAAGGACCGAGAGGCGCTGCTTTCCGCCCTTCTCGACCGCTGGGAGGCGCAGAACACCGGCAATCTAGTCGCCCGCACCGAGGCCTATGCAGACTCGATCAACGAGGCGCTCTACAATCTCTTCGACTGCTGGCTTACCCGCGAGCTGTTTGATTCCCGCCTTGATTTCGCGATCCGCAACTGGGCGCTTGGCGATCCGGTGGTCAAGGCCAAGCTGCAACGCACCGATGAAACCCGCATCACCGCCATCCGTGCCATGTTCGCGCGATTCGGCTACGCCCCCGATCACGCCGACACCCGCGCCCATACCGTCTATTACACCCAGATCGGCTATATCTCGATGATGGTGGCCGAACCCCGCGATATCCGCATCGCCCGCATGCCCGCTTATGTCGAGAATTTCTCGGGCCACGCCCCGGCCCCCGCCGAAACCGCCCGCTTCATGGCCCGCCATACCTCAGCCTGATCCAATCCGCTGCCATCTGGACCTTTTGCCAAAGCTGTGGAAAGGATTGAGCACCGCCTTCTGGGGGACCAAGGGCAATCCGGGACGGACCAAACCGCCCGACATTAGGGAGAGATGACATATGACATTCAAGACACTGGCCATCGCAGGCGCGCTCAGCCTTGCCGCCGCCACCGCGCAGGCTGATATCAAGGTCGGCATGATCACCACGCTATCAGGCGGCGGCGCAGGGCTCGGCATCGACGTGCGCGATGGCTTCATGCTGGCGCTAGAGCAATCGGGACGCAGCGATATCGAGGTGATCATCGAGGACGATCAGCAAAAACCCGACATCGCCGTGCAACTCTCGGACAAGATGATCCAATCCGACAAGGTCGATGTGATGACGGGTATCATCTGGTCCAACCTCGCCATGGCGGTGGTGCCCGGTGCCGTGGCCCAAGGCAAATTCTACCTCTCGCCCAATGCTGGCCCCTCGGCGCTGGCGGGGCAAGGCTGCCTGCCCAACTATTTCAACGTCGCCTGGCAGAACGACAACCTGCACGAGGCCGCGGGGGCCTATGCCAATGACGCAGGCTATAAAAACAGCTTCATCCTCGCGCCCAACTACCCGGCAGGTCAGGACGCGCTGACCGGCTACAAACGGTTCTACAAGGGCGAATTGGCGGGTGAAATCTACACCCAACTCGGCCAGACCGATTACGCCGCCGAAATCGCCCAAATCCGCGCGAGCGGCGCTGACTCTGTGTTCTTCTTCCTGCCCGGCGGCATGGGCATCTCCTTCCTCAAGCAATATGCCGACAGCGGTGTCGGCCTGCCCGTGGTCGGCCCCGCCTTCAGCTTTGACCAAGGCATCCTTCAGGCCGTGGGCGACGCGGCCCTTGGCGTGGTCAACACATCGCAATGGTCCAAGGACATCGACAACGCAACCAACGCCGCTTTTGTCGCCAGCTTTCAGGAAAAATATGGCCGCCTGCCCTCGCTCTACGCAAGCCAAGGCTTTGACACTGCCAATCTCCTGATTTCCGCATTGGACACGGCGCAACCCTCGGATGCTGACGCCTTCCGCGCCGCCCTCAAAGCGGCCGATTTCGCCAGCACGCGCGGCGATTTCGCCTTTGGCAACAATCATCACCCGATCCAGGACATCTATGTTCGCGAGGTGATCAAAGAGGGTGACGTCTACACCAACAAGATCATCGGCGTGGCGCTAGAGGATCACGTCGACGCCTACGCCGCAGAGTGCAAGATGTAACACGCCTTTGGCCGGGCCGCCCATGGCCCGGCCACCCCCTGCATGTCGCTCTGACCCCGGTGCATGGTCGTTTGCCACCTTTCCCCCACATCAAACTCGCGGCATAGAAAGATATGACCGACTCGCACCACCCCACTCTCCCCTCGCTGCCCGGCACCGACTGGCCCCGGATGGAACCCGGCTGGGTTTGGCTCTGTGGCGCGGGCCCCGGCGATCCCGGCCTTCTGACACTGCACGCGCTCAATGCCCTGCAACAGGCCGATGTGGTGATTTATGACGCGCTGGTGCAGGACTGCATCCTCGACTGGGCACCGCAGGCCCGCCATATCTATGCGGGCAAACGCGGCGGCAAACCTTCGGCCAAGCAGCGCGATATTTCCCTGCAACTCGTTGATCTCGCCCGCGATGGCCTGCGCGTGCTGCGCCTCAAGGGGGGCGACCCCTTTGTCTTTGGGCGTGGCGGCGAAGAGGCGCAGACGCTGGTGCAGCACGGCGTGCCCATCCGCATCATTCCGGGCATCAGCGCCGGTATCGGCGGGTTGGCCTATGCGGGCATTCCCGTGACACACCGCGATGTGAACCAATCCGTGACCTTCGTAACAGGCCACGACCAGTCCGGGCACACCCCTTCCTCGCTGAATTGGCAGGCGATTGCGCAGGGCAGTCAGGTTATCGTGATCTACATGGGCATGAAGCACGCAGGCCAGATCAGCGCGGCGCTTCTGGATGCAGGCCGCCCGGTGGATGAGCCCTGCGCCGTCGTCTCCTCCGCCACCACCCCGGATCAGCGCGTGCTGGAAACCACCCTCGGGCGCCTTGCCGCCGATATCGAGACAAGCGGCTTCGAGCCGCCTGCGATCCTTTGCATCGGACGCTCCGTGCTCATGCGCCAAGTGCTTGACTGGCAGGGGATGCTGGCCGGTGCCGCCCCGCGTAATCTTGATCCGCTCGGCCGCGGCCTGCCCGCCGAGACCGCATGCGGGGGCTGATCCTCGCTGCACCCTCGTCGGGCGCGGGGAAAACCACGCTCACCCTCGCCCTTCTGCGCCTCTTGTCTCGCGAGGGGCTGCCTGTGCGCGGGGCGAAATCCGGCCCCGATTACATCGACCCCCGCTTTCACGAGGCCGCCTGCGGCGCGCCTTGCCCCAATCTCGACGCTTGGGCCATGACGCCCGACCGCCTGCGCAGCCTTGCGGCGGGCCAAGGTCTGCTGATCATCGAGGGGGCCATGGGCCTCTTTGATGGCGCACCGCCCGATGGGCGTGGCGCTGTGGCCGATCTCGCGCGGCATCTCAGCCTGCCCGTGGTGCTGGTGGTCGATGCAGGCCGCATGGCAGGCTCTATCGCGCCGCTTGTAGCAGGCTTTGCAGGCTTTGACGCCCGCGTGCGCGTGTCAGGCGTGATGCTCAACAATGTTGGCTCTGACCGGCACGAAGCGATGCTGCGCCGCGCCCTCGCCCCCCTTGGCCTGCCCGTTTTGGCCGCCCTCCGCCGCAACCCGGCGCTGGCGCAACCCTCGCGCCATCTGGGTCTGGTCCAAGCCAGCGAGCGCCCTGATTTGCACCAGTTCCTCGACACCGCCGCCGACGCGCTCGCCATGACACTCGACCGCGAAACGCTGCTCGCACTCGCCGCCCCTTTGCCCGACGCCCAAGCGGCCCCACGCCTCACCCCTCCGGCTCAGGTGATCGCCGTGGCCCAAGACCCCGCCTTTGGCTTTGCCTATCCGCATATGCTGGCCGATTGGCAGGCAGCAGGTGCCGAAATCCGCCCGTTTTCCCCACTGGCCAACGAACCCGTGCCACAAGCGGAGTTCATCTTTCTTCCCGGCGGCTACCCGGAATTGCACGCAGGCCGGATCGCCGCCAATGAAATCTTCATGCAAAGCCTCAAGAATTCCGCACAAACCTCAGGTATATATGGAGAATGTGGTGGATACATGGTTCTAGGCGACAGCCTGACCGATGCCAGCGGCACTCGGCACACCATGGCTGGCTTGTTACCGCTAGACACGAGCTTTGCCACCCGCCGTCTCCATCTCGGCTACCGCCACCTTGCGGCACACACCGGCCCATTTCCGGGCACATGGGCCGCGCATGAATTCCACTATGCCACCACCCTGCGCGCGGATGGCCCAACGCTGTTCACCGCAACAGACGCCGAAGGCACAGAGCTGCCCCCGATGGGCCTCCACTCGGGCCGGGTGAGCGGCTCTTTCGCGCATCTCATCGACCGCGCCTGAATTACGCTTGCAGCCTGCCCGCGACGGGTCTAGCACTTCGGCCATGACCGATATCGCCCTTCATCCCGACGACAGCCGCGCCAAACGCAATGTGGCCGTTCTCGTCGCAGCCCAAGCCATTTTGGGCGCGCAAATGCCGATGATCTTTGTCGTGGGTGGGCTGGCCGGGCAATCGCTCGCCTCCAACATCTGCTTCGCGACCTTGCCGATTTCCTTGATCGTGCTCGGCTCAATGCTCTCGGCCACACCGATTTCGCATCTGATGCAGCGCTATGGCCGCCGCACCGGGTTTTTCATAGGCGCAGGCGCAGGCGCGCTTGGCGGGGCCATCGGCGCCTATGGGCTTTATACCGCCTCCTTCCCGATTTTCCTTTTGGGCAGCCTCATCACCGGCACCTATATGTCAGCCCAAGGCTTCTACCGCTTTGCCGCCGCCGATACCGCCAGCGACGCCTTCCGCGCCAAGGCCATTTCCTACGTCATGGCAGGGGGCCTGCTCAGCGCCGTGATCGGGCCGCAACTGGTCAAGGCCACCTCTCAGGCCATGGTGATTCCGTTTCTGGGCACCTATCTCGCGGTCATCGCTCTCAATATCGCAGGCGCGTTCCTGTTTCTCTTGCTCGATATCCCCAAACCGCCCCAACCCGCCGTCGACGCCCCGCATGGCCGCACGCGGATGGAACTTCTGAAAACGCCGCGCATCGCCGTGGCGGTGATCTGTGCCACCGTATCCTACGCGCTGATGAATTTGGTGATGACCTCAACGCCGCTCGCCGTAGTTGGCTGCGGCTTTGACGCGGGCAATGCGGCGGATGTGGTCACGGCGCATGTGCTGGCGATGTATATCCCCTCGTTCTTCACCGGCCACCTGATCGCCCGCTTTGGCGTTGAAAAAATCGTGGCCATTGGCCTTGTCATCCTCGCAGGCGCAGGCGCGGTGGCCTTGAACGGCGTGCATCTGGAAAACTTCTTCGTCGCCCTCATCCTCTTGGGCATCGGCTGGAACTTCGGCTTTATCGGGGCCACCACCATGCTTGCAGGGGCCCATGAGCCTCAGGAACGCGGCCGCATGCAGGGGCTCAACGACCTTATCGTCTTTGGCGGTGTGACCTTTGCCTCCCTGTCCTCCGGTGGCCTGATGAACTGCTCCGGCGGCACGCCTGAGGCGGGCTGGACTGCGGTCAACCTCGCCATGGCCCCCTTCCTGATGCTGGCAGGCGGTGCGCTCATATGGCTGACCCTGCGCCCAAAAGAGGCCTGAGCAGGGGCGCACATGATAAGGCAAATCTGGCAGAGTTACCGCCGCCTGCCCCTCTGGGTGCAGCTTTGGGTCGCCCTCATCCTCGTGCCGGTCAATGCTGCGTCGCTCTTCTTTGTCACACAGCCTGCCGGCGCGTGGCTGGCACTCATGGCGGTCGGCGCGATGCTCTGCAATGGCTTGCTGATGCTGATCGAGCGCGGCTTTTCCAAGGTTATGGCACTGCCGCATATCCTCATCTGGACACCGATGCTGGGCCTGATCCTGTGGCTTTTGACCCAAGACATTACCCCGACCTACCGCAACTATCTGGTGATCCTGCTGGCGGTCGATGTCTTTTCGCTGATCCTTGATGTCATCGACAGCCGCAAATGGCTGTCAGGCGACCGCAAGATCGCCTGACACCGCGCTATGTCACCCAAGCTTGCGCAGCCGCGCAAACAGGCTCGACGTATCCCAGCGACCGCCGCCCATTTTCTGCACGTCCTTGTAGAACTGATCGACCAGCGCCGTCACCGGCAGGCTGGCGCCGGTCTCATCGGCGGTGCTCAGGCAAATGCCCAGATCCTTGCGCATCCAATCAACGGCAAAGCCGTGGTTCCATTTGTCGTCAATCATGGTCTCATACCGGTTCGACATCTGCCAAGATCCCGCCGCCCCCTGAGAGATGACCTCGACCACCGCGCGCCCGTCCAGCCCTGCCTTTTCCGCAAAGTGCAGCGCCTCGGCCAGACCCTGAACCAGACCGGCAATCGCGATCTGATTGCACATCTTGGTCATCTGACCGGCCCCGCTCTCGCCAATCCGGCGGCAAAGCTTGGCATAGACCTGCATCACCGGCTCAGCCGCCGCATAGGCCGCCTCATCGCCGCCACACATGATCGAAAGCTGGCCTTTTTCGGCCCCCGCCTGTCCACCCGACACGGGCGCATCAACGAAATTCAGCCCAGCTGCCTTGGCCTCGGCATAAAGCTCGGCTGTAACCTTGGACGACACCGTGGTGTGATCCACAAAAATCGCGCCTGCCGCCATCCCGGCAAAGGCCCCATCGGCCCCAAGACAGACCGACCGCAGATCATCGTCATTGCCCACGCAGGCCATCACGAAATCGGCCCCTTCGGCGGCCTCGCGCGGGGTGGCGGCATGACGCCCACCATGCTCTTTTGCCCAGGCTTCGGCCTTGGCCGCCGTGCGGTTATAGACACAGACCTCGTGCCCGGCTGCTGCCAGATGCCCCGCCATCGGATAGCCCATAACCCCGAGCCCCAGAAACGCCAGTTTTGCCATTGTCCTGTCCTCTCCCATACTGTGTGCCATTGTCTTGCCGGGGTTTTCTGACTATCCCCGGCAGGTGATGCAAGCGGAAAATAGGGCGGTGCCGGGGCATGTCAGGGCTGGTGAAATGGTTATTGCGGCTGGCAGGCGGCGCGATCCTCTTGGCCGTTCTGGCGCTGTTGGGGGCCTATTTCCTGCTGTCGCGCTCTCTGCCCGACTATGACAAGACGCTGAGCGTGCCGGGCATCACCGCCCCGGTCGAAATCGTGCGCGACAATGCGAATGTGCCGCATATTCTGGGCCAGACGGATGCCGACAGCTTCTTTGGATTGGGCTATGCCCATGCACAGGATCGGCTGTGGCAGATGATGACGATGCGCCGCACCGTGCAAGGGCGGCTCTCAGAGGTGTTCGGCACCCGCACCGTCAAGATCGACAGCACCATGCGCCGCTTTGACCTCTACACGCTCGCGCGCCAATCTGTCGCCGTGCAGGACGCCGAAACCCTGGCCGCGCTCAAGGCCTATTCCGATGGCGTCAACGCCCGCCTGAACGAAATCAACCGCGAGGCTCTGGGGCGCGGCGCCCCCGAACAATTCATCTTCAACGCCCCGATTGCGCCTTGGCAACCGGCTGATTCCATTGCGCTGATCAAGCTGATGGCCGTGCAGCTGTCTTCGCATCTGGAAAACGAAGTGCTCTTTGCCCGCGCGGCGCTTGCGCTGGAAAACCCTGATCGCTTGGCCGATATCATGCCACTGGCACCGGGCAGCGGCATCGCGGCCTTGCCGGAATATGCCGCCCTCTTTCCCGGTGCCAATTGGTCGCGCATCGCGCAAACGAGCCCTGAAAGAGGTGATCCGCTCTCGCCCTTCAAACGCCGCGCCTTTGCCGGGGCCTCGAATGCCTTTGCCGCTGCGCCCTCGCGCTCGGCCTCGGGCGGCACGCTTCTGGCCAATGACCCGCATCTGGGCTTTTCCGCACCGAATATCTGGTATCTCGCCCGCCTGAACCTGACATCCGGTGGCGTGATCGGTGGCACCATTCCCGGCATTCCGGCCATCCTGACCGGGCGCAGCGCGCGGCTGGGTTGGGCTGTCACCTCGTCCTATCTCGACGATCAGGACCTCTATATCGAAGAGCTGAACCCCGATGATCCCAATCAATACCGCACGCCCGACGGATGGAAACCGTTTCGCACCACGCGGTCTATCGTCGAGATCAAGGATGCCGATCCCGTCACCATGACCCTGCGCTGGACAGAGAACGGCCCCGTCCTGCCCGGCAGCCACTACAATCTGGCCGAAGTGACGCCCGCAGGCCATGTGGCCGCGCTGAATTGGACCGCGCTCAGCCCAGAGGATACAACCATGTCCTCGGCCATCGGCCTGATGCGCGCGCAATCGGTGCAGGACGCGATTGACCTCAGCCGTCTTTATATTGCGCCCTCGCAGAACCTTACCCTTGTGGACCAAAGCACGATCGCCATGCGTACCATCGGGGCAATGCCTCGACGTGATGCCCGCCATGAGAGCGAGGGGCGGATGCCCGCGCGCGGCTGGCTGCCGGAAAACCGCTGGCAGGGCACGCTGCCCTTTGCCGCAAATCCCGAATTCGTGGCCCCCTCTGGCGGCATCCTAGGCAATACCAACAACAAGGTCGTTGATCGCCCCTTTCCCATGCATGTGAGCCACCTCTGGGGTGATACCCAGCGGGTCCATCGCTGGCGCAGGCTCATGCAGGGGCGAGAGGTGCATACCCGCGAAAGCTTTATCGAGGCACAACTCGACACCGTCAGCTTTACCGCCCGCTCGCTTTTGCCTCTGATTGGTGCCGATCTGTGGTTTACCGGCGAATCCGCCCCCGAAGGCACGCCCGAACGCCTGCGCCAACGCGCGCTCACCATGCTTGCCGACTGGAACGGCGAAATGAACGAACATCTGCCCGAGCCGCTGCTTTACGCCGCGTGGATGCGCGCGCTGATGGACCGGCTCATTCGCGATGACTTGGGCCCCCTCTCGCGAGAGTTTGACCACCCTGATCCGATCTTCATTGAACGGGTGTTCCGCAATGTCGATGGCGCCGCTGACTGGTGCGATGTCAAGCAATCAGCGGCGATTGAGACCTGCACGGATACCGCCCGCATGGCGCTCGACGATGCGCTGATCTGGATTTCCGAGCGCTATGGCCAATCCCTCGAAAGCCTGCGCTGGGGCGACGCACATCAGGCCACCCATGACCATCAAGTGCTGGGAGACGTGCCGCTCCTGCGCCATTTCGTCAACATCCGCCAATCCACCTCGGGCGGCGACAATACGCTCCTGCGCGGGCGCACGCGTGGCGGCAACGGCCCGGACCCGTTTCACAACGTGCATGGGGCAGGGTATCGCGGGGTCTATGACTTTGCCGATCCCGATAGCAGCGTCTTTATCATCGCCACCGGCCAATCAGGGCATTTCCTCAGCCGCTATTACGACAACCTGTCGCAACTCTGGCGGCGCGGCGAATATATCCCGATGTCGCTCGATCCTGATCTGGCGCGCGCGGCCTCAGTGGGTATCACCACCCTGCTCCCCACAGATCAATAATCGCGAAATGAGCACAACTGCGCAGGGCTCGCCGCCTGCGCAGCCTTCACCCAGATATTTTTTCCATCCGTTCGGAACCACAGCACACCTCCTGCGTTGATCTCTCAAGCGCGCATTTGGCGCGTTGATGCAAACCGCAGGATGGACCCTGCAGAAACGGAGGACGATATGATGTTCCGCAAACTGGCTCTCGCAACGGCCCTCACAAGCGTCGCAGCCCTCGCCGCCCATGCCGCAGACGAAGGCGGCACCGAACGGCAGGCCCAAGACAACAGCGGCGTCGACGCCATCTATGAAGAAAGCCAAGGCACGGTAGAAAGCGCGGCATCGGGCAATTGGTCCGCAGCCACTGTCGCCGACAATGGCGACTTGCACGCGCCCACAGACCTTGATCTGGCCGCCAAGGATCAGCGCAAGGCCAGCGACACTCTTGTCGAAAACATTCTGGCCGAGGCCGAAACAGGGGCCACGCTCAGCTCTGTGGATGACAAGGTGATCGGCGAAGTCGTCTCGCACGCAGGCGATGAAAGCGCAGAACACTACATCTACGTCGATGTGCATGCGGATGCCGAAATTCCGGCGGAGCGTATCGGCTTTCAGGCTGGCACACTCAGCGTTGCCGAAAACGGTGGCTTGGAATACGCGATGACCCTCGAGCAGTTGCGCACCGCCGTGGCCGAGAAAGTCGCGACGATGACGCAGTAACCGTTTGCCTTTCCACCGCGCGCTCCTCCCTCCCGGCGCGCCTGCGGCCCGGCCCTGTAAAGGCCGGGCCGTTTTGCTGTCCGATACCAAAATCGCCCCCCCAGATCACGCGCCCCTTCCCCCCGCCGCACCTGTGGTTTAAAGACCCGCACATGCATATCCCCGAAGGAGCCCGCCCGATGCAGGAACCGTCCATCACCCCCGATCTCGTCGCGGCCCATGGCCTCAAGCCCGAGGAATACGACCGTATCCTCGAGATCATCGGGCGAGAGCCGACCTTTACCGAATTGGGCATCTTTTCGGCCATGTGGAACGAGCATTGTTCCTACAAATCCTCCAAGAAATGGCTGCGCACCCTGCCCACCACCGGCCCGCAGGTGATCTGTGGCCCGGGTGAGAACGCAGGCGTGGTCGATATCGGCGACGGTCAGGCGGTTGTGTTCAAAATGGAAAGCCACAATCACCCCTCCTATATAGAACCCTATCAGGGTGCGGCGACCGGTGTGGGCGGTATCCTGCGCGATGTCTTCACCATGGGCGCGCGCCCCATCGCTTCGATGAATTCCCTCAGCTTTGGCATGCCATCACACCCCAAGACCCGCCAGCTTGTGCATGGCGTGGTTGCCGGCGTGGGCGGCTATGGCAATTGCTTTGGCGTGCCCTGCGCGGGGGGCGAAGTGCGGTTTGATCCGGCCTATAACGGCAACTGCCTTGTGAATGCCTTTGCCGCAGGTCTGGCGGACGCAGACAAGATTTTCTACTCAGCCGCTTCGGGCGTCGGTATGCCCGTGGTCTATCTCGGGGCCAAGACGGGCCGCGACGGTGTCGGTGGCGCGACGATGGCCTCTGCGGAATTCGACGACAGCATCGAGGAAAAACGCCCCACCGTTCAGGTGGGCGACCCGTTCACCGAAAAACGCCTGATGGAGGCCTGTCTCGAACTGATGGCCACCGGCGCGGTCATCTCGATCCAGGATATGGGCGCCGCGGGCCTCACCTGCTCTGCGGTGGAAATGGGCGACAAGGGTGGGCTTGGCGTCAAACTGCACCTCGACGCCGTGCCACAGCGCGAGGCGAACATGACCGCCTATGAGATGATGCTGTCCGAATCTCAGGAACGCATGCTCATGGTCCTGCGCCCCGAGCTTGAGGCCGAGGCCCGCGCCGTGTTCGAGAAATGGGATCTCGACTTTGCTATCGTCGGCGAAACCATCGCCGAAGACCGGTTCCTGATCCTGCACGGCAATGAGATCAAGGCCGACCTGCCCTTGGCCACTCTCTCTGGCTCAGCCCCCGAATATGACCGGCCATGGGTGGAAACAACACCCGCCGCGCCGCTTGACCCCGCGACCGTGCCTGGCGTCGATCCGATTGATGGCCTCAAGGCGCTGATCGGCTCGATCAACTACTGCGCCCGGCAGTGGGTTTACGAGCAATATGACACCATGGTCATGGCCGACACCGCCCGCACCCCCGGTCAGGGCGCAGGTCTCATCCGTGTGCATGGCACCGACAAGCTTTTGGCCTTCACCTCCGACGTAACCCCACGCTACGTCAAGGCCAACCCGGTTGAGGGCGGCAAACAGGCAGTGGCCGAGGCCTATCGCAACCTCTCCGCCTTGGGCGCGGTCCCGCTTGCCACCACCGACAACCTCAATTTCGGCAACCCCGAAAAGCCCGAGATCATGGGCCAGTTCGTCGGCGCCATCAAAGGCATCGGCGAGGCGGTGGCCGCCCTCGACATGCCCATCGTGTCGGGCAATGTCTCGCTCTACAACGAGACCGACGGCACCGCGATCCTGCCCACCCCCACCATCGGCGCAGTGGGCATCATCCGCGATCCGGAAACGGCAATCACCGGACAGGTGCATGACGGGCATGTGGCCCTTCTCTTGGGCGAAACCCACGGGCATCTGGGGCAATCCGCGCTGCTGGCCGAGGTGTTTCACCGGGTCGAAGGCGATGCACCGCCCGTGGACCTTGCCGCCGAAAAGCGGCATGGCGATTTCATCCGCGCCAACCACGCGCTGATCAAGGCCTGCACCGACCTCAGCGATGGCGGTCTGGCCTTGGCCGCCTTCGAATTGGCCGAAGCGGCGGGTGTCGGCGTCCACCTCGACAGCGATGACACAGCCTCCCTCTTTGCCGAGGATCAGGCGCGCTATCTCATTGCCTGCAACTTCGATCAGGCCGAGGCGCTGATGATCGCCGCAGGCCGTGCGGGCGTGCCCCTCACCGCCGTGGGCCGCTTTACTGGTGACACCGTGCGCTTGGGCAAATCCGAAGCGGCGCTGAGCGAGCTATCGGATATCTTCCGGGGCACCTTCGGGGCGACCTTCGGCTAAGGGGCCAAGGGCGGCGCGATGGCCATGATGGGGCTGATCCCATCATGGCCCAAAACTTTGGCGCGCATTAACTGACGCCCCGCTCAAGAAGAACCACAGATCACGCGCAAGCCGGGCGCTGCGCTGCACCCTCCCTTGCACTCGCCCCGGCGGCGCTCTACATCTTGGGCAAGACCTGACAAGGAGACCCCCGATGGCCATGCTCGCCTCTGATCTAGAAGCCCTGATCCGTCAGGCGCTCCCCAATGCCAAGATCACCGTCGAAGGCGATGACGGCGTGCATTTTGCCGCCGAAGTCATCGACGAGAGCTTTCGCGGCATGAATCGCGTGCAACAACAACGCGCCGTTTACGCCGCCCTTAAGGGCAAAATGGATGGGCCCAACGGTGCCGTGCATGCGCTGGCGCTCACCACCAAGGCCCCTGCCTGACGCAATGGAACCTCGCCTGCTTGTCGCTCTGCTGCTTTTGCCCTTCGCTGGCATCTTTGCCTATACGATGTGGCACGAAATTCTGCGCTATCGTCGCGATGGGCGCGCAGCTTATGGCTTGGGGTATTGCGAAGAAACCGACAGCACCCATGTCACCCTTTTGGGCGACACCGAAACCAGCTATGACCCTGAAGAGACCGACTCCACCGGCCAAGGCCACCTAAGAGACCGATAGGACATATCATGACTGACGCCAAAACCCGCATTGAAGAGACCGTGAAATCCGCCGATGTCGTGCTCTACATGAAGGGCACCAAGGACATGCCGCAATGCGGCTTCTCCTCCCGCGTGGCGGGCGTGCTGAATTACATGGGCGTTGATTTCAAGGATGTGAACGTACTCGACGATGCGGACATCCGCCAAGGGATCAAGGACTATTCCGACTGGCCCACCATCCCGCAGCTTTACGTCAAAGGCGAATTCGTGGGCGGCTGCGACATCATCACCGAGATGACGCTCTCGGGCGAACTCGACGACCTTTTCGAGAAATCCGGCGTGTCCTATGACAAGGACGCCGCCGAGAAAATTCGCGAAGCCAACGCCTGAGCGACCAAGGCGGCCGGACCGACCGGCCGCCTGTTTCGTCAATCTCGCCGGGTCCAGCCCCAGAGGCACAGCATTTCCATCAACACATGCGCCCCCGCAATCGCGGTGGCCCCCGTTGTGTCATAGGGTGGCGAAACCTCGACCATATCGCCGCCCACCAGATTGATCCCCGCCAGATCGCGCAAAATTATCGCCGCCTGCCCCGAGGTCAGCCCCCCCCAGACCGGCGTGCCGGTGCCGGGTGCATAGGCCGGGTCAAGCGCGTCGATGTCAAAGGTCATGTAAACCTGCGCATCGCCCACGATCTCCTTGATCTTGCGCGCGATTTCCACCGGCCCCTCAAGATGCACCTGCCGCGCATCAAGCGTGGTAAAGCCCATTGTGTCGGGGTTGGTGGTGCGAATGCCCACCTGCACCGAGCGCGCCACATCCACAAACCCCTGTTTCACAGCCTTGTACATCATCGTGCCATGGTCAATGCGGGTCAGATCGTCATCCGCCCATGTGTCGGAATGGGCATCGAAATGCACCACCGCCAACGGCCCATATTTTTCCGCATGCGCCTGCAACAGCGGCAGTGTGATATAGTGATCGCCCCCGATGGCAAAACAGGCGGCCCCAGCCTCCAAGATACCCTTGGCATGCTCATGTAATGCCTTAGGAAAGGCCGATACATGCGCGTAATCAAAGGCTAAATCCCCGTAATCCACAATGCTGAGATGGGACAGCGGATCATAGCCATCCCAGCCATAGGGCGGATCATAGACCTGCAATGCGCTCGCCTCACGCACCGCACGCGGCCCCATGCGGGTGCCGGTCCGGTTGGTCACGGATTGATCAAACGGCACCCCGGTGATCGCCACATCCACGCCGCTCAAGTCCTTGCTATAGCGCCTCCGCGCAAAGGACAGCGCCCCACCAAAGGTGTTCTCATAACTTGCCCCCCGCAACTCCGCGCGGGTGAACGCCTGATCCACCTGCTTCTTCGCATCTTCCAGTGCCATGGCTTTCCCTCAGCTCACAGGTTGCGCGCGCTCGACCAGCCGCGCGAAAAACGAGGCCCCAACCGGCGCCACCGCATCATTGAAATTGAACCCCGGATGATGCAAGCCCGGCCCCTCGCCCTGCCCAAGAAACAGATACGACCCGGGGCGCTCTTGCAGCATATAGGAAAAATCCTCAGCCCCCATCTCGCGTGGGCGGTCCGCGATGACAGCATCCGCGCCCACCACCTCGCGCGCCACCTCTGCGGCAAAGGCGGTCTTGTCGGCATCATTATAGGTCGCGGGGTATCCCAGCTCGATCCGCACCTCGGCCCGCACCCCATGCGCCGCCGCCGTCCCCAACGCCACTTCGCGCAGGCGTCGATGCACCATTTCCTGCACCTCGGGCGTGAAGGTTCGGATCGTGGCGTTGATATAGGCGGTCTCGGGGATCACGTTATCAACCGTGCCGGTATGAATCTGCGTCACCGAGATTACCAGATCATCCAGCGGGTTGCGGTTGCGGCTGACAATGGTCTGAATCGCCTGCACGATGGCCACCGCCGCCACCACCGGGTCCAGGCATTCATGCGGCATCGCCCCATGCCCACCCCGACCGATCACGTCGATATGCAGCGTATCCACCGCCGCCATGATCGGCCCCGGCGTGGTCTCGAACGTGCCAGCCGGCGCGCCGGGCAGCGTATGCAGCGCATAGACCTGCTCCACCCCGTAGCGGCTCAATGCGCCCTCTTCGACCATGATGCGCCCGCCGCCCGGCCCCTCTTCTGCCGGTTGAAACAGCAGCACCACACGCCCTGCAAAATTCCGCGTCTCCGCCAGATATTTGGCGGCCCCCAGCAACATCGTCGTATGCCCATCATGGCCGCAGGCATGCATTTTGCCGGGGGTCTGGCTGGCATATTCAAGCCCGGTAATCTCGGTCATCGGCAGCGCGTCCATATCAGCCCGCAACCCGATCGTGGGGCCATCACCCCGCCCGTCGATCACCGCGACCACACCACTGGTCGCCACCCCGGTTTCGATCTGGGTAATGCCGAACTCGCGCAACCGCTCGACCACAAAACCCGCTGTTTCATGGCAATCAAAGCCCAACTCGGGATGCGCATGCAAATGCCGCCGCCACGCCGTCATTTCCTCGGAAAACCCGGCAATTCGATTGATCACGGCCATCTCTGGACATCCCTTCTTTCTCGCGTCAGGGTCCACTCAACCCCAAAGACGAGGCCGCCGCAATGCCTGACGATATGCTCATCCACGATCCCGACGGGGGCTTGCCCCGCCTCATCGCCATCATGGCGCGGCTGCGCGATCCCGATACCGGCTGTCCTTGGGACATCGAACAGGATTTCGCCAGCATCGCCCCCTACACGATTGAAGAGGCCTATGAGGTGGCCGACGCCATCGAGCAGCAGAACTGGCAAGAGCTGCGCGGCGAATTGGGCGACTTGCTCTTGCAGGTCGTGTTTCATTCCCAAATTGCCCAGGACCAAGGCCTGTTTGATGTGCAGGACGTGGCCAACGCCATCTCTGACAAGATGGTCGCACGTCATCCGCATGTGTTCGGCACCGAAAGCCGCGACAAGACCGCCGAGCAACAGACCCGCGATTGGGAGGTGGTCAAGGCCGCCGAACGCGCCGCCGAGGCCAAGACCGGCACGCTTGACGGTGTGGCCCTTGGCCTGCCTGCGCTCCTGCGCGCGGTCAAACTGCAAAAACGCGCCGCGCGGGTGGGCTTTGATTGGCCCGACTCCTCTCATGTTCTCAACAAGATACGCGAAGAAGTTGAAGAGTTGCACGAAGCCGCAACCGAACTGACCCAAGACGCGGTCGAAGAGGAATTCGGCGATCTTCTGTTTGTCATGGCCAATCTCGCCCGGCACATGAAGGTTTGCCCCGAAACCGCCCTGCGCCGCGCCAATGCCAAATTCACCCGGCGATTCGAGCGGATCGAGGCACTCTTGGCCGAACGCGGCAAACGCCCGGTCGAGTCGGATCTGGCCGAAATGGACACGCTCTGGGATCAGGCCAAGGCCGAAGAACGCCAGTGAACGCACTCTGACAACCGCTTGTAAACACGCGCAAAACCCGCCAATCTCAGACCAACAGCGAAAGGACCAAAGCAATGTCGATCATGGATGAGGCCCGCAATGTTCTGGGCGAGGCGCTGGAACCCTGTTCAACCAAGCCGCTCACCGGCTTTTTCCGGGATGGTCATTGCAACACTTGCGCCGAGGATCACGGCAGCCACACGGTCTGCGCCCAGATGACCGCCGAGTTTCTGGCCTTTTCCAAATATGTCGGCAATGATCTGAGCACGCCACACCCCGAATTTCAGTTTCCCGGCCTGAAACCGGGCGATCACTGGTGTCTCTGCGCCGCGCGCTTTCTTCAGGCCCATGACGAGGGGTGCGCGCCCTTGGTGCGGCTTGATGCCACCCATGTGCGCGCCCTCGAAATCGTTCCGCTCGAGGTTCTGCAACAACATGCCGCCCCCGAGAGGTAAGACATGGCCACAGTGACCCTCATCAGCGATGCCGAAGCCACACCAGAGGTGCGCGCCGTCTTCGACGACATCCGCGCCACGCGCGGCAGCGATTTCATCAACAATTTCTGGCGCGCGCTGGCGCATGACCCGGCGCTCCTCAGCGCCACATGGCAGCGGCTCAAATCCGTGATGGGCCCCGGCACCCTTGATCCCCTGACCAAGGAGCTGATCTATATCGCCGTGTCTGTCGCCAATGGCTGCGAATACTGCGCCCATTCCCACACCGCAGCGGCCCGCACCAAGGGCATGACCCCCGAACAACACGGCGAGTTGCTCTCCGTCATCGGCATGGCATCGCAAACCAACGCCCTCGCCACCGCTCTTCAGGTGCCGGTGGATGAGGTGTTCAAGGTCTGACGCGCAACGCCTCAGATCTTCATGTCAAATCCCAGATGCTTGGCGACGGTAAAGATATCCTTGTCGCCGCGCCCGCACATATTCATCACCAACAGATGATCCTTGGGCAGGGTCGGCGCGATTTTCATCACATGGGCCAAGGCATGGCTTGGTTCCAGCGCGGGAATAATCCCCTCCTGCGCACAGCAAAGCTGGAACGCCTCCAGCGCCTCGACATCCGTGATCGAGACATATTTGGCGCGCCCCGTTTCATGCAGCCAGCTATGCTCGGGTCCAATCCCCGGATAATCAAGACCGGCCGAGATGGAATGCCCCTCAAGGATCTGCCCATCGGCATCCTGCAAAAGATAGGTGCGGTTGCCATGCAACACGCCGGGCCGCCCGCCCGTCAGCGACGCGCAATGCTCCATCCGGTCATCAACGCCATGGCCCCCGGCCTCGACCCCGATGATATTTACCGTTGGATCGTCAAGGAACGGGTAAAACAGCCCCATCGCATTTGACCCGCCGCCAATCGCCGCCACCAGCGTATCCGGCAGACGCCCTTCGGCGGCCTGCATCTGTTCTTTGGTTTCCTTGCCGATGATCGATTGGAAATCGCGCACCATCGCCGGATAGGGATGCGGCCCAGCCACGGTGCCGATGCAATAGAACGTGTCACGCACATTCGTGACCCAATCGCGCAGCGCGTCGTTCATCGCGTCCTTGAGCGTGCCGCGACCAGACGTGACCGGCACCACCTCCGCGCCAAGCAAACGCATCCGGAACACATTGGGCGCCTGACGCTCGACATCATGCGCGCCCATATAGACCACGCATTGCAGCCCGAACTTGGCGCAGACGGTCGCCGTGGCAACCCCATGCTGACCGGCCCCCGTTTCCGCGATGATCCGCTTTTTGCCCATGCGGCGGGCAAGGATGATCTGCCCCAGCACATTGTTGATCTTATGCGCGCCCGTGTGGTTCAACTCATCCCGCTTGAGATAAATCTTGGCCCCGCCAAAATGCTGCGTCAGACGGTCCGCATAATAGAGCGGCGACGGGCGGCCCACGTAATGCGTCCACAGATCGTGCATCTCGTCCCAGAACGATGGATCGGTCTTGGCGTGCTCATACTGCTCTTCCAGTTCCAGAATGAGCGGCATCAGGGTTTCCGACACAAACCGCCCGCCGAAATCGCCAAACCGGCCCTTTTCGTCGGGACCAGTCATAAAGCTGTTGAAGAGATCGTTCATTGTCTCGGGCCTTTGTCATTCGGGGAAGTCTGGGGTTGAATATGGGACGCGCGGGGGATTTTCCAGCGAAAAGCAGAATTTCAAAGGCGGCGGATCACATAGAGCCGCGACCAAAGGTCCGGCTCGGCCAAAAGAAAGGGCAAGAACGGCTCTGACCGCTGCGCGATATGGATCTGGCCACTGTCCACCAGCGATTCCAGCACCGATTGAAACCCCTGCGCCTTCCATGTGGCTTCCAGCAGGTTGAACACCCCAATACCGCCGGGGCGCGTCACGCGGGCCAGATGAATAAGGCTCTCCGCCGGGGCATGACCGGGGCCAAACGCCCCGACACAGATAAAGCCTGCAAACCTGTCATCGGCAAAGGGCAGACCACTCCCCATCTCCGCCTCGACCAGATCGGCGTAGTGCCCTGTTGCCTGCGCCGCCGCCAACATACCGGGCGAAAGATCACAGCCGGTGATCGGGCCATAGCCCAGAATCCGCAGGCTCTCGCCCACCAGCCCGGTGCCACAGGCGGCATCCAAAACAGGCCCCTCAGCCGTCCCCATGAACCGCGCAAACATCGCCGCCCCCAGCGACGGAAGCCGAAACCCCCGCGCCAGATTATCGGCGTCATAACTCAGCGCCCAATCGTTATAGATCGCGCGGGATTGCTCGGGCGTCTTCGCCCCATACACATCGCTCAGATCCTCGGGATCACGGGTCATCGCAGCCTCTTGTCGCTCTTTATCAAAGCATCTGTCGCGGGTTCGGGCCTGTCAACCGGAACGCCTAATCCAAGGCCCGCTTAAAGCCGACATGCGACGCCCTGTAACCAAGGCTCTCGTAAAACCGGCGGCTCTCGGTGCGGGTCGCATTCATGGTCAGTTGGATCAACCGGCATCCGGCGGCACGCGCGCGCGCCTCGACATCCGCAAACATGAGATGCCCCAATCCCTGCCCCCGAAGATGCCTTGCAATCCGCACGCTTTCCACCTGCGCCCGCCGCACCGCCAAAAGCGATAGCCCGCTGATCATCGTGATTTGATAGGTGGCCAGCACCGCGCCCTGCGCGTCAACGCCCACAATGAGGTGATTGTTGCCCTCGACCTGCATGGCGTCAAAGGCGGTCAGATACTCGGCCATATCCCCCAGTTCCCGCCCCTGCCCCAGCACATCGTCGCGCAAAAGCGCAACCACCTGCGCAACCTCATCACGACGCGCCTCGCGGAATTCAAGCACCTTGGGCATTGCGGATAAACGCGCGGATCAGGCCTGCGTCCTTGATCCCCGGCGCGGCCTCGACCCCGCTTGAGACATCAAGTTGCCGCGCACCCGTGCGCGCCACCGCCAGGGCCACATTGTCCGGGTTCAGCCCCCCCGCCAAAAGCCATGGCAACGCCCAGTCGCGCTCCGCGATCAAACCCCAGTCAAAGGCCAGCGCATTGCCGCCCGGTCTTGTCGCCCCCGGTGGGGGCTTGGCGTCGATCAAAAGCTGATCGGCCACACCGCTATACGCGTCAATCTGCGCCAGATCCGCAGCTTCGGCGATCCCAATCGCCTTGATCACCGGCAGGCCATAGCGTGCTTTGATCTGGGATACCCGCGCGGGGCTCTCTTCCCCATGCAATTGCAGGAAATCGAGCGGCACCTGATCCGTCAGCGCATCAAGCGTGGCGTCATCGGCATCGACCGTCAGCGCCACCTTGGCCACTCCCGGCGGCACGCCCAAGGCAAGCGCCCGCGCCTGCATCAGCCCCACATTCCGCGGTGATTTCTCGAAGAATACGAACCCGACATAGGCCGCACCCGCCTCGACCGCCGCCGACACGTCAGCAGCGGCGGTCAGACCGCAAATCTTGACACGAATATCTCTCGCCATGCGCTCAGGTTAACTCGCCTGATCCAACAGCGCCAGAACCTCATCCTTGCCCTGATGCCGCTCGCCCTTAAGCCGCTTGATCTCGGCCCGCAGGCTTGCCAGTTCGCGCGCCTGCCGTGCCGCCGCCGCCCGTTCGCCCGCCTCACGAATCCATTCCCAGATGAACCCGACAATCATACCCATCAGAATGCCGCCAAAGATCACGATGAAAAGCGGCAGATCATAGGTCGGATTGAGCGCGGCAAACCCCGCCAATTCATCGGGCAACACCCGCAGGGTCACGACCCCGCGATTGGCCAGCGCAATGAGCACCAGCGCAAGGGCGAAAATGGCAATCGAAGCATAGCGGATATAGCGCATGGATTACTTTCCGTTGAGCCGGTCACGCAAGAGCTTGCCGGTCTTGAAGAAGGGCACGTTTTTCTCTTCAACATGCACGCTTTCACCGGTGCGTGGATTGCGACCCGTGCGCGCATCCCGCTTTTTCACCGAGAACGCACCAAAGCCGCGCAACTCGACGCGGTTGCCCTCGGCCAGCGCATCGGTGATCTCGTTGAAGATGGTGTTGACGATACGCTCGACGTCGCGCTGATAAAGATGCGGGTTCTCGTCAGCGATTTTTTGAATCAGTTCCGATCGGATCATCGGTGGTCTCTCCCCCGGCCTTATTGTTTGTAACTTTGTGGCAGTTGCAGGGGACTATAGCCAGAATGCCGCGAAACCCAAACAGAAAGCCGGGGCAAGAGACGGAAATCTATGCGGTTTTTTGCTGAGCATGGGCGATTTTTGTGCCCAACACCCATTGGGCGGCAACACATCCTTAGCCCCGTGCAGATGCTGCGCCGCGGCATCCGGATCACGCAGCCCTTGATTCGGATCGGCAACCTTAAGCGTTCGCACGACACCACTGGTGGACATTTCGCCACATCCGCCCCATGGTGCGCCGGGCACCGCGAGGACAGGTATGACGGCACGACAGATCATCATCGACACCGATCCCGGTCAGGATGACGCGGTGGCGATCCTCTTTGCCTTGGCCTGTCCCGAGGCGTTCGACCTGCTTGGCCTGACCTGCGTGGCAGGCAACGTGCCGCTGGATCTGACCACGTGCAACGCGCGCAAAATCTGCGAACTGGCGGGCCGCCCCGATCTTGCGGTCTTTGCCGGATGCGACCGGCCCCTTGGCCGCGCTCTCGTGACCGCAGAGCATGTGCATGGCCGCTCTGGCCTGGATGGCCCCGACCTGCCCGAACCGACCATGCCGCTTCAGGACCAGCACGCCGTCGATTTCCTTATCGACACCCTGCGCGCGCGCCCCGCCGGAACAGTCACGCTGGTGCCTATCGGCCCGCTGACCAATATCGCCACCGCCTTTCAGCGCGCGCCCGACATCGTCGCGCGCGTACAAGAGATTGTGCTTATGGGCGGGGCCCATGCCGCGCATGGCAATGTGACCCCGGCGGCAGAATTCAACATCCATGTCGACCCCGAGGCTGCCGCCTGCGTGCTCGCCTCTGGCGTGCCACTGACCCTGCTGCCGCTCGATGTCACGCATCAGGCATTGGTCACCCCCGCCCGCAACGCCGCCTTTCGCGCCCTCGGAACCCCGGTGGGCGAGGCTGTCGGCGCACTGACCGGGTTTTACGAACGCTACCGCCCCGAACGCCACGGCGCGGATGGCGCACCGCTGCATGATCCCTGCACGATTGGCTGGCTCTTGCGCCCCGATCTTTTTACCGCCCGCCACGTCAATGTGGAAATCGAGACGCACTCGGAATTGACCATGGGCATGACCGTGGTGGATTGGTGGGCTGTCACCGGTCGCCCCGCCAATGCCACCTTTGTTCACGATATCAACGCGCAGGCCTTCTTTGACCTGCTCACTGAAAGGCTCGCGCGCCTATGACCGCCCTCACCCTCGCCCGGCCCGATGATCTGGACCGGCTCTTGTCTCTGGTCGCCGCCTTTCACCAAGAGACCGGCATTGCCCAGTCCGAGGCCAGCCGCCGCTCCGCACTTTTGCCCATGCTCGAAGGCAGCCCGCATGGCGTGACCTACCTCATCGGACCGGGGCGTGCGCCAATCGGCTATATCGTCATCAGCTTTGGCTGGTCGGTCGAATTCGGCGGGCTCGATGGATATGTTGATGAATTCTACATCCGGCCCAGCGTGCGCGGGCGCGGCATCGGCTCGGAAGTGATGATCAGCCTGCCCAAGGCCCTGGCCGGTGCCGGATTAAAGGCGCTGCACCTTGAAGTGCGGCGCGACAATGACAAGGCGCGCGCGCTTTATCGCAAGCTGCGTTTCGAACCACGCGACGCCTACAGCCTCATGACCTGTGCGCTCTAGACTTTCGCCTGCTTGACCCTAGGTAAACCTCATGACTCTCGTGATCCCGTTTCAAAACAGCTATGCTGATCTTCCTGCGCGGTTTTACACGCGTCAGACAGCCCTGCATGTGCGCGCCCCCCGCCTCATCCGGTTCAACCGGGATTTGGCCGCCGAACTGGGCATCGCAGAGGTCCCAGACCCCGAACTTGCCGACGTGTTTTCCGGCAATCAGGTGCCCGAGGGTGCCACCCCTTTGGCGCAGGTCTATGCCGGGCATCAGTTTGGCGGCTTCTCGCCGCAACTGGGCGACGGGCGCGCGCTGCTCTTGGGTGAGGTGATCGACCGCAACGGTCAGCGCCGCGACATTCAGCTCAAAGGCTCTGGCCCCACCCCCTATAGCCGGATGGGGGACGGGCGCGCGTGGCTTGGCCCGGTGCTGCGCGAATATGTGGTGTCCGAGGCGATGCACGCCCTTGGCCTGCCCACCACCCGCGCCCTCGCCGCCGTTGAAACCGGCGAACAAGTCTACCGCGAGGCGGGCGGCCTACCCGGCGCCGTGCTCACGCGCGTGGCCTCCAGCCATCTGCGCGTTGGCACATTCCAGTTTTTCGCCGCCCGGCGCGATCTTGACGGGCTGCGCACGCTCTATGACTACACGGTGGCCCGCCATTACCCCCATGTCGAAAGCCCCGCGCATCTCTTGGCCGAGGTGATCCGCGCGCAGGCGCGCCTTGTGGCGGGCTGGCTCTCGATCGGGTTTATCCACGGGGTGATGAACACCGACAACACGGCAATTTCCGGCGAGACGATCGACTATGGCCCCTGCGCCTTTATGGATACCTATCATCCGCAGACCGTGTTCAGCTCGATTGATGCGCGCGGGCGCTATGCCTATGACAATCAGGCGCATGTGATCGTCTGGAACATGGCGCAACTGGCCACCGCTCTGGTGCCGCTCATGCCCGATCAGGACGAGGCGATCGAGGATTTCACCGCCCTCGTGCATGCCATGCCCGACCAGATCGAGGTCGAATGGCGCCGCGCCTTTGGTCGCAAGATCGGCCTTGCCGAGGCGACAGCACAAGATGCCCCGCTCATCGCTGACCTGCTGGCGCGCATGGCCGAGGGGCGGGCGGATTTCACCAATACCTTCCGGGGCCTCATCGACGGCACCGCACGCGATCAGTTTCTCGACCGCGCCACCTTTGACACATGGGAGCCGCTCTGGCGCGCCCGTATCGCGCAAGAGGCCGATCCAGAGGCGGTAATGCGCGCCGCCAACCCGGCCTTCATCCCCCGCAACCACCGGGTCGAACAAATGATCGAGGCCGCCGTTGCCGGCGATTACGCCCCCTTCGAACGGCTGCTCGACGTTTTGGCGCGCCCCTACATAGATCAGCCTGATGCCGCCGATCTCAAACGCCCGCCTACCCCGTCAGAGGTGGTGGAAAATACCTTCTGCGGCACATGAAAAACGCCGGGGCATGCCCCGGCGTTCTTGTCTTGATCAGGCTGCGTTCGACCGCGCGCCGCCACCGCCGCCACCGGGCTTGCGCCGACGACCACCGCCCGCGCCCGGCTTGCCCTGCTGGCCACCGCCGGAAAATCCGCCACCGCCGCCTGTGCGACGCCGCGGACCACCCCGCCCCGTGGCGGGCTTGGGCGACTTCGGATCAGGCAGCACTTCCCACGGACGGCCCGAGGCAACGGGAATCGTCGTGCCCAGAACCTTTTGAATATCCTTCAACTCGCCCATCTCGTCGGGCGCGCAGAATGCAATCGCCGCCCCGTCCCGGCCGGCCCGCGCGGTCCGTCCGATCCGGTGAACATAGTTGTCAGGCACATTCGGCAATTCGTAATTATAGACGTGTTTGACATCCGGAATATCCAGACCTCGCGCCGCCACATCGGTCGCCACAAGGATTTTGACATGCCCGTCACGGAACGACTTGAGCGCGCGCTCGCGCTGGCCTTGGCTCTTGTTACCATGGATTGCCGCCACGCTGTAACCGGCCTGCTCCAACCGCTTGGCCAACTTGTCCGAGCCGTGCTTGGTACGACCAAAGACCAACGCCAATTCGCTTTTGTGCTTGGCCAAAAGCTCGATCAGCAGATCGGGCTTGGCGGCCTTGGCAACAAAATGCACCTCTTGCGTGACCTTGTCAGCGGCCTTGCCCGGCGGGCTGACCTGCACGCGCTTGGGATGCTTGAGATAGCTACCGGCCAACTCCTCCATCTGCTTGGGCATGGTGGCCGAAAACAGCATCGTCTGACGCTCCGCCGCCAAAAGCCCCGCAATCCGGCGCAGCGCATGGATAAAGCCCAGATCAAGCATCTGATCGGCCTCATCGAGCACAAGGAAATGCGCCGCATCCAGACGCACCGCGCGCCGGTCAATAAGGTCAAGCAACCGCCCCGGCGTCGCCACCAGAATATCAGTGCCCTGCTCCAACCGCTTGATCTGCGGATTGATAGAGGCACCCCCCACCACAAGATTGATCTTGATCGGGCTGTCCTTAACCAGTGGCAACAACGCGTCACGGATCTGGCTGGCCAATTCCCGCGTCGGTGCAAGGATCAGGCTGCGGATGGTCTTGGGCGCGGGCTTGCCCGGTGCCTGCATCAACGCCGTAATCAGAGGCAGGCCAAAGGCCATGGTCTTGCCGGTGCCGGTCTGCGCAAGGCCCAGAACATCAAACCCGTTCAGCGCATGCGGGATCGCATGGGTCTGGATCGGGGTCGGTTCGGTGATGCCTTCGTTGGCCAGCTTGCGCACCAATGCAGCAGGCAGGCCCATTTCGTCAAATAGGTTCAAGTCGTATCCTTTCAGGGGCGCGAGGACATCCCGCAGCCCGTCACAGGCAGTGATACACACCGCCCGGTCGTCGTGGTTGCACCCGCCCGCAGCCAAGGGGCCGCATGCCCCCTGCACTCTGACAGGTGTTTGGCCCCACGCGTGATTTTGGGATCATCCGCGACATTTCATAAGATACGCCTGTTTCAGGCAGTGCTGCTCACGCGGCAGGAAATGTCGGTTGAGGTGCATATGGCGGTGCAGCACGCAGAAGTCAAGCACAGCGTCGCCTTTTGCCTGCCGCACCGCCACGACCAAGGATCGGCATGGGCCAGAGAGGCGATCAGCAGGAGGGTTGTCAGCAAACCAAGAAAGCGGGGCAAGCGCCACCTGTCATGGCATCGGTCACAGCCCAAGATGCGCATATCGCAGGTGTCAAACCAGCCCACCCCACGCGCCTGAAACCGGGTCTCAGCCCCGCCGTGCCTCGCTCAGCGCGCGGTCCCACAACCGGTCGCGCATCAACCGGCGAAACGCGCGCTTGATTTCTCCGCTGGCATCCCGCG
Organism: Roseovarius sp. MS2; assembly: GCF_051447875.1. Taxonomy (NCBI): domain Bacteria; kingdom Pseudomonadati; phylum Pseudomonadota; class Alphaproteobacteria; order Rhodobacterales; family Roseobacteraceae; genus Roseovarius; species Roseovarius sp. MS2. The sequence goes on from NZ_JBKHVF010000001.1 coordinate 4,018,441, forward strand.
TGTAGCATCGCCCATGTGTCAGGATCAGCCGCTCTGGCCCCCAATCCAGCATCTGCTCCACCAGATCCCCGACCGCCTTGCGCCCGCCCAAACGCTGCGCAAGCCCCATAGGCGGTTTGCCATCACTGTCGTCAATCCCGGCAAGCCAGATCAGCGGGCGCATCCACACCGGCAACGGCGCGGTCTCTACCGCCATGATCAGCCGTGACAGGATCGCAGAGCGGCTGGCCTGATGTAAAAACGCCACCTCGGTTTGCGCGCCTTCCAGCACAAGCGGCTTGATCTCACGCGCCCAAGTGGCGGTTGCCACCTCGGCCCCGCGCCAGATCCGCGCTGACGGATAGGCCGCCTGCCACGCGGGCAGATGCGCCAAAACGGGCGCCTGTGGCACAACGATATGCGCCACACGGCCCCGCTCTGTCAGCCAAGCCCGCAAATCATCCGACAGCGGCACCGGCGCATGGACCCATAAGTCGCCCGAGGGCAATTCAATCACAACTGTTCGCAGCGGCATCGAAACGCCGCCGCGCCACGGCACTGCGGCCCCCACAATACCCCAGACCCCCTTGGCAAGAGACTCCGAAGTGAAGGTGGGGGCAGCCGTCATGCCTAGTCGGTCACTGTGACGCGTGTCATCACATCCGGTTGCCCGACCACGGCCCCATTGGGCCCGGTGCCGCGCTTGATCGCATCCACAATCTCAAGGCCCTCAGTGACTTGACCAACCACGGTATATTGCCCGTTCAGGAACTCACCCGCATCAAACATGATGAAGAACTGGCTATTGCCGCTGTTGGGGTCTTGGCTGCGCGCCATGCCCACCACCCCGCGCAAGAATCGCTCGTTCGAGAATTCAGCCTTGAGGTCGGGGCGCTCACTGCCCCCCATCCCCGCGCGGCCCATATCACCACCCTCGAGCTTGCCAAACTGCACGTCGCCAGTCTGCGCCATGAATCCTTCGATCACCCGGTGAAACACGACCCCATCATAGGCCCCCTCAGAGGCGAGCGCGGTGATCTGTTCCACATGCCCCGGCGCGATATCCTCATAGAGGTCGATCTTGACAGTGCCATTGGCCTCGCCCGCAATCTCGATTTCCAGCCCCGTCGCCAGCGCCGGACCCGCCAGCAGGCTAAGTGCGACAGCAATCTTATACATCTGCGGCCACCTTGACGCTGATCATCCGGTCCGGGTTCGCCGGCGGCTCGCCGCGCGTGATGGCATCGACATGCTCCATGCCCGCGATCACCCGGCCATAGACCGTGTATTGACCATTCAGGAAATGGTTGTCGCTGAAATTGATAAAGAACTGGCTGTTCGCCGAATTCGGGTTCTGGCTGCGCGCCGCCCCCAGCGTGCCGCGATCATGCGGGATCTTGGAAAACTCGGCCTTGAGATCGGGCAGCGTGCTGCCCCCGGTGCCCGCCCGGCGCGGCTGATAGTCTTTTTCCATATTGCCATGTTCCACGTCGCCGGTCTGCGCCATGAACCCGTCGATCACGCGGTGAAAGGCCACGTTGTCATAATGCCCGGCACGGGCCAGTTCCTTCATCCGCTCGCAATGGCCCGGTGCGATAGCGGGCAAAAGCTCGATGGTGACAGTGCCACCCTTCAGCTCCATCAGAATGGTGTTTTCGGGGTCCTTGATCTCGGCCATGGGGCTCTCCTTGGTAAATATGCCATGATACCTAGGCGGTTCCCACACGATTGCCAAGCACAGAGGTTGACGCTGGCAAAGACCCGCGCCAATAGAAGCGCGACCAGATTTCGGGAGGCCTGAGGCATGAGCTGGAAAACCCTTGACGACATCGATCTGACCGGCAAGCGCGTGCTGGTGCGCGTTGATATCAATGTCCCGGTCGAGAATGGCCTTGTGACAGACGCGACCCGCATCGACCGTATCGCGCCCACCGTCACCGATATTCTGGCCAAGGGCGGACGCCCGATCCTTCTCGCGCATTTCGGACGGCCCAAGGGCAAGGTCGTGCTCGACATGTCGCTGCGCGTGACAGTGCCCGCGCTCGAGGCCGCCTTGGGCCGCAAGGTGCGGCTGATCGAAACGCTGGAAGGCGCCGAGAACCTGACCGACGAGGCGCTCGCCTCTGATGTGCTGCTTCTCGAAAACATCCGCTTTCACCCCGGCGAAGAAGCGAATGATCCCGCCTTTGCCGCGCGTCTGGCACAACTGGGCGACATCTACTGCAACGATGCCTTTTCCGCCGCCCACCGCGCCCATGCCTCAACCGAAGGCTTGGCGCGGCATCTTCCGTCTTGCGCAGGCCGCCTGATGCAGGCCGAATTGCAGGCGCTTGAGGCGGCTCTTGGCACGCCCAAACGCCCTGTCGTGGCCGTCGTCGGCGGGGCCAAGGTCTCGACCAAGCTCGACCTCTTGGGCAATCTCGTGGCAAAGGTGGACAGCCTCATCATCGGCGGCGGCATGGCCAATACCTTTCTCGCCGCCATGGGCCTCGATGTGGGCAAATCGCTCTGCGAACATGACATGACCGCCACCGCCCGCGAGATCATGCTCAAGGCAGGGGATGCAGGCTGCAAGATCGTTCTGCCCGCCGATGTGGTCGTCGCACGCGACTTTGCCGCCGGTGCCCCGCATGAGGTGGTCGGCGCGCATGCCTGCCCGCCCGATGCCATGATCCTTGACGCAGGCCCTCAGGCCGTTGCGCGCATTATCGCCACGCTCGATGCCGCCAAAACGCTGATCTGGAACGGCCCGCTGGGTGCCTTTGAAATCGCCCCCTTCGATACCGCCACCAACGCCGCCGCCTCCCATGCCGCCCAACTCAGCCGGGCGGGCAAGCTCATCTCCGTTGCAGGCGGTGGCGATACCGTGGCCGCCCTCAATAAATCCGGTGCCGCCGAGGATTTCACCTATATCTCGACCGCAGGTGGTGCCTTTCTGGAATGGATGGAAGGCAAGGATCTGCCTGGCGTTGCAGCACTCAAGGCCTGAGTGCCACCCGGCCACCACCTGTTAGCGCCACCACGATTGCACAGCCCGCGCCCCTCGCCTATGAGGGCGCGAAACCGTGTAGTCCTTCAGGGGTGTCCCATATGACCAAGACCGAACAGGCCAACAAACTCCGCGCAGGTCAGGGCTTTATCGCCGCTCTCGACCAATCCGGCGGCTCCACCCCCAAGGCCCTGCGCCTCTACGGCATCGAGGAAGGCGCCTATACCTCCGAGGCGGAAATGTTCGATCTGGTGCACGCCATGCGCGCACGCATCGCTCAGGCCCCAGAGTTTACCGGCGACAAAGTTCTGGGCGCGATCCTGTTCGAAATGACCATGGACCGCGACATCGGCGGCAAACCCTCGCCCGCCTTCCTCTGGCAAGAGCGCGGCGTCGTCCCCTTTCTCAAGGTCGACAAGGGGTTGGCCGGTGACACCGATGGCGTCAAGCTGATGAAACCCATGCCCGATCTCGATCCGCTCTTGGAGCGCGCGGTCAAGGCGGGGATTTTCGGCACCAAAATGCGCTCGGTGATCGACGCGGCCAATCCCACCGGCATTGCAGCGGCGGTCGCCCAGCAATTCGAGGTCGGACAGCAAATTCTGGGCCACGGCCTCGTGCCGATCATCGAACCCGAAGTGACCATCTCAATTGCCGACAAGGCCGAGGCCGAAACCCTCCTGCGCGCCGCCATCCTCGCGCAGCTTGACGCGCTGCCCGCCGATCAAGAGGTGATGCTCAAACTCACCCTGCCCGAAACCGCAAACCTTTACGAAAGCCTCGTCAACCACCCCCGCGTGCTGCGCGTCGTGGCGCTCTCGGGCGGCTATAGCCGGGAAGAGGCCAACGCGCGTCTGGCCCAAAATCGCGGCGTCATCGCGAGCTTCAGCCGCGCCCTGACCGAAGGTCTCTCGGCCCAGCAATCAGACGCCGAATTCAACGCCACCATCGCGAAATCCATCGACGACATCTACCGGGCCTCCATCGCGGACTGATCGCCCGCGCCTTTCATCTGGCCAAAAATACCTCGGGGGAGTCCCGGATAAAATCCGGGACGGGGGCAGCGCCCCCACCCCGCCCTCACCCCTTGGCGCGCTTGGCCTCGGCCACGACCTTCTCCGCCAAATCGCGCGCAATGCCAAAGGCCCCCTTGATCCGGTCGCTCTCGCCTTTCCAGTCGCGGCGCACCACGATCTTGTTGTCGCGCACCTTGGCCAAACCCCGCTCGTCATTGATGAATTCAACCAAGCCCTGCGGCGAGGCGAATTTGTCGTTGTGAAACTGGATCGTGGCCCCTTTCGGCCCGCCATCAAGCTTGGCAATGCCAGCGCGTTTGCACATCGCCTTGATCCGCACCACCAGCATCAGCATGTTGACCTCGCGCGGCAACTTGCCGAACCGGTCAATCAGTTCAGCGGCAAAGCCTTCCAACTCCACCTTGGTCTCCAACCCGCTCAGGCGACGATAGAGCCCCAGACGCACATCTAGATCAGGAACATACTCCTCGGGGATCAGCACCGGCACGCCCAGATTGATCTGCGGTGCCCATTGCTCATCAGCCTCCGACAGGCCCTCCATCTGGCCGGATTTGATCTTGGCAATCGCCTCTTCCAGCATGGATTGATAGAGTTCATAGCCGACATCGCGCATCTGCCCGGATTGTTCCTCGCCCAGCAGATTGCCCGCCCCGCGAATATCGAGATCCTGTGAGGCGAGCGTAAACCCGGCCCCCAATGTGTCGAGACTGCCCAGAACCCGCAGCCGCTTTTCCGCGCCGGGCGTCAAGGGCACGCGCGGCTTGGTTGTCAGATAGGCATAGGCGCGCGTCTTGGAGCGCCCCACCCGACCCCGGATCTGATAGAGCTGGCTCAGGCCAAACATATCGGCGCGGTGGATGATCATCGTATTGGCGGTGGGAATATCGAGGCCAGATTCAACAATCGTCGTCGCCAGCAGCACATCGTATTTGCCGTCGTAAAACGCGTTCATCCGCTCGTCGAGTTCCCCCGCCGCCATCTGCCCATGGGCGATGACATAGCTCACCTCGGGCACCTGCGTTTTCAGGAAATCCTCGATCTCGGGCAGATCACTGATGCGTGGCACGACATAGAACGACTGCCCGCCGCGATAATGCTCGCGCAACAGCGCCTCGCGCACGGTCACACTGTCAAACTCACTCACATAGGTGCGGATCGACAAACGGTCGACGGGCGGCGTGCTGATGATCGACAGGTCGCGCACCCCCGACAGCGACAGTTGCAGCGTGCGTGGAATCGGCGTCGCGGTCAGCGTCAGCACATGCACATCCGAACGCAACTGCTTCAACCGCTCCTTATGCGCCACGCCAAAGCGCTGTTCCTCGTCAATGATCAAGAGCCCAAGGTTCTTGAACCGTATCCCCTTGGCCAAGAGGGCATGGGTGCCCACGACAATATCCGCCTCGCCGCGCGCCATGGCATCGCGGGTCTTGGCCGCCTCTCCCGCCGACACAAACCGCGACAAGGGCCGCACATTGACCGGAAAGCCGCGGAACCGTGACGCAAATTCCTGATAATGCTGGCGCGCCAGCAATGTGGTGGGCGCAATCACCGCCACCTGTAGCCCGGACATCGCGGCGACAAAGGCCGCGCGCATTGCCACCTCGGTCTTGCCAAAACCCACATCGCCACAGATCAACCGATCCATCGGTGCGCCCGATCCCAGATCGTTCAACACATCCTCGATCGCATGCAACTGATCGTCGGTCTCTTGATAGGGGAACCGCGCGGCAAAGGCCTCCCAGGCGTGATGTTCCGGCTCGATCACCGGCGCGCTGCGCAGCGCCCGTTCGGCCGCCACCCGGATCAGACGATCCGCCATCTCGCGGATACGCTCTTTAAGCCGCGCCTTCTTGGCCTGCCACGCGCCGCCGCCCAGACGGTCAAGCAGGCCCTCTTCATGGCCGTATTTCGACAAGAGCTCGATATTCTCGACCGGCAGATACAGCTTGGAGCTTTCGGCATATTCCAGCACAAGGCATTCATGCGCCGCCCCGGCGGCGGTGACCACCTCAAGCCCCAGATACCGCCCGATGCCATGGTCGACATGCACCACCAGATCGCCAACACTCAGGCTCTGTGCTTCGGTCAGGAAATTCTCGGCCCGCCGCCGGCGCGGCGCGCGGATCAACCGCTCGCCCAGCACATCCTGTTCGGAAATCACCGTCAGGCCCGGCGCCTCAAACCCGCTCTCAAGCGGCCAAACCGCCAAATGCAGCCCATGCTTGCCAATGCCCTTGGCGCTACTGACCCCGACCGCGCCAATCAGCCCCTCATCTTCCAAGAGGCCCTCAAGCCGCTCGCGCGCGCCTGCGGAATAGGAGGCCACCAACACCGGCGCACGGTCGAGTTTCGCGCGAATATGATCCTTCAACGCACTGAAGAGGTTGATGTTTTCCTGCTGCCGCTCCGGTGCGAAATTGCGCCCGATGCGCCCGCCTGCGTCGATCACCCCCGGCCCGGTCGCCTGCGGCAGCGCCGCGAATTGCAACACGCGCCGTTCGGCCACCGCCGCCGTCCACGCGGCATCGTCGAAATAGAGTAGCCCCGGCTGCACCGGCTTATACACCGTGTCACCGCGCGATTTTTGGCTCAGCGCCAGATGCCGGGTCTCATACTGATCCGCGATACTCTCCCAACGCGCCAACCGCTGCGGCGTCACCTGCTCATCCAGCGTGATCGTCGCCTGCGGCAGATAGTCAAAAAGCCCCTCCAGCCGCTCGTGAAAGAATGGCAACCAATGCTCGACCCCGGCATGTTTGCGCCCGGCACTCACCGCCTCATAGAGCGGATCATCGGTGCCCGCAGCGCCAAATTCGATCCGGTAATTCTGACGAAAGCGGCGGATCGCTTCCTCGTCGAGAATAACCTCAGAGACCGGGGCCAGCTCTACTCGGTCCAATTTTTCGGTCGTGCGCTGCGTGCCCGGATCAAACCCGCGCACCCCGTCCAGCACATCACCAAAAAGATCAAGCCGCACCGGCCCGCCCTCACCCGGCGGGTAGATGTCGATGATGCCGCCACGCAGCGCATAATCCCCCGGCTCCGTGACGGTGGGCGCCTGGGTGAACCCCATCCGCACCAGAAAATCCCGCAATGCCTTTTCATCAATGCGCTCGCCCACTGCGGCCACAAAGGCCGCACCGCGCAACACCTCGCGCGCAGGCACCCTCTGTGTCGCGGCATTGAGCGTGGTCAATAGAACGAATTGCGACGGCCCCCCATGCGCCAGCCCCGCCAGTGTCGCCATCCGCGTGGCGCTGATCTCGGCATTGGGCGACACGCGATCATAGGGCAGGCAATCCCACCCCGGAAAGGTAATCACCGGCATATCTGGTGCGAAAAAGCGCAACGAAGCCTGCATCGCCGCCATCCGCTTGTCATCGCGTGCCACATGCAGCACCGGCGCGCCGGTCTTGGCAACCTCAGCCAGAATGAGCGTCGCGTCAAAGCCTTCGGGCGCGCCGCCCACGGTGATATGTTGCGCCTTGGTCATGATCTTCCTGCATCTTGCGCGCCGTCAACTGCGCATGTCATCCCAGAATATTGGCGTTCATGTTCTGGTACATGCCCCACATCGCAGTCACGAAAATCGACAGCATACCGATCACCTGAATCACCAGACGATGCGTCTGCACCCGCTTGATCAAGGCAACACCCGTCCACCCGCGCGATGCGATGCGCTGCGCCAGCCGGATCGACAACCCCCAAACCAGCAACAGCGGAAAGCCCAGCAAAAACAGCGCCTGAGCGAATTCGCTGTCATAGACAAATCCCAGCAACACCAGCGTGGTCATCAAGAACGCCGTAATCCCCGCCATCAACAGGCCGGATTCCTGCACCAGATACAACAAGCGGTTGATATTGATCCGCACCATATCCTCGAAATCGGTCATCGCCTGCGCATTTTGGCCCTTGCGCGCGCGAATGGCCATGTCCCATGGCACCCCCAGAACCCAGTGGCTGGCCGAAGACCATGTCACCGCCAGCGCAATCCAGAACCACAGGTTGCTGAAAGACCGCATGTCGATCAACTCGAAAACCGTATCGTACCAGTCCAAGCCCGCGCCCCTCTTGCCGCATCATCGCCTCTCTTAGCGCCGGAGCGCGGCAATTCCTACCCTTGAGATGCGCGAATTTCCATGCCACTCAGTCAAGGTTGATCCAGCCAGAAAGACCGCCCATGCGCCCGACCCAAGCCGCCTTTCCCGCCACCCGCCTGCGCCGCACCCGCGCCACGCCCAGCATCCGCGCCCTCGTGGCCGAAAACACGCTGACAGCGGGCGATCTGATCTGGCCGCTTTTCGTGCGCGACGGCGACGGGATAGAAGAGCCGGTGCCCTCCATGCCCGGTGTCATGCGCCGGTCCATCGACCGCGTGGTCGAAGCCGCACAAGAGGCCGCTGACCTTGGCATTCCCGCCATCTGCCTCTTTCCCTATACCTCGACGGAAAACCGCACCGCCGATTGCGCAGAGGCCTGGAACCCCGAGAACCTCAGCAACCGCGCCACCCGCGCGATCAAAGCGGCGGTGCCCGGCATCACCGTGATGACCGACGTGGCGCTAGATCCCTATTCGGACACCGGCCATGACGGCTTTGTCGTGGATGGCGAGATCGTCAACGATTCCACCGTGGCCGCGCTCGTCAAACAGGCGCTCAGTCAGGCCGAGGCGGGCGTCGATATCATCGGACCGTCCGACATGATGGACGGGCGCGTGGGCGCGATCCGCACGGCGCTCGAGGCGCATGGCTATCCCAATGTGATGATCATGTCCTATGCCGCCAAATACGCCTCTGCCTTTTATGGCCCGTTCCGCGATGCGGTGGGCGCGGCGAACGCGCTCAAGGGCGACAAGAAAACCTATCAGATGAACCCCGCCAACACCGACGAGGCCCTGCGCCTGATCGAGCGTGACCTCAGCGAAGGGGCTGATATGGTGATGGTCAAGCCCGGCATGCCCTATCTCGACATTTGTCGACGGGCCAAGGAAACCTTTGGCGCACCCACCTTTGCCTATCAGGTGTCCGGCGAATACGCGATGATCACGGCCGCCGCGCAGAACGGCTGGATCGACCGCGAGCGCGCCATGCTGGAAAGCCTCATGTGCTTTAAACGCGCCGGTTGTGACGGGGTGCTGACCTATTTCGCCCCCGAAGTGGCCCGGATATTGGCAAAAGGATAGTGCCCGCGCGCAGCATCCCGCCCATGACCGCAATCCATGGTGACATCAGCCCGCCTTGCCCCTATACTGAGTAGCAGACCGGTATGAGACAAAAGACCGGCCCGAAACGAGGCAACAGACAGGCAATCCCATGAGCATTCTGACAAGACGCAATTTTACCCTTGGCCTGATGGCTGGCACGCCGCTTCTTGCGGCCTGTGGCAATGGCGTGGGCAGTTCCGGCGCGGCCACCATCGACGCGCGTGTCGATGCCACGCTCAGCCAGATGTATTCGCGCTACCCCAACACCCGGGACCTTGCAGACAAGGCCAACGGCATGCTCGTCATGCCGGTCGTGACCGAGGCGGGTTTTCTCGTCGGCGGCGGCTTTGGTCGGGGCGCGCTGCGCATCAACAATGTCACGGTCGATTACTATTCCGCGACCAAAGGCAGCGTTGGGCTTCAGATCGGGGCACAGCAATTCGCGCATGTGCTCTTTTTCATGACCCCCGATGCGCTCGAGAAATTCCGCCGCTCGTCCGGATGGGCGGCAGGTGCCGATGTGGAATATGTCTTCAACGACCGGGGCGAGAACCTGCGCGCCGAGACAACCACCTCTTCCAGCCCGGTGATTGCCGTAATCTTTGGTCAGGCCGGGGCCTTGGCGGGCGTGTCGCTTGAAGGCATGAAATACACCCGCATCATTCCCTGATATCGTTGCCCCTGACGCCGCGCGCCCTTGGGCGTGCCGGCGTCAGAGCGGCCAGAAGATCAGCAAGAGCGGCAGGCTAACCGCCACCACCAAAGCCTCTAGCGGCAACCCAAGCCGCCAGTAATCCCCAAACCGAAACCCGCCCGGACCAAGGATCAGCGTATTGTTCTGATGCCCAATAGGCGTGAGAAAGGCGCAAGAGGCCCCGATCGCCACCGCCATCAGGAAACTGTCCGGGCTCACCCCCAATGTTCCCGCAATGCCCAGCGCGATGGGGCACATCACGGCGGCGGTCGCGGCATTGTTCATCACATCCGACAGGAACATCGTGGTGATCAGGATCACGGCCAGCGCCGCAACCGCCTGCCCGCGCGCCACCTCTGCCACCAGAAATTCCGCCAGAACCCCCGCCGCCCCGGTTTCCTGCATCGCCCCCGCCACCGGGATAAGCGCGGCCAAAAGCACGATCACCGGCCAATCAATCGCCGTGTAGACCTCTCTTGGGGGCACCGTGCGAAACAGCATCGAGGCCAGCACGCCCAACGCAAAACTCGCCGCCGCTGGCAGCACACCAAACGTCACCAACAGGATCGCCATACCCATGATCGCCGTCGCCGTGATTGCCATCCGACGGCTTGGCAGGCGCAGATCGCGCGCCCCAAGCGGCACACAGCCGGTGTCATGGATGAATTCCGACAGCGATTCCGCCGGTCCCTGCATCAAAAGCAGATCACCCGAGCGCAGCTTGACCGACCGCAATCGCGCACGCGGGGCCTGCCCCGCCCGTGCCACCGCCAACAGGTTCAGCCCATAGCGCGTGCGCAAATGCAGGTCGCTGGCCGACAGACCGACAATCGACGATGCGGGCAGAACCGCCACTTCACGCAGCACCGTGTCACGCTCATCGTTGGATTTGGCCTCCTCACTCGCCTCCTCCTCTGCGTCCTCGGGTGTCGCGTCCTTGGCCTGTTTGACGTCTTCCTCCAGCGTCAGATCAAACACCGATAGCGTTTCCGCCAACGCCTCGACATCTGCCTCAAGCACCAGCACATCATGCCCCCGGATGCGCCGCCCGCCATGCGGTGCCAGCAGTCGCACATCATTGCGCACCAGCGCGACCACCTGCGCATCAGAGCTTTCGACCTCCCGCTCAAAGGCACGCAGTGTCAGGCCAATGGCCTTGCTCTTCTCGCCGACCCGCACCTCGGTCATATAGGCCCCGGCGTCAAACTCTGATGCGCCCGCAGCCTTGCGCGCAGGCACAATGCGCCAACCGATAAACGTGATCGCCAGCACGCCCACAACCGCCACAGCCACGCCAATCGGCGCGAAATCGAACATGGCAAAGGCACCGCGCCCTGCGTCCTCGCGAAAGCCCGAGACGATAAGATTGGGCGGCGTGCCGACCAGCGTCGTCATCCCCCCCAAAATGGTGCCAAACGCCAAAGGCATCAGCACCTGCCCCGCTGGCATCTCAAGCCGCTTGGCCAGTTGCACCGCCACAGGCATCAAAAGCGCCATCGCCCCCACATTGTTCATGAACCCCGACAGCGCCGCACCCAGCGCCAAGATCGCCCCGATGCTCACCAACCGCCCCGCGTCGCGCGGCAACACCGTGCGCGCCAAAGCATCGACCGCCCCGGTATTCTGCAACCCTTGGCTCAGCACCAGCACACAGGCCACGGTGATCACCGCCGGATGCCCAAACCCGGCAAAGGCCTCTGCCCCCGGCACCAACCCCGTCACGACACAGGCCATAAGAGCGGATAACGCCACCACGTCATGCCGCAACCGCCCCCAGAGAAACAGCGCCATGGTCAGCGCCAGAATGCCAAGGATCATCATCTGTGCTGCGGTCATGCGCCTCTCCTGCGGGCGCACCCGGCCCTGCCAGAAAAAGACCACGCCAGCTTCGGGGCTTCAACCCGTCAAAGTCCCGCCCCGCCCTAGTGCAGCGTGAATTCACCTACGACGTTACGCCACTCCCCCGGCGCGATCAGCTTGCGATGGGTAAAGCGCACCGAATGCAGCGGCCCCTCAATCTCGCGTTGCCAGAACTCGATAAAGCCAAAGAGCTTGGGATGGTCCGGCGCCAGATCAAAATCCTGCCACAGATAACTGTTCAGCACGTTGCGATAATCGGGCATCCGATAGAAAAATTCCGCCGTCGTCAGCCCATATCCCCTGAGCATCATTTCCGCCTCAGACATCTGCATGTGTCTCTCCTGTCACTGCCTGACAGACTCATCGTGCCAGAAATAAATTACTTTTCAATTAAAACAGTATGTTAGCACTCATGGCTGCTGGCTGACAAAGGCAATTCCCCAGCCCCATTGCACCCTATATCCTGCCTCTGATATAGTCCTTTCAACAAGATATAGAGAATGATCACAGGACGGTCCCAAACGTGAGCGATACGCCTCAACCCCCTGAAAACATGGATGAAACCCCGCCAGAGCGGCCCGCCTACAGCGGCCCCTCCGTCTCGATCACCCATGAGATGAAAACCTCCTATCTCGATTACGCCATGAGCGTGATCGTCAGCCGCGCGATTCCCGATCTGCGCGATGGCCTCAAACCCGTGCATCGCCGCATCCTTTATGCCATGCACGAAAGCGGCAATACTCACGATAAACCCTACCGCAAATCCGCCCGGGCCGTGGGCGATGTCATGGGCAAATACCACCCCCATGGCGACAGCGCGATCTATGACGCGCTTGTGCGCATGGCGCAGGATTTTTCGATGTCCCTGCCCCTGCTCGATGGTCAGGGCAATTTCGGCTCGATGGATGGCGATAACGCCGCCGCCATGCGCTATACCGAAGTGCGGATGGACAAACCGGCCGCCTATCTCTTGGCCGATATCGAAAAAGAGACCGTCAATTTTCAGGACAATTACGACGGCAAAGACCGCGAACCCACCGTCCTGCCTGCCCGCTTTCCCAATATGCTGGTCAATGGCGCGGGCGGTATCGCCGTCGGCATGGCCACCAATATCCCGCCGCATAACTTGGGCGAGGTGGTCGATGCCACGCTGGCGCTGATCGACAACCCCGATCTCGAGAGCGAGGATCTGATCCAGTATATCCCCGGCCCCGATTTCCCCACCGGCGGCCTGATGCTGGGGCGCTCCGGCGCGCGCAAGGCCTATCTCGAAGGGCGCGGCTCGGTCATCATCCGCGCCAAAACCCGCACCGAGGAAATCCGCAAAGACCGCTACGCCATCATCATCGACGAAATCCCCTATCAGGTGAACAAGGCCACGATGATCGAGCGGATCGCCGAGGCCGCCCGTGACAAGCGGATCGAAGGCATCGCGCATGTGCAGGACGAATCCGACCGCAACGGCGTGCGCGTGGTGATCGAACTGAAACGTGACGCCACCGCCGAGGTGGTGCTCAATCAACTCTACCGCTTTACCCCGATGCAGACCTATTTCGGCTGCAACATGCTGGCATTGAACGGCGGCAAACCCGAGCAATTGACGCTGCACCGGTTCCTGTCGCTCTTCATCACCTTCCGCGAAGAGGTGGTCGCGCGCCGTACCGCCTATGACCTGCGCAAGGCGCGCGAGCGCGCGCATGTGCTCTGCGGTCTGGCCGTTGCTGTGTCCAACGTGGATGAGGTGGTGGCCACGATCCGCGGCTCCATGGATGCCGCCGAGGCGCGCCAGAAACTGATGGAACGTCGCTGGCCCGCGGGCGACATCCTGCCCTATATCGCGCTCATCGACGATCCCAGCCACCCGGCCAATGCCGATGGCACCTATAACCTGAGCGAAGTACAGGCGCGCGCCATTCTCGATCTGCGCCTGCAACGCCTCACGCAACTGGGCGTCAAAGAAGTCACCGACGAACTCCAAGACCTCGCAGGCAAGATCAAGGAATATCTCGCCATTCTGGCCAGCCGCGAGCGGATCATGCAGATCATTTCCGACGAGCTGCGCGAAGTGCGTGAACTCTTCGCCGTCCCCCGCCGCACCGAGATCGTGGACTGGTCCGGCGATATGGAAGACGAAGACCTCATCGAGCGCGAGGATATGGTCGTCACCGTGACCAGTGGCGGCTATATCAAACGCACGGCGCTGGCCGATTTCCGCGCACAAAAACGCGGTGGCAAGGGTCTGTCGGGCATGGCCACCAAGGATGAAGACGTGGTCACCACGCTCTTTGTCGCCAACACCCACACACAGCTCTTGTTCTTCACCACCGGCGGTATGGTCTACAAGCTCAAGACATGGCGCTTGCCACTCGGCGGGCGCACCTCCAAGGGCAAGGCCATCGTCAACATTCTGCCCATTCCGACCGGCGTTTCCATCGCCGCGATCATGCCCGTGGACCGCCCCGAAGAAGATTGGGAAGACCTGCAAATCGTCTTTGCCACCTCGGCAGGCGATGTGCGGCGCAACGCGCTCTCGGATTTCACCAATGTCATGCGCAATGGCAAGATCGCGATGGACCTGCCCGAGGGCGTTGAACTGGTCAACGCGCGCATCTGCGGCCCCGAGGATGACGTGATGCTGGTCACCGATTCAGGCCGCGCCATCCGCTTCCCCACGACCGAGGTGCGCGTCTTCAAGGGCCGCAAATCCACCGGCGTGCGCGGCATCCGCCTGCTGGGCGATGACCGCGTGGTGTCGATGTCCGTGATCCGCCATTTCGAAGCCTCCGCCGATAACCGCGCCGCCTATCTCAAGATGCGCCGCCAATTGGCCGGGGCCGAGGACGACGGCTCAAGCGATGACGAAGGCAATGCCGACGCGGCCCTCAGCGCGGAACAATTCGCGGAAATGCAGGCGGCCGAGAATCTGATCCTGACCATCACCGCGCGCGGCACCGGCAAACTCAGCTCCAGCCATGATTACCCCGTGCGCGGGCGCGGCGGGATGGGCGTGCAGGCGATGGACAAGGGCATGCGCGGCGGCACGGTCGTGGCCTCCTTCCCGGTCACGCTCGAAGACCAGATCATGCTCGCCACTTCCAAGGGCCAGTCGATCCGCGTGCCCGTCATGGGCATCTCCTTCCGCTCCCGCAGCGCAGGCGGGGTCAAGGTGTTCAACACCGGCGCCGGAGAAGAGGTGGTCTCGGTCGCCTGGATCGCCGAACAGGCCGAAGAAGACGAGACCGCAGAAGGCTGATCCCAGACGCGCGTCAGGGTATCATCACGCTCCGGCCCCATTTTCGCCGGATTTACAGTGATGATACCCTAGTCGCCTCGCGGCATGGTTGTATTTGTCTCACTTGGTTTCCGACCCCCTCACAGCGGATTCTCACATGACAACGCCCCTGCGCCCAAGCATGGACCAGACCGGCCTCAACCTGATCCGGATCGTGATCGGCTCGTATTTCCTTGCGCTCTCGCTCGATCTTGTCTCAGGGCTCGACGCCGCAACACTCTTTGCCGCCCTGCTGCCGCATGCGACGGCAGACCTGGTCGGATCGACTCTGCTCTTTTGCCTCAGCGCGGCGCTCATGGCCGGGCTGCAGCTCCGCCTCTGCGCGCTAAGCCTCGCCCTCTTGGTGTTCTGCTCCAGCCTTGTGCAAAACCTCATTATCGTTACCCCCGATAGCCTCTCGGCCTTTTGGCGCGATCTGACCTTGGCCACGGCGGTGCTGCTGACCTATCTCACCCTCGGTCCCGGTGCCTTGCGCCGCGCCTCGGTCCTCGCTCACCGCGCACGCCTACGCCGCGCCATGGCGCAACGGGCCATCAACCCCCGCCGCATCACGCCTCAGACTGTGCAAAAACGGCCCGTTCAACAGGAAATCCGCTCCGCCCTCGCCGCCTCCACCCTGTCGCGTCGCCCCGCCTCCCACGAGGACGACGCCGAAAACATCTTTGCGAATATCTGACGAGACCGGGGCCGCTTAACCCTGTCTCAACCATTGCGCTCCAGACTGGGCACGCCGCTGCTTGCACAGGATGCTTGGGAATGAACCTTTATTGCTGCATGATCGACCTCAAGCAGGATGCCAAGGCGCTGGCCTTTGCCGCAGCACTGGACGCGTGGCTTACGCATCTCCACAGCCACGGCACCATCGGGCGCTGGCGCCTTTGCCGCCGCAAACTCAATCTTGCCGCCGATGCCTATGGTGATTTCCTGCTTGAAATCGAGGTTGAGGATCTGGCCCAGCTTGACCGCGCCTTTCGCCTCACCGGGGCGCAGGATGAAACAACGACCGTGCTGCATGACCGCGTGCATGCCCAGATCGCACAGTCCCGGTTTGCGCTCTACCGCCCCTTCCCCGATGCGGAAGGGGCCGAACGCATGTCCCTTATCTGACGCAGGCGATCATCTGGCCTGAAATACCTCAGGGGGTCCGGGGGACAGCGTCCCCCGCCTGCGCATCCGTCCGCGCACCGGTCTCAGGCGCGCGCCTTAATTCGCGACGTTATTCGCGGTCGAGGCAAAGCCAACCACCGTCCCAAAGAGCCCAAGAATGGTCTGCACGCGCGTGACCGGCGATTCGGTGGCCAGCAGCGTATCGCCCGGATTGATATGGAACTGGCGCGCCGCAAACAGACCATCCGCATTGGTGAAATCCAAAGAGAAAATCACCTGACGCAGCTCAGGGCCGGGCTTGTCGGGGTTGACGTGCTGCGGCTCATACTCGCGCAGCACCAAAAGACCCTTGGGATCGGCCCGCGCAGCGCTCAAGCCCCCCATGGCCGATACCGCCTCCATCGCCGTGATCCGCTCCTCCTCAAAGGGAATCACCTTCTGGCTGCCAGCGGCCCCCAGCACGTTGAAGGTGCGGTCATCCTCGGTCACGACGATCTGATCACCGCCCTGGACCAGCGCGTTGCGCGCCGGCTCGGCATAGAGCGTCTCGGCCCGCGTCTCAAACACCTGACCGCCGCGTTGCAGAATCACCAGCGGGTTATTCATCGTCGGCGCGATACCGCCCGCACTGGCCAAGACACTCAGAATACGGGTGTTGCGTGACAAAAGCGGATAGTTCCCCGGTGCTGCCACGCCCCCCACAACATCCACGGCATTGTTGCGGCCCGGCTCTACGGTCAACTGCACCTGCGCTGATGGCGCGATTTCCAGCAACCGCGTCTGCAACGTGGCGCGCGCCTCCGACTCGGTCATGCCACGCAGCGCAACTTCGCCAATATAGGGCATGAACACAGTGCCCGAAGACGAGACCGTCAATCCCTCAATCGGCGTCGAGCGCGATGCTTCGCTCGCCAGCAAAGAGTTTTCCTGATTGTCCCAGATCACCACAGCCAGCCTGTCACCCGTCTGGATGATCGACGAATCCGGCCCGCGGCTGGCGGACAGCCAGTTATAGCTGCCCTTCCATCCCGACGCCGGCCAGAGCGCCAACGCCGGAGTCGACCGGCGTGTAACCTCAACCACCTGAAACGTCGGCACCTTGTTGTCTTTCTCGGCCAGAACCTCGCTTTGCAGGGCGGCTCCTCGGGGCAGACTGCATGCCGCCAACGCGGCAAACATCATGATTCCGAGGATAACCCTGATTTTGCGCGTCACTCTCCGACTCCCCGGTCCCTCTGGCATTGCATCGGTTCCTACCCCGGTCCGACCGTGCTAGACAATCGGAATCTGCCCTCGAACGTCAGGCACCACCCTATGTTGGCCGAAATATGCCACGATGAAACCATGCTGATCACCGGTTCTACCGGCCGCATCGGCACGCTGCTGCGCAAGGCTTGGCAGGGCCCGGCAGGCCCGCGCCCGCTATGGTTGGCGCGTCGCTGCCCGGCGGATATCCTGTGGTCGCCGGGGGAGGCGCTGCCATCCGTGCTGCCCCGCTGCGACACTGTGATAGCCCTTTGGGGCCAAATTTCAGGCACATCCGAGGATCTTGCCGCCAATGTGACCCTCGTGCATCACGGCGCGAGCTTGGCCCGGGCCTGCGGTGCCCGGCGGATGCTGCATCTCTCCTCCGCTGCGGTCTACGGCCCCGGCACAGCCCTGACCGAGGATACGCCCCCCCGTCCCGCCAACGCCTATGGCCATGCCAAGCTGGCAATGGAAGAGGCGGTGCGCGCGCTGCCCTCGGACGAGACGCGCCATTGCTGCTTGCGACTGGCCAATGTCGTGGGGGCCGACAGCCTCGCCCCGGCCCTGCGCGCGGGCAAGGGCCCTGTACGGCTTGACCGCTTCGCCGATGGCACCGGCCCCCTGCGCAGCTATATCGCCCCCGGTGACCTTGCACAGGTGCTCTACGCCTTGGCTCAGCTGCCGCCAGACCGTTTGCCCACGCGGCTTAATGTGACCGCGCCAGTGCCCGTGACCATGGAAAGCCTTGTGCGCGCTGCCGACCGGCCCCTCATCTGGCAAGAGGCCCCGGAAAACGCCGTGCAGGCCGTTACCCTTGATGGCAGCTCTCTTGCCGGTTTGCTTCCCTTTCTGTATCTGAAAGACACAGCACACGCGATGATCGACGATTGGCACAGCTTGGAGATGGCAGCATGAATCCGGCTAAACGGGCCTTTGACGTGGGATTAGCCCTGCTGTTGATCGTGCTGCTGTCACCGGTCATGCTTGTGATCGCTTTTCTCATTGCGGTCTGCGACGGACGGCCCGTGTTCTACCTCTCGGAACGGATGAAGACGCCCGACACCGCGTTTTGCCTCTGGAAATTCCGCACAATGCGCGTGGTAGAAAACGATGCAGGCGTCTCCAGCGGCTATAAACAGCACCGCGTAACCCCTCTTGGCCGCCGCCTGCGCGCCACCCGTCTCGATGAACTGCCGCAATTGCTCAACGTCTTGCGCGGCGACATGAGCTTTGTCGGCCCCCGCCCGCCGCTGCGCTGCTATGTCGAAAGGTGCCCCGAAATCTACGCCCGCGTGCTGGAAAAACGCCCCGGCGTCACGGGGCTCGCCACTCTTGTCTATCACCGCACCGAAGAAAAGCTGCTCTTGGCCTGCAGCTGCCACGAAAGCGGCGAGAGCACCTATGTCACCCGCTGCATCCCGCGCAAGGCCCGCCTCGACCTGATCTGGGCCCGCCACCAAAGCCTTTGTTACGATATCCGACTGATTTACCAAACTGTGATTCGTGTGTTCTCACGACGGCGAAGCTACCGCGTTAAACGGGGCTGACCCCAAGAGCCACCCTACATCTTTTGCACATTTTTTGATCCAATCGGCTAAAACTTGCTCAGAAGCAGCGCATCTCTTTTCAAATCGCGATGAATCGGCATTCCTTAAGCCGCCGTGAATGCCTACAAACAGTTTGATTTCAATGTGCTTGATATCAGGGGATCGTGCCGTGCTGTACAAAACCGTCACCTCACTGAAACAGGGCCAGAAACAGGCGTTTTTCCTGACGCTAGACATGCTGATTGTCGTGCTGTCTTACGGCTTCTCTATGGTTCTGTTTCTGGGGCCCGCTGCCCTGTCGAGCAATCTCAGCACCGCCTCGAACGATCTCTTTGCGATGATGTGCATCGCGGCCGCGCTCGCCACCTATTTCGGCCTGCACAAGGTCAAGCTGAAATCCTACGAAATGCAGGGCATGCTCAGCTCTGGCTGGGTGGCGCTGGCCATCACCGCCAGCGGGCTTGCATTTTCCGCCTTAGACCCAGACGTCACCCCCCCTGCCACGGTCTATATCGTCTGTGGCATGATGTTTCTTATCCTGTCCGTCACCTCTCGACTGGCGCTGCGCATCGCGCTTCTTCGAATCTACCGCAACGGCAACCGGCGCCTGCGCGTGCTGATCTATGGCGCTGGCCAGACTGGCCAACAGCTGGCCACGGCCCTTGCCACCGATGATGCCGTGTTGCCCATGGCCTTTGTGGATGACGAACCGCGCCTGCAATCCCTGACCATCGCCGGGCTCAAAGTGCATAAATCCGAGGATTTGCCCGAACTGGTCAAACGCTATGACATTCAGCGCGTGATCCTCGCCATGCCCAGCGCCCCGCCCGCCAAACGCACCCTGCTGACGCGGCGCATCGCCGAACATGGGGTCGAGGTGCACGCCCTGCCCTCCTTTGCCGATCTGATCTCGAACGACGCCCATAGCCTCTATCAAAGCCGCCCGGTCGATCTGAACGAGCTTCTTGGTCGTGACGGTCTGGCCGACAAACTGCCGGGGTCGCGCGACAGCTACAAAGGGCGCTGCATCCTTGTCACCGGCGCAGGCGGCTCTATCGGCTCAGAACTGTGCCGCCAACTTATCGCCTATGAGCCTGCGCATCTCATCCTTCTTGACCACGCCGAACACGCCCTGTTCGAAATCGAGCGCGAATTGCGCAGCCTTGCACCTTTGATGCGGATTTCCCCCGTTCTTGGCTCAGTCTGCGAAAAATCCCTCGTCAACGTGCTCATGCAATCGCGCAAGGTGGAAATCGTGCTGCACGCCGCCGCCTATAAACATGTGCCCATGGTCGAATCAAACGCCATCGAGGGGATGCGCAACAACGTCATCGGCACGCGCACCGTGGCACAGGCAGCGCGGGACGCAGGCGTTGAACGCTTCATCCTCGTCTCCACCGACAAGGCTGTGCGCCCGGTCAGTGTCATGGGCGCATCCAAGCGCTTTGCCGAAATGATCGTGCAGGATCTCGCCACCCGCACCAGCACCACACGCTTTTCCATGGTTCGGTTTGGCAATGTGCTGGGCTCCTCAGGCTCTGTCATCCCGCTTTTTGCCGAACAGATCGCGCGCGGTGGGCCGGTCACGCTGACCCATGCCGATGTCACCCGCTATTTCATGACCATCCCCGAGGCCGCGCGCCTCGTGCTCTTGGCCGGCTCCTTTGCCCGCGGCGGTGACGTCTTCGTGCTCGACATGGGCAAACCCATCGCCGTGCGCGATGTGGCCCGCAAGATGATCGAAGGCTCCGGCCTGACCGTGTGCGATGCTGACAACCCCGATGGCGACATCGAGATCGAGATCACAGGCCTGCGCCCCGGCGAAAAGCTCTACGAGGAACTGCTGATCGGCTCTGACATGCTGACCACACCCCACCCCAAGATCTTGCGCGCCCAAGAGGGGCATCTGTCGGAAATCGAACTTGCCAAGGCGCTGAAATCCCTGTCCGAAGCGATCGAGACCCGCGATGTCGCCCTCTTGCGCAGCGTGTTGGCGCAATGGATCGAACAGATCGAAGACCGCCCCGACGCCACGGTCAATCAATAGGCCTCAGCCCGCCAAATCGCCAAACTTCCGGTCGAGATAATCCAGAAGCGGCCCCGCCGTCGGGGCCGCGCCACAGGCCCGCGCAATCACCTCTGCCGGCTCGAATAGCCCGCCATGCCGCTGCACCGCGCCGCGCAACCACACCGTCGCTTCGGCCAACTTCCCCCGTGCCAATTGCGCGTCAAGCCCCGGCACCGCGGCCTGCAACGCCTCAAAAAGACACCCGGCATAAAGGTTACCAAGGCTATAGGTCGGGAAATAACCAAACAGCCCCACCGACCAATGCACATCCTGCAACACGCCATGCGACGCGCGATCCACCGCATATCCGAAATCGGCGGCAAAGCGGTCGTTCCACGCCGCCTCAAGATCGGCCACGCTCAGATCCCCCGCGATCAAGGCCCGCTCCAGATCATAGCGCAACATGACATGCAGATTGTATTGCACCTCATCTGCCTCGGTCCGGATATAGCCTCGATGCACCCGGTTCACGGCGCGATAGAATGTCTCTTCATCGGCAATGCCAAAATCGCCGAACCCATCGCGCATCCGCCCATAAAGCCAGCCACAAAGCGCCCGGCTGCGCCCCAATTGGTTCTCATAAATCCGGCTCTGGCTTTCATGCACCCCCATCGACACACCCTGCCCAAGAGGTGTCAGGCGATAGGCCGGATCAATGCCCTGCTCATAGCAGGCATGCCCCACCTCGTGGATGGTGGAATAAAAACAGTTGAACGGGTCCGCCTCGCTTACCCGCGTGGTGATGCGCACATCGTCGCCACTGCCCGAACTGAATGGATGCACCGCCAGATCCAGCCGCCCCCGGCTTAGATCATAGCCAAACACCTGCGCCAGATCCTGCGACAGCGCCAATTGCCCGTCGCGGTCAAACCGCCCTTCCAGCCTAGGCCATTCCACCGCCAGCGCCGCGCCGCGCAGCGCCACCAACCGGGGCCGCATCTCGGCAAACATCGCATCAAGCTTGGCCGCGCTCATTCCCGGCTCGTAATCCTCAAGCAGCGCATCATAAAGCGTGCCGCCCGCCGACAGCGCCGCCGCTTCCTCGCGCTTGAGCCGCACCACCTCGGCCAGCACGGGCGCAAAGGCGGCATAGTCATCCGCCGCCCGCGCCTCGGCCCATTGCCCCTGCGCCCGGCTTGTCAGCCGCGCCAGCGCCACGGCCAGATCCCCCGGCACCTTGACCGCCCGCTCATAATCGCGCCGGATATGGCGCAACTGCGCCCGCGCCACAGGCTCGGTCGCCTGCCCCTCTGCCTCTGCCAGCACATCGCCCCGCGCCGGGTCCACCCGCCGCGCATGCAATACCGCCTGCATCGCACCTGATTCCTCGGCCCGCTGATCGGCGGCCCCGCGCGGCATCATGGTTTCCTGATCCCAGCCCAGCCGCCCGGCCACCTGCGCCAGCGCCTGCGTTTCGCGCTCGCGCGCCATCAGATCATCATAGGCGCTCATGCTCAGGTTCCCCGAATGGATGTGGCGCGCGGATACTGGCTCAGGAACCGCGCCCGCAGGATCAACACCCAAAGGATGACCGCCACGAATTGATGCGCAACCGCCAAGTGCCACGGTGCGATATAAAGAACCGTCATGATGCCCAAAGCGATCTGGAACAAAAGCACGGCAAAGACAGCGTTGAACGCGCCCCGCGTGCGCTCATGCGCGCTCTTGCGCCCGCGCAACCAAACCACCACGGCAAAGGCGAGCAACAGATAGCCGCTCATCCGGTGAATGAACTGCACCGTCCCGGCGTTCTCAAAGAGGTTCCGCCACCATGGCTGCAATTCCATCATATCAGGCGGCAAAAAGCCCCCCGCCATCAGCGGCCAATCGGTATAACTGCGCCCGGCATCAATCCCCGCCACCAGCGCCCCCAGCAGGATTTGCAGGAATGCGAAATGCATCAGCCCCGTCGACAGGCTATAGAGCTTCGCCTCACGCCCCCGCCGCGCCTGCATCAACTCGCGCTCCTCGCGCCCAAGCAGAAAGACGAACCACGCGATGACGCCAAGGATGACAAAGGCCAGCCCCAGATGCGTCGCCAACCGGTAAGAGGCCACCGCCACCATTTCGCCCGTCAGACCAGAGGATACCATCCACCAGCCGATGGCCCCCTGCGTGCCGCCCAGCGCACCCAGTAGCAGCAAACGCCCGCTCCACCCATTCGGGATCTGCCGCGCCAGCAAAAATCCAAAGAACCCCAAGGCCCAGACCAGCCCGATCACCCGGCCCAATTGCCGGTGGCCCCATTCCCACCAATAGATGAATTGGAATTCCGATAGGGTCATGCCCTTGTTGACCAACTCATATTGCGGAATGGCGCGGTACTTGTCGAATTCTTCCATCCAATGCGCCTCAGACATCGGCGGCAGCGCGCCCGTCACCGGCTTCCACTCGGTGATGCTAAGGCCACTGTCAGTCAGCCGCGTCAGCCCCCCCACCGCGATCATCACAACAACCAGCGCAAAAAGCACCATCAGCCAGACCCGGATCGCCCCCCGCGCGCCCCGACGGCCCGCGTCGATCATGCCGCCCTGCGGCACGGGCTTTACCGCCTCGGCCTGCCCCACCTCTTCGAAAATGCTGCGTTTTCCGCTCATCCCTCAGCCTCTTTTCCCTTGGCACCAAGCAACACTAGGGCGCAGCCCACCGTGCTTCAACCGCGCGCCTTCCAGCGGACCATCTGCCGCATCACACCGTGCAAGGTCTGCACATCGGCGCGCGTCATCGGCATCCGGCTCCACATATTGCGCAGGTTGGTTTTCATACTCTCGACCTTGTGCTCGGGAAAGAAAAAACCGGCCTCCTCCAGCCGCTCCTCATAATGCGCGGCCAGCGCCTCAACCTCGACCTGCGCGGCCCAGTCGGTCTTGGCCAGATCAACCCGCTCAGGCACCACCTGCCCCGCCGCGCGCTGCCATTCATAGGCCATCAAAAGCACGCATTGCCCCAGATTAAGGCTGGCAAATTCCGGGTTCACCGGCACATTGATGATCGCATTGGCGCGGGCGATATCGTCGTTTTCCAACCCGGCGCGCTCGGGGCCAAAAAGCACCGCCACTTTTTCCCCGGCCGCAATTTTTTCCGCCGCCACCACCATGGCGCGCTCGGGGCTCAATACCGGCTTGGTCAGCCCCCGCGCCCGCGCCGTCGTGGCCAGCACATAGGTGCAATCCCCCACCGCTGCGGCCGTATCCGCAACCAACAGCGCCTCATCCAAAAGCCGCCCCGCCCCGCTTGCCATGGCATCGGCCTTGGGGTTGGGCCACCCATCGCGCGGCGCAACAAGCCGCATCCGGTCCAGACCGAAATTCCACATCGCCCGCGCCGCCGCCCCGATATTCTCGCCCATCTGCGGACGCACGAGCACAAAGGCGGGTTGGGGTCGGTCGCTCGGCATAGGCACTCTCACTCCGGTGTCATGCAAGGGGGCCCGCCACCGGCAAGCCCCCTCTTTCATCGTTCTTCAAATACTCATCTCGCACCGCGCCTCAAGGGGGCACCGGATCGGATCACTCGGCCGCCTTGGTCGCAACCTCGCCGCCCGCATCGCCATTGGCCCCATTGCCCTCGGCTTTGGGGGCACGCTTGGCGCGTGGCTTGCGCGGGCGCTTGGCGGCAGCTTCCGGGGCCGGAGCCTCGGGCGCCGGGGCCTCGGGGGCATCTGTCCCGCTTGCCTCTGGCACCGGGGCCTCCGCGCGCGGCTCTGGGGCAACAGCCCCAGCACCTGCATCGCCTGAGCGATCCTGTCCACGCCGCGGACCGCGGTCCGCCGAATGCGCCCGGCGGCGCGACGGTTCGGGCTGCGGCTTGCTTTCGGGCGTCTCGACCAGACCGATGTCGCGCTCGTCATAGCTGCCGATCACATCGGGCTGCGCTTGGGCTGCGGGATCCTGCGACACGGGCTGTTCACCCTCGTCGCTCTCACGCCCACCTGACCGCTCGGGGCGGTCGCGGTCGCGATCCTGTTGACGATCACGGTTGAAGCGCTCTTGCTCCTCGCGCCGCGCGTCCTGTTCCTTCTGCGCCTCGCTCAGCAGGCGCAGGTAATGTTCTGCATGCTGCTGGAAATTCTCGGTCGCAACCCGGTCACCCGCCAATTGCGCATCGCGCGCCAACTGGTTGTATTTCTCAATGATCTGCTGCGGTGTGCCGCGCACCTTGCCCTCTGGGCCGGAGCTGTCAAACACGCGATTGACAACGTTCCCGACGGTTCGATTGCGGTTCGGCTTGTTCCGCTGACGTGACTTCGATGATCTCATATGGTGCTGTCCAGCCCTGATGCTCAAAATGTTCGCTTGACCCGATGGGCGCCCCTTGCGCCGAATGAAACCGGATCGGACATGTTCTGGCTTGGTGTCAAGCGGGACCGCCCGATTGGGCATCCTCCGTCGTGACTGCTCCCCAATAAGCACGCGCCGCCCGACCATACAAGAGCAAAGCGGAAAATTTCCGCAAATCTAGCCAATTATGGCTCATTTCTGCGTGAGGTCCCCGGCCAAACCCCGCAGACCACCCGGTCCCGCCCTTCCAGATCGGGCCGGATCGTCACCGTGTCGAATCCCTCCGCACACAGCAGATCGGCCACCGCCGGCCCCTGTTTCCACCCGATTTCAACCATCAGACGCCCACCGGGGCTCAGATGCGCCCCCGCCCCCGCCGCAATCGCCCGATAGGCGGTCAGCCCATCCGCCTCATCGGTCAGCGCGCCGCGCGGATCGTGCTCGCGTACTTCGGGCATCAACCCCGCCATTTCCGCCGCCGCGATATAGGGCGGGTTCGACACGATCAGATCAAACACCCCGGCCACCCGCGCAAACCAATCCGAACGGCTCAGCGTCAAGCGCCCCGCCACCCCATGCCGCGCCGCGTTGCGCGTGGCCACGTCAAGGGCGGCATCGGACACATCCGTGGCCACGCCCCCCGCATCCGGCCATTCCGCCAAAAGCGTCACCGCCAGAATTCCACTGCCCGTGCCAAGATCAAGCAAAGTCAATGGCTTGGCTCCAGAAAGCGCCTCGGCAATCAGGCATTCCGTTTCCGGGCGTGGATCAAGAACATCCGCTGTAACCTCGAACTCCCGCCCCCAGAACACCCGCCGCCCAAGGATCTTGGCCACAGGTTCGCGCGCCGCCCGCCGGGCAATCATGGCCTCGAACCTCGCCAAGGCCGCCGCGTCCAGATCCTCCCCCAGATGCAGCGTCAGACGGTCACGGGCCAGGCCCATCGCGCCCGCCAAAAGCGCCCGCGCATCGCCCGCAGCCCCCTCGATCCCCTCGGCCTCCAGCCGTCGCACGGCGCTTACCAGGGCGTCGCGCAGGATCACGACATCTCAGCCAGCAGGCTGGCCTGTGCATCCGCTGTCAGCGCGTCGATGACCTCGTCCAGATCACCGCCAAGAACCTGCTCCAGCTTGTAAAGCGTCAGGTTGATGCGGTGATCGGTCATCCGCCCTTGGGGGAAATTATAGGTGCGAATCCGCTCTGACCGATCGCCGCTGCCCACCTGCGCCGCCCGATTGGCAGAGCGTTCGCTGTCCACGCGGTTGCGCTCCAAATCGTAAAGCCGGGTCTTCAACACTTGCATCGCGATCTCGCGGTTGCGATGCTGCGATTTCTCGGAACTCGTGACCACGATGCCGGTGGGCAAATGCGTA
Source organism: Roseovarius sp. MS2 (assembly GCF_051447875.1). Classification (NCBI taxonomy): domain Bacteria; kingdom Pseudomonadati; phylum Pseudomonadota; class Alphaproteobacteria; order Rhodobacterales; family Roseobacteraceae; genus Roseovarius; species Roseovarius sp. MS2. Next base: position 4,045,121 of record NZ_JBKHVF010000001.1, read on the forward strand.
ATCCGCACCGCCGAATCGGTGGTGTTCACATGCTGCCCACCCGCGCCAGACGACCGCATCGTGTCGATCCGCAGGTCATTGGCGTTGATCTGAATATCCACATCTTCCGCCTCGGGCAGCACCGCCACGGTCGCGGCAGAGGTATGGATACGCCCGCCGCTCTCGGTCTCGGGCACGCGCTGCACGCGGTGCACCCCCGATTCGAACTTGAGCCGGGCAAAAACGCCCTCACCGCCAATCCGCACCACCAATTCGCGGATACCGCCCAATTCGCTCTGCTGTTCCTCGATCACCTCAAAGGACCAGCCGCGCGCCTCGGCATAGCGCTGATACATCCGCATCAGGTCCGCCCCAAAAAGCGCCGCCTCCTCGCCCCCCGTGCCGGGCCGGATTTCAAGGATGGCAGGCCGCGCATCCGCCTCGTCGCGGGGCAAGAGCGCCAGTTGCAACCGCTGCTCCATCTCGGGCAACCGCGCCTCCAGCACCGCCACCTCTTCGCGCGCCAGATCGCGCATCTCGGGATCGGCCAGCATCGCCCGCGCACCGTCCAGATCGCTCACGGCCAGACGATAGGCCCGGATCTCTTCAACCACGGGCCGCAATTCGGAATATTCGCGGCCAAGGCGGGCAATATCGCCACCGCCCTGCATCATCTGCGCCTCGACATAGTCAAAGCGCTCCACGATCTGTTGCAATCTGTCCAAGGGTATCATGGGAATGATCCTCTGTCCCATCCTTGTGACTTGGTCAAGAGGTGTCACCTGTGCTAGAATTACGCTATGAAAGCGCTCCTGCCTCTTCTTCTGATCTGCGCCACCCCGGCGCTCGCCGATGCCACCATCGGGCGCAAAACGGTTGAATGCTACTGCACCGACAAAAGCGGCGCGCGCGTCGAGATGGGCGAGACGATCTGCCTTCAGGTGGATGGCAATATGTTCATGGCGCAGTGCCAGATGTCGCTCAACGTGCCGATGTGGCGCAAGATCACGGATGGATGCCTATCCTCCCGCCTGCCCCAATCGCTGCAACCAGCCGTCGATACGGGCGGCGTTGACGCCCAGATCTGACTTGCCAAAGCGCAGACGCCCGTAAATCTCCAATTGCGCGCCGCTCTGCCGCACCGTCGTATAATCCGGAAAGCCAAAGACCCGCGAGCGCGTGACATAGGTGATCATGCCCTGCGCCACATCCCCCGCCAACACTTGGGTGCGCGGCGTGGCGCGGATGATTGCATCAAGCGCCGCCAAATCGCCGCTGACCACCCGCACGGCCCCGCCGTCCAGATCACCGGGGGAAACGCTCTGCGGCATCCCGTGCCAGTGCTTTGGATCGGTCGGCGCAAGCCGCACATAGGCCGCGCCCGCGACCAGCGCCAAAAGCACCAGACCAAAGACGAGCTTCATCGCACCCCCTCAGCCAGCCTCACCCGGCCCGCGCCCCGTCCACGGTCTCGGCCAATGCCTCGGCCCGCGCGGCGATCTCGGCCAAGGTCTCGACCACCTCATTGGGCACCACCGGCACCTCGATCCGCTGCGCCTCGGGCGCGGGCGCAGTGCGCATCTGGTCCAGCTCCGCCTCTTTCTCCGCCAACCGGTCCTCGGCCTCGCGCAGCTTGTCCTGCAAACCTGCGGTCTTGTCGGCCAGCATCAGACCCGCCATGAGCAACATGCGCGGCTCAGGAATGCGCCCGATCTGCGCCGCCAACACGGCGGCCTCCTCATCCAGCATCTTGGCTGCGGCATAGAGGTAATGCTCCTCGCCCGCCTGACAGGCCACCTCGAAATTGCGACCCCCGATCTCGATTTGCACCTCAGGCATCCGATGTCTCCGTTTTCTCGTTCTGCGCCGCCGCCGGTTCCGCCTCGGCAATCACCTGCCCCAAGGCCGCCAGCACCGCCTCAACCTCGCCCCGATCCGCACCCCGCGCGGCGCGCAGCCCCTCCAACTCGGCCATCATCGCCTTGTTGATCAGATGCGGCTCAGACACGCCCGCCACCTGCGCCTCGCGCAGCGTCTGATTATTGTCGCGCAGCTGTTGATTGGCCTTGCGCAGCGCTTGCAGATCCGCATCAAGCTTGCGCAGGCTCTCAGACCGCGCGCCTTCCGCCGCCTCTAGCTTGGCATGCAGCACCTTGATCCGCTCTTGCAACTGCGCATTGGCCAGTTGCTCCTCGGCAAGCTGCTCGCGCAACCGGGCCAGATCTTCGGGATCTGCTCCCGCGTCCGGCGCGGCACCTGGCGCAGCCACGGGCCGCCCCTCCAGCCCCTGCGCGATGCGATCCAGCGCCGCCGTGATCCGTGCCTGTAACTCGTTTATCTGGCTCATCCTCGAGGGTCCTCGCTTGCTTGCCCGCGTGCCCCACGAATCGCACACCGGGCGGGTTTTGATCAAGTCTAATGAAAGGATCGGCGAAATGCGCCCCCAAACCCGCTCAATGCACCGCTTGCACCGCCTCGTGCTTGAACTTCTGGACCGGGCTGGTATTCAACGCCCAGATAGACCCGTCAGACACCGCCCCATTCAAAGGATGCACGCCCCGTGGACATCGCCGCCCTCCGCTCCGCCAACCCCGATCACTGGAAAAAGGCCACCGCCATCCGCGCGCTGACCCTCGACGCCGTCGCCGCTGCCAATTCCGGCCATTCCGGCATGCCGATGGGCATGGCCGATGTCGCAACCGTGCTCTATGAAAAGCACCTGAAATTCGACCCCACCAATCCCAATTGGCCCGACCGTGACCGCTTTATCCTCTCGGCGGGGCATGGCTCGATGTTGCTCTATTCCTTGCTGCATCTGACCGGCTATGCCGATATGACGCTCGATGAAATCCGCAATTTCCGCCAATGGGGGGCCAAAACCGCAGGCCATCCCGAATATGGCCACGCCACCGGCATCGAGACCACGACCGGCCCGCTCGGTCAGGGCATTTCCAACGCCGTGGGCTTTGCCATGGCCGAAGAAATGCTGCGCGCCCGCTTTGGCGCGAAGCTGATGGATCATTATACCTATGTCATCGCCGGTGACGGCTGCCTCATGGAGGGTGTCAGCCAAGAGGCCATCGGCCTTGCCGGTCGGCACCAGCTGTCGCGCCTCATCGTGCTGTGGGACAACAACAACATCACCATCGACGGCACCGTCGATCTTGCCGACCGCACCGATCAGGTCGCGCGCTTCCGCGCCTCCGGCTGGCATGTGCTGGAAATCGACGGGCATGACCCGGCGGCGATTGACGCAGCCTTGACCGAGGCCAAGACCACCGCAGAGCCTACGATGATCGCCTGCAAAACCCATATCGCCCTTGGTCACGCCGCGCAAGACACCTCCAAGGGGCATGGCGCGCTGACCAACCCAGACCAGCTTGCCGCCGCCAAAGAGGCCTATGGCTGGCCCTATGGCCCGTTTGAGATCCCCGCTGATGTCAAATCCGCATGGGAGGCCATCGGCCACCGTGGGGCCACCACCTATGCCGCATGGGCCAAGCGTCTGGCAGACACCTCGCCCGCGCGTCAGGCCGAGATTGCGCGCATTTTCAACCGCGACATGCCGGTGAAACTGGGCGCGCGCATCCGCGCCCTGAAAAAGCAGATCAGCGCCGAGGCCCCCAAGGTGGCCACCCGTCAATCCTCCGAAATGGTGCTTGAGGTCGTGAACCCGATCCTTCAGGAAACCGTCGGCGGCTCTGCCGATCTCTCTGGCTCCAACAACACCCGCTCGGGCGATATGTCCGTGTTCGACGTGGACAACCGCAAGGGCCGCTACATCCACTGGGGCATCCGCGAACATGGCATGGCCGCCGCGATGAACGGCATGGCGCTGCATGGCGGCATCCGCCCCTATGGCGGCACCTTCATGTGCTTTACCGATTACGCCCGCCCCGCCATGCGTCTGGCCGCGCTGATGAAAATCCCGACCGTGTTCGTCATGACCCATGACAGCATCGGTCTGGGCGAGGATGGCCCGACCCACCAGCCCGTTGAGCATCTGGCGATCAGCCGCGCCACCCCCAACACCTGGGTCTTCCGCCCCTGCGATACGGTCGAGACCGCCGAAGCGTGGGAATTGGCGCTCACCTCCAAGGAAACGCCCTCGGTTCTCTCGCTCACCCGCCAAGGCCTGCCGACCCTGCGCCGCGAGCATAAGGCCAAGAACCTGACCGCCCAAGGCGCCTATGTGCTGGCCGATGCAACGGGCAAGCGTCAGGCGATCCTGATGGCCACCGGCTCCGAGGTCGAGATTGCCATGAAGGCGCGCGACCTCTTGGAAGCCGAGGGTATCGGCACGCGCGTGGTCTCCATGCCCTGCTGGGAACTCTTCGAGGAACAAGACGACAGCTATCGCCGCCGCGTCCTGCCCGCAGGCCCGGTGCGCGTCGCCATCGAGGCCGCGATCCGCTTTGGCTGGGACCGCTGGCTCTACGGCGAGCGCGGCCGCCGCGAAAAGGGCGGCTTTGTCGGCATGCATGATTTCGGGGCATCCGCCCCTGCCCCCACACTCTACAAGGAATTCGGCATCACGCCCGAGGCCGTGGCGGACAAGGTCAAATCCCTGCTCTGAGCCGAGGGGATCGAACCCAACGACGAAGCCCGGATGCCCAGCATCCGGGCTTTCTCTTTTGGCAACGAGATACAGCGCTGTCCCTGAGCCCCGCGCGGAACAAGGCGCGGCACGCGCCGCCGCGCGGATCGCTGGGCCGTCCCGCGGCCTAGCGATTTTGAGCGGGGGCGCTATGCTGTGGGGGCACACGGACTTGGCGAGATAAAGTGGCGACCATGCCGTTGCTTCGCTAGTCCCCGGCCCAGCGCCCCGCGCACCTCTTCCACCACATCCCCCAACTTGCGCGCCCCCGCGCACAGCCCCTACACTCGCGCATCATGCCCAGCCTCTGCCGCGATTGCCTGACCCGATTCGACACCGCCCGCCGCTGCCCCGCTTGCGGCAGCCCCCGCATCGTGGCCCATCCCGAGCTTTTCGACCTCTCCATCGCCCATATGGATTGCGATGCCTTCTACGCCTCCGTCGAAAAACGCGACAACCCGGATCTTGTCGACAAGCCGCTCATCATCGGCGGCGGACGGCGCGGCGTGGTCTCGACCGCGTGCTATATCGCCCGCATCAAGGGCGTGCGCTCTGCCATGCCGATGTTTCAGGCGCTCAAACTCTGCCCCGAGGCGGTGGTGATCAAACCCCGCATGCAGGTCTATGCCGAGGTCTCGCGCGCCATCCGCGCCATGATGCTCGATCTCACCCCCGCCGTGGAACCGCTCTCGCTTGACGAGGCGTTTCTCGATCTCACCGGCACCGCGCAATTGCATGGCGCACCGCCCGCCGTCGTGCTGGCCCAGCTTATCAAACGGATGCGCGACGAGTTGGGCCTGACCGGTTCCATCGGCCTCAGCCATAACAAGTTTCTGGCCAAAATCGCCTCGGACCTCGACAAACCGCATGGCTTTGCCGTGATCGGCGCAGGCGAGACCGCCGATTTCCTGCGTGACCGCCCCGTCAGCCTGATCTGGGGCGTGGGCCAATCAACCCTCAAGGCGCTGAATGACGCAGGCATCCGCAGCTTTGCCGATCTCCTGCGATGGGACCGCCGCGATCTGCACGCACGCTTTGGCTCGATGGGCGACCGGCTCTGGCATCTGGCGCGCGGGCAAGACCGCCGCCGCGTCTCGGCCAATGCGCCGGTCAAATCCATCTCGAACGAGACAACCTTTTATGAGGACACGCGCGACCGCGACCTGCTTGATGGCCATATCTGGCGGCTGGCGGAAAAGGTGGCCGACCGCGCCAAGGCCCGCGCCCTCGCGGGCCGCGTCGTCACGCTGAAACTCAAGCGGGCCGATCACACGCTCCTCACCCGCCGCCATGCCCTGCGTGACGCCACCCAGCTTGCCGATACACTCTACCGCACCGCACGCGCGCTGATGGATCAGGTGCCCGACGGGGCCGCCTATCGGCTCATCGGCGTCGGGCTGTCAGACCTCGTGGAAGAGACCGCCGCCGACCGCTCCGGCGACTTACTCGATCCCCAAGCCACCCGCCGCGCCGGGGCCGAACGCGCCACCGATGCCATCCGCGCCAAATTCGGCCCAGATGCAATCGTCAAAGGGCGGGCGTTGCGATAGGCGGCAGGTGCCGATGCTTGCGATACGCGCATTAGCCGCGCTGTCGCTGGGCCGGGGACTAGCGAAACACCATCCGTGGCTGCCACTTAATGCCAGCCAAGTCCGTAAGACTTAACAGTGTTTCGCTTGCTCTCAAAATCGCTAGGCCGCCGGACGGCCCAGCGATCCGCGCGGCGGGCTTCGCCCTTGATTCCGCGCGGGACCAAAGGTGCCTGCCCCCTACTCCGCCGCCAAGGGCCGCGCCTCTGCGCGCCCGATCTCGGCGATCTCGCGGATCACGCCCGACAGCAGCGTCCGGAACGCTTCGAAATTGCCATTGGGCCGAATAAGCCGCTCATTCATATAAAGCGCGCGGTCAATCTCTACCTGCACCGCATGCCGCCCGCGCGCAGGGCGACCATAGGCCTGCGTGATATAGGCCCCGGCAAAAGGCGTGTTGCGCGTCACCACCAGACCCGCGCGGGCAAAGGCCGCTTCGATCCGCTCGACCACCGCGCCATCCGCCGCCGCCCCGAACCGATCCCCCAAAACGATCTCGGGCCGCCGCACGCCCCGCCGCGCCACCGCGTCCATCGCCTCATGCGGCATCGAATGACAATCAATCAGGATCGACTGCCCGAACATCAGATGCGCTTGATCCAACTGCCCTTGCAGCGCCGTGTGATAGGGCCGCCAATAGCTCTCGATCCGGTGCTCGGCCTCGGCAATGCTCAGCTTGCCCGCATAGATCGCCTGCCCATTCGCCACCACACGTGGAATGACCCCAAGACCAGAGGCCACACGCGGATTATGCCCCTGCCGCGCCACGCCCTCGATCAACGCCGGGTCCAATTCATCAGCGCTGCGGTTCAGATCGACATAGGCACGCGGTGCCCCCGCCTTGATCAAAGGTGCCCCATAGAGCGGGGCGCTGTCGAACAACTGATCGACAAAAGCATCCTCGGACGAGCGCACCGAATGCTCATTCAGCGTGGTGCGCCGCAGGAAGGTCCAGGGGTAATCCCGCCCACTATGGGGCGAGGCGAACACCACCGCCGTGGTGCGCCGTTCGGGATGCGTGAGGTGATAAGCGACCTTGGGCATTGATGTTCCTCTCTCAGGCGATAATAGACTGAAATTGAGCTTCTAAAAGCCCTTGATCCCCTCTCCGACTCCTTTTATAGACCACCGAACCGGCGCGGATTTCCGCGCCCCTCTTTTTGGGGCAGGCGATCGGCTGGCATTCATGGGCGATTAGCTCAGTGGTAGAGCACTTCGTTGACATCGAAGGGGTCACAAGTTCGAACCTTGTATCGCCCACCATGAATTCACTGTCCCGCCCACCGGGACGCCCGCAACCCCAGGCGCTGGCCCGCGCCGCGACAACCGAGGAGACGACCATGAAGGTTCGTAATTCGCTCCGCTCGCTCAAGAACCGGCATCGGGATTGCCGCGTCGTGCGCCGCAAAGGCCGCGTCTACGTGATCAACAAGACCCAGCCGCGTTTCAAAGCCCGTCAGGGCTGAGCCGCGATCAGCCCTAAGGCTGAAGGATCAAAACCCCGCCCAACCGGCGGGGTTTTTCTTTGGGGGATGGCTCTTTGCCTAGCTTGCCTCGCGAAACAAGCCGCGCGGTGCCCGTCCGCCGGGTGGGCGCAGCAACAGACGTGATTGGCACTTTATGCCTGAGAAGTCTTTCGCGTTTTCAATGAGATGGGCCGTTGCAAAAGCGCCCGCCCGAGGGGGCGGGTCATGCCAGAGGCATGCCTTCGGCATGACCGCTGCGCGGCGGTGCCTGCGGCACCTTGATTCCGCGCAAGGAATATTTGGCGCAGAGGACACGCCCCTTGCGCCTGCCCTCTCAATCCCTGAGCAACTCGTTGATTCCCGTCTTGGAGCGCGTCTGCGCGTCCACCCGCTTGACGATCACGGCACAGTATAGGTTGATGCCGTTCTTCGACGGCATGCTTCCTGCGACCACCACCGAATAGGGCGGCACTTCGCCATACATGACCTCGCCGGTCTCGCGGTCGACGATCTTGGTGGATTTCCCGATGAAAACCCCCATCCCCAGAACCGAACCCTCGCGCACGATACAGCCCTCGACCACCTCGGACCGCGCACCGATAAAGCAATTGTCCTCGATGATCGTCGGCCCCGCCTGCATCGGCTCCAATACGCCGCCAATGCCAACACCGCCGGAAAGATGGACGTTCTTACCAATCTGCGCGCAAGATCCCACCGTGGCCCAGGTATCCACCATCGTGCCACTGTCCACATAGGCCCCAAGATTGACAAAGGACGGCATCAAAACGACGCCCGGCGCGATATAGGCCGATTTGCGCACAACACAGTTGGGCACGGCCCGAAACCCGGCCTCACGCCACTCGGCATCGCCCCAGCCCTTGAACTTGCTGTCCACCTTGTCCCACCAGCCCGCGCCCTGCGGCCCGCCAGCGTGGATTTCCATATCCTTGATGCGGAACCCCAATAGCACCGCCTTCTTGGCCCATTGGTTCACATGCCATTGGCCATCCGCCTGCCGCTCCGCCACCCGCAAGCTGCCGCTATCAAGCGCTGCCAGCGTGGCCTCGATCGCCTCGCGGGTCTCTCCGCCTGTTGCAGAGGTGATCGTGTCGCGCGCCTCCCAGGCGGCTTCGATTGCGGATTCTAGGGCTGCGTTTGACATGGGGCCTCCGGTTGCAATTGTCCCTCGCGGCTATAGCCAAATGCGCGCGCGCATACAATGCAAGAGACCCGCCCCGTCGTGCCATGGTCGGGGCGGCCCCAAGGCCACCCCTAGCGCCGCCTCAGGCGGCAAGATCCAGCTTGACCAGCGTCTGGTTCAACAGAACATAAGCAATCTCGCCAAAGGTCACCGGCCCGGTAAAGCCCGCCGTCAGCTTGCCCTCCATATCACCGTAAACGTAGTTGAGAATGCAGTTGCACGAATAGCTGCCCTCACCTGCGGACCCGACCTGCGTGGCAAAGGTCTTGGCATAATCCTCTTGCGCGGCCGCCAGACGATATTCCACACCCGGAAAGACCGGCGCGTAAAAGGCCACTTCGCCCGCATCCGGATCAACCGACTGGAACGACACATTGATCAGCGCGCCCGCATAATTGGCCACCAGCGGCAATTTGGTGTCGATACCCTTGTCCGTGACATAGCGGGCAAACCCAATCTCTTGGCCGTTCACGATGGCTTTATGCGCCGAAAATCCCGCCTCAGGAAACGAGAACACAAGCTCGGCATCGTCGCCTTGCTTAAAGATATTCACGATATCAAGGCTCGGTCGCATCCCCTCAGGCACGGAAACATGCAAAAGAACGGCCCCGTCCTCGTGCTTGGCACCCTGCGCGCCGTCAAAAACAGAGGGCGTCACTTTACCAATTTCGTCCAGATGCACTCCACTGATCCAGCCCAACAGCGGCTGATCAAACAGATCGGCATAGCCTGCACCATCCTCGGCGAACCGGGCATGCGCCTCGGAAAACGCCGGAATGATCACCAGAGTAACGCCACCGGCCTCATAGCCTTGCGCCAAGTTGGCAAGATCCGCCGTGGCCAGATACCGTGCAGTGGCGTGGCTTCCCTCTGGAAAGGTGGTGCAGAACAGGTGCTCACGATCCACCTTGCCCCCGGTTTCCGTCATGAAATAGACGGTGCTGCCGCCGATCCAATTGCCCTTGGGCAAAGTGCTCAACAACTCTGGCGCACCGGCAATCGACATGACCGCTCCGGCCTCGATCCGTTCTGCCGCCTCTTGGGGGGTTAGAAATTCGTTCTTCATGGGGTTTCCTTCGCAATAGGTCAGAGTTTTGCCAGCTCAGCGGCGGCATCAGAATTTTTGGCGACAAACGCACGCAATTCTGCAACGAGACCGCTTAGCTTTGCGGGCTCTGTGCGCGCCTGCACACGAAGACGATTCAAAACAATGCGGGTGGCCAGCGATGCGGCAGCCAGGTCCGTGGTCCCTTTTATGGCCCGGGTCAGGTCAGTTTCCGAAAGTATCACTGAGTGCCCTCCTTATCCGATGATCGACACAGGAGAGCGCTGCAAAAACTGCGCCAAATTGCACGGCGCACAGGTCGTCAGGGCCGCAATTCACCCCCAACAAAGGACAGCGTGGCAGATCTTAGACCACCACGCGCAAGGGCAGGATCACTCAACCGCCCCGGATCAATTCATCCTCATCATCCGATGCCGACAGGCCCAGCGCATCCAGCCCGTTTTCCAGATGATCCGACAAATGCGGCGTCCCAAGCAGGTAATCAGCACAGGGCGTGGTTGCCTCTTCATAGGCGGTGCGCTTGGCCTCAGCCAATTCCTCGGCCTCGAAACTGCCGCGCCCGATCCACATGACCGCCACCAGACTTGCCTGTTCTTCTTCGCTCAGCCGGTCGATAAACGCACGCAACTCGCCCTCGGCGCGCTCCAATTCGCGCGCCATCAGCACCACCTGCGCAATCTTGTGTACCGTGATGTCCAGCATTTTCCCGCCCTCCTGTCGCACCTATCCTACCACAGGAATGACGGTCACACAGCCACCCGTCCTTGATCTTACGCAAACAGACGGTAATAGGCCCAATCCGGCAAAAACCGTGACAAACGAAAGAGATAGCTGAACAACCGTGGAAAATGCCGCTGAAATGCCGCCTCATCACACATCAATTCGAACATCTCTTGCGCCGCCGCCTCGGGCGTCATGATAAAGGGCATGCGAAAGGCGTTCTTATCCGTCAACCGCGTCTTGATGAAACCGGGATTGGCCAGTTGCACCCGCACCCCCGTCCGCCACAGATCAGCGCGCATCGATTCCGCCAAGGACATGACCCCCGCCTTGGACGCGGCATAGCCAATCGCCCCCGGCAAGCCACGAAACCCGGAAAGCGAGCCGGTCAGCACCACATGGCCCGCGTCCCGCGCCACCATATCGGGCAAGACCGCGCCAATCACCCGCACCGCACCGGTGAAATTCACATCCGCCATGGCAACCGCTTCCTCGGGCTTCCACTCGGTCGCGGGCATCGGCCAATAGACCCCGGCCAGCCACACCAACCCGTCAACCGGCCCCACCGCGCGCGCCGCCTCTGCCACGCTGGCACTGTCGCTCACATCGACCGGCACCGCACTGGCCCGCCCCGGCAGGCTGGCAACAACCTCCTGCAACCGCTCGGCACTCCGGGCTGACACGATCACCTCTGCCCCGGCAGCGCTGATCTTCTGCGCCAGTGCCGCACCCAGACCCTCGCTCGCGCCCACCAGCCAATAGCGTTTGCCGCGCCAATCCATCATGCCTCGACCCGCCGCATCACCGCCACCAATTCCGCCACCTTGATCCCGAACTTACGGAATTGGCTGCGATTGACCACCACGCCGTTAGGGGCAAGATACATCCAGTCGGTGACGCTCAGCACATGGCCGCCCGCTTCTTTAGGCAGGCGGATGCGATAGCAAAGCCGCGCCGCAGCCCCCATCTGTTGCCCCGTTCCGGTGCCCACCAAATCGTCGGCCTCGGCCCGGATTGATCCGTCATTGCCCAACTCAAGCTGCCATTCGCGGTCCTGTGCATTGCCGCTGTCATACTCGAAATGCTCCCGCATCACGCCGCGATTGCCCTGCCAACTGGCCTCGAAATCGCCAGTAAACCGCGACGCAACCCGCCCCAGAGGTCCGTAAATCACCCCCTCGCATTTGATCGCACCGTTCAGATGCTCGCGCAGATCGAATTGCGGCCCTTGGCCTGCGTAATCCTGCGGCACCTGCGCGCCAAAGCCCGCAAACCGCTCCTTGAGCAGCACAAGCACCAGCATCGCGACCGCCCCCAACAGGGTCCATCCCAAAGCGTCCATCAGATCAGCTCCTTTCCTCAATCGGTGTTCGGGCCAAGAGCGCAATGGCCAAAAGTTTCAAGACACAGGGCACAGCCCCGTAAAGTAAGCTCAGCAAAGTCAGCGCCGCCGCATCATTATTCTGCCCGGCAGCAAAGCCGCCCGCCTCGAGCAGCGGCAACAGCGCCACTGCCGCCAGCGCCAGCGTGAATTTCGACACGAACGACCAGAGGCCAAACCCCTCCGCCGCCCCCGGCGACACCTGCGCCATCCGCCGTGCGAACAGCGCCGGCAAAAGCGTCATATCCGCCCCCATCGCCGCGCCAGAGGCAACGCAGATCAGTCCAAAGGCCCAAAGATCGCCCGCCCCCAGCAGAATCGCCCCGGCAAAGGCAGCAATCGACAGCATCATTCCCGCCAAGAGCATTCGCTTGGCCCCAAACCGCTCGGCCAAGGCGCCCCAAACCGGGGCCGCCGCCGCCGCCGACAGGAAAAAGAGCAACAGAAATGCCCCCTCCCATCCTGGTGCCTGCAACCGGCTCTCCACGAAAAACAAAAACAGCGTCGAACTCACAGCCACAGGGGCTGCGTTGACCATCGCCACCATCAGCAACCGCCGCGCCACGGCATCCCGCAGCACCGGGCCAAAGCCGGTTCCCGGCACCCCTCCGCGATCCTGCCATTGCCCGACCATCGCCAACGCCGCCAGCCCCGACAAAATCGCAAAGCTAAGGGCAAAGCCGCCAAACCCGCCCAACACCACCGGTGCCACCGCCGCCGCGCATATCCCCAACAAAGCGCCGGTTTCCCGCCACCGCGCCAGCCGCAAATGCCCCTGCCCCGGCAAGGCCGCTGCCGTCGCCACACCCTGCGCGTAAAAGCAAATGGTCAGATAGCTAAAGGCCGAAAACACCAGCACCAGCATCGCCGCAAACCACCAAAGCGGCGCGATGGGCGGCACCACGGCAAATAGCCCCAGCATCGCCGCCGCCATCACCGCCACCGCAATCCAAATGCTCACCGCACGATGCGCGCGCAACCGCTCGGCCAAACGCCCCAGCGCCGGATCCTGCACCACATCAATCAGCCGCAGCGCAAACAGCACCGCCCCCAAAGCCCCGAGCGATACGCCATATTCATCCACATAGAATTTCGGCGCATGGATATAGAGCGGCAATCCCGCCGCCGCCAAAAGCGCCCCAAAGAGAGCATAACCCGGAAGGCGCGGCGCTGCCTGCGCCACGCTCCCCGCCAGAACCGCGTTCATCGGCTCACCTCATCGGCGGGCGGCACCGGACGGCTCTGAAACCGCGCCCCTTTCCACCAAAGCTTGAGCGCTTGCCAATGGATCAGGCCCAGCACCCGCCGCGATCCAAAGGGACGCCGCAGCATGGCACGCACCAGCCCGCCCGTGGTCAGCGGCTTGCGCGCCCCCACCAGCGTGGCAATCACCCCGCCATGGCCGCCGCTGAAATCAATCCAGATCCCAACCCGATCCTCCCGCAGATCAAAGCGGAATTCATAACCGCCCTCGATCCTCAGAAAGGGCGAAACATAGAAAATCTTGCGCGCACGGATACGGTCCTCTGCGGTGATCGGCCCCATATCATCGCGATGACACAGATAGGAATGGCGATCGCCATAGGTATTCGTCACCTCGGCAATGATGACCGGCACTTGACCCGCCGCATCCCGGCAAATCCAGAAACTCACCGGGTTGAACACATGCCCCAACATACGCGGCTGCGCCAAAAGCTCGATCCGCGCGGGCGGCGCAATCTGCCGCTCGGCCAGCACCGCGCGCACCCACGCCGCCCCACGCCCCTGTCCCGGCACGCCGCCATGGTCCTTGTCCCAGACCGAGGCCAACCCGCCCCGATTGCGCCCAAAAAGACGCGGCGCGTTCACCTCTGCCTCGGCATCCAACAGCACATAATCAATCCCATAGCGAAAGGCGTTTTCAATCCCGCCCTTGCGCCCATGCCAGGTGTGGCCCGCGATATGATCGACCCGGCTCACGCCGCCGCCACGGCCTGCGGCAGCGACGCACAGAGCGCCTCAGCCACTTCCAACCCGCTCGACAGCCCATCTTCATGAAACCCGTGTCGCATCCACGCACCGCAAAACCATGTATTCCGCCGCCCGTTGCCCGCCCGAACCCGGGATTGCGCCGCGACCGCCTCCAGATCATAGACCGGATGGCGCAGCGTCACCTGATCATAGATCAAGTCGTCCCGAATGGGCCGTGTAGTGTTCAGCGTCACGAAATGCGGATCATTCTCGGGGATCGGTTGCAGGCTGTTCATCCAGTAGGTCAGATCAATCTGCCCCACCCGCTTCACTTTTGCCTCGGTGTAATTCCACGACGACCAGACCGCCCGCCGACGCGGCATCACGCTGGTGTCGGCATGCAGCACGATGTCATTGGGCTGATAGGCAATCGCCCCCAGATCACCGCGCTCGATCTCATCCGCATCCGACAAGAGCCGCAGCGCGTCATCGCTGTGCGCGGCAATGACCACCTCGTCGAACCGCTCCCACGCGCCGCCCTCGGCACGGACCTCAACGCCCTCGGCCAGACGCCGAATACCCGCCACCGGCGCACCCAACCGGATCTCGGCCCCTTTTGCGCGCAGCGATTGTTCCAACCGGCGCACATAGGCCACCGATCCGCCAACAACCGTATACCATTGATGTTGCTCACTATATCCAAGCAACCCATGCTGCTTGAAGAATGTCACCAGCGCCTGCGCCGGAAATTGCAACACCTGCTCTACCGGCATCGACCAGATCGCCCCGGAAAATGGCGTCAGGTAATAGTCGCGAAACGCCCGGCCCAGCTTCATCTTGTCAATCAGACCGGCCATCGTCAAACCCGGCTCGCTGCACGCCTCCAGCGCCCCGGCATTGAACCGGAAAATATCACGCAACATCATCCAATGCGCCGGGTTCGCCAGATTGCGCCGCTGCGCAAAATACGCCCCCGATCCTTGCAGACCATATTCCAACGCGCCCCCCCGGAAGGACGCGCCAAAGCTCATCGTGCTCGGCGTCACGGCCACATCCAACCGCTCAAAAAGCGCGCTTAGATGCGGATAGGTCGCATAGTTGAACACGATAAAGCCGGTATCAACTGGCTGATCTCCGCGCTGTCCCGCCAGGATCGTTCGCGCATGCCCCCCCAAACGGGGCTCTGCCTCAAACAGCACCACCTGGTGCCTGTCCGCCAGACGCTCTGCCGCCCCCATTCCCGATATGCCTGCGCCGATCACGGCAATTGTCTTGCGCGCGGTTGCGCTGGTCTCGAAGGGCATTGGGCGTGTCACCTGTCATTTTCTTATTACAATCCTGTTTACGGACCGGCACCGCAAACGGATTAGATTGTTTTTGTCTGCCCTTCGCGTTTTTTTCGCGCGCCCGGTGATCCACCATGACCTGCGTCGCGTAACTCGTCTATGTTGAATGATGCCACCCTCCTCTGTGACCCAGCCCCCTCGCCGGTGCCTGTCGCCCGTGCTATGAGGCGCGTGACAACGGGCAAACGGGCGGGACCGGCACAGGTGACTACGGCACGAGAGACTGAGAATACCGATTGGGTGGCCTGTATCGCGGCCATTCGCGATCACGGGGACGAGGCGGCATTTGCCCGGCTTTTTGCCCATTTCGCCCCAAGGGTGAAGGCGTTTCTGATGCGCTCCGGCGCAGATGCGACGCTGGCCGAGGAATGCACCCAAGAGGTCATGTCGACCCTCTGGCAAAAGGCGCATCTCTTCGATCCGACCCGCGCCTCTGCCGCAACTTGGATTTTCACCATCGCGCGCAATCGCAAAATTGATGCGCTGCGCAAGCAAAGACGACCCGAACCCGAGGATTTGCCTTGGGGCCAAGACCCAGAACCCGATCAGGCCGACGTGCTCGCCCTGCAACAGGAAAGCGACCAACTGGGGCGCGCGATTGCCGCCCTGCCCGCGAAACAAAGGGAATTGATCGAAAAGGCTTATTTTGGCGATCTCAGCCATTCCGAGATTGCCGCCGATACCGGCCTGCCGCTTGGAACGATCAAATCTCGCATCAGACTGGCGCTCGATCGACTGCGCCACGCAATGAAGTAAAGTGTATGCCATGACCAGAAATCAGATCACCCACCACCTGACCGACGCCCTCCTGATGGCCTATTCGGCAGGCAGCCTGCCCGAGGCGTTCAATCTCACGGTGGCCACCCATCTGTCGATGTGCGACGAGTGTCGTGCGCGCGCGGCGGCCTTTGATGCCGTTGGCGGCGCGATGATTGAAGAGACGCAAACAGCCGAGATGGCGCAGGATAGTCTTGCCGCGACAATGGCGCTCATCCGCGCCGGCAAGCCGCAGCGCGAGGCACCAGCCCAGCGCACAGGGATTTTTCCCGCGCCGCTACGCGATTACGTCGGCGGCGATCTGGCTGCGGTCCGCTGGCGGCCTGTCGGCATGGGTGTGAAACAGGCGATCCTGCCCACCTCTCGCGCGGCAACCGCCCGGCTGCTCTATATCCCCGCAGGTGCGGCCGTGCCCGACCACGGGCATCGCGGCACCGAACTGACACTGGTGCTGCAAGGGGCGTTCTGCGATCAGGTCGCGCGCTTCGGCCCCGGTGACATCGAGGTCGCCAATGAGGATCTCGATCACACCCCTGTCGCCGAAATTGGCGCTGACTGCATCTGCTTGGCCGCCACCGACGCGCCCCTGCGCTTCCGCGCCCTGATGCCGCGCATCGCACAACCGTTCCTGCGGATTTGACCCTGCGCCTGTCGCCCCTCCCCGTTCCTATCGGGCGCGGGGCCACAGGTGACAGGCCAGACCATCTCGCCCACACCGACGGGCGCGCGTCTCAGCCGATCTCAACCACCCGCGTCTCAACGCGCGATGACTTTTCCAGCGTGCGATGCACCGGGCATTTATCCGCGATCTCGCGCAGCTTCTCGCGTTGCGCCGCACTCAGATCCCCTTCCAGCCGGATCACCCGCGTAAAGACATCCACCTTGGCCTCGCCCCGCGCATCCGCATCCTGCGCATGCACCTTGTCATGGCAGACATCGACACTCACATGATCCAGCGGCCAGCCCTTGCGCCGCGCATACATCCGGATCGTCATCGAGGTACAAGACCCAAGCCCCGCCGCCAGAAACCCATAAGGCGACATGCCCCGATCCGTGCCGCCATAGGCCACCGGCTCATCGGCCAGCACATGATGCGCGGGGCCTGCGTTGACATCCTGCAAGAACCCGTCTGCATCTGCTTCACTCACCCGCACCACGCCTTCGGGGGCTCCGGGCGGCGGCGCAGGCACGCGCATATCCAGATAGCGCGGCACCCAGGCAGCAATCACATCCGCCGCATATTCGGCATCCCCCGCGCGGGAAATCAGATGATCCGCCCCATCCAGCGTGACAAAACTCTTGGGATGCTTCGCCGCCCGGAAAATCTCTGACGCATTTTCGATCCCCACGACCGCATCCCGTGGCGCGTGCAACACCAACAGTGCCTTGCGTAGTCCCGTGATCTTCGGGCCAAGCACCTCGGCCCGCACATCCTCGACAAAGCCGCGCCCAATGCGAATACCGCGCCCGCCCAGCCGCACCCTCAGCCTCGATCCGCTCCAAGGCATCCCCGAAATTCTGCGTCACATGGCCCGGATCATAGGGCGCGCCAATCGTCACAACCGCCCGCGCGCTCTTGATCCGCCCCGCAGCGGCCAGAACCGCCGCACCGCCCAGACTGTGCCCGATCAGCACATTCACCGCCATGCCGCGCTCTGCCAAGGCCTCTGCCGCCCGCTCCAGATCCACAACATTCGACGTAAAAGACGTGTTCTCGAACTCGCCCCCCGAATGCCCCAGACCCGTGAAATCAAACCGCAACACCGCGATTCCCGCCCCCGCCAGCCGTGCCGCAATCCGCCGCGCGGCCGGGATATCCTTGGAACAGGTGAAACAATGCGCAAAAAGCGCCGTCGCCAGATGTGGCCCTTCCGGCAGGTCAAGCCGCGCCACAAGATCATGGCCTGCATGGCCGGGAAACGTCAGGCGTTCGGTGGGCATCTCACATCCTCTGCGTGCTACCTCGCCAGACTATGTACCCCAACTACGGATCGCCACCCCGCCACGTCCAATGTCACGCGAAGGTGAGACATTGTGGTATTTGCCTAAAACCCGGCCTATTCCGCCGCCCGCCCCCAACCCTTCCTTAACCGGCGCGCGCGATCCTCCGATGCACAGAGGAGGGTGGGACCATGCGCAGGCAGATCGAATCGGCGGGCGATGTGCGGCGCTTCGCAGCGCTGATCTGCCTTGGCGTGCTGATTGTCGACACTCTGCTGCGGGATCTTGCCCTGCTTCCCGGCGCGCTCACGGCCGTGATGATCGCAGCCCCCCTCGCCTATGCCATGGGCCAGCGTCTCCGGGCAAATCAGCGGCACGCGCAGGCTCTCGAACATGCGCTGCACCACGATTCCCTCACCGGCGTACGAAGCCGCGCCAGCCTGCGTGCCGGCGTGCCGGGCGACACCGCGCGCCCCTGCGCCGTGATCGTGGCCGATATCGACCATTTCAAACGCTTCAATGATTGCCACGGTCATGTGGCGGGCGATCTCGCCCTGCGCCACTTTGCGCAGCTTCTGCGGGAAAATTGCCGCGCGGGCGATCTAGTGGCACGCTTGGGCGGCGAAGAATTCGTGATCCTGATGCCAATGACCAACCCGGCCAATGCCCTGCGCGCCGCCAATCGCATGGCCCGCCGCATTCGGCAGGGCCCGGTCTTTCTCCACACCGGCCCGCAGACCCTAACCGCCAGCTTCGGCGTCGCGGCCCTCCTATTGGGCGACACGCTCGACGCGGGCCTGCAACGGGCCGACCGCGCCCTCTACCGCGCCAAAGGCGCCGGGCGCGATCGCGCCTGCCTCCACGACCCGGCGCTTGACGCAGGCCCCGGACAGACCGGGGCTATCCAAATCCATCACAATACGTGATTTAATATCACTCATAAATTCGTTTTAAGAATTCATGCGACGCAATTACCTTCGGGCCATCCAACCAAAAGGATCGGACCATGCCCCAAGATCTCTGCCACAGCGCCAAAGCTCCAGCCCGCTCCCCGCAAGCCCCCGCGCTTGCCCCCATCGTGACCCTGCTGCTTGCCGCCTTGGTCGTCGCCGCTCTGGCCCCCGCGCCACCAGCCGAACACACCACGGCCCAGCCCCCCATACCCGAGGACTGGCACGGCAATGTCATGCGCTCGCATTGGACAGGCGCGGGACAGCCGCGTTAAGCGGCCCCCATCAATGCCGCATCGAACGGATAGCGCGTCAGGTTCTCATAACCAGTCTCGGTGATGAGAACCTGATCCTCCAGCTTGATCGAGAAATCATTGCCCGCCTCGCCCACCAACGCCTCGACACAAAGCACCATACCCGGCTCCAGCGCGTAATCGAACGCACCCGCCACCGCCTTATCGGCATAGGCAACCAGCGGCCACTCATCGCACAGACCCACGCCATGCATCATGCAGCCGTATTTCTGCGCCTGATACTTCTCCTCCAGCCGGTGACAGCCCGCGATCAATTCGGGGATCGTCACACCGGGGCGCAGCAGCGCCATATTCGCCTGAATATGCTCATGCGCATGCTGCATGGCGGCCACCATATCGGGGCGCGGGCGCGCATCGCCGATCCACCAGGTCCGGCTGATATCGACACAAATGCCGTAACTGCCTATCAGATCGGTATCAAAGGCCACGATCTCGTTATTCTGCACAATGCGCGGCCCACATTCCTGAAACCACGGATTCGTGCGCGGCCCACTCGCCAACAGGCGCGTCTCGATCCACTCACCGCCGCGCCGGATATTCTCGGCATGCAGCACCGCCCAGATGTCATCCTCGCTGACCCCGCCCCCCGGCACCGCACGGCGGGCAAACCGCTCCATCTCCGCTACCGCCGCCTCGCAGGCATGGCTCGCACAGCGCATGGCCTTGATCTCATCCGGTCCCTTGATGGCACGGGTCTTTTCCGTGACCTCCTCTCCTTCCATGATCGTCAGCCCCTGCGCCTCCAAGGCGCGCAGCCCGTGCAGCATCACCTTATCCACCGCCAGCCGCCGGTTGCCGGGGCAATGTTCCGCCAACAGCGCCGCCACATCGCGGGCAAAGACATCAGCGGCCACATCCACCTTGTCGCCCCGGTCGAAATAGAACAGATCCGCCCCCGACCGCGCCTCGCGCACCAGCGGATTGAACCGCGACAGAAACGGCGAATTCTTATAATCCCAGATCACCATATAGCCATCGGCACAGAGCAGCACGGCACGAAACGGGTTATGCGTATTCCACAGCTGCATATTGGTGCTGTCGGTCGCATAGCGGATATTGAGCGGATCGAACATCAACAGGCCCGCATAGTCCCGCGCTCCAATCGCCGCCGTCAGACGCTCCCATCGAAACTGCCGCATTGCCGGCAGGTCCGGCAGTTCCAGCCCCGCCGCCGCCCACTCGCCGTATGCCAGCTGTGTGGGGCCAATCTCCACCCGGTCGGCGTCATTGGGCGTGCCATCGCCCAGCGTCAGGCCACGGCTTGGATCGATCTTGCGGGTATCGCGGTAATGTCTGTTCATCGGCAGGTCCTCCGATCCTCAGACTGTGACCGGTCCCCCGCCTTGGCGCGCTCAGCGGCGACATCGCCGATGGTCGCATTTGGTGCGGGAACCGGGTGGTCGGTGGGTTATCGGCATGGCGTGCTCCTCTGCGGCCTCATGCACCCACCCTGCCGGGCAAAGGTTAACATCAGGTTCGCGCGCCGGAAAAAACCGGCGCGCCGCCCGCGAGCTTACAAAATCGCCGTGCAAACCTTACGTTTTGTAAGGTCAGCCGCCCCGCACCGTGTCGATCATCAGCTGCACATTGTCGGGGTTCGCATCGGGCGTGATGCCATGACCAAGGTTGAAAATATGCGGCCCCTTGGCAAAAGCATCGACAATGGCACGGGTCTCACGCACCAGCGCCTCCCCCCCCGTAACCATATGGGAAGACTTGAGATTCCCCTGAACGCAGCCGTCTTTTTGCACATTCTCCGCCGCCCATTGGGCGCTCACCGAATCATCCACCGCAACACAATCGGCCCCGGTTTTCGCGTGGAGTCCCCGATAGTTATCGCCCGCTTCCCGTGGGAAGGCGATGATCGGAATCCCCGGATGCCGCGCTTTCAACTCGGAGATGATCCGCTTGGCCGGTGCGACCGCATAGTTTTCGAAATCATCACCTTTCAGCGACCCGGCCCAACTATCAAAGAGCTTGATCACCTCAGCCCCAGCCTCGATCTGGGCCGAGAGATATTCAAT
Source organism: Roseovarius sp. MS2 (assembly GCF_051447875.1). NCBI lineage: Bacteria > Pseudomonadati > Pseudomonadota > Alphaproteobacteria > Rhodobacterales > Roseobacteraceae > Roseovarius > Roseovarius sp. MS2. Next base: position 4,066,422 of record NZ_JBKHVF010000001.1, read on the forward strand.
CGTGCCTTCGGTCAACCGCTCGATGATCCCTTCAAAAACCTCTTTGTTTTCAGCCTTCAGCGCATGGGCAGGCCCCTGATCCGGGGTGCCGCGCCCGGCGATCATATAGGTCGCCACCGTCCACGGCGCGCCCGCGAATCCGATCAGCGTCGTTTCCTTCGGCAAGGCCCCGGCAAGGTTGCGCACAGTCTGATACACAGGATTTAATGTTTCGTGAATTTCCTCCACGGGCTTCAGTTTTTCCAATCCCGCCCGATCCGTAATCGTCGAGAGCCGCGGCCCTTCCCCCGTCACGAACCACAAATCCGCCCCAAGCGCCTGTGGCAAAAGCAGAATATCAGCAAACAGAATCGCTGCATCAAACCCGTATCTGCGGATCGGCTGCAATGTAACTTCGGTCGCCAAGTCACTGTTATAACACAAGGAAAGGAAATCGCCCGCCTCTTCCCGTGTCGCCCGATATTCCGGCAAATAGCGTCCCGCCTGCCGCATCATCCAAATCGGTGGTGTGGGCAGGGTTTCCCCTGCGAGGGCTCTCAGAATGGTCTTTTGCGCGGGCATCTTATCCTCCGTTTTGCCTGTGGTCGCCTTGACACTTCCAGATGTCAAGCGTCAGGCGCTTGCCACGTCGCTTTGTCACGTCTAAACCTGCGCCATGACACGTGATTTGCCCACCCCGTCCCACCCGCTCAAGATCGGCACCCGCGGATCGCCCTTGGCGCTTGCGCAGGCCTTCGAGACGCGCGCGCGTCTTGGCGCAGCCTTTGACCTGCCGGAAGAAGCCTTTGAAATCGTTGTTATAAAAACAACGGGCGATCAGATCATCGACCGCCCCTTGAAGGAGATCGGCGGCAAAGGGCTGTTCACCCGAGAGATTGAACAGGCGATGCTGACCGGCGACATCGACATCGCCGTCCACTCGATGAAGGACATGCCCGTCCTGCAACCCGAAGGCCTCTTGCTCGACACCTACCTTCCCCGAGAGGACGTGCGCGATGCATTTGTGTCGCCCACCGTGGCCTCTTTGGCCGATTTGCCTGCAGGCTCCCTCGTCGGTACCTCGTCCTTGCGGCGCAAAGCCCAAGTTTTGGTCGCCTACCCGCATCTCGAGGTCGTCGAATTTCGCGGTAACGTGCAGACAAGATTGAAGAAATTAGAGGATGGTGTGGCTGCCTGCACCTTCCTTGCCATGGCGGGGCTCAACCGTCTTGGCCGCTCCGAGGTCGCCACCTGCGCCATCGACGCCGACGTGATGTTGCCCGCTGTGGCCCAGGGAGCCATCGGCATCGAACGCCGCGCCGATGATACCCGCGCCGCCGAAATGTTGGCCGCCATTCACCACAAAGAAACCGGCCAACGCCTTGTTTCTGAACGGGCTTTTCTTGCTGCCCTTGATGGTTCTTGCGAGACGCCGATTGCCGGTCTGGCAGAACTCAACGGCACCACCCTGCGCCTGCGCGGCGAAATCCTGCGCCCCGATGGCAGCGAGAGCCTGACAGACGATCAATCCGCCCCGATCGAGGATGGGGCCGAACTTGGCCGCGCCATGGCCGCGAAATTGCTTGCGCAGGCTGGTCCGGGATTTTTTGATTGGCGCACCTAACCTATTGATCTGGAATTAGCTTTCCGGGATTCATAATCCCGTTTGGATCCACCGCCGCCTTGATTGCGCGCATCATCGCAAGGGCGGCGGGGTCTTTGTGCTCCGCCATTGCGGGCAGTTTCGACAGGCCAATGCCATGTTCCGCCGAGAAACTGCCGCCAAGGGCGATCACTTCGCGCTCCACCGCCTCTTGCACCGCCCGGCAGAGCGCCGGATCCTCCCGCGAGGGCCAGCCGACATAGTGCAGATTGCCATCCCCCAGATGCGCCACGCCAGTGTTTTCTATATTGGGATCAAGGGCTTTGCTCACACTCTCAATGCGCGCGATCAACTCTTCCATCCGGTCCGTTGCAACAGCGATGTCATTCTCGACCACCGGTTTGCGCACCCGCAAGATCTGCGCCGAGGCCTCGCGCCGGGCCCAGATTTCCGCCCGCTGCGCCTCGCTCTGCGCTACGACCGCGTCGAGAATCAGCCCTTCGTCGTAAAACCCCGCCAGAACCGCCTCGAGATGCGCGCAAATTGGCACAGCCCCTGCGGCATCCGGTGTCACATCCCGCGGCGCCCGCGCACCTAACTCGACCAAGACATTGACATCATGGGCTTTTTCAAATGGCGGTCGCATCTGTGGAAACCGCTGCAACAGCGCCGCCAAAAACGACCGCGGCATATATTCAAACGCCTCCACCGCACCGCCTGTCTCATCTTGCAACCGATTGAGCAGCCGCAACGCCACCCCAACCGATGGCACCGCCACCATTGCCGTCGCATAGGCCTTGGGGCGCGGAAAAAGTTTCAGCACCGCCGCCGTGATAATTCCAAGCGTGCCTTCGGCCCCGATCATCAGATGGCGCAGGTCATAGCCCGAATTGTTCTTGTGGAGCGCACTCATCAAATTCATCACATCGCCAGTGGGCGTGACCACTTCCAGTCCCAAACACAAATCGCGTGTAGTGCCATAGCGCAGCACATTCGAGCCGCCCGCATTGGTCGAGAGCACGCCGCCCACCATCGCCGATCCGCGCGCCCCGAAACTCAGCGGAAAAATCAGGTCTTGCTCTGCCGCCGCCGCGTGCAACGTCGCAAGGATCACCCCGGCCTCCACCACCGCCACGCGCGCCTCTGCACGGATCTCGCGGATGGCCGACATCCGGTCCAACGACAGCATCAGCGCGCTGTCTGCCACCGTTCCTTTGACAAGGTTGGTATTGCCAGACACCGGTACAATCGGCACGCGCCGCGCATTGGCCAGCCGTACCACTGCCGCAACCTCGCCCGTCGTGGCAGGCCGCACCACCGCCAGAGGGCTCCACTGGGTCAGCCCCGGCCAATCCTGCGACCACCGCGCGGCCTCTGCGCCGGTTGCCACATACGCCGGGCCAACAATCGCGGTGATCTCGTTCAGAATTGCGGGGTTACTACCTGTCATGGCAAGGATCATGAAACAAAGACCGCCCCTCTACAAGTGCGCCAATCCCGGCATTTTCGCCCTTGACGCTTGGCGCGGGCTGTCTTACCTAGCCGCACGGTTTGGCGGAGTAGCTCAGTTGGTTAGAGCAGCGGAATCATAATCCGCGTGTCGGGGGTTCGAGTCCCTCCTCCGCTACCATTATCCCCCACAAGCGCTATGCACGATCGCAAAAACGCCGCGCGATTTGGTCTTGGCATCGAACCGCAAGCTGCTAGCCTGCGCCAGGTTCAAACGAAAGGCGCAGGCATGCCCCCACCCCTCAACACCATTCCCGCCCGCCGCGGCAAGGCCACGCGCCTGAACGCCGGAGAGGCCATTCGCATCATCAACACCCATGGCGCGCAAGTGGTGGATACCTGGGCCTTCAGCGCCGATGACATGGGCGAATTCATGTCGATGGAGCATATTCGCCCCACCCTTGGCCGCATCTTTCCGACAGCGGGCGATGCGCTTGTAACGAACCGCCGCCGTCCGATCCTGATGTTCGAAGAAGACAGCTCTCCGGGCCGCCACGATACCTTGATTGCCGCCTGCGATGATTACCGCTACGGCCTATTGGGCTGCACCGACTATCACGACAATTGCACCGACAACCTGCACGCCGCCCTGCGCCAACTGGGCCTCAGCAGCCCCGAAACCCCCAGTCCTCTGAATCTCTGGATGAACATCCCCGTCGATGCAGCGGGGCACACCTCTTGGGGCACACCGCTCAGCAAGCCGGGTGATCACGTGGTGCTGCGCGCGGTGATGGATTGCGTCGTGGCCATGTCAGCCTGCCCACAGGACATCCTGCCGATCAACGGGGCCGCCTGCGTGCCGACCGAGGCGCATTTCGAGATCGTGGGACGATAACGGAATAGGGGCATCGAGCTAAGCAGTTACGCCTGCCTCGGCCCCCGATGCCTTACCGCAGCAACACAACCGGCACCTTGCACGACCGAACCATCTCGGTCGTGGTCGAGCCGATGATCAGGCTGCGGATGCGACTGTGGCCATAGGCACCCATCACCACCATATCGAAACCGGCCTCGTCCACCAGCTTGCCAAGCGCGCTCTCCGGCTGACCGGTCACAACATCGGTCTCCGCCTGAATGCCCGCCGCCGCCAACAGCGCGCGGGCATCCTCCAGCCCCTTCTTGGCCTCAGGCGTGGCCGTGCCCACCGTCACCACATGTACCCTCAACCCGACAAAAAGCGGGCTGCGCGCGATGTGATCCACCGCTTTCATCGCAGAGGTGCCACCATCATAGGCCAGCAACACCTTCTCGATGGGTCGAAACGCACGCGCCGCGACAAACACCGGCTTGTGACAGGCGCGCACGATCCGCTCTAGGTTCGATCCCAGATGCCCCTTGGCGAAATCCGCCGCCTCGCCCCGCTTGCCGATCAGGATGACGCGCGCCTCATGTTCGACCTCGGCGACAGTCTCGACAATATCGCCATGACGCAGCCGCGTGGTGATCTCCGTCACGCCCGCCGCCTCCAGCAGGGCGCGCGCATCCTCCAAAATGGCCCGCCCCCGGTGGGCCACCAACTTGGCCCGCTGCGAATCCAGCGCCGCCAACTCCTCTAACAGGGCCGTGCGCGCACCCAGACGGATCGACCCCGAGAGGTCAGAGGTCTCGGCCCCCTCGCGTCGCCCAAGCACATGCAACACCTCCACCGGCGCCCCCGTGCGCTGTGCAATCCAGGCCGCATGGTCACAGACCGAGGCTGAATACATCGAGCCATCCACCAAAGCGATGATCTTGTCTGCCATGTCTCTATCCTTCCTCAATGTGCCATCAGCTTGTCGATGGCCCCCGGCTTGTCATGCTCGGCCAGCCTGTCCACGAGGGTCTCAGAGGCCGTATTCATACCCCGGATTTCCACCTCGGCCCCATCCCGACGGAATTTCAGCACCGCCATATCCAGCGCCTGAACCGACGAAATATCCCAGATATGTGCCGCGCTCACATCAATCACGACCCTCTCCAACGCCTCACGGAAATCAAATGCATTCATGAAATCCTCAACCGAGCCATAGAATAACTGCCCCTCGACCCGGTAGATCCGTTCGCGCCCATCCTTGGAAATCTCAGAGGTCACACGGAACAGTTGCGCAATCTTGGCCGCAAAGAAGATGCCCGACAAGAGCGCCCCCACCAGCACGCCAATCGCGAGGTTATGGGTATAGACCACCGTCACAACGGTGGCGATCATCACCACCGAGGACGAGCGCGGATGCTCGCGCAAGTTCTTGATCGACGACCACGAAAACGTGCCCACCGATACCATGATCATGATTGCGACCAAGGCCGGCATCGGAATGAGACTGACAAGATCACCCAAGCCCACCACAAGGATCAGCAGAAACAGCCCCGCGACAAAGCTCGACAGCCGCCCACGCCCACCAGATTTGACGTTGATGATGGATTGGCCGATCATCGCGCATCCCGCCATCCCACCGATAAAGCCGGTGGCGGTATTGGCAATGCCCTGCCCCACCATCTCTTGGCTGCGGTTGGATTTCGTATCGGTCAGATCATCGACGATGTTTTGCGTCATCAGGCTTTCCAGCAGGCCCACAACCGCCACCGCCACTGAATAAGGCAGGATGATCATCAGGGTCTCAAGGCTAAGCGGGATGTCCGGGATCAAGAACACCGGCAGCGTATCGGGCAGCGCGCCCATATCCCCCACCGTGCGCACATCAAGGCCAAGGGTCAGGGTCAGCGCCGTCAACACGATGATCGTCACCAGCGGCGACGGCACCGCCTTGGTTACAAGCGGGAAAAGATAGATAATCCCCAGCCCCGCCGCCACCAGAACATAGGTGATCCACGTCACCGACCTTGGGTCAAGTTCCGGCAATTGCGCCATAAAGATCAGAATGGCCAGCGCATTGACGAAGCCGGTCATCACCGATTTCGACACATAGCGCATCACGAACCCCAGCCGCAGCACCCCCATTCCGATCTGGATAAGCCCCGCCAGAACCGTTGCCGCCAGCAGATATTCCAGCCCGTGATCGCGCACCAACGTCACCATCAGCACCGCCGTCGCCGCCGTGGCCGCCGAAATCATACCAGGCCGCCCACCCGTGATCGCCGTGATCACCGCAATCGAGAAACTCGCATAAAGCCCAACTTTGGGGTCCACGCCTGCGATGATCGAAAAGGCAATCGCTTCGGGGATCAGCGCCAGCGCCACCACCAGACCAGACAGCAAATCGCCCCGGATATTGCCAAACCATTGTGCCCGATAGGCATCTATTGAAATCATGTAAAATCCGTCCCTGATCCGGCCAGCCATAACCGGCCCGACGACGCGCTTGAGAGCTTTAGATGATCCGGCGGATAGGCGGCCGGAAGAGCCATCCGGGGATTGCACCCGAAATCCATGCGATTAGGTCGCGGATTTAACCGACGCAGGCTCGAATGCCAAGCCATTTCCGCCGCAATGCAGCAAGTCGCACCGGCGCGTGCCGCAGCCTTATGCGTCGATCAGCGCGGGAATGGTGAACGCATCTGTCTTGACCCCGCGCGCCTTGGCGCTTTGACGCACCGCCTCTTGCAACCCCGCGCTGCGTTTCAGCAACCGCCGAAACCGCACCTCATCCAGCACCAGCAGGGTTGAGGACGAAATCGCCGTGACCGCGGTGCGGCGCGGTTTCTGCATCAGGATGGCCATCTGTCCAAACATCTCGCCCCGGCCCAAACGCCATGTCTGCCCCGCAACCGCCAGTTCTACTGCACCCGAAGCGATAAAGAACACGCGCCGTGCGGGCGAATCTTTGCGCAGGATCACATCGCCCTCGTTGACATACCGCGTCCGCAACGCGCGCGTCAGCTGCCGCAAACTGCGTTCATCAAGATCGGCAAACAGCGGAAATTGCCGGACCAACTCGGCCTTTTGCACCGCCACATCAAGCTTGGGGCGCTGCTCCTCACGCAACCGGCGCGTGGCGATGTCCTGCATCAGCGACACATGCAATTCCGCCCCGATCAGCCCATCCTCGCGCAACATCCCGTATTCGCGCTCTTCCAGCCGCAGCGCGGTGCGCCGGATGAACCGCCGCTCCAATTCCTCGGCATAACCGGGATATTGCAGCCGCAATCCCTCAAGCGCGGTTTCCACCGCCTCCTGCCGCCGTGTCAGCAACTCGTGCAACAGGTCCGCCACCCGCTTGCCATGAATGCGCCGAATGCGCCCATCAATAAACCCGTTCAGGTCGCGCAGGATCAGACGCTGCGACAACAGCACCTCGAACCGGTCCGCCGTCATCAAGGCAAGGGGCCGCGAAATCCGCAGCCGGTTATTCAGCAGCACCGCAAAGCGAAACGCGCGCCCATACCGCAAACTGCGCCGCGCTGCGCGCTGATAGCCGGTCCGCCCACCCGAGCGCGCAGCCTCAATCAGCCGGTCGGCTTCGGTCAGGATCTGCTCCGACAGCCGAGCCGAAATCGCCTGTTCGCGAAACCGCGCCAGAATGGTATCGCGCTCCGCCCCCGCCAAGGCGATCAGCCCCAGCGTGATGCGGTCGCGGTCCTGTATCTCGGCCCCCTCCTCTGCGGTCTCCACCGCCCGGTCCAGCCGTTCGGCAAAGCGCTTGGCCTCCGAACGCACGGTTTCGCGCGTCAGCTCATAATTCTCGGCGGTGCGCGCCACATCCGCGCGCACGGTCTGAAGCGCCACGGCAATGACCTGATTGCTCAGCGCCTGATCCAGCGGCGTAAGCCGGTCCAGCCCCAGCCGCCCGATCACCCATCTCAAGGTCGTGCCCTGCACCAACAGCGTGAAAAGGGTAAAGCCGGTGGCCAAAATACCCACCAACCGTTTGACCTCGACCGGCACCCTAAAACTCTCGGTCACAGCAAGGGCGAGCGCCAGCGTCACCGCCCCGCGCAATCCCCCCAGAGAATCGCGACGCGATAGGGCCGTTCCACCACCGGCGACAGCTTGAGCAGGCTCAACACTGGCATAAGGCCAAAGAGGATCACCGCCCGCGCCGCCACCGCCGCGGCAATGACCACGATGATCAGAAAAAAATCCCCCGCCCGCACTTCTTCCAGAAGACGCGGTATCAAGAGCGCCGCGAGAATAAAGATAAGCGCCCCTGCCCAATGCGCCAGCAAATCCCAGACCTCGCGCAGGTTGGTCCAGATAAGCGGCGGCAATCGCGCCGGACCCGTAAGGTTAAGCGTGAGACCCGCCGCCACAACGGCGATCACACCTGACGCCCCTATGCTCAGTTCCGCGCCGATATAGGCTAGATACGGCAACGCCACCGAGACCGAGATCACCGCAAGCTCATAGCGCGCCATCAGCGCCATAAGCCAGACAGCAATGCGCGCCGTGAGCCAGCCCACCACAGCGCCCCCCGCAATCAGCACCGGAAACTGCGCCAAGGCGTCCTGAAAGCTTGGGTCAGGCACCCCCAACATCACAAACGCCATGAAAAGACCGAAAAGCGCAATGGCCGCCGCGTCATTCAAGAGGCTTTCGCCCTCGATGATCCGCGACAAACGGCGTGGCGCGGAAATCGAGCGGAAAATGCCCACCACCGCCGACGGGTCGGTCGTGCTGACAATCGCGCCAATCAGCAGGCACGCCACCAGCGGCAGCGCACTCGCATAGGCCAACGCATAGCCTACCGCCAGCGTCGCCACCACCACCGCCACCACCGCCAGCACCAGAATGGGCACCCAATCATCCATCATCCGTCGCGGGTTGACCCCGAGCGTGACTTGAAAAAGCAGCGTGGGTAGAAACACATAAAGAAACACATTCGACCGGATCGGCAGGCCCAGAATGGCCTCGGCCACCGGGTTGAGCGCATCGGTCAACTCGGTGCGCAGGAAAAAGATCGCCCCGACCCCGATCAGCATCCCCAGACAGGCGAGGATCACGCTATAGGGCAGCCGCAGGCGCGCAGCCAAAGGGTCAGCCGCGGCGATTACCAGAAAGAGCGACGCAATGATCGTCGTGACAAGAACAATATCCATATCCCTGAAATAGCTGGAATTTCAGGAATTGGGAATCGAAGCTTGTCGGGGCTAGGGCAGGTTTTTGCCGGATCGCGCCGCCCCTGTGCCGATCACGCCACCATGCCACCCGTGAAAAGCATAACCATATAGGCCGCATAAAGCCCCAGCATCACCAAACCCCAACCCCGGCCAATCCTGCGCGTGGCAAAAAGCAGCGCAAGCAGCAAAAGCGCCACGCCAAGCATAACCGGCGTGTCGACATCACGAAACCGCGCACTGACTTCAATAGGCTGGATCACCACGGTCACGCCCAGAATGGCCAGAATGTTAAAGATGTTCGAGCCGATCACATTGCCCAGCACCACATCGGATTGCCGCCGGATCGCGGCGACGATGGCGGTGGCCAGTTCCGGCAAAGACGTGCCAATCGCCACCAGCGACAGGCCGATCACCGCATCCGGCACGCCATAGACGCGCGCGATGTTCACGGCCCCCTCAACCAGCAGGTCCGCACCGAACACCAGCGCCACGATACCGCCCAAAGCCAATAGCGGCGGCACCCAGCGACGCGCGGCAACGCCCCCAGCGAACGCCTCCGCCTCATGCTGAAAGGTCTGCGCGCTGCGGTCGCGCCGCTCCAACCAATAGCTGGCGACCAGATAGCCCACCAAAACCAGCAGCATGGCGATGCCTTCCATCCGGCTGATCACCGCACCCTGCACCAGCGCAAAGGCGACAAGGCTGACCAAGGTCGCCACCAACGCCTCGCGCACCGCTGTCCGCGCCCAGCCCATGACCGGCGCGATCACCGCCGCCAAACCAAAGATGAGCAGTATATTGGCGATGTTCGATCCCACCACATTGCCCAAGGCAATTTCCGACGCCCCATCCAGAGCAGCTTTGACCGACACCAGCAATTCGGGCGTCGAGGTGCCAAAGCCCACGATCACCAATCCGATCAACAGCTTGGAAACGCCCATCCGCTCAGCGATTGCCACCGCGCCCCGTACCAGCGCCTCACCGCCCACAAACAAAAGAACGAGGCCCGCGGCCACGAGAACGAGATCGTGCAACATCTGGAATCCTGACTTGCCTTGTTCATCCCGGCGCCTGCCCGGACACAACGTGGGGGCACCTAAGGGTCCACAGACCAAAAGAGAAGGGGTGGCGCAAAATTTCGATGTTTATTCGTCATCATTCGCGACTAGACAGAGAGCAGCGATTGAATTCGGCCGCGCGGCATCCGATATGTCGCCCGGAACTGTGAGAGGCGCAGAATGACAGGCAAAAAAGCCAAGCGGAAACGACCCTCGCTGTCGCTTCCGATCCTGCGAACCTCGCGCGCCCAGCATCGCGCCGGAACCCTGACCTTGGGCACGCTCCTTACCGCCTTGGGCGAAACCTCTTTTGGTTGGGCTATTGTAGTGTTTTCGCTGGTGACACTCCTGCCCCTGCCCCCGGCACAACGCTTTTGACGGCTTTGCCTTTGCTGGTTACATCCGGCCAGATGGCTTTGGGGTATCCGCATGTCCGCCTGCCCGCGCGGCTTGCGGGGTTGCGCATCGACCAAGACCGCTTGCGTCGCGGCGTGCTGCGCCTACGCCCTGTAACGCGGCGGCTAGAGCGTATCCTAAGGCCGCGCTACATCACGCTTTTTGCGCGCCGCAACGAGCGTCCGCTCGGTCTTGTGCTCTTCGTGATCGCCTTCGCGCTCTTCTTGCCAGTGCCGCTCAGCGGCTGGTTCCCGGCGGTCTCGCTCTTCACCGTGGGCGTGGGCATTGTCGAACGTGACGGGCTCGTGACCTTCGTCGGCCTCATACTTGGGGCTCTCTCGGTCCTGCTGACTGTCGCCATCATTCTGTCTCTCGCAGCAGGGGCTGACGCGCTCCTGCACTAAGCGCGCAAACGCCCCCTATCTCAGCAGATCCGCGGCAATTGCTCGCCCACCAGCATGTCAACAATCCGCGCACCGCCAAAAAGCGTGCGCATCGTGACCTGACCGGCACGCCCCGACAACACCCGCCCAATCGCCACCGCGCCGGCACCTTCGGGGCGCGCGCGCATCGCAGTCAGCGCCGCCTCAGCTTCCGCCTCAGGCACCACCAAAACCATCCGCCCCTCATTCGCCAGGTAGAGCGGTTCAAGCCCAAGGATCTCGCAAATCCCCCGGACTTCTGGTCGCAACGGCAATACCGCCTCGTCAATCTCAATCGCCAGCCCCGCCGCCGCCGCCATCTCATTGAGCACCGAGGCCACACCGCCCCGCGTCGCATCGCGCGCCGCACGTGTGCCCGGTGCCGCCGCCAGCACCGCCTCCATCAGATGCCCCAATCCCTGACAATCCGACACCAGATCCACCGACAGCGCCATATCCCCCGCGCCGCCAAAATCGCCGCGCCGTGATCGCCCAGCACGCCATTGACCAGCACCACATCGCCCACCCGGATATGCCCGGCCTGCAAATTCCGCCCCGGCGGGATCACCCCAACACCCGCAGTGGTTACAAAAAGCTTGTCCGCCATGCCGCGCCCCACCACCTTGGTGTCCCCGGTCACAATCCGCACCCCTGCCGCCTCTGCCTCCGCCTGCATCGAACCCACGATCCGCCGCAAGAGCGCCACTTCGGTTCCCTCTTCGATGATGAACGCCGCCGACAGCCAGAGTGGCCGCGCGCCCCCTACCACCAGATCATTGACCGTGCCACAGACCGCAATCGTGCCGATATCGCCCCCCGGAAACTCGACCGGATCGACGACGAAACTGTCGGTGGTGAACGCCAGCCGCGCCCCCGGCTCTTGCAAGGCAGCATCCATCAGCCGCGCCTGATCCTCCATCATCTCGGGCGCAAAAACCGATGTGAACACCTCTTCGATCAGATCCCGCATCGCCGTGCCGCCGCCGCCATGGGCCAGCGTGACCCGCGTATCCCTCAAACTCATGCTGTCATCTTTCCAAAAATACTCAGGAAGAGCACCAAAGGCGCAGGGGCAGCGCCCCTATCCCGCCCGCTCCACAGCCCGCGCACCGCCATACTGATAATAGGCGGCACAGGCCCCTTCCGAGCTGACCATCAGCGCGCCAAGCGGCATCTCTGGCGTGCAGCCGCGCCCAAACTGTGGGCACTCCACCGGCTTGATCCGCCCCGTCATCACCGCCCCGCAAGCGCAGCCCTCGGGCTCTGGCACAGTGCGGCGCTCGGCCCCATAGCCCACGCCAAATTTCACCTCTGCGTCATAGGCAGCATAGGCCGGGCGGATGCGCAGCCCGCTTGCGTCAATCTCGCCCAAGCCCCGCCACTCGAACGAGGGGCGCGGCTCGTAGACATCGGCAATCGCCGCAAGGCTTACCGGGTTGCCATGTTCCGGCACCACACGGGCATATTGGTTTTCCACCTCCGCCCGCCCGTCGCGGATCTGTTCCAGCACCATCAGCACCGATTGCAGCAGGTCCAGTGGCTCGAACCCCGCCACCACGATGGGCTTGCCATAGTCGCGGGCAATGAAATCATAAGGATGGATGCCGATCACCATCGACACATGCCCCGGCCCCACAAACCCATCCAGCCGCATATACGGGTCATCGAGCAGCGCCTTGATGGGGGGTGGCACGGTGATATGATTGCAAAACACACTGAAATTCGCCAACCCCTCACGCGCCGCCGCTTGGATCGACAGCGCCGTTGACGGCGTCGTGGTCTCAAACCCCAGACCAAAGAAAACAACCTCGCGCTCGGGGTTGCGCCGCGCAATTTCCAGCGCATCCAGCGGCGAATAGACCATGCGGATATCCGCCCCCTCGGCCTTGGCCTGAAGCAGGCTCTTGGCGCTACCCGGCACGCGCATCGCATCGCCAAAGGTGGTAAAGATCACGCGCGGATCTTCGGCCAGTTCCACACATTCATCCACCCGCGCCATCGGCAGCACACAGACCGGACAGCCGGGGCCATGGATGAAATCCAAACCCTCCGGCACCAACTTGTCGAGGCCGTAGCGAAAGATCGCATGGGTATGCCCGCCACAAACCTCCATGATGCGCGTGGGGTTTTCCGCGGTCGCGCCAATCTCATCCGTCACAGCGGCAATCCGCGCCAAAAGCGCCTGCGCCGCCTTGGGGTCGCGGAATTCATCTGCGTATTTCATACCTGCCCCTCCAGTGCCGCATCGCCCGCCGCCATGGCCTCCAGCGTTTCCTGCGCTTCGCCCAAGCCTCGCAACGCCTCCAGCGTCTTGGCCGCCTCGTCGGCGTCAATCACCGCCATGGCAAAGCCCACATGGATCAGCGCCCATTGCCCCACAAGATCGTCAAGCGGCCCCTGCGCAATACAGGCCACATTGACCGCGCGCCGCACACCCGAGACCTCGGCCATGGCCATCATGCGGGCGGCATCGGTAACGGCAATGATCTGACCGGGTATTCCCAGACACATGGCTCACTCCTCCTCTGATTGGGGCACTTTGCCCGGTTCCTCGATGCCATAACGCTCGATCTTGGCGCGCAGGCCCACTCGGCTCAGATCCAGTTCCTGCGCCGCGCGGCTCTTGTTCCATTTCAGCCGCGTCAGGGTCTCGCGCAGAATGCGCGCCTCGACCTCGTCCACCCGGTCTTTCAGCGTGCCGCGCCCTGTCAACACCGCCCCCAAGGCCAGATCAGGCTGCGTGCCGGGCGCCGCCTGCAGGATATGCCGCGAGATCAGTTCTGGCCCCAGCACGCTATCTTGCGAAAAGATCAACATGCGCGTGACCTCGTTTTCCAACTCGCGCAGGTTTCCGGGCCAGTCATAGCCCGCCAGAAACCGGGTCGCATCCTCTGACAGACCATGCACCGGCTTGCCATGCGCCGCCGCCGCGTCAAACAACAGCGTTTGCGCCAAAAGCCCGATATCGCCCCGCCGCTCGCGCAGCGGCGGCATCTCCAGCACCGCCCGCGCCAGGGCATAATACAGATCCGCGCGAAATCGCCCCTCGGCCACCGCGATACGCAAATCGCAGTCTGCGCCCCCCAGCAGCCGCAGATCAACACGGCTCACCTCATGGCTGCCCGCCGGGCGAAACGCCCCGTCCCGCGCCACCCGCAACAGCGCCAGTTGCATCCTCGGGCTCAGCCCCGCCAGACCATTAAGGAACAGCGTGCCCCGATCCGCCTTTTGCACCAGCCCCACCTTGCCGGTCTGAAGCCCCGCAATCGCACCCCGCCTTGCGCCGAACAGCTCCAACTCGAGAATATCGTCCTCAACCCCGGTGCAGTCGATTTCCTGAAACGGTCGGTCCGCGCGCAACGACCCATAGTGCATCGCCCGCGCCAGAGCCGCCTTGCCGGTGCCCGCCTCGCCGGTGATCAACACCGGCACATCGAAACTCGCGTATTGCCGCGCCTGCGCGATCACGGCGTTGAGCGGCGAATTGGGTGCGCGCAGCACCTTTTCAAATCCCAGCCCCTCGCGCAGCGCCCGACGCTGCTGCCCAAGCTTGCTTTCGACAGTGCGCGCCAGATACCGCATTTCCAGCGACATCCGCTCATGCTCGCGGCTCAGACGAAAAAGGTCGGCGGCATTCTTGGCGGTCATCAACAGGTGATCGGGATGCCAAGGCTTGGTGACAAACTGATAAATCCCCGCCTCATTGATCGCCGCGATCATGTCATTGGTTTCGGTGAACCCGGTGATGATAATGCGCACCGTTTCAGGCCAGCGGTCGCGCATGTCGGTCAGAAACGTCACACCCGAGCGTCCGGGCATGCGCTGATCGCAGAAAATCACCTGCACGTCATGCTCGGCCATCAACCGCGCCGCCTCGTCCGCGTCCGAGGCCGTCAGACAATCAAACTCATCCTCCAACGCCATCCGCATGGCATTCAGGGAATGCGCCTCGTCATCGACCAGCAGAAGGGTGGGCAGGGTCGTCATCCCTCACTCCGCCGCCGCGCGGGCCGCTTTGCGCGCCAGCGCGCCTTGCAACCAGCCCAGCCAGCTTTGCATCCCCTCGCCCGTGCGCGCCGAGATGCGGATCACCTCCAGCCCCGGATTGACGCGGCGCAGATTGGCCTCATAGAGATCGAGATCGACATCGCAATAGGGGGCAAGATCAACCTTGTTCAGCAAGGCCAGCCGTGAGGCGGTGAACATATCGGGATATTTCAACGGCTTGTCCTCGCCCTCGGTCACACTCAGGATTGCCACCTTGCAATCCTCGCCCAGATCGAACGCAGCGGGGCAAACCAGATTGCCGACATTCTCGATAAAAAGCAGCGAGGCGGGCGCAAGATCCAGATGCTCCATCGCATGCCCCACCATATGCCCATCCAGATGACAGCCCTTGCCCGTATTGACCTGCACGGCCTGCGCCCCGGTGGCACGAATGCGGTCGGCATCATTGGCGGTCTGCTGATCGCCCTCGATCACCGCCAAGGGCTGCGCGCCCAAGGCCTCGATCGTCTTGCACAAAACGGTGGTCTTGCCCGATCCCGGTGACGACACAAGATTGATCGCAAAGGCCCCTAATGCTGCCAGCCGCGCCCGGTTGGCGGCGGCATAACGGTCATTCTTGGCCAGAATATCGGTCTCGATTTCGATCAGCCGCGCCTGAGACATCCCCGCCACCTCAACCCCCGCCGGACCATGGCCGAAATGCAAATCGCCGTGGCCATGATGATGGGGGGCATGGTGGTGATGATCATGCCCCTGCCCTTCGACCGTTCCCGTTCCACATCCGCAAACCGTGCACATCAGATCACCTCCATATCCTTGATCCGCATTTCTTCCCCCGCCACCGGCATCAGCCGCCCGCCGCCACAGTCCGGACAGGGCGACAGCCGCTCGGCAATCTCGACCTCGGTCATGCAGTCGTAGCACAGCGCCCGACCGACCAAGTCGACCATCTCGAGCCGCGCCCCCTCGGCCACGCTGCCGCGCATCACCACATCAAAGGCAAATTCCAGCGCCGGTTTCTCGACACAGGCAAAGCGCCCGATTTCGACCCGCAGCACCTTGACCTGTGCAAAGGCATGCACCCGCGCCTGATCCTCGATCACCCGGCGCATGCCCTCAACCAACGACATCTCATGCATCTGCGCCCCCCTCCAGCGTGACCGGCGAGCACGGATCAAGCAGATCGACCAATAGCCCCGCCTCAGCATGCTTGGCCCGCGGCAGGCTGGCAAGCGCCTGCGCCATGGGTCCGCCACACGCCATCAGGTGATCGGTGGGCGTCACCCGCTCAAGATGCCAAACCCGGCCCGCCCGAACCTCGGCCCGCACCGCATAAAGCCCGCGCGCGGCGGGCACCACCGCCACCCCGTCCGGGGTAAGCTGCGGTATGGGCAAATCGCCCCGCAACGCCGCTTGCAGATCGAGCGCCCGCGCCACAACGCGCCAGAGCGGCCCCCGCCCATAGTGCGCCTCGACATGGCGCATCACCGGATGCACCAGATGCCGCGCGGCGATAGAGTTTTCTTGCGCGCTCAGGGTGAAAATGCTCTCGGGGGTTACCACGGGCATAACGCCACAAACCCCCTCGCCCGGCCCGAACCGCCCCGCCACCGCCCGCAACAGCGGCCCAATCCCGACATCTCCCCCCATATACCGCGCAAACCCGTCCGCATCGCCCGGAAAGTCACCGCCCAGCACCTCCCGGCCCACCTGTGCAGGCAGGCCCAGCCGCACCGGCCAGACCACGCTCAGCTTCAGCGCATGTTCGCGCGCAATCTCAGCCGCAAGCGCGCCGCTCTCACCCCTCTCCAACCCCAAGGCCATCCGCAGCCCGAGTGTCTGCGCCACACGGCAGAGGTTGAAAAGCCGCGGCAGCAATTCGGCCACCGCCTCCACCTCACGCCCCTCGACCAGACGCGCCAGCGGCAGGGGCGGTGCAGGCACCGCGCGCAAGCCACTCACGTTCCGGTCAAGGTCCAGCATCGCCTCAACCCTCGCCTGCCAAACCGCCGGAAATCACCTGCCGCCGGGTCGGGGCCTCCGATAGAACCTCTGGCAACGTCGGCACGTCTAACAGCGCCAATTCCGCCTCGCGCGCAGCGCGGATATCGACGGCGCGGTCGGTCTCGGCACGATGCTCGTCCTGAAAGAGCGCCACCATCACCGCCCGTGCCACATCAACCGCCTGCGCTTGGCTGCGAAACTCGCCCATCGGGGAAAACAGCGAACAGGCCTTATAGCCCCCCACCATCTCGCGCACATTGTGGATGAATTCATACTCGCCCGAGGCAAATCCGATCACCTCTTTGGTCCCCGGCACAAGGGTCGACCAATCCTCACCCTCGCCCGCAAGCACCACAAGGTTCATGAACCACGGGCTGATCAAAACCCCGATTGGCCGCCCCTCATGCACGAGAAACCCCACCGCTTGCACATGCAAAAGCTTGTTCACAATCGGCACATCGCGCATTTTGCCATGCCAGACTTCGGTGAAATCCGTGACCAGCGCATGGGTCTTGGCCCCGATCATCGCCGCCTCTGCAATGGCCCCGCTGCCGGGGTCCTCGCCCACCAGAAATTGCTCTTTGGGCGCATCGCAATTGGGGCATTTCCAATCCTCGGGCAGCGCCATGAACGGCGTGCCGGGGTCAATCTGCCGGGTGTCGTCGCCCTCAGCCGGATCATAGGGCGTCCAGCAAATCTTGCATTCCATGATCGCCTGCGGGCTGATCTTGTCATTGGCCCCCAGATACGACCCCTCAAAGCCGCTCATCGGATCGCCTCCAACACTTCACCAATGCGCCCGCCGCTGTCGTCCAAATCCTCAGGCGCGGCCAAGGCCACCTCGGGCATGGCCGTCACCTCGAACGTATCGAGAATAAGCACATCCATCGAGTTGTAGAACCGCACCCGCCAGACATGCGGCAAGGCGGTCGCAGTGATCCGGCAATTGCCATAGCCACGCGACAGAATATCGACAGAGCCTTGGCCAAGCTGCGCCTCCAACCACTCCAGATCTGCCTCGGTATGCGGCAAAAGCGTGAGGTTGATCACATGCGCCTCTGCCCCCGGCACGAAATGCGCCGATTTATCCTGCAACTCAATCAACAGCGGCGGCGCATTCACCACCTGTGCGCTGCGCGGCACCTCTCGCATGGCCCGACGCGGGGCAAAGGCGCGGCTCAGCGCCTGTGCCGGCACCGGCCCAACCTCGATGGCATCCACTCCCGCGCCTTTCAGCCCCCAAACCCCGGCAAAAACGCTTTCCTGCACCGCAATCGCTGGAATGTCGTGGATCTTGATCGCCACCTCGCCCGCGCCCATCGTCTCGGCGACAAGCGCACGATTGGCGGCGTCCAACCCCGACAGATCAAACCGCCGGTTCACCCCATCCCGCCCGCAGGCCGTCGCCGCACGGGCAATCCCGCCCAAAAGGTCTAGGGCAGGCATCAGGCGGTCGTCCACCTCGACCTCGGGCAGATGCGGGGAATAGGCGCGCATGTCCTGCGGCATCGGCAGATATTCCAGCGCCGCGCCCTCCTCGCCCAAGGGCTGTGATCCGGGGCCAAAACCGGTGGGGGGCAGGTGAAAATTGCTGACCATATCGTGCCCTCCTCAGGCGGCGTTGCTGCGGGTCAGGATCTGCGTGATCCGGGCCATGTATTCATCCCAATCGCGCACCTTGGGCAGCGCGCCGATCACCGCGCCCGCGCGGTAGAAAATCAGGCTGGGCGTTTTCAGCACGCGGGTCGCCTCGCGCAGTTCCGTCTCAATCGCATCGCCCACCACGGCGCAATCAAACCGCCCCTGAAAGGCCATGCGCAATTCGGGCAGGATCACCGCCACATCGGCGCTCTCCAGATTGCGCGCGGGATCACCGGGGATGAACAAGGCATGCACCCCCTCACCCATGGTAAAGGCGGTCAGATCGTCCGCCGTATTCAAATAGGGCCAGCCCAGTTCGGCGCTCAGCCGGTCAATCAACGGATGTGTCATGGCCTTCCCTCTCTCATGCGGTTGTCTTGCCCGCAGCGCGGGCGGTTTCCAGATGCGGCGGCAAGGCAGGCGCGCGCGCCTCCAGATCGGCAAAGGCATCGCCCACACCGCCCCCCGCCATGATGGATTTGAGCGCGCGCACGGCGGCGGCGATCTTGACCGCCTCGCCCGCATCCAATACCTCGCGCGCGGCACCCAGATGGGTCAGAACCCATGTGCCGGGGGCGACCGCGCCCGTCAGCGTCAGATCAATCAACGTCTCGTCATCGCCATCCGTGGCGCACGCGGCGATCCCATTGACCGACAGAACCTGCATGGGAATCCCCACACACATGGCTCAGCCCTCACCGGGAAAGAACCGCGCATCGCCAACGCGACAGGCGACATCGGCACTCGGACGGCCCGTCTCATAGGCGTCCTGCCGGATCGACGGATCCGCAAGATAGGTGGCATCGCTCATACCGGGGCGCATCTCAACGCCCCAGTCGCGCAACCGCGCCAGCGCCACCTCAATCGCCGGATCAATCTGCGCCGCCACAACGGCCCGCAGCCCGCCGCCGTAATCCTCCAGCTCTTCAGGCTGACAGCCGATCAGCAACAGGTGGTCCGGGCAATAGCCCATCAGTTGCGCCGTCGCGATCACATCCTGAAATCCGGTCTGATGCAGGCTCATCTTTTTCGCGCCCATAAAGGCGGGCACGGCCTCGTCCTCGACAATCTTCATCGTGCCGGGCACCAGCCCATAATCGACCGCATCAAACACGATCAGCCGGTCAGCGGCCTCCATGAACGGCAAAAGGTATAGCCCCTGCGTGCCACCATCCAGCACCGTCACCCCCGGCCCAAACGACCAGCGCGCCGCCAGCCGCTCGACACAGCGCACACCAAACCCCTCATCCGCCCAGAGCACGTTTCCGATGCCCAGTATCAGCACGCTCGGTTGCATGTCCCCTCCTCCATGCCGCAGCCTTATCTCTGGCCCTAGAATGGCCACCTTGGCATGCCGGTGAACACCAAAAACCGATTTACGCACCCTGCTAAAAAGTGAATTAAAAACAGATGATTAGCGCTCTGGATCGCAACAATATGCAAAGCTACTTTTCACATTCACATCAATTCGGAAACCAATCAACCAAATAAAAAAGCGGGCCGAACGCCCGCTTTTCTGCACTCTCGTCCCAGAAAAACCCCTCAGTCCGGCAGATCATCCTTAAAGGTCCGCGTGCCCGAGATCATCGTCGAGACGATGGATTGACGGCTCATGATATCCTCTCGGATCGCCACATAGATATGCACGATCATGAAAATCACGATCCACCACATGCCAAGATGATGATAGGTATGCACGATATGCGGGTTGTTGCCAAAAAGCGTGAACACCCAACCAAAGAGCGCATAAAGCCCGCTTTCT
Organism: Roseovarius sp. MS2; assembly: GCF_051447875.1. NCBI lineage: Bacteria > Pseudomonadati > Pseudomonadota > Alphaproteobacteria > Rhodobacterales > Roseobacteraceae > Roseovarius > Roseovarius sp. MS2. Next base: position 4,086,795 of record NZ_JBKHVF010000001.1, read on the forward strand.
TTGCCCAACCCTTCGGAATAAAGCGCAAGGCCCGTGACGATCATGAAACTCACCCCCAGGGTGATGAAACAGAACATCGCCAATTGCGCCAGCGGGTTGTGGCCCACGTATTTCTTGGGGGCACGTTCCAGAAACAGATACCAACGCACCTCAAAAAACACCTCGCGCCACCAGGACCCTCGCCAGATCGGCACATAGAATAGCTGCCGCGCATGGTGATTGCCAAAGATCGCCCAATACATCCGCCCCAGAAATCCTACCGTCAGAATCCACCCGGCTGCGAAATGCGCGAACCGGATGTAGCCAAAGACAAACTGATGCGTGGCCTCGGCAATCTGCATCGACGGCGGCGGCGAGCCGATGAAATAGCCCGTCACGCACAGGATCAGGATCGCGGCCGCATTGATCCAATGCCACAGGCGCACCGGCACCTCATAGACATAGACGCTTGTCTGTCGGCTGACCGTGGCAAGATCGCTCTCATCCACGTCTTGCAGCCCGCTTTCGGTCGTGCTCATGGCATGGCCCCCTCAATCCCGGTTGCGCGCAGCGCGCCAGACCGCCAGCCCGCCCAGAAACGCCGCCAACAGGATCAGCCCCGGCGCGTGCACAGGTGCTGCCAACCAATGCGACACCCCCTCCTGCGGCAGGTTCAGATCATGCCCCGGATGCGCCAGTGCCGCGCCAGCCCCAGCCAGATACATCGTAATCGCGTATTTCATTGCCCTCTCCTCCCTTGGCTTAACGGACCTTGACGGTGGTCAACTCGGCACCCTCTTCCGACATCACATGCGTCGAACAGGCCAGACACGGATCGAAACTGTGCAGTGTGCGCAGGATTTCGACCGGCTCGTCGGGGCGCTCCATCGGCGTGTTCATCAGGCTTGCCTCGAACGCCCCGATATTGCCCGCCGTATCACGGGGCGAACCGTTCCAGGTGGTCGGGACCACGCATTGATAATTCTCGATGCGGCCATCCTTGATCTTGATCCAATGGCCCAGCGCGCCGCGCGGTGCCTCGGTCATGCCCACGCCCTTGGCCTCTTTGGGCCATGTGCTTGGGTCCCATTTCGCAATATTTGCAGTGCTTTCATCGCCGTTCTTGATGTTCTGCACCAGCTTGTCGAAGAAATGCTTTTGCAGCCGCCCGCAATATTCGCTTTCCAGCGCCCGCGCCGCCGTCCGCCCAAGGGTCGAGAAGATCGCATCAAACGGCACATCGAGCGCCCGCAACAGGCCATCCACCTGATTGCGGATATCCTCATGCCCCTGCGCATAGCCCACGACATAGCGCGCCAGCGGCCCCACCTCCATCGCGTGCCCCTTCCAGCGCGGGGCCTTGATCCAGCTATATTTCGCCGCCTCGTCAATCTCTAGGATATTGGTGCGCGTGCCCTTGGCATTGGGGCCAAGCTCGTAATTGGCCTCGGTTTCGCCATCCCACGGATGCAGCCCCTTGCCCGCCTCCCCATAGCGATACCAGCTATGATCGACGAACTCCTGAATCTGGTCAGGATCGCGCACATCAACCTCATGCACCTCGTTGAGATTGCCATTGATAATGGCGCCGCGCGGCAAATGCAGGTTGGCGGGCGAGAAATCATTGGGGTTCTCGGGGAAGTCCCCATAGGCCATGACCGATTTTCCCGATAGCCCACCGCCATGCAGCCAGCCTTTATAAAAGCCACCAATGGCAATGACATCCGGCAAATACACGTTGCGATTGAACTCGTTGCACAGATCAATGATCGAGCTGACCAAATTCAGCCGCTCCATATTGATCGCCCCTACCGCCCCGGTGGAATGCACGTTGATCGGGCAGGGCACGCCGCCCACCAGCCAGTTGGGATGCGGGTTCTTGCCGCCAAAGATGGTGTGAACCTTGACGATCTCCTTTTGCAGATCGAGCGCCTCAAGGTAATGCGTCGTCGCCATCAAATCCGCCTCAGGCGGCAAGAGATAGGCGGGATTGTCCCAATAGCCGTTCTTGAACAGGCCAAGCTGCCCGCTCTCGACAAATTTCTTGAGCCGGTTCTGCACATCGCGGAAATATCCCGGCGAAGACAGCGGATGCGACGGGCTCACCGCCTGCTGCAATTCGCTCGTCGCCTTGGGATCGGCGCGCAACGCATTGATCGGGTTCACCCAATCCAGCGCATGCAGGTGATAGAAATGCACGACATGGTCATGAATTTCCAGGTTCAACTGCATGATATTACGGATCGAATTGGCATTGTCGGGGATCGTGATACCCAACGCATCCTCAACCGCGCGCACCGATGTCAGCGCATGCGTGCCGGTACACACCCCGCAAATCCGCTCGGTAAAGGCCCAGGCGTCGCGCGGATCGCGGCCCTTCAAAATCACCTCCAAGCCCCGCCACATGGTGCCGGTCGAGACCGCGTTGCGGATCACACCCTGCTCGTCCACATTCACTTCGCAGCGCATATGCCCTTCGATCCGCGTCACCGGGTCCACCACGATGCGGCGGCCTGTCGTGTCGAGGTCAAAGCCGTTTGGGGTCACAGTCATGGCTCATGCCTCCTCTTTGCTGGATTGCTTGCTGGGTTCGGTCTGGGTCTTTTTCTGCGCGGCCTTCAGCGCGGAAACGGCGGCATGAACCGCCACAGCGCCGCCCACCACACCGGCGGCGGCTATCCCCACCTTGTCGGCATTGGCCTCAACCCCGAACTGCGTCAGGTCCGTCACCCGGTCATAGAAACTGCCCTGATCCCAGAACCCATCCTCGGAACAGCCGATACAGCCATGGCCCGATTGAATGGGAAAACTCACGCCCTCATTCCAGCGCACGGTGGAACAAGCGTTATAGGTGGTCGGCCCCTTGCACCCCATCTTATAGAGGCAATAGCCCTTGCGCGCGTTCTCGTCGTCCCAAGCCTCAACGAATTGGCCCGCATCAAAATGCGGCCGACGATAGCACTTGTCATGGATACGCTGACCGTAAAACATCGCCGGCCGCCCCTGCCGATCCAATTCCGGCAGACGGTCAAAGGTCAGCATATAGGTGATGACCCCGGTCATCACTTCGGCAATCGGCGGGCATCCCGGCACCTTGATGATCGGCTTGTCCGTGATCACCTTATGCACGGGCGTGGCCTGCGTCGGATTGGGCTTGGCCGCCTGCACACAGCCATAAGACGCACAAGCGCCCCAGCTTATGATCGCCTTGGCATCCTTGGCCGCATGGCGCAGCTTTTCCACAAAGGGCTTGCCCCCGGTGATACAGAACATCCCGTCCTCGTTCAGCGGCGGATTGCCCTCGACCGCCAGAATATACTGGCCCTTGTATTTCTGGATCGTCTCTTCAAATGCCGCCTCAGCGGCATGCCCCGCCGCCGCCATCAGCGTGTCGTCGTAATCAAGGCTGATCATTGACAGCACCACATCCTTGGCCAGCGGATGCGCCGAGCGGATGAAACTCTCTGAACAACAGGTGCATTCCAACCCATGCACCCAGATCACCGGCGTGCGCGGCTTGGTCTCCATCGCATGGGCAATGCGTGGCACCATGGCCGGGCTCAGCCCCAAAGCAGCAGCGGTCAAAGAGCAGTATTTCATGAAACTGCGCCGGGTGATCCCCTGCCTGCGCATCACATCATAGAAGGTTTCGATCTGGCTCACGGCTGGTCCTCCCTCAGTCTTCCCCTTGGGATGCACGCGTATACATCCCCTCAAGGATCATCAGAACAAGGCGCGCGCCCCCTGTCCAAGAAAAGACACCTCTGCCGCCACGATAATAAATTGAAATGAAATCATGGCCTTGTCAGCGTTTTGCGCACAGGCGTCGCGTCTCCACCGGCCAGTCTCTAACCGCCCTGCCGCCCCCGCCGGTCAGCCGCTTACCGCCCGTGCCGCCGCAACCACCGCCTGCCCCAGCGCCAGACCGCCATCATTGGCAGGCGTGCGGCGATGGATCAGCACCGGCACATCCCCCAACGCCGCAAGGGTTAAGTCCAACAAGGGCGCATTCTGAAAACACCCGCCCGAAAGCGCCACAGCGTCCGCCTCCCCCGCCTCGACCAGCGCCCGCGCGCGGGCTGCAAATCCCCGCGCCAGCCCAGCCTGAAACCGCCCCGCCATCACCTCGGGCGCAACCCCCGCCGCACGGTCCTGCGCCCAAGCCTGCCACAGCGGGGCAGTCTCGATCACGCCCTCAACGCCCCCCAGCGGATAGGCCCCCACATCGCCCAAGACCGCCCGCGCCTCGAGCCCCATCGCGGCCTCGCCCTCATAGGTTTGCGCGCCTTCAAATCCCAAAACCGCCGCAAACGCATCAAAAAGCCGGCCCGCCGAAGAGGTCAGCGGCGCATTGACCCCGGCCCATATCGCCTGCCGCAGCACCGCCAAGGGCCGCGTGCCAAACAGCTCATCGGCCAGATGCCCCAACCCCGCCGCATCCAGCTGCGCCAGCGCAACGCGCCATGGCTCGCGGCTTGCCCGGTCGCCGCCAGGCATCGCGACCGGGGTCAACCAGCCGCGCCGCTCAAACCCCAGATAATCGCCGAGCAATACCTCACCGCCCCAAATCGTGCCATCGGGCCCCAATCCCACCCCGTCCAGCACGATCCCCGCCACCCGGCCCGCCGCCAAGGGCCAACCATTTTCGGCCATGCAGGCCGCCATATGCGCGTGATGATGCTGAACTTCGATCACCGGCACGCCTCGCGCATGGGCCGCCTGCGTCGCACGGTATCCGGGGTGCGGATCGCAGGCCACGATCTCAGGCCGATGATCGAACAGCGCCGCATAATCGGCCTCCGCCGCCAGAAACGCCTCCCATGTCAGCGCCTCATCCAACTCGCCCAGATGATGCCCCAAGAGCGCCTGACCGCTTTTCACCAAACAGAGCGCGGCCTTCATCTGCCCGCCATAGGCCAGGACCTGCGGCGCGCCCTCAAACCCCACAGGAAGGGGCAGCGTGCCCGGCACCCGCCCCCGCGCGCGGCGCAAGACCATCGGCGGATGCGCGCGCTCCACGCTGTCATCCAGCCGCCGGGCAATCACGCGGTCATGAATCAAAAACGCATCCACGAACCCGCCCAGCTTTTCGCGGGCCTCCTCATTGCCAATCACCTGCGGCTCACCCGACAGATTGCCCGAGGTCATCACCAAAGGCCCGCCAAATTCCGCGATCAACAGATGATGCAACGGCGTATAGGGCAGCATCCAACCCAGCACCGCCTGCCCCGGCGCCACCGCCTCGGGCAAGACCTCCGCCCTCTTGCGCAACAAAACAATCGGGGCCGCAGGGTCGCGCAAAAGCGCCGTCTCCTCCTCTGACACGGCACAGACCGCCCGGATCATCGCCAGCGTTCCCATCAACGCAAAGGGCTTGCCGGGCCGCCGCTTGCGCGCCCGCAACCGCGCCACGGCTTCGCCGCTCCCTGCATCACAGGCCAGATGAAACCCGCCCAGCCCCTTGACCGCAATACTCCCCCCCGCCCGCAGCACCGCCACAGCCCCCGCAACGGCATCGCCACCCCCCGGCTCCAGCCAAACCCTTGGGCCACATTCAGGACAGGCCACGGGCTGCGCATGAAACCGCCGGTCGGCGGGGTCTTCATATTCGGCGCGACAGGCGTCGCACATCGGAAACGCCGCCATCGTGGTGCGCGCCCGATCATAGGGCAGCCCCTGCAATAGGGTGAAACGCGGCCCGCAATGGGTGCAATTGGTAAAGGCATAGCCCTGCCTGCGTCCCGGCGCGAAAACCTCCGCCACACAGTCGGGACACGTCGCCGCATCGGGGGTCACCCGCGTTTCGGCCCCCACGCCCCGGCTTGGCGCAATCTCGAACCCGTCGGGCAGATCGAACACCGCCACCTCGTGCAAAACCGCATCGACCCGCGCCAAAACCGGCGCGCGCGCGGGAATAGCCGCCACGAATGCCGTCAGACCTTCGCCCGCCGCCTCGATCAACACCCCCTCAGGATCGTTGAACACGCGGCCACGCAGCCCCATTTGCCGCGCCAACTGCCAGATATAGGGGCGAAATCCCACCCCTTGCACCTGCCCCCGCACCCGGATACGCCAGCCTTCATCCATAGCCCGGCCTTTCATCTGGCCTCAAATACCTCGGGGGGGTCGCGCCATCGGCGCGACGGGGGCAGCGCCCCCACGCCCCGCTCAATGCACCGTGCAAACCATGCAGGGATCAAAACTGCGCACAATATGCTGCACGGCAATCGGCGTCTCCTCGCCCGGCTGCACCTCTGCGCCGACCAGCGCCGCCTCAAGCGGCCCCGGCACGCCACCCGCATCGCGCGGGCTGAAATTCCACGTGGTCGGCGCGATGATCTGCCAGGAAGCAATGCGCCCCTTTTCAATCCGGCACCAATGGCCCAGCGCGCCGCGCGCCGCCTCAACCAAACCTTCCCCCACCCCGTCACGCGGCGGGGCCCAGTCGGCCATGAACCTTGCTGCAGGATCAATCCCGGCCAGCCTCTCCTCCATCACCACCTGCGTGCGCGCAATCTCCAACAGCCGCCCCACGATCCGCGCCCGCACCCCGCCCTCGCTCACCATGGCCCGCGCCAAAGGATGCCCATCCACCACTTGCCGCGCCAGCGCGCCAGTCTCATAGCCCAAGCCCCCCAGTCGCGGGGCCTTGCACCAGCTATAGCCGGGATCACGCATCGCCTCGTCGGGCACGGTCTGCCCCGCCTCCGGATGCACCGCCTCACCCAGCATCCAGGCATGGCTCAGATCCTCGGTGATCTGCGCGGTCTCCAGAACCCCAAGCGCGCTCCCAGCCCAGACGCCGCGCGCAAAAACCGGCCCTTCACCACTCGGATAGGCGCCATAAGACAGATAGCGCCCAGATCCCTGCCCCATCCCCGCCAAATCTAGGTCGGCGGCAATCTCCAAGAAAAGCGCCACATCCCCAGTGTCCCACGCCTCCAGCGCAGCGACACTCTCCAAGGCGATGAACGCCTCCAGCGGCGCGCCGAACATCTCGGCTTCCAGATAGGCGCGAAAGGCCCGCAAACTGGCCTGCATCCGCAGCTTGTCGCGCAGGGAGGGCGCGCGCGTGACCCCTCCAGGCTGAATGGCCAGCGTATGCGGCCACTTGCCCCCCAAAAGGCCCACGATATGCAAAAGCCGCGCCCGCGCCTCCAGCGCCCCATGCAGCGCCGAGCCTTGCATCGCCGTGAACCGCGCCACGGTGCGGGCATGCCAACGCCGCCCCGCATAAACGCTGCGCGCGAAATCGGGCATGAAGAACAGGTTGAAATGCGTCATGTGATCGGCCTGATTCTCGACCATATGCAAAAGCGCCGCCACCTTCTCGCCCTCAGGGGCCGGCACCACGCCCGCCGCCTGCGCCAAGGCCCGTGCCGCCGCCGCCGATTGGCTGATGGAACAGATCCCGCAAATGCGCGGCGTGATGGTCAGCGCATCCATTGCCCCCTTGCCCAACAGCATCCGCTCGAACCCGCGAAACATCGGCGAATTCACCTGCGCAGACCGCACCCGGCCCTCGGCCACATCCAGCCGGATTTCCAGATCCCCCTCGACCCGGTTGAACGGGCCAACCAAAAGCTGCGTGTCGCTCATGGCTTGGGTTTCTTGAGGCTGGGGGGCACGGTGATCCGGTCGGCCACCGCATTGCGCGCGATGCGCGGCGGGGTCGCAGCCTTCGACAGGCTCGCCAGTGCCATGAACCAGGCTTTTGGCATGTCAGACGGCAGGCCCACCGGAATCCCTGCGAATTTCGGCGTCTCGGCAAAGCCGTGGCCCGGCTCCTCGAATTCCGGCGCGGTGCAGTTGATGCACGGATAGCCCGCCCGCGTGCAACTGCCCTCTCCATTCCAGCCGCGAATATTGCAATCCCCCACCGCCTGTGTGCCGACACAGCCCAGATGCTCCATCATGCAGCCCATTTCCGACAGATGCGTCGCACTGGCCTTGTATTCATAAAACTCATTCTTGGGACAGGCATGATGCACAAGGTGATCCGCATAGAAACGCGGCCGCCCATAACCATCAAGCATCTCTGCCCGCATCTCGCCCGCTGCCAGCATCAAAAGCGTCTCTGTCACCCAATCCGGATGGGTGGGGCAGCCCGCCACATTGATCACCGGCAGGCCCGAGCGTGACCGAAACTCCGCCGCCAGCGCGCCGCCCACATGCGCCCCGTCATATTGCACGCCCACCGCATCGGCGGGATTCTCACCCGCCGACGTGACGCCGCCATAGGTGGCACAGGTGCCCACCGCCACCACATGCCCCGCGCGCGGTGCCAGATCCAGCAGCCAGTCCAGCATCGACCGCCCGGTGCCTGCCAGCATATGAAACCGCCCAGTGCCATTGGGCCCCCGCAGAATAGACCCCTCAACGCAGAGAATATCGAGCGTTTGACGCTCCTCGCGAATATCCTCCAACATGCGCCGCACCGGCGCGCCGGTGGCCTCGCTCAGTGTCGGATGCCACAGAAATTCCAATCCCGCCCCCGCCAGCAAAGCCAGCACATTGGGATCCTCGGCACAGAGAAGCGACATAGTGCAGCCGCCACAGCCCCCCGATTGCAACCAAAGAATATTCATGCCGCCCCTCCTCGTGGCAGGCTCAGGCGGAAACAGGCCCCCGGCCCGGCCCGCTCGACCAGTTCCAACGTGCCGCCATGTTCCTCGACAATCTTATGCGAGATTGACAGGCCAAGCCCCGTGCCCTTGCCCACCTCCTTGGTGGTATAGAACGGATCGAAAATCGCCTGCGCATCCGCCGCCGCAATCCCCGGCCCCGTGTCGGATATCTCAAGCACCGCGCGTCCCCCCTCGTCACGCAGGTCAAGCCGCAACGCGGGTGCCTCCATCCCTTCCATCGCATCCACCGCGTTTTGCACGAGGTTCATCAACACCTGCTGGATATGCCCCGGTCGCCCCCGCACCATGCAGGGCGCCTGCCCCTCATAGCTGATCCGCAGATCGGATTTGCTGCCGCGCTCAATCCAGTTGACGGCGATGCGCGCTGTCTCGAGCAGATCGAAATCGGTCATTTCGCCCGCCCCATCCGCCGACAGCCGGCGCAAATCCTCGACAATATCGCGGACCCGCTCGGCCCCGTCGCGCGCGCCCTGCACCACATGCGCAAGGTTCTTAAGATTGCGATCCAGCTTCAACGCCTCGCGCAGCGCCACCAATTCTTCGCGGCTCGCCCCCGCCTGAACCCGCTCGAAATAGGTCTCGAACTGCGACAGGTACTTCTCCAGCGTATGCGTATTGGCATAGACGAAACTGATCGGGTTGTTCAGCTCATGCGCCACCCCGGCCAGCAGCCGCCCCAGAGAGGCCATCTTTTCATTGCGCACCAACTGACCTTGGGTCTGTTTCAGCGCCTCATGGCTGCGCTCAAGCTCTGCATAGGCCCGCTTGAGCGCCCCCAGTGGCCGCCCCGTCAGCACAACGCCCGTGCTTTTGCGGCGGCGGTCAAGCTGCGGCGCGATGCTGAATTCCACCGGCTCCAAACCATCGGGCGTGATCAGATCCGCGCTTTGGGTATGGGTGCGGCGCAGGGCGACCGTTTCGGCCACCGCGGCACTCAATCCCCCGGTATCGGCCTCGGCCACAAAGTCGCGCAAGGGCCGCCCCACCAGATCGGCCACCTCGATCCCCACAAGGTTGCAAAATGACGCGCTGGCATCGGCAATCGCGCCATGCTTGTCAGCCACCACCAGATAATCACTGATCGACACCATGATCGAGGACAGGAAATGCCGCAGATTGGTCAGCTCCGCATTGCGGCTCTCCAACTGCTCCTGATAATCCACCAGCTCCGCATAGGTCCGGTCCATGGCGCGCAAGACATCAACCCAGGTCTGGTCGCCCAAATCCTTGCGCAGATCATCGATTCCCATGCCAGACCACCCTCCGGGCCAAGACGCCTCAGCGCGCCTTGACCAAGCCTAAAACCAATCCGGGAAAAACAAAAGCGCCACGCAGAGGGGAACGGAATTTTACAATCCGCCCCCCCGCGCGCGCTTATTTCAGGATCGAACGCCCGGCATAGATCGCCGTCTCGCCCAGCATTTCCTCAATCCGGATCAGCTGGTTGTATTTCGCCAGCCGGTCCGACCGCGCCAGACTGCCAGTCTTGATCTGCCCGCAATTGGTGGCCACAGCCAGATCGGCGATGGTGGCATCCTCGGTTTCGCCCGACCGATGCGACATCACATTGGTCATGCGCGCGCGATGCGCCATATCGACTGCTTGCAACGTCTCGGTCAGCGTGCCGATCTGGTTCACCTTGACCAGCATCGAATTACCGCACCCGCGCTCGATCCCCATGGCCAGACGTGCGGGATTGGTGACAAAAAGATCATCGCCCACCAACTGCACCTTGTCGCCCAGCGCCTCGGTCAGCGCGCGCCAGCCTTCCCAATCGTCCTCGGCCATGCCGTCTTCGATGGAAATGATCGGGTAATCCGCGACCAGCGCTTGCAGATATGCAACATTTTCAGCGCTACTCAGGCTCAAACCTTCGCCAGAAATTTCATATTTGCCACCTTTGTAGTATTCCGTCGCGGCGCAATCGAGACCAAGGTAAATCTCCTCACCGGGGCGGTAACCCGCCTTCTCAATCGACTTGAGAATGAAATCCAGCGCATCGCGCGTCGAGGATAGGTTGGGCGCAAAGCCGCCCTCATCGCCCACACCCGTCGCCAGACCCGCCGCCGACAACTCTTTCTTCAGCGTGTGAAACACCTCCGACCCCATGCGCACGGCATCGCGGATATTCTCCGCCGCTACCGGCAGGATCATGAATTCCTGAATGTCGATCGGATTGTCGGCATGCTCGCCGCCGTTGATGATATTCATCATCGGCACTGGCAGCACCCGCGCCGAGGTGCCCCCCACATAGCGATATAGGGGTTGGCCGGAAAAATCCGCCGCCGCCTTGGCACAGGCAAGGCTCACGCCCAGAATTGCATTGGCCCCCAGACGCGCCTTGTTGGGCGTGCCGTCCAACTCGATCATCGCCATATCGAGCGAAACCTGCTCGGTCGCATCCATACCCGCCAGCGCCTCGGCGATCTCACCGTTGACGGCGGCCACGGCCTCCAGCACGCCCTTGCCCATATAGCGGGCCTTGTCACCATCGCGCCGCTCGACCGCCTCATGCGCGCCTGTCGACGCCCCCGAGGGCACCGCCGCGCGGCCCATGGTGCCATCCTCCAGCGTCACATCGACCTCAACCGTCGGATTGCCCCGACTGTCCAGAATTTCGCGGGCGTGAATGTCGATGATACTGCTCATGGGCGGGGAATCCTTTGCTGGAATTGGCTCGCGCCTGCCTTAGCAAGTTTTCCACGCTTTGCAAACGCAGCAGAGCCGCAAACCCCGCCCCTACTCCGCCGCCTGCGCCGCTGTCTCTGCGTCAATCTCTGCGGCCCGCCGCTCGACCTGTTCGACAATGTGGTCGATCATCTGGGCATTATCCATCCGGTGGCTCTGCTTGCCCGCCAGATAGACCATGCCATTGCCCGCCCCGCCGCCGGTAAAGCCGACATCGGTCATCAGCGCCTCACCGGGGCCATTAACCACGCAACCGATGATGCTCAGGCTCATCGGCGTCTTGATATGCTCCAGCCGCTTTTCCAGCGCCTCGACCGTCTTGATCACGTCAAACCCCTGCCGCGCGCAGGACGGGCAAGAGATGATATTCACCCCCCGATGCCGCAGCCCCAGCGATTTCAGGATTTCATAGCCAACCTTGACCTCTTCCACTGGATCAGCGCTCAGGCTCACCCGGATCGTATCGCCGATCCCCATCCACAACAGGTTGCCCAGACCAATCGCGCTCTTGATCGTGCCCGACATGAGGCCGCCCGCCTCGGTGATGCCGAGGTGAATGGGCGCGTCCGTGGCCTCGGCCAGTTGCTGATAGGCGGCGGCGGCCATGAACACATCCGACGCTTTCACACTGATCTTGAACTCGTGGAAATCATTGTCTTGCAGAATACGGATATGCTCCAACCCGCTCTCGACCATCGCATCGGGGCACGGCTCGCCATATTTATCCAAAAGGTGCTTTTCCAGCGACCCGGCATTCACGCCAATCCGCATCGAACAGCCATGATCCCGTGCGGCCGCGATCACTTCGCGCACGCGGCGCGCATCGCCGATATTGCCCGGATTGATCCGCAGGCACGCGGCCCCCGCCTCGGCTGCCTCAATGCCGCGCCGATAGTGGAAATGGATATCCGCCACAATCGGCACCGGGCTTTCGCGCACGATATCTTTCAGCGCCTTCGCCGATGCCTCATCCGGCACCGAGACCCGGACAATATCCGCCCCTGCATCGGCGGCCGCCTGCACCTGTGCCACCGTGCCCGCCACATCGGTGGTCAGCGTGTTGGTCATCGTCTGCACGGTGATCGGCGCATCGCCCCCAACAGGGACATCGCCCACCATGATCTGACGGGATTTGCGGCGGTAGATATTGCGCCACGGGCGGATATGATTGAGCGACATCGCGTCGGGCCCCGTTCGTCTAAAGGTGACTTTCCCACACGATAAACCGTGCCGGGGTCAGGGGCAATCGCGTGTCGCTTATTGCTGCGGAACAGCCTCAGGCGCGATCTGCGCCTCGGCCACATACCGCATCAAATCCTGATCTGCTGTGATATCGGCCAAGGCATAGCGCCCGGTCAGCCCCTCTGCCGTCAGCGCCAACCCCGAAGTGACAGCCCCTCGTGTGCCCGCAGGCCCATAGTGCTGACCGTTCACGGCGAAATAAATCGCCCCCGATTCGCCCACGCGCAGCGTCGGCGGCTCTTCCGTCGCAGGCACCGGGTAGGTATCACCCGCGTTCAGAATACCCTCAAAGATCACGCTGCCATCAGCGGCACGCACCCTCACCCAGGCCGGGCGCACCGCAACCACCTGCACCTCTGCCAAATTTCCGGCCACCACCTGAGGCCGGTTCGGGCCGGGCGCGTCAAAGTCTTGTGCCTCGCGCAGGGCCAGCGCAATGCCACTGTCGCGATCCGCCTCCGGGGCGACCGGGCTCAGCGTGCCCACTTCGCGCGGATCAAGCGTGGAAATCGGCGCATCCCGCGCCACCATAACCGGCACATCCAGCGCCTTGGGCCGGTACAACCGGCTCAACCGTTCATCGCGCGGCGGCTGAAACACGCCCGACGCGGCCTCCTCGCCCTTAGGCAGATCATCGGCAATCACCGCAGCCCCGCTCAACGGGTCAAGATCGGCCAAGACAACCGGCGTATTCTCTACCGGCGCAAGCTGCACCTGCTGCACCTGCCGCAATACGCTCCACCCGCCATACCCAATCGCCCCGATCAGCACGACCAGCACCAGCGCCGATCCAATCGCCCCCGGCTCGATCCGCGACAGGAAACTCTCAGAGGCGGGCAGGAATGGCGTATTGGGCGACACCAACGGATCTTGCAGCGCCGCTTTGCGCTGCTTGACAGGGCCAGCCTTGCGGATCGAAGACGCCTCTGCCGACATCCCATGGGCAATCGAAAAACCGGATTCGTCGCAAAACACCTTGAACGCCTGATCTGGGTCCATACCCAGATAGCGCGCATAGGACCGGACATAGCCGGGAATGAAACCGGGGGTGTCAAAGGCAGACGGATCGCAATTTTCAATCGCGGCCACGTAATTGGCCTTGATCCGCAGCTCGCGTTCCACATCCAGCAGGGATTTTCCAAGCGTCGCGCGCTCACCGCGCATCAAATCGCCAAGGCGCAATTCAAAAGCGTCAAAGCCTCGGGCTTCAACCTCTTCTACTTCGGCCTTCCGCGAAAATCGCCGCCCGATCATGCGCCCCTGCCTCTCGAGTGTCTTGCCCAGCTGCCCAAATGTCCCGATTCGAGCTCTGAACTTTTCTTTCTCAGACCGTAACACAAGGCAAGGTATAATGCACGTGCAGAGAGGTTAGCCCGCCAATTCGGCGCGATTCAGCGCACAGTGGCTCCAGAGCTCATCCATGGCGCGCACCAGCGCATCCATCTCTTTGGGGCCATGCACCGGCGAGGGTGTGAACCTCAGCCGTTCGGTGCCGCGCGGCACGGTCGGGAAATTGATCGGCTGCACATAGATGCCATAGCCCTCGAGCAGCATGTCGCTCAATTTCTTGGTATGCACCGGATCGCCCACGATCACCGGCACGATATGGCTGCCATGATCAATCATCGGCAGGCCCATCGCCTTGAGCCGCGTCTTGAGGATTTTCGCCTGAGTTTGATGCTGCTCCCGGAGCGCCGCGCCCTCCGCCGTCTTCAGAAATGCAACCGAGGCACTGGCCCCCGCCGCCAATGCCGGTGCCAGCGAGGTCGAGAAAATGAAGCCCGGCGCATAGGACCGAACCGCGTCGCACATCTTGGCGCTTGCCGCGATATAGCCGCCCATCACCCCATAGGCCTTGGCCAAGGTGCCGTTGATGATATCCAGCCGATGCATCAGCCGGTCCCGCTCGCAAATCCCCGCCCCGCGCGCGCCATACATGCCCACCGCATGCACCTCGTCGATATAGGTCAGCGCGCCAAACTCATCCGCAAGATCGCAAATCGCTTCAATCGGGCCAAAATCGCCATCCATCGAATAGACGCTCTCAAAGGCAATCAGCTTGGGTGCGGCGGGATCATCCGCCGCCATCAGCTCGCGCAGATGTGCGACGTCATTATGCCGGAAAATCCGCTTGGCCCCGCCATTGCGGCGCACGCCTTCGATCATGCTGGCATGATTCAGCGCATCGGAATAAATGATCAGCCCCGGAAAGAGCTTGGGCAGCGTGCTCAACGTCGCGTCATTGGCGATATAGGCAGAGGTAAAAAGCAGCGCCGCTTCCTTGCCATGCAGATCGGCCAATTCCGCCTCAAGCCGCTTGTGATAGACCGTCGTGCCGGAAATATTGCGCGTGCCGCCAGATCCTGCGCCCGTGGCGTCAATCGCCTCATGCATCGCGCTCAGGACAACCGGATGCTGCCCCATGCCCAGATAATCGTTGCCACACCACACAGTGATCGGCTGCTCGGCCCCATCGGGCTTGCGCCACACCGCATGCGGAAAATTGCCCTTCGTCCGCTCGATGTCGATAAAGGTGCGATAGCGACCTTCCTGATGCAAACGGTCGATCGCCTGATCCAGCTTGGCTTCGTAATCCACTGGCGTTTCCTTCCTGATCGTCACCGGCAAACGGGGCCAGCCGTCCTTCGGGTCTTGGGCGGCGAACCGGGCCACCTATTCAATATTTGGAATGGATATAAAATACATTCCCCTCACGCAACAGGTTACAAATTGACGCTGCCCCCCACTTTGACTTGGGTCAAGTGACTGGACAGTGCCACGCGGCCTGATACCCTCATTCTCAATCATACTCAAACCCAAAGGCCCGCCATGTCGCTTTCCGCCGTTCTCTCTCGCATCGACGACCAATTGCCCGCCGCTCTCGACCGGCTGACCGGGCTCTTGCGAATCCCCTCCATCTCGACCGATCCGGCCTATGCGGGCGATTGCGAAGCCGCCGCAGATTGGCTTGTGTCAGACCTGCAAAGCCTTGGGGTGAAAGCAGAAAAACGTGCCACACCGGGCCGCCCCATGGTCGTGGGCCATATTGACGGGCCTGCGGATGGCTCTGGACCGCACCTGCTTTTTTACGGGCATTACGACGTACAGCCGGTTGATCCTCTGGCACTCTGGCACACTGATCCCTTCGCCCCCGAACTTCAGGACACGCCGCATGGCAAAGTGATCCGCGCACGCGGCGCCTCCGACGACAAGGGCCAATTGATGACCTTTGTCGAGGCCTGCCGCGCCTACAAGGACGTGACCGGCGCGCTCCCCTGCCGCATCACCTTCTTTTTCGAGGGCGAAGAGGAATCAGGCTCGCCCTCGCTCATCCCCTTCATGCGCGACAATGCCGCAGAGCTTTCCGCCGACTTGGCCCTGATCTGCGACACCTCCATGGTCGCCCCCGGCGTGCCCTCCATCGCCTCGCAACTGCGCGGCATGCTCAAGGATGAATTCACCATCACCGGCCCGCGAATCGACCTGCATTCCGGTCACTACGGCGGTCCTGCCCTCAACCCCCTGCGCGAAATCTCGCGCCTTATCGCGTCTTTCCACGATGACACGGGTCGCGTCGCCGTCGAAGGCTTCTACGAGGGCGTCCATGAGGTGCCCGCAGACCTGCTGCGCCAATGGGAAAGCTGCGGCTTTGACGAACACGAATATCTCTCTTCCGTTGGCATGACCCGTGCCCATGGCGAGGCGGGTTATTCCGCCCTCGTCCAGCAATGGGCGCGGCCCACGCTGGAAATCAACGGGCTTTGGGGGGGCTATCAGGGTGCCGGCACAAAAACCGTGATCCCCTCCGAGGCGCATTGCAAACTGACCTGCCGCCTTGTCGGCGATATGGACCCCGACAGCCTGCGCCAAAAGGTCCGCAAACATGTCGAAGACCGCCTCTCGCCCGATGCCAAGATCACCTGGAATCAGGATCTCGACGGCTCGCCCGCCGCCGTGATGAACATCAGCCGCCCCGAGTTCGAAGCCGCCCGTCAGGCCCTTTCAGACGAATGGGCGCGCGAAGCAGTCTTTACCGGCATGGGCGGCTCGATCCCCATCGCGGGCTTTTTCAAAGAGGTGCTCGGCCTTGACGCCATGCTCATCGGCTTTGCCCAGGAAGATGACGCCATTCACTCCCCCAACGAAAAATACAACGTCCAGAGCTTTCACAAAGGCATCCGAAGCTGGGCGCGGGTGCTCGACGCGCTGGCCAGGTGACACGCGTGGCCAGAAAGGGACAATAATCTGCGTTGAGGAGACGCGCGATCTCTGGGCCGGGGACTAGCGAAGCAACAGAACTGGATGCCACTTTATGTCAGCAAAGTCCGAGTGACGTCTCAGTGAGGCGCTACACATCAAAATCGCTAGGCCGCGGGACGGCCCAGCGATCGCGCGGCGGCGCGTGCCGCGCCTTGTTCCGCGCGGGGGCACCCTGACTGTCCGCTCTAGGCCGCCCCCTAAACGCCCTGCGCCTGATACACCGCGCCCACCTCTGCCCGGATGATCCGCGCAATCTGCGCGCAATCCTCTAGGCTAAAGGTCAGCGGCAGCCGCATATCGACAATCCCGCGCAAGATCCGGTCGCTCGCAGGCATCGGCGATGACGGCGCATAGCGCCAACTGTCATAGCGGCTGGTAAAGCCCACCGGCTCCGCCCCACCAAACCACTTAAGCTCGACCCCGCGCGCCAGACACCGCTTCAACACATCCGCAATCCGGCCCCCGTCCCAGTCCAGCAACAGGAACTGAATGGACGATCCCACATAGCGCTCTGCCTCGGCGCGCTCGACCACTGTCAACCCCGGCGTGCCGCGCAATCCCTCCTCGACAACGCGGTACCGCGCGTTCCATTTTTCACATTGCGCATCCAGCGCCCGCAACTGTGGCCGCAAAATCGCCGCGCGCAGATGATCCATCCGCCCCGACACATTGGGCGTGTCATATTTGACCTGCTCGAACACCTCTGCCGGCGGCACCGTGCCATGCCGCCCATAGAGCATGTAAGACCCCGACAGCATCACCGCCCGCGCCATCACCATCTCGTCATCGGTGATCAGAAACCCGCCCTCGCCGGAATTCATATGCTTGTAGGTCTGGGTGGAATAGCATCCGATCTTGCCCCAACGCCCCGAAGGGATACCGCGCCACGCCGCCCCCATCGTATGCGCGCAATCCTCGACCACCGTCACCCCGGCAGCGTCACAAATCGCCATCAGCGCATCCATATCCGCCAGATGCCCGCGCATATGGCTCAGCATCAGGACCTTTGCCTGATCCACCTTGGCCGCCAGATCCTCCAGATCAATCGTCAACGCCTCGGTGACACCCACGAACACCGGCACCGCCCCCACGCTGGCAATCGAACCGGGCACAGGCGCAAGCGTAAAGGCATTGGTCAGCACCTTATCCCCCGGCCCCACACCCAAGGCCCGCAGCGCCGTGGCCATCGCATAGCCGCCTGACGTCACCGCCAGCGCATAGCGCGCCCCCGTATACTCCGCGAATTCCCGCTCGAGAGAGGCCACCGCCCCCGCCTCCTCGCCCACGAGGTTATACCGATGCAACCGGCCCGAGCGCAGCACATCGAGCGCCGCCGCGATCCCCTCTTCGGGGATCGGCTCCTGTTGCGTGAAATTGCCTGTGAATCTCTCTGTCATGCTCTTGTTTTGGGGCGCGTCTGGCCTTGCGTCAATGGTTTTGCAGGCCAGCCCCCCTTCCTTCAGAAAACCCGAAACCGCCCTGCGGCTCAGCCGATAAGACGCCGCACCACGCCCGGCAATTCGTCATAATGCCCGATCACCGCCTCAGGCTTCAAGGCCGCCACCGTGCCCCCACCGGGGCCAAACCCCACAAGCACCGACGGCACGCCCGCCGCCCGCGCCGTATCGTGATCCGTCACCGTATCGCCCACCATCAGCGCACGAACCGGATCACCGCCCGCCCGCCGCACGGTCTCGCGCAGATGTTCCGGATCGGGCTTGCGCACCGCCAGCGTATCCGCCCCGGTCAACGCCTGAAACGCTCCAAGCACGCCCAACCGCTCCAACAGAATTCGCGCCAGACGTTCCGGCTTGTTCGTGCAAATGGCCACGCGGTAGCCGTCTTCGCTCAACTGCGCCACAGCCTCCATCGCGCCGGGATATAGCACCGTATGCACATCAATCGCCTCGGCATAGGCCTCCAGCAGCACCGGGTAATACCGGTCAATCGTGGCCTCATCCTCGGCGCGGCCCAGCCGCTCCATCCCCAGCCGCAACATCGCCCGCCCGCCGCGCAGCGCAACGCCCGAATCGGTGTCCGCCCGCAACAGATCACCCGCGCCCATATCGCGAAAACAGGCATTTGCCGCCGCCAGCAAATCGCCGCTGGTATCCGCCAGCGTCCCATCCAGATCGAAAACCACCGTGCGCATGCCCTGCCCTCTTACCGCCTCTCGCCAGCGGATAGAGCGCCCCTGCCCGAAACACAAAGGAAAAGACGCGCAGCCCTAGTCTGCCAGCCGGTAAACCTGCAGTTCCGGCAACGCCGTCAGGGGTGCCCCAACGGCCCGAAACCCCGCCAGCGACAATCGGCTGCCCGACCCCGGCACCGCGTCAAGCGGAATAAGGTCGACCGCCACCGACTGCCCGGTCACGGCATAATCCACCCGCCCCCGCGCGGGCGCATCCACAAGCGGCGTCTTCAGCCAAAGCCCCGGCTCAGCCGGTGATCCAAGCGACGCCACAGTGGGTCCCAGCGCCCCGGCCCGTGCCGTGGCAGCCTCGACGCGCGCCGCCTTGCGCTCGGCGGGCGTTGTCACGTCCAAATCGTCCGGCGTCATCGGTGCCACTACCTCGGGCGCGGGCTCTGCGCGCGGCGCGAACACCCGCTCCACCTGCGCACAGCCCGCCATGCCCAAAACACCCAAGATCATGATCAAATATCTCATTTGTCCACCCTACCCCCCGAAACTTGCCCCTTCAACGGCCAACTTGTCCCTTGCCCCGCCGCGCCCCCCCGCCTAGATTTACGCCATGACAGCACCTCTGATAGACCCGTTCCAGCGCGCCATCTCTTACCTGCGTGTCTCCGTGACAGACCGCTGCGATTTCCGCTGCGTCTATTGCATGTCTGAAAACATGACCTTCCTGCCCAAGCGCGAATTGCTCACGCTCGAGGAACTCGACCGCCTCTGTTCGACCTTCATCCGCATGGGCGTCGAAAAACTGCGCATTACCGGCGGCGAACCGCTGGTGCGCAAAGGCATCATGACGTTTTTCGACGCCATGACCCGTCATTTAGAGGACGGCACCCTCAAGGAACTGACCCTCACCACCAACGGCAGCCAGATGGAACGCTTCGCCGCCGATCTCTATGCGGCCGGCGTGCGCCGGGTGAACATCTCGCTCGATACGCTCGATGATCAGAAATTCGCCGATATCACCCGCTGGGGCCGCTTGGCGCAGGTGATCAAAGGTATCGACGCCGCCCAAAACGCCGGGCTGCGCGTCAAGATCAACACTGTGGCGCTCAAAGGGTTCAACGAAGACGAATTGTTTACCCTTACCGAATGGTGCGCATCGCGCGACATGGACCTCACCTTTATCGAGGTCATGCCAATGGGCGATATCGGCAACGAGGACCGCTTGGGCCAGTATTGGAAACTCTCCGATCTGCGCGCCCGCCTGCGCGACCGCTTCACCCTCACCGAATTGACCGAGCGCAGCGGCGGCCCCGCCCGCTACGTGCGCCTTGAGGAAACAGGCCAGAAAATCGGCTTCATCACGCCACTCACCCATAACTTCTGCGAAAGCTGCAACCGCGTGCGCCTCACCTGCACCGGCGAGCTCTACATGTGCCTCGGCCAAGAGGATATGGCAGACCTGCGCGCGCCCCTGCGCAACAACCCCGGCCATGACGCTATGCTCGAAGACGCCATTCGCGCCGCCATCACGCGCAAACCCAAAGGCCACGATTTCGACTACTCGCGCCAGACCGTCGATGGCCGCGTCTCGCGCCACATGAGCCATACAGGCGGCTAAGCCTGCGCGCGTCACGCCCGCCCGCGGCTGTCATCCTTCCAAAAATACGCGAAATCACTGGCCTGCTTGAAAAACAGTGCCCTCAGTGCAAATAGGCCACGGCCTCGATCGTGCCGAAATCGACATATTGCAACAGCACAATCGCCTTATCCTCGCGCGCCAAAGCCACATCCAGATCAAGCGGCTTGCGACTGTCCCAGACCGCAACCTGCGTTATATCCGTGACGATATTGGCATAGGTGATGGTCTTGCCAGCATTCTCGCCACGGGCAATCTTCACCGTTTGCTCGGGAACATAACGCACCAGTTGCACCATCAATGGCGTCCTGCGCGCAGGCTCGGCCCGCGCCTTGATCCGCACCTTGCCTGCGTCCCGCACCACCTCGACGGCGATGCCGCTTTGCTCCCGCGCGCGGTGCTGCGCGATCAGGGCCTCAACATCCCCGAACCGCGTGCCCACCACGTGATCCGCCCCGTTGATGATCATTTGCGGCGTATACACCATCGTGCGGCCGCTCGCCTGCGCATACCCACGCTGCCGGTTGCTGTTATGAGGACTGCCAAAACTGTCCTCCCAGCCGATGTAATCCCAGTAATCGACATGCAGCGACAGAGCGATCACATCATCGCGCGTCACAAGGTCAAGAAAATAGGCATCCGCAGGCGGGCAAGAGGAACAGCCCTGCGACGTGAAAAGCTCTACCACAACAGGATGGTCACCGGCACTTGCCTGCACCGCCCACAGGGATAAAATCCCCCCAATACGCTCGCCGCCACGTGTCGCATATCGTGTCTTCCCACTCGGTGTGCTTGTTTGCCCGCGGATCATACCACATCCGCGCCCAATGGAACCTAGGCCTCGTGGATCGCAATAACCAATCAAGGTTTCGAGAGTCCAAAGTGATTTCCTGAAATATTGATCAATTGTGTGCAATAGTATACAAATATTCTCGCGCCCCTCTTGATCGGACGTTTCAAATCGGTCAGAAGCAAAAGCAAGTGATCCAGCCTCGACCATGAAAGGACGGCCCATGCCCATCAGCGTCGGACAAGACAGCGCCAAGACCCGCAAGACCCTCACCATCGGCGACCAGTCGGTCGCCTATTACTCGATCGCCGCCGCCGAAGAGGCCGGTCTTGGCGATTTCTCGCGCCTTCCCGCTGCCCTCAAGGTGGTGCTGGAAAACATGCTGCGCTTCGAGGATGGCAAAACCGTCTCGCTTGACGATATTCGCGCCTTTTCAGAATGGGCGGCCAATGGCGGCACCGCCAACCGCGAACTGGCCTACCGCCCGGCGCGCGTGTTGATGCAGGATTTCACCGGCGTTCCGGCGGTGGTGGATCTTGCCGCCATGCGTGACGGGATCGTGGCCTTGGGCGGCGATGCCCAACAGATCAACCCGCTCAATCCCGTCGATCTCGTCATCGACCACTCGGTGATGATCGACGAATTCGGCAATCCCCGCGCCTTCCAGATGAACGTGGACCGCGAATATGAGCGCAACATGGAGCGCTACCAGTTCCTGAAATGGGGCCAGGGTGCCTTCAACAATTTCCGTGTCGTGCCGCCGGGCACCGGCATCTGCCACCAGGTCAACCTCGAATATCTCGCCCAAACCGTCTGGACCGACACCGACCAGAACGGCGAGACTGTGGCCTATCCCGATACGCTGGTGGGCACCGACAGCCACACCACCATGGTCAACGGCATGGCCGTGCTGGGCTGGGGCGTCGGCGGGATCGAGGCCGAGGCCGCGATGCTGGGTCAACCGATTTCCATGCTCATCCCCGAAGTCGTGGGTTTTGAACTCACAGGCCGCATGGTCGAGGGCACGACCGGCACCGATCTCGTGCTCAAAGTCGTGGAACTCCTCCGCAAAAAAGGCGTGGTCGGCAAATTCGTCGAATTCTACGGTGCCGGTCTCGATCACCTGCCGCTGGCGGATCGCGCCACCATCGCCAATATGGCCCCCGAATATGGCGCCACCTGCGGCTTCTTCCCGATTGACGACGAGACGCTTCGCTACCTGCGCAACACCGGCCGCGATGAGGCCCGCGTGCAATTGGTCGAGGCCTATGCCAAGCAAAACGGCTTCTGGCGCGGCTCCGATTACGCACCGGTCTATACCGACACGCTGCATCTCGACATGGGCACCATCGTGCCCGCCATCTCGGGCCCGAAACGCCCGCAGGATTACGTCACCCTCGACAAATCCGCCACCTCCTTCCTTGACGTCGTGTCGCAATACCGCGGCAAGGATGCCAGCCCCGCCGCCGCCGACATGGCCGCCGAGGGACCGGCCACCGCTGTCGCCGCCGACCCGCGCAAATCGGTCAAGGTCAAGGGCGAAGACTATAGCATCCGGGATGGCTCGGTCGTGATCGCCTCGATCACCTCCTGCACCAACACCTCCAACCCTTACGTGATGATCGGCGCGGGCCTTGTCGCCCGCAAGGCGCGCGCGCTTGGCCTCAACCGCAAGCCATGGGTCAAAACCTCGCTCGCCCCCGGCTCGCAGGTGGTCTCCGCTTATCTCGAGGCCGCAGGTCTTCAAGAGGATCTCGATGCCGTGGGCTTCAACCTCGTGGGCTATGGCTGCACCACCTGCATCGGCAACTCGGGCCCCCTGCAAAAGGAAATCTCCGAGGCCATCGCCGAAGGTGATCTGATGGCCACCTCCGTCCTTTCGGGCAACCGCAACTTCGAGGGGCGCATTTCCCCCGATGTGCGCGCCAATTACCTCGCCTCCCCGCCGCTCGTCGTGGCCTATGCCATCGCGGGCGATATGAATATCGACCTCACCACCGAGCCCTTGGGCACCGACAAGGATGGCAATCCGGTCTACCTCAAGGACATCTGGCCCAGCCAAAAAGAGATTGCCGAACTGGTCGAACGCACAGTAACGCGCGAGGCGTTCTTGTCGAAATATGCCGATGTCTTCAAAGGCGACGAGATGTGGCAATCGGTCGAAACCTCCGAAGGCGAGACCTATGACTGGCCCGCGCAATCGACCTATGTGCAAAACCCGCCCTATTTCAAAGGCATGGCCAAGGAACCGGGCACCATCTCCAACATCTCCGGCGCGCGCGTTCTGGCGCTCCTGGGGGATATGGTCACAACCGATCACATCTCTCCCGCAGGCTCCTTCAAGGAAACCACGCCCGCTGGCAAATACCTGACAGAGCGTCAGGTGCCCGTGCGCGAGTTCAACTCCTACGGCTCGCGGCGCGGCAACCACGAGGTGATGATGCGCGGCACCTTCGCCAATATCCGCATCCGCAACGAGATGCTCGATGGGGTCGAGGGCGGCTATACCCAGGGACCGGACGGCGCGCAGACCTCGATCTTTGACGCCTCCATGGCCTATCAGGACGCGGGCACGCCGCTTGTGATCTTTGGCGGCGAACAATATGGCGCGGGCTCTTCGCGCGACTGGGCGGCCAAGGGCACGGCGCTTCTGGGCGTCAAGGCGGTGATCGCCGAGAGTTTTGAGCGTATCCACCGCTCCAACCTCGTCGGAATGGGCGTGATCCCGTTCGAGTTCACAGGCGACGACACGCGCAAGACGCTGGGCCTCACCGGCGCAGAAACCGTGGCCATCTCGGGTCTTGATACGATCAAACCACTGGCCGAGGTGCCCTGCACCATCACCTATGCCGATGGCACGACCAAGGTGATCACGCTCAAATGCCGGATCGATACCGCGATCGAGATCGAATATATCGAACACGGCGGCGTGCTGCATTACGTGCTGCGCAACCTCGCCAAATCCGCGGCCTGACAAACCCCGCGGCTTCATCAACAGGGCGGCCCCTCATCCGGGCCGCCTTTTTCATATCTTGCGCAGGGTTCCGCCACCCTTGCCCAATTTCCGGCCATTCGCCGCCGATGCGCTGCTCCTGCTGTCATTCTGCGGTGATTCCCCTTTTTTCGTGATCGCCACGCCCCAATCTTGAGGGCAGAAGATTGAGAAAGGGTAAATCATGCGCACCACCGCACTCATCCTCGCCCAGGCCGGGCTGATCAGCTTGCTCGCCGTTTACGGTGCCTATGGCGACAACCCAGCAAAGCCCACCTGCCCGCAGCACGCGACCACGCAGGATTGCGCAGCCCCGAAATGACGCGCGCAGCCAGACCTTACAAAATCAGCTTACAAACCTTACAAAATGTAAGGTCGCGCGCGCCGGGGCCAATAGCGCCTAGCGCGCGGCATCGATCGCAGGAAGGATCGTGCTCTGCATCACCCGCTCGGTGATCGGCCCGGCAAAGCGCAGCACGATATTGCCATTGCCATCAATCACATAGGTTTCAGGCACGCCGTAAACGCCCCAGTCAAGCGCCATCCGCCCCGTCGCATCCGCGCCCATCGCGGCATAGGGGTTTCCAAGTTCTTTTAGGAAATTCAAGGCGTTATCAGCCTTATCTTTGTAATTCACCCCATAGATCGTGATGCCATCCTTGGCCAGCTTCTCCAGATTGGGATGCTCCACGCGACAGGGCGCACACCAGCTCGCCCAATAATTTACAAGCGTCACAGTTCCATCGCGCAAGTCACTGTCACCAAATGTTTTTCCGTCGCCAAGCGGTGTCACCGCCACCACCGGCGCCGGCTTACCAGCCAGTGCCGAAGGCAGCTCATTGGGGTTATCCCGTTGCAACCCAACAAAGGCCAACCCGGCGAACCCGGCAAAGATCACCAGCGGCAAAACCATCATCGGAGAAAGCTTAGCCATTGGATTTCACCTTAGTTTCAACTTCTTGTAGCTCTTTCTTCACACGATTAGACCGCCGCACACTGAGCACGATCAAAACCGCGATAAGCGCAATCGTCACCGCGTAAGACGATAAAACCGCCTCCGCATATTTCCCCAGATCCGGCATCATGCCCCCATCCTCTCGCGCGCCAAAAGCGCCCGCATCCGCCGCGCGCGGATCTCGGTGCGCGTGCGCATCAAAACCAAAGCTATGAAAAGAAACACAAATCCCGCCATGCAGACCAGCAGCGGATACCAGAATACATCCGCCACATTCTCTTCCTTATCGAGGCTGAGCGAGGCACCCTGATGCAAGCCTTGGTTCCAGAAATTCACCGCATAGCGGCTGAGCAACGCGAAGACCGATCCGACAAGGCATAAAATGCTGGTCAGATCCGCTGCCGTATCGTCATTCTCGATGGCTTCCCACAGGGCTATGTATCCGAGATAAAACAGAAAAAGGATAAGAAAGCTGGT
Source organism: Roseovarius sp. MS2 (assembly GCF_051447875.1). NCBI lineage: Bacteria > Pseudomonadati > Pseudomonadota > Alphaproteobacteria > Rhodobacterales > Roseobacteraceae > Roseovarius > Roseovarius sp. MS2. Next base: position 4,112,605 of record NZ_JBKHVF010000001.1, read on the forward strand.
TAGCCTCGGGTCCCAGGCCCACCAGGTGCCCCACATCGGTTGTCCCCAGATGGCCCCCGTCACCAGTGCGATCACGGTCATCACCATTCCCACAGGTGCCGCTGCCCGTGCCGCCAGCGCGCTCACATGATGCCGCCGCACGATCCAAATAAGCGATGTGATCAGCATCATCAGCCAGGCATTGATCGCCATCAGCGCGCTAGGCACATGTAAATAAATGATTTTCACCGTCGATCCTTGGCGGTAGTCCTCAGGCGTAAAGAAAAAGCCCCAGACCAGCCCCCCCACCAACGTCACCGCCGCCAGCCCCGCGAACCACGGCAAAAACCGGTCGGTGGTCTGGATGAATTTCTTGGGATTGGCATATTCCCAGAGTGCGTTCAGGTTCATCGCATGTCCTGTGTCATCAACGTAGGTTCACCCTCAATACCGCAGCCGAGGCGAAAGGCAAAAGCGCGATGGTGCCGCAGGTAATCCCCGCCAACATCAACAGCGGCGTGGTCACGTCAAACCCCTCTGCGCCACGTCGCGCCACCTCTGCGCCGAAAATCAATGTAGGTACATAAAGCGGCAGCACAAGCAGGCTCAGCAACAGCCCCCCACGCTTAAGCCCGACCGTCAACGCCGCCCCAAAAGTGCCAATGACGCTAAGCGCAGGTGTTCCCAATAAAAGTGATACTATCAACCACTTATAGCCCGATTCTGAGAGATTGAGCAGCAGCCCCAGCACCGGTGCCGCCGCCACCAAAGGCAGGCCCGTGGTTAGCCAATGCGCCAACGCCTTGACGCTGACAATCCCCTCCATCGGCAAGGGCGAGGTGGCCAGAAGGTCAAGACTACCATCCTCCCAATCCAGTGCCAGAATGCGATCCAGCGACAGCAAACACGCCAGCAACGCACCCAGCCACAGGATACCGGGGGCAATCACCGTAAGGAGCGCGCTTTGCGGCCCCACCCCAAAGGGCACCAGAACCACGACAATCAGGAAAAATGACAAACCCAGACCAAAGCCACCACCGGCACGCATCGCCAGCCGAATATCACGAAACAGGAGGGCGATCACAGAAATGCCCCATCAAAATCATTGTCCATCAACGGCTTGGCTTTGTATTTTCCAACATCAAGCACCTGCGCCTCACTCAACCCAATGTCGATATGCGTCGCCATAAGCGCCATGCCCCCCGTCGCCAGATGCCCGCGCACGGCATGGGCAAACATCGCGACCGCCTCAGTATCCAATGACACGGTCGGCTCATCCAGCACCCAGATCGCCCGCCCTGTTACCAAAAGCCGCGCCAACCCCAAGCGCCGCTTCTGCCCAGCCGACAGCGCCCCCGCCAGCCGGGCCGAGAGCGCGGTCAGCCTGAATGCCTCAATAGCCTGGGAATAGTCTTTTCGACCAAAGGCTTCCGCCCAAAACTTCAGGTTCTCCGCAACCGTCAGAGTGGCCTTGATCCCATCGGCATGCCCGGCATAGACAAGGCTTTCGGGGGGCACGTCGATCCGGCCTGAAACCGGCGGCTGCAAGCCCGCGATCGTCCGCAAGAGCGTGGTCTTGCCGATGCCATTCGGACCGCGCACCACAAGCGCCTGACCGGGGGATAGCGTGAAACGCACCCCTTCCAGCACGGGTATCCCGCCGCGCGCAATGGTCAGATCAGAGACTTGCAGCATCATGCGCTGTGCTTAACCCAATGCGAGACCTTGGAAAAGCACCATCAGCGCGCGGATCGTCACACCGGTTGCAACGCAACGGCCACCCGGCGCCCTTCGGACAAAAGCACGTTATAGGTCCGGCAAGCAGCGGGCGAATTCATGGTCTCAACACCCAACCCCACCGCCTCAAGATCATCTCTCAACCCTTTGGGAATATGCGATATCTCTGCGCCAGTGCCGATAAAGACCACATCGACCTCCGTCGCAAGCGCCATCAGTGCCGCGGTGTCTTCATAACCGCCCCAGGTGCGCGCCCCAGTCGGTGTGACAAGGATCGCGCCCTCCATAACCTGTCCGGCAACCCGAAAGAATCCCGGCCCATAGCCATCAATCGGCGTCGCCCCGCTAAAACTGATTTCCGTCATGCGCATGGCTTACCCCTCCTTGCCCCAGATCGGCAGCCCGCTCACCACCGCAAGACCGATCACTGCATAAGCCGCCCAACGATAAAGCCGCTCGTGACGCGGGTCAAAGAGCGATTGCCCAATCAATGAGGAAATGAAATACGGCACCGCAAGTAACAGCGCCAAAAGGAAAATCTGCCCATTGATCGCCCCGCGTAAAAGGAGGTTGGCCACGATCACCACATCCAGCGCAGCCAGAAACAGGATCGTATTCGCGCGCACCGATTGCGCCGCCGACTGCCCCGCGAGGTAGAACAGGATTACCACCGGGCCGGTCAACCCTGTCAGCCCTCCAATCACGCCGGCCACAGCCCCAATCGCGAGCAGCATGGGGCGGCCCACCTGTCCCGAGAACCGCCACCCGGTGATCAGCGCCGCCAATGTGATTGCGCCCACAGCGGCCACCACCCACCGGATGCTGACCGGGTCAAGCCGCCCCATCAGCCACAGACCAATCGGCACGGTCACAAGCGCCGCAAGCGCCAAGATACCCACTTCGCGCCGGTCCGCCTGCGACCACGCGCGCGGCAACAGTGCCGAAGTGCTGGCAATTCCCGTCAGCGTGATCACCCCGACGATGATCTCTGGCCGCAGAAAAATCCCCGCCACGGGCACGAAAATCAACGCCGTTCCAAAGCCGGTAAAGCCCCGCACGATCCCTGCCAGCCCAATCGCCAGCAATAGCCAGACCAGGCCGGGCGTCGCCCAGACCGCGCTGATTGCCTCAGGCATCTATATTGGCGAATTGCGTGCCCGCATTGGCATCCGGCTTAGACCAGTCGCGTTTGATACCCAGCCACATCAGCACCGTACTGGCCACAAAGATCGACGAATAGGTGCCGACGATCACGCCCCAGATCATGGCAAAGACAAAGCCCCGGATCACGTCACCCCCCAAGACATACAAGGCCAAAAGCGCCAGCAACGTGGTCAGTGACGTTACCATCGTGCGGCTCAGCGTCTCGTTGATTGACAGGTTCAGCACCTCTCGCAGCGGCCTTTGCTTGTATTTGCGCAGGTTCTCGCGGACCCGGTCAAACACCACCACCGTATCGTTAAGCGAATAGCCGACAAGCGTCAGAAGGGCCGCGATGATCGCGAGATCGAATTGGATTTGCAGTTCCGAAAACACACCGATGGTTAGCGCCACGTCATGCACCAACGCAATCACCGCCCCGACCGCGAATTGCCACTCGAACCGCATCCAGATGTAAACCAGCACCGCCCCGATGGCGAGTGCGACGGCAAGCACCGCCGTCTTGATCAACTCGCCCGATACTTTGGGGCCAACGCTCTCCACGGATGTGAACTGGATATCCGGCACAGCCTGCTGCAAGGCCGCCTCGACCGCCGCGATCGTTTCGGGGGTGACACTCTCGGTCTCGTCCTGCGCCTGAATCCGGAGCATTGCCACGTTCTCTTCCGGGCCAAAGGTTGGATCGAACACCTCTGTGATGCTTACATCGCCCAGCCCCAGATCGTTGGTCGCAGCGCGATAGGCCCCGATATCAACAGGTTCTGCGCTGAGCGTCCGGATCGTGGTGCCACCCTTGAAATCAATCCCGAAATTCAGCCCTTGCACGGCAAAAGAGCCAAACGCCACAAGGATCATCACCCCGGAAATCCCCAACCACAGCTTCCACCGGCTAAAGAAATCCCAAGAGGTGATTTCCGGGACGAGCCGGAAACCGCGCCCGACCAACACCGTTTTTGGCCGCTTGCGCTCAAACCACATCACTGTGATCAATCGCGTCACAAACAGAGCGGTAAAGACCGAAGTCACAATCCCCAGCCCCAGCGTTATGGCAAAGCCACGCACCGGACCAGACCCCATGACATAGAGGATCAGCGCCGTCATGAAGGTGGTGATGTTGGCGTCGACAATCGCGCTCATCGCCTTCTCATAGCCCAATTCAATGGCCCGCGCCGCGCCCTTGGCCGATTTCATCTCTTCTCGGATACGCTCAAACACCAGCACATTGGCGTCCACCGCCATCCCGATGGTCAGCACGATCCCGGCGATCCCCGGCAAGGTCAGCGTAGACCCGATTAGGCTGAGCAAGCCGAAAATCAGACCAACGTTCACAATCAGCGCAATATTCGCAAAGATGCCGAAAATGCCGTAACTCACGATCATGTAAACGAGCACAAGCGCAAAGGCCACAAGACAGGCCAGCTTGCCCGCCTCGATACTATCGGCCCCAAGCTCCGGCCCGACCGTCCGCTCTTCCAGAAACTCAAGCCCCGCCGGAAGCGCACCCGCACGCAACAGCACGGCCAGTTGCGTGCTGTCCTCAACATTGAAGTTGCCGGTGATGATGCCCGACCCGCCGGCAATATGGCTTTGGATCACCGGCGCGCTGATCACCTCGCCATCAAGCACGATAGCAAAGGGATTGCCGATATTCTCAGCCGTGTAATCGCCGAATTTGCGGGCACCCGTGGGATTGAACCGGAACGACACCGCCGGGCGACCGTTCTGGTCGAAATCTGGCTGTGCATCGACCAATTCCTCGCCCGTCACAACGGGCGCGCGCTCCAGAATGTAGTAAACGCCCGCCTCGTCCAGTGACGGCAGCACCTCGTTACCTGCGCCCGCGGGCGCATCAGCGCTCGCGGCACGGCTGATCACCGGCTGGAAGGTCAGTTGGGCCGTGGTCCCGATCAGCGCCTTCAACTCGGCTGCGCTGCCAATCCCCGGCACCTGAATCAGGATACGGTCAGCGCCCTGGCGCTGGATGGTCGGCTCGCGCGTGCCCACCTCGTCGATCCGACGGCGAATGATTTCCAGCGATTGCCGCACGGTGCGATCATCGGTCGCGCGCTGCTCGGCCTCGCTCAGCCGGATGATGATATCCGCACCGTCCGTTGTCACCTCGATATCGCTGCCACCCACGCCAGTCAGCACATCGGTAACAGGCCGCGCCAGCCCACGCACCAGCGCCGCGGCCTCTGTGGCCATTTCGGGCCGCTCGACAAGGCGCACCCGCAATTCGGGCGCATCGGTCTGCTGCAGCCGGATGGGCCCCACGCTGTCACGCTCTTCACGCAACAGATCGCGCACCTCGGGCCACATCCCCTCAACCCGCGCCTGATAGACATCTTCGACCTTGACCTCGGCCAAAAGATGCGCGCCCCCGCGCAGATCAAGCCCCAGATTGACAAGGCTTGAGGGCATCCAATCGGGCCAAAGCGCCAGATCATCGGCCACCGAGGCCGGATCAGCCCCCGCCTCAACGGCGACGACGGCGTCATTATGCCGCTCGACCTTTCCGTAAAACCCATTGGGCAGGGCGAGCATCAGACCAAGGGCCACCGTCCCCCAGATACAGAGGCGTTTCCACAGGTCGATTTGCAGCATGTTCCTGCCCTTTCAGAGGTTTTTCGCAGGGGAGCGGGGGCTTAGCCCTCGGCAGGCTCAGTCTTGGACAGAACCTGTGCGATGGTGGCGCGCACCACACGCACCTTGATGCCCTCAGCAAGTTCCACCTCGATCTCGCTGTCATCCTTGACCTTGGAAACCTTGCCGATCAGGCCGCCTTGCGTCACCACCTGATCGCCGCGGCGCAGTGCGCCGATCATGGCCTTATGCTCTTTGAGCTTCTTCTGTTGCGGGCGGATCAACAGGAAATACATGATCGCAAAGATCAGAATGAGCGGGATGAACTGGCTAAAGGCTTCCATCGGGTATCCTCTTTTTGTGACGCGGACAGCGGGCCGCGAATTGCCGGGGAACCTAGGCGCGGGGCCGGGTATTTGCAAGGCGCGAAAGCATGGCGCAAGCCCGGTTTCTGGTGCATAACGCCGCCCAAGCGATTCACCGACAGCTTTGAGGACCAGCGCCATGCACGATATCCGCGCCATCCGCGAGACCCCCGATGCCTTTGACGCCGCCCTCGCACGGCGGGGTCTGGCTCCGGTCTCGCCCCAGATTCTGGCCCTCGACGAGGCGCGTCGCACCCGCATCCACGCGGCCGAGAGCGCACAGGCCGACCAGAACCGCGCGAGCAAAGAGGCAGGCGCCGCCAAAGGGCGCGGTGACGAGGCAGAATTCGAACGTCTGCGCACTCTGGTCTCGGCCAAAAAGGAAGAAATGGCCGCCATGCAGGCCGAGGCCAAGGCGCTTGATACCCAGCTCACCGACCTCCTGATGGCCCTGCCCAACCTGCCCTTTGACGATGTGCCCGATGGCACGGACGAGAGCGGCAATGTCGAGTTGCGCCGTTGGGGGACGCCCGCAAGTTTCGATTTCACCCCGAAAGAGCATTACGACATCACCGGCGTGCAACCGGGCATGGATTTTGAGACAGCTGCGAAACTCTCTGGCGCGCGCTTTGTCGTCCTGTCGGGCAGCATCGCCCGCCTGCACCGCGCCTTGGCCCAATTCATGCTCGACACCCATATCGAGGAAAATGGCCTCCAAGAAACCTGGACGCCCGTTCTGGTGCGCCCCGAAATGATGCTGGGCACCGGGCAATTGCCGAAATTCGGCGAAGACAGCTATGAGACCACCAATGGCTGGTGGCTCGTTCCTACGGCTGAGGTGACGCTGACCAATATCGTGCATGGCGAGACGGTCGATGCCGCCACCCTGCCGCGCCGCTACGTGGCCCACACCCAATGCTTCCGCTCCGAGGCCGGCAGCGCGGGGCGCGACACCGCCGGCATGCTGCGCCAGCACCAGTTCGAAAAGGTCGAAATGGTCTCGATCACCCACCCCGACGAAAGCCGCGCCGAGTTGGACCGGATGACCGCCTGCGCTCAAAGTATCCTTGAACGGCTTGGCCTGCCGTATCGCACCATCGTGCTCTGCACCGGCGACATGGGCTTCGGCGCGCGCCGCACCCATGACATCGAGGTTTGGCTACCGGGGCAGAACACCTACCGCGAAATCTCGTCCGTCTCGGTCTGCGGCGACTTTCAAGCGCGCCGCATGAACGCCCGCTTCAAACCACAAGGCGGCGGCAAACCCGAATTCCTGCACACGCTCAACGGCTCGGGCCTCGCCGTGGGCCGCTGCCTGATCGCGGTGCTGGAAAACGGCCAGCAGGCCGACGGCTCCGTCCGCATCCCCGACGCGCTCCACCCCTACCTGCGCGGCAAGACGATCCTCAACGCCGATGGGAGTCTTGGGTAAAGCAGCTTACCTCTGATCGCGTTCACATCGCCCCGGGCCTGACCCGCGGCCTCCCCCTCCCGCTTGGGCGAGGTCCCGGATCAAGTCCGGGACGGGTGCGGTTTCAATCGGGCGCAACCTGCCCTACGCAGGGCTTCCCGCTCACCTTTGACACCTCGCGGGGGCAAACGTCGAGCGGTCAGTCACTCTTGAGCCAAAGGCCAAGCCCGTCCAACCAAGGCCCGACCTTCGAGCCCGAGCGCACGAAAGTCTACAGAGCGGACAAAGAGAGCTTTCGCTGCCGCTTCGCTGATGACTGCTTCAGGAGCATACCAAGCAGCCATCGTTCTTGACACGTCTGGCAAAGGTGGCGACGAAACCACCCAACTTGGCCTCTAACGACTATCTCGAAGCAGCGGTCTCCATACCGGATCAGAATCAGCCCACCAGAGCAGCATTCCACCCAACATCATCGAGTGACCAATCGAAACCATGATCCGGAAGACCATGAGCAACCGCTAGAAAACCCTTTGGGCAAGGGGGGCAAATGGCACTTGGTCTTTGCCGGAAGAACTCGTACCAAGCGCGCAGTTTTTCGAGCCTCTCGGGCAAGTGAACACCGTAGACGTCCGCTGCAAATTGCAGGGTCGCCATCGCGATACAGTCTGCAATGGTGTTCTCAGAGCCAGTTAGGAAGGGTCCTTGATTTTCAGTCAGTACGAGATCGAGGCGTTCCAGCTGCTTCAGATAGGCCGCCGCTGCAAAACGCGCTGTAGCTGGATGCTGCTCCTCCATGCCGGCGAAGACCGGACTGCCCTTATGGGCCCATACCCCAAGCTGAAGCGCTGCCTCATCTGCGATGCTCATTGCTTCCCGCGTTCGGGCCTTCGCGGCGGGTGACCACCCGATCATGTTCGGCTGCGGATACCGATCCTCCAGATATTCCAAGATTGCGATCGAAGATCGGATCTTGTGACCATCTTCGGTTTGCAACACTGGCACTGTTCCGAACGAACTCACTGCCCTCAGGCGGCCGAGACTTTCCGGGTCCATCGCATCAAAGGCAATCCGGTCTATATCGGTGATCCCTTTTTCGGAGAGGTAGATTCCGATGCGACGTGGGAAGAGCGCCCAGTTCAGTTCGTAAAGCTTCATGGAGTTTCCTTCCAATAGTTTGATCTCAGCGCGAGGGCCAAACAAGTGATCTGTGAATTTGTGCGCCGGCAGTTGCGCCATCGGCCACGGCAAGCGACACCGAGTGCGGGGCGCGTGCGACATCACCGCACGCAAATACGCCACGGATAGATGTCTCTTTCTCATCGGACGTCCGCAGCTGAGACCCCATGGGCGTTTCTATCAATGCGCAGCCCATGGTTTCGGCCACCGCACTGGCCGGCGAACAGATGGGCGCCGTGAACAAACCGGCAAAGTCCACGCGGCGACCGTCGGTCAGAAAAACTTCGGCCTTGCCCTCGATCCGATCGATTGGCGTTTCCTCCATGGTAGCACCGCGGCGATGAAGATCGGTACGGGTTTCATCGTCGAGTGGCATCAGGGCGTTGGTCAGGAATGTGACCTTGCCCCACTCCGTCAGCAACTGCGCCTGATGCACGGACATGGGCCCGGTTGCAATCACGCCGATATGGCCCTGATCCAGCTCGTAGCCATGGCAATAGGGGCAGTGAAACACCGAACGCCCCCACCGCTCTGCCAGTCCAGGCACCGAGGGCAGTCCATCCGTCACACCGGTGGCGAACAGCAGGCGACGCGTTTCGAAGCGCTCGCCAGTGGTGAGGGTCACTTGGAACGCGTCGTTCTCTCCAGCAGCGCTGGCAACCTCGCCCTCTTTCCAGGTCAGGGTCGGATACGCCTCGAGCTGGGTTCGGGCAATGCCGGCCAGTTCGGCCGGATCGACACCATCCTGTCCCAGAAAGCCATAGGAGTGGCTGGCTGACCGGTTGCGTCGCATCCCGGCGTCGATGATCAGCACTGACCTGCGCGCACGCAGAAGCTGCAGGGCGGCTGCCATTCCTGCATAGCCACCCCCGACTAAGATAACATCCTGCATTTTCATTCTTTCTGTTTAAGCGTTTCCGCGTGGCGACGTTTGAAGTCGGCAGCCAGATCGGCAAGTGTGACATGAGCGAAACGCTCAAGCAGCAACGCTTCGGCTTCTTCAAACGTGTGTTCCAGTGCGGCGTTGACCGACTGCTCCACCAGGCAGAAGGGGTTCTCTGTCCGATTGCCAATCGCGAAAATGGCTGGTTCTCCAAGTGCCTTGTGCAACTGGTGCAAGGTCACGACCTCAAGATCGGCGGTGATGCGCCATCCCCCAGCGTGGCCCCGAGCGGACGAAACGATCCCTGCTTCACGCAGAAATGCCATGGTGCGCCGGACGACAACAGGATTGGTGCCCATGCACTGCGAGATGGCTTCCGAAGTCATGGGCCCTTCGTGCTCTGCCATGTGCAGAAGCGCGTGAAGGACGGAGGAAAGGCGGCTATCTCTTTTCATGTAACAATATATGTTACGATTTGTGCAGTGTGTCAAGTTATAGGGCGATCATTCCAAGAATGCCTCTTTTCACCAATGAACCAGCGACCGCTTCCATAGCCGCCCCCCTAATCCCTTTCAGACCCGCCAGTTACCGAACCTTTCGGAAGGGCTGCCGAGAGCCGCCATTCGCTGCTCAGCAGAATATCGACACGACGGGCTCTTTCCAAACCTTCGCCCACACACAGCAAGAATGTCCGATTACGGTTTTAGCTCAACGGTATAACGTGAAAGTCAAACAACCTGCCAACTCCCCCTACTCCGCCGCCACCATGCGCGTCGTCTCAGCCTTCGGAAACGGCACCAGCCGCCCCGCGTCCTCATCCCAGAGCTTCAACCGGAAACTGCGGATCGCCTCGGGCCAGCGGATCACGTCATGCGCGCGCAACGCCTCCGGCAACGCCCTCTGACAGCGCCGCAGGTTATAGGACGGAATACCGGGGTTGTAGTGATGCAGGTCGTGATAGGCGATATTGCCCGTCCCCAGATCCCACAGCCACCCCAGATCAAGCGAGCTTGACCCCACAAGCGTCGCCTTGCGGAAATCGAGCGATGGCTTGCGATCCCAATAGGTCTCTTCGAAATTATGCTGGAGATACACCAGAAACACCCCGATCACCCCCGCCAGCACAGCGCTCACGCCCCAGACCGCTAGGCCCACGCCCCCCAGCATGGCCCAGATCAGCGCCAGATAACCCGCCAGCATCAGGTTATGTGCGATCACGCCCCATACCCCCACCACTCGCGTATTGCGCGGCCAGCGATAGGCGATGAAATAAGCGTAAATGCCTCCCAGTGACAGCATCACCACCGGATTGCGATAGAGCCGATACCACAGCCGTCTGTGCCATGGTGCTGCCTGCCATTCCGACAGCGTCATCGTATAAACCTCGGTCGTCTCGCGGTGATCGAGATTGCCCAGATAGGCGTGATGCTGGTTGTGATTGTATTGCATGACCCGGTAGGGCGTCAGCGAAAACACCGATAGGGCATAGCCCACCACGTCATTCAATCCTTTGCGCCGAAAAAGCGCGGCATGCCCGCAATCGTGTTGCAACACGTAAAGCCGCACCGAAGCAAAGGCGAGCACGCCAACCATCGCCACCGCGCCAGCCCACTGCCCCGCCTCTGCCAAAGCCGCACCCAGGATCAGCGCGCCGCCATAAACCACAAGAGTGCCCGCAAACGACAGCGCGCCACGACCATCGCTCTTGGTGGTATAGGGTCTGAGAAAGGCGCGAAGCGCCGCCTGATCGGGGGTCTCGGTCATGTCAGCCTCCATGCCACAGAGGGGTAACACTCTTTGGCCTCAGAGATTTGACCTCGCCCCGCACGAATGCAAGAGGGGCTGCACAGGAATTTGCACGCCCCTGCCCGGCTCAGTCGCTTGATCGCCCCGTCAAATGCTTGCGCAGGCTCGACGGCCCGGCCTTTTTCTTGCTCTTGTAAGGGTTACGATCCGCCTGACTGCGGAAATAAAGGCGGATAGGCGTGCCCGGCATGTCAAAATCTGCCCGCAACCCATTCACCAGATAGCGCGAATAGCTCTCGGGCAATTTGTCGGGATGGCTGCACATCACCACGAATCCCGGTGGCCGCGTCTTGGCCTGCGTCATGTAGCGCAGTTTGACCCGACGGCCGCCCGGCGCGGGCGGCGGGTGCTGCTCCAACATGCCGATCAGCCAACGGTTCAGTTGCGCCGTGGTCACGCGCCGGTTCCAGACCTCATGCGCCTTGGCCACCGCATCGCGCAGGCGGTCCAGCCCCTTGCCGGTCTTGGCCGAGACCGTGACCAGAGGCGCGCCGCGCAATTGCGGCAAAAGCCGCTCAAATGCCTCGCGCAACTCTCTGATCTTGTCGCTCTTGTCGGGCTCCATGTCCCATTTGTTGATCGCCACCACCACCGCGCGCCCTTCGCGCTCAGCCAGATCGGCGATCCGCAAATCCTGTTGTTCAAAGGGAATCGCCGCATCAAGCAGAACCACGACCACTTCGGCAAATTTCACCGCCCGCAGCCCGTCCGACACCGACAGCTTTTCCAGCTTGTCCTGCACCTTGGCCTTCTTGCGCATGCCTGCCGTGTCGAAAATCCGCACCGGCATCCCGTCCCAGTCGATCCGCAGCGAAATCGCATCGCGCGTGATCCCGGCCTCAGGCCCGGTCAAGAGCCGCTCTTCCCCAAGGATCTTGTTGATCAGCGTCGATTTCCCGGCATTGGGCCGCCCCACCACCGCCACCTGCATCGGACGGGCCTCGGTCGGCTTGCGATAGCTGATATCCTCGTCGTCCTCGATATCCTCGTCGAGCGAGACATCCACCTCTGGCGCTTCCGCCGCCGCGCGCGCCTCAAAGGCATCAGCCAGTGGCATCAGCTGGGAATAGAGGTCGTTCAACCCCTCGCCATGCTCTGCCGACATGCGAATAGGCTCGCCCAGACCCAGCCCCCAGGCCTCGATCACGCCCGCATCCGCCGCCGATCCTTCGGCCTTGTTGGCGGCAAGGATCACATGCGCCGAACGCTTGCGGAGAATCTCGGCAAGGCTTTCGTCGGTGGGCGTGACCCCGGTGCGCGCGTCGATCACAAAGAGGCAAATATCCGCCATGTCGACTGCGCGCTCTGTCAGCTTGCGCATCCTGCCCTGAAGGCTCTCGTCGGTGGCATCTTCCAGACCTGCCGTGTCGATCACCGTAAAGCGCAGATCGCCCAACCGCGCGGCCCCTTCGCGCAGGTCTCGGGTAACGCCGGGCTGGTTGTCAACCAACGCAAGGCGCTTGCCCACCAGACGGTTGAAGAGCGTCGATTTGCCAACATTGGGACGGCCCACGATGGCTACGGAAAAGGTCATGTCTCAGGCTCCGATACGGATCAAGTCGCCCTGATACAGGATCGCACGATCAACGGAAAGCCAGCAATTGACCCTTTTTCGACACGACATAAAGCGTATTGCCCGCAACCACCGGGTTGGACGTGGCACCACCGGGCAAATCCCGCGCGCCCGTCATCTGCCCCGAGGCCGGATCAAAGAACCGCAATTGCCCGTCGCCCGAGGCCAGGATCAGCTGACCACCGGCCAGAATGGGGCCAAAATGGCCCACGATTTCGGCCTGCCGCTTGGGCTTGCGATCCGCAAAGAGCGGCAATTCATGCCCCCAGATGCGCGTCCCGTCCTCGGTGGCAAGCCGCACCAATTCGTTGCGATCCGTGACCATGAACAGCGAGTCCCCGGCCGGCCAAACCGGGTTAAGCGGGCCTTCTTCGGCAGTCCAGAGGCGGTTGCCGCTGCCAAGGCTTAGCGCAACGGTGCGCCCCGAATGGCTGCCGGTATAGAGGCGGTCACCGACGACCACCGGATCGCCGGTGATGTCATCCACCCGCGCACTCGCTACGCCCAAACGCTCGCCCGCAACCTGCGCATCCCAGAGGCGCAGACCACCCCGGCGGAATGCGCCCTGCAATTCCCCTGCACCAAAGGCAAAGACCACGTATTTGTCGGTGATGGCCGGGGCAGGTCCGCCCAAGACGTTGTGAATATCCGGCGTGCCGCTCAACTGCCAGGCAATCCGCCCGGTGTCCGTCTCAATCGCCCAGGCCACATCATCGCCCGCAACCACATAGACCAGCCCGTCAAAGACCGCCGGTGTGCCGGTGCCGGGCGATCCCAACGCCTGTTGCCAGATCACGCCGCCTGTCGCAGGGTCAACCGCCGTGAGCAGGCCAAACCCGGACGAGACAAAGAGCTTGCCATCGCCATAGGCCAAGCCGCCACCGCTGGCATTGTCAGACCTGTCATTGGCCGGCGTAAGGTCGCGCGTCCAGAGCAATTGCCCTGTGGTCGAGACAGCCGCCACCGTCGCCTCGGCATCCAGTGTAAAGATACGCCCTTCGGCCACTACCGGGTCAGCGGTGATCCGCACCCGCCGCCCGTCACCTGCGCCGATATTGACCGACCACGCCAGTTGCGGTGCACGCGACAGCGCGGGATGGGCCGTGCGCGTTGCAGGCGTTCCGATGCGCTGGCGCCAGTCCGCATTGACTGTCGCCGCTGGCAGCGAAACGGGCAGAACTTGGTTTGTTGGTGTCACACTTGCCTGAGCGCGCGCAGTCTCGCTCTGGAGAACCTCGCGAATTCCCTCGCGCTCACCGCTCAGAATCTGTGTCTTCTTGGTGCAGGCCGTCAGCGCAAGGACTGCAATCAGCCCAAGGATCAATCCGTTCGGTTTCACTGCTCTTGCCCTCACTCTTCGCCTTTTGCCGTCCTGCCGGCCCGCATGAGCCTGTCGCCCGACGCGGCCCCTGTCATTCACCTAGCGACTCGGCCCCTGTGACAGGCTCCGGCAGGTCGGGCATATCTTCGCCCAAGGCCACAATCACTTGTGTCACGCGCCTACGCAAGCCCATCGTCGCCTCCGCGTCGCTGGCAATCGCGCCAAGACGCTCCAAAGCCGCATCCCGGTTGCCCGTTTCCAGATCAATCAGCGCCAATTGTTCCTCGGCCAAGAGGCGCAAAACCCCGCCGCTCAGCGCCAATCCGTTCAAGCGCCCGCGCCGTGCTTCGGCATCCAGCCCCGAACCCGGAAGCATCACCGCCTTGAGCGTTGCAATATTGCGATAGACGGCATCCACATCCGACCGGTCTGCCAGCGCCAGCAACCGCGCCGCCGCTGCCTCGGGGGTGTCGGCCGCTTCTTCCGCCGCCGCGAGCAAGGCAATCACCGATCCCGCTTGGGCCCCCGGCGCCTCGATTGCATCCAGTGCTGCGGCGCGGGCGCTGCGGTCTTCGGTCGCCAGGGCCGCAAGCACCGCATCGCCCAACGCTTGGGCGGCGGCCTGATCCTGCGCCTTGCGCCATTCGTTCCACGCGGCACCGCCCACCAACATCAGGATCGCCAGAACCGCGATCCAGCCATATCGGCGCATCAACGCGAATAGCCTGTCGCGGCGCACCTCTTCAGTGACTTCATCGATGAAAGTGTCGGTGTTGCTCACGCCGCGCCCCCTTTGAATTTCGCCCCTCTTACCCCGAAGCCCTGCCCCTGCCAAGGGGCACCGCGCCCGCGACGCAAGGGCGTGCTTGCAGCAGGCATTGGAAAAGATTAATCTGAACCGGTTGGTTTAGCGTAAGCCAATGATGTTGCGTCAAGGGCATGTCCCGCAAGGCAGGCCCAAGCCCGGCCCAACGCCACGCCTCATGGCCCGAAGGTAGATAAATGCGGTTGCTTCCTGTTCTCATCGCCCTCGTGGTCTCTGTCCTTGTCTATGTTCTTGTCTTTGAGCATGACAGATTTCTTCCAGCCCCCGCCACTCAGCCGCAAACCGAAACCACATCACCAGAAACCGCCCCCCAAACGACGCAGATCATGCGCGTCGTGGCCCTGCGTTCACAAGCGCGTGAGGTCGACAGCGCCGTCGTGGTGCGCGGCAGATCCGAGGCTGACCGCATCGTCGAATTGCGCGCCGAAACCTCGGGCCTTGTCATCAACGACCCGCTGCGCAAAGGGCATATGGTGACCCAAGGCGATATCCTTTGCCGCCTTGACCCCGCCGCGCGCAACGCCGCTCTGGCCGAGGCCCAAGCCCGGCTGAGCGAATCCCAAACCCGCATCCCCGAGGCCGAGGCCCGCGCCAACGAGGCCCGCGCCCAACTCGAAGAGGCTGAAATCAATGCCAACGCCGCCGAAAACCTTGTCGAAAGCGGCTTTGCCTCACAAACCCGCGTCGCTGCAACACGCGCCGCGGTCAGCTCGGCGCAAGCAGCGGTGCAGTCGGCCACCTCTGGCCTAGAGGCCGCGCGCGCCGGGATTGAATCCGCCCGCGCCGCCGTCGCCGCCGCCGAAACCGAGATCGCCCGCCTCGCCATCGTCGCGCCCTTCGACGGCGTGCTCGACACCGACACCGCGGAAATCGGCAGCCTTTTGCAACCCGGCGCGCTCTGCGCCACGGTGCTGCAACTCGACCCGATCACCATGGTCGGCTTTGTTTCGGAATTGCAGGTGGCCCGCGTGGAAATGAATGCCCCTGCAACAATTCGCATGGCCTCAGGCCGTAGGGTCGAGGGGCGCGTGACCTTCGTTGCCCGCTCCGCCGATGACGTCACCCGCACCTTTCGCGTTGAAGTGACCGTGCCCAATCCGGACCTCTCGCTGCGCGACGGGGAAACCGCCGAAATCCTGATCGGTGCCGCAGGCAAACGCGCGCATCTCCTGCCGCAATCCGCGCTCACTCTTGATGACGAGGGGGCCTTGGGCCTGCGCATCGTCAACCCCGAAAGCCTTGCCCAATTCGTCCCGGTCGAGCTCTTGCGCGATACACCCTCCGGTGTCTGGCTCACCGGACTGCCAGATAGCGCCGATGTGATCGTGATCGGACAGGATTTCGTGACCGATGGCGTGCCCGTTGACCCGGTGTTTCAGGAGTTGGGCCAATGACCGGAATCGTCGATTGGGCCGCCACCCGCGCCCGGATGGTTTTGGCCTTCATCGTGCTCTCGGTCCTTGCAGGCACGCTGGCCTATGTCGGCTTGCCCAAAGAGGGCGAGCCTGACATCGAGGTGCCCGCCCTCTTCATCTCGGTCCCCTTCCCCGGCATCTCCGCCGAGGATAGCGAAAAACTGCTCGTCAAAGTGATGGAGACCGAGCTGAGCGATCTGGACGGTCTGAAGAAAATGACCGGCACCGCTGCTGAAAACTATGGCGGCGTGGCGCTCGAATTCGAATTCGGCTGGGACAAGACCAAGACCCTCGCCGATGTGCGCGACGCGATGGACACCGCCGAGGCCGATTTCCCCGACGGCGCTGAAAAATACACCCTCAACGAGGTGAATTTCAGCGAATTCCCGATCATCATCGTCAACCTCTCCGGCCCGGTGCCGGAACGCACCATGTCGCGCCTTGCCAATGACCTGCAAGACACGCTCGAAGGGCTGGAACCTGTGCTCGAGGCTGGGATCGCGGGCAATCGCGAAGAGATGCTCGAGGTTATCATCGACCCGCTCCGCCTTGAGGCATATAACGTCACGGCGCTGGATCTGATCAACGTGGTGCAGAACAACAACCAATTGATCGCAGCCGGTGAAGTCGACACAAGCCAAGGCACTTTCGCGGTCAAAATCCCTTCGTCCTTCGAAGACACCAGCGATTTCTACAACCTTCCGGTCAAGACCAATGGCGACCGCATCGTGCGGCTTGGCGATCTGGCCACCATAAACCTCACCTTCGAGGATCGGCTAGGCACCGCGCGGTTCAATGGCGAGACCACCGTCGCGCTCCAAGTGGTCAAGCGCAAAGGTTTCAACATCATCGAGACCGCAGACCTCGTGCGCGCCGCTGTCGCCGAGGCGGAAAAGACATGGCCCGAGGATTTACAGGTCGCAGTCAGCGTTGGCACCTCCAACGACCAATCCAGCACGGTCGCCTCGATGGTCAGCCAGCTTGAGGGCTCGGTTCTGACCGCCATTGCCTTGGTTATGATCGTCACACTGGCGGCCTTGGGCATCCGTCCTGCGCTGCTGGTGGGCTTTGCGATACCAACCTCCTTTCTGCTCTGCTTTGCCCTTCTCGCCGTCATGGGCGTCGCGGTCTCGAATATCGTGATGTTCGGTCTCATCCTTGCGGTTGGCATGCTTGTGGATGGTGCCATCGTCGTGGTGGAATATGCAGACAAGCGGATTGCCGATGGCGAAGGCCCGATGCACGCCTATGTGGGGGCCGCCAAGCGGATGTTCTGGCCCGTGGTCAGTTCAACCGCGACCACGCTCTGTGCTTTTCTGCCGATGCTCTTCTGGCCCGGTATTCCGGGGCAATTCATGGGCATGCTGCCCGTTACACTGATTTTCGTGCTCTCTGCATCGCTCTTGGTGGCGCTCGTCTATCTGCCCGTGCTGGGCGGCGTGACCGGGCGGCTGGAACGCTGGTTCAACGCCCGCACAGATCAGATTGCGGGCGGTTTCTGGCTCTGGCATGTGCTGCTCTTGCCGCTGGCAATCGGTGCGGCGCTTCTGGCCGGCCAATTGGCCCCCACCCTGCTGAACGAAGTGCGCGCGCAATTTTCAGCCATGGACGGCACGCAAATCCTTGGCTCAGTCATACCCGTGTTGACCACGGTCTTTGGCCTCTTGCTTGGCGTGTCACTTCTTGCGGCGGTAGGGCTGTCGGGGGTGGTCGCCACGCTTCTGGCGCTTTTGGCCATCCCGCGCCGCTTTGGCAAACTCCTGCACGTCGCGCGGCAACGCTGGCTGCCCCCGCGCCGCGAACGGGTCCGGGGCGGCTATCACCGCTCGGCCTTTGGCTGGGTGATCCACGCCATCGCGGGCAATCCGGTGATGCCTCTGGTGGCCTTTGGCGCGATTTTTGTGCTCGTGGGCTCTGTGCTCATGTTCTACATCAACAACAACAATGGCACCGAATTCTTTGTCGATAGCGAACCCGAGCAAGGCATCGTCTATGTGCGCGGGCGCGGCAATCTCTCGATTGATCAAAAGGATCAGTTGGTCCAGCAGGTCGAGGATATCATCCGCGCCCATCCGGGCATCCAGACCGCCTTTGCCTTTGCCGGGGATGGCGGGCTTGATACCAACACCGGTGGCGCACAGCCCCCACGCGACACGATCGGTCAGATACAATTCGAAACCATCGCCTGGGAGGATCGCCCCCAGACGCACGAGACATGGTTCACCATTCCCCTGATCAACCTTGCCGTATCGCGCGACGTGGTGGCCGCAGACTTTGACGGCGATGCGGTGATTGCGGAACTGAGCGCCGAACTGGAGCAAATTCCCGGCATCAAGTTTGAGGTTCTTGCCCAATCCCGTGGCCCCGCTTCGGCCAAGCCGGTGCACCTGCGCCTCAAAAGCGACAATTGGGACGATCTCATCGCCTTTACCGAAGTGGCGCGACAGAAATTCGACGAGACCGAAGGCCTGCGCCAGATCGAAGATACCTTGCCCCTGCCCGGCATTGATTGGCAGATTGACGTTGATGTCGAAAAGGCCGGGCGTTTTGGCGCCGACGTGGCAACCGTTGGGGCGATGGTGCAGCTTGTGACACGCGGTATCCTGCTCGACACGATGCGCGTGGACAGCAGCGACGAAGAAATCGAGATCCGCGTCCGCCTGCCCGACCAGGACCGCGTGCTCTCAACCCTCGACAGCCTCAAGGTGCGCACCGATGACGGACTGGTTCCACTTTCGAATTTCGTCAGCCGCAAACCGGTCAAACAGCTGGCCCAGATCGACCGTGTCGATCAGACCCGCTTTTTCGACATCAAGGCGGCAGTTGAGGACGGTTTATTTCGTAAGGAATCGGCCACAGATGTTACAGATCGTAAGGTGCCCATCACCGCAAACGAGCGCATCGCGCTCCTGACTGAGTGGCTCGATTCCGGCGTTCTGCCCCCCGGAATCAGCTATGAATGGACCGGCGACGCCGAGGATGAGGCCGAATCCGGCGCGTTCCTGCAAAAGGCCTTCGCCGGGGCGCTTGGCCTGATGTTCATCATCCTCTTGGCGCAATTCAACAGTGTTTACAACGCAGTGCTGGTGCTTTTGGCGGTCGTGCTCTCAACAACCGGCGTGCTGATCGGGATGCTGGTGATGGATCAGCCGTTTTCGATCATCATGACGGGCACCGGCATCGTGGCCCTCGCGGGGATCGTGGTGAACAACAACATTGTTTTGATTGATACTTATCAGGAATACGCCCGCTACATGCCCCAGATCGAAGCCATCACCCGCACCGCGCAGGATCGCATCCGGCCCGTTCTTTTGACCACGATCACCACCATGGCGGGCCTCGCGCCGATGATGTTCGGGCTAAGCCTTGACTTTGTGAATGGTGGCTATGCCTTTGATAGTCCAACAGCTTTGTGGTGGAAGCAGCTTGCCACCGCCGTGGTTTTCGGCCTCGGAATCGCAACCGTGCTGACGCTGGTCTTTACCCCCGCGATGTTGGCGCTGCGGGTGTGGCTGGGCACCTACGCGCTCTGGGGCGCGCGCCTCTTGGCCAAGCTTTCGATGGGTCACTCTAGCCGCGCCGCTCAGGATTGGGCCCTCGCCCACACCGCAAACCGCCTCGCACACGCTGAAATTGTCTGGCCCGACGAAAATCAAACCGCGCCCGCAGACCCAACTCAACCTGCTGAAAAAAATACAAAAACACCGGATTCCATAGGCCAAGATTCGCCTCTCCGCGCGGCAGAGTGATTCTGTTGAAGATGTGAGTTCGCCCCTGTATCCCGCAGGAAGATTGCCCGATGTTTCAGCATCTCAGCCTCTAATCCGGAAACAAAGCGCCCTGTAGACCCGGTTCGTTTCCAAATATATGACTCGACCGGCACGAAGCTTGAAATGTGTCCGAAATCTGGCATATCTAAGGTCAGAATTTGAACGCATGGTAATACGGAGACGACTGATGTTTGATTGGTTCTGGAGTGGCTGGTATGGTGGAACCACGTCGAGCGGTGGCTCGACATCGACGTCCTCCGTGCCGGAAATGGACGCTGCAAGTGGCACATTGGCCATCGCAGTCGTTCTCGCGGCCCTTGTCCTTGCTTGGGAAATCAAACGCCGTCGCGCGCGGAACTGACCTCTACCGTCAGATCAGCGCCCAATCCCCCTCCAAAGGGCGACGGCTGCGATAACAGCATTGGCAACAGCATGGGCGGCCATGGCATCAGCCAGCCGCCCATTGCGCATGTAAACCAGAGAAAAGACGACACCAGCCAGCCCCGCCTCGATCCATCGGCCATGGACAAGCGCAAAAAGGCTGGCGGAAACACCAATCGCGATGATCTGGCTTGAAACAGTGCCCCGGTCCAGACGCGCTTGGACATAACCCCGAAAAAATAGCTCTTCGATCACCGGCACAAGCGCCACGGTGCCAAGGATGCGCACGCTGGCCCAAAGGGCAAAAGCGCCGGCCCCAAGCGACATGAGCGCGTCAGAGGTTGGCTCTGACGCGGGCGCGGTTGCGATCCAAACCACCCCAACCGCGATGCCTGCGACCACCGAGAGCATCGAGGGCCAAGCTAAATGCTGCCACAGAGTGGCGCGCACCCACCAAAGCGCAGCCAGCATCATGCCGGCCTGCACCGGATAAGCGAGGGCAGGTTCGCTCCAAAAGGCCTGTGCGATCAATCCCGACAAGGCAAAGACGATAAAGGGCAGGATGCGGCCAGCCACATCATCCTGAGCCAGCGGGGCCACGCTGCGCACCTGTGGCACCACCACCGCCTGAAGCGCATAGCCACTGCGCCCGACAACAACCAAAACGCCGATCGACAGGGCTGTGAACATCAACCAACCGGCAAAGCTGTGAAACCCGTTGACCGCCAGTTCCGGCGAGACATGCACACCGATCAGGATCAACCCCGTGATCCGCACCGCGTTGAACAGCCAGCTTACCAACAGCGCAAGGGGCCAAATCACGAGGCCAAAGCGGCGCAAGCGCAATTCGTCACGGAAAAGCACCCCGTAAAGGGCAAGAAAGGCAGTGATCAACACCAGCCCTTCGATCCCCGAACAACTATCGGCCACCATAACCTGAAACTCTGGCGTGCCGATCACATAGGTCGCGGGATCAACGACCACCTCCTCGACAAAGAGGCGCAGCAAGAGAAAGACCGCAATGAATGTCACATCCGTGACAGCCTGCACGCTCCAGAGTGGCCCCGCCAAAACCACAGCCCCCGGAAGAGCGGCGGCAAAAACCACCATCGCCAAAAGGGACAGACTGCGCCCCTGTAACCAACTCAACCATGCCGCGGGCCGCATCAGCCACAGCAGACCACCCAAGGCCGCCATCAGCGCGCCCAAGGCCGCCAGAGGGAAAACAGACTGAAATTCTGCGCTGAGCGCGTCAGGCGCGATCACGATCAGCGGCGTGAGCATGGCCAGAATGCCAAGGCCATGTATCAGGGCCCATCTTAACCCGCCCGGCGCACGGCTTGCCGCCATGCCGAAATCGGCGCGCGCGACGGGGCGCGCCCAGAGGTATATCCCAACCAACGACCCCGCACAAAGCAGCCAAAGCGCCACAAACCGCAATCCGCGACAGGCAGCTTCGATCCCGGTGGCGCGACATTCTAGGTCGCTCAACACCTGATACCCAAGCACAAGCACCACCATCTCGGCGACAAACAGTCCGCCAAGGGATAGAGCCCGCCCATGCGGGGTAAGTTTGCCAGTGTCCTCACTCATCCGTCTTGCGCTAACTCAAGAGCGCCGCCGCAATATGGCAAGCCTGAGGCGATTTGTGGAAAACCGTCAGAGGCCAAGTTTGTCGCGCATAAAGGCCAGGGCCACTGACAGCCCGTCAGGGGCAATTCCGTGGCCCGTACCCTTCATGATATGGGCATAGACATCCTGCCAGCCTGCCCCCTGCAAGGCCTCCGCCGCCTGCGGCAGCGACTGTACCGTCACCACCTCATCGGCATCGCCATGCACCAGCAGAACGGGCGGGCGGCTCTGCGTCTCATCTTCCAACAAGTCCGGCGAAAGAAGCCGCCCGGAAAAGGCCACGACGCCAGCCAGTGCTTCTTCGCGCCGGGGTGCCACATGCAACGCCATCATTGACCCTTGGGAAAAGCCAAAGAGCACCACCTGTTCAGGCAAAAGATCCTCATCCACCATCAGCGCATCAAGAAAGGCATTCAAATCCGCCGAGGCCGTCATCAAGCCCCGGTGCGCTTCTTCCTCGCTTGATCCGTCGATCCACGGGATAGGAAACCATTGCAGACCAAAGGGCATCCCCGGAATGCTCTCCGGCGCATCGGGCGCGACAAAGAGCGTATCTGGCAAGTGTTCCGCCAACGGGTCTGCCAGCCCCAGCAAATCCGCGCCATTGGCCCCGTATCCATGCAGAAAGACGACAGCCGAACGTGTCTCACCCGAAAGAGGCGCCTTGCGGCCTGCTTGCAATACCCGTGTCATCTGATCCCTTCCCTGTCCTTGGCCACCCGGTAATAGGCCCACAAAAGTCGCGCCGCAACGGCGCGCCATGGCGACCAGTCCTCGGCCATTTGCCGCAGCGCCCGTTCCTTGGGCCTTTCCGGCAGGTCGTAGAGCAGCCGCACCGCCTCTTGCAAGGCCAGATCACCGGGCGCAAATACGTCTGCACGCCCCAAGCTGAACATCGCATAGATTTCCGCCGTCCAGACACCGATACCAGACACTTGCGTGAGCGTGGCAATCACCTCAGACGTCGGAGCGCTGCGCAAGGCGGCATAATCGATCCCCGCCTCGGCAAGCGCGCGGGCATAGCGCGCCTTTTGGCGGCTGAGGCCTACGGCACGCAGATCGTCATCCGTGACCGCGACGATGCGCTGAGGTTCGGTGAAGCCGGCCTGTTCCAGTCTTGACCAAATCGCATTGGCCGAAGCAACGCTGACCTGTTGGCTGACAATCGCACTGAGTAGCCGCGCAAATCCGTCCGGGTTCCGCCGCAACGGCAGCGGCCCCGTCAGCGCATAGGCATGATGCAGGCGGGGGCAGAGGGCGGCCAAATGCGCTGCCCCTTCTTGAACGTCCGCGTCGCACTCGATGATCCGGCCCGTCATATGTTGCGCACCCACTCCATTGCCGCCGCCACCGTCGCCACGCGCGGGGCCTTTGGCTGTGGCGGTCGCGCGATCATCGCCACGGGCAGGTTCAGCGCCCGCGCAGCCGCCAGCTTGCTCTCGGACGCGGCCCCCCCCGCATTCTTGACCACCAGCCAGTCGAAACCTAGCCGGGTGAAAAGCGCGATCTCCTCCGCCACGGAAAACGGTGGGCGACCAACAAGATAGGTGCCATTTGCCATCGGAAAGGGTGCCTCGGGTGGATCGACCACGCGACAAATCAGCCGCCGCCCGTCGAGATTGGCAAAGCGTGTCACGCCCTGCCGCCCGGTGGCAAGGAAAACCGTCGCCCCCTCGGGAATATGCGCCACCGCCTCTTCCTCTGCGGCGATAATGGTCCAGCGGTCACCGGCCGCAGGCACCCATTCCGGCCGCAAAAGCTGGCAATATGGTACGGCTTTGTCAGCGCAGAGCCGTGCCGTACGCTCGGATATCCGGCTGGCAAAAGGATGCGTTGCATCAAGAACTGCGGTGATCCCGGCCTCGGTGAGGTAGCGCAAAAAACCGTCCTCGCCGCCAAACCCACCTATTCGCGTGGGCAGGCCCATGGCGCGCGGCGCACGCGTGGCCCCGGCAAGCGAGGCAATGGCAGGACGCCCATCGGCAACCAAAAGTCGTGCCACCTGCTGCGCCTCTCCCGTGCCCGCCAGCAGCAAGAGCGTCATGCCGCCCCCGCCCGTGCCAGCACCACACCGGCCCGGTCGATCACAACCGTATCAACCGCAACGCCTTCGGGCAGCATTGACAGCACCTTCAACCGGCTTTCCTGTGCCACCCATTCTGCCAAGACTTCCCCAGCAACGTCATAGGCTTGCAACGCCGTGTTCATGTATTTCAGATCCGGTATGGCAAGCGCGTCGGCGAGGCCTGCGAAATCCACTTGGCTGCGGCCTGAATGCAAATCGCGCGCGCCCTGCGCCAGCTTGATCATCTTGCCGATACCGCCCCCCACCGTCAGGCGCGGCAGCGGATGCCGGGCGAGATATTTGAGCATCCCACCCGCAAAGTCCCCCATATCCAACATCGCGTGATCCGGAAGGTCATAAAGGCTCTGCACCACCTGCTCGCTTGTGGCGCCGGTGCAGCCTGCCACATGATCCAGCCCCGCCTCGCGCGCCACGTCAATGCCACGATGGATCGAGGCGATCCAAGCGGCGCAGGAAAACGGGCGCACGATCCCTGTTGTGCCCAGAATCGACAACCCGCCTTTTATGCCCAGCCTCGAGTTCCAAGTCTTTTGCGCAAGCGCAGCCCCCCCAGGTACCGACACCGTGATTTCGATATCCGGGCTTTCAGAGAGCCGCTCGGCCATGTCTTCAACGGTCTCTCGCATCATCTGACGTGGCACGGGGTTGATTGCAGGCTCACCCGGCGGGATGGGCAGCCCCGGCATGGTGACACGCCCCACGCCCTCGCCTGCGCGAAACACCACGCCCCCTTCTGAGCGGGCCACCCGCGCGATGATCATCGCCCCATGTGTGACATCCGGATCATCGCCCGCGTCCTTGATCACCCCAGCCTCGGCCCACCCCTCGCCGCTGGCATGATGGGCAATGACGAATTCGGGCGTCTCACCCCTTGGCAAGGTGATGCAGACACGCGGCACGGCCCCTTCGCCCCATAGCAAGCTGAGCGCCGCCCGTGTCGCGGCGGTTGCGCAAGCGCCCGTGGTCCAGCCACGGCGCAGGGGGGTATCGGGTTTGCGGGTCATATCCAGTCAGGACTATAGGCGCGCCACAGCCAGAGGCCAAATGCCAAATGCCAAATCTAACGGTCGGACCCTGTGCGCGCCCCGCAAAACCTGCGGGGCGCGTGCGCGGCCTCACTCTGCCGCGATATTCGCTGCCTCGACCTTGACTGCCGAGAATTTGAACTCTGGGATCTTGCCATAGGGATCGACCGCAGGATTTGTCAGGATGTTCGCCGCCGCTTCGACATAGGCAAAGGGCAGGAACACCATATCAGGGGCCACTGCGCGATCTGCCCGCGCCATGATCCGGATTGAACCACGCTTGGTGCTCAGCCGCACCATGCCGCCCGGCTCTACGCCCAGCTTGCGCAGGGTCGCAGGATGCATCGAACAATTGGCCTCCGGCTCTACCGCATCAAGCACGCTGGCGCGGCGGGTCATCGACCCTGTGTGCCAATGCTCAAGCTGCCGACCGGTTGTCAGGATCATCGGATACTCGGCATCGGGCACATCGTCGGGCGGAATTATTGCCGCCGGGGTGAATTTCGCGCGTCCCTCAGGCCGCGGGAAACCGTCGCCGAACACGACCGACTCACCCGGCTGATCAGGCCCTTTGCAAGGATAGGTCACAGCGCCTTCGCGCTCCAACCGCTCCCAGGTGATATTGTCGAGCGAGCGCATGTTGACCTTCATCTCGGCGAAGACATCTGCCGGGCTGTCATAAGACCAGTCAAGCCCGATCCGATTGGCCAGCTCAACCGTGATCGCCCAATCCTCGCGCGCCTCACCCGGTGGGGTAACGGCGGGTCGGCCCATCTGCACCTGACGGTTGGTATTGGTCACGGTCCCCGATTTCTCGTAGAACGCGCTCGCGGGTAGGATCACATCGGCATAGTTGGCTGTTTCCGTGATGAAAATGTCCTGCACCACCAGATGCTCGAGCTTGGCCAAAGCATCGCGGGCGTGTTCGACATCAGGATCAGACATCGCCGGGTTTTCACCCAGAATATACATGCCCTTGATCTTGTCGTCATGAACCGCGTCCATGATCTCGGTCACGGTCAGGCCCTTCTGGTTCGAGAAGTCCCCCGATTGCCAGACTTCGGTAAAGGCGCGACGCACGCCGTCGTCGGTCACGGTCTGATAGTCGGGCAGGAACATCGGCACGAGGCCCGCGTCGGACGCCCCTTGCACGTTGTTCTGGCCACGCAGCGGGTGCAGTCCCGTGCCGGGGCGGCCCACATGGCCGCACATCAAGGCCAGAGAAATCAGGCAGCGCGAATTGTCAGTGCCGTGGATATGCTGGCTGACGCCCATCCCCCAAAAGATCATACCGGCCTTGGCCGTGGCGAAATCCCGCGCCACAGCGCGCAGGGTCTCGGCGGGAACACCGCAAATACCCTCCATCTTTTCGGGCGGGAATTGCGCCAGATGCTTTTTCTCGGCTTCCCAGTTCTCGGTGAAGGCCGCGATGTATTGCTGGTCGTAGAGCCCCTCTTCCACAATCACATGCATGATCGCATTCAGCATCGAGACATCTGCGCCGGGGCGGAATTGCAACATATGCGTGGCAAAACGCTTCATCCCCTGCCCGCGCGGGTCCATCACGATCAGCTTGCCACCACGCTTGGTGAACTGCTTGAAATAGGTCGCGGCAACGGGATGGTTTTCGAGCGGGTTGGCCCCGATGATAATCGCCACATCAGCGTTTTCAATCTGGTTGAAGGTCGCCGTCACGGCACCAGAGCCGACATTCTCGATCAGCGCCGCCACAGACGACGCATGGCAGAGCCGCGTGCAGTGATCCACATTGTTGTGACCAAATCCCTGACGGATGAATTTCTGGAAGAGATAGGCTTCTTCATTGGTGCATTTCGCGCTGCCAA
Organism: Roseovarius sp. MS2; assembly: GCF_051447875.1. NCBI lineage: Bacteria > Pseudomonadati > Pseudomonadota > Alphaproteobacteria > Rhodobacterales > Roseobacteraceae > Roseovarius > Roseovarius sp. MS2. Next base: position 4,139,579 of record NZ_JBKHVF010000001.1, read on the forward strand.
ATCCTGCAACACTGGTGCCGCCATGGGTGTCCTTAAGCCCCTTGAGTGCGCCTGCTGCAAGATCAAGCGCCTCGTCCCAAGACGCTTCACGGAACACTTCCTGCCAATTGCCGGGATCGACATTCAGCCCCTTTGCCGGCGCATCATCGCGGCGGATGAGCGGCTTGGTCAGGCGATGCGGATGGTGGATATAGTCAAAGCCGAACCGCCCCTTGACGCACAGACGCCCCTCGTTGGCAGGCCCGTTGATGCCCTCAACATATTTGACCTTGCCATTCTTGACCTTGAGCGAAACCTGACACCCCACGCCACAGAACGGGCAGATGCTCTTGACCTCTTCATCGAAATCGGCGCTGTCGCCCTGCTGTACGTCATCAAGCACGGTTGCAGGCATCAGGGCCCCGGTCGGGCAGGCCTGCACGCATTCGCCGCAGGCCACACAGGTCGAATCGCCCATCGGATCCGCAAGATCGAACACCGGATAGGCGTCATGCCCACGCCCGGCCATGCCGATCACGTCATTCACCTGAACCTCGCGGCACGCCCGCACGCAGAGACCACATTGAATACAGGCGTCGAGATTGACGCGCATCGCGATGTGGCTGTCATCGAGCAGCGGAATGCGGTCGCGCTCCAGCTTGGGAAAGCGGCTATGGGTCACGGCATTGGCTTCGGCCATATCCCAGAGGTGGCTTGAGCGGTCATGCGACTGCGCCTGCTCGGGCTGATCGGCCAAGAGCATCTCAACAACCAATTTGCGCGCCGATTCTGCACGGGCGGAGTTGGTTGTCACAACCATGCCCGCCTTGGCCTCGCGGATGCACGAGGCGACAAGCGTACGCTCACCTTGGACCTCGACCATACAGGCGCGGCAATTGCCATCGGGGCGATAGCCTGGGGCAGGCTTGTGGCAGAGGTGCGGAATTTTCAGACCACGACCATTGGCGACTTCCCAGATCGTCTGACCAGCCTCTACCTCGACCTCGCGGCCATCCAATACGAGTGTGATCTTGTCGGTCATCAGCGTGCCTCCCTGCTTTGGGACTTTTTAAAGCATGCAGCAGCATGCCAGAGGCCGTCAATCCCGACACCTCACCCCACATTTGCGCCACGAATGGCAAAGAGCCACGGCAGAGGTCTTAAATCGACAGCACCGTCACGCCTGTCAGCGATGGGATGGAATATTTCACGCGCTCCCTTTAACCCCGCCGCAACCGGCGCTAACGTCGCGCGGAATTCGGGGGAGGGAAACCTTGGCAGAGCTTATTCTGGTGCGGCACGGGCAGGCCAACAGCCATGCGACCGATGAGGCAGGCTATGACCGGCTATCGCCTCTGGGCGTGCAGCAGGCCGAATGGCTGGGCGCACATCTGGAGCGGACGAATCCGCATTTTGACCATGTGATCACCGGAACGCTCAACCGTCAGATCGGCACCGCCCGCGCCATGGGCTATAAGATCACCGAACAAGACCCGCGTCTTGACGAGTTAAGCTATTTCGCCCTCGCCCGCGCCATCGAGGCACAGCACGGCATTCCGGCCCCTGCGGACGCTACCGAATTCGCCCGCTACCTGCCTCAGGTGATCGAACACTGGGCGCGCGGCGATCTGGAGGATGTACCTGAAACCTTTGCGCATTTTACCAACCGGATCACCGACTTGATCGACGACATCTGCCAGCAGCATGGGCGTGTTCTGATCGTAACCTCAGGCGGCGTGATCGGCATGGTCATGCGGCATGTGCTCGGGCTGGATATTCCGGGCATGGCCAAAGTCATGTTGCAAGTGAGGAACAGCTCGCTCCACCGGCTGGAGCATGTGCATGATATGCTGATGCTGGGCACGTTCAACGCAACGCCGCATCTCGACACTCCCGATCGGGCGCATGCCCGCACCTTTATCTGACAGCAAGAGGAACCGCGCCATGAAGTTATACTATGCCAAAGGCACCATCTCGATTGCGGTGGCCATCGCGCTGCACGAGGCGGGTCTGGATTTTGAACCGATGCGCCTTGATTTCCGGGCGGGGGAACAAACCGGCGCCGCATATCTTGCGATCAATCCCAAGGGGCGTGTCCCGACTCTCGTTACCGACACCAGTATCCTGACCGAAACCGGTGCAATCCTCGATTTCATTGCGGACACCACACCCCAAGCAGGTTTGCGCCCCACAGACCCCTTGAAGGCTGCCAAAATGCGCGAGGCCATGTATTACATCGCCTCCACCATGCATGTGAACCACGCGCACAAAATGCGCGGGCACCGATGGGCCGATCAGCAAAGCTCTTTCGACGACATGAAGGCCAAATCGGTACAGACCATGACCGACAGCGCTGATTACGTCGAAAATCATATCCTGACCGGCCCCTTTGTGCTGGGAGAAACACTCTCTCTTGCCGATGCCTATCTCTTTGTCGCCTGCAACTGGCTGGAAGGCGACGGGGTGGATGTGGCCAAGTTCCCCAAAATCGCAGCCTTCGTGCAGGCAATGCGCGCGCGCCCATCTGTAGAACGGGTGATCGCGGATAACATGATCTGAGAGGCTGAGATGACACATCTGTGGGTAAGGGCCGAACAGCGGCCCAATGAGGAACGCGTGGGGCTGACGCCCGAGGGCGCGGCGCAACTGATCGCCAAAGGCATCCACGTCACAGTGGAAGAAAGCCAAAACCGCGCCATCCCAATCGACGGCTACCGCGCCGCCGGCTGCGAAATCGCCCCGGAAAACGCATGGCCCTCGGCACCGCAGGACGCAATCATCTTTGGCCTCAAGGAGTTGCCCGAGGATGGCACCCCCCTGCCGCATCGCCACATCATGTTCGGCCATGCCTTCAAGGGGCAACATGCCGGACGGCGACTCTTGCAGCGGTTTCAGGCTGGGGGCGGCACGCTTTACGATCTGGAGTATCTGGTCGATGTGACCGGCCGCCGCGTTGCTGCCTTTGGCTATTGGGCAGGCTATGCCGGGGCAGCGGTATCGCTCATGGCATGGGCGGCACAACAGGGCGGCGGCCTCTGCCCGACCGTCGATACCTATCCGGGGCGCGACGCACTTTTGGCCGATCTTGGCGCGCGGCTTGAGGCTTCGGGTGCCACACGCCCCCGCGCCATTGTCATCGGGGCCTTGGGCCGCGTGGGCACAGGGGCGGCGGATCTCTGCGAAGCGATGGATGTGCCCGTCACCCGTTGGGACATGGCCGAGACCGCATCGGGTGGGCCGTTTCCCGAAATCCTAACGCATGACATCTTCCTCAACTGCATCTTTGCCCGCCCCGGCACGCCGGTTTTCGTGCCTAGATCCGCCTTGGCCGCGCCGCGCCACCTGACCGTGATCGGCGATGTCGCCTGCGACCCTGACAGTGACTATAACCCGGTGCCAGTCTATGATGCGGCAACCACTTGGGCCGCGCCCGTACTGCGCGTGCACGATGTTCCGCCGCTCGATGTCATGGCCATAGACAACCTGCCCTCGCTCTTGCCGGTGGAATCCTCTCAGGACTATGCGGGACAGCTGCTAACCTCCCTGCTGACGCTCGACACGCCAGATCAAGGCGTCTGGGGGCGCGCGGCAGAGACCTTTCACACCCATATGAAAGCGCTCTGAATGGCCCCCTATGTCGGATATCTGGCCGCCTTTCTGGGCACGATCTGCTGGATTCCACAGGCGGTCAAGGCTTGGGCCACGCGCGACACATCCGGCCTGTCGCTGCCCTCGAACCTGCTGTTTTTGACCACCGTTTCCCTCTGGCTGGTCTATGGGGTGATGATCGGCGACTGGCCGCTCATCCTTGCGAATATCTGCGCCGTGGTCGCGATGCTCAGCATCGTCGCGGCAAAACTCCGCTTTAAATGAAGGAGAGAACGACATGACAATCCACTGGTGCGGCACCGGCCTATCGGCCATCCCCGGCCTACGGCGGCTGATCGAGGCAGGGCGTGATGTGACGGTGTGGAACCGCTCGACCGACAAGGCGCGGGCAATGGTCGGCGATCTCACCGACACGATCCACGCATTTGACATGGACGCATTGGCCAAGGTGCTCAATCCCGGTGACGTTGTGGTGTCAATGCTGCCGGGCGACTGGCACGTGCCGCTGGCCGAACTTTGCCTTGAGAGGGGCGCGCATTTCGTTTCGTCCTCATACATCGCACCAGAGATGCGCGCCCTCGATCAGGCTGCGCGCGACAAGGGGCTGTGCTTTGTCAACGAAATCGGTCTCGACCCCGGCATCGACCACCTCATGGCGCATCATCTGGTGGCCGACTATCGCGCCTCCAAGGCCTATGACGCGGGCAATGATCTCAGCTTTACCTCCTATTGCGGCGGCGTGCCAAAACAGCCCAACCCGTTCCGCTACAAATTCAGTTGGTCGCCCTTGGGCGTGCTCAAGGCGCTGCGTTCGCCCTCGCGGTCAATCCGGAATTTCTCGGAACTTCGGGTGGCGCGGCCTTGGGATGCCATTTCCAGCTATGACGCCCCCTTGCCAACCCCCGAAACCTTTGAGGTTTACCCCAACCGGGACTCGATCCCCTTCATCGCGGATTACCGCTTTGATCCAGACTGGCGGATCAAGGATTTCGTGCGTGGCACGCTGCGGCTCAATGGCTGGTCAGAGGCATGGAAGCCTATTTTCGCGGATATCGAGACCTTGGAAGGCACCGCAGGCGATAGCCGCCTCAAAGAGATGTCGGATCAGTTCTGGCAAGAGAACGCCTATGAGGAGGGCGAGCCGGATCGTGTCGTGCTCTGCGTGGATCTCAGGGCCGAAAACGCCGGGAAACCCGTCTGGCACAAGAGCTATGTGATGGATGCCTGGGGCGACGCGCGCGGCACGGCGATGGCGCGGCTGGTGTCAATCCCGGTTTCTCTGGCGGTCGACTCGGTGCTGACGCGCGAGATTGCGGCAGGCGTCAGCGCAGCCCCGCATGATCCGAAACTGGTTGCGCGCTACTTGGGCGAGGTCAACCAATTGGCGCAACATCTGACGGTCGTCGATCACCTCAGCTAGGCGTTTCGGCGCTAGGTCGTACAGGAGTATTTGCACCAAGAAGAAGCCAAGCCAGGTTTCTTCTTGGCAAAAATACTCAAATACGCCGCGATCCTCCGGCTAGAACGGAACGTCATCCGCGCCCGTGATGAAACGGGCAACAACCTTTTTGGTGCCCGCCTTCTCAAACGCGATTTCGAGCTTGTCGCCCTCGATGGCGATAATTGCGCCATAGCCGAACTTTTGATGAAAGACGCGCTCGCCCACTGTGTGCGCGCTCATCGCCTGCAGGTCGATCACGCTGTGGCGCGCTTCACTGGGTTGGCTCAGGGGCCGCTCCGCGCCCCGCGCCTGAAGCCGTCGCCAACCGGGGCTATTGTAAACATTGGCTTCGGCGGCGCGGCTCTCGATGCCTGAACTGGCCGCCGCCCCATAGCCCCCGCCATAAAGGCCAGGAGGGGTCAGCACATCAACATGAGCCTCAGGCAATTCGTCAATGAAGCGTGACGGCATCTGGCTCTGCCACTGGCCATAGACCCGGCGATTGCCCGCGAATGAAATCGTACAGACCTCTTCGGCACGGGTGATGCCGACATAGGCCAGCCGCCGCTCCTCTTCCAATCCCCGCACGCCGCTTTCGTCCATCGAGCGTTGCGAGGGGAAAAGCCCATCTTCCCATCCCGGCAGGAACACGGCCGGAAACTCGAGCCCTTTGGCCGCGTGCAGCGTCATCAGCGTGACCTTCTCGCCCTCTTCACCCGCCTCATTGTCCATGATGAGGCTCACGTGTTCCAAAAACCCTTGCAGGTTCTCGAACCCTTCGAGGGCCTTGACCAGTTCCTTGAGGTTTTCAAGCCGCCCCGGTGCCTCGGGCGTCTTGTCGTTTTGCCACATGCCAGTATAGCCGCTCTCGTCGAGGATCATCTCCGCCAGTTCGACATGGCTGATATCGGCATCGCCCACCATCCGGCCCCAACGGCCAAGCCCGTCGATCAAAAGGAGCAGCTCGCCCGCCGCCTTGCCGGTGATCCCCTTGTCGTCAAGCAAAAGGCGCGCGCCTTCGACCAATGGCACACCATGCTGGCGCGCGGTCATCTGGATTTTCTGCTGCGCCTTGTCACCCAACCCGCGCTTGGGCGTGTTGACGATCCGCTCAAAGGCCAAATCATCCGCAGGCGAGACCACAAGGCGGAAATAGGCCATGGCATCGCGAATTTCCAAACGCTCGTAAAAGCGCGGGCCGCCGATCACGCGGTAAGGCAGACCGATGGTCAGAAACCGATCCTCGAAGGCGCGCATCTGGTGGCTGGCCCGCACGAGGATTGCCATTGCATCGAGCGAATAGGGCCGCATGCCCCGCGTGCCGCGTTGCATCGCGTCAATTTCTTCGCCAATCCAGCGCGCCTCTTCCTCGCCATCCCAATGGCCGATCAGGCGGAGCTTTTCTCCCTCTTGAGCCTCGGTCCACAACTCTTTGCCAAGCCGGTCGCGATTTCCCGCGATCACACCAGAAGCAGCGGCGAGAATATGCGGCGTCGAGCGGTAATTCTGTTCAAGCCGGATCACCGCCGCGCCGGGAAAATCCTTTTCGAACCGCAGGATATTGCCCACTTCGGCCCCGCGCCAGCCATAGATCGACTGATCGTCATCGCCCACGCAGCAGATGTTCTTGTGCCCCCCAGCCAAAAGCCGCAGCCAGAGATATTGCGCGACGTTGGTATCCTGATACTCGTCCACGAGGATATAGCGGAACCAGCGTTGGTATTGCCTGAGCACGTCATCGTGGCGCTGGAATATTGTCACAACATGCAGCAGCAGATCGCCAAAATCGACCGCATTCAATTCCTTCAGTCGCGCTTGATACTGATGGTAGAGCGCCGGACCCTTGCCATCATAGGCGCTGCCCTCTGACGCGGGCAGATTGTCAGGCGTCCAAGCGCGGTTTTTCCACTGGTCGATGATTCCCGCCAGCATCCGCGCGGGCCAGCGTTTGTCGTCGATGCCAGACGCCTGCACCAGTTGTTTGAGTAGGCGCAGTTGATCGTCGGTATCAAGAATGGTGAAATTCGATTTCAGATCAACCAGTTCGGCATGCCGACGCAAAAGTTTGACGCAGATCGAATGAAAGGTGCCCAGCCACGGCATCCCCTCTGCCGGCTGACCCAAAAGGCGGCCCACACGCTCTTTCATCTCGCGCGCGGCCTTGTTGGTAAAGGTCACAGCCAAGATATCGCCGGACCCCGCACGCCCGGTGTTCATCAGATGCACGATGCGCGTGGTCAGCGCCTTGGTCTTGCCCGTGCCCGCGCCAGCCAGCATCAGCACCGGACCATCCAGCGTTTCCGCCGCGCGGCGCTGTTCGGGGTTGAGATCATCAAGATAGGGCGCGGGCCGCGCCGCAATGGCACGGGCCGAGAGGCTGGCCCCCTCAAAAGCGTCGGATTCGTCAAATCTGTTCATGCCCCCGACAATAGCGCGGAGGCGGCGAGAGATAAAGAGATGTTCGGGGATTGTTCCGCCCCCATCTGGCCTCTGGACAAGCCCCTGAAAACCCGCGCAAATGCGCGCCATGAACCTGCATGCAACCTATCCCGCCCTGTCTGATCTGCGCGCCCGAGCCGCGCGGCGCATTCCGCATTTCGTCTGGGAATACCTTGACAGTGCCACAGGGACCGAGGCGACCAAGGGGCGCAATCGCCTGATGCTCGATCAGGTGCGGCTCAGCCCGTCGATCCTGCATGGTGAGTTCACACCCGATATCTCGGCCACCCTCTTGGGACAGACCCACGCTTTGCCGGTGGGCATCGCGCCCGTGGGCATGTCGGGCCTCATCTGGCCCGATGCCGAGCGCCTCTTGGCGCGGGCGGCCACGCAGGTAGGCATTCCCTATGGCCTGTCGACTGTGGCCAGCCAAAAACCAGAGGACATCGGGCCACATCTGAACGGCAATGGCTGGTTCCAGATGTATCCGCCGCGCGATACCGGCATTCGCACCGACATGCTCAACCGCGCCCGCAATGCCGGGTTCACGGTGCTGGTGCTGACCGTCGATGTGCCCGTGGGCAGCCGCCGCGAGCGGCAAGTGCGCTCGGGCCTGACACAGCCGCCCAAGCTGACCCCGCGCCTGATGGCGCAGGTTGCCCGCTGCCCGGCTTGGGCGCTTGGCACCGCGCGGCTCGGCATGCCGCGCATGCGTCTGATTGACGATTACGCAGGCCAGACCAAGGGCCTGCCATCGAACAAACACGCCGGTTACTTGCTGCGCACCTCGCCCGACTGGGATTATCTGCGATGGCTGCGCGACGCATGGGACAGTCCTTTGGTGGTCAAAGGTGTGCTGCGCGGGGATGATGCAGCGATGCTTGAGAAAGAGGGCGCAGACGCAATCTGGATTTCGAACCACGCAGGCCGTCAGTTCGACGCCGCCCCCGCCACCATCGAGGCCCTGCCAGAGGTGCGCGCGGCAACCAACCTGCCGGTGATCATGGATGGTGGCATCGAGGGCGGGCTTGATGTGCTGCGTGCCATCGCCCTTGGCGCGGATTTCGTGATGATGGGGCGCGGCTGGCACTATGCGCTTGGCGCGCTTGGAGACAGTGGCCCGGCGCATCTGGCGGATATTCTGGCCGAGGATTTGCGCGCCAATATGGGCCAGTTGGGCACACGCACGCTTTGGGACGTACGGTCGCGCCTGATCCCTAACGGGTAGGGTGGACCACCCGTCGGGACAGGAAATTTCCCTTGCCGGGGAATACCCAGTTTGCCGGATTGCACAAACCTTTCACAAATCTTACAAGGATGCAGCGCTGCAATGCGGCATGGAATGCCGCGCCGCCAGAACTGATAAACCGGGGGACAGGCATGGCCGACTTCAAGAAGATTCTCATCGCCAACCGGGGCGAAATCGCCATCCGCATCATGCGGGCCGCCAATGAAATGGGCAAGAAAACCGTCGCTGTCTTTGCAGAAGAGGACAAGCTCGGGCTTCACCGGTTCAAGGCGGATGAGGCGTATCGCATCGGTGAGGGTATGGGGCCAGTTCAGGCCTATCTGTCCATCGAAGAGATCATCCGCGTGGCCAAGCTGTCGGGCGCGGATGCCATCCATCCCGGTTACGGCCTCTTGTCCGAAAACCCGGCCTTTGTTGATGCCTGCGACGCGGCGGGCATCACGTTTATCGGTCCGCGCGCGGAAACCATGCGCGCCCTTGGCGACAAGGCAAGCGCGCGCCGTGTGGCCATGGAGGCAGGCGTTCCCGTGATCCCGGCAACCGAAGTGCTGGGCGACGACATCAAGGCCATCCGCAAAGAGGCCAAGGCAATTGGCTATCCCTTGATGCTCAAGGCGTCTTGGGGCGGCGGCGGGCGCGGCATGCGACCAATCGAGGATGAAAGCGAGCTTGAGGATAAGGTTCGTGAAGGGCGGCGCGAGGCCGAGGCGGCCTTTGGCAATGGCGAGGGCTATCTCGAAAAGATGATCCTGCGCGCGCGCCACGTCGAGGTGCAGATCCTGGGCGACAAGCACGGCAATATGTACCACTTGTTCGAGCGGGACTGTTCGGTGCAGCGCCGCAATCAAAAGGTGGTGGAACGCGCCCCCGCCCCCTACCTGTCCGAGACACAGCGCGAGGAAATCTGTCAGCTTGGCTACAAGATTTGCAAGCATGTGAATTACGAATGCGCGGGCACTGTCGAATTCCTGATGGATATGGACACCGGCAAATTCTATTTCATCGAGGTCAATCCGCGCGTTCAGGTCGAACATACCGTGACCGAGGCCGTGACCGGCATCGACATCGTGCAGGCGCAGATCAAGATTGCCGAAGGCAAGAGCCTGATGGAGGCCACCGGCAAGGCCAGCCAGTATGACATCACCCTGCATGGCCACGCGCTCCAGACCCGGATCACCACCGAGGACCCGCTGAACAACTTCATTCCCGATTATGGCCGGATCACGGCCTATCGCTCGGCCACCGGCATGGGCATTCGTCTGGATGGTGGCACCGCCTATGCGGGCGGTGTGATCACGCGCTATTATGACAGCCTTCTGACCAAGGTCACGGCTTGGGCACCTACCCCCGAACAGGCGATTGCCCGGATGGACCGCGCCCTGCGCGAATTCCGTATTCGCGGTGTCAGCACGAACATTGCCTTTGTCGAGAACCTGCTCAAGCACCCGACCTTCCTCAACAATACCTATACAACCAAATTCATCGACACGACGCCAGAACTGTTCAAATTCGCCAAGCGGCGGGATCGTGGTACGCGCGTTCTAAGCTATATCGCCGACATCACGGTCAACGGGCATCCCGAGGTCGAGGGGCGCACGCGCCCCCCTGCAGATCTCAAACTGCCACGCGCGCCACGCCCCGCCAACTCCGAGATCAAGGATGGGCCAAAGCAGATCCTTGAACGCGAGGGCGCGCAGGCCGTGGCGGATTGGATGGCCGCGCAAAAGCAGCTGTTGATCACCGACACCACGATGCGCGACAGCCATCAATCGCTTTTGGCTACGCGCATGCGGTCGATCGACATGATCGGCATTGCGCCCAATTACGCCCACGATCTCCCTGGCCTCTTCTCGGTCGAGTGCTGGGGCGGTGCGACCTTTGACGTGGCTTACCGTTTCCTTGACGAATGCCCATGGCAGCGCTTGCGCGACATTCGCGCAAGAATGCCCAACCTGCTGACGCAGATGCTGCTGCGCGGCTCGAACGGGGTAGGCTATACCAACTATCCCGACAATGTGGTCGCGGCCTTTGTCAAACAGGCGGCCGAAAGCGGCGTTGATATTTTCCGCGTGTTCGACCCGCTGAACTGGGCCGAGAATATGCGCGTCTCCATGGACGCCGTGCTCGACTCGGGCAAGGTGCTGGAGGCGGCGATCTGCTACACGGGCGATATGCTCGATCCGGCACGCTCCAAATATGATCTGAAATATTACCTCTCGATGGCCAAAGAGTTGAAAGAGGCGGGAACGCATATCCTGTGTATCAAGGATATGGGCGGATTGATGAAACCGGCCACGGCGAGCGCGCTTTTCAAGGCGCTCAAAGAAGAGGTTGGGTTGCCGCTGCACTTCCACACCCATGACACCGCAGGCATTGCCGGGGCCACGATCCTCGCGGCCTCCGAGGCCGGGGTGGATGCCGTCGATTGCGCAATGGATTCGCTCTCTGGCAATACCAGCCAAGCCACGATCGGCACCGTTGTCGAGGCGCTGCGCCACACGCCGCGCGACACCGGGCTCGACATTGGGGCGATCCGGCAAATCTCGAACTACTGGGAATCGGTGCGCAACCACTACGCTGCGTTTGAAAGCGGGATGCAATCGCCCACCTCTGAGGTCTATCTTCACGAAATGCCCGGCGGACAGTTCACCAACCTCAAGGCGCAGGCGCGCTCGATGGGGATGGAAGACCGCTGGCATGACATCGCGCGCACCTATGCCGATGTGAACCAGATGTTCGGCGATGTGATCAAGGTGACGCCGATTGCCAAGACAGTGGGCGATCTGGCGTTGATGATGGTGAGCCAAGGCCTGACCTGCGAAGACGTGCTCGACCCCGCGACCGAGGTCAGCTTTCCCGACTCGGTCATCACACTTATGAAGGGCTATGTGGGACAGGCCCCCGGCGGCTTCCCCCCCGCCATCGTCAAAAAGGTGCTCAAGGGCGAAGAGCCGATCACCGTGCGCCCCGGCACGCTCTTGCCGCCCGAAGATCTGGACGCGCGGTTTGCCGAACTGACAGAGCGTTTCGGCAAAAAGATCGACAACGAGGATCTGATGGGCAGCCTGATGTATCCCAAGGTTTTCGCCGATTACATGGAACGTCACGCGCAATTCGGCCCCGTCCGTACCCTGCCTACGCGCACCTTCTTTTACGGGATGGAGACAGGCGAGGAAATCACCGCCGAAATCGACCCCGGCAAGACGCTCGAAATCCGGCTGGTCGCGGTAAGCGAAACGCAAGAGGATGGCGAGGCGCGCGTGTTCTTTGAACTGAACGGCCAGCCGCGCACCGTGCGCGTGCCCGACCGGCGGATCAAGAGCACGGTCGCAGCCCGACCCAAGGCAGAACTGGGCAACGCCAACCACATCGGCGCGCCGATGCCGGGTGCTGTTGCGACCGTTGCGGTCAAGGCCGGGCAAAAGATCAAAGCGGGCGACCTTTTGTTGACCATTGAGGCGATGAAGATGGAAACCGGCCTGCATGCGGAACGCGATGCGACCGTCAAGGCGGTTCATGTCCAGCCCGGCAGCCAGATCGACGCCAAGGATCTGCTGGTCGAATTGGAGTGACGCGCCCCGTCACCTTCGGGCTTGTCCCGAGGGTGACGGCTATTCCCAAAACAGATAGCCCTTTTGCACCGCAATCATTTCGGCCATGCTGCGCGGCATAGCCCAATGACAGGCCGCGCCATGCACAAGATCCTCGTTTTCACCGATATTCACATCGTCGCCCAAGGCCAGACGATCATCGGCCTTGATCCCTTTGCGCGTTTCACCCAAGGGCTTGCGCATGCGTTGACGCGACACCCGGATGCCGCCCGCATCGTGCTCTGCGGTGATCTGACCCACCGCGCCGCGCCCGAGGAATACGCCCGCCTGCGCGAGGCATTGGCCGGCTGCCCCCTGCCCGTCAGCCTGATGCTGGGCAATCACGACCGCCGCGCCGCTTTTCTAACCGCCTTTCCCGAGACGACGCAGATGGACAGCGGGCATATCCAGCACACCGCCGACATCGGTGCATATCGGCTGATCTGTCTCGACACGTTGGATGAAGCGGCGCCAGACCTGCACTCGGGCTGGCTCTGCCCCGCGCGGCTTGACTGGCTGGAGCAACGTTTAACCGAGGCGGGCCCGCGCCCGGTCATCGTCTTCACCCATCACCCGCCCATCGACACGGGCTTTGCCGGGATGGATGCCATCGGCTTACGCAACCGCGACGAGCTGATTGCGCGCCTTTCGGCGGCGGACAACGTGGTACAGATCATGTCAGGCCACATTCACCGCACAGTGCAGGGGTCGGCAGGCGGCATCCCCACCGCCATCCTCAAGAGCCCCTGCCACCAGATGCCCATGAGCCTTGACGCCCAAGATACGAGCCTCTCGATTGACGAGCCGGGCGCCTATGGCCTCTTGCTGCTGACCGAGACGGGCGTCATCGTGCACACCGAGGATTTCACCCTGCCCGCCAACCTGTCCGCAACTTATTCCTGACCGAACGGTATCCGAATGACCCTTACAATCACCTCTCTCTACGCGGGCCTTATCGGCCTGCTTTTTGTGCTGCTCAGCGTGTTAGTGATCACCGCACGGTTCAAAACAAATGTTTCCATCGGCGATGGCGGCAAGGAATTGTTGGTCCGCCGTATCCGGGTGCAGGCAAATTGCGCGGAATACGCGCCGCTCGGCCTGATCCTTTTGGCCCTGACCGAGGTTCAGGGCGCGCCGGGGTGGGTCGTGCATGTTCTGGGGCTGATGCTTCTCTTGGGGCGGATGCTGCATGCTGCTGGCTTTGGCCGCACACCGGAAATCATGCCGATGCGCAGCGCCGGAATGGTGCTGACCTTTGCCATGCTGATCCTGAGCGCGCTGGCCAATATCGGCCACGCGCTGCTCTGACACTATCCAGACGATCAGCTCTGCGGGCTGGGGCGGCGCAGAAGGCTTCCCCTGCTGGTAAAAATCGTCCATCATTCTAAAACGTACTGAGATCCGCGCCGCGAGCGTCCCTGCCGCGACCCGGATGAGGGAGGACCTGATGATGTGCCGAATTTTTGCCGGACAAGACCCCGACCGTTATGCCCTGATAACGCGCCGCATGCGCCTGAATGGACAAAGCACAAGCATCCGCTTGGAAAAATCCTTCTGGGGCATCCTAGATGAAATCGCCGAAAGCGAAGGCCTGACGACGCCCGGATTTGTCTCGAAATTGCATGCCGAAGTGCTGGAACTGCACGGTGAGCCTGCGAATTTCACCTCGCTCCTACGCTGCACTTGCCTCGTCCACCGCGAGAACCCGCTGGAAGGCGAAGCGCGGCAGATGGCGGCTGAATAAGACAAAATTCGGCGTAGTATCCCCATACTACCTACCCTCCCCCTGCTTTGGTAACTTTTCCAGACCAAATACAGTATTCGGAGGGCATGATGGCCAAAGCCATTCACAGCATGATTCGCGTTCTCGACGAGGCGCGGTCGGTCGATTTCTATTCCCGGGCCTTTGGCCTAAGTGTTGCCGACCGGCTGGATTTCGAGAAATTCACCCTCGTCTACATGTCGAATGACGAAAGCCCATTCGAGGTGGAACTGACCATCAACAAAGGCCGGACAGAGCCCTACGACCGCGGCGATGGCTATGGCCATCTGGCTGTTCTGGTCGAGGACCTCGCCGCAGAGCATGCACGTTTCGAGGCCGAAGGGTTCAACCCCCGCAAGATGGTGGAATTCGCCCCCGACGGAAAACTTGTGGGCAAGTTCTTCTTTGTCGCCGATCCTGACGGCTATGAAATTGAAGTTTTGGAACGCGGCGGGCGTTTCAAATGACAACAGGCGCGCGTCCTCACGGGGGCGCGCGCATTCATCATATGGGAGGAGAACCAATGACTGAGACCAAACCCCGCAAGGGGCTTAACCGGCGCGAATTGCTGTCGCGCTCGATCGCGGCGGGCGCAAGCTTTGTCGTGGGCGCTGGCTTTGTCGCTAGCACAGACGCAGCCTGGGCACTCGAAACACAGGCGCTCAAGCCCGAGACAATGGCAACCCTCATCCAGATGGCACGCGACATCTACCCGCATGACCATCTCGCCGATGAATACTATGCCATCGCGGTCAAAGGCTATGACACGGCCGAGGCCGCCGACGCCATTGAGGCTGGCATCGCGGGCCTCAACGCGGTGGCACAGGGCAAAGGCCACGCCGATTACCTGAGCATCGGCTGGGAGCGCGACCGCGTCGACATTCTGCGCAGCGTTGAGGACAGCGCGTTCTTTCAACAGATCCGGGGAGGGCTGGTGACAGGCTTGTATAATCAAAAGGCGGTTTGGCCGCTCTTTGGCTATGAGGGCGAGTCCTTCAGCCAAGGCGGTTACATCAACCGCGGCTTTGACGACATCAACTGGCTTTAGGCCATAGCCATCTAGGGAGGAAAGACTATGGCTGCACCTTTTGATTTTAACGACGACTCTGTGATCGTCGTCATCGGCACTGGCGCGGGCGGCGGTGTGCTGTCCAACGAACTGGCGCAACGCGGCGTGTCCGTTGTGGCGCTTGAGGCGGGCGGGCGCTATCTGCCCGAGGATTACATCAACGACGAATGGGAAAGTTTCGGCCAACTGGCATGGCTTGACCCCCGCACGACGTCGGGCGACTGGCGCGTGGCTGTAGCGTGACGGCGAAGTTTGCAGTGAATTACACTGAAGTTTACAGCAACGCGTTTTTAGCGGGCGGCCCTGCGCCGCGCGTTTAAAGGGGGCATTTAACGCCCCCTTCACCTACCCCTCACTCCACATATCGAAACCCCTGCACCGCCCGGAAATGGCCGCCGTAGCCGGTCCCGGCGGGCTTCAGGCCGCGACGCGCCCGGGCGGCGGCGAGGGTCTTCATGCTGCGTTCCTTGGACTGGGCGTAGAGGATGGCCGAGACCTGCGCCCAGAGGGGATCGCGGCGGAGCGCTGCAGCGAGGCCGGGGTGCGAGGTGTGAAACAGCATCGGCATTGGCTTGTCATAGCGGTTCACGCCGCGCCGCCAGAGGGCGCAGACCTCGTTGAGAAAGCGCAGGCCCAGCCCCGCGCCCTGCCACTCGGGCATGACGACGAGGCGACAGGCGCGGCCCTCGACCAGCCCCGGCCGGGTCGAGACGGCGAGATGCGCCACGGGTGCGCCGTCGACGAAACCGACGTAGTAATTGGCCGCGATCATGCGGGGCAGCTTCAGGTAGTGATGCGGCTCAAAGGCGGGCCAGGAGGAGCCGTCTGTCTGGTGAATGTCCATGGCAATGCGCGGTGCCCGTCGAAGACGCCTCCAGCGGAACTCGGCCCGGCGGGTGTCGATCACCCAATCGGGCTGCAACCAGGACACCACGTCCTCGTGGCAGGTGACGGCGACGAACTGGCCTTTGCCGCGCCGCCACGCCTTGGCAAAGGCGGCGGCCCCGATCTGGGCCACGCGCCGGTCGATGGTCGAGGTGAATTCGTCGAGGATGGCAAAGCTCGGCCGCTCGGCCAGAATGCGCGCGAGCTCAGCCCGGAACTGCTCGCCGGTGGACAGGTGAGGATACGGGCGGAGCCAGCTCGGGACGGTGCCAAGGCCCACGGCTGAGAGGGCGGCCGCGACAGCGTCGAATTCCCCCTCGGGATCAATCGCGTCGATTAGAGCGCTCTCGGGCCAGGGGCGCGGATCAAGCTGCGCCCCAAAGGCCGCGCGGGCGAGCGAGGATTTGCCAGTGCCAGAGGGGCCGACGATGAGGCCGATCTGCCACGGGCGGGCCAAGAGATCGGCCTCGACCTCGATGCGGAAATCCGCGTCGCCCTCGACGTTGAAGAGGCTCGCGACCCGGGCCGCGCGATAGGTGTCGGGGATCGGGCTGGCGTGATGAATGGCGAGCTTCATGTCACCACCACGCGGCATTTGAAGCCTTGGCGGCGCAACCGGCCAAAGGCGTCGACTTGGGCGGCCTCGTCCTCGAGCAGGACGATCACGCCATATTGCCGCCGGTAGCGGGTGCCCTTGGGCAGGCCCGGCGCACCGGGCGGCGGCTCAGGTTTCGGGAGGGTGGACGATCTTGCCAAGTTTGGCTCCTTCTCTCTGCGCATCGCGCTTTGGGGGAAGGGCTCTTGGCCTCGGTGTGTTCATGGCCCGGCATCTTGGGCACTTGATCGAGATGCCGGATATCCGCGCGCCTCTCTCGTATTTAAATAGCAAACGGCCGCATGCGCAGCAACGCAGTTCTAGACCTTCCAAATCGAATCGCCTCATAGTCCCGCCGCCCCTTTGGGCAGGGAGCGGCCATGAGGTTATGCCTGGTCGGCGGGGTTACTGTTTGGCGACTGGCCCCGCGTCCCCGGGCGTGCCCTCCGGCACGCTCGGGGCCTCCTGTGGTTTTGGATCAGAAGCGCGCGGCAAGGTCCGCGACGCCCACAGGCACCTCTGGCCAGACCGGATCGTCGCCTGTCTCGATCGCGCGGCGGCACTCGGCCTGCATGGCGGCGACCCATGCTTTCCAACTTTGCGCCAGTTCCAGATCGCCCTCGATCAGGCCGGACGCAGCCAGAGCATCGGCGCGGGGCACACCGTCCAGCACAGCGGCCATGAACACGATCCCAGCTTGAGCGATGTTCATCTGCGTGGTCTCGGAGCCGACGGCAAGGATGCGCGCGCGGCAGTCGGTCTTGATCGCGGTGGCGCGCGCCAGAGCGGCGGCTTGGGCCTTGGCCTCGGCGGTGACGGCTTGGGCGAAATCAATCTGCATCGGGGATCTCCAACTCATAGGGCGGCAGGGCCACGGGGCCGTTGCCCGTAAGGGTGAGGGGTGCGGGAAAGAGCGTTTCTTGCGGCGCGTTGGCCCCGTGCGGCAGGACGAGCGTGAGGCGCAGCGTGCCGCCCACACGCTCGACCGGGCCTGCGAACCAGTCGCTTGCGATGGCCTCGGGTGGCAGGGTCGCGCCCTCGGGCAGTGGCGAGAAATCGAACACCTCGCCATTGAGAGTGAGGGTGTCGCCAGCGCGGCTTAGCATAAGGGGCGTGTCGCGGCGGGTGGGGGATAGGGTAATCTGCATTGTATGTCTCCTTTAGAACCAGCGGCCGCGGGCAACGAGATGGACAGAGATGGAGCCAGCGCCGCCACTGCTCAGGTCTCGTATGCCCCAAATCGCGGATGTCGTGTTTATTGTCCCGTATCCAGAGTTGAAACGGTGACCAAGACCGCTGCCGCTAGCTACCCATTGCGCAGTCGCCACGCATTCCGGCGTTGCTGCAAAGGCAGCGGGAAATGTCCACGTTCCAGATTCAGAAGTGCCGAAAATCGTGGTGGTCGTTATACGATGATCGCAAATCTGTGTGCCATCCGCGAACCGCACGTAATCTCCGTTTGCATTGCTGCCGCGCTCGATCACGGCCCCTGTCGGCACGCCGCCCGATTGGCTCACGGTGCCTAGGATACGGCCTTGGTGAAAGACCTCCACCCACGGGGACCAACCAGATAAGCCACGCGTCCGCGTGAACTCACGCACGTCCGATGCGAGGGCGTTTGGGGCAAAGGACACAAATTTTTGTGTGGTGTTCGAGGCCTGCCGAGACGCAACAGTCAGCGACCCAGCCGACGAAATGGGATAATTGTTCCCGGTCGTGTTGCCTCCCGTCGGGTTATAGTAAAACCCGGACGCCAGAATGTTGTCGAGATTGTCCCCAGACCCCAAAGTGATCGCTGGCCCCAATCCAAAGGCCCCGACCGCCATCAACCGTCCCACCGTGGCGTCAGAAGGCGAGGATTGTTCAATCGCCGTCCTTGCCAAGAGCGCGCGTGCGGCTGGGGTCAGGTCTGCCAGAGCCATCGCGCCCACGCCGGTGAAGTAAGGCATCTTGTTCGTGGCACCGGGCAATCCGGCAAGGCTGATGAGGTTGCCGGAGCCGAGTGCTCCGACAATCTGGTTGAGCGCCACGAGCGACCGCTCGCCCGCGTCGATCAAGCGGATCGAGTAGTTGGCCGAGGATTGCCCCGTCCCCGGCCACGCGCGGGCCAGCGTGATCGACGTGGCGCTGTTGACCGAGGCAATCTCGACCGTGAGGCCCGCCGCGCGGAAATCATCGCCGGGCAAGATGCCGCCCGCGATCCAGTTGGTACCCACGCCCGTGACAGTCGTGCTGCCGTTGCTGACGGAGATCGTCCCGGTGTTATAAGTGGTTGTCATGCGTCACTCCTGTTGATCCGGCCGCAGAGGCCAGTTGATTTGGGCGGGGTCAGTCACCCCCTCGGTCACGTCGCGAAGCGCCCGGCGGTAGGCGGCCCAAGCCTCCCGCGTTTCCGGCCCAAGCGGGGCGTCAGGCATCTGCGTCCAATCTGACGCGGCCAGCAGTTGGTTTCGGATCCGGCGAATGTCGTCCATCACACTAGCCCCGCGATTGATTTCTCTTCGGCCCACATCTCTGTGCCGGTGTTGATCGTGACCGCAGCGATGCCCGCGCCGTTGGTTGCAACCCGCGCTTCGAGCGTGTAGGTCGTGCTGGCCGCGTCCGACGTGGTGCGCTGCTTGATCCCGAAAAACTCCTGCACCATTTCTCCGGGGCGCACATCGCGCTTAAGGGGCGGCACGCCTGACATCAGCACGCCGTTGCGCAGAACGCGGTATTCAAGAACATTGCCCGCCGCTGCTGCACTACCCTCGATCTGCATCCGGCAAAAAAGGATCAGGTTTTTATCGGCCTGGCGGTTCTTGTGATTTGCAACATGGGTCAGGACCGTGCTGTAAGAGGTGCCCAAGCCGCCGCTGTCGGTCGAGCGCCTCGTATTGCTGATACTGCCCACGGCGTCTAGCCCAATGATTTCCTCAGTCACCGTCAGCCGCCCGACAACAGCCTCTTCGGATAAAATCTTGTTCGCCAGAAAATCGCCCGTCACCTCGACGTCGCCGTCAAGGCGCAGATAGTCGCCGGACCAGCGACCCGTGATCTTTGTCCCTTCAACGGTTCCATCGCTGACGCTGACCGCCTCGAACACGCCCGCCTCATTCAGCCGGATCACGTAACCCGCCGAAATCCCGTCCGCCGTCGCCTCGGCAAAGGCGGTGGCCTCGGCCAGCGCAGCAAAATCGGCGTATCTGGCGCTGACAATCTGGCTCACCGCCGCCACCGCCTGCTCCGCGGTCACGTACGCGCCCTCGACGTTTGAAACCCGCGCGAACAGCCCGGTTTCGGGCGTATCGAGGGCGCTCTCAACCGTAGAGGTGCGCGTGGCGACGGAAGCCAGAGCGCCGCCAATATCTGTGACCTCGGCGGTTAGCACGTCCAGAGCATTTGCCGTCGCCAGCCCCGGAATGGCCGCCTGCACCAAAGTGACAGCCGCCGCGACGATGCGGATTTGATCCTCGGTCAGGTCTATCCGAGAGTTGAGGTCTTGGGCCGCCTGCGCCACCACCTCGCGCGCCGCAATCCCGTCAAGGATCGCGCGTGCGGCCCCTTCGACGGACTGCGCGCCCGTGAGCTTGAGCCGGGAGCGCACGGCGCGGGTGGCGTTGGATTGCGCCCGCTCGCCGCCTTCAAGCTGTTCGGTGCGCACAGACAGTGTGTCCACGGCATCGCCCACCAGATTGAGGCCGGTTTCGAGGTCGGCGATCTCGCCGGTCAGCGCCGTGGCCGCGTCGGTCAGCGTGGCGACGCCTGCTTCGGTCTCGGTGACGCGGGCGTTGGTCTCGGTCAGTGCATCCGCCGTGCCCGTGGCAAGCCCCTCTAGATCGGTAAGTTCGGAGCCGAGCGCCGTGATATCCTCGGCCAGTGCTAACCCCTGCGCGATGCGGGCAGATCGTTCGGCGGTCAGGTCGGCGCTTGACGCGCCCGGCGCAGGGCGACCGATGGCCAACCAGTCAATCTCGGCGCCTGCGGGCAGGTCCAGCCGCACGCGGTCCACGGTGCCAGACCACGCCAGATCGACCGTGAGGAGTGCCACGTCCTCCGCCCATTCCGGCTCGGCCACGTCGACGCGGCGCACGGCGTCAAACGCCTGCCCAGTTGCGGCCCACCAGAATTGCGCCGCCCATGTTGGCGCGCCGCTGCGTCGCAACCGGGCGCGCAGCTGTCGATAGGTCTGAGTGGGGATAGCGAGGCCAGCGGGCGATACCGCACCGCTGCCCGAGGCGGGCGCAAGCCAGCCGTCAGAGGTGACGCTTGGGGCGGCGGTGACGCCGGTCCACCCTTCCGCGTCTGCATCCCAATACCAGACTGCGGCGGCGTCGAACTGTGTGACCGTGCCCACGGAGAGGAGCGCGATCTGATTGGCCAGCGCGTCATCGCCGTCGATCCGCGCCTGGTCGACGGTCTGGGCAAGGGCTGCGGTATCGGCGGTCGTGGTCTGAAGCGTCTGGACTGACTGCGCGATCTGCGCCTGCCCGTCGGCCAGCACGGTGAGCGCCGCCGAGGCCTCGGCCCGTGCGCCCTCGATCTCCGCCACCAGTGCGGTGCGCACCTCGTCGCGCGCCAGAAAGTCCCGCGCGGTGGCCTCAAGCGCCAGTTGCGCCGAGGATTTGATACGGTCCCGCGCCGCGCGAACGCCCCCTGCGACGGAAAGCACGTCCCCGGCGCGCGCCTGCGCCTCTGTCAGCAGCGCGCCGTCGAGCCGCGCCACATGCGGCACCTCCGGCACGTCGGCCACGCCAATGGGGGCGATCACCTGCTCGATGCGGTCGAAAAGATCGGCGACGCTCGGCGGAATACCATCCTCGCCCAGGCGCGATTGGGTCAGGGCAAAGGCCGCG
The DNA here is from genome assembly GCF_051447875.1 of Roseovarius sp. MS2. Lineage (NCBI taxonomy): Bacteria > Pseudomonadati > Pseudomonadota > Alphaproteobacteria > Rhodobacterales > Roseobacteraceae > Roseovarius > Roseovarius sp. MS2. The sequence continues at coordinate 4,161,032 of NZ_JBKHVF010000001.1, forward strand.
TCAAACTGGTCGCGCAACGTATCGCTGAGGTCGGCCGCCGCGATGCGCACGTCATCCGTGGTCACCCAAATCCAAGCCGACCATGTCCCCCGGCGATTGTCGGACAGCGCCTTGGCACGCACGCGCAGGTTGGTGAGGGGCGGCACCGGCTGGATGGTCGCAAGGCCCCGCTCGACATCGAGCACAGTGACGCTCCAGACCTCCTCTTCGGTCTCGCGCTTTTGGCATTCGATGGCGATGCCCTTGATGGTCTCGGCGATACCCGAGGCGTCCCAGAAGACGTCGACGACGGCATGGGCACGGGTGCCTTCTGCATTCGTGACAGTGCGCGCGGCGGCATCAAAGAGCGGTAGGCCTGCGTCGCTCGGCACCGCGCGGGGCGGGATCGAGCTGCGGTCGGGGATCTCGAGCGCCGCATCGATCTCGAAATCCTCCGGATCGCGTTCGCGCAGCGAGGCCACGACGGTCAGGCGGTGCAGATCGAGCACGATCTCGGTGACTTCAAAGAGCTTGTCCGCATAGTCGTTCCACGCGCTTGTCACCGAGACGGTGTTGAGCGGGCGCAGCCCGGCATAATCGGGCGGCAGCGGCCAAGCATGCCGCCGCCAGCGGCGATGATCCTCGAGCGCGGATTTGGCCAGCTGGTTCCCCTGCGCGGCATTGAAGACGGCGGGCAGGTCCATCTCGAAGTTGCGCACAATGCCGTCTTCGGCTTGCCATGCGGGGTTGCTGATCTGTTCGAGCGGCACGCCATTCCAGAGCGCGCCGGGCGAGACGTATTTGGCGGTGACGCGGTTGAAGATCTCCAGCAGTTCGGGAAACGGGTCCTTGGTCGCGGCGTCGGTCACCAACAGATCGTCGTCGGTAATGGTGGCCACGGGCATATCGGGGACGTCGACCTGAATATAAAAGAAGCCCCCGAACTCGGCGATCTGCCCGTTGCAGGCGGCGAGCAGCTCGTCGATCACCTCGCCGGGCGTATCCTCGGCGAATTTGATCTCATAGCCCGCCTCGTATTTCCGGCGACCGTCCACGTCCACGTCGCAGGCATTCATTGCGGGCACCCAGTTCCAGCCGGGCAGGTCTTCGGCCTCGGCCTCGCCGCCCCAAACGGATCCGTCATAAAGATCAACGCCGCGCAGGATGCCGTAGATCTGGACCACCGGGTTGCGCGTGGGCTCCCAGGTGGCGGGATCCTCCCAGCGTTGCGGCCCGGTGCCTCCGGCGGTGCTGTCGCGGCGCAGGTCGTAATAGGGCACGCCGTATTCTTCGTAGCGTTGCTCCGGCGCGCCATTGGGCCAGACCTTTGAGCTCACTTCCATCGTGAGAATGGCATAAGGAATGCCCCGCCCGACATGGGCTTCGGTCCAGGGCGTTTCCGGATCCTCGGCATAGTTCGCAACAAGCGTCGGATCGGCGGCAGTTTGGGTGCCGTCGTAGACCCGGATCCAAGCGAAATCGGCGCCGAGATCGCGCTTGGCGATGAGCGGGAAGCCGTAGTCGGGATGCTCCTCATCACCAAGCTCGGAATAGACGCCGTCCACCATCACGCGGCTGAAGGCGGCACGGGGCAGGCCGCCCAGCTCGATCACGGTCTGGTAATACTTGTTATTGGGGCCGTGGCTGTTGTGATAGATCAGATGCCCCTTGGTGGCGTAGAAGCCGGAGATCGTCGTCTCGCTCTCCAACTCGCCGCGTGTGGTGGCGGTTACTTGCAGCCCGAATGCCGTGTTGCGCCCCCGCCGGGCGCGGCGCTGTTGCAGGATCGAGAGGCCGACCCCGGCAAAGAGGCGCAGGGCAAAAAGGGCAACGGCCTTGACCGTAATTCCGGCGAAAACTGTCGCCACCAGCGCCGCGACCGGCCCGGCCGAGGCCGGGGCGGTAGAGGTCAGCAGGAGCGCCGTGATCCATGCGAGCAGTCTCATGGGCGGTAAATCCTGACGGCGCGATCAAGCGGCACCGCGCCCAGGCCCCGCAGGGGGCGCAGCACATGGATATGCCCGCCGCCGACGATGCCCATAGCCTCCTCGCCCGCCTCGATCAGCACGGCGACATCGCCGGTCTGCGCCTGCATCCAGCCTGCGTCCTTGACGAGGATCAGTGCCAGAACCTCGGCGGGAGTGGCAAAGCCGTCCGACAAGAGAAGCGCACGACCTTCGTCCAGTGAGCTGTAGCGGCCGCGCCACTGGGCCGCCGGATCAGAGCCGGTCAGCTCTGCAATCCAGTCGGCTGCGAACATGGCACAGTCGGACAGGCTCGGGCGGAATGGCTCCTTGCGCCGCGCGTCAAGAAACTGCCGCAGGAGAAGCGCGCGGTCGGTCATTTACTTCTTTCCTCTCGACTGGGCGGCGGCGGCGGCGACGGGCGCTCGGTCACGACCGTCTCTTGACCCCAAGGGATCGGGCGGTCGGCGATGCTGGCGGCATGTTCGCGGAAACGGTCGGACGGGTCGCGCAGCCGCTGTGCGGCATCGGATTTGAAGAGCGGCTGGCGGAAGGTGAGCGGGCGCGTGGCAGATGAAATCACAAGCTCTGTGCGAGATTGATCGCCGAGCTTGGCCAAGTTCTCGGGTGCCGTCTCGAGACGCCCCTTGATCACGCGATGTGGCGTCCCGAGCGGCGCACCGGTGTAGATATCGAGCGGCTGCGACCAGACCCGCACCCGCGCCTGCGCCGCCTGATAAACCTGCAGCGCCAGCTTGGCCTCATCCGTCATCGGCGGCAGGATCACGCGGTGGCGGCGCACCTCAAGGCCGATGCCTGCGCGGATCGGCGGGACCTCGATCACGTTGCCCGCGCCCCGAAAGAGATGGGTTTCGCCGTCGACGGTAAAGGTCTGGTGATCGTCCCCGGTCCAGAGCCCCATGGGCACGATCTCACCCGTGATCCGGTCGCGCGGCTCGATCAGAACGAGGATATGGGCATCGGTGCCGCTGCGCTCGTCGAACTGATCCGTCTGGGCAAGGTCGAAGCTCATACGCCGCCTCCCAGCGTTTGCTGCCAGCTGAAGCTGCCGCCCTCGGTACGCCGTGATCGGCCCGGCCCCGGCTTGAAGCTGAGCAGCTTTGCGCGCACCTGCGGGCGATCAAGGACCACCGAGGCCCCGACCACCACTCCGGGGCGGATAAAGGGCGAGACCTCGAACCGGGCGGTGGCCCCGGTGCTATCCGCCGTAACCGTGGCGTTCATGACCCGGTGGACAGCAAAGCGCACGGGGCTTGCCAGATATTGAAAGCCGATCTTTTGCCCCCGCCGCAGGGTAAAGTTCGGCGGCAGGCCCTGAAGGCTCAGTTCCCGGTTACCGGGGACAAGGCTCTTGATCGTAACGGGTTGTGCGCCCCAGTTGACGCCCGCCGGATAGCCGGGGTCTTGCGGCGCGAGCTGGCGACGGTCGTAGATCATGAAGGATGCGCCCGGCTCAAGCAGGCTTTCGATCAGCGTATCTTGGGCGGCGATAACGTCAGGCTCGGATTTGCCCAACACCACCTCGCCCTGCCAAAGCCGCGCGCCGCGCCGATGCACGATGACCTCGCCCCCGGCGGTGACCGAATTGGTGCTCTCGCCGCTGAGGAAAAACGTGGCCTCCTCGATACCCAAAAGGTCAAAGAAACCCGTGACCGGAAGGGGCCAATCCTGTACCGCCATCATCCTCTCCCCAATGGATCGCGCCGGATCGCTTCGACCCGGCCCGGCAGTTCTTCATTTGCAAAGCCGTCGACCACTTCGACTGCCACGGAGCGTGCGCGCTCTTCGGCCACGACGCGGAAAAGCTCCGAAGGCTCAATCCGCAGGCGCGTGATACCGTCGCCCGACGCCCCCGCGCGACCCGAGGCCTGCGCCGCACCGGCCCCTTGCGCAGGCAGGGGGAGGCCGCCTCCGGCAAATCCGGGAATGATGGCTCCTGCGTTCATGGCCTCGAGCACCGCGCGGTTGCGGGCTGTGGCCTCGGCCGTCATGATGAATTCCCCGGCGCTCACGAAAGCCGGGATCTTGTCGCCTCGGCCGGTGCCCGTGCCCAAAAGGAGGCCGGGGCGTGTCACGCGCGGATCGCCGCCGCTGGCAAAGCCGGGCAGGCCTCCGTCCGCGAAGGACAGGAGCGAGCCGCCCGAGAACAGACCAAAGAGGTCGCCAAGCCCGCCGCCAATGCCGTTGACCAGGCCGCCCAGGATGCCGCTGCCGCCGAAGAGGCCGCCCATAGGCCCGGAGCCAAGGATCAGCGCCTCCTTGGCCGCGCGGATGATCATGTCGCCGATCCCGCTCCAGACGTCGCGCAGGCTTTCGGCTTCGAGCAGGACGTCGCCCACCGCGTCGCGAAACTCCTCCTTGCGCTCCATCGCCACGCGCTCGTTCTCATGGGCCTCGACAAGGGCCTCTATCTCAGCGCGCTGCTTGGGGGTGGCGGCGGTCAGGCGCTCGCGCAGGCGGATCATCTCGCGTTGCACCGGGTCGCTTTCGCGCAGCGCCTCGATTTCGCGCCGCTTGCTCTCGATCAGCCGGTCGAGCGCCTGTTGCTCGCGCAAGGTGGCATTGGTCGCGCCACCGCGCGCGCCGCCGCCCGATCCGCCGCGCGCGGGGCGTGCCAGTTCATTGAGACGTGCAGCCTCCCTTGCGCGGTCAATGGCTGCCTGCCTTTGAACATTCAGGAATGACTCTTCGCCCGGATTGGCAAAATCCTTGCGCAGCGCCTCGGTTTCCGCGTCAAACCGGCGCGCTGCACGCTCGGCCGCGATTTCCTCTGCCATGCGCGCGGGATCGTCTTTGAAGCGCACGCGCAGGCGCGCGATCTCCAGATCAAGCTCGCCTTGGGTTGCCAGATCGAACATGCCGTCCACGGCGCGGCGCACCTCGTCAGAGAGGCGTGCCGCCTCATTAGCGGCGGCAGCCAGTGCCCCCGACATATCAGCCGTGGCGAGATCAAAAGCGGCTTGTGCCGCATCGCGCAGGGCCTGCTTTGTCGTCTCACTCGCGGCGGAGGCTTCGATCTCCGCGAGCTTGGCGTCGAGGGCGAATTGGGCGCGCAGCCGCGTCACCTCGGCGCTGTCCGCGCCATGGCGCAAGATTGCCTCGGCAACCGCGTTCTGCTCGGTCATCGTCGAGAGCAACGCCTGCGCCGCCGCCTCGGCCTTGAGCTGCTCGCCGGTGGCCTTGGTTACCAGTTCGAGGAAGGCAAGCATTTCCTCGTTCTGGCGGTTCTGCGCGGGGTCTTGTTTTTGCAGCTCGATCACACGGGCGAGCTCAATTTGCTGCTGGCGGAGGAGCAGAAGCTGCGCGTCTTCTTGCGCGTTTCGCTCGCCAGAGGCCACTGCCAGCGCGTCGTAGCTTTCAATGACAGCCGTAAGCGCCGCCAGCTGTTCCTCCAAGGTGCCGGACGCCGCCTCGCTCAGCGTCGCGAGGTCATTGATGAACTCCTGCACAAGCGCGCGATTTCCGGCGCGGAGCCGACCGAACAGGCCCTCCGTCAATTCAAACTGGCGCGCGACATCGAATTCCAGCCCGTCGGTTGCCAGTTCAAATCCCGTGGCCGCCGCCGGGTTCTGGTTACGCGCCGCAACCGCGGCACCGACATCGACGCCGCTCTCCGCGATAAAACTGTTGATGCTCGCAGTGGCCTCGCGCTGCGCCACACGCTTTTCGGCCTCGACGATCCGGTCAAGGATGTCTTGCGCGCGCTCGACGAAGCCTTCGCCAAAGCGCTCGGCCAATTCGAGCCGCGTGGCCGAGGCCTCGGCGATCTTGTCTTTCAGGCTGTCTATGCGGGTTTCCAGCGCCTCGACCGTATCTGCGAATGTCTCGCCCTCTTCAGAGGCGGACATGAACCAATTGACCACGGCTGCCGTCGCCGCCAGTGCGCCGATGGTGATCAGGTTGATCGGGCTCAACATCGACAGGACCGCGCCCCCCAAGGCCCGGAATGCGCCCGCCGCTCCGAGCGGGCCGATGACTTGGGTGATCTGGGTGCCCTGCTGAACGGCCAGCGTCAGCGGGTTCTGCCCGGCGATGAGCATTTGCACGACGTCATTGCCCTGCGCCACCAGATTGCCCATCGAGCCCGCAGCGAGGCGATTGGCCGAGGCCACTTTCTGGGTCGCCGCCGCGTTGACCTCGGCGGCGCTGCTGGCCGTCGTGAGACCCGTCGCCGAGGTCCGGGCGGCAGTCCCAAGCTGGCCCACGCCGCGCGCGGCCGCAGCGCCTTGCGTGCCCACGCCGCGAATGTCCTGGGCGGCTCCTTTGGCGGCGGTGCCGGTGGCCTGCAGCTCCGCCTTCGCCTGGTCGGCGTCCATGAGGATCTCGGCCCGTGCGACCAATGTCATGTCAGCTCTCCCGCATCGCGGCCACGGCCGCGCCTTCGATCACCTGCACCTCGGCCCAAAGCTGAGGCGTGACCTTGATCCCGCTCATGCGCAGGCCCGCCCGCGCGGCCGTGTAGTCGAGGCCCACCACGCGGAAGCCCGCGAGCCCGGCCGAGACGGTGCGCCATTGATTGCAGACCGCGAGGAAGGCGCGCAGCGCCGGGACATTCTGCGGCCAGACACCAGAGCCGGGGCCGGACGGATCACGATTGAGCTGGCCCGGGTCGATGCCCAGAACGCCGCCTCGTCGTCATGGTCGCGCCCCTCGTCATCCTCGATCAGGTCGCCGCGCGCCCATGCCCGCCCGGCCCATTTCAGTTTTTTACCCGTTTCCCCATCAGCGCCGCGTAATAGGCGTTGATCATCGCCACGCGGACATAGGCGAGGCCCACCAGCCGGTCGCGCAGGGCGTCGCTATAGGGCAGCTTTGCACCTTTCTCGTCCTCGACGTCGTCAAAGCCCACCACGGCCGCCGCCAGAAACTCCCGCTCGCCGCGCGAGGTGCGCATGTCGAAAGCCTCAATTTCGTCGTCGGGCAGCACGCGGAACGTGACCTGCATATCCTGCAGCTCGTGGCCGCCGTTGGCGGGCACCTTGATCTCGACGCGGTGGGTGAAGGTCGGTGTCTGGTCGATCTTGAACATGGGGGTGAACTCTCTTTCAAAGGGGCGCTGAAGGGGCGTTGAACCGTCTCAGGTGAGCGTCATCGTCCACTGGTCGGCGGCGGTGGCGGTGGTGGGCAAGGGCACAAGGCGCAGCGGCCATTCCTTGCGGCCTTGCCCGTCCTCAAGCCCTTCGGGGCGCTGCATCTGGGCGCGCGGGGCCGCGATATTGACGATGTTTCCGGCGCTCTTGCCGTGCTCGATCTCGACCGCGACCTTCTCTTGGGTGGCGGCCATGGTGAACGGGTTGAAGGTGGAGAGCGCCACCGCGCGCACCCGCGCTTCGATGGTGTTTTCATGCCCGTCGAGCAGCACCTCCTCCTCACCGATCAGGAACTGCGCCTCGATGCGGTTGGCGAGGGTGAGCTTGAAATTGCGCATCACGAGCGGGGTCGCATCAATCGTGAAGACGGGCGTGTTGGCATCCGAGGCTGCGAGCGGATCGGGAATGCCGGTGAAATCCGCCGTGGGCACCGCCACGTCTGCCGGGCCACATAGAGCGCGGTGAACTCGAACTCGATATAGGGAATGCCCGAGGCCGAGATGTCAAAGGCGGCGGTGCCGCGCACGCCCACCATGGCATAGAGCGTGCCGTCGATATTGAGGTGCAGCGTGACGCTCTCGAGGTTCGAATAGACCCGGTTGTAGACCACGGAGGTGGCCACCGTCACGGTCTCGGCGCAGCCACAGGCGCGCAGGAGGCGGCCCCAGCGGGGGCTGTTCCGGCGGTGCCGGAGCCTGCCAGCTCGACCTTGAACGAGATCGTGCGGTGCAGATCGACCGGGATCGTGCCCGTGGGGCCGCCATGCGGCGTGTCGAGATTGCGGTCGAGGTCCTGACCCTGCATCGGCGACAGGCGCACATCGGTGGCGAGGATTGCGTCGCCACCCGTGGGGGCGGCGTCGGTGCCATAGGTGGTCTCGAGCTTGGCGAGCAGTACTTTGAGTCTCCAGAGGCGGCTCATTTTTCAGCGTCCTTCTTCTCGGGTTTCGGCGCGGGCTTGGGGGTAGACCCGGCAGGCTTCAGCGCGCCCTTGTCGTCGCGGGTGTAAGACCCGCCGGAGGTGGGGAGATTGGTCATGAGAGGATCCTCAGTTGGTCATCGATGGAGAAATCGAGCTGATAGGCGAGGCGACCGGCCCCGCTCTCAATAAGCTGGCCGCGCTCGAACCGGTGCACGCCGACCTCGTCGCCCGGTGCCCAGCCCGCCAAGGCGCGCACCACACGCATCAGGAACTGGTCGATCTTGTCGAGGGCTGTGGCCCCGGTGCGATCAAAGGACTGGACGAAGATCACCACGCTTGTGCGATAGGTCAGCATCTGGCTGTAGACGCCCGAGGCGGCATCGGCGCGCCCGCCCTGAATGCCGGAGGGAAAGACGTAGGCCGCGACCGAGTGCGCGGGCAGCTTTTTCGAGCGGATCAGATCGACAAAGGCGCGCCCGCCGTCGACCCGGCCTGCCAACTCGGGCACCTCAGCCTCGATCCGGGTGATCACATCGTCGATCATCAGATGAAGCCTTTCAGATTTTCACCGGTCATCGGGCGCGGCCGGTCCGTTACCCGGGCCTCACCCCCGCCGGATGATGCCGGCACAACACCTGCGGCGCTGAGTTGCACCGTGCCTGCCGCAATATCCTTCAGACTGGCGAGGGCCTGCTTGTAGTCGGCCGTGATCTTGGCGTCGGGCTCATAGGTGTGCAGCTTGTAGATCGCGATATCGCGGGCAATTGCGGCGACAAGGGGCTGCGCGTCTGACAGCGGCAGAACGTAGCGGGCCTTGAGATAGCCGTCGATCAGCGCGTCGGTATCGGCCAGCGCAGAGGCCACCACGTCCGCGTCGATCAGGCCTGTGGCGGCCTCGGCGCGGTCGGTCAACGACACCAGCATCGGCGTGCCAAAGCGATCCGTAAGCTCTTCAAGGGTGGTGTAGGGCACGTCTCAGCTCTCCTGTCCTTGCGGGTCCCGACGGCGGAAGGCCGCCCGGGGTGGCTCTGGCAGGCAGAGCGTGCGCGGGTCAGCCCTCGTCCTGCGCCAAATGGTACGCGCGGATGGTCAGCGTCTCGTCGCCGGTCAGCGCGGCCGCCTCGGCCTCGCTCAGATCGTCGGCGAGTATGACCTGCGGCTCGCGGGTGAAGCGCCGCCCGATCCGGCGGCGGCCCTGCGCGGGACCGGTCACCTCGAGCACGAGCGGGCCGCTCTCGCTTTGGATTTCCGGGGCCGGAGCGCCCTCCGCCGGAGGCGGAGTGACGACGCCTTCGACACTCTCCCCGGTGCCCGGCTTTTTAGCCTCGGCCTCGGCGATCTTCTTCGCCAAGGTCGCGTCCTTGATATTTGCCGGGTATTGGAGCCCGAGCGCCTGCGCCCGGACCTCCATCTCTTCGCGGGTCTGCGGGGTGCCGGTCATCTCAGAAACCCCTTATGCCAGCCACGGCACGACCAGCAGTTCGGCCGTGTTGCGGTAGACGTTGGTGGCCCCGGCCGCGTCCCGCTCTGCGTTGAGCAGCTCGAGCGCCTGCCCCTCCAGCGTGGGCGGCACGACAAGGAGGTTGGGCGTGAGGCCCAGCGGGCGGCCGTAATCGCCCTTCATGCCCATCAGCGCCTCGCGGGCGGTCTTGTAATGGGCCTTGTCGAGGGTCTGCTTGGAGCCCCACGCCATCTGCCAGAGGCCGTACCCCACATTCCAGCGCGCGTCGGTGCCGTACTGGAATTCCTTCTTGGAGAACACTGCCGGGTCGGTGGCGTTGTCCATGGCGACGAACTCAGGGCGCTGGCGCTCCTGGAAGATGATCGGGCGGATGCGGCGGCCTGACGCGATCAGGAACCACGGCGTGCCAGAGCCGCCGTCGGTATTGGCGACCGAAACTTCCTTGCCATCCTCGTCGAGGACCGGGTGGTCGGTATCGAAAAAGTTCTGGCCGTCGTAGCAAGTGTTGACGAAGCCAGCCTTGAGCGCCTCGAAGACCAGCATGTCCGGCTTGGCGGCAACGCTGTCGCCAAATTCCTGCATGATGGGCGCGTAGACGCCGAGATTGTCGTCAAGAATGTCGTTGCGGTCGACCCCGACCGTCAGTTCGTAATCCTTGTTGACGATGGTGTAGTTGTGCTCGGCGAGACCATGCACGACGCGGTCGCCCATCCATTCGCGCATGTTGGGAAGCTTGCCCAGCCAGCCGTAGGTATTGGAGCGTGTGGTCGAGGGCACGGTGGTGGCGATGCGCTCCCGTTGGGTCGGGGCCTGCTCGAGAGCGCCCATGAACTCGCGCCGGAACCCGGTGCGCAGCGCATTCAGCGTGGCGGTGTTGATAATCATCTCAGTGTCTCCTGTCAGGCTGCAGCGGCGCGGGTGAGGGCTTCGTCGAAACGAACCCAGACGCCGAGCTCATCGACGTGATCCACCACCCCGGCGGGGAGCGGGTGTTTGTGGCGCTCGTCTTGGCGACGGTCTGGTCATCGACCGCGAAACACACCTTGCCCAGGTCGGCCTCGGTGATTTCATCTGCGGCGGCCGAATTCTCGTACCGGAAGATGCCCGGCTCGAACTCGACCCGGATGTCGCCATTCGCCCCGGCCGCGTTGTCGACATATTCCTGCGCGCGGCCCACGCCGATCAGGCCGGTCGCGGTCTGGCCTTCCACGAGGAAGCCTGTGGCGTTGCGCATCAGCATCGCCCCGGCAAAGATCGTGGTCGCGGCGGCGACCAGCCCCACGCGGCGGGGACCCATCGACTGGGGGGTGTTGCGGTCTGCGGTCAGTGCGGTCATTGGGTCAGCTCCTTCTGCTCAGCGGCAAGCGCCTTGGCGAATTCCTCGGGCGCAATGCCCAGCTGCGCCGCGACCTGCGCCTGTTCGGCGTTGAGGGCCACGGAGCCGTCCTTTGAGGCAGGCGGCACGACATGCATGCCGGAGGCCTCCAGCTTGGGCAGCCCGGCGATAAACGCCTCGGTGCCCTCGGGATCGCTCATGTGCATCGACACGATCCGCTCGCGCGACGTCGCATTGATGCCCGCGCGGCGCTCGGCCATGGCCGCATCGACCACACCCTGCGCGCGCTCGCGCTGCCGGTCAGTCTTGAGCGTCGTGAGTTCGCTCGTGACCTTGGTCAAATCAGCCTGCAAGGCGGTGATCAGATCGCCGTCCTGACCGGTGGTGGCACGCTCGCGCGCGGCATTGAGCACCGCATTGGCGTCGGCCCCCTCGGGCAGGCCAAGCGCCACGCCGATCTTGCCGATGGTTGCGCTCTGCGCGGCCGCTGTGGACATTGACGTGATCTTGGCGAGAACCGCCTCTTCGTCCGCGTCCTCGGGAAGTCAAGCGCTTTTGCCAGTCGTTGGATGAACGACATGTCAGTCCTCGTTGTTGAGCGCGACCAGGCCGCGCAGGTTCTGGCGATTGACGAG